>CAWGMA010000001.1:0-2304102 GCA_963823555.1 Candidatus Eiseniibacteriota bacterium | reverse complement strand
GTTCCTGGCAGCACACCTTCCCGGGCACGCTCAACAACCGCAACCCCGCGCTGTGGTGGGTAACAGGCGGCGCCTTTGCCTTTCTCCTGCTGGCGCTGGTGCTTCCCTTCCTGCGCGAGGTGTTTCATTTCGGAATAATCTCCCCGCAGCAATTCGCGCTGAGCTTTGCTGCCGGGCTGGCCAGCGTGCTGTGGTTCGAGCTGTTCAAGCTGGTGCAACCCAAGGGAAACACCGATTGCTGAGCCTTGCAAAATACGAAGTCCATGCCGCCGCACCCAAAACAAGCGGTGCTGCTGGAACTCCTGCTGCCTTATGGATCAGGCCTGCCCTTCGCGGGGAACCCTCCCGTGCCAACAGACCAATCCGCAAACCACGACAAGGGTAACCAATGAGCTGCCGGCCATGGCGAGAGCCGGAGGTGGCGGGGCGATCGTCATGCCGGCCAGCGTCCAGGTCCTCCTGCGCGGCCTTGCGCTTGGCCTTGGCCTCGGTCTGCTGCTCGAGCAGGTCGGCGTACGCCTCGAGCGCCGCGCGCTCGTCCGCGTAGAGCGGGTCTTTGCCGATCTCCTTCAGCCGCGCCTTCACGGCCTTCGCGGTGATCTTCTGCTTGTCGCCCTCGCCCTCGATCACCTCGGCCAGCAGCCCTTCCTCGCCGCTGTTCTCCTCGCGCATCTCGTCGAGCTGTTGCTCCAGCGTGGCGAGCTGGTTGTCGAGCGCTTCGATGGCATCGCGCTCGGCGGCGAAGTAGCGGGCGACGAGAATCGGCGCGGGAACGAGGTCCGACTTGAAGCGCCGCTTGCCCTTCAGGTAGTCGTGCGGCTCCGGCCAGGTGAGCTTGTTGTTCTTGTCCTTGACCTGAACGATCTCGCGCGGCTGCGCGCCCTTCACCCAGCCGTCGGCGGCGATCAGGTAGGCGTCGTCCTGCATGGTCTCGGCCCAGTAGTCCATGAGGTGCTGGTAGACGTCGTAGGCATCGAGCAGCGGCGCCTGGCGGAAGGCGGCCAGCAGATCCTCGGCGATGGTCTCGATCAGCGCCTTGGGGTGGCCGTCCTTGTCGAAGCCGGTGAGGCGCGGCGTCGTGGCCTGTGCGCCAGTCGGCGAAGAGCTTCGTCGCCGTCTGCTGGAAGGCGGCGAACTCGGCGTGGCCGAGGATGGCGGGCTTCACCTCGGCGAGCGGCAGCTTCAGGCGCGCGTAGCCGGGGCGGCCCGCGGACTCGAACAGCGCGGCGCGCACGCTGGGGAGCACCTTCCAGTACGCGCCGAGCGCGTCGAGATCGCGCTCCGGGATGCCGCCGCGCAGGTGGCCGTCGATGTCCTGCAGGTCCTCGGGCTCGGTGCTGTCGATGTAGCGCGGCAGGTTGAGGTTGAAGTCGTTCTTCGGGTCGGCGATCTCGTCCAGCGGCACCATGCGGGCGTAGCGCGGGACGTCGGCCTGCTTGGTGAAGGTGTCGACGATGCGGTGGATGTCCTGCTCGCGCAGGCGGTTCTTGTTGCCGTCCTTGATGAAGCCCTTGGAGGCGTCGATCATGAAGACGCCCTTGCGGGCCGGCGGCGTTCTCCTTGTCGAGCACCACGATGCAGGCGGGGATGCCGGTGCCGTAGAAGAGGTTGGCGGGCAGGCCGATGATGCCCTTGAGGTAGCCGGAGCGGACGAGCTGCTGGCGGATCGTCGGCCTCGGCATTGCCGCGGAAGAGCACGCCGTGGGGCAGGATGCAGGCGCCTTTGCCCGTGCTCTTCATCGAGCGGATGATGTGCAGCAGGTAGGCGTAGTCGCCCTGCTTGGCGGGCGGCTCGCCCCAGGCGAAGCGCTGGAAGGGGTCGTTCGACGGCGTGAGGCCGGTGGTCCAGGTCTTGTCGGAGAACGGCGGATTGGCGACGACGTAGTCGTAGGTGCGGAGCTGCTCGCCGTCCTTGAACTTGGGCGCGGCCAGCGTGTTGCCCGAGAGGATGTTGGCCGTCGGGAAGTCGTGCAGGATCATGTTCATGCGGGCCAGACCCGCGGTGGTCACGTCCTTCTCCTGCCCTTCGAGCGTGATGTGCTTGCCCGCCTCGGCGGCCACCTTCAGGAGCAGCGAGCCCGAGCCGCAGGTCGGGTCGTAGGCGGTGGTGGACGCCTTCGTGTTCTCGCGGCGAGATGCCGATGACCTTGGCGATGATGCGGCTGACCTCGGCGGGCGTGTAGAACTGCCCCTTGCTCTTGCCGCTCTCGGTGGCGAAGTGCCGCATCAGGTACTCGTAGGCGTCGCCGAGGATGTCGTCGTGCTCGGCGCGGTTCTGCGAGAAGTCGAGCTCGGGCTTCTGCGAAGATGCCGATCAGGTTGGTCAGCCGATCGACCATCGCCTGGCCCTCGCCGAGCTTGTTGGGGTCGTTGAAGTCGGGGAAGTCGCTGCGGGCCAGCCGGGCGTTGGCGTCGATCGAGCGGCTGGATGATCTGCGTGTTGATCTTGTCGCCGATGTCGCTCTTGCCCTTGAGGGCGATCATGTCCTTGAAGCTCGCGCCCTTGGGGATCGTGACCGGCGGGGCGAAGTCGTTGCTGTTGCCGTACTTGTCGGTGATGTACTTGATGAACAGCATGAACAGGACGTAGTCCTTGTACTGGCTGGCATCCATGCCGCCGCGCAGCTCGTCGCAGCGAGGCCCAGAGGGAGGAGTAGAGGTCGGATTTCTTGATGGCCATGGCTTCCTATCTCATTGACCGGCTCTTCCGGCTTTCGTGTGGGTGAAACCAGGGAGCCAGCGCCCGAGGGCTCCGATCGCGCCGGGCCCGACGCCTCAAGGCCGGGGCGGGGGAAATCATGCGACAGCTCCTAAGTTGTTGGAGCCGTGGAGACTGTGGGCAGCGGCTTGACGGGAGAGGTAGAGAGTGGGCCGCTGTCCAAGCCCCGGGCTTCGGGGCGTCAGTATCCACGGCTCTCCGATCGGCACCCGTTTACCCACACGATTCCCGGAAGAGCCCATTGACCTGCTTTGGGCGCGATTGCGCGGTGTCGCTCGAAAACGTGTCCGACATCCCCGCGGTGGGTCTTTGGCCATCTAACGCTCCGGTTCAGCGGCGGCGGCGCGCAGCGCCGTCCGCTGTGTCGGCTTGTTAGCCGCCGCGTCTCGCCCTGAGAGTGCGTCCCAATTCTTCTCAAGCGCCGCTTGGAGCTTTTCCCGAAGCTGTTTCATGTTCACGAAGTAGTTCACGCTCTTGTGAATGTCGAAGTGGATCTTGGTAGCGGTCTTAGGGTTGACGACGCTCTCTTTGCTCGCCACATAGACGACCGGTACTCCAAGGGCGTCAGCGTAGCCCACCTCGAAGTAGCAAGACGGTCTCTCATCGGTGAGATCGGCGACTACGAAGCTAGACGAACTGATCTCCCGCTTGATCCGGTCGACCATTCCTTTCCTCGAGGGGGTGCTCCTTGTCGATGCGGAGCGCTACGCATCCACGACGGGCCAGCACCTCTTCAATCTGCTCGAAGCGTTGATCGTACTCGCGGAAGATCCGCTGCTCGTCCTGGGTTCCGTATTCCTCACCCTGGATGGGCATGATGACGAAGACGCGCGGCGCGTCCTGCCCAAGGAGCCTCTTCGCTCGCTTTTCGAAAGATGAGAAGAGATTCCTCTTGCCCTTCACGAACTCCTCCAAACTGCCACCGGAAGGCTTGTGCCAGGAGGCTTGGGTGCTATACACGCGGAGTTCGAGAACTTGGTAAGGTTTGTGCCGTTGATCCCCAAGTCGCCGAGATTGTCCCGTTCTTGAGAAATTGCACGACCAGAGCGAGCGCTTGCTCCTCCGTCTTGTTGTAGACGGACTTCCGCCGCCCTCCTGACAGCGTCGCGATCACGTGATAATGCAACGGACGCCTCCCGCTTTCCTTCGTGCGGCTAACGCTCAGCATCAGCGGCGGCGCGCAGCGCCGTCCGCTGCATGCTGTTGTAGCGCCCCCGCTAGTACTGACGCACGTTCCCAAGATACACGGACCCAACGCCGTCACACACGTGACATGTGCCACCGTGGCGGCCGTCTCCGCCGCACGTGCCACATACGATCCTTGGGAAGCACTTGACCAGGACCCCGACCCCATCGCAGACGTGGCACGTTCCGCTGAAGCGGCCATCCCCGCCGCAGGTTCCACACCGGAGGAGGCCCGCATCCCGGCCGTGCCAATCGGAAGGGATCCGAACCCAGACCCGGCCAACGCCATCGCAGACGTGGCATGTTCCGCTGAAGCGGCCATCACCGCCACAGGTTCCGCAACGCACAAGGTACTGGTCCGCCGTGGTCTCGATAATGACTTGGGTGACCTTGATGATGGACGCCATGGCTTGTTCCTTGTGGGCCTAACGCGAAGTATACCGCATGGATATCCCGCTCCCCGTTGCAGGGCGGTGCCAGGCTATCTCAATGGGCTGCGAGGGGAAACCGGCACGCTCACCCCCACTCCGCCGAAAGCGGACCGTACCCGCACCCCGCTATCAAGCGGCCTCCCGCTGGATATCCGGATACAGGCTTCACTGATCTTCCTATCGCATGGTGGTGGTCTGCGGCATGGCCAGCCGCCACCCAAGCGCCAACTCAGTCGGGCTATGATCCGCAGCAGTATATCTTGACTACCCGCTCGCGATCCGTCTATCCTCTGACGGCTCAACAAGCTAGGCCCGTAGCTCAAGTGGTAGAGCGTCGGTCTCCAAAACCGGTGGCTGGGGGTTCAAGTCCCTCCGGGCCTGCCAGTTCCCGCGACGCCCCCCGCAACTCCCTAGTTTGCGGGGGGTTCGCGCTTGCGACGCATGGAGGTGTCGATGGCTGCAGAGAAGATGGCCGGTGAGGCGGCTGCCGGGTCCGAGGCCATGGCCGGGACCAGGAAGGTCGCCAGGAAGACCGCCAAGAAGAAGGTCGCCAAGAAAGCGGCCACGAAGAAGGTCGCAAGGAAGAAGGCCGCCAGGAAGGCCACCCGCAAGAAGGCGGCCCGCAAGAAGGCTATGAAGAAGGCGGTGAAGAAGCTCGCCAGGCGCCTTTCCACCGCCAAGAAGGTGGCCCGGAAGAAGGCCGGGGCTGCCAGCAAGGCCATGAAGAAAGCCGCGAAGAAGGCGGGGGCTGCCGGCAAGTCCATGCAGAAGGCCGCGAAGAAGGCGGTCAAGAAGGCGGCCAAGCGGGCCGTCCAGGTAGAGAAGGCGGCGCGGAAGGCCGTGGCCAAGAAGACGGCCAAGAAGGCCGCCCGCAAGAAGGCAGCGAAGACGACGGCCCCGAAGACGGCCGCCAAGTCGGCCCCGAAGAAGGCCTCGGCCCGGGCCGCCGCCAAGAAGACGGCTGGCCGCCGGCCACGGCCGGCGCCCCCAAGCCCGCGGCCCCGACCACCCCGGCCCCCGCCAAGCCCGCTCCCAGGCCGACCACCCCCAAGAAGGCGTCCCACGCCAAGCTGCCCGCTCCGCCCGTCGAGCCCGGCTCGCCGGCCCCGAACTTCCGGCTCGAGAGCGATCGCGGCGAGATGGTGTCGCTGGCCGACTACAAGGGCTACAACCACGTCGTCCTCTACTTCTACCCGAAGGACATGACGCCCGGCTGCACCATCGAGGCCTGCACCTTCCGCGATCTCAAGCGCGAGATGGAAGACCTGGGCGCCGTCGTCCTCGGCGTGAGCCCCGACGACCGCAACTCGCACGCCAAGTTCGTGGCCAAGCACAATCTCAACTTCCCGCTCCTCGTCGACGCGGGCGCCGAGCTGGCGCAGAAGTACGGGGTCTGGAAGGAGAAGAACATGTACGGCAAGAAGTCGATGGGGATCGAGCGCTCGACCTTCCTCATCGACCGGAACGGCGTCATCCGCCGCGCCTGGCGCCGGGTGAAGGTGGAAGGCCACGACGACCAGGTGCTCGCGGCACTCAGGGAGATCTGAGGCTCGCGGGCGGCCGGCACCTCCATCCGCCATCGACACACCCAAGGAAAGCAAGACGCCCCTGCCGTCTCCTGCAGGGGCGTCTCCTCTTCTCTGCCTCTTGCCGCGTGGCCGCGGTCGCCCGACCTACTTAGCCACGCTCCGAGAACCGCCTGAGCAGCTCGCGCGCCCGCTCCACGCGCTCGGCCTCTTCCGTCACCCCGTCTGCGATCTCCAAGTACTTCTTGAGCGTCTCGCAGCCTTGTGCGACTTCGCCGGCGTTCATCTGCGCCCGCGCGAGGAGGAAGCACGCTTCATGGCAGCTCGCATCGAGCTCGATCGCCCGCTTGAGCGCGATCACCGCGAGCTCGGGTTTCCCGACCGTGATCGCGGCGCGGCCCATATCGAGGTGGCCGCGCGCCCGACCCGGCGCGAGAGCGATCGCCATGCGGAACGGACCGAGTGCCTTCTCGCCCTCGCCGGCCACGAGGCGCGCCTCGCCGAGGAGCGCCTGCGCCCCGGCCAGGTTGGGGACGAGAGCAACGGTCCGTTCAGCTGCCTCGACCGCGCCGAGCGTGTCGCCGGAGCGGAGGGCAACGATGCACAGGTAGTAACTCGGCCATGGTGAATCGGGATCGAGCTCGGCCGCCTTGGCCAGGGCCTCGCGCGCCTCCTCGACCTCTCCCGAGGTGAGGTGCGCCAAACCGCGCGCGAGCATGGCACAGGGCTTCTCCGTGCAGGTCGCCACCCGAGCCGCGGCCACGGCTTCGGACGGCGGGTAGGGGGCCTCGCCAAGCAGCGAATCGCAGGACGTCGCGGCCAGGGCGAGCGAGACGGCGCCGGAAAGGACCGCGCTCACGAGGAGCGCGGCGGCGAAGCTCGGGCCAACCATCCGGAGTGCGGCTTTCGCCGGATAGCGACACTGCATGGGCTCGATCCCTGCCAGGGGCAATTGCCAGTTGTGATGGAGGACTGAGGACTGGGCCGCGATCACCTGCCGGATCCAACCGTGAGGAAGAGCGTGGCCACATTGCCTTGTACGCCGCCAGCCGGTTCCTGGTTTCGACCCGGCAGGGGGTGACCCCCGCCCGGACGGCCGCCCCGCGTTCGGGCCATCTCGAAACCGCGCATCCACTTACCCCGCCTACAGTAGCCCTCCCTGCCAAATACGGTAGTCCTGCGAATTCTTGAGCGGGGTCCGTTCGCCGTACCTTTCACCAGACGACAACGGGACGGCACGGCCCGCCCCACAAGCCCGGAACACTCGCCCGCAACACTCGAAAGGAGCCAGAGAGCCATGGCCGACACGATCACCCTCATCGGACTCGGATTCATCCCCCTCTTCCTCGTCCTCGACCTCGTCCACCGGGCGCGGCGCTTCGACGCCCCCCGCTTCTGGCGCGTGGCCGGCCTCCTCGTGAGCGCGGGCGCCTTCGTCCTCTCGATCGGGGTCGCCACCCTCTGGGGCACCCTCCTCGGCGACTTCCACCTCTTCGACCTCGGCGGGCTCGGTGCTGCGGGGGCCGTGGTCGGGATCCTCGTCTACCAGCTCTGCCACTACTGGTACCACCGCGCCGCGCACGCCTTCGATCCGCTCTGGCGCTGGGCGCACCAGATGCATCACTCGGCGGAGAGCCTCGACGCCTTCGGCGCCTACTTCCTCTCTCCGCTCGACACCTTCTTCTTCACGACCTGGAGTAGCCTCGTCTTCTTCCCGCTCCTCGGGCTCTCCCTCGAGGCGGGGGCGATCGGGGCGGCGTTCCTCACCTTCAACGCCATGTTCCAGCACGCCAACATCCGCACCCCGCGCTGGCTCGGCTACCTCATCCAGCGTCCGGAGAGCCACGGCATCCACCACGAGCGCGGCGTGCATCGCAGCAACTACGCCGATCTCCCGCTCTTCGACATGATCTTCGGGACCTTCGACAATCCGCGCACGTGGGCGGCGGAGGCCGGGTTCTACAACGGCGCCTCGCGGCGGATCGGGGCCATGCTCCTCGCCCGCGATGTGACGAGAGAGCCCCTGGCCAATGAAGAAGCCCGGCAGCCGGCTCCGCCCCCGAAGGGGCGGATGACCGACGGCCGGGCTTCGACCACCCTACCGGTCGGGGACCCGGTCTACTTGAGGAGCACGAGCTGACGCACCTGCGTCACCTCGGGCGTGTCGAAACGCAAGAAGTAGACGCCCGAGGCCAGGCTCTCGCCGGCGGAGTTCCGGCCGTCGAAGACGACCGTGTGCTCCCCGGCGGCGACGACCCCGCTCACGAGCGAGCGCACCATGCGCCCGGCGACGTCGTACACCTTCATCTCGACCGGCGCCTTCTCGCTGACGCCATAGACGACGGTGACGGCGGGGTTGAACGGGTTCGGGCTCAGCGACACGAGGCCGCTGGTGCGGATCCCGCTCGCGCCTTCCGGATCGATCCCGGCCGAGGAGCCGCGCGTCACGTCGAACATGATGTCATCCACCGCCGCCTCCACCAGCGAGCCGTTGATCTCGTCGGCGGCGATGAAGCGCACCTGCATGTGCCCGGTGAAGGGGATGTAATCGGCGAGGTCGAACGAGTACTGGTTCCACGCCGCCGCGCTCGTCATCGTGTTCTCGAGGCTCACCCAGTTGACCCCGTCGGCGGTGACATCCACCGCCCACGTAGTCCTCGTTGGGGCTGTTGCCGAGGTTGTTGGTGTACCAGCGCCAGTAGCTCACGCTCGCCGTCGTCGCGTCGGAGAGATCGAAGACCGGCGATAGGAGCGTCGTCTTGCCGCCGTCGACGTCGGCCGTCGCCGGCCGCCGCGCCCGGCGCCGCGTTGCCGGTGACGAAGCAGACCACGCCCGGCGCTTGAGTGTGGTCGTCCTCCGGCTGCACCAGCCTGGCTGTTGTAGGTGGTGCCGACCGGATCCTCGCGGATCCAGATGCCGCTCGTCGCGTTGTCGCCCGGCGCCCCGAGCGTCCAGCCGCGCTCGGCCTCGGCGTCGTCGAACCACGGCCCGACCGCCATCTCGTAGTCGAGGATGGCATGGAAGCCGTTATCGGCGCTCACCTCGACCTGGAGCGGGATCTGGGTCGGGCTCGGGCAGGCGGCGAGGATCTCGATCTCGAAGGTCCCCATCGTGCCCTCGTCCCCGAACGGGATCGGCCCCGCGGTCCCGCCCGGCGTCATGATCGTGACGTTGGGATCGCTCGTCGTGAGCGTGCCGGTGAGCTCGGCCGTCGCCGAGTGACCGATGTTGGCGATCGTCACCGTCATCGTCACCACATCGCCCGGATCGGCGCCGGCCGTTGCCGTTCCCGCCGCCGTCGTCGGTGAAGAGGCTCCCCGCGGCGAGGACGGGTGCCTGCACCGGCAGGGTGAACGTGCTCTCCCACTGGCCCTCGTTGGCCGTCGCCGTGAGCGTGAAGATCACGTTGTGGCCATCGGGGCAGTTCCCCGCCACCCGGATCCCGAAGGGCTCGATGCAGACCCGCCGTGCTGCCGGCCGGGATGTCGGGGAAGGCCTGCTCGCCGGTCACGATCGTGACGAAGGCGTCCTCGGTATCGAGGACGGCCGTCACGCCCGTCGTGTGGGCGACCCCGACGTTCTCGAGCGTCGACCTCGAGGCCGTCCGCCTCGCCGGCATCGAGAACGCCGTCATCGTCGCCGTCCGCGTCGAGGACCTGGCAGGCGTCGTAGACGAGATAGGGGCCCGTGGGCGGCACGATCGGCACCTCGGCTGCGTAGCGGTAGTGGTTGGCCTTGGTCACGGTGACGCGCAGCGTCCCCGGCTCGGTCTGCGGGGTGATCGATCATCTCCTGCGGGAAGCCGGTGGCATCGGCCACGCCGACGATCTCGCCGTCGACCGTGAGGGCGATCGACCGCCCCCTCGTCCGCCTGGACCTGCGAAGGTCGTGGAGCCCGAGGAAGCAGGACGCCATCGTGGTCCACCGTCAGGTGCTGCGGGCACCTCCGAGTACATGCGCATGAAGGCGTCGCCGTGATGATGGAAGAGATGGTGGGTGTCGTCCTTGTTCGACGGTGTTGTAGGGCCAGCTGCGAGGCCTGCAGGAAGTACTTGCCGTTGGCCATGCCGAAGGCGGGGCGCAGGTCGGTGGCGAAGCGGGGCACGGGGTCGTAGGGCCCGTAGTCGGGCATGAACTCGGGCCACATGCGGTCGAACATGCCCCAGATGAAGGTGTCGTTGACGAAGGAGTAGGAGATCTCCGAGGCGGCGATCAGACCGAGGCGCCCGTTGCGCCATGCGGTGGAAGCGCTCGGTGAAGCACTCGCCGCGCGTAGTTGTACTTGCCGGTCAGGCAGTTGATGGTGAAGACGAACGGGTACATGTCGTTGGTGAGCCCGGCCAGATGCGCGGTCTGCGTAGTCGGGCTCGCCCCAGCCCGGTCTCGAAGCCGTGGTCGCGGTGCAGCAGCATGTAGGTGCCCGCGTTGATGTCGTTGTTGACGCGGGTGGCGTTGGCGCCCCAGTCGGTCAGGTGCTGGCGGCGTCGCCGGGATGTAGCCGAGCCCGCTCGGGCCGAAGTAGTTGACGACGATCGCCGGTGTTGGTGGTCGGTCGACCAGACCGTGCCCGGGGTGCCCGAGTAGATGGCGTACTCGCGGACCGGGTTCTTGCCGAGGACGTTCGCCTGGTGGCCGAAGCAGACCTCGGTGCAGAGGATGAACCAGCGCTCGGTCTGCCAGCCGCCGGCGATGATCGGGTGGTCGTAGAAGCTGGGATCGGTGTAGGGCTCCCGCTCGTACGTCGAGCATCTTGCCGATCATGGTCTCGAGCTCGCCGGCGTCGCGCGCCGTGATGCGGCCGTGGACCATGTCGGGCAGATTGTCGCCGTCGACGTCGGCGTACATGTTGTCGGAGACGCAGTAGCTGTTCCAGATCGGGGAGGTGATGCCCGAATCGAGGAAGCCGGTGCCCGGGTAGTCGCCGAGGAGGAGGAAGGCGGCCGGCGCCGGGTTCCAGGTGAGGTAGGCGTCGTTCAGCCAGTTCTCGATCGCGGTCGCGGTGGTGCCGCCGATGTCGGTGGTGGTGAAGACCTCGGTCGAGATGCCCTGCGAGCTTGCGCCAGGCCTTGAGCGTGTCCGCCCAGGCGATGAAGTCCGGATCGTCCGGGCAGATGATCATGTACTCGATAGCCGTCGACGATCGGTGCCCCGGTTGCCGCTCGAAGTCGATCGCGGCAGCGAGGCGTAGTTGAGGAGGTGCTCGCTCGAGGATCGGTTCCCAGAAGCGGCTGCGCAGCCGCTCCTCGCCGAAGACCCCGGTGCCGCCCGTGGAAGTCGATGCGGACATCGAGTCGCGGTGAAGACCTGGAGCTCCCGCGTGACCGGGTTGTACTGGAAGGGTGTGATGCCGATGGTGACGACGTCGACGCCGCGCATGTCACCGGCCTCGGAGAGGAGGACGGGGCTCGCCGGGTAGTAGGCGTCGCGGCCGAAGATGGCCGGGTTCCGCCGGTAGACGAGCGGCGAATCATCGTTCTCGCGCGGGATCACCGGCGCCGGCGCCACGTCCACATCCTGGAACGTGCGCATGCTGGTGCTCGTGATCGTGAAGACGGCGTTCGCCCCCTCCGGGATGGCCACGAAGCGGCTCAGGCCCGCGAGGTCGGGAGCCCCGGCGTCGTTCGGCAGGAACACCTGGGGCATGGTGATCTTCTGGTAGGTCGCGCCGTCGATCGCGACGGGCTCCATCGCGAACGAGGTCATCTCGAAGTGCAGATCGACCCCGGCCGGCGACTGGGAGCGTAGTACGAGGCCGTGCGGTCCCGTGCTGCCGTCGATGTCGAAGGTCTGAGCGGCGGCCGGTCCCGGAGCTCCGAGCGTCAGCGCCAGAGCCAGCATGATGGGAATCGCTGCCAGATGCTTGGCAGATTCCATGGCATTCCTCCTCATCCGCGTCCACAGAAGCGCTGCGCCCGGAGGTGGGGCGGGGGAGCCCCCGCCTCCGGGGCAACAGGCTCATGTTCGATTGACCGGTGAGTGCCGGGCCACGGTCCGGGGCGAGCCAAAGCTCACCTCCATATGATAACTGAAGACCCGCCGATCTCCAACGGTGGTTGGCAGATTCGGCGGGCGGTGCCGGGGGAGGGAGGGCGGCGAGCCCGGGGCTAGCGCCCCGGGCTCAAGTCCTTCAGGTACTGCAGGTAATCGGCGTCGGTGGAGAGGATGAGCGTGCTCGATCCCCGGAGCGAGGTCGAGTAGCTCTCGAGCGTCTTCACGAACGAGTAGAACTCGGGGTCCTGGTTGACCGCCGAGGCGAAGATGCGGGTGGCGACCGAGTCGGCCTGGCCGCGAATCTGAGCCGACCGCTGCTCGGCCTCCGACTGGATCCGCTTGAGCTCCTTGGCCCGGGTCCCCTCGATCTCCTCGAAGTTGCGCCGGCCCTCGGAGCGGGTCAGCTCGGCGATGAGCCGGCGCTCCGAGATCATGCGCTCGTACACCTTCTGCCGCACCTCCTCGACGTAGTTGATGCGCTTCACCTGCATGTCGACGAGCTCGATGCCGAACTCGGGCATGAGCTTCGAGGCGCGCTCGAGAATCTCCTGGGCGATCTTCTGGCGGCCGAATTGGATCGGAGCGATCTCCGACATCGATGCGGCCTCGTCGGTCTCCATCTCGCGGTTGGAGTTGCGCACGAGCTCGATCAGGTTGTACTGGCTCACGAGGTCCCGGGTGGTGCCGTCCACGATGTCGTCGAGCCGCGACTGGGCCTCGCGCTCGCTCTGCACCGACTGGAAGAACTGGAGCGGATCGACGATCCGCCAGCGGGCGTAGGTGTCGACCCAGATGTACTTCTTGTCGCGGGTGGGAATCTGCGAGGCGTAGCCGTCCCACTCCAGGGTCCGCTTCTCGAGACGGTTCACTTTCCATAAGAACGGACCCTTGAGGTGGAGACCCGGGTCGGACACCACCCGCTCCGGCTTGCCGAAGTAGGTGATGAGCACCTGCTCGGTCATGTCGACCACGTAGAAGCAGTTCGAGAGCACGATGAGGACGAGGAAGAGGACGACGAGCCCGAGGTTCTTCTTCATTTCGCCTCACCTCCCTTCGTCTGCCGGTCCAGGTTCAGGAGCGGCAGGATCCCCGACTGCCGCGCGTCGACGATGTACTTGGTCTCGATCCCCGGCATCAGCTCGGCCATGGTCTCGAGGTACATGCGGCGCCGGGTGGCATCCTTGGCCGTGCGATAGGCCTGCCACACCGAGGAGAAGCGGTCGGCCTCGCCGCGGGCGGTGTTGATGCGGGAGAGCGCGTAGCCCTCGGCCTCCGAGATCGTACGCTTGGCCATGCCCTCGGCCTCGGGGACAGCCTTGTTGTAGCTCTCCCAGGCCTGGTTCGTGATGCGCTCCTTCTCCTGGCGGGCCTGGTTGACGTCGTTGAAGGAAGGCTTCACCGGATCGGGCGGGTTCACGTCCTGGAGCTGGACCGTGACCACCTTGATGCCCGAGCCGTAGGCATCCAGGAGCCGTTGCAGCACGGCCTCGGTCTCGGCTCCGATCTCGGCGCGGCCGATGGTCAGGACCTCGGTCACGCTGCGGTCGCCGACCACCTGGCGCATCGCCGCCTCGCTCGCCGCGCGCAGCGTACCGACCACGTCCCGCATGTTGAAGACGAAGTTGGCCGGATTCTTGACCTCGTACTGGACGACCCACTGCACATCGGCGATGTTCAGGTCGCCGGTGAGCATGAGGGATTCCTCGCCGAAATCCCCCTCGACGTACTCGCTCCGCACGCCGGCGCGCGCGGTGCGGAAACCGAACTCCTCCTTGAAGACGCGCTGCACCTTGACCCGCGTCGAGCGTTCGATCCCGAGGGGGATCTTCAGGTGGATCCCGGGTCCTTCGGTGCGCACGTGCCGGCCCAGTCGCCGGATGACCGCTTCCTCGTCGGCATCCACGGTGTAGACCGTGGTGGTGAGGACGGCGATGGCGACGAGGGCGATGACGAGCGTCACGGCCCAGTTCTGGAATTGCGGCGGCCCGATGCCGCGTAAGAAGTCATCGAAACGAATGGACATGCCATTTCCTCCTGGGAGGCGTGCCGAGGGCGCGATGGCCCAACCTCGGAGCCATTCTAACCATTGCGGCGAGGGAGGAAAGGGGAGATGCGGAACGCGAGAAACGTGACGAGACGGGGCTGGAGGCGGCTATTCGTGGGAGCCGATGAGGACGAAGGGCGCCCAGAAGTAGGGAGCCGAGCACTCGGCCGCGCCGGGGAGCGAGCCGGCGAGCATCTCGCGCTGGGTGAGGGCGAGCGCTCGCGACTTGCCGGTCGTGGGCAGCAGCTCGTAGAAGCGTTCCATGAAGCGCGAGGTGGAGCGGTCGTTGACCGGCCACAGGGTCGCGAGCACGCTCGGCGTGCCGGCGCGCAGGAAGGCGCGCGTGAGTCCGAACCAGTCATCGCTCGCCGGCTGCGTGTCCACCGCGCCGGAGCCGACGGCGGTCGAGCATCCGGAGAGGACGACGAGATCTGCGCCCAGCCCGAGGTCCATGACCTCGCACACCTCGAGCCGGCCGTCGTCCTCGGGGCTCGGGGCGAGATCGAGCGCGGAATGCAAGGGATCGCTCTGGTCGATCTCATAGTGGGTTGCGAAGTGGAGGAGGTCGTAGTCGCCGGCCTCCTTCTTGACGCGGGTCTCGGTGGCCTCGTTGCCGATCCGGACCACGGCCTTGTCGCCGAACCGCCGCTTGAGCGATTGCACCTCCTCGGCGGCGTATGGCAGCTCCTGGCCGGTCATGTCGCGGGGGATGGGATTGGCGAGCGCGAGGAGCTTCTGCTTGCGGCCGCGGTCGCGGTCGAGACAGTGCTTCAGGACCGAAGCCGACGGCGCGTAGGACACGAGGTACTCCTCGATCAGATAGCGCGGCCGCCCGTTCGCCTCGCCGGTGACGAGCGCCTGGAACGGAACCTGATGCAGGAACTTGTGCGGCACGATGACGAGATCGCGCTTCCCGGCGAGCAACGGATCCCGCCGCACCGGCTCGAGCAGCGCCTCGGCGAGCGCGGCCGCCGGCGGCTGCCAGCTGCCTTGAGCCGCCCCGCCCGGCTCGTTGCTCATGGCGGCATGGAGGAGCCGGGCGCGCGCCGCGAGCTGAACCTCGGTCTCGGGGCGGGTCACCGCCCTCACCCCGTCATGGGTGATGAGGAAGATCACGAGCTCCTTCGCCGTGACGTAGTACTCGATGAGGGCGCGGCCCGGCTCGAGCATGGCCTGCACCTGATCGAGTGTCGCCGGTTCGGCCTCGGCTGGACCGGCCCCCGGGAACCGGCGCTCGATCTCCGCCTGCAGTGCGGCGTGCTCGGTCCTCAGCTGGTGCATCTTGCGGAGAACCGCGGTGGTCGCCGAATCGCGGTCGGCCGAGGCCGGGAGCGCGGCCAGATCCTCGGTCCCCCGCAGGATGTCGCGGCGGATGACCTGGTTCTTCCGGCGGAGCGCGACGAGCCGCGGATCGCTGCCTGAAGGCTCATCGGTGAGGAGCTCGAGGAGCGTGCGCGAGCGCGAGAACTCCATGGTGCGGAAGGCCTCGGCCACCTGTCCCTGGCGTACCAGGAGCAAGACGAGCTGCTCGTAGGGCTCGAGCTTGTCCTCGAGGAAACCCGCTCGCATCTCGGGGAGCGAGAGGTCGCTGCGCAGGCGTTCGAGCGTGTCGACGGCCTCGCGTCCCATCTGGATCGCCGGCTCGTTCTTGCCCTGCGCGGCGAGCACGCGCGCCATGCCGGCCGCGGCCGGCCACTCGATGTTCGGCCGGTCGAGCGACTTGGCGAGGGCGTGGCTCGAGCGGAAGTAGGGCTCGGCGCGATCGGGGTCACCGAGGCCGGCGTACGCGGTCCCGATCTCGATCGAGGCGCGCGCGCGTTGCGATTCGTTGCCGTGCTGCTCGGCGAAGGTCAGGGCCTCGCCGCAGCGGTCGACCGCCACGGTGTGGTTCCCCGCCACGTTGTACGCGCGGCAGATGGAGAGCAGGCAATCGCCCTCGCCGACGATGCTCCCGGTCTCGCGGTTGAGCTGGAGGGCGCGGCTCAGATAGCTCAGCGACTTCTGGAAGTCGCCGAGCCCGGCGTAGCTCTCACCGAGGTTGGCGTAGGTGGCGGCCTGGGAAACGCGATTGCGGAGACCCTTGGAGAGCCTGAGTCCCTCGCGGAAGAGCGCCACCGACCGCCGCGTGTCGCCGAGCTGGTGGAGGACCTCGGCGGCGCGCGTCAGGTTGGCGAGCCGTCCTTCGAGGTAACCGCTCTCGGTGGCTCGCGTCATGGCCCGCTCGTACTGCTGGAGCGCCGCGTCGTACGCGCCGAGCTCGAGGAAGCCGTCGCCGAGGGCCGAGAGACCATCGGTCTGCAACGCCGGGTCGTGGGCGCGCTCGGCGATGGCCAGCGATTCGCGGAACCAGGACTGGGCGAGATCGACCTCGCCGAGGGCGGCGGCGACGCGACCGAGATCGAGGAAGGCGCGGCCCCGCTGGCGCATGAGCTCGTGTCGTTCGGCGATCTCGGCGGCGCGCCCGAAGTGCCCCTGCGCGCGATCGAAGAGCCCGAGCTGGAAGGCGGCGCGGCCCGCGGTCAGATGCGCCTGGCAGGCGCCGGCCTTGTAATCGATCTCATCGGCCAGCGCCAGCGCCGCCGTGGCGAGCTCGAGCGACTGCCAGTGATCGGAGAGGAGGAGCTTGGCGCGCCCGGCGCCCTCGATCGCCATCTGCTGCACGATGACGTTGCCCGATTCGCCGGCTCGTGTGGCCGCCTCGTTGAAGTAGGTCATGGCCTCGAGGTACTCGCCGCGCGCCACGGCGGTGAGACCGAGGAGCGCGAAGGTGCTCTCGAGGCCGCGCGCATCGCCGGTCTCCGCCGAGAGCGCGAGCGCGGTCTTCAGGCGATCCGAGGCGCTGCGGGTCTCGAAGAGCTCGATCTCGAGCGCGGCGAGAGCGCCCAGCGCCTCGCGTTCGATCTGCTCGTCCGCGATCCGCCGCGCGAGGCGGAGCCCCTCGAGAATGGGCTCCCTTGCCGCCCCGAGATCGGCGCCGGCGCTCCGGGCGCGACCCTCGATGACGAGGGCGCGAGCGAGAAGCTCGGTCGTGGCGGCGCGCGCGGCCTCGGCCTGGGCGCGCCGGGTGGCGTCGAGGGCGCGGGTGAAGTCCGCCGTTTGCGATGCCATGCGTGCCCGCTCGATGAGGATCGCGGCTTCGTGCCGGGCGGAGAGTGGACCGGGATCAGGGCGCGACCGCACGATGCGGCTCGCGCGGTCGAGGTTCTGCTCGGCGTCGCCGAACCGTCCCAGCCGCGACTGGGCGATGGCGAGGAGATACGGGATCTCGGCCTCGTTGGGCGCGGCGCGCGCGGCTTCCTCGTAGAGCGAGAGCGCCTCGCGGGAGCGCGCGGTCTTGTCGAGCACGTACGCCCGCGCCGTGATCTCCGGCCAGTGATAGCCGAGCCGGTTGCGGAGCTGATCGAGCCAGGACAGGTTGCGATCGTCGAGCGCGAGGTGGGCCTCGGCAAGGCCCAGGAAGGGCGCCAGCTCATCGGGTGCGAGCTGGATGGCGCGCTCGAAGCGCGGGATGGCTCCGCGAAAATCGTTCTCGCCGACCAGGATCCACCCGAGCGCGCACTCCGCGGCCCCGGCATCGTGGTCGCGCCGCCGCGCGCGGTCGCGGAGCAGGACCTTGGCGTCGGCCGTGCGCCCGGCGTCACGGGCCATGTCGACATGGAAGCGGTAGGTGGCGAAGGTGCGGGGGCCGGCGGCATCGAGCCCGCTCTGGGCCAGCTCGTAGGCGCGCGCGTAGCTCCCGACCCGCCAGGCTGTCTGGGCCTGGACGAGCGGGTCCGGCGCCGCCGCGGTCGGGGCCGGGAGCCCCGAGATGAGGAGGGCCGTCAAGAGGATGGCCCAAGTCCCGCGCATCATCATCGCTCGGTCTCCGCGCTCGCCGCCTTGGGGCGAGCGCCAGGACGAATCGCGACCTGATGGAGGGGGACCGGCGGCTGGCTGGGGGCGCCCCCCGCCTACCTGTCACCTATAACCATATCAATGATCGGCAGAATCAAAAAGGGCCCGCTCAAAAGCCAGCTCGAGGGCCCGACCGGGGCCTGCCCGGGGCCTGCCCCCTGGACCGGGGACCTCGAGCCAGACAGCCGCCCGTCGCGGCGCCCGCCTGTTGGTCCAACCTCCCTCCTGACATTTGGATAAGATGACGGAGGGCGGAGGGTCGCGTGTTTTTGGGCTCGGGGGGCGGGCCCCCCCGGGGGTGGCCGGGCCCCCGGGGTGGCCGGGGCGCCCTGGTGGCCGGCCGCCCGGTGGCCGGGGCGCCCGCAAGTCGCCTCCCCACGCGGGGGGTTGGCCATCTTGCCGAGGATCGATTACTGTCACCGCCGGGTCATCCTGGCCCTTCCCAGACCATGGACGGTCCATCCCTCATCGCACTCCTCGATCGTGACCCGAAGGCGGCCTGGGACCGCCTGGTCGACGACTATTCCGATCTCATTCTCAGTGTCATCGCTCGCTACACGCGCGATTTCGATACGCGCATGGACGCCTACCTGTACGTGCTCGAGGAACTCAAGGCGCAGGATTTCCGTCGCTTGCGTCACTACAACGAGGCCGCCGGACCGCGCCCCTGCAGCTTTGCGACATGGCTCAAGCTGGTCGTGCGAAACCTCTACTTCGACTGGTTCCGTCATGAGCACGGCCGCAAGTCCTTGCCCAAGGAGATCCAGAAGCTCGGTGCCCTCGAGCAGCGTGCGTTCAAGCTCGTGCACTGGGAAGGCTACTCGGCGCATGAGGCCTTCCACATTCTCAAGAGCGAGCTTCCAGATCTTCGCTACGAGCGCTTCATCCAGCGTCTGGCCGATGTGGAGGGGAAGCTCACGGCGATCAACCGCGCCAAGATCCGGCGCGACATCGAGCGAGCGCGCGGACCGCTATCCCTCGACATGGATGAGGAGGGGCCGCCGCTCGAGGCGCGGGCCGAGGTCGAGGTGAGCACTCCGGAGGATGACGCCGCCCTCGCCGAGAGACGTGAGGCGCTCTGGCGGCTGATCCAGGACCTCGAGGCCGAGGATCGCCTGCTGGTTCGCCTGCGCTTCTTCGAGGGACTCACGGCCAAGCAGATCGCGAGCGCCATCGGCTCTCCGGACCCGATGGCGATATATCGCCGTATCGAGCGTGTTTGCATCGACTTGCGGCGTCGTGCCAAGGCCATGGGCATTGACCGGGTGCTGCGCGATGGCGATCCCGGGGAGCTTGCGGACAGCGCCGGTTTTGGGGACGATCCTATTGCCAAATAAAGAGTTAAGCGAAGTCGCCGGGAGCGGCATGAGGATCGGAAACCGGGCGCTGGTTTTCCGTCTCCTATGGGTGGATCCCCACAGGAAATGAGATGAGCACGTCCTCAAGGCATGATTGCATCGATCGAGCAACCCTCCTCCGCCTCGAGGACGGTGCGCTGACGGTCGCGGAGTCGGCGGCGACAAGGGAGCACCTCGCCGCCTGTCCGCGTTGCCGGGCTCTCGCTCGCGAGTTCGACGAGCTGCGTGACACGCTAGCGCGGTTCAGCTTTTCGCGCGCGGGTGCTGCCTGCCCCTTGCCACATGTCCTCGTCACCTATGCCGAGGGCCTGATGGCGGCAGGCGAGCGCGTCGTCCTCGAAGAGCATCTTGCTGACTGCGGCCATTGCATCGCTCAGCTGGCTGCGCTGGGGCGCGAGCTGGCCGAGCTGGGCGACGAGGCCGACGTCGATACTCCCGACTGGGCGCTCGCACGGGCCCACGCGATGGTCGAGGCTCCGGAGCCGGCGGCAGCGCGGGAGCCGGCGGCGGCGCGTGCTCCACGCCAGGCTCCGGCCGAGGCTGGCGCGTTCTCGCGCTTCATCGAATCGCTCCGGGCGTCGGCTTTCCCGCTCGCGGCCGCGGTGGCCGTGGTGCTGATGGTCCTCGTCCAGATTCCCGAGCTGCGCATCGAACCTTCCGCGATCCGCGGCGGGGTGGAGGGTGCGATCACGATCACGGTTCCGGCCGAGCCCGGAGAAGTGGTCGTGAACGGGATCCTGTCATGGGAGCCCCTGTCCGGTGCCGGCACCTATGTCGTCAAGGTCCTGGACGCCAGCGGGGACCTGGTCTGGACCGGGCAGGCGGAGGAGCCCTGGATTCGCCTTCCCCGGACCGCGGCGATACGCCCCGGCGAGATCTATGCGCTGTGGGTGACCACGGTTCTCGATTCGGGCGTCAGCGTCGAATCGGACGTCGTTCAGTTCACGGTTGCGCCGTAACTGGGCCGGGCCCGATTGCTGCGGTCGCCCGATCGCTGCGGTCGCGACGCCCGCTGCTCCCCCCCCGCTCGCCGGCATCTCAGATGTTTCCGCGGAAACATGGAGTCGCCTCCAGGCGTGTTGTCCCGTCTCGCGGAGTGCGGTTCGTGATTGCGCGAGATTCGCGAAGTCGGCTTTGCGAAGTGCGGTTCGTGATTGCGTGAGTTTCGCGAAGTGCGGTTGGCGAAAGTCCAGTTTCGCGAAGTGCGGTTGACGAAGTGATGAGCGGGCGCGATGTTGTGCGCTCCGTGATCCGGTCCCTGCCCGCAGAAATGTGCTTGTAGGTGCAGAAAGTGCTTGATTAGCGATGGCGACATCGTTAGTCTGATTGCGAGTTTCCCTCCCCGCGACAATTCAGCAAGACCCCCGGAAGGAGCATCGCCATGTCGACCTCCGTTCCCGTGGTTGTGCCTGATCGTGTCGCGCCCACGCTTCCTCCCACCAATCTGACAGCGGAGACCCTGCACACGGAGTTCCTCCGCCAGGCCCGGGTCGCGAGCTGGAACACGTGGCGGCTCCTGGTCCTCATCCGGGAGATGGATGCCTGTGAGGGCCACGAGCACTTCGGGTGCACCACCCTCGCCCATTACCTCGAGCTCGTCTGCGGCATCACCGGGGTCGCGGCCCGGGAGCGGATCCGGGTCGCGTTCGCGCTCGAGTCGTTGCCGGCGCTCGAGGCGCGCGCTCAGGCGCGGCGAGCTCTCCTACTCCAAGGTGCGGGCGGTGACGCGGGTGGCGACGGCGGAGACCGAGGGGGAGTGGCTCCGTGCGGCGCGGGAGCGGACGGCGGAGGAGCTCGAGGTGATGGCGGCGCGGGCGACGCGGGGGGAGCCGGTGCGGAGGCGGCTCCTCACGCGGGCGGTCAACGCGCACACGACGCGGATGGTGGTGGATCTCCCGGCGGAGGAGATGATGGTGGTGATGCGGGCGCTGGAGCGGATCCGGCGTGAGGCTGGCGGGAGCCTCTCGGGGTCGGAGGCGCTCGTCTACCTGGCGGCGGACTCGCTCTCGGGGGAGGTGGGGGAGGTCCGGACGGCGGAGCGCTACGAGGTGGTGGTGCACGTGGGCGAGGATGGCGGGAGCTGGGTCGAGACCGATGACGCCGCGGGGGAGGCGCCGTTACCGCGGGAGGTCGTCGAGCGGCTCCTCTGCGACTGTGCGCTCCGGGTGGTCAGGGAGGGGAAGGAGGGGCTCGCGGCGAGCCGTCGCACGCGCACGGTGCCCGAGGTGACGCGGCGGGCGGTGGCGCTCCGCGATGGGCATCGCTGCCGGGTCCCGGGCTGCCGGCGGCGGCTGTGGCTCGACCTCCATCATCTCGTGCCGGTGTGGGAGGGCGGGCGCCATGTGCGCTCGAATCTCGTCTACCTCTGCCGGTTCCACCATCAGCTGGTGCACGCGGGGTTGTTGCGCTGCGAGCGGGAGGACGGCGAGCTCCGGTTCGTCTCGGTGCGTGGGGAGAGATGGGTGCTGGGAGAAGGTGGGGTGATCGAGAATCATGAGCTCTGGGAGTGGCTGGCCGGTGCCGAGAACGAGATCGAGAGGAATGACGACGAACTCGAGGTCATCGAAGCAGCGGTGACCTCGGGCGGGGATCCCGAGGAGCTGCGCTCGACCTACTACCGGGCGCGCCACCGCGCGCCGTGGCAGGCGCGCGAGCGGCGGGCGAGCTACGATGTTTCAGCGGAAACATCGGCCGACCTTGTTTCAGCGGAAACATTCACCTTGGCACTCTCCCTTGTTTCCGCGGAAACATGGACCGGCCACCGGCAGCGATCATCCGGGCTTTCCGAAGGCCCGGACGATTCCGCATGTTGCGACTCGCACGCCTGTTGGCTAGGATCCCCGAGTCCTTCCACGTGCCCCGGAGATCACCTCCAGTTTTCCGACGAGGATCCAGCAGATGGTTAGAGCGCCGCGCAAGCGCGCCAGCAAACCGGGGCGATCCCAGACCGGCCCATCCACCGCCACGCAGCTCCTTCTCGTCGAGGCCGAGCCCCAGGCGGTGAAGCCGAAGCCGCGCTCGCGACCGGCATCAGCCCCTCGTGCAAAATCGGCGCCGAAGCCGCGATCGAAACCTCGACCGCGGGCAGGCGAACCCGTCCCGGCGGAACCCACGCCCGCCGCATCGCCGCCCGCCCCGGCCAGAGCCCGCGCCAAGGGCAGGTCGGAAGGCGCCGCCCCGCGCCGCCGCACCGCCCAGGAGCTCGCCTCCGGGCAGCGCGAGATCTCGGTCTCCGAGTTCTTCACCAAGAACCGCCACCTCCTCGGCTTCGACAACCCGGCCAAGGCGCTCCTCACCACGGTCAAGGAGGCGGTCGACAACTCCTTCGATGCCTGCGAGGAGGCGGGCATCCTGCCCGAGATCACGATCTCGATCTACGAGCTCTCCGACACGCGCTACCGTGTTGCCGTCGAGGACAACGGGCCGGGGATCGTGCGCCAGCAGATTCCCAAGGTCTTCGGCCAGCTCCTCTATGGCTCGAAGTTCCATCGCCTGCGTCAGTCGCTGATCGCCCAGGAGCCGGTGCTCATCGAGCGGCAAGGCCGCGTGGAACGGATCCCGATCGGGCGGCTCGTCGATGGAGTGCTCGGGGATGGGGACGAGGTGCGTGACGTGACGGACCTTGGCTGGCGCGTCCCGGCCTTCGATCCGGCGACCTGGAAGTACGACTGGCGTCCGGTCAGCCACGTCATCCGCCATCGGCGTGAAAACGAGATCCTCGAGATCCGTACGGAGTGCGGCAAGCGAGTCCGGGTCACAGGATGCCACAGTCTGTTCACCTTTGCTTCGGCTGCTCACGAAGTTCGCGCTGTTGCCGCACGATCGCTCGAGCCTGATGACTGCATCATCGCGCCGCGCCGTCTGGCCGAGCCTGCGGGCGTAGAAACCATCTGCCTCCTCTCCGAGGTTCAGGCTGAGGATCTCGCCGGCCGAGCCGTATTTGTTTACGGGCTTCCGCTCGCACTGCTGCGTTCGCTGCGTGAGGGCGCCAGGGCCATCCACAAGAAGAGCGCGAATCGGTCCCGTCGGTACCTCCGACTCGCCGCCGCCAGCGGCGGTCATGTCGATGTTCTGGATGACAGCTGGCGCCAGTACGAGAGCCAGGGCTTTCTTCCTGCCCGCCTCGTCAAGAGGCTCGGGCTCGAGACTGAAGCCACCGGGGTCCTGCGCACCTACCGTCATGGGGTGCCATGCGAGATGCCGAGCGCCTGGCCTCTCACCCCCGCGCTGATGCGCTTTCTAGGTCTCTACGTTGCCGAGGGACACAGCGATCGACGCCAGATCGCGTTCACCTTCGGCAGCGGTGAGACTGAGCTGGTCGATGACGTGATGCGCACCGCGAGATTCCTGGGGCTCTCGGCCAGTATCGAGGAAAGGCCGCGCCATGCCGTGCGCGTCAAGGTGTTCGGGGGGATCGTCGATCGGCTGATGCCGGCGTGGTGTGGGCGAGGTGCGCGGTCGAAGAGAGTCCCATGGTTCGTCTTCCACGCGTCGCACGAGCTCCGCCAGTGCTTCCTCGATGGGCTCTATCGCGGCGACGGTCACCGGGTCAAGGGCCGGGATGTTCTCATGTTCGGCTCAGCGAGCCGGGAACTCATCGCCGATGTCGAGGCACTCTGGTTGCTGCAGGGTGTCGTGGCCTCCAGGAGCGGACCCTATCGCCAGCGAGGGCTGGGCCGTGAACCCTCCACCTCATGGCGGTTGGACGTTCATGGGTCCGATATCGCCACTGCATCGGCTCTTGAGCGCCGATCGCGCCGCCGGGCGTGGAATCGCTATCGCATGTTCCCGGTGGAGAAGTTCGGCATGGCGGGTGCTGGTGCGGGGAGCCGCGTGACGCCTGAGGTCGGCCCCCTGCTGAGGGCGGCGGGACTGGGCCTGGGTTCTGCGGGTGGGGCCAAGTCGGTGGCTCTGATCGAGGGGTTCGAGGAAGGGCACGCCTACGATACCGCGAGCCTCTCGTCCCTGGCCCAGGCCCGCGTGACCCGCCACCTGGCCAACCACTTGGTCTCGCAGGGATACCTCGAGGCCGTTGGACAGGATTATGTGGCGACCCACAAGGCGGAGGAACTGCGGAACGAGATCGATGTCATCAAGAGCTTCGCCGAATCGGATCTCTGTCTGCTCCGTGTCCGCGAGATACGCGAGGTCACGGGGGATCACCCGTTCGTGTATGACCTGTCGGTTCCCGGCTGCGAGAACTTCGTCGCGGGGGAGGGGTTCCTCGCCTGCCACAACTCTCGCGGGCAGCAAGGCATCGGGATCTCCGCCGCCGGCATGTACGGCCAGCTCACCACGGGGAAGCCGATCTCGATCACCTCGCGCACCGGCGCCAACCGCCCGGCCCACCACTTCCAGATCCAGATCGACACCCGGAAGAACCTGCCGGTCATCGCCCGCGACGAGGAGGTCGCGTGGGAATGCGAGCACGGCACCCGCGTCGAGCTCGAGATCGAGGCCACCTACAAGAAGGGGCGGCGCTCGGTGGATGGCTACATCGAGATGACGGCGCTCGCCAACCCCCACGCCACCATCGTCTACCACTCGCCCAAGGGCGAGGTGATGCGATTCGAGCGTGCGACGACCGAGCTCCCGCGCGAGCCGAAGGAGATCAAGCCGCATCCCCACGGCGTCGAGCTCGGCATCTTGATGAAGATGCTCAAGGACACGCGGGCACGGAACGTGCACTCGTTCCTGACCGGGGAGTTCTCGCGCGTGTCGGCGAAGGCCGCCGACGAGATCCTGGGCCATGCCCGGCTCGCGCCCACCACCTCTCCGGCGCGCGTGCACCGCGACGCGGCGGAGGCGCTCTTCAAGGCCATCGGCGCGGTCAAGATGATGGCGCCGCCCACCAACTGCCTGTCGCCGATCGGCGACGAGGCGCTCAGCGCGGGACTCGAGCAGCAAGGGGCGGCCGACTTCGTGACCGCCGTGACGCGGCCGCCGGCCGTCTACCGCGGAAATCCCTTCCAGGTCGAGGTCGGGATCGCCTACGGCGGGGAGCGGCCCGCCGACGAGCTCGCCGAGCTCGTCCGCTTCGCCAACCGGGTGCCGCTCCTCTACCAGCAATCGGCCTGCGCCATCACGCGCGGTGTTCTCACCACGAGCTGGCGGAGCTACGGCATCCAGCAATCGAAGGGAGCCCTGCCCTCGGCCCCGATGCTCATCATGGTGCACATCGCTTCGGCCTGGGTGCCCTTCACCTCGGAATCGAAGGAGGCGATCGCGCAGCTACCCGGAGATCCTGAAGGAGATCAAGCTCGGCCTCCAGGAGTGCGGCCGGCGGCTCGGCGCCTACATCCGCAAGGCGAGCCAAGCTCGCGCGAGGCCGCACTCAAGCGCTCCTACATCGAGAAGTACATCCCGCACATCGGAATCGCGCTCAGGGAGATCCTGAGCCTCAGCGAGCGCGAGGAGACCAAGGTCGTCGACAAGCTCAAGGACACGCTCGAGCGCAGCCGCACACCGCTCTAGGTCCGAGCCAGGGAAGGAACCACCGATGGCAGAGAAGCTCGTCCCGCGCATCAAGGGCACGGCGAAGGACATCCACGGCGAGATCATGGCCGGGAAGAAGCCCTCGCTCCGCTTCCCGCTGCGTTCGCTGGCCAACGTGCGCTACGCCGTCGCCAAGGGGCTACTTCGAGCTCCGCGGCAAGCGCAAGGAGCGCACCCTCACCGTCGACACGGTCAAGACCTTCGCCCAGACGCTGCGCATGATGGCGCTCTCCAAGGAGCTGGTCGAGGACGGACGACATCGCCACCAAGCGAGAGGCCTACTACGTCTCGCAAGAACTGGGGCGATGCGCGCTTCGACGAGCAGCCCGAATCGGACACGGTCATGGACGACGTCGAGGCGCTGTTCGGCGTCAACCGCGAGCAGCTCGGCTTCATCCCCGAGGAGAAGGGCGGCGACGTGGCCGGGCGGCTGGTCGTCATCGACCGCGATCCGCGACACCGGCGAGGCGCTGCGGCATCGACTGCACGCAAGTTCGGGTCGCGGCGCCTACTCGATCCCGATCTCGGTCGAGCACCTCCAGTTCGAGACCAAGGCCAAGTTCATCCTCGTCATCGAGACCGCCGGCATGTTCCAGCGCCTGGTCAAGCACAACTACTGGAAGACCGCCGAACTGCATCCTGATCTCGATGGGCGGCGTGCCGACCCGCGCCTGCCGCCGCTTCATCCGCCGCCTGGCCGACGAGAAGAAGATCCCGGTCTACGTCTTCGTCGACGGCGATCCCTACGGCTACTCCAACATCTACCGCACGCTCAAGGTGGGCTCGGGCAACGCCGCCCACCTGAACGAGTTCTTCTGCGTGCCGCAGGCGCGCTTCCTCGGCGTCACGCCCGCAGGACATCATCGACTACGAGCTGCCCACGCACCCGCTCAAGGACGTGGACATCAAGCGGGCCAAGGACGCGCTCAAGAACGATCCCTTCATCCAGCACCACAAGCCGTGGCAGAAGGCGATCGAGCAGATGCTCAAGATGGGGGTGCGCGCCGAGCAGCAGGCGCTGGCCAAGCACGGGCTCAACTACGTGATCGACGAGTACCTGCCGCGCAAGCTCGCGCACCCCGAGCGCTTCCTGCCCTAGCGGGATCAGTTCGGGAGCTTCACCACCTTGCGGATCGTCTGCCGCCCGCCGGCCTCGACGCGCAGGAAGTAGATCCCGTTGGGGGCCGCGAAGCCGCGATCGGTGATGCCATCCCAGCGGAGCTCGTGGACGCCGGCCGTGGCGTCGAAGCCGGCCAGATCCCGCACCAGCCGGCCGTTGGCATCGAAGAGGCGGGCCTCGATCCATGCTGCCGCCGGCAGCGCCACCCGCCACAGCCCACTGCTCTCGATCGGGTTGGCCGAGGCCGCGAACAGGGCCAGCGGCGCGCCGAGGTCCGGTGCGGCGATGGGGATCGTGCTCTTGGCGCGCACGGTGACATCGTCGACGTAGAAGCCCTCGGCCACCGCGCTCGCATCGCTCTTGAAGCGGAATCGGACCTGGGTCGGGGTGCCTGGCTCGAGGTCGAGCGGGAGCTTGTGCTCGGCCCACCGGTTGATGAACAGGAGCGGATCCAGCGCGCCGCCGCTGCCGATGTAGTAGAGGACGCGCCACTCATCGCCGTCCCGCACCTCGAGGTAGAGGCCGTCCGAGCCGTAGGTGGTGACGTCGAAGTAGCACCAGAACGCGACCTCGGCGTCGGGCGGCACCACGAACTCGGGGCTCGCGAGCGTGCACTCGGCGTTGTTGGGATACTGGCCCTCGGCCGTCCCGCAGTACCAGCTCGCCTCGCCCGAGTTCACGCGGTCGGCGGTGCGATGCCAGAGGTTGGCCTCACCCTCGCAGGTCCAGCCATCCTCGTCCTCCATGTCGGCCAGGAGCCCGGCCTCGCCGATCGTCAGGTGCGCGGTCTCGCGCTCCTTCGTCGTGCCCTGATCCAGCTCGACCTCGAAGCTGATGCAGGCCGGAATGGCGCACGCGGCGTCGATCACGACCTCGAAGGGTGGGTAGAGCTCGGCCGCCTCGCCGGGACCGATGCCGCCCGCCGTGGCCGCCGTCGCGCGGGTGACGCGGGCGCCGGGCGAGGAGACGTGCAGGATCGCGTTCACCGGCGCGGACTGGCCGCGCCCGGAGTTCTCCACCTTGATCGTGAGGGCGACCGTCTCGCCGGGGTCGACCACGCGATCGCCGTTGCCGACGACCACGGCCGCCGTGACCTCCCCGAGGCGAGTGCCCGGAGCGACGACATCCATTGGTATCGACGTTGTGAGCCCATGGCCGTCTGAGTCGCTGAACTGGATGGGGAGCAAATGGATCGCCTGGGACGGTCCATCCCCATCCACGCGCACGACCAGGGGCACCGTATTCGTCGCTGCGCCGCCTCCGGGCACATCGCCAAACTGAACGCTGTCCTCGATCAGCACCAGGTGCGGATCCTCGGCGACCAGCGTGCCCGTGAGCTCGGGGCAGTCCTCGCCGCCGCGATTCTCGACGGTGAGATAGAGCTCGACCGTCTCGCCGCGGGCGATCTCGCCGTCGCCGTTGCCGCTGGAGGGCAAGGTGGCGTCATCATCGATGCGCACCCCCGTGATCGCCAGGTGAGGCGCGTTACCGGCGGTGATCGTCGCCTGGGCGAAGGTGTGATTCTGGGCGGTGGCGGTCAGGGTGAGCGGGGTCGCGGCCGGCACGTCGACCGCGAACGTCACCTGTCCGGTCTCGTCGCTCGTGCCCACGGCGTAGACTTGATCTCCGGCGAGACAGAGTCGCGCGCCGGCGACCGGTCCCGCGGCGTCGCTCACGGTCGCCGTGAACTCACCCGGGCCGACCGGGATCACGGCCGGCGCCTCGAGGTTCATCGCCGCCACCTCGGCCAGGTGGCAGGTCATCTCGGGGTCGCCGAGCAGGTTCACCTGGTACTGGTGCCAGCGATACACGTTCGGATCCTGCGAGTAGGGGATGCGAAGGATCTTCGGCCACATGAGGGCGGCCCCGAGCTCGGTCAACCCCTCCTCGAGGAGGGCGCCCCAGAAGTCGGAGGCGAAGGTGTCCGAGTAGCCCCAGCCCGGATTCCCCGGCGAACCCCAGCCATAGCGCGAGTTGCCGACGAAGGCGATGGCGCCACCGCTCGTGTTGTTGACGAAGTGTTCGGCGATCGAATCGTGATCGAAGGCCGCCGCCCAGCACCCGATCGAGAACATGACGAAGCCGCGCGCCCCGTTTCTCAGGCGGTCCACATCGGGGTTGCGGAGATACCCGCTGCCGCAGCTCATGACATCGTAGAGGGCATGACCGTCGTGGCTCGCGAGCAGCGGGCCCTGGTTCAAGGCGTTGAAGACCGAGGTCGCGGACTCGTTGCCCAGCGTCTCGTAGAGGCGCGTGACCGGGCCGGGGAAGAGCCCCGCGTAGCGATCGGCGATCATGTCCATGCCGACGCCACCGTCGGTATAGGGGTCGTGCCACAGCACCTCGGCGAACAGGAGGGTCTCGGTCCCCTGCCCGGCGTCGAGATGCTGGTCGTAGCGGATGAGCTTCTGGATGAGAGCGGTGGCCTGGTTGACGTCGCTCGTGGTCATCCGTCCGACGAGGAGGTCGGGGTAGAGGTCGACCTGGTCCGAGACCTCGCCGAAGATACCGTTGCGGTTCCGATCCCAGTTGCCGTCGAGATCGGCGTAGTAGAGATCGGCATAGAGATCGTTCTCGTTCGGCAACAGCCGGGCCTGGCAATCGAAGGCCCAGCTCACACGGCTGGGGACGAGCCACTCGTCACCGGCGAGGAGGACATAGGAGGTCCCCCAGTCGGCGACCGCCTGGCGGATGAAGTTGCGCATCTTCTCGGGGAGGTCGCGGCCGGTCTGATTCTCCTGGATCCAGCGCGTGGAGACGACCGTGGCGGGGACTCCCTTCGCCGTCTTCCATTCGGCGAGCGCGCGGTAGGTCGCGGCCTGCCCCTCGGTGGCGATGATCACGTACTGGTAGGCCTCGGGGTCGACCGCGCCCGCGCTCCCGGTCGCGAGCCCCTTCTCGGTGACGGCGATCCCCTCGGCGCCGCGCATGGTGCGGCGGGCGATCGTGCGGGCGATGCGGTTCATCTCGCGCTCGGGCGTCGTCGCGAGCTTCGTCGCCGCTTCCGGATCAGGGACGAGGTCGAAGGTGAGGGCGATCTCCGTGTGCACGATGAGCTCACGGGTGGTGGGGTCGTACTGGATCGGGTGCACCTCGCAGGAGGCGACCGAGAGATCGGCGAAGTGCCCGGCCCCGCGGAAGACAGCGAGCTCGCCGGGGTAGGGGGTGAGACCCGCATAGATCGCCGGATCGGGCGGCACCGCTCCGGGCTCCGGCACATCGAACCCGACCAGGCCGAGGATCGCCGGTGGCTGGGCGGGAGGCAGCTCGGGAGCGGGGAGCCGCACCGCGGAGAGGGACACGGCGCGAACGCCAGCGGCGGTCATGCCCGCCGGCAGGACGACCTGCTCGGCGCGGATCGGCAGGGCGGGCGCCCCGGCTCGGGCGAGGAGATCCCAGCCCGGGCGGCGGAGCTCCTGGAAGAGCTCGCCCGCCTTGGTGGCCTCCGCCTTGCCTGGCGGCGTAGAGCGCGGCAGGGTCGCGATCAGCCGATCCAGCTCCCCGTAGCGGATCTGGACCGGCATTTCAGTGGCGGCTGCCGCGAGCGCCGGCCGGGCGATCGTCAGGGCGAGCCCAAGCGCGAGCAGCGCGAGCCGGGCTCGTTGGCTCGCTAGAGATGAAGACGCATGCATCCCGTTGCCCCCTTCACGGTCCTTAACGGAGCAATACCTCGAGTTTCGGACCCTCCGCCCGGGATCGGCGCTCGTATCAGAGCCGTCCCCCCCTCAGCCATCCTACCTCCGGCGGCCGCCGATGGGGCAACCGATCGGCATCATGGCGAGCGGTAGCGCATCTTGATCGCGCCCCAGGTCTCCGGCTCCACGGGGACGGGCTCGGAGCAGGTGCGGAAGATGAAATCGTTGACCCACACGATGTTGTTGATGAAGGCCTGGCCGCCCTCGTAGAGGAACTGCTCGCCGTAGAACCAGCGCGCCGCGCCATCGATGCGCAGGTAGTACGTGGTCCCCGGCACGATGGGGACCGGGGCCAGGTCGAAGTAGATGAAGCCGGGGCCCGAGAAGCTGGCGTAGCCGATGGCATGGATCAAGCCGGGCGAGTCCGTGGGCCCATCCTGCAAGTAGGCGGTGACGGTCGTCGGCGTGAGCGTGTCGAGGAGGAGCTCGACGCCGTCGATGGTGAAGGACTGCGCCGAGGTGAACGACTGGGCGAGGACTCCCTGGCTGGTGTTGATGTTGCCGGTCCAGACCGGCGGGTCGTAGGCTTCGTGGACGACGCAGTAGGTCTCGTTCGGACTGCAGGTGCGAAAGAGGAAATTGTAGTTCTGCGGATTGCCGTTCACGTAGGCGCGACCGCGGGGGTAGGGGTCGGCCTCGCCCCAGCGCCAGCGAATGTTGGCGTATTGCACACTCAGGGTGATGTAGTAGGTGACTCCGGCCATGACGGGTACGTCCCGCACGTCGAAACGCACGAATCCCGAGGCGGTGACCTGGGTCTGCGCCGATTCGTAGATGATCCCGGGTGACACCGGTGCGTCCTGGATGGCCATCACCGCCCAGCCCTCCGTGCCGGCGGAGAGGCCGAGCTCGACGGCATCCAGGCGGAACGAACGGATCGGGGTGAAGGACTGCGCCGTGTTGTCGGCGTTATGGACGTTGGTGAAGGACGGGGGATCGTACGCCTCCTCGACGATGCACTGGGCGATGGCGGTGGTCGCGCCGGCCGCGAGGAGGAGCGAGGAAGCGACGAGGGTGGCGGTGGGAAGTGCTGGACGAGGCATGGCTCATCCCTCCTTCAACCACCATTCTACTCCCTGGGGGCCGGGCCTAGTAGTTCTTGTTGTAGAGGGTGCGGATCTCGTCGGCGCCGACCGCCGGATCCATCCAGGTCTGGCGCGGGATCGAGAGCCAGCGCTCGTTCTTTCGCATGCGCGCCACGCGATGGATGCTCAGGAGATGGTTGATCGAGATGTTGTCGGTGGTGACGTTGCCCGCGCCCGGTCCGCAGGCGAGCGTGAGCGAGGGCGGCGGATGATTGTAGATGCCGCCGAGGGCGCCCTCGGTGGTGGGCGTGTTGACGAGGATGCGGGCCGCATCCATGCCGGCGAAGTCGTTGACCACGCGGTCGTCGTTGCAGTAGACGCCGACGGTGTGTCCGATGCCTCCCAGGTGCGTCACGGCGCGGCAGACCTCGAGGGCGGTCGCGTAGTCGGGCACGCGGTAGTAGGCGAGGACCGGGGCCAGGATCTCGAACGAGAGCGGATGATCGAGGCCGACGCCGCCGGGTTCGGCGACGAGGAGGCGGGTCGATTCGGGCACCGAGAACCCCGCCTTCTCGGCGACGTAGCGCGCCGGCCGCCCGACGACATCGGTGCGCATGACCTGGTTCTCGCGGTCGAAGCAGACCGGCCCCAGCGCCCGCATCTCTTCCTCGTTGCAGAAGTAGGCGCCGCGCTCCGCGAGGAGCCGGCGCATCTCAGGATCGACATCGGGCTCGACGACGAGCGCCTGCTCGCTCGCGCATACCGTGCCATTATCGAAGGTTTTCGAGTGCACGATCATGCGCGAGGCGTAGGGGATGTCGGCGGAGTGATGGACATAGACGGGGACGTTCCCCGGGCCGACGCCGAGCGTGGGTGTCCCGGACATCTGCGCGCGGCGGACCATGGCCTGGGTGCCGGTGGCGAGGATGAGCGCGAGCTTGCGGTGGCGCATCACGGCGTCGAGGTACTCGATCTGCGCCTTGGTCATGACCTGCACCGCATCCGCGGGCGCGCCGGCCGCGGTGGCGGCCTCGGCCATGACGCGCACCGTCTCGCGGCCGCACTTGCGGGCGCCGCGATGCGGGCTCACGATGAGCGGGTTGCGTGTCTTCAAGCAGATCAGGATCTTGAAGATGATCGTCGAGGTCGGGTTGGTGAGCGGGGTGAGCGCGAGCACCGGACCGATCGGCTGCGCCACCTCGGTGATGCCGCGATCGGGGTCGTTGGCGAGGATCCCGACCGTGCGCTGGAGCCGGATGTGCTCGTAGATGAGGAGGCTCGACCAGGCGTTCTTGACCACCTTGTGCTCGAGAACGCCGATCCCGGTCTCCTCGGCGGCGAGCTCCGCCAGCTCGCGCCGCGCGTTGAACGCGGCGCGGAAGGCGGCCTCGACGATGCGGTCCACCGCCTCCTGGTCGAGGCGGCGGAAGGCGATGGCGGCCGCACGGGCCCGGCCCACGATCTCATCGGCGTAGCTTTCGAATGGCTCCATGGGTGGGGAGTCTAGCGCGAGCCCGGGTGGCCGCGCCACACTCCCTAGTTCCCGTACTTCGCGATGATCCCCTTCTTGTCGAGGCCGAGGATGCCGTACTTGTCGCCGACCTTCTTGAAGGCCGCGAGCGCCCGCTCGAGCATCGGGATGTCGTGGTCGGCCGAGAGCTGGGTGCGGATCCGCGCCTGCCCCTGCCGGCACCACCGGGAAGAAGAAGCCGATCGACGTAGATGCCCTCGGCGAAGAGATCGCGCGAGCCATGTCCTGCGCGAGCTTGGCGTTGAAGAGCATGATCGGGACGATCGGGCTCTCGCCCTCCTTGATGACGAAGCCGGCCTCGGTCAGCCCGCTGCGCCAGAAGACGGTGTTCTGCTCCGAGCTTGTCGCGGCGCTCGGTGCTCGCCGAGAGCAGGTCGAGGACCTTGATCGCGGCGTAGACGATGGGCGGGGCGCACCGCGTTGCGGAAGAGGTAGGGCCGCGCCCGCTGCCGGCAGAGCTCGACGATCTCCTTGCGGCCCGAGACGCAGCCGCCGCGGGCGCCGCCCAGCGCCTTGCCGAGGGTGGTGGTGATGATGTCGATCTTGCCGATGACGCCGAAGTGCTCGTGCGTGCCGCGACCGGTCTTGCCGATGAAGCCGGTGGCGTGGCTGTCGTCGACGAAGACCAGGGCGTCGTACTTCTCGGCCAGGGCGCACGATCTGGTCGAGCGGGGCGAGGTCGCCGTCCATGCGAGAACACGCCGTCGGTGATGATGAGCCGTGATCCGCTTGTCCTGGTGCTCCTCGAGCTTCTGCTCGAGGTGGTCCATGTTGGCGTGCTTGTAGGTGTCGTGCTCGGCCTTGCACAGGCGGATGCCGTCGATGATGCTGGCGTGCACCAGCCGGTCGGAGATCATGACGTCCTCGGGGCCGAGGATGCGCCTCGAAGACGCCGGCGTTGGCGTCCATGCAGCTCGGGAAGAGGATCGTGTCCTCGGTGCCGAGGAACTCGGTGAGCTTGCTGCTCGAGCTCGCGGTGGATGTCCTGGGTGCCGCAGATGAAGCGGACGCTGGACATGCCGTAGCCGCGCTCGTCGAGGCCGCGCGTGGGCGGCCGCGACCACCTCGGGGTGGCTGGAGAGGCCCAGGTAGTTGTTCGAGCAGAGGTTGATCACCTTCCTGGGCGCGGCGCCCGCGCGGGAACTCGACCTCGATTCCGGCCGACTGCGGCGAGTGGATGAAGCGCTCTTCCTTGAAGAGGCCCTGGTCGCGGATCGATGTCCAGATCCGACTGGTAGGCCGCCTTGACCGCGCTCGGATAGGCCATCCTCAGCCTCTCCTTCTGGAACCGCTGGACCAGAGCGATGATGCTCGTCACCGTGTCGAAGGCCTCGGGCGTGGCCTCGTCGTCCGGGATCGTGATCGAGTACTTCTTCTCGAGGAAGCGTCTTCAGGCTCACCATGCTGAAGCTGTCGACGATCCCGCTCGAGATGAGCGGCGTGTTCTCGTCGAGCTCGATGTCGTCGGCCTCGTCCTCGTCGATGTACTCGTTGCGGATGTACTCGAGGATGATCTCTTCCATGGAGTCCACTCCTTTGCGGCGTGGCTTGCGGCCACCCCGGTTAGTCGTCTTCCAGCGTGCTCGTGTCGCCGATCTCCTCGCCCCAGCTCCTGGGCCTTCAGCAGGCGGCGCATGATCTTGCCGCTGCGCGTCTTCGGCAGCTTGTCGACGAACTCGATCTCCTGCGGCATGGCCAGCGGCGAGAGCTTCTTGCGGATGAAGTTCATGATCTCGAGCTCGAGATCGTCGCTCGGGCGTCGAACCCGGGCTTGCAGCGCGACGAAGGCCTTGACGACCTCCATGTTGACCGGGTCGGGCTTGCCGATGGCGGCCGACTCGGCGACGGCCTCGTGCTCGAGCAGCGCGCTCTCGATCTCGAACGGGCCCGACCAGGTGACCGCCGGTGTTGATCACGTCGTCGTCGCGGCCCGAGAACCAGAAGTAGCCGTCGGCGTCGATGCTGGCCCGGTCGCCGCAGATGTACCAGCCGTTCAGGAACTTGCTCGTAGTAGGTGGCCGTGTTGTTCCAGTAGGTCCGCATCATGCTGGGCCACGGCGGGCGGATGGCGATCATGCCGACCCGCCCGGTCTCGCGTGATCGGCTCGCCGGTCGTCTGGATCGACCACCGCCGCCTCGAGCGCCGGGGAAGGGCCGTCCCATGCTGCCCGGCTTGACCGGCATGCCCGGGCAGGTTGGTGATCATGATCGCGCCGGTCTCGGTCTGCCAGAACGTGTCGTGGAAGTCGAGGCCGAAGGCCTCGCGGCCCCAGAGCACCGCCTCGGGGTTCAGCGGCTCGCCGACGCTGCACATGTGGCGCAGGCGCTCGAGGTCGTGCTGCTGGACCAGCTCGACGCCGTCCTTCATCAGCATGCGGATCGCGGTCGGCGCCGTGTACCAGACGGTGACCTTGTGCTTCTGCCATCGTCTGGTACCAGCGCTCGCTCGAGAACCCGGCGTCGAGCACGACCTGGGTCACGCCGAGGGCCCACGGCCCGATGATGCCGTAGCTCGTGCCGGTGACCCAGCCGGGATCGGCCGTGCACCAGTAGATGTCGTCGTCCCGGAGGTCGAGGACGACCTTCGTCGTCAGGTACTGCGCGAAGATGCTCGACGTGGACGTGCAGCGCGCCCTTGGGCTTGCCGGTGGTGCCGCTCGTGTAGTGCAGGACGCTCGGGCTCTCGGCATGCGTCCTCGCGACCGGGAACTCGGCGGCGCGGCTCGATGGCCATCATCGAAGGCGATCTCGCCCTCGCGGAGCGGTCGCGCTTCCCGGCGTCGTGGTCGATGACGATGACCGTCTTCAGTGTCGGGCAGCTGCTCGCGGACCTTGCGCACCTTGCCCGAGGTGCTTGCGCTGGGTGATGACGGCGACCGCCCGGCTGTCCTCCGTGCGCTGGAATGAAGCGCCTCCTCGCCGAAAGCCGAGAACAGCGGCTGGACGACCGCGCCGGTCTTCAGGATGCCGATGAAGCCGATGTAGAGCTCCGGCACGCGGTCGAGGAAGACGCAGACGCGGTCGAGGGGCGCGACGCCCTCGCGCGCGAGAAGATCGGGCCCATCCGTTCGCGAGCTCCATGACATCGCGATAGGTGTAGTTGCGGAGCGAGCCGTCGTGGTTCTCGTGGATGAGCGCGAGCTTGTCGCCGCGACCGGCCGCGACGTGGCGATCGATGCACATGTGAGCGATGTTGATCGGATCGCCATCGGCGAGGCCGAGCTCCTTCCTGGCGACGTCCCAGTGGATCTCGCGCCGCAGTCGGTCGTAGTCGAAGTCCTTCATATGCTCTCCTCAACACTGTGATCCGGGCCCGCGGGATGGGTTGTGGCCTGCCCACCGACGAGGACCGCCATGACTGCTGCATGCGCGGCCGTCCGGGTGATGGTGAGTTCGACCCCGGCGGCCCCCATCGTGGCGGCGAGGCGAGAGGCCTCTCCGCCGAGGGCGACCAGGGGAATGGCGCCGGCCAGGTCGATCTCGATGTCGTGCCAGGACAGGCGGCCCGTGAGTCCGGTGCCGAGCGCCTTGAGCACGGCCTCCTTGGCGGCGAAGTGGGTCGCCCAGGCTCGCGGGGGATCAGGACGGCGGCCGCAGCGAGCGATCTCGGCCGGAGAAAAGACGGCTTGAAGGAAACCCGGTCCGTGGCGCGCTTCTTCTCGCTCGAACCGCGCCACCTCGACCAGGTCGACCCCGAGGCCGAGGATCGCCATCCTCATCCTCCCCACCCCGCCTGGGACCCGCGCCTCGTCGCGGCGCCGGGCCGGCGTTCCGTCAGGCCTTGTGACTCGTCACCGCGAAGAACGAACTCACCTGCTGCTTGACCTTGCGCGACTTGCACTTGGGACAGGTGATCCGCTTCGACTCGTGTTCGCTGATGGTGCAAGTGATCGTGAACTTCTTGTTGCAGTTCTCGCACTTGTAATCGTAGCTAGGCATGGTTTCGGCTCCTCGCTAGGGTTCACCGGCGAGCCGCCGGTAGTCGGCGTAGGCCACCCGCGCGATGCCGTGCTCGTCCGTGTAGCCGGTGATCTCTCCGTGATCGATCCGGCGCCTGATCTCAGCGGGCTCGACTCCGAGGATCGCGGCCATCTGCTCCACACTGGGATCGAATTCCCAGACCTTCGATATCACGACTCCATTGATCCCGCCGATGCCCATGTTGATCTTACCGCCGATCGTGCCGCTGAACACTTGCGACCGGTCGGCGACGATGTTCGTCGCCAGCTCGGTGATCGCCGGATTGAGCTCCGCTTCAGGAATGCCGCAGGAATGGAGGACGCCCTGGGACATGGCCAGGTGCTGGGCGGTGAGCTCCCAGCCGCCTCCCACCGACATCCCGTGCCCGAAAACACCCTTCTTGGCGGTGAGCGCCGGCCGGGTGCCGATGATCTCCACCGTGTTCTCGACCTCGCTCCAGTCGCCTGGAGTCGCGGTCGCGTGAAGATCCCAGGTGTCGATCTCCTCGGGGCGAATCCGGGCGCGCTCGATCGCCTTCTTGATCGCGAGCTGGGGACCGGTCTTCGAGGGGGTGATGATATGGAAGGCGTCGGAGGAGCTGCCGCTGGCGACGATCTCGCAACCGAGCGGCCGATGTCCCCTCGCGAGCATGGTGTCGAGATCGCCGATGATCCAGATGAGGGCGCCGCCCGAGACATGCGTGCCGCGCAAACCGGTCAGCGGTAGGGAGGCCTTGCCATCGCAGGCGATCACGCGCGCATCATAGAAGGCGCCGACGAGGAGGGGATGCGGCGGCGGGTCGACCATGCCGACGACGACCGCCTTGGCGCGATTGTCGCGGATGGCGCTCGTGGCGAGATCGAGCGCGATGTCGAAACCGGAACAGGCGCCGATCGGAGCGAAGCTCGGTCCGTGGATACGGCCGAGCATCGCGATCTGAGCCGCAGGCACATTGTCGATGTTCCAGATGCGATTGGACGACACCGAGGCCCAGGGCTCGGGCGGCACGCCCCACTTCTCGTTGAGCTTCTTCAGTTCCTGTAAACGCTTCTTGATGACGCGGACCTTGTCCTTCTCGATATCGCCCTGGATGTTCACGTCGTGAAGCCGGGCCGACTCCTCGAGGTACTCCGCCAAGAGCTCCGAGCGCGGCGCCCAGTACGCCTCCCAGGCGTCGCGGGCGGCTTCCCGGACCTCTTCGACATAGGTTTCGTCGCGGCCGCTCGCTGCACTCGAGTCCGCCGCGCGCTCGGCCGCCGTTTCCGGCTCGGGCGGGACACCGTGCTCGTCGCGATAGCGCGCCCGCTCGTCCGGCCCGAGAGCGAGAAAATCGCTCAACGCCCGGCAGCGCGCCGGCGCGGCCCAGTACCGGTTCCAGCGGCGCTGGGCCTTGTAGTAGTCGACGTTGATCCGGTACATGGTCGGGATGTCGCCGACTCCGGTGCCGACATAGATGTGGGCATCCAGTCCGAGATCGATGAGCGTCTGCTCCATTCCCGGATTCTGCCCCAGCGCCTGGATGAAAGCGCCGATGGCGAACTTGACGTTGATGCCGAGCTTCTTCTCGATCTGGGCGTAGCGGGAGGCCTCGAACCGTTCGTCGATCCAGGGCTTGTAAACGGAGAAGTCGAAACGTGGGATGCCGGCCACGAAGTTGTCGCGGCCGAAGCCGTTGAACGGCTCGAGCCAGGTGCCGCCTTGTGACACCTTGGCCTTGAACTCATCGATGGTCGACACCTGCGGCCCGACGAGGCCCCAGCCGAAGATCCCGATCCGCGCCGATCCGGGAACGTTGAGCTCCGGATTCACATCGTTGACCCGGAGATCGATCTCGCGCAGAACGGCTTCAGCCGCGAGGAGGTCGGTGGCTCCGTTCCCCTCGCGCGCCGCCACCGCCGCGGAGAAGAAGCGAGACTCGGCCGTCTCGGGCGCGAGTTCCATGGTCCGGGCGTAGTGGTGAGCGCGCTCCTGGATGGTGCGGGCGAGCTCGGTGGGAATGCCAAGTTCGCGGGCGCGGACGAGGAGCGACTCCACCGGGCGATGCTGGGTTACCAAGTTTGCTGGCCTCGCTCTCGGAATCGGTTCATGTTATGAGATTGATGTGCCTGAAGTGGCCGGCCCTTCCCTTTGCTGCGAGCGAGCAGTCTAGCAAGAGGCAGGACGCGAGGCAACGAGGAGCTACCCTGGAGAGGAGAACGCGGCAAATGGACGATGCAATGCGACCGGCGATGGTCGATGGCAAGGTGGACCCGCGGCTCGATACGGCCGTTGCCGCGGCCCGCGCGGCAGGCGGCGTGGCGAGGAGTTACTTTGCGACCGGGGTCGCGGTCGAGTGGAAGGTGAGTGGCGCCTCGCGCTCGCCGGTGACCATTGCCGATCGCGAGTCCGAGCGTGCGGCCCGCGCCGTGATCGCGGAGCGCTTTCCCGGTCATGGTTTTCTGGGCGAGGAATTCGGGGAGGAAGGAACGAAGAGCGCGCGCTGGATCATCGATCCGATCGACGGGACCGCCAACTTCATCCGCGGCATTCCCTTCTTCGGTGCGCTGGTGGCGCTCGAGGAAGAGGGACGCATCGTGGCGGCGGCGGCCTACAACCCGATGCTCGAGGAGATGGCGTGGGCGCTCGCGGGAGGCGGCGCCTTCCTCAATGGCGAGCCGATCAAGGTGTCCGGGGTCGCCGATCTATCGGCGGCGCTGGTCGTGCACTCGAGCGCCGGTGAGTTCGTGCGGCGCGGTGTGGGTGGCGCCGGCGGACTGAACCGGCTCCTGCGCCAGGCCGGTCGAGATCGAGGATTCGGGGATTACTACGGCTATGTGCTGGTCGCGGCAGGAAAGGCCGAGGCCATGCTCGATGCCCAGGCGGCACCGTGGGACCTCGCCGCGCCGAAGCTCCTCATCGAGGAGGCCGGCGGGCGGCTCACCTCGATCGGAGGATCCGACTCCATATACGAAGAGGGGGCCGTTGCCACCAACGGCCCCCTCCATGCCCTTGTCCTCGAGCTACTCCGACCGGAGTGAGCGAGTGCGGCGCGGGCGGCGGCTCACGCTGCCGCCCGCCCACCATGTCCTCGAGCGAGCTCGAACGCCTAGTCGTTGTAGTGCGACTTGATCTGCCCCCAGGTCGCAGGCTCGACCGGAGTGGCGCCGATCTCGGCGGTCGTATCGCAGCAGACGCGCGCCTGGCGGTCGTCGGTCACGCAGAGCTGAACGTTGTAGAGGCCCATCTGCGTGTAGGTGTGCGTCGGCGTGGCGCCGCTACCCGTCGAGCCGTCACCGAAGTCCCACTCGTAGAGGACGATGGTGCCGTCCGGGTCGTTCGAGCCGGTGCCGTCGAACTGGATCGGCGAGTTGGTCGGTCCGGCATAGGGACCGCCCGCATCGCAGACCGGAGGCAAGTTGTCCGGCATGGTGATCGTGACCGACGCCTCGCAGGTCGAGGTGGCGCCGCAGTTGTCGGTCAGGGTCAGGGTGGCGGTGTAGTTGCCGGCCGCGGCATAGGTGTGGGACGGGGTCGCGCCGCTGCCGGTCGAGCCGTCACCGAAGTCCCAGTCGTACGCCGTGATCGTGCCGCCCGGATCGCTCGAGCCCGAGCCGTCGAAGGCGACGGGCTGACCGGCGGTGCCGGTGTAGGGACCGCCCGCATCGCAGAGCGGAGCGTTGTTGCCGGTGCCCGCGAGCGGGACCTCGAGCGGCGAGTTGGTCGCGTTCGAGGCGGTCGCGGTCGCCGTGCCGGTGGCCGCCTGGATGTTCGTGGGGCAGAAGCGCACGGTGAAGGTGGCCACGGTCTGGCCGTCACCGGGGAGCGAGATCGGGAGCGTCGGGCCGGCCTGCAGGGTGAAGAACCCGCTGCCGGTGACGTCGAAGTCCGTGAGCTCGAGGATCGAGGTCGGGTCGGCGACGTCGTTGAAGACCTGGATGTCGAGGTCGGTGCACTGGCCGAGGAGCGTGCACTCGCCGAAGTCGAGGCTCGTCGGGTTGACGCCGATCACCGGGCTCAAGGGGATGAGGGTGTCATCGAAGACCTGCGCCGCTGCCTGGCCGGCGAGTGCGGTGGCCAGGAGCATGGTGATGCCGATCACGGCGCCGAGAACTCGGTTATTGGAACGCATACGTGTATCGCCTCCGGTCGTGGTCTATTGGATCGTGGTTCAGCTTGCAGGGCAGAGCCCGTGTTGGGCGGGCCGGACATGGGGACCCGCTTGGCGAGGCCGGATAGAAAGGCCAACGAACGGCCATGTACTATTTTACACGGTCCGGGCAGCCGCCGCCAGTGCTTCGGTGGGCTCCCGCGGCATCCCGGTATGAACTCCTAACCGCCAGTTTCTCCTTGTGTTACGGGCTCAGCACGATCTTCTGCCAGCGCCTGTCGACCCCCATCTCCAGCGCGACGAAGTAGACCCCGGCCGGAGCTGGCCGGCCCGCAGCGTCGAGGCCATTCCAGGCCAGGGGGTAGCTTCCTGCGCCCAGGCCCCGGTCCAGGAGCGTCACGACCACGCGGCCGCTCGCGTCGATGATCCGGACGCGGGCGTGCCCCGGGCGCGGCAGGTCGCAGCCGAAGGCCACGGCGCGCTCGGTCGGGTTCGGATGCGGCGCGTGCAGCGCGAGGGAGAGGGCCGGAACCGTGACCAGGATCTCGGCGACCTGCTCCCGCTCCCCATCGCGGGCCACGGCGATCAGCTGATACAGGTAACGCTGCGCCGCCGCGACATCGCGATCCACGAAGCGGAAGTGGCCGTCGCCATCGAGGTCGAAGACGAGATCCGGGAGCGGCCCCGGTGGCTCGCCCTGGCTCAAGGACCCGCGCCGGATGGCGAAGCCGAGGAGATCTCCCGCCTGCCGTGCCATCCAGGTGAGCTCGACCGACCGGTCGCGAACGGCGGCGGCCAGCGAGTCGACGCTCGCGACCGGGACCGCCCCGGTATCGACGAACGTGAGGCACTCGCTCGTGAACCCATCGTTGTCGGTCACGGCGAGCGTGACGTCGTAGCTCGAGGGATCGGGGTAGTTGTGGACCGGGGTGGGGCCCGTGCCGGTCGATCCGTCGCCGAAGTCCCACAGGTAGAGCACGATCGTGCCGTCGGGGTCATGGGATCCGGTGCCGTCGAACTGGACGGGGATGCCGGGCACGCCGTAGTAGGGTCCGCCCGCATCACACACCGGCGTCGCCAGGATCTCCGCGGTCGCCGTACACGAGGTCATGACCCCGCAGGCGTCGGTGAGGGTGAGCGTGACCGTGTAGGTGCCGTGCACGGTGTAGGTATGCGTGGGCGTGGGGCCGGTTGCCGTCGCGCCGTCCCCGAAGCTCCAGTGGTAGAGGACGATGGCGCCTTCCGGGTCGGAGGAGGCGGTGCCGTTGAACTGGATCGGCGTGCCGGTGACACCCGGATAGGGGCCGCCGGCGTCGCAGATGGGCGCGAAGTTGCCGGCCCCGGTGAGGGGAACCACGCGCGGCGTGTTGGTGGCACCCGGCGCCGTCAGCGTGAGCGAGCCGATCTGCGGTTCCGCTCCGCTGGGCGCGAAACGCACCGTGTAGGTGGCGCGGCTCGTGCCGTCCCCGGGAAGCGCGACGGGAGGCGGCGGTCCACCGGCGAGGCTGTAACCTTCGCCCTCGACCGTGATGCCGGTCAGGTCGAGGATGGACTCGGGGTCGAAGATATCGTTGTAGATCGCGATGTCGAGATCGCGGGATTCACCGACGAGGACGCAGCCCCCGAAGTCGAGCACCTCGGGTGTGACGCCGATCACCGGAGTGAGCGGGGTCGAGCCGGACAGGATCTCCGCCTGGGTTTCGCAGCAGGTCTGATCACCCCGGTCGTCGGTCACGCAGAGCTCCACCACGTAGGTTCCAGGAGCGGTATAGGCATGCGTCGGCATGGTGCCGTTGCCTGTCGTGCCGTCGCCGAACTGCCAGTCGTACCGCGCGATGAAGCCGTCCGGGTCGCTCGATCCCGAGCCGTCGAAGCGGATGCTGAGACCGACGCGCGAGAGGTAGGGCCCGCCGGCATCGCAGATCGGCGGCACGTTCACCGCGAACACCTCCGCGTGGGTGAAGCAGGTGGAGGCGGCGTTCTGATTGTCGGTCACGCGCAGCACCACCGAGTAGATGCCGGGAACCGTGTAAGCATGCGTCGGCGTTGGCCCGAAGCCGGTGCGTCCGTCCCCGAAGTCCCAGCGGTAGGCCGTGATGACCCCGTCGGGGTCGTAGGATCCGGTGCCGTCGAACTGGATGAACTCGTTGATGAGCCCCGAGTAGGGACCTCCGGCGTCGCAGACCGGGAAGGCGTTGCCGAGGCCGACTTCGACCGTCGTCGAGCAGGTCGCCGTGTTGCGGCAGGCATCCTCGATCTCGAGCTCGACCACGTAGGTGCCGGTGGCGGTGTAGATGTGCTGCACCTCGACGCCGGTGCCGGTCGTGCCATCGCCGAAGTCCCAGCGATAGGACACGATCCCGGGGCCCGTGTCCGGGTCGATGGAGCCGCGCCCGCTCAGGGTCAGCGGGGCGCCGCGGATGGCGTGATAGGGACCGCCGGCATCGCAGACCGGCGGGAAGTCGCCGTCGCCCGACAGCCTGACGAGCGACGGGGAGTTGGGGGCGTTCTGCGCGAGCACGATCACCACCCCGGCCGCCGGGTAGCCGTTGGGGCAGAAGAGCACGGTGTAGAGCACCCGCGTGCCGTCGCCCGGAATCGAGAGCGGCGCCGGCGGGCCGTCGATCATGGCGAACTGCGCGGCGGCGAGATCCACCGCGGTGATCTCGAGGATGGATTGCGGATCGTTGACGTCGTTGAACAGCTCGAACGATAGCTGCTGGCACTGACCGGGATCGAGGCAGGGATCGAAGTCGAGCTGGGCCGGGCTGAGGCCGATGACCGGGGTCAGAGGCAGCATGTCCTGGGCGAGCGCGGGGGCCGCGAAGAGGGCGGCCAGGGCGACACCGATGAGGACGGGGAGCGGAGGTCGGGGCATGGCGGACCCTCCCTTGGTGTCGGGACCGGCCTCATTATCGCGCCGATCATCCGCCCCGGCAAGCTTCCAGGTCAGCCGTCGCTGTTGTTGCTGTTATTGAGAAGGAGGTTCAGATCGAGCTCGAACGCGCTCGCCGGCACGCCGATGCCCCAGCGCTCGAGACAGGCCGGCGAGAGCTCGCCGATCCAGCCCGCGTCGCGCCCGGCGATACGGATGCGTCCGGCCCGGCCCTCGATGCAGGAGGGGTGAGCGATCGGCTCGAGCTCGTAGTCGCGGGCGAGATAGAAGAGCACGGTGTCGAGCGTCGAGTGCAGCTCGGAGAAGGTGGCGGCGGGATGCGCGAGGAGAGCGCTCGCCAGGAGCCGGGTGCGGGTGCCGAGAATCGTGGCCGGGTCGACCACGGCGCACTCGCCGACCTCGAACATGCGATGCGGATAGAGCGCCTTCGAGCTCACGGCCTCGACCTGGAGCAGTGACGGCACGACCGAGTCGCGGAGCACCGAGTAGTTGGCCGACATCACGTTGTCGATCTCGACGAGCCCCGGACCCTCGGTGCGGTTCATGCGATCGACGAGGACCTCGCGGGAGGAGAGGATGTTCGAGACCACCTGCTGGTAGCCGGCGCCGATCATGAGATCGCCGATGCGATGCGCCAGCTCTTCCTCCGGTGAGAGGCGACCGACGGTGAACTCCTCGGGCAGAATGGGAGCGAACGAGTTGTAGCCCCGTGCGATGGCGATGTCCTCGACGACATCCACCGGATGCAGGATGTCGTCGCGGTAGAGGGGAGGGGTCGCGGTGATCGCGCCGGCGCCGTCTCGGTCCTCGGCCTTCACATCGCGATAGCCCATGCGGCCGAGATGAGACGTGATCTCGGCCGCCGGCAGGTTCTCGCCCAGGAGCCGAGCCATCAGCGGGAGCGGGACCACGGTCGTTCCGGCGAAGTCGCAAGGAGTCGTCACCCGTCGCCCGTAGGGCGTGTCGTAGGGGTAGACCACCCTCACCGGCTCGATCTTCGCCCCGCGATCGGCGAGGTCGCAGGCGGCGATGTTCAGGGCGAGGAAGAGCGATCGCAGATCGTGCCCGGTGACCTCGACGAAGAGGTGCGAGTCGCCCACGGCCACCGCACCGAGGGAGTGGCTGTTGACGATGGGGGGCATCGACAGCACCTCGCCGGCGCTGTCGACGAGGAGCGGGAAGCGCGGCTGGCCGCGGAGCAGATGCCCGTACTCCTGGCCCTTGACATGCTCGTCGAGGATGGCGGTGAGGGTGAGCGGCTCCGCGTGCCCCAGCGGCACGTAGCGCTCGGTTGCGGGGTCGGCCGCCCGGTAGTGGATGGGGAAGCGGATGGCACCGGCGCGATAGACGCCGATGGCGACCGCGCGCCGCTTCTGGCCGAAGTTCTCGGCGAGCTTCTCCTGCGACTGGATGAGGCTCCTGAGCTCGGGGTCGCCGAGGGGCGGGCCGGAGGCCAGGAATCCGGCGACGAAGGGTCGGATCGACTCGAGCGCGGCGTCGACGTGGATCTCGGGGCGATCGCCCTCGCTGGCCGCGGGCTCCGGGAACCCGTAGTCGCGCGCCGCTCCGCCCCGGGCCAGCTGGAGCGTGCGGGCGAGTCCCTCGGGTGACCACAGATCGGGGCGATTGGTGTCGTTGAGCTCGACCTTGATCTCGTCGCTCACCGGGTCGTAGCCCTTGATCTCGCCCTTGGCGAGCTCGAGCTCGCGCTCCAGGGCGTCGAGCTCGAACGGCGCGCCGAGGAGCTCCTCCAGGTCTCGCTTGATGACGACGATGGTCGGCATGGGATCCTGTTATGGCGCCTCTTGACGCCGGGTACGCATGAACTCGAGATCGGTCGTGAACAGTTGCCGGATGTCGTTGAGGCCAAGCGCGGTCATCGCCATGCGATCGAGCCCGAGTCCCCAGGCGAGGACGGGGACGTCGACGCCGAGCGCGGCGGTCAGCTCCGGCCGGAAGATCCCGGCGCCTCCGAGCTCCATCCAGCCGAGCACCGGGTGATTGGTGTGGAGCTCGACCGAGGGCTCGGTGAACGGGAAGTAGGCGGGCGCGAAGCGGATCTCCCTGGCCCCGGCCACCTCCGCGGCGAAGAGCGTGAGCAGGCCGAGCAGGTGTCGGAAATTGATCCGCTCGCCGAGGACGATGCCCTCGACCTGGAAGAAGTCCGAGGCGTGGGTGGCATCCACCTGGTCGTAGCGGAAGCACCGCGCGATGGCGAAGTACTTGCCGGGGATGTTCGGGGTCCCGGCCAGCGTGCGCGCCGAGAGCGCCGTGCCCTGGCTGCGCAGCACGAGGCGCTTGGCGCGCTCGAAATCGAAGGGATAGCGCCAGCCGCGGCTTCCCGTCGTTCCTCCCGACTCGTGCGCCGCCGCCACCTGCCGGCCGAAGGGCTCCTCGATCGCGCGGGCATGCGTCGGCTGCTTGACGTAGTAGACGTCGTGGATGTCGCGCGCCGAGTGGAACTGCGGCATGAACAGCGCGTCCATGTTCCAGAACTCGTTCTCGACGAGATCGCCCCGCATCTCCGCGAAGCCCAGCGCGACGAACTTCTCCCGCACCTGGTCCAGGAACTCGGCGTAGGGGTGGCGCCGTCCGATGAGGACGCGCGACGGCTTGAGCGCGAGGTTGTAGCGGCGGAAGCGGAGCCGGCGCCACTTGCCATCCCGGAGCATGTCGGCGGTGAGCGAGGACACCTCGTCTCCCGAGAGATCGGCGGCGCGGAGAGCGGCCGCAGCGGCAGCGCCGGATCGAGTGAGCTCGTAGCGCGAGCGCTCGCGATCGGCGAGGCGGAAGGCGCCGCGACCCTTGCCGCGCTTGCGCGCGTTGTCCTCGACCAGGGTGCGATCCGCCGCGGGTAGCTCATCGAGGCGGACCGTGCCCGGGCTCCTGGCGATCCGGCCGATGAGGGCCTCGAGGGCGGCATAGGCCTGGGCCTTCTCCGGAGCGGCGGCGACGAGAGCTCCGCCGCGGCCGATATCGATCGCGCCCAGCTTCTTGAGCGCGCCGCAGGCGGCGGCGACGTCCTCGCCGGCCAGATCGGGATGCGCCGTGACGCTCGCCATGGTCGCGGGGCTCTCCGGACTCCGGTCCGGAGCGAGGAGCTTGAGGATGCGGGTCTCGGGGACGCCGAGCTCGGCGTGGCGGTGACCGACCTCGGATAGCGTGACCTCGGTGAACTGCTCGGTGGTCCTCGCCGCGATGAGCTCCTTGGCGAGGAGCCACTGCACCGCCGTCCGCACCTGTTCGGGCTCGAGATTCGCCTTCGCCGCGAGGTCCTGCTCGCCCAGCTCGGCTTCGCCGTCGAGCGCGCCGAGCGTCTTGACTTCGAGCGGGTGCAGGCTCGCCAGCATGCCGGCGATGGCATCGGGGTCTTGGGTGTTCACCATGGGTCTTTCGATTGAAGTCTGAAGTAGCGGTGGATTCTATTGTTATGATGCACGGACGTCAACGCCGCGCGAACCCGCGGGGCGGCCGCCTTGCCCTCGTGTCCACCATGGTCTACCGTGGTCGGGCCCCGTGAGCGATGGGCGACGGGCCCATTCCCGGGACGGGCCGACCCTCATATGAACGCTCGATCCTTGTCTCGCCTCATCGTCGCGGTCCTGGTGGTGAGCGCCGTCACGATGGTCGTGGCCCCGGGCCCGATCGCGGCGCGCCGGGCGGAGCTGCGGGTCGCGGCGCGAGTCGAGAACGTCGGCTACAGCCCCAATCTCCTGGCGCCGGGCCCCGTGCCCGGCACCTTCGTGCTCGGCGACCTCAAGTACGGCTGGGTCTCGGTGCGGCGAGCGGCGGATGCCGGCGTGCTGCGCAGCATCTACGTCGGCCAGTCGACGCTGGGTCTCGCCTACGCCCCGGGCTCGCAGGAGCTCTACGCCGCCAACGTGGCCGGTTCGAGCGTCATGATCATGGATCTGCGCGGTCAGGGCACGGTCATCGACTCCGTCATCGTCGGGCAGACGGCCAACCTGGTCGCCGCCTCTCCCGACGGTCGCTTTCTCCTCGCCACCGCCTACGAGCCGGGTCTGATCGCCCTCTTCGACCGGGACTTCGACTACTCGCGGCGGACCCTGGTGCTCGACGATCGCCCGGCCGGGTTGATCATGACCAAGGAGCGTTTCCCCGCTCGCGCCTACGTGGTCGGTCACGACCGGGGCAAGCTGTTCGCGCTCGAGTTCAACCCCTCGGTGTTCACCGTGGTGGACACGATTCTCACGCGCCCGGGCGCCAGTTTCATCGCGCTCGACCCCGACGAGTCCACGGCGTACATCTCGGCCGACAATCGCGTGCTGGTGGTGGGGCTCGACTCGGGTCTCGTCGAACGCGAGATCCCGGTGGGTGCCGAGCCGCTCGGTCTCGATGTCTCCCCGGATGGTCGCTACGTGCTGGTCGCCAACTCGGGATCCAATTCGCTCACGCTCATCGAGACCGATCGCCGGATCGTGGTCGACGAGATCACGGTAGGGCTCGGTCCCACCGATGTGCTGTTCGTCTCGTCGTCGACGGCCTACGTCACGCTGCAAGCCGAGAACGCCCTCGCCATCGTCAACGTGGTGCCCTGACGGTTCGGCGTCGGGGCCGGCTCCCCGGGGCTCGCCTAGCGGAACGCCTCGATCCCGGTGATCGCCTGGCCGACGATGAGGGTATGGATCTGATGCGTGCCCTCATACGTCTTCACCGATTCGAGGTTCATCATGTGACGCATGATGGGCACTTCACCGGTGATGCCGATGGCGCCGAGCACCTCGCGCGCCGAACGGGCGATGTCGAGAGCCATGGCCACGTTCTGCCGCTTGGCCATCGACACCCGCGCGGCATGGTCGCGCCCGGCCTCCTTCAGCCTCCCGAGCCGGAGCGACAGGAGCTGCGCTTGCGTGATGGCGGTGGCCATGTCGGTGAGCGCCGCCTGGACCAGCTGGAAGCCGCCGATCGGCTGGCCGAACTGCGTGCGTTCGAGCGCATGCCGCCGCGCCGTCTCGTAGCAGGCGATGGCGGCGCCGATGGCGCCCCAGCTGATGCCGTAGCGCGCCTGGTTCAGGCAGGAGAGGGGAGCCCCGAGGCCCTTGGCTCCGGGCAGGCGGGCGGAGTCGGGGATCTCGACGTCCTCGAGGATCAGCTCGGAGGTGACCGAGGCTCGCAGCGACCACTTGTTGTGCATGTCGACGGTGGAGAAACCGGGCGTCCTGGTCTCGATCAGGAAGCCGCGGAAGCCATCGCTGGTCCTGGCCCAGACCACGGCGACTTGGGCCATGCCGCCGTTCGTGATCCACATCTTGCGCCCGTTCACGATCCAGCGGTCCCCGCGCCGCTCGGCGCGAGTCTCCATGCCGCCGGGGTCGGAGCCGTGGTCGGGCTCGGTGAGGCCGTAGCAGCCGATCGCCTCGCCGGCGGCGAGCCGGGGTAGCCACTCCCGCTTCTGCTCCTCGCTGCCGTAGCGCAGGATGGGATACATGACGAGCGAACCCTGGACCGAGGCGAAGCTCCGGACGCCGGAGTCGCCGCGCTCGAGCTCGAGCATGATGAGCCCGTTGGCGACCGGTCCGAGCCCGGCGCCGCCGTACTCCTCCGGAACGGTGGCCCCGAGGAGCCCGTTCCGGGCGAGAACGGGGACCAGGTCCCGGGGGAAGGTCCCGTCCCGGAAGTGATCCTCGATGGTCGGCATCACCTCGCGCTCGACCAGGTCGCGCACCGTCTGCCGGACGAGGCGCTCCTCAACGGTCAAGGTCTCGGCGATGTCATAGAAGTCGAAGGGATCCGGCTGGTCGGTGCTGGCCATCGTTCGCGCCGGCGTCGGCGCAGGAGCTGGAGTGTCGATTTGGCTCATGGGCGCGAGCTTAGCACGAGCGGGGGCGTGCGGGCAGGCCGGCCCGGGGTCGGGGAGGCCGCCGGCCCCGCCCCGGGCTGGAACGCCGGGCCGTGGTGTCGGGTATGATCGCATGATGAAGATCCCGTCCGGCCCCAGGCGAGTGCTGGTCCTCCTCCTCGCCGTGCTCGAGGGCCTCTTTCTCCCCGTATCCGGGGTCATCCCCCAGGCTCGCGCCGACGCGACGCCTCAGGTCAGCCCGATTCGTATCGATCGCGGCGATTTCGATCTCGGCCTCGAGGTGGCGCTCGCCGTCGCCCGCGAGGTCGGGATCAGCGACGACCAGGCGGAGATCAAGCGCATCTACGACATCGGATCGCGGGTCGCCCTGGCCGCCGACGATCCGGTCACGGTCCTCACCTTCTATGTCGTCCCCATGGATGTCCCCAACGCCTTCGCGGTACCCGGAGGCTTCGTCTTCATCACCCAGGGGCTCCTCGACACCGAGATCAGCGATGACGCGGTCGCTTATCTGCTGGGCCACGAGATCACGCACGTGCGCAACCGCCACTCGGCGCGCATGGGCACCTGGAGCGCGATCACCTCGCTCCTCCAGACGGCGGCCATGGTCGGTCTCGCCATCGGAGCGAGCCGGGTCGGGGGCGGCACGGCCACCCGCACCACCGATGACTACGGCGTCGAGCAGGTGAGCGTCTCCGGAGCCCAGGCCGCGCTCCAGGGCTCGGCGATCTTCAGCTCGGTGTTCCGCGAGCTCTTCCTGCGCGGGTTCTCGCGCAAGCTCGAGACCGAAGCCGACGAGGTCGGCTACCGGCTGGCCACCCGCGCTGGCTACGATCCGGCCGGCAGCGTCGAGCTGCTCGAAACGCTCCACCAGCGCATCTACGAGGACACCGAGTACGGCTACTGGCGCACGCATCCCTACTTCACCGACCGCGCCACGGCGGCGCGCGCGCGCGTGGGGCCGCGCCTGAGCGCCCCGGATTCAGCCAGCGTCGCCAACTATCGGTTGCGCGCTCAGGCCACGCTGGTCGATGAGGCCCGCCGCCACGACGGCGCCACCGCCAATCTGCTCTTTCGCGCGGCCGCCCGGGCCGGGCCGGGACAGGGCGCCGAGGCCGAGATCGAGCTCGAGCTCGTGCGCTTCCGGCTCACCCACGAGCGCCACAAGCCGGTGGTCGCCCAGCGCCTGCGCGCGGTCCAGGTCGAGGCCGACTCGGCGATCGCGCGACTCACGGCGGCCGGCGTCGATGACGAAGCGCTCGATTCGCTGCGCGGTGAGAGGAAGCTCGTCACGATCGATCTGGACGAGAACCTCCCGGTCGTTCTGCGCGTGATCGATTCGCCGGGAGCCGCTTCCAACGAGACGCTCGAGATCTTCCTCGAGAACTACGCCGACCATGACCGGGCTCCCGGGGTGCGTCTGGCGCTGGCTCGCCGCTATCTCCATCTCGGGCGGGCCAACGCTGCAGCTCCGTTGCTGGCCGTGCTCGCCCACGACGCCGCGGCCGACTCCCTGCACGACGAGGGACACGAGGAGCTTCTGCGCGCCCTCGACGATGTCACCGACCCCGCGGTCTGCTACGCGATCGTCGATGCACCCCCGGACACGGCGATCGCCCAGCACGCGCGGGTGCGGATGCGGGCGCTGGTGGCGGACCTCGATTCGCTCGAGGTGGGCGGGCGCTTCCTCCGGGAATGGCCCGAGACCCCCTACACCGGTCAGGTCGAAGAACGCGTGGCATCGCTCGCCACAGACACCGCACGCTTCGCCCGGGTCTACGAGGCCGGCGGCAAGCCGCAGGAGGCGCTCGATCTCTACAACCGCGTCGTGCTCCTGGCGCCGCGGACCCCGGCCGCCGCCGAGGCGATGCGGGGCATCAAGCGCATCCAGGGCATCCGCGACAGCTGATGGCCGGCGCTGGCCCCTACGGCCGGTAGCCGTTCCTGAGCGTGGGGAAGGCCTGCCGCAACACCGCCTCCGCCGTGCGTCCCGCGGCCTCCATGCCGGCGCGCTCGCGCGGCGGAATGAAGACGTAGAGCTTCCACAGGTAGCGGTAATCGCGCAGCATCTGCCCCAGCATCGGCAGCTCGTCGGCATGGTCGGCGAGCGCGGCCAGGGGGCGCCCGGCGCGGCGCACCAGGACCCGGGCTTCCTTGAGCTGCATGGCCTTCTTCGGGCAGTAGACGATGACCTCGGCGGGGTCGGCGATCGAGAGCGCGCGAGCGATCTCGGCTTCCACCTCGCTCCGCGCTGCCTGGTTCTCGACGAAGCGACGCACGAGCTGGTCCTGGATGTCCTCGTGGCCGGCGAGGCCCGCCACGAAGCAGCGCTTGAGGAGCCGGCGCGAGGTGAAGCGCTGGATGAGCCGCGGCACGGCGCGCAGCCGGGGCAGGCCTGAGGCGCGCTCGCCGGCGAAGGCGATGAGGAGGGGGCCGAGCTCGGCGTCGGTGAGGGGATCGAACGCGCGCGGATCGAGTCCGGCCTGGAGGCAGAGCTCGACGGCGCGCGACAGGAGAGCGCCGGAAGCCACCTTGGCATGGTGGTAGTAGATGCGCTCCGAGCAGACATAGCGGATGCGGAACAGGTTCAAGAGCTCGGAGAGCACATCTTCACGCTCCATCTCGTGCTTGGTGAGGTCGACATAGAGATGTCCGCTCTCCGGATCGAGCTTGAGCGAGTCGAGGATGCGGTCGTCGTAGGCCAGGCGAAGCCCGGTGAAGAAGGCGTCGCGCGCCAGGTAGTCGAGGAGGTCGGCGCACACGTTCTCGCTCACCAGCTCGCGAATCCCGGGGCGCACGTCGGGGCTGCCCGGGTCCTCCGGGGCGGGTCCCGCGCCCGACGGTCCGGTGAGGCAGCGCTCGACCGCGGCGCGAGCGCCGAGCTGATCGAGAGCCGCGGCCACCTCGCCGTGGCCGAGCGCGCGGCGGACCCGCTCGGGCACGTCATGCCGGGGCAAGAGGCCGTCCTGATCCTCGATCGAGTGGCCGAATGGGATGTGGGGGAGATCGTGAACGAGGGCAGCGAGCTGGGCGATCCGTTCCTCTGCGGGCGTGATCTCGGCGGCCGTGGCGGGATCGGAGCGATGGTTGCGGCGCAGCCGGTCGATGAGCCGGGTCGCCATGTGGAAGGCGCCGACACAGTGCTCGAAGCGCGTGTGCTGGGCCGACGGATAGACATGGAAGGCGGTGCCGAGCTGCTTGATCCCGCGCAGCCGCTGCATCTCGCGCGCATCGAGCACGGAGAGGAATTCCCTGGGCAGGTGGATGTCTCCGTGCACGGCATCGCGCACGGTCTTCAGGTGATACAAGGGGACTCCACTGCTGCGGATCGCCGCTGTGAACCGGTCGCCGCTGTGAACCGGGTCGCCGCTAGGAGCCGAGACGCCTGAGGATCCGAGGCGTCATGGCCCAGACCAGCGTGCCCGGCCCGGGGGGTGGAATCTGCTCCACGTCCACTCGACAGACGGCGCCCTTCTTCATCGGGTAGCAGTCGGCATGGGCGCCGCCGATCAGGTGCAGGACGAGGTTGCCGAGGTCGGGCTCGTGGCCGACGAGGAGGAAGCTCTTGCGTCCCGCGAAGGAGCCGAGAAAGTGGTAGAGGGAGCCTGGATTGAGTCCAGGAGCCAGAGCCGGACAGATCTCCACGGGCGATCGATGGCCGATTTCCTTGGCGACGACCTCGGCCGTCTGGATGGCGCGCACGAGCGGGCTCGCCATGATCACATCGAAGCGGACCTTGAGGTTCTTGAGCCCGCGCGCCGCCACGCGCATGCGCGAGCGGCCGGCCCGTGTCAGGGGTCGGTCCTCGTCCGGTCCGGTCCATTCCTCGCGCAGGGCGGCGATGGCGTGACGCATGATGTAGATTTCCATGGATCCTCCCGACTGCCTCTCGACTGCCCGAACCGTCGCCGGGCGCGTGCGTCCGGGAGAGGATAACACGCCGACTGCAAAGATGATGCAACGACCGGGAAAGCCGTTGACCGCCCCCCATCCCCGGCGATAGCCTCGGATGCGGATCGTATGCTCCTGCCCGCGTCGAGTTTCGTGAGGTCGAGGTCCATTCCATGTTCGTCAAGGATTCGCCAACCCTGCTCGGTAAGCTGATCGCCGTCGAGGGTCTCGACGGGTCGGGCAAGAGCACGCAGATCTACCTCGTCAAGAAGTGGCTCGAGGCCGAAGGGGTGAAGGTCTTCTTCACCGAGTGGAATTCATCGGTCATCGTCAAGAGGGCCACTTCCAAGGGCAAGAAGCGCTTTCTGCTCACCCCCACGACCTTTTCCCTCATCCACGCCACCGATCTCGCCGACCGCTTCGAGCGCCAGATTCTGCCCCTGCTCCAGGCCGGCTACGTCGTGCTCGCCGATCGCTATGTCTACACCGCCTATGTGCGTGACGTCGTCCGCGGTTGTGCGCCGGATTGGGTGCGAAACCTGTACTCGTTCGCCGTCCGTCCGTCGATCACCTTCTACTTCCGCGCCCCGCTCGATGTGTCTCTGGATCGCATCCTCTCCGGCCGGCCCAATCTCAAGTACTTCGAGGCAGGCATGGACCTCGGCCTGGCGACCGACGTCACCGAATCGTTCAGGCTCTTCCAGGGGCGGCTCTTCGCCGAGTACGAGAAGCTGGCCGCCGAATTCGACTTCAAGGTGATCGATGCCAACCGGCCCATCGAGGAGCAGCAGGTCGAGGTGCGGCGCATCATCGCCGAGCACATCAATCTCTCCTCCTATCGGTGGCTGAATCGCCGGGGCGGGCCGCCGGTGCGGGCGGAGACCCTGACCCGGCGCCCCACGGCGGCGGATCGAAAGCGGGCCGTCTGACCCGCGCTGGAGGCGATATCGTGGCTGCCCGCTGCTATGGAACCGCGCCGCCGGGAGTGGACCTCGGTGAGCTTCACGGCAAGCTCATCGTCATCGAGGGAGCGGACGGCTCGGGCCGTTCGACCCAGATCCGCGTGCTCCGCGAATGGCTCGAGGGCGAGGGACAGGCCGTCGTCGACTTCGGGCTCCGCCGGTCGACGCTGGTCAGTTCCGAGCTGTCCAAGGCGAAGCAGGGCAACATTCTCGGACATCTGACCCGTAGCCTCTTCTACGCCACCGATTTCGTGGATCAGATGGAGAACGTGATCGTGCCGGCGTTGCGCGCCGGCTTCGTCGTGCTCTGCGACCGCTACATCTACACGCTGATGGCGCGCGACGTGGTGCGCGGCGCCCGCCGCGAGTGGGTGGAGAGCCTGTTCTCGGTCGCCATCGTGCCGGATGTGGTGTTCTACCTGACGAGTGAGCCCGCGCATCCTCATCGAACGCAACTTCCAGAAGAACCCGACGCTCGACCACTGGGAGAGCGGCATGGACCTTGGTCTCTCGGCGAGCATGTTCGAGAGCTTCATCAAGTATCAGCGCCTCATTCAGCGTGAGTTCGCCCGCATGCAGCAGCACTACGGCTTCCAGGTGGTGGACGGGAACCGCTCCGAGCGGGCGGTGGCCTACGAGCTGAAGCGCGCCATCTCGGCGCTCCTCGATCGCGACGCTGCAGCCCCTTCGGGCTGAGCGGGCGACGCCGGGGGGCGGCGGGGCAGGGGGAATCGGCCATGCGTGACGATCTTGAGCGGGGGGATTCCCCGGTCGGGCTCGCTCGAGCGCCGGAGAACGGACCCGGGTCGCCATCGGGCCCGGTGCGACTGGCGGCCATCGATATCGGGACCAACTCGGTGCGACTCCTGGTCGTCGATGCCCACGGCACCGATGACTACCGACTGGTCGACGACGAGAAGATGACGACCCGCCTCGGCGAGGGCCTGAACTCGACGGGCGCCCTCTCCCCGGAGGCGATCGACCGTACCATGCAGGCGGTGGCGCGCCTGAAGACGATCGCCGAGGGTCGCGGCGCGACCCGCATCGCGGCGGTCGCCACCAGCGCGGCGCGGGAGGCAACGAACGGCGGCGAGTTCATCGCCCGCCTGCGTGACGAGCTCGGAATCCGGCCCGAGGTGGTGGATGGGCTGGCCGAGGCGGAGCTCGCCTACCTGAGCGTGCAGCACAACTTCCACCTGCCGAACGAGCGTGTGGCCTGCCTCGATATCGGTGGGGGGTCCCTCGAGCTCATCTTCACCATCGGGCCCGTCATCCAGGAGGTGTTCTCGTTGCCCCTGGGGGCGGTCCGGCTCACCGAGCAGTTCGTCCACTCGGACCCGGTGAACAACAAGGACTGGAAGGCGTTGCGCCGGCATGTGCGCGCCGAGATCGAGCGCGCCCTGATCGGCCGTGACCTCGCCGCCACGGTTCTGATCGCATCGGGCGGCACCATCTCGTCGCTGGCCCGGGTCATCGCCAACCAGCGCGGCGATCATCTCAGTCGGGTCCACGGCTACTCGACCAACCGATCCTATGTGAAGCGGGCCATGGACCTGTTCCGCAGCGTCGACGTGAACGCCCGGCGGGGCATTCCCGGTCTCTCTCCCGATCGCGCCGACATCATCTTCGCCGGGAGCGTGGTGGTCAACGAGGTCTTGCGCTACCTCGGTCTCAACGCGATCGTCGTCAACGAGCACGGCATTCGCGAGGGGCTCATCATGCGCATGACGCGCGAGATCTTCGGCTCGCCGGCCGCCAGCACCGCCCTCGACTGGCGCGATAGCGTGCGGGCGTTCGGGGCGGCCTGCAATTACGATCGCCCCACGGCGGAACATGTGGGCATGCTGGCGGTGAATCTGTTCGACCTGATGCGCGGCCTCCATGGCTACGGCGAGGGAGAGCGGCGGCTGGTCGAGGCCGCGGCGATCCTGCGCAATGTCGGTCATCACATCAGCTATCGACGCCATCATATCCACTCCTACCATCTGATCCGCCACGCCAACCTGCCCGGCTTCACTCCCCGGGAGATCGAGCTCATCGCCCATATCGCGCGCTATCACCGCCGGTCACTGCCGCGCCGCAAGCATGTCAACTTCGCTCTCTTGAGTCGCTCGGATCGCGAGCGGGTGCGGCAGCTGGCGGCGATCGTCCGCTTCGTCGACGGCCTTGACCGCTCGCATCGCCGGCGAGTCCGTGGGCTCGAGGCGACCCGGCACAAGCGCAGCCTCCAGGTGACGCTCCTGGCTGATGAGTCGATCGATCTCGAGCTGTGGGGGGGGCAGCAGAAGAAGGATCTGCTCGAGCGCGCGTTCGAGATCCATGTCACGATCGAGGCGCGGCCCCCTGCCATAGTGGAAGCCGCTTCGACTTACGCCGCGCCGGCATTGCCGCCGCCGGCTCGGGGTTGACCCCCCTGGCACCGATCTGCCAAGCTCATGCCATGGCGACATCGGCTGACTGGAGGCGCGCGTTCGCGCGCATCGTCCATGTAGGACGCCGCGGCATGACGCTCGATCAGGCCGCGCTGATCATTGCTGCCGAAGAGCGCCCGGAGCTCGATGTCGCCCACTACCTGCACTGCCTCGATGGGTTCGCCGCCGAGGTGCGCCAGGAGCTCCGCGACGAGATCGATCCCTATCTCATCGTCGGCATCCTGAATCGGGTCCTGTTCAAGCGGCTCGGATTCAGCGGCAACCTCGACGAGTACTACGATCCCGCCAACAGCTTTCTCGACCAGGTCATCGAGCGCCGCGTCGGGATTCCGATCACGCTCTCCATCGTCTACATGGAGGTGGCGCGGCGGCTCGGCCTCCCGGTGGTCGGCGTGAACTTCCCCGGGCACTTCCTCGTCTCCTACCAGGCAGCGGACGAGCGGCTCTTCATTGACTGCTTCCGCGGCGGCGAGATCGTGCTGCCGGGCAAGTTCCAGGCCCGGCTGGACGAGATGTTCGGCGGCGAGCTCAGGTTCCGCCCCGAGTTCCTCGATGCCTGCCCGCCTCGTGGAGTGGTGGCTCGCCTGCTCTCCAATCTGAAGGCGATCTACTGGAAACGGAACGATTACAAGCGAGCGCTCGCCGTGAGCGAGCGCCTGATCCTGGTGAATCCCAACGCTCCAGAGGAATACCGTGACCGCGGCGTCCTTCACGCCCACCTCAGCCAGTACGCTGCGGCGCTTCCCGACCTCGAGCACTACCTCGCGCTCGCACCCGAGGCTCCGGATGCGGCGAAGGTGCGTTTGCTGGCCATCAGGCTGCGAAGCCGGCGCTCACGCTGAGCGGCTGCCTCGCGGCGAGGGAGGGCGGTCATGAACAGAGTCCGGGAACTGCTGTCAGCTGGCCCCTTGTTCAACGTGACGCCTGAGATGAGCGTGCTCGACGTGGCGCGCTACATGAGCGAGAAGCGGGTGGGCGCGGTCATGGTCCTCGGTGCCGACCGTGGGTTGCTCGGCATCTTCTCGGAGCGGGATCTCATGGAGCGCGTCGTGATCCGCGGCAGCGATCCGGATCGGATCTCGGTGCGGGAGGTGATGACCCGGGATGTCCTGAGCGCCGGACCCGATGAATCGAGCGTCGAGTGTCTGAAGAAGATGCAGGAGCGGGGGTGCCGGCACTTGCCCATCATCCAGGACGGGCAGGTGCTGGGGATGCTCTCCTTGCGCGATCTCATGCGGGTCGAGATCCATGAGAAGGAAGAGGAGATCCGCTGGATGAACGCCTACATCCGTGACGTTCCTCCCGATCGGCAGGTGTGATCCCGGGGGGCCTGCCTTCCGGCCTCGATGGCCGGCGGCCTCCGCTCTCGACAATCCTCCGGCCTTGAGGCAGAATGCAGGCGCGCGGCGCCCATGCGCGGCGTGCCTCCCGGATGGGTCCTGTGCTCCTGGCCCTGGTTCCGGTGCCGGTTCCGGAAAATCGTCCGACCTTGCCCCGATCGGTTGAGCCGGGGCGAGGTTCCGATCCCGAGATCCGACGGTTCGTCTCGCGACACCGCTCTCGCTGGAGGACGCCATGCAGGAGTCCCGCATCGCCATTCTCGGCGCCGGTCCCATCGGGCTCGAGGCGGCGCTGGCCGCCGCCCAGGCGGGCGCTCAGGTCACCCTCTTCGAGCGCCGGCTCCCAGGTTCCCATGTGCGGTCCTGGGGTCACCTGCGCATGTTCACTCCCTGGCGGATGAATGTCTCCACGAGGGGGCTCCGGGTGCTGGCCGCGGAGCCCGGTTTCGTGCCGCCCCCGGCGGACGAGTGCCCGACGGGGGAGGAACTGGTCGAGCGCTACCTGCGTCCCCTGGCCGCCACCCCGCTTCTCAAGCCCCTCTTGCGCGCTCATCACGAAGTGCTTGCGGTCGGGCGCGAGGGCATCGGCAAGCTCGAAACCACATCGTCGCGCGGAGTCTATCCCTTCCGGATCCTGGTGCGAGATGATGAGGGACGTGAGGCCATCCACCACGCGGACGTGGTGCTCGACGCCACGGGTATCTTCGGGCAGCCCATGCCCGTGGGAAGCGGCGGGATCCCGGCCCCGGGAGAGTCGGCTGCAGCCGATCGGATCGCCTACGGACCGGTCGATGTCGGCGGAGCTCTGCGCGAGGACTACATCGGACGGCGCACGCTCGTGGTCGGCGGCGGGCATACGGCGGCCACGATGGTCATGGAACTGGGCGCGGTGGCGGCGGAGGCGGCCCATACGAAGGTCGTCTGGGTCCGCCGCACGCGGCGGCCGTACCCGGCGCTCGGCGCCGATCCGCTTCCAGCGCGCTGCCGCCTCGAGGAGGAAGCCAACCGCCTGCTCGGCGCCGGCGCCCCCTGGCTCACGGTCTTCGATGAAGCGGAGATCGACTCGATCGAACGACAGCGCAGCGGCAGCCTCGCCGTGACCCTGTGCACGCCGGGCCCGCCCGACGAGATCGAGGTCGAGCGCATCATTGCCGCCACCGGGTTCCGTCCGCAGCGCGAGATCCATCGCGAACTGCAAGTGGAGGAGTGTCATGCCAGCGGGGCGCCGAGCAAGCTGTCCGCAGTCCTGGGCGCCGCTCGCGACCGTCTCCGCACCCCGGAGGTCGATGTCGAGCTGCTTCGGCATCCCGAGCTCAATTTCTTCATCATTGGCGCCAAAAGCTACGGCAGGCATCCGGACTTCGTGCTGCCGATCGGTCGCCGGCAGGTAGAGGCCGTCCTCGCCCTCCTGGGCCTTCCCGTCGATCCCGATCGAGATGCGGATGTCACCGCCGCGCTCGGTGTCCCGGCCCCCGGCGCGCGGCCGGCCGCCAGGCCGGCCTAGACCGGCGGCCACGAGCATTGAACCAGGCGACGATGGCGCGCGGAGCCGAGATCACGGACCCTGCCCGGGGGCCGTTCACCGCGCCTGACGTGAGGCTCGTGAACGCCTTTGCCCGCCCGCTCGACAACGCCGTGGCCGCCGCCCGCACGTGCTATTCGGCCCGCGGCATCGTGACGCCGGAGGAGGTGGCAGGGGAGGGGGTGGCCGATCCGGTGGTGCGCGCCGAGCGCCTGGCCCGCCGCGACGCGCTGGCTCGCGACATCTACCAGGCGGGGCATCACACCACCTTTCAGCACGTGCATCTCCAGTACGCGCTCGACCACGTCTCGCGCCAGTTCATCTGGTCCTTCCTGCACTCGCATCCGTTCTACAATTCGGAGCAGGTGAGCCAGCGCTACGTGGAGGTGAGGCCCGAGTCCTTCTACGTCCCGCCGCTGCCCGAACGGGCGCGAGCGCGCTATCTCGAAGTAGCGAGACGGCAGGTTGAAGACTACCGTCAGCTTGCCGGTGCGCTCATGCCGCTCGTGAGCGAAGAGTTCTACCGCATCTTCCCCGCGCGGGCGCGCCGGCCGGCAGAGTGGCAGAAGGCGATCGAGAAGCGGGCGATCGAGGTCGCGCGTTATGTCCTGCCCATCGCCACCCTGTCCCGCCTCTATCACACGATCTCAGCGGTTACCTTGCTGCGTTACCACCGGCTGTGTCGTCAGTACGATGCTCCGTTCGAGCAGCAGGCCGTGGTGTCGAGAATGGTGGACGAGCTCCTGCGCGTGGATCCCAGCTACGCCACCGTGCTGGAGGAGCCGCTGCCGCTCGAGGAGACGATCGAGCACCGCTTCTACGTGCAGCACGGGATGCCGGCTCCGGCCGAGCACCGCGCCTTCGCCGCCGAGTTCGATCAAGAGCTCGGTGGGCTCACGTCCCGGCTCATCTCGCGGAAGCCCGACAACGAGGTCGTCCTCGCCCGCTCGGTGCGCGAGGTCCTGGGGTTGCCGCGGGCGCGACTCGGCGACGATCAGGCGATTGCGCTCGTGCTCGATCCGGCTTCGAATCGCTATCTCGGCGAGCCGCTCAATCTGACCACCGTCTCGAAGCTGGGGCGCTGTCTCGTCCATCCGGCCTATACGTTCATGAAGAAGCTGAGTCATGCCGGTGATTCGCAGGACCAGCGCCATCGGGCCACGCCGGCCAGCCGGCCGTGCTTGCCTGCCTACCTGGGGGCGGATCCCGACGTCATCGTGCCGGCGCTCGTCCGCGCCGCCGGGGGCGACGTCGAGCAGCGGTTCGCCGACAGCATGGCCGCCACCTGGGAAGGCATCGCGGCCGTGCGCGCGCTGGGTGCCGACACGGAGGCCGCGGCCTATCTCCTGCCCAATGCCGTGGCGATCCGCTTCACCGAGTCGGCCGACCTCTCGGGGCTCCGGCACAAGCTCGAGATGCGCCTGTGCTACAACGCCCAGGAGGAGATCTGGCAGGCATCGGTCGATGAGGCGCGGCAGATCGCGGCCGTCGAGCCCAGGATCGGCCGGCACCTGCTGCCACCGTGCACCGTGCGCCAGGCGGCCGGGGTTCACCCCATCTGTCCCGAGGGCAAGCGCTTTTGCGGGGTCCGGGTGTGGGATCTCGACGTCAGCGAGTATTCCCGCCTCATCTGAGCGATCCCCAAGTGGGGAATTGACTTGCCCTTGATGGTGCGGTGGCGTAAGGTGCGCACCTCTAGTGGTGTGCAGCTCGCAAGCCGGCCCTCGGGTCGGCTCGCGCTCGGCGGTGCCAGCGCTCGCACACCGGCTACATCCTGAACGACTCCGGAGGATCGAGGTGCCCCGCCCGGTTGCTGGCGACTTTCGCAGAGCGCCCGGTCGCCGTTGCCCGAAACGGCGCACCGGGTTCCGCATCCGGACTCGCGATCGCGTTCTCTCTCCCCCCTTCCTGCTCATCACCCTCGGGCTTCTTCTGCCCCTCCTGGGTTGCTCGGGCCGCAACGCCAGCGTCCAGACCGCATCCGATCCTGGGGCCTGGATCACCGTTCTCCATACCAACGACATTCACGGGGCCTATGCCGAGCGGCCGGCCGAGTGGTTGCCCGAGAAGCCCATGATCGGCGGTTTCCGTGCCCTGGCCGGGACCGTGACCGGAATCCGGGAGCAAGGTCCATCGATCCTCGTCGATTGCGGCGACCTGATGGCCGGCACGCCGCTCACCTCCATCGAATACCGGGGAGTGCCGGGCGGGGGCGCGATGGCGCTCATGAACTCGGTCGGCTATGACGCCATGGCGCTCGGCAATCACGAGTTCGACCTCGGGCGGGACGCGCTCCGCGGCCTCATCGGGCTCGCCGCGTTCCCGGTCCTGTGCGCCAACCTCGACGATGCGACCACCGGGAAACCGTTTGCGCCCGCCGAGGAGGTCATCCTCGAGCGAGGCGGGCTCAAGATCGCGCTCGTGGGCCTCATCCTCGACGATCTGGCCGCGGTGGTGGCCGCCGAGCCGATCCGCGGGCTCGAGGTCGTTCCTTCGATCGAGGCGGCCCGGGCGGCGGTGGCGCGGCTGGACCCGAAGAGCGATGTCATCATCGTGCTCGCCCATATGGGGCTCGATCCGAGTCGGGCCATGGCGCGGGAAGTTCCGGGCATCGACGTCATCCTGTGCGGTCACGATCACCGTCGCACCGAGGAGCCGATCATCGAGTCGGGGACTCTCGTCATCGAGACCGGTTCCCGCCTCGAGCGGCTCGGGCGTCTCGACCTGAGGGTCGCGGGGGACCGCGTCGTGGACCACCGCTTCGAGCTTCTCGATCTACCCGCGGCGGCGGGGGAGCAGGCTCCGGCCGCGGTCCGCGATCTCTATGCGGAGCTCGATGCCAGGATCCAGTCCGAGTACGGCACCGTGGTGGCTGAGCTCGCCGAGCCATTCATCCGTGATTCGCAGCGGGAATCGAACATCGGCAACTGGGTCACCGATGCCTTCCGCAGCGCATCGGGAGCCGATTTCGCCGTCACCAACTCGACGGGCATCCGGGCCGATGTCGAGGCCGGACCGCTCACCCGTTTCGAGATCCACTCGATCTCGCCGTTTCCGAATACGCTGTGCACCTTCCGCGCCAGCGGCGAGCAGCTCATGGCCTTTGCTCGCAAGAACGCACGGAAGGCGCTGGGTTCGGTCGATGGCGAGCGCGCCATCGTCCAGGTTTCTGGGCTTTCCTATCGCTACGGTCCGGACGGCGAGGTGGTCGACCTGAAGGTAGGCGGTCTCCCCGTCGACGCGGGCCGGATCTACGTCGGCGCGACCAGCGACTTCGTCGCCGTGAGTCAGGCCGACAAGTACCTGGGTTTCGAGCCGGCCGGGATCCAATCCACCGGCCGGGTCATCTTCGATGTCTTGTGCGAGGCTGCCGCGCGTACGAGCCCCATCGCCGCTGAAGTCGAGGGCCGGATCGCGCCGCTCGACGCGGCGGTCGGTGCGGGGACGTCGGCAGCCGGCAACAAGGCGCGAAACTAGGCCGCCTCGCCCGGCGGTCGGGTCATGCCAGCCGCGGTTCATCGATAGGAGCTCAATAGGTGTGGGGGAGGCAGGATGCCGCCCCCCTTCGCACGAAGATTCCTATGCGCGACCAACGCCATTCCATTCTCGCCGACATTCGTGAGCGGGTGATCGCGATCGCCAGGGACGGCGGCGATCCGGCCGTGGTTTTCGATCTCGATGGCACGCTCTTCGAGAACACGCCGCGCACCCAGCGCATTCTCCTCGCCTACGCCCATGAGCGCGGTGACGAGGAATTCCTCAGCCGGCTCGAGTCGGTGCCGGCGGCCTGCTACCGCTACAAGATCGGTGAGACCCTCGACCGGCTGGAGGTGAACGGCGACCGGCGCGAGGCCATCGCCGCCTACTGGCAGCGACACTTCTTCACCGACCGCTTTCTCCGCTTCGATGAGCCGATGGTCGGGGCCGCCGCCTACGTGCGCCAGCTCCACGGCTCCGGAGCGCATATCATCTACCTCTCGGGCCGGGACGTTCCCAACATGCTCTTCGGCACGATCGAGTGCCTGGCGATCCATGGCTTTCCGGTCGGGCAGTTCGGGGTCGAGCTCGTGCTCAAGCCCGATCCCGCCATGGACGACCGCGTCTTCAAGGCGGCCGCGTCGAAGCAGGTGGGAGAACGGCGCCAGGTAGTGGCCGTTTTCGACAACGAGCCCGCCCACCTGCGTGAGCTGATGGCGGCCATGAGGGACGCCACCGGCGTCCTGATCGAGAGTCTGCGCGCCGGGGACGACGATCTGCCGGCGACGACTCCGCGCATCGCGAGCTTCGCCTGCGAGCCGGCCGCCGAGCCCGGATCCGGCGGCGGGATCGCCCGGGATGCCGACCGCGGCCGCAGCGAGGGTCGATGATGAAGCAGACGGGCTGCGCCTCGGTCGCGCTGCTCCTGGTCGCCTGCGTGGTCCTCGCCCTGAGCCTCCCTGATGGTGCCCTCGCCGCCGAGATCAACGGCGAAGTTCGCAGCAAGGGCGGCGAGCCGCTGCCCTTCGCCAGCGTCGTCGCGCTCGGCACCGGCTACGGCGCCTCCACCGACGAGGAGGGCCGCTTCACCTTCACCGCTCCGGCCGGGAACTACTCGATCAAAGCCAGCTTCGTCGGCTACAACTCGGAGACGCGGCAGGTGATGCTCGGCGAGAACGGCATCAAGCTCGCCTTCGTGCTCGAGGCCGAACCGCGGTTGATGAGCGAGATCGAGGTGCTCGGCCAGCAGAAGATGGTCGACGTCAAGGAAGCCTCGACGGTGCGCACCGTCGAGCGCGAGGAGATCCTGCGCATGCCGGTGGACGAGGTGCTCGCCGTCGTCGGGCGGCAGGCCGGAGTCACGCTCTACGACAACCAGACCCACATCCGCGGCGGCCGGCAGGACGAGGTCGTCTATGTCGTCGACGGGGTCGTCATCAAGGACTATGTCACCGGGCAGTCCCGGGCCGGTGATCTCTCGGCTCGTTCGGTGGCCGAGCTGGATATCCTGACCGGCGGGTTCCCGGCGGAGTACGGCCAGGCCCTCTCGGGGATCGTCAACATCACCACGCGCGAGGGCGGGGACGAGCCCCATGGCTACCTGAGCTGGACCACCGATCACGTGGTGGGGGGCTGGGACGGATTCCGCTCGGACTACATGACGATGCAGCTCGAGGGGCCGCTCCTGGCCAAGGGCTCGCTCAAGGTCCCCGGGCAGCTCACCTACTTCGGGGAGCTGTCCGGTCGCGTCTCCGACACCAACCTTCCGGGCTGGTCCTCGGTGCCCGGCGCCAAGGCCCGGGTCTCGAGCTACGAGGATCGCTTCCTCGGGCAGCTCTTCCGCTACGGGACGCCCTTCGACTCGCGTTCCCAGAACGACTGGCAGGCGCTCTTGAAGCTCGCGTGGAAGACGAGCCAGAAGAACAAGTACCTACTCACCTTCAACAAGGTGCTGAACATCAACTCGGGCTACTTCTTCCAGCCCATCGCCCGCGTCGATCCCACCGCCAACACCACCTATCCCTGGGAGTGGCACCAGCGTCTGGACCACTTTCTCACCTACACCGAGGACAAGAACTCGCTATCGATGGTCTGGAACCACCTGCAGTCGGAGCGGACCCTGCACGAGTTCCGGCTCTCGCGCTACTTCACGACCTACCACTACGACGTCAACGGCAAGCCCTGGTACGACTACGAGGAGCCCGACGACCAGGCGCTGCCCCCGGGGGAGGACCATCCCTACTTCGCCGACACCGGGGACGACAATCGCTGGCACGATCACTCGATCACCGAGTGGGCGCTCGACTGGGACATGACGGCCAAGCGCGGTCGCTACACCTTCAAGTCGGGTGTCGTGCACTCGTTCCAGAACATCCAGTACATCGATATCATCGATCCCTGGATCGAGGACCCGGACGGTCTCGGCGGCATTCACGATCTCTACAATGTCCACCCGCAGGTGGGGGCGGGCTACGCGCAGGCCCAGTTCGCCTACGAGGGGCTCGTCGGCAACGTCGGGCTCCGCTTCGACTACTGGTATCCCGGCCCCGAGGTGGAGGAGGCGATCGCCGACACCAGCCGGCCGGCGATCACCCCGCTTCTCGTCAATGCCTTCGAAGAGGATACCTTCGGCCTCTTCGGCCGGCATCTCAAGGGAAGGTGGAGCCCACGGCTCTCGGTCTCCCATCCGGTCACGGATCGCGACAAGCTCTTCTTCAACTACGGGCGCTTCTCGCAGTGGCCGACCTACTTCTACATCTACTCGAAGATCGGGTCGGTCTCGAGCGAGGACTTTCCGCTGATCGGGAACATCAACCTCGACCCCGAGGTGTCGAGCCAGTGGGAGTTCGGCGGCGCCCATACGTTCTCCGACCGCCTGGCGGGCAACCTCACCTTCTTCTTCAAGGACCAGTACGACTATCCGACCGCCACCCGCTTCAGCCGCCTGGGGCACGGCGACTTCTTCATCTACCGGAACTCCGACTACGCGCGGACGCGGGGCATCGAGATCGAGCTCGAGCGCCGTCCGGCGCCGTATCTCGGCGGTTCGATCTCGTACAGCTACTCGGTGTCGACCGGGCGCAGCTCGGATCCGAACGAGGCGGTGGAGCTGCAGGAGATCCTCGGGGCGGCCGGTCAGATCGGACTCGAGGAGGGATTCACTTACTGGAACCGGCCGCACCAGCTCAATCTCTCGGTCGATTACCAGGTCCGCCGCGGGGACCAGCGACCTGAGATCTACGGGCTCGCGGTCCCCGACGATTTCACCGCCAGCCTCTACTACGGGATGCGCTCGGGACGGGCCTACACTCCCGAGGATTCGCGCGGCAACCGCACCGACAAGCGATACTCGAAGAACGCCGCGATCGAGCACGTCGTCGATACCAAGCTCGAGAAGGGCTTCGAGGTGTGGGGCAGCCGGCTCGCGGTCCAGCTCGACATCCGCAATCTCTTCAACAACCGGGCCCCGCGGCGCATCGATCCGCAGACCGGCGAGAAGCCGGAGGACGGGCAGGGGGAGTACACGACCCCGCCATCCTCGGAGAGCGCCGCCGAGTACCGCGCGGCCCTGCTCTCCAATCCTTCGTACTTGACCCCGTCCCGCCAGGTGCGGCTGGGAGTGAACCTCGCATGGTGATGCGAGCGGGCACAGGGAGGCGCCGCCTCGGCGCGGTGGCTCTCGCCCTCGTTCTGGCCGCCGCTCCGGCCGCTGCCGGGCCGATCGGCTCGCAGCGCGTCGGCACGTCCTCCGGCACCTTCCTGAAGATCGGGATCGGGGCGCGCTCGGTGGCGATGGGGCGCGCCTCGACCGCGATCCTCGGCGATCCGATGAGCCTCTTCAACAATCCGGCCGGACTCTCCGACCTGAGGCGGCCGACGTTCGTGGTCGAGCACGTGAGCTGGCTCGCCGGCGTCGACATGACCGCAGCCGGGGTCGTATCCGAGATCCCCTGGGGCGGTGTCATCGGACTGTCGGCGCTCTCCCTTGCGAGCGACCTCGAGGAGACGACCGAGCTCCAGCCCGACGGCACCGGCCGCAGCTTCACCCATCGCGACCTGGCCTTCGGTCTGAGCTACGCTCGCCACCTCACCGATCGCTTCACGTTCGGCGTCTCGGGCCGTTACGCCTACGAAGCGCTCGGCACCGAGATCGGCGGGCCCTCGACCAAGACCTGGCTCGTCGACATGGGTACGACGTTCGACACCGGATTCCGCGGAGTCGTTCTCGCCATGTCGATCACCAGCTTCGGGCCGGACTTCAAGCCCGGAGGCTCCTACGTCGACCCCCGGTCCGGCGGCGGCACCGAGGTCGATTTCGCCGGCTTCTCGCCCCCGACCACGTTCACGCTGGCTTCTTCCTACCGAGCATGGACCGATCGCCGGGCCGCGCTCTTCGTGACCGGGGAATTCGTGCGCCCCGCGGACAATGACGAGACCCTGCGTTTCGGAGCGGAGGTCGAGGTCGTCGACGTGCTCGAGCTGCGCGGCGGTTATGACGGAGCTTCCGACGCCTTGCCCTGGTCGGGAGGTGTCGGCGTTCACTTCGGTGGCGATCGAGTGGCTACCCACATCGACTATGCGTTCTCGAGCTCCGAGTACTTCGATCGAGTAGACCGGATCTCGCTGCGCTTCGAGTTCTAGAGATGATGAGCAAGTTCTGGTACAGAAGGCAGGCCGGATACCGGATCGGCGCATGGCTCCCGGGAGCGCTGGTCGGACTCGCGCTGCTCGTCGCCGGCTGCGGCCACCGCACCGAGCTCCCGCTCGAGACCAGGGGCGGGACCATTCCCCCGAGCAATACCTATCGTGTCAAGCAGGTGTGGGACGGCTTCGGCGCCGCCAGCGATGTGCTCCTGACGAGCGGCAGCCAGGTCTTCGTCGCACTGCCCGATTCGGGGCAGGTCGTGGGCTACTACCGCTCGAGCCCCGAACCCCGCCCCAACGGGGTCGTCATCACCGGCGGTCGCCCGAGCTACCTGGCCGAGGTCTCGGGACGCGAGCTCGTGATCGCGGACCTGGATCCGGCTGGCGGCGGCAGCGTCCGCATCGTGGATCTGCGTTCCTTGACGGAGGTCGCCGCGTTCACCGATACGGCGTGGGTCGAGATCGGCGGGGTGGCCGCCGATGACTCGTCCCATGTCTACGTCTCCGATCGGGCGCTCAGCCGGGTCCTCAAGTACTCGCGCGAAGGGGAGTTCCTGGTCCAGCTCGCCGACGAGGGTTCGGGCGCGGGCTACGTTGACGCACCCGCCGGACTCGAGTGGAGGCCCGGACGCGTTCTCGTCGCCGATAGCGGCAAGAACTGGGTCCAGGTCCTCGATCCCTGGATCCCCAACGCAGCCGAGTTCTTCCTGACCGGTATCGACAGCCCGCTCGGGGTCTTCCAGGGAGTGAGCGATGTGGCGGGGGACGAGGAGGACAATGTCTACGTCGCCGACACCGCCCTGGGTGCCGTGCTCAAGTACACGGGCGATCCCGAGTTCGACCAGCGCGTCGACGCCAATGCCCCGGAGGGATCCGAAGGACATCTGACGGCTCCGGTGGCCTTGAGCGCCAGCGCCACGCTCGTCTTCGTGCTCGACCGCGACTCGGGAAAGATCGTCACCTTCGAGCTGGATCGATGAGGGGACGCGGGCACATGAAGGCCAGCCTCAAGGGGCCTCTCGCGCTCGCCGTGGCATGTGTTCTCGCCACGATCGCCGCCGCTCCCGGCGCCGAGGACGCGGAGTTCGAGACGTCGGTCACCGATGTCGGTCTGGTCGGGCTCACGGTGTCCAACTTCGGCTTCCTGGGTAACAACTTCGTCGATCGATCGCCCTCCTTCGAGTTCCCCCTCGGCAGCGAGGTCGAGCATCTGGTGCGCGCCGGGCTGTGGGTGGGGGCGGTGCGCGCCGACAACGGTGACACGCTCGTCACCACGGGGACCACGGACGGCCGGGTCGGCGGGCGCACCGATGCCGCCACCGAGTGGCGACCGGGCACCCAGATCACCCGCCGTTCCATCCTGATCAACGATCGCTACTATTCTCCGGATGCCATCTCCGAACAGGACTTCGTCTGCTCCTACACCGATACCACCTTCCTCGATCGCGAGGGCGAGGACCACAACCCGCTCGGTCTTCGCGTCGATCAGCGGATCCTCGGCTGGAGCTACGAGCCGGCGGACGGCTTCATCATCGTCGAGGTCGAGGTCACGAACCTGAACCCCGATGTCGATCTCCTGAACCTTCACGTCGGCATGTACGCCGAGCTCGCGAGCGGCTACAAGGGGCGCTACGAGGAGTGGCCGCCGGGCGGGGCCTGGTTCGACAACAAGATCCTCGAGTTCGATCCCGAGCGCCTGCTCGTGGTCGAGCACCATGTGACCTACGACAACGGCCAGGCGCCGCAGCACGGGGGGATCGCGCTCCTCGGGACGCGTCCCGATTCGCTCGGCGCCATGCGCCCCGGCTTCCGCTGGTGGGCCTGGGACCCGGGATCTCAGGATCGCGATCAGGATGTGGAGCGCTATGTCGAGCTTTCCACGCCGGGCTTCATGGATGTGAGCGTGATCCAGCTGCAGGACGACCCCGCCGAGCTCTTGACCGTCGGTCCGTGGCCGTTCCTCGGGTCCGGTGAGAGCGTGACCGTGGCCTTCGCCTTCATCGGCGGTATGGACTACACCGACATCCAGGCCAAGGCCGACTGGGCGCGCGAGGCGTTCCGGCGCGACTACGTGGTGCCGCTGCCGCCGCCTTCACCGCGGCTGGTGGTGGATCCCGCCCCTCGCTCGCTCTTGATCCGCTGGGATGAGAGCCCGGAGTCGGTCCGGGATCCATCGACCCAGATCGAGGACTTCGAGGGCTACCGCATCTACCTGAGCCGCGGCGACGAGGATGGGATCCCGGGGATCGACTGGTCGCTGGTCGGCCAGGCGGACAAGGTGAATGGTCTCGGCTTCGATTCGGGGCTCGATCACCTGCGCGATCCGGTCGTCGTGGACACTCTGCGCTACGACTACCGGTACGATTTCTCGGCGCTCAGGGACGGACACAAGTACTGGATCGCGGTCACCTCCTACGATACCGGGGATGCGGAGACGCCCAGCCTCGAGAGCGGCCTCGGCCAGAACCGCACGCTCTTCGTTCCCGGCGCCGAGGCCAAAGACGGCGACCCGAATCGGGTGACCGTGTTCCCCAATCCCTATCGCGGACGCGCGGAGTGGGACGGCGTGAGCGAGCGCGAGCGCTTTCTCTGGTTCGCCCATCTGCCGCCGCGCGCGGAGATCCGGATCTTCACCCTGGGCGGCGATCTCGTCGACACCATCCGGTTCGATTCCATCTCGTACAACGCGGCCAATGCCGCCGGCGTCAACAACCCCGAGGGCGAGAATCCGGTCCTGTCGGGGGGGATGGCGGCCTGGGATCTCCTTTCCTGGAACAACCAGCCGGTGGCGACCGGGCTCTACGTCTACAGTGTCCGCGATCTCGACTCGGGACGGCTCGAGACGGGGCGCTTCATGGTGCTGAAATGAGCGCGCGCGTGATCGCTCACAGCATGCTGGCGTGGTGCCTGCTCGGTCTCGTCGTGGTCGTCGGATGCGGCACCGATGCCGGGGAGCCGCATCCCAATCAGCCGCCGGAAACCCTCATCACCTACACGGGTCCGCTCAACACGGTCAACTCCCACCTCCGCGTGCGGTGGTGGGGCGAGGACGCGGACGGCCGGGTGGTGGGCTACGAGTACCGCTGGACCTACGGCGGCCGGGCGCCGGAGGCGTGGGTGTTCACGACGGCGACGACGGATTCCTTCGCCCTGCCGGCTCCGACAGGTGCGGCCCGTCACGTCTTCGAGGTGCGAGCGGTGGACGACGAGCGGCTCTCCGATCCGACGCCGGCCGCCCAGACCTTCCCGGTCGAGAACACGCCGCCGACGATCGCCTTCGGCGATCCCGCTGGCCTGCCGCCCGTGACCCTGCCCGCGATCACCGTCGCCTGCAGCGTTCGCGATATCGATGGGCAGGACACGATCGACAGGATCGAAGCCTGGCTCGACGGCGAGGAGGATCGGAAGAAGACCGTGGCCTGGCCGGAGAGCCTCGTCACGTTCTACCCGGAGGACTTCTCCCGCTACGGGTCGCGCACCTTCTACGCGCGTGCCATCGATGACGCCCTGGCCCCGAGTGATACCCTCTCGAGCAGCTGGACGGTGACCGAACCGGTGGGCGAGGTGCTGCTCATCGATGACATGCCGGACGACATCGCGGGCGCACTCACCTTCACGGATCCGTTCTATCGCACCGAGCTCGACACGGCGCTCGCCGGCAGGCCCTACACCATCCATCGGATCGAGGATGCCCCGTTCCGCACCGCGGATGAGGCGGGGGCCATCCTGGCTCTGTTCAACGTCGTCATCTGGTATCAGGGGACGAATGCGGTCGTGGGTGGGGAGAATCAGGCGGTCGATACCGCTTCCCTCCATGAGGCCGCTGCGGGCATTGGTGCTCTCCTCGACCGCGGCGGGGGCATGTATCTCTCGACGATGAACGCGATCGGAACCGGCAGCCAGCTCGATGGCGAGTTCGTTCGCGAGGTCCTCGGAGTGGATCCCGGGTCGATCCGGCTGAACCCGGATGCGGGACCGGACGACACCAACTTCTTCCTGAAGACTCGCTACGTGCCGGGGCAGCCGCTCTGGGATATCCTCCCCGGAGCCGTCTCCGGGCTCGTGAGCGTGCGGGTCGTCGGCTCGTTCTGGGGGCTCGAGCTCTTCGCGGCCGCTCCCGGCGCCGACGTTGCCTACTCGATTCCGGCCGGCATCGTCACCCCCGATCAGGCTGAGGCGACGGTGGGCACGCGCGTGCGGTCGGCCGGTGGTGGTACCCTTGTCTTCCTGGGCTTCCCGCTCGATCGCTGCACCTTCGAGAATCGGCATCGGGAGGCCATGCGGGTCATCCTTCACACCGAGCTCGGTCTATGAGGACGGGCCAGCCGTCTGCCGGGCTCGGTCCGGAGGAATGCACCCACGAACCTGAGCCTGCTCACGAGGAGCGGGTTCTTCACCTGAGCACTGGAGGTCACGCAGCATGAGAGCGCGAAATTGGATCCCCCTCGTCGGAGCTGTGCTCCTCCTCGCCGCGGGCGGGGCCTGGGCCCAGGACCCGGAAGACGCCTTCATTCCCGATATCCAGAACGGCGTCTATCCGGAGAATACGATCGTGACCGTGCGCGGCGTCGTCGTCACCGCCCTGGCTCCCTTCGGGGTGTGGGTGCAGGAACCCGCAGCCACTTCCTTCCCGCGGAGCGGCATCTGGTGCTACACGGGATCGACCCCGGCCGTCGAGGTCGGGGACAAGGTCCGCGTCAAGGGCAAGTACATCGAGTACTTCGATGTCAGCGAGCTCGACGTGCCGGCGGGGGGCGGCTCGGTCGTCCTGGAGGGCGTGGTGGCGGTGCCGCAACCGGCGCTCCTCGACGTCAACACCATCCACACCGGCAGCCCCACGGCCGAGGACTGGGAAGGGGTGCTGGTGAAGGTGGACTCGGTGCGCGTCACGTTGCACCAGGGGTTCGGGCAGTACACGGTGATCGAGATCGACGAGGATGCGACCGTTCCTACCGACACCCTGACCTGCGATGACACCTGTCTCAACACTCCGCCGCGCCCGCCCGTCGGATCGGTGTTCAACTTCATGACGGGTGTCATCCACTTCTCGTTCGGCGAGTTCAAGCTCAACCCGCGTGACAACGACGACCTCGACTGGGCTTCGGGCGAACCGGCGCCCGAGGTCGAGGTGGCCTACTGCACGTCCAACACCCAGGTCGATGTCCGCTTCGACCGCGATGTGGATGCGGTGAGCGCCGGCGACGAGCTCAACTACTTCTTCAACAACCTGGGTGAATTCCCCAGCACGGCCGTGCGCGATGCCGTCGAGCACGACCTCGTCCATCTGACGGTGGCCACACCGTTCGTGCCCAACAACCCGACGCCCGAGATCCTGGACGTCTCCGGCGTCGAGAACGAGGAGGGCACGCCGATGGTGACGACGCAGTCGCTGACGTTCATCGGCGGCGTCTCGACCATCGACTTCGTGCAGGGGACGGGCCGGGATTCCCCGGTCGCCAACCAGGTCGTGACGGTGACCGGCATCGTCACCGGGGACAACACCCACGACTACTTCGGCGCCGACGGCAGCCGCTACTACATCGAGAAGCCGGGCGGTGGACCCCGCTCTGCTGTCTACGTCTTCGATCGCCGCCACCTCGTGCTGCGCGGTGATCAGCTCAAGGTGGCAGGCCGGGTGCTCGAGTTCAACCGCAAGACCGAGATCTCGAACCCCTGGTTCGTGGAGGTGATGGCCAGCGGGCAGCCGATTCCCGGTCCCGATGTGGTCACGGTCGCCACCCTCAAGGACACGCTCACCGCGGAGGCCTACGAGGGCGTCTTCGTCCGCGTCAACAATGTGGTCGTGGCCGCGGACACGTCGATCGGCTTTGGCGAATGGAAGGTGAAGGCGGCCGCCAGCCCGGATACGGTGCTCATCGGCGACGAAGGACTCTACTTCTACGATCCGACGATCGGCGATCCGCTGCCGTACGTCCGGGGCCCGCTCGACTTCGCCTTCGCGACCTATCGCATCCAGCCGCGCTCGCCCGATGACATCGCCTCGGGCGGGGTCGCGGTGGACGATTCGGGAACGCCGCTCGTCTCGGCGCGTACCGAGCTCAAGGGCAACACGCCGAATCCGTTCAACCCGGCCACCCAGATCCGCTTCGCCCTGCGCCAGGAGGGACCGGTCGACATCGCCGTCTACGATCTCTCCGGACGCCTGGTGCGGACGCTCGCCGCCGGCGAGCGGTTCGCGGCCGGGGAGCAGGCCATCACCTGGGACGGTCGTTCCGGTTCCGGCAAGCAACTTCCCAGCGGCGTCTACCTGGTTCGGTTCGAGGCCGGCGACGTCGAGTCCACGCACAAGATCACGCTCATGAAGTAGGAGCGTCCAGGCTCGTATCGACGGAGGGGAGCCATCCTCGGGATGGCTCCCCTCTTGTCGTGTGCTAGGCTCGGTGGCACATCGGGGAGAGAAATGAAGCGAGACGAGTTTCGATATGGATCCTGGACCCTCCTGTGGGTGGCGGGCGCCCTCATCCTCTGCTCAGGGACGGTCACCATGGTCTCGGCCGCGGGCAGCAAGGAAGCGGTAGGGGATTGCGCGACGCTCGTCGCTTCCTCGTCCCTACCGCCTCTCCACACCCTCTCGCCGGTCGAGCTCGACAGCGTTCTCGGCCGACTCCGCGCCGCGGAGCCCTCGTTCGCCGCGCGCCTGCGCGCCCTCGCCCTGGCCCGGCTCGGCGCGCCCTACCGGCTCGGCACGCTCGGCGAGGAGAGTGCAGCGGATCCGGATCCCGTCTTCCGCGTCGACGAGGCCGACTGCACGGTGCTCGTCCTCACCACCGTGGCGATGGCGCACGCCCGAGATGCGGCCGCGGCCCGCCACTGGATGGGTCCTGCCAACTACCGGCAGCAAGGCGATACGTTCCCCGTCGAGTACGAGAACCGCCTCCATTTCACGGCTGACCGGCTGACCGGTTCGCCTCTCTTCGTCGATCTCACTTGCCAGGTGGCGGCCCCCGGCGAGCGGAAGTCGGTCCACGTGATCCTGAACCGGAAGGCCGATGGCGAGGAGCTCCTGCCGCTCGGATGGGAGCGCGAGCTCACGCTCGATTACGTCCCGGCCGCGCACCTGCGGGCGGTGCTCCAGCGAGTGCCGGCAACCTGTGGCATTGCCTTCGTGCGCGAGGCCAATGTCGCCAAGGGACTGCTCGTGTCCCACGAGGGGTTCCTCCTCGACGGGCGATGCCTCCTGCACGCATCGAGCGAGAACGGGAAGGTCGCGCTCGTCGATATCCTCGACTACTTCTTCCGTCCCGGCGATCCGGATCCGGCCCTGGCCGGTCGCGCGCGCTTCGACGGCGTTCTCATCTACGACTGCGTCGAGAGTGATCGTTGATGCGAGAGCCGGCCAGAGACGCCCGTGACTTCGTGCGTGTCACCATGGATCAGCGTCTGGGCGATGGCAGCTGGGCCACATCCGACGAGATTGCGGTGGTTTCGAGCCCGCGTCTGGTCATGCGATTGCTGCGGGACATGGACCGCTATGACAGCTGGTGGCCTGGCCTCAACGTCGCGCTCAGCGTTCCCAACACGGTGGCCGGCGTGGGAGCCGAGGGCCGTATGTCGATCGGCCCCTGGCGCTGTCCGCGGTGGCGCTTTCGCGTGACCGAGATTCGCGATCCGGATTTCATTCAATTGGATCTGCGCGGCGATCTCGTCGGCCGGGCGGCCTGGGAGATCGAGCCCTACGGAGCGCTCACGGCGGTGCGTTTCGCCTGGTACGGCGTGCGTCCGATGGGGTGGGTGGCCCGCCTGCTCGTCCGCAAGTGGGAGGTGCGGTGGCACCATCTGCTGGTGCGCGGTGGGCTCCTCGGGCTCAAGACGCGGGTGGAACGCGGGGACCACTGAACGGCGAGGGGCTCCGCTCCGCTCGCCTCCCGCCGGGGCTGCCGGTCACGTCTCGGTGTGCGACAATGCCAAGAGCGGCGGGGGCGGGTGTGATCGTCCCCCACTGTGACTTTTTCCACCGACGCGGCGTCTAATCGGATGAGAACACACACCGGGCGCAACCCTCCGAGCGACGATGAGCTCCTGCAAATCGCGCGGAGAGGAGCGGATAGCGAATCGGTGCGGGCGGCGGCTTCCGAGCTTCTCGCTCGCTACCGGCGGCGCATCTATGCCTGGTGCTATCAGGTCGTCCAGGATCCGGAATCGGCTGCTGATCTGGCGCAGGACGTCTTGATCGCCGCATACCGGGGACTCCCTGCGTTCGAGGGTAAGGCGCGGTTCAGCTCCTGGCTCTTCGCCATTACTCGCAACCGTTGCCGGAGCGCTCTCCGGCGCTCCCCGGCGCAGCTCGGGATCGAGTTGGTGAGTTCGGGCGATGTCGATGTCGCCGACTGCGCGGACGCGGATGCGAATCCGGCTCGGCGGATCGCCGAGCGCGAGTTCTGGGAACTGGTCGGCCGGAAGCTCGACCCTGTGGAGCAGGAGGCGATCTGGCTGCGCTATTTCGAAGGGATGTCGGTCGTGATGATCACGAGCATCCTCAATCTGTCCGGGCGGACCGGCGCGCGGGCGGTTCTGCAGCGGGCGCGCCGGAAGCTCAAGGTAGTGCTGCGCCAGCGGTGGGAAAATGACTAGAGAGTGTCTCCCCGTCGAAGATCTGGAAGAGGTCCGGTCGTGGCCGGAGGATGACCCGCGGCGAGAGCACATTGCGGGCTGTCCCCGCTGTCGCAGCCTCCTCGATTCCTATGCGCTGTTCCTGCGTGGCGGCGACCTTCCGGGCGACGCCGCCGCTGATGTGATGGATCGCCGTCTCCAAGCGGCCCTCGAGCGCGAGATCTTTCCCGAGCGCAGGATGGTCACCGGACGCGAATCGAGGTCGGCGCGGGAAATGACCGGATGGGAGAAGGTTCTCGATGTCTTGACAGGGCGTCGATCCCCGGTGCGGTGGCGCGGTGCGCTCGCTGTGGCAGCGGCGATCACTCTCGTGGTCGTCGGTTTGAACGCGCTCCACCGCGCCGGGGGCCCGGCCGGCGAACGCATCGTTCTGCGCCAGGAAGCCGCCGAGCCCGGGACCGTTCTGGCGGCCACCGTCGAGGTGGCGGGACCCGGAGAGTGGCTCTTCCGCTGGGTCCCCGTCGACGAGGCGGACGGCTATGCTCTCATCTTCCTCGGAACCGATCTCGCCGAGCGGTCGCGCCGCGAGGTGCTGGCTCCCGAGACCAGCCTTCGCGTCGCTGAGCAGGAGCTCGCGTCGCCAGGCGCCTCCCCGGGTAGCCCCCCCTTCTGGCAGGTTCTCGCGCTGCGTGACGGGGATGAGATCGCGCATTCGCGACCACAGCCGCTCGCCCGGTCGCGATGAGGGAACGGGCCGCGACGTTCCTGTTTGCTGCCATCCCCCTTCTCGTCTTCGCCCATTCGCTGCCGGCCGCAGCTCAGCTGGCAGATGTCGATTCGCTGTGGGACGCGGGCAACAGAGCGCTTTCCCTCCACGTCACCGACTCCCTGCTCGCTCGCCCTCAGGATCCCGAAGTCGAGCTCGATCTTCTCCTGCGCGCCGCTTCCCGCTATGCATCCGTCGGGGAGCCGCGCCGGGCGGAGGCGAAGGCCCGCTCGGCCCTCGATCGGGCCACCGCTCGCGGGGACTCGGCCCGGGCTCTGGCGGCGCTCCGCTGGCTGAGCGTTGCTGTCGGCCTTGCCGGGCGAGCGGATGAGGCGAGGCAGCTCTATCAGCGGCTCCACGACCGGTCGCTCGCCAGCGGAGACCGCCGGCACGAGGCCTGGGCCCTGGTCGGCCTGGGATGGGATGCCCTCGGGACCGGGGAGAGCCTTCTTGCAGCCACGCACTATGCCCGCGCCAGCGAGCTGTTCGCGGCCCTCGAGGATCGGGAGGGTGAGGCCTGGGCGCTGAACGGCCTCGGTGTCGCCGAGCAGCGGCTCGCTCGCTACGAAGAGGCGAAGCTCTCCTTCGAGCGGGCGGCGGTGCGGGCGCGCGAGGCGCGGTTCCAGATGGTCGAGGCCATGGCGCTCAACAACCTGGCCACCCTCGAGTTCATGCTCGGCGACCCCGGAATCGCCGGCCCGTACTTCGCCACGGCCGAGGATCTGCAGCGGGCGGGCGGTCACGTCCGAGAGGCCTTGATGCCGGCGCTGAACGTCGCCATCTGCCATCTCGAGCTCGGCCGTTACAGGGAGGCCGAAGTCGGTCTCCACGATCTGCTCGTCGAATGCCGGGAGCGGGGCTTCACCGATGTCGAGGGCGATGTCCTCTACATGCTGGCTGATCTCGAACGGCGCCGCGGGCGGCGGCATCTTGCTGCGAGGACCTTCAACGAGGCGCTGGCCCTCGAGCCCGGGATCCGCTTGCGTACCCAGGTCGAGTGCCGCCTCGGCCGTGCCGAGGTGCTGGCCGAGCTCGACAGCACCGCTTCAGCGCTCGCCATCAACGCGGAGGCCAAGCAACTCGTGGCCGGTCGCGCCCTCGGTGAGATCAATGCACGCGTCGCCCTCCAGCGGGCGGACCTGCTAACGGCTCTGGGTCGCTACGAGGCCGCCCAGGCCGAGCTTGCGCCTCATCTCGGTGCCGGAGCGGTCCCGACGTCGAGCCCGCTCCAGGTCGAGGTGCTCGTGGTCGCCGCGGCGGCGGCCCGTGGTGCGGGTCGCCCGGATGAAGCGATGGCCAGGCTCGACGAAGCGGCACGCCGGTGGTACGCCGAGCGCGGCGTCCCACTGGATCCCGAGTGGCGGGAGAGCCGCGGACGAGCCGGGCGGCGCCTCTATTCGCTCCTGGCAGCGCTCTACCTCGATGACATCGAGCAACTGGCGGAGAACGATCCGGAGATGGCCGAGCGCCGGACGGCGGAGCTCTTCGATCGGCTGCAGTCGTTCAAGGCGAGGACGCTTCAGGAGCGCATGGCCGGTCCGGGTCGAGCTGCCGCCACGGACCGGGAAGCCATGCCACTGGCCACGCTCGAGGACCTCAGGAGCACGGCCCTCCGACCGGGGGAGCTCTTTCTCGATTTCTACTTGGGCACCGAGTGCTCGCTGGTCCTGGCCGTGTCCCGCGACGATGCGCGGGCCATGCGCCTCGAGGGTGCCGACCTGGAGTCGAGAGGGCATCGCTTCCTGGAGCTCGTCTCGGCGCCCCCGGAGCCAGGAGCCGGCGATGAGGCGGCGCTCAGGGCCTCCGCGCATCACCTGCTGGGAGTCCTGTGCGATGGAGTCCGCGACCTGCTCGACCGGCATCGCACCGTGATCGTCGCCCCCGATGGCGTGGTCACGATGCTGCCCTTTGCCTACATGGATTCCGCGTCGGGTGATTCAGGCAGCGGGTCATCACCCCGGACCTGGCTGCGCATTCCCTCGGCGAGCACCTGGCTCCACCTGCGAGGACACGAGGTGGTCCCGGCATCCCGGGTGCTGGCCATCGCCGGGCGCCAGGCGGCGAACGGCGTCGAGCTACCCGGCGTCGACATCGAGCTCGCTGCTCTCCGCAGCTATCGCGGCGTGACCGTCGCTGGCGGGGTGGGGCCGGCCATCGATGACTCTCTGCTAAGTGGTGCTGATGTATTGCATTTCGCCTCGCACCTCAAGCTGGATGATCAGCGTCCATGGCAATCCGGCCTCCTCCTCGGCTCCGCCGGCGAACCCACCGTCCTGCGCGCCGGCGAGATCTCGGCCATGGAGCTGGGGGCCCGTCTCGTCGTCCTCTCGAGCTGCGCCTCGGCCGGGGGGCGCGTTCTCTCCGGGGAGGGGGTGCTCGGTATCTCGAGCGCGTTCCTGAGCGCCGGAGCTTCCTCGATCGTGGCCACCCTGTGGCCGGTCGACGACCGCGTGACCGCCGACTTCATGGCCTGCCTCTATGCCCATCTGGCACGTGGCGAGCCGGTGGCGGCCGCGCTCGGCCATGCCCAGCGTGCTCTCGAGCGGCGTCCCGAAACCAGCCATCCCTTCTACTGGGCGGGGTTCATCGTGACCGGAGATCCGGACGTCGAGGTCTCCCTCGAGCCGCGGGGCCCGGGCCGGGACCGGCTCCTCCTCGTGGTCCTTCTCCTCACCGCCGCGCTCTTCGCGGCTTCCCGTCGGTCCCGCCCCGTTTCGCTGTGACTTCTTGCTCCTCTTGGGCGACTCATACAGTACGCGGGGAGAGGCCGCCCGGGGGGCGGGCCGCGTCGATCGCCCCCCGGATCCCGCCACCGCCGCCGCTCCCAGAGGCCCCGCCCGGCAGGCCGCGTTTCCCGGACCCCCCTCATCACCTAAGATCCCTTCCGCCACCTTCGGCCTAACAGGACCAGGAACAGGAGGGATCGCGATGGTATGGATGGAGGCGCTCCGCTCGACGCTTGACGTTCGCTTGTTCGACATTGGTGACACCGCGATCACCATCTCCACTCTCGTCACCCTGGCCGTCGTGTTCCTGGTGTCGCTCGTCCTCGCCAGCGTGTCCCGGCGCGCTCTGGCCAGCATCCTCGGGGCGCGCGGGTTCAAGCTCGGCACCGTGGGCCTCGTCACCGGGGTGCTCTACTACGGGATCCTCATCACCGGCTCGGCCGTGGCCCTGCAGACGGCGGGTATCGACCTCACGGCTCTCTTCGCCGCCGGCGCCATTTTCGCCGTCGGCCTCGGCTTCGCCATGCAGAGCATCGCCGAGAACTTCGTCGCCGGGATCATTCTCCTCACCGAGCGCACGATCAAACCGGGAGACGTGCTCGAGGTGCAAGGCCTCGTGGTCCGCGTCCTGGAGATGGGGATCCGGTCCACCATTGCCCGCACCCGCGACGGCGAGGACCTCATCGTTCCCAACTCGGTGCTCATCCAGTCGATCGTCAAGAACTACACGCTCAAGGACTCGACCTTCCGGATCCGCGTTCCAGTGGGCGTCGTCTATGCGTCCGACATGCCGCGCGTGCGTGAGATCCTGGAGCAGGTCGCCAGCGACGTGAATGCCAAGTGGGCGGCACCGGGACGGATGCCGCACGTCTTCATGACCGGTTTCGGCGACAACTCGGTCAACTTCGAAGTGGCCATCTGGATGGGCGATCCGTGGGAGTATCGCCGGGCCATCTCCGATCTCCACGAGAGCGTCTGGTCGGCTTTCAAGGAGGCCGCGATCACGATCGCCTTCCCGCAGCTGGATGTGCATTTCGACCCGCCGGTCATGGACGGGCTCAGGCGGCTCGGCGAACGAGCCGCCTGAAGCTCGGCGGCCGGGGCTTTCGCCGCCGCTCCCTTTCGGTTAACGTGACGCCCGGCCGATCGCGTCTCGCGGAGGTGGCCCTCCGGGCAGGAAATCAAGGTCGTATGCGCCCAGCGAATCCCTACGGTCGTTCCAGGCTCTATCGTCTTGCCGAGTGGGCGGCCTGCGCCGGTCTGCACTACACCGGTCTCGACCGCCGCCTGGGTCCCCTCCACGATCGTGCCGGGGGCGCCGGCGCGATCCTCATGTTCCATCGCGTTCATGCCGACGGCGCGGGAGCCGGCTGGCAACTCGAGCAGCGTCACTTCGCCGCCCACATCGAACACCTGGTGCGCCGCTACCGCGTGCTGCCGCTCGCCGAGATGGTCGATGCCCTCTCTCGCCGCCGCCCGCTGCCGCCGCGCACCGTGGCGGTGACGTTCGACGACGGCTACCGGGACAACGCAACAGTGGCCTTTCCCGTGCTCCGCGCCCTCGATTGCCCGGCCACCATCTTCCTCACCGCCGGCTTCATCGGCTCGGAAGAGACCATGTGGTGGGATAAGCTGAGCTATGTCCTGCGCGCGGCGCGCCAGAGCCCCGCCGAGATCGAACGCCTCCTCGCCGAGCGCCACCAGCTGCCGGCTCCGGACTGGGCGGCGGGCAATGCCGAGGGCCTCGTCGTCGTCCTCAAGCGGGTCTCCGAGTCGGAGAAGCAGGAAGTCGTGAACCGCATCGCCGCCGATCTGGGCGTCGACCCGCGGGCCAATACCGAAGATCGCATGATGAGCTGGGAGGAGGCGCGCGCCCTCGTGGCGAGCGGCCTCGTGACGATGGGGGCGCACACGATGACGCATCGCAACCTGAAGCACCTGCCGCTGGCCGAGGCGCGGCGCGAGATCAGCGACTCCAGGGCCGTCCTCGAGCGCGAACTGGGAGGGACGGTCGACCTCTTCGCCTATCCCTTCGGGAATCCAGCCAATGACTATACCGACGAGGTGAAGGCGAGCGTGCGCGACGCCGGCTTTCGGGCCGCATTCACCGTCGTCTACGGCCTCGTGCGGCCGGGCGACGATCTCTTCGCGCTCAGACGCTTCTGCGAGTCGCATGAACGCTGGCAGGCTCCGAACGGCCGCTTCTCGCGGGCTCTCTTCGACATGTACCTGAGCGGCGCCCGCGAGAACCTGGGCGCTCTCAGGCCATCGCGCGCGCTCCGGCGGAGCGCGTGAGGCGGGGGGCGCGTGCACCACATCCGTAGCTACCGGGCTGGAGACGAGGCGATCCTCGTCGAGATCGCCGAGCGCGCCCATGCGCCCTACGGCGGATCCGTCCCGCGCACGGTGGCGCACTGGCGCTGGTCGATCCTCGACCGGCCGGGCATTGCTTCCGATGACATCTTGATTCTCGGCGCGGCCACGGGCGAGACCCTGGGCTATGCCGTGCTCGGCAGGGGCGGCGTGGTGCTCGAGTTCTGTCTCGAGCCGAAGCTCACCGGGGAAGCCCGCACCGAAGCGGCGCGCGCCCTCAAGCGCGCCCTGGAAGAACGCTGCCTGGCCACCGGCCAGGAGACCATCGTGTTCGAGCTCCCGCACAGCGATGGACGGGTGCGGGCGCTCCTCGCCGCGGACGGCTACCGCCAGGAAGAGAGTCAGTCGCTGCAACTCATCCTCGTCGATGTCGAGGAGGCGATCCGGCGCCTCCTGGCGCACCGGCGCGGACGCCTGCCCCACGACTGGCGCCCCGTCTTCCGGTTCGAGCTCGCCCCCGGGCACTACCGGCGGTCCGGACCCCTGATCCTGCGGATCGCCCCCGGTGAGGCGGAGACCGTGGTCCGATCCGCTCCCGATGTCGTGGCGGATGTCACGGTGCGAACGGATCTCTCGACCCTCACCGACCTCATGTTCCGCCGCGTTCGATTCGAGGAGGCGCGTTCGCTGGGGCGGATCGAGGTGGTGCCGGCGGCGCGCGAGCAGGACGCGCGAACGCTGTGCGACTGGCTCGTGCTCAAGAACCCCTGGTACACCCCGCCCGCCGACGGGCGGTGAGAGGACGGCATGAGCGACGAAGCAGGCAAGGCGGAGACGCCGGAGCAGGGCGGAGCTGAGATCTCCCTCGCCGACTATCGTGCTGGAGACGAGGAGGCGATCGCGCAGGTGCTCGAGAGCTGCCAGCGGGAAGGCTGGGGCGATGCGACCTGGTGGCGCTGGAAGCACGGGCATCGGCCCGGGTTCCGTGACGATGAGGTGCTCGTGGCCCGCGCCGACGGGAAGGCGATCGGGTGCTTCCATGGCGGCGTGCTGGAACTCAAGCTCGAAGCCGGGCTCCATGTCCCGGTGAGCTTCGACGGCGACTTCGCCGTGCTGCCCGCCTACCGGGGACATGACGTCGCCGTGCGCGCCCATGATCTGACCGATGAGCGACTGCGCGCCCGGCACGTGGTCTTCCGCGGCGGCTTCACCTCACGCGAGCTCAACGAGCGGCTCTACCACCGGCGCTTCGGCTACGTCTTCGTGCCGAGCGTGACGACCCAGTTCCGCCGCTATCTGGGGCCCGGCCCTCTCGCACCGCGCGTGAAGGACCTCGGCGCCCGCTTGCTCGAGCGGCCGGCGTTGCGGCGCGCGCTCCGGCACCCGCTGGTCGTGGACCTCGAGATCGAGAGCTTCCCGCCCTGCCATGTGGTGCTGGCCGCCTCCGGATTTCGCCTCGAGCGAGGTGCAGCCGAGAGTCCCAACCTGCGGGTCCGGATGCCGTATGGGCTCCTCACCCGGTTTGCCGGCGGGGAGCTCCCGCCGCCGGGGGTTCTCTTCCACGCCGTGGGTCGGGGCGAGCTCGCCGCGAAGGGGCTTCTCCGCTCAGCCCCGCGTGTGCTGGCGCTCGCTCTCGCTGTCTTGCGGCGGTAAGATCTGCGGGTGGAAGAACGGGTCCGCGTGGGTATCGGGTGTTGCGCGGCCGCCGCAGCGGCGGCCGCTGAGGCCTCTTCCTCTGGTCAGGGATCTAACCGCGCCGCGACTCTCCCGCCGGCGTGATGAGGAGCTCCAGCTATGGCCAAGGTTGTCACCATCTCCCGCCACATCATGGAGCAGGAGCGCAAGTTCCCCAGCGCCACCGGTGAGTTCTCCGACCTGCTCTCCGACATCACGCTGGCAGCCAAGATCATCATGCGGGAGGTGGCCAAGGCCGGCCTCGTCAACATCCTCGGCAAGACCGGGGAAGTCAATGTGCAGGGCGAGGAGGTGCAGAAGCTCGATGTCTTCGCCAACGAGACGATGTTCCGGGCTCTGGACCACACCGGCCATCTCTGCATCATGGCTTCCGAGGAGGATGCGGAGCCGCGGCACATTCCCGACGACTATCCTTGCGGCCATTATGTGCTCAACTACGATCCGCTCGATGGCTCGTCGAACATCGATGCCAACATCTCCACCGGGACCATCTTCTCCATCCATCGGCGCGTGAGCCCGGGGTCCGGCCCCGGCGAAGAGCGGGACTGCATGCAGCCCGGAAGCCGCCAGGTGGCGGCTGGTTACATCGTCTACGGCCCGAGCACGATGTTCGTCTATACCACCAGCCAGGGAGTGCACGGGTTCACGTATGATCCTTCGGTGGGTGAGTTCCTCCTGAGCCACGAGAACATCCGTATCCCTCCCCGGGGCAAGCTCTACAGCATCAACGAGGGCAATACGGAGCGCTGGGAGGACGGCGTGCGGCGGTACATCGCTCATCTCAAGAGCGACGATCCGGCGACCGGGAGGCCGTACAGCTCGCGCTACATCGGCTCCCTGGTGTCCGACTTCCACCGCAACCTGCTCTACGGGGGCATCTTCCTCTATCCCGCCGACCACAAGAACAAGCAAGGGAAGCTGCGACTGCTCTACGAGGCGGCGCCGCTTGCCCTGATCGCCGAGCGGGCGGGAGGGGCGGCCTCGGACGGCCGGCGCCGCATCCTCGACATCGCGCCCGAGGGTCTCCATCAGCGGACGCCGCTCGTGATCGGGAGCGTCGAGGACGTGCGCGATGCCCTGACCTTCATCCAGGGGAAGCAGCCGGCCAGCTAGCTCGGGGTGGCGGCGAGGGGTGGCGTGATGATCTCGGCGCTGGCCGTGCGGCCGCCGGGCTCGATCTCCACGGCCAGCTCGGTGCCTGGTGGGCTTGCGGCGAGGTCGACATAGGCGAGAACGATGGGTGCGGCGAGTGCCAGGGAGTGGGCGGCGCTGGTCACCATTCCGGCTTCCTTGCCGTCAGCCAGAATGCGGCCGCCGCGGGCCGGCACCTCATCGCCGCTCAGGCGCAGACAACGCAGCGCACGCTGCACCTTCTTGTACGTGTTGAGGCGGGCCACGACCTCTTGCCCGGTGTAGCAACCCTTGGTGAAGCTGATCACCGAGCGCAGCTCCGCCTCGAGGGGATTCCACTGCTCGCTGAGCTCCGCGCCCGGTGCGGGAATTCCGGCCTCGACGCGCAGGGTCTCCACCGTCTCGGGTCCGGCGGCACGGAGCCCTGAGGCCGCGCCCAGCTCGATCAGTTGCCACCAGATCCGCTCGCCGTGGCCCCGCTCGCCGCAGACGCGAAATCCGGATCCGGCGAGGCGCTCGGCGGCTCCGACCATGGCTCCGCCGAGACCGGGAGCGACCCGGTGATCGCGCGCACCGAGACCGCGGACGTCCGCTCCGGCCGCGGCGAGCGCGGCGGCGGCCTGCGGGCCGAACAGACCGAACTCGAACGTGCTCGCCGTCACGTCCTCGGCGACGACATCCTCGACGAAGACGAAGCGCGTGATCCACTCCGCGACCGCGGGCGCGTCACCTCCCGGCAGGAAGAGGAGGAGATGATCAGGGAAGGCGAGCGCGTCGAAGAAGCTGAAGATGCGCCCCTTGTTGGTGAGAAAGAGGTTGGAGATACCCCGGCCGGGAACCAGATCGCGCATGTCATTGGTCGAGAGCCGCTGGATCAGGTCCGTGCGATCGCGCCCGCTGACCCGGACTCGCCCTCGGCGATCGAGGTCGACGATGATCGCCGCTTCACGCGCGGCGCGGTATTCCTCTTCAGGCGAGTGAATGGTCATTGCATCATCTCTCTTCCGCTGGACTCGATCGTGACCCCGGGGGGGGCGAGGCGGGCGCCAGTATAGCAGCGGAGCATTCTCGCGGCGGCCGTGTATGCTACCCTGTCCGGCGCGAGGTGGGGGCCTCGCCCCTGGGATCCCAAGGTGGTAGGACCACCGGAGAAGGCCATGAATGCAGCCTTACCCTCGCCCAAGCAGGCGCTGCTCGTGGTGGGTGATGTTTTCTTCAGCTCCCGCCTGCGAGACATTCTCAAGCACCTCGGCTATAGCGCCACGACCGCGCGCGTGGATGCGGAGATCGAAGCGGCCCTGGATGCCGGCATGCCGAGCCTCATCATCGTCGACCTCACGATCAAGAGCCTGGACGCGGGCGAACTCGTCGGCCGGCTCAAGGCCGCCGCCGCCGCGACGCGCAGCATCCCGCTCATCGCCTTCGCGGGTCATCTCGAAGTCGAGCGGCTCGGTGCCGCGGCTCGAGCCGGCGCCGATCTGGTGGTCACCAACGGCCAGGTCTCGGGGAACCTTCCGGGTCTAGTCGCATCGCTCGGCCTCAGCGTGGCGCCCCTCTGATGATCCCGGGTTCGGACATCCTGCATCACCGCTTCGCCATCGCCAGCCGTGACGGCTATCCCCTGCGCGGCGACGTCAGGCACCGCGATGGGCTCGGAGACGGGGCGCCGGCCGTCGTGATCTGTCACGGGTTCAAGGGCTTCAAGGACTGGGGCTTCTTCCCCGAGGTCGCCACCGAGCTGGCCGGATCCGGATACATCGCCATCAGCTTCAACTTCTCCGGGAGCGGCATCGGGCCAGGCCTCTTCGAGTTCACGGACCCCGAGCGATTCGAGCAGGCGACGCTGAGCGGCGATGTCGATGACTTGAAGTGCGTCCTGGACACGGCGGCACGCGGCGCGCTCCCGGGGCCGCGCCCCCGCCGCCTCGGTCTCCTTGGCCACTCGCGCGGCGGGGCAGTGTCCTTGCTGGTGGCAGCCGGCGATCCGCGCGTTGCCTGCCTGGTGACCTGGGCGGCGGTTTCCCACTTCGATCGCTGGGATGAGGAGACACGACGCGCTTGGCGCGAGCAGGGGGTCCTCGATGTGGTGAATGCCCGCACGGGTCAGGTCTTCAAGCTGTCGACGGCCATCCTCGATGACATCGAGGCCCATCAGGATGGGCGGCTCAGCCTCGAGCGGGCCGCTCGCGAGCTATCCGCTCCGCATCTGATCGTGCACGGAGCCGCTGATGAATCCGTGCCGGTGACCGAGGGCCGGCAAATGGCGGCCTGGGGGCGCGGAGAGTTGCTCGAGATCCCGGCCGCGGGCCACACGTTCGGGGCCGGGCACCCGTTCCGCGGCCGCAGCGAGCAGTTGGCTCTGGGCCTCGGTGCCACGCTCGACTTCCTCCGGCGCCATCTCCCGCCTGCTGTCTAGCGCCGCGGATTTGTGCCATCATAAGGTCATGGACGGCAAGTTCGGAGCGAACGCCGGAGCGGGAGCCCATACGCTGCCCCGGCCGCAGGATCTCACCGCGAGCGAGACGCAACTCGCCCGGCCATGGAAGGTGATCGTGCACAACGATCCGGTGACGCTCATGTCCTATGTCACCGCCGTGTTCATGAAGGTCTTCGGTTACCCGCGGCCCAAGGCTCATCGGCTCATGATGGAGGTGCATACGCGGGGCAGCTCCATCGTGTGGACGGGAGATCGCGAACGAGCGGAGACCTATCTCGTCACGCTTCACGGCTACCACCTGCTGTCCACCATCGAGCAGGTTGATGAGTGAGATGAAGCTGCGCCGGGACCGCCAGGGTGACATCTGGCTCGAAGATCTTCCGCTCTTCTGCGCCGATACATTCACGCGCATCCCGGAGTGGCTGGCAAGCGAAGACCCCGGTGTGCGGAGCCGGCTCCGGCCGCCGGCGGCCTCGGATCCCGAGGTCGAGGCGGAGTGGCGGCGTTACGGAGCACCGGAACTCGAGCGGCTGTTCCTCTCCCGGGAGCAGATCCTGCGCCAGGATCTGGCGACCCTCGCCCGCAAGCGGCTCGGCGGAGGACTCCGCTTTCGCATCGCGCACGGCCACGAGAGCGCCTGGCTCTCGGCGCTCAACGGGGCGCGGCACGCGCTGTTCATCATGCACGCCATCGATCCCGACGAGATCGAGGAGGATGTGGTGTCCGTCACCGACCCGCACAAGCAGTCGGCCCTGGCCCGGATCGCGATCCTCGGCTGGCTGCAGGAGCTTCTGATCGCCGAGACCATGGGCTGAGTAGCTCCCGATTGGCGCCGGCGACGCGCCGTGCTAGCGTCTCTTTTCCGATGACGACCGTGCCGGCCATCACCGCCTTCCGCCAGAGCTTCCGGGCGCTCCGCTATCCCAACTACCGGCTGTTCTTCTCGGGGCAGATCATATCGGTCACCGGCACCTGGATGCAGAGCGTCGCCCAGGGCTGGCTCATGCACCGGCTCACGGCGTCCGCCTTCATGCTGGGCCTCCTCGGGTTCGCCCAGTTCCTGCCCGTCATGCTCTTCTCATTGTGGGCGGGTGTCCTCGTCGACCGCGCCGACAAGCGGCGACTCATCATCGCCACCCAGTCTCTGGCCCTCGTCCAGGCAGTGCTCCTCGCCATCATTGTCTCGATGGATGTGGTCGAGCCATGGATGGTGATCGCGCTCGCGCTCTTCTTCGGCCTGATCAACGCCTTCGACCTGCCGGCGCGCCAGTCCTTCATCGTCGAGATGGTGGGCAAGGACGACCTGCCCAACGCCATCGCCCTCAACTCGGCTTCCTTCAACTCGGCGCGGATCGTGGGACCGATGGTGGCGGGGCTGCTCCTCGCCGTTTACGGCGAGGCGACCTGCTTCTGGCTCAACGCCGTGTCCTACCTGGCCGTGATCGCCGCCCTCTGGCGGATGCAGATGCCAAGAGCGGCTTCAACGAAGGCCAGCTTCAGCCTCTCCACATTTCGGGAGGGAGTGGAATACGCGCGAGGCGTGCGCCAGATTCGCAATCTGCTCCTGTTGCTGGGGCTGACGGCCGGGCTCGGTTTTCAGTACATGGTTCTCCTGCCGGTCTATGCGCGCGAGATCCTGCGCACGGACGCCGGAGGCTATGGGCTCATGGTGTCGGCATTCGGCCTCGGTTCGCTCCTGGCTGCCGTGCGCATGACCCGCAAGCACGACCGCTGGCAACTGCGGCGGAATCTCCTCTTCGGGCTCATCACCGCGGGTGCCGGCATGCTCGGATTCGCCTGGTCGCGACTCCTGCCGCTGACCCTGGCCATGGGGTTTGCTGCCGGGTTCGGCCTCATCCTGTACGTCATCAGCACCAATACCTTGATCCAGCTCACCACCGAGGATCGCTTCCGCGGCCGGGTGATGAGCTTCTATACGTTCGTATTCATCGGCACGGCACCGCTCGGCGCGCTAGTATCCGGGTGGATCGCCCAGATGGCGGGCGCCCCCGCGGCGACGACCCTGTCCGCGGCGGTGCTGCTCGGGGGCGCCGGCTGGGTCTTCCTCCGGCTCCGAGCGCTGGCAGCGCGCGAGATGCGGGAAGTGGGACCGCGTCACCCGCAGCCGGCGGCCAGCGAGAAGATGGGGTAAGGTGGCCCCCGTCCCGGCCCGGGAGAGGAGCCGGGGGAGAGATGACATGGCCTCGACATTTCATGAAGAGCTACTGCGCGCGGTCGAGCCGGAATGGACCCGCATGCTCGCCCATCCCTTCCTCGAGAAGACGGCAAACGGAACGATCGAGCAGCAAGCCTTCCATCGCTGGTTGGTGCAGGATTTCCACTATGCACGTGAATTATTGCGAGTGATGGGGATCCTCCTGGCGCGGGTCCCCCATGAGATGGTGTGGTTGCTGGTCGATGGGTTCACCGCGATGAAGAGCGAGCTGGGGCTGTTCGAGCGTGAGGCCCGAGCGCGCGGCGTGGATCTCAAGGTCGACATGGCTCCGACCTGTCTCGATTACATCTCGTTCCTCCAGGCCACCACGGCGCGGGCCGATCTGGTCGAGGCATGGGCCGCCTTCTACGCTCAGGAACAGGCCTACCTCGATTGCTGGCGGCGGGTGAAGTCGGATCAGAAGGGGGCGAGTCCCTACCAGTCGTTCATCGACAACTGGACGAGCGACGGGTTCGCTGGATACGTGGCGGCACTCGCCGCCGCACTGGACCGGCTGGCGCAGGGCATCGCCACGACCCAGCGCGCCCACGTGGAACGGACGCTGCGCCGAGTCGTCGACTACGAGCACCGGTTCTGGAGCCTGTCCGAGGCTTGAGCGAGAGGGAACGCATCGTGGATCTCTCTCTCCTCCCGCGCCCACAGCGGCTCGAGTTCCAGGGTGGCAGGCAGCCGGCGGCCACCGCTGCCCGGCCCCCGGAGGTCATCGTCGATCCGGCGGTGTCGCTCGCGCCCCAGGGCTACCGGCTTCTGATCCAGGCCGATCGCACCACGATCACGGCGCGGGATGGCGCCGGGGCCTTCCATGCCGAGCAGACCTTGCGGCAGATCCGCCGGCAGGCGCTCCCCGGCGGCGAGCTCTCCTGCCTGGCCATCGAGGACTGGCCGGATTTCCCGCATCGGGGCCTGATGATCGATGTCAGCCGCGATCGGGTGCCGACGATGACGGCGCTCTGCGAGCTCGTCGACCTGATCGCCGAATGGAAGCTCAACGAGCTCCAGCTCTACACCGAGCACACGTTCGCCTACGCCGATCATACGGAGGTGTGGCGGCACGCTTCGCCGCTCACGGCCGATGACGTACGCGAGCTCGATCGCTACTGCCGCGAGCGGATGATCGAGCTCGTGCCCAACCAGAACTCCTGTGGCCACCTCACCCGCTGGCTCCGCCTGCCGCGTTACCGTCCTCTGGCCGAAGCTCCGGAGGGCTTCGTCGATCCCTGGGGAGAGTTCCGCCCCGAGCCGTTCAGCCTGTGTCCGACCGATCCCGCGGCGATCGCCTTCCTGCGCGGGCTCTACGCCGAGCTCTTGCCTCAGTTCTCGAGCCGGCGCTTCAATGTCGGCTGCGATGAGACCTTCGACCTCGGTCAGGGCCGGAGCGCCGCGGCGTGTGCGGCGCGTGGCAAGGGGCGCGTCTATCTCGACTTCCTGATCGCGATCTCGCGCGAGGTGGCAAGACACGGGCGCACGATGATGTTCTGGGGCGACGTGATCCTCAATCACCCGGAGCTGATCCCCGAGCTGCCGCCGGGAGTGGTGGCCCTCGACTGGGGATACGAGGCGGATCATCCGTTCGCCGCCGAGTGCGAGCGTTTCGCGCGCGCCGGCGTGCCGTTCTTTGTCTGCCCTGGAACCTCGAGCTGGAACTCGATCGCCGGGCGCACGGCCAATGCCGTGGCGAACCTCGAGCGGGCCGCCGTCGCCGGATGCGAGCACGGCGCGACGGGGTATCTCATCACCGACTGGGGCGACAACGGACACTGGCAGCCGCCGCCGATCGCCTGGTTGGGCATCGCCGAGGGTGCGGCCATGGCCTGGGCCGGAAAGGCCAACCGCGACCTCGACCTCGCGACCGCGCTCGATCGCCATGTGTTCCACGACCGTGCCGCGGTCATGGGACGGCTGGCCCACGATCTCGGCAACGTCTATCGGGTCGAAGGGCTGCCGCTCGTGCGCAATGGGTCGGTGCTCGCGGAGCTGCTCATCCATCCCCGGCGGCCGATCGGCGAGGGACGATTCGCGGGTCTCGACGTGGACGGCCTCGAGCGGGCCCAAAGCGCCATCGATGACGTCATGGCGCGGCTTCCCTCCGGGCGCATGACGCGCGGGGATGCGGAACTCGTCAGAGCGGAGTTCCGGCTGGCTGCGGGTCTGTCCCGCCATGCGGCGCGGCTCGGCATCGCACGCCTGGAGGCGTCTGCGGGCGGCGGCTCCGGCGGGGCGATCGCAGCGATCGCGCCGGCCGTGCGGCGCGCGCTGGCCGATGAACTCCGGGCCCTCGTCGCCGAATACCGAGGACTGTGGCTCGCCCGGAGCCGTCCCGGTGGTCTGGATGACTCGGCAGGCCGGCTCGAGAATCTGCTCGCGCTGTATCGCCAGGAGAGGTGAGGATGGTCCCACTGCGGATGCTGCTCCTGATCGCCGTCACCGCCATCGCCGCGGCGCTGGCCCTCACGATTCGCGGACCCGTGCTTGAACCCGCAGAGCCGGACCGCAGCCGCGAATACGACTCGCGCGCGCTCCAGGGCGACCTGCGCGGGGCCGATTCCCTCTTCACGAAGGAGACCGAGCTCGCGGCCCGTTTCCACCGGCGCTTCATCGCGCGGAATGAGACCTGGGAGGATCCCCTGGCCTCGCCCTTGGCGCGGGATGTGATGCGCGCCTATCGCTCGTACTGGACCCGGGCGCTGATGGGGGAGGTGGACCGAGCGGAGGGGGAGGCGTTTCTGGCCGCCGAGCTCAGAACGGTGCTGGCCACCCACGGGATCGCGGAGGAGGGAGGGGACGAAGAGGTCATCGCAAGAGCGATTGCCGAGATCGAACAGGGCGGACTCCATGCTCTTGACGGCGTGACGCTGCCCTACTTCGATCTCATGATCTGGGCTCGAGCGGACACCGTCCGCTACGAGGTCGAGATCACCGACACCGTGCAGCAGGTGACCGTGATCTTCTTGAGCGATTTCCTGATCAAGGGCTGGTCCCACTTCGCCACGTTCGGACGCGCCTATACGGGTGGCTGGGCCACGAGCGATGCTCTGTACTGCCTGCGCGAAGACTACGATCTCGATTCGGAGAAGTTCCTCGTCAGCTATCTCAAGCATGAATGCCGGCACTATGCGGACTACGGGCGGTTCCCGGCGCTCGAGCAGATCGATCTCGAGTATCGCGCCAAGCTCACCGAGCTGGCCTATGCCGAGGATTCCCTGTTCGACATACTGCGGCACTTCAAGGGTAGTGGGGATCCGAACCCGGATGCCCCGCACGCCTACGCCAGCCATGCTGTGGTCCGTGACCTGTCGCGCTCCTTGTGCACCGAGGATGCGGCCGAGGACTGCGATCTCCGCGCGTTTCCGGTGCCGACCATCCATGCGACGGCTCGTGAGCTTCTGGCCGTGCACTCGGCCCGCCTCACGGCCGCCGGGGCGGATACGGTACGAGGTGTGATCCGGTCCCCGGAGCCATTGCCCCCCGGGGTGTGATCCGCTCCGCGTAGGTGCTTTCCTTCGGCCGAGCAGATCCCCTATACTGGCCGGCCCCCCCTCCGAGGTGATCATGCAACCATCCGTCCCGGAAACACCCCTGACTGTCGCCATCGAGGACTTCCTCGCGCTCGTCGAGAAACCGCAGCGCTACACGGGCGGCGAACGCAACGCGCGCCGGAAGCCGCTCGCGGCCGCCGCCGTCAAGTGGGCGCTGTGCTTTCCCGAGGTGTACGAGATCGGGATGAGCCATCTCGGGCTCAAGATCCTCTATCAGATCCTCAACGAGCACCCGAGCGCCATGGCCGATCGGGCCTATTGCCCGTGGCCGGACATGGAGGCGGAGATGCGCCGGCGCGGCGTGCCGGCGTTCGGCCACGAATCGCGGGCGCCGCTCCGGGCCTTCGACGTCCTCGGCTTCTCGCTCCAGTACGAGCTCACCTACACGAACGTGCTCACCATGCTCGACCTGGCCGGCCTGCCGCTCCGTGCCGTCGAGCGCCGGGACGGTGATCCGCTCGTGATCGGCGGCGGACCCTGCATGGCCAATCCCGAGCCGCTGGCCGACTTCTTCGATGCGTTCCTGATCGGAGATGGCGAGGAAGCGGTGATCGCGATCACCGAGGTCGTGCGGGAGCACCGCGGCGACCGGGCGCGCTTGCTCCTGGCGCTCGCGGGCATCGCCGGGGTCTACGTGCCATCGCTCTACGCGGTCGACTATCGTGATGACGGCAAGATCGCGGGCTTCCGCCCGCTTGCCTCCGGTGTCCCCGAGCGGGTGAAGCGGGTCTGGATTGCGGATCTCGCGACAGCGCCCTTTCCCGTCGATACCCCGGTGCCGCTGGCCGAGGTGGTCCAGGACCGGCTCGCGATCGAGGTGGTCCGCGGATGCACGCAGGGTTGCCGGTTCTGCCAGGCTGGCTACTGGTACCGTCCGGTCCGCGAGCGTTCGGCCGACCAGGTGACCGCCATCGCCGAGGCCGGTATCCGGAGCGGGGGCTGGGACGACGTGAGCCTGGTCTCGCTCTCCACGGCCGACCACAGTCAAGCGGACGAGATGGCGCGCAAGGTGACGGCGGCGATGAAGCCGAAGCAGGTCTCGATCTCCCTGCCCTCGCTGCGCGCCGATTCGTTCTCGGTCGGGCTCGCCGAGGCGGCGGGGGAGGTCAAGAAAAACGGCTTCACGTTCGCTCCCGAGACCGGTTCGGAACGCCTCAGGCGGGTCATCAACAAGAACATCACCGATGCCAATCTGCTCGATGCGGTCGAGACCGCCTACCGGCGCGGCTGGAATCTGGTCAAGCTCTACTTCATGATCGGGCTCCCGACCGAGACCATGGAGGACGTGGATTCGATCGTGCGGCTCGTCAACCGCGTGAACGAGGTGGGCCGTCGCGTCGGCGGCGGCAAGCGAGTGAACGCCTCGGTCGGCACCCACGTGCCGAAGGCCTTCACGCCCTTCCAGTGGGAAGGGTTCGAGGGGCTCGAGAGCCTCGAGGCCAAGCTCGCCCACCTGAAGCGCTCGCTCGGTAGGCACCGTTTCGTCCGGCTCAAGTGGCATGATCTGAAGCCGAGCCTCCTCGAGGCCGTCTTCTCACTCGGAGATCGCCGCGTATCGGCGGTCGTCGAGGCCGCCTGGCGGCGCGGTGCCCGCTTCGATGGCTGGGGTGAGCAGTTCTCCTGGAACACCTGGAATGCCGCCTTTGCGGACACGGGGATCGACCCCTCCTTCTATACGCGCGGGCGCGACGTGGCCGACGTGCTGCCGTGGGATCTCCTGGACGCGGATCTGACCAAGAAGTTCCTCGAGCGGGAGCGCAGAAAGGCACTCGAGGAGCGGCTCACGAACGACTGCCGGTGGGGCGACTGCCATATGTGCGGGATCCCGAACGCGCCCGAGGACATCGTCCTGTCCGTGGATCGCGAGGAGGCGCTCGGCGTCGAAGGCCGCATCGGGCTCGATGGCAATCCGATCACCAAGGCCGGATTCGCGCGCAAGATCCAGATCGAGCCGGCCGTGGTGGGGAGCGGCCGGAGCGAGGTGGCAGCGAGTGGCGCCCAGGTCGACGGAGGCGCGGCCTCCGGCGATGAGGCCGAGGGAACACGATCGGCGGGGGAGCGGGTCTGCCTCCGCATCTGGTATGCCACCGGGGAGTCGCTTCGGTTCCTGCCGCACGGTGATCTGATGCGAGTCTTCCATCGGGCCTTCCGCGTGGCCGGATTGCCTGTGGTCTTCAGTCAGGGTTTCAACCCGAGGCCGCGTGCGGCGTTCGGGCCGCCGCTCCCGGTCGGTGTGATCGGGGCGCGCGAGGCCTTCGATGTCGAAGTCGAGCCCGGGAGGATCCCCGCGGCCGAGCATGTGCTGAATCAGCTGAACGCGGCGCTGCCGGAGGGGCTCGAAGTGCTCCAGGTGGCGCCGGCCCCGAGCGGGGCGGCGCTGGCGGCAGCGGTGGTGGCGGCCGACTACCGGGTCTCTCTGCCGGCGGATGCGGACCCGGTGGTCCTGGGCGAGCGGCTCGCGGCCTTCGTCGGAGCAGAGACGATGCCCGTGGCCAAGGAGCGCCATGGACGCCCCGATCGGACGATCGATCTCAAGCGCGCCGTGCTGCAAGCGACAACCCGGGGTGGCGAGGTTACCTTCCGGCTGGCCGTGAACCAGGCCGAGGGGCACCAGGCCAGTGCGAGTTTCGTCCTCCGGACGCTGTTCGGCCTCGACCGGGAGCAGGTGGCGGCGGCTCGCATCGAGCGACTCGCGCTGGTCGACGCGCAGGGTCCGATCTAGACTGTGGGGCGATGACGATGCGGATTCCGATCAGAGCCGATGGCGGCGCGCCCCGACCAGCGCCCGAAGGCGGGCTCGTGCCCGGGGTGGTGGGCGGGCCCCGCGTGTTCATCGAGACCTATGGCTGCCAGATGAATATCTCCGACTCGGAGCTCATCCTTGGCATCCTCGGTCCGGCCGGGTATCGCACGGCCGCGAGCGCGCGCGAGGCCGATGTCATCCTCATGAACACGTGCGCCATCCGCGAGCATGCCGAGGAACGCGTGCGCGGCCGCCTGGCCGAGCTCGCCGGCTGGAAACGCAAGCGCCCGGGGCTCATCCTGGGTGTTCTGGGCTGCATGGCGAAGCACGTCGGGGAGGAGTTGACAGGCGACACCGCAGCCGTCGATGTGATCGCATCGCCGGACGCCTATCGGAGCCTGCCGCGCCTGATCGCCGCGGCCGGCGATGGCGCCCGGCTCGGCCATCCCCATCGCGATCTCCACCTCGACCGCGGCGAGCACTACGAGGGCGTCGATCCGGTGCGCGCGGGCAGTGTCCACGCCTGGATCACGATCGAGCGCGGTTGTGACAAGTTCTGTACGTTCTGCATCGTGCCCTATGTGCGCGGGCGGGAGCGCGCTGTGCCGCCGGCGGAGGTGATCCGGCAGGTCGCCGAGCACGCGCGGGCAGGTGGGCGCGAGGTCACTCTGCTCGGGCAGACAGTGAACGCCTATCGGCATGGAGATACTGGATTCGGCGATCTCCTGGCTCAGGTCGCCAGTGTCGACGGCATCCAGCGCGTACGTTTCACATCGCCGCATCCTGCTGAATTCGACGACCGCACGATCGCGGTCATGGCCGAGCACCCGGCGGTCATGAAGCATGTCCACCTGCCGGTGCAGTCGGGCTCGGATCGCGTGCTTGCGGCCATGCGCCGAGATTACACGCGAGCCTCGTTTCTCGACCTCGTCTCCCGCATGCGGGCGGCCATGCCGTCCATCACCCTCACGACCGACATCATCGTCGGTTTCCCGGGTGAGACCCATGATGATTTCGCGGATACGATCAGCTTGTTACGTGAGGTGCGGTTCGAGTCTGCGTTCATGTTCAAGTACTCGGAGCGTGAAGGGACACACGCGGCACGTGAACAGCCGGAGACGGTGAGTGAGGGGGAAAAGGGGGAGCGGCTGACGGAAGTGATCGCTCTGGTCGAGTCGATCGCCGCCGAGCAGAATCGGCTGTGGGAGGGCCGAACGGTCGAGGTGCTCGTTGAGGGCGTGTCGCGCCGCGACCCGTCCCGGCTATATGGCAAATGCGAGCATGGGAAGACCGTGGTGTTCCCGGCCGCCGGCGTCGGGCCAGGGGGTCTGGTCCGGGTGCTTGTTCACAGTTCCACGTCGCATACACTGCATGGCGATGTGATGGAGGGACGGTGAGATGGAACTCTCGGGAAAGATCGCTCTCGTGACGGGGGCGGCGCGCCGCGTGGGGCGTGCGATCGCGCTCGAGCTGGCGGGGCGCGGCGCCTCGATCGCCTTGCACCACAATCAGTCGGTCGAAGCCGCGGGAGAGACGGCGGCTGAGATCCGGGCGAAGGGGGTCGAGGTCGCCACGTTCGCGGCCGATCTCACCGAGACCTCGGACATCGAGCAGCTGGCCCGTGACGTGGCCGAGCGCTTCGGCGGGGTCGACATCCTGGTCAATTCGGCTGCCGTGTACTTCCGGACACCGCTCGGCACGGTGAAGCCCGAGGTCTGGGACCGGCTGTTCGCTCTCAACTTGCGCGCTCCCTTCTTGCTGACCCAGGCCCTGGCCCCGGTGCTGCGCAGCCGCGGCGGTCGCGTCATCATGATCGGTGATGTCGGCGGGGTTCTGCCGTGGACAGGTTATCTCCCCTACGGGGCGACCAAGGCCGGACTCAACTACCTCACTCACGGTCTGGCCAAGGCGCTGGCACCGCACGTACTCGTCAATGCGGTGTCGCCCGGGACCGTGCTTCCCGCACCTGATGCCACGGACGCCGAGGTCAGCGAGGAGGCGGAGCGCGCGCTCGTCCGGCGCATCGGGACCGCGGAGGATGTGGCGCGCGCGGTGGTCTTCCTCTGCGAGTCGGACTTCATTACCGGCGAGGTCCTCGCCGTGGATGGCGGGAAGCTCCTGAGCTGAACCCCCCCATTCAGGGGCTCATGTCGGCAAGCTGGAGTCCGAGCGAAGCTCCTTCACGGCACCGAGCGCGTAGGTAATGGTTTGATCGAAGCTCATGGCCCGACCCTCCGCCAGGGCACTCGTGAAGGCCGCTGCACCGAGAGCGGCCCGCGCTTCCCTCAGCAGTCGCTCGTCCGGCCGTGCCGCATCCGTTGTCGGCGCGGCTTGTGATTCTCCCCGCAGTGACTCGGCTGCCCCAGCCAGCTTGACCGCGCATGTCCAGAGTGCTGAAGCGGAGTCGGCTGGATCGGTCCTGCCGATCGCAGCGGCGGTTTCCGCGAGCGTCGCGCACGCATCCGTTGCCGTGGGGTGGGCACCCAGATCGCGAGCGAAAGCGAGGCACTCTCCGATGCGTCGCGCAGCCGCCTCATGATCCCCGGCGGTCGCTCTGGCGGCTGCCAGTTCGAGCAATACCTGGGCCGCCCCGGGGAGATCATCGATCTCTCGCCTGATTGCCAGGCACTCCCGCCACAGGGAATCGGCGCGCGTATCCTCTCCCATGCTCTGCAGGGCGCGGGCGAGGGTGACGAGCTGCGTTGCCAGAGCCTCCTTGTCGTCAAGCTGGCGCCGTATCGCCGCCGCTCTCTCCAGGTCGTCCTTTGCCTTCTCAGGTCGACCTTCGTCGAGGTAGGCGGCGCCGCGATCTCCGCGGATCCGTGCCTCGAGCCAGAGGTCTCCTGACTCGAGGACGAGGGACAAGGCCTGCATGAAGCGGTCCTGGGCCCGGTCCCACTCGTGCCGCCGAGCGAAGAGAATCCCGAGCTCGTGAAGCACACTAGCGGCGCCTCTTGCGTCATCGTGTTCCCGATAGATGGCGAGGCTATCTTCCAGATGCCGCTGGGCGATGGGGCAGGCGCCCTGCTCCCGGGACAGCAGTCCCAGGGCATGGAGCGCTTCAGCACGTAGCTGCGAGTGCCGAGGAGCTTCCGGCAAGCTCAGAATTCGCGAAATGACGGCCAGGCCGAGCTTCAGATGACCGCGCCTGCACCAGAATGGGTGCAGGGCAACGGCCAGGCGCAAGGCCACGGACGCGCAACGAGGCGTCATGCTGAAGCACTCGATGGCGGCCAGCATGTTCTCGTGCTCCGCGTCGAGAACTTCCAGCTGCGCAGCGGAGAGCGCTCGGTGGCGATCGGCGGTCGCCCTCGTGGCGAGGTCCAGGTAGAACTCGCGATGCCGGGCTTCAGCAGGGCCTGCATCTCCGAGAACCACCAAGCGCTCCAGCGCATATTCCCGCACCAGATCGAGCATGCGGAAGCGAACCGCACTGGGGCCGTGCTCGGTCTGGATCAGTGAGCAATCGGCGAGGTCTGCCAGGTGGTCCAGCGCCAGGGGATCATCACCCACTGCCTCGGCGGCCTCTGCTGTCCACCCGCCGCGGAACACGGCGAGGCAGGCGAAGAAGCGCTGGTGATCCGGACCGAGGCGATCGAAGCTCCAGTCGAGCGCCGCCCGCAGTGTGCCATGGCGAGTCCTGATCTCTCCATTGTTGATGGGGAGATCGAGTTCGTGCGCGAAGAATTCGAGCGTATCAGGGAAGCCCATCTTGTGAATGCAGGAAGCGGCAAGCTCGATGGCCAGGGGAAGCCCCTCGAGCTGCTGGCAAATGGCGGCCAGGTAGGGGGCGTTATGGGCCGTGAGCTCGAAGTCTGGTCTCACGGATCGGGCCCGGTCGACCAGGAGCTGGGCGCTCGGGGTCACGGCGAGCTTCTCCGGTGCGTCGTCCGCGACAGGGATCGGTAGGGGCGCGACCATGACCTCGCGCTCGCCGGGAAGGTGGAGCAGTTCGCGCGAGGTGACGAGGACCCTGAGCTGTGGGCAGTCTTCGAGCAGGGATCGAATCAGGGGAGCCCCCGCGGCAAGGTGCTCCATGTCGTCGAGGATGAGCAGTCCGCGTTCTTCGGCCAGGGCCCGGGTCAACTGCGTCAGGAGTCCGATCTTGCCATCGGGCTCGATGGCAAGCGCCTCGAGAATCTCGTGAGGGATGCGGGCGGCATCACGCAGATGGCCGACGTCCACATACCAGACGGCGCCGCCGAACGATTCGAGGGCTCGCGTCCCCGTCTCGATGGCGAGCCGGGACTTGCCGACGCCGGGCGGACCGGCCAGGGTAATGAGACGGATGTCGCTTGTGGTGAGTAGTCCTACCAGTTGCCGGAGCTCCTCTTCCCGGCCGAAGAATCGCGGCAACTGGAGGGGAAGATTGCTGGGGCGGCCATGGGCGGCGCGTGGCGGTGGAAACCTGGTGATCTTCTGGCCTGGATAGTTGATCTGGTAGATGCGCTCGGCGACCGCCTTCTCTCCGATTCGATAGGTGCCGATGCTCTGTATCGTGACGCCCCCATCCAGAATGGGTCGCAGCAGTCCTGCCGTTGCCTCCGAGCAGAGGATCTGTCCCCCGCAAGCGGTCGTGAGGAGGTGCGCCAGATGCTCGACCGCAGAGCCGCTGTAGATGCTGCCCGTCGTCTCGACATCCCCGGTATGGATGGCGCCGCGGAAGGTCGTGTTGCGGGCCGGGTGTCCACTCTTTCCAGCGAGTGCGCACTGGCACGCGGCAGCGCAGGCGACCGCGTCCGCGGCCCGCGCGAAGACGCCGAGATGCTGGCCCTCCGGTGTGGTCCCGATGTGGCCGCCGTGACTGGGGATCTCTCGTCGCAGCACTTTCCGGAGCCGCCCAGGTGTCGGCGTGGCCACGCGCTCGTGCGCCTGGTCCGCGGGCGTGATCTCGACCCATAGGAGGGCCGCCGTGCCGGCAGGGGCGGTCGCTGCGGTTGCTGATCTGTCGGCACGGTCCCGGTCGCCCCTTCGAGTCGAATCCGTCTCGGCCGGTTGGGAGCCGTCACTCAGGGAGAGCTCATCCTGGATCTTCTTCGCCAGCGCACGCGTCTCAGGCGACGGCGATTCGTCGAGTTCAGTGCGAAAGACCTGCACGAGGTCGTGGTAATAGCGGACGGCCGTGCTCGGTTCACCCATCCCGGCATAGAGGCGCATCAGCTCCCGGTAGGGCTCCTCGCGCAGCGGATCGGCCTGGATGGCACGCCGCGCAAACTCGATAGCGGCCACGCTGTCCCCGCGCTTCTCGAGAAGAATCGTGAGCTCACAGAGAGCGTTGGCGAATCGCTCGGAGTGAGCCAGGCTCTCCCGGCCAACCCATTCCTCATAGAGACCGGGGAGAAACTCGCCTTGATAGAGCCCGACCGCATGTTCCAGCGCGTGGATGCGCTCCTCGGCGTTTCGTGCGCGCTCCGCGCGCAGGAGTGCTGCTCTGAACTGGATGACATCCGTAGAGACGGTGTCGGCGCTGAGTGCCACGCAGTATCGATCGGCGACGAGAACGGAGTCGGCAGGGAGCCCGGGCAACTCGACCTGACGGCGAAGCGAAGTGAGGGCTGTGCTCAGGCTGTGGCGTCCCGAGATCGAGTCGCCCGGCCACAGCATGTCGACCAGGGTCTCGCGCGGGAAAGTGCGGCCGAGGTGATAAGCCAGGTACGCCAGAAGCGCCGCTGTCTTCTGGGTGCGGAAGCGAGTGATCGTACGATCCGGTCCCTGGAGGACCAGTCCGCCAAAGAACCGAATGTGCCAGCTTGCGGCCATGGCTCGATTCCCGAATGGGTCTGGGCCGGGGATGGACCGACCGACTCAGGCGGGAAAGAAGGCGTTCCCGCAGAGCCACTTGCTGAGAATATCATCCACAGGGGAGAAATGGGAATAGCCCGCATCGTTGCGGATCGCAGGCCATCTCGAACAAGCAGAAGCCCCGGCGGGGCACCACCCGCCGGGGCTTCTCGTCCTGGCGCGCGGTCGGGGGTAGCGGCCTTCCCCCGACGACCCAACCGCGCACCTCCCGGCCTGATCCGGCCCTCCTGGCCGGAGCTTGCTTGCGGCTTCATCACCTTCGTTGCGCGTGAAGTGACGATGCGCGCTCACTCTCACAAAAGTCTTAAATCGTTCTTGATGTTCCTGTAAGTGATCTTTTTATAATGTCTTACGGCTTCATTCCGGACGTGCGGAGTGCAGGCTTCCGCTCGGCCCCTGGAATCGAGCCCGGGCGGTCTCCACAGGCGGTCTAGAGCGCCGGGCAGATCAGGCGGGCTTCGGCCAGCCGTTTCGCCAGTTCCGATTCCGGTCCCGCCCCCGCCTGGACGGCCAGGTCCTCCGCCCTCCTGAGCGCCGTGATGGCGGCGGACGGGTTGCCGATCTTCATCTCCAGTTGAGCCCGCGTGCAGTAGAGGCTTGCCAGTTCCCATGGGTTGCCGACCGCGCGGAGAATCTCCTCACCGCGGTCGATCGCTTCCCTTGCCTGCTGGATCAGGCCCTTGGCCATGAACACGGAGCCCAGACTCTCGAGGATGGCACCCTCGCTTCGCGTGTTGCCTCCTGCCTTCACGGTATCGAGCGCAGACTCGAAATGACTCTGCGCCTCGTCCAGTCGGTTCTGTTCGAGGCAGAGCAACCCCAGGCTGTGAAGCGTACGGCCTTCCCCTCCGCTGTCAGATGTCTCCCGATGAATGGCGATGGCCGCTCGGTAGTACGACTCGGCTTCCTGCATCCGCTCTCGGCCATACTGCGAGATGCCGAGATTGCCCAGGATCGTGCCCTCAGTTCGCCTGTCACCGATCTTCCGCGCCACGGCCAGGGCATCATCGTAGAGCGTGACCGCCTCGTCGATCCTGCCCTGCTCGCGATGCAGATTGCCCAGAAAACCGAGCGTGATCCCGACGGAGGCGAGGTTGCCGACTTCCCGGTGGATGGCGAGCGCCGCCTCGAGATAGGTGCGGGACTCGTCGCGCTTCCCCTGAGAGCGGCACAGATTCCCCAGATAACCGAGGAGAACCCCTTCCAGCCGCCGGTTGCCGACCTCGCGATGGATGGCGAGCGCCGACTCATAATGGGTGCGTGCCTCGCTCGTGCGGCCCTGCTCGCGGCAGATGACGCCGAAGTTTCCGAGGCAGAGACCCTCCTGACTGCGGTTGCCGACCTCGCGATGGATGGCGATCGCCGCCTTGGTATGGGATTCCGCCTCTCTCACCCGACCCACAGTGAAGTCCAGAGAACCCAGGTTTCCGAGGAAGATGCCCTCATTGATCCGATCTCCGACCTCCCGGGCGATGGCCAGGGCGCCCTCGATGAGCGAGCGTGCTTCTTGAAATCGGTTCTGCTCCCGGCAAAGGCTGTACAGGCATGCGAGGAGCATGCCCTCATCGCGCCGCTGACCCGTCTCTCGCGCCAGCGCAAGCCCGGCCTCGAAGTGGCCCCTTGCCTGATCGTGTTGTCCGGAACGAAGTTCCGCGATCCCCAGATACCTGAGTACCCGGATCCGGTGCGGCTGATCGAGCGGCAGTGCCCCCACCCGCTCGCCGAGGGAGATGGCCCTGTGGAAGGGCCCCTGGAAGAGGAGCACCGCCGCCGCGCCACAATAGGCATCCCCGGCGATCTCGCCATCGCCACGCTCGCTGGCTCGCTGGCAGGCAACGACCAGGTTCTCCAGCTCCCTTCCCAGCTTCTTGCGGCGCTCCACTCCACCGTGCAGGTCGAGCGCCGTGATGGCCGCGTCGGTGCCATGCTGCGCATACCACCGTCCATGCCGCTCCTCTGCCTGGCGCTCCAGGTCAGCGTCGAGCGCATGCAGCTTCTCGCGCGCGAACTCCCGGAGGCTCGCGTACATCTCGAAGCGAGGCTCGGAACCGGTTCCCGCTTGTGCTCCGATTTCGCTCGCTTCCCTGAAGAGGACCAGCGACCAGGCGGAGAGCTCGGAGAGGCGGTCCTCGGCCAGCGGCTGATCGCACACCGCCTCGGCAGCCTCGGTGGTCCACCCCCCCGCGAACACGGAGAGCTGCGCGAAGAACGTCTGGAGCTCGGGATCGAGCAGGGAGTAACTCCAGTCCACGGCTGCCCGCAGGGTGCGATGCCGCGTGTCATCGTCTCGAATGCGGCTGGACATGAGGGTTCCTGGCCCCCCCAGGTGTTCCAGGATCTGATCCGGCGCCAGTACGTTGAGGCGGCCAGCAGCGAGCTCGACGGCCAGCGGGATGCCATCCAGACGCGCGCAGATCTCCGCCACAGCCCCGGAGTTGTCGGCAGTCAAATCGAACTCGGGCGCGACGGCCTGGGCCCGATCGATGAACAACCGGATGCTCTCATTGGCGAGCAGGGTCTTCATGGAGGAGTCCATCGGCGTCGGCAGGGGATAGACCCCGAAGCACTCCTCTTCCGGGAGGTTCAGCCGCCGTCGCGAGGTGACGAGGCAATGGAGGTGCGGTAGATGTTCGAGCAGAGTGCTCAGTTCACCCGCTGCTCCAAGCAGGTGTTCGAAGTTGTCGAACACGATGAGCGCCCGGTGATCGGCGAGTTCCGACTCGATTCGACCGAGGGGTGGGATCCGAGGAGAACGCGTGATCCGGAGCGAGTCGAGAGTCCGGTCGTGGATGCCACTACCCTCGGGCAGGTCGGTCAGTGGCACGAACCACACACGACCAGCGAACGCCTCGACCATCCGATTCGCCATCTCGAGTGCGAGGCGTGTCTTTCCGCATCCCGGCGCGCCGACGAGGGTTATGAGCCGGGCCCCACTCGAGAGCATGGCCTCGATCTGGAGTATCTCGCCCTCGCGTCCGAAGAAGCGTGTCATGCGGACGGGCAGATGGTTGGCAGGGCCGGGTTCGGCTCTGAGCGGGGGAAAGCTCTCGGGACCGCCCGGGTAATCGATCTGACAGAGGGGTTCAGGAGCCGCGCCGCCCGGTAGGCGATAGCGGCCGAGTTTGCGCATCCCGAATCCACCGCTCAATCCATGGCGGACGAGGGCCGCGGCGGTCTCCGTGTACAAGATCTGCCCGGGATGGCTCACGGCCAGGAGGCTCAACACATGTTCGAGGGTGCCGCGTGGATAGCGCCCGTCAGTTCCGACGTCCGCTTGGCAGGTGTGAACGGCCATGGCCGGCCGCGACGCGTCCCTGCTCGGAGACCGTGCCGCTCTCAGCTGGCACGCCGCGACGCAGTTCAGCGCGTCGCCGGCATGCGAGAACGCCATCACATGCAATGCGGCGTTGTTGGATTCGGGTTCGACCATCACGCCGCCATGGCGTCGCATCTCTTCATCGAACCCAAGGTCGCGGAGCTCGGGCTCGGACCCGCTGGCGGCGAGAATGGCGATGAAGGTCACAGTCCCGGTGGGCAGTGTGGCGGGAGCTCCACGCAGCGCCCTGCGATCGATGATTCGCCTGCGTGCCGCCGTCGCCATGGGGCGAGCCACGACGCTATGCTTGAGCTCCTGCGCCAGCTCCTGGGTCGCCGCCGCCGGGGTCTGCCTCCGACCCTGACGCAGGCCGGCTTCCAGTTCCGCGTAGAGATCGAGCGCCAGATGAGGATCGCCGAGTGCCGAATAGAGGCACATCAGCTGCCGGTAGAGTTCCTCGCGCTGCGGCGCTGTTTCGATGGCCCGCTCCAGGTGAGTGGCGGCGAGCTCCTTCTCGCCGCGAGCCGCGAGGATCCGGGCCAGTTCCGAGGCTGCCGCCTGGAACCGCTCTGCAAGACGTTCCGCCTCGGGTGGAATCCAGGTTTCATAGAGCCCGGCGAGCAGGTCGCCGCGATAGAGGGTGATGGCTCGCTCGAGCTGTCGCCTCCTGGTGGATGGTCCCGCCTTGTCAGCATTTGCCAGTGCTGTCTCGAACTCCTGGACATCGGTGACGGTCGTCTCAGGGTTCAAGCGCACGGTGTTGCGATCCGTGAGGAGGACGGAACCGGGGGAGAAACCGATCGGCTCGAGCTGGTGGCGGAGGGCGGATAGCGCGGTGCTCAGGCTCTGGCGGCCGGCTCCGGGACTGGCCCAGGGCCAGAGCATCTCGATCACGGTGTCGCGGAGATGCGCTTGCTCGCGATGATAGGCCAGAAAGCCGAGGAGAGAAGCGGTCTTCTGCGTGACGAAGTGCGTGATCTCTCGATCACCGTCGATGACGCGGAGACCACCCAGGAGCCCAATCCTGCGATTCGCGGCCAACGTGCATTCCTCCGGGGGAGCCGCCCAGGCCGTTGCCATGTTGGATGGCGGCTCGGGACAGCCGGTCGCGGCATCCCGCCCGCGACCATTCTAGCAGGGTCCCGGCCGGGGTGAAGGAAGACCCGGTGGCCACGCTCGGGTCGTGTGGCCCTCTGCGCTATTCCTGGAGATCGAGAGGAGGGGCGGCGCGTCGACTACCCCCCCGCCGGACACAGCACCGTGAGGGCCCCTGCCACGACCTCGATCGCCGCTGGGGTGCGGCAGATCGGCTCCCCATCGGCGTAGATCCAGATCGGGCGCGAGGTCTCGATCGCGACCCGGCGCGTGCGGTGCATCGCCACGAACGGCAGATCCTCGTGCGTCCCGGCGAAGATGCGCGGGAAGTAGCGGAGCACGGTGAGCGGGTGGAGCGCCCGCACGATGCATACATCGAGCAATCCATCATCGCAGACTGCGCGCGGCGCGATCTTCATGCCGGCGCCGTAGGTTGAGGTGTTGCCGGTCGCGGCGAGGAGCACCTCGCCCGTGAACTCGCCGAAGTCGCCGCGGATCGTCACCGTCGGGCTCTTGTAGCTCGCGAGGGTGCGGAGCACCGCATAGATGTAGCCTGCCGTTCCGCCCAGGGGAGCGGCCCCCGAGTGCACGAGCTCGGCTGCTTCGGAGTCGAACCCCATCGAGGCGACGGTGGCGAAATGCCGCCCGCCGACGCGCCCGAGATCGATCCGCCGCTGACGCCCAGAAACGACGATCCCAACCGCGCGCTCGACCTCGCCCGGCACCCCGAGGACCCGCGCCAGATCGTTGCCGCGCCCGCAGGGGAGGAGGCCGAGCGCCGCCTCCGATCCGGCGAGCGCGTTCGCCACCTCATGCACCGTGCCGTCCCCGCCCACGACGGCGAAACGCCTGCCCCCGGCGGCGAGCGCCTGGCGCGCGATCCGCTCCGCCTCGCCGGGGCCGGTCGTGAACTCGAGCCGCGCGGCGATCCCGCGTTCCCGCATGAGGGCCGCCGCCTGGTCGCCGAGCGTGTGCCCGCGACCGCCTCCCGAAACCGGGTTGGCGATGACCAGGGTCTCGCCCCCGGCGTTCATGGCCCCGCTCGTGCTCACGCCACCTCCGCATAGAGGAACGGCGGAATGGTGAGCCCCACGACGTCGTTCCCACCGGTCGCCTCGCGCGCCATCGCCAGCGCATCGGCGAGGCTCTTCGCCCACGACACCCCGAGCCGCTTCGCCTGCCGGTCATCCGGCGGCCCCACCAGGATCACCTTGGACAGGTACCGGAGCGGATAGGTCGCCCAGTACCACACCGTGAAGGGATGGAAGCCGTGATGGGCGAAGCGGTTCCGGTAGCAATCCACGAGCACCGGATCCTTGGCGAACCTCTCCTGGAACGTCGCTTGCATCTCGAGCGGATCCTTGGTCGCGAGTAGCACGTCGTCGTAGAAGCGGCGATAGGCGACGTGATACTCGGGATGGAAGATCTCGAAGACCGGGTTCAGGATGATGACCGCGCCGCCGGGCTTGACGTACGGCTTGTTGTAGAACCAGTTGAAGACGTAGCCGAGGACATCGCTCACCACGAGCACCGGGTTCACCCGCGCGCCGACCGAGTAGGGGCTCAGATCCGGGAGGCCGAACACCAGCGTGTCGTACTGCTGCGGCATCTGGACCCGGAGCTGGCGGTCGAGCGCGGCCAGGGTCAGGGGGTGCACGGCGTCGATCGCGCCGGCGTGGATCTCGATCGGCTCGTACACCGAGCGCATGCCGCGGAGAATGGCGCAGCGCGCCGGCTCGGGGAGGAGCCCCATGGCGACGGGGGTTGCCGTGTTGAGCGCCCGCTCGAGATCGGACATCTGCGAGCGCGGTTTGCCGAGATGGGCGAGCGCCGGCGGATAGGTGGCCCCGTTCATCGCCGCCTCGATCACCATGATCCGCGCGTGTTTCAGGATCACGTGGCTCAGTCGCTCGATGAGCTCATGCATGTGCGAGCCGTCGGGTTGCATGACATGGGGGCTCTCCAGGGTCATCTGCGGGGCGTGGTGGCTCGCGATCGAGCGATAGGTGCCGAGCCCGACCGCCACCGACTTGTGGCCGCCGTTGAGCGGGATCTGGACCGTGTCCACATAGATGACGAGGTCGGAGTCGATGACGGCGCGGTCGGTTTCGACCGGCTCTCCCTTCTCGGTGTCGCCGAGGTAGACGATCGCGTCGGGATCCTCGGCGTCGAAGTTCCGGCAGCGGGTGGGGTGGAACTCCCGCATCAGCCGCTCGCCGAGCATGTGCGTGAGCTCGCTCTCTTTCATCTTGCGATGGAGCGCGACGGCGCACATGAGCGTGACGTTCTCCCGCCGGACACCGTGCTCGCCCAGGATCGCGAGGAGTTCTGTGATCAGGGTCTCGCGGATGTCGGGCCGTTGCATGGGTGGGAACGGCTGGCAGTTGTCATCGAAGAGGATGAGGACCTTGGCCGTGGGGCCCACCAGCTCGCGGAGCGGCGGCATGCCGAGCGGGTTCTCGACCGTGCGGCGGAGCGCTGCCGGCAGGTCGGGGCGCTTGATCCCGGGAATCGGCGGCGGCGGGAAGTACACGTGGGCGCTCTCCGGGAGCTCCGCCTCGACCAAGCTGTTTCCCGAGTAGGTCAGGTACTTCATCTCTCCTCCTCTTCCTCCCGGTGACTGATCGCGGATCTCTGCGCCCGGCTATCCGGGAAATGCGAAGACGGTCTTGACGGCACCGAGGCGCCCGCTCGCCGCCGCGTGGGCGAAGGCCTGGCGAAAGTCCTGGAGCGGGAAACGCGCGCTCACGAGCGGCGCCAGCACGGCGCCCCGCGCCCGCATGAGCTCCATGGCCAGCGGGAACGTACGCATGCGCCGGCCGTCGAGTGTCTCGGTGCCTTGCGTGTAGGCACCGACGACCGCGAGCTCCTTGTACCAGATCGAGGTCCAATCGACCTGGCGTGGCACCGCGGGCATGCCGACGAGGATGACCGTGCCATGAGCCCGCGTGAAGCGCAGCGCATCGTCGATCGTGCCCGAGTTCCCGATGCAATCGAAGGTGACGTCGGCGCCTCCCGAGAGGACCGGTTTCCCGAGCGCGGGCCGGTGGATCTCGGCCCCGGTGGCGCGGCAGACCTCGCGGTAGAGATCGCGGCCGCTCCGGATCACGAGATCGGCACCGAGCTCGCCGGCGAGCTCGGCCTGATGGCGGTACTTGGCGACGGCGATCAGCCGGGCGCGGCGGCCAGCGGCGCGGAGTGCGGCGATCGTCAGCAGGCCCATCGTTCCCGCGCCGAGCACGAGCGCCGTGGCGTCCGCGGACAGCTCCGGCTTGAGTGCCGCGTGTAGCGCGCAGCTGAAGGGTTCGATCAGGACCGCGGCATCGTCGTCGAGCGCGTCGGGCACGCGGTGCACCTGGCTCGAGTGAGCGAGAAAGAGCGGGCTGAAACCGCCGCCCGTGTCACGACAGAAGCCGGTCTGGATGCCGGGAGCGAGCGAGCCGCGTGTCGTGTACTCGCAGTTTCCGAAGTTTCCGGCCTGGCATTGCGGGCAGGTCTCGGCGATGCCGCGCGCGGTGCAGCCGAGGACCGGCTCGATGGTGACGCGATCGCCCGGCGCGAGTCCGGTGACGGCGGGGCCCAACTCGTCGATGGTGCCCACGATCTCGTGCCCGAGGACGAATGGGAACGACGTGAGGGCCGAGAAGTAGGGGCTTCCTTGCGCGAGGATCGTGGCCAGATCCGAGCCGCAGATGCCGCAGAGGCGCGTGCGGATGCGCACCCACGAATCGGTGATGAGACGAGGCTCCTCGAGCTCGCGCAGGCCGATCATGGCGAGCGGGCCGGTGGCGATCGGGGACCAGTGCCCGGCGATCGCTCGCACGAGGAGGTAGCGCGGCACGCTTCGCCGGTACTGGATCGCCTTCATGGGCGCACGCTAGCACAACGCCGCGCGGAGCTTAAGGGGAGCGCGGAGAGCGGGGGCGGGAAGGACCTTACCGGCCACCGTATCACGGCGTGACCTCGAGGAGAACGGCGCGGAGCGGCCGGTCGCCGAGACGATCGATGGGGAGCCGGTAGGGGATGGGGCGAAGCCAGGGGGGCGGCGCCTCGCCGGCGAACAGGATCCGGCCGAACAGGGTGCTGCGCGCCGCATCGACATCGAGGCGGCCGTGGATCAGGCGGTAGTAGGTCCCGATGAAGCTGCGTTCCGAGAGGAGGACGACATGCGTGACCTGTCGCGAGGCGAGCAAGGCGCGCGCGCTATCGGCGCTCGAGGTCGCGAACATCTCGGCGCTCGAACGAAGACCGGGCAGGTTCTCCCAGTACAGGGTGCCGATTCCGCGCAGATCGGCGAAGTAGGTCAGGGCGACCGTGGCATCCGGGCTGGCGAGCACGATGGGCCGGCCGTGGTCCGTATCTCCTCCCTGGGCATCCGGCGCTGGGGCGATCACGAGCGCCATGTCGCGGAGCAGGGCGGAGACGATATCGTCGGGAACGAAGGCGCGCCCCCGAGCCTGAGCGCTCGCGCTCGATACGATATCGAAGGCCCCGGCGACGAGGAGGACCAGGGGCACGGCGAGAGCGATCGCCGCGCGGGTCCGGGCTCTGGTCGGGGCGCGGCGGCGACCCGACCAGGGCGCGAGCTCGCCCGCCACCACCGAGCCGAGGACGGCGAGTGCTGCGAGCCAGATCCCCACCCATCGGAGTTGCCACAGGGCGAGGACGCCGAGAAGGAGAGCCGGGCCGAGGCCGAGGGTGAGCTGGGCCCGCGCTCGTACCGGATCGCCGGCCGGCGGGTCGAGCTTGTCGCTCGCTGCCTGATCGCCATGGGCGCCGGGATGCCCGCCCCGGAACAAGAGCACCGCCGCGAAGAGGACGAGCGGGAGCGGGCTCAGCGCGGCGAACAGCACTCCCGTCCTGGCCTCTGCGAAGAGCGTGATGAGGGGACGGAACTCCTCGATGTCTTGATGCAGGCTCCAGAGAAAGGGATCGCGGAGCGCGTACCAGGAAGGCCCGGCAACGATGATGGCCACAGGCAACAACGAGACCGCGATGGCCCCGGCTGAAGTCCGAAAGAGATCGCCGCCGGTGAGCCGCCTGTCGCGGACCCAGCGCCACCAGCCCGTCAGGAGTTCGCCGCCGCCGGCGAAGGCGAGAGCGTAGAGCGGATGGTTGACCTCGAGATGCATGCCGAGGTCGCCCGGGAAGTACTCGATGAGATAGAAGGCGAGACTCGCCATCGCCCCCGACCAGCCCCATACCCGCCAGGCCTCTGGCCACGGTGTGATCGATGTTTCGAGTGCGGCTTGCGGCGAGCGCGCGAGAAGGGCGCTCGCCAGGGCACCGAGCCCGATGCCGGCGAGCACCACGGCGAGCGTGACCGCGCTCACCCAGAGCCCGACCGCCGCGGCCACTCCGGAGACGATCATCCAGCGGCGGGCCGTGCGCCGGGTCGCGTCTCCGCCGCCGATCCAGCCGCCGCCGGCGGCGGCGAGGGCGAGCCCCGTCGCCATGACGGCAGCGACCACGAGCCCGTGATGATCGACGTTGCCGGCGAAGAAGCTCTCGGCGAGCGGAAAGGCGCCGGCGAGGGAGAGCGCGATGACGAGCGCGCCCGCCGCACCCGACCCCCGGTAGGCGAACCAGGCCAGGAGCGGCAAGAGGACGGCGAGAAGCACCGGTCCCGCCAGCGGCGCGGCCCGCGCGACCGCCAGCAGGTCCCCTTGCCCGGTTGCGGCGCCGAGCGCGAGGAGCCACCACGCGTAGAGCGAGCTCCAGTCGACGCGGCGTCCGTCCGGAGCATTGTCATCGTCCGTCCAGTGGATGCGCGTGCGCCCCGACTCCGCCATGTGGCGGGCGAGAGTGACCCAGGCATAGCCGTCGAGGTAGGGAGCGGGCAGGATGGGACGTACCGGCAAGGTCAAGCTCGATGCGGGCAGACTCCCGGCCCCGAGCGCATTCACGCGGGAGAGATAGCGGAGGCGGTGGGTCGTGGTGGCGAAGGTGATGACGAGGGCGAAGAGCACACCGGCGACGGCCAGGGCGATCCGGACGCCGCGCCGTTCGCGCCTCATCATGTCCTGTCACCCGCTGCCGGCGACCAGGTCACAACGCGCCAGTCGCGCTCGCGGGCGAGCTGCTCGAGCTTCTGTGTCGGATTGACGACGACCGCGTGCCCGACGGCCTCGAGGAGCGGGATGTCCGCTCCCGAGTCCCCATAGGCGGAGGACGCGGCAAGGTCGATGCCGTGCCGCGCGGCATGCTCGCGCGCGGCACGGGCCTTCTCCTCCGCGGCCAGCGGCGGCCCGGTGAGCTCACCGGTGAACCGTCCGTTCTCTTCGCCGAGCTCGACGGCGATCACATCGCTGGGATCGATGTCCAGGAATCGGGCAAGGGGCCACATCAGGAAATCGACCGATCCAGTGACCAGCACCACCCGTTCGCCGCGCGCCCTGTGCTCGGCGATGGCCTCGAGGGCGCCGGGATAGAGTCGCGGACGCATGACGGCGGCAAAGATCTCGTCGGCGAGAGACCGCACGTGGGCCGCATCGAGGCCGCGGTAGTTGCGATAGAAGACGCGGTTGAAGGCGCCGCGGCTCATCTTGTCGAGGAGCAGGTAGTAGAGGGCCTTGGGGCCCACACCGAGGGTCCACAGGAGGCGGCGCAGCGGTGAGTAGCCACGGGTGGCGACATGGACGTAGTACATCGTGATGTTCGTGGACATGAGGGTGCCGTCCACATCGAAGAATGCGGCGGGCGGGAGAAGCTTCGAATGTGAGGTCTCCATCCGTCTAGCCGGCTTGCGCAGCCGCTGGTTCGGGATTCAGAAGGTAGTGCAAGTGCACGGCCTGGAAGAGCGCGGCGGCCTCGATCTGGATGCGAAGCGACCGCCGGCGGGGCAGGAGCGTCGTCTCGCCGAGCATGGGAGGCGCGAACACCACCTCGGCAAGCCCGGGATTCAGGTGGAGATTTCCCTTCGGAGACTTGGGCCAGAGCCCGTGGCTGCCGCGGATGGCGGCCGGGATGATGACGACATCCTGGGGTAGGAGAGCGAAGAGAATGTGCTGAAGAGGTGGCGACTGGATGTCGAAGGCGGCGGTGGTGAGCGCCGGATAGAGGACTCCGGGACGATCCTCCAGCACCTTGGCGAAGCGCTGGATCGCGTTGCGCGCGTCCCCGGTGCGGTCGGCGATCACATATCCATCGACGGTCTCGAGCAGGTGATCGAACTCCCGGGCCGAGACCCCGAACATGGTGGTCGACCACTTGCCGATGCGTAGCCCGGCCATGCCGAGGCCTGCTCGCGCGAACATGGCGCAGGGCGCCGGTTCGGCCCAGCCCATGGCCGCCACGAGTTCGGGCGAGGCCAGCGCCCGGTACATGATGGGATGATCAAGCAGGCCCTGGTGTGTGGGCAGGAAGAGGATCTTTCGCTTCCTGTTGCCCAGATCCAGGGCGCGCGCGATCGAGTGGAACTCGGGATCGATGGTGACCCGAACCTCGATGCCGAAAGTGCGGAGTGTGGTTTCGGCCCAGCGCACGTTCTCGCGCCAGATGATGCGCCGGCGTTCGGGCGGGGAGAGGGGAGAGCTGCCCAGGGCCCGCTTCCTGCGGCCGTTGGCCAGCGACGGCCCGATCCAGCGCCCGAGGCGAGTGACGCGCTGCCAGGTCGAGAACCGGCGCTGGGGTCCGACGTGGGGATACTCGAGATAGCGTCCGCTCAGGCGCCCGGCGAGGAGCGGTGGAAGGGCGATCTCGGCGATCTCCTCGCCTCCCGGCACTGCCATGCGTACCAGCTCGCGCACCAGACGGTTGGCACGGGCAACGAGGGCACGGCAGGCATCGATCATGTCGCGTGTCAAGTAGCTGTAACGATGACCGTACCAGTAGCTCGCCGGCTTGATGCGCGCGGGATCCTCGCGATGAGCGGCGAAGAACTCGATCAACATCCCCTGGGCGCGGCGGATGTCGCCTTCCAGTCCGGCGGTCTCCTTGGCATCGGCGCGCCGGGCGAGGGGGGAACCCGCGATCCGGCGGAGCAGGATCTGCACGTCGAGGATGGTCTTCCAGGCCGAGCATCCGAACCAGGCCAGATTGGTATAGGTGTTGTAACGCGTGGCGAGCAGATCTCCGGCGGCGATGGCTTCGATCGTACCCTGGGCGACCTGTTGCAGGTGCTCGCGCAGCGGCGCTTCACGTGCCGGATCGCCGGCCGCATAGGTCTGATCGAGGCGGGGATCGCCGGCTGCGGCGGCGACGGCCAGCGCCTCCGCACTCGCCTGCGCGTGAGCGAGCGGTGCGCGCGTGATCCGGGCGCGCTCGAGGGCTGCTTCACCCTCGTCGGGAGTGTAGAGGCCGGCTCGGGCCAGGGCATCGAGATAGAGCTCCTGATAGAGATGGAGGAAATCGAGGGCGGTGCCGGCGCCGCGTTCGACATAGAGCTTCTCGATCTCGAGGTAGAGGCGCGAGGCGGCATGATAGCCGGGGGTGGCCTTGACGAACTGGGCGTGCGCGTCGGCGAGCCGGGTCTCGCGGCGGCGCGGAACCCCGGAGTAGATCGCATGGACGATGCGCGCCTGCTTCAAGAGCCCGTCGAGGCTGATGGGGCCGGTCTCGTCCCGACTCGGTGGCCAGCTCAGATTCATCCGGCGCCCAGCCATCGAAGTAGCCCTCCGGCTTCCCGACCTCGATGATCTCGCGGGCCGCGCCGTCGAAGACATCGAGCATCTGCGCCGGGTCTCCGAGCAGAGCCACGTGCAGCGGGGGTGTTGACTGGTCGCCGTTCCGTTCCATGGAACCGCCCTGCCGCCATGCGGCGGGTTTCGGGGCCGCTAGGTCGACAGCGAGGCGCCGGTGCTGCTCACGGCCGATGGCCCGGTCAACTGCCGCGGGCCGTTGGTCGACGGGGGTCCGGCCGGCCGCTGTCCGTTTCCTTCCTTGGAGAAGTTGCGCATCAGTGTCGGCAGGTGAATGTCCTCGATGTATTCACGCCAGTCGATACCCCGCACGTCGAAGTCGAAGGCCCCCTGGTCCTCGGCATCGAGCGACTCGTAGAGCCGGCGCGTGTTGCTGGTGTCGAACTGGAAATCGAGATGCATGTAGGGGCTGTAGATGTGGAGCAAGCTCTGGACCCGGTCGAGAGTGGCTGCCATGAGCAGGACACGTTGCCTGAATCTGGGCGTCCAGGGCAGCCCGGCGAAATGGGTGATGAGCCACGATGCCGCGCTCACCGGCATCACGTACTTGAGACGGAATGAGCGCCGGAACTGCTCGAGACTGGGATAGGTCCAGCGCTGCACGCGGATCGCCTCGCCCTGGCGGTTCTGTTGCGGGTGCTTCTGGAAGTGATCGTAGATGAGATCGAACATCTGACCGAGCGTCAACGGGTTCTCGGAGCCGCTGGCCACCTGGTAGACCATGATCTCCCGGCTCTCGCGGATCCGGGGCAATGCAGCCAGGATCGCGTTGGCCACCATGTCGACCGGGATCAGATCGAGCACGATGTTGGGATCGGCCGGGAAGTCCGGGAGACGGCCCTTCGAGTAATGCATGATGAGCGGGTCGGCCACCTTGAGCCCGTCGAGCCAGCCCGGCACCGGTTCGGCGAGGCTCGACTCGATGATCGAGGGGCGGACGATGGCGGTGGGCAGGTTCCCCCGAGTCTTGGCCACGACCATCTCGCCCATCGCCTTGGTGAAGGTGTAGCTGTCCGTCCAGCCGAGGCGGCGAGCTCGTCGCATCCCCTCGTCGACAAGGCGCTTCTTGATCCAGCGTCCGCGTTGCGCTTCGATGTGATGCTTGCGTCTGCTCTCGGAGAGCGGCCGTCCGGCATGCGTGCGCTCCACGACCCGCTCGAATTCCGCCTCCAGCTCGGGACGCATGGCATCTTCATAGGCCCTGCGGCCGAAGGCGGCGATCGACTCGATCTCGCTCTCGAGGTCGAAGTCGACCTTGGAGCGGGGATCGATGATCTGCGCGAGCGAGCGATCGGCGGGCAGAAGCTGTTCGGGGACGTGTCCGATGCGCTGCCCGTTGACATAGGCCGTGGAGACATGGAGCAAGATCGCGTCGCGACAGCTCCGGGCGAACTCGACGAGGCGTCTTGGGCCCAGGGTGTTCAGGTTGAGTGCTTGATCGAGCTGCTCGTCGAAGACGACGCTCGCCGCGCTATTGATGACGATGTCGACTTCACGGGTGAGGCGGGCGTAGTCGTCGTCTGTGAGTCCGATCCGGTCGTGAGTCAGATCCCCGGCGATGGGAACCATCTTCTGGCGCGCGAACTCCTCGAAGTGGGCCCCATGGACCTCGCGCAGACGGGAAAAGACACTGGCCTTGAGGATCTCCCGCTCGAACCGCTCGGTGGCGGTGCCTTGCTTGCTGGAGCGGATGAGAAGGTAGATGCGGGTGACGCCCGGCGCGGCACGCAGGATCTTCTCGACGAGGCCCCCGGCCAGGAAGCCGGTGGCTCCGGTCACCAAGAGGACCTTGCCTCTGAGGAAGTGGGCGATGCTACCCATGGTGGGGGTTGGCGAAGAGCCTCACCGCGGCCTTTCGCTCGGGAGCCGCGCCGGCGACCGAGATGGGTCCATGTCACCGCGCGCTCTTCCGGAGGCGGCGATCCATCTCCGCCCAGCCGGGAGGTCGCGCACACAGTCAGGATGAGTCGGGCCAAGGATGAAGGTAGTTTTACGGAGCACGGGCCAGCGCTGTCAACCGATTTCTTGACAAAGGCTTTGCGGGTTGGGACGGCCCCGCTGCGGGGTGCTCGCCCGGAGCTGAGAGCGGTGCCCTGGGCCTAGGGCTCCACCGCGTAGAGAGCCTTGATCGCCCCCCAGCTCCGGGGCGCGACCGGGGCGGGATTTCCCGCGAAGACCGCCACGAAGGCGCGGATGTTCTCGGTCTCGGGGGCGGAGATCAGGTTTCTCTCGGGGTCGATCTCCTGCCCGGCATAGGGCCGCCAGTCCCGGAAGCGCTCGTCCCAGCGGGCGATCACGAGATCCTCCTCGGTGACCCCGAAGAGCCGCACGGCCTCCTCGTCGTAGCGAATCTGCATGGTGACGGGGGAGACCAGGTCCCCGCTGTAGCGGCCGTCGAACGCCACGAGCAAGCCTTGCCCGCTGATGCAATTGGGGCCGTTGCACGATGGCATGTCGACCTGGATCTCGGCCAGGGTCCCCTCGGGGTAGGAGCCGAAGGCTCCGGGCGGGATCCGGACCAGGGTGAGCGGATCGAAGAGGAAGTGGACTTCGACCGGAATCGGTGAGCCGAGGTCGATGAGCTCGGCCGCCGCGGCCGCAACCAGCGGCGACGGGGGAGCGGCGAGAAGGCTGAGAGCCGCGGCGACCAGAACGGCTGCGGCCGGAGCCCGCCATCCGCCGCCGCGCGGGTTCCGCTTCCGCGTCGATATCCGGGACTGCATCATCGTAGCAACCTCCATCGAGGATGATCCAGATGGGTCATTTGCTGCGCCAAGGCGTCAATATTCACTTGAGTTACGGGGCCGGACGCAAGACGGTTCAGCCAGCGAGGATCTCGACTTCAGCCAGCAGGGGCTCGATCACGAGTCCATCGGCCCCGAGCTGGCGCGCCAGATCCTCCGCGTTCCACTGCTGTCCGTAGGACCAGATCTCACGCAGGTGCCTCCCGGCTCGCCGGCTCTCGAACCAGCACTCTCCGAAGTCGGCGCGGAGCCGGGCTCGGAGCTCGGCCGCCAGGAGCCAGCCGCGGAGATAGCGTGCCGGTTGGAAGCGGAGGCCGAGGTCGGCCCAGCAGCGTTCTTGGTCCACGGGTAGGGGGGTCGCCGCCTCGAGCCGCGCCTGGTAGCGGGCCGCAGCGTCCCTGATCATACCATGCGGTGGGCTCCACAGTTCGAGCTCATAGGCCAGTTTGGCGGCGTAGCGGCGCATGACCCAGAGCTCGCGCAGAGCGGCCTGCTCGAGATAGGCCTCCGCCTCGTCGCGGAGATGACGACGGGCGAATGCGGGCTCGTGGAGGATGCCCGCCCAGAGCGCGGCAAAGCCCTCGCTCACCGAGCTGTCGCCGAGGTGACGATCCTCGAAGGGCCGATCCGGGTCGATGTGAGCGAGGTGGAGCGCGTGTCCCAGCTCGTGGAAGAGGGCAGTCCAGGATTCGATGCCTGCAGCCGGAGCACCATACAGAATGACGTGATCCGGTACCCTGACCGCCGCCGTGAAGAAGAGCGGCCCCGCTCCGCGCCGGGGCTCGACGTCGATGTGGATGCGACCGCCGGCCATGAGGTCGAGACCCAGCCCGCCTTCGACGATGCTCCGCGCCAGCGCCAGCGCCCCTCCTCGTGGAAAGGCGTGATCGAACCGCGCCCCACGCAAGAGCGGGATCGCGTCGTGGCTCTCCGCCTCGCCGATCGGGATGCCCGCTGCCGCCGGGAGCGCGTTCGTCACGAGAGAGACCATCCGGGCGCTCGTGCGTGCGGAGAAGAGGTCGAACTGCCGCGCCAGCGCTGCGAGATCGATCCCCGACATCTCGCGCCAGAAATCGCTGTAGCTCGCGGACCCGTGCTCCCGGGCCATGGCCTGTGCGCTCCGGGCGCGTTCAACATGCAAGGAACGGAACGGACCGGCGAGCGCCGCGTTGATCGCGCGCTGGATGGCCCGCCGCTGGCCGCGGTCCGTGCTGGCATGCAGCCGCGCCTCCAGGTCGCGGTAGGCCACCGGTTCGCCTTCGACCTGGACCCGGTAGGAGGCCCTGAGGGCGGCGAGCTGCTGCTCCAGCGCATGGAGGCGGAACTCCTCGCCGTGAACGGCGAGGCCCTCCCGCAGATGACGCAAGCGGCGTTCGTCGTCGACGTCGGTGGCTGCCGACAGGTGCTCGCTCACGAGGTCGAAGGGCTCTCGACGCGCGAGATCGGCGTAGCGATCGAAGATCGCGCTGAAACGCGGCTTATCGCGCCGCCCGGAGGCGGCGGCATGGTGCTCGCTCGCCAGAGCGCTCAAGCAGGCCGCGAGCCGTTCCCGGATGGCGGCGAGGGTCATCGCGCTCCGCTGGTGGTCGTAGCCTCGGCCCGGGCGCCGGCGGCGTCGATGGCCTGCCCGACCTTCTCCGGGCTGCGCCCGAGCAGGCGTCCGAGTGCCGCCAGCAGCAGGATCACGTGATTCATGCGGCTGGTCTCGCCCATGAGTCCGATACGCCAGACCCGGCCCTTGAGCTCTCCGAGCCCGCCTCCGATCTCGAGGTTGAAGTCCTCGAGCAGCCGGCGCCGCACGGCCGCGTCATCGACCCCATCCGGTATGCGGACCGCGGTGAGCATCGGCAGGCGGTCGCCGGGGGCGGCGAGGATGGTGAGACCGAGATCCTCGAGCCCGGCAGCCAGCGCGGCGCCGTGCCGTTCGTGACGGCGGCGGCGCTCGCTCTCGCCCTCCTCTGCGGCCAGGAGCAGCGCCTCGTGGAGCGCGTAGATCAGGTTGACCGGGAGCGTGTGGTGGTAGGCGTGATCGCCGTTCCAGTAGCGGGCAATGAGCGACAGATCGAGGTAGAACGGAAGCGGTTGCGCGCGGTCGCGAAGACGAGCGGCGGCTTCGGGGCTCATCGTGATGGGGGCGAGCCCTGGCGGTGCGCCCAGGCACTTCTGCGAGCAAGAGGCGGCGGCGGCGAGGCCGAGCTCCTCGGCCTCGATGGGCATGCCGCCAAGCGAGGTGACGCAGTCGACGAAGAGAGCGGAGCCAGCCTCCCGGGCGATCGCCGCCACGTCGGCCAGGGGCTGAAGCACGCCGGTCGAGGTCTCGGCGTGGACGACCGCGATGAGTCTGGGCGGCGATTTCTTGACGGCCAGGCGGAGCGCTTCGAGATCGGCGGCGCGGCCCCATGGTGCCTCCACCCGCGTCACGTCAGCGCCGGCCCGGGCCGCCATGTCGGCCAGCCGTCCGCCGAAGAAGCCGTGGACCTCGACGACGACCGGGTCGCCCGGTTCGATGAGCCCCGTGAGGCAAGCCTCGATGCCAGCCGATCCGGTGCCCGACACCGCGAGCGTGAGTGGATTCCGCGTGCCGAAAACACCTCGCAGCAGTTCCTGCACCTCGGCAAGAAGGCCGAGGACGAGCGGGTCCATGTGGCCGAGGAGGGGGGAGGCCAGGGCTTCAACCACCCGGGGGTGGAGATTCGAGGGCCCGGGGCCCATGAGCAGGCGCGCGGGCGGGTGGAACGGAACAGGCGAGCATGCCATGGCGGTGAATCCCTCCTAGTTCCAATGCGGCGCCTGGAAATCGTTCGGGGTCGGGCGAGGGACGACCCGGAGTCTACGCCACCAGGGCGCGCCTGGCGAGGGCCCCCCGCCGGCCCGCAGGGTCCGCGGAAGCCTGTTCCCCGGCGGTCGCCGCTGCGTTGTTAGGGGTAGAAGGCTGCGTCTTCTCCGCCGCAGCACAGCAGGAGTCGGGGCAGTCGCCGGAACGGAGAGGGGCCGAGCGGTTGCGTTCCCCTGTCCGGCGGCCGGGCGCGCGCGACGGAGCCGCGCGACAATCGGTTCCCCTCGTACCCGGCGGATGCCGCATCTCGAGGGAGAGCCCGGGGGGTTCGATCATGAGCAGGGCCGCGCATCATTCATCGGCTGCGATCACCGCAGCCTCCGTTTGCCTTCTGGCACTTCTTGTCTCCGCCGCGGCATGGGCGCACGACACCCACACGTGCATGATGCCGCTCACGGATGGGAACCAGTGGACCTACGTCTGTGAGACGCCGCACCCAGGCTTCCGGACGCCGCAGACCGTTCGCGTCACGGGGGCATTCCTGGATCGCGGGATCAGCCTGAGCCGAATCGAGAACTACATGTTTCCGATGAACGGCGCAGAGATGTTCTTCTTCACCGACTGCTGCGGCAAGACCTGCGAAGTGAATCCTCGCCTCGTCAATGCCCATCAGAAGCTGGGACCGGTCGAGCCGATCTCGGGTGCATGGTATTGCTGTCAGGAGGGTTTCCTCGAGAATCTTGGCGCCGAGTTCGAGATTCCGGCGATGGCTGCGGATTGCGTCCACGGGGTTCGGGGCTGTGTGACCGCTGCCGCCATGCCCATCACCGTGCCCGCGGGCAGCTATCCGTGGTCGGTGACGTTGAACTACTACGATCATCCCTGCGCTGATTCGCAGGTGCTGTCCGAGACGCTGGTCCCGGGACTGGGCCTGGTGCGCCGGACCGTTTCCACCTTCACCGGAACCCAGGTCTGGAGCCTGTGCTCTGCTGTGGTCAACGGGCGACTCTATGGGTCACCGGACGGCTGCGATCTCGCCGGGGAGGGGACGGCCGCCGTGGAAGCGTCGACGTGGGGAGCCATCAAGTCGAACTTCAGCGATTGACGGCTCCGGTGACTGCACGCGGGAGCGGCGGGGAGGCGCTTCAGTCCTTGACCACCGTCGCCACAACGCCGCTCTCGTCCACGATCAAGGAATCGATCGCCGCATCGCGATCGAGGTTGGCGGCCGCCGTGCAGGTGAATTGACTGGCATCCGGTGAAACGAGACTGAATCGATAGACCGGATCGAGTTCGCTGGCCAGTCCAAGGGAATGAAGCGCGGCGAAATCAGCCGTGTAACCGCTGTGCACCGCGGCATGCAGCACTTCCATGCGATGCACGTCTTCGAGCGCAATGGTGGCGCGAATGCGGTAGGCGCTCTTCTTGGCCTCACGCACCTTCGCCATGCCGCCCAGGGTGAGCAGGCCGACGATCACGAGCACGATCGACAGCTCGACGAAGCCTACCCCGGCACGAGTCTTGGCCGCGTGAGAGTGGTGCATGCGCCTGTCTCGCCCCCTCAGGAGGCGATGGCCACCTGGGGCGGCTCGCCCTCTTCTGCACGAGCGCCGGCCGGGTTGGCGCTGGTCTTGAAATCGTCGAGCCGGCGCTTCAGCGCTTCGAACTCGGCAACCATCTGCTCATGAGCGGCGAGGCGGCCGGCGGGGCTCCCCGTGAACTGGGCTTCGTGAAGTCGCCGCAGGCCGCCCTCGCAATCGCGGGCCGCGATCTGAGCCGCGGCAACCCGGGAGTCCATCGCTTCGATCATATCGTTCATGGAGTCCTGCAGGTCGCTCAGCTGGTCACCGCGGCGGAATACGACGCGCCGCGTCAGATCCCCGGTGGCGACCAGGTCCGCCTCCGCTCGCACGCGAACGAGGGGACCATAGACGCGGTGCGACATGTAGATCGAGTGCAGCCCGAAGACCACGATGAGGACGACGGCGATCGGCCAGAATCGTTCCTCGAAGAAGAAGAGCTCGTTGGCGGCGGCGACCGCGCGGTGAGGCGCCGTCTCGAAGCTGGCCGGGTGACGCAGGAGCGCGAGGACCGTGGGGCCGATGGCCGCCGCCGACAGCGCCGCGGTGTAGACGACCAGATAGGTGACAATCAGGAAGGCCTGCAGGACCTGTGCCCGGCGGTTCTGCAAGAAGGCGCGAGGGCGGCGCCGGTTCGGTGAGGTATCCATCTCGCGGCAAGCGAAGCAAACCGCATGCCGGAACGGGCCATGGCGGCCGGATCGGCCTGGACCCGGGCGCCGGCGGCGCGGTCGGTGCCCGCGGCCACAGGGGAGGTCTGCGCTCCGATCCCGTACCCCGACCCGACGGCACAGGCTGTGCATACCCCCGGTCCATTCTGGCAGCAGGCCGTGGCTATCCCGTTTGCGGCGGTCCGACCGCGGGCGGCTTGCAAGACCGGGTTGCACTCTGCACGGCCCGGTCGGGCTCGATGCGATCTCGAGCCCGGTCGGTCTGAAGGAGGTCCATGTCGGCGAGAGTCCCCCTGGCCCTGGTCCCGGGCCCATCCTCTTCACCAGCCCTCGATCCCCTCGGTGACCTTCTCCGCCAGGCCGCGGAGTGCGCCGGAGCCGGGATCGAGCGGCATGTCGCCCGTGAGGGCAGCTTGAGCATGGCGGTGGCTCCCGCCTGCCAGCGCTGTCGCGGCGAGACACCTGCCGTCCACGTGCGCTGTCACGCCGAGACGCGGCCCGCACTGGCGCGCGACGAATCGCATCTCTGCCCGCATGGACAGGTGCTGCGCGTGGTCGCACAGGGACGTTTTCTCGCCATTGCTCCCGCGCGGCGCATCGCCGGCTTCCACGCTCTGCTCGAGCGCCTGCTGGCCCTGGCTGCGGCCGCGGGGGACATGGTGGAGCCGGCGCCCGAGCAATCGGGCGGGATCCTCGATGCCACCATGCGTAGCTTGATCGCCGCCGTCGATGCCAGGGACCCGTTCACGCGCGGCCATTCCGAGCGAGTCCATCTCGCTTCCATCCAGCTCGGGCAGGCGCTCGGGCTCGACGCCATGACCCGCCGCGACCTCTACTGGGCGTCGCTCCTGCACGACATCGGGAAGATCGGGGTTCCCGACCGTATCTTGAAGAAGCCCGGCAAGCTGACTGCCGCGGAGCATCTCGTGATGCAGGAGCACCCGGTGCGCGGGGACGAGATGCTGGGGCCGATCCGCTGGCTGGCTGGCGCCCGCCGCGGCGTGCGCCATCATCACGAGCGCTTCGACGGCGCCGGCTATCCGGATCGGATCGCTGGCGACGCGATCCCTCTCGTCGCGCGCATCATCGCCGTCGCCGATACCTTCGATGCCGTCGTGAGCCGGCGGAGCCACCGCGGCGATCGTGGGCTGGAGGCGGCCCTGGCCGTGCTCGCCGCGGCGGCCGGCACCCAGCTCGACCCGGCGATGGTCGAGGCGTTCACGCGACATGCCGGCGAGATCGAGTCGGCGCTGCGTGCGGCGTCGATCCCTCCGGATGGACTGGTGGTTCCGCCTGAGCGCCTGGGCGGCGCGATGGAGGCCGGCCCGGAGCGGAAGGCGGCGTAGCTGCTCGATCACGGCGACAGATCGGGAGCAAGAGGAACGGGCCGGGCTCGTCCGAGCCCGGCCCGCCGTGCTCTCCCCGTCAGTCCCCTCAGTCGTAGAGCGACTTGATCGTGCCCCAGGTCGAGGCCTCGACCGGGGTCGCGCCGCCGCAGCTCTCGACGCAGTAGACGAACGGCTGCTCGTAGTGGGTGAGCCAGCCGTTGCCGGTGCCGGGCGCGCAGCCCGCTCCCTGCCCGTTGTTTCCCCCGCCAGCGGGAATGGGGAAGGAGAACAGGAGCTGCCCGTTCGAGGCCGAGATGCAGTAGCTCATGGCCTCGTTGCGCCCGTGATAGAAGAGGATGTCCCCACCGGCGTTGTAGCCGGTGCCGGCAAGGCGCGAGCCGGCAGGAACATTGATGGCCGGACCGGGAAGCCCGGTGTTCGGGTTGATGGAGTAGATCTGGGAGGTGCTGAAGTCCGTGATCCAGTAGAGATCACGGCTCGGGTCGTAGGCGGCGCCCACCGGTCCCGATCCCGGCGTGGGCCAGGAGTTGACGAGCCCCCCTCCCATATCGACCTGGTAGACGCGATCGGTGCGACGGGCTCGTGATCACCCACAGGTTCCGGTTCGAGTCGTAGCCGAGACCGAAGGTCGAGGCCCCGGTCTGCGTGCCCTGCTGCTCGACGATCACGCAGTTGACGTAGTGGGAGAGGAGACCGGCGCTGTCGATGGTCCAGAGGTCGCCGCCCTTGAAGGTGACGCCCTTCTGACCGGTGCCCGGAGTCTGGCACTGACCGCAGGGATCCCCCGGGGCGTCCCCAGGCTCGACCGGATTCTGGCCGGGGTCGTAGATGATGTTTCCGGCGTCATCGAGCTCGGCGAGAGCCAGAGCCGGGGTCAGACAGAGGGCGACGATCAACGCAAGCCAGAGTCGCATGGGGATACCTCCTGGCTTCTGGGCGAAGCCGGTTGCGTGTTGCGTTGGGCGCGAGCGCACCGGTTCGAGGGGCGCGGTGGGCGGCAGAACCGTCCGTGGTGACCGCGGGCCCCGGCCGGGATGCCGATGGGCTGCGCGAATGGGTCGCATTATAGACCACGGGGACTCGAGCGCCAACCCCTGGGGTCGAGGTCGAGCGGGGCGCTACTTGACTGGCCTCCCCGCGCGGTTTACTCCTTGGCGCGAGCGGAGTCTCAACATCGGACGATGATGTGAGGAGGTGTGCCCCATGACGCAAACGGTTCTGATCACGGGAGCTTCATCCGGTTTCGGGGCGGCGGCAGCTCGTCTGTTCGGACGCCACGGTCACAAGCTCGTGCTGGTCGGGCGCCGCGCGGAGCGGCTCCGCGCGCTGGCCGACGAAGCGGGTTCATCCAGCGCCGTGCATCCGCTCCCGCTCGATGTGCGCGATCGGGCGGCGGTCTTCGAGCAGCTGGGAGGGCTGCCCGCCGGGTTCCGCGAGGTCGATGTGCTCGTGAACTCGGCCGGCCTCGCCCTCGGCCTGGCCCCGGCGGATCAGACCGAGCTCGATGACTGGGAGACGATGGTCGACACCAACGTCAAGGGCCTCATGTACGTGACGCGCGCCATCCTCCCCGGCATGCGAGCCCGGAACCGCGGCCATGTCGTCAACATCGGTTCGACCGCCGGTGCCTGGCCCTACCCGGGAGGCAACGCCTACGGCGCGACCAAGGCCTTCGTCGCCCAGTTCTCGCGCAACCTGCGCGCTGACCTCCTCGGCACGGCGGTCAGGGTCACCAACCTGGAGCCCGGGCTTGCCGAGACCGAGTTCTCGATCGTGCGTTTTCACGGCGACGCCGAGCGCGCCGCAGCGGTCTACAAGGGTACGGCCCCGCTTCGAGCGGAGGACATCGCAGACATGGTCTACTGGGTGACGAATCTCCCCCCTCACGTCAATGTCAACAGCCTCGAAGTGATGCCCACCTGCCAGGCCTGGGGACCGCTCGGCATCCACCGCGGCGAGTGACCTCAGTCCTGCCAGCCCCAAAGCAGCGGGGCCGCCCGGCTCCCGCCGGGCGGCCCGATGACCGTGCCTGTGGACGAAACCGCTCCCTACTGCGGCATGCCGTCGAGCGGTTCGGCGAACAGCATCTGTTTCCCGACCTCGGTCGGCGTGATGGACCCCCAGGTCGGCGGCGTTCCGGGCGCGGTGATCGTCACGTAATCGAACTGGAGGGCGGTCTCCCAGTCGGGAGGCACCGGGATGATGCCCTCCGGGTGCTCGAGCGCCGTGCCATTCCAGGTGACGACCTGGATCTCGCCCGTATTCGTGTACTCCTGCACGAACGCGTTGTTGTGACAGTCGCCGCAGGAAGAGATGGCGTTCGAGGACACCGTGTGGGCGTAGAAGGGCGCGAAGACGAGCTGGGCCTTCCCCTCGTAGGTCAGGGTCATGAAGTTGCCGACATCGATCTTGCCGGTATCCTTGCGCTTCAAGAGGAACTTCCAGTTCTTGAATTGCCCGTAAGCGACCTTCCGCTGCTCGTTGACCTCGGTCTCGAAGTGGCAGTTGTAGCAGGTGACGATGCTCTGCACGTGGCAGGCGGAGCACTCCATGTTTGCCCCGTGGGTCGAGTGGTATAGGTTCTCGGGCAGGGGCGAGCTGTCCGTGCCGTGGCAGTTCGTGCACTTGGCGAGGATCACCCCCGGCTCGAGCATCGAGTTGTGCGTCGCGCCGTCTCCATGCACGTCATCGGCGCTGTGGCAATCGCCGCACCCCATGCCCGCCGTGCGATGCACGTCCGAGAAGCCCTGGTTCGACTCGGCGCCCTGTCGGCCATGGCAGACGAGGCACTTCGAGTCCTCCACCTCGGCTCCGGCCGTGGGTGTGTCATCGGTGTGGCACTGGCTGCAGGTGGCGGGTGTCACGTGGCAGTTCTTGCAGCTCAGGGCGTCGTAGGAAACCCCGGTCAGGGCCTCGAACCCGCCCTGCTCCGTCTCGTAGAAGTACTCCATGCCGCGAGTCGTGTTGTGCAGGGAGGCGGTGAGAAGCTCCTCGACGGTCGGCGGCACGGGCTGCGGGCTCTCATCATCGTCGCAGCCGAAGAAACCGAGGGGCAGGAACAAGATCACGGCAAGCCAGATCAGTCGTTTCGTCCACAACATCGCACTCAGTCCTCCTCCACCCGGGACATCCCTCGACATCGCCTCTCCGAGAGAGGCGGAGCCTCTGACGTGCGGACGCTCCTCGTTGGCGGTGGGCCGGGTCGGTCCCGGTTTTCCACCGGACCAACCTTCGCAGCATGCACTCGGCATACCGGCTGATCAAGGAATTTGCGCTTCCCTGTGAAATGTCGCTTACCGGTTCCCGGACAAGGACTTGAAAATCGGCAACGGCTGTCGGCCTGATGGGAGCCGGGATGCTGTCCTGTCACAGTGGCGTCTGTCGGTCCGATGGGGGCTGTCACGATGGCAGTCGGACCGCAGGCGTGACCTCACCGTGCCGACGCCTGTCAGCGGGCGCCGTGTGCTGGGCGGATCGTCACTCCCGCGGAGTCGTGAGATCGAGATCGAGGCAGAAGCGCTCGGCCGGGCGGAATCCCTGGTGCTGGAAGAAGGTCAGGAGCTCGGGGTCGCTCCAGCTGACCTCGGTCTGCAGGCGCGGCACGCCGAGCCCGCGGAGATCGGTCGAGAGCTGGCCCAAGAGGGCCGCCCCGACGCCGCGGCGGCGGAAGTCGGGGTGCACGCCGAAGGTGTCGAGAACCGCCGCCGGTTCGATCATGCCGAACTCGCCGTAGTAGACGCGGGCGAGAAGGAACCCGACGAAGAGGCGGTCGATCTCGGCGGCCAGCGACACCACGATGCCGGTTGCGGTCAGGTTCTGATTCAGCTTGAGCTTGAAGTACTCGGTGCGCCGGCGGCCCGTGAGCTTGGCGTCGAGGTGGATCACCGCTTCCAGGTCTTCCGGCTTGAGCCGTCTGACGATCACTTCATTCGCGTTATCCATCGGATCTCCATCAGGCGATGAGCTGCCCGCCATCGACGCGCAGCACCTGGCCGCTCACGTGGCGGCCCATGTCCGAGCACAAGAAGAGAATGGCGGCGGCGATGTCCACCGGCTCCCCGAGGCGGCCGAGCACCGACTCGGCCTCCGCCTCGCGCAGGAACTCGGGGCTCAAGGTCGTGGTCATCGGCGTCCGCACCATCCCCGGGGCGACCAGGTTGACGCGGATCCCGAACTTGCCGAGCTCGCGCGCAGCCGTGCGCCCGAGGCCGATGAGGCCGGCCTTGGAGGCCGCGTAGTTCGACTGCCCGAACTTGCCGCGCTCGCCGTTGATCGAGGTGATGAGCACGATCGCGCCGCCGTGATCGCGCATGAGCGGGACCGCGCCGCGCAGCAGGTGAAAGGCCGAATCGAGGTTCACGGTGAGGACCTCGTTCCAGGCTTCGTCCTCGAGCTTCCAGAGCACCGCGTCGCGGCGGATGCCGGCCGAGTGGACGACGATGTCGAGCCGGGGCGCGGTGGCTGCGACCTCGGCCATGAGGGTCTTGATCGCCCCCGGGTCGGCGAGATCGCAGCCGAGGGAGCGTGTGGCGGTCGGCGAGTCGTGACCCGGGAGGTCGACTCCGAGGACCGTGGCGCCGGCCGCGCCGAGGAGCGCCGCCACGGCCTGCCCGATGCCGCCCGCGCTGCCGGTGACGAGCGCCGTCTTGCCGGCGATGGACACCAGACGGGCGATGGCGGGATCGAGTGTCCGGGGAGCGCTCACGACCCCACTCCGGCGCCGAGGTTGACTCCCTTGGCAGCGAGCTTGCGCACCCGGAAGGCCCCCCAGATCGCCGCTCCCAGTGCTCCCGCCAGCACCGAGTCGGGATGGCTCTTGAACGTGAAGGCCGCCTTCTGTTCGACCACGGCCTCCTCCAGCGCGGCGATGAGGCCCGTGTCGGCGGCGAGGCCGCCGGTGACGAGGACCACCCCGCGCGCCCCGACCGAGACCAGGAGGCGGAGATAGCGTCCCGCCATCGACTGGTGAATGCCCTTGATGATGTTCGCCGTGGACACTCCTCGGGACACCATGTTGATGACATCGGTCTCGGCCAGCACGGCGCAGATCGAGGAGCAGGCCTCGGGGTCGTCGGCCTCGAGCGAGAGCGGACCCACCTCGTCGATCGTGATGCCGAGGTAGCGGCTGATGTTCTCGAGGAACTGCCCCGAGCCCGAGGCGCACTGGCTCGTCATCCGGTAGCCGAGCACCTTGGCCCGATCGTCGATGAGCACGGCGCGCGTGTGCAGGGCGCCGATGTCGATGACGGCACGGGCTTCGGGGACGAGGAAGAGCCCGCCGCGGGCGTGGGTCGTCATGCCGTAGAAGTGCCCGGTGCGGAACGGGATGAGCTCGCCCTCGCCGGTGGTCGCCACGTACGCCAGGTCGTCCTGCCCGACGCCGGCCTCCGCGACGCATTCGGTGAACAGATCGGCAGCGACCCGTTGTGGATCGCGGCGCCGAATGCGCTCGAAGCGACCGCCGAGCTTCCGGGCGCCCGCCTCGCCGCGATCCTCGACGATCGCCACCTTCACGGCCGAGGAGCCGACATCGATGCCGGCGACGACAAGGGCGCCGTGGTCCCCGGGTCCGTTCATGATGCCGCCTCCGCCGGGACTCGATCGATCTCGCGATGCGCGAAGAGCGCGGCCCCGAGCGCTCCGGTATAGATGGAATCGGGCGAGATGTTCGTGGTGAGGGTCCCGTAGTGGTCCTGGATGAGTCCCGAGAGCGCGTCGACCGCCGCCGGGTTCTTGGCCACGCCGCCGGTGAAGGTGAACTCGTCCGTGATCCCTCCCGAGCGGGCGAGCAGCGACATGGCGCGGAGGATGATCGCGCGATGGAGACCGGCGAGGATGTCCTCGCGGCGCTCGCCGAGGGAGAGTCGCTCGCGGAGCTCGGCGCCCGCGAACACGGTGCAGGTCGAGTTGATGCGCACCGGGCGCGAGGACTCGCAGGCCATCGGTCCCAGCTCGTGCAAGCCGAGGTTCATCTCGTCCGCGATGTAGCCCAGGTAGCGCCCGCAACCGGCGGCACAGCGGTCGTTCATCTGGAACGAAGTGACGATCCCCTGATCGTCGACCTGGATCGCCTTGGTGTCCTGGCCGCCGATATCGAGCACGGTGCGGGTTCCCGGGAACATGGCGTGCGCGCCGAGGCCATGACAGAGGATCTCCGAGCGAATCTGCTCCTTGGGGAAGGGGAGGGTCTGCCGCCCGTATCCGGTGCCGATCGAGCGGGCGCGGGTGAGCTCCTCTCGCGCGGCGCGGTCGACCGCCTTGCGGAGCTCCGCGGTCGCCTGGGGCATCGCCTCGAGGGCGGCGGCGATCAGGGTCTCGAAGGCATTCTCCGCCGAGGGCCGGTTCTCCACGTCGAGGATGGCGCGGTCGAAGCAGCCGACCAGCCGGTCGAACCCGAGGCCCCGCGCGCGGCTCATCTCCTCGGCGTGGGCGGCATACCGGCTGCCGGCGAGGTCGCGGAAGAAGTCGCTCTTGCGCCGGGCGCCGGCGGCATAGAGCTCGGCGGTCTCCGCCTCCATGTGGTCGAGGATCGACTCGAGCGCGTCGCGGAGTTCATGCTCCTGCCCCCCGTGGTCGCGGGTCAGCTGTTCGTGCATGACCTCGGCCAGCACCTGGAGCTGGTGGCGGTACTGGTGCATGCGGAACAGACGCTCGATCTCGGCGAGCCACTCCGCCTGCCTGGGAGGGGACACCTGGGCTCGCTCGAGCTCCTGAGCGATGAGCCCGAAGCGGGCGTTGATCAGCGCCTCGCCCAGGGCGACGGCACAGGCCACGGTGTAGTTGCTGCGGCTATTGGTGATGCCGCGCCCGAGGATGGTCCCGGACTCGCCGAGGACCACGGCCTTGGTCGTCGTGGATCCAAGATCGATGCCGACACAGTATTTCACGATGAGGCTCCGGAGGGTGTGCCGCCGGCCGCCGCCGCCCGTGCCGCGGCGCCCTGGCGCTTCTGCTCGATCATCTGGAAGTACGATTCGAGCCGGTTCTTGATGTTGGAGGCGGAGAAGTAGCGCGGATCGACGAGGTCGCTCTCGATGAAGCCGCCTGGCCGTCCGGTCCGTCGCTCGACCTCGCGCAGGATCAGGAGCTGACCGGCGCTGAAGGAGTTGCAGCTCTTGATCGAGTTGATGAGGAGCCCGTCGGCGTCATACTCGGTGAGATAACGGCACAGCATGTCGGTGCGCGAGGGCAGGTTGAGATTGGTGTAGCAGCCCATGCAGTAATCGGCCAGCGTCTCGAGCGGCCGGGTCGGATCGTGGCGGAAGCCGAGGTCATAGACACCGCCCACCTTGGTGTAGGTGGAGGCGACGACCACGGCGCCCTCATCGGCGAACATCTTCCAGAACTGGCGAAAGCTCGTCCAGTTGGGCGGCCCCTCGACGACGATGCGGAACCTCTCCTCATCCATCTCGCCGTCCGGGGTCACCGGTCCCTTGCCGGCGGCGATACGCTCGGCCACCTCCGCGCGCAGCAGGCGATAGTAGTCGACGGCCTCCGGCATGCCGCGGAAGGCGGTGAAGATGGGGCCGATGTAGTAGACCCCGCCGAAGTAGGCATCGATCGGGGAAGGCCGGTGCTTGGCCGCTTCGAGCACCCAGACCAGATCATCCTCGGCCCGGGCCGAGAGCGCGAGCATCCCCTTCAGCCGGTCCTCGTCGTAGCGCTGGCCGGAGACCCGCTCCAGCGCCGGGATCACCTCGCCTTCGAGCTGATCGACGACGTAGCGGCGCATCGAGTCGGTGATGACGCCGTCTCCCTGGTAGGGCACGTGCAGCATGACCACCGGACAATCGTACTCCTCACGCAGGATCTCGAACCACTTCATGAAGGTGAAGCAGCCGGTATAGGAGAGGAGCAGGAGATCGGGCTTCGGCAGCGGCTCGCCCGTCGGGCCGACATTTCCCGATTTCATCATTCCGAGATCGCACTTGACGTAGGTACAGACATCCTCGGAGTGGCCGAGCTTCTCGGCGAGCGAGATGAAGTCACGGGACTTGCCCCGCATCCCCGACTGCAGGGCGTTGATCTCGGGCAGCACGGGCAGGAGATCGAAGGCGCGCAGGAGCTCGGTCAGGTTTCCCGGCACGAAGGTGTACGCGCACTTGTCCCCGGTCTCGGGGGCGCGGGCCAAGCGCCGGTAGTGATCCGCGATCATGTCCTTCTGGCGGATCTGGCTCGAGTCCTTCTGCGCGGCATCGTTGGTCATGGCTTCTCCTTGCCCGGGGTCGAGCGGTGCACCTAGGCGCTGCTCCACAGCTTGATCGAGTCGGCAAACGTTCCGGCCTGCTCCCGGATGACCTGGAACTGGCCGTTGTTCTCGGCGTACTTGAACGCGGTCCAGGGAGTTCCGGCCCGGTCGAGCGCACGGGTCACCATCGGCTGGTCGAGGAGCGCCGGATCGCAGAAGCTCGGGGCGCAGAACAGCACCCCTTCGGCTGCGCTCGCCGCGACGCGCTCGACCAGGTCCCGCCCCTTGACGTCGGCACCGATGTAGCGCACCGGGCTCGCGATCGATTGATCGAGGAAGGCGGTGACCAGGTTCCCGAGCGGATCGCCCGCGGTGGCGATGTCGCCGCGGATCCAACGGTGGACCTGGACGAAGTCGTCGTCGACGATGTAACAGCCGGAGCGCTCCAGGGTCTTGATGAGGCCGAGCGGAGGCTGCTCGCAGAAGGAACCGGTCAGGACCACGCGGGCCTGATCCATCGGCTTGCGCTCCGCGTCGGCGCGGACGAGATCGCGATAGCGGGCGAACATCGCGGTCGACTCCTCGACCGGCAGGACGAGCGCCGCGCGCAGGATCACGTAGAGCTCGGCTGTCGGTACGCGCCATGGCTCCTCCAGGCGGAGCGCATAGAGCTCGGCCACGAGGCGACGGTTCTCATTGTAGAGACCGATCGCCGCCCCGAGCGCCGCGGGATCGTATGGTCTGGCGCCGCGTGCCGCGAGATCCCGGATCAGCTCCTCGAGCTCGTGGCGGTAGAAGCGACCGCCGATCGCGCCGTCGAAGTTCTGCGGCACGTCGAGATAGCGCACGAGCTTGTCCGCGAACTGGAGTTTCCACATCCCGGAGAGGTTGCGGATCACATCGCAGATCGCAGGGAACAGAACGCCGTCGAGGCAATCGTAGCTCGAGTTCAAGCCGAGCTCGATGGTCGAGCGCGGGATGTGGCAGATGTAGGACTGGTAGAAGGCGTCACCACGGATGATCTCGAGATCGTCGCCGCCCCCCATGAGGCCGACGGGCAGCACGCCCTGGGCGGTGAGGATCTCGCGCGGGACGTAGATCGGCATGAAGCCGACGGCGAGCCCGCCGGTGCGCGCCTTCCACTCGCGCACCGGCGTGAGACGGTAGTCCCGGTAGAGTTCCTCGGCGCGGGCGACGAGCGCCGCGAGCTCGGTCATGACCTTCCTCCTGCCTCCTGTCGCTGCAGGGCTACGCGTTCGCCGGCGTCTTGCCGTGCGCCCGGGCGAGGATCTCGGCCGTGAGCTCTTCGCCCCACATCTTGCCCTCGGCGAGACGGCGGCGGAGGAGCAGGAAGTCGGCCTCCCGGCATTCGCGCGATCCTTCATGGAAGGCACGGAAGCCGGCTCGCCCTTCGGTCATCATGTTGAGACCGAGCCAGGCGCGGTTCGATTCCTTGTTGCGATCCCAGTGCTCGAGCTTGTGCTTGCGCACGCTCTCGATCGTCTTGGTGAGACAGCCGGGCATGGTATGGGCCAGCTTCCACACGAACTCGTCGATGGTGCGGTCGAGACGCTTGAGATCGACCTCGCCGCGCTCGAGGAGCGCCTTGCCCTCCGCTCGCTCCTGGCCCGGTCGCGTTTCCCCGTAGACGATCTGGCCTTCGTCTCCGACCCAGCGATCGGTGATGACGAGCGGATTGGGAATGAAGCGGCCGTCGACCTTGAGCGCGGGCACCACCCGGGTGACGAGGCCGAGCCGGAAGGCCTTGTGCGCGCTCCATGGTTCGCACAGGGTGCAGCTCTCCATGGCGGCCTCGATGCCGACGAAGAGCGGCAGGAAGTCGGTCGAGCCGCCGTCCGGCGCCGAGCCGTGACGCGGGCCGGCCTGACCGAAGAGGGCCAGATCCTGGGTCACGGAGAAGTCGCATGCCATCCCGATCTCCTGCCCGCCTGCGATCCGCATGCCGTTGACGCGACAGATGACCGGCTTGTCGCAGGAGAGGATGCCGCTCACCATGTCGTTGAACAGCCGCATGTACTGGCGGTATTCCTCGGGTCGGCCGGCGTAGTACTCGGCGTACTCGGCGGTGTTGCCGCCGGTGCAGAAGGCCCGGTTGCCGCTGCCCGTGAACACCACGGCGATACAGGCGCGGTCGTTCGAGGCCCGGCGCATGCCGAGGATCACGCCTTTCACCATGTCGGTGGTATAGGAGTTGAGCTGGCGCGGGTTGTCGAGCGTGATCCAGACCGTGTGCAGGCCGGGGACGGCGCGTCCCTCGAGATCCAGGAGCGGCCGCTCCTCGTAGAGCACGCCGGGGTGCGCGGCAGGCGGGGCGAGATGGTGGTCCTTGAGTTCCATCACTTCGTCTCCTCCGGAATGAGGATGAGGCGGCGCGTGACGCGCCGGGCATGCAACGCGGTGAATGCTTCGTTGATCGTGGACATCGAGCGCTGCTCGACGAACGGGGTCAACGCGACCTTGCCCGCAAGCACGAGATCGACGATGGCCGGGTAGTGCTCCGGCACGCAGCCCCAGTTGCCCTGAGCCGTGGCATCGAAGGCCATCAGGTTGGAGAGTCGGAGCTCGACCTTGTCGGATGTGAAGCCGACGACGCCGAGATAGCCGCCGTGGCCGAGGAGGCCGAAGGCGGTCTCCTGGCCGCGCGCCGTTCCCGAGGTTTCGAACACCTTCTGCCGCCAGGTCGGGATCTTCCGTTCCTTGGCGAAGGCCCGCAAGCTATTGCGGATAGACTTGAAATCTTGCTCGGCCGCGTTGAGCGTCAGCGCGGCGCCGTGACGGCCGATGAGCTCGAGACGGGCCGGATCCACGTCGATCGCGGCGACCGCGGCCCCCATGGCGGCGGCAATCTGCACCCCGAAGCCGCCGACCCCGCCGGCCCCGACGAAGAGGGCGAGATCTCCGGCTTCGAGACCGCTGCGAACAATGGACTGATAGGGCGTCGAGACCGCGTCGGCGATGACGGAGAGCGTGGCGAGATCGAGCCCCTGCGGGTTGTGAGCCGGATCGGCGAGGTCGGGCACGGCGCAGAGCCCGTTGGCCGGCACCACGAGGTGGGTCGCAAAGCCGCCGTGCACGTCGCAGCCGGGGAAGATCTGCTGCGGACAGATGGAGCCCTGACCGGCGGCGCACGCAGCGCACTGGCCGCAAGGGATCACGGCGGGGACGACCACGTCGCGTCCGACCCACGACTCGCTGCCAGGGCCGGCCTCGACCACGGTGCCGCTCACCTCGTGACCGAGAATCAAGGGGAAGGGGTGTCGTGTCGGAACGCCGTCGTAGTAGAAACCAAGATCCGTATGACAGACGCCGCAGCCGGCAACCTCGACCAGGACCTCATGCGGGCCGGGTGTGGCCTCGCGTTCCCAGCGGTGCATCGGCGCGCCCGGCTTGTCGGCAACCCAGCCGGTGATTTGCAAGATTCGCCTCCCTGCGAGAATGAGCCCAGGTGGGACGAAGAGGACCCGGGACCTCGGATAGAGGATATGAAGATAGGTTAGTCCATTAATGCATGCAAGCCGCGGCTGCGGGTCCGGAGTGTGGTCACTCCGCGGCGGCTCGTTCGCGAAGCGGCAGAGAACCGGCGGCAAACGATGCGGCCCGGTGCGTCGCACCGGGCCGGGACCAGTTGCCGCGCTCTCGACGGCGACGCCTGCTATTCCTCTCGCGGCGCGCGCACTCCGAGCGGGCGCCGGCCGCGAAAGCCCTCCTCGACCGTGTGCCAGAACCGGATGCGATCCTCGCCGATCTTCCAGCACAGGCAGACCAGCCGGCCGTCGTAGATCGAGAAGAAGTCGACGAGGCCGGCGCGGGGATCCTTGATGACCCCGCCGGCGGCCTGAATGGTCTCGATCGAGTCGCGGATCTCGGTCTGGATCCGCCGTTCGCGTTGCTCGAGCAACTTGAGCTGGACACGATCGGGGTTGGTCTCGGAGGCGCCGGAGTCGACGACGACCTCGAGCACCTCGGTCTCGGTCTTGAGCGCATCGAGGGCGGCGATGCGCGCGGTGAGCCGTTGCATGGTCGGCTTCACGACACGCTGCAGGGCATTGTTGGCCTCGGCCACTGTGAAGATCTTGGCTTCCATGCAGTTATCTTGCCTCGGGGGCCTGGTTCCGGGCACACCGTGGGGCGCGCCCCCCGTTGCGGCCACGAACAGAGCAATCGAGCTCAACAGTGTAGCAGATGAGTGTCCCCGCGGGCTCCTGCCGCTCCTCCCCCGGAGTACACGAGGCCCCGACGAATCCGGCCTCACCCGGCCTCGCCGCCGCCGGGGATGCCCCGTCGCGACCCTCACGTGGCCATGGCAGGCGTCCGCTCGCTGGGCCCTCCGACCACTCACCTCCGGATTTCGGCGTTTCGGGCACAACCCGTTGCGGGGAAAGCAGATTGGACGGATAAGGGGACCCATGAGGTGGGAAAGGTCGCGGGCCTTTCCCCGAATCGCGCGCGGAGGGAGACCATCCGATGACTGCGACGACCGAACCTGTCTCGATTCCCAAGCCGGCGGCGCCCCCGGGACTCAAGCCGGGTCCCGATTGGCATCGGCTTTCATCGGGCTTCGCGCTGCCGCCCCGGGCCCGGGGTCTCCCGCGCCCGACCAGGAGCCTGTGCCCGGAGTGCCAGCGAGCCGTTCCCGGGCAGCTGTTCGCCGAGGACGGCAAGGTCTGGATGGGAAAGACCTGCCCCGAGCACGGCGACGTGAAGGAGATCGTCTTCTCGAACGTCGAGCTCTACCTGAAGCTCGAGAACTGGACCTTCGAGGAGGGAGAGGGGATCGCCAATCCGGCCGTTCCGGACGCGGTGTCGTGCCCGGACGATTGCGGCGTGTGTCAGATGCACACATCGCACACCGGTCTCGCCAACGTCGATCTCACCAACCGCTGCGACATGACATGCCCGGTTTGCTTCGCCAACGCCAACCAGGCGGGGTACATCTACGAGCCGCCGCTCGATCAGATCCGGCAGATGCTCCAGCAGCTTCGCGACATGCGCCCGGTGGCGGCGCGCGTCGTCCAGTTCTCGGGCGGTGAGCCGACCATCTATCCCTGGTTCGTGGAGGCCGTGGCGGCGGCGAAGGAAGTCGGCTTCAGCCACGTGCAGGTCGCCACCAACGGCAAGACCTTCGCCAACGTGCCCGGATTGGCCGAGCGCGCGAAGGCGGCCGGGCTTCACACTCTCTACCTGCAGTTCGATGGTGTGTCCGACGATGTTTACCGGCGGACGCGCGGCGAGGCGGTCTGGGAGATGAAGCAACGGGCGGTCCAGCGCGTGCGCGAGGCCGGACTCAAGATCGTTCTCGTGCCCACCATCTGCCGCGGCGTGAACGACCACCAGGTGGGCGATATTCTCCGCTACGCCATCGAGAACATCGATGTCATCTCGGGCATCAGCTACCAGCCGGTGGCCTTCACCGGACGCATCGCGCAGAAGAAGCGCGAAGCGATGCGCTACACGCTCGCCGATCTGGCGATGGACATCGGCGAGCAGACCGGGTTCACCACGCTCGATGACTGGTACCCGACACCGTGCACCACTCCGGTCTCGCGGCTCGTGAGCGCGCTCAGGGGCGAGAAGACGACCCACCTGACCTGTCACCCGCACTGCAGCGTGGGCACCTACCTGTTCGTCGGTCAGAACGGCAAGGCAACACCGATCACTCAGTTCATCGACGTCGAGAAGATGCTGACCGAGTTCAACAACCTGGCCAAGAAGACCGAGCGGGCCCGGATCAAGACCTTCTCCAAGATCGCGGCCTTCAACTCGGCGCACAAGTATTTCCGCGCCGAGAGGGCGCCGGTCGGCCTGAGCTTCCGTCGCTTCCTGCAGACTCTCGAGGGCTTCTTCGACAAGGAGCGGGGTCGTGGTGAAGGCGACGGCACGTACACGTTCAAGACGCTGATGGTCGCAGGGATGCACTTCCAGGATTCCTACAATTACGAGATCGATCGCGTCCAGCGTTGCGTGATCCACTATTCCGCGCCCGACGGCAAGGTCTACCCCTTCTGCGCCTACAACTCGGGTCCTACGTTCCGCGAGAAGATCGAGCACGACTACCGCATCGAGATCGAGGACTACCGCGCCCAGCATGGCGACGTGGTCGGGATCCCGAAGCGGCGGGTTTCGCGTTCCGATGGTGGCCGGGGCCAGGACGACGGCCACGGCAATGGCAACGGGAACGGGAACGGGCATGGCAGGCCGGACGAGGTCTTCCCGGTGATCTCGGATTCGGCACCGGCCGCGTCGTCGGCCCGGCGCGAGCACCCGGCCGCGCTGCCCCGCATCGAGGGCACGACCGGGGATGACGATCTGCCCGCCGGCGGATCGAGTTCATGTGGCGGAGGATGCGGCGGCTAGGATCACAGGCCCGGCCCCGCAGCAACTCCAACCCCCCAACCGTTCCGGATCGAGGGAGGGAATCCGCGCTCGGGGACGAGCGTTTCTGGTCCGTTCCGGCGTGACCCCGCCTACCCAGGCTTTAAGCCGCAGCAAGGTGGAGACACGTGACCCATGGCCCCGGGCGCCGGCTGGCCGGCGCCGTCCAGAGGCAAGATCATGATCACTTCCGAGTCCCGGTCGCGGTTCGCCGCGCGCGCTTCCGCCCCCGCGGAAGCCCGAATTCCCATCCATCCCACCGAGGATACGGTCCAAGCCCGCCTTGCCGCCGCCCGCGAAAAGTTGCTTAGCGACGCAGGTCTTGTTGGATGAGAACCGCCCGCACTACAGGCGCCCGGTCGAGCTGCCTTTTACCAAGGACCAGCGCGCAGCGACCACGCTCTTGATCGGCGGACTCACCTGGAAGCACGAGGAGTTGATCCGCGCCGCCTGGGAGGGCATGGGGTATCGCTGCGAGGTGGTCCCGACGCCCGATGTCAAGGCCTTCCAGCTCGGCAAGGAGTACGGCAACAACGGCCAGTGCAACCCGACCTACTTCACGGTCGGGCAACCTGGTGCAGTACCTGCAGCGGCTGCGCGACGAGCACGGGCTGTCGATCGAGGAGATCATTCGACGGTACGTGTTCCTGACCGCCGGCGCCTGCGGCCCCTGCCGCTTCGGCATGTACGAGGCCGAGTACCGGCTCGCGCTGCGCAACTCCGGGCTTCGACGGCTTCCGCGTGCTGCTGTTCCAGCAGTCGGGCGGCTTGAGCCAGGCGGATGCCGAGGCGCGGGCTCGAGATGAACCTCGACTTCTTCCTCGGCATGCTCAACGCGATGCTGCGTGGGCGACCTGGTCAACGAGCTGGCCTACCAGATCCGACCCTACGAGATCGAGGCGGGCGACACCGACCGCGCCCTCGAGGAGTCGATGGCCCACCTGCGTCGGCGTCTTCCGCCGGCACGAGCCGTGGACGCTCGACCACTCACGGCTCGGTCGCCTGCTGGCGCCGGCTGGCTCCCGGACGGCTGCAAGACCGGGGAGTTCCTCGGCAAGTTCGTCGACCAGCTCCGAGCGACGAATACACGAGCGCCCTCGAGTGGGTGCGTGACCGCTTCGATCGAGGTCCCCGTCGACCGCGCTGCGGGTGAAGCCGATCGTCAAGATCACCGGCGAGTTCTGGGCGCAGACGACCGAGGGCGACGGCAACTTCAACATGTTCCGCTTCCTCGAGCGCGAGGGCGCCGCAGGTGCTGGTCGAGCCGATCGCCACCTGGATCGTCTACATGATGCACCAGGCCACGCAGAAGGTGCGCGACCGCGCGCGGCCTCGTCGATGGGCAACGCGGAGCCGGCGGCGCTGGCGCGATCCGGCAGGCGCCTGAGCCTCGAGCAGGCCTACCGGCGCGAAGCTCGCCAAGCTCGCCTTCGCCGAGGCGGTCTTCAAGCGCGAGTACGAGCGCCTGCGCGCGGGCGCTCGGCGGCGTCTGCCACGAGCTCGCCGACCAGCTCGAGCTCCAGCGCCTGGGCCATCCCTTCTACAACTCGCGAGCCGGCGGCGGCGAGGGACACCTCGAGGTCGCCAAGAACATCTACTACCCGAACCAGGGACTGCGCCCACATGGTGCTCTCGCTCAAGCCGTTCGGCTGCATGCCGTCCACCCAGTCCGACGGCGCCCAGGCGGCGGTCGTGAGCCAGTTCAAGGACATGATCTACCTGCCCGATCGAGACCTCGGGCGAGGGCGAGATCAACGCGCACAGCCGCGTGCAGATGGCGCTCGGGCGAGGCCAAGGTCAAGGCCAAGCGAGGAGTTCGGCGCGGGCGCTGGCCGAGCAGCGGCTACACCCTCGAGGAGATGCAGGCCTACGTCGCGGAGCACCCCGAGCTGCGGCGGCCCGTTCTATCACCGTGCCGCACGCGGCGGGCACGGTCGGCGACGGCGGCCAACTTCGCCGCGCCACGTGGGCGAGCGCATGGCCGCGGCCGGCATGCCGAAGCAGGCGCGGGACGAGGCGGGGCCTTCGGCCGCGCTCCGCCCGGAGCTCGCGGAGGTCGGCGGGATGACGAACGCGAACGGCACCCGTCAGCGCCGGCCCCGAGCACTTCCTGGTCGGGCTCGACGTCGGCTCGACGACGGTCAAGGCGGTCGTCGTCGACGCGGCCGCCGACGAGATCGCTCTGGTAGGACTACCAGCGGCACGACACCAAGCAGCCCGAGAAGGTCCTCGAGTTCCTCAAGCGCATCGAGGCCGAGACTCGCCGCTCGCCCGGGCAGCACTGCGCATCTTCATCACCGGCTCGGGCGGCGGCGGCCTCGGCCCGCGCATCGGCGCCAAGTTCGTGCAGGAGGTGAACGCGGTCTCGCTGGCGGTCGAGAAGCTCTACCCCGAGGCGCAGCTCGGTGATCGAGCTCGGCGGCCAGGACGCCAAGATCATCGTCTTCAAGGAGGACGAGGAGACCGGGCAAGAAGAAGAAGATCCCGTCGATGAACGACAAGTGCGCCGGCGGCACCGGCGCGGTCATCGACAAGATCAACGCCAAGCTCCAGATCCCCGCCGACCAGCTCTGCCGGCATGGGCTACGACGGCATCAAGCTGCACCCGGTGGCGGGCAAGTGCGGCGTGTTCGCCGAGACCGACATCAACGGGCTGCAGAAGCAGGGCGTGCCGCCCGACGAGCTGATGGCGTCGCTGTTCGAGTCCATCGTCAGCAGAACCTGTCGGTGCTGACCCGCGGCAACACGCTGCGCCCGCACGTCCTGCTGCTCGGCGGACCGAACACCTACATCCGCGGCATGGTGGAGGGCTGGCGAGCACAACATCCCCAGGGTCTGGGAGGAGCGCAAGACGCCGCTCCCGGCGGGCGTCGACCCGGCGGACCTGATCGCGGTGCCGGAGCAGCGCGCAGTACTTCGCCGCCATCGGTGCGGTGCGAGTTCGGCCAGGACCGAGGACGAGGACGGTCGGCCAGCCTACCAGGGCTGGCACGAGCTCGAGGAGTACATCGACCGTCGGGCGCGAGAAGAGAAGGCGGCGAAGCAGGGCGCCGGCGGCGGCCTGGTCGACGGCGACGAGGAGCTCGACGCGCCTTCGCGGAGCGCTTCCGCGCGCGAGCCGTTCGTCGCCGGCGACGCTTCGCGCCCGGCGAGGTCGTCGAGGGCTTCATCGGGCTCGACGGCGGATCCACCTCGACCAAGGCCGTGCTGCTCGAACGAGAGCCGCGAGCTCCTCGCCAAGGCCTACCAGCTCTCGCAAGGGCAACCCGATCGAGGACACGATGGAGATGTTCGCGGCAGCTCGCAGCGCAGGTCGATCGAGCCAGGGCGCGACGCTCGAGGTCCTCGGGCGTCGGCACCACCGGCTACGCCAAGGACATCCTGAAGGACGTGCTCGCGGCCGACGTCGCGCTGGTCGAGACCGTGGCGCACACCGAAGTCGGCCTGCACTTCTACGACGACGTCGACGTGATCTGCGACGTGGGCGGCCAGGACATCAAGCTCATCATGCTCAAGAACGGGCAGGTCAAGGACTTCAAGCTCAACACGCAGTGCTCGGCCGGCAACGGCTACTTCCTGCAGTCGACCGCCGAGGGCTTCGGCTTCCCGGTCGAGGACTTCGCCGACATCGCGTTCAGCGCCGAGGCGATGCCCGCAGTTCGGCTACGGCTGCGCGGTGTTCATGCAGTCCGACATCGTCGACTTCCAGCGCCAGGGCTGGGAGCCGCAGGAGATCATGGCCGGGCTGGCGGACGTGCTGCCGAAGAACATCTGGCTCTACGTCTGCGCAGATCCCGAACCTGGCCACGCTGGGCGCGGAACTTCGTGCTCCAGGGCGGCACCCAGCACAACCTGGCGGCCGTCAAGTCGCAGGTCGATTTCATCGAGTGCGCGCTTCGCGGGCAAGCGGCGTGACGCCCAACGTCGTGGGTCCACAAGCACTGCGGCGAGTCGGGCGCCATCGGCGCCGCGCTCGAGGCCGTGCGTCTGTGCGCGAGCATGGACGCCGCACGAGCTTCATCGGCCTCGATGCCGTGGCCGCGGATCGACTACACGACCACCCGCAACGAGGACACGCGCTGCTACTTCTGCAAGAACAAGTGCCTGCGCACGTTCATCGACGTCAAGACCGGTGATGGCGCGGTGCCGGCGCCACCGCTGCCGGCGCCACCGGCGGCCATCGCCCCGCCGAGCGAGAGCAAGGTGGCCGCTCGCCCCGGGGCGAAGCGCCTCATCATCGCCACCTGCGAGAAGGGCACGGTCGAGGACGTCGACGACATGCGCGAGATCAAGAAGGGTCTCGACGCGATCAAGGAGGAGAACCCGAACCTGACGGCCGAATCGCGGCGCACGAGCGTCTTCCGGCGCTGGTCCCCGGATCTCGTGGCCGATCCGATCCCATCGCGGCGCCTGGCGGCGGTCCACGCGCCGGGCGCGATCGAGCGGATGCAGCGGCGCAAGGACCTCCGGATCGGCATGCCGCGGGTCGCTCAACATGTACTCGACGTCGCCCGTTCTTCACGGCGTACTTCGAGAGCCCTCGGGGTGGCCGGCGCGGAACATCGTCTGGTCCGACTACACCGCGGAGCAGCTCTACAAGGAAGGGGCCAAGCGCGGCGTCGATCGATCCCTGCTTCCCGTCGCAAGGTCGGCATCCCGCACGTGCACAACCTGATCTTCCAGGCGCATCGAGAAGAAGCCGCTCGACTTGATCTTCTTCCCGATGATCGATTGCCTGCCCGACGCCGCTCTCCGGCAGCGCTGGGCTCGCGGGCCTGCCCGACCGTGGCCGCCACGCCGGAGGCGGTCAAGGCGGCGTTCACCAAGGAGGGCGATCTCTTCGCCGAGAACGGGCATCCGATTTCTCGACCCCTTCGTCAACCTCTCGGAGCCGAACATCTGCTGCGCGGCAGATGTGGCAAGCGTTCGGGAGCGATCCTCGGGCTCTCGCGGGAGGAGCATGCGCGCGGCGATGCGGGGAGGCCTACGGGGCGCTCGAGCGCTTCGACTGCGGCCATGCGCCGGCGTGGGCGCGAGGTGCTCGACATGGCTCGAGCGCGAGCAGCGGCTCGGCATCGTGCTGCTCGGCCGGCCCTACCACAACGATCCCGGGCCTCAATCACGAGATCCCGGCCGAGTTCCAGAAGCTCGGCTATCCGGTGCTCACGCAGGACTCGCTGCCGATCGACGACGACATCCTCGAGCGGCTCTTCGGCGAGGAAGTGCGACGCGGGGAGCTCTCGCACCCGATGGCGATCTCGGACGTCTGGAAGAACACCTACTCCGAGAACACCAACCGCAAGGTGTGGGCCGCCAAGTACGTGGCGCGGCACCCCAACCTCGTGGCGCTCGAGCTCTCGAACTTCAAGTGCGGCCACGACGCCCCGATCTACTCGGTGATCGAGGAGATCATCGAGTCCGCGGGCACGCCGTACTTCTACTTCAAGGACATCGACGAGAACAAGCCGGCGGGCTCGATCAAGATCCGCGTCGAGACCATCGACTACTTCTTGAAGCGCTATCGCGAGAACATCCTGGCCCGGGACCTGCGCCGGGCGGAGATCGAGGGGGTGCTGGCGGCCTACGAGGCCAAGCTCAGGGCCGGTCTCGTGGCTCCGGATGCCGACCTCGATGAGGCGCTGCGTCCGAATGGGGGGGCGTGGGCGCCCGTGCATCTGCGTGCTCCTGCGGCCGAGCCCGAGGAGATCGCCGCGGTCTGACGGAGGGAGAACGATGCTCGCCGGCGAGAAGGTGATGTTCGAGATCTACCGCGAGGCGGAGTTCAACCGCCGCTTCAAGGTCGTGTACTTCACCGAACTCAACGACCACACCCGCGAGACCGAGATCAACCGGGCGCTCGCCGGCGAGCACTATCTCGATGGGTTCCTGCGCAGCTGGCGGAAGCAGGAGGCGAAGGCGATCATCGAGGAGTGGCTCGGGCGCCTGAATGCGGGCGAGGAGCTCGAGGCGCAAAGGCTCGCCGACCGCCTGCGCGAGTACACGCCGGATTGAGCCGCGGTCTGGACGGCGGCGCGGCCAGTGGGCCAGCCCTGCTCATCGTGGTATGATGAGGGTCTTCCGCGATCGGAACGGAATCCAATCACCATTGGAGGAAGATCCCCATGTTCCATCGTAGCGTTTCCTTTCTCGTTGCGGTCGTCGTTCTCATCGCCCTGGCCATGGTTGGGCCCGCTCATGCTCTCACGCTGAGCCCGTCAGGCGCCGGACGCGGTGAGTCCCCGATCGTGCACATCTACACTCCTGGAACGGCCTGGACGCCAGGCGTCACCGTGACGCTGGGGGCTGGGATTACGACCCGGGAGATCTCGGTTCTGGCCCCCGAGCTCCTCGAGATTCGCGCGGCCGTTGATTTCACGGCAACGCTTGGCCTGCGGGATGTCGTCATCACGCAGGGCGAGACAATCGTGACCGCCGCCAGTGCGTTCACCATTGCCGAGCCCACGCCCGACGGCATGCCGGGCGGTCCCCCGATCCTCGTCAACGCCATCGTCAACCCCGGGTTCGAGTCTGGCACCATGGCGGGGTGGATTCCGACGACATGGTCGGTGTCGACGACGGTGCCGCATACGGGTACCTACGACGCGTATGACACCGGTGGTTCGGGTGGTGGCGGGCTCTGTCTCCGCCAGAACTTCAATCCCCCCATCGACTCCGACGAGGTGACCGCCTTCACCTTCTGGCTGCGACAGATCGATGATTTCGGGATCGCCCAGGTCATCATCTTTCACCAGAACAGCGGAGTATCGGTCGGGGTTGCCTTCCCCAATGCCAATGACACCTGGACTTTCGAGGACTTTACATCGCTCCGGCGGCCGAACGATCTGATCACCGGCTGCCATGTCTGCGGCTTCGGCGGTGGGGCGCCCACCCCCGACGACTCGTGGACGGATGATTTTGTGCTCGAGGTCTCGGGGGCGACGGCCGTCGAGTCAACAACCTGGGGTGCGGTCAAGGCGCGGTTGCGCCAGCGCTGAGTCCCCGTTCCTTTCACATTGCACGCGGCGGGCGGCCGGAGGCGCAACCTTAAGCGCATGCGGTCGCCCGCCGCTTTGTTTAGGGCCGGACGGCACGATGACCTTCTGGATAGGCCAGATCTTCAATCAAGACTTGAGATCCTCGCACCGGGTCTTGCTGCGGACCCCCTATCCCGCGCGCCTGAGCGCCGAGGCCTCCACGATCCCGATCGTCGTGAGGTTCACCACCTCCTCCGCCGTGGCTCCGTACTGGAGGACGTGAGCCGGCAGGCGAGTGCCCATCAGCACCGGTCCGATCAGGACGGCCGGCGCCCACGTGCTGCAGGAGGTGGAGGGCGAGATTCCCCGACTGCAGGTCGGGGAAGACCAGCACGTTGGCGTCCTCCTCGAGCTCGGAGAAGGGGAAGTACTCCGGCGCAGCGCGCTGTCGAGAGCGGTGGCGAGCTGCATCTCGCCGTCGACTGACCAGATCCGGGGCGCGCTTGCTTGGCGATCTCGGTGGCGCGGCGCACCTTCCCGGGCGAAGGGTGGTCGACGCTGCCGAAGTTGGAGAAGGAGAGCATGGCCACCCGGGGCTCGATGCCCAGCGAGCGCGCGGTGCGCGCGGCCAGCAGCGCGATCTCGGCCAGCTCTTCGGCGCTCGGGTTCGATGTTCACGGCGCAGTCGGCCAGGATGATCACGTCCCTGGGGCAGCAGCACCAGGTAGTGGCTCGAGATACGCCCGATGCCCGGGGCCGGGCCGATGACCTCGAGGATGGTCCGCAGCGTCTCGACGTAGTGCGTCGAGGCGCCGGCGATCATCATGTCGGCGTCGCCGGTGTGGAGCATCATCGCGGCGAAGTAGTCGGGCTGGAGCAGCCGCTGCGGCGCCGCGGCTGCCGCATCACGCCCCGGCGGCGGCGCAGGCGGAAGTACTCCTCGACGTAGGTCTCGAGGCGCGGGCTCCGCGCCGGATCGACGATCGGAACCCGCTCAGGTCGAGCCGCAGCCGGTCGATCACGGCCCGGATCTCCTCCTCGCGCCCCAGCAGCATCGGGCTCGCGATCCCCTCGTCGACCAGGATGCGCGCAGGCGCGGAGGATCGTCTCGCTCGCTGCCCTCGGAGAAGACGACGCGGGGCTTCTCCTGGCGCGCCGTCAGGATCATCCCGCGCATCGTCTCCCGGCCGGTGCCGAGGCGGACCGTCAGGCTCTCCTCGTAGGTCTCCGGTCCAGCGGACGCCGGGCCACGCCTTCCTCGATCGCCTGCTGCGGCGACGGCCGCCGACTCCCGCACCAGGATGCGCGGGTCGATCGGCTTGGGCAGCAGGTACTCGGGCCCGAAGCTGAAGCTGCTCGTAGCCGTAGGCCCGCTCCACCTCCTCGACCACGTCCTCGCGGGCCAGATCGGCCAGAGCGCGCGCCGCGGCGATCATCATGCCCTCGGTGATTCGCGTGGCCTGGACGTCGAGGGCGCCGCGGAAGATGTAGGGGAAGCTCAGCAGATCGACGACGGCGTTGGGGTGCTCGATCGAGGCTGGTGGCGACGATCACGTCCCGCCGGCTGGCGCGCGCGGCCTCGTAGCCGATCTCCGGCTCGGGCGTGGCCAGGGCGAACACGACGGGAAAGCGGCTCATCGAGCGGATCATCTCCTGGGTGAAGACCCCGCCGGCCGAGGCGCCGAGGAAGACGTCCGCTCCCCGCAGGCCCTCGGCCAGCTGGCGCGCCGGACTCCTCCCGGGCGAAGCGCGCGCTGGTAATCGTGCAGGTCGTCGCGGTCGGGGTGGATCAGGCCGTGGACGTCGTAGATGAGGAGGTTGTCCGGCGTGACCCCGAGGCCGAGGAGCAGGCGGGCGCAGCCGATGCCGACGGTGCCGGCGCCGCAGATGACGACGCGAACCTCATCGATCCGCTTGTCCACCAGATCGAGCGCGTTGAGGAGCGCGGCGGCGGCCACCACGGCCGTGCTGTAGAGGTTCTCGTGGAAGACCGGGATGTCGAGGCACTCGCGCAGCCGGTCGTAGATGTTCAGAGCCCCTCGGGCGCGCGGATGTCCTTGAGGTTGATCCCGCCGAAGGTCGGCTCGAGCAGGCGGACGGTCTCGATCGAGACGATCGGGGTCGGTCGTGTCCAGCTCGAGGTCGAAGACGTCGATGTCGGCGAGCCGCTTGAAGAGGACGGCGATCCCCTCCTGCATCGGCTTGGCCGCGTCCGGCCCGACGTTGCCGAGGCCGGGCACCGCCGTGCCGTTGGTGATGACGCCGACCAGGTTGCCCCGCGACGTGTAGCGGAAGGACGGCGGCGCGGTCCTCGCGATCTCCTCGCCCGGGAAGGCCGCTCCCGGCAGGTAGGCCAGGCGCATCTCGCGCGGCGTGAGGCAGGGCTTGGTCGCGCGGAGCTCGATCTTGCCGGGTCGGTCGGCGCGTGGTAGTCGAGAGCATCCTCACGTCGGATCATGACTGTGACTCCTCATGGGGAGAGCGGGTCGGCGGCGCCGCCGAAATCGGATCATCATCGAGCGTCTCGCGGAGCGCCGGGACATAGACGGCCATCGGGCGGACCTGCAGGATCCAGAGGCGGGTGCCCTCGATCCCGAACTCGATGTCGAGCGGGTAGCCGTACGCCGCCTCGAGATCGGTGGCGATGCGCCACGAGTTCGCACAGCTCGACGTACTCGAGTGCGGGGCGAAGTCGCTGGTGATAGAGGGTCTCGGCGCGCACCGTGCCGATCCCGCGCGTTCGTTGAAGACGACCTGGCTCTGCTTGTCGCTCGTCAAGTAACGGAAGCGCAGCGACTCATGTCGCGGGTCCCCGCCCTTGGCGACCACGACCTGATCGGCCGCCACGACGCCGGAGACGATCCCCTCGCCGAGCCCGAGCCCGGCGTTGATCACCATCTCCCGCATATTGCCCTCGGCGACGTTCACTGTCTGCGAGCACTCCAGAAACGCGCGAGCGGACGATGCGCTGGACGATGACCCCGCCGCCGATCCGGCCCGAGCCCGTGCCGAGCGTCGCGCGGTTGTGGATCGCCCGTTCCGTCCACAGCCCGCTCCATGCCCGTCTGAGGTGGGTCGAGGAGCCGATCTTCCCCGCGGACGAACAGGAAGGTGTCGAACTCACCGGCACGGGCGGCGCTCTCGGTGTCCTCCTCAAGGCTGGAGGAGCGGATGGCGACATAGGGTCCGACCGGATCAGGTGGCGCGTCTTCGCTCCGCGCCAGGAGTTCCCCCAGCCGGCGATAGGCGGCCAGGAGTTCGGCAATCAACTCCCTGGGGAGCGCGACCCGATCCCAGAGCTCACGAATCTGCGCCGACTGCTGCCCCGGGCTGAGGTCGGCTCGATCCAGGATCGCATCGATGGCGACACCCAGCGTGGGGCTGGTCCGGAGGATCTCGGGACTCGCCGGGGCCGTCTGGTCGAGTGGCCTGGCGAGGACCTCGTTGAACGCGCGACGGGTGATGGCAAACCAGGGCGGGACGTGGGCGAGGCCGCCCAGCTCCCCGATCTCGGCGAGGTTGGCCGCCTTCCAGCCGAGAAGGGGATGGAGCTCCAGTCCTCCCTCCTCCGGGCCGAGGATGTGCTGCTTGGCGAGTCTTGCGCACGCCTGGGCATCGGATCGAGAGAGCTCATCCGCAGAGGCCGCGCGGTCCTGCTGCCCTTGCCTGCCCAGGAGGAGGTCGAGGCGTCCGATCTCACGCAGCAGATGACGTCGCCGGACCCGCTGCCGGGATCCGACGGCCGCATCGCTCAGCGCATGAAGCCGCTCGAGCCTGAGATCGGCAAGCCGGCGAGCCGCCATCTGATCGATGGCGGATGGAAGGAAGGAGTCTGGTGGGGGAGCATCGAGCCCGCACTCGAGCAGGGCCGTGGTGGTGCCCTCGAGAATGCGGTGAAGGCGGCGGACCGCCAGGCGCAGCCACAGGATCTCGAACACGGATTCGGCGGCCGGGATGCAGCGCTCCGCCGCTTCGTGCGCCGCCGCACGGCGGCGGTCGAGTTCCCTTGCGATCTGGAGCAAACCGTCGCGGGCCGCGGGGCCGACACGCGGGTTGCCGAGGACAAGGGACAAGAGCTGAGCGCGGTGGGCGCGAGCCCCGGCCGGCTCGAAGGCCTCGCCCAGCAGGATCTCGTGGACGGCATGGCGGGCGACAATCGGATCGTTGAGGCGACCGAGGAGTTTCGCGATCTGGTAGCGCGCCTGGAGCTGCCTGCCGCGCAAGCGCAGGATCTCGTTCTCGTCGGTGGCATGCAGCAGATGTCGGCTGGCTGCGGCGAAGAGCCGTAGCTCTTCGTGCAAGGCCAGCGCTTCCCGGTCATGGCCGATGACACGCAGCGTTCCCGCATCGGCATCCACCACCACCAGGGCTCCTTCGTGCAGCCGGTGCTCGCGCTCCTTCATGCCGTGCCAGAGAACGACGCGGTGGCCTCCCATCTCGCGTGCTTCCTCCGTGTACTCGAAGGTGCCGTGAAGGAGGCTGCGGGTGCCGTCCGCTTCGTCTCGCCACTGTCCGGAGATGATGAGGGCTGGCTTGTGCAGCTGCACGGCGATGAGCCCGGCATGGCTGAGAATCCCGCCCCCGGTACTGACGATGCCCGCGGCATGGTGGAGGACGATGCTGTCCTCCGGCCGCACCGAGGCGGCCACCAAGACCGCGCCGTCGAAGTCGGCGGGCAGGCGTCCGACCGTGCTGAAGAGGACCCTGCCCACAGCCCGGCCCGGCGATGCCCTGAGCCCCCTGAGCACGCTCTCGCCCCTGAGCGGTGCGCGCGGTTCGAACGGGCTCGTGCGCCCGAACATCTCCCGGATCCTCTCCGCCTCCTCGGCCTCCCATTCCCCGGGCGACTCCACGCCGGGAGCCAGGTAATTCGATCGGCGGAGGAGCAATGTGAGCTCGGGGACGCTCAGGCTCTCGTTCGAGCGCCAGGTGTCATTGGGGTCATCCCGGCGCTTGTAGATCGACTCGCCGTGGGTGAAGACGGCCAGGCGGACGATTCCACCTGCGTCGCGAAGCACGTGGAGCCCCAGGCTTTCTCCGAGCAAGGGCAAGCGCGCCCGCTGGACCTCGTAGCCGTTCACGCTGCCGGTGGTCTGGAAGCTGAGGGTTCGTTCGAGCGGCGCCACCAGCTGGCCGAGCAGAGCGGCCTCTCTGATGGTCGTGTCATCCCGGCCCAGGATCTCGGCCAGCGCTTCCGCCTCATGTTTCCGCTGGAACCTCTGGGGTGGGCACTTCCGGAATCCGTCGGGTGTCACCATCAGCTCGCCCCGGGCCACCGCCTCCCGCAGGGGGCGTAGCAGGAGGCGCTCGAGCGCCATCGCCCCCACGCCCTGGCTCTCGCCTGGTGTCGGGAACGACACGATGTCCAGCCCGAGCTCTTCCAGTGCCGAGTGCAAGGGAAGGAGAAGATCGGCCGACGGCAGATGGAGGCGATCGCGATAGGACCCTTCTCCCGACCACGGCACCTCGCGCTCCCCGGCCGGACCCGTCTCCACGGCCTGGAGGATGCCCCTACGGTCCCGGGTCAAGAGCTGCTCGATGGGCAACGTCCCCGACAGCGCGAATCGGTCGGCCCAGGCCCGGGCCACCCTGGCGCGGGCGTCGCGGTCGAGATCCAGGCCGCCGATGATCCAGTCCACATCCATGAGAAAGGGAATGAGCCGGCACAAGGCTCCGGCTGCGTCACACAGTTCTCCCAGGTCGAGGGCCCGCTCCTTGTCGTAGCGGGCGTGGATCCGCGTACCGTCGATCTGGACATCGAAATCGAGGCGGCCAAAGAACAGCCGGATCGAGTCCAGCGCCGGGTTGGGGTGGGCGGACAGCTCGTAGTTGCTGACACCGAAGTACTCGAGATCGATCATGCCGCCCTTGAGCGGAGGCGAGAAATCGATGCGCAGGAAAGCCGGGTGATTCTTGAACGCGATGTAGTAGTGGACCTCGTTGCCATAGCAGAAGATCTTGATGCTCGGGAAGCTCTCCTGGCCATGAAGGAGCTGGGTGCCGTACGCATGCACGAGCACGGAGACGGGGAAGGGCAGTCCGACGGTCGATGCCGTTTCCGGTCCTGCGCTGAACTGCGGTGTGGTTGGTTCGAAGTCGACATACTGGATAGCGGCCACAGTGCGGAGGATTCGCCGGCGATTGGAGACAACAAGGCTCACCGTGCGCATGGTCCCCGCGCCCGCGGCGACCAGTCGCAGGCCGAGCTTGAGCCCGCGCTGGTGGAGGTAGCGTTTGAGGCCGTGAAGCGTCCTCACGTCCGCCAGCGATCCCGGATCCTCGAACATCTGAACGAGTCTCGTGAGCTCGGGCGAGAGCTGAGGATGGACATCCTCCTTCTCCAGCTCGGTGGTGACTCGTTGTCTGAGTTCCGCGTACACGGCAGGAAGAATTTCGCATTCTTCACTCATGGCGGCGAACAGCGCGGTGAAGTCGCTGACGATCTCGTCCATCCGGCTGAGTATCCGCCGTGTCTTCTCCCCGGTGAGTGCCGCCACGTCGAGGATGTCGGCGAGGACCTCGGCGTGCGCCAGGTTATAGGCCCGGAATCGGGCGACCGTGCTCCCCTGCTCGTGATCGCCCGGCTGATCCACCGGCAGGCCGCCATGCGCGATGAAGATGAAGGACTCGGAGACGCGCCGTGCGCCGGTGCAGGACGCGATGAGCTGCGCCTCGGCCGGCGACACCAGGAAGGGAATCGAATCGCCGATCGAGACGCCGATGGTCGGCGTGACCTCGAGGCCGAGATTGATGCGGTGCCAGCCCAGGGCTGCGATCACCTCGCGCAGAAGCTCCGCGCCGCAGGTGGTTTCGGTGCGGCGAAGCGAAGGGAGAGCGGGTGGAGGCTGGCCACGCTCGGGCACGAGGTGCAGGAGATCGAAATGGGACGCCCGGGTGTAGTCGAGATAGGGGTGGAGGAAGCTATAGGCATCGCGTCCCAGGAGTTCCCTCGCGAGCCGGCTGGATGCCGGCTGGTTGTCGAGATCGAGGAGGCGCGCCGCCAGGCGGGAGAGGGGGTCGGGGGGCGCGCGGCGGTAGAGGTCGAGCACCGGGTGCGCGGCGCCCGCGGCCGGCAATCGGCTGACGAGCTGCCCGATCGTTCGCAACGAAGTGCTTTCACGGAAGAGGGAGCCTTCGCTCTCGACCTGCCGCGCGAGGAAGAGGGCCTTCTCCTCGTCGATGGGGATCATTCCAGACTCGGCGAGCTGCGCGGTCAGGTGCAGGGCGCGGCGCCCGAGTTCGGGATCGCGGGCGGCGAGCATCCCGGCGAGGAAGGGCCATGGGGCACCGCAGACGCTGGCAACTCGCGCCAGGAGATCGAACAGCGGGGCTGCAAGGTCTCCCCCCTTGAGGGAGAGGAGCGGGATCAGCTCTTCGAGCTGTGCCGCTTCCGCGGCGGTCGGCGGATGACTGATCTGCTGTTGGAGGCGGGAGCAGAAGTCGGCCACTCGTTCCGGTCGGCCCATGACCAGCTCGAACTGGGAGGCAATCGAGCGAACCAGGTCGCCGATCGAGGCTGTCGCATCGGCTTCCTCGCCATCCTTCCTTCGCCGTGTTGCCGGCGGTGGATCATGACGCGGATCCTGGTGATCCATCGAGCCACCCCAAGGCAAGCCGGGTCTTGGCCTCCGAGTAGATCGTAGGAGGGCCGCAGGAAGACGTCAACGCCGTGTTGCCGGCGCCTGCCACGGGACGAAGTAGCCCGTATGCTCGCAGCCCAGGACCGAGAGCGGCTTCATGCGGAAGGACGGTGGCGATATTGGTTATCGATCCGGCCCTTCCCTCCGACGAAGTCTGGCCCCGCCGGAGACAGCTGCCAGTGCGATCCTCGCCTGGAACACAAAGCCCCATTTCATCATCATCTTATCCTCTCTTCAGAGACCGGAGGGAGATGATGCTCGGCTGCGTCCCACTAGCGCTGGTGATTTGCAGAGCCGACGTGGGTACCGCCTGGGTGCCGTTGGCTCTCGGCCGGCCGGAGTGATCCCCCGACGAGACCGTCATAGCCGAGGGGGAGCTGGATCAGAATGTAGACGAGGGCGAAGAGGCCGCCGATCAGCAGGAGCTGAAGCGGCCGAGCAGGGGACGGGTTCATGGGCTCTTTCGGGAACAGGTGCGGCGCTCCGGGACCACGGGCGAGTGCCTACAGGCTGTCAATGGCCCGGTGGGAGCGCCTCGGGCTCAGCCCCTCTTCTTGATCACGGCGGCGACGAGGAGACCGATCGGGCCGAGAATCGCGCAGACCAGAAACCACCCACATCCCGAGCGGCCCTTGGTGGTGGCGATCCAGGCCCCCAGGAGGCCGAACAGGAACCAGAGCGGGATGCCGAGAAAGGGCTCCATGGCGCGATGGTATCAGGATGGGACCGCGAGTGGGATTCGGTCTTGCACCATGAGGACGGGCGATGGGCTGCCGATACTGAGCTCGAACCCGTTTCCGGCCCAGACCGCTGCCACCTTCTGTCCCACGGTGAGGCATGCCCGCTCAAGCCCTCGATCCCCCGTATGCGGCCGTCGATCTCACCGCCTCCCTTCCATTGACCGAGGCGGCGGGGCAACTGTCGCAGCTCGCTGTCTCTCCTGCCCATGCTGAGTGCATCCGGGCCGCGACCGATGACGAGCGGGTCCGGGAGCGGAACCGGCGGATTGCGGAGGTCTTCCGCAAGCTCGAGGCGGGGGCGGCGATCGAGCTCTTGAAGGCGGCGGGCACCCTGGCCCTCGCTCGAGAGCGGTCAGGCCTCCGGCTCTGGTTCGGCTTCCTGGAGGTCACGCGCCCGGGAGCGGAGGTCCTCGGCCAGCTCAACGGACTGTCCAGTCTGAGGCGCGTCACCCTGAAGATCGCGAGCGGGTCCTGGCACGAGCCCGAAGAATCACAGGAAGTGAACGCAGCCAGGCCCATTCTCGACATGCTGGAGGAGGGGGCGCGCCTTGGTGCTCTCGATCTCGCCATCGGCGAGCTGCCAGCAGATCGCCGGGTGCTGGGCGCCGTCCATCAGCACCTGAACGCCTGGTTCGACCAGATCGCGCTCCGGCTCGATGAAGGGCGTGATCTCCCCGATGACACGCTGCAGTTCATCACCCAGCTCGCCATGCTCGAGGTGAAGCTGCTCGAGAAGCGCGTGTCCCTGCTCGCGGGCGCCATCGATCCTTACGACACGCGCCGGATCGCGCGCCTGCTGCCAGTGCTCAGCCGGCTTGATCAGGACATCGAGCATATGAAGGATGTGGTGTCGAGGATCAACACCTATGAACCGTTCTTCGAGCGGTCACTCACCATCGAGCAGGCGCTCACCAGCACCGAACTGGACAAGCTGGTGAAGGCCATGTCCAGGGATACCGTGGCCCGGAGCCTGGGGCGAATCATCGAAGCCATGCGTCTCCGCCCGGTGCTCAGCCGCGAGTTCGCCTTCCACGTCTCGCAGCTCTATCAGATCCACCTCCTGCGCGCCAAGGCGGTGACGGATGGCCGGCCCGCGGATCTGCTGTCGATCATGTTGCAGGTGCTCGAGTACCGGCAGGGAGACACGTCGATCGCCCTGTCCCTGGAGCCTGAGATCGCCGAGGCGATCTGGCCGACGATTGCGGAGTGGGGCGCCCGCCGACCCGGCCCCGATCGAATCGAGACCTGCTACCAGGAAGGGCGTGCACTCAATCTCGTGTTGCCCGATGGCGTGCCGTCGCTACCCGATCAGCCAGGAACGAAGGCGGGCCGCGAACTCACCCTGCTCGATCTCCTCCATCGGCATATCGACAACGACTCGTTCATTCTGGGGCTGCTTGACAACCCCAAGGCGATTTCCATGGCCGGCCTGGTCGCGTTGGTGGCGCGTGACAGCAGGAGTGTGCGCGTTCTCGAGAAGATCATCCGGGTGCCGAGCTTGCACACGGGGGCGGCCAACCGCGACGTGCCACGACTCCTGCTCGCGAATCCGGCCCACATCCCGATTTCCAGCCTGCGTCCCTTCATCCACGTCCGGTTCGTCTCCAAGGTCGATCTGCGTCGCATGGCGCGGCGGAATCCGGATGTACGGCCGGAGGTGAGCCGGGAAGTGGCGCGGTACATGGAGACCCTGGCCTGAGCGGTTCAGGGGGCGCGCTTCGGTCCCAGGTACCCGAGCGCCCGGTTCGTGTCGCCGTCCATCGCCACCTGCAGGAAGAGCCCCCCGGTGAGGGCGGGGACATGGATGACTCGAACCACATCCGCCATGGATGCCATCTCCGGCAGCAGCCGGGGAAGATCGTTGGCGGACTCGAGCAAGAACGCCTCATTGTAGACGGTGCCTTCATCCTCGGGGTAGAGGGCGAGGTACTGGATGTCGGATTCGATGAGGTCCTGGAAGAAGTGGCTCCCGAATGAGGCTTCGGGCATGGTGCCGCCCAGGGGGCGCGCCACCTCGATGAGCATGCGGGTGTTGTTGATGTCCGCGTATCCGGCGCGGATCCCGAGGAGCGGGTCCTTGCTCCCCCAGCGCCCGGGCCCCATGAGGATGAAGGGGCGGCCTTCGAGGCGCTTGTTGAGGGCTGAGATTGCCGCCGCCACGCGCAGTCGTCTCTCGTTGGTGTCGATGTTCTCATAGTCGTGAGCATCGACCACCACGACATATTCGATGTCACCGACCAGACCCGAGATGACATCGCGAGTGGCGCTGAAGATCACCTGCGCAGGGTCGATGCCCGAAGGAATCTCCACCTGCACGTCCAGCCCGCGCAGGACCTGTGGCCGGCACTGCAGCAAGTGGAATCGCTCGCCATCGAAGGCGTATTCGATGTCCACCGGTTGCCCGTAGGCCTTCTCGAGCGTCGAGAGCACCCAGCGCAGGAAGCCGGGATAGGGGGTCTCGCGCACCAGGCGATCGAAGGTGATGACCAGCTCGGACGGGAAGCATCGATGAAAGTCCCCACCGGGCGTGTCAGGTGCCCATTGCGATAGATCGAGACCGCATGATCCAAGCCGGGGAGCCGATCATCGGTCAAGCAGCTCGTCGAGCTGAACGGTCTCGAACGCGTTCCTCTCCAGGTTGATCACGTCCACCTCGTGCTGGGAGTAGCGCGCACGATGTCCTGGTCCTTGACCTCCGGGCGTAGCGTCGGCATGCCCAGTGGAATCATGCGCGGGACCAGTCGCTCGAGACGCGGTCCACGGCCCGGGTGCCGAGTCCGAAGACGATGCGCGTGATGCCGTCTTCGGGCCGGATCCGGGAGTTGCGCCGGTACTCGTTCCGCGAGAAGGCGACCCCGGCCCAGGCGGGGAAGAACCACCGTCCGTAGCGCTGACCGACGACCTTCTGGATCAGGATCGCCATGTTCTCGTCGTAGTCGAGAAGATTGTGCGTCGCCGGTAGCTGATGGGGTCGGCGTGCAAGGTGCTGGCGTAGACCTCGGCGATGGCGCCGAGCAGGTCGCTCAGCCGCTGCTCGAGTGGCCCCTGGTTGGTCAGGAAGACGCTGCGGTACTTGCCGGCGAAGGCGGCGCCGAAGCGATCCTCGAGCAGGCTCGACGAGCGGACGATGAGAGGATGCGGCCCGATCTGCTCGAGCAGGGCGCGCAGGTGGTCGACCACGATCTCGGGAGGAAACTCCGCGTTCTTGAAGACCTCGAGGATCATCGGGTACTCGTTGTGGATCTCGTCGATGCTCTTGTACTTGTGGCGCTGGAGCTCGTAGAGGCCGTCGTGCTCCAGGAACTGTCTCGATGACATCCGAGCGCAGGAAGAACGACTCGGGAATGCGGACCTCGACCTTGGGGGCATCCGCGTCCTCGCGCTGCGCCCGATCGCAGGATCCGCTCGGCCAGGAACAGGCCCGCGGCCTTGCCGCCGATGCGGCCCGATGCCGCAGTCGGTCGCCGACGATGCGATCGACCAGGTCCTCGAAATCACGGATGGTGAGGATGGCGGGCCACGCCGATGAACTCGAGCTGATCCGAGATGAAGTGGCGGATCAGGGCCACCCGCACCGCCAGCGCCTCCGACTCCGGAAGGCGGGTCTGTCCCTCCGGCAGCCGCCCGAAGGCGCGGACCTTCTCGGCGATCAGGCCGAACGAGACCGTGGAGAGATTCGCGATCTCCTCCAGTGTGCGAACCTGCTCGCGTTTGAGAGTGAGGTTGATGAGGTCGTCTACTTCATCTGGAGATAGGTGCTCGACCGTGAGCTCGCGGATGACCTCGCCGACGAAGCGGCGTTCGAGTCGGTCCCAGCGCCGTTCGGTGGCGATGTTGTCGCTACTGTCGTTCGCTGTCGGTTCCGGCTCTTCCTCGCGTCGCGCTCGCCGCCGGGCCCGGTCGTAGATCTCGTCGATCGTACAGATCCCCTGCTGATGCAGGGCGATCAGGAGCGCGCGGTGGATGCGGTCGGCGAGCTGCGGGTAGCGCCTGAGGGCTTCCTGTAGATGATGCCGGGTGGCATCCTCGTGTCTGGCTTCTGGCATGTTGCTGGCGTGATCGTGGCGATCGGCTGCGATCAGGCTCCAGCTCGCGTATGGGCCGGCGCCGAGGGCAGCGCATCGACGATCTCGTTGATGATTCGATCCACGGCCTCGCGCGGCGAGCGGACGCCCGCGGGAGGTTCGAGGATGGGCCGGCCGACCAGGAGATAGTCGGCGCCGGCGCGGATGGCGTCGCCGGGAGACAGGATCCGCTGGAAATCGTCCTGCTTGAGTGGGCTCTCTGGGAAGCGAATGCCGTTGACGATCTTGATCAGGCGCTCGACGTGGACGTAGGCGCGAATGATCTTGAGCTCCTGGGGCGAGCAGAGAAGGGCCTGCGCCCCGGCCAGCTGGGCCGCGCGCGCGTGCTCGCTCACCACCTCATCACTGCGGCGCCCGTATTCACAGCGGATCTCGTTCTCGTCGAAGGAGGTCAAGACCGTGGTCACGACGATGTCGACCGGCCCGCGATTCTCGACGGCCGACTGGATCGACCGCTGGCCAGCGGTGCCGCAGACGCTCAGGTGGGTGATGCCCCAGCGGGCATAGGCAGCCACCGCAGCGGCGGTGATGCGGGGTGTGGCGTTGAGATGAGGATCGTAGAAGATGACCCGCTTCTCACCGGTATCGAGGATGTGGTCGACGGCCTTCCGGTCCCATCCTTCGGCCATGGCCATGTAGCCGATGGCGAACCCCCCCACCACCGGCAGCAGGTCATCGATCAGGCGCTCGGCCTGTTCATACTCGTTGAGGTCCAGTGCGACGATCAGGCGCTCGGACGCCCGATCCTGAATCGCTTCACCCATGCCCCCTCCAGATCGGCTTGCGGCCACCTGCCGACGTTATCACAACGGCATCTGAGCCGGGGGAATGGGGAAAACCAGTGTTTGTCGATCGGGAACCCATCGATTAACATGCCCCGCGATTCGTGCCCGGTGGGGCCGCGTTCAGGGACCAGGGCGCTCGTCTCAATGCCTTGCGGCGGCAGCATGAGACCCTCGCCGGCTTGGGTGCCATTCAGGAGGCGCATGATCCTTATGCCAGCTCACCGCTGCTCCCCTCTTCGAGAACGAGGTTGCCGCCTGCTCTTGCTCCTCATGCCGCCCGTACTCCTGCTCCTGGCCGAAACGCCCTCGTTCGGGGCAGCCATCTCGGCGGAGTGGGCCGTCGCCGGCGGCGGGACCGAGATCGTCGTGTTCTCCGGTTATCGGTTCGGGGGAGGTATCAGCGTCGAGAATGGCAGGCTCGAGTTCGATGGCGCGGCGGACTTCGGCGGCGCGATCAGCTATGCGAGTCCGGGTCAGCCCGAGCTGCACGCCGAGTTCCTGTACATGCACCAGCGGACGGGGGTCTACCTCAACGCATCGGACGTTCCCCGCGAGTACCAGCTCGATCTCGACCTCAACTACTTCCTGGTCGGCGCCACCTACGATTTCGTCGTCTCGAAGCGGTTCGTGCCCTTTGCCGGGATCTATCTGGGAGGCATGACGGCGGATCCAGTCGGGAATGCGTACCGCAAGGAGACCTTCCTGGCCCTGGCCCCCGCCGGAGGAGCCAAGTATTACGTTTCGCCGCGGTTCGGCCTTCGCGCCGACGCCCGCCTCATGGGGGGGATCAGCTTCTCGCGGGATGAGATGTTCTGCTCGCGGGAGGGGTGTCTGGCGCAGATATCAGGGCGCGCAAGCATCCTGCAGGCTGATATCAGCCTGGGGGCCCTGGTTCATTTCTGATGGCGGCCGCTGAAGAGGGGCCACGTTGCCGCTACGGGCGGCGGGCGCGAGTCGTGATCGAGACCCCGTCGCGGAGCGGAAGGACCGTGGTCAGATAGGTGCGCGAGCGGGCAGCCAGCTGGTTGTAGCGGCGGATGCCCTCGGTGTCGGCGTCGCCGCCGCCGGCCAGCACCTTGCCGCTCCACAGCGTGTTGTCGCTGACGAGCATGCCGTCCGCCTTGAGGCGAGGCAGGGCCTGCCGCCAGACGCGGGGATACTCCCACTTGTCGACATCGTTGAAGATGACGTCGAACTGCCCCGGCGTGTGCCGGAGGTGGGTCAGGGCGTCCCCGACGAGGATCGTGATGCGATCGGCGACCCCGGCCCGCCGGAAGTACTTCTGGGCGCGCGCCGCCTTCTCCGGGTCGCCGTCGGTATAGAAGACGCGCCCCGCGGATCCCACCGCCCGTGCCCACCAGATCGTCGAGTAACCGATCGCCGAGCCCAGCTCGAACACGCGCCGCGCCCGATGGATCGATCCCAGCACCTGAAACAGGGTGCCGACGAGAGGGCCCACGATCGGGACCCGCTCGCGGGCGGCGAGTTCCTCCATCTCGAGCAGGACGCGGTCCCGGCGCGGGGCATGGCTCTTCAGGTAGTGCTCGATGGTCTCCGGAACGATGGGGGTCATGGCGTCCTTTCCTCTCGTGTGGCTGGCGAGCTACAAGCCGGGTCCGAGTCGCGCCAGCCCGGGGCCGGGTCTCTCGATCGAGGTTCCGAAGCTCCGCGTGAGGGCCGGAACGGGTGTGTTGCCAGCCAGAACCGCCTCGACCGCGGCGGCGAGATACGGCGTGCGGCTCGACCCGTCGCCGAACAGGTTCGAGTCGATGGCGCCAGAGTAGGCCAGTTTGCCTTCGCCATCGATAACGATCGCCTGTGGCGTGGAGGTGACCCCCAGGCGGCGGGCCGCGGTAGCCCGACGGTCGCGGAGCAGCGGGAGCGTGAGTCCCCCGGCCCGGTGGTTGCGCTCAGTTCCGCCTCGGGCACCTCGGCATCCGCCACCACGGCATACCAGCGGACACCGCGCTCGGCCGTCGCCATGGCCAGGTCGCCGAGTCGAGCTTCATAGCCCCGCGATATCGGGCACCGGGGTGACCAGTAGACGAGGACCAGGGCGGACGATCCCTGTGGCGCGAGCTCGGAGAGGTCGAGGGAACGACCGGTCGCGTCCTGGAGGAAGAAGGGGGCTACCGGTTTTCCGGGAACGACGGTCTCGGGCGGTCCGAGGCGCCGGGCGGCAGGCAGGCCGACGAGCGCCAGGGCCAGGATGATTCCCAGGGCCCCGGTGGCGGTGGTCCAGCGCATGTCTCCTCCTCCGAACATCGGATGCGGATTGCCCTGGGGCACCGGGGCCGGCTCGTAGCGACGGGGACACTACAAGAATCGGCGACGCCTGCAAAGCCCTTCATGCAGGAGTCTAGGTTTATGTTGTAAACTATTGTATTATAGAAAGATACCGAGTTCGGGGTAGGCCTTGGCCACCTTCCCGATGGCGAGCACGAACGCCGCCTGGCGCATGTCGGTGACCTTCTTCCGGCGCTTCATGATGTCCCGGATCTCGTTGTACGAGCGAGCCCTCACCTCCTCGAGTCCCGATCGCACGAGATCGATCTCCTCGGCCCCGCGCACGAGGTCCTGTCGCACCGATTTGGGGAAGGCATGGCCCACCAGGCGCTCCGTGTTGCGGAGGAGCTTGTGCATGGTCATCTCCTCCTTGCGTTTCTCCATGATGCCGTAACTCATGTGGCTCAGGTTCTTCGCCCACTCGAAGTAGGAGACCGTGCCCCCCCCCGCGTTGAGGTAGACATCTGGAATGATGAAGATGCCCCGGTCGTGGAGCAGCCGCTCGGCCCGGGCGGTGGTCGGCCCGTTGGCCGCCTCGGCGATGACCCGGGCCTTGATCCGTGCCGCGTTCTGCTCGGTGATCTGGTTCTCGAGGGCGGCTGGGATCAGGAGGTCGCATTCGAGCTCGAGACAGGCGCTGGGGTTCTCGATCGTCTTGGCGCCGGGAAAGCCGCGGATCGTCTTGTGCCGCTTCCGCCAGGCGGCAACCTTGGAGACATCCATCCCCTTCGGGCTGTGGAGTGTGCCATCCCACTCGCCGATGCCGACGATGGTGACGCCGTCCTCCTCCTCGAGGAACTTCGCCGCGTGTTAGCCGACGTTGCCGAGTCCCTGGATAACGACCCGCTTGCCCTCGAGACCTCCGGCCAGACCCTGGGCCTTGAAGTCGTCCGGATGGCGGAACGCCTCGCGTACCCCATACTGGACGCCGCGTCCGGTCGCCTCGGTCCGACCGTAGATCCCGCCCTGGCTCACCGGCTTCCCGGTCACGCACGCCATGTTGTCGAGGCCGCCCGGATGGAACGCATCGTAGGTGTCGGCGATCCAGGCCATCTCGCGCTCGCCGGTGCCCATATCGGGAGCGGGGACGTTGACGCCGGGTCCGATGAAGTGCTTGCGGATGAGTTCGGTCGTGTAGCGGCGGGTGACCTTCTCGATCTGCTCGGCCGTGAAGCTCGAGGCGTCCGGCGGCTCCAGCGCCGATTGCTTCTGGCGCGGCGAGCGGTGAACGGCGGGGTTCGATTCGGGACTCATGGCGGGATCCTCGCGGGACGGTCTCGCTGGCGCAGCGCCCAGAGTCGGGGCTCTCCAGGATTTCCGAGGAAAACTCGAGGACTAAGCAGACGGCGCCTGCGGCAAGTCGATCAAGCCGAGCCGGCGGGTCCCTCTCTCTCGTCGGCCACGGTGACGCAGAGTTGCGTGTGGCCGATCAAGCTCGCTTCGAGCACGTCTCCGGGAAAGACCTCGCCCACCCCTGCGGGCGTCCCCGTGAAGATGAGATCTCCGCGCTCGAGGGTGAAGATGCCGGAGACGAAGGCGATGAGAGCCGGGATCCCGAGGATCATGTCGCGCGCGAAGCCTTGCTGGCGGATCTCGCCGTTCACCTTGAGCTCGAGGGCGAGGTCATCGGGAGGGCTGGCGGTCGCAGCGGGAACGATCTCCGAGAGCGGGGCCGACGTATCGAACCCCTTGGCCACCGCCCAGGGGTGCCCGCGTCGCTTGGCCTCCGATTGCACGTCGCGCAGCGTCATGTCGAGACCGACGCCATAGCCGAGGACGTGCTCGAGGGCGACCGGCTCGGGGATGTGCCGGCCCCCGCGACTGATGGCGACCACGATCTCAACCTCGTGGTGCATGCTGATGGAGAAGGCGGGCCGGCGGATGATGCCCCCGTCAGCAACCAGGGCGCTCGCCGGTTTGAGGAAGAGAAGGGGCGGTTCCTCGCCCGAGGCCCCCATCTCCCGCGCATGCTCCCGATAGTTGCGCCCGACCGCGATGATGGTGCCGGCCTGGATCTCGCCCGCCTGTCCCTGGACCGTGAAGCTCCGCGTCATGGGCGGGAGGATAGCATGGGAGCCGCAATTGACGGGCACAGCCGGCCGCGTTAGCCTCCGTGTGGCGCCGGCACGATCCGGCCCGGGGCTCGATGTCGAGCCCGGCTGCTAGGGGAGGGATCTCCTGAGAGTCCGCGTCATCCCGCCGCGTCCCGACGCCGGCGGTGGTGGGCGGAGACCCTAAGAACCTGAACCAGGTAATACTGGCGCAGGGAAGCGGCAAGCCAATCCGGAACGATCCGCGAAGCCCATCCCGCCTCAGGTCCTTCCCCTCTCGCGGGGTACTCACAACGAGAGGGGTTCCATGAAAGCTCGAGATCACGGCCCGGCCGCCTCGTCACCTGAGGCTTCGGCACGGGTCGGCGAAACGCAGATGAGCCGCGCCCGGCGCGGTGAGATCACTCCCGAGATGGAGCGGGTGGCCGCGCGCGAGCAGGTGTCCCCCGAGGTGGTCCGGGCCGAGGTGGCGCGGGGGCGGGCGGTGATCCCGGCCAACGTCCATCATCGGGCGCTCGATCCGATGGCGATCGGCATCGCCTTCACCTGCAAGGTGAACGCCAACATCGGCAGCTCGCCTCTCACCTCCGGCGTGGCCGAGGAGCTCGAGAAGCTCTCGATCTCGCTCCGTTACGGCGCCGACACGGTGATGGACCTCTCCACCGGAGGGGACCTCGATTCCATCCGCACGGCCATCATCGGCGCGAGCCCGGTTCCGATCGGCACCGTGCCGATCTACCAGGCTCTCAACGAAGCAGGAGACATCGAGCACCTCACGATCGATCTCCTGCTCGCCGTCATCGAGCGGCAGGCTCGCCAGGGAGTCGATTACATGACGCTCCACTGCGGCGTGCTGCGCGAACACATCCCGCTCACCAGCGGCCGGGTCACCGGGATCGTCAGCCGCGGGGGAGCCATCATGGCGCAGTGGATGGCGCTCAGGGACTGCGAGAATCCGCTCTACACGCACTACGACCGCGTGCTCGCCATCTGCCGCGCCCATGACGTGACGATCTCCCTCGGCGACGGCCTCCGACCCGGCTCCCTCGCCGACGCCTCCGACCGCGCCCAGTTCGCGGAGCTCGAGACCCTGGGTGAGCTCACGCGGCGCGGCTGGGAGGACGACGTCCAGGTCATGGTCGAGGGGCCGGGGCACATCCCCATCGACCAGATCGCCATGAACGTCGAAAAGGAGATCGAGCTCTGCAGCGAGGCTCCGTTCTACGTCCTGGGCCCGCTTGTCACCGACATCGCTCCCGGCTATGACCACATCACTTCGGCCATCGGCGCCGCCCTCGCCGGCACCGCGGGTGCCGCCATGCTCTGCTACGTGACGCCGAAGGAGCACCTCGGACTGCCGACCGTGGAGGACGTCAAGCAGGGACTCGTCGCCTACAAGATCGCCGCCCACGCGGCCGATGTCGCCCGCCACCGCCCCGGCGCCCGCGATCGAGACGACGCGCTGTCCCGAGCCCGCTACGCGTTCGACTGGAAGCAGCAGTTCGCCCTGGCCCTCGATCCGGAGACGGCCGAGCGCATGCACGACGAGAGCCTGCCCAGCGACTACTTCAAGACGGCGGAGTTCTGCTCGATGTGTGGGCCGACCTTCTGCTCGATGCACCTCTCGCGCGCCGTGCACGGGCAGGGGCACGCCGACCCGGCTGCCGGTCGCGCGGCGCCTCCGGTTCCGGAAGCCGCGCCCGTCAAGTTCGGAGCGGGGGGCGACCGCTAGTAGCGCGGGATCGCGGGATCGATCTCGGCCGCCCAGGCGTCGATGCCGCCGCGGAGGCTCTTGACTCTGGTGAATCCTGCGTTGTCGCGCAGGAATTCAAGAGCGCGCATCGAACGCCGGCCGACGTGGCAATAGAGGACGATGTCACCGGTCTGCGGGATCTCCGCGAGCCGGTCGGGGAGCGCGGACAGCGGCACCAGCCTGGCCCCGGGGATGTGCGCGATCTCCCACTCGTGCGGCTCGCGGACATCGATGAGCGTGACGTCGCCGCGGTCGAGTTGGGCTCTGAGCTCGCCGGCCTCGATCTCCCACCGCGCCTGCGCCGCCGCGTTCCGGGCCTCCGCCTCGCGGCCGGGGAGGCCGCAGAACTGGTCGTAGTCGATGAGCCGATCGATCGAGGGCTCTGGACCGCAGATCGGGCAGTCGGGGCTCTTCAAGATCCGGACCTGGCGAAAGCTCATGGCCAGCGCATCGAACAGGAGGAGCCGTCCGATGAGCGGGTCGCCCCGCTCGAGGATGAGCTTCACCGTCTCCACGGCCTGGATGGTGCCGATGATCCCGGGGAGCACCCCGATGACGCCGCCTTCGGCGCAGCTCGGCACGAGCCCCGGCGGCGGTGGTTCCGGGAACAGGCAGCGATAGCACGGTCCGCGCCGGGCATCGAAGACGCTTGCCTGCCCCTCGAAGCGGAAGATCGAGCCGTAGACGTTCGGCTTGCCCGAGAGCACGCAGGCGTCGTTCACCAGATAGCGCGTCGGGTAGTTATCGGTGCCATCCACGACGATGTCGTAGGGCCCGAGGATGTCGAGCGCGTTCTCCGCTGTCAGCGTGACCTCGTGCAGCATGATCTCGATCTCGGGGTTCAGTCCGTGGAGCCGATCGCGAGCCGAGTCGAGCTTCTTCCGGCCGACGTCGGCCGTCGAGTGGAGCACCTGGCGCTGCAAGTTGGAGAACTCGACCACGTCGAAATCGACGAGACCGAGGTGTCCAACGCCGGCTGCGGCGAGGTACATGGTGAGCGGCGAGCCGAGGCCGCCGGCGCCGATGGCGAGCACGCGCGCTGCCTTCAGTCGGCGCTGCCCGGCCATCCCCACCTCGGGCATGATCAGGTGCCGGCTGTACCTCTGGATCTCCTGGGGTGTGAAGGGGTGTGGCGTCGGGTTCGATGCGGTCATGAGAGCTCTCCGCGAGTCGTCCCATTATCGCGGATCGGGCCCCGAGCGGCACCCCCGGATGCCCGCGGCGGCCTGCCCCGTCAGCGCCGGCGGAGCTGGGCCAGGAGATGGGTGATCGCATCCTGTCCGGGCTGGATGCGAAGACTCTCCTCGAGGGCCAGGATCGCCTCCTCCCGGCGTCCGGCCTTGGCGAGGGCCAGGCCCAGGTTGGTCCAGCCTCGGGTCGAGAGCGGGTCGAGATGGACGGCGCGCCGGAGGAGCGGGATGGCCTCGGGGAGACGGTCGTTCTGGCCGTAGAAGGCGCCCAGGTAGGAGTGCAGGTCGGCGTTGTCGGGAGCCAGGGCGAGCGCCGAATCGAACGCGGCCGCCATCGCCGCCGGATCGACACGCTCGAAGGCGGCCTCTCCGCGGCGCACCCAGTAACGGGCTGCGACCTCCCGGGTCAGGGCGTCGCCGTGCACCGCATCACGGCGAATGGCCTCGGTGCGGATCACAGACCAGGCGGATCGGTCGGCGGCCGCGCGGGCGGCGGTGGCGGCGGCGCTATCCGTGGACGCCGGGCCCGGGCGAATCCTGAATACGAGCCCGACCACTTCCTGGGTGAAGGGGCCGGCTGCGGGGAGATTCGTGCGCGCCGAAGAATAGACGGGACGGCCGGGATCAGCGGCAAACCAGGCGGTGAGCTCTCTCACCTCGGTCGCCAGCTTGTCAAGTTGCGGTGGAGCGGCCGGGAGCGGCCCCGATTCGCCACGAAACCCATAGAAGTCGCCGAGCAAGTTGCTGTCGCGGTCGATGATCGTCATGTCCGGCCGTTCGCCGCAGGCCGCGGTCAGATAGGCGAGGAGGAACATCTGGTTGTCGCCCTCGGCAAAGAGCGTGCTGCCCGGTGGCAGGGCCGCGAGCAGGTTCTCCCCGAACTCGCGCGCCGAGCGGTGCGCGCTCCGATCGGCGGCGCCGAAGTGCAGGAGGAGTGGCACGAGCCCGGCGACGAGCACGAGCCAGCGGGCGGCCCGTGGCAGGCGGCGCGCCGCGACATCGAGGCCCAGAGCGGTCATGACCGCAAGCACGACGGCGGCCGGTACGAGGTGTCCCCAGTAGTCGGGAATGCCGTAGGCCAGGGCATGAGCCGTGAGGGTGATCACGACGAGGGCGAGGGCCGCGAGCCAGGCCGGCCTGCGGGCGAGGGCGATCACGCCGAGCACGAGGGCGGGCATGAGCCACAGCCCGAGATCGCGCAGGAGGAGGGTGGCGATGTCCCCGAGGCGCGCCAGCGCATCCGGCCCGCGCATCTTGCCCATCAGGAACTGATACTGGCGGGCGCTCACGTGGTCGATGAGTCGCGCCAGGGTCTCGGGGTTGCCCCAGTCGAGCGGGGGGTCGAATCGCGAACGCACGAGCAGGACCATGTAGAGGCTGAGCGCGAGGATGCCCAGGCCAAGCGCGGCCGGGATGGCGGTGAGCGGCAGGCGGCGCCGCGCGACGAGCAAGATCAGCACGGGCATGGCGAGATGGACGATCGTGAGGTGATGCGCAAGGCCCAGAGCGAAGAGATAGACAGCGAGCAGGAGCGCGCGGAGGTCGCCCCGCGGTCGATACTCGTCGGTGGCCAGCGCGGCCAGGAGGCTCGTGGCCAGGAAGGCGTTGAGCGTGTAGACCTCGGCCACCACGGCCGTGGACCAGATGATGCGGGAGCCGGCGACGAGGAGACCGGCGGCGATGGCTGCCGGGGGTTGCGCCCCGAGCAGGCGGGCGAGGAGGGCCGAGGCCCCGGCGGCAAGGGCGGCCGCGAGCGCCGAGAGCACGTTCGCCGCGAGCGCCGGTTCGCCGGGCAGGGCGACGGCCAGAAGTCGAGTCAGGAGCAGATAGAGGGGGTAGCCCGGGGGGTGGGCGATGCCGAGTACGGTCCCGGCTGCAGCCAGCTCGGCCGAATCTCCGAAGTAGACCGTGCGGCAAAGGGTCAACGCGTAGATGAGAAGGGCCGCTGCGACCGGGACCGCGGCCACGGCACCCAGTCCAGGAGGGAATCCTCGGGCGCCGGCGAGCGCAGGGCGAGGCGTCTCGGGCCGCACCGGGGTTCGCTGGGATCGAGAGGAAAGGTTCATGAGCCGCCGCTCGTGAGTCCGGGACTTCCGGCCGCCGCGAGTCGGGAAGCGAGTATAGAATAGCCGCGGGCTGGTTGTGCCGGAGGCTTGGCGGGTGAGGAGAGGTTGCCGAACGGCGCGGCCGAGCCAGAACGCCATCAGAATCCTGGAGGTCCGGTTGTCGCGACACGTCATGGCATTCGATCAGCCACCCCGATCCCGTCGAGCCAGCGCGGCGGCGCTGCTTGCCGCCGGGCTCGCCCTCGCCGCAGGTTGCGGGGACGACGGCACCGCACCCGACACGACCCCTCCCGGCATCGTCTCCACGGTCCCGGAGGACGGGGCCAGCTCGGTCATTCCCCGCTCCGACGTGAGCGTCGTCTTCAACGAGGACCTCGATCCTGCGAGCGTGGACTCCACCTCGCTCGTGGTCCGGGACGAGAGAGGGGCGGTTCCGGGCGCCGTGAGCTACCGCGCCGCGACCCGCGCCATCGTCTTCACGCCGGCCTTGCACCTGACGGCGGAGGCCATGCATGTCGCCGTGGTCCGAGCCGGTATCCGCGATCTGGCAGGAAACGCCACGGTGGATTCGACGCGCATCGAGTTCACGACCGGCATCGACCCCCTCGACGGCGATCAGGATGGCTACGCGCCCGATGACGGCGACTGCGATGACGCGAATCCGAACATCAACCCCGGTGCACTCGACCGCCCCGATGACGACGGCATCGACTCCAATTGCGACGGCTTCGACGGCGACGTGGCGCGGAGCGTCTTCGTTGCTCCGGATGGCGATGACGATGCCCCCGGTACTCAGGAGGAGCCCCTGCGCTCGATCGGGGCGGCCCTCCAGCGCGCCGCCGGCGGTGGCAAGGAGGCGGTGATCGTGGCCCGCGGTACGTACGCGGAGACCCTGGTCCTGCCGCGCGGTGTCAGCCTCTATGGTGGTTACGATCGCGACGACTGGATGCGGGACCTCCTCGATCCATCCACGCGCTCGGAAGTGGTGGCCACCCAGGTCGTCCTGCGCGCTGAGTCCATCGATCGCGGGGCCTGGATAGAAAATCTGCGCCTTACCGCAGAAACTCCCGTCCTGGTGGGCGAGAGCGCCGTGGCCTTGCTGGCGCGGGCGGCCGATTCGCTTCACCTCCGCCATCTCGACCTCGTGGCGGCCGCCGGGGCGGCGGGAGACGAAGGGGCGCCCGGTGCGGTGGGAGCGGCCGGTCCGGCGGGCGATGCCGGTCTCCCCGGTTGCGAGGGTGGGGTTTCACCCTGTGATGCCTGTGCCGTGCCGGACTACGGGCTTGGCGGGCAGGGTCTCTGCACGGACGGCGGCCGTGGTGGTGGGCCAGGGTATGGCGCGCTTCCCGGCGAGGCAGGAGTGGCTGTGCCCGGCGGTGGGTCGGGCGGAGCGGGTGGCGATTTCGGTCAACCCGGTCTGGCGGGTGGTCCAGGCGCCGATGGGGCCGGAGGCTCAGGGGGCGCGGGCGGGGGCGCGACGGGCGTGATCGGTGGGGACGGACTGTGGCGCGGGGAGCCCGGGGTCGACGGCGAAACCGGGGCTCACGGGACGAGCGGTGGCGGGGGCGGTGGGGGCGGCGGCGCGATCGCCGGCGGGTGCCCGCTCTATGGCGGGGCGGGCGGGGGCGGTGGGGCCGGAGGTTGCGGCGGTGCCGGCGGCAGGGGCGGCCAGGGAGGGGGAGGCTCGATCGCGCTCCTCCTGGTGGATAGTTCGCCGCTCGTCGAAGCGTGCGCCCTCACGGCGGCTGGTGGTGGCGATGGGGGGCGGGGTGGGATCGGTGGGAACGCTGGGAGCGGTGGCGGAGGTGGATCCGGCGGTTCGGGGTCGCCGCCGAGCGCGGCCGGCGGAGCCGGCGGCCCAGGTGGTGGTGGGGGCGCTGGTGGTGGGGGCGGCGGCGGCGGCGGCGGCGTGGCCTGCGGCATCTATCGGGCGGGGGATTCGGCACCCACGCTGAACGGACTCCGCTTCGCGATCGGCGCGGGCGGTGCGGGCGGCGCAGGGGCTGAGGGCGCCGGGGATGGGGCCGCGGGGGCCCGCGGCGACGTGCTCTAGACGGGGCGCCGGCCCCGGCTTCCGGTCGAAGCGTGCACTTGAATCTTGCGGTTCGCCGCGGATTCTCCCGGCGCTCGGCGCTCGGCGTCAGGCGTGGTCAGACCGAACTCGCCGCCGGGCCCACCGGCAATCGCGACAGGAACCGATCGACCCATCCGGGTTCGCGGGTGAAGGCGAAGGGATCCTCATCAGGCTCATCGCCACCGCGGGCGCGAAGCACGAGCAACAGTCGAGCCCGCGACAGGGACTCGTAGGACGGCTCCTTGTATCCCTCCTCGATCTTGCGCTGCGGCGCGTCGATCTCGATCTCCTGGAGGGCGAGATGCACCCCGGGCGGCGAGGCGAGATGGCGTTCCTCGAGCACGCGCTCCGGTGCGGCACGGCCTGCCGTCGCGTCGAAGTGCCTGAAGAGCAGCCGCATCACATCTCCCATGCGGTTGGACGGGACTCCATCCTCGATGTAGATGAGATCGATCGAGAGCGAGCGCAAGACCTGCCGCAGCAGCCGGCGGGCGGGTTGCCCATAGTGATGATGGAAGTCCGGACCGGAAGAGCCTTCGCTCAAGTCGTCTTCATGCCACGCGTCGCGATACATCCGATCCGATGGCCACCAGTGCGGCGCATAGAGGAAGCCCTCCCCGCGGTCGCGGCGCCCGGCACGGGCGAGGGCGAGATTGGTCTGGACGAGGGAGATGACCAGGTCCCGATCCGTCGCCACCGAACCCGGGAATGCCGGGTCGGAGCGCCAGCGGCGCACGGTGAACTCGAACAGGTAGAGGCCGACTCCAGCGAGAGCGCCGAATCCGAACACCCAGGCCACGACGCGGCCTGCGTAGTGCGTGATCGCCATGCGCGTGGCCATCTCCGGTGCTGCCATGGCGAACGGCAACCGGTGGCCCTGGATGGCCAGCGCCAGGGCCAGCGCTGAGAGGACCAGCACCGCGAGAAACGAGCGCACCATCTCCTCGACCGTCGTCGCTTCCAGGCGTTGGGGGGATCGGGTGTCGGGGGCGCGCAGGTTGAGCTGGAACTCGACACGGGGGCCGAAACGGGGAGGAAGGAGCAGGATCAAGCTCAAGCCCATCGCCGCCAGCCAGCCCTGGGCCCCGATGAGGGCATCGAGTTGCATCATGAGGGCGATGGCCACGCCGAGGCTGGCGAGGACGAGGAGGACGCGGCGCCGCCCGAGGGGGTGGTGCCTGCGACTCGGGGCCAGGCGCAGCTGCTGCAGCAGGGTGAGCAGGAGCGATGTGAGGGTGACGGTGATTCCGATCCAGACGACGAGAGCCGCGAGCAGGTAGGCGAGGTAGGAGGTCTGCTCGAGCGCCAGGAGCGGCGATCCGAGGGTGAGGAGGGCACCTCCGAGGGCGATATCGATGGTTCCGAGCACCACGATCACCGCCCGGTAGCGTCCGAGACGGGGAAGGCGCGGTTCACGCTCGGGATGGAAGTCCGCCCCGTAGTGGGCGTCGAACAGGTGCTCGAGCGCCGCCCCTGCCTGCCGCGCCAGACGGATGGCGACCCGCGGCGCCGCGAAGCGGAGCGGTGGGCCGGCGGTGGTGACGGCCAGGGCAAGGAGCGCGGCGCCCGCGAGCAGGTCCAACCAATCGCTCGTGGAACGGCGACCGAGGATCTCGTAGGCGGCGGCGAGCGCGGCCCAGAACAAGACCTCGACGCCGACGTGCAGCGCTCGACGGTCTAGATGACGGCCCAGGGGAACGAGTCGCAGGAGTCGATTCATGGTGAGGAGGGGCTCCGGGGCCGGCCCCATCGCCGATCCCGTCCCATCCATCATGGCAGACGGAAAAGGGCGGCTCAATGCTCCGCTGGGGAGGGCGCGATCCCTGGCTGGGCCCAGGCCCCCGGTCCGGTCACCGGCCTAGTGGCAGAAGACGCGATAATCGAGATGCGGGAAGATGTTGTCCCGCCATTCCACGGCCTCGAGCCACGAGGGATCGAGGCGATCATTCTCCAGGTCGTCGAACAACCGGTTGAAGCGGCTCAGATGGGTCCAGGTGCGGCGGTGGGCGTAGTCCACCATCGTCCCCGTCTTCATGATGAAGGCCCAGTCGGAGTGCTGCGCGAGCAAGAGCTCCCGCGCCGCCTGGTTGAGGGCGCGAACGCGCAGGGGAGGCACGCCGACACCGTGCTGGCCGCCGAGATAATGAAAGCGCTCGGCGAGCTGGATCATCCGCTCCGCCGCCTTGTGCAGGTGAGGATAGACCCAGTCGTTGGTGCCGTTGAGCCATACTTCGTGAAAGCCCTTGTAGCCCCAGCTCGATGCGGACGGGGTGGCCCGCTGGTTGCGCGGCAGCCGGTCCAGGTACTCGCGCGGAGTGGTCGTCTTCAGTGTGTCCTGGTCGAAGGCGATCTTGCGCAGCAGGAAGTCGAGGAAGCTAGGCCCCTCGTACCACCAGTGGCCGAAGAGCTCGGCGTCGTAAGGCGCGACGATGATCGGCTCTCGCCCCATCAGCCCATGCAGATGCTCGACCTGCTTCTCGCGATTGAACATGAAGTTGCCGGCATGCTCCGCGGCACGGTCAGGGCGACGTCCGGATCGTAGAGCTGCTTGTGTCCGTGTTGCCCGGTGATCCGGTAGTACTTGATCCCGGTGATGTTGCGGTTGCCGTCTCCGGGTAGATAGGGCCGGACGTAGTCGTAGTCGAGATCGCAGCCGACGTCGCGGTAGAAGTCGCGGTAGACGTAGTCGCCCGGGTACCCCTCCTGCGCGCTCCACACCTGTTTCGATGACTCGATGTCGCGGCCGAAGGCCGCCACTCCCGACGGGCAGACGATCGGAGCGAAGACGCCGTACTTCGGTCGCGGTGTCGCGTGCAGGACGCCGTGGGTGTCGACGATGAAGTAGCGGATGCCCGCTTCGGCGAGCAGCTCGTCGATCCCGGGTTCGTAGCCGCACTCGGGGAGCCAGATGCCGCGCGGACGCCGCCCGAAGTGCCGTCGTGCTCGGCGACCGCGACCTGGACCTGCGCGCGCATGGCCTGGCGGTTCTGATTCATCAGCGGCAGATAGCCGTGGGTGGCGCCGCAGGTGATGATCTCGAGCGATCCCGAGTCGGCGAGCTCCTTGAGCGCGCCGAGCAGGTTCTTGCGATGGCGATCCACGAATGTCTGCCGCGCCCGTGGAACAGCCAGTGGTAATGGAGCGCCAGACGGTGGAACTCGGGCATCCATCGCGTGCGCTCCACTTCCCGCGCCGCGAGCTCGCAGAGCTGCTCCAGCCGGCGCTCGTAGCGCTGCATGAGCATCGGGTCGGCGAGCATGTTGACGAGGGAGGGGCTGACCGACATGGCGACACGGTACGGCACCTCATCCTCGTTGAGCTTCTCGAAGACCTGGATGAGCGGGATGTAGGTCTCGGTGATCGCCTCGAAGAGCCAGTGCTCCTCCAGAAAGTCCTCGTGTTCCGGATGCCGCACGTACGGCAGGTGGGCATGCAGGATGAGCGAGAGGTATCCTCGGGCCATGCTGTCACCAGGGGCGGCGCGAGCCGCCATAGAGGGGTAGGGCCGGGAATTCGGCGACCGAGGCGATGCTAGGGATGCCTGTCACCATCGTGGCGCCGTTCTTCCTGGCTGGTGTTCTTCTCGACCCGCGGGGTGATCGTGATCGTGTCGACTCGATCCGCGGAAGTGGCTGTGCACGGGATGGTCTGCGTTCCATCCGGAAGAGCGAAACGCAGGGTGAAGGTCCCGTCCGGTCGCAGGGTGACCGGACGGCCCTGACACGTGACCTTGGCATCGGGTTCGGTCGCCCCGTAGACGATGAGCTCGGTGCCGAGGACGAACCAGAACTTGCGGTGGCGGGGTGCCGCCGGATAGGCACCGGATGCGCCGATCGCGGGTGCGCCAAAGCTCGACACGCCGAGGCTCGAGATGCCGAAGCTCGACACCGCCCCGGACCCCATCATTTCCTCCATCCGGCGGGCGAGAAGCTCGCGCAGCTCGAGCGATCCGCCGCTCGTGAGCGTGCGGTAACCGCCGGAGAGCGCGTAGATCTCCTCGAATTCGCCAGCCAGGGATAGCCATTCCTCGTCGAGGAGATCGGAAGGTCGGTCCGTGGGACACACGATCCTCGCCGAACGAGCGAGGCCCACGAAACGACCGTCGGCGGACTTGAGTCCGACCTCGACCTCGAAAGCTCCTCCGGGATGGCCACCGTGGATGTACCAGTTGCGAGCTTGCTCGCTGACCTCGACATCGAACGAGCCGGATTCATCGCCGGTATGGGCCGCGGCGAAATGGTGCACGCGAAGCGCCAGCGCTGCGGTCGTGTGCCCGAGCAATTCCCACGCTCGCTTGAGGCTGGCTCCGGTCAGCTCCCAGTAGGCGTGAAGCCAGTAGGGATCCTTGCTCATGAGCACGATGCGGTCGTCGCCATAGCCATGGGGTAACGGGTCGTCATGGACCGCCAAGCGCTCCGCCGGCGGATGGGATCGACTCGCTGGCGCCGGCGGCGCGGTGGGTGCTTGCGTCTCGAGGTCGCGGCGAGCCAGAGCCGGCGCCTGTGCCCGCGCGATGGGAGCGGGTGCCGCCACCAGCTCCTTCGCAGGTGCCGCTGGCGGCACCGATCCGGATGCGCGTTCGCTCCGGCGCGACCGGACCGGGGATGGGCTCGGCGCGGGTTTCGGCTCGATCTCCCTCGGCGGCGCGGGCACTTGCTTCCGCGCCCTGGGAGCTGCCTTCGCAGGCTTGCCGGATGTGCGTGGACGCGGCTTCGGCTTAGTGGCTGCCTCGCGAGCCGCGGGAGCGGCGGCCGTTGCCGGGACCTCTCTCACCGCGCCGCTGATGGAGGCTTCACGAGCGCTCCGGACCTGGCGAGCTCTCTCCGTGGCTTCGCGCAGGCGCTCCGCGAGCCCGGCGAGATCGGCGCGAGGCTCGGGTGCATCCTCCGACACCGACGGCGTGCCGAGCGACTCGATCCATTTGGCCCAGGTCAGCGTGGGGCTGGATTCATGCCGCGTCCCCGCTGCCGCATCGGCCTCATCGTCATGCGATGAAGAGGATCTCCGGGACGTGGAAACCGGAGGCCGCTTTCCCTGCGGCACGTGGGGATCTGAGCCTTTGGGCACCTTGGCTCTCCTCTCGAGGTCCGTCCTGGGCCCCGACGGGGATCGTCACGCTACGAAGGAATGGACGGGTGAGAATCCGCCGGCCGCGCGCCCACTGCGGCTCCGAGGTGGTTCGAGAAGCCGTTCGCGGTCAGAAAGCCGTTCGTGTTGTTCTGGTGAGCTGCTTGCCCTGTGCTGCGAAGCGGTGTGCGAACGTGCCCCGGCGCTGCCGCGCGCCATCCTAGCACCGGCCATTGCGACGGCAACAGCAAATTCCGTAGCCGCTTGGACCGGCGGTGACGTGGTTCGGGGGCGCGCCAGAAGAAGGCGGGAGACGGGAGCCGGTGGCAGTCGGCGTGCGGCGGGGAATGCCGCCCACGACTGCCAGGGTGACAGGTCACCTCTTCGTGCGATGGGGGCCGTCCACCCCATCGCACGTCCGACGCCTCGAGGCCCAGGCGGCGCCGGTTGGGTGGCACCCCAGAGGGCTTTGGGTGCCAGGCGGGTCCTGGAGATTTGGACCCTGGTTTGCCGCTGCGATCGCGGTTCGTACACCGCGCCGCCTGGAGGGCGGCGCGGCCGAGGAGAGAGGAGGACCGCTCTCGCAACGGCTGCCACCGGGTTGGGGTCCGGCGGTAGCCCGGCTCCCGTCGCCAGCCTGGTACAGCAAGGCACATGCCTCTGCGCCCGAGCTCAATACGGTCGGCTGGATCGCGTCTTCAACTGATTGAGGGGCAGAGGGTTCCGGATGATCCCGAGACGTTCTCCGGCGGCTCGAGGGCCGGGGCCATGTCCCCACACCCGGTCTCAGGGGGGCATGCGACCCGACAGGAGAGCGAGATCGCCCTCGGCTCGCCTCCGGCTCCTCCGGACGAGTCATTTGTTGTTGCGTAACCGGTTGATAAATGATAGGATACAACAACCGGTGGAGGGCACCGCCGGTGGCGCAAGGGCCGTCCCGGTTCCCCGCGCCTAATCACCCACTCCAGCCCCGTCAATACAGAAAGGGAAGGCATCATGCGGAACTGCGTCAGGATGTTCGCGGTGACGATTGCGGCGCTCGCACTCGCCGCCAGTGTCGCATCGGCCACCGAGTACTCATCGTTCACCGTCTGGGCAGCAAACGAGCTCGGCTCGGTGCCGGGTGGCAGCGCTCCCGACGTCGCCTTCGGCACCGTGCAGGCGAGCTGGCCTGCTGCCGCTCAGTCCGTTGTCGGGCTCGCCTACGACGCCAACAGCGTGTGGGTCGCCAACGAGTCGGGCGGGCGTCTCATCGAGCAGAGCACCGTGAATCCTTACCCGGTGATCCGGTCATTCAACATCCTCGGCTACGGGCTCACCATCGATGGCAACCAGGACGGTGCCTCCGTTGATGGCGCCCGTCTCCTCGTCACCGACTTCCAGGGCGACCTGAACCTGCACGACGACATCATCATGTCGATCAACCGGGCCTCGGGTGCTCTGAACGAGTTCTGGAATGTCGACGGCGCGATGAACCCGAACCCGAACGCCAACATCAACACCATCCTCGGCATCTGCGTCGACGGCTCGGGCGGCATCTGGGTCTCGAACAACGAGGGTCTCATCAAGAAGATCACCCTCGGTGCGGCCGGCCAGTGGACCCAGATCTCGTCGCAGGCGGTTCCGGGCGGCGGCTCGTGGGGCGAGATCGACTACGATCGCTGCCTCGACATGTTCTTCGCCACCAACTTCCAGCTCAACCGGCATCAGTTCCACCAGACCCTGACCACCCCGCCGCTCGCGACGTTCCCGGGCGTGGGAGCAAGCCAGACGGCCATCACCTCGAACAACAACGGCGTGGTCTACACGTCTGGGTTCGGGACCAACATCATCACCCAGCACGAGGGCATCGCCTGCCAGACGACCGCGGTCGAGCCCACGACCTGGGGTTCGCTCAAGGCGAGCTACCGCTAGTATTCCCCGGGGGCGCGCCGCAGGCGCGCTCCATGTTGGCCGAGCCGAAGCCCCCGAGCGCCGAGTCGCTCGGGGGCTTCGCTCATTCCGGTTTGACGATGCGGGCGAGGGTTCGCTCGAGGCGCGCCCAGTCAGCGTTGGAGACGCGCGCCGGGTGGCGCGCGGGCACGATGAATCGCGGCCAGGGCCGGTCCTCGACCACGACCGGCCAGGCGTGGAGAGGAGTCATGCGCCGCGCCGCTCTGTCGAGGAAGGCGGCGAAGGCAAAGCGCGTCGCCAGGAGACCGAGCGTGACGAGCACGACCGGCCGCACGCGGGCGAGCTCCCTCTGGAGGCTGGAGGCGCAGTTCGCCATCTCCTCGGCCGTGGGAGCGCGGTTGGCAGGTGGGTTGCAACGGACGAGATTGGTGACGAAGGTTCCGAGTCGGGGTCTCTCGACGGCCGGATCGATCTCGGTCGAGAGACCCAGGCGGATGAGGAGCGCCTGCAGCCGTCGTCCGCTCCGGTCGCGGGTGAAGGGGACGCCGGTCACGTCAGCGCCGAGACGGCCGGGCGCTTCACCCAGCCAGGCGATCGCGGATGGCCGCGGCCCGTAGCCGGGAACGACACGCTGTCGATTGGCGGCCAGCGCCGGGCACACGCTGCAGACCGGATCGAAGGCGATCGGGCGCCGGTGACAGCCTGGTGACGCCATGTTACCCTTCGCCGGCTTGCCACCCCATCCTCCAACCCTGAAGAAATAATCCATGGAAGAGACTTTCCAGCTGATTCCAGCTCCGGAGCATCGCGAGCTCGAAGCGGATCGCCTGCGCTGGCGCTGCCCGCCCGCCCGCTTGCCCTTCCGCTCCACCGATGATCTGATCGCCTGCGAGGAGATCATCGGCCAGGCGCGAGCGGTCGACGCCATCCGGCAGGGGCTCGAGATCAAGAGCCCAGGCTACAACATCTTTGTGGCCGGCCTCACGGGAACCGGCAAGACCACGACCATCAAGCAGATTCTCGAAGAGATCGATCGGTCGACGGTGACTCCCGGCGACAAGTGTTATGTCAACAACTTCCGCGATGCGGACCGGCCGCTCTACCTGGCGTTGCCCGCCGGTCAGGGCCGGGTGCTCCGGCGGGAGATGGAAGAGCTCATCGCGTCGCTCAAGCGAGATCTGCCGCAGCTCTTCGATTCCGAGGCCTTCAAGGTCCGCCGCCAGCGGATCCTCCAGGGTTTCGCCGAGCGCGAGCAGACCATGGTCAAGGCGCTCGAGAAGGAGCTCGCCGCCGAGAGCTTCACCCTGGTCCGAGTCGAGATGGGTCCGATCTCCAAGCCGGAGGTTGCCTACCTGCACCAGGGCGAAGCCGTGCGCCTCGAGGATCTCGACGAGAAGGTGCCGGACTTGAAGGAGGAAGACTTCGCCCGGATCCGGGAGAAACACCACGGTCTCGTCCTCAAGCTGGCCGAGGCGCTCAAGAAGAGTCGCGATCTCGCCCGCGAGGCCAAGCGGGAGGTCGAGAAGCTACAGCACGAGTTCGCACACCAGGTGATCGACGGTCTCATCCACGACATCCGCGAGAGCCACCAGAACCATCCCAAGCTCGGCTCCTACCTCGAGGATGTGGAAGCGCACATCCTCGATCATCTCTCGCTGTTCGAGGAGTCGGACGAGGAGGGTGAGCCGGAGTCCGATCCGTTTCGCGTCTATCAGGTCAACGTGCTGGTCGACAACTCGGAGATTCGAGGCGCGCCCATCGTCATCGAGACGACACCGACCTTCAAGAACCTGTTCGGTTCGATCGAGCGCGTGGGTGGGGACGGCCCTACTTCCGGCACCCCGGCGGACTTCCTCATGATCAAGAGCGGGGCCGTCCTCGCTGCCGACGGCGGGTACCTCGTGTTCAACTTGATCGATGCCCTGCAAGATCAGGCGGTGTGGCCGACGCTCAAGCGCACGCTCAAGAACTCGAGCCTGGTCATCCAGTCCTATGATGTCTGGCAACTCTTCTCCGGCAGCTCGCTCAAGCCCGAGCCGATCGATCTCGATCTCAAGGTGGTGGTGATCGGTGATCACATGCTCTATCACCTGCTCTATTCCTACGAGGAGGAGTTCCCGAAGATCTTCAAGGTCAAGGCCGAGTTCGATTCCGTGATGCCGCGAGATGACCAGGTCCTCGATATCTACTCCCGTTTTGTCTGCAAGATCGTCAACGAGGAAAAGCTCAAGGCGTTCGCGGCGAGCGGCGTGGCGACCGTGATCGAGGAAGCGGTGCGGATGACCGGCCGCAGCGACAAGATCTCGACCCGCTTCAGCGATGTCGCCGATCTGATTCGTGAGTCATCGTACTGGGCGCACTCCGCGGAGGCGCCTCTGGTTCTGGGCGAGCACGTGGATCGCGCCATCGCTGCGCGCCGGCACCGCGTCGATCTGATCGAGGACAAGGTGCGCGAGATGTACGTCGACGGGACGGTGCTCCTCCAGACCGAGGGGGAACGCGTGGGCACGGTGAACGGCCTGTCGGTCTTCGATGCGGGCGACCACGCATTCGGCCAGGCCTCGCGCATCACGGCGCAGACCGGGATGGGGCGTGCCGGCATCATCAACATCGAGCGTGAGGCCGAGCTCTCGGGGAAGACCCACAACAAGGGTGTGCTCATCATCGAGGGCTACCTGCGCAGCCGGTTCGCTCAGGACAAGCCGCTGTCGATGAGCGCGTCGATCGGGTTCGAGCAGTCCTACAGCCAGGTGGACGGCGATTCGGCCTCCTCGACCGAGATCTACGCCCTCCTGTCCAGCCTGTCCGGCATTCCGATTCGCCAGCATCTGGCCGTCACCGGGTCGGTGAACCAGCTCGGCGAGATCCAGCCGATCGGAGGCGTGAACGAGAAGATCGAGGGGTTCTTCCATACCTGCAAGGCGCGCGGCCTCAAGGGCAATGAAGGGGTGTTGATCCCGGCCCTCAACGAGTCCGATCTCATGCTGGCGAAGGAGGTCGTCGAGGCGGTCGCCGCCGGTCGATTTCACATCTACACGGTGCGGACCATCGACGAGGGAATCGAGATCCTGACCGGATACGCCGCCGGGGAACGCAATCCGGAGGACGGGCGCTATCCTCCGGGGTCGGTCCATTTCCTCGTCGACGAGCGGATGGCCGAACTGGCCGAGGGGCTGCGCGAGTATGGGGAGGAAGTGCCCGATGACGGCGGAGACGGGCACGGTGAGCGCGACTAGCTCCTGACCTCTTCCGCACCGCTCCCGGGGCACGCTTCCTGCTTTTCGCGTCGGCAGAGGGCCGGTGCTGCCCGCGCCTGCCCGTTTCCCCGGGTGCAACATGCGACGCGATCCCAGAACGCATTCCTTCGACGTGCACAATGCACGCCCCCCGCACGCGCTGCCACGCAACGGACGAGCGGTTCCGCTCGAACCGTCGCTCAGGCGCGCCGTTCTCGCGACGGATGGCACGGTGACCAATCTCATCGAGTCCTTTCTCGAGCCCGTGGCCGTGGAGAAGCTGAGCGAGGAGCATGCGATCGCGCCCCTGCCCGAGTGGCCGGAGCTGCCACCGGGAACGCCCGTCATCCGCCGCACCGTGGTCATCCGCGGCGCCGGATCGGGGCGGATCTTCCTCCATGCCGAATCCCTGCTGGTGCTCGAGCGCCTCGCGCCGGATATCCGGCACGAGCTCCTGGCCACGGCCAAGCCGATAGGGAAGCTGATCCGGGAGCACAAGATCGAGTCGTACCGAGAGCTACTGGGTGCCGTGGACGAAGCGGCGGGGTCCCGCGCGGCGGCTCTCGGCATCGACTCTGAGGAAAGGCTGGTCGCCCGCACCTATCGCATTCACTGTGGCGGGCAGCCGGCCATCCAGATCACGGAGCGTTTTCTCGCGTGCGACGCGGGTGAGATCTGAGACGTCGAGGATCGAGTTGAGGAGGAGAGAGGACGTGCCGCTCATGCCCGCCGCCCTGGCCCCGATCCTGGCCGCCGCCAGGCGCGCGCCCTTCTACGCGCGCCATGGCGCCACGCTCGACCGGGTGGCCGAGTCGGCTGATCTCTCGCCCCTGCCCTTCGCTACCAAGGACGACTTCCGGGCTGACTTCCAGCGTTTCCTCACCGGGGAGCCGGCGATCCGCGTCCATACGACATCGGGATCCACCGGCACTCCGGCGATCGTCGCCTACTCGGTCCACGAGATCGTCTCGATCACCGAGCGCGCGGTCGAGACCATGCGACTCGCCGGTGTCGAGCCGGGCGATCGGGTCCTCAATCTCTTCGGCTACGGCACGTTCATCGCCGGCAATCTCTACGACTGGGGAGCTACGTCGCTCGGCACGCTCGTCATCCCTTTCGGCTCGGCCGCCATGACCCCGCCCACGTTCGCCGCCGTCGCGGCGCGGGCGCTGGCCCCCGACGTGGTGAACGGCGTCCCTTCCTACCTCCTGCGCTTTCTCGGCGACCTCCGCCGCGAGGACGGGAAGGAGATCGGCCGCGTGCGCATCCTCCAGTGCGCGGGAGAAGTGTTGACGGCCGGGCTGCGTGCCCGGCTCCAGAAGGTCGTGCCCGGCGCCGGCATCTTCGACCAGTACGGGATGACCGAGTTCGGTCCGCTGGCCGCCGAATGCGCGGCGCACGATGGCATGCATCTGCTCGAGGATGGACTGCATCACGAGATCGTCGATGATGGAGGTCATCCGGTTACCGAGGGCGAAGGCGAGCTCGTCGTGACCGGGCTCAAGAATCGAGCCATGGTTCTCCTTCGCTACCGCACCGGGGACCACGTCACGGTTCAGGACGGTGTCTGCCCATGCGGGCGCAGGGGGCGGCGGATTCGCGTTCTCCGGCGCGCCGATGATCTGACCAAGATCCGTGGAGTCCTCTGTGCGAAGAACGATCTGATCGATGCCGTTCGCTCGATCGCCGGCAGTGCCCCGTTCAAGATCGAGATCCACCGGGACGACAACGAGGTGGACCGTCTGCGAGTCACCGTCGCCGGAGCGCCGGTCGAGGCGAGCGTGATCTCGGCGGCGGTGCGTGAAGCACTGAAAAGAAGCCTCCGTCTGAGCCCGGATCAGGTCGAGGTCCAGCCCGAGGTCGAGGTCCCGCGGACGGTGTCCGGCAAGCCGCAGTACGTAGAGGACAGGCGGGTAGCGCTCGCCGAGCCCCGCCCCGAAGCCAGGCGTACCGTCCCACCGGCCACGTTCGAGATCCGCACCGTTCCCCCCGCCGCCGGTCGTGGCCACCGGCGCGCCGCCAGCTAGAAAGCAGAGGATTCCCATGCTCGTGGTGATGGGTCGCCCCGCGACTCGAGATCAGATTCAGCATGTCATCGCCGAGATCGAGCGCCACGGCGCACAGGCTCACCCGATTCCCGGCGACAGCCGGGTCGCGATCGGCGTCACCAATCATCACGGCCGGATCGAGCGCGATCATCTCCAGGCGCTGCCGGGGGTCTCCACCATCATCCCCATCACGCGCCCGTTCAAGCTGGCGAGTCGCGAGACGCGCCAGGGGCGGACGGTCATCCAGATCGGTGACGTCAAGATCGGTGGGGAGGAGGTGGTGGTGATGGCCGGTCCGTGCGCCATCGAGAGCCTGGAACAGGCGATGACAGTGGCGCACGCCGCCCGTCAGGCCGGCGCTCGCATCTACCGGGGCGGGGCCTTCAAGCCTCGTACTTCGCCTTACAGCTTCCAGGGTCTGGGCAAGCCCGGCCTCGAGATCCTGGCCGCCGTCAAGCGCGAGACCGGACTCGTGACCATCTCCGAGGCCGTCGACAACGAGTCCCTCGACCAGATCGTCGAGCACTGCGACATCGTGCAGATCGGTGCCCGCAACATGCAGAACTTCTCTCTCCTGAAGCATGCAGGACGTTCGCGCAAGCCGGTGATGCTCAAGCGCGGCATGTCGGCGACGATCGAGGAATGGCTGCTGGCCGCCGAGTACATCATGATGGAGGGAAACCACCAGGTCATGCTGTGCGAGCGCGGCGTGCGGACCTTTGCGCAGCACACTCGCAATACGCTCGATCTGAGCGCCGTGCCGACGGTGCGCTGGATTTCTCATCTTCCGGTCATCGTCGATCCGAGTCACGGCACCGGCCGGCGGGAGAAGGTCACTCCGCTCGCCCGCGCCGCGGTGGCGGTGGGCGCCGACGGCATCATGGTGGAGGTGCATCACAAGCCGGAGGAGGCGCTATCCGACGGCGAGCAGGCGCTGACACCCGATATGTTCGATCAGCTGATGTGGGAGCTCGGGATCATCGTGCAGGCGCTTGGCCGCAAGATCGAGGGACCGGCGGCAGGTTACGAGCTCAGGCGCGGTCTCGGCGTGATGTCGATGTAGATCGGGAAGCTGCATCCCCACAGCGTTGAGCCTCGCCCCCGCGTCCAGCAGTGCGCGGGACTCTGTCGCTGCTCAGATCTCTGCGGACGGGCACAGATCGGCGAGCGGGCATTCGGTGCAGCGTGGCTTGCGGGCCGTGCAGATGCGGCGGCCATGATGGATCACGCGGTGGCTGAAGGCCACCCACTCTCCTTGCGGCAGAAGCGCCATCAGGTCGCGCTCGATCTTCTCGGGGTCTCGCTCCCTGGTCAGGCCGAGGCGCCCCGCGACGCGCGTCACATGGGTGTCGACGACGACTCCGGCGGCCTTCCCGAAGGCGGTGCCGAGGACGACGTTGGCGGTCTTGCGTGCCACTCCCGGCAGCGTCAGGAGCTCCTCCATCGAATCGGGAACGGTTCCGTCGTGGCGCTCGGCGATGAGGGTCGCCGCTCCCTTGATGGCCCGGGCCTTGTTGCGAAAGAAACCCGTCGAGCGTACGAGTTCCTCGATGTCCTCCTGCCTCGCGCTGGCGAGATCTTCGGCGGTCGGATAGCGCCGGAAGAGAATCGGAGTGACCAGGTTCACTCGCTCATCGGTGCACTGGGCGGAGAGGATCGTGGCCACGAGGAGCTCGAGCGGCGAGGAGTGATCGAGACTGCAGCGAGCATCCGGGTGGGCGGTGGCCAGGCGCCGGTTGAGCGTGCGGGCGCGCCGCTTTTCGGCCGCGAGGTCGAGGGGGGGAGGGGTGGACTTGCCGGAGCGCGGCGCGGTGGTCTTGCTGGGGCGGGGAGCGGCGGCCGCGCGCATGGGCGCGCGGCCGCGCTCCTGGGTGGACCTGGCCTTTGCCTTGGCCGGACGAGCGCGGCGCTCCTTCGTGGCGGCGGTGGGGCGAACGGCCTTGTGCCGCGCCCGGGCGCTCATCCCGAGTGGTTCCTAGTTCGCCGGTACGGTCTTCTCGACCGTGACTGAGAGCGGTTGATCGAGGGCGAATCCCATGCTGGTGCCGGGAGCGAGCTCGATCTCCTTGCCCTTGGTGGCGAGGACCGCCGCCGTGCCGGCAGCGCCCCCGATCGCAGCTCCGGTCCCCGCCTTGCCACCCACGATGCCGCCGATCGCGGCCCCGGCAGCAGCCCCGATTCCGACCTTGGCGGCGTCCTTGCCGATCGAGCTGCCGCCCTTGAGCGTGCCCTCGACCATGTGCGCCTGGATCTCACGCCAGCCGGCGACGGTCATCACCTCGGTGAAGGCGATCGCGAGCTCCGACTGTCCCTTGACGCGGCCGGCGCTCTTCGCATTGGCGATCGTCCCCTTCACCGGGGCTCCAGCTCGGATCAATGTGTCCGCGCCGGCCATCACGGTGCCGACGACGCGTCCCTGCACCGCCTCTCCGGTCTTGTTGGTTTCGGTCGACAACGCCTGGTCGAGCGCGATCGTGATCTGGGTGCCGGCCGGTGCCGAGACCTGCGTGGTCACGATCTTGGTCGTCGGCTTGGGCGGCGCGGGCTTGGTTGCCGGCTGAGCCGGCGCGGCCGGCTTGGGCTTGGGCTTGGCGGCCGCGGTTTCCTCTTGCGCGATGAGCTCGGCAACGTCGAGCGGCTGGCCGATCTGCAGGTCCTGCGCAACGGCCGCGCTCGATGCCGCTTGCGAGCGAGCGAGTTCCTCGGCCACGCGGAGCTCGGCCTTGGCGTCATCGAGGCGTCCGGTCTTGTAATAAGCCTCGGCCAGGCCCTGGTGCGGTGGCAGGTAGTACGTGTCAGCCTTGATCGCCGCCTGGAAGGCGGGGATGGCTTCTTCGGGGCGACCCTCGGACAGATGCAGGACGCCGAGGTTGTTATGCGCCTGGGCGAAGCTGGGATCTGCCTTCAGAGCCTCGTTGAACTCGATGGTGGCGAGGGCCATGTTGCCACCCCGCGCCTGGATGAGACCGCGCAGGTTGTGGGCCTTCGCCTTCTCCGGGGCGCCATCGGGAATCTCGCCCAGGAGCGCAAAGGCCTCGGCGTCATTTCTCGCCAGATAGGCGGCCTCACCCCGGGCGTAGAGATCGGCGGAGGAACCTCCCGCCGCGGATTCGCCTTGCTGGGCTTCCTTGCCTTTGCCACAGCCGCCGAGCCCTGCAGTAAGGGTCACAGCGAGGGCAAGCATGACCGAGGCCGCCCCAAGCTGCTTTCTACACATGATCGACTCCTTCCCTGGATTCAGAGTGCCCATCTATGGATCCGGCGGAGTCTGCCACCGCAGCGGAAGGTCGGTCAAGCGGGGCGCGACGCGGGCGGCGGGCGCCGGACCCCGACGGAGGCCCGTATCTCCGCCTGGCCATGTGAGAAAGGCGGGCGGGAGATCCCCCGCCAGCGGATGGGGCCGGCATCCGCTATGATGATCCGCGATGATCGGGACGCGGACAGAACCCCGCCCAGGGTGTGGCGGCCCTCGAGGAAGCCAGCGATGAGTCTGTTCAGGAGTTCGATGCGCCGGCTCCTGCTCGAGGCCGAGCCGCCCGGTCGCATCAGCCGCTTTGTGCTCAACGGGCTGCGCCTCGGCTACTTCACCGCCAGCGAGTTCCGCCGATCGCGCTGCTTCGAGCGGGCGCTCGGCCTGGCCTACGGCACCCTCTTCACCCTGGTGCCGCTGACGACTCTGTTCCTTCTGATCGCTCAGGCCGTGACCCCGCTCGAACGCTGGATCCAGGAAGGGCGGCGCTTCCTGGTCAATCTCACCATCGGCGCCTTGCCGCCCGAGGATGCCGCGGCGATCGAGACCTTCATCGACCGGGCATTCGCCGCCAGCACGCGCCGCATCGAGACCGCCGATGCCTTGACCAGTGTTGTCAGCGTTCTCGTTCTCATCGCCTTTTCGATCTCATTGCTGCTTTCGATCGAGAATGTCTTCAACGACATCTTCGGCGTGCGCCGGCGACGGACCTTCGTCGGTCGGGTGACGGTGTTCTGGACCGTGCTCACCCTCTCGCCGCTGCTCCTCGCCGCGTCGATGTACATGCGATCCCGCATTGCGGATCTGCTCTTCACGCAAGGGTGGGAGTCGTCACTCACGCAGTGGAGTCTGAGCTTTCTCTTTCCGTTCGTGGTCTCGGCGCTCGCCTTCTTCGTGCTCTACCTGAAGCTGCCTTACACGCGGGTCCGTGTCGGCGCGGCTGCGGGCGGGGCCATCGTCGCCTGCGCCCTGTGGGAGCAGACCAAGAGCGGGGTGGCGTGGTACGTGGCCGAGAATGTCACCTACAAGAACACGTACGGCACCCTGGGAACCATTCCCATCTTCCTGCTCTTTCTATACGTCAGCTGGGTGATCATTCTCCTCGGCGCCGAGGTGGCCTACGCGGGCCATCACTTTCACCAGATCCGGCGCCGGGAGATCCTGAAGCATCTTGGCGAGCGGCTGAGCAGCTCCTATCTCGCCGTGAAGCTCGCCGTGCTCATCGCCGATCGTTTCCGCCGTGGTCTCGGGCCCTCCGCACCCGATGACCTGGCCGAGGAACTGGAGATCGATGCCGCGCAGGTCGAGGGGGTCCTCGAGCGGCTGGAGGTGGCCGGGCTCGTCATCGCCGTGGCGCATCCCGAAGGGGCGTTCCAGCTCGCGCGCCCGCCGGCGACGATCTCGGTGGAGTCGCTGGTCCAGAGCGCAGGGGATCTCGAGCTCGTGCCGGAGGCCGATCGGCGGGTTTCCGGCGTGCTGATGAAGATGCGCACCGCATCCGCCGAGGCGGTCCAGGGAGTAACGCTCGAGGATCTTCTCAAGCCCGAAGCGGTGCCCGGCCTGGCCGTCAGCTAGACGTTGGAGTGGGCGGCATGATCATCCTCATCGGCCTGGCTGTGGTTCTGCTCTGGCTCACGGCGAGGAGTCCGAGCTGGCCACTGCCGGCGCGCCGCACCGCGACCGACACGTTCCCGAGAGCCGCCGTGATCGCCCCGATCGCCGGGGAAGTTCCGGCCCTGGCAGCCTTCCTGGACTCCCTTCGCGTACAGGACTATCCCGATTACCACGTCGTCCTGGTCATCGAGGAGGAGCGTGAAGGGGGCGGCGACCCGCGCGAGGCCGCTGTACAGATTGCTGCGCTTGAACGCAAAGAGCTGCTTGATGGGATGCGCGTCGTGCGAGCGGGGCGCGCGCACGGGTCGAGCCAGAAGGCGGCCAACCTGGTGGCCGGACTCGGCGCCATCGGCGATGCCGCGGTCATCATCCTCGTCGATGCCGACGCCCGCCCCCATCGAAGCTGGTTGCGGGATCTCGTGGGGCCGCTTCTCGAGGCACCGGAGGGGGAGGTGCGGAAGCCCCGGGTGACCACCGGGTTCCGCTGGTATGTCCCCGGGAAAGGGCTGGGCAGTCTCTTGCGCAGCGCCTTCTCCGCCGCCGCGCTCGGCATGGTGGCCGATCCGCGGCGTGCCTTCGCCTGGGGCGGGTCGCTCGCCATCCGCCGCGAGGATCTCGATGGGCTCGCCATCGGCCAGGTCTGGAGAACGGCGCTCTCCGATGACATGGCGGTGACTCAGGCCGTGCGTGCCGCCGGCGGGGGAATCCGTTTCGTCCCCGAGTGCGTCATCCCCTCGTTCGGTGAGATCACGCTCGGCGCCGGAGCGGAGTTCGCCGTGCGTCAGGTGGCGATGCTCAAGTGGGGAAGCGCGATCCTCTGGGGAACATCCCTGGCCTATCACGCCGCCCTGGCGGCCACGCAGCTGGGGGCGATCGCCGTGGCGCTGGGTCCAGCGACCGTGCCCGGGGGAACCCCAGGCCGCGCGCTTGCGGCCGGCATCCTCGCCTTGCCGACGGTGCTGGCCGTGGGTCGGACGCATGCTCGCTTCCGCTCCCTGGCCTCCCGTCCGCTCGCCCGCGTGCCGGGATGGGACCGCCGACGCTGGGCTCATGTCGCACTCGCTCCGGCCATGACCTGGGTCATGCTCGCCTGCCACCTGGCCGCCGCCGCAAAGCGGGAGATCGACTGGTGCGGGATCCGCTACCGGCTGGGCCCGGGTCGCTCGGTGTCCGTGATCAGCGGTCCGGTCGCGACGAGGCTCGAGAGCGGTCGCTCCGCCTGACACCTGCCAATGGCCGGTTCCCTCCGTGCCGCCGGCTCAGCGCTAGCGGCGCCGCCCCCCACCCGAAGGCCGCGGCGCCGGCTGGGAAGGCCGCTGCTGCGGGCGCGCCTGCTGAGCGCGCTGCGCATTCTGCGATCCGCGCTGACGCGCTCGGTAGTCGCGTTCCATCTGGCTCCGGTCCCGCTGCTGCGGCTGTGCAGGCCGGGTCTCGGGCCGGGTTGGCTGTGCGGGCCGGGTCGTCGGCTGCTGCGGTTGCGCGGGCCGGGTCTCGGGCCGCGCTGGTTGTGCGGGCCGCGTCGTCGGCTGCTGCGGTTGCGCCGGCCGGGTCTCGGGCCGCGCGCCGGCCCCGCTACCCGGCGAATCCGGTTTCCACTCGCGCGTCGGCTGCCGCTTGTCCCAGCTCCCGTCGGGGTTGCGCCGGTAGAGATCGCCTTCACGGCTGCTGATCACGTCGTTCTTGCGATCGTTGGCCATCTTGGGCTGCTTGCCGGCCGGCCGATCCCGCGTGGCCGGGACGTTGCGATCCCGATTCTCGGGCCGGTTGTAGATGTTCTGGTCACGGTTGTACGGGGTGGGCCGCGGCCGATTGCCGGAACCGATCTGATTGCCGATGTTGACCTTGTTGCCGATATGGATGCTCCCCGTGTTGATGAACACGGGCGGTGGACGATAGCCGCCGGGGCCATACCAGCCGCCGTGATGCGGCGGACGATAGTAGCCGCCGTGGCCGCCCCAGCTCATGCCCGCGCTCATGAACCCCATGCTCCAGCTCATGCCGAAGCTCCATCCGTACCATGGGTTGTAGTGAGCATGGAAGCCATAGGTGACGGGCCGGGGGTAGTAGTACGGTCCGTGCCAGCACGGATAACGGTAACCGGTGCCGTACCACACCGACCCGTAGTACGGATACCAGCCCATGTAGGCGGGCGTGTAGCCGACGACGACGACGTCCGGCTTCGAGTCATCATAGACTTCCACGAACTTGGTGTTGTAGGCGGAATCGCTGGGCGGGATCTGGTCGACCTCCTTCGGCTTCTCCGTCGCCACCTTCCACGGTCCCCTGGGGCTCGTCGATTCGTACCATACGGCCTCGTTGCAGCAGTAGTAGCCGCCCTTGATCTTGAGCACGGTGTAGCTCGTATTGACCGCGGACTCGATCTCGGTGCCGGCGATCTTCTCGAACCTGGGATCGCCGTCATAGGTCACGGTGATGGTGGCGTCCCGCTTGATGGTCTGCGTCTGCGGGATCTGGGCGTCGGCCACGGCCTCCTCGGCCTCGTCGGTTCCCGGGATGCTGGCGCGAACCTCGCCGACCGGCGCCTCGGAGGGAATCAGGGCGAAATCGGCTGGAATCTCATCCGGCGGGACGAAGGACCAGGGCCCCTCGAGGCTCCTGCTCTTGAACCAGCGGCCGGACACGAGCCAGTAGACATCCTGCGTCTTCATATCTCGCAAGATGTCGCTCTCGGTATTGGAGGCGTACAGGAGATCGGTCCCCGTGATCGGCGCGTAGTTCGGTTTGCCGGTGAAGGCGATCAGTTCGGTCGGCTCCGTCGACACCACGATCGCGGGCGGCGGGATCTGCTGGGCCGCCAGCGACGTGCTATCCGGTGCGACGAGCCCCGCGATCTCCTGGGGCGGTGAGGCGTTCTTCTGCCACGGCCCCTTGGCGTCGGAGGCCGAGTACCAGTACCCCGAGCCGTTCAGGTAGGCCGTGCGGGCGCCCTTGCTGCGCACGACGAGGTACGGCGTATTGATGACGCGCTCGAGGTTCGATGATTCGATCGGGCTCCACTTGGGCTCGCCATCGAAGAGCAGGAGGACCGCCGGCTCCTCGGAGACGATCGCCTTGGGCGGATCGGCCTTGAGCGCGGCCGCCGACTCTCTCTCCCTCTCGGTGGCGGCCAGGGTGGCCGTCAGCTGGTCGAGCGATCCGGAGAGATCCCACGCGGAGACCTCCTCCTGCACGATGTCGATGAAGGCCTTCTCCTGGTCCGGAGTCGCTTCGGGGAAGCGGACCTTGGTGATCTTGAGATCCTTCACATGGTAGATGCGCTCGTCCCGGTCGGTCTCGATCCGGCTCGAGAGCCACATCACGCCAAAGACCGGCTCGCTGGAACCCTTGGCAGTCACCGAACATGCCGCGCGTCCGGTGAGCACGTCGCCGTTCAAGGTCTCCGGTTGGGGCTGGTAGGTGTGAATGATGTGACCCTCGGGAGTGTCGATCTCCCGCGGCCAGCCGGGAGGGTCCTCGGCGGCGGCCATTGGACCTGCGATGAGGGCTGCGAACAACACTGCCGCGCTCGCGAGGCGGCGGCGATTCGTGCCAGGCATTCTTCGACCTCTTTGAATGGTTGGATCCCCTGGAGTAGGACACCGCCTGAGGGCCGGGCGTTGCGGGAAATGCCCACCGAACCCTGCACGGTCCAGGGCCGCAGCGACGTTTGCCGGGGCAGGAGCTGTTCCGGGAGGAGTCTAGCCTCTGGTCGCGCCCGGAGAAAGACCTGCCGGGCCGAGGGGATCCCGCGCCCGGCAGGATGGATCGAGCTCGGCAGAAGGCCCTAGCGGCAGGCGATCCGGTCGTCGATCGGCGCGACCTCGAGGAACCCGGGGTGGTCGTGACCCCGAAGATGGTTGCGGTATTGAGCCACGCTTGCAAAGGAGCGATGGCATACGGGGTCGATGTAGCGGTAGCCGCGTGGTGGTCTGCTCCCGATCGCGACGTTGATCGCGCCGCCGCCGAAGTAGACGCCGAACCCCCCATGAAGGTAGAAGGGATGGCTCTCGTAGATGAGGACGCGTTCGGGGCCCGGGCACCACGTCGGCCGCCCGGCATGAACGCGGCGGCCGCAGGGGCAGGGGCGGGCGCGCTTCTGGACCTGACGCTGGTGCTTCGGGTGGCGCTCATGCCGGATCGGATGCTCGGTGGGCCCGACACGGCTCTTCCAGCGCGCCGGTCGCCCGTCGGCCTGGGCGGGGGGCGCGGCGACGGCCATCAGGGTGGGGATGATCACGACGGCGAGCGCGGCGCGGAGAGCGCGCCTGGCGGTCTGCTGGTGATGGATGCGCATGGGTCTTTCTCCTTGCCGCCCGGGGGCGGCGGCGATGGCCCCGAGCCATCGCCCGTCCTGCCACCATCGCAACCGGCGTGCCAGCGGCGGGGCTCGGCACCACGCGGCACCGCAATGGGTTACGGAGTCTGCCTGGCTCCTGGGCGGTATGACCGCCGCCGTCATTCACCCGGGTGTGATGCGGATGCCACAGTCGGACGCCGCTCGAGGAAGACGAGCGCTTCGAGATGAGGTGTGAGCGGCAGCATGTCGAACGGGGTCGCCTCCAGCGGGAAATAGAGCGGGCGGAGGAGCGCCAGGTCGCGAGCGAGCGTACCGGGGTTACAGGAAGCGTAGACCAGGAGGCGCGGTGCGAGCGCCACGAGCCCGGCCACGACCCGGGGCGAACATCCGGCGCGGGGAGGATTCACCACCGCCACCCCGACCGGCTCCGCATCGAGCTCGGGAGCCAATCTCTCACGGCGGTCGAAGAAGTGCTCGGCACGAGCCACGATGAAGCGGAGCCGGTCCCGAGGGATGCCGGCCCGGGTCCGTCCCGCCTCGGCGTCCGCGACGGCACCGGGAGAGGCCTCGACCCCGAGGACCCGGCGCCCGGACTGCGCCAGGTGAAGGGCGACGGCGCCGACCCCCGAGTACAAGTCGAGGATCGTGCTTCCGGCTTCGATGCCGTGGTCGCCGATGAAATCCACGATGCGCGCGCAGATGAGCCCGGCGATCTCGTGATTGGCCTGCAGGAAGCTCCGCATGGAGACGAGAAGGTCGGCGGTGCCGATCCGGTCGGGAAGGCGGGTCTGCCCCTCGGTCCAGGCCTCTTCCCCGGCCAGGATCACATTGCCTCGCGTCGTGTTCACAAGGAGCGAGACCCCGGCGATTTCCGGATGTCGTTGGCGGAGGCCGCGGGCCAGGGCCCGCAGTCGAGGATCGGCCGCGTTCTCGGCAGCCACCAGTCCAACCAGGAAGTGGCGTCGGGTGTGATCGGCGCGGAGGACGAGGTAGCGCAGATGGCCGCGCCCCGTGCGCTCATCGTAAACGAGGAGGCGAAGCTCCCGGGCCACACGGCCGGTCGTGCGGGCGATCGCATTCATGCCCTCGGGCTGGATCAAGCAGCGGGGGATGGGGATGACGCGATGACTGCCTGCGGCATAGAGCCCGGTCTCGATGCGTCCGGTCCGGCCGCGAGTGAAGACGAGGCGGGACTGATTCCGATAGCCGTGGAGGTGGGGTGAGGCGACCGGAGAACGGATCGCCGTCTCGGGGACGAGGCCGGCCAGCGCGCGGCCGAGCAGAGCCGCCTTCTCTTCGAGCTGGTCGCGATAGGCAACGGCCAGGAGCGGGCAGCCGGGGCATGGGGGGCAGTGCGGGCACTCGAGCCCGTCGCTTTGGTGCAGAAGATCTTCGCCCATACGCTGCCTCTCGACTTGCTGATTGCCGGGACCGGGCCGTTCCCCGCCGGTTCGCCGCGAAATCTAGCACCTCGCGCTCGGCATCGTGACTCGGCCGGCTTGAGAGTGGGGGCCCGTCAGGCTACGATGGCTCGGGCTCGAGCCCCAAATGGGGTCCGTCCCGGGTGGATGGGGTGGTGAATTCCGGCAGACCTGGCCGGGTGGGGGAGCGAAGGATGACGACGACACCGATGGCGCGGTCAACGACCCGGATGGACCTGAGTCCCTTGCTCGCGGCGGCGCGCCGCGAGCAGCGGATGACCCTTCTCGAGCACGAATCCTACCAGCTGATTGCGGCTGTCGGTATCCCGACACCGGCGCACCTCTTTGTGCCAGCAGGTGCGGTCGTGACTGCCGCGGATCTCTCGGCGCTCCCGAGCAAGCAGGTGGTGCTCAAGATCGTCTCGCCCGACATCGTGCACAAGACCGAGATGGGCGGTGTGGCCGTGGTCGCGCGCGATCTCGAGGCCGTGAACGCCGGGATCGCTCGCATGCTCGACGAGGTGCGGCAGCGCGCACCGGCGGGTACGGATCGGCGCGGCGTTCTGGTGGCCGAGCACATCGCCTTCTCGGCCAATGTCCCCGGGTTCGAGTACCTGTTCAGCGCGCGGCGCGACCCGGCGTTCGGCCCCGTGCTCTTCTTCGGCCTCGGCGGTCTTCTCGCCGAGTGGTACGGACGTCTCTCCGCCGCGCAGACGCGCCTGGTCATGCCCGCCGTGGATTTCGATCCAGCCACAGCCCTGGCGGCGATCGAGGCGCTCGCCCTCGGCGAACTGGCATTGCGCGCTGGGCGCGTCCATGCCAAGGCACCGGTTCCGGCGGCGGGGTTGGTCGATATCCTGACCGGTCTCGCCCGGCTCGCGCAGGCGCCGCTCGCGCTCGATTCCACAGCCCCGGCGTTCGAGGAGATCGAGCTGAATCCGGTGGCCGCCGCCGGCGGACGGCTGGTGGCCCTCGACGCGTTCGTTCGTCTGGCCGGCCCGGAACCCGGGCGCCGGAGGCCGCGCCCGGTCGGCGTCATCAGGCACCTGCTCCATCCCAAGAGTGCTGCCATTTACGGTGCCAGCAGCAAGGTGATGAATGCGGGTCGGATCATTCTGCGCAATCTCAAGACGGCGAACGGGATCACCTACGGCAAGCTGTATGGCGTGCATCCCAAGGAACAGGTCATTGACGGCGTGACCTGCTACCCCGACACGGCGAGCCTGCCGGAGGCGGTGGACCTGGCCGTGATTTCGATCCCAGCCAGCGGGGCTCGAGATGCCATCGCCGACATCGTCCGTCAACAAAAGGCGCGCTCGATCATTCTCATCCCGGGAGGGTTTGCCGAGACGGGAGACGCGAGCCTGGCCCAGGAGATCCAGGAATGCCTCGCCAGCGCCCCGCGTCGGGACGAGGCAGGTCCGGTGATGGTTGGGGGCAACTGCCTTGGGATCGTCAGCAAGGGGGAGTACAACACCTTCTTCCTGCCGACCTACAAGTTGCCGTTTCACGATGCACCGGGCGATGTGCTCGTGGCGGTCAGCCAGTCCGGCGCCTATCTCGTCACCTTCACTTCGAACCTGGATGGCATCATCTTCCCCCGCAGCTCGATCAGCTACGGCAACGAGATGGACCTGACGGCGGGCGATTTCCTCGAGTACTACCTGGAGAACGAGCCCGCGGCCCACGTGTTTGCCTTCTATATAGAGGGCTTCCAGCGGGGAGAGGGGGAACGCTTCGTCCATCTGGTGCGACGGGCGACCGCAACCGGGCGGGCGGTGGTCATCTACAAGGCGGGCAAGACGGCCTTCGGCGCTCGCGCCGCCGCCAGTCACACGGCCTCCATGGCAGGAGACTATGAAGTCGCCCGCTCACTGCTCACCCGCGCCGGCGCGATTGTTCCCGAGACCTTGAACCAGTTCGAGGACTTCACCAAGATTCTGACCATGCTCGACGGGCGGACCATCACCGGCCGCCGGATCGGCGCCATCTCCAACGCCGGGTTCGAGTGCGGCGCGGTGAGCGATCGTCTCTACTCCCTCGAGCTGGCGGATCTCGCCTCGACAACGCGCGAAGCTCTGCGCGCCTGCCTGCCTGACATCGCCCACGCGGGGAACCCGGTCGATGCCACCCCGATGGCCGACACGGCGAGTTTCATCCGGGCCGTCGAGATCTTGGCCGGCGACCCCAACGTCGATGCGCTCATTGTCTCCGCCGTGCCGGCAGCGCCGATGCTCGAGGTGCTCGCGCCCGATCTCTCGGGCGGACACACGGAGAACATCTTCGCCCTGGGTTCGCTGCCGGCCGAGATCATCCGTCTGAGCCGCAACATCACCAAGCCGCTCGTGGTCTCGATGGATTCCGGACGGCTCTACGATCCCACGGTCACCCTCCTGCAGCGAGCCGGGATCCCGGTGTATCGGAAGATCGATCGTGCGAGCCGCGCGCTCTCTGCATTTGCCTCGTTGCGCCTCCATCTGGCTCCGCCGAAAGGAGCTTGACGGACCGTACGGGGCGGCGCATGATGCTTCAAGCCGGGGTTGACCCGGCCACCAATCGAATACCGCTTGGGATGCGTTAGGGAAGCCGGTGCAAATCCGGCACGGTCCCGCCACTGTGAGCGGCGACGAAAGCTGCGTGAGCACACTGGGGAACGATCCCTGGGAAGTGGCAGCAAGTAGAGCGACCCGCAAGTCAGGAGACCTGCTCCCAAGCTTCTAGGTCGGAGGCCTTCGAGGGAAGGGCACTTGGCGCGCCCCGCCTCTTCGAGGCGGGGTTTTTTGTCGAGGTGCGTGGATCGTTTGAGCCGGTGATGCAGCCGCCGGCACCTTCTCGCGAGTCTTCGGCCGCCGCACCGGGGCAAGGGGCCCCGGCTGCGACGTTCGTGCCTCGTCGGAGGGTGCGATGCTCGCGCGACTCGTGCTTGCCGCCTGGAGCGTGTTCCTCGCTGCGCATGCAGCGGCGGAGCCAGCCCCTCCCGATTCTCTCGTCCGCTACGTCCTCGAACCCATCCCGGTCGAGGCCGAAGCCTGGCGCAGCCTCAACGCCGACCTCCCCGTCGCTTCATCCACCCTCCGCGGCACGGACCTGAATCGTTGCGGTGTCCTGCGCGTCGCCGATGCGCTGGCGTGGGTGCCCGGTCTCCGCGTGGCTCGTTTCGGCGCGCCGGGCAGCTTTGCCTCGCTCTCGATCCGCGGGGTATCGAACGAGCAGGTGCTCGTTCTGGTGGACGGCCGGCGCTTGACCCCGGCTCAGGGCGGCGGCGTCGATCTTGGTGCCATCGACGTGGCCGCTCTCGATCGAGTCGAAGTGGTGCGGGGGGGCGCCTCGGCGCTCTACGGTTCGGATGCTCTCGGCGGGGTCGTCAATCTGGTGACGCGCCCGACGGGAGCCGCGCGGAACGCGACCACGTTCCGTCTCGAGGCCGGAAGCTTCGGGACCCGCGCCGCCACGGTGGCGCACGAGCAGAGAGCCGGGCCAGGCGGCCGGTTCTGGCTCTCAGCGTCCGGGTTGACGACCGCCGGGGACTACCGCCTCACAACGCGCGGCCAGGAGGTCTCGCGTCAGAATGCCGAGGTCGAGGCGCTGGGCGCAGCGCTCGGGTTCAAGATGCGCTCGGACTCCGGTCTCGGGATCACGCTCGATGGGGCGCTGGATAGCGGCGAGCAGGGGGTGCCAGGAACGGTCGAGTTTCCCACTCCCGCTGCCCAGCGCGGCGATCGCCGGATGCGAGTGGCCACCGAACTGGCGTTCGGTGGGACCGCCGGCGAGCCCGGTTCGCGGTTCACCCTGGCTGTCAACGGACATCGGGAACGCCGGTCGTATTCCGATCCCGGCCTGGCCATCGCGGATCGCCACGTGAACCGTGCTCTTGGTCTCGACCTCCGCCTCGATCGAGTGGCCGCGGCTTCATTGCTTTCCGCCGGGATGGAATGGCGGCGCGCCACCCTCGAGTCCACGGTGGATGGCGCTCGCGAACGCCGGACCGCCGCCGGGTACGTGCGCTGGCGATGGGGGAGGGGCCGGTTCGAGGTCGCTCCCGCGGTGCGGCTCGACGTGGAGAGCGGGCTCGAAGCAGTGGTGAGCCCACGCCTGGCCGTTGCGGTGCATTTGCCGCGAGCGCTCGAGCTGCGCGCGGCCGCCGGACGCGCCTATCGTCCACCGAGCTTCGATGACCTCTTTGCCGCTGATCGTGGCGCCTCGCTCATCAATCCGGATCTGGATCCAGAGCTCGCGACCGAGCTCGAGGTGGGTCTCGAGCGCGGGTTCGCCGGTCCGCGCGGTGGTGGGGCGCGGCTGGCGGTGAGCGCGTTTCATCGTGAGATTGCCCAGCTGATCCAGTGGACCGCGGGACCGGATGGGCGCTACCGGCCACACAACATCGGCCTGGCCGTGGTCCAGGGGCTGGAGATCGAGGGCTCGACCGCAGTTTCGTTCGCCGGCCTGCCGCGTCCAGGCGAGCTCGAAGCCGCTGTGACCTTCCTGGATGCCCGCAATCGCACCGGCGATGCGCAGGTGGGGGGCAGGCGTCTCCCGTACCGGGCTCTGGTCGAAGGTCACGTCGAGATCGCGGTGCCGGTTTCGAGCGGGCTCGATCTGCGCGCCGCCTGGCATGGCGTGGGAAAGAGCTACGTCACCGCGGCCAACACGAAATCGCTGCCCGGATACGGGCTGGTCGACTTGAGCGCCGAGCAACAACTTGGCCCGCGCCTCAAGGCATCTCTAGCCGTCCGCAACGTCGGCGGCGTTGCCGCTGTTGATGTGCGCGACTATCCACTTCCCGGACGCGAGTGGCGTCTGGCCCTGCGTCTGGCCACCTTGGAGACACGATGAGAGAGTCGAGAGTTCGCTCGCCACTCCGGACATGGACTGCTTGCGCCCCGCACCGGCAGGTGCCGCCGCTGCGGATCACGGTGATGCTCTTGCCGATGGTCTTCCTCGGCATGAGTTGTGGTGACGACGTGACCGATGTCGTGCCACCGACACTCGAGCCCGCTGTGTTCACCGTCAATTCGCTTGGCGAGACGCTGTCGCGCTATCTCATATCGACCGGAGAGTCCGCTGCCAACGCCATGGCGGTGGGCGCCTTTCCCAATGATCTCGTTGTCGCCCCCGATGGGACCACAGGCTATGTCGTGAGCTCGGGCAGCAATCGGATCGATGTCATCGATCTGGATCGCGTCATCGGCCGGAGCGTGATCGATCTCGGATCAGGGACGAGCCCGTACTCGCTGGCACTCGCCGGGGCAGGCGATGCCTACGTCTCCAACTGGATGACGAACGACGTGTCCCACGTGGATCTGACGGCGGGCCAGGTCGTCCATCGCACTCCGGTTGGGCGTGGTCCCGAGGGGGTGCTCTTCGTCGCTGCCGGCGGTGAGCGAGGCGCGCCGGCCGGCGTGCCGCCAGCGGGTGATCTCTATGTGACGGTCACCAATTACGTGGCGCCGTATGTCTATGATCCCGGTGAGGTCGTCGTGATGAGCGTGCCGGTGGATACGGTGCGGGCGCGGCTTCTTGTCGGGATCAACCCGCAGTCCCTGGCGCTGGCCCCAGACGGCAGGATTCACGTCGTCTGCACCGGTGACTATGGACCCAACGGAGGCGTGGAGGGAGAGCTCTTTGTCATCGATCCGGAAGTCCCGGCCGTGGTCGACTCCGTTGCGCTCGGTGGGTCGCCGGTAGCCGCCATCCCCCTTTCTCGGGACCGAGGCTTTACCGCGGGATTCACCGGGGGCCTGCGCATCTACGATCTCGCCAGCCGGATGGCCGGCGAGGCCAACGCCATCCGCGGGGCCGAGTTCCTCACCGCCATGGCCTTCGATCCGATCTCCGGTCTGCTCTATGTGAGCGATTTCGACGATGATCGAGTCTACGTTGTCGATGCTGCATCCGATACGCTGGTCGCGTCGTTCGCGACCGGTGATGGACCCATCGCTGTCGCCGTGCGCCGATAGCAGGAGACCACGTTGCAGGGCGGTCGAGTTCGTCCGCCAACGAGCCTGATCGGATCGAGCGGTTCCTCGGCCTGCTTTACAGCAGGCAGGGGAGAATGCTAGGCTCCCTGCCGCTGTTCTCGCCATGTTCCCTATGAATCGTGGAGGAATCCCTTGGGTAGCGAACGCAAGAAAGAACTCAGGCGGCAGCGCCAGCGCCGCCAGAAGCGACTGAAGGTGCGCCGCAAGAATCAGCGCTCGGCTCGCAAGCCGCGGCAGTCGCCGCCAGCCGAATCCGGTAGCTAGCCCGGCTGCCAGGGCCGACGCGGGCCGGTGCCGTTGACCGTTCTCGTTGCGCGTGATAGCGTGATCAACGCGCACTGAGCGATCTTCTCTTTGGCGCGGCTTCGGCTCAGCGGTACGGTCATGACAACCCATCCCCATTCGCTACCCGCGCTCTCTCCTGATGAGCAGCGCGAAATCCTGTCCTTCGCCCGGCTGGCGCTCGAACATGTGGTCCGCGAAGGCAAGGTCGTCACGTGGCCACCGCACGGGATGCCTGTTTCCCCTCGCCTGCTCCAGCCCCAAGGTGCGTTCGTGTCGCTCCACCGCGGCTCCGCACTCCGCGGTTGCGTGGGGTTCATCGAGCCGATGCGTCCGCTGGTCGCGGCGGTGATGGAAAACGCGGTGAGCGCAGCCTGCAAGGACTTCCGCTTTCCGCCTATCGAGCCTGAGGAGTTGCCCGCCGTTGACGTCGAGGTTTCAGTCATGGGGTTGTTGGTACCCGTTGCCCCTGAAGAGGTCGAGCCCGGACGGCACGGCCTGGTCATCGAGAGTGGTGGACGGCGCGGGCTCCTGTTGCCGCAGGTGGCCACGGAGCAGCAGTGGGGCCGCGACATGTTCCTCCGTCAGGTTTGTCTGAAGGCCGGGTTGCGCGAGGATGCGTGGCGAAACACGGATGCCAAGCTCTTTGCGTTCACCGCGCAAGTGTTCGGCGAGGGGGCAGGGAATCCCCATCAACAGTGATCCACGGAGTTTGCCGGATCCGCCGTCTCTCTGGTGGGTGCTTCGGTCCCGCCCAGGCCTGGCGCCGGCTTTTCGCTTGAGGCTGGCGCCTGACCGCGGCTATGCTCAGCGCCGGGTGCGACGAGTTCGCCCACCCGGCCGCGCGCCGGTCGGTCCTTTCCATCCCCATCCGCGTCGGCGCCCGGTGCCCATGCCCGGCACCCAGGTCTTCAGGGTCTTCAGTTGTGGAGTCGATGGAGGAAGCTGATGCGTACCGGTGATACGTCCCATCAGGCCGACGTTACGAGCAGGGCAGAAGCCCTGGCCGAAGCGGCGCGGCGCGCGCGAATCTTCGTCAGCATGCCGGTTGTGCCGGGAGTCACCCCGCGAGTCCTGCTCGATCCAGCGCGATCCGAGCGCCATGCAGGCTCCGCGTACGAACGGCGGCACGGCCATTTCGCCGTCGATGAGATCGGGCTGCCGTGCTTCGACCACCTCGTGCTCTATGGCGACGGTTGTTTCGAGGGCATCCTCATTACCGGGAATCGCATCTTCCTCTTCAAGGAACACATCGATCGCTTCTGGGCTTCGGCACGCCGGATCGGCGTCGAGATTCCCTACACACAAATCGAGCTTACATCGCTCATCCTCGCCGTGTCGCGCGAGGTGGATCTCAGCGCAGTTGGCGGCGCGGGTTACATCCGGCTCGTGCTGAGCCGGGGGATGGGTGATCTCGGTATCAACCCGCGCAAGTGCGTGGCGCCGACCCTGTTCTCGCTGACCTCGACGATCCGGCTCTATCCGCGTGAGATGTACGAGACCGGCATCGAGATCGGTCTGGCCCGGACCATACGCCGCCCGGATGCCACCGTCCTCGATCCCCGCATCAAGAGCAACAACTACCTCAACAATGTGCTGGCCCTGATCGAAGGCACGCGCAATTCCACGACGCTCGAGGCTCTGATGCTGACCAAGGAGGGCTTCGTGGCCGAGGCGACCGTCGACAACTTCTTCCTGATCGAGCGGCGCTCCGGCTGGGAGAGCGACCCGGGCCGGGTCGTGGTGGCCACACCGCGCCGCGCCTACTGCTTGAACGGTGTGACGCGGGCTCTGATCCTGGGCTTTGCCCGAGAGGCTGGCTATCACGTGGATGAGGAGGCCGATATTCTGCCCATCGATGTCATCGGTCCCGATCGCGAGTGCTTCATGACCGGCACGGGCGCCGGTGTGATGCCCATCATCAAGATCGCGGGCCAGGCCGTGGGTGGCGGGCGGCCGGGTCCGATCACCCTCAAGTTGATCGAGCGCGTGCGAGCCGCCCAGGCGAACCCGGACCACGGCCTTCCGCTCTCGGCTGGGCCGGCCGAGATCGAGTCCTATCTGGAGGGGCCGGGAACGCTGGTCGAGGAGTGCGCCCTTTACCGCAGGGAAGCCTCGCGTCCGCCGGCCGCCAGTCCCGAGTACGCTTGAGGTGGCGAATGCGCGCCGGATAAGGGGCGACCTCATCAAGTCCCAGGAACTCCGTTCCTTTCCCCAAGGAGGCTGGAATGACCGAGATCACTGACAAGATCGCAGCGGGCGAGCTCATCATCTCGAAGTCCCGCACCAAGGCGGCGGCGACGAGGTGCAATGTCTCGAGCGAGTTCTACGATGCGCTCGACCGGAAGGTGCGTCAGCTCATCGCCGAGGCCGAGGAACGCGCTCTGGCCAACAACCGGAAGACCCTGAAGCCGGCCGACCTCTAGGTCGACTTTTCGCCGAGCGGTCGAGCCCTCGCTCCACACGGTGTCGAGAGGGCCGGCCTCTTTCCCGTCGATCGGCGAGCGCTGCGTACCCTGCTCAGCGCTCGCCGATTGCTTTGGTATCCGACTTGGTCGCCGCCACACAGGAGTGCTAGAATCGTGGGCAAGCACCACCCCAGCCGTGGAGGTCTCATGCAACTCTGGCGCACGCTCGACCCGGCCGCCATCGCTTCCACCCTCGTCCTCCTCTGCGCGATCGCCGTCGTAGGGGCCTCCCCGCCCGCTCAGGCCGCTCCCGGCGATGTGATCTGGGTCTTCCAGGGCATCGAGGACATCAACGCCTCGGTTCAGGTGCCCGACCTCGACCTTGACGGGGTTCCCGACATCGCTACCGAGACCTACGATTCGGGTGCCGGAACTGCGGATCATCTCTACCTCCTGAGCGGTGGCTCGACCGGGACGCCGGCGGTCATCTGGTCAGCGCGCCCTCCCGGAGGGCCTTCCAACTCGGGCGGCGACGGCGATGATTGCCTGAACGCCGCGCCGGACTTGAACAACGACGGATTCCCGGATCTCGTCCTGGGCACGGCCTGGGGCGGACGCAGCGCCTATGGTGTCGACGCCCGTACCGGGGATGCGCTCTGGACCTTCGACACCTACGTCCAGACGCCACCCGTGCCCGCGACATCGGGCTGGGTCTACACGATTCATCCCATTCCCGATCTCGACAATGATCTCGTGGCCGACGTCATCTTCGGTTGCGGCAGTTTCAATGACGGCGCGTATTGCGTCAACGGCCGGACCGGGAGCGTCATCTACCGTCTTTATGCGCTCGATGTCATCTACTCCTCGACGGCGCTCGGGGACGTCAACTCGGACGGGAAGTGGGACGCGGTCTTCGGTGGTGGAGACGGGGATACCCGCGCCTATTGCGTGAGCGGGGCCAGCGTGGGAACCGCGAGCACGCTGTGGATCGCCAACCTCGGAGCCACGGCCTGGCACACCCATGGATTCGTCGATGTCAACGGTGACGAGCAGAACGATGTCTTGTTCGCCGCCTGGGGCAGCGCCCAGCAGGCGCGCTGCCTGTCGGGGGTCAACGGAGCGCCCATCTGGCAGTACACGGTCGGGGCCAGCGAGTACGGAATGCGGATCGTACCCCTTGACGACGTGAACGGAGATCAGATGCCCGATGTTGTCGTCGCCTCCTGGGACAACGCGACCCACGTCATCTCGGGGGCTGACGGGAGCCAGATCTGGGTGATGGAAGCGGGGACCCTGAACGGAGGCGACGTGTGGGCCGTCGACCGGGTCGACGACGTGACCGGCGACGGCATCTCGGACGTCATCGCCGGATCGTTCGATCGCAAGGCCTACCTCTACGATGGCGTGACGGGAGCCGAGATCTGGTCGGTGGATGTCGGGGCGCGAGTGTTTTCCGTTCGCGGGGTAGGAGATCTCTCGGGGAACGGCATCCCCGACGTGCTGGTCGGGACGCAGATGCTGAACGGCGTCGGCGGCCGGCTCTTCTGCCTCGAGGGCAACGATGCGGCCGCCGTGGCGATGCCCGAGCCAATCGCCGCTCCCCGCGCCGAGGGCATCGAGGTCGCCTGGGAGGCGGACCACTTCGTGCCCGGCACCCTCTTCAACCTCTATCGCCGCGAGCTCGAGCCGGCCCTCGCCGACGGTCCGGGACGGGAAGCCGAGATCTTGGCGCTCAAGGCCAGCCTCGCTCAGGCCAACCTCCGGGCAGCCGAGGTCAAGCGAATGGCCGTCGAGCTCTCGAGCGACGATCCCTTCATCAAGGTCAACGCCGACCCGATCCGGGCGGACGGAAGCTGGGCTCGGTTTGTCGACGTAACGGCAATCAGCGGAGTGCGTTACGAGTACCGGGTGGGCTGGACGGCCCCCGGTGCTCCGGTCGAGCGGTTCCTCGTGCCGGTCGCGGCGACGCGCTCCGGCGCTGCAGCCGCTCCGGGGCTTCGGCTCTCGCTTCCGCATCCGCAGCCGGCCCAGGCCGATGTCCGGTTCACCGTCGAGGTCCCGGCGGGGATCGCTGCCGACCTGATGGTGGTGAGCGTGGACGGGCGTGTGGTGCGTCACCTGGCTACCGGGCTCCCGGGCGACGTCCGGGCTGCCGAGATGGCTTGGGATGGACGGGACGACCGCGGCCAGCGTGTGGCCCCGGGGATCTACTTGGTGAGTGCCCAGGCTGGAGCGTTCCATGCCAGCCGCAAGGTCATCTTGTTGCCCTGATACCCAGGTCGGGCCTCGCCCGGCCGGCACGTTGAACTTAGCGGCGCCCGGGTGATAAACTCGGGCGCCTTCTTCTGTTGCCGAGAGGACGGCGCCTGCCCCGCGCCGCCGCCGGTCTCACCCGGCTCCCGCCGGGAACCTCCTGGGGTGCCGGCGCAATCAGAACGTGAAGGAGTGGCTTGCGGTCGAGTCCTCGGGAGAGCCCCGGATGTCGCGGCCATGCCTGCCCCGTTCCCGGCCCGGTCCCGCTGAAGCGGTCGGGATGAGCAGGCGTTTCCCCAACGCTTGAGGATCAGGAGATCATGAGCATCGAGCTAACTTCCCGCCCCGGTCGCAGGGTCGAGGAAGTCGAAACCGTCACCGTGCGTTTCGCCGGCGATTCCGGCGATGGGATGCAGCTCACCGGCGATCAGTTCACGGCGACATCGGTCATCGCCGGCAACGATGTCGCCACGTTCCCCGATTTTCCCGCCGAGATCCGCGCCCCGGCGGGTTCGCTACCGGGTGTGTCCGGATTCCAGGTCCGGTTCTCCAACCACGACATCCACACCCCTGGTGATCAGGCGGATGTGCTCGTGGCCATGAACCCCGCTGCATTGAAGGTGAACCTGCCAGAGCTCAAGCCGAACGGCATCCTGGTCATCAACACCGATTCGTTTCGCGATCAAGATCTCAAGCTCGCTCACTACACCTCCAATCCGCTCGAGGATCAGTCGCTCGACGCCTTTCGCGTGATCAAGGTCGAGTTGACCAAGCTCACACGCACCGCACTCGAGAACTCGACGCTGCGTCAGACCGAGGGCCAGAAGGCGGTCGATCGCTGCAAGAACTTGTACGCTCTGGGTATCATGTACTGGCTCTACAATCGATCGCTCGATCCCACCATGCGCTGGATCGAGCGCAAGTTCGCCGGCCGTCCGGAGCTCATCGAGGCCAATCAGCTGGCCTTGAACGGGGGCTACAACTTCGCGCATTCGACCGAGCTCTTCCAGACCACCTACGAGGTGCGCCCGGCGCGGTTCGAGCCGGGCACCTATCGCAACATCTCCGGCAACAACGCGCTGGCGCTCGGTCTCGTCACCGCGGCGCGCAAGGCCGGGCTGCAGATATTCTATGGCAGCTACCCCATCACGCCGGCCTCCGACGTGCTCCACGAGCTCTCGCGCCTCAAGAACCTGGGTGTCATCACGTATCAGGCCGAAGACGAGATCGCGGCCATCGGCGCGGCGCTGGGCGCCTCGTTTGCCGGTTGCCTGGGCACGACGGCGACCTCCGGACCGGGAATGGCGCTCAAGGCGGAGACCATGGGGCTCGCGGTGACCACGGAGTTGCCGCTCGTCATCGTCAATGTCCAGCGCGGCGGCCCGTCGACCGGGTTGCCGACCAAGACCGAGCAATCCGATCTTCTGATGGCGCTGTTCGGTCGCCACGGCGAGGCCCCGATGCCGGTCCTGGCCGCCTCGACGCCAGGCGATTGCTTCCACATGGCGGTCGAGGCCGGACGCCTCGCCACCAAGTACATGACGCCGGTCATTCTTCTCACCGACGGCTACCTGGCCAATGGCGCCGAACCGTGGAAGGTGCCCAACCTGGCTGACATCCCTGAGTACAAGGTCCAGTTCCGCGAGGATCGAGAGGGCTTCCTGCCGTTCCAGCGTGATCCGCAGACCCTGGCGCGCCCTTGGGTGCGGCCGGGCACCCCCGGACTCGAGCATCGCATCGGTGGCCTCGAGCACCACAGCGGCAGCGGCAACGTGAGCTACGATCCGCTCAATCACGAGGAGATGACGCATCTCAGGGCCGACAAGGTCGCCGGCATCGCCAACGACATCCCGCTCCTCGAAGTGGAGGGAGCGGCCGAGGGAGACCTGCTCCTTCTGGGCTGGGGCTCGACCGAGGGCGCCATCGTCGGTGCTTTCGAGCAGTTGCAGCGCGAGGGCAAGAAGGTGGCGCGGGCTCACTTCCACTATCTGAACCCGATGCCCCGCAACACGCTCGAGGTGCTCAAGCGTTATCACCGGATCCTGGTTCCGGAGATGAACATGGGTCAGCTGGCCTTCCTGCTCCGCGCTCGCTATCTCATCGACATCGCGAGCTACGCGAAGGTCCAGGGCCGACCGTTCAAGGTGAAGGAAATCAAGCAGCGAGCGGACGAGGTGCTCGCCGTGGGGAGCAAGGGGTCATGAGCACGATGACGGCGACGAGCCAGCCACTGAACCGCAAGGACTTTGTCTCCGACCAGGAGGTGCGATGGTGCCCCGGGTGCGGGGACTATTCGATTCTCAAGGCGGTGCAGACCGTTCTCCCGGAACTCGGGATTCCGCGCGAGAAGTTCGTGTTCATCTCGGGCATCGGCTGCTCGAGCCGCTTCCCCTACTACATGAACACCTACGGTTTCCACACCATCCACGGGCGGGCGCCGGCCATCGCGAGCGGTATCAAGATCGCCAATCCCGACCTCCAGGTCTGGGTTGCCACGGGTGACGGAGACGCGCTCTCGATCGGCGGCAACCACCTGATCCACGCCCTGCGGCGGAACATCGATCTCAAGATCTTGATGTTCAACAACCGCATCTACGGGCTGACCAAGGGGCAGTATTCCCCGACCTCGGTGTTGGGCCAGAGAACCAAGTCCACCCCCTTCGGCTCGCTCGATCGGCCGTTCAACCCGATCTCGCTCGCGCTCGGTTGCGAGGCCACCATGGTGGCGCGCACGGTCGATGTGTTCCCGGGGCATCTCAAGGAGACGCTGACTCACGTGGCTCGTCACGAGGGCTCGGCCTTCGTCGAGATCTTGCAGAATTGCAACGTGTTCAACGACGGCGCCTTCCTCGATATGACCGAGAAGGCGGTGCGCGACGACCGCACGATCGCCCTCGAGCACGGGAAGCCGCTCATCTTCGGCAAGGAGATGAACAAGGGCATCCGGCTCAAGGGGACGCGGCTCGAGGTGGTCGAGTTCGCGCCGGGGAGTCCGCCCGACGATCTCCTGGTGCATGACGAGGATGACCCGGACGCGACCGTGGCGTACATCCTGAGCCGGATGGTGCCGCCGGAGTTTCCGTTCCCGATCGGAGTCTTCCGGCGGGTGGAATTGCCCACGCTCGGGCGAGCGATTCACAAGCAGATCGATGAGGTCTCGGCGCGGAGTGCCGGCGATCTCGAGAAACTGATTCGCGGGCCGGAGACCTGGACCGTCGAGTAGTCCTGGCGTCGGCCGTAACGACCCAGAGTGAAGCAAGATCGGGCCTCCACCTTGCGGCGGAGGCCCGATCTTCTTTGTTCCGCGGAGATGAACCTCTGCGGAATCAAACTTGCATAGTCAGCGCGATCGAATCCACACCCGTCATCATGAGGAGAAGACGATGGTCGACGATCGCTCGCCCGAGATGCCCCATAGCCTTCTGGAGCGTTGCCTCGGCTGGATCATGCCTGCTCGCCGCCACGCCCCGGTAGCGCCTGGCGTGGCCGGACCGATGCCCAGGCCTGTGAGCTCCGCCCCCGAATCCAGCACCCGCCGGCCGATCGTCGAGCATACGCGTGCCGGGGACGTCTACCGCCTGTAGCCTCTTCGAAGTCTCGCCTAGCGGAACATCCAGCCCACGGCCAGGCCCAGATCCGGCGCCTCGCCGATGCCGAAGCGAAGTTCGGTCAGGAAGCGGTTGCCGCTCTTCAACTCCCTCGAAACGCCGCCGATCAGGTTGAGCCCAGGCTCGACCTCGGCATCACCGCTGTCCCCAAGTGGGGAATCGGATTGGTTGCGGTCGATGATACCGAGGCTCAGTCCGCCACCGGCATAGGGCTGCCAGACATCCCATTGATCGCGGAAATGGTAGAGGGCGTCGATCGAGAACGAACCGCGAAAGCGGCTGTCGCCCACGCCAGCCTCGACTCCGGGACGGAGATTGAGGCGGTTGGAGATCTCGCCGGCGTCGAAGCGGAGGCCGAAGTGGACCTGATCGGGATCCACCCCGACCCCGATGACCGGCCCCCACCCCTGATAGCCGCTGCCGGATGCAGTGTCGGCGTGCGATTTGCGAGTGGTGAGGGCAAGCACGATCACGGCCACCGTGACCGCGGCCATGAGCAGCAAGCGGCGGCGGCGCCGCGGGTTCTGAGTATTCGGCATGACGCGGTTCCTCCAGGGATAGGGAGCGGCTGCGGCAGTAGACCCGCAAAAGTCCCTTGTCCCGTGCATGACCGGTGCCAGGAGACCCGCCAGCGCCATCCATGTCGCCGGGCGGGCGGCCGAGAGGGTAGGGGCGAGGGGGTTGGATAGCCACGGATGCCCTGGTAGTATCTCCCCATGCCTCGCCGCAAGCCCACATGCTCCTCCTGGATGCCCGGTGCCGATCCGCTCGTCCGGATGGCCCTCCTGGCGGTGATTCCGGTCATCGTCCTGGCGGCGACGGTGAGTGGTGCCGAGCCCGCTTCCACGCCCGGGCCGGCAGGTGCGAACCACGGCGTGCAGCTATCCACCGGCGAGGACCGTGGATCGGATCGAGACTGCTGCCCGGAAGAGGACTGCACCGCTTGCCCCCGCCCGTGTTGCCAGCCCCAGCTGCAGAGCGGTGCGCTCCCCAGTCTGCCCGACGCCTTTGCGCCCCAGATCACGACGGCCCATCCGGCCACCCGCGCCTCCTTCCCTGAGGCTCCCGCCGTCCTGCCCGACCGTCCGCCCCGCTCTTAGCGTTCTCCTGCTCCTCCCCACATCGAGCCGATGGTCATCGGTTGCGACCTGCGTCCGATGACCGAGCACAAAAAAGCCCCAAACAGGAGACGTTGGGATGAGAACACGCGTATTCCTGCTCTTTCTCGTGGTCGCCCTGGCCGCCTGCGAGCGATCGTCGCAACGAGGCGGCGCGGCCGGCGATGCCGGCGAGACCGGACACGATCACGCGGCGCATGCCGCGGAGCCTGTGCCGATGGCCGGCGACGCCGCCGATTGGTGTGCCGGACACGGTGTTCCCGAATCGAGCTGCACTTTATGCAATCCGGAACTGATCGCCGGCTTCAAGGATGCTGGCGACTGGTGCGCCGAGCATCGGTTGCCCGAATCCGTGTGCCCGATCTGCCACCCCGGCCGGATCCAGCCCCCGCCCGGGATGGCGGCGCCGGCATCCTCCCCGGGCGGAGGCCCACCCGAGGACGGATCGCGGGTCCACATGCAGGTGCCGGGAGCAGCCGAGGCCGCGGGATTCGAAACGGCGCGGGCCGCACCCGCCGCCGGACCCGAGTCGATCCTGGCGACCGCGGTGCTGGTGGCGGATCCGGCTCGCACCGCCATCATCAACGTGCGCGCCGCCGGCGTGGTACGCGAGATCAAGGCCGACGTCGGCACCCGGGTCAAGCGCGGCGCCGCCCTGGCCGTGATCGAGAGCGCGGAAGTCGCGGCCGACGTCTCGCGTCTCGCCGCCGCGCGCTCCCGGGCCGCGGTGGCCGAGGCCGCCTACCGGCGCGAGACCGCAATGCACGAGAAGGGAGTGAGCTCGCGCCGCGCCGTCGAGCTGGCCGAGGAGGAGTCGGCCGCGGCGCGGGCCGAGGTCGAGGCCCTGACGGCGGCGCTCGCGCTGGCCGATGCCGGGACGGGCATCCAGGGTCAACATTCCCTCCTCGCTCCCATCTCCGGTGTCGTGACACGCCGGGACGCTGTTCTCGGCAAGCTCGTCGACCCCGAGGAGACGCTCTTCGAGATCATCGATACCTCCGTCCTGTGGCTCGAGATCGACGTCCCGGAATCCGATGCCGCCCATGTCGTTCCCGGCCAGCGCGTGATGATCGAGGCGCCGGGAGCAGGACGGCCGGAAGCCGGAGCCGGATTCGAGACGGTGCTGAGCTATGTCGCGCCTGTCATCGACCCGGCGACCCGGACCGCGCGCGCGCGCGCCCGCATCGCCAACCCGAACGGCCAGCTCCGGGCGAATAGTTACGTGCGAGCGCGAATATTCATTGAATCGGACGCCGAATCGGTGCTGGTGCCGCGCGACGCTCTGCAGGAAGTGAAGGGGGCCCATCTCGTATTCGTCCGCCACGCCGCCGATGAATACGAGGTGCGCCACGTCCGGGCGGGACGATCAGGAAGCGATCCCTCCTGGATCGCCGTCGTCGGCGTGCACCCCGCGGAGGAAGTGGTCACGGTGGGTAGCTTCCTCCTGAAGACCGAGATCTTGAAGGCGGAGATCGGGGCCGGCTGCTGCGAGATCGGGCCTCCCATCCGGCGCGAAAGCTAGGCCGGGGGATGCTGGTCTCCATCATTCGGTGGTCGATTCGCCACCAGACCGCGGTGATTCTGGGCTGGCTCGCCATCGCGCTCGCCGGCGCGGTGTCCTTCGCGCGTCTCAACCTGGATGCCTTTCCCGACACCACGCCGGTGCAGGTGCAGATCAACACACCGGCGCGCGGGCCTCGCGCCGCTCGAGATCGAGCAGCAGATCACCTTCCCGGTCGAGCAGGCGATCGGCGGGCTTGCCGGGCCTCACCGAGGTGCGCTCGATCTCCAAGTTCGGCCTGTCGCAGGTGACCGCGATCTTCGACGACGCGCACCGACATCTACCTCGCCCGACAGGTGGTGAGCGAGCGGCTGCAGGCGGTGGAGCTGCCCGGAGCGGGAGCGCCCGGAGCTGGGCCCGGTCGCCACCGGGCTCGGCGAGGTCTTCCACTACCTGGTGACGGCGAGCGGGCCAGACGCCTCGCCGAGCTGCGCACGCTGCACGACTGGATCATCAAGCCGCAGCTGCGCGCGGTGCCGGGCGTCGCCGAGGTCAACTCCTGGGGCGGCGACGAGCGCCAGTTCCACGTCGCTGATCGACCCGCTGCGATCTCGCCAAGTACGGGCTCACGCTCGCCGACGTGGTCGACGGCGCTCGAGCGCGAACAACGCCAACGTCGGCGGCGGCACGGTCGATCGCAGGCGGGCAGGCGAACCTCGGTGCAGGGTATCGGCCTCGTCACCGCGCCCGACGAGATCGGCAACGATCGTCGTCGCCGCCCGACGACGGCGTGCCGATCCGGGTCGGCGACTCGGGCGAGGTCGTCGAGGGCCACGAGATCCGGCGCGGCGCCGTCACCGCCGACGGCCAGGGCGAGGTCGTGCTCGGTCTCGGCTTCATGCTCATGGGCGAGAACAGCCGCGACGTGACCGCGACGGCTCGAGGCGCGGCTGGCCGAGATCGCGCAAGAGCCTGCCCGCCGGTGTCGACGGTCGACGACGGTCTACGACCGCACCGACCTCGTCGACCAGGTGCTCCACACCGTGGCGCGAGAACCTCCTCGAGGGCGCGCTCCTGGTCGTCGCCGTGCTCTTCGCCTTCCTCGGCAACCTCCGGGCCGGGCTCATCGTCGCCCTCGGCCATCCCGCTCTCGATGCTGTTCGCCGTCGAACCTGATGCTGCGATCCGGGATCGCCGGCAGCCTGATGAGCCTCGGCGCGATCGACTTCGGTCTCATCGTCGACAGCTCGGTGATCATGGTCGAGAACGCGGTGCGGCGGCTGGCCGGAGACAGCGAGCGATCGATCGCGCGACGCGAGTCGTGCGCGGACGCCGCGCTCGAGGTGCGCACGCCGACGATGTTCGGCGAGCTGATCATCATGATCGTCTACCTGCCGATCCTGACCCTGGAGGGCATCGAGGGCAAGCTCTTCCGGCCGATGGCGCTGACGGTGATCTTCGCGCTCCTGGGCTCGCTGCTCCTCTCGCTGACGCTGATGCCGGTGCTCGCCGCGCGTTGTCCTGCCGCGGCACGGCCCCGAGGGGGAGCGCCGACTCGTGCGAGTGGCTCAAGCGACTCTATCGGCCCGCGCTCCGCCACGCGCTCGCGCCGGCCGCGCGCCGTCCTCGCTGGCGCCGGGCTCATCGTCCTGGTTGCGGGCGCTGCTCGCGACGCGCCTCGGCGGCGAGTTCATGCCCCGGCTCTCGCGAGGGCACGATCGTCATCAACACTGTCCGGCTGGCCGGGGTCTCGCTCGACGAGTCGGTGCGCTACGGCACCCGGATCGAGCAGGCGCTGCTCAAGGCCTTTCCCGACGAGATGCGAGCGGTCTGGACCCGCACCGGCACCGGCGGAGGTGGCGACCGATCCGATGGGCATCGAGCTCTCCGACATCTTCATGACGCTTGAAGCCGCGCAGCGAGTGGACGCGAGCGCGAACCCAGGACGAGCTCGTGCAAGCGCTCGAGGCCGAGCTCGGCGCCTTCCCGGGCATGCGCATGGTCTTCACCCAGCCGATCGAGATGCGGGTGAACGAGATGATCGCGGGCATTCGCGCCGATCTGGGGATCAAGCTCTTCGGCGACGACCTCGACGTCCTCACGGCCAAGGCACAGGAGATCGAGGGGGTGGTTCGTGGCATCCCGGGGGCCGCGGACGTCGGCACCGAGCAGATCACCGGCCAGCCGCTGCTCTCGAGGTCGAGGTCGACCGCGAGGCGATCGCGCGCCACGGCATCTCCGCCCGCGAGGTGCTCGACATCGTCGAGGCCATCGGCGGACGCAAGGTCGGCGTGCTGCACGAGGGTGAGCGCCGGTTCCCGATCGCCGTCCGCGTCGATGAAGCCAACCGCGCCGACCCCGAGGCCATTGGGCGCATGCTCGTCGTCGGTTCCAGTGGTGATCGCGTGCCGCTCGGGACCCTGGCCGAGATCCGGCTCGCGGAGGGACCGTCGACGATCAACCGCGAGTGGGGCAAGCGCCGCATCGTCGTCCAGTCCAACGTGCGCGGTCGCGACATCGGCCGGCTTCGTCGCCGAGGTCGAGCGGGCGATCGAAGCCCAGGTGGATCTTCCACCCGGGTACTACGTGCGCTTTGGCGGGCAGTTCGAGCACCTCGAGCGGGCTCGGGCGCGGCTCGTGCTCGTCGTGCCGCTGGCCCTGGGGCTCATCTTCCTTCTTCTCCTCGCCACCTACGGCCGTGTTCTCGATGCGGCGCGCGTGTTCACCGGCGTGCCGTTCGCCGCGGTGGGCGGGATCCTCGCGCTCTGGCTGCGTGGGATGCCGTTCACGATCTCGGCGGCGGTGGGGTTCGTGGCCCTGTCCGGAGTGGCGGTGCTCGGCGATATGGTGCTGGTATCGACGATTCGCCAGCACCTGGCTCGCGGTCGCCCTCTGGGTCCGGCGATCGAGGAGTCGGCGGCCGAGCGCCTGCGGCCCGTCCTCATGACCGCCCTGGTGGCGAGTCTCGGCTTCGTGCCGATGGCGGTGAACACCGGCGTCGGGGCCGAGGTGCAGCGTCCGCTGGCCACGGTGGTGATCGGCGGCGTACTGTCCTCCTCGTTCCTCACCCTTTTCGTCCTTCCCGTGCTCTATGCGCTGGTGGGTCGCTCGTCGACCCCCGGTGTGGAGCCCCGCCAGGCAGCACCCGGCGACCTCGTGGAGTAGGCTCTGGCACGCCGCGGGCGTCCCCACGGCGCGCCAGGCTTAAGGGTCCTGGGGCCAATGGCCGAAAACGAGATCGGGAGAGCATCCGAGGCGGCCGCCGTCGCCCTTGTCTCAACTTGATGCAGAGGGACTCCGATCTCCGTGTTCTCGCCGGAGACACAGGTCCCGGGGAGCAAACCGCCCCGCGACCATGAGGAGAGAGGGATGATCGAGCGGCAGTACCTTATCGACGACTTCACCCATGAAGACACCTGGCGGCTCTTCCGCATCCTCGCCGAGTTCACCGAGGGATTCGAGGAGATGGCGCGCGTCGGGCGGGCCGTCTCCATCTTTGGATCGGCCCGAACCGCGGCGCGACATCCTCACTACCGGGCGGCCCGCGAGCTGGCTCGGGGGCTGGCGGAGCGCGGGTTCGCAGTCATCACCGGCGGTGGCCCCGGCGTCATGGAGGCGGCGAACCGCGGAGCCGCCGAGGCCGGCGGCGTCTCGGTGGGGCTCAACATCGAACTGCCGCTCGAGCAGGAGCCGAATCCGTACGCCACCCTGCCGATCGATTTCCGCTACTTCTTCGTGCGCAAGGTGATGTTCGTCAAGTATGCAGAGGCCTTCGTCATCCTGCCCGGCGGGTTCGGCACGCTCGATGAGTTCTTCGAGTCGATCACCCTGGTGCAGACCCAGCGCATCAAGCCCATGCCGATCGTGCTCTATGACAGCCGGTACTGGGGCGGACTCGTCGACTGGCTGCATGAAGAAGTGGCCCGGCGCGGCATGATCAGCCAGTCGGACCTCGCGCTGTTCCGCGTCATGGATGACATCCCGGCCATTGTCGATTTCCTCACCGGCAGTCGTCCCGCGGTCTCCGCGCCCACGCGTGGGGCTCGCCGGTCCAAGCCGGTCCAGGGGCGGGGCCGGAAGCAGGATGGGAGGGGTCGCCGGCGATGACCGACGAGCGGACGGCGCAGGGCGCCCCGCAGGCCTGGCCGCCCTCCGAACCGCCCCCCCCCTCCCGGCGCGTGGCGAAGGGCTTCATTGCCGCTGTCTTTCTCGTCGCGGCCTTGATCGCCTTGGGCCACCGTGCGGTCGTCCTGGCCCCGGTGGGGGTCGAGACCCTTCTCATCTGGCTCGTGGCCACAGTGCTCGCCGAGATGCTGTGGTTGCCGACCGTGACGGGTCGAGCCACTTCGAGCATGGCCTCGACCATGAACTACGCGGCGTTGTTCATCCTCGGACCGGATCAGGCGGTATGGGTGGTGGCGGTCGCTGCCGCCATCGCCACGATCGCCATCCAGCGGCGCCCTCCCCTCCGCGGTCTGTTCAATCTGGCCCAGATGATGATCACCATCGCCGCGGCGGGCTGGGTCGAGGTCCTGGCGGGAGGGGGACCGGCGCACCTCATCGACTTTCGCAGCCCGGCTTCGCTCGTGCCCTTCGTGAGCGCGGGAGCGGTCTACTTCGCGGTCAATACCGGCCTGGTGGCGGCGGTGGTCGCGCTCTGGGACGGCCAGCCCGTGCTCCGCGTCTGGCGTCAGAACTACGGATACTTCGATGATCTCCTGACGAGCCTTGCTCTCTTCCTGCTGTCGCCGCTCATGGTGCTCTCCTACCTGGCGGTTGGACCGCTTGGCCTGCTCCTTCTCTTCGTACCCATGCTCCTCGTGCGCAACGCGGCGGCGCGGTACATCGAGCTCAAGGCAGCGCAGGATCATCTGGTCTGGAACGAGCGCATGGCTGCCATGGGGGAGATGGCTGCCGAGATCGGGCACGAGCTGTCGAATGTGCTGCAGGTGATCAATGCCCGGGCCCAGATGCTCCTCACGGACCAGGAGGGGGTGCACGGCGAGCGCGCCAAGCGCGCCGCGCGTATCATCTTCGAGCGCGCAGCCGACATGACGCGCCTGACCAAGGGGCTCATGGACTTCTCGCATCGCGATGCCCAGCGCCGCCGGGAACAGGTGAACGAGCTGGTGCGCCGTATGGTCGAATTCGTGAGCCCGCAGAACCGCTTCGACGGCGTCGAGTGGCTCATCGATCTCGACCCGGGCGAGCCCGAGGCGAATGTCGACGCCGCACAGTTCAATCAGGTCCTCGTCAACCTGTTCCAGAACGCCGCCGAGGCGATGGCGGAGGCCGAGGTTCCAGGGCGCTGGATCGGCGTCGAGACCCGGACGCGCAGCGGCTGGATCGAGATTCGCGTTCGCGACGGCGGCCCTGGTGTCCCGCCCGCGATCCGCGACCGCATCTTCGAACCGTGGTTCACCACCAAGCCGAACGGTCACGGGTTCGGCCTCGCGGTCTGTTACCGGATCGTCCACAACCATGGTGGCACGATCGTGGCGACCGGCAACGCCGCGGGAGGCGCCGAGATGTTCATCCGCCTGCCTGTGTACAGCGAGAAGGAAGCCGGCAAGATGGGTGGCGGTGTGAAGCGAGCAGGCGCCAAGGATCTCGAGCAGAAGCCCCCGGGCGGTCCATTGCGTCCGGCAGCCTAGTCGCGCTCAGGGGCTCGCCGCGGCTCCCGCCACTGCTCCCACAGTCGGCGAAACCGGCTTTCGTAGATCATCTCGTAGAGCCCGACCTTGTCGGGGAAGAGCGCCCGCACGCGCCGTTTGAGATTCGCCTTCTCGATCTCGATGTCGATCTCGGGATAGTCGGCGGTCAGGATGAGGGTGCAGATGCGCTCGGCTGCCAGGCGAAGCTCGACGGCCGCACGTTCCTCTGCGGCCGGATTCATGGGGCGATCGCGGCGCCGGCCTGGGTTGTGGCCAGGAGCGCGTGGTCGGCGAAGACGGTGCGTCCGCCAACGATCGTGGCCGCGACGCGGCAATTCTCGAGGCGGCCGCCATCCAATGGGTCACCCTGAATGACAACGAGATCAGCGAGCCGACCGGCGGCGATAACGCCGGTTACTTGATCTTGCCTCGCCGCACACGTTCCGCCACGCGTGTAGGCGAGAAGGGCGTCCACGGGGGAAAGTCGCTCGGCTGCGATCGGATGGTTCACCGCGCCGGCGAGGCCGAGGAAGGGCCCCATCGGCATCGAGTCCGAGCCGAAGGCGAGGGGCACCCCGCGCTGGAGGAGGCTCCGGAACCGATTCATGGCGGCCAGGCGCGCGGGGCCCACCGCGCGCTCGTACATGCCGCCCGACCCCGCCCAGCGGGCGACGAAGTTGGGCTGCATCGACGCGATCGCACCCGAGCGCGCCATGCGCGCGAGAAGGTCGTCGGGAAGGAGTTCGAGATGTTCGAGCCGATGGCCGCGCGCACGTACCTGCTCGGAGCCCAGGTCTTCGAGCGCGGCCAGCGCGGCGGCGATGGCGCGGTCTCCGATGGCGTGCATTGCGGCCGTCATGCCCAGAGCGTCCAGGCGACGGAGGAGCGGGGTGAGGGTTTCCTCGTCGATGAGGAGGGTGCCGCACGTATCGGGGCGGTCGGCATAGTGATTCCGGAGCGCAGCCGTGCGCGCGCCCATCGAGCCGTCCAGAAAGAGCTTGACGCCGCCGAGGCGGAAGAACTGATCACCGAGCCCGCTCATGATCCCGAGCATCTCGAGGGCGGGGAGATGGTCCAGGGGGACATAGGCTGTGATGCGGAGGGTGAGCGCTCCCCGGGCGCGAGCGGCCATCTGCGCGCGCAGGGCGTGCCGGTTGACGATATCGTGGGCTGAAGTCACGCCCAGGCGGGCGGCATGCGCCAGGGCGAGCTCCAGGGCTTGCGCCACTTCATCCGCACCTGGCGGGAACAGCTCGGCGAGACGCATGGCGGCATCTTCGAGAATCTCGCCGGTCGTCGCCTCGACGAACCCCTGCGTGGCGTACCGGGCGCCCCTGGGATCCGCTGCCAGACGGTCGAGGGCAACGCTGTTGGCGATGGCCTTGTGACCGCACACACGACGCAGGATCACGGGAGTGCGCGGTGCCAGACGGTCGAGGGCCTCTCGAGTGAGGCGATCCCCAGGCATCCACGCGCCGTCATCCCAGTGCTCGCCGATCAGGGCGCGATCCGGATCATGTCGTTCCAGCGCGGCGGCCACCCGGGCGAGGACGTCGGCCGAAGAGCTGAGGTCACCGAGCTCGGGGCGGGCCAGACCAAAACCCTGATGCACGAGATGAGTGTGAGCATCGATGAACCCCGGAGCGACGACGAGACCCGGGAGCGAGATCTCGCGACATGTGTGCCGCGGGGCATCGGCAGCGGCCTGCCGTGCCTCGTGGCCGATCGCCTGGATCCGTTCGCCGGCCAGGAGCACGGCGTCTGTCGTTCCACTCTCGGCAAGCACGCGCGGGGCTGACAGGAGCACGCACTTGTTGCCGTCGAGTGATTCCAGATTGGAGAGACCGGTTGCCGTCACTTGGAACTCCTTCCGCCGCGCTCCGCTGCGCTGAGTCATCATGTTAGCGGTGGCGCCCGCCGTTCGGCCAGGCAAATGATCGGAGCGCCGGTATGCTCGAGGGTGCCGGTCAGGGCTGCAGACCGGGCCCGGCGCGTCGCTTGACTTGATTCTCCATGGCGGCCAGAATGTCGCCAAGGGTCATTTCCTTGCGCGACGCAGGCGATGCCGTTGTGGTGGGTCACGCATGATGCGGGAGCCGGCAGGCTCTTGCGATGAGGCAGAGCATGGCACAAGAGCCTCAATCCGAAGTACAGAAGCTCCGCGAGGAGGTCGACAAGCTCGGGCGCGTCGTCAGCGAGGTGATGGGGTCCGAATTCGACTCGATCATGACCCGCCAGGCCGATGACCAGCGTTCGTTCATGCGATGGATGGCGAGCTGTATGGCTTTCAACCTGGCGATGATCGGAATCCTCTGTGAACGCGGCGTGCTCGAGGAGCGAGAAGTTCTCGAGCGCACGGGCGAGATTCGCCGACGCTTGTCCACGCACCTCGAGTCGCTCGGTACGGATGCCGATGTCAGCACGATCTTCGGCCGTCTGTTCACCGACGAGCATGAGCCCGAATGATCGCTGTCACGAGCGTTGCCACAGGTCTCCAAGAGATAGTCCGGCCGGCGGTGAGCAAGGGGGAATCATGAATATCGAGATCAGGAGTGGGGAGCCCGGGCATGTCGATACCGAGGCCTTGGTGCTCGGTGTTCTCGAACAGAGCGAAGGTCAGCCGCCCTGGACGGTGGCGGTGAATGGGCTTCTCGATGGTGCCATCGCCGCGCGGCTCAAGGCCGGAGATGTCCGTGGCAAGCTCGGTGAGGTCACCGTGATCGATGGCCGAGGGCGGATCCGCGCCGAGCGCGTCGTGCTGGTTGGTCTCGGCAAGCCGGAGGGCCTCGATCTGGAGAGGCTTCGCCGCGCCACTGGACGCGTCGTGCGCTGGCTCGACGAGGGCCGGGCCCGCGAGGCGACCTTCCTCCTTCATCTCGGCGCTTCCCGGCGCAGCGATCCCGATCAGGCGCGGGCCGTGGCGGAAGCTGCGGTCCTTGCCGTCTACCGCACGCCCGCCTTCGGCGAGAAGGCCATGGCGGCGAACGGCAAGGGGAGGCTCGCCGACGTGCGGCTCCTCCACCCCGGGGCGCGGGCCGTGCCGCCCGAGCTGAGCGCGGCGGTGGCTCGAGCCGCGACCGTGGCCGAGAGCACCAATCTGGCGCGCCGTCTGGCGGAACTCCCGGGCAACCAGCTTCCCCCGCGGAAGCTCGCCGACGAGGCCGTCCGTGTCGGCAGCGACACGCGACTCAAGGTCTCCGTCTTCGATGAGAAGTGGATCCGCGAGCGCAGGATGGGTGGGGTCCTCGGTGTGGCGCAAGGCTCGACGGAGCCGCCACGTTTCATCGTGCTGCAGCATCGTCCCCGCGGTGAGCGGCGCGCCTCCGGCGGGCGCCGCCGGCACGTGGCCCTCGTCGGCAAGGGTGTGACCTTCGACACGGGCGGCATCAGTCTCAAGCCACGCGAGGACATGGAACGGATGAAGTACGACATGTCGGGGGCAGCGGCCGTACTCGGTACGCTCCGGGCCGCATCGATCCTCGACCTTCCATTCCAGGTCACGGGGGTCATCCCCACCGTCGAGAACATGCCGAGCGGGACGGCCATCAAGCCCGGCGATATTCTCCTCACCTTCGCCGGCAAGTCGGTGGAAGTGGTGAACACCGACGCCGAAGGCCGGTTGATTCTGGCCGACGGCATCGCCTTCGCCGCCGGACTCGAACCCGATGCCATCGTCGATATCGCCACTCTGACCGGCGCCTGTCGCATCGCGCTCGGAACGGTGGCTTGCGGTCTTACCGGAAACGATCCTACGCTCATCGATGCGCTGCGCGCGGCGGGAGACATGAGCGGCGAGCGCGCCTGGCCGCTTCCGCTATTCGACGAGTACACCGACGATATCCAGAGCGAGGTGGCTGATCTCAAGAACACGGGCGGGCGAGCGGGAGCCGGAGCGCTCACCGCGGCGGCCTTCCTCAAGCCCTTCGCCGGCGATCGGTCCTGGGCGCATCTCGATATCGCCGGCACCGCGTGGGTGGAGAAGGATCGCGACTACCTGAAGACAGGAGCCGCCGGGTTCGGCGTGCGGATCCTCTCGCGATACCTGGAGTCGCTCGCCTGACGGGGTGGGAAACGGCTTGAGAAGCACCGTAAGATGTGGTATAAACCGCTGTTAGTCTGATCTGCGGATCGCGGGCCCACGCCCGTTGACGGGCCCGGCCCGCCCCCCGCACCTCCGAGGAAGGAATCCACCAGCGGCTTCGCTCCATCGCAGCGGGGTCGCATCGATAGCCAGGGAGGCCCCCATGTCCAATAGTGCGCGCATCACCGTCCTCGTCATCGCGGCCATGTTCCTGTCCTTGCCCGCGATCGCCTCTACCGTCGTGATTCCCAACATCAACGAGAATCAGCCGGGTCCATCCAACCAGGCTTTCCCCTTCAACGAGGGGACGATGCGTTACCAGCAGGTGTACGCCGCGGACCAGTTCCAGGGACTGACGGGCGTCGTGACCCAGGTCGCGTACCGTGTCGACGAGAGCGCCGGGGGTCCGTTCGTCTCGAATGCCATCGACACCGAGATCCGCCTCTGCCACACGACAGCGGGTCCGAACAACATGAGCCTCAACTTCGCCGACAACCTCGGTTCCGACGTGACGCTCGTGTTCGATGGATTCCTCAACCTCTCGAGCTCGGGCTCCGGGTTCGACATCGTGCTCGATATCCAGGATGCGTTCGTGTACAACGGCGCGCAGAACCTGCTGATCGAGATCAAGGTCTTCGGCCCGGCTTCGACCACCCAGTTCGATTCGGCCGGCACCGGCCTCGGCCAGGGCGGGACGCCCTACACCGACCGGCTGTGGGCGCTCGGCAATCCCAACGCCACCTCCGGCTCCTCGAACGGCGATGACGGTTACGTCACCCAGTTCACGCTCGAGGGCGCGACCGCCGTCGAGCCGACGACCTGGGGCAGCTTGAAGGCTGTCTTCCGCAGCGAGTGACGGCCGCCAGGTCCATCTGACCGATGCAAGGGGCTTCCTCCGGGAAGCCCCTTTTGCCTTGATAGCCGGGTTTCCGCCCGCCGGCGGGGCTCTCTTCCCCTGGCCGCGGAGTTGCTCCTCATCCTTCTCGCCCCGTCGTTCGTGATGCCGGCACGGGTCGCCCGAGGCCGGTTCCTCCAGCCATAGGTGCTTGAGAGGCTTCGGGTTCAGCCGGGCTTTCGGCCTCCACGCCGGCGGACGGATCTGGGCCCGCTCGCGCCCGGGCCGGGGCATTCACCCCAGAGATGAGGAGCGCTGGTGAGAAGGAACCAGAGCGTCGTGGTCACGTTCGTTGCCGCTGCCGTCGGCCTGTTCGGCTTTCGGGTGTCCGGATCGGCCGCGCCGGCCATCCACCTCCGTGCGCGTACCATCCAGCCCGGGTCCGATGCGGCGAGCGATCGCGCGCTCATGGTCCGGGCCGTGGAAGAAGCCGGAAGGCACGGCCCCGGTGGCCTGCGCGTCCTGGTGCAGCTCGATGCGGTGCCTGACCGAACTCGGCGCAACGAGCTCGCTCGGCATGGCCTCGTGCTCGCCGGTTACGTGCCGGAGAATGCCTTCGTGGCGCAGCTGCGTCCTGGTGCTGATGTGAGCACGCTCAGCGCGCTCGGCGTGACCTGGCTCGGCGTGCTGTCGGCGGATGACAAGGTGGCCGGCGCCCTGGCGCCCGGTCGTTTGCCGCCGGTTCCCGCGCGTCTCGGTGGGGGACAGGCGGCCGTCGTCGTCGAGTTCCATGGTGATATCACGCTCGCCGATGGAGCGGTCCAGGTCGCGGCTGCAGGCGCCGAGGTACGCGGGGAGATCCGACATCTCAACGCGCTCATCGTTGCCGTCTCGCCCCAAGACGTCGCCCGTCTCGCCGCGCTCGCAGCCGTCAAGTGGATCGAACCTGTATCCCCCGGGTTCCGGGATCTCAACGACGAGGTCCGACGCGTGCTCCACGCCGATTCCGTCCAGGCTCCGCCGTTCGGCCTCGATGGCAGCGGGGTCGAGGTCCTCGTCTACGACGGTGGCATGGTCTGTCCCACGCAACCCGACCTCTCTCCTCGCGTGACCGTGGGCGAGGATGGGTTGCAGGCCACTCACGCCACCCATGTTGCGGGGACCCTGGCCGGTCGTGGTGCAGCGTCGAGTGGGCTCTACCGCGGGGTCGCTCCGGGTGCCGGCATCATCTCCTACGCGTACGAATCCTGCTCCCCGATCTGCCTCTACAACAATCCACAGGATCTCGCCGACAACTATGGCGAGGCGATTCTCCTGCACGGCGCCGATCTGGCTTCCAACTCGATCGGCGCCAACGTCGCTGCGAACGGCTATGACTGCGACTATCTCGGAGACTACGAGAACACCGCACGGCTCATCGATGCCATCGCCGCCGGGGCTCTGGGCCGCCCGTTCCTCTCCTTCTGGGCGGCTGGCAACGAACGTTCGGGAGAGGCGCTGTGCGGTGCGGACTTCTACACGATCGGTGTTCCGGCCGCCGCCAAGAACGCGATCGTCGTCGGCGCGATCGACTCGGACACCGGGGAAGTGTCCAGCTTCTCGAGCCTGGGCCCCGTGGACGACGGTCGGATGCGGCCGGACCTCGTCGCTCCGGGCTGCCAGCGGGGCGGGGACCGCGGCATCACGTCGACGCGTTCGTGCAGCGGATACACGGTCTACTGCGGAACATCGATGGCCACACCGGCGGCAGCCGGAGTGGCGGCCCTCGTCCTCGAGCGCATGCGTTCATCCGAGCGCGGGGTGATCACGCTCCCGGCCGCGATGAAGGCGCTGCTCGCCTGTTCGGCCGAGGATCTCGGGAATCCTGGCCCCGACTATACCTACGGGTACGGGCTCGTCGATGCGAGCGCCGCGGTGGCCCTCGTCGATGGCGGTCTGATCCTCGAGGACGCGATCGATCATGGCGGGCTCGCGGTCCGTAGCTTCGACGTTCCTCCCGGGCAGGCGCCGCTCCGCGCCGTCCTGGCCTGGGACGATCCGCCGGGAGAACCCCTCGCCCTCTCGGCCCTGGTCAACGATCTCGATCTTCGCCTGGTCGACCCGGACGGGCAGGTGCACCGGCCCTTCGTGCTGGATCGGCTCTTTCCAGCGGCTCCGGCCGAGCGCGGCATCAACCGCCGCGACCCGAGCGAGATGGTGGAGGTTACGGACCCCCTGCCCGGTCGCTGGCGGCTCGAGGTCGAGGGCCACCTCGTGCCCTCGGGGCCGCAGACCTTCGCCGCGGTGGTGAACGCCCCGGATGCGGGGCCGATCGCCGTGGCCCAGACCAGCCCTCGACCGGCACCTCCGCTCGCCTTGCTCGATCAGAACCGGCCCAACCCCTTCAATCCCCGGACCACCATTCGCTTCACCGTGGCCGGCAGCGCACCGGTCCCGGTCACGCTCACCATCGTGGATCTCCATGGCCGGCGCATCCGCCGTCTCATCGACGATCAGCTGGTATCTGGGGACCACGAGGTGGTTTGGGACGGGCAGGACGAAGGGGGCCGCCAGGTCGCCAGCGGAGTCTATGTCTACGAGATGGATCAGGGCGGACGGCGAGAGGCGCGGCGCATGGTCCTGGTGAGATAGGGGAGGATCGAGATAGGGCGTGACAAATCTGTAACCATATGTTACAGTAGGCAATTACGAAAGGGGGAGAGGTTGGGCTCGTGGGTCCCCCGCTGTTCGTAGCCACGGATGGGCAGGGGAGGAAACCGCGTGTCCGGCCTTGACCTCATGGGCCGGGAGGTTCCGAATCTCCGAGCTTCCGCGCTCGGCCGACCCTATACACGCGCCAGAAGGAGGCAGCAGCATGACCTCATTGCAACGGGGAATGTTCTGGATTGCGATCGCAATCGCGTCGAGCTTGCTCGCGGTGAACGCAAGCGCCGAGTTCTGCACTGATTTCGAGAACTACGCCGGAGCGCCGGAAGGTTTCCCGCTCACCGGGCAGCAGGGCTGGTACCTCCCGTCCGGGGTGGACTTCCAGGTGTTCACCTACTTGACGGGCAACCCGTACGGGATCGTGGACAACCCGACCGGCGGGCTCTTCTTCGTCGCCGGTCGCGGACCTGGTGATGGCACGAACTACGCCCGCGCCCAGCATGATGCGGTGTTCACCAACGCACCCTGGGAGATGACGTTCGACGTCTGCGCCAACTACAACGGTACTCCCCCGGCCTCGAACAACATCGGCAGCTTCTCCGGGCAGACCACGCCTGTCGTCGCCACCGGTGATTTCATCCAGATCTATACCTGGGTGACGGGGCAGGAGGGTGTGCTCTACAACATCGGGTTCATGCACTATGACGCAGCCGGCGTCCAGATCGCTGCCCCCGGGACCTTCGCGGGACCCGAATGGCAGAACCTGCCCATCAACTACTGGTTCCGCTCGGGCATGGTGGTCGACTTCGCCACCAACCGCATCACCCAGGTCAGCTTGACGGACGTCAGCGGGGGCGGGGGGACGGTCACCTTCAACCCGACCGACTGGTACCTCGAGGGTGGTGCGGCCGGGAGCACGGCTCCGATGACCGGATTCCGCCTGTTCGCAGGCGCCGGCTCGACCCCCGGTTGCATCCTGGCCTTCGACAACCTCTGCATCCGCGAGCGCGGTGCGACCGCGGTGGAGTCGAGCACTTGGGGCTCCATCAAGGCTCGTTTCGACGTTCCGGCGGGCGGCAGCCAGAAGGCGGCTCCTGCTGCGGCGTTCCCTGCGGTGCAGTAACCTCCGATCGGTGCCGGATCCGGCACCCCGAACCCAGAGGGAGGCATCCCTGCTCGAGCGAGCGGCGGATGCCTCCCGCTTTTTGGGCGGTGGCCACATCATCTCGACATGAGAAACTGCGCCGGTGGGCGAAAAGCCCCGGCAGGGCTCTGTCACGAGACCTCGCGCCAGAGCGCGGAAAATGCCTATCGCCCGGGGATCGTTCATTCGACCCCTTGCCGAAGCGGATCCGACCATCTATACTCAAGGGGTCATCAAGTTCCGGTTCCAATGTGACTTCCAGAGATCCCGTACCCACGAAAGAAACCGCCAGGACCCACCGCTAACGAAGCTCCGCCCCACGGGTGGAGGCTGATCCCGAAACCGCAGTCCCAGGGCGACATTCGCCCGCCCGCAACCCGGTCGTCTCTTCACCGCCGCTCAAGCGTGTTGCGAGCGGTCGCGACCGCGATCGGTTACCGGAACCCGAGGACAACGCGTGATGCATGTGAGCACGCTGCCAGTGCGAACCGCTTCAAGCCACGAACGCCGCTGCGTGGGCCTCGTCCTCCTCGCTCTCCTGGGGATCTCCCTCCTCACTTCCTTCCCGGCCGCTGCTCAGGTGCCCCAGGTGGCCGTCACCGGCGTCGTCTTCGCCGACCTGGACGGGGACGGAGAGCAGGATCCGGAGGAACCGGGCCTCGGTGGGGTGACGTTGTCGAACGGGGTCGATGTCTTCACGAGTGCGGACAACGGTACCTTCTCGTGCACCGTCACGCGTGACGTCTCACGCTTCGTTCTCCTCACGGTGCCCCGGGGATATCGCGCCACGCGGGGTTTCTATCACCGGGTCGGCGATGCCGCCGTGGATTCGACCGCCTTCGGCCTGGTCGCGGATCCCGCGTCCGATAGCGACCGCTTCTGCTTCGTTCATGCTTCCGATGCGCACGTCTATGACGGTGTGACTGCCGCGGAGTTCTCCGCGGCTCTCGCCGAGATCTCGAGTCTGGCCTCCGATCCGGCGTTCGCGGTCATCACCGGCGATCTGGTCAATGCCGGAACTCCGGTCCAACTCGGCCATGTCGCCGGGGTCCTGGCTGCGCCCCCGCTGGCCGTTCATGCCGGATTCGGCGATCACGATGCCGACTCCGATTCGCTGCTCGTGCGCACTTTCGAGAGCTTGATCGGGCCCACCTGCTATTCCTTCGACCGCGGCCCGTACCACTTCATCCTCTACAACGATGTCTTCTCTACCTCGCTCGACGGGAGCTTCCCGCAGCGGCTCTGGCTCGAAAACGACATCGCCGCTGCGACCGGCCAGGAGATCCTCATCTTCACCCATTACCAGCCGGATCGGCGCGAGATCGATGACTATCGCAGTCTCGGAGTGGACGCTGTCTTCTCCGGGCACTGGCATGCCAACCGGTCCACCACCGTCGATGGAATCATCAGTCTCAACACAGGCACCCTGCGCATGGCGGGGATCGACCGCACGTCGCGCGGCTTCCGGGTCGTGACGCTCGATGCGGGCATGGTGAGCGCGGAGCGGCGAACCGGAGGGATCGCTCCGCGGATGACCCTGGTCGATCCCGCCAGCGGACTGAATCCGCTCGGACCGATCCCGATCCGCGCCATGGGTTACGCGACGGACGGATCCGATCTGAGCGCCCGCTTCACCGCGACCGGTCCGGGCGGCGTGGTCGCGAGCGGTGACCTGACGCACGACGGAGGGTGGAGCTACACCGCGACCTGGGACGGGGCTGCCGCGGGTCCGGGTGCCTACAGGCTCGAAGTCGAGCTCAGCGGTCCTGGCGGCGTTCTCGCCACGAGCGAGCGCGAGATCATCCTCGAGCACGTGGAGCGACCCGATGGCGCGGCTGGAGCTCCCTTTGCGCAGTTCCGCGGCGACATGGGGGGCAGCGGTCGGGTCGGAGGCGCGCTGGAGCTGCCGCTCCACGTTGCCTGGTCCCGGAATCTGGGCGGGCCCAGCGAACTGGCGTCCCCGGTGACCGCGGACGGGCGGGTCTTCATGGCCCATGGCGCAGCCACCGATCCCGGGACTCCCGGTCTCGTCGCCCTGGACCTCCTGTCCGGCGCCGAGCTCTGGCGCCATCCCACGCTGGCCGAGGTCAAGGGCGCCCCTGCGGTCGCCGGGGGACGGGTCTTCTTGATCACCACGACCGGTACCGTGGAGGCGCTGGACGCCGCCAGCGGCGGTCTCCAGTGGACGGCACAGCTCGGCGATCCGGCCGATCGCTTCGATGTCACCTCGCCGCTGGTTGCCGACGGCGTCGTCTACGTCGGTGGCCCGGCAGTGACCGCGGCGCTCGATGCCGCCACCGGAACCCTGCTCTGGGAGCGCCGTCTCGGTGCCGATTGGGTGGCGACGATCCACTCGGCTCCGGCCGCCGATGCGGCGCATGTGGCGCTCGGTCTCCATTCAGGACTCTTCGTTCTCGATCGAGCGAGCGGTAACACGCTGTGGTCGCGCGCGGCGAATGAGCGGGAGACCCATCGGAGTCCGGCCCTGGTCGACGGCGTACTCTATGCCGCCGGCGACAACTTCGGTAGCCACCGTCTTCGCGCCTTCGATGTGCCAAGCGGCGCCGAGCTGTGGTCGGCGCCGTACGGTGTCGGCAATTCGAATTCAGCGCCTGCCGTGGGCGACTCGGTCGTCGTGATCGGATCCGGCTTTGCCTCCGTCGAGGCCTTCTCACGGGCGGACGGCCGCTCCGTGTGGAGCTTTGCGGTGGGGTCGCCGATCGCGAGCGCCCGGCCGTATTCAAGCGCCATCTCGACCGTTACTTCGTCGCCGATCATCGCCGGCAACGAGGTCTACTTCGGGGCCGACGATGGCCGTCTCTATGCCGTGGACGTGAACAGCGGGGTCCTGCGCTGGAGCGCCGATCTGGGCGCTCCGATTCGCTCGTCACCCGCGGCATCCGGAAACATGCTTCTCATCGCCACCGCCGACGGGACCCTCTTCGCCCTCGTTGCCGGCGAGACGACCGCTGCCGGCATCGGCCAGGGCCCGGAGGGGGCGCCGGCGCTGCGCGCGGCGATCGGGCCGGCATCGCCGAATCCCTTCCATGCGGCAGGCACGATCCCGATCACGATCGCCGCCGGTGGTCCGGGCGCGGAAGGGGGCGCGGTGCCGGCGCAGCTCGACATCATCGATGTCCAGGGACGGCGGGTGCGCACGCTCGTGGCGGGGTCCCTGGCGCCGGGGCGGCATGCCCTGCGCTGGGATGGCCGGGACGCCTCGGGACAGGAAGTTGCTTCAGGCGTCTACTTTCTGCGCCTGGCCGCGGGACGAGATGTCGTCACCTCGCGTCTGACTCTCGTTCGCTAGCGCCCTCGCCGGCGGGCGCTCCGCTGTCAGGCGGCATGATCTCCACCCGGAACCAGTCTCCGATCTGGATCTGCTCGAGCACGGCGAGCCCCGCCGTGACGCGCCCGAACGCGGTGTAACGGCCTTCAAGGCGCGGCGTGGGGGAGAGCGTCAGGAAGAACTGGCTCCCCGCGGTGTCGAGTCCGGCGTCGGCCATGCCCAAGGTCCCCACGCTGTACTCCTCGGGAGAGATCTCGGCGGGCAGTGCGTAACCCGGCCCCCCGTAGCCATCGTGGCGCGGGCAACCACCCTGGACCACGAAGTCCGGTACGACCCGATGGAAGACGCCGCGATCGTAGAACCCACCCCGAGCCAGGCGCACGAAGTTGGCGACCGCGACCGGGGCGACATCGGTGAAGAGCGTGATCATGATGTTTCCGTGCGGCGTGATGAGGCGGGCCTCATGTTCCCGGGGTGGAGGGATCGGTGGGAACTCGGCCGGCGTGGGACCCAGGGGTGCGGCCGGCCGGCGTTCCCCGGCGGCGAGTCGCTTCTGCTCCGCGCTGACGGCAGAGCGCAGGCGCTGATCGAGTCGAACACCGCGCGCGGCGAGCGAATCGGTGCATTCGGCGGCGGCCGTACGCACCCGGGGATCGGGGTCGGAGAGTGCCCGCAAGAGCATCCCGCTCGCGCGTTCGGTGCCGATCCGGCCGAGCGCGCCCATGGCGGCGAGCCGGGCCTCGGTCGCCTCGAAGTCGGCGCTCCGGGCAGCCGTCTCGAGGAGGACATCCTCGGCCTCGTGGTCTCCGTTCTCGGCCAGGGCCTCGGCCGCCGTCGCGGCGATGACCCAGTCCTCATCGGTCACCAGACCGCGCAGGATGGCATTGGTCTCCGGGAGTCCGGCCTCGGCGAGTACTCCGATCGCCGCCAGCCGCATCAGAGATGGTTGCCCGGGATCGGTGCGCTCGATCGCTCGCGGGATGGCATCCGCCCCGGCGGCCCCGCCCAGTGCGGTCAGCGCGGCCGCGGAGACCTGCGGTGTGGAGTCCTCCATGCGCGTCGTGAGCGTGGCTCGGCTGCGGGCACCGAGGATGGCGCCGATGGCGGTGACGGCCGCTCGCCTCACGCCCGGGGAATCATCCGTGCTCGCACGCACGAGAGGCTCGGTGGCCGCTTCGTCCCCGATCTCGCCGAGGGCGACCGCAGCCGACTCGCGCACGTGATGAACCGGGTCCTTGAGGAGCTTGATCAGCGGTTCCACGGCGCCGCGAGCGCGAAGCTCACCCAGTGCGCGAGCCGAATGGACGCGCACGCGCCATTCGCGATCGGCGAGGGTTGAGACGAGAGGCGAGGTGGCGTTGGCGCGATCGCCCGTCTTGCCCAGCGTGCGTGCCGCTGGAGCGCGCACCAGAGGAGACGAAGACTCGAGTTGAGGTACCAGAAGAGCAGCCGGTGTCTGGCGCGGCATCTTCTCGAGAGCCTCGAGGAGACCGGCAACCGCCTGCGCATCGCTCTCGACCCTCAAGGCGGAAGCCAGGGCCCCGGCGTACGTCGAATCCGCCAGTCGCGAGAGCCCGAGCGCGGCGGCACGCCGAACTCGCGGCTCCGGAGCAGACAGGAGGCGGGCAAGGGTCGCTCCGGCTATCGGGTCGTGGAGTCGCGACAACGCGTCGGCGGCCTGAGCGGCTACCTTGGGCTCGGCATCGGAGGTGGCCGTGACGAGAGGTGCGAGGGCTTCCCGATCCCCCGTCTGGCCGAGGGCAAAGGCCCCCATCCAGCGCACCGCAGGCTCGGGATCGCCAAGGGTCGCGGTGAGTGGGGCCGCGGCCCCCGCCGGAGCCAGGCGCCCGATGGCGAGCGCAGCCCGGATGCGGACCTCGGCCGACGGGTCGGCCAGGAGCGGCTCGAGATCGGCCAGGCTCGCGGTGCGCCCGAATTCGAGCCGCGCGATCACCGCCAGCGCGGAGTCTGAAGCCGTGCCTGCCGGGCTGGCCGCAGCCATGGTCGTCGTGTCGGGGGATGCGTCAGACTCCACCCCGAGCGCTTCAGCCTGCGCCCCGGGGAGCATGGCAGCGGCTAGAGCCATCGCACGAAGGACCGGGAGGTACTTGCCTGCGCTGAGCTCCACGAGCTTCTTCCTAGGCCTCCCCCGATTCGTTCTGATCGAGGGCGTATTGCATCTTCTCGAGGAATTCCTCCGGAGAGATGACGCCGGTGAAGCGCAAGTGCTCGATCTCGCTGCCGTCAGGCAGGAGGAAGACCACCGTCGGCACGCCACGGACGCCGTAGCGGTCCTTGAGCGCCTTCACCGCCGGTGACCGGCTATCGGTGAGGTCGGCCTTGAGCGTCACGAAATCGCGAGCGCGCTCCACGACCGGGGGCGCGGCGAAGGTGAGGTGATCGAGCTCCTTGCAGGGGATGCACCAGGCGGCCGAGAAGTCGATGATCACCGGGCGTCCGGCGCTCGCCGCGGCCATCACCGCCTCCTCGTCGTAGTCGGTCCAGGCGATGCCCTCGGGTGGGGTGAGAAACCGCGGAGCCACCATGAGACCGGCTGCCACCAGCAAGCACAGGATCCCGGTCATCATCTTGATCCGCGAGAAGGCCGCCCACGGCGTCCGCGTGTGATCGAAGATCCAGAGCTTGAGGGCGGCGGCGACGGCGATCGCGGCGCAGAGCGGGAAGAAGAGGCTCTCGGGGATCAGACGGTCGGAGCGGGTGAGGAAATAGACCGCCATTCCAAGAAGGATGAACCCGAAGATCTTCTTGACCCAGATCATCCAGCTGCCGGAACGTGGCAGCGCCGACAGGCTGCCGGAGGCGGTGGCCAGGACGAGGAACGGCGCTCCCAGCCCGAGAGCGAGCACGAAGAAGAGCGAGAATCCGAGCGCCGGACTGCCCGTGGCGCCGACATAGGTGAGGAGGCCGAGCACGAACGGCCCGATGCAGGGCGCGGCGATGATGCCGACCGTCATGCCCATCAACAGCGTGCCGATGGCGCCCTGGCGGTTGCTGCTCGCGAGACGACTCAAGCTGTCGGGAATCGCGATGTCGTAGAGGCCGAACATCGACAGCGCGAGTCCGACCATGACCAGCGCGACGAAGACGAGAACGATCGGATTCTGGAGCGCGCTGCCGAGAAGGCTGCCGGTCAAGGCAGCCATGGTGCCGAGGAGCGAGTACGTGATCGCCATGCCGATGACGTAGAAGATGGCGAGCTTGAGCGCCCGCCGCGGGCCGCCACCCTGAGCGCCGAAGATCGAGATCGTGATCGGGATCATCGGGTAGATGCAAGGTGTGAGGTTCAAGGCGAGGCCACCGAGGAAGACGAGGAGGAAGGTGACCAGGAGACCGCGCGAGGTGTCGAACTCGCCGGTCGCCGCGGGGGCGGCGCGGGTGGCCGGTCCGGCACTTGCCGTACCGGCGCCGGATGCCCACAGATCGCTGGCACCGCTCGTGGCGACCACGTCCTCTCCGGTCGAGCTCACCTCGACATCGATCGCAAACGGCGCATCCGCCGGCGGCATGCACATCTGGTCGTTGCAGGCCTGCGATGTGAAGATGCCGGTGACCGTCATCTTGCCATCGGGGGTGCCGTCCGGGATCCAGAGCTCGACTCCAATCTGCTGATCGCCCTCGTAGACGGCCATCGGCGTCTCGGAGAAGGAGAGCTCGACATCATGGGGCTCCGGGTAGCGGATCTCGGCGATCTCGGCGGGTGCGCCCTCATCGAGCAGGACCTCGGTGGGAATGAGGAAGTCCTCATAGGGCCGGTTGGCATTGATGTGCCAGGTCGGATCGATCGTCACTTGCAGCGCCGCTCGCACTCGACCCCCGGGACGCACTGCCGCGATCGGCTGATCGACGGCCACGTGCACGACAGCCGGCGGGGCGAATGGATCCGCCTCCTCCGCCGGGTCTTCGGCGGCGCGGATCCCGCTCGGGACCAGGGCGAGGAGGATCGCGGTGGTTGCGAGGAGCGCGATCCCCTCGGCTCCATGGACGCGGGAGGAGGATGCTCGGCCACCACGCTCGGCGTTGGCTTCGGTGCTCTTCGCGAGAGTCGATGCGACTGGCGGCATCGGCGATGGTCCTTATCTTGGGGATAGTGGATCGGCTCCGCCGGCGGCGCGGAGCAGCATGGGTCTGGTTGTAGGCGACCCACGAGCCGGCTATGATACCAAACCTCTGGCCGGGTCCAGGGTTCCCTCCTCGCCTCGATTCCCCCCTGCGGGGACCGCTCCGACCCGACGCAGAGACCGGGCCCGGCCATCCGGACCCGTGGCGCGATCGAGTTCCCTGTTTCCGCTGAGGCCCGGGGCCCCCGGGCCCTCGAGGACCGGAGGAGACCCCGATGCGGCACCAGCGAGTGCGTGCCCCTTCGCCCGCAGGTTCTCTCTTGACCCTTCTCCTGGTGGCCCTGGTCGGTTGTGGCGGCTCGGGTCCCAAGGGGGCGGTCGGTTCGCGGGCCGAGGACTTTGCGCTCACGGCTCTCGACGGCTCCGCGGTGCGCCTGAAGGAGCACCGCGGACGCATCGTCATCCTCGACTTCTGGGCCACCTGGTGCAAACCGTGCGTCCTCGAGATCCCCCACTTCATCGATCTGCAGCAGGAGTACGGGCCGCGCGGGTTGCAGATCATCGGGGTCGCGGTGGGTGACCGCGAGGAAAATGTCCGCCGCTTCGCCCATCACATGGGGATCAACTACATCGCCGCCATGGGCAGCGATGGCCTGGTCAGGAGTTACGGCGGGTTCACCGCCATTCCCACCACGTTTCTCATCACCCCCGATGGCAAGATCGCGGCGCGCTACACCGGTTATCAGGATAAACAGGTGTTCGTGACGGCCGTCGAGAAACTCCTGCCGGAGGTGAAGTCCGCGGACTAGAGCCCGGCCAGAAGGCAGGTCGACTGCTTTGCTCCATCCAGACCTCGTTCCCGATCATCGTTACGATGTCGTCGTGGTCGGTGCCGGGCCAGGTGGCTCGGTCGCCGCGCGCGAGGCTGCCCGCCATGGTCTCTCCACGCTTCTCCTCGAGCGGCGGCGTGAGATCGGTACGCCGCTGGCCTGTGCCGAGGCGGTGCGCCGCGCGGGCTTCGACCGGTTGACCGCGGTGGATCCGGCCTGGATCTCGGCGCCCATACACGGCGGGCGGCTGGTGACTCCCGATGACACCAAGGTCGTCCTGCCCCGCCCGGATGCCGGCATGGTGCTCGAGCGCCCCCTGTTCGAGCGACATCTTGCCGCCGAGGCTGCGGCCGCCGGGGCCGACGTGCTGATCGAGTCGCCGGTCCTCGATCTCACGCGCGAGGGAGAGCGGGTCACGGGGGTCATCGTGCGGCTTCGGGGCCAGGCCCGTACCGTGCGCGCCGAGGTGGTGGTCGCCGCCGACGGCATCGAGTCGAACCTCGCCTCGCGGGCTGGGGTGGGCCGTCCTCTCGAACGTGACGAGATCTATGCCTGTGCGCAGTTCCTCGTTGCCGGCCCCGAGGCGGAATGGGACGTGCAGCCTCGAGTCGCCGACTTCCTGGTGGGAACCCGCGTCGCGCCTGGCGGGTATGCCTGGCGTTTCCCCAAGGGGCGGGGCCGATGGAATGTCGGCGTGGCGGTGACCCCCAGCCGAACCGGTGCGGAGACTCCAGCGGCCATTCTCCGCCGCTTCGTCTCCACGACGCTTCCCGGTGCCCGCGTTCTGGGGTATGCCGCCGGTGCGATCCCGGTTCCCAGGGCTCCAGGCCCCTTCGCTGCCGGCGGGCTTCTTCTCGTCGGCGACGCGGCGCGGCTGACCGAACCGCTCTCGGGGGCCGGAATCGCGATCGCGATGGAGTCCGGGGTTTTCGCCGCCGAGGCAGCGGCCGCGGCCATTGGCCGCGGGGACGTGAGTGCCCGCGGGCTCGCGGCCTACGAGGCGCGCTGGCGGGCCGAACGGGGGGCGGAGGTGGCGTTCTACGCCCGGGCGCGAGCGCTTTTCCTGCGCCTCTCCGACCGTGACCTCGATCGCATAGGACGAGCCCTGGGCCGCATCGTCGCGGAACGCGGCGGGGTCGAAGCAGTCCCTGATCGTGCCTTCGACCTGGGAAAGAGCCTGGTGACGGCGGATCCGCGGCTCCTCCTCCTGGGCCGCCACCTCTGGGCGGCCTGATCGCCCGCCGGCAGCGCGACCATGTTGACTGGTGCCCGAACGCGTGCAGTCGCACGTGGTGAGTGGCCGTCAAGACTCCGAGCCATAGAAAGCAAGCCATGAGCCGAGCCAAGACCCTGGGTGAGCTGAAGCAGAGCGGATACCGGCCGCGCACCGTCAAGGAAGAGATGCGCGAGAACGCGCTCAGCATGATCGCAGCAGGGGAGGAGTTCCTTCCCGGAATCATCGGCTACGAGCGCACCGTCCTCCCGCAGCTTCAGAACGCCATCCTCTCCCGTCATGACTTCATCCTGCTCGGGCTCCGAGGTCAGGCGAAGACGCGAATTCTCCGCAGCCTCATCCGTTTTCTCGATGAGGCGATCCCCGTCATCGCCGGGGCTCCGCTCAACGACGATCCGCTGCGCCCGCTGTCGGCCGAGGCCCGGCGCATCGTGGCCGAGAGGGGGGACTCGACTCCGATCGAATGGCTCGGGCGGGAGGAGCGCTACCGCGAGAAGCTCGCCACCCCCGACGTCACCTTGGCCGATCTGATCGGTGACGTGGATCCGATCAAGGCGGCCTCGCGCCGCCTCTCCCTGTCCGACCCCGAGGCCATTCACTTCGGGATCATCCCGCGCTCGAATCGCTGCATCTTCGCGCTCAACGAGCTGCCGGATCTGGCGCCGCGCATCCAGGTCGGTCTCCTCAACATCATGCAGGAGAAGGACGTGCAGATCCGCGGCTTTCCAGTGCGGTTTCCGCTCGACATCGTGATCGTGTACTCGGCCAACCCCGAGGACTACACCAACCGCGGCAACATCATCACTCCGCTCAAGGACCGCATCGACTCGCAGATCATCACGCACTATCCGCTCGGTCTCGATGATGCCCTCAAGATCACCGCCCAGGAGGCCTGGGTCGAGCGCGGGTCCGGGGTCAAGCTCCACGTGCCCCGGTTCATCCGGGAGGCGATCGAGGAGATCACCTTCCAGGCGCGCGAGTCGGAGTACGTGGACCAGAGTTCGGGTGTCTCCGCCCGCCTATCGATCAGCGCCATCGAGAATGTGATCTCGAACATGGAGCGGCGAGCAGCGCGGCATGGCGAGAAGGAGACATGGGCTCGCGTGGCGGATCTCTATGCCGCATTGCCGGCGCTCACCGGCAAGATCGAGCTCGTGTACGAAGGCGAGCAGGAAGGGCTGACCAAGGTGGCCCGTCTCCTCACCGGCAAGGCCGTGGCCAGGGTCTTCAAACGCTATTTCCCCGAGGCCTACAAGCCGCGGGGGCGCGCCAGGAAACGCCCGGGGCAGGCTCCACCGCCAGCCGCCGCGCCTCCCGACGGCGTGGACGAGTCCTCGCCGTATCGCGATGTCGTCGCCTGGTTCACGCGGGGCAACAAGCTCGATGTCGCCGATGAGATGTCGGGCCCCGAGTATCGGGAGAATCTGGGTCGTGTCAACGGCTTGAAGGCGATCGCCGAGAAGCACCTGCCGCCGGGAGCGAGCGAGGGCGACGTCTATGTGGCGATGGAGCTCGTGCTCGAGGGCCTCCACCAGAACTCGCTTCTCTCGAAGGAGGATCTCGATCACGGCTTCGCCTACGGTGACATGCTGCAGACGATGTTCTCGGGATTTGGCAGCGAGGGCGACTAGCCGTGCGCTTTCGCTACGGTCCATTCGATGCCGAGCGCTTCCGGCGGCTGCTCGCCGAGCGAGGCCTCTTCGAGCTCTTCACCCAGTTGCTCCTCAGGGTGAACGGGGATGTGGAGGAAGCGCTGCGCTGGATGGCTGAGCTGCGTGACCGCGGCTACCTGCCGGGCGATTTCGATCCGGAGGAGTTCCGCCTCCGGCTCGAGGAAGAGGGGCTCATCAGCCGCGATGCCGAAGGTGCCGTCCTCACGCCCCGGGCCGAGAAGCGGATTCGCAGGGAATCGCTCGCGCTGATCTTCTCGTCACTGGCCCGCGGCGCCGAAGGGGATCATCCGACGGCGCATGAGGGCGGCGGGGGGGAGCCGATGGCGGAGACCAGGCCCTACGAGTTCGGGGATGCCGCCGCCGACATCGACTATCTCACCTCGGTCAAGAACGCGGTCGGGCGCAGTGGAGATCTCACCCTCGGTGAGGAGGATCTGGAGGTCTACGAGCGCCATCACCAGGCCTCCTGTGCGACCGTGCTGCTCCTCGACATCAGCCACTCGATGATCCTCTACGGGGAGGATCGCATCACGCCGGCCAAGCAGGTGGCGCTGGCGCTCTCCGAGTTGATCCTCACTCGCTTCAAGCGCGACTCCCTGGATGTGGTTCTCTTCGGGGACGAGGCGATCCCGGTCAGCGTGCGCGACCTGACTTATGTGGGCGCGGGGCCCTATCACACCAACACCCGCGCCGGGCTCCGCGCCGCGCAGGAGATCCTGGCCGCGAAGAAGCACACACAGAAGCAGATCTTCATGGTCACCGACGGCAAGCCATCCTGCATGTTCGACGAGACGGGGCGGCTCTACAAGAACCCCTTCGGTCTCGATCCGCGTATCGTCGTGAAGACGCTCGACGAGGCCAACGCCTGCCGGCGGAAGCGGATCGTGATCACGACCTTCATGCTGGCGCAGGACCGGGAGCTCGTGCGCTTCGTCGAGGAGCTGACCGAGGTGAACCGCGGGCGCGCCTACTACGCGAGCCCGGATCGCCTGGGCGGTTTCGTCTTCGTCGACTACCTGAAGAACCGCCGCCGCACGGTGTATTGACCGCGCCCCGGGCGTTCGTCCAAACGGAGGAGCGCCGGGTTAGTAGATGAGCTTCATCTGCGGCCAGAGCGTGGCCAGCGGTGCCTTGATCCCTCGCCACAGGTACACCGGCTGGTTGGTCTCGTACCAGATCACATGATCGTGTTGGACCACGGCCCCGAGCTCGACCGACGTGTAGGCGGGCGCCAGCGCTTCCCGGCGGACGCCGATGGTGATCATGGGATCGCCGCTGTAGCCGTGGGTCCCCCAGGTCCAGTAGCTGTTGTGCGTCGATATGGACTTTGGCAGGCCGTACTTGGTCCCGAAGAAGTCGATGGCGGCGGCTTGCCCGTAGTTGTTGCCGGAAACGGCACAGCGCGCGCGCTCCTCGGCCGGCAGGCGATGGTAGACCTCAGCGACGGTGGCCACCATCTCCTCCCATCCGAGCATCTCCGCGAACCCGAGCGGTATGGCCTCCGCGTCCGCCGCCCCGCGCGCGTGGAGCGCCCGATCCCAGGCTTCCTTGTAGCGCACCACTTGCTCGAGGGGGAGGATCGGAACATAGAAGGGCGCGCTCGCGGCGCCGGCGAGGAGAACGGTGGCGATCATGACCGGTCGCGCCCATTCCCAGCGCCGGCGCTCGAGCCATGACTCGATGACGACCGCGCCTGCCGGGAAGAGCAGGGCCGCGATCGGGACCAGGTAGTACTCCTTGGCGCGCCCGATCACGTCGATCACGAGCAGCACGACGAACATCCACCCGAGCGACCGCCACGGACGGCCCTGCTTGTGAACGAGAAGGAAGGCGATCCCGAGCACCCAGATCGGCAGGGTGACCGGTTGCAGGGCCACGGCGAATCGCCACAGAAAGATGAGCGGGTTCACCTCCGGCATGCGATTGATCTGGGCGCGCGCCAGAAACTCGAGCGTGGGCCAGTCGTGAGCCCACTGCCAGATGAGGTTGGGCAGGAACAAGGCGCCGGCCATGGCTGCCGCCGTCAGAGCCCCCCGCGTCGTGAGGAGGCGGCGTTCCGGGCTCAAGGCGAGCCCGACAGCCAGGCCGGCCATGAGGAACGCCATCGTGTGCTTGGTCAGGAGGCCCATGCCGAGGACGAGGCCGAGCAAGAGCCACAGCCGCAGCGTCTCGGCACGGAGGATGCGAAGCACGAGATAGAGCGCCAGGGCCCACAGCAGCTGATCGAACGCGTTGGTGGTGAAGATGGCGTTCATACCCAGGTACGCGGGTGCGGCGACCACGGCCAGCGCGGCGAGCACCTGGGCGAATCGCCGGCCTCCGAGCTGGCTCGTGATGACCCCGGCCAGGAAGACGGTTCCCGCCCCCGCCAGCGCCGGCAGGAGCCGGATGGCGAGTAGCGAATCGCCGATCGTGGCCCGAACGAGCCCGGCCACGAGCGGCACGAGCGGCGGGTGATCCACGTAACCCGCGCTCAGGTGCTCGGCGCAGGCCAGGTAGTAGAGCTCGTCCCGGCTGTATCCGTACTGCCCTGAGGTCACCAGATGGAGGACGAGCTTGGTGAGCACGATCCCGGCGAGGGGGAGAATGGCGAGCGGGGCGGCCTTCGGCGGCCGGCGGATCGAGGTCGCAACCTGGCGAGATGCTCGGCTCAACGGAGGGTCCGTCCTCCCCGAACGGATTCAATGGGCGATACGATACCGGGAAAGCGGCGGTAAGGATAACAGCGACGCCGTGAAGCGGCAACGTTGCGGCATCGAGGACAACGGACCGTGTCGCGCCGACCACCAGACACTCGCGTTCCTCGAGGCCACGAACAGGCAAAGGCACGTTGCGCATGGTGGTCGGCGTCGCCTAGTATCGCCGAGTGCTGCGCCGAGTCACCCATCCTCCGCTGATGAGATCGTCTCGAGAGTCGGATCCTCTGCCCACCACCATCTGCCGCGGTCTTGGTGCGCGGCTCCTGCGTGCCGGCTTTGTGGTGTGTCTCATGGGGGTTCTCCTGTCTCCTCCAGCGGCCGCCCAGGAGATCGAGGAGAGTGAAGCCATCGAGCTCGACAGGGCCGCCTTTGCCGAGTGGCTTGCCGATTTCCGTGCCGAGGCCGGTCGAGCCGGAATCAGCGACCGGACCCTGGATGCCGTGTTCCAGGAACTCGAGCCCAATCAGCGGGTGATCGAGCTGGATCGGAAGCAGCCGGAGTCGATCCTGAGCCTCGAGGAGTATCTCGAGCGGGCGATCACGAAGCAGAAGGTCGAGACCGGCCGCGAGATGCTGTGGCGACATCGGCGAGTGCTGAACCGCATCAGCGCCGAATACGGCGTGCCGCCCCGGATCATCGTTGCGATCTGGGGCATCGAGAGCCAGTACGGGAAGTTGCCCGGGAACTTCTCGGTCGTGAGTTCCCTGGCGACTCTGGCCTTCGAAGGCCGTCGTGCCGAGTTCTTCCGTCGCGAGCTGCTGGCGGCCCTCGAGATCCTCGAGCGAGGGGATATCAGCGCCCGAGCCATGCGTGGTTCCTGGGCCGGCGCCATGGGTCAGGTGCAGTTCATGCCTTCGACGTTTCATCGGGCCGCGGTGGACTTCGATGGCGACGGCAAGCGCGACATCTGGTCGGATGTCGGCGACGCCCTGGCCTCCGGCGCCAACTACCTGGCGCAGGACGGGTGGGTGCGCGGTCAGACCTGGGGCCGTGAAGTGCTCGTGCCGCCGGGCTTCGATCGGGAGATGATCGGCCTCCAGATCCGGCGGGGTCTCGCCGCGTGGCAGGCCATGGGGGTCCGGCGTATCGACGGCAGCGACTTGCCGGCCGCCGGCATGCACGCCTCTCTGGTCCAGCCGACCGGTCCAGAGGGTCGTGCCTTCCTGGTCTACGAGAACTTCCGGGTGATCCTCAAGTGGAACCGTTCCGTCTACTTCGGGACGGCCGTCGGGGGCCTGGCCGATGCCATCAGCGAAAGCGGGGGCGACTGAGCGCAAGGCCGCCGCCGCCGCCGCGAGGCCTTCAGGATCGGCCTGCGGTTCAGGCGGTCGCCCCATCCGTTCGCCGGCCTTCGCGCTCGCCCGGGTCGATGGGAAGGAAGAGAGGAGAACGTCGAATCCGGAGGCGATGCAGCCACCACTCGGCCACGGTGCCGAGAGTGCCGAGGCCGTAGGCGATGCTGCGCCGCCAGTCGATCGAGGATGCCTCGGGCATGTAACGGGTGGGTACGGGCGCATCTCCAAGCCGGAAGCCGAAGTGGACCGCCTGGGCCAGGAACTGTGAATCGAACACGAAGCCATCGTCGTTGCGGTGCCAGGGAATGGTCTCCAGCACACGACGGGTATAGAGTCGATACCCGGAATGGAACTCGGTGAGATTCTGGCCGAGGGCGATGTTCTCGACGATGGTGAGGAAGCGATTGGCGAGATACTTGTAGAGGGGCATGCCGCTGGCCAGGGCCTCGCGCCGGGTGCGGATACGCGAGCCGAGCATGACATCGACCACTCCGCTCGAGAGGAAACCGAGCAGGTGCCCGGCGAGCCGCCCATCGTACTGGTAATCGGGGTGGATCATGATCACATAGTCCGCCCCATGACGCAGGGCAGCCGTGTAGCAGGTCTTCTGGTTTCCGCCGTAGCCGCGGTTTTGCGCGTGCTCGATCACCGTGAGCCCGAGATGGCGGGCGATGGCGGCCGTGTCATCCCGGCTGGCGTCGTCGACGAGGATGATCTCCGCGGCCAGACCCTTGGGGATCTCGGCTACGGTGCGCTCGACCGTGGCCGCCGCGTTGTAGGCCGGCATCACGACGATGACCTTGCCTGTTTCCGGAGCGGCATTTGAGGCGGAGGCGCCACGGCCCTCCGAAGCCCGATGGTTCATCGTCGTGGTCCTCTCCAGCCTAAAGTCCCGACGACCCTCTCGAATGGCTCGTCCGGCATCGCCGTGTCATTCCCTAGGGTCCGATCTCTGCGCTGATGAACGACGCGATGGCTTCCGCTGCCATCTGGTGCGCCCCCTCGTTCGGGTGCGGATCCCGTGAGTTCACGATAAGTTCCCGCGTTGGGTGGGTGGAATAGACCGACAGCAGGTCGAGATGGGGAACCCGAATGTCATCGAAGAAGCCGTCGAGCCGGTCGTGAATCGAGGTGTATTCGTAGTCGGCGCCCATCCCATGGAGGAACGGGAAGGTCACGACGAGGAACCGGCCGCCACCCTGGCGGACGATATCGGCCATGGCCCGCAGGCGCGCCTGCTGGGTCTCCCACTGGGGGCCGTCATAGGCCCCGATGACGAAGTGATAGTACCGGCTGATCTCCGGGTCGCGAGCGCTCTTGAGCCGGTAGAAGTAGGTGTTCAAGAAGTAGCTATGGTCGACGAGAAAGGGTGGTCTGTCCTGAGCATAGATCTTCTGGCTGATCGACTGCCATTCCGGTGTGATGTCGGAGATATCGTTGAGGCAATAGACGAGCACGACGACATCGAAGGGATAGCGAGCGCTGGCCAGTTGCAGGAGGAGGGACAGCTCGCTCCCGGTATCGAAGCCGTTGGTGGCCAGGACCTGGACTTCCCACTCCGGATGAGCGGCTCGGATCCGATTGGCGAAGCGATCCTCGACATTGCGAACACCGTGGCCGGCAGTGAATGAATCGCCGAGGAACGTGATCCGGCGCATGCCGGCCTGGCGGTCCATCTGATACTCCACTGAATCGCGGAACCCGAACTGGTTCATGTGCTCGTGCTTGACCATCCACTCTCGGGTCACCCGCGCCAGTCCGAAGGCGTCGGTCGTGTCGTAGACGAACCGATAGTAGATTTCCCCGGCCAGGAGGAAGAGGCTGAGCAGGGCTAGCAGAACGAGACTGTTGCCGGCGATGAGATCGAGCCGTGGCCGGCCAGCGAGCTGAGCCGGCTTGGCGGTGAAATAGCGGAAGGCAAGGACTCCGAAGAGCGCCGGCAAGAGGATGAAGATGGTGAGGACGATGTTCGCAGCCATGGCGGTTTGCAGAGTATGGCGGGAACGCTGCGGAGTGTCAATTGCAGGCCGGCGCGCTTGCGAGCGGATCCTCGGGCATGATAGGCTGCGCGGACCCGGGTAGCCCCTGAGCTCGATGATGTCCACCCGCAAGATGACTTCCGTATCCACCGCCGACTCGCGATCGTCCGATGGGAGGGTCGGGGACTGGTCCCGCACCCTGCTCGTGGTGTTGTTGCTCTCGCTGGCAACGCTCCTCGCCTACATGGCCGCTGTTGACAACGGCTTTGTGTTCGATGATGCGGTGTATGTAAGCGAGAACGAGCACCTGGCAGACGGCTTGACGGTCTCGGCCCTGGGCTGGGCGCTCGGCACTGGCTACGCCTCCAACTGGCATCCCCTGACCTGGGTGTCCCATCTCATCGATGTCGAGCTCTTCGGCCTCGATCCCGCCGGTCACCACCTGTCGGGCCTCCTCCTCCATCTCGCCAGCACGCTCCTCCTGTTCTTCGTCCTGCGCAGCATGACCAGGACGACTTGGCGAAGCGGACTGGTCGCCGCCCTGTTCGCGGTCCATCCGCTCCATGTTGAATCGGTGGCCTGGATCTCGGAGCGCAAGGACGTGCTGAGCGCATTCTTCTGGTTCTTGACCATGGCCGCCTACACGATCTACGTGCGGCAGGGGGGAGTGCTCCGCTACACCCTCGTGGTCCTCTGCTTCGCGCTCGGGCTCATGGCCAAGCAGATGCTCGTGACGTTACCTTTCGCTCTCCTCCTCTTCGATGTCTGGCCACTGGAGCGGCTCTCCTATCGACGGGGTAGCGGCTTCGGTCCGGAACTCAGAGCGCGCCTCATCGAGAAGATCCCGCTCTTCCTGCTCACGCTCGCGGCGACGGTGGCCACCTTCATCGCTCAGAACCGCGCCGGGGCGGTCGGCGACTTGACACGCTTTCCGGTCGGGGACCGCCTGGCGAACGCCGTCGTATCCTACGTCGCCTATCTGGGGAAGCTCCTGTGGCCGGTCGATCTGGCGGCGTTCTATCCCTATCGCTTCACCCTGCCGTTGTGGCAGGTCGGGGGCGCGCTCGTCATTCTGGTCGTGATCACCGCTCTCGCTCTCCGCGTGGTCGATCGTCGGCCCTATGTTCCCGTTGGTTGGCTCTTCTATCTCGGAACCCTGGTGCCCGTCATCGGACTCGTGCAACTGGGCGAGCAGGCAATGGCCGATCGTTACACCTATATCCCAGCTGTCGGCATCTTCATCCTGGCGAGCTGGTGGTCCCATGACATCGCTCGCCGCGCCGCCGGACTCAAGATCGCCATCTCTGTCTCGTGGGCCGTGGCTTTGGTGCTGTTGACGCAGACCACATTCATCCAGGTCACGCGCTGGCACGACAACGTCGCCCTCTTCACGCATGCTCTGCAGGTGACCCGCGACAACTACTTCGCCCATGACATCCTGGGCTTCGAGCTCGTCTCCCGGCAGAGGCTCGAGGATGCGGTGCCGCACTTCACGGCAGCGCTCCAGTCGCGGCCCGACCATGCGATGTCGCACAACAACCTGGGCCGGGCCCTGATCTCGCTTGGCGAGTTTCCCGGTGCTGTGAGCCACCTCCGGCAAGCGGTGGCCTCCTCGCCGGAGGTCTCCGCATTCCACCTGAACCTGGCCTTTGCTCTCACCGGAGAGGGGCATCTTGATGCAGCCCGTGAGGAGTTCGCCGCAGCGGTACGGCTCAATCCGGACGCCGCGGCGTCCGGCCTGGGCTTCGAGAGGGCGCTCGCCCATTTCGGTGCCATCCTGCTTCGCGGACAGCAGTACCCGGCGGCCACGGCCATCCTGTCGCGAGTCGTCGCGATGTCGAGGGACATGCCCGACGCCGAGGTCAGCCTGGCTCACGCACTCCTGGCTCAGGGCCAGGTTGCGGAAGCGGAGATCCACTACCGGCGCGCCGTGGAGCTCCAACCGGACCCGGCGGCGGACTACTTCGGCTACGGGAAGAACCTGGCGCCGCAGGCTCATTTCGGGCTCGCGAGCACGCTCGCTGCACGCGGCGAGCTCGTGGCGGCCGAGGCGCAATACCGAGAAGCGCTGCGGTTGTCGCCGGCGTTCGCGGCAGCCACGACCGGGCTGGCCTGGCTCCTCGCCACAGCGGACGACGATCGGGTCTATGCTCCGGACGAGGCCCTGGCGCTCGCGACGACGGCCTCACGGTTTAGCCTGGGCAGGGATCCCAGGGCGCTGGACGCACTGGCTGCGGCTCTGGCCGGACGGGGCGAGTTCGTGGCCGCCGTGCACTACGGCCGGCTCGCTCGCGAAGCCGCCCGGGGAGCCAACCGGGAGCGGCTGGTAGAGAGCATCGAGGTCCGGATCTCCCGTTACGAGGCCGGGCAGACCTACCGGCAGGGAGCCATCAACCTGGCCGAATGAAGCGGGCGGGGCGACGGCGGGCCCCTTCACTGGGAGTTCTGCAACGCCAGGGGAGCGGGCGACGTAGCTAGCTCAAGACCCGACCGGCAGCCGGGCCGGTCGAGACCTGTTTCCAGCCTGGAGGCCCCATGCGATTCCGACCGCGGATATCCCGCTCATGGACGGTCCGTCTCTCTGGCTTCGTGATCCTCGCGGTGCTTGCCCAGGTTCGATCCACGCCGGCCCAGGTCGGTCGTCCCGGCGAGCTGCCGGCGATCGATGCCGGCACCCGCGCCGCCATCGTCGACTCGATCACGGCCGTCATCGACTCGGTGTACGTGCTCGAGGAGCCAGCCCGGAACATCGTGGCCGCCTTGCGGCAGAATCTGGCCACGGGCCAGTATGACGAGTTCACCGATCCGGCCCTCTTCGCGCGCCGCTTGTTCGAGGACGCTCAGGCCATCAACCGTGACGGCCACTTCCGCATTGCCGCCTTGCCGCCGCTCGATCCCGCTGTGCTCGCCGCCGAGCAGAAGGAGGATCCGGTCGAGGTCGAGCGCCGCCAGAAGCGCGAGCGCGCCGAGAACTACGGCTTCGTGAAGGCCGAGATGCTCCCCGGAGGGATCGGCTACCTGCGCTTCGACCGGTTCGGCCGTGGCGACGAGGCCTTCGCGGCCGCCACGGCGGCCATGAACTTCCTTGGCAACAGCCGTGCCATCATCCTCGATCTCCGCCACAACGGCGGCGGCTCGGCAGCGATGATCCGCTACCTCTGTGGGTACCTCTTCGCCGAGGAGACCCATCTCATCAACTGGGACATCCGTGCTGAGAAGATGACCGCCCAGTCCTACAGCGCCGATTACGTGCCCGGGAAGCGAATCCTCGATCAGCCCGTGTACGTGCTGACCAGCAGGAACACGTTCTCGGCCGCCGAGGAGTTCACCTTCGACCTCCGCAATCTCGAGCGGGCGACGGTGGTCGGTGATACGACGGGGGGAGGGGGCCACACGGTGTCGGCCCACACGTTCGACTTCGACGGCTTCCGGATCGGTCTGCGCGTGCCCTATGGGCGCGCCTTCAACCCCAAGAACAACGAAGGATGGGAGGGGCGCGGCGTCACCCCGCATATTCCCGTGCCGGCAGTCGAGGCCCTGGATGTGGCTCACGCGGACGCCCTGGAGAAGCTCATCGCCGCGGAGCCGGATGCGGCGATCAGGTCCACCCTCGAGTGGGCCCGGACCGACCTCGAGAGCCGTCGGCACCCGATCGTGCTCACCACCCAACAGCTCGAGGAGTACGCGGGGAGCTATGGCCCGCGCCGCATCTACCTCGAGGATGGTGTGCTCCGCTACCAGCGCGAGGATCGTCCCAGCTACCCGATGGAGCCGATGGGGAAGGATCTCTTCCGGGTCGGGGACCTCGGCTACTTCCGCCTCGGCTTCGAGCGCGGCCAAGGGGGCAGGATCAATAAGGTCCGCGGTCTCTACGATGACGGGCACTCGGACGAGGACCCGCGGGACGGGAACTAGTGGGTCCCCGCGCGCGGGCGCTTCTCCCCACATGCGCTCCAAGCCCTCGGGTGCTGCTCCTGGCCGGCGTGCTGGCGGCGGCTGTCGTCTTCGCGCCCGTTTCCCGTGCGCAGCACGATGGGCCCCGGCTCGCGATCGAGGCCGCCGGGACCGCGGCGGCGTGGGTGTCCTATGGCGGCGCTCCGGCCTTTGGATTCGGCCTGTCGCCGCAGGGCATCCTGACCTGCCTCCCGCCCGGAGAGGCGGCCGACCCCGATCTCGACTTTCGTGACTTCGCCCACTTCGCCACAGAGCGCGGGGTGACGATCGTACGCTCGTACCCACCCAGCCACGAGGTGGGTCCGCGCTGGCTTGACGCTTTCGAGCGCTCCGCCTCCGATCCGGATCGGTTCGATCTCGAGCGGTTCAACGAACGCTACTTCGAACGATTGCGGGAGGCGTGCCTCCTCTTCCGGGAGAGCGGCATCTTCGTACACCTCCAGCTCTGGCAAGCCGTCACCTGGAAGAAATCGTGGGATCGCTGTTATTACAACCCCGGACGCAACGTGAATCCCGAGCTCTCGCGTCACGCCGGACCCGACGAGTTTGTGATTTCGCCGGAACGTGATCTGCGGCTCATTGCCCACCAGCGGGCGTGGGTGCGCCGGATCCTCGATGCCACCGGGGATCTCGGCAACGTCTTCTACGATGTCATGAACGAGATCGGAAACGGCACCGGGATGCACCCTGGCTGGATCGAGGCGATGCTCGACGAGTTCGACTCCTGGGAGCGCGAGACCGGTCTCGAGGTGCTGGTGGGCTTGAATGACGAGGGCCGGGATCGTCAGGAGACGGGCTGGTCGCTCTCGAACCCGCGACTCGATGTCGCTTTCCTCGATCTCGGCCGGCACGAGGACCACGTCGCGGCCCGCGGCCGGTATCGCCGGCCGACCTTCGGAGTGCGCAACATCGACTGGAATCCGGACAGCGGAAGGAGGCAGTACTTCTTCTTCCAGGATGACCTGAGCATCAGTCCGGATGCGGGCCTCCGCTCGCGGAGCGCGCGCATGTACTGGCGCGTGCTCGCCGCCGGGGTTGCGATGAACGCGGGATACGCGGACTGGGGAGCGCTGGCGTATCGGGCGCAACCCGACTGTGCGGGGTTCCTGCCCACGTTGCCGCGCGTCCCTGCGCTCTCGAGCCTGCGAGCGGCGGTGCCGATCCCGATCGAGCGGAGTCCGGCGCCGCACGCCTATGCGCGGGGCGCACCGGGCTGCGTCGCCGTGCTGCTCGAGACGACTCCGGGTACGGCAGGGGCGGCGATCGGTGCCGGGATCCTGACATTGCGACTGCCACCGGCCGTGGCGGAGTGGGCGATGGCGGGGCCGATCGCCGTGCGCGCGTGGAGTCTCGTGGCCGAGGCCGTCAGTCCCTTCGATCCGGATGCGCTGGCGCGCGCGGCCGCCCGCGAGGTCCGGCTGACGGGGATCAGCGCCAGCGGAGAACTCGACCTCGAAGTGCCGCGTTTCCGCGATGGGCTGGCGATCTGCATCATGTCCCCCGAGGACGCGATCGCTTCCGACCCACCGCCGCCGAGCGACGAAAGGCTGCCGGCGGGATCCCCGCCGTGGACGGTGCCCCAGGTCGTTCTCGCGCGCGCGAGGACGACACAGATCTATCTGTGGGCGAAGGGCAACGTCGCTCCGGTGCGTCATGCCTGGGAGCGCCGGGATGGGGGGGGCTCGTGGCAACCGGTGGGAGAGACGGCAACCTTCACCCTGAACGACGCCGGCCTCGATCCCGGGACGACCTACGAGTACCGTGTCCGCGCCCTGCCACCGCGGAACGCGCCCACCGCATGGTCCGCGCCCACGGCGGTAGCGACCCTCGGACGCCGAGATCTCCATGGCCCGCAGATCCCGGCGTGGTCGCGGGTCCTGGTGACCATCCTCTTCCTGCTTGCCGCAGCCGTCCTCGTCATCCGAATGCTGCTCGCGCGCCACCCCCGCGAGGTTCAGCGCCGGTAGCTCGCCTTGATGGCTCCCCAGGCGGGCGGGTTCGCTGCGCGAGCTTCGTTCCGGTCGTCTCAGCCGCAAAGGTGCTATGCTGGCGCCCGTTTTGGGCGTGCGACATTCCCCCCATTCGCAGAGGAGATGATTCATGGCAGAAGAAACCAAGAAGATGGTCATCGTTATCACGCGTGGTCTCGATGATGAACGCGCCTCGGTGGCCTGGAGCATCGCGAACGGTGCCATTGCCTCCGGCCTCGAACTGACGGTGTTCCTCGCCAGTGCCGGCGTGGACTGGGCCCGCAAGGGTGGAGCGGACACGGCGCGGTTGAATCCTCTCGATCCGACGCTGAAGGAGATGATCCAGAACGTGATCGCCAAGGGCAGTACCGTCATGGTCTGTCCGCCGTGTGCCAAGGTCCGGGGCTACACGGAGAGCGACCTGATCGACGGCGCGGTGCTCGCCGGGTCCGTTGCCATGCTGGCGGTCGTCAAGCAGGGTGCGGCGACCTTGAGCTTCTGAGAGATACGCTTCCGGTCTCTGCCCGGCGCGAATCGCGTCGCGCCGGGTCTGCGGCGTGGCTCCCGCGGCCGGAGGCCGCGGGAGCCACCCGGGTTCACCATGATGGCAAACCGCTACAACATGCTGCTGGCCGTGCTGGTGATCCACCTGGTCGCCTTGGCCATGGATGTGCTGCATCGTCCCTGGACCGATGTCAGCACGCTGGTCATGGCGCTGGCAATGGCCTTGATTCTCGGTCGGATCACCGGTCGGAGACGTGATTTCTGGATCATGCTGCTCCTGGGTAGCGTGGCCCCGATGCTGAACCTCGTCGTGGCCTGGGGATCCGGTCTCCTCCTCCTCGACCTGGTCAAGGTCGGCTTCTGGATCCTGGCGCCGGCTTTCCTCGCACTGCGCGTCTTCGCCACCATCTACAACGCCGAGGATGTCTCGCATGGGGAGATCGCGGGTGCCGTATCGGTGTACCTGCTGCTGGGTCTCATCTTCGCCAATGTCTTCGAAGCGCTGTTCATCATCGATCCGGCGGCCATCGACTTCGGTGCGGACTTCTCCCGCCAGGACATTGGTTTCGGCGATGTGCTCTATTTCAGCTTTGTCACCCTTGCCGGGCTCGGATACGGGGATGTTGCTCCCAGCTACTCCATGGCTCGAGCCGCCGCTGTCGCCGAATCGGTGACCGGTATCATGTACATCGCCATCCTGGTGGCTCGTTTCGTGTCGATGCACTCGGCCGCTCAGCTACGGCGGAAGAACAGCGCCGATCGACCCGGATAGCGGAGTGGAGGCGACGCACCGCTCCATGGAGCGGCACCTGTCGTGAAGGCGCCGCGCTTGGCGCGGCGCCGGGCGGGTTTCCCCGCGCGAGATCCTGGCAAGATCTCGCCGCAGCGCTATACTCCCCGGCTTGGTGGACCAATCCGAGGAGGGCGGAATGAGTTCGCGTCTGATGATGCTGGTCGTGATCGGCGTCCTGGGGGTGGGGTACCTCATCTACGGCCGATTTCTCTCCCGGCTCCTCGGGGTGGATCGATCCCGGCCGACCCCGGCCCATACCCGGCGCGACGGCGTTGACTTCGTCCCGGCGCGCCACTGGCTCGTCCTCTTCGGCCACCATTTCTCCTCGATCTGCGCTGCCGGCCCCATCGTCGGCCCGGCCCTCGCCGTAGCCTACTGGGGCTGGGCGCCGTCCCTCGTCTGGATCCTCATCGGCGGTGTGCTCATGGGCGCGGTGGCGGATTTCTCCGCGCTCGTTGCCGCCGTGCGCCACGGTGGCGTCTCGATCTCGGAGGTGACCGCGCGCGTCGTGAGCCGGCGGGCGCGAATCCTGTTCTCCCTGTTCATCCTCATCGCCCTCGTGCTCGTGCTCGCCGTCTTCGCCGTGCTGACGGCCGGAACCTTCATCCAGGCACCCGAGATCGTGATCCCGAGCTGGGGCATCCTCCCGGTGGCCATGCTCGCCGGCTTCTTCCTCTACCGCGGCCGGGACAGCAACGGGAAGCTCGTGGTCGTGACCCTCCTCGGGCTCGCTGCCATTGCTGCACTGATGGAGGTCGGTCATGTCTTTCCGCTCGTGATGCCGGCGGCAGGCGGGATGAGCGCGCAGACGGTCTGGATCTTCCTTCTCCTCGGCTACTGCTTCGTGGCCTCCGTGCTCCCGGTCCAGTACCTGCTGCAGCCGCGGGATTACCTCTCCTCCTTCGTCCTGTTCACGACGATCGGTCTGGGTGTGGCCGGTGTGTTCGTGACCGGGCCGGGCATGACTGCCGCCGCCTTCCACGGGTTCCGCCCCCCGGACTGGCCGATCGCGGGGCCCTTGTGGCCGATGATGTTCGTGACCATCGCCTGCGGCGCGATCTCGGGATTTCACTCGGTCGTCTCCTCGGGTACCACCTGCAAGCAGATTGCCGATGAAGGGCACGCCTGCCGGATCGGGTACGGCGCGATGCTGGTGGAGTCCCTCGTCGCGGTGCTGGTGCTGATCGCGGTGGGGGCGGGGTTGAGCTCCGCGCGTCATGCCGAGCTCTTGCGCGGTGCCGGCGGGGCGATCACCGCGTTCGGCGAGGGTTATGGCACGCTCACGTCGTGGCTATTCGGGAGCTACGGGACGCCCTTCGCCATCATGGCCCTCAACTTCTTCATCCTGACCACGCTCGACACTGCGACCCGCCTTGGCCGCTATCTCATCGAGGAGCTCACCGGCTGGAAGAACCGCTATCTTCCGGCGCTGATCGTGGTCGCCGCCGCGGCGTTCCTGGCCTTGACGGGGCAATGGCGAGCGATCTGGCCGGTCTTCGGCGCATCCAACCAGCTGGTGGCGGCCCTGGCCTTGCTCGTCGTGTCGTGCTGGTTGCTCTCGCGGCGGCGGCCGGTATGGCCCACGTTGATCCCGGCGCTCCTCATGCTGGTCACGACGATCGGCGCCTTCATCTGGCAGATTGCCGGAGCGCTGTCACCCGGTGGAGCCAAGCGGCCGGACTGGATCATCGTCGGCATCGACCTCGTGCTGGTGGCGCTGGCGCTGTTCGTCCTCGCCGAAGCCTGGGCCGTGCTTCGTGGTCGCGGCCCGGGCGAGGAAGCGACGAACGAGCCGGCCTAGAGTCTCGACCCGGCTGCCGCTCCCGCCTCCGTGCACCGTCAGCTGCTATAATGGTATGCGCTTGGCGGCGGCGGCGGGGAGCCGTTCAGCCGTGATCAACGACCAGTCCCGGCGGGGGTGAGTTCCGGTGTCACGGACCCGGCACGTTCCACATGCGGTCCTCGCCCTGACCGCTCTGGCTCTCGCCACGTGCTGGCTCCTCTTCTTCGGCCGCAGCTCGTCGGCCGCCCCGCGCGGCACGACGATCGAGAACTTCGATTCGGGGACGGTCGCGCTCCGCAGCTATCCGGGGGAGGACCAACAGCCGGCGGCGTGGGAACTGACGACCGCCAACCCCTTTGGTGGTTCGCACGCGCTCCGGATCTTCGGCAACACCTGGAAGATCGAGGACATCCCGCCGGTCACGCTCGCCGACAGCACGGTCTGGCAGGTGGCGGTCCATGTCGAGGACCTCGGTGAGATGCAGGCCTTCGGCATCAGCGACGGCACCAACGAGCTCCTCTACACCATGGCCGGGAGCCAGCTGCCCCAGGGCTCTCAGTGGTGGACGGTCTACCAGGGGGCGCTTTCCCCCGAGGAGTGGCATGTCTACCTCCTCCCGCTCGGTGCCGACTGGTTCGCGACGCACGGCTACCTGCCGACCATCAACGCCCTCCTCTTCGTCAACGACGACGACCAGAACCCGGCGGGCACGACGATCTTCGATGAGATCATCGACGTCACCGCCGATCTGCCCGTGGCGCCCATCGTCGATATCCTTTACACCATCGAAGAAAGCAAGTGGGTCGCCGACCATCTGCTCCAGGTCACCGTGCAGTTCTACAGCCAGGTCTTCGATCCCGATTCCCCCGACCACGCCTTCGCCTGGGACTTCGGCGACAGCTCGAGCAGCGCCGAGCAGGATCCGCGGCACGAGTTCCTCATCACGTCCGACTACACATACACGGTGGGGCTCGTGGTCCGGGATGAGATCGGGCTGGCCGGCAACGACACCTGCCAGGTTCGCGTCACGGCCGGCCCGGCGGAGCTGCCGCTCACCGTCAACTTCGTCGGGCGATGTCTTCACCGGCCGGGCCTACGAAGCCCCGGGTGGCCTCATCCAGCAGTTCGGGATCGAGGCGCTCTTCACCCCGACCCGACCCATCTTCGGCGATGCTGCCGACGTCAACGTCTGCAACCTCGAGTGCTCCTACACCGATCGCGGGACGCCCCATCCCACCAAGAGCGTCGTCTTCCGCAGCCGTCCCGAGAACATCGTCGGCATCCAGTACGCCGGGATCGATGTGGTCGACATCGGCAACAACCACATCATCGACTACGGCGAGATCGGCATGCTCGACACGATGGATCTCCTCGAGGGCATGGACATCCGCTACAGCGGGGCCGGCATCAACGCCTACTTCGCCCTTGCAGCCGACCTTCTGGACCGAGAAGGGCGTGCGCATCGCCTTCCTCGGCCAGTCGCAACCGCAGCGGGCGCCTGTGGAACTACCAGCCGTTCCTGGATGCCGGTTACAACAAGCCCGGGTTCGGCTACCTCCTCCCGCCCAACCTCGAATCCGCCATCGGTCGCAGCCGGGAGCTCGGCGGACATCGTCATCCTCCAGATGCACAGCGGGGACGAGTACGAGACCGCGCCGCCCGACGGCGGCGTGCCCTTCACCGCGGCCCCCCCGGTCGAGGCCGACGAGATCTCCGCCGCGACCCCGACTTCCGCTTCCGGGTCGAGCCGTCGCCGGGCGATCGCGAGCTCCGGCGGCTGGCCCTCGACCTCGGCGCCGACGTCGTCATCAACCACCACCCGCACGTGCTGCAGGGCTTCGAGTCCTACCAGGGCAAGCTGATCGCCCACAGCCTCGGCAACTTCGTCTTCGACCTCTACTACCCCGAGACCATGCCGACGATGGTCCTGACGCTCGAGATGGACAAGGACGGGATCATCGGCTACCGCTTCATGCCGGCCTGGATCGACGACTACATCCCCCAGCCGGCCACCGGTCAGCTCGCTCGCGAGATCATGGATCGCCTGGCCGACTACTCGCGGCCGATGAACGCGCTCGTCGCGGTCTATCCGAGCGAGAACCTGGCCCGTGTCTTCCTCCGCCGCGAGGAGGCGGATTCGGTCGTCGTGGGGGGCGAGGTGTCGGCGGAGCTGGTTTCCGAGGACGGTGTCTGGCTGTCTCCCCCGCTCGAGCTCGCCGGCCACGGCAACCTCTCCCGGATCGTGGGGGTGAGTGGGGGGGGATCCCAGGACTGGGAGGTGTCGTGGGGGCGCGAGATCCTGTGGCACGGCGGGTTCGAGGAAGAGGGCGCCACCTTGTGGGATACGAACACCGAGGACGAGTGGCTCGACGATACCGAGGCGCACTCGGGGCGGCGGTCGCTCGCCCTCGATCGCGACCCTGGAGACCAGGGCGAGGTGGGGACCGACCTCGAGCGCCATCTGCCCTGCGATCCGTCGGCGCGTCATACGTTCGCCGGTTATCTGAAGGCGGAGAACGCCGCGGCCGCCCGCATCATGGCCCGCTTCTATGCGGATCGTTCCGCCACCAACCCCATCACCTCGACCGACGCCGCCCCCCGTTTCACCGGAAGTTGCGACTGGACCCATCAGTGGCGCAATCTGGAGACACCGGCGAACGGAGACTACTTCGAGATTCGCTGCTCCAACGAAGCGCCCGCGAGCGGCGCCGGCCGGGCCTGGTTCGACGACCTCAAGTTCATCGAATGGGAGCCGTGGGTGCAGCTATCCAGTCCCTTTGCGATCCCCGCACCCAACAACTACCGTTTCCTGCAGGTGCGAAGCGCAAGTGCGGGAGCGATTCCTGTCACCGTGTCCTATGAAGAGGCGGGTTACGAGGGTGCAACGACGCCCGCGGCCGCAGCGACCGCAGTCCCGCGGGGAGCTCGCCTCAGGAACTACCCCAATCCCTTCAACCCGCGCACCACGATCGAGCTCACCGTGCCGGGAGCGGGTCTCATTCCCGTCTCGGTCGCGATCTATGACACGAGCGGGCGCCAGGTGAAGATGCTGTTCGAGGGAACGCTCCCCGGTGGGACGCAGAGCGGCCTCGGCTGGGATGGCAGGGATGGGCGCGGGCGGGCGTTGCCGAGCGGCATCTACTTCGTCGAGGCAAGAGTCGGTCCACAGAGACTGCATCACAAAATGGTGCTCCTGCAGTGATGTGAGTCCATCCGCTTTCTTGCCTGGATGGAAGGTGCTACTATGCGCGCCGGTTCTCTCCGGACTTCTTTGCTGGCAAGTAGGGCCGTGATGTGGAAAGGAGCGGGTTCATGGCAGGACCAATGCGTTGGCAGGGATCGACGCTACGTTCATCAGGCTTTGCGATTCTATCTGGCTCAGCGCTTCTTCTCGGCGCCATCGTGTTGCTCGCTTCGGACCCGGCCCTCGCGCAGGAAGCGCCGATCGAGGCCCCGGCCGCCGACTCGACCACCGCCAGGGCGAAGGAAAAGTACCCCAATCTGTTTACCGGCGTGTTCACTCCAGGATCCGGCTTCGACATCATCAAGACCGAGCGGGGAAGCCTCAACATCAGCGCGTACGGGCTCTTCCGGTATCTGAACCAGATGCCGGGCGACCAGACGTTCACCGACCACCTGGGCCGGGAACGCACGGTGAAGGCGAGCACACGATATCAACTGGCATCGCTCCTTCGTGTGGCTGACCGGCTTCTTCTACAATCCCAATTTCCGCTACAATGTCTCGATCTGGTCCCTGCCCACCACCCAGCAGTCCCTCATCTTCGGAAATCTCCGCTATACCATGTCAGAGGAGCTTTCCTTTGGCGTTGGCCTCGGGCCGAACCTCACCGCTCGCTCGATGCGGGGCACGTGGCCGTTCTGGGCCGGGAGCGACCGCCAGATGGCGGAGGACTTCATGCGTGGCGGCTTCTCCTCGTCGTTCTTCGTCACGGGCATGCCGATCGACCGGTTCTATTACACCGGCGCGATCACCACGAACCTGAGTCAGCTCGGGGTCACCGCAAGCAACGACACGCGCGACTTCGCCTACAGCGGGAGCGTATGGACCATGCCGACGACCGGTGAGTTCGGCCCGCGTGGAGGGTTCGGCGACCTCGAGGAGCACGAGAAGCTCGCCACTCGCTTCGGCCTCTCGGCGTGTCACGCCCGGGAGAGCCGCTATGCGCCGGTGGATCAGCCGCCGAATGAAACCCAGCTCCGCCTCTCCGACGGTGTCTATCTGTTCGAAGCGGGCTCCCTGGCCGATGGCGTCACGATCGAGAAGCTCGACTACGACGAGATGGCCTTCGACGCCGGCGCCAAGTACCGCGGGTTTTCGTTCCAGGGTGAGTACTACCTGCGCTGGCTCTCCAATTTCCAGGCCACCGGTCCCCTGCCCACGGATTCGATCCTCGATCACGGCTTCATGTTGGAGGCGATGCACATGGTCATCCCGAGGAAGGTCGGGCTGTACGCCGTCACGTCGTACATCATGGACGACTTCGAGCGGAACCCCTGGGAGGCGGGCGGCGGGGCGAGCTACTACCCGTTCGGGAACCGGAGCTGGCGATTGAACCTGCACGTGCTCCACGTCGAGAAGAGCCCGGCGGGATCGAACTTCGGCTACTACACCGCGGGACAGACGGGTACCACCGTTTCGCTCGGGACCGACTTCCTGCTCTAGGTGCTGGGGCCGTCGCAGGCCACTGGAGGTCGGAGTCGCCGCGCCGCCGGGGGCTCCGATCTCCTTGTCGTTTTCCGCGAAAGAGCTGGCACGTTTGATGCACTTTGGCTTCTCCCCCCCCCCTTGCATTCGTCCCCACAACGTACTACCCTCCCGCTGCTCTTGGGATCTGGTTTTGTGTGCTGTCATGTAATTGGAGTGATCAGGGAGAAATCCGTTATGAACATCCTCTGCCCTGCAGCTGGTCGCTGGCGCTTGCTCGCTGCGCTCGGTGCGCTTGCCTTCGTCGTCGGGCTTCCACATCCGGCGATCGCGCAGTCGGGCGGGGCAACCGGGGACGGCTACCTCTTTCACGACTCGCATTTCCATCTGACCAACTACATCCAGGAGGGCACCGGGCATCCATGACTTCCTGAAGATCATGGGTGACAAGGTGGGGCGGGTGGCGCTCTTCGGGATCCCGCTGCAGCAGCAGTGGGCGTACGAGAACACCGGCGACTTCGCGCCGACCTACTACCTGCAGACCGATGCGCCACTCTACTACTACTCCTTCACGGACGCGCACATCGCGATGGCGTACAAGTCGCTCGCACCGGAGGAGCAGGCGCGTTTCGACCCGATGATCACCGGCTTCAACCCCGCCGACATGTACGCGGCGGACCACATCGCGCGGGTGTTGCAGCACCTTTCCGGGCGTGTTCTCAGGCATCGGCGAGTTCACGATCCACAAGGAGTTCGTCTCATCGAAGATCGCCGGCGAGACGGCGAGCCTCATGAACCCGGCGCTCGATCGGATCCTCGAGTTCGCCGGGGAGGTCGGGCCTGGTCGTGATCCTCCACAACGACGTCAACATGCCGTTCCCGAAGCCGAACCAGGATCCTTACCTGGTCGCTCCAGCTGAAGGAGCTCTTCAAGCGGCATCCCGAGGCCACGATCATCTGGGCCCACATCGGTCTCGGGCGCGTCGTGCGGCCCGGTCAAGGACCAGCTCGGGATGATCGAGCGCGCGCTCCAGAACCCGAAGCTCAACCACGTGTATTTCGACATTTCCTGGGACGAGGTCGCCAAGTACGTGGTCGCGACCCCCGAATCGACCAAGGCGACCGCCGACGTGATCAACCGCTATCCCGACCGTTTCCTGTTCGGGACGGACGAGGTGGCGCCGACCGAGCAGGCGAAGTACCTGAAGGTCTACGACATGTACGCGCCGCTGCTCGCCGAGCTGACGCCCGAGGCTCGGAGCAAGCTGCTTAAGGGCAACTACGAGCGGCTCTTCGACGAGGCGCGGCAGAAGGTGCGGGCCTGGGAGAAGGCAGACGCCGGCAAGCCGCTGCCCCCGCCGGCACCGACACCGATTTCTGGGTACAAGTAAAGGAGGACTGGAAGATGGGGATGCCGATGGCCGGTGATCGCATGAGGATTAGCTGGCTGGTTGTGGGTCTGGTGCTGGTGGCCGGGGTATCGAACGCCCGCGCCGAGTCGCCACGCATGGACATCTACGGGCACGTCATGCTCGACATGGGTTACCAGTTCAAGCAGAACGATTCGAATTGGTTCGATGTCGTGCGGCCGACGAAGCTGCCCGCCTTCGAGAACGAGTATCGGCCAGGATGGGCGCTGGTTCTCCGGGGTCCGGCAGAGCCGGCTCGGGCGTCAAGGGGTACCTGCCGACCGACCTCGGGGAGCTGAAGACGACTTTCGAGTTCGAGCTCTTCGGCGTCGGTGTCGATGCCGGGCAGACCACCTTCCGGCTCCGCCACGCCTACGGCGAGCTCGGCAAATTCGGCGCCGGCCAGACCTGGAGCCCGTTCATGGACATCGACGTGTTCCCGAACTCCCTCGAGTACTGGGGACCGAACGGCATGGTGTTCTTCCGGAACGTGCAGTTCCGTTACATGCCGATCCAGGGCGACACCCGGATGACGATCGCCGTCGAGCGCCCGGGAGCAAGCGGCGATCTGGGTGAGTTCCGCTCCGGTCTCGAGGCGGCTGGGGTGCAGTCTCGCTTCCCGGCTCCCGATGTGTCGGCGGAATACCACCGGGCGTTCGGCATGGGGTTACGTCGAGGTGGCGGGGATCTTCCGCTACATCAAGTGGGATGACAACAACCCGGACGACACGTTCGACCTCGAGGGTGACGAGATCGGCTGGGGCGTGAACGTGAGCTCGAACATCCATATCGACACCCCGGCCGATACCGACGACACGGTCCGCCTCCAGGTGGTCTACGGCGAGGGGATCCAGAACTACATGAACGACGCTCCCGCCGACCTCGGTGTTGTCGAAACCGGTGATCCGGTGACGCCGCTCGACGGCGAGGCACTACCTATCCTCGGTGTGGTCGCCTTCTACGATCACTACTGGAACAACAAGTGGACGCACTCCGCCGGCTACTCGCTGGTTGACATCGACACCTCGAGCGGGCAGGGCGCCGACGCCTTCGTGCGCGGCCACTACGCCCTCGGGAACCTGCTCTACTACCCGGCGAAGAACGTGATGATGGGCGGCGAGTTCCAGTGGGCCCGCCGCGAGAACAACTCCGACGGCTGGACCGCGGATGACTACCGGATCCAGTTCTCGGCCAAGTACAACTTCTCGCATACTCTCGGAGGAATGTAATGAAGGGCTCGAGGAATCTCGCTATGAGGACCGCGGTCATGGTCCTGGCGGTCGCAGCGCTCGTTCTGACGGCCACCGCGGCCTGGGCGCAGACGCCCGAGGAGATCGATGCCGCCCTCAAGGCGGCCCTTACCAAGTACAAGGACTCTGAAGGAAGGCGCGAACGCCGACTACATCCCGGCGCTCGCCAAGGTGGATTCGAAGATCTACGGCATCGCACTCGTGACCGTGGACGGCAAGGTGTACACCGCGGGGGATGTCGCCTCGGAAGTGTCGATTCAGTCGATCTCCAAGGTGTTCACCATGGCCAAGGTGATCGAGGAGCAAGGTCCGGACGCGATCTACAACAACATGGGCGTGGATGCCACCGGACAGGTGTTCAATTCGATCGTGGCCATCGAGCAGTACAAGGGCGAGCAGATGAACGCGCTGGTCAATCCGGGAGCCATCGCCGCGACCAGCATGGTCAAGGGTGGGTCGCGCGACGAGATCTGGAACAAGATCCTCTCCTACTACAGCGACTTCGCCGGGCGTCCGCTCAAGGTGAACGAGGAGGTCTTCAAGTCCGAATCCGAGACCAACCAGCGGAACCAGGCCATCGCCGAGCTCATGTACGCCTATGGCCGCATCAAGGACAACCCGAAGCAGGCCTGCGACATCTATACCGAGCAGTGCTCGGTTAATGTCAACGCCAAGGATCTCGCCACCATGGCGGCCACGCTCGCCAACGGCGGCAAGAACCCGGTCACCGGGAAGCAGCCGCTCGACGCCCAGTACGTGCCGAAGGTGCTGGCGGTCATGGCTACGGCGGGGCTCTACGATGATTCGGGTCAGTGGCTCTACAGGACCGGGCTCCCGGGCAAGAGCGGGGTCGGCGGTGGCATCATCGCCGTCTCTCCCGGGAAGTTCGGGATCGCCGTGATCTCGCCGCCGCTCGACGCGGCAGGAAACAGCGTGCGCGCGCAGAAGGCGATCACCGACATCTCGAACGCGCTCGGCGGCAATCCCTATGCCGTGACTCCGCGCTAGGGCAAAGGAAGGCGCTCCGCCTGTCGGCGGAGCGGTGGGATCCTCGGGCCGGGCTCTCGGGCGGTCATCCGCCGGGGAGCCCGGTCTGCATTGACGATCGCGCCGCGTGCTACCCGAGCTGGCACCAGGAGTACCCGATCCCGATCCCGCAGCTGGGGCAGGTCGCCGTCGGCGGCCCGGGTTACAGCCCAGCGGCCGCCTTCCCGGTGGCTGCTACGACCTGGGGGGAGATCAAGGCCAGCGATCGGGACTGATGGATCCTGCGCGCTCGATCAGCCGCGTGAGCACCGGCGCCGAGTCGAAGAACGCGCGGGCGATCTCCCTCGCGCCCCGGCAGTGGGCGATATAACGGCTGTTGATATCCACGATCCCGTCTGCTGCTTCCTCCAGGGTGGAGAAGGGGACGACGCCGTCTCGCGATCCGAGCCAGGTGGAGAAGCCGGTGTCCTGGGCCAGGACCGGCCGGCCGCTGGCGAGATAGGCGGCGCTCCGCTCGCTGAACCAGCCGCTCCGAGCGGCGACATAGCCGTGCTTGGCGATGGCGAACTCGGCCTTGGACCCCTGGATGAAGTCCTGGTAGGTCCATGGGTCACGCGTCACCTCGAGCGGGTCCCTGAGGCTCCAGCCCTTGGCGCGCAGCATTTCCCGTGGCGCCGACGGCGTGCCGAGGGCCAGTTCGAGAAGCGGGCCGACTCTTCCGGGCAAGTCCACGAAGGGCTCGAAGGACATCGCCTTCAGGCCGTAGCGCACCCCAGCGTACTCCCGCCCTGGATAGCTTTCCCATTGCATGACGGTCGTGAACTTGCCGGCGCCGGGCCCGGGTGTGACGGGCCACGCGTCGAGCACCATCGGCTGCCGGGTGGTGTTCCAGGGGAGCCCGTCTCTGGGAATGGCCGTGTCCTCGCGCGTGATGTTCTCCCCGAAGGAGAAGAAGGCATTGTGCATGAGGGCCCGCGCCCGTCGCTCCGGAACGGTGAGCTGCCGGATCTGTTCGAAGACCGGATCGGTGTCGATGAAGATCCGGATGGGCGTGGCCTCGAGCCATGACCGGAGCGGATTCGCTCCGGAGATGTTGAGGACGATGTCGGCGCTCCGGCACACATCGACCGCATGTCCGGCGCCGGGTCCTGCCCACTTGGCGCGTGGCGCATCGTGGTACGCCCAGCGATCTCCCAGTCCCACGCGGTCGAAGGTGCGGCGGGTGAACTCGAGGCCGTAAGTGGCGTCATGGTCCGTCACGTGCCGGACCGGGTCGTAGCAGGAGGGAAAGTCGTCCGAGTCCTCGATGAAGAACACGTCATGCCCGAGAGCAGCGAGACCCAGGACATACTGGAGATAGTGCCACGCCATCCCGCCCAGAGGACAGCGCACGATGTAGCCGAGGACCACGATGCGCACGCGCTGCGTGTGCGGCCTAGACACCGAGCTCATGGAGAAGATTCCCGAGGACCTTGCTGGCGTCCAGGTGATCGCCGGCGATCTCGCGCGCCCGGCGGCTGTGCCGCTCGTAGTCGGCGCCGATCGTGTCCAGCGCGGCGGCGGCCTCCGCCACCGTGCGCGCGGCGAACAGACCCTCGCCGCACGGGAGATGGGCGCTGAAGCCGGTGTCCTGCATCACGACGGGACGCGCGCCGGCGAGATAGGCGGCGCTCCGATCGCTGAACCAGCCCGTGTGGGTGACCACGTACCCGCTCTTGCAGACGCTGAACTCGCCCTTCGAGTCACCGGTATAGCCGGCGAAGGCAGCGAAGGAAGCGGTGACCTCGTGGGCGTCCCGGATCCGCCAGCCGAGCCCTTCGAGCTCGGCTCGGGGGATGCGCTTTCCGGATACCGCCACCTCGAGCGGCTCAGAGGTTCGTGCCGGAAGGTCGATGAACCGGCGGAACTCGACGTCCTTGTGGCCGTACTCGATGCCATTGAACCAGACCGGCTCGTAGGACTGCCAGTTCATGACGGTCGTGAACCGGGCCTCGGGCGCGGGTGGTCGTGGCGGGAAGAGGTCCATGACGACCGGGTGATAGATGCGGCGCCATTCCCTGCCGGCCGCGGGCGCCGTGCTGTGCTCTGTTCCGATGTTCTGCCCAGTCGTGTAATAGAGGTCGTACTCGGGGAGCGCCTCGCCGGCATCGATCCGGTTCTGCATCTTCATCTGCGTGAATCCCGGTTCGCCGTCGATGAGGACGCGGAGTCCCGTGCGCGCCGCCTCCGGGAGCCAGTTGCCATGCGTGCCCATGTCGCAGAAGAGAGCCGCCGAATCGAAGACGCTCTGGATCCGGCTCTCGCTCATGCCGTGGTAGCGGCCGGCGGCGTCCACGAAGCACCATCGAGCCTCGAGCCCGAAGCGGGAGAGGAGCTGCGTCAGGATCTCGATGCCCCGGGTGGGATCGTCGCTCATCACATCGCGCACGGGATCGTAGCAGGAGTTCGCGTATCCGCTCTTCTCCACGAAGACGATGTCGTGCCCCAGGCGCTGGAAGCCCACCAGGTATTGCAGCACCCACGACATCATGCCGCCGAGCGGATAACGGACCATGTAGGACCCGAGCACGATTCGCGCCATCGTCTTACGTCTCTTCCCTGCCGCCGAGCTGCTTCAAGGCGGCGATGAACTCGTCGCGAGCCACGGCCGCTTTGCGGCGCGCCCGGTCGCCGCACTCCCGGGCCTCGCGGCGAGCTTCATCGGTCAGGCAGGCGGCGAAGCTCGCGGCGAGCGCTTCATCGCGGAGGTCATCCACCGCGAAGACATGGGGCCAGCCGATGGCCTCCGCCTGGCGTGTGATCTTGGCCCCGTCTGCTACCGAGTCGATGACGACCGCCGGAACGCCGTTCTTGAGAGCGAGGACCATGCCGTGCATCCGGGTCGTGATCACGGCATCCATGCGGGCGATGAGGGACTCGATCTCGGCGGCGGTACGCAGTCCACCTCGGTTCTGGTCGAGGCGGGTGTCGATCTCGACCACGGCCATCGGTCGTGACTGGACGAGACGGCGGATGGCCTCGTCAGCGGGCCGGCGACCGTCCTTGTCGCCGTATTCCGGCTGCGAGTCGATGAGTACGAGGCCGACCATCGGGACTCGTGATGCCCGACCGAGGAACGAGATGTCCGGGCGGGCGATCCGCGAGCTGTCGCGCTCCATGAGCAGATCGAACGGGTTCCAGCTCTCCAGCGATTCGAGCATGGTCAGGCTCAGGCCGGCGAGCCGGCGGCCCGCGAAGCGCGCGAGGAAGTCCGTGATCGGCCATCCGTTGCCGAAGGGTCCGCACACGAAGAGGACGGCTCCATAGGCTTCCGGGTCGACCTCGCGCCAGTCGACGCCGCCGGCAAAGGGCGGCGCGAGGGCAACGTCATGGTCGTACCCCGCTTGCTCGATCCACGCGCAGGCCAGGTCGCGGCAGATGAGATCCCCGGCGGTGGCTCCCATGTTCTCGAAGCTGAACCAGCCGGCGACGAGGATCCTCATGCGAGCCTGCCCGGTTTCTTGAGCTGCTTGAAGGTGCAGAGCTCGATGTCACGCTTGACGATGGCCTCGCGTACCCGCGGGTCGCACAGGGACGCGACCTCGAGGGCGCGCTCGGTCCCGTAGCTCGTTTCCTCGTGGCTCCCGTCGCCGGGATGGCAGCAGAGCTCGGTCCAGCCGGCGGGGAGCCGGGCGAGGATCCGGATCAAGGCATCCACGGTGATGGCTTCCGGAAGCGGATCGCCCGCGGTGGTCTGGCCGTAGAAGTCGCCGCAGTAGTGCACCTCGCCGCCGTGGCGGAGGGGAATGCCGAGAGCGAGCGCGCAGGCACGGAGCACGGAGGCGGCCGGTTCGCGCTGATGGACGTGCTGGTGGGAGTCGAGATGTGTCGGCTCCACTCCCAGAAGCTCTCGGAAGCGGGAGAGCTGTTCGCCCACCTCCCGCTCGACGGCCGCGGGCCTGTCGAGCGGAACCACCTCATAGCGTGGCACCCAGGTGCCGCTGTCAAAGAACCACTCTCCGAGGTCGACATGCAGTCCAAGGCCGAGCTCGGGATGCGCGTGTGAGTAATCGGCCGCCGCAGCGGCGGCGCTCCCGCGCACCATCATGCTCGCACTGGTGACGATCCCATGCTCGAAGGCGTGAGCGACACCATGATTCACGCCTTGATCGAGCCCGAAGTCGTCGGCGTTGATGATGAGCTGGATGGGTGCCGCCATGATCACAGTCCCAGATCGGCGAGAACCTTGGCGAGCACGGTCTCCGCCCGGAAGTACTCCTCGGCGAGGGCACGCGCCGCCCGGCTATGACGCTCGTAATCGCCTTCGATGGCGTCGAATGCGCTGAGAATATCCTCCATCGTGTTGAAGGCGAAGAGACCCTCTCCGGTGGGAATGAACTTGCCGAACCCGGTGTCTTGCGTGATGACGGGACGGCCGGCGCCGAGATAGACGGCGCTGCGCTCACTGAACCAACCGGTCTTGAGGCGCACGTTCAGATCCTTGGCCACGGTGAATTCGCCCCGGGAGGCGAGCACGTAATCGCGGTAGCTCCAGGGATCGGTGGTGAAAGGAGGAGCGTCGACGAGGTGCCAGCCGTTGGACTCGAGGAGCTGGCGATCCTCGGCGCCGACCTGGGCCAGACCCATGGCCAGCTCCACCGGGGGTGCGACGCGTCCCGGGAGCGCGAGGAACTTGAGAAACTCGTGGTGCTTGCTCCAGGTATAGACCTCTTTCCGGAAGGCGATGTCCTTGCCCGTCTGTTTCCAGTTGCACACCGTCGTGAAGACATCACGCCGTGGAGTGCCGTCCGGCCACAGATCGAGGAGCACCGGTTGCCGGGTCCGGGAGCGCAATCCCGGTAGCGGTGGGACCGGGCAGTCCGGGTTGCCGATGTTCTCGCCGTAGGTCACGAACTCATCGTGCTCCTCGACCAGCGTGACGATGTCTTCCTGACCGCTGGCAAAGGCGATCTCCTGGTATCCCGGGTCCGTGCCGTAGCCCACGAGCCGGCCGACCTTCAAGCCCTCCTCCGCGAGCCGCGTGGCGCTCGCCACGTTCAGCACCGCGTCCGCGTGGGCGAGGAGGTCGAGCGCCCGGTCCCGGCTGGGACCGAACCATGCCTTGTCCGAGTAGCTGCGTCGATAGGCCCAGCGCTCGCCGAGGCCGAAGCTCTCGGCCACCCGGGCCAGATAGGGCACGGCGTAGTCGGAATTGCAGACACACGCTTCCTGGGTCGGGTCGTAGGGCCAGGAGGAGGTCGTCTCCAGGTAGTGCACGTCATGACCCAGACGGAGGAGCCCGGCCGCGATCTGCATGTGCATCCAGGCCATGCCGGCATAGGGGTCGCTGGCGACGGTGCCCACGACGACCAGCTGGCGCTTCTTCAATTTGCAGCTCCGGCCAGATGGCCTACAGGGGCGGTCATTCCCCGCCCCCCCGATCGTGCCCGTACCTTGGTCATCATGGAGTTATCGGCCGCCCGGAAGCGGAGCTCCTCGATTCCGAGCAGCCTGCAGGCCGCGGGTGGCCCCGGAGCCGTCACCATTCTGAGTCAGTCTCAGGTTCCAGGGGTGCTGGGGTGAAACAGCGCTTTCACCAGCCCCCAGGTGGCGGTCTCCACGGGAGCCGGAACGAACGGCGCATCATAGATGATCAGCTGGCGGACCAGGCCCAGGAACGCCGTGCCGTTTGCGAAGTTCTCGGTGGTGATTCTGTTCGCATTGAAGGCCTCGATCACGAACGTTGCCGCGCAACTCAGCTGGTCGTCGAGATAGAGGCGAGCCTCATCGGTAGCGCCATCGTAGGTGATGAGCGCGCGATGCCACTCATCCAGGGATACGATCTGGCTTCCCGGCACCCGGTTGTCATTGTTGTACAGCATGCCGAGGGTCCCGTCCGGAGCGACCTCCGCCCCCAGCCAGCGGCCATTGCGACCACCGACGATCACAGGCAGCGTGAATGAAGGATACCGTGAGATCTTGAACTCGGCCGAGATGGCGAGCGACTCGAAGTCGAGGGCGGGCAGCCGGGGGGTCTCGACGAGATAGCTGTCGGGAAGCCCCGATAGCCAGTAGACCCCGTTGCAGTAGACGCCGCCATCCTGGAAAGGAGCATTCTCGAGCGTCATCGGATCGTTGTTGCCGGTCGTATCGATGCCATCCGTCAGCAACGGGTAGTGGGCGATCTCGACGCTGGCCAGAGCAAGTGCCGCCGCTGACAAATGGAACAGCATTAAGGCTATGGCCACTCTTGACATGGAACCATTCCTCCCTTCTCGCTGGATTCCCCCGGCACGATCGGAGGAGCGATCGGCCGGCCTTCAATGTAACGCCGGCCGCGTCCGCTGTCGATGTGGCTAGCGTTGAGGAGGGCCGTTTCGAAGACGGGCGCGGATCCGGCGCATGGCGCGCGCAGCGCGGGTCGCCCAGGGATCGAGGACTCGAGCGTGAGTGCCCGGGAGCGGTACGAGCTCTCCGCCGAATTGCCGCTTGAAGCGGGCGATCCCGGCCTTCTTGGATCCCGCCGGAGCATCGGCCGTGGCCCCGCCCAGATCGTACGTGCGATAGCCAGCGGCGCGGGCCCAGCGGATGGCTTCCCACTGCAGCCGCTCGTTGGCGCACACCGCGCCCGCGTCCGGTGCCGACGCGCCCCAGAGGTAGACGACGACGTCACCCACCGTGGAGAGGAGCGCCGCGGCCAGCACATCGTGGACTCCGGAGTCCGGTGTTTCGGCGGAAACATGTGGCCGGGACAAGGCGACGAGCTTCACCACGCCGGCCGGAGCCGCGATCGCTTTCATGCGGGCAAAGAAGTCGGCTGGTTCGGGCACGAGCCCGGTGCGGGCCGCCATCGCGAAGTAGAGCTCGGCGAAGCGGTCATGGTCCTCGCTCGGCGAGAAGACAAGATCGGTCCGCTCCGACTTGCGGACAGCGGTGCGGGCGCGCCCTTCCATTCTCTCCCAGAGCATCTCCTCGCTGGCTGTGAGATCGATCATATAGGTGTGGGCATAGCCGAGAGGGTCCGGATCAGGAGCGAACGCGTGCGCGGTGAAGCGCGCGGTGAGCTCTGCCGCCGGCAGGACCGGGTGGTGAGGGATCGGGTAGGGGTGGATGCGCACCACCGCCGCGCGCCGGCGGCGGGAATGCATGACGAGGCTCGACAGGAGCTCGTCCACCGCCGCAGGGTCGTCGTAGGGCCCGGGTGGCCCATAGGGCACCTCGATGAGCACGCGTCCGAGGAGGGGAATCGGCCGCACGAGTGCCGGATACTCACCCCACGGGCCGGCGACGCGCTCCGTGTGCCACCCATCGGCGGCGCGGACCGAGGCCCACTCCGGGGTCTGATAGAGGTGATTGGACGGGGCCGTGGTCATCCGCACCAGGGTAGCCGCGCACGTAACGCATCGCGCGGCTCGTTCGCCAGCGCTTCCTCCAGAAGGAGCGCGTCGAGATAGAACTTGGCGGCCCAGTTCGGATAGAAGAACGGGCTGTATCCACTCGTGTTCGGGTGCGAGCCCTTGACCCCGCCGAGGATCCCCGGATTGCGATCCGTCAGTTGCTGGGTGCGGGCGATGGCCCGATTCGCGGCGGCGAGCCCGGTCCGGTACTTCTCCTCGCCGGTGAGCACGAATAGCCATCCCCACACGATGCCGATCTGGGCGTTGCCGGTGAGGCACGTGCTGCCACTGGCCGGCCGCCAGTGGCGGTCGTAGGCGCCGGCCAGCGTGCCGAGCGGGCTCAGGCGCTCGAGAAGGGCATCGGCGGCGCGCCGGGCCGACGTGATGAAGCGGTCCTCGCCGAGATGAAGACCCACGGCAACGAGGCCCTCGAGCACGTAGCCGATGGGGTGGGTCGTGGGTGCCGTCCCGGCATCGAACGCGGTCGCAGCGAACCAGCCATCCGGATCCTGCTGCTCGACGGTCCACTCGGCCGCTCGCCGGGCTGCCTCCTTTGCCGCAGGATCCTGCGTGATACGGTGATATTCCGCAAGAGCCCAGGCGACGCGGACGTCGTAGCTGTGCACGGGGCTCGATGCCTTGGGTGACTGCCCGCGGCGCCAGCAGCCGTCCGGTTCCTGATGGGCCACGAGCCAGCTGACGGCGCGCCTGGCGGCCGACAGCCACTCCGGGCTCTGATCGAAGTCGTGGAGCGCGCACCACCCAAAGACCACTTGCCCCGTGTTGAAGACGGCCGGTCGCGGGGGGGCGGCGCCGAGGTAATCGGCCTGCACGCATCCCTCGGGCATCTGCACCCCGATCTCCCAGCGCCCCATGCGCCGAGCCCGGGCCTTGATTTCGGCGGCATGGGCGCTGGCGCCCTGAGCGGCGGCCCGCTCGGCGAGGCGGAGAAGTGTGGAGATGATGTAGCCCGTGGTCTCCGGATAGGAGGGGAACCACGCGCGGCGCACCGGGTGGTAGCCCGCCGAAACGCCATCATCGCCCGAGGCGTCGTGGGCGCGAAGCAGCCAGTCGAGCGTGGCGGCGAGATGCTCGTCGCGCGATCCCGGAACTCCGAGCGAGCGCGTGTGCTCGTCGATCAAGTAGGTCAGCCGGTTGAGGGCGCGAACGAGGAGGTGAGTCATCGTCTCCTGCCGACCGCGTCGATGAAGTAGAGGATGCCTCCGGGGCCGGGACCGCGCCATGACCGGAGCGTGGGGGCCAGCGCGTAGAGATCGTGCTCGCCATCGTCACCCGTTGCCGCCACCAGGTCGAAGCCGCTGGCCGCCATCAGCCGGTAGAGCTCGCGCCGGGTCAAGTACTGGTAACGGCGCGAAGGACGGAACCCGAACAGCTGGCGGGGCAAGGCGAGCGCGAGGCGGCGGCTATACAGGGCGAAGTCGAGCGGGCTCAGCTTGAGGATCGAGCGCAGCCAGTAGCGAAGCGCCCAGGGGAAACAGTGAGTACGGAGGTAGACCACCCCCCCGGGACGGACCAGGGCTCCCAGCCGCCGCATGCAGGCCTCGGTGTCGACGATGTAGAGCACCTCCGAGCAGATGGCGGCATCGAACGAGCCGTCGATGAGGAGGGGACTGGCAAAGCTGCGGCAGGCGAAGCTCAGGTTGTGGACGCCGTGGCGAACGCGGGCCTCCTCGCAGATCTCGATCAAGGATGGGTTGATATCGATGGCGAGGACCTCATCGTTGAGGCAGGCGGCGGCGAAGCTCCCCTGTCCGGCGCCGCAGCCGATGTCGAGCACCCGGCCACGCCCGGAGAGGCCGACCGCGGTGAGGACGTCCGCCATCTGGCGGATCGTGGCGCTGCGCGTGATGGCGCGGAAGTACGCGGCGTCACCCGGCTCGTAGCGGTCGATGAAGGCATCATCGAACAGCGACCGATGGTCGGTGATGCTGAGTAGCTCCGGCCAGCGATGGGTGCCGCTCTGGGTCGAGGGGAGTTCGTTCACGACGGGGGGAGAGGATAAAGGTCGCCGCGAGGGGGCGCCACCTTAGGTTTTGAGGGCGGGTCAGAGCTTCCGGACAGCCAGTGCCGTGACATCGTCCGCCAGGGGGGATCCGCGCCCGTAGGAGTCGACAGCGGCGAAGATGGTCGCCACGACCCCTTGCGCCGGCAGCCCGCGATCGAGCGTCAAGAGGAGCTCCTTGAGCCGCTCGACGCCGTAGAGCTCTCCGCGCTGGTCCAGGCGCTCGATGACGCCGTCCGTGTAGAGGACCAGGAGATCCCCGGGGACGAGCCGGAGCCGAGCGCTCTCGTAGCTCGACGTGGGGATCGCGCCGAGGACGGTACCGCCCCGGTCGAGCTCGGTGAACGACTCCTGGCTGAGGAGGAGGGGCGGATTGTGTCCGGCGTTGCAGTAGACGAGCGAGCCGTCGGCGGCGAGCTCGCCATAGAAGAGAGAGACGAAGCGCGTCGACCTGGCCGCCCGGTGGATCAGCCGGTTGAGGCGGGCGATGGTCTGATCGATCGCGAGCGTGTCGCCTACCCCCATGCGGAGCCCGGTCAGAACATCGCGGGCGAGGAGGGCGGAGGGGAGTCCGTGACCGGTTGAATCGCCGATGGCGATGCCAAGCCTACCGCCCGCAAGCGGAAGATAGTCGAAGAGATCGCCGCCGACGACCTCGGCCGCCTGGGCGCGCCCCGCCAGATCGTAGCCCGCGAAGGCCGGAGCCGCGTCCGGGAGAATGATCTCGTGGACAGCACGGGACTCCTCGATGACCTCACTCACCTTGAGCTGCGCCAGCTTCAGGTTGATCACATGTCGCACCGCGGTGAGTGAGTAGAGCAGCTGTTCCTCCCTGACATCGCCCTTGATCGAGAAGGCGATGACATGGGTGCTCCCCTCGCCGACCGCGATCGCTGCGAAGGTCGAATCCACGCCGATCGTGTGCTCGAAGTCCTGATCGATGCCTGGCTCATCGCGCCGCATGATGAGAAGCCCCTCCTCCAGGGTGCGCAGGTGGGGCGGGTAGTTGCGCGGCACGTGCAGGCCGACCGGTGCCTCGCGCGAAGTGCCGAAGCCGCAGCAGAGATAGAAGTCCTCTCCCTCGCGCCGGTAGATGCGTCCACCCTCGAACCCGAGCTCGTCCGCGAAGCGCTCGAGCAGGCTCTCGAGAATCAGCTCGAGCATCTCCGATATGTTGTCGATGCGGGCGATCTGGGCGAGCGCATCCTCGAGCATGTGGTAGAGGACCCGGAAATCGGCAGCCGGGCGCAGCGAGGAGGAGGAAGCGTTCTTTGCCGGAACCCCCGGCGGTCGTGGAGCGTGTGGATTCACCCCGCGAGTATGCGGTGAGGGCCGAGTCGGCGCAACGGGTGAATGGCGCAGGGCCGGCCTTGGCGGCTGCCATGCTATCTTCGTGGCTCGAGACGGCCGGCCGCAGTGGCCGGCTTCCCCAGCGGAGACCCCGGAATGCGATGGCCGGATAGTATCCATGTGCTCCTTCTGCAGGTCGCTCTGGTCGGCGCCGCTGTCGCCTGCGGCATCGATCCCGCGCGAGCCGGCGAGGTGGTCCGCTTCGTCGTCGACGACCCGCTGGGCCGGGATCTCATCACCTGGACGATGTCGGCTCCACTCGAGCAGATCGTTGGGACCACGAGCGCCGTGCGCGGCGAAGTCGCGTTCGACCGCGAGAATCTCACGTCGGCAGAGACACGGGCCCGCCTCGAAGTCGACTTGACGCGGTTCAGGACAGGAATCGGGCTCCGCGACCAGCACCTGCGCGATGTCTTTCTCGAGACAGCGCGCTATCCCCAGGCGGTGTTCACCCTCGAGCGCGTCAGCTCGACGACACTCGACTCTCTGCCGCCGGATACGGTGGTGCAGGTGTCGGCCGCCGGCATCCTGGAGATGCATGGCGTTCGCCGGCCGGTGACGATTCCGATCACCCTCCTCTATGTGCGGGAGGTGCTTCCTGGCGAGCCGGCGCCGTTACCCGCCAAGCCCGGTAACTTGCTGCGGATCACGGCTGAATTCGAAGTGCTGCTCGCCGATTACGGCATCAAGCGGCGCGGGATCATCCTCCAGGTCGACGATTCAGTACGCGTCGGTGTCAGCCTCCTGGCAACCGATGCCGGTGGGGAGGCGCTAGAAGAGGCGCGCCGCCAGGCGGAAGCGGAGATCGGGAAGGCGGGCGGTGGGGAACAGCCCGGCGGGAGTGAACGGTGAGACCTGCAGTCCACCGACCGCCGCCATCAACGGGGTGGGGCGGAGAGGTGGGCGAGGAGTGCTCGATCCGCTTCCAGCAGATCGAGAGCACGCAGCTCCTCCGGTGTTGCCCAGCGCAGCTCCTCGTGGTGAAGCAAGGTGGGCTCTCCACTGACGATCTCCACATCATAGAAGTGGAGATGGATCGGGCACGCGGTGTCCTGGACGTGGGTGTGTCTGAGGAGAGGGGGGCCCACACGCGCTGCGATACCGAGCTCCTCTCTGAGCTCTCGGGCCAGAGCCGCCGGCGGGGTCTCGTCCGGATGGACCTTGCCTCCGGGAAATTCCCATTTTCCGGGGGCCGATCCGCCTCGAGGACGGCGGCAGATGAGATAGCGACCATGATGGCGAATGACCGCAGCCACGACCTGCATGGGCGGACCATACAACGGACCGGAGGAACTCGGCTAGCCGCGGACCTGGGGCCGCGAACGCCAGGTCCTGGTTCGGCCTCGTCACAGGTCGAATAGCTGCTTGGCGTTGCCTGTTGTCACGGCTGCCACCTCCGCGATCGGGATGCCCTTCAACCCGGCGACGGCGGCCGCAGCCACCGTGATCGCCGCCGGTTCGTTCCGGGCTCCGGGCTCGACGCCGAGGACCGGGGAATCGGTTTCGAGCAAGAGGGCTTGCAGAGGAAGACGGCTGACGAGCTTCTGCTTCTGCCGCGAGCGCACCACCGAGGGTGGGATGGAGAAGGAGAAGCCCGCAGCGAGGCCGGCCTCGGCGGTGGCCGGTCGGGCATCGAACGCATGGAGCAGGACCCGACGCGCTCCCTCCTCCACGAGCACCTCGATCGCGCGCCGGCCGGCCGATCGGGAGTGCACGTTGAGCGGCAGGTCGATCTCAAGCGCGAGGCGAATCTGCCGGCGGAAGATGGTCTCCTGGAGCCCCTGCCCCTCGGCATCATCCACCTTCCAGTGATCGAGGCCGACCTCGCCGATGGCCACGAGCTCAGTCCTATGGTCGCGGATGAACGCCGTCACCTCCCGCTCGGCCACGAGATCGAGATGCGTGGGATAGAGGCCGGCGCAGGGCCGGAGGAGCGGAGAGCGACGGGACAGCTCGATGATGCGCTCGGCCTCGGCCAGTGTCTCGCCGACGCAGAGGATGGCGGTGACGCCGGCAGCGCGCGCGCGGTCGAGAACCGCATCGCGATCGGCGTCGAAGGCCGGATCCGCAAGATGGGCATGGCAGTCGATGAACTGCATGGTTTCCATTGAGTGGCCGATGTCCGAGTGTTCGATTTCTGCAAAGAACAATCATAGCCCCGGCCATGGGCTCGAGCCAACGGTCCCGGGACCAGGGCCGCTTGTCGGCGTGGCAGCGAGAGAGTAACCTGGCGCCGCATCGAGCATGGACTCGATATCCTGCCCGATCCGGGATCCAACTTGAGAGGTCCGTACCGTCATGGTCATGCCGCTTCGAGATATCAATCCCAGCCGCAGCTTCCCCTTCGTGAATCTGGTGCTCATCGGGGCCAATGTGCTCATGTTCTTCTATGAGCTCTCGCTCGGCCCGGGACTGGAGCGCTTCCTCATGCAGGCCGCCTTCATTCCCAGCGAGTACTTCGTTCCGGGCCAGGTGGTCGCCGACACGCGGTCGATCTTCCTCTCCATGTTCATGCATGGGGGCTGGATGCATCTCATCGGGAACATGCTCTACCTGTGGATCTTCGGCGACAACATCGAGGATCGGTTCGGGCACCTGCGCTATCTTGTGTTCTATATCGCGTGCGGCTGGGTGGCGACGCTGGCCCATGCGCACCTCAATCCTGCTTCCGGCATCCCCGCGATCGGCGCCAGCGGCGCCATTTCCGGCGTGCTCGGCGCTTATCTCGTTCTCTTCCCGCATGCGCGGGTGCTGTCCCTGATCCCGCTGGGCTTCTACACCCGCATCGCCGAGATGCCCGCGCTCCTGGTTCTCGGTCTGTGGTTCGTGCTGCAGTTCTTCAGCGGCGTGGTCTCGATCGGCGATACGGGAGGGGGCGTCGCCTGGTGGGCGCACATCGGGGGGTTCGTGGTTGGAATGGTCGTGGGGTGGATCGTGGTCGCCCTCCGCGGTCGGCGCCCAGTACTCGAACGCAGGCCGTAGGCGCGGGGCGCGCGGAGCGCGCTGAGTGGATGCGAGAGGCCCACCTGTTGGTGGGCCTCTCGCTGTTCGAGGTTCAGGGATTCGGATGGGGCCCACGCCCCCGCGATGAACTCAACCGCGCCTATCGACTACGAATCAGCGGGCACTCGAAACGCCTGGCGACGTCCCCGATCTGGATCTCCCCATTGGCGGCCGCGGCGAGCACCTGATCGGCGTTGGTGAACTGTGTGGCGGGGATCGTGAGGAACGTGACGAGCCTCACCTCCCAGCGCCCGCCGTTGTACTCCTGATCGCCAGGGGCGGCATTGGAGACGGCTGCCAGACCATTGCCGAGTACGTAGATCGTGTCGAACTTCCCGTGGTTGGGAAGATCGTTCGGGGTGGCTACAGTGCGGTATGCCACGTCGTGCGCATAGATCCTGCCGCCTGGGGGGCCGACCTGGGCTTGAACAGCGGGTGGCAGAGTCAGGGACGCGGTCAGAACCAGACCAAGGATGGCCAGGAGAGAGAAGGCATGGCGCTTCATGGTACCTCCATTGGATTGATGGTAGAAACGTCGAGGGGGCAGGTACGGTATTCCGTCCGCTCCGGAGGTTCAGGTCGGTCCGGGGCATTTCTGGGCGACTCCAGAGCGTCCGACATGAGCAAGTACGGGGCGGCCGGGATAGTGTGACCGTCTTTGGCGAGCGAGGCCCAGGTCTCCTGGGCAGGAGGTGGTGGAGGGGTGGTGCCGCTCGTGGAGCCATGGCGACCGCTCCGGTTCGCGATTGTGTGAGTTTCGCGAAGTCCGTTTTGCGAAGTACGGTTGACGAAGTGGTCGGGCAACGAGTTGATAGGTTGCGAGTCGATGGGCGGTGATCGGCGTCGTGTGTCGCCCGCAGAAATGTGCGCTCGAGTGAAGAAAGTGCTTGATCGGCGATGGCGACATCGTTAGTCTGATTGCAGTTCCCTCCCCGCGACAATTCAGCAAGACCCCCGGAAGGAGCATCGCCATGTCGACCTCCGTTCCCGTGGTTGTGCCCGATCGTGTCGCGCCCACGCTTCCTCCCACCAATCTTGCGGCCGAGAGCCTCCACACGGAGTTCCTCCGCCAGGCCCGGGTCGCCAGCTGGAACACGTGGCAGCTCCTGGTCCTGATCCGCCGCATGGATGCCTGTGAGGGCCACGAGCACTTCGGGTGCACGACCCTCGCCCATTACCTCGAGCTCGTCTGCGGCATCACCGGGGTCGCGGCCCGGGAGCGGATCCGGGTCGCGTTCGCGCTCGAGTCGTTGCCGGCGCTCGAGGGCGCATTGCGGTGCGGCGAACTCTCCTACTCCAAGGTGAGGGCGGTGACGCGGGTGGCGACGGCGGAGACCGAGGGGGAGTGGCTCCGTGCGGCGCGGGAGCGGACGGCGGAGGAGCTCGAGGTGATGGCGGCGCGGGCGACGAGGGGGGAGCCGGTGCGGAGGCGGCTCCTCACGAAGGCGGTCAACGCGCACACGACGCGGATGGTGGTGGATCTCCCGGCGGAGGAGATGATGGTGGTGATGCGGGCGCTCGAGCGGATCCGGCGTGAGGCTGGCGGGAGCCTCTCGGGGTCGGAGGCGCTCGTGTACCTGGCGGCGGACTCGCTCTCGGGGGAGGTGGGGGAGGTCCGGACGGCGGAGCGCTACGAGGTGGTGGTGCACGTGGGCGAGGATGGCGGGAGCTGGGTCGAGACCGACGACGCGGCGGGGGAGGCGCCGTTACCGCGGGAGGTCGTCGAGCGGCTCCTCTGCGATTGTGCGCTCCGGGTGGTCAGGGAGGGGAAGGAGGGGCTCGCGGCGAGCCGTCGCACGCGCTCGGTGCCCGAGGTGACGCGGCGGGCGGTGGCGCTCCGCGATGGGCATCGCTGCCGGGTCCCGGGCTGCCGGCGGCGGCTGTGGCTCGACCTCCATCATCTCGTGCCGGTGTGGGAGGGCGGGCGGCATGTGCGCTCGAATCTCGTCTACCTCTGCCGGTTCCACCATCAGCTGGTGCACGCGGGGCTCTTGCGCTGCGAGCGCCAGGACGGCGAGCTCCGGTTCATTACGGTGCGCGGGGAGAGGTGGGTGCTGGGTGAAGCCGGGGCGATCGAGGACGAGGAGTTCTGGGAGTGGCTCCGGGAGGCGGAGGCGGGAGAGTGTGCGCCGGAGACGATGGAGGCGGTCACGACCTCGGGCGGGGATCCGGAGGAGCTGCGCTCGACCTACTACCGGGCGCGCCACCGGCGGCCGTGGCAGGCGCGCGAGCGGCGGGCGGCCTACCATGTTCCAGCGGAAACAACCGCGTTGCATCGTTCAGCGGGAACATCAACGGCCGGATGGACATCAGCGGCATCCCGCACTGGCTCACTGACTCCTTGAGCTTCGCGCCGGCATCCCTCCTGTTTCAGCGGAAACAACTGCGGGCCGGTGTGCCCCCGGCGCTCCTTTACAGCGCTCGGGGCCGAGCGTATAGTCCGCGCGGCTTTGGTGCCGCTGCGGATCTTCATGAAGGAGCGAGAGATGGGCCTGCCCTTGATCTTCCTGATCGTCCTCGTCGCGATCGTGGTCTACGTGATCGCGGCCTACAATGGTCTGGTCAGGCTGCGCGTCATGGCGGAGAACGCCTGGGCTGACATCGATGTCCAGCTCAAGCGCCGCTACGACCTGATCCCCAATCTCGTCGAGACCGTCAAGGGCTACGCCGCCCACGAGAAGACGACTCTCGATGCCGTGATCCAGGCGCGCAACCGCGCCATGGCTGCCCAGGGCCCAGCGGCCAAATCCGAGGCCGAGGGGACCCTGACCGGGGCCCTACGTCAGCTCTTCGCGCTGGCCGAGGCCTATCCTCAGCTCCGCGCGGTCGAGAGCTTCACGGCATTGCAGGCCTCGCTCAGCGAAATCGAGGGGCAGGTCCAGAATGCACGTCGCTACTACAATGCCGTCGTCCGCGATTTCAACACCCGCATCGCCCAGTTCCCCACCAATCTCATCGCTGGCGCCTTCGGGTTCTTGCGGCGAGATTTCTTCGAGATCGAGGACCAAGCTGAGCGCGACGCTCCGCGGGTGGATTTCGGGTCGAGCTAGTCAGGGCGTGTTCGGGAGGGTGCGTGGCGCATGACATGCCCATGAGCCATGGTCCGCGTACGGTGCGCGACGGCGCGTTCCATCGGGCGTGCACTTCCAGTGCTCTTCTCCTCACTTTCCTCCTCTTCACGGCGCTGCCCGCAGCCGCCCGCTCGCTCGTCATCGAGAGCTTCGACGCCCACGTGCGGGTGGAGCAGGATGGCGGGATCCTCCTTACCGAGACCATCCGGGTCCACTTCGAAGGTCGGTGGAACGGTCTCTATCGCGACATCCCGGTTGAGTACCGCACCCCGCAGGGTTTCAACAAGAGCCTCGCGCTCGACCTCGGAGGCGCCACCGATGACCGCGGGGAGGCGCTCAAGGTCGAGACGAGCCGGGTGCGTCACTACCGCCGCTTCCGGATCTGGGTGCCTGGGGCGGAGAACGCGACGCGGACGATCGTCCTCAGGTATCGTATTCCCAACGCACTCCTCTTCTTCACGGACCACGACGAGCTCTACTGGAACATCACGGGCGATGAATGGGAGGTCCCGATCCGGGCGGCGACGGCTACCGTCGAGCTCCCGCGGGGCGTGACCGGAGTCCGTACGCTGGCGTTCACCGGCGGCTACGGCTCCCGCGAACGCGAGGCCGAGGTCACCGTCGCCGGCAACATCATCCGCTTCGCCATGCAGCGCGAGCTCGCGTTCCGCGAGGGGCTCACCGTTGTCATCGGCTGGGACAAGGGTTTCGTGACCGAACCCGGGGCCGCCGCGAGGGCTTGGCTGTTCCTCCGCAGCAACTGGCCGCTCATCATGCCGCTCGCTGTCTTCGTCCTCATGTTCGAGCTGTGGCGCCGGCGCGGGCGGGACCCGCACCGGGAGCCGGTGAGCGTGCGCTACGAACCGCCGGCGGAGCTGTCGCCGGCCGAGGTAGGAACGCTGGCCGATCATCAGCCCGACATGCGGGACATCACGGCCACCATCGTCGATCTCGCCGTGCGTGGGCATCTCGTCATCGAAGAGAAGAACGAGTCGAAGCTCCTCGGTCTGTGGTCGAGCAAGGAGTACGTGTTCGAGCGCCGGTCGCCCCCGGCTGCTGGGGGGACGTCGCCGGACGCCGCGAAGCTCAGGCCACACGAGCAGGCGGTTCTCGACGGTCTCTTCGCCGCGGGTGAGCGGGTCGAGCTCTCCGATCTCGAGAACAAGTTCTATCGCGAGCTGCCGCGGATCCGGGATCGGATCTTCGTCGCCCTGGTCCAGCGTGGCTACTACCGCCAGCGCCCGGATCGGGTGCGCAAGCACACGCTGGTGAGCGTCCTCGTCGGCTCGGCGGTCCTCGCCTGGGCCGGGATCACGCTCACCCGCGGCGCGGGCATGGCCGAGTCGACGTGGATCGCGGCCGGGGTCCTGAGCGCCCTGATCGGGAGCGGATTCGCTCTGGTCATGCCGGCCCGGACCATCCGCGGCGCGCGGGTCCAGGAGGAGGTGATCGGCTTTGCCGAGTTCCTGGGCCGTGCCGAACGAGACCGCTTCGAGCGCCTGGCGCGGACGCCCGAGCTGTTCGAGGCGTATCTCCCGTTCGCGATGGCCCTCGGCGTCGAACGCCGCTGGGTGGCCGCGTTCGGCGATATCTGCAATCAGCCGCCCGCGTGGTATCGCGGCCAGGATGTCTCGAGCTTCCGGGCGTCGCACTTCGTGAATGACATGGGACGCATGACCACGCGGGCGGCGGCGGTGATGGCCTCCTCGCCGCGTGGATCGGGATCCTCCGGCTTCGGCGGCGGCGGGTCCTCTGGCGGCGGCGGAGGAGGCGGCGGTGGTGGCGGGTTCTAAGGCCGGGAGCGGCGCGCCGCGCAACCTGCCGAAGAGCATATGGGCTCTCGGCTTCGTGTCGCTGTTCATGGACGTGTCCTCCGAGCTGGTGCACAGCCTCTTGCCGATCTTCCTCACCACGGTTCTCGGCGCGAGCATGGTCACGATCGGTGTCATCGAGGGCATCGCCGAGGGAACGGCCGCGGTCACCAAGGTGTTCTCGGGCGTCATCAGCGATCGCGTGAAGAAGCGCAAGACGCTTGCCGTTCTCGGCTACGGGCTCGGAGCGGCCACCAAGCCGGTGTTTCCCCTGGCGACGTCGGTGGCATGGGTCTTCAGCGCACGCTTTGTCGACCGCGTCGGCAAGGGAATCCGCGGCGCGCCCCGCGATGCCCTGGTGGCGGACCTCACTCCACCGCAGATGCTCGGCGCCGCCTACGGGCTGCGCCAGTCCCTCGATTCGGTGGGAGCTTTCGTCGGTCCGCTGCTGGCCGTCGCCTTCATGGCGTGGTTCGCGGATGACCTGCGTGCCGTCCTGTGGGTGGCGTCGCTGCCGGCGGCGATCGCCGTCCTGGTCCTCGTACTCGCGGTGCGCGAGCCGGAGCGCGAACTGACCCCGGGGCCCAAGGGGCCGCATCCCATCCTCGCCAGCGCCCGCCGCTTGCCGCGACGCTACTGGCTCATCGTGCTCCTGGGAGCGATTCTCACCCTGGCCCGTTTCAGCGAGGCATTTCTCATCCTGCGCGCCCAGAGTGTAGGGATCGCCATCGGCTTCGTGCCGCTCGTGATGGTGGTGATGAACGTCGTCTATGCCGCCCTGGCCTATCCCGCCGGGATGGCCGCCGATCGCCTGAGCCGGCGCATGTTGCTGATCATCGGGCTCGTCGTCCTCGTCATCTCCGATCTGGTGCTGGCGGCGGCCGACACGCCGCTGTGGGCCTTTCTCGGCACCGCCCTCTGGGGGGCGCACATGGGACTGACGCAGGGATTGCTCTCGAAACTCGTGGCGGACACGGCTCCCGCCGACCTTCGTGGCAGCGCCTTCGGAGTCTTCAATCTGGTCACCGGTGGTGCCCTCTTGCTCGCGAGCCTGGTGGCTGGAAGCCTGTGGAGCGCCATCGGCCCGGAAGCCACGTTCATGGCCGGCGCGGGCTTCGCTGCCGTGGCCGCGGTCGGGTTGTCGTTCTATCGTCCCGGTGCGACCTCTGAGCGGGCCCAAGAGAGGTAGCCGCGGTGCCCGAGCCGATCCCCGAACCCGATTCGCGAGCTGGGCTCTGCGACCTTGCCCGGCGGTGGATACGTTGCGGTTGGCAGGATCCCGACCTCGATGCCTTCACCGACCTTCATGATCCGGCGTTCGTCGATCACAGCGCGGCCGGTCGGGAGCCGAATCTCGCCGGCTTCTGGAATGGAGTGGCTGCTCTCTATTCCTCCTTCCCGGATTTCACCGCAACCGTGGAGGACCTGGCTGCGGATCCTGAAGCGGGGTTCGTGGCCGTCCGCTGGTCGGCAGTGGGAACGCAGCGAGGGAGATTCCTCGGGTTCCCGGCCACGGGATGTGAGATCCGGTTCGCCGGCATCGAGATCCTGCGCTGCGCACGGGGCCGGATCAGGGAACGGTGGGGCGAGTGGAACGAAGGCGAGATCGTCCAGCAGCTCCGCGCCCACAATCCCGGCGCGCCGGGACCCGGAGTAGCCGATCAGGAAGCGCGGCGTATCCGGCCGATCGCAATCTGCGTGTTCCAGAATGGCGACCGCATCCTCGTCGCCCGTGCTTTCGACTCGGTCAAGCAGCAGGAGTTCTGCCGGCCGCTGGGCGGGGCGATCGAGTTCGGCGAGCGGGCCGAGGAGGCGATCGGGCGCGAGGTGGTCGAGGAACTGGGCACCGAAGCGACGGAGCTCGAGCTGCTCGGCGTCATCGAGAACACGTTCATGCACGAGGGGCGACCCGGGCACGAGATCGTCTTTGTCTTCACTGGCCGTCTGGGCGATGCGGCCTTGTACCTGGAGCCCGAGCTGCCGCTCAACGAAGCCGGATGGGAGTCGCGAGCTCGCTGGGTGGCGCTCGACGAGCTCGAAGGAACCGGGGTCGCGCTCTATCCCGAAGGCCTGCTAGAACTTCTCAGGAGAGATCGGACCCCCTGAAGACCCCGGACGCGTCCCCGGCAATGCCCCCTACGTTCCGGTCGGCTTGAGCGCGGTCATCATCACCGCCTTGACGCCATAGGCCTCGGCTGAGTTCTGCGTCGCCGACTTGCGGAAGCGGAACCTGGGTACGACGGCCGACTTGACCCGCGTGAAGCCGCTCTCTTCGATCAGCCGGAACATCTCTCCTTCCAGGAGAGCGCCGCCGATTCAGCTGGCCCATAACTTGGGGTCGTTGACGATCGCGTCCGAGAGCTGTTTGGCGCTCACGATATCGGTGATCGAGATCCGACCGCCAGGCTTGAGCACGCGAAACATCTCCTGGATGACGCGTCGCTTGCGGAACGAGAGGTTGATCACTCCGTTCGACAAGACGACGTCCACGCTCTCATCGGGGAGTGGGATGTCTTCCATCGCTCCCGACTGGCACTCCATGGCGGCGCCGCTGGCCGCCGCCAGGGCCTGGGCCTTCGTGCACATGGAGGGGTTGAGATCCACCCCGATCACTCTCCCGGACGGGCCCACCTGCCAGGAGGCCAGGATGGAGTCGAGCCCGGCCCCGCTTCCGAGGTCGAGAACGGTCTCTCCGGGCTGCAGGGCCGCTCGCAGATGAGGATTTCCCACCCCGGCGAATGAGTGGACCGCTCCCGCCGGTGCGCGATCGAGAAGAACGCGATCGTACTCGAAGAGCTCGGCTGCTTCGCGCCCGTGGAAGAAATGGAACTCCGCCTCGGGATGATCGGCGACCTCTTGATACATGCGAAGGATCTCTCCCTTGAGCGTTTCCTCGAGATTGGCCTGGATATCGGCGGTATCAGACATGATTCCTCCCGTCCTGAGGCTCCTTCAGATGACCGCAGGGTTCTTACGTTGATCGGCGGGTCGCGATCAGCTGGGACGAGTGAATGATCCTGAGCTGGTGATTGGCGGAAGCCGGGACACGCAGCGCGATCGTGGCGTGTGCGATGCACCGTAGCACGTCTCGGGTCCGAGTTGTAGCCCGAAGAGAGGGAGCGGTTCAGGGTGATGGCCGCTCGAGTCGAATGCGGTCGCGCTCGCGAGCTTCCGGCGCCGCAAAGAACCGGGGTCCGGAGCGCCCTCGGCGAGACGCCTCCGGACCCCGGTTGGGTCCTCGATGGCGACCAGGACGACGGCTCGAGGCCGCATCCCGGCGCCCCGAGATGAACGGAATGCCGCCTACTCGACGTTGAGCAACTCGACGTCGAAGATGAGTTCGGAGTTGGGTGGGATGACGGGCGGGTATCCGCGCTCGCCATAGGCCAGATTCGGCGGGATGACGAGCTTGCGCTTGCCACCGACTTGCATGGTGGCGACCCCCTCGTCCCAACCCTTGATCACGTTGCCCTGGCCGAGCGGGAACCGGAACGGCTCTCCACGATCGATCGAGCTGTCGAACTTCGTGCCGTCGGTGAGCCAGCCCGTATAGTGCACGGCCACGGTCTGCCCGGTCTTGGGTGTCTCGCCACTGCCGGCCACGAGATCCACGTACTTGAGACCGGACGGAGTCGCGGTCAGCTTGCTCGCATCCACACCGGCCATCGGATCCCCCGTCGCCGGCGCTTCTGTAGCCGGAACCGCTGCTTCACCACCCGCATCGGCGGCGGTCTCCGCCGGCTGGCCGCCTTCGTGCGCGGCTTGTTCCTGTTTCTGGCATGCCGCTGCCGCAACCATGAGCCCAAGTGCGGCAACCATCACGAGAACGCGTAGACGCATAACGTCTCCTCGAGTTGGATCGGACCAGCGCGACATGGTCGCGCCCGCGCGCCGGCGCGCCAGTCGAGGCGCTCGATCGAGAGCCGGGGATGGCCTCGCGCCCCGCGGGAGGGTACCCGCTGGCCGGGGTGGCTGCAAGGTCGGCCGGACCCGCAGGAAGGGGTCGCCTCGGGGCGCCGGGGCCGCCCCGAACGGCTATCGAGAGGCGCCTGGGTGTTCCACATCCGCCCGGGGCACGGGCCCGACGCGATGGGCGACGAGGGTGATCTCACTCGGGCAGCTCGCCTGCGGGCAGACGCCCGTCCCGGCCAGAGAGACATCCCCGCCGCCGGTTCCGCTGACGTGGTCGTGGTCGCGCATGACGCCGTTGAACTCGATGTCGGCCACGAGGACGCAGGGCTGGGCATACGTCATCGGGATGCGGCAGGATGCAGCCACGGTGTTCCCCTTGTAGCGGGGACGGCAGGCGCGGTCGAACCAAACGCGGGAACTGTCCGGGACCAGGGCATCGACCAGCTCCTCGAGATTGCGTGCGCTGGATACGGTGTCACGCCAGCTCAGGTTGAGCGGGGGAACCGCCTGGCAGAGCAGAGAAGATCCTACGAGCTTGCCGTTCAGTCGGACTTCCCATATCCCGGACAGATCTTCGGTGCGGGTGCCGGGGGGCGGCGGTGCTGCCTTCTTGGATCCTTCCTCGGGGTAGGCGGCTTGAGCCGCCAGCGTGGCTGCCAGGATTCCAATGAAGATGGGGATGGCCCTGTGTCGCGTCATGTCGGCGCCTTCCTCTGCGCGGGGTGGACGGTCGCGGCTACTTCGGGATGTCGAAGTGGAAGTCGGGATCAGTGGCCCGGATCGTGGCTACGGCTTCCTGCATGATCGGCACCAGATCCGGGTCGCCTGTGCGCTGCCACTCCAGGTACAGGTCGAGCAGCCGATCGACCTGCTCCCTGAATTCGACCGAACGGGCCTCGTCCGCGATGGCCTGCTGGATCGCCTCCATCCCCTCGTGGCTCAGTCGATCGATGAGGTTGAAGTAGTGCGAGCGAAGGTGGTTCAAGATCGTGACGTATCCCTCGAATCCCCGTGACAGCTTCTCGAGCACCTCGATCGAGGCCGTGAGGCGCCGGGCGAGGGTGCGTCCGTAGGATGCAGCCAGTTCATAATACGTGCCGCCTCGCCCCACGTATACCCGGTATTCGCGCAACGACGTGCCCAGGGAGAGAGCTGTGTCCGTATCCGGCGGGGGCTCGAAGATGCCCAGGGTGAGCATCAGATGATCGGCGTTGGCCTTGTAGATCCAGTACTTCTCGCGCTCCGTGGAGTGGCGAGTCATGTTCGCGATGTCGGTATCAAAACGGGAGATCATCGGGGCGGTCCATTGCGCGTGCGCGGGGTCGAGATACTGGGCGAGGAGACCGGCCAGATAGACGTTCACGTCCTCGTCGTAGTAGACCGTGTTGGACTCGAGCCCGGTCTCGGTGCGGCTCTTGAGCACCGAAGTCATCATGAAGAGCAAGGTGGACTCGAGCTCCCAGCGATCACGGCCCTCTTTCCGCGAGTAGTACGTGCTGCGCATGATGTCTCACTGCCGGCTATCCGGCTGGGCCACCACTGCTCTCCCCCCGTCCACGGCGCGGCTGCCGGGGGACGGCCTTCCTCGTTCATTGATTTCGGCTGTCAGGCGGCGACCTTGCCTCTTTACACACCGTCGCGGCGAGGCCGGGCCTTATGACCCAGAGCGCTCCGAGGTGGGAGGGGGGAGCGTCCGTTGCCCGAAGACGAGATCGAGCAGATCGCCAGCTGTGGCATGTCCGACGACGACCACGCCTGGCGTGCCGGTCCGGTGCGCGTACACGCCAAGTCCCCGCGGCGCGGCATCGCCGAGAAGCAGGATGCGAGTCCCGCCGTCGGAGAGGCGAAGGCGCAGGCGGAGATGACCCGGGTCGAGGCCGAAGCGACGGAGGGCGGACGGGCCGAGCGCGTTCTCGTCGGCGAACTGGGTGACCGTGATCTGCGGTAGGTTCGCCGCCAGGCGGGTCATGTTCTCATCCACGTCCTTGCTGGCCGCCCCGCTCTCCGCGACCCGGTGGAATTCGCCCGCCGAGTCACGACCCGCGGCGACCGTCAGGTTTCCACCGGTGACCTCGAGACTATCGATCTCCGCGCCCCCGAGGTCGAAGAGGCGCTTGTCGCGGAGCTGGAACGTGGATGGCACGAGCTCGTCGGGATCGAGATCGGGGACGATGGCGATGGCCGGCAGGACATCCCCGCGGGCGAAGCGTCCGGGCTTCTCGCGGCCCGTGCCCAGCTCGAAGAATCCGGAATGGGCGGTTGCGGCGCCTACCTCGAGGTGCGCCAGCAGGGAATCCCCTGCGCCGCGAACGACCACCGTCATGAGCGGGGGCTCGAGCCCGACCCGCTCGAGATCGGCTTCACCCGGCGACTCGGTGGTGAAGGAGCCGGCCTCGAGTCCGGTCAGCCGCGTCAGGAGCTCGCGCACGGCACTCTGATCGGCGGCCAGGGGTGGGTTCACAAGCCGCCACGCACCGTCCTCGGCGCCGAGCTCGATCCGCCGCCCGTTGCCGGCAAGCTCGATGTACCGCGCCGCCTCGGGATCGAAATGGAGGATGCGCCGCTCCCGGAGCGAGATCAGCTGGCTCCTGAACGGGGAATGCACGGTGTCGAGGTCGAGCAGGACCATTTCCGGTTCGTGGTCGATCCGCGCATAGTATGCGCTCCCGGTCGGATTCAGGGCCCCGACCGCGACCTCGTGGTAGAGCGAATCACCAGCCTGGAACTCGATGAGCGCCCAGGGAGCGTCGAGCCCGGTCGCCGTCGAATCGATGTCGGCCCAGGGAATCCTCCGCTCGGCGGTCAGGGAATCGAAGGCTGCGGTCAGTCTGGCGACCGCCGTCTCGTCGGCGAGGGTGCGGATGGGTTCGGTCACCTGCCAGCGACCGTCACGGCGGGCAAGGGCAATCGTCGACTCCTGCCAGGCGATGCGAACGGCGTCGATCGCCGCTGGATCGAGATCGAGGACCAGGTTGGTGGGGGCGCCCTCATCCGGGCGCGAGGAGCGCCGGTCGACGACATAGATATAGCCCGCGACGGCAACGAAGATCGCGAACAGGATGAGAGTGCCCCGCGCCCGCATCTTATGACCAGCCGCTATTCATGGCTCATGGTCACCGCCGACGCCACCAGACACCGATGCCGATCGCGATCACCGCCAGTGGCATCAAGAGCAGCAGGACCGAGCGCACGGTCATCGCCTGGCCCTCGGTCAGCGTGACACGGCGATCCTCGCGGTCCTTGGGACGGATGGCGATGAGATCTTCTTCCTCGGCCAGCCAGCTCACGGCGTTGAGCGCGAGATCCAGGTTGCCGCCGAACTGGGAGAAGCCGTTCGCACAGAAGTCGGAATCCCCGGCGGCGACGATTCGAGCGGTGCGCGCGACGGTGGCCGAGTCGGCCCCACCCTCGGCGCTCGCGGCCACCGGCCGCGATGCCGCGACGATCACGCACAGGGGGCCCTGCCGGTCGTCGGCATCCGGTTCGTAGGGGCGCCGGTCCGGATTGGATTCGGCCCAGCTCGCCTGCGCCGTGAAGACGATCTCGGTCACGGTGACATCGGGCGGCGCCCCATCCGCGGTCCGTACCGAACGGGAATGGGGAAAGACGGTCGTCAGCGTGAAGCCCTCGACCAGCGGGTGGCTCCCGTACTGAAGCCCCATCGGCAGGAACTCATCGGCCCCGAACAGTCGACCGACGCCGGAGATGTCGAGGATCAGGTCCTGACCCATCTCGATCCCATACGAGCGCAAGAGCGATTCATGGGCCGCGTTGGGCGCCGGGTCGGCGAGGACGAACAGGGATCCGCCCTCGGCCAGGTAGGCGGCGATCGCCTGCTCCTCGCTCGGCAGCAGTTCCTTACGGGCTCCGGCCAGGACGAGGACGCGGATGCCGGCGGGGACGGTGGGATGCTCGGCCAGGTTCAGGATCTCGATCTCGTAGCCTTCATTGACCAGGCGGGCGCGCAGGTTCGAGTAGCCCTCGTCGTCGGTGGCCAGCGCATCGCGTTCGCCATGCCCGGTCACGAAGACGATCTTCTTCTTCTCTTCGCGCGTGGCCTGGATGATGGCGTTGGTCAGGAGCTGCTCGTCCGCCTTGTCGATGCGCTCGGAACGATCGCCGGCATCGATCATGGTGATGCCGTATTCGAGGCCCGGATAGCGGCTGGCCCGTCCCGGTTGCCGGTCCGGGTCGACGACCTCGAAGCTCAGGTGCGGGGAGAGATCGTCATACATCTTGACCAGGTCCCTCATCGGCTCGACGGCTGCATCCCCCGAGCGGTAGAAGGCGATGATGTTCACATCGCGATCGAGCCGCTCGAGAACGCGCTTGGTCTGCTCGGAGAGCGTGAAGGCCTGGCTTGCCGTCAGATCCCTCCGGATCGAGTGTCGCGCGGCGAGGTAGTTGACGGCGATGAGGATGCCGATCAGCAACAGGAGAGAGGCAAGGGTGTTCGCTCCGCCAGCGAGCGTCCGTCTGCGCATCAACGTCTCTCCTGCATCAGGACTTCCAGCGTATCGACTCGAGGGAGCGCATGGTGGCAAAGAGCCCGAACACGACCAGGCTCAGGTAGAAGACCACATCGCGCGAGTCGATGACACCCTTGGACATGTCGTCGAAGTGACGCACGATCGACAGCTGAGCGAGGAACTTGGCCGTGGTGCCCGTCGTGTAGTCGGCGGCCCAGTGCACGAGCCAGAGCAAGAGGAAGAGGGCGAATCCGGCGAAGCCGGCCACGATCTGGTTCTCGGTCAACGACGAGACCAGGGTGCCGAGGGCGATGCTCGCCGCACCGAGGAGGATGAGCCCCAGGTAGCCGCTGGCGATCGGTCCCCAGTCCGGCTCTCCGAGCACGAAGAGCACCGCCATCGCGGCGAACGTGCCGGCGAGCATGACGAGGTAGAGGCCGAAGCCGGCCAGGAACTTGCCGACCGTCACCTCGAGCTCGGTGATCGGCGAGGTCATGAGGAGCTCGATCGTTCCAGTCTTCTTCTCTTCGCAGAGCAGGCGCATCGTGATCATCGGGACCAGGAACAGGATGAGGACGCCTATGTTGTAGAAGTAGGGACGGACCACCCACTCGTTGACGTTCATCTTCGGCGTCTCGCCTCCGAACATGGCAGACTGATCCGCGAAGCGAAGTGATTGATTGACGAAATCGACGAGGCTCGAGTAGAAGAAGTAGCCGGTGAGCAGGAGAAAGAGCGCGATCACGACGTAGGCGATGGGGGAGAGGAAGTAGGAGCGGAACTCGCGCCACGCGATGGCAAGGATCGTCGACATGGTTGGGCTACGGCTCCGGTTCGCTGCTTGTGATCTGGGAGTCGGAGGTGGCGGCCGTGCTCTCCGCTGCTGCCATTCCGGTCGCGACCTCCTCGCGCGTGGTGAGCTCGAGGAAGATCGTCTCGAGGCTCATTCCGACCGGGGCCAGCTCGCGGAGTCCCAGGCCGCGCTCGACTGCCGTCCGGGCGATGGGCTCGGCGATGACCGCCGTGTCTTCGCCCTCGACTTCCAGGGTGATGACGCCGCCGCGTTCCGCGGCGATGCGGAGCGCGCGCACGCCGGGAACGGCGGCGATGGCGCGGAGGTCATCCTCGCTCGCCCCCCGCACTCGAACCCGGAGTGTCGCCGCCCCGCGGAGCCTGGCCGTCAAGTTGGCGACTGAATCCTCGGCGATGACCCGGCCGCGGGCCAGGATGACCACTCGTTCGCAGACCTGCTCGACCTCGGGAAGGATGTGGGTCGAGAGGATGATGGTGTGGGTTCCGGCCAGGCTCTTCATCAGCTCCCGGACCTCGATGATCTGTCGCGGATCGAGGCCGACGGTGGGTTCATCGAGGATGAGGACCTCGGGGTCATGCAGGAGGGCCTGGGCCAGTCCCACTCGCTGCCGGTAGCCTTTGGATAGCTTCTTCACGATGGTGCGCGCCACCTCCTCGAGGCCGCACTGCGCAAGCACAATAGGAAGCCGGCTCTTGCGCTCGCGCCCTGGCATGCGCTTGAGGGCGCCGACAAAATCGAGATAGCCGGAGACCGTCATCTCCGGGTACAGCGGCACGTTCTCCGGCAGGTAGCCGATCCGGCGGCGCATGGCGAGGGAGTCCCGGACGACATCGAGGCCGGCGACTCGCGCCGAGCCGGCGCTGGGAGGAAGGTATCCGGTCAGGATGCGCATCGTCGTCGTCTTCCCGGCGCCGTTCGGCCCCAGGAATCCGAGCACCTGCCCCTGGGGCACAGTGAACGTCACATCCTCGACGGCGGGCGTGGCGCCGTAGATCTTGGTCAGGCCCTGGACTTCGATCATGATTCTGCTGTGGGACGTGTCGGACGCGCTTCGGTTGGTTCGGGCAAAGGCGGGAGGCTATCACGCACGTGGAAGGGGGTCAAACCACGGCCCTTCCGCCCGGTCCATCGAGCGGCGGCCTCCGTTCGGCCCTTTGTTGTTGGCCGCCATTCGATTACGATCGATGGTTCGCTCGGATTCGCGAGCGGGGTTGGCGGGGCTGGACCGCGGCGAAGGAGTCGATTCGGTGGCTCAGGATCCAAGGACTCGGGAGCATGGTCGGTCCGTCCTCGATCCGGAGGGCGCCCCAGGCTGGGGCGTTCCGGACCGGCAGCCGGAGGCCATGGGCCGGCCGCTGCCGCCGATCCGACCCAGCCTCATTCAGATCGGGCTCTTCGTCTTCACCGTCGGATCGACGCTCCTGGTCGGTGCTCTCCACGAGGGGGCCGATCTCGATGGACCGCGGGCGCTCCTGCGCGGCGTTCCCTTCGCGGCAGCCCTGCTCTCGATCCTGTTCGTGCACGAGATGGGGCATTACCTGACGGCTCGGGGCCATGGGGTGGAGGTCACACTGCCCTATTTCATCCCGGCCCCCACGCTGCTCGGCACGTTCGGCGCTTTCATTCGAATCCGCTCGGCGATCACGGACCGGCGGGCGCTCCTGGCCATCGGTGCGGCCGGCCCCATCGCGGGTTTCCTGGTCGCGCTGCCCGTGCTGTGGATCGGCATATCCACTTCGGTGGTGACCCAGGTGCCGCCGGAGGCCACCCTCGAGCTCGGTGAATCGCTGCTCATGAAGGGGCTGATCCGGCTCATTCATGGCTCGCTACCCCCTGGTCAAGACCTCCTGCTGAACGCCGTGGGCCTGGCTGGCTGGGCCGGAATTCTCGTCACGGCGCTCAACCTGCTACCGCTGGGCCAGCTCGACGGCGGCCACGTCGCCTACGCGTTGTTCGGGCGCCGCAGTCGCTGGATTGCGCTCCCCGCGATCGGCATCATGCTGGGCATGAGTTTTCTCTGGCCCGGCTGGATTGTCTGGTGCCTGCTCGCGATCCTGTTCGGTCTCCGCCACCCTCCGCTCCAGAACCCGCACCGTTCCCTCCGCCGCCGTGACTGGGTTCTTGGTGCCGCCGCCTTGATCCTGCTCCTCATCTGCTTCACCCCGGTCCCGCTGCGCATCAATGGGTAGGGGGAAGGGCGAGCCTGCCGTCCAGGGTGAGTTGCCTTGACTCGTCCCTAGTTGTCATAATGGGCTGCTCGGGTGGGGGGCCGCCGGCCGGACGGTGGATCGACCCTCGATGCCCCAACGACTCCGGCCACATTCCCGCGGACTCAAGGAGCAGGTTTGAGCGAGGAAGGCACGCAGCGCTTCGTCGAGGAGCTCGTCGACAAGTCGGCGGACTTCTCCGCCTGGTATGTCCAGGTCATCCTGAAGGCCCAGCTGGCGGACTACGCACCGGTCAAGGGGTGCATGGTGATCCGTCCCTACGGCTACGCGCTGTGGGAGAACATGCAGCGGCACCTTGACGCTCGAATCAAGGCGACCGGACATCTGAATGCCTACTTCCCGCTGCTGATTCCCGAGAGCTTCTTCGCCGCCGAGGCCGAGCATGTCGAGGGGTTCGCCCCCGAGGTAGCCTGGGTGACGCATGGCGGCAAGGAGAAGCTCGAGGAGCGGCTTGCGATCCGCCCCACGTCCGAGGCGATCATCGGACGGATGTTCTCCAAGTGGATCGATTCGCACCGCGACCTGCCGCTGCTCATCAATCAGTGGGCGAACGTGGTGCGCTGGGAGAAGGTGACTCGCCTCTTCCTGCGCACGACCGAGTTCCTCTGGCAGGAAGGGCACACCGCCCATCGCACCCGGGAAGAGGCCGAGGAGGAGACCCTGAAGATGCTCGGGGTCTACCGCTCCTTCCTGGAGGAAGATCTGGCCATTCCCGTGCTGGCTGGCATGAAGACCGACTCCGAGAAGTTCGCTGGCGCCGAGCGCACCTACTGCGTGGAGGCCCTCATGGGCGACGGCCGCGCGCTCCAGGCCGGAACCTCGCATCATCTGGGGCAGAACTTCGCCAAGGCGTTCGACATCACCTTTCAGGACGAGGATCGCCAGCGCAAGCATGTGTGGCAGACGAGCTGGGGCGTGTCGACGCGATTGGTCGGCGCCATTATCATGACCCACGGCGACGACTCAGGTCTCATGCTCCCACCCAAGGTGGCTCCTCACCAGGTGGTGGCGATCCCGATCTGGAAGAAAGCGGAGGAGAGGGAGCGCGTGATGCAGGCGCTGGGCGAGATCAAGCCCAGACTCGATCAGGTGTGCCGTCTCTTCGTCGATGATCGGGACGAGCACACCCCCGGGTGGAAGTACAATGAGTGGGAACTGCGCGGCGTGCCGGTCCGTCTCGAGATCGGGCCGCGCGACGTCGCCAAGGGGCAGGTCGTCCTGGTGCGACGCGATAACCGACAGAAGGAGATGGTGCCGGTCGAGGCGCTTGCCGAGCGCTTGCCAGTGCTCCTCGACGAGCTGCAACGAGCGTTCTACGAGCGAGCCCGCGCCTTCCGCGAGGAGAACACCCGCGAGGTCGAGAACTTCGATCAGTTCCGCGAGGTCATGGAAACGCGACGGGGGTTTGTCGTAGCGGGGTGGGATGGAGACCCGGAGACCGAGGCCAAGATCAAGGAAGAGACGAAGGCCACCGTCCGGTTGATTCCGCTCGAAGGGGAGGTCCGGGAAGGGATGCGCTGCATCTATTCGGGCCGTCCGGCTCGCTACCGCGCCGTCTTCGCCAAATCGTACTAGACTCGGATGGGGCCTTCGGGCCAGGGGGGCGGGATGAGCGAAGAGAGAATGCAAGACGGAGCTGCCGCTCATGCGGCGGATGGAGCCCTCATCGCGCGGGTCGAGGCGGCCATCGACCGCATGCGGCCTGCGCTCGTCGCCGATGGGGGTGACTGCGAGCTGGTCGATGTGCGCGACGGAGTGGTCCAGCTCAGGCTGGTCGGGGCCTGTGGCGGCTGCCCGATGTCGCAGCTGACCCTGAGGCAGGGCCTCGAGCGTATCATCCGGGAGGATGTGCCCGAGATCCAGCGGGTCGAGGCGGTGTAGGTCCGCAGCGAGTGCACCGCCTGGACGCCGATCATGGCTGAACACTGAGGTAGGGTCCCGTGGCTTGAGTTACGATGCGGTCGGTGCGGCACCTGGGGTCGCGCCGGACCAGTGCGGCCAGCCGCCGCACGAAAGGAGCATGCGCCATGCAGCGAACCGGCCTGCGCCATGCCTTCACCGCCTTGGTCTTCGTGATCCTTGCTTCGGCTCTCGGCGCCGGCCGGGGTGGGGCCACACCCGATCGCTTGCCCGAAGCGGCCACCAAGGCCTGGAACGAGGGGCAGGACGCCATCGCCAACCGGCAGTGGGTGGAGTGCGTCGAGAACTTCAGCGAGGTCACCAAGCTGGCTCCGCAGCATCTGGAGGCCTTTGTCAAGCTCGGCTACTGCCAGTCGGAGCTCCGGCAATGGTCGGAGGCGGCCAAGACCTATGAGCATGCCCTGACCCTGAGCCCCAGCGATTCAGTGCGCTGCGATCTCTTGAACGCCCTCGCCTTCGCCCAGGCCTCGGCCGGGCAGCATGATGCCGCGCTGTCCAGCTACGAGGCCTTGTTGCAGAAGCGACCGAACGACAAGGATGCGATGGTCGGCTATGCCTATATCTTGAAGAGCCAGGACCGCCCGGTGGAGGCCGTGATGGCCTACCAGCGGGCGCTGGAGATCGATCCCACGGATGTCTCCATCCTTCGCACCGTGGGTGAGCTCTGCCAGCAAAACGAGATGATCGAGCAGTCCGTGGCCGTGTACGAGCGTTGGTCGGTGCTCGAGCCCGACAACGTCGAGCCTCTACGCCACCTTGGATTCTTGCTCTACAAGGGCGAGTCCTGCGATCGCGGGATCGAGGTGTACGAACAGGTCATCGCCCTCGATGCATCGAACCCGGGTGATCTCCTGAACCTCGGGATGCTCTATCAGAAGTGCCAGCTGTATGGAAAGGCGCTGGAGCGGCTCAACACGTACCGCGAGCTCCGGCCCGACGACGCCGCCACGGTCGACTGCCGGATTGCATTCCTCTACGAGGACTCGGGTAAGTGGGAAGAGGGGCTCAGGGTGGTCGAAGGCTGGGCCACGAAGCGGCCGGACGATCCCTGCTTGCAGTATGCATGGGCGCGCCTGCTCGAGAAACGAGGTCTGGCGCAGGTCGGAGCCGAGCAGTTCACGGATGCGGTGGCCAGCTACCGGCTCGCCGAAGCCAAGCTGCAACCTGTCCTCGGGGATTCGCAGTGGGGCGAGGCGGCGTCGGCGCAGCTCAAGCGACTCGATCAGTTGATCCGCATCGCCGAGGGCAAGCGCAAGCAAGCCGAGTCCGAGGAATAGCGGCGAGCGAATCCACGTCGCCACGCTGGCGCGCGGCGATGGGTACGTCCAGGCGTTCACGACGGCCGCCAGGCCGTCGGGCCCGGACTCGGTTGGAATGAGGTCCCGGAGTCACTTGATCTATCTCGATCACAACGCCGGCACACCGGTCGTGCCCGAAGTCGCCGCCGCCATGAATGTCTGGCTCGGGCCGCGTCAGGCCAACCCGGCCAGCTCTCATGTCCGGGGCCAGGAGGCGCGTGCCGCGGTCGAGGAGGCGCGCAGCCAGGTCGCGCGCCTTGTCGGCGTGCGCCCCGTGGAGGTGGTCTTCACCGCTTCTGGGAGCGAGGCGGATACCCTGGCCCTCGTTGGCGGCGCGCTGGCGCGGCGTGACCAGGGACGCCGCGTCGTGGTCTCGGCGATCGAGCACGAGGCGATCCTGACGGCGGGAGAACTGCTGGAAAAGCTCGATTTCAAGGTCGTCCGGGTGCCACCCGAGGCGGATGGGCGAGTCGACCCCGGACGCTTCCTGGCGCAAGCGGGCGACGGCACCGCGATCGCCGCGCTCATTCTGGCTTCGAACGAGACGGGCGTGGTGCAGCCCGTGGCCGAGGTCGCGCGCGAGCTCCGGATCAAGGGGGTTCCCTTCCTTACCGATGCCGTTCAGGCGGTGGGCAAGATCCCCTTCACACGCGACGATCTCGGTGTCGACCTTCTCGCCGTCTCGGCGCACAAGTTCGGTGGCCCGCAGGGAGTGGGGGCACTCATCGTGCGCCAGGGCACTCACCTGCAACCCATCATCGGGGGGACGCAGGAGAACGGGCTCAGGGGCGGCACGCATGCGGTGGCTGCCATTGTGGGTCTCGGCGCCGCCGCCGCGAGGGCGCCGGAACGGCTGCGTGCCATGGACCAGGCGGCTTCATTGAGAGATCGTCTCGCCGCCGCGCTCGTCGCCCGATTCCCCGATGCTCGGGTGCATGGCCAATCGGTGCCGCGTTTGCCCAACACTCTGTCGATCGCCTTTCCCGGAACGGATGCGCGCGCCCTCGTGCTCGCCCTCGACCTGGCCGGTGTTCAGGTCTCGCGCGGGTCAGCCTGCCTCTCCGGCGCCGAGGGTGTCTCTCATGTGCTGTCAGCGATGGGGCTGGCTCCGGACTGGGCGCGGGGGACCCTGCGCCTATCGCTGGGGCCGGAGACCACGGCGGAGGAGATCGAGAAGGCGCTCACCGTCCTGGGTGCCGCCGTCGAACGCGCGCGCGGGTCGCGGAGTGAGCGATGAGCCAGGGCACCGTTCTTCTCGCCATGTCGGGTGGCGTCGATAGTTCGGTTGCCGCGGCGCTCCTCAGCGAGCAGGGGTTCACGGTGGTCGGGGCGACACTCAAGCTCTGGTGCTATGGCGAGACCGCTCCCTCCGGTAAGACCTGCTGCTCGCTCGAGGATATCGCCGATGCGCGCCGGGTAGCGGCGCGCATCGGCATCCGTCACCTCGTCCTCGATCTCTCCGGCGGCTTCGAGGAGCAAGTGGTGGTTCCCTTCGTCAGGGACTATCTGGCGGGGCGTACGCCCAACCCGTGCGTTGAATGCAACACCCACCTCAAGTTCGGACAGCTTGCCGCCATTGCCGACCAGGTGGGCGCCGAGTTCATCGCCACCGGTCATCATGCGCGACGGGTGGACGGCCCCGACGGTGAGCCGGCGATCGCGCGCGCAGCCGACCACGCCAAGGATCAATCCTATGTGCTGTGGGGGGTCAAACCGACCGTTCTCTCCCGGGTCCTGTTTCCGGTAGGGGAAATCGCCAAGGCCGAGGTGCGGGCGCGGGCCGCGGAGCTCGGTCTGGACGTGGCCCGGAAGCCGGATTCCCAGGACATCTGTTTCGTGAGGGGAGGGCGCTATGCCGATTTTGTCAAGTCACGCCCGGAGTCGGCCGGTGCGATTCGTGCCGGATTCATCGTCGATGAAAGAGGCTCGGTCGTGGGGCGCCACGATGGCATCGTCCATTTCACGATCGGACAGCGACGCGGACTGGGGTTCGGCGCCGATGGTCCTCGCTATGTGACCGCCATCGACCCGGTCCAAGCGATCGTGCACGTGGGGGCGCGCACCGATCTGGCCACCGACGGGCTCGTCCTCGAACGCGTGAACAGGCAGCGCCGGAAGCCGCTGGTGGAGAACGAGGAGCTCTGCATGCAAGTGCGCTCGAGCGCGGTCCCGGTAAGGGGCCGGATCGAAACGGTTCCGGCAGACGTTGAGGGGCCCGCGGGCACGCTCCGCTTCAGGGCAGCGCTCGAGGGGGTGGTCCCAGGACAATCGGGCGTTCTCTACGACGGTGAGCGGGTGGTCGCGGGGGGGCTGATCGCCGCCAGGCTCTAGCCCGGGGGTTTGACTTGGCCCCGGCCCGCATGCTGTAATCCTTGGCCTTGGACCGGTTTCAGGCGCGTCGGGCGAGGAAGTCCGAAGCGCTGCATCTATCCTGGCGCTCCGGGGAGCGCGGTCCTAAGCCTCTGGAGGGATGGCCGAGTGGTTTAAGGCGGCGCCCTTGAAAGGCGCAGACCGAAAGGTCCGTGGGTTCGAATCCTACTCCCTCCGCCACGATTGATGGCTGGCTCGCAGTCCGGCCCGGTCTGGGCAGAAGCACGAAATCGAGATACATCAACCTGGTTGGGTGCGGCGAGTTCGGCCCACCAGGGTGAGCGGACACGGTGGAGAGGTGGCCGAGTAGGTCGAAGGCGGCGGTTTGCTAAACCGTTGTAGGGCCAAAAGCTCTACCGAGGGTTCGAATCCCTCCCTCTCCGCCAGGTCCGCACGCCCTGTCCGGTGGTTGTCGAACGCGTCAGGGCCGACAGGTTTGACAGCTCGCAAACCCTGTGCTACCTATCGAATGGGTTCGGTGCGCCCATAGCTCAACTGGATAGAGCGTCTGGCTACGGACCAGAAGGTTGGGGGTTCAAATCCTCCTGGGCGTACCATCTCCTTGAGGAAGCGTTCTGTCTGGCGACTCCCCGCCGCCGGACAGGGCTTCGACCGGCAGGCCCTCGGTTGCCGGCTTCCGCGCTGCCAGCCTCCGGCTCCTCTGGCTCGTTGGCCTTTGCCCCTGGCCGGGAAACAGTTCCTCTTGAGGAACGGTGTGGCGGGAGGACCAATATGAAGAGATCCACCCTGGCGATCCTGGCGCTCATCGCTTTCGTTGTCGCCTCAGCGGTCATCGATCCGACGTTCGCCGCAGACAAGAAGAAGAAGACGAAGAAGCCGCCCAAGGGACACCCGACCTATGTCTTCGTCGATTCGACGTTCGCTCCGCAGGGTACGAACCGCATTGCCATCAACTTCACCAACACGTCGGCCAACGTCGATGCATTGGACGGGTTCTTTCCCTTCTTCGATAACGCGCTCCGGGCGAAGAAGCCCGGGTTCATTCTCATCGATCGCTACCAGCTCGAGGGCGATGCGGCCGAGAAGGGGCTCGCGGCGGATCTGGAGGCGCTCTCCCGACGCTGGAAGCAGGAGCGGAAGGTCGATCCCGAGATGTTGAGCCGATTCTCGACCGAGCTCGGTCTTTCCTATTACCTCGAGGGCGAGCTCAAGGAGTGGCATTCGGAACAGGTGGAATGGAACGTCGAGGGTTACTCGCACTCCGAGGTCAGCGCCGAGATCCGCATCTTCTCGGGACAGACAGGAAAGCTCGTCTATGAAGCCCATGATCGCATCGAGGTGAAGAGCCAGTTCCACGACCCGCGGGCGCAGACCGGTGTCGTGGACGATCTCGGCATCCAGCGCGGTGGGAGCAAGATCGTGCCGCCGGCGCCTCCCATCAATGATGTGGCCGAGGACGTGGCAACGAGCCTCGTCTACGGCATCCCGTGAGTGTGACCTGCGGGCCGCTCACGAAGGGGGACCGCTCCAGAGAGCATCCAGACGCATGGCGATGATTCCAGAAGACGAAGGGCCGCGTGGTGAGGGGGGTGAGGCGGATGGCGGCAAGGGGCCGGACCTCTTCAACAGCGATGCGCGGTGGATGCGCGAGGCCTTGAAGCTCGCTCGCGAGGCCCGAGCGCAGGGTGAGGTCCCGGTCGGTGCCGTCGTCGTCCTCGATGGTCGTCTGCTGGGAAAGGGCAAGAACCAGATCGAGACCCTCGGCGATCCCACCGCGCACGCCGAGATCCTGGCCATCGGAGCCGCCGCCGCGACCGTCGGCGAACCGCGTCTGGTGGGGGCCACGCTCTATTCCACCCTCGAACCTTGCGTCATGTGCAGCGGGGCGATTGTCCTGGCCCGCATTTCCCGTGTCGTCTATGCGGCCGATGATCCGAAGGCCGGGGCCTGCGGGTCGCTGTTCGATATCCCGCGGGATCCGCGCCTCAACCACCGTGCGGTGGTGCAGAGCGGGCTGCTTGCCGAGGAATCGAGCTTCCTGATACGATCCTTCTTCGACGAATTGCGGCGCAACGCGGCCGGTTCGAACGGCGGCAACGGATCCGACGGGGAGTGAGGCGCGCGCCCGCGGGTGGCCGCCGCTGTTCTTCCGCGTCGCAGGTGGCCCGTCCTTGCGGAGAGATGACCGAGCTGGTCGAAGGTGCACGATTGGAAATCGTGTAGACGGGAGACCGTCTCGAGGGTTCGAATCCCTCTCTCTCCGCCATCTTCCCTCATCATCCTGTTAGGTCCGGTCCAGGTTCCCCAGGCTCGATCAGAGTTGCCAAACCCCAGAGCAGGCATGCATCGCCGCCCGGAGCGGCCCCTCGCGTGGAGCGCCCTGATGGTGATCGTTCCGTGCGCCCTGGCCGGCGGCGGACTGGCGACCGGGGTGAGTCAGAGCGAGCCGCCGGGTCCAGCGGCATCCCGTGTCCAGCACCTCAACTTGATCCTGTCGGCGGCGACGCACGGGGAGATGCTGCCCTGCGGTCGCTGCAAGCAGAAGGCCGGGGGCCTGGGGCGGAGAGCGACGATCATCGAGGCGAGCCGCGATACGGCCGCCTTCGTCGAGGCTGCCGACGGCGGTGATCTCCTCCCGTCCGGGGATCCCGACCCGCAGGTCGAGGCCTTCCTGATCGCCATGCACGCCAAGCTCGGCTACTCCGCACTCGGCGTGGGGGAGGTGGAGCTCGCGCGGGGTCGAGGCTACCTGGAAGACCTGATCGCTCCGCACGCCGATCTCGCCTGGGTCTCGGCCAATATCGTCGACGCCACGACGCGGGAGCCGCTGTTCAAACCCTATGTGCTGCGACCTGCCGGCGAGACGATGATCGCGTTCACGAGCATTCTCGAACCGGAGGTGTGGCAGGATCAGGCCGCGTCTCAGCCCGGAGTCAAGGTGCTGCCGCCCAATGCCGCCCTCGTCGCCCTCATGCCGGAGATGCGACGCCGGGCCGGCCTCGTGGTCTGCTTCGCCCATGCTCGTTACCTGGCCGTGCGTTCGATCGCCGAGGAAGTTCCCGGGGTCGATATCATCGTCGCCAGCCACAAGCCGCGCGTCGAGAACTACCCGCTGCGCATCGGGCACGCACGCCAGGTATTCTTCGGGGGGAGTTCCGGGAGATTCCTCAACTGGTCCAATGTCCAGCTCGGGGTCGATGGCCCCATGCCGTTGAATGGGCGGACCTTCTACTTGCTCGACGGGGTTCCCACCGACTCCACGGTGGTCCGCGAGATCCTGGCCTTCTTCGGGACGAGCGAGCCCCCTGGAGACGATGAGCCGGAAGAGGACCCGGAAGCGGACGGGGGTGGGGGATAGGAGGCCCAAGTCTCCCGCCGGCGCCACGTTGACCCTCATCGCGGCGCGTGCTACATTGCCGGCACGCCGCGCGCGGTATCCCTCGATCTCGGGGATGTAGCTCAGTTGGGAGAGCGCCTCGTTCGCAACGAGGAGGTCGGCGGTTCGATCCCGCTCATCTCCACCATTGACCGCCCGACCGTCGCTACCGCCACGGTCGGGCGCTTTCGCATGGATGACGCCGGCCTGCGACCCGCGCACCGGGTCAGGCCCCACGCAATTGCACCCTGTGAACCCCGTCAGGACCGGAAGGTAGCAGCGGTAAGCAGATCGTGTGATGTGCCGTGGGTCACCCTGGCCCGGTGCGCTGGCCGCCAATGGACCGGCGCCCGAAGCCGGGGCGGGCTCGAAAGGGCCTGTCCCAGGAGCCCAGTAGCTCGATGGCATACCAGGTCCTTGCTCGTCGCTATCGGCCCCAGACCTTCGCCGAAGTCATCGGCCAGGAGCATGTCACGCGCGTTCTCGCCGGGGCCGTGGCCACCCAGCGTGTGGCGCATGGCTATCTGTTCACCGGTCCGCGAGGGGTGGGCAAGACATCGACGGCCCGCATCCTGGCCAAGGCGCTCAATTGCGAGCGGGGTCCGGAACAGGCGCCGTGCAACCAGTGTGACGTCTGCAGCGAGATCACGGCCGGGCGCAGTCTGGATGTGCTCGAGATCGACGGTGCCTCATCGGGCGGGATCGATCAAGTCCGGGAGCTCCGGGAGAACGCGCGCTACGCCCCGAGTGGGGGGCGTTTCAAGCTCTACATCATCGACGAGGTGCATCAGGTCACGGCCCATGGGTTCAACGCGCTCCTGAAGACCCTCGAGGAGCCGCCGGCGCACGTGGTCTTCGTCCTCGCCACGACCGAGGTGCAGAAGGTCCCGGACACCATCGTGTCTCGGGTCCAGCGCTTCGATTTCCGCCGCCTTGCTGTCGTCGACATCGAGAACCAGCTCCAGAAGATCGTCAAGCAGGAGAAGTTCCGGGTCGACCCCGGGGCGCTCCGGATCCTGAGCCAGCGCGCCCAGGGCTCGCTCCGCGATGCCGAGGTGCTTCTCGATCAGGTGGTGGCCGCCGCCGATGGCGATCTGGACCGGGCCGGGGTCGAGCGCTTGCTCGGGCTCACCGGCGTCGATACCTTCCTCGCGCTCACCGAGCGGATTGCCGCGCATGACGGGCAGGGGGCGCTCGCCCTTCTCGACAGCGTGCTGGCCGAGGGGGCCAACATCGGCGAGTTCGCCACCGGTTTGATCGAGCACCTGCGCCATCTCCTGCTGCTCGCCGTATCCCACGACCTGGCCTCGACGACAGGCTTAACCGACGATCTGGTAGGTCGTTACTACGACGCAACTCGAGTCCTGGACGAAGGGCGATGTGGCTCGCATCCTGGGTCTGGCCCTGGGTGCCGTCCGGGAGATGCGGCGGAGCGAGTTCCCCCGGGTCTACCTTGAGCTGGCCCTGGTCGAGATGGCGGAGCTCAGTTCCACTGCCGATCTCCGTGCTCTCCTCGGGCGCCTCGATGCCCTCGGGGTGGGAGGAGCGGAACGAGGGGCCGGGGGCGGCGCCCCGTCCACGGGCTCTCGCGGGGCATCGGCGGTCGGGACGCAGGGGAGTGGCGGCTCTACCGGCAAGTCACGTCGGACCAGCATGGCGCCGAGCGCGGCATCACGTCCCACCGAACTGGCGCGAGGGCCCCTTTACAGCATGGAGTCGGCGGGGCCCGCCGCCATGATCGCCGAAGCACCCGGCGCGGGGGAGGCGGAAGAAGGGGCTGCGATCGAGAACGAGACCGAGGTGGGGGGCGATCCAGGCCATGCCGGGGAGGTGGACTCGAACGCGATCGCTGTCGATGCCGGTCCGGCCCAGGATCCTCGCTGGCAAGAGGTCATCGAGCGCGTCAAGGTGCGGAAGACCTCCCTCGCCAGCCTGCTCGCCGAGGCGCGCGAGGTGGGATTCGCCCAGGGTGTCCTCCAGCTGGGTTTCGCCGCGGGCCAGAGCTTCTACCGCGGCAAGGTGCTCGAGCCGAGGAACATGGCCATCGTCGCCGAGGAAGTCCGTTCGGTCTTTGGCGATGGCGTGCGGATCGAGGTCGGGCGCGGGCACGCTCCGGGCCCAGCGCCTCGCGTCGAGGCTGCGCCGAGGCCCAAGGCCGCACCTCCGACGCGCTTCTCGGCGGGAGTCGAGGAGGTCGTCGAGAGGTTCGACGGGATCATTTTGGACTAGGCTCGCCCGGTGACGCGATGAACCGGGGTGCCGATCGCGCCCTGCTCGAGGGGAGTGTTCGATGAAGATGAACCGGCAGTTTGGCAAGCTCATGAAACAGGCCCAGGCCATGCAGGACCGCATCGCCCAGATCGAAGAGGAGGCGGCCAGCCGGGAGTTCTCGGCCACGGCGGGTGGCGGTGTGGTCGAAGCCGTGGTCAATGGTCGCCACGAGCTCAAGTCGATCAAGATCGATCCCAAGGTCGTCGTCGCCGATGAGGTGGATTTGCTCGAGGACCTGGTCCTGAGTGCGGTCAACGAGGCGCAGCGAGTGGCCGCCGCCGCGGTCAAGGCCGAGATGGAGAAGGCCACCGGCGGGATGGAACTGGGCGGTCTCGGCGGTCTCATGTGAGTGGGAGACTACGGATGGAGTTTGGTTCGGATCTGGTGGGGCGACTGGTCGAGGAGTTGACCCGTTTGCCCTCGATCGGGCAGAAGACCGCGACGCGCCTGGCTCTTCACATCCTCAAGATGCCCCGCGAGGAGGCGGAGCGCCTGGCCGAGGCCATCGTCACGGTCAAAGAGCGCGTGGGCTTCTGCGGGGTGTGCGGCCATCTGACCGAGGACGAGTCGTGCACGATTTGCCGCGACCAGAACCGGACCGCGGCGGTGATCTGTGTTGTCGAGCAGTCCTCCGATCTGCTCGCCATCGAGCGCACCGCCGAGTTCCGCGGCAAGTACCATGTGCTTCGCGGTTCCATCTCGCCGCTGGACGGGATCGGTCCCGACGAGCTCAGGGTGAAGGAGCTCATCGCTCGGCTCTCGAGCGGGCACGTGGACGAGGTCATCATCGCCACCAACCCCAACGCCGCCGGCGAGGCCACGGCGCTCTACCTGAGCCGCCTCATCTCTCCGCTCGGCATTCGGGTGACGCGGATCGCGCGGGGCGTGCCGGTGGGATCCGATCTCGAGTATTCCGATCAATCGACCCTGGCCAGCGCCCTGGCGGGGCGCCGGGAGATCTAGGCGGGATCTCCCGGGGCGAGATCCCGCGCGGGCGAGATCCCGGTCTCTGCGGGAGGGATGGGGGCGATCCCCACAGGCCGGCAGCCCCCGGGGCTCCGATCCGGCCTTTCTCGGACCCCTCCGCGCCCGAATGTTCGCACCGAATCGTCATTTCCGATTGACCGGCTTTTGGTCGCCTGATAGCGTCGCCGTCCAGAATGCGGTCCGGAACCGCGTTCCTGCGGGGGGTCTTGCAGGGCCAAGAAGTGGTCCCGACAGGCACTCGCGCACAGGCAGCCTGGCGGAATCATCCTGAATCGCCGCCCACGTGGCGCCGGGCCTTACCAGACCGGATCTCCGCCGGTAAACCGGAGCTGCCCATGGTCGGACGAAACTGGGCCTTGTACGAGGAAGATTTCTGGGGCATCGATGAAGCCCTCGATCGCTTCCTCTCGGGTTCTTACTGTCGTGGCGTGGCGCTGATCGACAAGACCGGACAGCTCATCACGACGGTGGGCGCGTTTCCCGAGTTCGATCTCGATGCCTTCGCCTCTCTCGCCGCGGCCGACTTCGCCGCCAATCGCGAGCTGGCGGCCCTGGTCGGGGAGACCGACTTCAAGACCCTGGTGCATCAAGGCGCCGATTCCGGCCTCTACCTCCAGATGATGGCCGATCGCGTCATCCTCGCCGCCGTTTACGACAAGACCACGACGCTCGGCCTCGTCCGCTTCCAGGCCAAGAAGGTGGCGACGCGCCTCGAGGCCATCCTCGACAGCTTGTTCGCCAAGATCCAGGCTGGCGGCGTCGAGGAGATGGAGCCGGTCATCGGCGCGGGGTTTGCCGAGGCCGCCGAAGCGGAGCTGGATGGCCTGTTCGGTGATTAGGGAATCGCGTGCTCATCAACTACCCGTCCCGGGAGATCCACGCCAAGATCGTCTACTACGGCCCCGGACTGGGTGGTAAGACCACCAATCTGCTTCGTATCCACGGCCGTCTTCCCGATCATGCACGAGGCCGCATGGTCTCGATCGCCACCGAGAACGAACGCACGTTGTTCTTCGATTTCCTGCCGATCGATCTCGGGCAGGTGCGCGGCTTCCGTGTGCGTTTCCATCTCTACACGGTTCCCGGCCAGGGATACTATGCGGCCTCTCGGCGCCTCATCCTGCGCGACGTCGACGGTATCGTCTTCGTCGCGGACTCGCAGCGCCGGCGCCTGCTCGAGAATCTCGAGAGCCTCGACGATCTGGTCAAGAATCTCCGCCAGGACCGCCTCGGTCTCGACCGCATCCCGCTCGTCATGCAGTGGAACAAGCGCGACCTGCCGGGTGCGGTGCCGGTGGCTCATCTCGATGCTCTTCTCAACACGCACGGCGCGCCGGCCTTCGAGGCAGTGGCCAAGGACGGGAACGGCGTCGTCGAGACCCTCAAGGCCTGCTGCCGCGGGGTGCTGCGTTCCCTCGAAGACGGAGCGGCGGCTCGCGTCGCGGCGCGGGCCGCTGCGGGCGCGGGGCGTGCGGCCAGCGCGGTGCCGCGATGAAGCCTGAAGGCCCGATAGGGGGTCCGGAGGACGAGCACCACGCCGGCGTTCCGGCCATCACGAGGGTCGCGCTCATCCTGGCCTCGCTTGGACCGCTCGGGTTCTCTCCGCTCGTGCCGGCGACGGTGGCGAGCCTTGCCATCGCCATCGGCTACGCCTTCCTGCCTCCGCTCGCCCCCGTGGTCGATGCGCTCATCTTCCTCGCCGTGACCCCGATCGCGGTGTGGGCGGCAGGCCGGGGCGAGAGGGTGTGGGGTCATGACGCGCGGCACATCGTGATCGACGAGGGTGCGGGCATGGCGGCCACGCTCTTCGCCCTCCCCGCGGGCCGCGAGACGGCGGTTCTCGCCTTCTTCGCCTTTCGGGTCTTCGATGTCCTCAAACCCTTCCCGGGGCGGCGCGCCGAGAAGCTCCCGGGAGGGTTCGGCGTCGTGACCGATGATGTCGTCGCCGGGATCTACGCCAATCTCGCGGTGCGCGTCATGCTGGCCCTGATGGCGCGGGCGGCTTGACGCCGCGGCCGAGGTGGCGATGACCCGGGCCACGGTCCTGACCATCGGCAACGAGCTCCTCTCCGGGCGTACGCTCGACACCAACTTCGGGTTCCTGGCGCGGGCGCTCGGCGCCGCCGGGGTCCTGGTGCACCGCCATCTGAGTGTGGGCGATGATCGCGCGGCGATCCTCGCCGCGCTCGATATGGCCGGCGCCGATTCGGAGATCATCCTTGTTTCCGGCGGGCTCGGTCCCACCGCCGATGATGTGACGCGCGACTGCTTGGGGGAGCTCGCCGGCGTCCCCCTGGTCGAGGACCCGGCGGTGCTCGAGCGAATCGCGGCGCGCCATGCGAGCCTCGGCCGCGAGCTCGGTCCGGTCGGCCGGCGCCAGGCGCTCCTGCCCTCCGGCATGGTCCAGCTCGAGAACCCGATCGGGCTCGCCCCCGGGCTCTGGTTCGAGCGCGGGGGGACGGTGCTCTGTGCGCTTCCGGGCATCCCGCGCGAGCTCGAGGCGATGACGCGCGAGGTCGTTCTCCCACGCCTCAAGGCCCATTTCCCCGGGCTCGCTGTTCTGCCGGCGGCCACCGTGCGAACGACCGGTATCCCGGAATCCGAGATCGCGGAGCGCGTGGAGAAGGACGGGATCGATCGGTCCCCCGTCGTCATCGCCTATCTCCCCGGCCCGGGGGGTGTGGACGTGCGGATCACCGGGTTCGCTCCCGAGGAGGGGCCGGCCGTGGCGCGCGTCGCCGATGCCATCGCTCGCTCGTTCCCCGCGCAGGTCTACGCGCGCGGCGAGGAGTCGATCGAGGAGGTGGTCGGCCGCCTTCTGCTCGAGCGGAAGCTCACGCTGGCGCTCGCCGAGTCCTGCACGGGGGGGCTCGTGGGCTATCGGGTGACGCAGGTTCCGGGGAGCTCGGCCTACTTCAGCGGTGGGGTGGTCGCCTATGCGAACGAGGCGAAGGAGCGGCTGCTCGGGGTTCCGGCCGATCTCCTCGCCGTGCACGGCGCCGTGAGCGCGGAGGTGGCGGCGGCGATGGCGCGGGGCGCCGTCGCCCGGTTCGCATCGGATCTGGGTCTCGCCGTCACGGGAATTGCCGGACCTGGAGGCGGGACCTCCGAGAAGCCGGTGGGGCTCGTCTACGCCGCCGTCGCCTCGAACGGGAGAAGTGCCCCGGTCGCCCGCCGCTTCTTGCTCCCGGGGAATCGCCAGCAGGTCCGCGAGCGGGCGGCCACTCTCGCCCTCGATCTGGTGCGTCGAGTCTCGCTGGACATCGCTCGCTAGCGGAATTTCTGCCCGGCCCAAAGAAGAGACCGGGGATGGCGCGAGCCATCCCCGGTCGTATCACGCCGTCAACGTGACCGAGTGGTCTACCAGTACAGGTTGACGAAGAACGCCGAGCGGAGCGTGCCGAAGAAGTCGGTATCGGCGTCCAGTTCCCGCCACCCGAAGCCGATGTAGCCACCGACCGACAGCGGCGGGACCGGGAAGGCCTCGCCGCCGAACCGGGCGTTCAGGTTGAGGGTTCCGTCCGACCCCTCGCGCCCGGAATCCGACCAGCCGAACTCGCCGCCAACGAAGGGCGAGAAGTACTGGTTCGAGAGGCTGGCCAGGTACCAGTGCGCCAGGACGCCGACGCTCCAGGCCGTATCCCCCGGATCGGTGCTGGCAACGCCGACCTGGCCTCCGACCTTCATCATATCCCTGAGCTGGTAGCCGACAGCGATGGCCTCGCTGGCATCGGCGTTGAAGCCCAGGGACCAGTTACCACCCATCAGGCTCGAAGGGGCGTCGGCCATGGCGACCGAGGCCACGAGCAAAGCACACATTGAAGCGAGGAGCGCACTCCTGAACATGGACGAACCTCCTGGTTAGGACCCACCCTGCGAGGGCGGACACCATCGCTGGGGGCCGGGGCACTGGCCTCCCTGGTCACCAGCCCAGCACTTCGTGGAGCAAGGGTTCAGGACCCTGGTATCCGAGCGCCCACCCAGTGGATTTGCGCTGGGAACTCTTGCGGTTCCCCGCTTCGTCCCGCCAGCGCATCACCGCACATCGCGGGCGACGCAGGTGAAACCGTGATTCTCTCTTTCGACTCCCCATCTTCCGGGGGATTGAACCGAGCCCCGTCGGGAAGTTCGGGCGGGAAGCTAGAGCGGCGACGCGCCGTCGTCAATCCCCAACTTTCAAGCAGTTTGGGAGCTCTGCCTGAAGCGGCTCCGCAGGAAACGCCCGGTCTCCGCGGTAATTTGTTTTGTGATCGGCGCTTAAAGGAATGAAGCGAACAGCGGTCGAATATCGACCGATCATCGTAAGTATTTGCCTGATAATTGATTATAGAGAAATAGCGCACCAATCGATCGACCGGGACCGAACGGTCGCCAGCCGCAGCGAACGGTCTGCTCGAGCGGGAGCGGTCTCTTGCTGGATCAGCGGAGGCGGATGAGAGCGCGCGTCGCGGTGGCGCCTCCGGCCTCGAGCCGGGAGAAATACACGCCGTTGGCGAGCTCTTGCCCCCGGTCGTCGCGCCCGTCCCAGGCGATCATGTGCCGCGTCGCCGCTTGCCGCTCGCCCAGTTCGAAATGGCGCACGCGGCGGCCGCCCGCGTCGTAGATCGCGAGTGAAGCCGGACCGGCGGCGGGGAGCGTGAATCCCAGCGCCGTCGACTCATCGAACGGGCTCGGAGAGGCCCAGAGCTGGATGCCCGGTGCCTCCGGGGCCGCCCCGGGATCCTGGATGCCGGCGCCCTCGCCCAGGGACCCGGTGCCGCCCGCGGCATGGTAGCGGGCGGCGAACTCCTGCAGGTACTGGCGTGCGATCGAATAGTCGTGGATGTAGACCTGGTTCTCGTCGTTGTAGTTGCGGGCGTTGGCACTCCAGTTCGGCGAGCCGGTGATGACGAGAGGGTCCGAATCGGGATAGCCGACGTCGATGATCATCGTCTTGTGGTGCAGGAAGCCGGGCGAGTAGTTCCCGAGATGGACGTCCGCCGGCGGCGACCAGGCCGGCGGTGCCTGTCCGATCATCTGGTAGTAGCGGGTGTTCGGATCCAGGTTCCGGTCGAATACCCCCCGCACCTCGAAGCCGGGGATGTTGTCCCACTTCGACTTCATGGCGCCCTCGATCGAATCGCGGGTGATGGTGAGCGTCACGAAGTAGGTCTGATGGTCGGCGTCGTTTCCGATGCGTGCCAGCATGATGTTCTCGTGGCCATCCGAGGGGGCGAAGTAGACCTCGACCGGGATGTCGTTGACCGTGAAGAGGTGCTGGGTGTTGTTCCACTTCTCGGTCCCCATGCGTGACTGCACCGCGTCCGGGACGTTGGTATCCGAGCCCCACATCTCGTTGAACTCGATGGTGTAGGCGGCTGCCACCTCGGTGTCCCGGATCTCGACCACGTTCTGCGGATCGTCGTTCGTGCCCTGGAAGGTCGGGTTCCACGATCCGGTGAGCACCCAGTCATCGAGGGTCGAGGAGTTGTCCCGGGCCTCGAACACGAAGAACTTGTTGTGGTGGAGCCCGGTCGAGGCGTGATTGCCGCCGAAGTGGCTGTCGATCGCCGGAATGCCGGCGGCCAGGAGCCGGTTGTACTGCGTGGCCGAGGTCTCCCATTCCCGGATCACCCGGATCTGGACCCCGCGCTGGTGGGCGGCGATGAGCGCGTCAGCGACGTTGGGCAGCGTGAAGCTGTACATGGCGCAGTCGATCGAGAAGCGAGCGGCGCTGATGCGCGAGATCAGGATCTCGTCGAGCGGAACGTTCCCGGCCGCCACCTTGCCCGCTGCGTACTCGGGCTCGATCGACTTGTTGAAGTAGACCATGATCGCCTCGTCGGTGGCGGGCGGCGTGACGAACGTGTGATTGCCGCTATAGGTCGTGCCCTCCGGGTCGGTCGAGCTCACGCGGTAGTTCCAGTAGGAGGCATCGGCGATTCCGCTCAAGGTGATCTCATGATCGGTCACCGGTGTCGGGTCGCTGACGGTGCCGCCATAGGCGGTGGTGGGCCCGTACTCGACCCGGCTCGAGGACTCGATGTTGGTGGTCCAGATGATGCGAGCCGAGGTCGGTGTCAGGTCGACCACGGTCGGCCCGGAGGTGATGGATGGCCCCTGACCGGTGATATCGGCAAGGTAGCGCGGGAGGATCCTGTACCCCGACGTGTAGGGCGAGGTCGAGTCCTCCTGCTGCAGGACGCCGATCACCGAGAACACGGTGGGCGGCGCCGGTGAGCCGTTGAGCTCGGAGTTCTGGTTGATGAGGAGGGTCGTGGTGCCGGTGCCGTCGGAGATCGTGAGCGCGGCGTTGCCACCGGGGGTGACCGGCCAGCTTCCGGCCACGATCGAGACGTTGTCGATGCGGATGAGCCGCGACTCGTTCACCTCGCGAAAGGTCGCGGGATCGAACGTGGCGTTCACCTGGGCGCACGTGAGCGTGAGCGGAGAGGGCACAGGTCGTCCGCGCTCATGAATGGTCACCGTCGACAGGCTCGTGACCTCGGTGATCCCGAGGAACTGCGCGATCGATCCGGTGATGGTCACCGTGTCACCGAGATCGAAGTTCCACTGGAAGACGCCTCCCGACTGGAACACGTAGACGCCGCCCGTTTCGTCCTGGACATGGATGGCGGTTGAGAACTTGTTGAACACGGTATCCGGCGCCGTGACGATCCCGGAGATGGTCACCGGTGTACCGATCGTGTACGGTGCGGCGGGCACGCCACTGGCGTCGTTCTGATGGAGATCGCCGATGGGCACGGCCCCCGCAAGGCTCACGGCCAGCATCGAGGCCGCGAGAGCCAGAGGCCACGCGATGGCCGGCGGATGCGACACGCTCCGGTAGGTCGCCGCGCGGTTGTCGGACGGGAAAGAGGCCCACGTCCTGGGTGGTGTGGTGCGGCAAGTGCGGTTGGCAGTCATCACTCGGGTTCTCCGGTCGCGGCTGGGATCGGTTTGGCGGCTGGATCTTGAAATGGGACTCGTGGCGGCGAACACCTCACGATAACATCGGTCCGCATGACGCCTCAAGGCCGGGGCCGTGCCGAGGAAGGCTCGGCGCGGCTCTTGCAAGTCGGCGTCGACGGGGGAGTGGGGGATCCATGGCACGGGTCTTCGTGGCAGTGCGTCTTCCCGCCTTCCTGGCCGAGAAGATCGCCAGTGTGCAAGGAGCGCTCGACCGGGCTCTGGCCGACGTCAAGTGGGTGGAGACCGAGAACCTCCACCTGACGTTGCGCTTCTTCGGTGAGCTCGACCCGGGCGCGATGGCCCGGGTGGCCGCGGCGGTCACGACGGTGACGGCTGCGACCACGGCGTTTGCTGTGCGGATCGAGGGTCTGGGTACCTTCCCCGAGCGCGGGCGCCCGCGGGTGATCTGGGCGGGCATCGCGCAGGGTGGGGATGAACTCAAGCAGCTCGCCGTGGGCCTGGAGGAGGAGTTCGTCCGAGTCGGTCTGGGGCGGGGTGATCGGCCGTTTGCCCCTCATTTGACCCTGGGGCGCGTACGGGATCCCAACGCCCGCCGCGGGAGCCAGACAGGACCCGTGCCCCTGCAGGCAACCGCCGCCATGCGCGCGGCGATCGGGGCCACGGTCTTCGAACCGGGGGTGTTCGAGGTGAGCGAGGTGGTGGTGGTGGAGAGCCGTCTCTCTCCCCGGGGGCCGCACTACCAGGATCTCCATCGCGGTATCCTGGGGGCGAAGCACGGCGAGGATGCCGAGCCGGCCTAGGAAGGGCCCAGCAGACTGGATGAGGCCCCCGGGGCCAGAATTTTGTTGACTACTCATGCGTATTGGTTTAGAGACACTGGACGGGCGCAAAAACCAGCGGCCTGGAACCGGCTCTCACTCCACGAGCCTCGCCGGGTTTGGAGGGAGCGCCTCGCCCTGGCCCAGGAAACGACGAACCGGAGCCCGACCGCCGATCGCGCGGGTCCGGCCAGCACCCCCCGGCCCCTAGAGAGGGAGCGAGATCATGGCAACGGAGCTGTCGAAGGAGAAGGCGAAGGCACTCGAGCTGGCGATCGCTCAGATCGAGAAGCAGCACGGCAAAGGCGCCATCATGAAGCTCGGTGACGAGTCGGCCAAGGTGCGCACCGAGGCCATTCCGACCGGATCGCTGGGTCTCGATCTGGCGCTCGGGGTGGGCGGGGTCCCGCGCGGGCGAGTGATCGAGATCTTCGGCCCCGAGTCCTCCGGTAAGACCACCCTGACCCTCTCGATCATCGCCGAGGCTCAGAAGCTCGGCGGTCATGCCGTGTTCATCGATGCCGAGCATGCGCTGGATGCCCATTACGCCCAGCGTCTCGGTGTGGACATCGACAATCTTCACGTCGCCCAGCCCGATACCGGCGAGGAGGCGCTCGAGATCGCCGAGACCCTGGTGCGCTCGGGAGCCGTGGACGTGGTTGCCATCGACTCGGTGGCAGCCCTGGTTCCGAAGGCCGAGATCGAAGGCGAGATGGGCGATTCCCATATGGGCTTGCACGCGCGGCTCATGTCGCAGGCCCTGCGCAAGCTCACCGCGGCCATCGCCAAGTCGCGTACCTGCGTCATCTTCATCAATCAGATCCGCATGCAGATCGGTGTCATGTTCGGAAACCCCGAGACGACGACCGGCGGCAAGGCCCTCAAGTTCTACTCGTCGGTTCGAATCGACATCCGGCGCATCGGATCGATCAAGGAAGGCGAGGAGGTCATCGGAAACCGGGTGCGGGTGAAGGTCGTCAAGAACAAGGTGGCGGCGCCGTTCAGGCAGGCCGAGTTCGACGTGCTCTACAACACCGGGATCTCCCGCGAGGGCGAGCTCCTCGATCTCGCCGTGGAGAAGGACATCGTGAAGAAGTCGGGCACCTGGTTCTCCTATGGCGAGGACCGCCTGGGGCAGGGACGGGAGAATGCGCGGGTCTTCCTCCAGGAGCATCCCGACGTGACCGCGGGGATCAAGGCGGAGATCCGCCGGCGGGCCGAGGTCGCCATGGGTGCCGCGGTCGTGGCTGCAGGCACCCCCGACAGCGCCGGCACGCAGACGCCCGGCGCGCACGCGGCCCCGGGATCCGGCAATGGTCAGTCTGCTACCGGAGCGCGGGGTGAGCCGGGTGCCCAGCGATCGGGGGCGACGGGTGCGGTGGCCGTTGCCACTCGTGAGCCCGGCGATGGCCGGAGCTCCAGTCGCGGCGATCGCGTGGCCCAGGCGGCGCGCCGCGGCCGCAGCTAGCGCCAGGGGGGCAAGTCGCCCGGGCCACGTGCTATGCTCGCTGCCCGGCCGATGGCGAGGAGGCCGACAGTGAGGAGGCCAGGACGTCCAGCAGGGGACGAAGGGCGTGCCGCAGCGCACGAAACGGCGCTGCGGCTGCTGGCTGCGCAGCCGCGCACCTGCGTCGGGCTCGATCGCAAGCTCACCGCCCGGGGGTTTCCGGCGAATGTTCGGGCGGCGGTGATCGAACGTCTCGTTGAAGTCGGTCTCCTTGACGATCGCGCCTACGCCGAAGGCTATGTCCGCCGACGTTTCCGGCTGGGGCCACGCGGGTTCGCACTCATGCGGCGCGAACTCACCACGCGCGGCGTTGCCGGAGAGGTGGTGGACGAGGTCTTGCGCGAGGTCGCGGCCACAACCGATGAAGCAACCCTCGCGCGAGACGCCCTGAGGCGGCGGGAGTACCGCTGGGCCAAGCTCAGTCCGGAGGTCGCCCGCCGTCGCTCGATCGCCGCTTTGCGCCGGCTCGGGTTCTCGTCCAGCGCGATCGCGGCGGCTCTCCCGCGGCGTGAGGCCGGGAGCCTCGAGGGGGATCGCTCCTAGAGAGCAGGGTGATCCTGCCAGCGGCGGGAGCCGCTTGCTTCCGGACCGAGCCGGACCCAGAGAGCAAACCCGCGCCCCGAGGCCGTTCCAAGGAGATCCATGCACGAGAGCGCAGCCGAGCTCCGGCGCACCTTCGTTGAGTTCTTCCGTGCGCGTGACCACCGGGAGGTTCCGAGCTCGCCGCTCGTCCCGGTCGGTGACCCGACGCTCCTGTTCACGACCGCCGGGATGGTGCAGTTCAAGCCGCTCTATGGGGCGGCGAATCCCGAGTACACGCGCGCTGTATCGGTGCAGAAATGTCTCCGCGCGACCGACATCGACCAGATCGGGCACACCATTCGCCACCACACGTTCCTGGAGATGCTCGGCAACTTCTCCTTCGGTGACTACTTCAAGGCCGAAGCCATCGCCTGGGCATGGGAATTCGTGCGCAACGTGGTTCACCTCGACCGAGATCGCATCTGGGTTTCGGTCCACGATTCCGACGACGAGGCGGCGCGGTTGTGGGAGGCGGAGACCGACCTCTTGCCCGGTCGCGTCGTGCGCCTGGGCGACAAAGACAACTTCTGGGGACCGGCGGGAGCAACCGGGGCTTGCGGCCCATCGAGCGAGCTCTACTGGGATCTGGGCCGGGAAGCCGATCCCGAGGGTCGCGAGGGCGCCCTCGGCGAGAGCGACCGCTACCTCGAGTTCTGGAATCTGGTGTTTCCGCAGTTCAACCAGGATACCGAGGGGCATCGCATTCCGCTCGCGCGCCCGGGAATCGATACCGGCATGGGTCTCGAGCGGCTGGCCCTCATCGTGCAAGGCGCAAGCTCCACTTACGAGACCGATCTCCTCCGCCCCATCGTCGATGACATCCTCGAGCTGGCCGAGCTATCGGCCCTGCCCACCGATGATCGACGCATCCGCGTGCGAATCGTCGCCGATCACGCCCGCGCGCTCGCCTTCGCCATCGCCGGTGGCGTCGTCCCCGGGAACGAAGGCCGGGGCTATGTCCTCCGTCGCATCCTCCGCCGTGCAGCGCGCCGCGGGCGCGAGCTGGGCATTCACGCCTCGTTCCTTCACCGCATCGCGGATACGGTCGTGCACCACTACGGCCCCGTCTATCCCGAGCTGGTCGATCTCAAGGACACCATCCTCCGCGTCATCCAGGCGGAGGAGGAGCGCTTCGCCCGGACCCTCGATGCCGGGATGGAGCGCTTCTCGGCCATCGTCGCCGAGCGCAAGGCGAGCGGGGCCGGCGAGCTGGCGGGCGCCGACATCTTCCTGCTCTACGACACGTTCGGTTTCCCTGTCGATCTGACCGAGGAGATGGCGCATGAGGCCGGGCTCCACATCGACCGAGCCGGCTTCGACGCGGCCATGGCCGAGCAGCGCGAGCGAGCGCGGCGGGCGCATCGCTTCCACGCGGCGGCCGAGGCTCGTGGCGGTGGGCCGTGGACCGTGGTGACCGATGGCGCCGACTCCGAGTTCCGCGGCTACGAGACGCTCACGCTCGAGGCGGTCGTGCGACGGTACCGGCAGGCCGCAGACGGCACGGTGGAGGTCGTACTCGATGAGACTCCCTTCTATGCCGAGTCCGGAGGGCAGGTGGGTGATCAGGGTACGATTGAAGGCGAGGGCATCACGATCCAGGTGACCGATACCATCGCCGAGGCCGGCGCCGATGCGGAGGGAGGGCCGAAGAGCCACGTTCATCGTGGGCGGGTGCTCACGGGCGAACCGGCGGCGCTTGCCGGCGGGCGAGTCATCGCGCGCGTCGATCCGGAACAGCGCGCCGCCATCATGCGCAACCATACGGCAACCCACCTCCTCCATGCGGCGCTTCGCCACGTGCTCGGAGGGCACGTGCAGCAATCGGGGTCGCTCGTGGCTCCGGATCGCTTGCGATTCGACTTCACCCATTTCGCAGCCTTGACCCCCGCGGAGCGAACCGAGATCGAGACCCGGGTCAATCGCGAGATCCTCAGGAACACCCCGGTCGAGGTCGAGACCCAGTCCTACGACCAGGCGCGTTCGCGTGGAGCGATCGCGTTGTTCGGAGAGAAGTACGGGCGTGAGGTGCGTACGATCGGGATTCCCGGCTTCTCCCTCGAATTGTGCGGCGGTACTCATTGTCGAGGCACCGGCGACATCGGTCTGTTCAAGATCGTGAGCGAGAGCGCGGTCGGGGCTGGGATGCGCCGCCTCGAGGCAGTGACCGGCATGGGAGCCCTGGCTTTGACCGATGAGCTCGAGGCTCGTCTGGACGAACTCGGTGGGCTCCTCGGAGTGCCGCGAGGGCAGGTTGTCGAGCGGCTCAGAGCGGTCCTCAAGGAGAACGCCGAGCTCCAGAAGAAGGCCAGGAACGCGGCCGGCGGTGGCGTCGAGAAGCAGGTGGAGGAGGCCATCCAAGCCGCCGAAAACATCGAGGGACGGCGTTTTGTCGGGGCACGGATCGACGTCGACTCGGTCGATCTCCTGCGCCGCGCCGGTGATATCTTGCGTGATCGACTGGGTTCGGGGGCAGGGGTTCTGGCAGCGGTCATGGGGGGCAAGGTCTCTTTCCTCGCCGTGGTCAGTGACGACCTGATCCAGCGCGGCGAACTGAAGGCCGACGAGCTCGTGCGCGAGGTGGCCGCGGCGGCCGGTGGCTCGGGAGGGGGCAAGCCGCATCAAGCCATGGGTTCAGGGGGAAAGAACATCGAGCTCATCGCCGCCGCCCTCGAGCGCGGAGCGGGGTTTGCGCGCGAGCGCCTCAGGGCCGGCGCCCGCACCTAGTGCCGGTGAAGTTGCTCTAGTTTCGCGACCAGCGAAGTCCAACGCGGAGGGCGATCATCAAAGGCCTCATCCTATCCGGAGGACGCGGCACGCGGCTCCGTCCCATCACCCACACCAGCGCCAAGCAGCTGGTGCCGGTGGCCAATCAGCCGATCCTCTTCCATGCCATCAAGGCGGTGCGTGATGCCGGCATCAGCGATATCGGCATCGTGGTCGGCGACACGGCGGCGGAGATTCGCGCCGCCGTCGGCGACGGCAGCGCCTTTGGCGTGCGCGTGACCTACATCCCGCAGGACGCACCTCGCGGATTGGCGCATGCGGTGCTCATTTCAGAGGCGTTCATCGGCGATGACCCCTTTGTGATGTACCTGGGAGACAACTGCATCCGCGATGGCATCGTCTCGCTGGTGGATGCCTTCCGCCGCGAACGGCCGAATTGCCAGATCCTGCTCGCCAAGGTGCCGAATCCGAGTCAGTTCGGCGTGGCCGAGCTCGACGGTCAGAATCATGTGATCGGTCTCGAAGAGAAGCCGAAGCATCCGAAGAGCGACTACGCGCTGGTCGGGGTCTACATGTTCGACCGTCACGTATTCGCGGCGGTTCGTTCCATCAAGCCTTCCTGGCGTGGCGAGCTCGAGATCACCGATGCGATCCAGAAGCTGATCGACGACAGGCTGGATGTACGCTCTCATGTCATCAGCGGGTGGTGGAAGGACACCGGTAAGCTCGCCGATCTTCTCGAGGCCAACCGCATCATGCTCACGGACATCGTCCGCGACATTCGCGGTGATGTCGATGCGGAGAGCCGGATCGAGGGGCATGTGGTGATCGGATCCGGGACTCAGGTGGTGCGGAGCATCTTGCGCGGGCCGCTCATCGTCGGTGATCGCTGCATGATCACCGATTCCTATATCGGACCCTTCACCGCGATCAGCGATGAAGTGGCCATTCGCGGCAGTGAGATCGAGCATTCCATCGTCCTCCAGCGCAGCCAGATCCTCGAGCTCGATGCCCGTGTCGAGTCGAGCTTGATCGGCAAGGACGTCCGCATCACCCGGGCTCAGGGGCGACCTCGCGCCAGCCGTTTCATGATCGGGGATTCCTGCGAGATCGAGGTCTGAGTGCTGGGGCCCGTAGCCAGTCGCTGGCGGCCGGCGATCCCGGGGAGATCGACGTGCTGATCTATGTGACCGGACTCGGTGGTCTCGTCGGCGGCGCGGTCGGGCCACTCCTCGTCCAGAACGGCCATGAAGTGGTGGGGGGCGAGCGCGTGGATATCCGCGATCGCGAGGGCGTGATGCGGGCGATGACCGCGGCCGGTCCTCAGTGGGTCATCCATCTCGCGGCGTACACCCGCGTCGACGATGCGGAGCACGAACCGGAGGTCGCTGCGCTCGTCAACATCGCCGGCACCGTCCATGTCGCCAGCGCAGCCCGCGCCTGCGGCGCGCGCCTCCTCTATATGAGCACGGACTACGTCTACGATGGGGAGAAGGGCGAACCTTACGAGGAAGACGACCCGCCGCGGCCGGGTTCCACGTATGCTCGCAGCAAGCTCGGCGGGGAGATGGCGGCGATGTCGGTCGTCCCTGACTGCTTGATCGTGCGCGGCGGTTGGCTGTACGGTCCCGGCAAGGGTTTCATCGACGCCATCCTCGAGCGAGCGGCCAGCGACACCGCGCTCGAGGTGGTCACCGATGAACGCGGCAGCCCGACCCGGGCCGGCGATCTGGCCAACGGCCTCGTTGCTCTGATCACCGCCGGTGCTGCGGGCATCGTGCATGTGGCCAACACCGGCTGGGCAAGCCGCTTCGAACTGGCTCGGGCGGCCTTGCGGCTCGCCGGTGGCGATCCGGAGAGGGTGAAGCCCACGACGCGCGCCCGGATCGGTCGTCCTGCCCAGAGGCCGGCCAATTCGGTGCTCGATTGCCAACGCTTCGCCCGTCTCACCGGGGGCCGGCTCAGGGGCTGGGAAGAGGCGCTGGCCGATCACATCGCCGCGCGTGCCGCCCGGGCCCCGGGCGTCGCGGCCACGACCAGGCGCCGCGAGGGGAGTGCATGACTACGAGGAGGACGATCGGGCGCAGGGTGAGGAATGGAGCGGGCTCCGGTGAGTCGAGTGCGCGGCGGAAGACTCGCGCCGCATCAACCACCGGCCCCCTCGTCGCCGCCTTGCGTGCCACCATCGCCGAGTCGGCGCGCCTGGCCGCGGGTGCTGCGGACCATGCCGAGCCGCTGGCGGCGGCGGTCGATCTCGCCGTCCAAGCCCTCCGCGGCGGGAACCAGGTGGTCTTCTGCGGCAATGGCGGCAGCGCCGCCCAGGCGCTCCATCTGGCCGCCGAACTATCGGGCCGCTTCTACATCGATCGCGAGCCGCTGCGCGCCCACGCGCTCACCGAGAATGTGCCAGCGCTCACTGCCATCGCCAATGACTACGGCTATGAGCATGTCTTCTCGCGACAGCTCCTGGCCGTCGCGCGGGCCGGGGATGTTCTGGTCGCTCTCTCTACGAGCGGTGCCTCGCCGAACATCCGCCGCGTGGTGGAGACAGCGCACCGGATCGGGGTCAAGACCATCGGGCTTACCGGGGGGCGTGGTGCGGAGTTCGCCCACGCGTGCGACCTCGGGTTCGTTGTGCCCACCATCGATCCAGCCCGCATCCAGGAAGTCCATTTGCTCCTGGGACATCTCTTCTGTGCCAGCATCGAAGCCGTGCTCTTTCCCCGCGTTCCGTCGCGTTCCGGGAGATCCTAGGTCATGCGAAGCATTCTTCTGGTTCTCTGTAGCGTCACTCCGGCAGTGGCAGGTCAGCTCATTCTCAAGTACGCCATCGGGCGGATGAACCTGAGCATGGAGGAGACCGGGCCGATTGGCTACTACGTCCGCCTGTTCACGACGCCGATCGTGCTCCTGGGCTTCCTCATGTACGGCGTGAGCTCCCTGTTCTGGCTCTTCATCCTGAGCAAGCTGCCGCTCAGCCTGGCCTATCCGTTGGTCAGCATGGGCTACGTTCTTGTCGTGTTCTTCTCCTGGCTGCTCCTGCGCGAGCATATCAGCGTCATGCGCATGCTCGGAGTCGGCGTGATCTGCTGCGGTGTGGCCTTGCTTGCTTCGAGCGCGACCCCGAGCGAAGATGCAACCAAGTCCCCTGCGGTCACTGCGCCGGCCGTGGCGGGCGGCGATGAAGGTCTCGATGCGACGGGTGGCGAGTAGTCCGCGACGCGGCGGCGAGAGCGACCAGAACTGAAGGTCGGCGGATCACACGTGTTTCGACTCGGCATCGGGCTCGGCCCGTTCCTCTATTGCGACTACTGGGCCAGCGTGTTCAATCTGGCGGGTATCGTGTCGCCTGCCGTCGTGGCTGATGGGAGATTGACTCTCGGCCACTTCAGGCGGGCCGTCGATCGCCCGCGGACGCGATTGCCGCAGCTTCGTTACTACATCCTGGCCTTCGTCTTCCTCCCGGTGCTCTTGCCCTATCGGGTCGTCTATGACCTGATGCGGCTGTTCCACGGTCGCGCTCAGCGTCTGGGTCACCCGGTCGATGAAGTGATCAGCCGGCACCGGCTCGTGGTCGAGCCGGCGGCTCCGGGCCGGGTACGGGCGGTCCTGGATGCCCAGCCGATCGCAGAGGATCTGATCGATCCCCGCGCCTCCCGCTGCGAGGTGAGTCTCTTCTACCCCACCTACAAATTGCTCCTGGCCGGACTGCTGGCGATCGCCATCTCCTTTGGCTTGCTGCCGTATCTGACCCGCCTCGACTTCCTGGCTCCGCTGGGCGAGCATGTGTCGAGCGCGCTCTACGTTCTGCTCGCCATCATCCTGCTCGGGCTCTTGCGCGATCCAGTGACGGCGCTGGTCGCCCCCCTTCCGATCGTCGCCTTCCGTCATCTGTGGCAGCTGCCGGAGTCGATCCCGGGGCTCATTCTGTTCTCGCTCGGGTTTGTGGTCCTCTTCTTTCTGGTCGAGTGGTTCATCATTCCGCGGGGGTTGCCCCCGACGCTCTTCCTCTACGTCAATGAGCCCGGTAACCCCGCTTATCCCTACGCGGCGCGCGGGCATGCTCCCTACTGGCTCAAGGGCCGGCGATACTGGGTGTGGCGATTCGTCACTCTCGTCCCGGGGGAACTCCACAAGTTCTGGGAACGGGATTGGGAGCGGGTCGAGTGCTGGGTGCGAGCCGATGGCACCGACGCCGGCCGGCTGGAGTGGGTGGTCGGGGACGTGCATTATCGCGAAGTCTGGTACGACTACACGCGCTTGACCACGCGGCCGCAGGCGGCACGACATGGGCGGCAGCTGGCCCGGCGGGAGGATCGCGCTCCCGTCGAGGAGCGGGGCGCGGCCGACGGGGACCGACTACTGAATCATGGTATGACCTGGGTGATCGAGGTGGACATGGACCCCATCTTCCATGCGCCGTACGTGCGGGAGCTGGGCCTCTATGACCGCGGCCGGCCGGGGTTGATCCGGAGCATCCCCCGGCTACTCCGGGCCCTTTTCGGCGGTGTCAAACGTGACCGCTGGCGGCGTGTGGCACCGCGGCTGGAGGAGCTCGAGACCGACGGCACCGAGATCTTCGCCGACGTCCCCGAGCACTTCCGACGCCTGGCTGCCCATCTGATCGTCGCCATGCCGTGGAGCTACTGGCGCTTCGCACTGGGCGCCGCCAGCAGAGCACGGCGGTTCCTCTACTCGCGACCCGAGGTGCTGGGGGCGGGGATGGCTGCCGAGCCGGCGCACCAGATCAAGGAGCGTGCGGTGGCAACGTCCATTCCCCGGCTCGACGAGGCATCCCGGGCCACCGCGGAGCTTGGCGAACGCCGCCGTTCCGCCGAATCCGTCCCGGCACTGGAGCCGAAACAACACGCGCGAGAATCGTGATGCTCAATGCACTCATTACCAGTATGAGGCCCCGGCAATGGGTGAAGAACGGCGTGCTGTTCGCCGGTCTCATCTTCTCGCAGAACGCTCTCGATCCGCATCTGTTCCTGCGAGTCGTTGCTGGATTCCTCGTGTTCTGCGCCATCTCGAGCGCGTCCTATCTGATCAACGACTTCTTCGACCTCGAGCGCGATCGGATGCACCCCGAGAAATGCAAGCGGCCGATGGCGTCGGGTGCCTTGCCGCCGATGGTCGGTCTGACCGCAGCGGCCGTGCTGATCCTCGTCGGTCTCAGCGTGGCCACCCGCCTGGGAGCCGGGTTTGCGCTCACGGCTGCCGCCTACACTTTCCTGATCTTCGCCTACTCGCTCGCCCTGAAGCGGGTGATCATCCTCGACGTGCTGGCCATCGCGATCGGATTCGTCCTGCGCGCGATCGCGGGAGTCGAGGTGGTCCGGGCCGTGGATCCAGCCACCCAGATCTCGCCATGGCTCGAGGTCTGTACGCTCTTCCTGGCGCTGTTCCTCGCCACCGGAAAGCGCCATCAGGAGCTGGTCCTGCTGGAGAGCGGAGCCGCTGTCCACCGCCGCACGCTCGCGGAGTACTCCCCTCGACTTCTGGATCTGATGATGGGCGTGATGACGGCGGCGACCGTCATTGCCTACGCCACGTACACGATCGCCCCGGCGACGGTGGCCAAGTTCCAGTCGCCCTCACTCGTCTATACCGTGCCGTTCGTTGTCTACGGCGTCTTCCGCTATGCCTATCTCGTGCTGGAGCGGCGATCGGGCGGGAACCCGACCGAGGTCCTCTTGACCGACGGCCCGTTGCTCATGAACATCGTCCTCTGGCTCGCTGCCATCGGTATCATCCTCTATCTCGGCTGACTCCGGACGGGAGCAAACGACCAGCCATGCAGCAGGAACCGGTGCCGGGGGCGCTGTCCGCCCAGGTGGTGGTGCGCGCGCCGGCAAAGATCAACTTGACGCTCGAAATCCTGCGCCGGCGAGCCGATGGCTATCACGACGTCAAGACTGTGATGCAGGCGATCGATCTCGCCGATGAGCTCGCGATAACCCTCGAGCGGGGGGAGGGGATCACGGTGGCGGTGGAGGGGGCCGAGCTTCCCGCCGGCCGGTCGAACCTGGCCTTTCGGGCGGCGGAGTTGGTACTCGAAGCGATTCGCGCCCGGGGGGCCGCGCGGGCCGCCGCGACGGGGAGCCTGCGGGAGGTGCTCGCGGGCCGGTACCGGGTCTCGATGCACCTGAAGAAGCGAATCCCTGTGGCGGCCGGACTCGGCGGCGGCTCCGCCGATGCCGCAGCGGTTCTCGCCGGCCTCAACCACCTCATGGGCTGCCCCCTGGGCTCGAGCGAGATCGGGCAGCTGGCGGCCCAGCTCGGCTCCGATGTCCCCTTCTTCCTGGTTGGCGGCACCTGCCTCGCCACGGGGCGGGGGGAGGAGCTGCGTCGCCTGCCCCCGCTCCCACCCCTCTGGATCGTCCTCGTCGCTCCCGGGGTGGCGGTGGAAACGCAATGGGCATACGAGGCTAGGGCGGAGGAGGAGTTGACAGCGCAGGGCGCCTCGTCTAGCATCCTCGAGTTCGCGATTCGTGAGCGAAGTTGCTCCCGGATCGCGCGCGGTCTGGTCAACGACCTCGAGGAGGTTGTGGCTCGGCGCTATGGGGTGGTGGCGGGGGTTCTCGAGGAACTCAGAACCGGCGACATCATCGGAGCGCGCATGAGCGGAAGCGGCTCCGCGGCTTACGCCTTGGTCGTGAGCGAAGCGGAAGCGCGTCGGCTCGCCGATGCTCTGAATCGCCGGGATCACCCTGTCCACGTGTGTCGTCCGTTCCGCTCAGGCTGCCAGATTCTCCCCGCGAGCGGAATGGTCGGGGCAGCATCGGGCCTCCGGTAGCCAGAGGCCATCGCATATCGCATGGAGGGTGATAGCGGATGGCGACGGATGCCAAGCTCGTGATCACGGAGGTCCGGGTCACGCTCTGTGAAGACACGAAGCACGACCGGTTGAAGGCCTTCGCGACGATGACCTTGAACAACGCATTCGTCATCCGCGGGCTCAAGATCATCCAGGGTACGAACGGGGTCTTTGTGGCGATGCCGAGCCGGCGCCGGCCGGACGGTCAGTTTCAGGACATCGCCCATCCCATCAACATCGAGACGCGCCGGGAAATGGAGGACATCGTCCTCGCCGAGTTCGAGCGAGAGGCGGCACGCCACGGGAGCCAAGCCTGACGCTCGCCGGCCCGGAGGCGCCGATGTGCTGGGGCGTGGCCAAGTGGTAAGGCTCGGGACTTTGGATCCCGCACCGGAGGTTCGAATCCTCCCGCCCCAGCCAGCTCGGGCGGGAACAGGAGAAATCGCCAAGACTTAGTCGTCCGGTTTGCTCGACACAGAACACCGAGAGCGCTACGAGCCCGCGAAACCATCCTCCTCGCCCGCGATGGGGTTCCGAGGAGGCAGGCCCTCGAGGAGGGCCTGTCCACATGGGTCTCGTTCGCCGGGCTCTTTGCTTTTGCTTCTCGGGTGGCTGGCCGGGCCGGGTTGAGCCGTTGGGAATGGGAGGTCCAATCCGCCTCTGGCGGAGGGGGGAGTCTCTAAGGTGGATCGGTTGATGGTTTTCTCGGGGACAGCGAACCAGTCTCTGGCCAGGAGGACCTGCTCGTATCTGGGCATCGAACTGGGTGATGCCGAGGTCAGTCGGTTTCGCGACGGCGAGATCTCGGTCAAGATCAACGCCAACATCCGTGGAAACGATGTCTTCGTCTTCCAGCCGACCTTTCCGCCGGCGGATCACATTCTCGAGCTCCTCATCATGCTGGATGCGGCCCGGCGGGCCTCGGCGCGGCGGATCACGGCGGTGATTCCGTACTTCGGTTACGCCCGGCAGGACCGCAAGGACCAGCCGCGAGTGGCGATCACGGCCAAGCTCGTGGCCAACATGATCTCGGCCGCGGGAGCCGATCGCGTCCTGACCATGGACCTGCACTCGGCACAGATTCAGGGGTTCTTCGACATTCCGTTCGATCACCTGTTCGCGGCGCCGGTCATCCTGGAGCACGTGAAGTCGCGCAACTGGAAGGATCTCTGCATCCTCTCGCCGGACATCGGCAGCGCCAAGCTCGGCCGCGCGTTCGCCAAGCGTCTTGGCGCCGATCTGGCCGTGGTCGACAAGCGGCGTCCGCGTCCCGACATTGCCGAGGTGATCCACGTGATCGGGGATCCTGAGGGCAAGACGATTCTCATTCTCGATGACATGATCTCCACGGCGACCACGATCTGCGAGGCGGCGGAAGCCGTCCTGCGTCTTGGCGCGCGGTCCGTCTATTCCTGCGCGACCCACGCCGTGCTGTCAGCGGACGCTCTCGATCGATTGAACGCATCGCCGATCAAGGAAGTCATCGTTACGGATACGATTCCGCACGGAGACCTGGGCCATAAGTTCACCGTGCTGTCAGTGGCAACGCTCCTCGGTGAGGCCATCCGCCGCATCCACGAGGAGCGCTCGCTCAGCTCGCTTTTCGTCTAGGACCCGGTTTGCTCCCAGACGAAAGCTGTTTCGAGACCAGCAAGGAGAGGTAAACGACCATGGCGACCATCACACTCAATGCGTCGCGGAGAGAGGTGGGCCGCAAGGGGCCTTCCCGTCGCCTGCGAGCGACGGGCCAGGTTCCCGGCATCATCTACGGGCACGGGTTCACCCCGGAGACCGTGGCGATTCCGGCTTCGGAGCTCAGTGCCCTCCTCCGCCACCGCACCGGGACCGTGATCATCGACCTGAAGGTCGCCGGCGACGAGAGCGAAAGCCGGCTGACGGTGATCCGCGAGCTCCAGCGGCAGCCGATCACAGGGCGTGTGATCCACATCGATCTGCAGCGCGTCTCGCTCAAGGAGAAGGTCCACGTCCAGGTGCCAATGCACATCCAGGGCACAGCTCCCGGAGTCAAGGAGGGCGGTGTTCTCGAGTATCCGCTGCGGCACCTCGAGATCAAGTGCCTGCCTGGCGACATCCCCGATCACATCACGGTCGACATCTCGAGCCTCAGTATCGGGGACGCGATTCATGTCCGGGATCTGCCCCTTGATATGGAGCGATTCGATCTGCTGAGCGAGCCGGAGATGGTCGTGGTCACGGTGAGCGCGCCGCGGGTCATGAAGACCGAGGCCGAAGTGGCAGCCGAGGCGGCTGCCCTGGCCGAGGGCGCTCCTGCCGAGGGCACCGAGGCCAAGGATGAGGGCAAGGGCACCGAGGGCAAGGACTAACCAGTGCTGGTCGTCGTGGGCCTGGGCAATCCCGGGGCGTCCTATGCCAGGAACCGCCACAACATCGGATTCCGCGTGGCGGCGGCGTACCGCGAGCTGGCGGGGCTCGAGCGTTTCGTGACGACGGCCGGAGCCGAGGTGGCACGCGGTCGGCGTCGCGGCCGGCCTCTGCTCCTCGCCCGCCCGGTCGAGTTCATGAATTGCTCGGGCGACGTCGTGGTCGATCTCATGCGGCGGGAGCGGGTCCAGCCGGATGAGCTGCTCGTGGTCGTCGACGACGTCTACCTGCCGCTCGCGCGCCTGCGCCTGCGCAAGCAGGGTGGAGATGGGGGACACAACGGGCTCCGATCCATCATCGATGCTCTCGGCCACACTGCCTTCGCGCGGCTCCGCTTTGGCGTGGGCGGTCCACCGGAGGGCCGCGACATGAAGGACTGGGTGCTCGAGGATTTCACCAGCGGGGAGGAGGAACAGGTCGGCCCCGCCATCGACCAGGCCATGAGGGTCATCGATACCGTGCTCAGCCAGGGGATCGACGTGGCGATGAACCGTTTCAATGCACCGGAGGCCGACGACGAGATTCCGTTGACCGGTGCCAGCCGATCGAGTGACGCCACCCGCGAGGGTGGTGGAGCTGAGGACTTGAGAGGAGGTAAGCAGTGAGGGAGTACGAGACCGTGATCGTGCTCGACCCGGCGCTCGATGACGCGCGGGTGGAGCAAGAGATCGAGGCGGTGAGCAGCGTCATCAATCAAGGTGGCGGCGAGGTGATCGAGGTCCAGCGCTGGGGCCGGCGACGCATGGCATACGAGGTGCGCAAGAAGCGCGAGGGCAACTACTCGCTCATCCGCTTCAAGTCGGAGCGCGAAGTGCTGGCCGAGCTCAAGCGGCGATTCAGCCTGAGCGAATCCCTGCTTCGCTATCAGACCGTGCACAGCATGGGCCCGTCCGCCCCGCCTTCGAGCGAGGGATTCAGTCATCACGACCGCCGTGGCGATAGCTATGGCGACCGGCGCGAGGGCCGAGGCCACGGTCGGGATCGCTTCGGCGATCGCGGTGCCGCCGAAGGCCCGCGTAGCACGGAGGTGCGCCCTGCCGTCGAGAAGTCCGCGGCCCCGGCCACGGAGGTGCGCCCTGCCGTCGAGAAGTCCGCGGCCCCGGCCCCCGAGGTGGTCCCGCATCCGGCCGGCGAGATGGCCCCTTCCGGCAAGGAGGCGGCTCCTGCCAGCGAGGCGGCTCCGGATTCGGCGAGCGCGGCGTCGGCACCGGGCGAAGAGAAGACGAGCAGCGAATCCTAGTCCCGGCGTCCAAGCATCAACTAGAGAAGGTAGGAAAATGGCGATAAGGAGCAAAGAACCCAAGCAGATCAAGAAGAAGGTCTGCAAGCTCTGCGTTGAGAAGGTCGATCGCATCGATTACAAGGATGATCGCCGGTTGGGGCGGTTCATCACGGATCGCGGAAAGATCGTGCCGCGCCGCATTTCTGGGACCTGCGCTCGACATCAGAAGCAGATCACGTTGGCGGTGAAGCGGGCGCGAGTTCTCGCGCTCTTGCCCTTCACCGCCGACCAAGTTCGCTAGGGCGAGGTGTCTTGAGGCGGGGTCGGGCCATGGCGTGCGAGCCAAGCAGCTGACGCCGGGCCGGACTCAAGCGGTGGAGAGGGCATGGGCGTAGTGCTCATCCCGGCGATCGTTCTGGTCGTCGTGCTGGTCATGGCGGCGACCTTGCGTTCGCTTTCAGCCGGTCTTGTGATCGGTCTGTTGGTGGTGGCGGTGCTTGCCGTGACCGGGGGCGCGGATTGGGATGCGGCCGCGGCCGCGGGCGCCGTGGCCGCGGCCGGGGTGGCGCTCGCCTTCGGGGCGCGCGGACGCCTTCCCACCGGGTGGGCTCTCCTGTTCGCAGCGCTGCCGCTGGCTGCGGTCTTCGCGGCGAGTGCGCTCACGATCGAACGACCGGTGCTGGAAGCGGAACTCGCCACGTGGGTCGAGCGCGAAGCCGGTGCCGCCCTCACGCCGGAACTCCGGGCGGATATGGCGCATTGGCTGCTCGGACTGGTGCCGGCGAGTGCCGCCTTGGTCTCGTTTCTCCTCGTCCTCGTGGCCTACGCGGTGGCGATGCGGTGGCTACCCCGATTCGGTTTCGAGGTCCAACGTCTCGGGCCGATGGGAAGCCTGGTGCTGCCGTTCTGGGTCGTATGGAGTTTTGCGGTCGCACTCCTCATGTGCGCCGTTGGCCGCGGTCTGAGGCTCGACGGGCTCCTCCTGGCAGGGGCGAATCTGGCCATGGTGCATGGGGCGGCGTTTTTCGTGCAAGGACTGGCTGTGGGCTGGAAACTGCTGACGCTGCGGGCGATGCCCGGGCTCATGCTACTCATCCTTGCGGTTCTTGCCCTGGTCATGGCACCGATCACCTTGGCCGTCATCGTGATTGGGTTGCTCGATCAGTGGTTCGACTTTCGCCGGTTGCTCGCGCCTCGCGAAGAAGGCAACGGGTCCGGTGGTGGAGGGTCATGACATGGAGATCATCCTGCTCGAGAATGTCGAAGGCCTGGGCGAGCGCGGACATCGCGTTCGAGTGGCCAATGGCTATGCGCGCAATTTCCTCATTCCTCGTGGCCTGGCGGTCAACGCGAGCGGAGCTGGCGAGGCCATCTTCCGCGAGGCTATTCGTACCCGTGAGCGGCGGGAGCTCAAGGATCGCCGTACCGCCGAGGCCCTGCTGGCCACGCTGCGCGGCGTCGAAGTCCATATCCACGCCCAGGCGGGAGAAGAAGGCAAGCTCTTCGGTTCGGTGACATCGAGCGAGATCTCGCTCGCGCTGACCGAGAAGGGTCATGCCATCGACCGCAAGGCGATCGAGCTCGAGGAGCCGATCAAGCAGACCGGCGTCTACACTGTCGGCGTCCGGCTCGGTGCGGGCGTGATCGGTGAGATCAAGGTCTGGGTGGAGAAGATGGCCTAGGATGTCGTGCCGCGGCGTCCGGAGCTACCAGCGTCACCGGGAGTGAACAGGGATGTCGAGAATGTCGCAGTCAGTGGGGATGCCAGTGGACACCATGCGTCGAGGTCGCGTTCGCTTGCGCTTCGAGCTTCGGGATCTGTTCGTGTGCGCCGTGCTCGGCTTGTTCGCGACCAGCTGCGGGCGGGGGCCGGCGAAGACGGACTCCCCCGCAGGCGAGGCGCTGGCGCAGGTAGGGCCCTACGAGATCACGCGGGCCGATCTCGAGCGGCGAATCGCCCAGCTCCCGGAGGGGGCGCGCACCACGCTGGACGACCCCGAGCGCAAGGAAGTGCTCCTCAATCAGATGATCGACCAGAAGCTGCTCCGACTGGCGGCGGAGGCCGAGAAGCTGGATCAGGATCCCGAGTACCAGCAGTACCTCGAGGAGGTGAAGACCCAGCTCTTGAGCGCCTTCTACAGCGACAAGGTGCTCGTTCCCCGCGCCCAGCCCGATTCCGCCGAGGTGGCCCGCTACTACGAGGAACACCCGGAAGAATTCCGGGTCCAGGCGCGTGTCGGCGCGCGCCAGATCGTGACGGCCACGCAGAGCGAGGCGATGGATGTGCATGGTCTGCTGCTGGCCGGCACCCCCTTCAAGTCGCTGCTCCGGCGCTCGATCGATGTCCAGACCAAGAACCTGGATGGAGCACTCGGCATCGTGGCGATGGGGCAACCCGTGCGTGGGCTGGGAGTCAACGACGCGTTTGCGGCTCAAGTGCTCGAGATCCCGGAGGGTGAGATCTCCATGCCCATCCACACCGACAAGGGGTGGCACGTTGTCCAGGTAGAGACCCGCGAGCCCGAGCGCGTCCGCGACCTGGAGGCTGTTCGGCCATCTCTGGAGCGCCGCCTGCAGGCGCAGAACTTCAAGACGATCGGCCAGAGTCTCGTCGATTCGATGCGCGCGGCGTACAAGGTGGAGGTCAACAAGGAGGCGCTCTACGGCGAGGGGTTGACCGAGCATACAGCCAAGGAGCTCTTCGATCGCGCGCAGCGCACCGAGGATCCCCGGGAACGTGTCGCCATCTATGAACAGGTCGTGGCCGAATACGGCGAGAGCGAGCTCGCCGCCAAGGCTCAGTTCATGATTGGCTTCGTCTATGCCGATGAGCTCGGCGAAAAGGACAGGGCACGTATTGCGTTGCAGCAGGTGATCGAGCGCTATCCGGACTCGGAACTGGTTGACTCGGCCAGGTGGATGCTCAAGAATATGGACTCTCCGTTGCCCCCACTGCCGGCCGCGGAGCCAGGAGCAGGAGAGGGGGCCGAGGCTGGATCCCAGACACCCTAGCGCGCCACTGAGCGCTTGAGTGCGTGCAGCGCGATCGTCGAGCCGGCGATTGCATGGAGGTCCTGAGGTGGTCGAGGTTCAAGTCAGCGGACTTGCCATCGACGAAAAGACCAAGAGTCCGGTGGTGATCCTCCAGGAAGTCGATGGCAAGCGGATTCTGCCGATCTGGATCGGACAGAACGAGGCCAATGCCATCGCCCTCGAGATGACCGGGCAGAAGTTCCAGCGCCCCCTCACGCACGATCTCCTCGTCACCATCATCAAGGGCATGCGCGGGAGCGTGCTCAAGGTGGTGGTCTCCGAGCTCCGTGAAAACACCTTCTACGCCACCATCCTGATCCAGGTCGATTCCGAGATGCTGGCCGTTGACGCCCGGCCGAGTGACTCGATCGCGATCGCTTTGCGGGCCAAGTCGCCGATCTTCGTGTCCGAGAAGCTGTTCGACGGCGGGGCTGGCGAGAAGCCCGAGGCTGAGGGGGTGCGCCCGCTCACCGAGGAGGAGCAGGCCGACGAGTTGAGGCGCCATCTCGAGAAGCTCAATCCAGAGGACTTCGGGAAGTTCCAGCTCTAGGCGAACGGCGCATGATCCGTCCCTACGGCGACAAGATCCCAGATGTGGTGCGCGCGGCCTTCATCGCCCCGGATGCCGCGATCATTGGCGATGTGACCTTGGGCGAGGACTCGAGCATCTGGTATCACTCCACGGTGCGGGGGGACGTCAACTGGATCCGCATCGGCCGGCGGACCAACATCCAGGACGGGTGTATCGTCCACGTCGACTACGGTGAATGGCCGACACGGGTGGGGGACGAGGTGACGGTCGGCCACCGGGTCATCCTTCATGGCTGTACGGTCGAGGACCTGTGCCTGATTGGAATGGGCGCCGTGATCTTGAATGGGGCCGTGATCGGCACCGGGTCCATCGTTGCCGCCGGGGCGGTCGTGCTCGAAGGCCGGCGCATTCCAGCGCATTCGCTCGTCGCCGGTGTTCCGGCCAAGGTCGTGCGGAATCTCGATGACAGCGTGCTCAAGGGGTTCCGCGAGTCGGCCGCACACTACATCGATCTGGCGCGGGGGCACCGCGAGCTGGAGGAACCAGGAGACATGACGTCGTGATACGTGCAGTCTTCCGCCGATGCGGCGCCTGGGCCGGGGCCGCCATCTGGGGTGTCATCCTGGTCTCCTATGCGCCTACGGCTGCCTCCGAGCCGCCGGCCGTCGCGCTCTCGGCGCGTCATGACCGGGCGTGGGCGGATGCCACGGCCCGCTACGCGCAATCCCTCCTGGACGCCGGTCTCACCTATCGTGCGGCGCAATGGGCGCTCTACCTGGCAGAAGGAGGTGAGGGCATCCCGGATCCGCGCGCGGCGGAACTCATGACCCAGCTCCCACCCCGCAGATTGAGCGACGGGGAGCTCCTCTATCTCGGTTGCCAGGCCACCGCGCGTGGTTCGGGGACCGCGCCCGCATTGCTCGCCCTGGGGCAGTACGCCCACCGGGAAGGCCGGCCCGTCACGCATGATCTTCTCGCTGCCGCTCGGGCTCTGGGAGCGGACTCGGCGGCCGTTGCCGCGGTTGCCGGCATGCCGATCCCGCCTCGCCCACTGGCGCTCTACACGATTGGTGTGCTGGCGCCCATCAACGGCCGGATGGCCTTCCAAGGCGAATCGTTCGCCGCAGGAGCGGCCCTTGCCATTGCCGAGCACAACCGGGACGCACGCTTTCCCCTCATGCTGGAGATCGGGGATACGCAGGGGGATCCGATCGTCGGTGCGCGCGCCGCAGGAGAGCTGGCGCGCCATGGTGTGGGGGCGATGTGCGGCACTACCCTCTTGACCACAACGGTATCGGCCGCCGCCGCGGCGGCGGCCGCGGGCATTCCGCTCGTCACCCCCGCCGCAGGCCGGGACGATCTTGGAAGCATCGGTCCCGGCATCTTCCAGGCCGTACCCCCGCGCGAGCTCCAGGCGGAGGCGCTGGCCCGCGCCGCCGTCCGGGATCTCGGCTATCAGCGCTTGGCGGTCCTGACGCCGGACACTCCGGAGGGCCAGGCCCTCGCCGATCGCTTTGCCGCCACCGTCGGGCAACAGGGTGGCGCGGTCGTCGGGCGCGAGGTCTACCGGAGCGGCGACGTCAACTTCGGTGCGCCGCTGGAGCGTCTGCGCGAGCTGCTTCCGGATGCGGTCTTCATGCCTGGATCTCCGCGTGAGCTGATGAGCGTGATCCCGCAGCTCACGTATTACGAGGTCGGGGCCCGTCTTCTCGCGCTCGAGGAAATGGCCATGAAAGAGGTGGCCGACGTGGCCGACGAGTATCTCGATGAGGCGGTCTTCGCGGCCAGCTACTACGGCGCGCCGGCGCTCGGTGGAGAGACCTTCGCCGAGCGGTTTCGAGGCGAGTACAGGCGGGATGCCGACGTGAACGCGATCCGCGGTTACGTCTCCGCCACTCTGGTGGCCCAGGCCATGAGCGGGGACCTCGGGTCGAGCGCGGACATTCGCCAGGCCCTCGCCGCCAGAGCCCGCCCCGGGTCCGGCATCCTCAATGTCCCCCCCGATCTTGCCGAGGTGCAGCTCCTGCGTCTGTCGCAAGCGGGAATCGTGCCGATCCGGTCCAGGCGATAGGGGAGGGCGGGGGAGGGCAGCGCGGCGCTGCTCTCCCCAGCCCTCGAGCTCGACTACTTGGTGCCGTGTCCGAGGCGCTTCAAGTAGGCCCCATACTCGAAATCAGGGCTCCATTCCGCGACATGGCAAGCGCGACATGTCGCCTCCCCCGGCACCGACGCCGACTTCCCCGTCCAGTCGTGCAGAGTCCCCATCCCGTGGCAGGACTCGCACTGGACGCTCTTCATGTTGGCGGTGGTGCCGATGCCACCGAATCCGCCGGGCTGCTCGTACCCGGTCACGTGGCAGCGGAGACAGGCTGAATCGGACTGCTTGCCCTCCTTCTCGAGGGTGGCAAAGGCCTTGGCATGAGGGTCCGAGTTCCACCAGTCGATCTCGCCTGAGTGGCAACGGGCACAGGTCTCGTTGCCGAGATAGCGATCCTGACCGAGGATGAGCCCATCCTGCGCCTTGAGCTCGCGCTCGATCTGCGCCTTGCGGGTCTCCGCGTCGACCTCTTTCTTCAAGGCCTCGAGCTCGGCGGCCAGTTCCGGATCGTCGGGGTACTTGTTCATCTCGAGCATGACCGCTTCGAGCCCATCGACCGTGACCGGTCCGCCGCCGGCACCCGGTGTGATACGAGCGACACCGATGTATTCGCCTCGTTGTCCGGGACGCAGGATGGCCGTCACCGCATCGTCGGGCTGGGTATTCATCGGATGCGGGTTGAGGCCGGCGATCACCAGATCGATGCCCTTTCCCTCGCGCACCAGGCGATCGAGGTCGGCGGCCTGGAGATGAGCGAGGGCAATCGTGACATCGGACTGCTTCTCGAGCTCGGGTAGCAGTCGCGCCACGGCGGCCATCGGATCCTCGATGGTCCACCCGGCATCCTCGAGCGCCTCCTTGCCGGAACCGAAGTCCTGGCTCACGAGGCCGAGGATCCCGAACTTGCGACCGCCAACCGTGACGATCGCTGTTTCCCGCCATGGGGTCTCACCGGCCGTGGCCTTGGCATTGGAGACCACGACCGGGCAGTCGAGCTGCGGTGCGAGCTCCCGGACGTATTCGGTCCCGCGATCCAGCTCGAGCTGGCCGACGGTCGCCGCGTTGTACCCCATCCGGTTCATGGCCTTGAACACGAACTGGTCATAGCGCGGGCTCTTCGCCTTGTTCGGGTTGATCATGCCGCCGGCATCGACAACGAGAACGTTCGGATTGAGGCGGCGGAGCGAGTCGATCAGGGCAGCCCTCCGGGCCAGCCCTCCCTTGCGGGCCGACTTTCACCCACAGGGGTCGACCTCGCCGCGGTTCGATGCCGTGGCGAGGACGACGATCTCGTTCTCCCCGGCCGCTGGGCCCGGGCGGCCAGCGAGCATGAGGCTCGCCGCCGCGGCGAACAAGAGAATGAGGAGAAACGCGACACGACGGATCATGAGGACTCCTTGACGCTAGATGGCATGAACCCGGAAGCCTCCCGTCCCGGCTGGGGAACGCGGGCGGATTCCCGATAGACAAAGAACGCGGCTGCAAGCAGGACCAGGTCGCCGATGATGCGGTCGAGTCCGAGCTTGGTGCCCTCGGCCTTGAAACACCCGCAGTCGATGTTGAGGCCGCGGGCGAGAGCGGAGCTCATGGCGCCGAGGAACAAGATGAGCGTGATCACGGCGAGCAGCGATGCGCCCCGCACCCTGAGCCCGAAGATGAGAAGGGCGCCGACCAGCGCTTCGATCCAGGGCAGGACGATGGCGACCAGATTCACGGCTGCCGGCGGCAGGAGCTGATAGTGGTAGACGGTGCGCGAGAAGGCCGCCGGATCGATGACCTTCGATACGCTCGCATACAGGAAGATGGCGCCCAGTGCGATGCCCAGGAGCCGCGCCAGGAGGGAGCGCGAGATCATGGTTCTTGCCCCGCGCGCATGTCGTGCCCTGCTTCCATCCAGGCATCGAATCCGCCGGCAAAGAGCTGGATCGGGCCGTGTCCCAGGTCCTTGAGCATGGTGGCCAGATCATGCGAAAGCTCGCAGTCGCCACCATCGCAGTAGACCACGATGAGGGAAGCGGTCTTGAGCTGAGACTTGAGCTCGGGATAGGCGGCGTCGAAATCGGACACCGGCAGGTTGAGCGCTCCCGGGATGTGACCCGAGGTATACATGTCGGGAGAGCGGGCATCAATCAGAACGGCCTGGGACAGGAGAGCGTCCTCGAGGTCGCCGCCCGCCTCCGCTGGACTCGCCTTCCCGTTGTCGCTCGCGGCATCGGCCGGAGCTGAATCCTCGTCTGCGGATCGCGCTGCGAGGGCTTCGACCACGCGCTGGACGCCTGCCAGCTCGATCTCGGCTGGGAGCGCTGCCAGCTCCTCCGCGCTGCGATTGGCGAGGGCCGCCCCCCGGGAGAAGTCACCGATGAGCGGGATGCCGCGCGGCGAGATGGTGTTGGCTACCAGACCGAGCATCGTTCCGCAGAGAACAATGACCACGGCTTCGCGGAAAACACCGCGGCGGCGGCTGGTGGACGCCGATGCGCGGCCGGATGTCGACTGCCCTGGATTCATCGGGACGACCCTTTCTCGACTCAGGGGCTTTGTGGGGGGATGGTGGGCTCTTGCCGTCGCCAGTTCCAGCCAGTAGAGGATACGGTCGAAATGGGGGCAAGACCGGTAAAACATTGTAAAAGAACAACCCACAGCAGGTGAAGAGGTTCCTTGCTCTTTCCTGGGGGCAAGAAGCGATTCCCCGGCCGCTATTCGTGGGCTCGACCGGTCGGGGCCGGGGCCGCTGGATTCATGGGCACCGTGACCGTGATGGTGTCGGGAGGAGGGGCCGCCACCCTGAACCGCGTGACCTGGGGTCCAGCCGCCATCCCCTCTGCCAGCGGCAGGACCTCGTGCTCGGTGCCGCGATCGATACCGCGTGCCCGGCCCTGCCCGTCATTTACCTGGACGATGAACATGCCATCCACGAGCAGGTGCGGCGCGTCCGACTTGAGGATCACGGTCGCCTGGCGATCGAGGTCGAGACCGGACTCGGCGGCTGCGGCCAGGAGGATCGCGCGCGCCACGCGCCGGCGGAAATCCGGGTCGAGGTGGGCATCCTCGCCGGCCGGACCGGCCGGGGCGGGCAGGAGAATCTCCACCGCCGGCATGCTGGTCGTCAAGAGAACGGGGGTGACCTCGGCTCGAACCTCGAGGGCAAGTCCGCTCTCCCGGGCGATCTCCCTGGCAGCGGCGCGTGCCAGCTCCACTCCGCGCCGGCTGCCCGGGTAGTGGCGAATGCGCGGGGCCGGATCGGCGCCGATGCGAATGTAACGATCCACCGCCGCCTGCTCCGCGGCCTCCACGCGGGCCAGGTCGGGGATGGTCCGATCCTCGGCGCGCAGGAGCGTGGCCGTCGCCCCCGATCGCTCGAGATCCGATGCCAGGCGGAGCGCGATGTCGAGCGCGGTATCCGCGGCGCGCACCCCGGTGGCGGAGGTTGCGACGGGGTCGGCGCCACCTCCGGCCGGATCGACCGCCACCCGCCGCCCGTGCAGGACTCCACCCAGAACGGGATCGAGCTCGATCCGCGTTGCGTCGCGGGCATGAGCCATCGACCTGGGGAGATAGCCCGGGGCGGTGATGCGAAGCTCGCCGGGAACGGCTGGCAAGCTGCTCGCAAGATCCGTCGGGAGCGAGATCGCATATTCCCCATGAAGATTCGTCCGGCCGCGGAAGTCTCTGCCATCACGCATCGCCATTTCGGCGCCCGATATCCCGCGGCCCGATGAACGGTCGACGACCGAACCCGACAGATGGGGTGGTGCGCCTTCCGTCATGACCGGCAAGGTTGCCGCGGCAGGGCCCGATTCGACGGTCCACCGCGCTTCCGGGGCGGGACTGGATTCGAGCCGGAACCAGGCCTGGCCGTCTGTGGTGAACTGGCGACCGCGGACGGGGCTTGTCAGGTCGACAGGCGTCGAGTCGGCGACGGCCAGCCCGAATCGGTCGCGCACGCTGACCACGAGCCCCAATGGCCCGTACCCGTTCGTTCCGTTCCACAGCGGCCATGGTTCGGCGCTCAACTCGGCCGGGGGGCGGCGCATGACGAAGGAAGCGCTGGCGGGGGCGGCCCCGTTGCCACCGAAGGTGCGGGCACGTGCGGTGAGCACATGGCGGCCGTTGGCGAGGGGCTCCGGCGGGAAGGCGATGAAATCCATCGCCGCACCTGGCCCACCCTCGACATGGGGGCGCACCGTGAGCGGCGCGCCGTCGAGGGTGAGCGCCACGGTGGCGGGATCGATCGGATCTCCGCTGAAGCGTGCCCGGAGCACCGTTGTCGCCGCATCGAGCACGGTGTCCCGTGGGGCCAGGACCGCTACCCGGGCCACGCCACGGGCGAAATGGTCGACGATGCCGAGGAAGTAGGCGACGGCCTCGAGCTCGACGCGATCGATGCGGACGAGTTTCTCCTCGAAGAGGGGATTGGTGAGGAAGGATGGCTCACCGAGAACGGCGGCGGTCGCGTTCGAGGAGCGCAGCACGTAGTAATTCCCGGGCTGGACCTGGCCGCGCGCGGTGCCCAGATTGCGCATGAGATGGCGGTGGATGGCCTGGGCGGCATCGAGCGAGGGGCCGGCATCGCCGAGGCGATAGAAGGTCTGGGTCTGGTTTCTCGTGGTATCGCCCGAGGCGTCCGCATTGTGGTGGATCGAGAGGAAGAGATCGGCGTTCAAGGTATTGGCGGCCGCGATCCGGGCGGCGAGATCGGAGCGCAGCGAATCGGGTGGGGCGGCGGTGTTCGCGGCCGGGTGGGGGACCATGCTTCCCGTGCTTCCCTCGCGCGGCAGGGTCTGGATCGCGGGGGGATGGAGCTCTCCGCCCACGAAGTCCCGGTCGGCCGTGCGGGTCAGATAGACCTCGGCACCGGCGTCATCGAGGAGTCCCCACAGGAAGAGCGCCACGGCCAGGTTGACGTCGGCCTCGGCGGTTCCCCTCTGACCCAAAGCGCCGCGATATCCGCCCCCATGTCCAGGATCGAGAACCACCACCCGCCCGCGCACGGGACCGGGGTCGATGCCGAGGGATTCCACCAGCGAGCGATAGGCGCGCGCAGCCTCAGCCTCGAGCGTGCTGGTGGTCGGCGTCACGGGCTGCTTGGCGCAGGCCAGTCCGAGGAGGAAGAGCGCCGCACTCGTGGCGCCGAGGATGGATGGCCGGCGGCCGCGGGCCGCCGGACTCGTTCTTGCGCGCAGTCCTGGCACGAGTTGACCCCTTTCGTTGCCCCATGCTAGATTGCAGCCGCTTTTGCTTGTCATAGAAAGAGTTGGTCGATATTCGAGCCTCGGGAGGTAAGTCCATGGCCCCCCTCAGCCGCCCTCATGTCGTTCTCACCCACCGCCGCTCCTCCGCGCGGTCTGGAATCAGTAGAGCTGATCGCCTCTTGTCCCTGGCCCTCGCATTCGCCGGCCTCGTGGCGATTCACGGTTGTGGCGGGGGAGGTGAGCAGAACGAGATCTATGTGGGCGGTTACATGGGTCTCACCGGGAACACCGCTACCTTCGGGCAATCGACGAGAGACGGGATCCTGATGGCCGTCGACGAAGTCAACTCGGCCGGCGGGATCGGCGGCATGCAACTCAAGGTGACCATCGAGGACGACCAGAGTCGGCCCGAGGAGGCGGCCACGGTCGTGCGCAAGCTCATCAGCCAGGATGGCGTCATCGCGGTTCTGGGCGATATCCCGAGTTCGAACTCACTTGCCGCCGCCCCCATCTGTCAGGAAGCCAAGGTCCCGATGATCACCCCGTCCTCCACCAACCCCAAGGTGACCGAGACCGGAGACTACATCTTCCGTGTCTGCTTCATCGACCCCTTTCAGGGAACGGTGATGGCCCGCTTCGCCTACGAGAACAAGGGGGTGCGCCGGGCCGCCATCCTGCGTGACGTGCGGAGCGACTATTCGATGGGTCTCGCCGACTTCTTCATCAAGACCTTCACCGAGCTGGGTGGTGAGATTGTCGGCGACCAGTCCTACAGCCAGGGGGACACCGATTTCCGCCCGCAGCTCACCGCCCTGCGCGGAACGAATCCCGAGGCCATCTTCGTGCCCGGCTACTACAACGATGTTGGCCTCATCATCCGGCAGGCCCGGGAGATGGGCCTCACGGTCCCGCTCCTCGGCGGTGATGGATGGGACTCTCCGGACCTCACCAAGCTCGGGGGTGACGCGGTCGCCAACACGTTCTTCTCCAACCACTACTCGACCGAGGATCAGAGTCCGAACGTGCAGAACTTCGTCCAGTCCTTCGCGGCGCGTTTCGGGGACAGGCCGGACGCCCTGGCGGCGCTCGGATACGATGCGGCCCAGCTCCTGGTCACGGGTCTCCGGCAACTCGCCGCCGAGGACCCCGAGGCCTTCGCGCATCTGGCCGGACCGGCCCCGGCCGGAGGCAAGGCTCAGGCGCGGGCGGCGGCGCGAGCCAAGCTCCGCGACCGGCTGGCGGAAGTCAAGGATCTGGTCGGCGTCACTGGCCGTATCTCGATTGACGAGAATCGAAACGCGGTCAAGTCGGCGGTGGTTCTTGCGGTCGAGCCGAGCGGCTACAAGTACGTGACCACGATTGAACCCTAGATAAGACCAGAAAGGCGGTTCGGGCCAGCCCGGCGGATATCCGGTGCAGGAGTTCCTCCAGCAGCTCGTCAACGGTATTGCCTGGGGGTCGATCTACGCCCTGATCGCCCTCGGCTACACCATGGTCTACGGCGTCCTCCGGCTCATCAATTTCGCCCACGGGGACGTGATCATGGTGGGCGCCTACACGGCTCTCTTCGCCGCCGGTTGGATCGGCGCTGATCTGACCCCCTCGGTTCCCAAGGCGCTCCTCGTCCTTCTGATCGCCATGGTGGTGTGCGCTCTGCTCGGGATCATCATCGAGCGGGCTGCTTACCGCCCGGTCCGCCGTCAGCCCCGACTGGTCTCGTTGATCACGGCGATCGGGGTCTCTCTCCTGCTCGAGAACCTGGGCAATGTCATCTTCGGCGCCCGCCCGCGGGCATTTCCCGAGATCATCCGCAGCACCAAGGTCCAGATCGGATCCATCGTCTTCGGCAGCCACCAGCTCCTCGTGCTCGGCGTATCCATCGCCTTGATGGGATTGCTCCAGGTCATCGTGCACCGCACGCGGGTGGGGAAGGCCATGCGTGCCGTCTCCTTCTCGGCGGATGCGGCAAAGCTGATGGGCATTCCGACCGACTCGGTCATCGCCTTCACCTTCGCCATCGGCTCGGCCCTGGCCGCTGCCGCGGGTGTTCTGGTCGGGCTCTACCTGCCGCGGGTCGATCCCCTGATGGGACTCATTCCGGGCCTCAAGGCCTTCGTGGCGGCCGTGCTCGGGGGTATCGGCAACATTCCTGGTGCCATGGTGGGCGGCCTCGTCATGGGGATCGCCGAGACCATGGTGGTCGGCTATCTGGCCCCCACGTACCGGGACGCGATCGCGTTCGCCATCCTCATCTTGATCTTGCTCTTCAAGCCTGGCGGCATCCTCGGCAAGCCCGACGTGGAGAAGGTGTGATGGGGAAGCGGCTCCTGGGCCTCACGGTGATGGCGGTGGCGATCTTCGCCGTGGGTCGCCTCCTGCCCGAGGTCGTCAATCCGTACGTGCTGCAGATCATCACGCTCTGCGGCGTCAACATCATCCTTGCGGTCTCGCTCAACCTGATCAATGGATTCACCGGGCAGTTCTCGCTGGGGCACGCCGGGTTCATGGCGGTGGGCGCCTACGTATCCGCAGCCTTCACCTTCTACCTGGCCCGTGACTGGTCGGCGGCCCTGACCACGTGGGGGGTGCCGGAGTTCCTGGCGGTGGCGGCGCTCTTTCTGGCGGCGCTTTTCCTGGGGGGGATCGTTGCCGCCGTGGTCGGGTTCCTGGTGGGACTTCCGAGCTTGAGGCTCCGCGGCGATTACCTGGCCATCGTGACCCTGGGCTTCGGTGAGATCATTCGCGTCATCATCCTCAACATCGAGGCGGTCGGTGCTGCTCGCGGGTTCTCGGATATTCCCTCATGGTCGAATCTGACCTGGGTCCTGCTCTGGACCGCAGTCACCATCGCGGTCGTCTGGAACGTGGTGCACTCGACGCACGGCCGAGCCTTCATCTCCGTACGCGAGGACGAGATTGCGGCTGAAGCCCTGGGCATCGATACGACTCGTTACAAGGTGATCGCGTTCGTCGTCGGCGCTTTCTTCGCCGGAGTGGCGGGCGGCCTGTTCGCGCATTATCTGGCCTACGTGCATACGAACAGCTTCACCTTCATCAAGTCGATCGAGATCGTGATCATGGTCGTGCTGGGCGGGATGGGTTCGATCACGGGCTCGATCATGGCGGCGATCATCCTCACCCTGCTGCCCGAGGTGCTCCGCCCCGTCAAGGACTACCGCATGGTCCTCTATTCCTTCCTCCTCATCCTGCTCATGATCTCCCGTCCCCAGGGCCTCATGGGGATGCGCGAGCTGGATCCCCGCGCCCTCCTCGCCCGCCTGCGGGGGCGGGGAGCGGCGCCGAGACCGGCGGAGTAGGGGAATGGCGCTCCTGATCCTCGATCGAGTGACTCACTGCTTCGGCGGTCTCAAGGCGGTCGATTCACTCGAGCTGTCCGTGGAGAAGGGTGAGCTCTTCGGGCTCATTGGTCCCAACGGCGCCGGAAAGACCACTGTCTTCAATCTCATCACGGGGGTCTACGCGCCGACCGAGGGCACGATCCGGCTCGGAGGTTCGGTCATCAGCGGGCGTCCGGCCCACCGCATCTCAGGCAGCGGTGTGGCCCGGACCTTCCAGACGTCACGCCTCTTCCGCAGCATGACCGTGTTCGACAACGTGCGCACGGCGTTGCACACCAAGCACAAGCCGCGTCTGTCCGCTTCCATTCTGGGAAGCGGTTCCGCCCGGCGCGCCGAGGCCGAGATCGCCGCCTCGGCGCGGGAGCTGCTCGGCGAATTCCACCTCGAGGCGGTGGCGGAGCGGCGGGCCAGCGAGTTGCCCTACGGGGAGCAACGCCGACTGGAGATCGCCCGGGCGCTGGCGACCGGCCCCAGGCTGCTGCTCCTCGATGAGCCAGCGGCCGGGCTCAACACCACGGAGTCGGAATCGCTGATGGATCTGATCCGCTGGATCCGTGATCGCTATGACATGACGGTTCTCCTCATCGAACACGACATGCGCGTCGTCATGGGGATCTGCGAGCGGATCAGCGTTCTCGACTACGGTCGCCAGATCGCCACCGGGCAGCCCGAGGAGATTCGCCAGCATCCCAAGGTGATCGAGGCTTACCTGGGTGAGGAGGTGAAGCGCGAGTGAGCAGTCCCCGGGCGCCGCTCTTCGAAGTCCGCGACCTGGATGTCTACTATGGCGCCGTGCAGGCGCTCCGGGGTGTCTCCCTGGACGTGGCCTGCGGTGAGGTCGTGACCCTGATCGGTGCCAACGGTGCGGGCAAGAGCACTCTCTTGCGGGCGATTTCCGGTCTGGAACCCGCCCGCCAGGGCTCGATCCGTTTCGACGGTCGGGAGCTCACCCGCCTCCCGGCCCACCGCATTGTCGGTCTCGGCATCTCCCAGGTTCCCGAGGGCCGGATCGTCTTCGCCAACTTGAGTGTCAGGGACAATCTCGAGCTCGGCGCCTATCTCCGTCACGACCGGGCCCAGATCCGGGAGGATCTCGAGCGCATGTTCACCGTCTTCCCGCGGCTCAGGGAGCGGGCGCGGCAGAGTGCGGGAACCCTGTCCGGGGGTGAGCAGCAGATGCTCGCCATCGCCCGCGGACTCATGTCGCGTCCCCGCCTCTTGCTCCTGGATGAGCCCTCTTTGGGGTTGGCACCGATCCTCGTCCGTGAGATATTCCGGACAGTTGCCGAGATCAGTCGCCAGGGAGTCACCATTCTCCTTGTCGAGCAGAATGCGCACATGGCCCTTGGCGTCGCGGATCGCGGCTATGTCATGGAGACAGGTAGCATCGTCCTGTCCGATACCCGGGAGAACCTCCTCGCCAACGAGGAGGTCAAGAGCGCCTACCTCGGAGGGTGATCGTATCCCGGCCCCGCGAGTGCAAGGTGTGAGTGCCCCGCCCCTCCCGGATCCGTATCCGTGAAACACGGGAGTTTCGACGCCGCTTGCGCGGAACAGACTCTCGCCCAGCTACCCGTGGTTGCCGGCCGGGAGAGCGGACCGCGGGTCAAGAGATCATGCATGCCGGACCGGCGTCGTCAGCTGCCGGCCGTCGAGGCCCTGCTAACCCATCCCGATCTTGTTCACGTGGACGCTCCCCGCGCCCTCAGGCGGCGAGCGGCTCGTGAAGTGCTGGCCTGGGCGCGGGAGCATCTGGCCCGCGAATCGGAGACAGACCGCCAGGCCGCGGCGGTGCTCGACGTCGATCGTCTGGCCGCACGCGCCGCCGCCCGGGCCCGGATGCTGGCCAGCCGGGGGCTCAGGCCCGTCATCAACGGGGCGGGTGTCGTGATTCACACCAATCTCGGCAGGTCGGTGCTCTCCGAGATGGCGCAGAAGGCGGTGCACGATGCGGCGGCCCGGTACTCGACCCTCGAGTTCGACCTCGAGCGGGGTGAACGCGGATCGCGGCTCGACACCATCCGCGATCTCCTGATCGAGATCACCGGCGCGGAGGACGCGCTTGCCGTCAACAACTGCGCGGCGGCCGTGTTGCTCACGCTGGGGGGGCTCGCGTCAGGTCGCGAGGTCCTGGTTTCCCGCGGAGAGCTCATCGAGATCGGCGGCTCGTTCCGTCTCCCCGATATCATGGCGCGGTCTGGGGCCCGGCTCAGGGAGGTTGGAACGACCAACAAGACGCACCTGGAAGACTACGCGAAGGCGATTGGACCCAGCACCGGGCTCATCTTGAAGGTCCATCGCTCGAACTTCGTCATGGACGGGTTCACTGCCGAGGCGGGACTGGCCGAGCTCGTCGCTCTCGGCCGGTCGCGTGGGCTCCAAGTCGCCCATGATCTGGGAAGCGGAGCACTGGTTGCCCTGGGAGTTCGGATCGGTCACGAACCAACCGTCGGGGACAGCCTTGCATGCGGGGCCGACATCGTCATGTTCTCGGGTGATAAGCTGCTCGGAGGGCCGCAGGCGGGCATCATGGTCGGATCGGCATCGCTCATCCGCCGCCTCGCGCGGGATCCGATGGCACGCGCCATGCGCCTCGACAAGTTCTCGATCGCAGCCCTCGAGGCGACGCTCCGCGCCTATCTGGAGCCCGAGCGCGCGTGGGTGGAGATTCCGACTCTGAGGCTGCTGGCGCGTTCGAAGGAGGATCTCGGGGCGGAGGCGGCGGCGCTGGCCGCGGCCATCACGGCCGTTCGGGCCGATCTCGAAGTGGGCGTGGTGGAGACGACGAGCCGGGTAGGTGGCGGCGCCCTGCCGATGGCGGCGATCCCATCGGTCGCCGTCGGCTTGAGCCCGCGTCCCGGTGCGGGGAGCGTGGAGGATCTGGAGACCGGCCTGAGGTGCGGCCATCCGGCCGTGCTTGGACGTATCGAAGGGGGACAACTTCTCCTCGATGTCCGGACCCTTCTTCCGGGCGATGCCGAGCTGATTGTGGGTGCTTTGACCGTGAAGCCCAAGTTAGACGACCTGGCGACCGATCTTTGTGATATGGGGAAATAGGTGGTGGTGGGAGACGGCAGATCACGGCTGCGATCGGCGGCCCCGCGAGCATCGTGGGAGCGGTTGCTTGCAGGTCGCCGGGGCGAGCCGACGGTCTTCACTTGGTTATGGTCATGACGAGCAGGAGTCAGGATGCAATCTCCCCTTCCGGCCATGGGACGCGGTGAGCCGGACCACTACGAGTCACCTGCCCAGGTGGCAGGTGACTTGAACGTCTCCTTGCTCGGCGCGCTGGCGCGCACCGAGTCCGAGATCGCCCCCCCGTTCTCGATCATGGACCTCGTCGATGCGAGCGAGGCCTACGATCCGATCATCGGGCGGATCGACCTCCTGGCCGAGCACATGCCGCTCAAGCTGCTTGCCTGCCTTGGTCTCGACGAGGATCCCCTGCGCTTCCGGTTGGCGGCCAATCTGGCGGCGCGCCTGGCAAGGCGCGGGCGGAGCGTGACGATCGTCGAAGCCGAGCTCCGGCACCCGGCACTCAACGCTCCGCGCAGCCAGCGCGAGGGGCTCATCGACATGCTGCTCTACGGCTGCTCCTACGCCGCCGTGGCCGCGGAGAGCGGGATCTCCGGGGTCCGGATCATCACGGCCGGGTCGCATCCGTGGTCCGGGGAGCCGATTCACGGTGATGAATGGGAAAGGGTGCTCGGCGCCCTGCGCCAGCATTCCGACCTCACGCTCATCACTACCACGAGCGGACTGCCGACGGCGATCCTCAGCATGATCACGCGCCGGCTCGATTCGATCATCATTGCCTACGGTCTCCACGCCGTGGCGCGCGATGCGATCCGCCGGAGCTACCTCACGCTGTGGGACATGGATGCCCCGATCCTCGGCCTCGTGACCGAGGGGCCGCTGACCGCAGATCGCATGGTCCAGCCCCCGGCCGGAGAGGCATCGGTCGCCGGGCAGCGCACGAGCGAAGCGGATTCCGAGCCCCAGGGGGCCGCACCCCCCGCGCTCGATGCCGACTGGGCAGACAAGTTCCTGACCTCGTCGGCCGCGGATCGCGTACCTGGGTTCGATCTGGAGGACCAGGCGGAAGTCGTGATCCGCGAGACCAGCGAAGTGGATGAGACCGCAGCATCCCTGTGGGCAGCCGAAGTGGCGCGGTTGCGAGGCCCCGGAGCCACGCCCATCGGCGTGACCCCGTTCGCAAGCCAGACCAGGTCCAGGCCCCCCTCGCCCCCCGAGGATCTGGCATCGCCGCCGCCCGCCGGGCCTTCCGTGGAATCCGTGGAGAATGTCGCGAAGCCCGCTGAGCCCGGTGAAGAGAGCGCAGAAGCTCAGGCTGTAGGGGACGGGACGGGAACGGGTGGCGCTGCGGCGAGCCCCCCCAGCCTCGGGGGAGAGGATTTCGCGCGCTCGTTCGAGGCGGCGTGGGATCGCCTGACCAGGAGTGCACCCGGGAAGCCTGCAGGAGAGCCGAAGCCGGAGGATTCCGAGAAGGAGTCGGAGCCGGAGGTGGTGGAGCCCGAGGCGGCGGCGTCGGCCTGGGAGCCGGAGCCGGAGGTGGTGGAGCCCGAGGCGGCAGCACCGGCCTGGGAGCCGGAGCCGGAGGTGGTGGAGCCCGAGGCGGCGGCACCGGCCTGGGAGCCGGAGCCGGAGGTGGTGGAGCCCGAGGCGGCGGCACCGGCCTGGGAGTTGGAGCCGGAGGTGGTGGAGCCCGAGGCGGCGGCACCGGCCTGGGAGCCGGAGCCGGAGGTGGTGGAGCCCGAGGCGGCGGCACCGGCCTGGGAGCCGGAGCCGGAGGTGGTGGAGCCCGAGGCGGCAGCACCGGCCTGGGAGCCGGAGCCGGAGGTGGTGGAGCCCGAGGCGGCGGCACCGGCCTGGGAGCCGGAGCCGGAGGTGGTGGAGCCCGAGGCGGCGGCACCGGTCTGGGGCGAGATCACACACGAGGTCTCCGGCCCACCTGCCGCGGAGATTGGCGGCGACTCTCAGGAATCGGAGAAGGAAAAGGAAGCGGAAGACGCGCCGTGGCCCCCGACCTTCGCTGATCTGCCTGCAGCATCAAGCACGGTGCTCGAGGCACCGGAAGGAGTCGGTCCAGTCATCGAAGAGCTCGAGGAAGAGCTCATCCCGCGGGAGGAGGTTGTGGTCGAGCGGCCGAACCATACCCCGTGGCGCATCCTCGTCATCGGTGGGCTCATCGGCGTCCTGCTGATCCTCGGTTGGGCGTACAAGAGCGGTGTCATTCGCCTCGAGCGCCGGCTGCCGCAGCCGGCAAGCACCGAGGCGCCCGCGACCGCACCACCCGCATCCGAGCTGGGTGAGGAGGCATCTCCTCCGGGCGATGCCGTGACCTCAGCCGTCGGTGGCGATGGGGGGTCGAGTGAGCCGGTGTCGCAGGAGCCGGCAGCGGCTGCGCCGGCCCCGGCTGGAGCGGCTGAGCCCGTGACCCGTCCTGCCGAGAGCAGGCCGCAGGTGGCCCCGCCGCAGACTCGCGCGGATGCGAGTGTGGCCCCACGTGTTCCGGGAGGCACGGGAACCTATGGCGTTCATGTCAGCTCCTTCCGCACGTTGGCCAAGGCGGAAGAGGACCTGGGCAACTATCAGGCTCTCGGCTATCAGGGTGTCATCGTCAGCGTCGACATCCCGGGGAAGGGGACGTGGCAACGCGTTCTCCTCGGACCGTATTCGAGCCAGAGCGAGGCCAGCCGTGTCATGGAGACGGTTCGGGCCGACCAGCTCTCGCCCGCGGCGCAAGTGCAGAGGATCCCGCGCTAGACGCGATTCGATTTCTCGTCCGACCCACCGGTGCGCCGGAGGCGCGCCGGGACATTCCGGCAGGGTGCTGATCGATTCACCTGCCGGCATCTGCCAGGAGGGCTGATGTTCCTCGAGAAGCTCGAGATCTTCGGGTTCAAGTCCATTCCCTACAAGCTCACGTTGCGCTTCGGGGCAGGGGTAACCGGCATCGTCGGGCCCAACGGGTGCGGAAAGTCGAACCTCTCCGACGCCATCCGCTGGGTTCTCGGCGAGCAGTCGGCGCGTCTCCTCCGCGGGCACTCCATGGAGGACGTGATCTTCAACGGGACCGCGACCCGCAAGCCGCTGGGGATGTCCGAGGTCTTTCTCACCTTCTCGAACACGAAGAACCTCCTTCCGGTCGAGTACTCCACGGTGGTCGTTGGCCGCCGGCTGTTCCGTTCCGGGCAGAGCGATTACGTGCTCAACCGCAAGCCGTGTCGCCTTCGCGACGTGCGGGACCTGCTTCTCGACACCGGGATCGGATCGAGCGGCTACTCGCTGATTGCCCGGGAGATGGTGGAGTCGGTGCTCTCCGATGACTCGGGACAGCGCCGGCAGATCCTCGAAGAGGCCGCCGGAATCACCAAGTACAAGGCGCGGAAGCACGAGGCGTTGCTCAAGCTCAAGGCGACAGAGACCGATCTGGTGCGCGTTGCCGACATCATCAGCGAGGTCGAGCGCGAGACTCACTCGCTTGGCCGGCAGGTGGGGCGAGCCCGCCGCTACAAGCGCACCATCGAGCGCATTCGCCATCTGGACCTGGCCCTGGGCCGCCAGCGCGTGCACGAACTCGCGGCCCGGCGCGACGAACTCGCCGAGCGGCTGGCCGGATCGCGAACCGATCTCGAGGGCGAGCGCGCGCGGATCTCCGGCTACGAGCTGACCGTCGAGGAGCGGCGCCTCCGCCAGACCGATCTCGAGCGCGAGCTCAGGGTCGCGCAGGAGGAGCTGGATCGGCACGATCGCCTGGTAGCCGAGTGGTCGAGTGAGGTGCGGGTGCTGCGCGAGCGGAGACCTGGCGACCCAGACCCGCACCAGCGAGGCCCGCGCGACGCTCACGCGGCTGGACGAACGGCGGGGGATCGTTGCAGCGGCGGAGGAGACGGCGGCCGGAGAGCTCTCGCGGCTGAGCGCGGTGGCGGCGGCGAGCGAGGCTGAGCTCGGCTCGCGGGAGGAGGCGCGGAGCGAGATCGAGCGGATGTGGAAGCAGCGCCGCATCGAGCTCTCCGAGAAGAAGCAGCTCAACCTGGGGCTGGTCGAGGACCATGTCGAGCGCCGTACGGTGCTGGCCGAAACTCGACGCAAGCAGGAGGAAATCTCCGGACGGCGTGACCGTATCGCCGCAGATCTCGAGCAGGTACGCGCTGAGAAGGAGCGCGCTGAGGCCGAGCGCGACCGGGCGGCCACCGAGCTCGCCACCTCCCGTGCCGCCTGTGATGCGACCCGGTCCGAGCTCGATGAGATCGAGGCGCGCACCATCGCACTCACCCTGTCTGCCGAACAGGCAGGCCAGAAGCTGATGGCGCTCGGCGAGAGCGCAGCGGCCCATGAGTCGCGCCTTGCCGTGCTCCTCGATCTCCGCCGCCGCTACGAGGGTTTCGCGCGGGGCGTGCAGACACTGCTCGCAGGTGGCCGGCCATCGGGCATTCACGGTACGGTCGCCGAGCTGATGCGCGTACCAGCCGAGCTGGTCGACGCGGTGGAAACGGCGTTGGGATCCGGCGTCGGCACCATCGTGATCGACGATCGCGACGCCCCGGCCGGCCATATCGATCATCTGCGCCAGAGCGAGGGGGGTCGGGCCACGTTCCTCCCGCTCGCCGGCATCGCAGCCAGAACGGACGGTGACATTCCCACCGGCGATGGCCTTCTCGGTCGCCTCAGCGATCTCGTCGAAGCGCATGAACCGCGATTCGCAGGCGCGATCCACTACCTGCTCGGCGATGTCATCCTGGTGAGCGACCGGGCGAGTGCCCGCTCGCTCATCGAGCGACCCGAGGCGGCCGGGTATCGGGTAGTCACCCTCGAGGGCGAGCTATGGACGCGAGCGGGCGCGATCAGTGGCGGCGACGGTACGGGGTCCAGCGTCCTGTCCCGGGAGCAGGAGATCGCTGCCACCGAGGAGGAACTGGTGCCCCTCAGGACGCAGATTGCCGCCCTCAGACAGGAGGAGGCCGAGCTCAGGGCTGAGCGCGAGGCGAGCGCCGGGGCTCAGCGCGAGCTCAGGAGCCGTCATGAGGTGGAGCGCGAAGCGGTGTTCGCCCGCGAGAAGGCGCACGCCGAGCAGGCTCTGGCCGCCCAGATCAAGGCCGAGGTGATCGTCGATCTCGAGGGGGCCGTCTCGGCCCTTGCCGTCGAGCTCGAGCATCTGGGGGCTCGTGAATCGGCACTCGGGACGGCGCTCGATGATTCCCATCGCGAGAGCCAGACCTTTGCCGCCGACTGTGCCGATCTCGAGACCGAGGTGACTCGACTCGAGGAAGAGCGTGATCTCCGCCTGGCCGCCGAGCAGGAGAGCCGTATTGCGTGGACCACGCTTTCCGCCCGACTCGCCGAGGTACGGAACGAGCACGAGCGCCTGGGCGGCGAGCTGGCGGACATCGAAGGCGAGATGACTCGCCTGACCGCCGAGATCGAGAACGGAGACACGCTACTGGCGAACCTGGCCGCATCGATTGCCGAGCACGAGACCCAGATCGCCGAGGCGATGCTGGCTCGCGAGGAGAAGGAGGTCCGGGTGCGCGCGCTCGAGACCGCCGAGGGTGAAGCGCGGGCGGAGGTTGTCGCCGAAGAGAAGGCGGCGCGCGAAGCTCGACACGGATTCGACGGGTTGCTCGAAGGCGTGCACAAGGACGAGCTCGATCTGGAACGCGCTCGCGGCGAGATCGAGGCCATCGCTGCCCGGATCCGTGAGGAGTACGACATTGAGCTCCTCGAGACCAACGAAGTGCTGGCCGAAGGGCAGGATCCGGTGAGGCCCTGGCCGAGCTCAACCATCTCAAGGAGCGGCTACGCCGGATCGGTCCGGTGAATCTCCTTGCCATCGAGCAGTACGAAGAGGTCAAGCAGCGGTTCGACTTCCTGACCAAGCAGCGTGACGACCTGGTGGCTGCCCGGGAGGAGCTCCTCGCAGGCGATCGAGAAGATCAACCAGACCGCCTCCGAGCTCTTCCAGTCAGACCTTCGGCCAGGTGAAGGAGAACTTCCGGCGCGTCTTCTCCACCCTCTTCGAAGGCGGAGAGGCCGAGCTCTCCCTGGTCGGCGACGATCTCGACGGCGGCATCGAGATCATGGCCCGCCCGCGGGGCAAGGCTCTGCGTTCGATCCGCATGATGTCGGGGGGCGAGCGGGCGCTGACTGCCATCTCACTCCTGTTCTCGATCTATCTGGTCAAGCCCAGCCCATTCTGCATCATGGACGAAGTGGATGCGCCGCTCGACGATGCCAACGTAGATCGTTTCGTCAAGCTGCTGCGTCAGTTCCAGCGTGACACACAGTTCATCGTCATCACCCACAACAAGCGCACGATGGAGGCATGCGAGCGCCTCTACGGGGTGACGATGGAGGAGCCGGGGGTGTCGAAGCTGGTCTCGGTGCGACTCGATCACGGCGAGCTGTCCGAGGGGGAGGACGTGGTCGAGACAGCGGCGGACGCGGATCAGGGACAGGGCGAGGCGGAGCTGGCGGTTGCCGGTGGTGGCAACGGGTCGGGGGGCGAGGTCCTCGACGGTGACGCCACGCCCGAGCCGGCTCTCGGCTAGCGCGACTCCCATCCCCGCCGCTTGAGCATCACGGCGGGGCTATGGCCGCGTCCCTGATCACCCGGGAGGCATCGCCCGGGCGATCACCGCAGCGCCGCAAGCATCTCCCCAGACATTGACGGCGGTCCGGAAGCGGTCCAGGAGCCAGTCCACGGCCAGGATCAGCCCGATGCCCTCGAGCGGCAGGCCCACCGCCCCGAGAACGATGACCATGGTCACGAGCCCGGCCTCGGGGATCCCGGCAGCACCGATGGCCGCCAGGGTGGCCGTCAGGAAGATCACGACCTGTTGCATGGCGGTGAGGTCGATGCCGTAGGCCTGGGCGATGAAGATGGCGGCAACCGATTCGTAGAGCGCGGTGCCATCCATGTTGATGGTCGCTCCGACCGGGAGAACGCAGTAGGCCGCCTTGCGCTTCACCTTGTTGCGCTCCTCGACACATTCGATCGTCAGCGGCAGAGTCGCCGACGAGGATGCGGTCGAGAACGCTGTGAGCAGGGCCGGCGACATGCCGACGGCGTAGCGAGCGGGGTTGCGGCGACCGAAGAACCAGAGGATCAACGGCAGAATCACCACGGCATGAATGCCGAGGCCGATCAGGACCGTGGCCATGTACTTGCCCAGCCCGCTGATCAGGGCTCCCAGGTCGCCTGCCCTCCCGAATCGTCCAGCGATCAGACCGAACACGCCGATCGGGGTCAGGAACATGATCAGGTGCACCATCTTCATGACGGCCGCATTGAGACCCTCGAAGAAGGCGATGACCGGGCGCCCCTTATCACCCACGGTCGTCAGCACGGAGGCGAAGAACAGCGAGAAGACGATGATGGGCAGCATGTCGAGATCGGCCATGGCCTTGACGATGTTGTCGGAGACGAACGAGAGGAGGATCTCCTTCAAGCCCGTGGCTTCGCGTCCGGCGATCACGTCCGGCGCGACTCCGCCCGCCAAGAGCTCGACCCCGCTCCCGGGCTGGATCAGGTTCACCATGAGGATGCCGAGAGCGACGGCGACGCCCGTCGTGAGCGCGTAGTAGGCGAGCGTCAGGCCGCCGATGCGTCCCATGGCGCGCACATCACCGAGGCCGGAGATCCCGACGACGATCGAGGCCACGATCAGCGGCACGATGATCATCTTCAGGGCCTTGAGGAAGAAGGTGCCGAGGAACTCGAAGCGCACCATCTCCGGCCCGAAGAGGAGCACGCCGGCGAAGGCCGCGGCGGTCCCCACCACGATGCCGATCAGGATCGAATTGCTGTCTGCTTTCATCCGGCGTTCGCTCCCTGGCGTGGGCCCCTCACATGCTCATGCGGTGGCGCCGCGTTGGCGCCGACGGCGGTCGGCACGGTTCCTAGTTGACCCGCGGATCGGTGGGCATGGTGATGTAGTGCTCGTACTCGGGGCCGAGGGATCGGATCACCTCGGCCCACATGGCCTCGGGCTCGACATCGAAGACGAAATGAGCGCTGGCGGGTCGCGTGAACCAGCTTCCGGAATCCATCTCCGCTCCGAGCTGGCCTTCGCCCCAGCCGGCATAGCCGGCATAGACGCGCAGGCGATCCTCCGGCGAGCGTTTGGCGGCGAGAAGGTCCACGAGCGCCTGCATGTCGCCGCCGAGTCCCATCCCATCGGTGATGGGCTGAGCGCCGGGTGCTGGAGCGGCTAGCCGGTGCAGGACCAGGAGGATCTCGGGTTGCACCGGCCCGCCGAGGAAGAGGCGTTCCTCGGGAGGGGGGAGCTTCTCGACACCGCGAAGCGCCTCGGCCACGCTCCGATCGCTCGGTCGGTTCACGATCAACCCCATCGAGCCCTCGTCGCTGTGTTCGCACAAGAGCACGACGGACCGTGCGAAATTCGGATCGCGAAGGGTGGGACTGGCGATCAAGAAGGAGCCAGCGGCAAGGACCTGTGTGCTCACGCGGGCGATGCTAACGCGCGCCGCGCCGTGCGGCAAGCCACTCGGCACGTTCGCGCCCGCGGGGAGTGGCTGGCGCCGGCGCCTCAGGTGGTCTAGAATGCTCGCGGTCGATTTCCCCCAGCAGCCGTAACCGTGAGGGACGATGCCTTCCATCTTCGACAAGCTCCGGCAGGGCCTGGCCCGCACGCGACAGAACCTGGCCGCCGGGTTCCGCGGGGCTCTCGATCGCGGCCGCGTGGATGAGGAGCTGTTCGCCGATTTCGAGCGGCTCCTGATCGCTGCTGACTGTGGTGTCGAGGCCACCGAGACCTTGATCGAGAACCTCCGCCAGCGGGTCCGTGACGAGCGCATCAGCGATCCGGTCGCCGCCGAAGAGGCGCTCAAGACGGAGATCGTGGCTCTTCTCGAATCAGCCTCCATGGCAGGATCCTCCGACCCGAAACGAGGTCCCGGACCGCACGTGATCATGTTGGTCGGCGTCAACGGAGTCGGCAAGACGACGACGATCGGGAAGATCGCCAAGCGGGAAGTCGATGCCGGGAGGCGCGTTCTGATCGGTGCCTGCGATACCTTCCGCGCGGCGGCGGGTGAGCAACTCGAGGCCTGGGCCGAACGCGCGGGAGTGGAGATCGTGCGCCAGCGCTCGGGGGCCGATCCGGCGGCGGTGGCCTTCGATGCGGTCGCAGCCGGGGAAGCGCGCGGGGTGGATGTCTTGCTGCTCGACACGGCCGGGCGCCTTCACAACAAGGCGCACCTCATGGAGGAGCTCAAGAAGGTGCACCGAGTGGTGGCCCGCCGCCTGCCTGGCGCCCCTCATGAGGTCCTGCTCTGCCTCGATGCCACGACCGGACAGAATGCCATCCGGCAGGCTCGCCTCTTCGACGCCGCGGCGGGCGTGAGCGGGCTCGTCCTCGCCAAGCTCGACGGCACCGCCCGCGGCGGCGTCGTGGTCGCGATCGCCAACGAGCTCAAGCTGCCGGTGGTTCTGGTTGGGGTGGGCGAGGGTATCGATGACCTGGTGCCCTTCTCGGCAAAGGCGTTTGCCGATGCCCTGTTCGAGGAGTCGGAGGCGGCTCGGGCCGGGCAGGGATGAGCGATTCCCCGGCCGGCGCGCCAACCCCCGCGGGCTTTCGTGCCGGCTACGCCGCCATCCTCGGCCGGCCCAATGTCGGCAAGTCGACGCTCCTCAATCGGCTGCTCGATCACAAGCTCTCCATCGTTTCCGCCGCGCCGCAGACCACGCGCCAGCGAGTGGTGGGGATCCTGTCTCGCCCTTCCTACCAGATCGTCTTTCTCGACACGCCGGGGGTGCTCGAACCGAGGTACGAGCTGCAGCGCCGCATGGTCGAACAGGCGCTGGCGGCGGTCGGGGATGCGGATCTGCTCGTTGCCCTGGTGGAGGCTCGCGATCCGCTCCGCGACCGCGAAGTCGAGCTCCTGCGAGATCTTCTATCGCGCGCCGGGGGTCGCCCGCTGTTCGCCATCCTCAACAAGATCGATCGCATCGCGAAGCCGAAGCTCTTGCCGTTGATGGCACAGATCACCGCGCTCGGCGAGTTCACCGCGATCATCCCGCTCTCGGCCCTGCGCGGTGATGGCGTCGAACGCCTCGAGGCCGAGCTGGCCGCACGGCTGCCCGAGAGCCCGCCCTTCTACCCTCCGGACACGCTCTCCGATCGCCCGGAACGCTTCTTTGCCGCTGAGCTCGTGCGCGAGAAGGTCTTCCGCCGGTACCGCGAAGAGGTGCCGTACGCCACGGCGGTTCGCATCGCCGAGTTCGTCGACGACCCTGGCCGGCCGAAGGTCTATGTGAAGGCGGAGATCCTCGTCGAGCGCGACACGCAGAAGGCGATCTTGATCGGGGAGGGTGGCCGTGCCTTGAAGCGTGTCGGGTCCGAGGCCCGACAGGAGATCGAGGTGCTGCTGGGCCGGCCGGTGTTTCTCGAGCTCGAGGTCCGTGTCGCGAAGGAATGGCGCAAGGACGATCGAATCCTCAGGGAGCTGGGACTCTAGACGGCAGGGAGATGGCGGGGAAATGGAAGATCGGGGAACCGGCCGCTAGGGGGTGCTCGGTCCCGGCGGCTCCGGCGGCGGCAGGGCATAGACATTGAAGCGCCGGTTCGAGTGGACCAGGGCGAGCTCGGGTGAGGATTCCTGGGGGGCGCTCTCGCGGGGCACGATGATCCACTCGGCCCCGTAGTGCTCGGCCACGGCGCGCAGCTCGGCCGCATCGCCTGATGTGATGGCGTCGTCCACCGCGCCGAGGCGCTGCCACCAGCCGGGGCCGAATTCCGGCACCCAGAGCATGGCTGCTCCATCCTTGTGCTCGACAATCGTGCTGCGATGGGAGTAAACGCGGAATCCCGCGTACCTGGGCGGCGTCATGAAGCGAGCCGCGACCGGAGTATGCGCGGTGGCCCAGTCCTGAACCTCGCGCCAGTCCGGATGAAACACCTGCCGCGAGATGGAGACGCCACCGCGGCCGAGCGTCCCCGTGTCGATCGCCACTTCGACGAACGCGAGCACCAGGGCCAAGGCCAGTCCGGTGCGCAGCGCGAAGGCAGTCTGACGCGCATTTCCGGCCATGGCTAGCAGCAGCAAGATCACGAGCAGGACGCTGGAGATCAGATAGGTGGGTTCCCACAGCCGCCACAGCGCCATCCCGGCCGCCGCGATGACGATCAGCCAGCGGGCCCGGCTCGACCGCGGCCTGACGAGCATGAGGATCGTTCCCCAGGCGATGAGCGGGTAGGCGGCGCGCAAGAGACCGATCGTGATCGCCGCGGCGCCCGCTGTGGCGACCCGGTCCCTGGTGGTAGCGGAGAGGAGGAGTCCCCCGGCCAGCACGTAGAGGAGCACGAAGAACCAGCGGTCGGCGCGCATGAGGTGGAGCTGCGTCAGCGCCGCCACGGGGACCAGATCGGCGAAGACGGCGCCCGCGGCCACGGTGACGGCCACGGTCAGGGCGAGCCGGCGCGCCCGCCGCGCGGGGTCGCTCGGCGCGAGGGCGCGGAATCCGACGATCGCCACCCCGATCAAGATGGCCAGACGCACGAAGACACCCGGCGAATGCTCATCGAGGAAGAAGTGGTAGGGGTAGTAGCGGCGAAGCAGAGCGAGAAAGTCGAGCCCACGGCCGCCAACCAAGGCATGCCCCGGCAAGGTGAGCAGCGATGGGAGCGCGGCGATGGCGAACGTTGCGCAGAGGAGGGCCGATGACCGCAGTCGATGGCGTTCACCGCAGGCGACCGGCAGGGCGACGATGAGGAAGATGCCGGCGGCGACGGCATTGATGTGAGCCGCAAGCCCCGCCACCAATCCCGCCCAGGCGAAGCGCCCGGCGAGCAGGAAGCCGAGCGCGATGAGCAGGATGGGGAAGGAGATGGTCGTCGGCGTGACCCAGGCGGCGACCAGGGTGTCGCGGCCGATCAGCGTCGGGCGAACCACCGGTGACAGGACGAGGAGCAGGGCGGCCAGGATGGCCGCTGGCTGCGAGCCCAGGAGCTTGCGGGCGACACTCGCCATCGCGATCGCCACCGCGGCCATGGTCAGGAGATGGAGGACCAAGAACTGGCGCTCGAGCGGTATCCAGCGCGCCATCCACGCGGCGGCCGGGAAGAACAGCGATGGGTACCGGTCGAGGGTGTCGACCAGCGCGTCGCCGGAGTAGAGCGTGGGATCGATGATCCGTTCGATGCGGGGGATCTGGAGGGGCTGGTTCTCCGCTCCCAGCTCGAAGGCATAGCCGTGGGCGAGGAGAACGAGAAGCACGGCGCCCGGAATCCAGAGCGGTCCCAGGCTCTGAATCCAGTTCCGGGATCGGCGGGTCGGATGGTGCGATCCGGCTTCCTGGTTGAGGGGGGAGTCCATTCGCCGGTCGCCTCTAGCGCCTCCTGGTCCCGGTGCTGGCTCGACCATGGGTTCGCCACAGTTGCATGAAGACCGGGAAGGCGCGGAGCGGCTTCCTGCCCGTCAGGGCCAGGACGATCTCCAGCGCGCACCAGATGGCATAGACGACGATGATCTCCTCGCGCAGGTGGGGGAAGGCGAACTGGGCGGCCCACAGGGCGAACAGGCCGATGGCCTCGTACCAGCGGAACTCGAGATTGGCGAGAAGGAGCATGCCGAGGAAGGATTGGATGATGGTGAGCAGGATCTCGGTCCGGTGATGGGCATCGAAGGGGATGGAGGAGGGCTCCCCGCGCGAGAGCGAGTAGACGATGGGGATCATGGCGGCGAGGACCGTCCACTGGTTGATGTTGGACGAGACCATGTTCATGAGCGCCAGCGGGGCCTTGCGGCCGGTACGGGCCCAGTTGAAGGCCGTGACCTTCTCCGGGAACTCGGAGAGGAAGGGGGCCACCCATTGCACGAACACGAACTGGGAGACCCCGAGAGAGACGGCCATGGTCAGCATCGATTCGTAGAAGGGATGGGCGACGAAGTAGAGGATGACGCCGCCGGCCACGAACAGACCGAAGATGGCGCAGAACTTCCCCTTTCCAGGGAGGCTGAGGGCCCAGCGCGAAACCCGCGGGATGTCCTCCACGCTCTCGCTCTCCTGGGGCGGAATCCGGGAGAGGATCTTGAGGTAGGCGAAGTAGATCCCGATCAAGATGGCTGCGTCGATGAGGTTGAGCGACGCCTTGAGATAGATGAGGACGAAATAGACGATCGGGGCCAGGAGTCCCACAACCTCCACCGCATGCTCGTCGTCGAGCCGGATCACGGTGGCCCGCAATCCCATCTTCCTCACGCCGAAGATGGCCCGCGTGACGAAGATGAGCGGCCAGCCGAGGCCGACGAGCAGGCGCAGCGAGCCGGTGAAGTTGGCGGTCATGAGCGGGACGTTCTGGTCCCAGGCGATCACCGCCTCGACGGCGAACTCGGGCAGGGTCTGGAGCCAGGCCAGGATGGCGAGAGAGAGCCCTTGCGAGAAGACGAACTGAGCGGCTTCCGCCGCCCACCCGAGCACGAACGCGGAGAAGACGAGAGTGGGGAAGGTCCACAATCCCGTGACCGCCGAGGCTCCTGCCACCGCATGACCTGCGGCCGCCGCCGTATCCGCGGCTGTGCGCGCCGTTTCCCCATCCCCAGCCCCGATCGGACTCATGCTTCAGAGCCTCCCCTGCGCCAGCGGCCCGTCACGAGCATTCTGGCCATCGCTCTGCGATACGTTGACGCCAAAGTGAATTCGTGCTAGTTTACACGATTGCCTGGATGGGGCAGGGCTTTTGCATCCTGCGGGCATCCCCTTGGGATCTGCAGCCATGTGCCCAACGGCAGCACAGACATATCAGCTCGGCTCGCCCAGGCCGGCCCATGGTCACATGTGGCCGGCAGGCGCCTGCTACGACGCCTGCGCCCGGGAAACCGGGTCGGCAAGGACGGTTGCCCCGAGCTTCGCAGTCCGAGCCACGGCCCCGCCCCTTGGAATCGCATCCCGAGGGGCGGGCCTTTTTGGGTGGTGGATCTCGCAGCAGGGGAGACACGGCATGAGCGGAAAGCCGCAGCAGACCGTGGCGAGAAGAGTCCTTCGCTACCTCAGTGACCGCGGGCGCGGCCAGCAGGGCGGCTGGATTTCAGTGGCCGACCTACGGGCGGCCCTGGGGGTCGGGCCCGACGAGGTCAAGGAGGCCTGCCTGGGCCTTCACGAGCGAGAGCTCGTCGAACTCATGGGCGGGTTTCCGATCCACGCCACCACGGAAGGCTTCACGCTCGTCCGTCTGAGCCCACTGGGCGTGAGCACGGCCGCCGATCCCAGGCTCACGGAGTCCATGCTCGGGGACGTCTAGGACCGGTCCCCGCCGCGAAGACCTAGAAGCTGAAGAGCAGGCCCGAGTAGAAGCGCCATTGCTCCTCCAGATAACCGGATACCCCGCGCGCCCCCTCCAGGTAGAACGCCGCGGGATAGCTGTAGAAGGATGTCATGTCGATCCGGAGCTCGAATCCGACATCCGAGAGCAGGCGGTCCACCGAGAGTCCCTCCAGCCCCGAGTCGTTCCACACATTCCCCGCCTCGTAGAACACGCCGCCGTAGATGCGATGCACGAGGAGCGGCGAGACCTGCTTGTCAAGGCGGCGGATGATGGGGAAGCGGTAGGTGACGCCTCCGATGCCGAGCTTCCGGCCCTGGGCCGAGAAGTACGTGTAGCCGCGAAGCCCCGGCTGGCTGCCGACCGCGTAGTGGAAGAAGTCGTCGACCTCTGTGTTGTGGATGAATCCGCCGCGGGCCCTCAACTCGAGCGTGTGGCGTCCCCACGGCATCCCGACATGCTCGCGCCAGTCGAACTCGATCTCGCCGAAGTCGTTGTCCTCGTAGACCGGCTGGAAGTCCTCGATACTGCGCACACCGGATGGATTGAGTCCCGCCCAGGTGTAGGCGGCACGGGCCATGACAGTGCGCCCGCCGCGCGGATTCACATCCGAGTCCATGGCTCGCTCCACCTTGCGGTAGTCGAACTGGGTGCTGGCGATGTGCCCCTTGTAGTAGCTCCAGCCATCCTTGCCGTAGAAGGACCCGTCGATATCATCCGTGGCGAAGAAGTTGATGTTGTAGTCCTGGTAGGTGTAGAGGGCGGTGAGGTTCTTCCAGTAGGTCAGACTGTAGCGATCTCCCCATTCATAACGGAGGCCGGCATCGGCCTCGACCAGGTCGTAGCGGGTCTCGAACTTGATGGGCCTGATCTCTCCCCCATGCGGCACCCCGGCGCCGGCCACGATCTGGCCTTCCTCGACATTCACGTCCCGGCGCCGGACACGATAGGCATCGAGCAAGACCGTGACTGGAAGCTGCCGGTTCTCGTAGCCGCCGGAGAGCTCGAACTCGAAACCGCCGAATCGACGCCCCACCGCCCCGCCGGCATAGAAGGACTGCTTGTCGAGGATCTCGTTGGACGCCATGTAGAAGCCGAGCCGGGGCCGGCCGTTGTCGAGGATGAGGCGCGGCATGAAATGGGTGACCGGATAGCTCAGGTCGTAGCGGGTCGCCTCGCCGCTGAAGCCGCCATCCATCTGGTCGAAGCGGAGCGCCGTGGGACCGGCGGTCGCCAGGCGGTAGTCGCCGCGCGGGTCGGAAGGCGTGTCGGGGACGACGTCCTGACCCCACTCCGCGCGGGGCAGGACCCGCACTTCGTAGCCGGGTCCGGTGAACGCGCTCATGGCGAGCGTTCCGTCGGCGGAGACGGCCGGATAGAAGGCGCCGCCGATCAGGTTGGTGACCTGGGTGACCGCTCCGCTGGCCAGATCGCGGCGGTAGATATTGAAGATGCCGGTCCGGTCCGACGCGTAGAGGATGGCGTTCTCTCCCGGGATGTAGCACGGATCCCGCTCATCGGCCGGCGTCTCCACCAGCATCTGCTCGGCGCCGGTTTCCGCGTCCATCAGCAATATGTCACGTGACAGACCGCGGAAGGTGCAGAGGAGAAGCGAGGTCCCGTCCGGCGACCAGCGCGGCGTGTAGTACTGAGTGCCGTGCGCGCTCTGGGTGAGTGTGCGCAAGAGCTGGCCCCCGCGATCGAGGATGACAACCTGGTTGGTGCCGTCGCCGTTCACGATGGCGGCAATGTGCCTGCCGTCGGGGGAGATGGCCGGATCCTTGGCGCGCAGGCTCTTGGTCAAGCGGTCTTCCTTGTCCTTGGCGGTATCGAGGACATAGATATCGTTGACCCGCGATCCATGCGGGTTCTCGTCGGTCCGCTTCGAATAGAACGCGAGCTTGCCGTCTGCGCTCATGGCGAGGGGCGTCGAGATGCCGCTCGCGACCGGCTCGGGGGTGTCGCTTCGATTGGGCTCACCGGGTGTGGCCCCACCGTCATCGCCCTGGGCCATCCGGAGCGCTCCGGCCTCGAGCTTGACCAGGGTCAGCTGACCGTAGTCCCGGCCCCGGTTCGAGGCCCAGTAGAGGGCTGCGGTCTCCGGCTGCCACGCCGGATAGAGGTTCAGGTAGCCGCCGTCGGAGACGGTTGTTCCTTCGATGCTCCGGGGGGCCATCTCCGTCGCCAGTCGCTGGTAGTCGGCGGTGATCGCCTCCTTCCACTCCGCGTAGAGCTCGCCGCCGTCCTTGCCGGTGGCCGACTTGAATGCTCCATCCATGTCGAGACGCCAGATCGACTTGAGACCCGCCGTGATCTCCTCGAGGGCCTCTTCGCCATAGCGGTCGGCGATGAAGCGGACGAGCGAGTGGCCCTGGTTGTAGATCATCTCGGATTCGAGCCCGGTGCCGCCGAATCCGCCCATCTGGTCGTAGGTCAGGAGCGTGCCGTCGAGCGCGGCCATGCGCAGGAGCATGTCGCGATGTGTGTCCCACCAGTCGTTGTAGACGCTGCGCGTCTGGTACTGGGAGACCCCTTCCGCGAACCAGGCCGCCATCATCGTCCCCGGCCATGGATAGGAGTAGATGATATTGGGATAGCCGATGAGGACGTCCTGGCGTTTCTCTTCCTCGTAGCCGAACCCCTGCAGGTAGACCGAAGGCATGAAGTGCGGCATGCGCTGGGCGGCCTGCAGCGAGATGATATGGGTGTACTCGTGAGTGATCACGTCCCGCAGCCAGGTGTGCGTCCCCCGGAGTTCGAACTCGAGGGCCGTGGCCCAGATCTCGATCTTGTCGTCGTAGTAGAAGGCCGCCCCGTTGGCGTAGTCGTCGGTGTCGAGGATGATGAGGTGCGTGAGCTGTTTGGGCTCGTAGTTGTAGAGGCCGGTGATCGCGGGGTAGATCTCCTCGGCGATGGCGGCGGCGCGCCGCGCCGTGCCTTCCGTTCCCTGATGGAAATGAACCTGGAAGTGGTCGGTTTCGAGGGTCTGCCACTCGAGATCCGAGCGGTTGCCGGCATGGGCGCGGCCCGCCACCACCAGGATGGATAATGCGCAGAGGATCAGCAGATTGGGTCGAAGACGGATCATTGGGCTTTCGCTGGCCAGGTGACGGCGAGGCGTCGCCTAGCGGGTGATGGCGATCGAGCGCAGATGGGCGATCGATTCTCCTCCGTTGGTCGCTGCGATGTGACACACATAGATCCCGCTCGGGGCGCGGTCCCCATCTTCATCCCTTCCATCCCAGAGGATCTCACCGAGGCCGCCGGCGGCGGCCGTCAGGTGGCGGACCGGGCGGCCGAGGGCATCCATCACGGAAATGCTCACAGCGGTACCGGCTGCGGAGCGAAAGCGAATGTGGACCGGCCCCGATGAGGGGTTCGGGTAGATCGTGATCGAGTCGTCGGGGAGGATGCTCGCGAGCGGCAGAGCGGGGCCCAGCGCGACCTGGGCGGTGAAGGCACCTTCCGGTCCGCCGTAGCCGGGCCAGGCCACGTCGGCGCCGAGTCCGGGAAGCTCGAAGGCGTGGAGCCAGCCGTCGGCCGCGGCGGTGGCGATCTCGATGCGGCCATCGCCATCCAGCTCGGCGAGGATCGGGCTCCCCAGATTGGCGTCTCCAGCGGGCAGGGGGAACCCGAAAAGCGGGCTCCCATCGGCGGCGAAGGCATGAAGACCACCCTCCGGCGCTCCGACGATGATGTCCAGCCGGCCGTCGGCATCGGCATCGCCGATTACCGGCGACCCGGTGAGCGCCGGCCCCTGGCTCCCGCGGCGGAGCTCGGCGGGCCAGCCGGGAACAGCGGCCCCGCTCCCGCTCAGGGCCCAGACCCGGCCTTCGCCACCAATCACGAAGTCCAGCTCCCCATCGGCATCGAGATCCGCTGCGGCCGGCGGACCCGCGTGACGCTCCCCGGTGGGGCGCGGCCAGCCGGGGAGCCCCCGACCCTCCCAGTCGAGTAGCCACACCTGGCCCTCGGTTTCGCTCGCCAGCGCCAGGGTCGGTTCCGCCGCCTCCCGGGTGAAGCTCCCGGGGAGAAGCCACAGCCGGCCGGTTCCCGGCGCCGGGGCCCGGCGGACCTCGGGCGTGCCCGCCGCGCCCGGTGTCACCCACAGGAGTTCATCTCCAGCCGCAAACAGCAGGGTCGAGTCGATCAGGGCGAGATTGGACCGCGGAGCGACTCCGGCAGCCAAGGGGAATCCGGGAATAGTCACGTCCTGACGCCATAAATGGAGGCGACCGTCCCGGTCCAGCGCCGCCAGGGCGAGCTCGCCGCCCACATCCACGGCGAGCGGACCGCCGTGCGGCGCGGAGACAAGATCGCGGGACCACATCGCGGTGCCCGCGGCGCTTCCGTCCGCCGCCAGGACCCGGATGCCGCGCTTGGTGGCGACGGCGATCTCGAGGCCGAGAAGGGCGGGATCGAGGTCGGCGAGGAAAGGCGGGGTCCCGGCCGCTGAGTCCCCGAGGGCGACCGGCGGGAACAGGGGGATCGCTTCGGAGGTGAGCGCGACGAGCTGGCCCCCGGGGGTGACGAAGGCGATCTCCCTGCGGTTGTCGTCCAGATCGTCGATGTCGCCGCTGGTGAGCGAGACGTGATCGAGGCCGCCGGCGGCGAAGGTCGAGTCCGGGAACCCTGGTTGAGCGATATCGACTCCGACATCGAAGCCCATGATGACCGCGCTCTCGCCCACGTTCTCGACCGCAATATGCGTCGAGGCACCCCAATTGGTGAGTGAGGAGGGGGAGGTGTCCGCCGCAAAGCGGGTGGCGTTGCCCGCCCGATAGCAGTCCTCCGGGCGGCCGAACCCGCCGTCGGCCCGGAGCCCGATGTCCTGCGTCCCGTCGGCTTCCTCGAGATCGACACCGCGCCGCGCGTAGTCGTTGTTGACTGTGTTGCGATCGATTCCGGCTCGGATCGCGTCCTCGTCGATGTGCCAGATCAGGAGCCCGGAGCCGGGGATCGCTGCGTCATATTCCTTTCCGGCAACGCCGATCACCGTGCCCAGACTGTCGATGAGCGCGAAGCCCGGCTCACCGTCGAGCTCTTGCTGCCGGTTCTCGATCAGGTAGTACTCGCGTGAGTCGATGGGGAGGAGGGCCAGATCCGGTATGAAGACCGGGTCTTCGATCGGACCGAGAAGCGAGGCGTGGAGGCGGACATCGGTGCCCTGGCGGAGGACCACGGGATCGGTGAATCCGAGAAAGAACCGGGACCAGGCGCACGGCGCGGCGGGGAGCTTCCCGAGTTCGTTGCCGGCGCCTTGATCCATGAGCCCGAAGCGGCCGATGCCGGGTGCTCCGGACTCGGTATTGAAGAGGCTCGGCAGGCCGAGCTGGCTGCCGAAGAGGCTGGCGACGACGCCGTGGAGGGAGAATTCGATGGTGCCGATGGGAGCCGGCAGCTCCTGCACCTCGGTCTCGGGGGCCCACATCCCATCGCGCACGAAGAACATCCCGCCGTCGACCGGGATCCCGGCGAAGTCGGGATCGTCGGGGGCCAGGGCGGTCTTGAGCTCGCGAAAGCTCAAGAAGGCGGAAGGAAGGTCGTTGGGTGTCGAGTCGTCGAGCACAAGATCCTGTCCGACACCGGCGTGGAAGATGACGACGGCGTCGAACGCGGCGAACTCGACGCCGGGATCCCCGGCGAGGACGGCGTCGCGGAAGAACTCGGCGAGGCGCACTTCCTTGGCGGCCGCTGTCGTGTCGGGGTTGTAGAAGGCCATGGGGTGGGGGAGCGTGAACGCTGCCGCCGCTTCCTCTGGAAAGACGGTGGTGACCAGCTCGAGCCGGCCGCCGGAGACGGTGCGCCAGTAGTTCTCGAGGGCAAGCAGCTGGCGCTCGAAGTAGTCGCGATCGTGCGGCGGCCGGTCGAGGCCGTTGCCCCCCGGGTTCGAGAGATCGAACTTGCCGTCACCCGTTGTCCCGGGGTCCGAGTCGCGCACGAAGTCAACGCGGATGGCGGCGATCGATAGCGATTCTGGGGCGGTGGGTGACAGGGCGCGGCGCGCGGTCCGTTCCTGGCGCAGGCGGGCCGCTGCGCCCAGGAGATCCCGATCCGATGGAGCATGGACTCGCAGTCTGAGCGTCGGCGCGGGGTCCGGATTTGCCGCCGCGATGCCCGCCTGAGTGGCCGAACCCAGTCCAGTCGAGAAGATGAGAACGAGAATCGCCGGGATGGAGGCGTGGCTGTCACGCGCCTGAGTGGGCGACGAAGGCAGTCTCATCCGCAGATCGGTCTCCGGCCAGGGGTGGGAAGGTGCGGTACCGGTCCAAGAGCCCGGACTGCGTGGAGCCGGACGATCTCGTGACGCTCCCGCAAGCCACGCTCGCGAGCCTGTACCCGGGCCGGAGAGCGCAGGTTCCGGCCCTGGTGCGAGCGGGGGATTATAGGAGGCGAGTGAGAGGGGGTCAAACGGCTCCGGGTCCGGGGCGCGTCCCGCCGCGCCCTGCCGCCGCCGTGTCCTCCATAGGCCACGGCGGCGACAGGGCGTCGCCTGGCGATGGCGGCTGCCACCTCGCGGCGCCGGGCCGCACGAGGTCGTAGCCGCCGACAAGTTGCGGGCAGAGGCGGTCTTCTCGCCGGGCCGCGGTCCTCGTCGCGACGCGGATCCAACCCGGCCTCGGCTGGCACGTCCTTCGCTGTGGATGGGGCCGGGGATGCGCGGGGCGCCCCCCGCCGAGCGGATGACAGGTTCTCGCCGTCTGCTCCGCCGGGGGTCCCCCGGCGGAGGCTGGCAAGGCGGAGCACGACATGCCTTCATCGTTTGGAGCAGGAGAGCGGGCAGGCGGCCTTCCCGTCGCTCGACAGAGGAGAGGTTTCGCCCGGGCTCGTGAGGGTCGGCCGCCGCGTCATGAACCAACCGCCACACCGTCCCGCGCATCCCCCCCGCATGTTCCTGGTTCATCCTCGTGTCGGCTGGGCCGATCGGCACGGTCGTCGCCCGTGAATGGCCGATCGGCACCGGCGCTCGCAGAGCGCCTGGCCCAGGATGGGGCTCACACGCTCTCCGATGCGGAGCTCGTTGCGCTCCTCCTCGGACGGGGCGCTCCCGGCATCCGGGTCCGGAGACTGGCGCGAGCTCTGGGGTCATGTGCGGATCTCAGTGAGCTGGCGGTGCGGGATTGCGCCGGCCTCCTGGCGACGCCGGGTGTCAAGCCGGCGGAGGCCGCGGTCCTGAGCGCTTGCTTCGAGCTCGGCCGCCGCCTGTACCGGCCCGAGGGAGGACAGCGCACCCTTTCCCAGGCCCAGGATGTCCATGCCGTGGCGCGCGATCTCGAGCTGGTGCGGCAAGAGCACTTTGTCGCCTTCTATCTCGATGCGCGTAACCGCGTCCTGGCTCGCGAGACGATCTCGGTGGGGAGCTTGAGCGCCTCGATCGTTCATCCCCGGGAGGTCTTCGGACCGGCCATCGACCGGCGGGCGGCGAGCCTGATCGTCGTCCATAACCACCCATCGGGAGATCCCGAACCGTCCACGGACGATCTCGCGCTGACGCGCCGCCTCGTCGAAGCGGGCGATCTGCTCGGTATTGCGGTGCTCGATCACCTCATCATCGGCCGTGGCACGTACGTGAGCCTGAAGAGCCGCGGATTCATGTGAGGGGCAAGCCGAGCCGGGCGATCAGGGTGGGAAGGTCGCTCTGGACATCCAGGCGCCTGCCCCGCGAGCCGTGGCGGGGCGATCTTGAATCGGAAGCGAGGGCGGTGTAGCGTCCACCCGCGATGAGTGCCCGCCAGGTCGAAATCCCTCGCGCGCAGATCGAGGCTGCGCTGCAGCGCTTTGGTCAGCAGCGTGTCGTCGTGGTCGGCGACATCATGCTCGATCGTTACCTGTGGGGAACGGTGCGCCGCATCTCGCCCGAAGCGCCGGTCCCGATCGTTGACGTCCACAGCGAGACGGTCCGTCTTGGCGGTGCCGCCAACGTCGCCGGCAATGTCCGCGCCCTCGGTGGCGCGGCGGTCCTGATCGGCGCAGCCGGTGATGATGCGACCGCGACCCAGCTGCGCAGCGCGCTGGCCGAGCGCCAGATACCAGAAGATCATCTGGTCGTCGATCGCTCCCGGCGCACCACGCAGAAGACCCGCATCATCGCCCATCACCAGCAGGTGGTTCGCGCCGACGAGGAGGATACGACCCCAGTCGCCGCGGACACGGCGGCAGAGCTCGAGCGCCAGGTTGCCGCCGCCCTGCCGGGAGCCGGCGCCCTCGTCATATCGGACTATGGCAAGGGCGTCATCGAGCGGGATTTCCTGGTGGCCGTGTTGTCGCGAGCGGCAGCCGCCGGCGTTCCGGTCTGTGTCGACCCCAAGGAATCGCACTTCGATGCCTATCGCGGCGTGAGCGTGATCACGCCCAACCTCTCCGAGGCTGGCAATGCTCTCGGTCGCCGGATCGTCGACGAGGCGACGCTCGAGGAAGTCGGTTTCGGGCTCCTGGCGCGGCTCGACTGCCGCGCCGTGCTCATCACGCGGAGTGAACAGGGGATGTCACTCTTCGAGGCGCCGGCAGAACATACCCACTTCCCGACGATGGCCCAGGAAGTCTACGATGTGACCGGTGCCGGGGACACCGTGGTTGCCACCTTCGCACTGGCGCTGGCTGCCGGCGCCGAGCTGAAGACGGCCGCCCTCATCGCCAATCATGCGGCGGGCCTCGTCATCCGCGAGATCGGGACCGCCACGACCAGCGTCGCGGCCATCCGCGACTCTTTCGCCACGAACGGTTCGTGACTCCAGCAGTGGGTTAGCCGCGATATGGGGCAGGTCCTTTCTCGGCAGGAAGCGGTGACTTGGCGTGAAGAGCTGCGCCGCGCCGGCAAGTGTCTGGTCTTCACCAATGGCTGTTTCGACCTCCTCCACCGTGGTCATGTGGAATACCTGGCGGAGGCCCGGGCCTGTGGAGACGCTCTCCTCATCGGCGTCAACGATGATGAATCCGTGCGGCGGCTCAAGGGTCCGCCGCGCCCGCTCGTGCCCGCCGCCGACCGCGCGCACGTGCTGGCCGCTCTCGCCGCGGTGGACCGCGTGGTGATCTTCCCCGAGGACACCCCAGCGGAGCTCATCGCGATCCTGGTTCCCGATGTTCTGGCCAAGGGCGCCGACTATGAGCTCGATGCCATCGTCGGCCGCGAGACCGTCGAGAGGGCGGGTGGACGTGTGGTGCGGATTCCGTTTCGCAGCGGTTACTCGACCTCCGACTTGCTGGCGAGATTGCGGCGATCCGGAGCCTAGCCGAGACGGGGAGCGGGTCTTGACCCTCGGGCAACCCGGTGCTAGCGTTTTCCGGCCCCGCGCCCGGGGAGGCTGGTCGAGGTTGAGGGCAGGTGCGGGCAGGCAGAGAGCCAGCGCGTCCAGGGGCTAGACACGCTTGACGTGGCTAGCTCTTTCTTTTTCCCCGGGCGCAGAGGTCGAGGCGACGCCCAGCGGGCGCGGCACTGGAAGCAGGGGGGACGATGCAGCCGAAGAAAACCGTCATCATGGGAGCTGGAGGCCGCGACTTCCACAACTTCAACGTAGCCTTTCGTGATGATCCGTCTTATCGGATCGTGGCTTTCACGGCCACGCAGATCCCCGGCATCGATCTCCGGACCTATCCCGCCGAGCTCGCCGGTCCGCACTACCCCAAGGGCATTCCCATCCGCCCCGAGTCCGAGCTCGCTGCGATCGTCGCCGAGCACCAGGTCGACGAGATCGTCTTCGCCTACTCGGACGTCTCGCACGAGTACGTGATGCACGCCGCATCGCGGGCCGGTGCCCTCGGTTGCGACTTTCGTCTCCTTGGTCCGCGGGCGACCATGATCCGGTCGCAGGTGCCCGTGGTGGCCGTGGTGGCCGCTCGCACCGGCAGCGGCAAGAGCCAGACCACGCGCTATGTGGCCGACTTGCTCCGCTCCGCTGGAAAGCGGGTGGTGGCCATTCGCCATCCCATGCCCTACGGCCAGCTGGCCGACCAGCGCGTGCAGCGCTTCGCCATCCTTCGAGGATCTCGATCGCCATCACTGCACCATCGAGGAGCGGGAGGAGTACGAGCCCCACATCAAGAACGGGACCACGGTCTACGCGGGTGTCGACTACGGAGCCATCCTCGAGCGAGGCTGAGAAGGAAGCCGACGTCATCCTCTGGGACGGCGGCAACAACGACTTCTCGTTCTACGAGGCCGATCTCACCATCACGGTCGTCGATCCGCACCGGCCGGGCCACGAGCTCTCCTACCATCCGGGGGAGACCAACTTCCGGCTGGCGGACGTCATCGTCATCAACAAGGTCGAAAGCGCCCCGCCCGGCGGGGTCGACGCAGGTGCGGGAGAACATCCGCTGCGTGAACCCGCAGGCGCTGGTGGTCGAAGCGGCATCGCCGATCGCGGTCGACGATCCGGCGAGCATTGCCGGCAAGCGGGTGCTCGTGATCGAGGATGGACCGACGCTGACCCACGGGGGCATGACGTACGGCGCCGGGGTGGTCGCCGCGCGCAAGTTCGGCGCCGCCGAGATCATCGATCCGCGGCCATGGGTGGTCGGCCGCATCAAGGCCGCGTTCGACCAGTATCCTGGGATCGGTCCCCTCCTGCCGGCGCTCGGCTACGGCGCCGAGCAGATCGCCGATCTCGAACGCACGGTTGAGGCTGTACCCGCGGACGCCGTCGTCATCGCCACCCCGATCGATCTCCGGCGTCTCATCACATTCCATCGCCCAGCCGTCCGCGTGACCTACGATCTGCAGCCGATCGGCAAGCCCGATCTCACGGCACCGATCGCCGAGTTGCTCGCCCGCGGCAAGCGGGCGAAGGAAACGGCCGCGCGCTGAGGGCGGCGGCCGGCATCCAGGGAGAGTCAGGTGAACATCCACGAATTCCAGGCCAAGGATCTGTTCCATGCCGCGGGCATCCCGGTGCCCCGCGGCAAGGTGGCGCGTACCGCCGCCGAGGCCCGGGCCATCGCCCGCGAGCTCGGAGGCAAGGTCGTGGTCAAGGCGCAGGTGCATGCCGGAGGCCGCGGCAAGGCCGGTGGGATCAAGCTGGCCGCGAGCCCGGAGGAGGCGGAGGCGAAGGCGCAGGACATTCTCGAGATGTCGATCAAGGGGCTCCCGGTGAGGAGCGTGCTCATTGCCGAGCAGCTCGACATCGCCCACGAGTACTACCTCGGGATCGTGCTGGATCGGGCCGCCAAGAAGCCCGTGATCATGGCTTCGGCGGCGGGCGGCATCGACATCGAGGAAGTGGCCAAGGCCACACCCGAGAAGATCGTCAAGCAGCCACGTCGATCCGCTCACCGGCCTACGTGCCTACGAGGCTCGGCGGATCTGCTTCGCCATCGAGCAGCGCGGCAACCTCGCGCTGCAGATGGCGGCCATCCTGACCAAGCTCTACCAGGTCTATGCCGGGAACGATGCCTCGCTCGTCGAGATCAATCCACTGGTCGTCACCAAGGACGGCAAGGTGATCGCGCTCGATGCCAAGGTGAACCTCGACGACAACGCACTCTACCGGCACCCGCAGCTCGAGGCCATGCGGGAGGACGAGGATCCGAACGAGGCGAAGGCGCGCGAGATGGGGCTATCGTACATCAAGCTCGACGGTGAGATCGGCTGCGTGGTGAACGGCGCCGGGCTGGCCATGGCCACCATGGACGTGATCAAGGCCTTCGGTGGCGAGCCCGCCAACTTCCTCGACATCGGCGGCAGCTCGAGTCCGGACAAGGTGCTCACCGCCATGGACATCCTGGCCACGGATCCCAAGGTGAAGGCGATCTTCTTCAACATCTTCGGCGGCATCACCCGCACCGACGACGTGGCCCAGGGCATCGCCCAGGCCCTCGCCAAGAAGAAGCCAGCCGTGCCGATCGTGATCCGTCTCACCGGCACCAACGAGGAGAAGGCGCGCGAGATCCTGACCTCGATCGGGCTCAGCGCCACCACGCAGATGGACGAGGGCGTACAGCAGGCGATCGTCGCTGCCGGCGGCACCGTGCGCCCGGCCGTGGCGGCGCAGTAGCGTTGCCGCGCGGGACACCACGGAGGACGAGGCCATGAGCATCCTGATCGACGACAAGACCAGAGTCATCGTCCAGGGCATCACCGGGCGTGACGGCTCGTTTCACGCCCGCGGCATGATCGAGTATGGAACCAATGTGGTTGCCGGCGTCACGCCCGGGAAGGGCGGCACGCGCTTCGATGACAAGGTCCCGATCTTCGACACGGTCCGGGAGGCGGTGGCGGCGACCGGAGCCAATGCCAGCGTGATCTACGTTCCGGCCGCGTACGCGGCCGACGCGATCCTCGAGGGGGCCGCCGCCGAATTGCCGCTCGTCGTCTGCATCAGCGAAGGGATTCCGGTCAACGACATGCTCGCGGTGTGGTCCGAGCTCGAGCGACGGGGTCAGACCCGCCTCGTCGGGCCGAACTGCCCCGGGGTCATCTCGCCGGGGCAGGCGAAGCTCGGCATCATGCCCGGATTCATCCATCTTCCGGGTCGTGTCGGTCTCGTGTCACGTTCGGGCACGCTGACCTACGAGGTGGTGAAGGCCCTCACGACCGCGGGGTTGGGGCAGTCGACCTGCATCGGGATCGGCGGAGATCCGATCATCGGGACGAACTTCGTCGATGTGCTCGCTCTCTTCGCCCAGGACGCCGCCACCGATGCCGTCGTCGTGATCGGAGAGATCGGCGGCACGGACGAGCAGGAAGCCGCCGCCTTCATCCAGGAGAAGTTCAAGAAGCCGGTGGTCGCCTTCATCGCCGGCCAGACGGCGCCTCCGGGGCGGCGGATGGGTCATGCCGGCGCCATCGTGTCGGGAGCGACCGGTACGGCCGAGGAGAAGATGCGCGCCTTTGCCGCCGCCGGGGTGGCGGTGGCTCGCGTACCGTCCGAGATTCCATCGCTCCTCAAGGAGCGGCTCCCGGCGCGCGTGCATTAGCCGCCGCGCCCAGAAGGACCTGAGGAGGGGGAGTCCCTTGGCCCATACCATGTTCATCGTCAAGCCCGATGCGGTCGGGCGCCGGCTCACCGGGAAGATCCTGGCCCAGGTGGAGGAGGCCGGATTCACGATTCAGGAGATGGCCATGGTCCGGCTCACCAAGGAGGAGGTCGAGCGCTTCTATGCCGTTCACCGGGAGCGGCCCTTCTACGCCGACCTTTGCCAGTTCATGTCCTCCGGGCCCTGTGTCCCCTGCCTCCTGGCCGGGGGGGAGGACGCGATCGAGCGGCTCCGCAGCCTCATGGGGGCAACGGACTCACGGGAGGCGGCCCCGGGGACCATCCGGCGGGAGTTCGGGACCGACAAGCAGTTCAATGCGGTCCACGGCTCCGATGGTCCGGACACGGCCCGTGCCGAGATCGGCTTCTTTGCGGCCAAACTCGGCTGGCGCTCTCCGGCCTGAGAGCCGGAAGCGCCAGCGAGGGGGCCCCACGGCCCCCGGCCCGGTGCCCCCGGGAAACGGGTTCTCCGGGCCGGTTGCCGCCGGGCCGTTGCGGCCGCGTTGACACCCCTCACGCCGCCGGATAGAATCCGGCGGTTCTAGCTCCCTTGTGCCGGCAACCATCGGTCGGTGCGCCAATTAGATTGCGAGAGGCACGCCGCGAGGGGTCGCCATGGGCTTCATCCTAGATCTGCGCCGGCTTGGCGACGGCACGAGCCGGCTGTCCGAGGTGGTGAGCCCGGACGATCTCGGCATCGCATGGACCGGTATCACCTTTGAACCGGAGATTCGGCTGTCGATCGTCATCGCTCGCGCCGGAAACGATCTCGACATCGAGCTCAAGTTCGAAGGCGAGCGGTGCGGGGAGTGTGACCGCTGCCTCAGGCCATTTCGTGAATCGTATTCAGGAGCGCTCCGCGCCATTGGCCGGAGAGGAGGCCCGGAGCACGAACTCGCCGGCCAGGATGGTGTCGTCTTTCACGACGGCCACCGCATGGACCTGACCGACGAGGTGCGGGAGGCGATCCTCATCGACATTCCGATCCAGCACCTGTGTTCCCCGGCTTGCCTGGGGCTCTGTCCCAGCTGCGGGGTGAATCGCAACACGGAGTCTTGCGCCTGCCGATCCGACCACGTCGACCCGCGCTGGGAGGCCCTCCGGCCGGGGCGCGAGTCCGAGTGACGGAGGCTGGCAACGTAGGCGCCCAAGGAATGTCGGTACGGCCGAGTGGGCTCTCGAAGTTCTTGCTAGTGATCAGTTAGCTGGTTTATCTCGAGTATCGCTTGCGATCATCAACTGGAGGTCGATCCCATGGCCCTGCCGAAGCGACGGCATTCGCGGACCCGCGGTGCGAAACGGCGCACGCACTGGAAACTCCACCACCCGGCGGTTCACCAGTGTTCCAACTGCCACCAGCCGAAGCGGCCGCATCGCGTGTGCGCTCACTGCGGCTACTATGACGGTCGTGAAGTCGTCCAGCCCGCCGAGTCGTAATCTGGATTCCCGGATTCTGCCACCTTCAGGGCGAAGCGTTGACGCCTGGTCCACGATGACGAGGCGCGGGATACGAGCGCGCCGGATCGAGGAAGCCTATGGGTAAGCTCGTCTTCCTGTTCCCGGGTCAGGGTGCCCAGCAAGTGGGAATGGGGCGCGAGCTGCATGCTGCCTTCCCGCTGGTGCGCGAGACGTACGAGGAAGCGGCGGATGCGAGCGGCATCGACTTTGCGCGGCTCTCGTTCGAGGGTCCGGAAACCGAACTGCGCAAGACGCAGAATGCCCAGCCCGCGATCCTGGTCCTGAGCGTGGCCTGCCTCCGGCTCCTGCGGCAGGCCGGGGTCGACGCGCATGCGGCGGCTGGCCACAGTCTCGGGGAGTACTCGGCTCACGTCGCTGCCGAAGCGCTCCGTTTTTCCGCAGCGGTCGGCATCGTGCGCCGCCGTGGCGAGCTCATGTACGAAGCCGGGCTTCGCCGCCCCGGAACGATGGCTGCGGTTCTTGGTCTGACCGCGTCCGAGCTGGATCCGGTGATCCTTGAGGCGCAGGGTGCCGGGGTCGTCGTGGCGGCGAATCTGAATGCGCCCAATCAGGTTGTGATCTCGGGCGAGATCGCGGCGGTGGAGAGGGCGAGCGAGCTGGCGCGCACGGCGGGAGCCAAGCGCGCGGTTCGCCTCGAGGTGAGCGGCGCCTTTCACTCCCCGCTCATGGCCAGCGCCCAGGAAGGGCTGGAGGCCGTGCTCGATGCGACCGCGATCGAGAATGCGCGATTCCCCGTCGTGGCCAACGCCACGGCGGCACCGGTCCGTGTTTCCGATGACATCCGGGCCACGCTCAAGCAACAGCTCACGCAGCCGGTGCGCTGGGAGGAGTCGATGCGCTTCCTGGCTGCCGAGGGCGTGGAGGATGCCGTCGAGCTGGGCCCCGGCGCGGTGCTGAAAGGGCTCATGAGATCGAATGCTCCCGGAATCCGCGTCCAGTCCGTCGGAGACCCGGCCGGGCTCGAGACCGCGGTCACCGCTCTCCTCGGGGTTGGGCGGGCCTAGCGCCATGGACGTGACGAGCAGCCGTCTGCAAGGACGAGTCGCCCTGGTCACCGGCGGATCCCGCTCCATCGGTAGGGAGATCGCCCTGGCCCTGGCGACAGCCGGGGCCGAGGTGGTGGTGGTCGGGCGCGATGAGGCGGCGCTTGCGGAGACCGCGGCCGCCATCAAGGCCCAAGGCCGAGAGGCCAGGGTGGAGGTGGCGGATGTGTCCCAGGAGGCCCAGGTCGAGGCGCTGGCGGCCCGCGCCGAGAAAGATCGCCCGGGCATCGACATCCTGGTCAACAATGCCGGAGTGACCCGGGACGGACTCCTCTTGCGCATGCGCGTTGCCGACTGGGACCAGGTTCTGGATACTAACCTCAAGGGTGCCTTCTTCTGCACCCGAGCGTTCGCCCAGGGGATGACGCGGAGGCGATGGGGGCGCATCATCAACGTCTCTTCGGTGGTCGGGCTCATGGGCAACGCCGGGCAGGCGAACTATGCCGCCTCCAAGGCGGGGCTCGTGGGCTTCACGAAGTCGGTGGCCAAGGAGCTGGCCAGCCGCAACATCACGGCCAACTGCGTGGCCCCGGGGTACATCGAAACGGCGATGACGCAGGGCCTCTCCGACGAGGTCAAGAAGCGCATGCTCGAGGCGATTCCGCTCGGCCGTTTCGGCCAGCCGGCGGATGTCGCTCCGCTCGTGGTCTTCCTGGCCTCGGAGCAGGCGCGATACGTGACCGGCCAGGTGATTCACGCCGATGGCGGCATGCTGATGTAGCAGGCGACTGCGGGCGAGATGGTTCTCCGTCTCGAACCGCTCGAGATGCCGGGCGCCCCGGGCGGGGCGGTTCGGAACAAGGATGGACCGGAACGAGGAGGGCATGGAATGGCATCGTTCAGCGAACAGCGCGTCAAGGAGATCATCACCGAGCAGCTTGGGGTCTCGGCCGATCAGGTGACGCCGGAGGCCTCGTTCATCGACGACCTCGGTGCTGATTCACTCGATCAGGTCGAGCTGGTCATGGCGCTCGAGGAGGAATTCGAGATCGAGATCCCCGACGAGGACGCCGAGAAGATGACGACCGTCCGCGACGCGATCGAGTACCTGCGCAAGCATGTCAAGCAGGAAGCCTGAGCCGCGGGGTTCGCTTTCGACCGGATGGCGGGGTAACGCGGTGGGACTCAAGCCTTGAGTTGGGTTCGAGGCAGTCGTCCTTCCCTGTCCGCGAGGGGATCCGAGCGATGAATCGGGTGGTGGTTACAGGGCTGGGTACCGTGAGCCCCGTCGGGAACTCGATTCCCGAGTTCTGGGCTGCGATCACCAGCGGCAAGAGCGGGATCAGGTTGATCACACGCTTCGATCCGAGTGCTTTCGACACCCGCATCGCGGGTGAAGTCCGGGACTTCAAGGCCGAGAACTACCTCGACAAGAAGGAAATCCGGCGCACCGATCCCTTCGTGCAATACGGTCTCGCTGCCGCGCTCGAGGCGGTGGCCGACGCCGGCCTCGATGGATCGAACGGGGTCGATCTGGACCGCGCCGGCGTCATCATCGGATCCGGTATCGGAGGGATCGAGACCCTCGAGATCCAGCACTCCGCGCTGGTCGAGAAAGGACCATCCCGCGTCAGCCCCTTCTTCATCCCGATGATGATCGCCGACATGGCGGCCGGTCAGATCTCGATCCGTCTCGGATATCGCGGCCCCAACTTCGCAGCGGTATCGGCCTGCGCTTCCGGCGCCCACGCCATCGGCGAGGCCTTCCGGATCATCAGCAAGGGCGATGCCGATGTCGCGGTCACGGGGGGAGCCGAGGCCAGCATCACGCCGCTGGCCATCGCCGGTTTCTGCTCGATGAAGGCCATGTCGACGCGCAACGACGAGCCGGAACGCGCTTCTCGCCCGTTCGACCTGGATCGCGACGGCTTCGTGATGGGTGAAGGAGCGGGGATGGCGATCCTCGAGAACCTCGATCACGCCCTCGCCCGCGGCGCGCCGATCCTCGCCGAAGTCGTGGGCTATGGTGCCACCGGCGACGCCCACCACATGACCGCGCCCGCTCCGGGTGGCGAAGGCGCGGCGCGGGCGATGAAGCTGGCGCTCGAGGACGCGGGGATCGAGCCGTCCGCCGTGGATTACATCAACGCGCACGGCACCTCGACGCCCCTCAACGACAAGTACGAGACGATGGCGGTGAAGACCGTCTTCGGCGATCACGCGCCCAAGCTGGCTTTCGGATCCACCAAGTCGATGACCGGGCACCTGCTGGGGGCGGCCGGAGGCATCGAGTTCAATATCGCGGTGCTGGCCATTCGCGACAACGTCATTCCCCCGACGACGAACTACGAGGAGCCCGATCCCGAGTGCGACCTCGATTGCGTGCCGAATCAGGCGCGGCGGGTGCCGGTGAACGTCGTGATGTCGAACTCGCTGGGTTTCGGCGGGCACAATGTGACGCTGGTCGTGAAACGCTACGAGGATTGAAGCGGCGAGCGGAGGCCCGTCCGGGCCATGGGATTCGGGGGTTCAGGTGCTGATCCCAGGTCAAGGGTCCCACGGCGTGAGTCGATCTAGTATGGTAGAGAGGAAGCTGGGTGCGCTCACGAGCCCGCATCCAGGGGGAGCCGGCAAAGCGAGCCGGCAGTCCGGCTCTGAAGACACGGCAACGAGGTAGGCAAGCAGCCATGGGACTGCGAGCGTTCGTGGCGGCTCTCTTGGGACTGAAACCCGCCGTCCGCAAGGACGAGACGGCCAGGCTCGCTGCATTCCAGTCCAAGCTCGGTGTTCGCTTCGCGAACCAGGGCCTCCTGCGCAAGGCACTGACCCATCGCTCCTACCTCCAGGGCAACGGCGACAATGTCGAGCTGTCCAACGAGCGTCTCGAGTTTCTCGGTGACTCGGTGCTCGAGCTCATCGTGAATGAGCATCTCTACAAGAGCTATCCCGGCAAGCGCGAGGGCGATCTCACCAAGATGAAGTCGCTCCTCGTCTCGCGCAGCGTGCTGGCACGTCTGGCGCGGGCGATGGATCTCGGAGACTTCGTCTTGCTCTCCGATGCCGAGGATGACGCCGGCGGCCGCCGCCGGGCCTCGATCCTGGCCGATTCCTTTGAGGCGGTGCTCGGCGCTCTCTATCTCGATTGTGGCTTCGAGGCAGCCCGCGAGTTCGTTCGATCGAATCTGCTGTCGGGCGCCGAGGCGATCCTCGCCGACCGGGCTCACACCAACTACAAGAACATCCTGCAGGAGCTGGTGCAAGCCGAGTACAAGACGCACCCGCGGTATCGCACCTCCTCCGAGGAAGGTCCTGACCATGAGAAGATGTTCACCGTGGAGGTGACCGTCCATGGCAAGACCTTCGGCGACGGACGGGGCTCGAACAAGAAGCAGGCAGAGCAGGAGGCGGCGCGCGCGGCCCTGCTACAGCTCGGAAAGCTCAGCGAGGTCGACCCCAAACTCATCCATCTCGAGTCGTCCGCCGGGGAAGGGGAGTGGGCCGGAGGCGTGTCCGAGGCACCGGTTGCCTCGAACGTCCCGGATGATCTGGAGGCCCTGCCACGCCGCGAGGACGGCGGGCAGCACACTTAGAAAGAAGGGTGGTGTCCACGATCGACTCCGATCCTCCGGGGCCCCGGCGTGAGGGGGACGTCCCGGCCGACCCTCCCGGGTCGCACGGGGCAGCGGCCGGCATTCCCTCGGCGGCGACGCGGCTCATCGCCCCCGAGAACGGGGAGGCCCGCGGCCATGATCGGCCGCACGGGGACGAACCGGTCCATCCTGATCGCCATGTCGTCGCCACGCTGGCCGAGGTGGCCTTCCTGGCCTGCGCAGCGGTGTTGCCCCTGTCCCTGGCCGCCGGTCAAAGCCTCCTCGCCCTGGCAGCGTTGCTTCTTCTCATCACCCAGCGGGGGGACGGTGAGAGGCGGCCGTATCCACGCTGGCTCCTGGTGGGAATCGCCCTGGTCTTCGCCGGGGAGTGGCTGGCGTGTCTCGTCAATGGCGCCTTCTCCCACCTCGGCGACCCACTCAGGAAGCACGGAGTCCTGCTGGCTCTGCCGATACTCGCCGTGACAGCGCGGCGGGATCCGGTCCTCTACCGGCGCGCGATCGGGCTCGCCGTGGCCATGGCGGCCCTCGTCGCTTGCTATGCGGTCTGGCAGCACTTCACCGGTGTCGACCTCCTGCGCGACCGTGTGCTGGAAGCGCGCGGCGAGCACTTCATTGCGACCGGAATGTTCTCCCATCATCTGGCGTACGGCGGATCGACGATGCTCGCCCTGATCGCCGCTGCCGGCCTCGCTGCGGGCGGAGAACGCTGGCGAGGTCTCCCCTTCGCGCTCGCCGTGCCGATCGCCTTCGGTCTCCTCTGGTGTTACGCGCGAAGCTCATGGGTCGGTGCCCTCACCGGGCTCCTCGCTCTGGCCGCAGCCCGGCGCGGCCGGCGGCCACTCCTGCTCGTCCTGGTGGGTGTGGTTGCCTTTGCGCTTCTGCTCGTGGCGGATCCGAGCGTCAGGGCCCGGATCCGGGAAGGCATCCATCTGCATGAACCGCCGCCGAGGTGGCTCTTGCTTGCGACATCCGTGCGCATGCTGGCCGATCATCCCCTCGGGATCGCCCCGGGACGGTTCGAAGAGCTGTTTCCCGCGTACAAGGTTCCCGGGCGCTACCTGGCGACCATGCATGCTCACTCCGATCCGATGCGGGCACTGCTCGACGGCGGGCCGCTCGGGCTCGCCGGCTATCTCGTGATCGTGGCCGGATCGCTCGCGCTCGCTGCCCGCGCGCTGGCTGCGGGGCGGCGTGCCGCGGTGGACTCCGTCGATCGTGGTCGGATGGCTCGCGTGGCGCGCCGCGACCTCCTCCTCATCGCCCTGGCCGCGGCTGCCGCGTACCTGGTTGCCGGGCTGTTCCAGACCTACTTCTGGGATCAGGAGGTCGTGATGTTGTGGGTGCTCTTGGCAGCACCGGCCATGGCCTTCTCCGGCTCTGCCGCCGATCATGGCTGAGGAGGTTCTCCTCCTCGCCGATTCCGACCGAGTTGCGCTGGCGGTGGTGCGTTCGCTGGGGAGGGCGGGATTCGCCGTCTCCCTGGCGGTAGGTGAGGGCGAGCTGGCTCGCTCCTCGCGCCACACCCGGGCTTCGGTCCAGCTTCCAGACCCCCTTTCCGGCCAGCCCGCGGTCTTCGCCGCCTCGGTCCGTGCCGAGCTCGAACGCCGCCGTCCCGCTTTCCTCTTCGCTACCGGTGATGTGACTCTGGCTGCTCTGGCTGACGGGCGCGCCGAGATTGCCGGCCTCACGCGCCTGGTGATGCCGTCCGCGGCGCTGCTCGGGCTGCTGAACGATCGGCGCGAGATCCTGGTCCATGCCGCTGCCACCGGCATCAGGATGCCGCTCGGGGTGGCCGTCGATGATCTCGATCAGGCGCAACGCCTGGCCGCGGAGATGTCCTTTCCGGTCCGGGTGCGGCCGGCAAGGCGCGTGGTATGGGGAAAGGGTGGGCGCGGCGCTCGTGAGCGGGGCCTGGTGGCCTTCGACTGCCATGCTTTCCTGCGCTCGTGCGCCGAGATCCTGACCCTCGGCCCGGCCGTGGCCGAGATCCCCGAGGAGGGAAGGCCGATCATCCTCGATCTCCTCTGGGCGCATGGTGAGCCCGTTCTCGCCTGCCAGGTCGAGGCGCTCGCCGGTCGCGGCGCGCTCCGCCTGGAGCCTTGCCATTCCGAGACCATGGCGGTCGATCCCGAACTGGTGGCGCGGGCTCGGGCTTTCGTGTCGCCCATTGGGCCGGCGACCGGTCTTATCGCCTTCGAGTTCATCGAACGCAACGGGGACTTCGTGCTCACCGATGCGCGCCCCGGCCCGAGCCCGACCCTGGCGCTGGCAATGGCGGCTGGCGTTGATCTTCCGCGGAGGGCGGTCGAGCTGGCTCGCGATGCCTCCGCTCCCGCCCCGCCGGCGCGACCATCCACCCCCCAGGTCGGCCTTCGCATGCGTCACCTCACGCTCGATCTTGCGGCCCGCCGCGAACAGGGTTGGCGGGGGCTCTGGCGCCTGATCCCCGACTGGTTTCTTGGAGCCTGGCTCGGGCTCCTGGGCCGCGAGCATCTCGAGGTGGAGAGAGGCGATGATCTCGCTCCGGCTGTGTCCGAGATCAGGATCTTCGGGGCACGGGCAGCGGCCAAGGTCGTGGGCGTGTTGCGCCTCGGCCTGGCGGTCGTAACGCACGCTGCCAGCGGTGCTCCGCGCCGAACTCGAGCCCATCGTGTCCTGGTCCTCTGCGATGGCAACATCTGTCGCAGCCCGTACCTCGAGCATCGGCTACGGGCCCGGCTCGGTGCTGTGGGCGCCGGGACTCGGGTCACCATCGAATCGGGGGGCCTGAAGGCCGCGCTCGGCCATCCGGCACCGCCGCTCGCCGGTGAAGCGGCCGCGCGCCATGGCGTCGAGCTGGCCGCGCACCGTTCGCAGCCGGTTACGCTGAACCAGGTTGCCAGCTCGAATCTCGTCCTCGTGATGACCGTGGATCAGCGTGATCGCCTGCTGGCTGCCTATCCGCAAGCGGCGGGCAAGGTCGCACTGGCAGCACGGTATGACCCGATGCGAATCGTCTCTCCAGAGATTCCAGATCCAGCCTTCGGTGATGCTGCGGATTTCGATCGCGTCTATTCGCGACTGGCGCGGATCGCCGATGGTCTGGCATCGTCGCTGGCGCGGGCAACCCGTTCGATGTAATCACGAGCGTGAAGCAGATCGTTGCGTGGTGCTGATGGCTCCACTAAGATCCGCCGGCCTTTTGCTGCTTCGTCAGCATGGTTCGATGCGGAGCAGCCATGCGCCGCGTCATCACGTGAGTTGACGCGTGATCGTAAGGGGCTTTTCTTGGGGCAGATCCTCTACATCGCGGATATCGACACGCGTGTGCCGTCGATGTCCACCGATTCCATCCGCGTCGTGAACACGGCCGGCGGTTTCGCGGAGCTCGGGAGCGAGGTCACGCTCATGGTCGCCCGGGGCCACGACCGCGAAACGCCGCGAGCCCGGTCCGGGGATCCCCTCGACCTCCATGGCATCGAGCATCGCTTCGACATTCACCGCGTGCCGGTCTCGGGCATCGGGACCAGGGCGGGCTCGATTCTCTTCGGTCTCGCGGCGCGCCGCCTGGGACGCCGGCGCGCCTGGGAACTGGTCCTGTGTCAGAACACTCACGCCTCGGTCGCGCTCGCCCGCGGCGGCGTCAAGCACGTGTTCGAGGCGGTCCCCTCCCGTCTCCGCGGGGGGGTGGAGCCGTGGCACCTTCCGGTCTTGCGTTCTCCGCTCGTCCAACGGGTCGTTCTCTCTGGAAGCGATCAGGTGGCGCGCCTCGTCGGAGAGGGGCTCGACCAGGACAAGATCGTGGTGGTTCCCGATACCGAGGACGTCGGCGACGCCTGGGTGCGTCGTGCGCGCCGCATCCTCGAGTGCCTGCCACCGGAACGACCGCCACGCCGGCGCGTGCTGCACATCATCAGCAGCTTCGCACCGCTCATCGGCGGGGCCGAGCGCCAGGTGGAGGAATTGTCTCGCCTGCAGGTGCGGGCCGGCGACGAGGTGGAGGTTCTCACCCGCCGTCGCCGCGGTCTGCCGGAACTCGACGGTATGGGACCGGTGGGCGTCAGGCGCGTCGGCGCCTGGTTTCTCGGTGGCCCGGGTTTCCTCCTGGCCGCGCTTGGCTGGACGCTCCGCAGGCGAGGCCGGTTCGACGTCCTGCACGCTCACCAGGCGCGGACTCCAGCCGTCGTGGCGGCTCTGGCCCGCCGGCTGGGGGGGCCGCCGGCCGTCGCCCTCCTGGTCGGAGGGGATGTGCCGGATGGCCGCGACTTCCGGAGCCGAGGTCGGTTGCTCGCCCTTCGCATCGTGGATCGTGTGGCTGCCGTGAGCGATGCGTTGGCCGGTGCAGCGCGAGCGGCCGGCCTCGAGAATGTCGAGGTCGTGCCGACCGGGGTCGATACGGCGACCTTCGCTCCCGCCGCCGATCGCGCCGGCGCACGACGCGAGCTCGGCCTGCGGGATGGCGAGCTCCTGGTGCTCTATGTCGGTCGCCTGGAGCCTGTCAAGGGAGTCGACGTGCTCTGCGAGGCGTGGCCAGCGGTGGCATCGATCTGCCCCCAGGCACGCCTCGCCATCGTGGGGCGTGGTTCTCTGCAACTCTCCCCGACGCACCCATCCATGACGCTTGTGGGTCGTGTCCCCGACACCCGCTGCTACTACCAGGCGGCCGATCTTTTGGTCCAGCCTTCGCGTTCCGAGGGACTCTCGATTGTGTTGCTGGAGGGGATGGCGTGTGGCTTGGCCATCGTCGCCACCGCCGTGCCCGGCAACCTGGAAGTGATCGAGAGCGAGGTCAGCGGGGTCCTCGTCCCGCCCGCCGAACCAGGACCGCTGGCGGCGGCGATCCAGGAGCTCCTGATGGATGCGGAGAGACGGCGGCGCCTGGGTGCTGGAGCGCGCGCCGCCGTGCTGGATCGGTTCCGGCTGGAGGCGGTCGAGGAGCGGTGGGCGAAGGTCTACGCCAGCCTGGCCTGATCCGCGGAGAAGGCAGCTGCTGCAGCGGTGGCCGGCATCAACCGAAGTGGGCTTCGAGCCAGAGATCGAGGACCAGCAGGAGCCAGATGCGGTTCGAATTGCGGCCGATATCCGGTTGCGTGAGGAGCGACTCGACCCCCGCCCGCCGGACCAGGCCGTGCCCGAGGAGAAATCCGTTCCGCAATCGCTCCGCCTCGAAGGCACCGAGGCCGCGCTCCCGCCATGGCGTGCGGGGGGCGCTGAATCCCGGCAGCGGCTCGGCTTGGATCGCCTCGGGCAGCAGATCCCGGGACACCTCGCGCAGGAGTCGCTTGCCGGTCCCCGCCCGATACATGGCATCCAGCGGGAGTCGGAATGCGTGTTCGACGAGACGGTGATCCAGGAGCGGGACCCGCGTCTCCAGCGAGTGCCGCATGCTGGTGCGATCCAGCTTGGGCAGGACGTCGTCTGCCAGGTAGGTGTTGAAATCGAGGAATTGCAGCCGGCGCACGAGGGGCAGCTCCGGTCGCCAGTAGCCGCGGAAGAGCCAGAGCGCATCATCGCTCATGTGGGGAGCGAGAGCCGGTGCCACGAGTGCGGCGCGGGAGGCGCCGTCGAAGTAGCCGACCTGGCGAAAGTAATTCTCGAGCGTCGGGCCGCCCAGGAGATCGAACCGGTGGGCCACCCGCGCCAGCGTGGGCCGGGATCTGGGCAGCCACCGGGCGATTCCCGCCAGGGGCGCGGCCAGCGGGGCGAACCGCTGGCGCAGCCCCTCGATGCGCTCGAGCTTGGGATACCGGCGATGGCCGGCGAAGATCTCATGGCTGCCATCGCCGGAGACGACGACCTTCACATCTCGCGCCACTTCCTCGGAGATGAAGAAGGCGGGGACGATCGACTCGTCGGCGATCGGTTCGTCAAAGGCGGCGATGACGCGGGTCAGGGCGGCGAGTGACAGATCGAGCGTGACCCGGCGTTCACGGTGATCCGTGCCGCAATGCTGGGCCACGAGGCGCGCGACCTCCGCCCCGGAGGGCTCGGCGGCAGCAAAATCGACGGTGTAGGAGTGCACCGGTTCGTCACCGCCGGGCATCAGCGCCACGATGGTCGAGGAGTCGAGGCCGCCGGAGAGGAACGCCGCGATCGGCACGTCGGATACCATCGCCAGATGGACGGCGGCCTCGAGCTCCGAGCGCAGCGTGGCGGCATCGGCGGGAGTGCGCGGGTCGGGGCTGGCGGGAGGGGACCAGTAGCGGCGGATGATCGGCTTGCCGTCGGCGAAGACCAGGAAATGGCCGGGAGGGAGCTTGTGGATCCCGCGCCAGATCGAACGGGAACCGGGGACATAGCCGTAGGCCAGGTAATCGCCGAGAGCCGCCGGGTCGAGGTCCTTGGGAATCTCGGGCACGGCGTGCAGGGCGGTGGCTTCGGAAGCGAAGTAGAGAACGCCGTTGACGATCGCGTAGTAGAGCGGCTTCATGCCGACGCGGTCACGCACGAGCATGCACTCGCGCATTTCCTCGCTCCACAGCGCGAAGGCGAACATGCCGTGGAGGCGCTCCACGGCGTCGAGCCCCCAGTGTTCGAATGCAGCGAGCAGCACTTCGGTGTCGGAGCGGCTCAAGAAGCTGTATCCGGCTCGCTCGAGCTCGGCGCCGATCTCCCGGAAGTTGTAGATCTCGCCGTTGTAGGTGGCAAGAAGCGTGCGTCCGCGGTTCTGCATCGGCTGGTGGCCGGCGGGGCTCGGGTCGAGGATGGCGAGCCGGCGGTGGCCGAATGCCGTGTGTCCATCCCGGGAGAAGGCGATTCCCGCATCATCGGGCCCGCGGTGAGCAAGGCGATCGCGCATGGCGAGGACGACCCGTGCCTCGACTGGTTCCGGCGCTCCGACGATTCCCACAATCCCACCCATGGGGGTGCATTGTAGGCTCAGCTCGCAGGCGTGTCACGAGCCGTCGTGGCCAGCGGTGCCGCCACATGACGGGGAGGGACCGATCAATGCCCTTCCGCGGCAGGGCTCACGCGGCCGGAAAAGTGGCGATAGGTGAGGATGAAGTACGAGGCGACCAGCAGGATGCCCGGAATCCACCACCGAAGGGCGACCCGGAGGCCATGCTCCCCGGCCGCGGCATTTTCAACCGTGAGAGCGAGCGTGGGGTCGCCGCTGGCCGGGAGGATGACTGGATAGAGGCCGACGAAGACGCTGCCCAGCATGCCGATCAGGTACAGGGTCGAGGCGAGGAAGGCCAGCACATCCGCTCGACGTCGGATCTGGACGAGGCCGGCGGCGATGCCGCTCAGGGCGAGCGCAGGACCGAGGAAACCGAGGGGGGTGGCGGCGAGGCTGATCGATATCTGCGGTTGAACGTTGAAAGTGGCGATGGTGACGCCGATGGTGAGGACGGCGACGAGCCACCAGGATCGCCAGGCCAGGTTTCGGGCCCGCGCGGCCAGGGCAAGCGGAGCCTTCATGGCCACCCAGGAGGCGCCATGCACCAGGAGCGCGGCGGCCGCTGCCAGGGCGACGAGCCCGGTGTACCAGTCGAGCGCGCCGGGCTGGGGACCGACGCGGAAATCGGTCCACAGGGGGACGAAGAAGGTGCCAGCGGCATCCAGCGGGACGCCGCGAACGACGTTGCCCAGGGCCGCCCCGAAGGTGAGCGCAAGGAGCGCACTGGCGAGAGCGAAGACCGCATCCCAGAATGGCGCCCAGATCGGGCCGGCGAGGTGGTTGCGGAACTCGACCGCGATACCGCGCAGGATGAGCAACCAGAGCGCGATCATGATCGGCAGGTAGAATCCAGAGAGCCCCGAGGCGTAGAGCAGGGGAAAGGCGAAGTAGAGCGAGCCTCCCGCGGCGAGCAGCCAGACCTCGTTGCCGTCCCACACCGGACCGATGGTGCGGAGGATGAGTCGCCGTTCCTCCGCTGTCCGCGCCACCATGAGCTGCACCATGCCGGTGCCGAGGTCGAAGCCGTCGAAGACGACATAGAGCGTGATCATCAAGGCGATGAGGCTGAACCAGACTGTCTCCATCGCTTTGCTCCTACGCGGGCCGGGCGGGGCCGGCGGAGGGCACCGGGCCGCGCTCGATCTCGCGCCGGATCATGAACAGGAAGAGCACCGAGAGCACCGTATAGAGGCCGAGGAAGCCGAGCAAGGTGAACCAGGCGTTTCCAGCTGAAACCTGCGCCGAAGCGCCTTCTCGCGTGCGCATGAGCCCATAGATGAGCCAGGGCTGACGACCGACCTCCGCCGTGATCCAGCCCGCCGTGTTGGCGATGTAGGGGAAGGGCAAGCTCAGCAGGAGAGCCCACAAGACGGCGCGGGAAGAGAACAGTCGCCCCCGCCACAGGAGGAACGCAGCAACCGACATCAAGGCGATGAAGAGCGTTCCGAGCCCGACCATGATGTGATAGCTGTAGTAGACGAGCGGCACGTTGTCCGGCCAGTCCGCGACGGGATAGTCCGTGAGCCCGGCGACTTCGGCCTGCCAGCGCTGGTAGGTGAGGAAGCTCAGCATGCGCGGAACGAGAATCGGATTGTCGAGCTCGAGACGGCTCATGTCGGGCTGGCCGACGAGGGCGAGAGGAGCTCCGGATTCGGTGTGGAACAGACCCTCCATGGCGGCCAGCGTGACCGGCTGATGGCGGGCCACCATCTGGCCCTGGCGATCGCCGGTAGGGAAGGCCTGGAGAATGGAGGCAAGGAGCCCGGCGGCGACACCGAGTCGGACGAAGACCCGGCCGTGGGCGGTTAGGCGGTGGGATAGCAGGTAGAAGGCTCCCACGGCGGCCATGGCGCAGCTGGCGGTGACCACCGACCCCAGCATGGTGTGCGCGTATTGCCAGAGCGCCCACTCGTTCAAGAGAAGCGCCGTCAGGCTCGCGAGCTCGATCATTCCCTCAGGCGTGATCGTGTACCCCACGGGGCGCTGCATCCAAGCATCGGCGGCGACGATGAAGTAGCCGGAAGCCCAGGCTCCTAGGAACACCATGAAAGCGGCCCACCAGTGTCCGCGCGGGCCCAGTCGCCGCTCACCGAAGAGGAAGAGCCCGAGGAAGGTCGATTCGAGGAAGAAGGAGAAGATCCCCTCCATGGCCAGCAGCTGGCCGATGACCGCGCCAGCGCTGTGCGAGAACTGCGCCCAGTTGGTTCCGAACTGGAATTCCATCGGGATTCCGGTGACCACACCGAGGGCGAAGTTGATGCCGAAGATGCGCCCCCAGAACCGTGCGCTGTCGTCATAGACCGCCTGCCCGGTGCGGAGGGCGAGGGTCTTCAAGATGACGAGGAGGAGGGCGAGCCCCATCGTCAGCTGCGGGAAGAGGTAGTGGTAGGTAATGGTGAAGGCGAAGTGCAGGCGGTGAACGAGAAGAGCCGCGTCATCCATGATCCGCTTCTCCCTGCGGCAGCGGGAACGACTGCCGCGCGGAACGGGGCAGGGCAGTCTAACGCGATCCGGAAGGCCGGGGAAGAAGAACCGGGCAGCGATTCAGGCGGTGGCGGGCAGGCGGTCGACCCTGGCGGCGAGGACGAAATCGCTCTCGGAGAGCCCGCCGATCGAGTGAGTCCAGATCGTGATCTGGACCCGACCCCAGGCCAGATGGATGTCCGGGTGATGGTTCGCGGCGTCGGCCAGTTCAGCCACCTGACGGACGAACTCGAACGCGGTACGGAAGTCGGGGAAGCGAATCTCCCGGGCAAGGTGATGCTCATCCACGACGACCCACTCCGGGTCGAGTTCCACCTTGAGCGTGGTCAGCGCGTGTCCCCGGAGAGGTGGGGTCCCGCTGTGGCATGGGGGGCATTCACGATCGGCCAGGCTCACGACTCCGCTCCTCGGGGTGACGCGAAATCAGGGGCGACGGCCCAATGACGAGAGCGGCCCGATGGCCGCTCTCGTCAAGACCGTTCCATGCGTGGGCAGGCCCTAGCTCTGGGAATGGGTCTCGGCCCCCGAGCCGTTGCCGGGGGCGCCGGCCTGGCCATGACCGTTGCCATTGCCGTTGCCGTTGCCGTGACCGTTGCCATTGCCACCGTGGTCGCCATGGCCATTTCCGCCGAGCTTGAACGTGACGACACCCTGGTCGGCGCGCTTCTTCTTGAGAACCGCTTCCTCGTAGTACTGGCGCACGACCTGGGCCTGACGGGCCGCCTTGCGCGCCGCAAGCCGCTCCTCATGAGCGGTCAGCGGCGCTTCCCCGCGATCGCGGACCCGTGCTGCGTCCTCGGCATTGATGACGAGTGCGTGCTCGTAATCCTCGAGCGGTACATCCTTGCCACCGGCGAAGACCTCGTGCTTACCATGCTCCTTGTACCACTGGGCGACGGTTGCGTTCATGTGCATGTGTTCGATGATGTTCCGCCAGCCATGCCCGGTGTTGTAGGCGCAGAAGGAGATCTCTCCCTTCTGGGTGGCGTAGGGGATGATGCACATCTCGGTCCGGCGGAAGTCGTAGTTGAAGAGGTCCTGGAACCACATTCCGGCGACAAAGAGGAAGTTCCAGGGGTCCTCGCGCCGCTTCCAGACATCCTTGTACTCGAGGGAGCCGTAATCGCGCCCGGTCAGCCCGAACGACTTGTCCCACTTCTTGAGGAGATCGAGCAGGGTCAGGCTGGGCGGCGCGGAGAAGGGCCGGTAGTTCTTGAGCAGCGCGAGCCCCATCATGAGGTTCGAGAACCACTTGCCGCGGCCGGCATCGGTGATCTTGTTGACGTCGGCGACCAGCGAAGGGACATCGAGGAACTGAGGAACGGTCGCGTACTCCTTGGTTTGCTTGTTGACGAGAACCGCCGTACCCACCCCGCAGTTGGGATGGCAGCCGCAGCTCATCTGTCCCCAGTCGGCGCCCGGTCCGTGGACCAGGTCCGCGAAGGCCGAGAAGGGTCCGATGAGCGAGATCGGGAACCAGTCACGCCGCGGCTCGCCGATCCCGGTCTGTGCCTTCACGTCGTAGGCCAGGTGCGACAGCGTGTAGCGCTGGCGGAGCCGGCGATCATCGGTGATCTCCTCGTCGCGACCGGTGAACGAAACCGGCTGGAAGGCCAGGAACGCGATCTTCTTCGGATTGTCGAGAGCGAAGCGGACGATGGGTCCCACCTGGTCGTTGTTCACGCCGTTGACGACGGTGATCACCAGGATGACGGCGACGCCGGCCTCGTAGAGGTTGTCGATTGCCTTGAGTTTGACGTCGAACAGGTTGCCGATGTGACGATGGCTGTTGGCGTCGTTGCCGATGCCATCGAACTGGAGGTAGGCGTAGCGGAGGCCGGCCTTGGCGGCGGCGTGGGCGAAGTCCTTGCTCTTGGCGAATTCGATGCCGTTGGTGGCCGCCTGCACGCTGTTGAAGCCGAGGTCCCGGGCATACTTGACGGCGCGGAGGAAGTGCGGCGAGATCGTGGGCTCGCCTCCGGAGAACTGGACCGACATCTGCCGCCGCGGCTTGATGGTCATCGCGTTGTCCAGGATTTCCTTGATGTCATCCCAGTTGAGCTCGTGGACGAACCCCACCTGGTTCGCGTCCATGAAGCACGGATCGCACATCATGTTGCACCGATTGGTGAGGTCCACGGTGAGGACCGAGCCGCGACCGAACTGGATGGTGCTCGAACCGTGGTTATGCAGGGTCTCGTCGTTGTGGGCGCGAATATCGCGGCCCGGGAAGTTCTTCTCGATCCACTCCAGGAACTTGGAGTCGATCGCCATCAGGTCCTCGAAGTGGCCGTGGCGCGGACAGTCCTTGATCATCCAGACCTGCCCGTCGCGCTCGATGATCTGGGCCTTGATCTCACCCACCTTGTCGTTGACGAGGATGGTGTAGTCCTCATCGCCGGCGAGGATCTTCGCCCGCGCCTCCTGGACGCACTTCGGGCATAGAGAATCGGTCTCGCGCGGCCAGCCGAGGGTGGGCTTGGATCGCTCCCAGGACTTGAGCAGTGGCTTGTCCGACCACTTGGGCGTGAATGCCGGATTTGGACGATGGCGGTTGATGAGCTGGATCGCGTTGAAGATCCCGCGGGCCGTGATCGCGAGCGCGAGATCCATGGTCTTCAGGATCCGCTTCTTCAGGTCGAGCTTCGCGGTGCCGTTCTGGTTCACCGGCTTGTCGGGCGTCTCGAAGGCGCTCAGATCGAACGGCAGGGGGGGATTGGCCGTCATCTCGCTTCCATTTCCGGTCCCCACGATCGGGCGCACGGTCTCTTCCGTGGTGACGCTCATCAGCATGTCCTCCTTACATCAGCAGAAGCACCGCCAGGCGGCGGGGCCTCCGGTTCGGGCAAAGCACCGGTTCTCGACCAAGCCAGTAAGTGACTCGAGCAAGCCGCATCCCGCCTGGCCGGTGGTGCCGGAGGCTCGGGAACCCAGGTCGCGCCGACGTTGGGACACATGAAGCCGGGCGCGGGGGCCGGGACGGCAAAGTGGAAGATTCCGGGACCTGTGGGAATCAAGTTGAGTTTCGATAGCTCCCTAGCAAGATCTGGAGGACGCGGGGCCATCGGGGGGGAACACCCCGGTCCTCGGTCGGGCCCGAATTCGCGATCCGGACCGCAGACTGGGGCATCTAAAGCTGTAGCCTTCGGGCTGGCAAGGAGTTGTGGCCGAATCGCCGGAATGAGGGGGTGAGCGGCCGCCTGGTCCACTTAACGGCACTGGCCCGGTGGATGCGGTGGGGAGCGCGCCGAGGTCCGGAGCCGGGGGCCGGCAGGCCCGCAGGCCAAGGATAGGAGGAGGCGTTGAACATGAGGCGACGGGAGCGAACGCTGTGGAGATGGTCCGGGACGATCCTGGTTCCGCTCCTGGTGGGTGGCGTCCTGGCCGCGGAGCACCGGGTATCGAGCGACAGCGCCACGGTGCGCCATGGCTTCGATGGAGCCGAGGAGTGGTCCCGGGTCTTCGATGACTCGGCGCGCGCCGAGTGGCAGCAGCCGGAGGCCGTGGTCGAGGCGCTCGCCCTTCGTCCCGGGGCCACGGTTGCGGACATCGGAGCGGGAACCGGCTATTTCAACCGCTTCTTCGCGGCGGCGGTCGGGGATTCAGGGGCCGTCAAGGCCGTGGATATCGAGCCCGGCATGGTCGCGTACATGAATGAGCGGGCGCGCGATGAACACACCCCGCAGGTCGAGGCCATTCTCGGTGAGCCCGACGATCCCAACCTGCCCTCGGGGCTCGATCTCGTCTTTCTCTGCAACACGTACCACCACATCGACGGCAGGCGGGACTACTTCCGTCGCCTGAGTGATCGGCTGGCGCCCGGTGGCCGCCTCGCCATCGTGGACTACAAGGCCGGTGACTTGCCGGTGGGGCCGCCTGTCGGGCACAAGATCTCCCCGGAAGGGGTGACCGAGGAGCTGACTGCCGCGGGGTACGTTCTGGTCGAGTCGCTCGACTTCCTGCCGTATCAGTACTTCCTCATCTTTGAGCCGGTGACGGCTCCGTGATCTCGTCGAGCGCCTGGCTGCGCTTCGCTCGGCGCACCAGAGACTGCGCGAGGCCGCGTTCGATCCGTGCTCGGAGCTTGCCGAGCATCGGATTGGGGAAGCAAGAGCGGTGCAGGAATGGAATCACCGGGGGACGGCGAATCCCCATGCGTCTGAGCTCCATCGCGGCGCCGGCATGCCGCTGATCATGGTCCCATGCGTTGTAGATCATCGAATAGGCGGCAGCATTGTCACCCTTCAACCGGTAGACGCGACCCAGGCTGACGCGGAGCTGGGTGTCGTAAGGGACGATGCTGACGGCCAGCCGGCAGAGGCGGACGGCGGTCTCGAAATCACGACCCTCGCGGGCGAGGCAGAGGCCGTACGCCGACAGGTAGTAGGGGTTGTCGGGCGCCCCGCGCAGGGCCTCGGCGAGGGCCTTGGTCGCCTGACGGAACTGATTGCGGTGAATGTGCTCCATCGCCCGGTTGTAGGAAGCATCGGACCCGGCGATGGCCCGAGCGTGGTGGCGAGACTGCAAAGATCCACTCCTTTGGCGCCTTGTCCCGGCGCGAACCACCATTGCAATAGCGAGCGCATACCGTGCGCTTCGAAACGCCGAGCGCACGGGAAACGGCCGGGGAGGTATATGGAGCGAGATTCGTACCAGGCGCCCCCGAATGCACATTGAGCGGTTATCGCCATCCGCGGTGCGGTTTGCGATAATGCGTCTCCGGCACCCGCCGGTCTGACGCGGCCGCGGGGCCGGCCTCGGAGGAGAAAGCGATGGTCCGCCGATTCAGCGATGATCTTCGAGAGCAAGCCGCTCCTGTCTGGGAGGCGCAGCACCATCACCCCTTCGTGCGCGGCATCGGTGACGGCACGCTATCCCTCGATCAGTTCAAGTTCTGGATCATGCAGGACTACTTGTATCTGATCGAGTACTCGCGATTGCTGGCGATCGCGGCGGCCCGGAGTCCTGACCTCGAGACCATGACCCGGTTCTCCGGTCTTCTCCACGAGACCCTGGTCACCGAGATGGAATTGCATCGGTGCTACGTCGCCGAGTTCGGGATTACGGCGGATGAGCTCGAGGCCGTACCCATGGCACCGGTCACTCAGGGCTACACTGATTTCTTGCTCCGGATGGCGGAACTTGGCGACTACGCCGAGCTCATCGCCGCGCTCCTGCCGTGCATGTGGGGCTTCGCCGAGATCGGAGAGCGCCTGGCGCGCGGCCGGCGGCCGGCGGACCCGCGCTATGGCCGCTGGATCGACATGTACTCGAGCGCCGAATTCACGCGGCTCGCGGCCTGGTGTCGCGAGGTGATGGATCGTGTGGCCGCGGATCTGGGACCCGAGGGCAGGTCGCGGGCGGCCGCGGCATTCCTGACCTCCAGTCGCTATGAGCTCGCTTTCTGGGAAATGGGGTGGCGGTGCGAGCAGTGGTCGGTCTGAGAGCGGACAGCTCGCCCGTCCGGGGCAGCGGGGCTGGTCTGAGTAGTGGGCACGTTCTCGTGGTTCTCGCGCTCGGTTTCCACGTCGCCTGTGCCCCGCCTCCACCCATCGATCCGGATCGCTTTGTCTTGACCTCGGTGGCGCCGGCTGAGAGCGGGATCGACTCGATCCAGGGCTGGCTTGCCAGCGGTCGCCTCGAAGCTCGTATCGATGGCCGCCATGGTCTGGGGAGGCTGCGCGTTATCCATCGCATCCCCCACCAGGTCCGGGCCGACATCGAGTTCTCGGGGGCCTTCGGGCTCCTGGGAGCGCGCGCCATCCTCCGGGCGGACCCCTCGGGCCTCACCTGGCAGGAAGGCAGCGATTCTCCAGTGGCCGTCGAGGAGGACGAGGTCTTTGCCCCCGTTCTAGGGGTGGGGGCCGGTGTTGCCGACCTCGAGATGCTCCTCTACGGCCTGCCCCGGATTCGGGCCCGCTGGCCGGAGGGGACGATCGTGGAAGCCCGGGGCTCGGCGGGCGATGTGGAGTTGAGAGCCCTATTCCCCGATGGCTCCAGCGAGACCGCCAAGGTGGCGGGCGATCCTCCATCCCTTCGCCGCCTCGAGCGCCAGGATCCCAGGGGGCGCACCCAGCTCCTGGTCAGATTTGATAGCATCAAGAATGTCAATGGCTTACCGATTGCCTCTCGACTGGATCTGAAGGCTCCAGTGGCTGGCAACTGGCTTCGAATCGAGTGGGAAGTCCTCGAGGCCAACCCGTCTTGGCCGTCCGATATCTAGGGAGCCCTCCCGGCTGGACGGGCTCGCGCCGCGCCGCTCCCGGCCAGCCGAGCCCCAAAAGGGGTGGTAACGTGGGGAGGCGTGGCCGGCCGGCGGCCCCGACCCGGAGCGAACGAGTCCGGGAGCCGGAACCAACTGCCGCTCCGGACTGTACTTGGCGACGTGAGGAACCTTGCTTTGAAAGTGGGCGGGCGCGACCCCGAGATCGAAGGCCTCAAGGATCTCTCTGATGAGGAGATCATGGTTCGCTGCGCCCAGGGTTCCGAGGACGCTTTCCGCATCCTGGTGTCCCGCTACCGGCCCCGGATCATCAACCTGATCACGCGGTTCGTGGGCGACGCCGATCGCGCCGAGGACATCTCGCAAGAGGTCTTCATCCGCGTCTATCGCAACCGCGAGCGATACCGGAAGAGCGGCAAGTTCTCAACGTGGATCTTCACGATCGCAGCCAACCTGGCGAAGAACGAGATCCGTCGCAAGGTTCGTCACCGCCGCGTCGTGTCGATGGATGAAGAAAGGGAACCGGGGACGAGCATCGCGCACACGCTTGCCGACCGCGACCCCGGACCCGGGCATGCCCTCGAGCGGAAGGAGCTCGAGGTGCTCATTCTCGATGCGATCGAGTCCTTGCCCGAGCGTTACCGGCTGGCCCTCATCCTCCGCGATCTCGAGGGCCTGGCCTACGAGGAGGTGAGTCGCGTGCTCGGGATTCCGGGGGGTACGGTCCGCTCGAGAATCAACCGGGCTAGGCTCATGGTGAAAGACAAGCTTGAATCCCTAGTGAGGGTTGACTACCTATGAATTGTCGCCATGCGCAGGCGAACTTCTCCGGTTATCTCGAGCAGGAGCTCAGCGAGGAAGAGCGGCGGCGAGTTGCCGCCCACCTGGCTCGCTGTCCCCGCTGCTCGACCGCCATGTTCGCCATGCAGAAGGCCATGAATCTCGTGCGCTGGGTGCCGCGAGTCGAAGGCAGCCCGGAGTTCGAGGAACGCCTCATGCAGCGGATCGCGGCCGAGGCGAAGCAAGACCATCCCCGCGGACGCTGGCGCGATGTGATCGCATCGTTCGCGGAGTGGTGGGACGAGCTGGCCGCCGCGGTCATGATGCCGGCACCCGCCGGAGCTCTCGTCGTAGCGCTCCTGGTCGGCGGTGGCGGCGGTGTGCTGCTCATGAGGTCGGCAGACCAGAACCAGCCGGCGGGAGGGCCGACGATCGCCCAGATGCCGGAGGCCGGGCCCGAGCTGACGCCGACGGCCCCGGTCGTCATCCCGATCGAAGAAGAGCCCGCCCAGCTCGCCCAGACCGCGGAGGCGGCGACACCGCCGTCCGCCCCTCCGTCCGAAACGAAGCGTTCGCCCAGGGCGACCGCAGCCAGGGCCGAGGGGGATATCCAGGTCGTGAGCGCGGATGTGCCGAATTCTCCCGCCTCGCCCGCCAGCGGCGATGCGGAGCCGGGTCGAACGGATCGTAACCGGACTGCAGCGGTCGATGCGACGCCGGTGGGCCGTGATGTGGCTCCTTGGTACGTCAACGGACAGCCGATCGAGGCTGCTCCAGAAGGGCCGCCTGCCGTTGTTCGCGAGGAGTACATCCTGCATCTCATCAACGGACGACCGGTGGAGCAATTGCCGGCGAGTGCCGTTGTCTCCGGGGAGACGATGACCTTCTAGCTATCGATCTGGCATTGATGATGAACCGCTATGTCGTCAGGGGGGCTCGGGTTGCCCGGCGCCCAACGCTGGGCAACCGGGACACGTCGACCCTAGGTGTCGGTGCGGTGCGGGAGACATTTCTCCGCTCCCTCTTGACAAGATGCCCGGCGGCCCTGTTCCTGGCTCTGGTGGTGTCCACCCCCGCCGTCGCCGGCGATCTGCGCAGCTGCGAGCAGGAGTTCAGGCGCGTCGTCGAGGACGTACGGCCCTCCGTGGTGACGGTCATTGCCTACACGAGCCTGGGCCGGCGCGGCGCGGATTCGAGCACGAACGCCGGGAGCAAGCTCCAGAAGAATGTCGGCTCGGGTGTGGTGATCGATGGCGAGGGGCACATCCTGACGACGACGAGCGTGATCGGCTCGAGCCGTAACCTCTTCGTGCGCGCTCATGATGGTACGGAACGTCCAGCTGTCTTCCTGGGTGCCGATCGCATTCACGATCTCGTCTTGCTCAAGGTGAATCCCGAGGGTCTGTCTCCGGCTCCGTTCGGCCAGCCATCCCGGCTCGAGCGTGGGGGATGGGCCATCGTGGTCGGCGAGAGCTCCGGCGATTTTCCGAATTTCGCCTTCGGAGCCTTCACCGCCGTAGCCAGTGCGGCTGCGGAGCCCTGCCTGCTCGAGATGAGCACGCAGCTCTACCCGGGGAACACGGGTGGAGCCGTCGCCAATGCCGACGGGGAGGTGGTCGGTGTGGTCCTGGGAGCCATCTCCACCTGGTCCGCCGAGAGCGCGGGCGGTTCCTCTGGATCAGGTGCCGCCGCCGGTGCCGCCGATCCCGCCGCCAGCCCGCCGCGTCCCCTCCCGGCCACCATGAGCGTGGCCATTCCGATCGACCGAGCCCAGCAGGTGGCGCTCGATCTCGCTCAGCATGGCACCGCGGCGGCCGGGTATCTCGGTGTGCGCGTGCGCACGCCGGCCCCCGGACTCAAGGATTTGCTCAACTTCGAGAGCGGCGTTCTCATCCTCGCGACCCTGCCCGGGAGCCCTGCGGCCGCTGCTGGCATCGAGGCCGGAGATGTCATTCTCTCCTTCTGCGGTGCTACCGTGCGTGCCCAGGCAGAGCTGGTACGACTGGTGGCTCAGACCCGACCGGGAACACGCTGCACGGTGGAGCTGCTGCGTGGCGATCTCCGCCTGACGCGCGAGGTGACCGTGGGCGCGACTCCACCCGGACCGGGCTCCGCAGACGAAGAAGCGGATGCGGAACGCGAAGCGATCCACCGGCGAATCGATGAGCTGCAACGCGAGATCGATGGGCTCGAGGAGCAGCTGCGCGCCGGATCCGGGTCCTGACGATCTGGGACCCAGGGCGGGCGCCAAGCGCTCCCGTCACCAGGGGGGCTGGTATCACGTGTCCGAGCGCCGCCGCACGCTCCTCCCCGCATGCATCATCTCCATTGTTCTGAGCACCGGCTTGCTGCTGATCGAAGCCTGCGGGCAGCTGCCGCGGCGCGCCGTGGGCCCCAATGTCGAGGCCACGATCGTCACGGACCTCCGAGCGGATTCCCCGGCCGTCGCCGCGGTCGAGGCGGCCATCGGACGGTCCGTTCTCACCACGCGGCCTGAGCCCGCGTTCGTGATCGATGTCGAGCCTGGACATCGATTCTCCACCGTCCGCTCCTGGCGGAATCTGATCCTCGTTGCGGATCTCGACCAGGAGGGGCCGACCACGGAACTCGTGTCCCGCACGCTGGGCCGCGAGGGCCTCGCCGATTTCCGATCAGGCGAGCAATTATTCGCAGTCTATGGCGATGTCTGGGCCGAGGGGCAAACGGTCCTCGTGGTGGCGGCGCCGGGCGCGGAGACCCTGGCGGCGGCGGTCCGCGTCGCGAGCGATTCCATCTATGCCGCCTTCGAAGCGCAGGTGATCCGACAGATTCCCGACCTCCTCTACCTGGCCGGTGAACAGGAGTCGCTCCGCCGCGAGCTCGCGGATCGCTACGGCTGGTCGCTCAGGATTCCCGCCGGCTATCGCAGCGGGATCGGCGCCGATTCCGGGTTCGTGCGCTTCTTCATGCGCGAGGGCGGCGCGCGGCTGATCTTCGTGCACTGGCAGGATGGGGTGGTGGCGCTGCCGGCCGCGGACAGCTGCGTGGCGATCCGGGCCCGGCTGGCTGCCAGCTACTATCAGGGAGATTTCGTTGACTCGGCGCGAACCCGGGTCGAGGCGACGACGTTTCTCGGTCATCCGGCTCATCATCTGGTCGGAGTCTGGCAAAACGACCGCTACACGATCGGAGGACCGTTCCGCACCTATTGCTTCGTCGACGCGGGCCGTTTCATCATGATCGATCTTGCCGTGTTCGAGCCCATCAAGTCGAAGGTCGAGCTCCTGCGGCAGCTCGAGGCGATCGCGCTCACGTTCGAGGACCACCGGACACGCCGCTGATGGCATTCTTCCGGTGGTGAGGGGGCCATGCCACGAATTCGATCCCAGGTCGATCCCAGGCGGCGGGGCAGGGGGGCGGCGGAGCGGCCGCTCCGCATCCGTGTACCGCTGGCTGGCCGTTCCTACGATGTCGTCGTTGCCGATTCGCTCGATGCCATGCCGGCCGAGCTCGATCGCCTGGAACTCGGTCCCCGAGCCTTCGTGCTCAGCGATCACCATGTGGCTCCCATCTACGCTGGCGGTGTCACCGCCGCGCTGCGCCGGGTCGGGATCGAGGTCGCGGGAGCCGTGATTCCGGCAGGTGAGCGCCAGAAGTCGCTTCGCCGCCTGGGCTGGGTTCTCGATCGCTTGCTGGCGAGCGGCCTCGACCGCGCCGACACCCTGGTCGCCTTGGGCGGCGGGGTGATCGGGGACCTCGGAGGGTTTGCGGCAGCGACCTACCTCCGTGGAATCGCCCTGATCCAGATCCCGACGAGCTTGCTCGCCATGGTGGATGCCGCGATCGGAGGCAAGGTCGGAGTCAACCTCCCCGGCGGCAAGAACCTGGTCGGCGCGTTTCATCAGCCGCGACTCGTGTTCACCCCGCTTGAATGTGTGGCCACGCTTCCGCGACGCGAGTTCCAGAGCGGACTGGCCGAGGTCATCAAGGCCGGGATGATCGGGGATGCCCGTCTGTTCGCCTTCCTGGAGCAACGCATGCCGGAGATCCGTGAGCTTTCGCTCCCCGCCCTCAAGCGAGCGATCGGCGGGGCGGTGCGATTGAAGGCGCGCATCGTGGCCGCCGACGAGCGCGAGTCCGGCTTGAGGGCGCTCCTCAACTACGGACACACCGTGGGACATGCCATCGAGGCCGCGACGGAATTCCGGCGCTTCCGCCACGGCGAGGCGGTTGCCCTCGGCATGGTGGCGGCGGGACGCCTTGCCGTCGAGCGTGGACTCGCCGAACCGCATGCGATCCACCGCCAGAACCGACTTCTCGAGGGTGCAGGCCTGCCGCTCAGGGCATCCGGGCTCCAGGTGTCCGAGCTCCTCGATAAGTTGCGGTACGACAAGAAGGTGCGGGCAGGGAGGCTCCGCGTCGTGTTGACTCCCCAAGTGGGCTCTGCTAGCGTGCACGAGCAGCCGATGGACGCTTGCCTCAAACGCGCAATTTCCTCCATTACAATGGAATAGAGACGATGAATGGTCGGCCAGCCGGCCCCCCTCGGCCCCGCGGGGTGAGGCATGGGAAGGAACATCTCGCCACCCGGCGCGGTGCCGAGGAGTCCGCTGGCCCCTCCCTCGATCCTCCGACTCTCGCCGAGCGTATTGCGGAACTTCGCCGGCTGGAGTCCGAGGATCCCAAGGGTCTGTGGTTCCTTCCTCTAGGTGGAGCGCTGCGTGATGGCGGCCGCCTCCTGGAGGCGGTTCAGGTCATCCGGCGGGGCCTGGCGCGGGAGGCTGAAAGCCTGAGCGGTTGGGTGGTTCTGGGGCAGTGCTACCTCGCCCTCGATGAGCTTCGCGCCGCCCGGCGTGTGCTCGAGAGCGCCCTTCGCCGCGATCCCGAGAATGCGTTGGCCTTGCGCTGCCTGGCCATCCTGCATGCCCGGCAGGGCCGGCGGACCGATGCGGCCACCTGTTATCGGACCCTGCTCAAGCTCGTGCCGTTCGATCTCGCTGCACAGGAGGCGCTTGCAACCCTCCTCGAACCGGCCGAGGGCGAGGCGGGTACTGCCGGCCTCGAGCCCGTCCTGCCACCCAGGATCAGAGGCGAGGCGCCCGACGCGGTTCCACGCGACCATGCGGCCGAGCGATCACCGGCCCGCAAGCGGATGAATCGTTACGATCCTCGCTCGCGCCGCCCGGAGGTGTCCCGTCCGCCACGAGGTTCCGCCAGCGTTCTGCCACCGGAGCCAAGGCCGGGGGCCGGGATCTTCGAGCCTCCGCCGCACGACCTCGACTGGGATCGGCCGGTGCCCGATCGGTCGGTGGGCAGGGCTCGTCGCCAGGCGGCCGCCAGGACGGCGCCGACGCGCCGAGCCAAGGCGCCGAAGGCCGCTGCTCCACACAGGGCCGAGGCCGGGACGCGGGGGCCGAGCTCGCGTGCTCTCGGATCGCCTCCGGCCGCCTCTTCAGCGGCCGGCGCCCGCACGGCAGGACGCTCATCCGCGCTCTCCGGGTACCGGCGCTGGCTCGAGCGGCTCATGCACGAGGAAGGACGCGCCGGCACGCCAGGTTCGATGCCGCGCCCCAAACCTGAGGATGATCGATCTGCCGAGGGCGTGGACGAGGCCCCGCCACGTGATGCGTGAGGCCATGCGGAAGATCCTCATCTTGAACGGTCCCAACCTGAACCTGCTCGGGACACGGGAGCCGGAGATCTACGGCAACGTCTCGCTGGACCAGGCGATGGAAGAGGCGCGCTCGCTCGGCGCCGAGCTCGATATCGGCGTCGAGAGCTTCCAGTCCAACCACGAGGGTGGTCTTATCGATCGCATTCACTCGGCGCGGGGGGAAGTGGATGCTTTCATCGTCAATCCCGGAGGGCTCACGCATTCCAGCATCTCGCTGCGGGACGCCTTGCTCGCCGTGGCGCTCCCGGTGATCGAAGTCCATCTCACCAACCTGGCACGGCGCGAGGAGTTCCGCCGGATGTCGGTGGTCAGCGGCATCGCGCTGGGGACGATTTCCGGCTTCGGGCCGGCCGGATACCTGCTTGCCGTACGCGCCTTCAAGCACTACTTTCAGGCCGTCCAGGACGGATGATCGAAACGAACCGGTGCCCCTTGCGGTGGTGAGGGCCTTGGGGCCCGAGGGCGGATCGGGCCCTACCCTCCGGCAGCGAGCCGCACCGGAGCCGAGCGGTGGGACCCACGAGATAGGCGGCCCTGCGAGGAACCCATGCACGTGGACGAGATCCGCAAACTGATCCGATTGCTCGAGGAAAGTGACCTCCACGAGATCGAAGTCGCTCGATGGTGGGGGGGGCGCGTGCGCTTGACCAAGAACACGCCGCGCCCGGCTGCCGGGACGAATGGAGGCGGCTCGGCCGGGCGAGACCTCATGGTCTCCGCCCCGCAGGCGCCAGCTGCGGTTTCGAGCGCGGCCCCGCCCGTGCCTGCCCCGATGCAGGCGCCCGCCGTGTCGGCCCCGGACGCCAATCTCGTCGCCATCAAGTCGCCCATGGTCGGCACGTTCTACCGGTCGCCGGCGCCCGATGCCGCCCCCTACGTCGAGGCGGGTCAGGTCGTGGAGGTGGGACAGACCGTCTGCATCGTCGAAGCGATGAAGCTCATGAACGAGATCGAATCCGATGTTCGCGGGCGCGTCGTGGCGGTCAAGGTCGAGAACAAGCAGCCTATTGAGTACGGTCAGGTGCTCTTCCTGATCGATCCCGCGGCCTGATCGCACTCCCGTTCTCGAGAAGCGCCGGCGCGGTCCGGGGGGGCTGATCCATCCCGGGACACGTTGATCGAAACCAGGTTCCCGGACGGCACTGGAGTTGCAGGCTCTTCCCGCGGGCGATTCATGCCTGAAGGAGGAGCTCATGGACCTGCGTGCCGTTCTGGAGACCGTGGTAGAGCTGGGGGCTTCGGATCTCCATCTCAAAGTCGGAAGTCCACCCTATCTGCGAATCCAGGGCTCACTTAGAAGCCTCGATTTGCAGCCGATCACGGCGCGCGAGCTGGAGGCCGTGGCCGACCAGCTTCTGACCCCTGGTCAGCGCAAGGAATTCGAGAGCGCCAACGAGATCGATTTTGCATTTGGCATTGCCGGTCTTGCCCGCTTCCGCTCGAATTTCTACCGGCAGCGCGGCACCCTGGCCATGGTCTTTCGCCGGGTTTCGGGGGTCCAGGATCTGAGTTTCGACGGGCTGAATCTGCCTGCGGTGCTCAAGGACCTGGCGATTCGCCCGCGCGGACTCGTCCTCGTTACGGGGACGGTCGGCAGCGGGAAGTCGACGACGCTCGCGGCCATGATCCACTGGGTCAACTCGACGATGGCCAAGAACGTCATCACGCTCGAGGACCCGATCGAGCACCTCTTCGCGGACGGTCTGTCCTACGTGAGCCAGCGGGAGGTCGGACTCGATACCAAGAGTTTCTCCGAAGGCCTCCGCCATATCCTCCGTCAGGACCCGGATGTCATCATGATCGGCGAGATCCGGGACGCAGAGACCATGCAAATCGCCCTCACCGCTGCTGATACCGGACATCTCGTGCTTTCCACCCTCCACACCATCGATGCCGTGGAGACGGTCAATCGCGTCCTCTCCTTCTTCCCGCCCCACATGGGCCAGTCCGTGCGGTATCTTCTCGCCTCGACCCTGGAGGCGGTGGTCTCGCAGCGGCTCATCCCGCGTGCCGATGGCACCGGGCGAGTTCCGGCGGTCGAGGTCATGCTCAACACAGCGACCATCGCCGATTACGTCATCGATCCGGAGAAGACCCCGATGATCGCCCAGGCCATGCAGGAAGGGACCACAACCTACGGCATGCAGACCTTCGATCAGTCCCTCATGCACTACTACACGCAGGGAGTCATCACCCTCGAGGACGCGCTCGCCAATTGCTCGAGCCCGACCGAGTTCGATCTTCGCGTGAAGGGGATCCACGCCTCTTCGGATCAGACCTGGGACCAGTTCGAGAGCCCCCAGAAGGGAACGCCGCCGGAGAAGCTCGCCGGGATCACGAAGATCTAGCGCGCGGCGAACCGCGGGGGAAGAGACGGGGGGGAGGTGTTCGAAAAAGTCCTGGTCGCCAATCGCGGAGAGATCGCGGTCCGCGTGATCCGCGCGTGTCAGGAAATGGATGTCCGGACGGTGGCGGTCTACTCCGAGGCGGACCACGACGCCCTTCACGTCCGCCTGGCCGACGAGGCGGTCTGTATCGGACCGCCCCCGCCGGCCGAGAGCTATCTGAACGTGCCGCGGATCATGAGCGCGGCCGAGATCACCAGCTGCGACGCGATCCATCCCGGCTATGGCTTTCTGGCCGAGCAGGCTCACTTCGCCGAGATCTGCGAGTCTCATGACATCACGTTCATCGGCCCGTCGGCGGAGGCGATCCGCTCGATGGGCGACAAGGCCCGGGCCCGCGAGATCATGCGCCGCGCCGGCGTGCCGGTGGTCCCCGGGAGCGAGGGCCCGGTCGCCGGCGTGGAGGCCGCGGTGGCTCTGGCTGGCGCGCTCGGATATCCGCTCATGATCAAGGCCGTGGCGGGAGGCGGCGGCAAGGGAATGCGCATCGCTCGCGACGAGGAGAGCTTGCGCAACGGGTTCTTCGTCGCGCAGGCCGAGGCCGAGGCCGTGTTCGGTTCAGGGCAGATCTATCTCGAGCGACTGATCGATCGCCCGCGGCACATCGAGATTCAGCTCCTCGGTGACCGCCATGGCAATGTGATCCACCTCTACGAGCGGGAGTGCTCGATCCAGCGCCGGCATCAGAAGCTGCTCGAGGAATCTCCGGCAGTGGGCCTGGACCCGGTGATCCGTCAGCGGATGGGCGAGGTGGCGGTACGCGGGGCGCGCGAGATGGGGTACTACTCGGCGGGGACCATGGAGTTCCTGGTCGACAGCGAGCAGAACTTCTACTTCATGGAGATGAACACGCGGATCCAGGTCGAGCATCCGGTCACCGAGGAGCTCACCGGGATCGACCTCGTCAAGCTGCAGATCGCGATCGCCGCCGGGGAGATCCTGACCATCCGCCAGGAGGACGTCGTCCCCGTCGGTCACGTCATCGAGTGCCGGATCAATGCCGAGGATCCCGAGCGCAATTTCCAGCCGAGCCCGGGCGTCATCACCTACTTCCACACGCCGGGGGGGCCAGGAGTGCGCGTCGAGTCGCATGCGTACTCCGGCTACCGCGTGCCGCCGAACTACGATTCGATGATCATCAAGGTGATTGCCCATGGGCTCGGCCGCCCGGAGGCCATTCGCCGGATGCGGCGAGCCTTGAACGAGTGCGTGGTCGAAGGGATCGCCACCACGATTCCTTTCCATCTCAGCGTCCTCGATGACGAGGTCTTCCAGCGTGGAGAGGTGCACACAGGGTATGTCCCCGATCTGGCGGAGAGGCTGGGCGGCGCGGCCCGGGCCGGCGAGGCGTCCCGGGCCCCAGGTGAAGAGGGGAAAGGGGGCGGGGAAGGCGGAGTCCAGGCGGCAGAGGGAGATTCCGCGGCCGCATCTCAGGCGACCATGGGCGAGCAGGCCGGCTAGCTTGCCAGTTCCAAGCCAGGCACCCCGCACCGCCAGATGACTTAAATAGCTAATAGTCAATCGCTTAGAAGATTCTTGGCGATTCCTGGCAAATTCCGCTGGCGCCGCCCGGACCGCGGGACTAGCCTCCGCACCCGCCGGCAGGAGTTCCTCTCGCCTCCCTGGCCGGACGGAAACCAAGACGCTGTGCCCCGGCGCGGGTACCAGCGCGTGTCCCACCTGCGCCCCTCGCGATCCATCCCCGGGTTCAAGGCACGACCTGACCGCAAGGAGGCAGGCTCTGTCCGGGCCGGACCGTTCATGGATCTTGACCTCAGACTGCTCGCCATCGCGGATCTCGGGGTCATCCCTCGCGATCGGCTCATGCTGCTGACCGTGGCCGCGGCACGGGGTGGGGCCACTCTGGTCCAGCTCCGGGGCAAGAGCGTTCCAGGCGGCGAACTCCTGGCCCGTGCCGAGGAACTCGCGGCCGGGCTCTCCCGGCTCGGGGTTCCGCTCATCATCAATGACCGGGTCGATGTCGCGATTCTGAGCGGGGCTAGGGGCGTCCACCTCGGCGATGAAGATCTGGATCCAGAGGGTGCGCGGCGGCTTCTTGGCCCTGAAGGGTGGATCGGGCGCACTGCTCGGACGCCTGAGGCGGCGCTGGCCGCCGGAGCGGCAGGTGCCGATTATCTGGGCGTAGGGTCGGTCTACGGGGGCGGATCCAAATCCGGGGTCCCGATCATCGGGCTCGAGGGTCTGGCCCGGGTTGCGCGCGTGAGTCCGGTGCCCGTGGTCGCGATCGGCGGTATCGATGCCGAGACCGCCGCTGATTGCTGCGCCGCCGGAGCCGCCGGCGTGGCCGTCATCGGTGCTCTCTTCTCCGGGGAGCCGGAGGCCGAGGACGTAGAGCAGCGCGCGTCTCGCCTGCGCGCGGCAGTGGCCCGCGGATGCCATCGCCGTGGGCATCCGCGGTGAGACGCTCGTCGAGCAGAGCGCGCGCGTCAGAGGCAGGAGCGCGAGGGGTCTTGGGGCCATGAGTAGAGAACAGAGCGACAGCCCGCAGGCGACGATCATCGATGTCACGGCTGCTCTCCGCGCCGCCGAGGAGCAGGAACTGGCTCTCATCCAGCGCGCGATCCGCCAGCGTGTCGGTCGCGAAGCGGATGCGCTGCGAAGCTACCGCCGCCGGTTCGAACGCACGATGCGAGCCAGCGGAGAGCCGACGACCGCGCGCGCCGTGTTCCAGGCTGCCCTCGCCGCCGATCTCGTCATCATCGGCGATTACCATACGCTGCCCGCGGCCCAGCGGACGGCGCTGACCCTGGCCCGGGCGCTCGCCAGACGGCGGCCGCTCGTGCTCGGACTCGAGATGGTGCGTACCGAGCACCAGCCAGCACTCGATGCCTTTCATGCGGGGGCCGTGGCCGAGAGCGCTCTGCGCAACATCATCCGCTACAACGCGCTGTGGCCCTTCCCCTGGGCGCACTACGGTCCGCTGATCGCTCTCGGGCGCGAGCCTGGCATCCGCCTCTTGGCCCTCGATGGCCGCGGCAGCCTTGAGCAGCGTGATCGGATCGCCGCCGATCGCCTGGCCGCGTCCCGCGCTGTGACATCCCGAGGCCCTGCACCTGGCCCTGGTCGGCGATCTTCATCTCGCCCCACCCCACCTACCGGGGCTTCTCCACGCTCGCCGGCCCGCGGACTCCCTCGTCGTGATCCACCAGAATTTGCCGCTCACCTATGAACAGCTGCGGGCGTTGACCGCCAGTCAGCGGACACCGGCAGCCGACCTCGGCCAGGGGCACTACTGCCTCATCACATCGACGCCGCTGGCCCGCGAGCGCTCCTATCTCTCATGGCTCGATACGGCGGACGAGGAGATGACCGAACCCACTGAGGAGATCGCCCGCATCGGAGGCCGGCTGGCTGCTCTCCTCTCCCTCACTCCAGACCGCGAGGTGGAGTTTTCGGACATCGAAGTGCACGTGCGCGGGGCGGCTCGCTTCCTGCGCGCACTGGAGTCGAGTGGAGTCGCATTTGCCGCCCTCATCGCTGCTCGCCGGCAAGTGGAGGAGCGGGCGGTGGCGGTGGCGGGGCCAAAGGGGCCGGTGTACGTCGGACAAGCCGATCCGGAGCACTTCGCGGCGGCAGCGGCCGGGCTCCTGCAGGCCCGCGCGGGTGAACCGCAGCTCAAGCCGGACCGCCCGGACCTTCTGTTCCGCGAGGCGGATCTGCTCCAGGCCGTGCGGCGCGAGTTCTTCGCCGTGCTCGCGTGGCGCCTGGTCGAGCCTCTGGCCGCGAGTGGGACCGAGCCCTGGGCGGTGGCCTTCGACCCCGCCGCCGGTCCTCCGCCCGTGCACGCCGAGCTCAAGGTCGATCGCCGGGCACGCCAGCTCAGGGCGAGTGCGGCGGCCCATCTGGCGCGCGGCCGCCGCTTCCGGGTGGCACCCGAACTGCTCTCGGAGCCGGCGCCCATTCGTGCCGCGGTGGCCCGCCAGGTCGGTGCCCACTTCGCCGATCCCATCCTGGATGGCTTGACCCGCGGCCGGGTGCCTGCGCCCGCGGTGGCTGGACTCCTGGCGCCCGAGGAGGGCCGGGGCCGGACGCGCGAGCGGCGTGCCTTCCTTGCCCTCGCGGCACTGGCGCGCACGGCTCGCCGGCGCTAGCGCTCGGTCTCACTGCGGCGCGACGCGAACCCGGCCAGCCCGTCGCTCGCCGCCAGAACGCTCACGATCCGCTTCGCTGCGGCGCCGTCCCACAGCTCGGGCACCCGCCCCGACTTCCCTTCGCCGCGCATGATCTTCGTGCTTTCCGCGAAAATCAATTCCGCATCCAATCCCACGACGGTGTTGGTGCCCTCGCTCACGGTGATCGGTCGTTCGGTCTCCTCGCGGAGCGTCAGGCACGGAACTCCGAGCACCGTCGTCTCCTCCTGGATGCCCCCCGAATCGGTGAGGACGAACAGCGCTTGGTCCATGAGGGCGAGGAAGTCGAGGTACCCGAGAGGGTCGAGCAGGCGGATGTGGTGATCGAGATCGATGGCGTCCATCTGGCGGCGGGTGCGCGGGTGCACCGGATAGACCACCGGGATCTCGGCGGCCACGCGGCGCACGGCGGTCAGGGCCGCCAGCAGCCGTTCGGGGTGATCCACGGTCTCCGGGCGATGGAGGGTGAGGACCGCGTAGGATCGCGGGGCCACGCGCAGCTCGGCGAGTACTGGTGAGCGCGCCAGAGCCTGGCGCCGGTGGTGGAGCAGGGAGTCGATCATCACGTTCCCCACGCGGTGGATGTGCGCGGGATCGTGTCCCTCGGCCACGAGGTTCGCATCGGCGTCGGCGGAGGGGGTGAACAACCAGCGCGAGAGGCGATCGGTCAATAGCCGGTTGAGCTCCTCCGGCATGGCGAGGTTCCGGCTGCGGAGGCCGGCCTCGACATGGGCGACCGGGATCTTGAGCTTGGCGGCCGCCAGGGCGCAGGCAAGGGTCGAATTGACATCTCCGACCACAAGGATCACGTCGGGACGGTCGGCCTTGAGCACCTGCTCCGAGGCCATCAGAATGCGCGCCGTCTGCACCGCGTGGCTTCCCGAGCCGACCCCGAGATGGAGGTCGGGAACGGGCAATCCAAGGTCGTCGAAGAACACCTTCGACATCGCCGCGTCGTAGTGCTGTCCGGTGTGGACGAGACGGGATGAGAAGCCGGGATGCTCGACCATGGCGCGCACGATCGGTGCGACCTTCATGAAGTTGGGCCGGGCGCCCACGACATTCAGCACGCGAATAACCATGCCTTCACCCGCGCTGGGCACGCAGCAGCATCATGATGCCGAGCGCGCCGAAGATCAGGTTGGCGATCCAGGCCGCCACGATCGGCGGGAGAGCGCCACCGTGACCGAGGGCTTGAGACGCCCGGATCAGCGAGTAGTACAGAAAGCTGATGAGAAGGCTCAGTCCGAAGCCGACCGCCGTTCCGCCACGGCGCAGGCGCGTCGAGAGCGCCGCTCCGATCAATACGGTGATGACATTGATGAATGGCATGGCCAGCTTCAGGTGCATGTCGACAAGATATGGGCGCGCCTCACCGCCCGACTGGCGGAAGCGCTCGATCCAGCGCCTGAGCTCGGCGAAGCCCATGGCCTCAGGATCGCGTTCCTCCTTGGCGAAGTCCTCCGGTTTCTCCGGAGCGGCCAGGGCCAGTCGGTCGAAGCGGCGTGTGACGACGCGGTCGCCGGCGAAGGTGCGCTCGTAACCGCTACGCAGTTCCCATTGGTCGTCGAGCCACTGTGCCTGGCGCGCGTCGAGGCGGCGCGCCAGTCTCCCGGCGGCGAATTCCTGGATCACGACATCACGCATGGTTGCACGAGGCACGTCGTAGGAGCCGATGATATAGATGCGCCCGCCGCGGCCGATGTAGCGCACGTCTTGCCGCCGCGTGCGCTCGGGCTTGTGCTTGATCTCCTGGTTCATGATCTGCTTCCGTCGCAGATTGGCGTCGGGGACCACGGCCTCGCCGAGGTAGAAGGAGGCCGCGCCCAGTCCGATAGCGAACAGGATGATGGGCATGTAGATGCGGAACAGGCTCAGTCCCGCCACTCTCATGGCTGTCAGCTCATGATGGCGGGCGAAGCGTCCCAGAGAAAGAAGCGCTGCGAGCAGAACCGCGACAGGCAGGATCTGCACGGTCACCACCGGGATGTAGCTCCAGTAGAAGCGGAGCACGAGCGAGGTCGCCGCCTGAGCGTCGATGAAGGTATCGATCTTCTCGAAGACGTCGACGATGACGAAGATGCCGAGGAAGGCGAAGAGCCCCATGGCCAGGTAGGCGATGAACTCGGTGAGCAGATAGCGATCGAGGATTCTCACGCGCCGCCAGCTTTCTCGCTCGGATGAGCCGCTTCGCCGGCGGCATCCCCGGCCACCGCCAGCGCCCGGGGACCGCCGGCGCGTGCCGCCAGGCGGTACTCCCGCTCTGCTGCCATCGAGACTTCGGTGGCACGCAAGGTGAACACCACGCCCAGCGCCCCCAGCACGATGTCGGCGATCCACATCGCGAGCCACGGCGGCAAGATCGAGCGGTCAGCGAGCTGTTCCCCACCGATGAGGCAGATGTAGTAGAAGAGGAAGAAGGCGACGGACAGAAAGCCGATCGTGACGCCCCCGCGGCGAGCACGAATACCGAGTGGCGCGCCGACGAGGACGAAGATCACACAGGCCACCGGGATAGCGAACTTCTTGTGGACCTCGACCCGGAATGAGTTGATTCGCCGGTTGATGGCCTTGAGCTCGACCTCCTTCACCTGCACCTTGGCGGCAACCGTGGGCGGGAGAGGCTCCTTGGCGGTGGAGTCCGGCCCCGCCATCGGCGGGTCCATGGGCCCCCCCTTGACCAGGCCGCCAAGCCACTGGGCAACGCGCGGCAGCCCCTGCGCGCCCGGATTGAGGGCCTTGCGAGCATCGGCGAAACTCGGGTAGCCAGCGCTGGCCACGGTGGTGTCGAGATCAGCGATCACGTGGCGGCGGCGGGCGAGGAGCAACTGGACCTCGTTCAGCATTGCCCGCGCGGACATCTCGCGGTCACTGCGCGTCTCGCGCGCCGTGCGTTCGATCTCGCCAGCGATCCCCTGGATGTGGATCACGTGCTTCTGGAAGGCGAGCCGGCGATACTTTCCCTCCTGCTTTCCCTCGGGCACTTCGTGGATCTCTCCATCCTCGAGTTCCAGCGTCAGCGTGTTGCCGCCTTCGGCATACCAGAGACGCCCCCGCTTGGCGATGATCGTCGTCGGCAAGCCGCGCGGTTTGAGCTCATAGATGGTGATCTTCTCCATCCGCGACGTGGCATGGTCGAGTCGTCCGATCAGGATCGAGTAGCCGGGGAACTCGTTGATGAACACGCCCTCCTGGATCTCGATGGCCGGCCTCTTCTTGGCGATGTCGATCATCAGGTTGGCGAAAGCGTGGTTGGTCTCGGGAAGGATGTGGTTGTTGAACAGCGTGAGCGCGATGGCGACGAGGATCGAGACCGCGACCGGGAGGCGGATCACGGCGAGGAGGTTCACGCCTGCGGCCCGCAGGGCGGTGATCTCGTTGTCCTGGGCCATGCGGCCGAACGTCATGAGGGAGGCGACCAGGCAGGCGCAGGGGACGGCGAGGGCGATCATCCACCCTGTGCCGAGCAGATACAGTTCGAGGACGGTGAGGGCCGGAACCTGCTTGTTGATGAACAGGTCCATGTACTGGAAGAGAAAGTTGAGCGAGAGGAGGAAGATCACGACCGAGAACCCGATGAGAAACGGAACCAGGTGTTCTCGGAGGATGTACCTCTCCAGCAGGCCCAAACCGTTCCCTCCCAAGGGGTAGCGCCGACGGAGGGGGGCAGCCCCAGCGCCAGCTGGCTTAAGCGGTTCGGTATCCCTTAGGCTCCGGCCGCAGCCGCCCTCGTTTCGAGGGCGGCTGCAGTGTAGCCAGAGCCGCACGCAGCCAACAAGGCCGGTGAAGGCCGGCCGGGTCCAGCGGAGACTCCAAACCCCCTCGCAAATAGCTCGGATGCAGATTTCCGGGACGCGCCCCCATCCCGCACGTCACCTGGTCTTCGCTGTCGCCCTGGCGGTGCTGGCGAGCGGCCTCGTCACGCCCAGCGGCAAGGCCCAGGTCGGGTACGGCCAGAGGCCAGCCCTACCGGGTGAACCCGATACGGCGCGGGCGCCAGCTACCGGTCTCCCGGCCGAGAGTCTGCCGGATACGACCCGAGTGCTGGGAGTACCGGGCGAGGAGCCCCCGCCCGGCGGGCAGGGGCTCCCCGGAACGGCACCCGCTCCGGGGAGCTTGGTGCCGCGGAGCCCGGGAGAGGGCTCCCTCCAGGTGCCCGGGATCCCCGACTCGACCGCTGTCCAGTTTCCGGACGCTCTCCGCGACGACGAGATCCCGGGTGTCCCCGGCTGGACCCCGGCGGGCGAGACCGGTCTCGGGGAGATCACCGGCCCGCCGCGTCCGGCCCCGGAGTCCCTTCTTCCGGCCGCTCTGCCCGATGACGCCCAGTTCGCGGGACCACCAGCCCCGTCGTTCGTTCTCAGCCAGGATCCCGGGGGTCGCGGCCGCTACGGACTCTGGGACTTCACCCCGGCTGCCGACCGCCAGTCACAGATCGCCACCCTGGGCCACTTCCCGGAGAACCAAGCGCTTCCATCGCGCTATATGTTGCCCACTCGCGGCGGCGGATTCGTCGAGGATATCGAGCTCGATCTCGATGCCGGCACGATCCAGCGGGTCAGCCGGTACGAGAACGTGATCATCCGCAACACGCTGCCGCGCGACATCGGCGATTTCGCCTATGCGCAGACGTACTCCGGACGGTGGCAGGATGTGGCCAAGGAGGTGCGGCCCCTCCTCGGCCGCGAGGTGGATGCCAGCGGCGCCTTTCTCGGCGGACAGGGGATGACCTTTGCCTCGCCGGTAAGCCTGGGGCCGGCTGAGAACGTCCTCGGCAAGGGCGCGTCGATCACGATTCGGGGCCAGGAGCGAATCACGATTGCCGGCACCAGCCGCTGGGACGCCAACCCTTCGCGCCGCGAGACCGAACGCCAGTCCAAGTTCCCGCAGCTTGATCTCCGGCAAGATCTCAACGTCAAGGTCGACGGCAAGGTCGGTGACAAGGTGACGATCGACTGGATCGAGAACACTCAGGCGGAGACCGATCTTGCCAATCGCATCGCCATCCGTTACGCCGGCTATGAAGACGAGGTGATGAGAACGGTCGAGCTGGGGAACACGAACCTGAGCCTCCCCGGCACGCAGTTCGTGAGCTACAACGGCCAGCATCAAGGCCTGTTCGGAATCAAGACGCTGTCGCAGTTCGGTGACATCGGCCTCACGGTCATTGCCTCGAAGCAGGAGGGCCAGACCGCATCGAATCGCTTCGTCGGCTATGCGCAGGAGACGCAACGCCGGATCTTCGATGTCGAGTATGTCCAGCGGCGATTCTTCTTTCTCGTCGACCCCGTGGATCCACTGCTCTCAGGGACGTTGCTGCCGATCAGCGATCCCGGATGGATTCCACCGCCGGTGATCGACAGTCTGCAGGTGTGGCGCGACGACCGCAACCAGACCAACAACGGCGCCGCCATTCCCGGCTTCGCCTATCTGGACCCCCGCACCGGGGCGGCTGCGGCCCGGGACTCGGTGTCGACGTTCTTCGATCCACTCACCGAGCAAGAGGACTTCACGATCCGCAACGATCTGTACATCGTCGATGTGCAGCTGCCAGGTGGTCAAGAGGAGCGCTACGTGTACCCGGTGCTCGATGTCCTGACCTCGATCGGCAGCCAGGAAGTGCTGGCGGCGACGTTCAGGGCGACCTATACCCTGCCCAACGGGGAGACCCGAATCGTCCGCTACGGGTCGCGCACCCCGGACGGCTCGGTCGCGGCCAAGGCGATCTACATTCCCGCCGGGGAATACGAGATCTTCGATGGGGAGTTCTACAGTCGCCTTGACTACTGGTACCCCATCCGCCGGCTCGAGCTGCGCAGTATCTACAATCTGGGTGCCACCGGCATCGATTTCGATTCGATCAAGCTCTCGGTCAAGCGCTCGGGCCTGGAAGATCCGGTGCGCTTTCCCGGCGGCTCGGCCACGGATACCTACATGCGCGGCCTGGGAATCGACCGCGAGGATCGCACCGGAGCTCCCACTCCCGACGACATCGTCGACCGCGGCTTCTTCTTCTCGTCCGTGGGTGTCTTGATCCTGCCTGACCTCCGGCCCTTTGCCCCGGCGGCGGAGGACTCGGTGTGGCCCTTCTTCCGCGCCGATCTGGACGTCACCCCGCCGGTCCGGCCCCGGCTCTTCATCAATGACGACGCCAACCGGGCGGTGTACGACAAGCGCAACGCCAATCCGGGTGAAGATGGCAAGTACTTCCTCGATCTGGTCTACGCCACGCCGCAGACGCAGTTCGTCCTGAGCGCACCCGGGACCATCCTCGAGGGGTCCGAGGTCGTGGTCATCGACGGCAACCGGCTCGAGCGCGGCACCGACTACTCGATCGACTATGAGACCGGGATCGTGAACCTGACCGGCCAGCGCCCGCTGCCGGAGAATGCCCAGGTGTCGATCGACTACGCCTATGCCCCACTCTTCGCCCTGGGGCAGAAGACGCTCATGGGGTTCAATACCACCTGGGATCCGGGGATCAAGGGCCGCCGCTTCGGAACGACCTGGCTGTTCGAGAGCGCGGGAGTGGCCGAACGCCGCCCGAAGCTCGGTGAGGAGCCGTCGCGCACGATCGTCGGGGACATCAACGGCGGCTTCCAGTCGAAGCCGCTGGTCCTGAACCGGCTGGTGGACGTGCTGCCGGGCGTGCGCCCGCTCGCCGACCCGCGTTTCGATCTCTCGGCCGAGCTCGGGCTGAGCCTGCCCAACCCCAACACCAAGGGCAACGCCTACCTCGACGACTTCGAGGGGGCCAAGGACAACTCGATCCTGTCGCTGCAGCGGGAGGACTGGATGTGGGCGGCTGTGCCCGATTCCATCTACATCAATCACTATCTCGCCGGTCAGACCCGCTCCCGGCGCGGCGGGCTCATCTGGTACAACCCCGTCACCTCGCCGGTCCGCGAGCGCGATCTATTCCCGGAATTGCAGCCGGAGGAGGGGGACGACCGGAAGACCGTGTTGACCATGGAGGTCACGCCGCAAGTGGCGAGCGACACCCTGGGAACGATCCCCCCGCTCGAAACCTGGGTCGGCCTGACCCAGGGGGTCTCCGCGGTTGGCGCCGATTTCAGCCGCAAGCAGTTCATCGAGATCTGGATCAACGATTTTCGCGATCCGGATCTGCGCGATGGTGACCCTCTGATGCACATCGATCTCGGAATCGTCAACGAGGACGCCGAGTGGTCTGAACGCGCGCTGCCGAACGGCCGCTGGGAGTCTGAGGATTCGAACCAGGATGGGATTCTCGATCGCTCCGAGCAGATCTTCGAGGACACCGGCTTCGACACGCTCCTGAGCCCGTTCGAGCCCGGCTACAACTCGCAGACCAATCCGGACCCCAACCAGGATGACTTCGACCTGGACCGCGAGGACGCCGAGGACGAGCCCAACAATCCGCAGCGTTACGCCCTTGTCAACCGCTTCGAGGAGAACAGCCATCTCGACGACGAGGACATCAACCGCGACCTGACCTTTCAGCGCGACTCCTCGAACAACTACTATCAGTTCACCATCCACCTCGCCGACACGCTGTTCGTGGCCGCCGACGTGTACGATGATTTCGGCGTGGCCGATTCCCCCGAGAATGGACCCAACGGCTGGCGTCTGTTCCGGATCCCGGTCGAGGTCGGGGTGCCGGTCGGCGCGCCGAGCCTGGCTTCGGTGCGGCATTTCCGGCTCTGGTTCAGCGGGTTCCCGGGCCAAAAGCTGATCCAGGTGGCCTCCATCGATGTGCTGGGCAATCTCTACAAGGAGGAGCCGCTGCGCGAGGCGGCGACCGGGAATCCGATCGCAGCGGTGGCCGGAGAGGTGGTCAAGCTCCGGGCGATCAACAACAAGGAAGACGCCAACGAGTATGTGCCGCCCTTCCCCCTCGAGGAGCAGAACCGCATCGTCGAGCGGGAGCAGTCGCTGGGTCTCGATTACCTGAATCTGCAGCCCGGGAACGAGGGCTCCGCCTTCCGGGCCGCCGCCAACGATCGCGATCTGACCCTCTACGAGACGCTGCGGTGGTACGTCTACGGCGGTCGCAACCCCTACACCAATGATCCGGCGACCGGCGTGGAGGCGTTCGTCCGCTTCGGTACCGACTCGCTCAACTACTATGAAGTGGCAAGCCCCGTCCAGGAGGGGTGGACGCAGCAGATCATCGCCATTGCGGACCTCTCTCAGATCAAGTTGCGAGACAGCGCCAGCGACAGCTGCTCGGTGGCGGGGCAGCTCCTGCCCTGCGGGGAGGAGCGCCTGGCGGATGGCCGGTTGCTCCGCTTCGTCGGCCGCCCGTCCCTGACTCGCCTCCGCCGGCTCGCCTTCGGCGTGCGCAACATCTCCGATGTCCCGCAGTTCGGGTCGGTGTGGTTCGATGACGTGCGGGTGGGGGATGTCATCCGCGACATCGGAACCGCGAGCCGACTCGAGGTCACGGCCGGCTTCGCCGATTTCATGACGATCACAGGCAATATGCTCCGCCGCGATGAGGACTTCCTCTCGATCGGATCGGGCGGCCAGCGCACCGTCTCGCGCGGCTCCGGGTCGAAGCAGCGGGATTACGCCATCCGCTCCCTCATCAACGTGCACAAGTTCTTCGAGACCTCGGGGGTGAAGCTCCCCTTCGCCTTCAACTTCATCGAGAGCACGGAGCTGCCCGAGTTCAGGGCCGGGGATGATGTCATCCTGACTCCAGATCAGAGCCTGGACCAATCCCGCGGCCAGAACCAGCGCGGCTACTCGGTCAACTTCAGCCGCACCGGCAACCAGCGCGGGGTGATGAAGTACACGCTGGATGCCATGCGAGCCGATTTCAGTCTCAGCGATCGCCGGGGCCTGTCGCAGACGCGCCGGGATTCCTCGCGCACGGTCAATCTCGGGCTGGCTTACAACATCACGCCGACGCTCAAGCCGATGCGCCTCGGCAAGAGCGAGATCCGCTACTACCCCGACAATGTCTCGCTCGGCGCCCGCCTCAACTCGAACCGCATCTTCACATTCGATCGCAACCTCGACGATCCGAACGTGAGCCCGCTGGTGGCCGCCGTGTTCCAGAAGGACGCCAACCTGAACGGCTCGACCAGCTTGACCCCGATTCGCTCGGTGCGCACGAGTTACCGCATCGATTCCCGGCGCGACCTCACCTTCGAGAATCCGGCTCCCTGGCTCGGCGGGCTCAATATCGGCTGGGAGATCGTGCGCCGGCAGAATCTCGATGTGACCTGGAACCCGCCCGTGCTGCGCCAGGTAGCTCCCAACCTGAGCTTCAGGGGCGGTTCGGGGGATGACCACAATCCGAACCTGCAGCTGGCGGGAGATCGAGAGCAGGTTCGCAACCTCAATGCCAACCAGACCTTGAGCGCTGGGTTCAACGTCCCGATCACGATGCTCACCGGGACCGGCTCGGTGGCCGGTCCGGACTCGGCGCTGGGCCCCATGGCCCGCACCCAGCGCCAGCTGGGCCGGGTGGGCAAGTTCCGCGATATCCGGGCCAGCCTCTCCGTCAACAACAACCACGACTACGGCTATGCCAACGGGGTTCCCAACTGGTTGTATCAGCTCGGGTTGTCGATGGATCCGGGGCCGGACGTGGTGCTCAGCCGCCGCGGCCGGGAGACGCTGGGCAAGACCCGCAATGCTTCCTTCGGCACCGGGTACGACTTCAACGTCGGCATCTCGACGAATCTCACCTATGCCTGGAGCCGGCGTGAGAGCGAGCAGACGTTCACGACCCCCCGCGAAGGGCGCACCGTCACCTGGCCGCAGCTCGATCTGAGCTGGCGCTCCTTCCAGACGCGGATTCCACAGATGGCACGCTTCTTCCGGACCTTGAACCTCGAATCCCGCTACACCCGCGATGTATCCGAGAACGGACCCAAGGGGTTCGTGACCCAGAGCGTGACCGAGCGCCGGGACTGGAACCCGCTCCTCGGATTGAACGGAACCGTGGGTGCCGGCTGGACGCTGCGCGCTCGGGTCAGCTCGACCGGTACCGAGGATCGTGACGATGAAGCCGGACTCGGTCGCTTCACGGCCTCGACACGGCGGCAATTCCAGTTCAACATCTCCAAGCGTTTCGATCCTTCGAGCGGACTCAAGCTGCCATGGCAGGACAAGCCCATCACGCTCAAGTCCGATCTCGTGTTCAATACCGATCTCAACTACTCGACTGATCGCTCGGAGAGTGGGCGGCGCGGGCAGGCCGCGACGCTGAACCGCGATGGGACCACGACATCGATCCGGACGGGGGTCACCTACAAGTTCCGGCGCAACATCGATGGCGACCTGAGCTTGAACCTGGGGCGCAATAACAACAACAAGACCGGGCAGAAACTGCGGACGATCTCGCTCGGCGGATCGATCGTCTTCAATTTCTAGCCAGGTGGAGGCCACATTGGGGAGGCGAACACAGGTCTGGAGCCGGGTGGCTGTCGGGGTGGTGATCGCCGTCCTCGCCGCCGGTGGGGACGCGGCGGTTGCGGGCGCCGATTTGCCGCGCTTCTCGGGTGAGAGGGCGTTTGCTCTGCTCGAGGAACTGTGTGCCCTCGGGCCGCGCGTTCCGGGGACCAAGGCCCACGACCGGGCGCGGGATGAGCTGGCCAGCCGGTTTGAGGGGACGGCCGACCAGGTCGAGCTCGAGGAGTTTCCGGCGGCGAGCCCGCCCTATGCGGCGGGGATTCGTCTCACCAACATCGTGGCCCGGTTCGGGCCCGGGAGGAGTCCCCGAGTCCTGATCGGAGCGCACTGGGACTCGCGGCCGCATGCCGATGAGGATCCCGATCCCGACCGCCGGCTCGAGCCGGTCCTGGGGGCCAATGACGGCGCAGCGGGCTGCGCCGTGCTGCTCCACCTGGCCGAACTCCTCCACGAGCGCCCGCCCGGCGTGGGAGTGGATCTCGTTCTCTTTGACGGCGAGGACGGCGGGATGCAGGACTCGCTCACGACCTATTGCCTGGGCTCGCGTGAACACGTGCGCCGCATGCGGGCGCCACGACCGGCGTATGTCATCGTTCTCGATATGATCGGGGATCGCGACTTGACCCTTCACGTCGAGGGCTACTCCATGACCTATGCCCCCGACCTCGTGCGCACCGTCTGGGGACGTGCGGCTGCGCTCGGCTTTGACGAGTTCAAGCTCGACGTGCGACATCACGTCTACGACGACCATGTGCCGTTCCTCGAGGCCGGGATCCCCGCCATCGACATCATCGACTTCGACTATCCTCACTGGCACACCATTGCCGACACGCCGGACAAGTGCTCGGCGGCGAGCCTGTCCGCAGTTGGCGAGGTGATGGTGAGTCTGTTATACGACCCGTAGTCCGCTTCTCCAGCGGTCGGTCCAGGGAGGAGGGGCGGCGCCGGGGAGGAGAACGGGTGAAAGCCAGGTCCGCGAGCCGGGTGGCGTCGAGTGCGGGGCTTCTCATCGCCGCGATCTTCCTGTCCCTCCAGATCCTCCTCGGCTACTCCAGCGTCGTCGAGCCCGATAGCGTTCGCATGAGCTATGGGCTGGCCCATGCGATCCGGAGCGGGGAGGGGCTGGGGGCCCGCGATCTCTACGGGCGCGCCGTGAGCTTCGGCTACTACGCCCTCTTTCTAGTGATGCCCCGGGGTCTGCTCTCCGATCCCGCGCGACTCTCCTTGCTCATGAACTGGCTCAGCATGCTGAGCGTGGCAGGCTCGTTCGTGCCGCTCGTCCTGTGGATGAGCCGGTTGTGGGGACCAGCCATGGCGGTCGCAGCCGCTGTGCTTCTGGCCACGAGCCCGGTCCTCCTCGAGATCGGGGGGTACGGTCACCCGGCGGGCCCGGCTTTTCTCTGCTCGAATCTCGCGCTGGCCTTCTTCCTCTGCGGTTTCGCGCCCCGTGCGACTGGAGGGTGGTGGTCCCTGGCTGCGGCCGTTGTTGCGGCCCTGGCCGCGGCGATCCTCCGGGCGACCTCCATGGTTCTCCTGCCGCTCCTGCCGCTCCTGGGGATCATGATTGCGCGCGATACGGCGCTCGTCACCCGGCGGGCGGCGAATCTCCGCATTGTGGGTGGGGGAGTGCTGGTCGCTGTCGTGACCATCGGGACGTTCCTCGCTCTCCAGTCGAAGGTGATGGCCATCGCTCCGGAGCGGATGGTCCCGGTTCCCGGAAGCACGCTCGAGGGTGCGGTCAGCGCCGGCGCGTTGCTCAAGGAACATCTGGCCCCGATCGGCGCGCGCCCGTTCCTGAAGGGCGTCGTGGCATGGGCCACCGGTCTCGGGCCGCTCCTCCTTGTGCTTGGCGGGATCGGCGTCCTCACCGCCATTCGCCGTCGCGATTGGGCTTTCAGCTTCGCCGCCTGGGCCGTGCTCGTGCCGAGCCTGATCCTCTGGTTGCCCAATCCCACTCCCTCCCGCCACTTCCACTCGACCTTCCTGGTCCTCGTGCCGGCGGCACTCATCTGGATTCGTGTCCGTTTCGGGTCCGATCGCTTCGCCCTGGTCGCCGTCCTGCTCGTCGTGCTCAACATCGCTTCGATGGCCATGTTGCGTCCGGCCATCGTGGCCAGCTACAACTTCGCCTTCGCCAAGGTCCTGCCGCATCGGGTCAGCACGCGGGTCCCCCTGGGCGATCCCATCACCAACCGGATCTGGGTCCGGCGGCGTGTCGATCTGGAACTGGCCTACGCGCGCCAACTGGCCTCGACGGCCGAGCGAAGAGTGCTCGTGTTCGGTAGCCCGGTGGCGCTCCGGCTCCTCTACGAGATCGTGACCCGGAGCCCTGACTACATCCTCGACTACGAGTATCGCCACGGCGCGGTCATCGTTCGTGCCGTCACCGCGGTCACCGAATACTGGATCTACGAGTACGTCGGCGGCGAGAGCCCACCACCGGCGGCTGTGATGGCGGGGATGGCAGCCGCCGGCGAGTGCCGCGATTGCGCTGTCGCTATCGTCCCCTGTGACCGTCCCGTCTCCGGAGCAGCGGAGGTGCCACCCGGGTACCGCGAGTTCGCCTTTTCCACGCCTCCAGCAATGTGGCAGTCTCCACCCTGGCTTCCCGGGCGCCAGTGATCTCACCCCGATGGAGGACGAGCCTCATGCCGACACCCCTTCGTCCGCGGCTCCTGACGATCGCCGGCTCCGACTCGGGCGGTGGCGCCGGCATCCAGGCTGACCTCAAGACCTTTGCCGCCTTTGGCTGTTTCGGTATGAGTGCCATCACCGCCGCGACGGCGCAGAACACCCGCGAGGTCCGTGGCGTGCAGCTCCTGAGACCGACTCTGGTCGCCGCACAGATCGCGGCGGTTGCCGAAGACATCGGTGTCGACGCCGCCAAGACCGGGATGCTCGGATCGGCGCCGATCGTGCGCGCCGTGGTCCATGCCGTCCGGAAGCACCAACTTCGCCCCCTGGTGGTCGATCCGGTGATGGTCGCCAAGTCCGGGGATCGATTGCTCGCTGCCGCCGCCATTCAAGGCGTGAAGCGCCATCTGCTTCCACTCGCCACTCTGGTGACGCCGAACATGGCCGAGGCCGCCGTGCTTGCCGGGATGCCGGTGCGCAACGAGCGCGAGATGGCGCGCGCCGCCTACCGGATCGCCGTGGCCAGCGGTGCCGCCGTCCTGGTCAAGGGAGGGCACCTGCGCGGGGCACCGGTCGACATCCTCATCGCACCGACCGGCCTCACGCGATTCCTCGGTCATCGGTTGCCCCGGCTCTCGACTCATGGCACGGGATGCACGTTGTCTGCGGCCATCACCGCTCTCCTTGGCCTCGGCCGCCCGCTCGAGGAGGCGATCGCCGAGGCCAAGGGCTACTTGGAGGGGGCCATTGCGGCCGCGCCGCGATTGGGTCGCGGATCCTCGCCTCCCGACCACCTGTGGCGGGGAATGACGGCGGCTCGACCGCGATCCCGGAGACAGAGCAACCCGGCCCGAGACAGGTAGTTACCCCGCATCTGAGGACAGCCGGACCGGGACTTCGGGCCCCGCTGCCACCGCCGGCCCGCTTTTGCGCTTGAATGCTGCGCGTATTGGGATTAGGGTCTTTTGTTCGCGAGAGTGGGCGGGCGGTCCACTCTTCGTCGTCTTGGGGTCAGCGGGCGGCTCTCCTGTTCTCGCCGGTGTCCGTTGCCGGTCGGGCGGGCATCGGGAGGGGGATGACCCCGCTCGGTATCGACACGTAGGTTTCGAGCGGCAAGCCCCGCGGGGTGGCAGACCGGCAACGCCGGGAACGAGACCACCTTGACCGGGGCTTCTTGGTTGGACCCGGGACGAAGCTGTTCGGACGCGTGAGCGCAAAGAGAGCGATGGTGCCGGGACTCAATCGGGATGAACTCGCGGGTTCAATCGAGTCCGCGCTGGCACGGGCGGGGTTCGAGCTGATCGATCTCAAGCTCGTGCCACGCGGCGGGAGCCTGAGCGTCCAGATCTTCATCGATCACGAAGACGGGCTGGCCGCGGTGACTCTCGGCGATTGCACGCGGGCATCACGCGCCATCCAGGACGGCGTTGATCTGGATCGGCTCCTGACCGGTCGCTTCTCGCTCGAGGTGTCCTCGCCGGGGGTCGACCGACCGCTCAAGCGGCCGGTGCACTACCGCCGCTTCCGGGGGGAGACGGCCGTCGTGAAGCTAGCAAGGGAACGAGGAGGTCAGCAGATCCGCGGCACGATCGGAGATTCCGACGAGGAGTCGGTGACTCTCGAGACCGAAGGTGGTCCGAGCCAGTGTATCCCGTATTCGGAGATTGCCAGCGCCCATCTCAAGCGCGATCCCTGGAAGGGAAAGGCTAGAGAGCAGACGGATGACGATGAACGTTGAGTTGATGGAGGCCCTCGGGCAGATCGCGCGCGAGAAGAGCGTTGATCGGCAAGTGCTGATCGAGACGCTGACTGCCGGTCTGATCTCCGCGGCCAAGAAGAAGCTGGGCGCCGCCGCCGATGTCCGCGTCGATTTCGATGAGGAGTCGGGGAAGATTCGTATGTACGCGAACATGGAAGTGGTCGAGGAGGCGACGGATCCCGGGTTGCAGATTCCCTTGCACGAGGCCGCAGCCATCCGCCCGGATGCCCGGGTCGGCGATATCCTGACCATGGACCTGCCGATCGCCGAGTTCGGACGCAACGCCATTCAGGCGGCGAAGCAGGTCCTGATTCAGCGTGTGCGAGAAGCCGAACGGGATCGTGTCTTCGATGACTACCACGATCGGGTGGGCGAGCTGGTGACCGGCATCGTTCAGCAGGTCGATCGCGGCTCGGTGATCGTCAAGCTCGAGCGCGCCGAGGCAGTGCTGCCGCCGCGCGAGCAGATCACCCGCGACCGCTACCGTCAGGGCGAACACCTGAAGGCCCTCATCATGACGGTGGACAAGAATGCCAAGGGCCCGCAGATCATCTTGTCTCGGACCTCGACCGACTTTCTGCTCCGTCTGTTCGAAGCCGAGGTGCCGGAGATCGCCGATCAGATCGTTGAGATTCGTGCTGTCGCTCGCGAGCCAGGCATGCGCGCCAAGATTGCCGTCATCTCACACGACGACAAGGTCGATCCGGTCGGTGCTTGTGTCGGGATCAAGGGCTCGCGCGTGCAGTCCATCGTTCGTGAGCTCAACGGAGAGCGCATCGATATCGTACCCTGGAGCACCGATCCGATCGTCTATGTCGGACGGGCCCTGTCGCCGGCCAAGGTCAAGCAGGTGTCCATCACCGGGAGCGGCAACGAGATGTGCGTGGTGGTCGAGGACGACCAGCTCTCTCTTGCCATCGGCAAGGGTGGTCAGAATGCGCGCCTGGCTGCCAAGTTGACCGGCATGAGGATCGATCTCATGAGCGAGGGGGAGGTCGAGCACCGCTCGGAGGTCGAGCAGCTGATGCGCATCGAGATCGAGCATCTTGCCGGTGTGGGCGAGAAGCTGGCCGAGAGTCTGATCAAGGCGGGGATCGAGACCGCTGCGGATCTTGCTGCTGCCGATCTCTCGGCGCTGGTCGAGCTGCCCGGGATCGGCGACAAGACGGCCGAGAAGCTGCTGGCTCTGGCCCGCGAGGCATTGGCTCAGCGTGCCGTTGAAGTCGAAGGCCTCATGAGCGAGCGCTCGGCCGAGGTCGCCGAAGAGACCGCAGTGCTGGAGGAAGGTGCCGCTCTCGAGGAGCCCTATGCGCCTGAAGATCCAGAGGCGCCCGAAGAACCCATGGCTCCCGAGGAGTCAGCGGCCTCTCGAGAACCAAGGGTCGGTGAGGAGCCCGGCGCTGGGACTCCACCCGAGATCGCTGAGGACGAGGCCAGCTTGCCTGATGCCGGTGGCGGCGAGGAGGAGCGGCCCGCGGGCGACGACAGGACAGCGATCACGGAGGAAGAGGAGCGACCAGCAACCGGAACAACGGAGTCGAGCATTTCCTGAATTGGCCCGCAGCTGGACCGGGCAACCGGTCTGGCGCGGCAACGGGTGATGCGAACAGAGTCGGGAGTAGTCATGAGCTAGAGGCTTTTCGCTCGTACCGGCTGGAGGTGGATGGAGCTTGGTCAAGAAGAAGCGAGTATATGAGGTCGCTCGCGACCTCAAGATCTCGAGCGAGGCGCTGGTCGAGATCATTCGCGCGATGGGCGCCGAGGTGAAGAGCCATATGTCGGCGGTGGATGATGCCGTCGAGGAGGCGCTTCACGCTCGATTCGACAGCGAGAAGGAGAAGATCAAGCGAGCGGACGTGGCGAAGCGAGAGCGCCAGCGCCACGCGGCGGAGGCGGCCCCCGTGCCACCGGCGGCCCCACCGGCACCTGCCCCGGTTGAAGCTCCGCCGCCGGCAGCACCTGCTGCCGCGGTCGCTGAACCTCCAGCGGAGGCGCCGCCGGTGCCGGCAGCCAGCGCGCCCGCCCCTCCGGCGGAGCCGTCGGCACCCCCGGCCAAGCCCGAGGCTCCGGCCCGCACCCCCCTGCCGGCCGCCCCGAAGCCGGCAAGGACGCCGCGTCCAGCGCCGGCCCGTCCGGCCAAGGCGCGCCCGACGCCCCCTCCTGCCCCCCCTGCGCCGCCGCCCAAGCCCGCAGCCTTCCGTCGGCCGAGTCAGTCCGCCATGGCGCCCGGGGCGACTCCGCCCCCGCGGCCCCCGTTCCGACCCGGTGGCCGGACCTATGCGCCACGACCAGCGGCGAGTGCCGGCCGCGAGGCTCCGGGTGGTCGCCGTCCCGAATACCGGACGGCCCCGACGGCGGGGCCGGCCGCGGCGGGGGGCGATGCCGGGCGCCGCCGCAGCGGTGGTGCCAAGGACCGGAAGGGGACGAAGAAAGTCTACGATCAGAAGAAGATCCGCGAGAGCGTGCGCAAGACCATGCACGTCGTCGACGGTGGCAAGAAGACGGCCAAGCACAGGCGGCGAGCACGCGAGGAAGGCGGAGTCGCCGTCGAAGCTGCGCAGAAGCTCAAAGCCACCGAGTTCATCACGCTCGCCGAGCTGGCCCAGCTCATGGAGGAGGCGGCGTCCGAAGTCATTGCCACCTGTCTCCGTCTCGGGTTCATGGCGACCATCAACCAGCGCCTGGACAAGGACTCGATCGTCGCCATCGCCGATGAGTTCGGGTTCGAGGTCGAGTTCATCACCGAGTACGGTTCGGATCAGATCCAGGCGCAGGATGAGGAGCCGGAGCAGCTCGAGGCCAGGCCGCCGGTCGTCACCGTGATGGGGCATGTCGATCACGGCAAGACCTCGCTCCTCGACAAGGTCCGGCACGCGAACGTCGTTGCGACCGAGGCCGGACGCATCACCCAGCACATCGGCGCCTACTCGGTCAAACACAAGGACCGTCAGATCACCTTCCTCGATACCCCCGGACATGCCGCATTCACAGCGATGCGTGCGCGTGGGGCGCAGGTCACCGATATTGTCGTGCTCGTGGTAGCCGCCGACGACCGGGTCATGCCGCAGACCGTCGAGGCAATCGATCACGCCAAGGCGGCAGGCGTTCCCATTGTCGTCGCCATCAACAAGATCGACCTGCCAGGTGCCAGCGTCGAAATGGTGAAGACCGATCTCTCCCGTCATGGTCTCATCGTCGAGGACTTCGGCGGCAAGGTGGTCGCGGTGCCGATCTCGGCCAAGAGCGGGCAAGGGGTCGATCATCTCCTCGACATGATCCTGCTCGAGGCTGACCTCGCCGAACTCAAGGCCGATCCGCACAAGACGGCACGCGGCGTCGTCATCGAGTCCAAGATCGAGCAGGGCCGCGGTATTGTCGGCACGCTCCTCGTGCAGCGTGGATCCTTGCGGGTGGGAGACGCCTTCGTTTGCGGCGTGCACTCCGGTCGAGTGCGTGCGATGCACAACGAGTACGGCGATATCGTCGAGGTCGCCGGTCCGTCCATTCCCGTCGAGGTCCTCGGCTGGGACGGCATGCCCCAGGCGGGGGAGACCCTCACCGTACTCCGCGATGATCGTGAGGCCCGCGAGATCGCCCACAAGCGGCAGATTCTCGCTCGCGAGCAGTCGATCCAGCGCGCGCATCCGGTGAGCCTGGCCGACTTCCACCAGCGGATCGCGGCCGGGGTGGTGGAGAAGCTCAACCTCATTCTCAAGGCTGATGTCGATGGCTCGCTGGAAGCGCTTTCCGACTCCCTGGAGCAGCTCGGCACGGCGGAGGTGCGGGTGGACACCATCCACCGCGGCATGGGCAACGTGAACGAATCCGATGTGCTCCTGGCTGCCGCCTCGAACGCGGTGATCGTCGGCTTCCATGTCCGCACCGAGGCCCGGGCCTCGGTGCTCGCACATGAGAGGGGAGTCGACATCAATCTCTATCGGGTCATCTACGAGGCGGTCGACGACGTGAAGAAGGCGATGGCCGGCCTCCTGAAGCCGACCGAGCGCGAGGTGGTGCTGGGTGCGGCTGAGATCCGCGAGGTCTTCCGCTTGCCCCGCGGCGTGATCGCCGGGTGTTACGTGACCGAGGGCAAGATCGAGCGCAACGCGCGGGCCCGCGTGATTCGCAACCAGGAGGCGGTCTACAACGGCAGGTTCGGATCCCTGAAGCGCTTCAAGGAGGATGTGCGCGAAGTGGCGTCGGGATTCGAATGCGGCCTGACGGTCGAGGGGTACGATCAGGTGCAGATCGGCGACATCGTCGAAGCCTATCGTATCGAAGAGGTGGCGCGAACTCTGTAGCCCGCTGGCGGGCACGCCCGAGCCAATGATCGTGGGTATTGCACAGGCGAATTTCCATATCCCCGCGGCCAATTCGCTCAAGGCCAAGCGCGCCGTCATTCAGAGCTTGAAGCACCGCATCACGAGTCGTTTCAACGTATCGGTCGCGGAGCTCGATCACCAGGACCTGTGGCAGCGCGCGACACTTGGCGTTGCGGTCATCTCTGCGGATGCGGGGATCGTGGAGCGCATCCTGGCCGAGGTGCGTCGCCTCCTGGAATCCGAGCCGCGCGCGATCCTGCTCGATTATTTGACCGATATCAGGTAAGCGGATCATGGCACACGGCAAGCGCAGCGAGCGAATCGGGGATCTGTTGCGCGATGAGATCTCGGCGATCCTCCGCTTGAGCATGCGGGATCCGCGTTTCGAGCTCCTGGGCGTGACTGCGGTCGAGGTCAGCCGCGACCTGGCCCATGCCAAGGTCTTTCTGAGCTCGGCCCGGCTCGATGTCGAGATGGAGAGTCTCTTGCGCGTCGTGAACCGCGCGCGGGGCGCGATTCGCGCCGAGCTGGGTCGGCGCCGGCTGGACCTGCGTCACCTCCCGGAGCTCGAGTTCCTTCCCGATCGTTCGATCGAACATGGCAGCCGCATCGAGCAGCTCCTGCGCCAGGTTCAGCCGCCCGTTCCGGATCAGGCCCCGGACGGGGAGACCAAGCCGCAAGAGGGGGAGACCGGATAACGCATGAATGCCTCCGATCTCGATCCGGTGATTGCCGCCATCCGCCAGGGCCATCGCTTTCTCATTTCTTCTCACATCGATCCAGAGGGTGATTCACTCGGTTCGCAGCTGGCCATGGCGGCGATTCTCGATGATCTCGGCAAGGAAGTTGCCGTGGTCAATCATGACCTGCCGCCGGAGCGCTATGCGTTCATGCCCGGCATCGGGCGCATCGTGACTCCGGATGCCGTCGGCGATCAGACATTCGATGTCGCCTTTGTTCTCGATTGCGCCTCCATGGAGCGCATCGGCAGAGTGAGAGAACGGCTTGGCAGTGCGATGATCGTCAACATCGATCATCACCGCTCGAACACGCGCTTTGGCCACATCAACCATGTCGAGCCCGAGACCTGCGCCTCGGGAATGATCGTCTACCATCTCAATGAGAAGCTCGGTCTCGACCTCGATCAGGGCAAGGCGACCAATATGTATGTCGGAATCATCACCGACACCGGCAATTTCCGCTATTCGAACACGACTCCTGAGGTGCTGCGCGTCGGCTCGCGATTGATGGAGACCGGCATCGATGGCGCGCGAATCGCGAGCCTGCTCTTCGCCACCAAGCCCATTGGCGCCCTCCGTCTTCTGGGTGAAGCGCTGCGGGCGCTCGTTCCCGAACTCGGTGGCCGGGTTGGACTGATCATGCTCGATCGTGACGTGTTCGCCCGCACCGGAGCCGACCAGTCGGATGTCGAGGGAATCGTCAACTACGCGAAGCACCTCTCCGGTACCTATGCGGGTGTTCTTCTTCGCGAGGTCGAGGGTGGGGAAGTGAAAGTCAGCCTACGTGCCGAGGGCCTGGTCGACGTCGACCAGGTGGCGCGGCGCTTCGGAGGTGGCGGGCACAGGAATGCGGCCGGCGCCCGCGTGCCCGGACCGCTGCCCGCGGCCCGCGAGGCGATCCTCGCCGCCCTGGCCGAGGCGATGCCGGCGTGATGCGCGACGGCGTGTTGCGGATCGACAAGGAGCTAGGTCCCACCTCCCACGATGTCGTGGACGCCGTGCGTCGACTCCTGGCCATGCGCCGCGTGGGCCACGCCGGGACGCTCGACCCGCTGGCCAGCGGGCTCCTTCTGGTCTGTGTCGGCCGCGCGACGAAGGTGGCGGGCCTGCTCGCCGATCTGGACAAGGTCTATCTGGCTCAGATGCGCCTGGGTGTCGCGACCAGCACCGGAGATGGGGAGGGCGAGGTGACCGCGGAGAAGCCGGTGCCGGCGGATCCCACGGCGGCGTTCGGCCGCGTGGTGGATCGCTTCATCGGACCGGTGCGGCAGATCCCGCCGATGGCTTCAGCCATCAAGGTCGGTGGCGAACCCTTGCACCGCCTGCGTCGGCGAGGACTGGAGGTAGAGCGTCCCGCGCGTACGGTGCAGGTGTACTCGGTTGAACCACTCGCGATCGAGCCCGAGCTCATGACCCTACGCATCCGTTGCGGGAAGGGGACTTACGTCCGGACGCTGATCGAGGATCTGGGGGTGGCGATGGGCACCTGCGCCCATGTGGCCGGGCTCCGCCGGGAGTGCATCGGGCCTTTCACGGTCGATGGCGCCTGGGCGAGCTCCCGCCTTGCCGGTAGCGATCCTGAAGCCGTGGTCGCGCAGTCCGGCCACAGCCTGCGCGAAGCGCTCATGCACCTGCCCGCAGTGGTGATCACGGACGATGCGGCCTACGCCGTGCGGCACGGAGTGCGACCCCGATGGGGCGACCTGCGGCCGGTGGCGAAGGCGCTGGCACCCGGTGATCTGGCTCGCCTCGAGGACGAGAAGGGCGAACTGGTTGCCGTCGTGGTCGCCACGGCCGCCCTGGGTGATCATCGAGCCGGGGAACCCGAGACGGCGGCGCCCCTCCGTTTCGCCCGGGTGCTGGCCGGCCATGAGGAGAGGGGAACTTGAGTTCCGGGTCGAGCGCCGATGGGCGACCACGAGCAGCAGCCACGATCGGCGTGTTCGATGGCGTGCATCGCGGGCATCAGGCGCTCATCGCGCAGGTCGTGCGTGCGGCGCGTCGGGTGGGTGGCATCCCGGTCGCCGTTACCTTCAGTCGCCATCCACTGGCGGTGCTCGCTCCTGAGCGCTGTCCGCCTCCGGTGACGACGGTCTCCGAGCGCCAGGCTCTGATCATGGCGCACGACATCGCCGAGGTGGTGGCGCTTGATTTCGACCGCGAGATGTCCCGACTCTCGGCGCGCGCGTTTCTCGATAAGGTGCTCCTCTCCCGGTACGATCTGAAGGTCCTGGTGGTCGGTCCCGACTTCGCCATGGGGCAGGATCGCCAGGGTGATCTGGAGGCGCTCGAGGCGCTGGGCGCCGAGCTCGGATTCACGGTCGAAGTCGTGGCGCCGGTTTCCGGGCGTGGCGGCCCCGTCTCCTCCACCCGCCTCAGGCAGGCCATTGCCGCCGGAGAAGTCGTGGTGGCGCGAGACCTGCTCGGCCGGAGCTACGAGATCGGGGGGAGCGTGACCACGGGCTTCGGGCGGGGCCGTGGGCTCGGCTTTCCTACCGCGAACCTGAGGGTCGATCCGGGCAAGATGCTGCCGGCGGACGGCGTCTATGCAGTCCAGGTGCGGTTGGGGCCGGGGGGCCACCAGGGCGACCCCGCAAGTCCAGACTGGAGATCGGGAGAGTGGCGGACCGGGGTCGTCAACATCGGCCTTGCCCCCACGTTCGCCGTCGGCGAGCGGCGCGTCGAGGTCCACATTCTGGATTTCGCCGGGGACCTGGGCGGGCGGCGGCTCGTAATTCGCTTCCTGGCACGTATTCGCGGCGAGCAGCGGTTCCCGGACGCCTCAGCCCTGAAGGCGCAGATCACCGCCGATGTGGCTACCGCCAGGGCGATTGCGGCCGCCGAGCCGGGGTCCATCGTGACCGAGACCTAGCCGGATAGGCGGTTCCGCCCCGGCCTGGGTGCGGGTGGGGGATGGCGGCTCAAGACGGACTCAGCGACGGCCGATGGCTCGGGATGAAGGAAAGAAATCCATGTGGCGGGCGGCGGCTTTTTTCTTTTCCCAAGCGGCGCGTCTGTGCTAAGTTTCTCGCCTGCTGAACCATGAAGAGACAGGAATCTGGTTGGTAGAACTGGATTTAACTCTGCCCCGCCGGTGTCCGGCGGGACGGTAGAAGGGTAACCGGACTTGCCGCTGACCAAGGACCAAAAGCGGGGCATCATCGATCAGTACCGCTTGCATGAGTCCGACTCGGGTTCTCCCGAGGTGCAGATCGCTCTCCTCACCGAGAAGATCAAGTACCTCACGGAGCACTTCAAGATCCACACGCGTGACCACCATTCACGACGTGGGCTTCTCAAGATGGTCGGCCAGCGGCGACGACTCCTCGATTACCTCAAAGCCACCAAGATCGAGCGCTACCGGACGATCGTGAAGGAACTGGGACTCAGGAAATAGGTCCCGCGCTCGCGACTCCGGTTCCCATCGCTTGGAAAATCCCGTTCTTCCCTATCCGTAGCCTCTTCGTGTGTGCACGAGGAAGGCTACTTTTTATATGGAGATCATCCATGCCGCATACTGTTGAACTAGAGCTTGGCGGGCGTATCCTGACCATCGAGACCGGCAAGGTGGCCAAGCAGGCCTCCGGCTCCGTGACCGTCCGCTACGGTGACACCGTCGTTCTCGTCGCCGCTGTCGCGTCGCAACTCCCTCGCGAGGGCATCGACTTCTTCCCGCTCACCGTCGAGTACCGAGAGAAGCTGTACGCTGCGGGCCGCATACCAGGCGGCTTCTTCAAGCGCGAAGGTCGGCCCAACGAGAAGGAGGTGCTGAGTTCGCGTCTCATCGATCGTCCGCTGCGCCCGCTCTTCCCCAAGGGCTTTCGCTGCGAGACGCAGATCCACGCCAACGTTCTGTCGTCTGATCAGGAAAACGACTCGGACGTGCTGGGCTTGATCGGTGCCTCAACGGCTCTCATCGTCTCCGACATTCCCTTTTCGACTCCGGTTTCCGCCGTGCGCGTCGGTCTGATCAACGGGGACTTCGTCCTCAACCCTACCTTCGCCGAGATCGAGGAATCCGAGATCGACGTCGTCGTTGCCGGCACCTCGGACTCGATCGTCATGGTCGAGGGTGGCGCCCGCGAGGTCAGCGAGGCCGTGATGGTCGAGGCCCTGCGCTTCGGACACGAGGCGGTGCGCCGCATCAACGATGTCCAGGAAGAGCTGCGCCGGGCCGCCGGCAAGACCAAGCGGGTGGTGCCGCCGCACGAGGTGGCGACCGAGCTCCAGCGCACCATCGCCGAGGTCTTCGGCTCGCGCATTCATGAAGCCAACCGCATTGCGCAGAAGGAAGAGCGTCAGGCCACGATGGACCGGCTGCGTGATGAGGCTCTGGCCCAGCTCGAGACGACGTTCCCGGATTCCGCCGTGGATATCGTGAACGTCATCGCCGAGCTGCAGCGCCAGGATCTGCGACGCGCCGTCCTCGAAGAGGGACGTCGCGCCGATGGCCGCGGGACCGATGACATTCGTCCGATCAGCTGTGAGATCGGAATGCTGCCGCGGACGCATGGCTCGGCCCTCTTCACCCGGGGTGAGACGCAGGCTCTCGTCGTCACCACGCTCGGGACGACGATGGACGAGCAGAAGATCGACGAGCTCGAGGGGCAGCGTTGGAAGAGCTACATGCTCCACTACAACTTCCCCTCGTACTCGGTCGGTGAGGTGCGTCCCATTCGCGGTCCGGGCCGCCGCGAGATCGGTCATGGCGCCCTGGCGGAGCGGGCGATCGAGCCCGTCATCCCCTCGGATGAGTTCTTCCCCTATACCATTCGCCTGGTCTCGGACGTGCTCGAGTCGAACGGCTCGTCCTCCATGGCCACCGTTTGCGGGGGAACGCTCGCCCTCATGGACGCCGGTGTGCCGGTCAAGGCGCCGGTGGCGGGCATTGCCATGGGGCTCATCAAGGAGGGCGAGCGCGTTGCCGTGCTGACCGACATCCTCGGCGTCGAGGATCACCTCGGTGACATGGACTTCAAGGTCACCGGGACGCGCAGCGGGATCACCGCCTTCCAGATGGACATCAAGATTGCAGGTATCAGCTTCGAGATCTTCACCGAAGCGCTCGAGAAGGCTCGCCTCGCCCGGCTCAAGGTGCTCGATGCCATGGCAGCGACCATCAGCGAGCCGCGCACCGAGCTCTCGGTCTACGCTCCGCGCATCACCATGCTGCAGGTTAGCCCGGAGAAGGTGCGCGAGATCATTGGACCAGGGGGACGCACGATTCGCTCGATCACCGAGCAAACTGGAGCCCAGATCGACATCGAGGACGATGGAACGGTGAAGATCGCCTCCTACGACTCGGTGAACGGGCATCGCGCAGTCGACATGATTCGTGCCCTGGTCGAGGATCCGGAAATCGGTCGCGTCTACCGCGGGCGCGTGAAGCGGATCGTGAACTTCGGGGCGTTCATCGAAATTCTCCCCGGCCGTGACGGACTCTGCCACATCTCGGAGCTGGATGCCCATCGCGTGAATCGCGTCGAGGACGTGGTTCGCGAGGGCGATGTGGTCGAGGTGAAGGTGATCGGAATCGACTCCGAGGGCAAGATCAAGCTCAGTCGGCGGCAGGCACTCGACCCCGACGCCGGGCCGACCCGGGACCGCGGCGACCGCGGTGACCGCGGTGACCGTGGTGGTGAGCGCGGGGATCGCTACGAGCGCGGAGAGCGGAGTGATCGCGGGGACCGTGGCGATCGCGGGGACCGTGGCGATCGCGGGGACCGTGGCGATCGCGGGGAGCGCGGGGAGCGCGGGGAGCGCGGGGACCGCGCCGATCGCGATTACGGCGACCGCAACGAGCGCGGTGAGCGATCCGATCGCCCGCTTCGCGCCGGGCGCTAGAGGGGCGGCAAGCGCGGCGGTGGCCCACCGCATGGATCTCCTGGAACACGCGGCGGCTGTCCAAGTGACGCCGCTGGCCCGCGGCGGCGTGGTGGTCACCGAGCGCGTGCCCGGCGTGCGCTCGGTGGCGGTCGGCGTCTGGGTTCAGAGCGGGTCGCGAGATGAACCGCCCCCAGTGTTCGGTATCTCGCACTTCCTTGAACACATGATGTTCAAGGGCACAGCTCGCCGCGACGCCCGCGAGATCGCCCGCTGCCTGGAATCGGTGGGCAGCTCGCTCGACGCCTACACCACGCGCGAATACACGTGCTACCAGGCGCGTGTCGTCGATGAGCATCTGCCGCTCGCTCTCGATCTGATCGGTGATTGCCTCTCACACTCGCTGTTCGTCGCTGAGCATGTGGAGCGGGAGAAGCAGGTTGTCACCGAGGAGATCCAGAGCTACGAGGACAGCCCCGACGAGCACATCCAGGACCTGGTCTCGGAGTGCGTGTGGCACGGGCATCCCCTGGGCACGCCGATTCTAGGTACGCGGGAGACGGTGCGCGCATTCACCACCGATGTGGTGCGTGAGCGATTCCATGCCGCCTATCGCGCCGGATGTGTGGTCGTGGCTGCCGCCGGCAACCTGGTCCACGACGAGGTCGTCGGGCTGGCCGAGCAGCACCTCGCTCTCGATCCATCCCTGCCTTTGCGGGCATCTTCCCCTGTGCCTCTGGACTATCGCCCGCGGGATCTCTGTCTCGAGCGCGATCTGGCGCAGCTCAACCTCTGTCTCGGCGCCCCCGGTCTCGCCTACAGCGATGACCGCCGCTTCGCTCTGCTCATCTTGAACGGCATCCTCGGCGGTTCGATGAGCTCTCGTCTGTTCCAGCGGGTGCGCGAGGACGAAGCGCTGGCCTACTCGGTGTACACGGACGTGGAATTCCACCGCGACCAGGGTATTCTGGTCTGCGGCATGGCGGTGAGTCCGAGCGAGGGGAAGCGGGCTCTGCGCATCGTCGGCGAGGAGTTCCGGCGTCTCAAGCGGGATGGTCTCGAGCCCGGCGAGGTGGCCGACATGAAGTCACAGTTCAGCGGCAGCCTGCTCCTCGGCCTCGAGTCGACGGGGAGTCGCATGGGACGGCTGGCCAAGGGTCTGATGTACTACGATCGGATCGTCCCGGCTGCCGAGCTCATCGCGCGCGTGGAGGCCGTGACCATGGACGACGTGATGGCGCTCGCCGAGGAGATGCTTCATCCGGAGCGGTTCTCGCTCGTCGCGCTTGGTCCGCTGCCCGAGGGACCGCTCCGGGCGGCTGAGCTCCTGGGCTAGGGAGGGCGGCGATGCCGGCGATCCCGTTCACCAAGATGCACGGCCTCGGGAACGATTACATCTACGTGAACGGGTTCGAGGTCGATCTCGCCGATCCGGAAGGGCTCGCCCGCGCCATGTCGGATCGCCATTTCGGCATCGGCAGCGACGGGCTCGTCCTGATCATGCCTTCCGATCAGGCCGATTTCCGCATGCGCATGTGGAACGCGGACGGTTCCGAATCCGGGATGTGCGGCAATGCTCTGCGATGCATTGCCCGCTACGTCTACGAGCGCGGGCTGACCCGCCAGGCCGAGCTCACGATCGAGACAGGCGCGGGTCTGATCCGGGCCACGCTGTTGCTCGATCCCGATGGCAGCGTGCGCGCCGTGCGCACCGATCTCGGCCGGCCGGCTCTGGCGCGCAGTGAGGTGCCCATGCGGGGCGAGCCGGCAGCGGGACGGGTGATCGGCGAGCGGCTGGTCGTCGATGGGGCGGAGCTCACGGTGAGCGCTCTCTCGATGGGCAATCCGCACCTCGTGATCGAGGTCAGCGATGCCGGGGCCGCACCCGTCTCGGTCCTTGGACCACGGCTCGAGAAGGATCCTCGTTTCCCGAGCCGCACCAACGTCGGGTTCGTCGAGGTGGCGGCCCCGGATCACTTGAAGCTCCGGGTCTGGGAGCGGGGGAGCGGCGAGACGCTTGCCTGCGGCTCGGGAGCCGCGGCCGCCACCGTCGCCATGATCCTTCGCGGGCGCGCCCGCCCGCCGCTTCGGGTCGATCTCCCCGGGGGCAGTCTGGTCACCCGTTACCAGGAGGGTGAGGGGGTGGTCATCGAGGGCCCGGCCTCGTTCGTCTTCGACGGCGTGTATTCACCACGCTGAGGCCTTCGCGGCCGGGGCTTCTCGCCCTGCGAAGCGGCGGGAAGCGAGCCGATTGGACACACCGGGGTGTGATTCCCCACTCGGACGCTGCACCGCGACGAGGCGGCGAGCTGCGGCAGAGGCCGCAGGTGCATGGCGCTTGCGACGCTCGTGCCGGCACATTATCCTTAGAGACATCAGAGACGTCGCCCGTAGCCCCCTCCTATGAGGTACATCATGCTGCGCCCTGCGGGGACCGTGCTTCATCCACCTCGCCGTGACACGGACGTTTTCGCTCGCGCTCGCTTTGCCCTCGTGCTTGGCATCGGTCTCCTCCTCGGGGTCACGATCTCTCACGCGGCCGGCGCCAGCACCCAGGTGACCGGGCCGATCCCGGCCGACGCCACCTGGAACGTGGCCGGATCGCCCTACATCGTGGCCGGCAACGTGCTCGTGCTGCCCGGCGTGACGCTCACCATCCGCCCCGGGGTCCAGGTGCGCTTGGACCCCGGCCAGTCGCTCGTGATCGACAACGGGACGCTCCTCGCCGAAGGCACGCCGGATTCGATCATCACCTTCAAGCGCAACCAGGCCGGTCGCTGGGGTGTGGTCGCGGGCTTCGGTGCCGAGCTGACCTTCCGCCACTGCCGCCTCGAATGGAGCTCGGACCAGCCCATCATCTACAACACCGATCACGAGGGCATGATCTCGAACGCCGTCGGTAACACGATTGTGGAGGACTGCGTTCTCTCCAACGCCGGGCTCGACGCCACCGAGTTCCAGGGCGGAAGCGTGGTCTTTCGCCGCAACCTCGTCCAGTATACCTACCGGCAGGGCTTCAACAGCTGGGATCATTGCTCCACCACCGTCGAGGATTGTCGCGTCGTGAGCTGCTTCGACGATGCCTACAGCATTACCTCCGCGGAGCAGGCCGAAATCAACTTCCACAATAACGTCGCTATCGATGTCGGCGACGACGGTCTCGACATCGATCATTTCGGGATCCAGACCCGGATGAGCTGTTTCGAGGCCTACAACTGCAACGACAAGGGGGTCTCGGTCAGCGAGTTCTCGAGTCAAGTCATCATCGAGAATTCGGTCGTCGCCGATGCCAACGAGGGATTCACCGCCACCGCCCATTCCACGCTCAGCATCTTCAACTGCGTGGCCTACAGGTGCAATCGCGCCTTTGCCGCCTACGAGAAGTACATGTATGCCGGTGGGGCTCGCATCGTCGTCGGCAACTCGATCGCCTGGAACTCGGTGACCCCGGTGTATCTCGATTCGATCTCGACCGCGACCATCTACTACTCGATCCTCGATACCCCGGCACCCTACCCGGGCGCGCACAACGGGAACACCGATCCGCGCTTCATGAACGCGGACAGCTTCGTCTTCTCGCTGGCTCCGGATTCGCCCGGCATCGATGCCGGCTATTCCGACGGCATGCCGCAGTTCGACATCCTCGGCAACCCGCGCATCGATGTGCCATCGGTGCCGGACACGGGCGCGCTACCGATTCGCTATTACGACATCGGGGCCTATGAGTTCATGCCGCAGACGACTCCGATCGGAGAGCCCGCGCCCACCGCTTCCCGGTTCCAGCTCCGGGCCGCGCCGATCCCGGCGTCGGGCCCGGTCGAGATCGCATTCAGCTTGCCAGCGGCCGCCGAGGTCGAGGTCCAGATCTACGATGCCGCCGGGCGCGCGATCGAGTGCGTGCACCGGGGGATGCTCGCGGCGGGACCGCATGAGCTGACATGGCTCGGTGCCACCCGCGCGCCGCGCGGCGTCTACTTCGTCCGGCTCACCGCGGGCGGAGAGGAAGCGGTCGAGAAGATCGTCCGCGCGCGCTAGCCCGAGCGTGGGGAAGCGGCGGCCGCCGCCGGGCGGGCCGGAGCCACGGCCTTGTAGGCCACGAGTCCCTCGGTCACGATCCGCAGCGCGCGCTCGAGCTTGTCCTCGGCGAGGACGTACGCCACCCGCACCTCGTCGGCGCCGCCGCCCGGCGTATGATAGAAGCCGTTCCCCGGCGCCAGCATGGTGGTCTCGCCATCGATGGCGAACGACTCGAGCAGGAATCGCACGAACGCCTCGGCGTCGGGGACCGGCAGGCGAGCCATGACGTAGAAGGCCCCTTCCGGTTCGGGGCAGGTCACACCCGTGATGGCGCGCAGCGCCTTGACCGTCAGGTCGCGCCGCGAACGGTAGGCGGCTCGTACCTCGGCAAAGTAATCCGGTCCCAGCTCGTCCGCGGCGGCCACGACGAGCTGACCGAGCACCGGCGGTGAGAGGCGAGCCATGGCGAAGCGGCGTACCGCGGCCATGAGCTCGGCGTTCCGGCTCACGATCGTGCCCACGCGGGCTCCACACAGGCTGTAGCGCTTGGACATGCTGTCGACGACGATTGCGCGGTCCCGGATCTCCGGGAACTCGAGGACGCTTATCGCGCGTTCCGTGCCGTCATAGACGAACTCGCGGTAGACCTCATCGGCGATCACGAAGAGATCGCGGGCCAGGGCGAGATCGATCAGGCGCTGGAGCTCGTCGCGGCCATAGACCGTCCCGGTGGGATTGCCGGGATTGGCGAACAGGATCGCCCGCGTGCCCGGCTCGACGAAGCGGTCGAGATCGATGGGAAGGTGATATCCGTTCTCCACGTGACAAGGGATGGCGACCACGTCGACGCCCAGGACGGCGGCAAACCCGAGATAGTTGGCGTAGAGCGGCTCGGGGACTAGGACCGACTCACCCGGGTTGATCCCCGCGGCGAGCGCGAACAGGATGGCCTCGGAGCCTGCCGTGGTGACGACGAACTCGGGATCCGTAACCGGGATGCCAGCGTCGGCGTAGTAGCGACGCAACGCCGTGCGGCAGGAGGGCAACCCGTCCGAGGGACCGTAGGCGATGACCTGGTCCCGGTAGCGGCCGAGAGCCGCGCGCATCGGTTCCGGCGTGACGAGGTCGGGCTGGCCGATGTTCAGATGGTGAACGGTGATCCCACGCTGGCGAGCGGCGTCGGCCAGGGGCATCAAACGACGGATCGGAGAAGGTGGTGCCTGTCGGGCGCGGCGTGAGATTTCCGGCACGGGTCGTGCTCCTTTTGGTCATGACGGCGCCGAATGGAGGATTCCATCCTAGGAGAGCCCCGGCGGGGGGTCAAGAGAGGCGAATCCGAGGGGCAATGGGGTCCCGGGTTCATGGATGGTGTTCCCCGGCCGTCGTGGAAACAAGCTAGGCCGGGCGCGCCTGGTGGGTTACCCTTCCCGGCCACTCTGGTGTGCCCCGAAGCTGGACTCTGGAGGCGATGTTTCGATCTGTTTGGCTCCTCCCGGTGGTGCTGATCCTGGTCGGCCTGATCCCGGCGCCGCTCACTGCGAGTGACGGCGACGAGGCCGAATCGGAGTACTCGGATCTGCCCGAGGACGTTGCGGGAGCGGTGGATTCTGCGGCGGCGTCGCTCGCCGCGGACTCGGTTGCAGCACTCCTCCCGCCCAGGGAGATTCCATTCCCGCGACCGTTTGCGGTGGGCGAGAAACTCAGGTTCTCCCTGCAGTGGGGGCCGATCAAGGCCGGCGTGGCGATGCTCGCGGTCGAGGCGATCGAGATGGTGGACGGCCGGGAGTGCTACCGCTTTGCTTCCACGGCCAAGTCTCTACCCCTCTTCTCGGCGTTCTACAAGGTCGACGACCGCATCGAGAGTTACGCCGACTTCGTCACCCTCGTCACTCGTCGCTCGACGCGGCGGATCCGCGAGGGAAGCTACCGCCTCGATCAGCAAGTCGAGTGGGACCAAGAGGTTCAAGAACTCCATTACAGTGATGGATCCACGCTCGATCTCATCCCCGGCGCGCGCGATGTCCTGGGTGCCATGTACTATGTGCGTACCGTACCGCTCGAGGTCGGCAGCTCGATTCCGATCGAGGCCCACGACGGCAAGAAGAGCTACTCGCTGAACATCCATGTGCTGCGCGAGGAGACGATCGACACTCCCGTCGGCAGATTCGATTGCTGGGTGGTCGAACCCAAGCTCATGACGAGCGGGCTCTTTCGCCGCACGGGGTCGCTCACGGTGTGGTTGACTCGGGACGAACGGCGCCTCCCGGTGCTGATGAAGAGCCAGATCAAGGTGGGGGCCGTGGCCGCCATCCTGACCGGGATCGAACCGGGGGATCCAGCAACCACCCTGGGTCTCCCCGAGTCGAACACGAACTGAAGACGAGGCCCAAAATGAGCCAGCCGAAGGGCGTGCGGCCCCGCGGTCGGGCGCGGAGCACTCCCCAGCGCGGGGATCGCCGACAGGACAGCCCGGCCCCGAGCCCGAAGCCTCCCCGCTGGCCCGAGGTGGACCTGGCTGGGATCCAGGCCGTGCCCATCGCCAGCCGTGGCAGCAAGGTCCAGATCGCGGACCTGGCTCCCGCTCCCGATCCTACGCGCCCGATCGGTGATTTCCTGGACTTCCTGCCCCGCCAGCTGGCTGCCGAGGGCCTCCGCCGCCTGGTCGGCGCCATCCTGGACGCCGCCGCGGGAGGGCGCCCGGTGGTCGCCATGCTGGGCGGACATGTCGTCAAGGTCGGCGCGAGCTCCGCCCTGGTTGCCCTGGCCAGGCGGGGGGTCATCACCGCCTTTGCCATGAATGGGGCAGCCGCCATCCATGATTTCGAGCTAGCCATGTGGGGCAAAACGTCCGAAACCGTGGAAGAGACCCTCGATGCGGGTGCTTTCGGCATGGCGGGGGAGACGGCCGAGCTCATGAATGCCGCTACCGCCGAGGGGGAACGCCAGGGCATCGGGCTCGGGGAGGTGCTGGGCCAGAGCTTGTTTGCGCTCCGGGCTCCGTATCGCGATGGTAGCCTTCTGGCTACAGGCTACGAGCTGGGAATTCCGGTCACCGTGCACGTGGCGATCGGAACCGACATCCTGCACCAGCATCCCAGCGCCTCGGGTCGGGCGATCGGGGAGACCACGTTCCGGGATTTTCGCCGCCTGGCGGCTGCGCTGCGCGGGCTCTCGGGCGGGGTGGTCCTGAACCTGGGGTCGGCGGTCATCATGCCGGAGGTCTTCTTGAAGGCGCTGAGCGTGGTCAGGAACCTGGGAGAACCCCTCAGCGCTCTGACCACCGCCAACTTCGACTTCCAGCGGCACTACCGTCCGGGGAAGAACGTCCTCGAACGGCCGACGCGGGGTATCGGCGAGGGCATCGAGATCATCGGACACCACGAGATCATGCTGCCGCTCCTGGCCGCCCTCGTCCTCGGCGGCATGGATCGGGTCGGGGCGAGGCGAGGTGCCAAGGCGGGACCAAGCACGGGGCGGGCCGGGTCCGGTGGTCGCGGCGGGGTGGCACGATCCGGCCGGAGCCGGCAGCGTTGACCGGGCTGGGGACGCGGGTTATGCTAAGTGACGAGTCTGTGGTCGGTTTTCGCGAGCACGAGGGAATGGTCGAGCCTGAACGGCGAGAACCACCCGTCAAGGGTGTGGTCCAGCTATGGGTCCAGGCGCGAATCCATTCCGCTGCGTCGGCCGCTATTCCTTCCTCTAGAGCCCACCCGGGTCGAATCCGACCTGTCGGCATGGTGGCCGTTCTGCTCGCGATTCTGGCCTGCGCTGGACCCAACATCAAGGAGTTGCAGCCAGGAGAGCAGGTCACCCCAGTGCCGTGGGAGTTCGATCCCACGTTCGAGTACCAGAGCGACTATCGGATCCGGGTCGGGGATGAGATCTTGATCGAATTCCTGTCCGATCCGGAGCCGGCGACCAACGCATCGCGTGTCATCGTGCGCCCGGACGGGCGGATCTCGGTCCGTGGTGTCGATGATGTCCTCGCTGCGGGGCTGACACCGGCCGGACTCGACTCGGTACTGACCGCCGGGTTCGGACGCATTCTCGTCGATCCTTCGCTATCGGTCATCATCACCCGGTTTGCCGGTGAGCGAGTCTTCGTCCTCGGGGAGGTGACATCGCCGCGCGAAATCCCGCTCACCGGCCCGCTGACGGCTCTCCAGGCGATTGCCACCGCCGGGGGATTCACGATCAAGGCCCAGCGGAACGAGGTCGTGCTCGTGCGTCCGATGGGTGGCGGGCGCGTGGCGGCGGTGAGGGTGAACCTGGAGAAGCTGATCAGCGAACCGGTGAGCGGCCAGGACCTCGCCCTGCGCGGGCAGGACGTGCTGATCGTGCCCAAGTCGGGGATTGGAAAGGTCGGGGACGTGATCGAGCTCTATTTCAAGAACATCAACCCGGCGCTGATCACGGTGCTCACGTTGAGCGAGATCTACAAGAACGAGCTCTTCTTCGCGCCCTAGCGCTGGTGGAGTCGGATTCATGGTGGATGACAGGAACGTCAGGATCGGACCCGGAGGAACGCGACCGGGCTTCGGCTCGACGCGCGATCTGATCTCGCTCATCTTCCGCCGGAGGGTGATTGTCCTGACCATCTTCGGTCTCATCTTTCTGGCCTCTGCGCTGAGCCTTGCCAGGCAGAAGACGGCCTACGTGGCCGAAACCCGGATCCTGGTCATGCGCGGCGAGGGCGGGGCCTCGGGAGCGATCCCGCGTCCGACCTTGCAGTGGTGGGAGGAGATGAAGTCGGAGGTGGAGATCGTGCGCTCCCGTCCAGTGGCCGAGCGGGCGGCGGCGATGTTGAGCCGGGACTTCGTCGCCGTCAGTGTCGAGGACGGCGACCGGATCGTGCCGTCAGGACCGCCCAGCATCGACGATCTCATCGGCAACCTATCGGTCGAGCCCATCGAAGAGACGAACTTCATTCGCGTGGCCTATCACGCCTTGGATCCGCGTACCGCCATCGATGCGGTGAACGCGTTGGCCGAGGCCTACCTGTCCCACCGGCGGGCGATGCGCAGCAACAAGCAGACCGCCGAGTTCTTTGAAGAGCAGATCATGAAGGCCCGCTCCGATGTGGAGCGAATGCGGGCGGAGCTCGCTCTTTACAAGACCAAGCATGGACTCACGGACATCGGTCAGCAGACGAACGAGCTCATTCACCAGAGGTCCGTTGTCGAAGACAATCTGACCCAGGTGCGCGCTCAACGCGCGGCGCTGGAGGCCGAGCTGCGAGTCATCGAGCGTAGCCTGCGCGATCATCCGGATGTGCGGGTGCCGACACCGGAACTGGCCGAGGACGAGAACCTGCAAAACTACCAGCGGCGGCTGTCGGAGCTGGACGCCAAGTACAATTCGTTGCTTTCAACCTACACGCCGGAGAGCCCGCAGGTACAGTCGGTGCTGCGCGATGTGGAGGCGTGCAAGGAGTCGATCCGCGAGGTGGTCCTCGGGCTGGTGACGGCCAAGAGGAATCAGCTCGAGGTCCTGCGCGGGCGTGAGTCCACTCTCAATGAGCAGTATCAGGGCATCATCGCCAAGCTGAGCGGGATTCCCGAGCACGAGGCCCGAGTGGCGCTGATGAGCCTCGAGCTCAAGACGGCCACCGTGGAGCTCGAGGAGCTCGAGAACCAGCACCAGCAACATCGTCTGCAGGAAGCGACGGATCCTCGAATGTCGAACTTGCAGATTCTCTCGCCGGCCGTCACCGCCAAGCAGATCGGGGGCGGCGCCAAGCAGAAGCTGTTCATGGTGTTCTCGTTCATCCTGGCCGTCGGCATGGCGCTGGTGGCAGCTTTCATGGTCGACACGCTGGATCACACCATCAAGTTCCCAGCCGACATCGAGTCTGCACTCGGGGTGCCCGTGCTCGGCTCGGTGCGTGAAGTCAGGCCGGCTCGGAACAAGACGTGAGGCAACCCGGCGCCATGTCATCCACGGTACTCAGGAAAGCCTATGAGCGCTGGCACTCCACCGAGCGGGTGCCAGAGGGCCGCAGCATTCTCCAGGGAGAGGAGGTCGAGCTCGGCGCCCTTCTCGGGATTCCGCTTCAAGCCGTGGAAGACTACGCTACCCTGGCGAGCCGGATGGAATCGGTGTTCGCCAATGAGCTAAGGCGGACCTTGGTGGTGGGCGCCACCGGGCGCCGCGCCGGGGCCTCGACGGTCGCCGTCGGCCTCGCTGCCACGCTGGCCACCACCGGTCAGGCGCCGATCCTCCTGGTCGATGCCAATCTGCGGACGCCGGTCCTGCATACCAAGTTCAAGGTGGAGCGCCAACCTGGCCTCGCCGACCTGGTGCGCGGCCTGGCCAAACCGACCGAGATCATGCACGCGACGGCGGTGCCCAATCTCAGCCTGGTCACCGTGGGCACGGCGACCAAGGCCCCGCAGGCCTTCTTCCAGCAGCCGGCGTTTCGCGAGATCCTGGACGCGTGGGCCCGGGATTTCAACTTCGTGATCATCGATTCGGCCCCCTTCGGGGGGATGGCGGACCCGGTCAATCTCGCCCAGGCGGCCGCGGGCACCATTCTCGTCTTGGAAGCCGGCCGCACGGTGCGCGAGGTCGCCGCCGAGACGACCGATGCTCTGCGCGGCGCAGGCATTCGAGTCCTGGGCGCGGTACTCAATCGCCGGCGGTTCTATGTGCCGGAGTGGATCTATCGCCGGGTGTAGGCCGGATCCCGGCCGGACGGCCCTCGGACGTGCAGCGGATTAACCTCATCGAATCGCGACCGCGAACGGACCTGCGTCTGGTCCTTGCGGTGCTCCTGTTTGCCGGGCTGACGGTTGCTGCCGCATTCGTGCTGGGGAGCGTGATGGACCTCGAGCGTCAGGTCCTCATGCTCGTCATCCTGGACGTTCTCCTCCTCACCACGCTCGTTGCCTTCTTCGATATCACCAATGCCATCGTGCTCTGGCTTTTCGCGCTCACGTGCATCACGCGCTACACACAGCTGAACTTGCCGGGGATTCCCGACATGTCCGGGCCACGGTTCATGCTGGTGCTCATGTGGGCGGTGTTCGGCGTCGAATTCGCCCTCCGCCGGCGTGAGCCGCTGCCGCTCACGATCCCGGAACTCCTCATGCTCATCTTCATCGGAGTCAATCTGGCGAGCATGATCCAGCACGAGAACCTGGTGCATACGGTGAGCCGTATCAGTCCGATCACCGCGTTCATGAACTTCGTGGTGTTCCCGTTCTCGGTCTTCTATCTCGCGCGCAATTCGAGCGGAAGCGACCGCGCCACGAGGAAGATTCTCGTCGCGCTCTCCATCCTGCAAATCTATCTCGTCCTGACCGGTATCCTGGAGCACTATCGAGTCAAGTGGCTCGTGTTCCCGCCCGATATCCTGGATCCCAAGGCCGGGGATGGCCGCTGGTTCGGCGCCCGCATCCGTGGGCCCTATCTGCATTCACCGGTGTACGGCGCCACGATGGGGATGGGATTCTTCATCCTTCTCCATCTCTACAACAACATCCGTAGCGGCTGGCGCTGGGTGCTCTTCATCGGCATCGTGGCCAGTCCGCTGGCCATCTTCTACACGTTGACCCGCCAGGTCTGGCTGGGCTTCTTCGTGCCGCTCCTCCTGGGCTCCTTCTTCTCACGCCAGCAGCGACTGGCGCTGGGGCTGTTCCTTCTGGCAGGCGTCATGTTCGTGGTGATGGTCGGGCCCGGGGCCATCGTCGATCCCAAGGTCGCCAAGGCGCGCGCCACCGATGAATCCACCGGCGAGTCCCGCCTCGCGCATTACGTTGTCGGCACCGTGATGTTCCTCGATGAGCCGCTGTTCGGCCATGGGCTCGAGATGTGGGACCAGAAATGGGAGAGCTATCGCCAGCGGCTCGGCAACGTGAAGTCCTGGTTCGGTGAGATCAGAATGGACATGGCGCGGAATGTGCACGCGCACAACACGTTCCTGCGCATTGCCGTGGAGCTCGGACTGGTCGGCCTCGTGCCTTACGTTCTGATATTCTGGTTCATCTTTCGCTCGAGCCGTGTGCTCTACCGGAGTTCCCTGCCCACAGGCCTCTTCGGCCGCGATCTCGTGCTCGCCTTCTGGCAGAGCGCGATGGCCTTCTTCATCTGTATCAACTTTGTCGATCCTAGCTTTGACGAGTTCTTGCCCGGGTACTTCTTCGTGCTGGCGGGAGTCATCGTGCGACGAGCCGAGCTGATGCGGTCGGGCCCGGAAGCAGCGGCCGCCGCCGGCACGAGCTTCGGGGAGGCGTGAGCGTGAAGGGGTCTCTGGAGAGGCCGGCTTCGCTTTCACGGCAGGCCGGGGTCATCATTCTCGGCCGCGCGTTCGCCTTCCTCTTCGCCTTCGGCGTTCCTGTCATCCTGGTTCGCATCGTGAGCAAGGAGAGCTACGGCATCTATCGCGAGGCCCTCTTCATCTTCTCGACCGGCATGCCGATCCTCCAGTTCGGCCTCACCCAGAGCCTCTTCTACTTCTTTCCGCGTCGCGCCGCGGACCGCCCGGCGCTCGTGACCCAGACGCTGTCCTTCCTCAGCGTGATCGGGGTGTCCTTCGCTGTCATTCTGATCCTGGCGCGGACCTTCGTCGCCCACTACTTCGGGCAGCCGGTCATGGCGGACCTCATATGGTGGGTTGGGCCGTTCACGGCGCTGATGGTCGTGTCCTCCACGATCGAGGTCCTGACCATCGTCGAGCAGAATGTGAAACTCACCTTCTGGGTGGTCATGGGCTCCGAGGTGCTGCGCTCGATTCTCGTGGTTCTCGCCGGCCTCCTGACTCGAGATGTGGGGATGATGCTGGCGGCGCTCACGGTCTTCTCCTTTGCGCGCATGCTGTTCGTCGTGTGGCACTGTCGCTCGGAGCGCTACCTGTCCTGGCGAGCGATGCGCCTGCCGTTTCTCAGGGAGCAGCTCGGCCTATGCGGTGCCCTTCGGGCTGGCCGGCACGGTCGTCACTGTGCTCTCGAGCGTCGACCGGTTCTATGTGAGCCGCATCTTCGATTCGGAGGCCTTCGCCGTCTACTCGGTGGGCTGCTTTCAGCTGCCCATCGTCACCATCGTCTTCACCTCGGCGACCAGCGTGCTCCTCGGTCGCATGGCGGAGCTGCAGAAGGAAGGCAAGCTGGCCGAGATGCTGGCGCTGTGGCGCAGCGCCACCCGCAAGATGTCGCTGGTGTCGATCCCCGTGACGGTGGTCTTCGCGGTGCTGGCGCGTGAGTTCATCGTCGGGCTGTTCACCGCGGAGTATGCTGAGGCCACACCGATCTTCATTGCTTTCCTGTTCCTGATTCCGCGCCAGGCGGTGCCCTACGGGTCCGTGACCCGGGCGTTTGGGCTCACCCGCTACATCCTCTACGCGTGCCTGGTAGCGCTGGCGATCGCCGTTGCGCTGGCGTACGTGCTGGTCCGCGTCGTGCCGCTGGGACTCCTGGGCCCAGCCATCGCGGTCGTGGTCGGGATGTGGGTCGTGGCCGAGGCCCAGATTGCCAGGACGAGGCACCTGCTCCAGGTGCCCTATACGCGCCTGTTCCCCTGGAAGGAACTGGCGAAGATGACCGCGCTGGCGTTGGCTCTCGGTGCGGCGCTGTGGTTCGCCCACGCCCGGATCAGCGCGCCACCGATCTTCATGCTGACTCTGGGCAGCGCGCTCTACATGGCTGCCTTCTACGGATTGGCCGTGGCCCTGGGGATCATCCAGCGGGCGGAGGTGGCCGACGCCTTGGGTCTCGTCTCCCGATGGGGGATGGGGGGACGATGAGCGGGTCCACGGTGGCGCCGGTATCGCCACTCCTCTTCGCCTGTCCGCGCTGTCGATCCGCGCTTCAGACCAGCGAGCAGGCGTACGCTTGCGGCGCTTGCGGCATCCAGTATCCGGTGATCGACGGTATTCCGACGTTCGTCGAGGACAGTAGCTACTGGGGTGAGATCCCGGCCGCCGACATGGCCTGGCTGGTCGCCGAAGTGGAACGCGGTCGCCCCTGGCGTGAGGTCGTCGAGACCTCACCTCGGTCTTCGGTGCGCGACAAGGCCTCCTTCCTCCTCGACACCAGGCGAGCCAGCTGGGCGCTCGACCTCGGCCTCCCGGACGGGGCGGTGATCCTCGACATCGGGGCAGGCATGGGTGGTGTGGCGGCCGGGTTGGCGGCTCATGCGGCGCGAGTGATTGCGCTCGAACCGGTTCTCCTCCGCGCGCGTTTCACCCGGGCGCGGTGCGCGCAGGACGGGGTGGGCGAAGTCACGGTCGTACGCGGTGATGCCCATACGTTGCCGTTTCCGCCGGCGTCCTTCGATGTGATCGTGCTGAGCGGCGTGCTCGAGTGGCTGGGAAAGGGGCAGCGCGATCCCGGGCAGGCGCAGCTCGAGGTTCTTGCCCGGCTCCGCGAGCTGCTGCGGCCCGCGGGCACGCTCGTGGTCGGCATCGAGAACCGCATCGGGATCTGGTATTTCCTCGGTCGCCAGGATCACAGCTACCTGGCGTTCACCTCGCTCATGCCGCGGTGGCTGGCCAACGTCGTGACCCGGGTCCGCCGGGGTCATCCCTACGATACCTACACCTACACCCACCGCGGCTACCAGCGCATCCTGGCGCGGGCCGGGTTCGACCAAACGCGCACGCTGCTCCCGGTCTGGAGCTACAACTCGCCCGACTTCCTGCTGCCGGTCGAGCCCGCCGGGCCGCGCGAGGATCTGGCCTCGCTCCTCATGGGCGGAGGCGGCCGCGCCGCGCGGTGGCCGTGGCTGCGGAGCCTGCACCTCAAGTTCCGGCTCTCTCGCGCCTTCGCCAATGACTTCATCTTCTTTGCGGCGACGGGGCAGGCGCCGCGGCCGGGGGGGCTGGCGGCCGCGCTCGCCGCCCGCTCGGGGTCCTATGGGTTCCCGGTCCAGGCGGAGCGCCTCAGCTTTCTGATTCACAACCGCTCTCACCCGACGCTCGTCGCCTTTTCCGGGGATGCCCGTGCCGCCAGCTTCGTCGTTCGCCTGTTCCCGCTCAAGGGGAAGGCGGATTCCCCGGGGGGGCCATCCGGGGCCGGTTTCTCCCCGCCGGGCGCCGAGATCGCCGCGCTCCGGCGGATCGCCCCGCTGCTCACCGGTCCGCTCGCCGGATCGGCGCCTCGCCCCCTCGATCTCTTCGTCCATGGCCGGCATGAAGTGGGCGTCACGACCTTCATGACGGGCGCGACGCCGGTCCTGCCTGCCGGCGATCCGCTGGCGGCGAGCACGGTGAGCCGCGTGGACGATGTGATCGGTGGGGCGCTCGGCTGGCTCACCGCATTCCATCACGCTCTGGCCCCCGATTCGCCGGCGAGGGAGATCACGGGAGGCGGACTCGCCGCACAGGTGAGCCCTGGCCTTCGCGCCGCGCTCGAGGATGGGAACGCGCTGGCGGAACGGCTGGCTCGCACGATCGAACCCGCTGGCCGCCTGGGTACCGTCGTCTGCACGCCCCAGCATGGTGATTTCGCTCTGTCCAACATCCGCACGGCAGGGAGCCGCATGGGTGTGATCGACTGGGAACGCTTCGGACGGGTGCCGATGCCCGGGTTCGACGCGATTCATGTCGTCAACTATGCCGTGATCTGCCTGCTCGCGGATCCGCGTAGTCAGCACGTCGATGCCGGTCGCGTGACCGGACACATGCTCGACAGAAGTCCCCTCGGCGATCCGCTTCGGGCTCGGGTCGAAGCGTACCTGCTGGCGCAGGGCTACGAATCCGCCGTGTTCCCCGCGCTCTACGCTGCCTATCTCGCTGCCTTCGTGAGCGAATACGGTGGAGATCCGGCTCGCCGGGGGATCGTCGCTCTCATGGGCTCTCTGCTGCGCGCCGTCCTCGCTCGATGAACATCCTCTACCTCCTCCTCGATCCAACGCAGGCGCAAGGCCACCGTCGCGGTGGTTACGCGACGCATGTGCGCGAAGTGATCTCGGCCCTGGAGGATGCCGGACATTCGGTCGAGGTCCTCGACTCGCGCGCCGGGGAGGGAACCCCGCACCCGGCCGGCTCCGGTGTCACCCGGAGGATGCCGTCAACGCGGCACGCGGCCGCCGGCATGCCGCCCCGGCTACGGGCCATGGGGCGTGATCTCGTCTATCTCCTGCACAATCTTCGCGCCGGGCGACTCGTGCGGGAGCGCCTGGCCCGGGGCGGGGTGGACCTCGTCTATGAACGATTCCACCATCTGCAATGGGCGGGGGTGGCTCAGGCCCGGCGCCATGGCGTTCCCGTCATCCTCGAATTCAACGCCGGTGTCAACGAGGCTGCGGCCTTTCACGGTGCGGGACTGGTCGGACTCGCGCGACGCATCGAGGACTCGACCCTCAGCGCTGCGGATCGCGTCATCACGGTGTCCGGTGTGCTGCGCCGGGAGGTGCTGACTCGCGGCGTGGTGCCCGAGCGCGTCGTTGCCATGCACAACGGGGTCTCGACCGAGCGATTTCACCCTGGAATCGACGGCTCCGCGTTCCGCCAGCAGCACGACCTGCGCCCCGACGACATCGTGGTTGGATTCGTCGGTACCTTTGCTCCCTGGCACGGTGTCGAGCTCCTGATCGAGGCGGCTCTCAAGCTCGTTGCCGAGCAACCGCGGCTGCGCTTCTTGATCATCGGCGGCCGCCCCGGCGAGCCGCGTTTCAACGCGGCGCGGCACCGCGTTCACGAGGCCGGCGCTCGATCGCGCATCCTCCTGGTCGGCGAGATCCCGTTCGCCCAGGTACCGGAGGCGATGGGGGCGATGGACATCGCCACCATCCCTTGGGCGACCGATTACGGCTCGCCCATGAAGATCTTCGAGTACATGGCGATGGGAAAGGCGCTGGTCGCGCCCGATCTCGAGGTGCTGCGCGAGGTCTTCCGCCCCGATGTGAATGCACTTCTCGTGCCCCCCGGGGACGTTGGTGCCCTGGCCGCCGCCATCGGTCGCCTGGCGGTGGATGGCGGGCTCCGACAGGCTCTGGGGGCCCAGGCGCGACGGGATGCCGTCGAACACCATGACTGGGGACATCACGCCGACCTGATCACCCGCCTGGCAACGGCGATCCTGGCGGAGCGGGCCGGCGGGCGGGGCGCGCGCGGATCCGGCAACACTCCGGTCGCCGCGGCCGGGATCTGATGGCGGTCATGCGTACCCATCTCCTGCGGGCGTTGATGCGGTTGCGCTCTTCCGAGCCTTCGGCGGATGATCTGTCGCTCGGCGAGATCTTCGCTCATCCCTCCTTTCGCCTTGCGCCCCGGGAGGAGCAGAGGGCCCGGCTCCTGGCCTCGGCTCGCTACCGGCAGGACGACGAGTGCGAGTATCCACTCGATCACTACTTCGATTGCGATCTCGGACCGCTCCTGGAAGGCAAGACCGTCCTCGATCTCGGTTGCTTCACCGGTGGGCGCAGCGCCGCCTGGATCGAGCGTTACCGGCTATCGTATCTGGCCGGTGTCGATGTGGATCCGGCGATCGTCGCCGGGGCCCAGCTCTTCGCCACCGAGCGCCGGCTCAAGGCGCATTTCGCCGCGGCGGTGGGGGAGGCTCTGCCCTTCGCTGCCGCGAGCTTCGATGCCATTCTCTCCTTCGATGTCTTCGAGCATGTGCAGGATCTGGAGCTCGTGCTTGAGGAGTGTCTCCGCGTGCTGCGCCCGCAAGGGCGGCTCTATGCCGTCTTCCCCTCGTACTGGCACCCCACGGAACATCACCTCGGGCTCGTGACGCGGACTCCGGGTCTGCACTGGATCTTCCCGGGACGTGATCTCGTGCGCGTCTACGATGCGATGGTGCGCGACCGGGGCGAGGGTGCGCGGTGGTATCGACGGACATCCCCGGAGCTGGCGCCGTGGGAGCGTGGGCACACCCTGAACGGGACCACGCGCGGGAGCTTCCTCGAGGCGGCGGAGCGGGCTGGATTCGTTCCGGTGGCCGTTCCGCTGCGCCCGCTGTTCAGCGTGGGTCGCGTGGTCGCCGGGCGGCCGTTCCTGCGCCTGCTGGCGCCCTTGTGCGCAATGGCCGCGCGAGTGCCTGGACTGCGCGAGCTCGTGATCCATCGCGTGGTCGCCATCCTCGAGCGCCCGGCGACCGGCGTGGCGGGAGCGGACGCGTGAGCGGAATGCGGGCCCGGCTTGACCGCATGCGCGGGGCCGTCGATACTCGAGTGGCCCCGCTCGAATGTGCGGCGCCGGACAGCGTCGGTTGGCCCCGTGTTGCTCGCCCCGCAGATCAAGCCATGCCATCCCAATCGCCACAACGCAGCGCCCGTGCGGCCGGGTTGCCGGCGCCTCACCTCTTCATGATCGGGCCCGTGCCGCCACCCTTCGGCGGCGTGGGGGCGATGTTCAAGGCCATGCTCGAGTCGGACCTGGGCGAGCATTTCCGTATCACGGTCGTGGACACCTCCAAGAAGGATGCCCGCGAGGTGGTTTCCGATTCGAGCGTGAGCTTGCGCGATGGGTACTACTTCCTGAGATCGACGATCGATCTGGCCTGGAAGCTGCTGCGCATGCGACCGGATCTGGCATTCCTGACCCCGGTGGCCGACCACTCCCTCGTCCGCGAGGCGCTGTTCGTGCGGCTGGCCCGCCTCGCCGGAGCCGGGGTTGTGTGCCAGTTCCACGCTCGCTACGAGGGGGAGCTGTTCGTGACGGGCGCCGGGTGGGCGCGGCGGTTCCTCGGGCCGCTGCTCAGCCCGGCCGATCGGGTCCTGCTCCTGAGCGATGGCCTGCGCCGCTATTTCAACCCGGATCTCGCCCCGGGGCAGGCCGGAGTGCTGTCGAACTTCATCGACACCACGGCCTATCGTGCGCTCCCTGTGCCACGACCACCGCGCTCGCGGGTGACGGTGTTCTTCCTCGGCCGGCTTTCGGAGCAGAAGGGAGTGTGGGATCTGCTGCATGCGGTCGCACCGGTTGTGGCGCATGCTCCGGGCACGCACTTCATCCTCGGGGGAGTCGCCGAGTTCCCGGCCGTTGAGCGCGAGATCAGGAGCTTCATCGCGGACCAGGAACTGACCCCGCATATCACGCTGCTCGGTACCATCACCGGAGACGCCAAGCTCCGGGCCTTCGCCGAGGCGGACATCTTCATCCTGCCGTCGCATCTGGAGAACCAGCCCGTGGTCCTGATCGAGGCGATGGCGGCCGGGCTGCCGGTCATCTCGACGCGAGTAGGCACCATCCCGGAGATGATCGCCGACGGCGAGGAGGGATTCCTCATGGCGCCGCGGGACCGGGAGACCCTGGTCCAGACCATCCGGCGGCTGGTCGCCGATCCCGCCCTGCGTCAGGCGATGGGGGAACGCGGGCGGAAGAGGGCCGTTGGCGAGTTCGATCGGGACGTGGCCATCGGCCGCCTCGTCGCCGAGCTCGAAGCGGTCCACGCCCGGCATCGTGGTCGTTCCGCTCGCTATTCACGACAGGCCAACTCCGCGGCGGGTCGGGGTCCGGAGGCCAGCTCATGACCCCCTCGATCCTGGATCGGCGCGAGGTCGCCGTGTATCGCGGCGAGCCGAGCTACGCGCGGCGGCCGCCGTATCACCCGGAGATCGCCTATCCCGAATCCCCGTTCCCGGGTATGACCGGGGACGAGCCCAATCCCGCCTATGCTGGTGTCCGCGAGGCCTGGCGTCTCCTCGGTCTGGACGCCGCCCGCTTCGGCACCAGGGACTGGAATCCGCTCGGCGAGCTCGTGCGGCCGGGCGCGACGGTGCTCTTGAAGCCGAACATGATTCGCGAGTCGCATATCAACCGGCCGGCGGAGTGGGAGCAGATCATCACCCATGGCTCGGTGGTGCGCGCGGTTCTCGACTACGTGGCGATCGCTCTGGCCGGCCGCGGTCGGGTTCTGATCGCCGATGCTCCGCAGACCGATTCCGATTTCGAGCTCATCGCAGCACGGATGGGTCTCGAGGAGATCCGCTCCTTCGTGGGCGAGCGCCTGCCGATCGCCATCGAGGTGGTCGATCTCCGGTCGAGCCGGTGGCTGTCGCGCGATGGGGTCATTCTCGAGCGGACCACGGCGGCAGGCGATCCCATGGGCACGACCGAGGTCGATCTCGGCCAGCGTTCGATGTTCTACGGCCTCGACGGGCGAGTCTACTATGGAGCCGACTACGACACCGAGGAGACCAATCGCCACCATCGCGGAGAGCGGCACGCCTACATGTTCTCCACATCCGCGCTGGCGGCCGATGTCGTCATCAACCTGCCGAAGCTGAAGACGCACAAGAAGTGCGGGGTCACCCTGAGTCTCAAGAACCTGGTGGGTCTCAACGGCAACAAGAACTGGCTCCCGCACTACGCCCTCGGCGCACCGGACCGCGGGGGCGATCAGTACCCGGCAGCCCACGGCCGTGCCGGGCTCGAGATGCGCCTCCTGAACCGCCTGAAGCCGCTCTTGCCGCGGCGCTCCCGTCCCGTGCTCGAACTGGCCCGCCAGCTGCGACTCGTGGGCGCTCGCGTGTTCGGGGATACGGAGGAGGTCGTGCGCAGCGGCAACTGGCACGGCAACGACACCACGTGGCGGATGGCCCTCGATCTAGCCAAGGTGCTCCTCTACGCCCATCCGGACGGTCGCCTTGCGGCCGGGCCGCGCTCCGGCTACCTGAGCTTGATCGACGGCATCATCGGGGGGGAGGGCAATGGTCCGATGGCTGCCGATGCGCGCCCGTCAGGTCTCATCATCGCCGGGTTCAATCCGGCGGCCTGTGACTGGGTGGCGACACGAATCATGGGTTTCGACCCGCGCCGGGTGAAGATCGTCGCGGAGGCCTTCGCGCCCACGGAGCTGGCGCTCGCTCGATTCTCGCCATCGGCGATCGACGTGAGGAGCAACATCCCCCTCCCGGACCTCGATTCCGCCGCCCCGTCCCTGGCGTTCCGTCCCCATTTCGGCTGGATCGGCGCGGTCGAATGGAACCGACCCGGTCAGGTCTGACGAACATCCTGGCCGGGGCGCGCCGGACCCCGGGAATCAGGGCTCGCGTCCCCCGGATCTCTCATCGTCGCTCTCTTCCACGAGGCTGACCACCGCCTGGAACTTTCCGCTCCGGGTTCGTGGGAGGCGATCGACCTCTTCGACGATGATGTTCATTCCGGGGCCGAGGCGATCCCTGGCATGGGCGGTGATCAGGCTGCGATCCACCTCTGAATAGCCGGGTTCAGGGACGACCTTGAGACGCACCGTGAGGTCCGCCTCCTGCACGATCTGGCCGGAGGAGATGTGCTCAACTCCCTTCCACACATGATCCAGCCGCCCGATGCGTCGGCCGTCCGGGGTCACGAGAAGAGGGTCCAGGCGGCCTTCAACGCGCTCGACGACTGGGAAGACGCGGCCGCAGGGACAGGGCGGCGCTCCACCGGTGGCGTGATCCCCGGTTCGGTAGCGGAAGAGCGGCATGGCTCGCCCCGTGAGCGGCGTTCCCACCATCTCGGCACTGTCCTCGATCGCCGGTAAGAGCTCGAGCAACGTGCAGTCGGTCCACATGTGATAGCCACCACGTTCGCAGTGCCCGCCGGCCAGTGTGCGCTCGGCGTTGCCATAGCGATCGACGACCGGGGCGCGGAAGACGTGCGCGATGATCTCCCCGTCTTCCCTGCGGAGCGTCTCCGAGGCTGTGAAGACGGCGCGCAGGGGAGGTGGATCGAGCCGCTGGTCCCGGAACAGGCGGGCCAGTTCGCCTGCCGAGGAGGGATACGCATAGAGGGCGGCAGGGGCGAACCGCGTGAGCGCCTGGTGGTAGGCCGCTGCATGCTGCGGCGCCAGGTGATGGCTCGAGAGGACGAGCTCGCGGGCGAACCGGTCCTCGCGCCAGAAGGGCGGCCCTGTGTTCGCCGCGGGTGTGACGACCTCCCCGCGGAGGACCGCGATGCGATCGCCGGGCTTCACGCCGAACCACAGGCGCTGGCGCCAAATCATGGCATTTTCATGAATAACGCTGTCGAGGTCGCGCTGGACGACGAGCGGCGTGCCGGTCGTTCCGCTCGTATAGCCGCGGGTCGTGAACAGGATCGAATGATCGCGGAACTCGGCCGGTCGTTCGCGGACGCGGGCCTTATCGATGGTGGGCAGGCTCGTCAGATCGGCCAGCGAGGAGATCGCGGCCGGGTCAAACCCGATATCGGCGAACAGCCGGCGGTAGTAAGGCACCGATCGCCCAGCCCGGACCAGGGCCTGTCGCAAGGCAGCCAGCTGGAAGGCTTCCAGATCCCCGGAGCCGAGGCGCTCGGTGCGGTTCAGCTCGGCTAGTCGGGCCCTGAAGCGGCTGCCCAGGCGTATCCGGGCCCGCAGGAAATCGCGGAACTGCGAAGGGATGGAGGGGGCTGGGATCATCGGGGCCAGGAGCTCCAGGAATGGCTAATCCTCAAAAGTCCATTGACTTGGGAGGGGGCGCTTGTTATAGTCCAACTCGTCATCTGTGCATCGCAAGTGGCGGTCATGCTCAGAAGGACTCCTAGCGGACACTTGTTAAAGCCAGACTCGCAGTCAGTTTGTCCATCGTAGCAGTCGCTGGCGGAGCACCAAAGGCGCGATTTCTGGCCGCAGCGGATGGTCTAGGCTGAGAGCCGGTTGAGCAGTGCCGCCTCGCAACTCGTGGCGGTCCCCCTCACACGATCGTCGTGCCCCCAATGAGCCTTGCCTCGCTGGGTGCGGCGGCCAGGTTCTCGCCCACCGGGTCGATCGACTCCGGACTCCCACCGCTCAAGCCAGAAACGCGTCGGAGTTGCTCCGAAATGGAACAGCTGGCGCGGGTTCGTCCACCGGGCCGGGAAACTGGCCTTTGGCCTAGCATCCATGGAGCAGCGGGTGGCTTGACATGAATCCTCCCAACCAGCTGACCGCCATCGCCGAACACCGCCTTGCAACCCTTCCTGGTGAGGAAGCCGTTCCCTTCACCATCGACTCCTCGATCCTCGATGCCGGTGCCCGTTCCGAAGCTTCCTTCTATGAGAAAGCGGGCAAGCGTTGGCTCGATGTGATCATCGCCTCCATTCTGCTCTTCATCTGCCTCCCGGTCCTTGCCATCATCGCCCTTGCCATCAAGATGGACTCGCGGGGCACCGTTCTCTTCCGTTCGACACGTTGCGGTCTCGGCGGCGAGCCCTTCACGTTCTACAAGCTGCGGTCGATGCGTGAGAACGCGCACAGCCTCAGAACCACCCTTCTGCATCTGAACGAAGTGGATGGGCCGGTTTTCAAGCTGGCCAACGATCCCCGTATGACCCGAGTGGGTCGCTTCATTCGGCGCACGTCGATCGACGAGCTGCCGCAGCTGTGGAACGTGTTGCGCGGTGATATGTCGATCGTCGGTCCGCGCCCCCCCATCCCCGAGGAGGTCGAGCAGTACACGCCGAGTCAAATGCGCCGGCTGTCGGTCAAGCCCGGGCTCACTTGCCTGTGGCAAGTCTCCGGACGCTCCGACCTGAGTTTCGACGAGTGGGTTCGCCTGGATCTCGAGTACATCTACAACCGCTCGTTCGCCAACGACATGCGCATTCTGGCGCGGACCATCCCGGCTGTTCTCTCCTGCCGGGGTGCCTACTAGCGCCAGGCCTGACGGTGGCTTCGGCGCCGAGCCCGAAGCCACACGCTGTCTCACGGCCGCAAACAGATCGAGGGCCGCTTCCGCGCAGCGGGCCGCGCGACCTGCCGGGTCCTTGAGGTGAGCCCTGGATCGGCCGGACCCCGACCGGCCGATCATGGCGATGTCGGCTCCCGGACCCTGCGGCCAGCGCGAGCCGGACGCTCATGCCGGTCGACCTTACCGACCTGCCTCGGTCCGGCCACTGTTCCCGCGCCGGAAGCGGCCCGGAGGCGTGTAAGCTCCCACCAAGTGACCGGACCCTCAGCCTGCCAGTCCGGCTTGCCTCATCGGCCTCGTCTCTTCGCCCGGGAACCCCGTCCTTGTGGAGAGGCGGCAGAAACCCAAGCACTTCGACGGCGGAGACATGTCGCGGCTCCATCGACTCAAATGGACTCTGGACCGGGCCCGGGCGATGTCGCCTCAGGAAATGAGCTGGCGCGCCCACCGGGCCTTCGCGGTCCGAACTCATCGCGTGGCGGTCTCCATGGGAATCGAAACCGGCGCTGTTGCTGACCACGACGTGGCGCCGGCTTCCCGGGACTCCGAGTCGCGCTTGTTCGGGGAAAGGCCGATGCGCCTACTCCCTTGGGAGGGGCCGGGGCGAGCGGACCTGGTCCGAGCGCTCGCGGCTGCGAGCGCGGGGACCGGATCCGCCCAGGCCGGAATGGGGAAGGGGGCGTCGCTGCTGGATCAGAACGATCCAGGCGGAGGAACTCCCGACTGGAATGCCGATCCCCTGACTGGCAGACGCTTTCCGCTGGTTCACTGGTCCCGGATCGACTACCGGAATCCGGATCTGGAGGGAGGGATACGCCGCCTCTGGTATCAGGGCCGGCACTTGAACCTCGCCGCCCTGGCCCTCCCGTACTACCTGGGCGGCGATGAGCGAACTGCGGCGCGGACCGGTGCCCTGATCCGGAGCTGGATCGATCAATGCCCTCCCTACCACGGGATTCAGTGGATGATCCCCCTCGAACTGGCGCTCCGCCTCGTAGCCTGGTCGCGTGGGGTGCGGATGATCGGTGGATCGGCTGCCTTGACGGATCTCGGGCCCTCGCTGGCGCGCTCCGTGCATCTCCAGGCCGAGCATATCCTCGGCAGCCTGTCGCGCCATTCCTCAGCCAATAACCATCTGATCGCGCAAGCCGCGGGGCTCGTCCACGCCGGAATTGGTTTCAGCGGGCTCAGGCGCGCGGCGGTCTGGCGCGAGACCGGACGCGAGATTCTCTGGACTGAGATCCTGCGCCAGACCGCGAAGGACGGCGTGTCGCGGGAGGCTTCGCTCCACTACCACGAGTTTGTGCTGGAGCTCGCCCTTCTGACCTGGCTCGCGTTGCAGGCGAACGGGGAGGAACCTCCGGCCGCGGCGCGCGAGCGAATCGCCGCGATGCTGGATTTCGTGGCGGAGGCCGAGGCCTTCCCGGGAGGGGCCCCGGCGATCGGTGACTCCGACGATCAGACCGTGTTGCCCCTGGCGCTTGAGACCACGCCGCGCCGGACGCTGCTGGCCCTGGGTGCCGTGCTCTTCCATCGCGCCGACTGGCGGGCCCTGGTCAGGGATCTCACACCGGCAGCTGCCTTCCTCCTGGGGGAAGAGGGTCGCGGGAGGTTCGCGGCGCTCATGGCGGAGCGCGCGGCCCCGGTCTCGCGGCTCTACGCCGAGAGTGGCTATGCTCTCCTGCGTGATGCGAGCGGGGATCGGGGCCTTCTCTTCGATGCCGGCGAGCTCGGCTACCTGGAGACCGCCGCTCATGGTCACGCCGATTGCCTGGCCATCGCCTGCGGGGCCTTCGGCGAGCCCTTGCTCATCGATCCCGGCACCTACACCTACCACGCCGAGCCCGAATACCGGGATCACTTCCGCTCGACCGCGGCGCATTCGACGCTCCGCATCGACGCATGCGAGCAGTCGGAGATGCGCGGCGCGTTCCTCTGGGGGCACAAGGCCCGCGGACGCCTCGTCGATTGGGCGACCTGGCCGGCTCTCGATCTCGTCAGCGGCGAGCATGATGGTTACGCGCGATTGCGATCTCCGGTGCATCATCGCCGGACCATCATCTTCATCAAGCCCGATTACTTCTGGCTGATCGATGAGCTCGCCGGCAGCGGGGAGCATCTCGTCGAATCGTTTCTTCATTTCGCTCCGGGAATGCGTTTCGTGGGGCGAAGTGGAACGGTGCTGTCGGCCGCGACCGGAAACGATGTCACGCTCGAGGTCGCGGTGCTCTCGACGCCCACACCGGAAATGGACTGGTTCCATGGCAGCGAACGCCCGCTTCAGGGCTGGTCATCACCCGCCTTCGGCCGGCTCGAGCCCGCCCCCGTGCTTCGGCTCGCAGCCACGATGCCACTGCCCGGCGCGATGCACCTGCTGCTGCGCCCGCGGGCCGGCGCCGGGGCGATCGAGCCCGCGGCCAGCGCCCTGGTGCGCCCGCTGACGGCGGGCCACCTGCTCGCGGTTCAGGGCATGCCCGGTCAGGATCTGGTGGCCACGGGCGGCGGCCAGGGCATGGTGGAAGGAGGTCCGCTGAGCGGGGAGGTCCGGCTCGACGGCCACCTGGCTCTCGTGCGGTGGAGCGACGGCACCGGAATGACCGCCTGCGTCGGACGTGGCCTGAGGCGGTTCGCGGCGCGGGGCGTGGTCGTCGCCGAATCCGAGAGCGGCGCGGCGGATTTCTGCTTCCGCCGGCTGGGTGACCAGGCGGTCGTGGAGGGTCACGGCAGGCACCTTCGCCTCCTGGCGCCCGGGATCCGCGACGTGCGGCTCAACGGGAGACCGCTCACCGTCCCGGGGACCGCGGATTGGCTCGAACTGGATCTGGGTGGGGACTCGGCATGACGCAGGGGTGAGCGCTGAAGGGGGTCGGGGCCTGTGCTATAAAGCGGCGGGCAGGGGAAGGCCCAGCCGGTGGCCGATAGGTCGAGGGGAGGCCCGCGGTTCCGGGCGCGCCGCCCGTCTTCCAGCCGGGAGCCGATTCCCGCGAGGGGCTTCGCCGGTGGGCGGCGTTGCGGCCCACGATGAGGGAAAGGGAACACGTGCGCATCGCAATATTCGGCCTCGGATACGTAGGTTGCGTCAGTGCCGGCTGCCTGGCGCGCCTGGGTCATCACGTGGTCGGCGTCGACGTCAACCAGCACAAGGTGGACGCTCTCAACGCCGGCCATAGCCCCATCGTCGAGCGCGGGCTGCCGGAGCTCATTGCCGAGATGCGACGAGCGGGCCGGCTGACGGCTTCCACCGATTCCGCGCGTGCCGTCGCCGAGAGCGACGTCTCCCTGATCTGCGTCGGCACTCCGTCGACCGATGCGGGCTTCCTCGATCTCTCCTATGTGCGACGCATTGCCGCCTCGATCGCCGCGGCGCTGCGCGCTCAAGACCGCTACCACGTGGTGGTCCTCCGCTCCACGGTGCTACCCGGCACCATGGAGGGCGAGTTCATTCCGGCGCTCGAGCGCGGTTCGGGCCGCCGGCCGGGCGCCGGATTCGGTGTGGCCTACAACCCCGAGTTCTTGCGGGAAGGGAGCGCTCTCTCGGATTTCGAGAGCCCACCCTACACGGTCATTGCCGCCACCGATGAACAGGCGGCGCAGGTGGTGAAAGACCTCTACGCCGGCATCGAGGCGCCCGTGGTGACGACTCCGTTCGGCGCGGCCGAGATGCTCAAGTACGTCAACAACTCCTTCCATGCCCTCAAGGTCGCCTTCGCCAACGAGATGGGCAACATCTGCAAGAGCGTCGGTATCGACAGTCACGAGGTCATGGATCTCTTCTGCCTCGATACCAAGCTCAACATCTCGCCGGTCTATCTGAAGCCGGGATTTGCCTTCGGGGGTTCCTGTCTGCCCAAGGATCTGCGCGCACTCACCAGTTACGCGCGAAGCCAGAACGTGACGACGCCACTCCTCTCCTCGGTGCTCGAATCGAATCAGCAGCAGGTGGAAACGGCGCTCAAGCTCATCGAGCGCACGCGCAAGAAGAAGATCGGCGTGCTCGGACTCACGTTCAAGGCGGGCACGGATGACATCCGCGAGAGCCCGATCGTCAAGGTCGTCGAGGCCCTGGTCGGGCGCGGCATGCAGGTCAAGGTACACGACGAGAACATCGACATCGCGCGCATGGTCGGCGCCAACCGGGAGTACCTGGAGAGCTACATTCCCTACCTCTCGGACATTCTGAAACCGACCATGCGCGATGTGGTCGATGACTCGGAGGTGGTGGTGGTCGCCACCGCGTCGGCGGCCCATCGCGAGGTGGTCGAACACCTGCGCGCGGACCAGATCGTGATCGACCTGGTGCGGATCGTGCCCAACGGTCGCCTGCCCGCCGAGCGCTACATCGGAATCAGCTGGTAAGTACGCTGGAGCCGCCCCGCTTCAACCCGCATGATCGCGAGCTACCCGGAGGCCGGTCGGTCGTGACGGTCTCGAGAAGGCGATGCTCGGCATGAAACTCCTCTACCTCTCGCTCGCTCCACAGATGGGTATCAACGACCCTCTGGGCTACGGAACGCACATGCGCGAGGTCGCGTCCGCGCTCGAGAATGCGGGGCATGAGGTCATCCGATACATCGCGGGAAGCGGCGGGGTCGTTGCGCGAGAGGCGGCCGGGGTCGACCCCGGCCGGCGACCGGGAGCCGGGGGCGGAGGGGCGACCCGGAAGCGGCGCGGTGGGCCGATCGGTGCCGCGTTGCCGCGGCCGGTGCGCCATCTCGCGCGGGACGTGAGCGAGCTGGTTGGTGACGCGAGGGTTTACGGACGGCTCGAACGCCTGGTGAGCGAAGCCGGCGTGGACGCCATCTACGAGCGCTCGGCGTTCATGCAGCTGTCGGGAGTCCGCCTGGCTGCGGCGCGGGGATTGCCCCATGTCCTCGAGGTGAACGCGCCGATCGAAGAGCGGCGCGACCACCATGGCTACCCGCTGTTCAGGATCGGTGTTCGCCGCGAGCAAGAGAAGATGCGGCTGGCCGATCAGATGGTATGCGTCACATCACCCCTCAAGTCCTATCTTGCCGAGCGCGGAGCCGATCCGGCGCGTATCTCCGTGATCCCGAACGCCGTGCGGCCAGAGGTGTTCGCTGTGGAACCTGAGGCCCGGGCCGAGCTGCGGCGGCGGCTGGGTGTGGCTCCCGATCAGGTCGCTGTGGGCTACATCGGCCGCTTTGCTTTCTGGCGCGGCATGCCGGCGTTGATGGCGGCCTGTGCGCAGGTGGCTGCAGCCACCCGCCGCGCGCACGTCGTTCTCGTCGGTGATGGCCAGCTGATGCCCGACGTCAAGCGATTCATCGCCGAGCACGATCTCGACTCCCGCGTGACCTTGACCGGCGGCGTGGCGCCGGACGCCGTTCCGGCCCATGTCGCTGCTCTTGACATCGGTTTGCTGGCCGGCTCTCCCTGGTATTCCTCTCCGATCAAGCTATTCGAGTATGGCGCGGCGGGGCTGGCGATCGTGGCGCCGCGGGTGACGGCCGTCGAGGAAGTCATGGCCGATGGTCATGAGGGCATCCTGGTTCGGGACGAGGATGCATCGGCGCTGGCGGCTGCGGTACTGGCCCTGGTCGCCGACGACGCACGCCGGCGAGAACTCGGTGCGCGGTACCGGGAGCGGGTGCTCAGGGAGTACACCTGGGATCGAGTCGCCGCGCAGGTCACCGCTCTCCTGGCCGGCTCCGCGCGCCGGAAGGCCGGCGTCGTCCCCAGGGAGGAGCGGTGAAGGGGCGCGGTCCGAAGGTGCTCATGCTCGGCCTCGGTTACTTTCCCCGGCGCACGGCCGGCGACAAGAACTTCTTTGTCGATCTGGTCAGCGGTCTCCGCGGCCGACTCGATGATCTCGCTGTGCTCTCGGTGAACGACGGACCGATCGGAGAAGCGATTCAGGAGACCCCCGGCGGTCCGGTGCGGATCTGGAACGTCCGGCGTCCCTTCTGCCGCGGCAATCCCGACCGCTACTTTCACCAGGCCGGAGGTACCTGGTCGTACCATCATCTCCATGGCCCGCTGCGCGAGTCCATCGAGCGACAGCTGACCGTCGCGGCACTGCGCCGTCGGCTGGCCGGGTTGATGCGCGATGAGGGGTTCGATGTCCTCCACTTCATCGACAACTTCGGTCCAGCCATGCCCTGGATCAGACGCCAGCTGCGGGTGACCGCCGTGACCGCGACCGCGCTGCGCTACGATCCACGCGCCGGCATCTATCGCCGGTATCTCGGTTCGAGCTTCCGCGGCCTCGATGGCGTGGCCTGTCTCACCGATGCCTACCGGGGAATCCTGGCCGAGATCGGGGTCCGTGAGGAGACGCTCGCCACCCTGCGCTGGGGGCCGGCGCCCGGATTCGCCGTGAGCGATGCTCGCCGCGAGGCCGCGGCGCTACCGTACGGGATGCCGCCCGGTGCGCCGCTCCTGGTGTGGACCGGTTTCCTGCAGCAAGTGGCCGAGGAGTCCCTGCAGGAAACCGCCGTGCTCGCCCGGGCCCTGGTCGCCAAGGTCCCCGACCTCCACTTTGCGTTCGTCTTCAAGCCGGAATCCTGGCGTGACGAGTTCCGCGCCCTCTCCGCGGAGCGCATCCATGCCGAGAAGAGCTGCGCCGACTTCCTCGCGCTCCTGGCGCGAGCCGACTGTCTGGTCTCCCCGGTCGTGCGCACGACGTCCACGGTGGCTCCACCCCTGACCTGGATCGAGGCCATGGCGCTCGGCACCCCGGTCGCGACCACGTCGGCACTGGCCGTCGACGAGGTGATCGCCGACGGTGAATCCGGTCTGGTCGCGCCCACCACCGCCGCGCTGGAAGGACCCCTTCTCTCCGTGCTCGAGGACCGGGCCCGGTTCCGTTCGCTGGGTGCGCGCGCCGCGGAGCAGGCGGCCCGGCGCTTCGGTTTCGATACCATCACCGATGCCTACATCGATTTCTTCGCCGCATCGGTTCGCCGACGGCGCAGCGGAGTGGGGAGCTCAAGATGAGCAAGGCGGTCTATCCCGCCCGTGATCGCTACCGCGATCCCGCTGAAGCGCAGAGCTATAATGCGCGGCGATTCCGCTCATGGCGTGGACGACTGGTCGATCGCCGCGAGCAGGAACTCATCGCGAATGCGATCGATACCGCCGGCATCCCCGCCGGTGGGCGCGTCCTCGATCTGCCGGCGGGGACCGGGCGACTCGCCCGGCTCCTTGCCTCCCGGTTCGCCACCGTCATCGGGGCCGATCTCTCGCCTGAGATGCTGCGCCAGGCGGGCGGCTATGCGAGTCGTGTCACCGTCGCCGATGCCACTGCCCTGCCGTTCTCCGACCGCGATTTCGACCTCGTGGTCTCGCTTCGCTTCACCGCCCACCTGCCGCCGCCGGTGAGGCGGCAAGCGCTGTCCGAGATGGCGCGTGTCAGCCGGCGCTACCTGGTGGTGGCCTGCTATGACTCGACGCCCTGGACCCGGTTCCGCCGGCGCCTCCGCCGCGCCCCCGCCCGGCCGTGGTTCAGCGAGCCCCTGGCGCGGACCCGCGAGGAGCTGGCCACCCTCGGCCTCAGGGTACGCCTTGCTCTCGCCATGCTGCCCTTCTTCTCCGAGACCTGGATCCTGCTCCTCGAACGCGAGGATGCGACTGCCAGCGAGCCGGCGAGCGCCGGTGCTGCGGCGAGACAGCCCAGCTGAGTCGGGATGAAACGCCAAGCTCACATCGGGCGCAGCGAGCGAGCCCTCACGGTCGGCGAAGCCGGCGGCCATGTCTGGCCGGTCGTGCTGACATTGACGGTGGTCGCGCTGGTCCTCCGCGTCATCGGGCTGGGCGATCAGTCCTTGTGGACCGACGAGATGCACACCCTTGCGGTCGCTGGTGTGCCGCGCGCCCCGGAAATCCCGCCCTGGCATCTATCCGACCTCCTCCTGGTGACGCAGGGACCGCTGTTCATGCTGCTCGTCCATGCGTGGAGTCGGCTGGTTGGCATGAGCGATGCGGCGCTCCGCGTCCTGCCAGTCATCTTCGCCGTGGCAACCATCCCGCCCTTCTACGCGCTCGCCGAGCGACTTGCCGGTGCCCGGCCTGCGATCCTGGCCACGTTGCTGCTCGCCGTTTCTCCCTTCCACATCTGGTATGCGCAGGAGCTTCGCGGCTACAGCCTGGTCATCCTCGCTGCTGTTGTCGCCACGCTGTTCCTTGTCGATCTCGTGCGACACCGGGGTGGCGTGCTCCAGTTTGCGCTGTATGCGGCCAGTATTGCGCTCGGTCTCGGGGCGAGTCTGACGGCGGGCTTTCTCCTCCCTGTGCATGGAGTGGTGGTGCTGGGGCGCGCTCGCGCCCTTGGTCGCCGGCGTGTGCTCGGCTTCGTCCTGGCGTGGCTCATGGTGGTCCTCGTGGCGACGCCCTGGCTCGGCATCTTCGGCGAGAGGCACGATGTGGGTCGCGTCGTCGATCGCGGAGCCGAGGAGGAGCCCCCACTCAGGGGGGAGACCACGATGCCGGCCCTCGCCGTGCCATATACCTTCTATGCGTTTGCCGTCGGCTTCAGTCTGGGGCCGACGCCCGCCGAGCTTCATCTGCCGGGAAGCGGACCGGTGCGGCGACACCTGCCCCTGATCCTGGGAGTGGCTGTGGCGTTCGGGGGCTGTGCGCTATGGGGACTCTTCGCCCTGGTCAGGCGTCGCCCGGCAGAGGCGACGTTCGTCCTGCTGTGGATCCTGATCCCGTTCTCGATCGCAGCCTGGATGGCCGTCACCAACGTCAAGGTCTGGAATGCACGTTACGTCGCGGTGTCCTTCCCGGCGTTTCTCGTGCTGCTCGGAGCCGGACTCGCCCTCGGCCGCAGACCGAGCCTCAGCCGCTGGCTCGCAGCGCTCCTGGTCATGGTCTCGCTGATCTCGTGGTGGCACCTGCGGCGGGATTCCGCCTATGCCAAGGAGGACTACCGCAGCGCCGGCGCCTATCTCGACGAGCATCTCCTGGCTCAGGATGCTCTGATCGGCATCGGTGCGCCAGCCCCGGTGTTTCTGTACGCGGAAAGCCGCCCGGAGAGCTACTTGCTCGTCCACCCGCATCGGATCGGAGATGATCTCGAGCTTCGCCGGCGGATCGAGAAGGCAACCGGCGAGCACCATCGCGTCTGGCTGCTGCGTGCCCGCCCGTATCTCGCCGACCCCGAGAATCATGTCGGTGAGATCCTGGCCGAGACGCGCACGCGGGGCGACCGCGTCACGTTTCCCGGGATCGAGCTCGAGCGCTACGATGACCCGGCTGGTTCGCGCATGGGGATCGAGTCCTCGGTTGCGCCGACCGGTGACGGGGCGGCGCCGTGATGGCCGCGCTCGCCGTTCCGGAAGTGAATCTCGCCGGGTGCGCCGCCTGGACAGGCGGCCCGATGTTTGCTAGCATTCCGCTTTGCATGATCGACCGCCCCCCGGCGGTACCGCCCATCTCAGGGCCATCAGCCCACCAGGCCCTGGGTCACCGTGGAGCCTAGCGCGTGGCCTCCAGCACCCGTGTTCTGATCATCGTCGAGAACCTCACGGTCCCCTTCGACCGTCGCGTCTGGATGGAAGCGACCTCCTTGACCGAGGCCGGTTTCCAGGTGTCGGTCATTTGCCCCACGGGCGGTGAATTCACCCGTCCCTACGAGCGGTTGGAGGGCGTGGCGATCTATCGCTACCCGGCGCCTCGGGCCACCCGCGGCCACCTGTCCTACTTCTGGGAGTTCCTGTACTGCTGGGTGATGACGGCGTATCTCTCCGTCAAGGTGCTCCGGCGGGAAGGGTTCGATGTGGTCCAGGCCTGCAATCCTCCGGACACCTTCTTTCTTCTCGGCTGGCTCTACAAGCTCCTGGGCAAGCGCTTCGTCTACGACCAGCATGACCTCTGTCCGGAGGTCTACCTGGCGCGCTTCAAGCGGCAGCCGAATCTCCTCTACCGGGGGCTCCTTGCGCTCGAGCGACTCACCTATGCCACCGCCGATCTGGTGCTGGTCACCAACGAATCCTATCGCGAGGTGGCCATCCAGCGCGGGAGAGTGCGGCCGGATCGCGTCGTCGTGGTCCGCAGCGCTCCCGACATGCGTCGCTTCCGTGCCGCCACGCCCGATCCGGCGCTCAAGAACGGGCGGCCCTATCTCGTGGCCTATCTGGGCGTGATGGCGCCCCAGGACGGCGTGGATGTCCTCGTCGACGCGATCGAGCATACGGTGAAGGGGCGCGGTCGCACCGACGTCAGCTATGTCCTCATCGGGTCCGGTGATAGCTTCGAAGACCTGCGTGCTCTGGTCAAGGCCCGTGGTCTCGAGGAACTGGTCACCTTCACGGGACGCATCCCGGATGCGGAGGTGGCCCGGATCATCTGCAGCGCCGATGTTTGCGTGAGCCCTGACCCGCAGAATGCGCTCAACGATCGGTCCACGATGAACAAGGTGCTCGAGTACATGGCTCTGGCGCGTCCCATCGTGGCCTTCGATCTCAAGGAAACCCGCTACTCGGCGGCGGGGGCCGCCGCCTATGCCCGGCCCAACGACCCCGCCGACTTCGGCGATCGCATCCTGGAGCTCCTGGCCGACGAGGCGCGACGAGCGGAGATGGGCCGTTTCGGCCAGCGCCGGCTCAAGGAGACGCTGGCCTGGGCTCACTCGCGTGCCGCACTCGTGCGCAGCTACGCCCGCCTGGCGGGGCTCCGGCCGCGGGTCCGGGCGCTGGCGATCCCGGTCTCGGGAGGGGCGCGATGAGTCACCGCCTGCCGCATCATCCCCGCTCGGCGGTGATCGCCGTGACCATGGGCTGCAACTCGCGGTGCAAGACCTGCGACATCTGGATGATCCATCCCGAGAACGAGCTCAAGCCCGAGGACTACCGCCGGCTGCCGCGGAGTCTCAAGAACATCAATGTCTCGGGCGGGGAGCCTTTCCTGCGCGACGATCTTCCGGCGATCGTCCGTGTCATGCGGGAGGTGACGGTCCATCCCCGCATCGTCATCTCGACGAACGGCATCCTGCCCGATCGGACCGAGCGGCTGATGCGGGAGATCCCCGACGCCGCGGTTCGCATCTCGGTTGACGGCATCGGGGAGGCTCACGACTTCGCTCGCGGCATACCGGGCAATTACGATCGCTGTCTGGAGACGATCGAGCGCTTGCGCTCGATCGGCGTCACGGATCTCGGGCTCTCGGCCACTGCCTCGGCGCACAATCCGGGGGAGGTGCCGCGAGTTCAGGAACTCGCCCGACGCCTGGGCATCGAGTTTGTGGTGGGTGTCGCCCACTCGTCGCCGACCTACTTCGGGGACCAGGTCACGAGCACCCCCGACCGAGAGCAGGCCGCTCATGATCTGGTCATGATCCGGGATCGGGAGCTCAAGAGCCGGCGGCCCAAGGAATGGGTACGCGCGTGGTTCACCGACGGGCTCATCGATCAACTGGCGGGCCGCAAGCGGCGCATGCCCTGCTACGCGATCGAGAGCCACTTCTACCTCGACCCCCACGGCGACGTCTTCCCCTGCAACGCCCGCGGCGACAACATGGGGAACCTGCTCACCGAGAGCTACGAGGAGATCGTGGCGCGGAACGAGGCGTTGCTCGCCGATGTGCGGCGCTGCCATGACTGCTGGATGAGTTGCACGGTGACCCCAGGCTTGCGCCAGCGACCGTGGACCCCCCTCCTGTGGTTGCTCCGCGCCAAGCTCTTCGGCGCTCCATCCCCGGCGCCCATGATGCCGGATGAGGCCCGGTCGCCGGGAACGGGCCAGGGTGCCATTCCCATCTACCTCGATGATCGCGGCAAGGAGCGCTATACGCGCCTCAAGGGTGCCGGCGCTACGGTGGGGGAGGGGGGCGCGCGATGAAGATCGCCATGGTCGGACAGAAGGGGATCCCGGCGACCTATGGCGGCGTCGAGCGTCACGTCGAGGAGATCGCCGCTCGCCTCGCTGCCAAGGGGCATGACGTCACCGTCTACTGCCGCTGGCATTACACGCACAACGAGGAGAGCTACTACCGCGGCATCCGTCTCGTGCGGTACCCGTCGGTCAACACCAAGCATTTCGACACGGCGAGCCACTGCCTGTTCTGTGCCGCCGACTACCTGTGGCACAAGTACGATCTGGTGCATTTTCACGCGCTCGGGCCCTCGGTGTTCGCTGCCATGCCCCGCCTGCGCGGGAGCCGTTCCGTGGTCACCATTCATGGACTGGACTGGGAGCGGGAGAAATGGGGCCTGTTCGCCGCGTGGATCCTCAAGCACTGCGAGTATCCGGCGGTGCATTTCCCGCACTCGACCATTGTCGTCTCCCGCACTTTGCAGCACTACTTCACCGAGAAGTACCACATCAATACCGATGTGATCCCCAACGGCACCAATGTGCCGGTGCTCAGGCCCCCACGAAAGATGCAGAGCTTCGGGTTCGCCGGCGATCCCTACGTTCTCTTCGTCGGGCGGCTGGTTCCCGAGAAGGGCGTTCACTACCTCGTCGAGGCGTTCAGTCAGCTCGATGTCGATCCGCGCGTACGGCTCGTGATTGCTGGCGGGACGAGCTTCTCCGACCAGTATGTCAAGGACCTCGAGCGCTACCAGTCCGATCGCATTCACTTCGTGGGCTATGTCTACGGCGACGTGCTCGAGGAATTGTGGTCGAATGCCTATTTCATCGTGCAACCTTCCACCCTCGAGGGGCTGTCGATCTCGCTGCTCGAAGGCCTGTCCTACGGTCGCTGCGTCTTGACCTCGGATATCCCCGAGAACATGGAAGTGGTGGGCGACGCGGCACCTTCGTTCAAGAGCCGTGATGTCGCCGACCTCAAGGCCAAGCTCGAGCTCTTGATCCGGAATCCCGATCTGGTGCGCCGCTACGAGGCCCAGAGCCGGGATCTCGTGTTCCGCAATTACTCCTGGGATCGCGTCGTCGACTCGCTGGAGAAGGTGTACGACCGCGTGGTGGACCAGCGCACGCCGGGTCACGACGGTGTCGAGCTGTTGCCCGTCTAGCGCGATCGGCGTCCCACCGCGCTCCACGGCGCGCGCCCGGTTGCCGGCATCATCTCCCTGTGCTATAAGCCCTCGCGGCCTCCGTGTTCGATCGCGGCCGGATGTCGGAGGCCGGGTGTTGCGTCCGTCGCCCGCCGTGCTTGCGGATCCAGGATGAGGATCCGCCGGAGGTGGTTCATGATCCCTCGCCTGAAGTGGGCGGGTCTCCTCTTCCTGGTCCTCTTCCTTCCCGCGTGCGCGAGCTCGCCGCCCCCCGCGCCGGCTGCCGCCGAGGCGCCGCCGGTCACCGCGCCGAGCCCGGCTCCGGTTTCCCCGGAGTCGCCCGCGCCACCGCCCCCGAGCGGGGCCACCGCGGCTGATCTCAGTCAGGCCCCGGCGCCACCCCCACCCGACCCGCCCCCGGCGGCGGGCGCCGTCGATGCCGGCGAGGGGTGGACCACGCCGGCTCCGGCCGGGGCGACTCCCGCGAGCGGGTCGCTCAGCACCGGCACCACACCCGGGTACCGGGTGCAGATCTTCGCCAGCTCGGAGGAGGCGCGAGCGCGTGAGGTGGCGGCGGCGGCCCGCTCGCGTTTCGGCGAGCCGGTCTACATCGAGTACGAGTCGCCGCTCTACAAGGTCCGGGTGGGGGATTGCATCACGCGGACCGAGGCCGACGCGCTCAAGGACAGGGCCATCACCCAGGGCTACGACGGACCCTGGGTCGTCGAGTCTTCTGTGCAAGTGCGCTGAGTCCGAGCAACCTGGCGCGCTCTTCGGCGCGCGCACCCGTCGAGGCGGCCTGCTCAGAGCCCTCGACGCTCCCGGGGAAGGCACGACATGCCCGAGCTACGCAAGGACCCGATCATCGGGCGGTGGGTCATCATCTCGACCGAGCGCGGCAAGCGGCCGACCGACTTCACGGATCGGAACATCCTCCGCCGTCCGAGTTTCTGCCCGTTCTGTCCGGGCAACGAGGACAAGACGCCGCCGGAGGTCCTGGCCTTCCGCGACGCCGGCGCGCGTCCGGACGGGCCGGGCTGGGCGGTCCGCGTGGTGCCCAACAAGTTCCCGGCGCTGCAGATCGAAGGCGACATGGACCGTCGCGCTGAAGGTCTCTACGACAAGATGAACGGGATCGGTGCGCACGAGGTCATCATCGAGACCCCGGACCACGAGCGGGAGCTGTCGGAACTGCCGGCCACCAGCATCGAACTGGTGCTGCGCGCCTATCGCGAGCGGATGATCGATCTCAAGCGGGACCGCCGCTTCCGCTATCTGATGCTGTTCAAGAACCTCGGCGAGGCGGCCGGCGCCACCCTGGAGCACGGGCACACCCAGATCATCGCGACCCCGATCGTGCCGAAGCGGGTGCAGGAAGAGATCGACGGTTCTCTGGGGCACTACCAGCTCAAGGAACGCTGCATCTTCTGCGACATGATCGCCCAGGAACGCGGCGACGGCCGGCGGATCGTGGCGGAAAACGACGAGTTCGTGGCCTTTGCGCCCTTCGCCTCGCGCTTCGCCTTCGAGACATGGCTCCTGCCCAAACGCCACGCCTCGCATTTCGAGGAATCCGATCCCGGGCACCTGGGACAGCTTTCATCCATCCTCAAGCTCACGCTCAATCGCATCGGTCGAGCTCTGAACCATCCGCCCTACAACTTCATCCTGCACACCAGTCCGACCAATCAGTCGCACCTCGATCACTTCCACTGGCACTTCGAGATCATGCCGAAGTTGACCAAGGTGGCCGGGTTCGAGTGGGGGACGGGCTTCCATATCAATCCGACCCCGCCGGAGGAAGCCGCCGAGTACCTGCGCGAGATCGAGGCCCAGGAAACCGAGAATGAAGGACGCACTCACCATCTCGATGCTCAGCGCTGAGCTGGCCCCCTTCGCCAAGGTGGGCGGGCTGGGCGATGTGGTCCGCGACCTGTCCGGGGCGCTCACCGGGCTGGGCCACCGGGTCATGGTCTTCCTGCCGCGCTACCGAGCCATCGATCCGAGTCTGGTGCGCGAGTTCACGGTGGTGCACGAGCTCAAGGTGCCGACCGCCGGCCAGGTGATGACCGGTCGGGTGTGGCAGGGGCGGATGCCGGGCACCGGGGTGGAGATCTATCTCATCGATCGCCCTGAGCTCTACGATCGCGATGGGATCTATACCGATCCGGCCACCGGCGAGGCCTACGCGGACAACGCCCTCCGCTTCATCTTCTACGCTCGCGGCGCGATCGAGACCATGCGCGCGTTGCGCTTGTCGTGCGATGTGCTTCATGCCAACGATCACCAGGCCGGTCTGGCTCCCGCATTCTTGAAGACGATCTACTCCGAGGATTCCCAGCTCAAGAACCTGGCGAGCGTCTTTGCCATTCACAACCTGGGGTACCAGGGGATCTTTCCTCCCGATGTGCTCGGGCTCGCGGGGCTACCGCTCGATTCCTTCTTCCCCCTGAGTCCTTTCGAGTTCTGGGGGAAGGTCAACTTCATGAAGACCGGGATCATGTTCGCGGATCTCGTGACCACCGTCTCCGAGCGCTATGCGCAGGAGATCCAGTGGACCGAGGAGTTCGGCTTCGGGCTCGAGGGTGTGTTGCGCCAGCGGCAGAAGGACCTGATCGGTATCCTCAACGGGATCGATGTCGCGACGTGGGATCCGAGCCGGGATCCGGCGATCCCGTTCCCGTATTCCGCTGCGGAGCCGGCTCCCAAGGCGGAGAACAAGCGGGCTCTCCTCGATCGGCTCGGGCTGCCCCGGGCGCGCGAGGGGCGGCCGCTCGCCGCCGTCGTATCTCGCCTGGTCGATCAGAAGGGCATGGATCTCGTCGCCGGGGCCGTTCCCGGGCTCATGGCGCGGGACGTGACCCTGATCGTTCTCGGTACCGGCCAGAGGAAATACGAGGATCGCTTCCGGGAACTCGCGCGGCTCGACCCCGAGCGCGTCGCAGTGCGCATCGCCTTCGACGAGCCGCTGGCCCATCACATCGAGGCGGGAGCGGATCTGTTCTTGATGCCGTCGCGCTACGAGCCGTGCGGGCTCAATCAGATGTACAGCTTGCGCTACGGCACGATCCCGGTCGTGCGGGCCACCGGCGGCCTTGCCGATACGGTTCAGGAGTTCGCCGCCGCCACGGGGCAAGGGAACGGGTTCGTCTTCGCCGGCTACTCCGCCGACGAGCTCCTCGCCGCCGTGGATCGCGCGCTCGTCGTGCTCGCAGATCCGAGCCTGCGTCGCCGGATCGTGGCCAACGCCATGGCTGCCGACCACTCCTGGGAGCACGCGGCGCGGCAGTACGTAGAGGCCTACCGCCGGGCCATCGAACGCAAGCACCGCCTGAACTTCGGGAGCTGGGCCCGGCGCAAGGTGGAGCAGCGCTGAGGCTCCTCCTCAGTGGACGATAACGATCTTCCTTGCGAGGGTGTCCCTGCCCTCGACCGTGATCCGCAGAAAATAGGTGCCCGAGGCAAGCGGGCGCCCGTGATCGTTGCTTCCGCTCCAGAGCAGATCATGGTTCCCCGCCCCCACGGGGTTCCGGATCAAGGTCGCCACCGCTCGTCCCTGGGAGTCGTAGGCCCGGAGTTCGACGACGCCAGGCGTGGCCATTGTATAGCGGATGGATGTGGGGCCGGCCGTCGGGTTGGGTTCAACGGCGAGCTGGAGCAACGCAGCAGGCGGGGATTCGCCAGGAGCTGCGGCCGCGGCGCGGATGCCCTGGTGCACGACGGCGTAACCGGGAACGGGCCCGCAGGGCGGCCATGGTGGTGGCAATGGGCAGTGCGAGAAGGGCGCACCGATCACGACGTCGTCCGCGCCGTCGCCGTTCACGTCCCCGGCTCCGGCCACCGCTTGCCCGAAGTGCGGTTCGGGCATGTTGCCTTGAGCCGACCAGTCGGCGGCCGGTGAGAGCCCGGAGGCGGATCCGAGGAAGACGAACGCGGCGCCCTCCGCGTAGTCAGGATCCTCGTGATGCGGAGAGCCAACGATGACGTCGGCGTAGCCGTCGCCGTTGACGTCGCCCGCGGTGCCTACCGAGAAGCCGAGCTCTTCATGGCGGCCGGAGATCGTCCAGGCGGGGGCGAGTGCAAGACCGGTGGCGGATCCCAGGTAGACGTAGGCCTGGCCGTCATCGGGGGCGGTGCCGGCATCGAACCAAGTGGCGCCCACGATCACATCGCCAAAGCCGTCTCCGTTCACATCGCCGGCGGAGCCCACGGAGAAGCCGAAGTAGGTATCGGGCTGGTCGCTCTCGGCGGTCCATGCCGCGATCGGACCGAGCCCCGTCGGCGACCCGTGGAAGACGAAAGCGCGCCCCTCGTCGACCTCGCCATGGGTGTACTCGGCAGCGCCGATCACGACGTCGGCGAATCCGTCGCCGTTGACATCTCCGGCGGAGCCCACGGAGAAGCCGAAACGGGCTCCCGCCTGTTCCCCCTCGCCGGTCCACGCCGGGACGGTGCCGAGCCCCGCGGCCGACCCGTGATAGACGAAGGCTCGGCCCTCGCCGACCTGACCGTTCGAGTCATTGAGGGCGCCGATGACCACGTCATCGAAGCCATCCCCGTTGATGTCGCCCGCGCCGGCGACGGCGAGTCCGAAGGAGCCCGAACCGTTCGCGGTCCAGGCGGGTGAGGACGAGAGTCCGCCGGGTCCGCCCAGGTACACGCGCGCGCGGTTCTGACCGGGGATTCCGATCAGCACGTCGGCAAAGCCGTCATCGTTGACATCCCCGGCCCCGGCGACGGCGTAGCCGAAATACGCGTTCGCGCTGTTGCCCTCGCCGGTCCAGTCGGCCGTGGTGTCGGCGCCGGCCTCGCCACCGTGGTAGAGCCAGGCGCCGCCTTCATCGGACTGCCCGTTGTCGTAGAGGTCGGCTCCGACGAGGAAGTCGGCGAACCCATCGCCGTTGACATCGCCGGCCCCGGCCACGGAGAATCCGAAGTGAGCAGCCTGCTGGCCCAACAGGCTCCACGATGGAGTGTTCTCGATCGGCGAGGCGCTGGCTGAGCGGTGCAGTCCGGGCCCGGTTCCCAGCAGCTCAAGCAGCACCGCCAGCAAGGGAACAGCGAGTGGTTGACGGCTGCCGACGATCCGACGCATCGAGGCCTCCTTGCCCGGTGGTTCCGGTCCGGATGCTGCGCCTCTCCGATCAGCCTAGGCGCGGCGGTTGAGCTCGACCCAGTTCTCGGCGGCGGGCTCGTCCCCGGAGTGGGTACCAGTGCCGCCATCCGCTCCCTCGAGGAAGCGGCATGGCATGGTCCAGCAGCGCCGCCGGCGGTTCCAGATCTCCTCGGGATCCTGGTGGCGGACGTTGCCGATCGGATCCATCTTGTAGCAGAGACGCACGTCGCCGTTCGAGGACATGTCGAAGTCGGCGACCGCGGTGCGACATTGCCGGCTCGTGAAATGCTGGTCGTGGCTGCGTCCCTTCTCGTAGGCGCGGACCGGATCGCGGAAGTAGAACTTGATGAACTCGAGATACTCGATCGAGTTCTGGATCGGCCAGCCCTCGCGCTTCATGGCGATGAGCTCATCGAGCGCGCGATCCGAGGCATCGGGATCCGTGACCCAGAGCGGGCTGCGGGCGATCCAGTCGGGATCATCCGGTTCCATGTAGGTCTGCTCGATGGGTTGGAACTTGATCTCGTCGACGCCGAGGGCTTTCACCTTGCGCACGAGCGCAGCCAGCTCGGCAAGGTTCTGGCGGAAGATGACCGTCGAGACGACCACCTGGCTCCTGGCGGCAGTCTGCTCCCGCGCGGCAACCAGTCGCGCCAACGCCGCCTCCGCGCGCCGGCCGAACCCGGGGAGGCCGCGCAGAAAATCGTGCATCTCGGGATTGGCGCCGTCGAGGGACACCTGTACGATGCGCGGGGCCAAGCGCATGATCCGCGTGGCGCGCTCATCATCGATGAGCCAGCCGTTGGTCAGCATGTGAATGGCGAAACCCAGCTCGGAAGCTCGTTCGAGCACATCGAACGCGTCGCGACGCAGGAAGATCTCACCGCCGGTGACCGAGAGCGGAGCTCCGGGCCCCAGCCAGCGCCGGAGCCGTTCGAGAACGACCGTCCACTCGGCAGCCGTGAGCTCGTCCGGCGGCGTATGTTCGGGACGGTAGATGTCGCAATGCAGGCAGCGTGCATTGCACTGCATCGTGAGCTTGATGCAGACGAAGGTCGGCTTGGAGAGGTTGAGCCCGGTGCGGAGGGACAGCGACTGCAGCCGCCACTGCATGCGCTCGTAGAACTCCGTCCGCAGGTAGGGTCGGGTGATGCCCGAGAGAATGGTCGAAAGTGGTGAAGCCATGAATGCAGGGACCTGGACGTCGGGGGGACGGTGTTCAATGGAACACGCAGGAGAGTCTACACCGAAGGTGGCGGCAAAAAAAGAGCCGATTGCCGTGGCCGGCGCGTGGGGTGAGATCCCCCGCACGGTCGATGGCCGCTCACCCCGCAGGTGTACCGCTTCGGGACGCTGCCGCGCGCGGGCGGGACTCGTCGTTGCCATCCTGCTCATCCTGGTTGCCCGCGAGATCAGCGGGGCCGCCCCGGTCCAGGCCTTCACCTGGCCCTGGGACACGAGCGGGCCGTGGCCGGGAAGCTCGCGGCACCCCGTGACGGCGCTCGATCATCCACACCTCGAGTCGCGCCTGGCTGGTCTCGATCCCGGCCCGGAGGCGGGGTTTCGCTTCGTCGCCTACGGCGATCAGCGGGCGCTCGCCGACGGCGAGTGGCAGGATCTGGTCGCCGCCGTCGGGGCCCGCGCCGCGGTCGATGACCGCCTGCTCTTCGTCATCGATACCGGCGACATCGTCGATGACGGCAAGCCGACCGACCAGTTCGTGATGCTGCGCGACATCCTGGCCCCCATTCGCGGCCTGCCGTACCTGGTTGCGGTCGGCAACCATGAGCTGCACGACAACGAGTTCCTCGCGGCTCGAGCCAACACCGCGGCTTTCCTCTCCTACCTCGATCCTGCGTTCGCTACCGAGCGCATGTACTATCGCAAGGACGTGGGCCGGATGCGCTTTCTCTTTCTCGATACCAGCGATTTCGCCTACGGTGAGGACGGCAAGGGCGGTGCCTGTCCGCCACCGCCAGACGGCCGCGCCGCTGCCCAGCTCGAATGGCTGTCCCGGGAGCTTGCGGTCGGACGTCAGGAGAAGGAAGATGGCCAGATCATCGTGGTCGTCATGCACCATCCGTTGCTGCACTCCTCTAAGCGTCATTTCGGCCAGGCCAGGGAGCTGTGGAATTGTACGGTCGAGGGCCGCCAGCTGGTCGATCTTCTGGCCGACGGCGGTGTGGATGTGGTTCTCACCGGGCATACGCACACTTACGAGAGGTTCCATCTGCGACGCGAGGACGGCCGTGAGATCGCGGTCATCAACGTGTCCGGGCGACCGCGCACGAGCTTCCTGTGGGTGGGTGCTGGGGCGCGGCGCCCGCGCGATATTGCCGGCAGAGAGAACGAATGGCTCGCCGAGGAGGGGTTCCACGGACTCGAGTCCTGGGAAATCCGGCAGGTGGAGCGGATGACTGAGGAGAACGAGGCCAATCAGTACGCGGTCTTCACCGTCGAGCCCGATGGTGGCCTCGTTCTCGAGATGAACTACCTCGCTCCCGGCTCATCGACCGAGCGCCGCGCGTCTCCGGTGCGCCTCCGCTGAGTCTTCTTCACCCTCGAGGAGTTCCTGATGGTTGCAGCGCATCGAGAGAGCTTGGCCCGGGATCTTCGCCGGCATCCGGCCGTGATCGCCATGTTGCATGCGCCGGCGCTTCCCGGTTCGTCGCGATCCCGGCTGGAACTCGACGCCATCGCGGCGCGAGTCATCGCGGACGCTCGGGCCGCCGCGGCCGGGGGAGCCGATGCGCTTCTCATCGAGAACTACGGGGATGCTCCGTTCAGACCCGCCCGCGTCGCCCCTCACGTCGTTTCGATGCTCACGGCGCTGGCGATCGGAGTGCGCGAGAGCGTCTCGCTCCCGCTCGGAGTCAACGTGCTACGCAATGACGCGCGAGCGGCGATCGCCGTGGCCCGCGCGGCCGGTGGCTCGTTCGTGCGGATCAATGTCCTGGCCGGGGTGGTGGCCACCGACCAGGGTCTCGTGACCGGCGAGGCGGAGCGCGTGCTGGCCTATCGCGCCCGCCTGGGTGCCCGGGAGCTCGCCCTTCTCGCCGACGTCGACGTCAAGCACGGCCGCCCCCTGTGGGGAGTGACGATCGTTGATCGCGCCCGCGATCTCGTGGAACGGGCTGGAGCGGATGCCCTGGTGGTCACGGGGGAAGCGACTGGGAGGATGCCGGCTGCCGCCGACGTGGAAGCGGTGCGACGCGCTTGCCCCGAGGTACCGCTCCTCGTCGGCAGCGGCGTCGATCCCGATAGCGCCCGTGAGCTGCTCTGCTTCGCCGACGGTGCCATCGTCGGCACCGCTCTCAAGCGTGGTGGCGACCTCGGGGCTCCGATCGAGCGCGCGCGGGTCGAAGCCGTGGTGCGCGCGGCGCGGGCCGCGTGGGCCGAGCGCAAGCGGGTTCGTGCCCGCACGACAGCCGTGACCTCGCCGCGGGGCCGGAGGAAGCGCTAGGCCGCAACGAGCGGGGATTCGATCAGGGCGCGATGGAGAGCGAGCAGACCCACGGTTGTGTGCTCGGCCGAGACCAGGACGGAAGTCGCGCGCTCGCCGAGCAAGAGCGCGGGCCGCGTTCGTGACGCCTCCAGAATCAGCTCCTCGATCGTGGGTGTGACCTTGGCCCCGGGGGCATGGACGACCGAGAGGAGATCGCCCGTCACCGGCGCCAGCGCCTCGATGCCGGCGGACTCGGCCAGCGCCGTCACCTCGGCGAGGTCGGCGGCATCGGTCACCGCCAGCGACGTGTCGCCGCCGACCGCGAGCGTGAGGTGGAACGGCCTCCCGTCCTCGTCGCCGAAGACGTCGGCGAGCCGGGTCGCCGGCAGCCGGAATTCGATCGCGGCCACACGCCGTCGACAGCCGATCCCGATCACACCCGGTGCGGCTCCCGGCTCGCTTCCCGGGGCCATCGCTCCGGCCGGGCCGACCACCGTTCCCGGCCCGGGGATGAAGCTCGAACGCACGACCACCGGGACCCGATGCCGTGCCGCCCAGCGAGCCGCGCGTGGGTGAAGGACGCCCGCTCCGAGCTCCGCATACGCGATCATGGCTTCGTGATCGATGGCTGTGACGCGCCGTGCGGTCGGTACCTGTCCCGGGTCGGCGGTGTAGATGCCATCGACGTCGGTGTAGATGTCACAGCGCATGGCGCCGAAGCGGGAGGCGAGAGCGACCGCCGTCAGGTCCGATCCGCCGCGCCCGAGTGTTGTGATCTCGCGCTCCGCGCTCACGCCCTGGAACCCGGCGACGATGACCACACGCCCGGCGGCGAGACCTTCCCGGATTCGATCGCCCTTGATATCGAGGATGCGAGCCCGCGTGTGCACGCCATCAGTGATGATGCCAGACTGGGAGCCGGTGAGCGATATCGAACGCAGCCCGCTCGCGTTGAGTGCCATGGCGACGAGCGACATCGAGACGCGCTCGCCTGTGGTCAAGAGCATGTCCAGCTCACGCGGGTCGGGATGTTCGCAGATATCGGTAGCCAGGGACATCAGGTGATCCGTCGAATCGCCCATGGCGGAGACGACGACCACGACATCATTGCCGGCGCGTCTCTCCATACCGACGCGGGCGGCAACGTCACGGATGCGGGAGGAAGTGGCGAGCGAGGTGCCGCCATATTTGTGAACGACGAGTGGCATGGCTTGGGCTCCGGGGAGAGGCTAACCGATGGACGCCGACCATGTCCACGTGCCGGGGAGGGGCCCGTCTCACGGAACCGGGCGGATCCGGAAGCGGTGCAGCCGATCCGGCCCCGGGTGGAGGGGTTGACAAGGACAGGGGAGCACGGCTAGAGTCTGGGGCGATTTTGAGCGGAAGTAGCTCAGTCTGGTAGAGCCCCACCTTGCCAAGGTGGTTGTCGCGGGTTCGAATCCCGTCTTCCGCTCCATCCTGAGGAGGCCGGTGTCACCACCGGCCTCCATTTGTTTGTCGGCGCCTCTTGCCACGCGCCGGGGTCGAGGATCACCGCCTCGGCACGAACTCGTGCCCTCCAGCCGTCGATCCTCGGGCCGCAGCGGCCTCGCCATCGCGACTACTTGAGGAGCACGGCCCGCGCGGTGAGGCGGTGACCTCCCGCCTCGAGAACGAGGAGGTAGATCCCGCTCGGCGCCGCCCGGCCGCCGGTCATCCGCCCCTGCCACTCGATCGAGTGCTCGCCGGCCGGCAGCGTGCGATCGATGAGTCGCGCCACCTCGCGCCCTGCGGCGTCGAAGACGGAGAGCCGCGTGGCAAGAGCCTCGGGGAGCGAGAAGGTGACACGGGTGGATGGATTGAACGGGTTCGGTGCCGGCGCGGCCAGGGCCAGGCCCAGGGGGGTGGCGATCGCGGCATCGGTCGCTGCCGGTCCCTCGACGCTGAAGCGATAGACGGCAGCTGGCGCCGGCCGCGGCCGTGCCGCGGAGCGTCCCGTCCGGTCGAGCGCCGTCACGTAATACTCGATCTGGGTGCCGGCGGGCTGGGCCGGGATCTCGGCCACGTACCAGTCGGGTTCGGGCTCGGCCACGAGCTGGATCAGGTGATAGTCGGGTTCCCCGTTCGTTCGCCAGTGAAGCGCGGTCCCCGCCATGTCCAGGCCCGATTCGCTGCGGTCGTCGATGAAGACGCTCACGGGGACCGCGACACCGGCGACGGCTTCCTGCACGGGGTTGTGGTCGACCCGCAGCAGGTAGCGATCGAAGATGTTCATCACCCGGCAATGAAGCGCATCATCGGTGAGCCAGCCGGAATAGGTGAAGCCCAGGACCTCGTAGCCCGGCATGTGGTCGCGATAGACCTGGAGCGCCGCCTCGTCCTCGACCGGTCTGTTGAAGGTTGGCACCAGCACCTTGTTGTTGAGGATGAGGGAGTTGGTATAGGAGGCCACGTTCCCGGATGGGATGGGAGGGCAATAGACCCGCACCACGCGGAAGGGTCGCCCGTACTTGTTGGTGAGCATGGCGACGGTGGTGGCATTGGCCTCGATCCGCGCGTAGTCGGCGTGGGTCGGGTCCACCTGCTTCATGAGCACCGTCTCCTCGTCGAGCAGCTTGCCCCAGGTGTCGATGTGATGGATCCCGGAGGGCGAGATGTCGGGTAGCACGTTGTAGGCGTCCACGCCGTAGTAGTCGAACATGAACTGGGCGATCTGGGCGTGCGTCATCCCCAGGTTCTCGTTCCACACGAGATCGCTCGAGTAGGAGAGCCCGTGGCCCTCGGTCATGTAGTTGCCCCCGGTATGCCAGAGGTCGTGCGTGACGACGGGGATGTTCCAGAGCTGACCGAGGACGATGGGTATCACGTTGTCATTGGGGCGCGTGGGTCGATTGTAGTAGTGATCGAGGATCACCTGCTGGCCGGTGCCATCGAAGACGAACCAGGGGCCGTAGTCTCGCGTCCAGATCGAGTTGTTGGGGGCGACGACCCACTCGACCTGGGCCATGTTGACGCCATTGGCCACGAAGTTGTTGATCGCCGTCTGCTGCGAAGCGCTGGAGACGATGACGTGGAGCGTGACGTCCTCGGTGATCTCGTGGATCACGCTGTAGGGAATGCCGAGGGGATACCGGATCAGGGCGCCGGTGCAGGGCTCGAATTCGCCGACATTGCGGATCGGAGGCGTCGGCGGTGGATCGGAGAACGATTCAGGCGGCAGGAAGAGGTGGCGGACGGCAAGCTCTTCCGGCGTCTCCCAGATCGGAAGCAGCTCCTCATCGCCATCCACGGAGCGCTCAGCGCCGGCGAAGGAAGCGAAGCATGCGGCCGAGATCAGGAACAGGTGGGCGGCCAGGAAGAGCGAACCACGGCGACGCGAGAGCGGTCCCGAGCTCATGGAGCGGGTCTCCTCGAAGAAGCGCTGGATCGAACCGGTTGGCGGCCGCCTTGTCCGTATTCATTATACGCCACCGGCTCGGCTGCCGCTGCCCCTGGCTGGATGGCTAAACGCAGGAGTTCAGCCCGGCGAGGGCGAAAACTGCAGCGCCGTCGTGCGAAGTGCACGGGTTCACGGCCCGGTCGTTCGATCCTGCACGCTCGCTGTTGCAGCCCACATCGCCCGGCTCCAGGCCATCGGTTGTCGCCCAAAGGACATCCCCTGTCGGTGGGGATATGGCACGCCGCTTGAGTAGACGGTGGGGGCCTTCGTGTCGCCATGCGTCGAGCGGCGGCTGATGCCGCCGTGGGTCCTTGCTCTCTCGATTCCGGAGTGCCTCGATCCGATGTCCAGCTGTCGTCCGCAATGTCTCGTTCCGGATCTGATGCCAGAAAACGGGATCCATGTCGGCAGCGTGGTGGAGGAGATGTCATGAGTTCGCGGCGCCGCTGGCTGTGGATGGGTCTGGAGACCAAGTTCGGCATGCTCACCTTTGCCGCCGTGGTCGGGACCCTCATCGGCTGCAGCATGCTGCTGATTTCTCGGGAATCCCGCCATACCAATGAGAACCTGGAACGCGAGGGGGTCGCGCTCGCGCTGGCGGTCGCGCAGGCAACCGAGAATGCCGTGCCGGTCCACGGTCGGGAACTGCCTGAACCGGCGGCCAAGCTCGTCGAGAGCCGCGGGGACGTCGCCTACTTTCGTGTCTTCAGTCGAACGGGCGCCCTCTTGTTCGAGGGATATCCGCATTCGGAGGTCGCGAGGACGCTCCTGCCCCGGCCCGAGCGGCCGCCAGCGACCGCGCCCCTGCTGCGAGAGGTGCGAGGCGGGAAGCGGATCGGCCGATTGCTGGATGTTTCGGTGTCCTCCGGACAGATCTCCCGGAGTGGATCAGCCCCGGAAGCCCAGAGCAAGGACGCCGCAGGGGGATCGGAGGGCTGGGTTCAGATGGGCGTCATGCGGGAGCCGTCGCGGCAGCAGATGCTGCAGGCCATGGCCCCGGTGATCCTGGCTTCGCTCACCCTGCTCGCCTTTCTGCTCGCCGCCACCTTTTATCTGACCCGCCGCATCACGGCTCCGCTCCAGTCGCTCGCTCAGGCCACGGTCGCGGTGGCCGACGGGCGTCTCGATCTGCCGCCTGAGGTGCAGACCGGTGACGAGGTCGAGACCCTGAGCAACGCCTTCCGCGAGATGGTCGTCCGCCTGCGCGCCTCGCGGGAGGAGGTCCAGCGCACTCTGGAGGAGAAGGTCGAGCAGCGGACCGCCGAGCTCCAGCTCGCAACCCAGCGCGCCGTCGAGCTGGCGCATGCCGCCGAGGAGGCCAACCGCGGCAAGTCGCAGTTCCTCGCCAACATGAGCCACGAGATCCGCACTCCGATGAATGGAGTCCTCGGCATGCTGGATCTGATGCGCGGCACCGATCTCACCTTGCAGCAGCGGCGCTTTGCCGACATCGCCTATCGGTCCGCCGAGACGCTGCTCGAGATCATCAATGAGGTCCTCGACTTCTCGAAGATCGAGGCCGGCAAGCTCGAGCTGAACCCGATCGAGTTCGATCTCCGTGAGCTCATCGAGGACGTCTGCCAGATGCTCGCCACCCGGGCGCAGGAGAAGGGGCTCGATCTGGCTGCCCTGGTCCCCGCCGATGTCCATACCACCGTGTTCGGCGACGAGATGCGCGTCCGGCAGATCCTCGTCAATCTGGTCGGGAACGCCGTCAAGTTCACCAACGAGGGGGGGGTCGCGGTGCGGACCTGCGTGATCGGGGAGACGGCGGAGACCGAGCTGGTGCGGATCGAGGTCCAGGATACGGGCATCGGGCTCTCCCCCGAGGTCCGGGCCAGGCTCTTCCAGCCCTTCATGCAGGCCGATGCCTCGACCACGCGCCGCTTCGGCGGCACGGGACTGGGGCTCGCGATCTCACGCCAGCTGGCCGAGATGATGGGGGGAACGGTGGGGGCCGAGAGCCGGCCCGGGGCCGGGTCGACCTTCTGGTTCACCGTGTTGCTCGACAAGCGGGCCCCCAAGGCGGTGCCGGCCCGCCAGCCCGACCACATGCGCGGCCGCCGGATACTCGTCGTCGATGACAACACCACCAATGCCGAGATCCTCATCGAGCAGCTGACCGCCTGGGGCGTGGAAGCGGAACGCGCCGGCGACGGTCCGCGGGCCATTCAGCGGCTGCGGGCCGAGGAGGACACACCGTTCGATGTGGTCATTCTCGACATGGTGATGCCCGAGATGGACGGCGCGACCGTAGCACGCGTCCTGCGCAAGGACGCCAGGCTCGGGCGGATGCCGATCGTGATCCTGAGCTCCGCCTTTCCGGCTGCGGATGCCGACGGCGGTCAGCCTCCAGCGGACGCGCTCCTGATGAAGCCGGTGCGCTCTTCCGAGCTGTACAACGTACTCGTCGAGGTGATCGCGGCCCGCGGCGGGCACGCCGCCGCACCGGTTGCCGGATCCGCTCCGGCCCGGGCCCCCGACCATCAAGCCCGATTCGCCGGGCTGCGCGTGCTGCTCGTCGAGGACAACGTGGTGAATCAGCAGGTCGCTGTCGGGTTCCTCAAGGGTCTCGGATGTGAGGTTGCGGTGGCCGGCAACGGACGGCTTGCCGTCGAGGCGGTACAGAAGGAGCGCTTCGATCTCATCTTCATGGATTGCATGATGCCCGAGCTCGACGGCTATCAGGCCACCATGTCCATCCGCTCGATCGAGCGCACCCTGGGTCGCCCGCGCACATCGATCGTGGCGCTCACGGCGGCAGCGATGGCTGGAGAGCGCGAGCGCTGTCTCTCCGCTGGAATGAACGGTTATCTGTCCAAACCCATTCGCCATGAGGAGCTGGTGAGCATGATCGAAAAGTGGCGGCCTGCGAATACGCCGATTGCCGACTCCGAGGCTCATCCGGTCTCGGATCAGTCGGGCGGGCCGGGAAACGAACACAGCGACGAGATGCTGGATCAGAGTGCGCTCGATGCCATCCGCAATTGTCCCGGTGGTGATCGCATCCTGCGGGGAGCCATCGAGGGCTTCATGCGCGACGCTCCGGCCCGACTTGCCGAACTCCATCAGGCACAGATCGACGGCGACGCCGAGATCGTGGAACGGGTCGCTCATACCCTCAAGTCATCGAGCGCGCTCCTCGGGGCGCGCCGGCTCTCGAAGCTATGTCTTCATGTCGAGCGCGAGGCTTCCACACCCGCGTCCGAGGCCGTGCGCTCGACGATCGTCAGGATCGAGAGCGAGTACGAGCGAGTCGCCGAAGCCCTGGTCGCCTGTCTGAACGAGGACCGCGATGCCGCTTGATCAAACGCTCACCCGGGAACGGCCGGTGATCCTCGTCGTGGACGATGACGTGACGGGGCGCTTCATTCTGAGCAACGTGCTTCGTGAGTCCGGATTCGAGGTCGTCGAGGCCGGGGACGGCGCCGAGGGCGTCGATCTGGCGTCGGCGCTGGAACCCGACCTCGTCATCCTGGATGTGCTCATGCCGAAGCTCGATGGTTTCGCTGCCTGCGCTGCGATCCGGGCTCTGCCAGCGGGCAGCGGTGTCCCGGTGCTCATGCTCACCGGGCTCGACGATGTCCAGGCGTTTCATCGTTCGTTCGAGGTCGGGGCCACGGACTTCGCCGCCAAGCCGATCAGCCCGCCGATGCTGAGCCATCGTGTCCGCTTCATGCTGCGTGCGGACAGCATGATGTCCGCCCTCAGGAGCAGCGAATCGCGGCTGGCCGATGCCCAGCGCATAGCGCGCCTCGGTCACTGGGAGCTCGACCTGGGCTCCGGTCTCTTCCGTCGCTCGGCGCAGGTCGACGCGCTGCTCGGCCTCGATGCGGAGGCGACGGCGGGGCTGCAGAGCTACCTGGGCGTCGTTCATCCCGAGGATCGGGCCGCCGTGGAGCAGGCCATGGGCGCCCTGCTGCACGGGGAGACGGGGCTCGACCAGCAACACCGGCTCCAGGCCAACGGCGACGAGCCGCGATTCGTGCACGTTCGGGCCGAGCCGGTGCGGCATCGCGGCGGCGAGCTCCTCAGCATTCGCGGTACGATGCAGGACATCACGGATCGCGTGCGCGCCGAGGAGCAGATCCGGACGCTTGCCTACTACGATGCGCTGACTGGACTGCCCAACCGGGCTCTGTTCGCCAATCGGTTCCGGGATTCCATGGCCCATGCGCGGCGCCGCGACCGCAAGCTGGCGAGCATGCTGCTCAACCTCGACAGCTTCAAGCAGATCAACGACTCACTGGGCCACAAGGTGGGGGATGCGGTGCTCGCCGAGGTCGGGAGGCGCCTCGAAGAGGTGGTCTGCGTGAGCCGTGAACCGGGACGCAGCGATGACGGCGAAGCCGCCAACTCGGTCGCACGCCTGGGTGGGGATGAATTCCTGCTGGCGCTCGTCGACCTCGCCTCGGTCGAGGAGGCGGCCACCATGGCGGCGCGGATCCTAGAGGCGCTCCGCGCTCCGCTGCAACACGATGCCGGGGACATCTATCTCTCCGGCAGCATTGGTATCAGCATGTTTCCGGATGATGGGGTGCAGTTCGCGGATCTCCTGAAGAACGCCGATATTGCCGTTCACCAGGCGAAGGACGCCGGACGCAACACGTTTGCCTTCTTCAACCGATCGATGCATGAACAGGCCATGCAGAGTTTCATCCTCGAGACCGGGCTCCGACGTGCGGTGCGCGGCCGGGAGATGAACGTGCACTATCAACCGCTCGTCGATGCCAGGACCGACCGTGTCGTCGGGGTCGAGGTGCTCTCACGGTGGACGCACCCCCAGGTCGGCTGCGTCAGCGCGGCCCACTTCGTGGCGCTGGCGGAGCGTTTGGGGCTGATCGGTGAGCTCACCGAGCAGTCGGTGCGGAAGGCCCTGCGGCAGGTGCGGGAGTGGGATGCGGAAGGTCTGCCACCGATCTATGTCTCCATCAACATCTCCGGGCAGCAGTTCAAGAACCCGACCCTGGCCGCGGAGATCCTGGGCTTGGTGCACGAGGCCGGTTTCGATCCCGGTCGGGTCACGCTGGAAATCACCGAGAGTGTCCTGGTCGAGAACCTGGAAGCGGGTGAGCGCATGCTGCGCGAGCTCAAGGACTGCGGCTTCAGGATCGCGATCGATGACTTCGGCACGGGCTACTCCTCGCTGGGCTACCTCAAGCGTTTCCCCATCGACGTGCTGAAGATCGACCGCGCGTTCATCAAGGACGTGGACGACAGCGCGCGGGATGCCACCATCGTGGCGGCCATCGTCGCCCTGTCCCATGCCCTCGGTGTCGAACCCCTGGCCGAGGGAGTGGAGACCGAGAAGCAGCGAGACGTGCTCCTGGCCAGCGGTTGCGCCTTGATGCAAGGGTATCTCTTCGCCCGGCCCATGCCGGCGGCGGAGGTGGCGAGCTTCCTGGCCGGCAACCGCCCGGGCCGGGAGGTGCCGAGGACCGATTCGCGGGCCCGTGCCGCCTGAGGGGTGCCGGGGCCAGTGACAGCGCGCCCACGGCAGTTTGGGCCGATGACTTGAGGCGGCCGATCCTCTATGCTCGGCTCATGTCCAGCTCCAATGCCCAATCACGTTGCCTCGAGTGTGGCCGCACGCCGCAGGAGACCCCGCTCATCCGGCTCGAGTACCTCGCCGGAAGCTACTGGATCTGCCCCGAGCACCTGCCGATCCTGATTCACGATCCGGCGCGCTTGATCGGCACCCTGCCCGGCGCCGAGCGCCTGCGTCCTGCCGAGCACGAGGACTGATCGCCCTCGCTCCGGCCGCGGCCTTGACGGGACGGGGTCTGGGTCTGCTATCTTCAAGCTCGATATCTTGCGGGGCGGCATAGCCAAGTGGTAAGGCAACGGTCTGCAAAACCGTTATGCACCGGTTCGAATCCGGTTGCCGCCTCCATCCCTCCTCCCTCGGAGTCCTCCTCGCTGACTCCGCTCGCGCCGGACGACCCGGCGCGGACCGTCCCCGCGGGGGCGAAGCAACATCCCGGCGATTGACAATCGCTCTGTCCATCATCACCCTTCGCGAATCGCGGCTGCATGACCGCGCTGTGGAGGGTCCATGGAACACCATCTCGGTCCCCTGATCGCGATCGTCTGGGCGGTCGGAGCCGGACTCCTGGGGCAGGTGCTCGCCCATCGGTGGCAGGTGCCCTCGATCGTGCTCCTGCTCTTCCTCGGGATCGCGCTCGGTCCCGATGGGCTCGATTGGGTGAGGCCCGCGGAGCTGGGTGACGGCCTGGCCATCCTCATCAAGCTCGCCGTCTCCATCATTCTCTTCGAGGGTGCGCTCAATCTCCGGCTCGGCGATCTCAAGCGCACCGCAGGTCCGGTGCGCAATCTGGTCACGATCGGTGTCCTCGTGACCTGGATCCTGACGAGCCTGCTGGCGCATTTCGTCGCCCATTTGAGCTGGCCCGTGGCCTTGACCTTCGGCTCCCTGATGACGGTGACGGGGCCGACCGTCGTCCATCCCCTCCTCAAGCGCATCCATGTCCCGCGGAAGATCAAGGCCATCCTCGAGGGTGAGGCCATCCTCACCGATCCGATCGGCGCCATTCTTGCGGTTTCCGTGCTCGATCTGGTGATGGGGATGAGAGACCGGTCCGCCGGCCTGGAAACCGCTGTCTGGGGGTATGGCGGGCGGATCCTCGTCGGCGCCGCCGTCGGCGTCGTCGGTGGCATCCTGCTCACGTTGCTCATGCGCGCGCGCAGATTCGTGCCGGCGGAGCTCGCCAACCTGGTGGCGCTGGCCGGGGTCTGGGTCACGTTCGGCATCGCCGAGTCCCTGCAGAGCGAGGCGGGGCTCATGTCCTCCGTGGTCTTGGGCCTGGTCCTGCAGCGTGGCGCGGTGCCCGGCGAGCGGCAACTGCGCCGCTTCAAGGAGAACCTGACCGTGCTCTCGATCAGTGTTCTCTTCATTCTCCTGGCGGCCAATCTCCGTCTCGAGGCCGTGGCGAGCGAGGGACTGCGCGGCGTGGCCACGGTGCTCATGATGATGCTCGTCGTGCGGCCGATCTCGGTCTTTCTGTCGACACGGGGAGCCGATCTCAGCGGCCGGGAGAGAGCCTTCATCTCCTGGATCGGTCCGCGCGGGATCGTGGCCGCCTCGGTGGCTTCGCTCTTCGCGTTGACCATGGCGGAGGACGGCTACGCTGGCGGCGAGCGATTGCTGGCGCTCACCTTCCTCGCGGTCGCCATGACGGTGACCATCCAGGGTCTCACTGCTCCTCTCCTGGCGCGGGCGCTCGGCATTCACAGCATGGAGCGGCGGCGGGCCGTGGTCGTCGGTGCGGGCCCGCTGGGCCGCTCGATCGCTGGGATACTCAAGGCCAACCAGCGGCCCGTGGTGCTGATCGATCGCAATCCAGTGTTTGTGGAAGAGGCGCGGCGGGCCGGGTTCGACGTGGTCCTGGGCAATGCGCTCGACGAGGACACGCTTGATCAGGCGAGGACCGACGAGGCCGAGACCCTGGTGGGAGTGACCTCGAACTCGGAGGTGAATGTGCTGGCCGCGCAGCTGGCCCGGGATCTGTTCGGCGTGGGTCGAGCGTACCCCGCACTCGATAGTCCGGAGCGCGGTGCGGGCCCGCGCCTCCTCAAGTCGAGCGGCGGCAATCTGGCCTTCGGGCGGCCGATCGATGTGGCGCACTGGGATCGCCTGGCGGATGAGCACATGAGGACCGAGGAGTGGCAAGTGCCGGCAGCGTGGCGCGCGACCGAGGCGGCTGGCGTGCCGTGTCCCCTGGACGCGCTCCCGCTGGTGCGGCTGCGAGATTCGAGCGCCGACGTGGTCCACGCCGACCAGATCTGGCAGCGTGGAGATCGAGTGATCTTCCTCTGCCCGCCCGGTAGCCCGCCGGTCGCGGCCGCGATGGAGGCCATCCAAGCCGAGGCCGCGTCGAAGGGCGAAAGATAGCTCACCCCCGCCGAGCGGCCTTCTCGCCTGGGTGCTAGACTGGCGGCTTCAGCGGGTGCTGAGGTCGTCTCACGGCGCCCGGGGGAGGTGACGATGAGCACGTTCAAGCTGAACGTCAACGGCAGGGAGTACAAGCTCGAGGCGGATCCCGAGCTGCCGCTGCTGTGGGCACTCCGTGATCATCTCGATCTCACTGGAACCAAGTACGGTTGCGGGAGGGGTCTGTGCGGGTCGTGCACGGTGCACGTCGACGGCGAGGCGACGCGCTCATGCGTGACGACCGTGGCCGAAGTGAGGACAGCTCGCATCGTGACGATCGAAGGTCTGGGTGGCCGGCACCGGGTGCAGGATGCCTGGGTGGCCGAGCAGGTGCCGCAGTGCGGCTACTGCCAGTCCGGGCAGATCATGACGGCGGTGGCGCTCCTGGCCGCGAATCCCGCGCCTAACGATGCCGATATCGATCGTGTCATGGGCGACGTACTGTGCCGATGCGGGACCTACACGCGGATCCGGCGGGCGATTCACCGGGCGGCGAAGGGAGGTGAGTCGCGATGACCGCAACACGGGATCGAGGGTCACGGAAGCAGATCAGGACCGGTAAGAGCGTTGCGATGCAGATCTCCCGTCGCCAGTTCGTCAAGACCGGTGTGGTGGCCGGGGCTGGTCTCGTCATCGGGTTCCACCTGCCGGAAGCCGGCGAGAGCGCAGCTCAGCTGGCGGCCGACTCCTTCGCGCCCAATGCCTGGCTCAGCATCGCTCCGGGAGGTCAGGTCACGATCTGGGTGGCGCGCTCGGAGATGGGCCAGGGTGTGCGGACTTCGTTGCCGATGCTGGTCGCCGAAGAACTCGAGGTGAGATGGCAGGATGTCCGCTTCGAGCAAGCAATCCCGGCGCCGATCTACGGCAACATGTCGACGGGTGGGAGTCGCAGCATTCGCACCTCCTTCGGTCCGCTGCGGAAGGCGGGGGCACAGGCCCGCGAGATGCTCATCGCCGCCGCCGCCGCGTCCTGGGGAGTCGAACCGGCGAGCTGCCTCGCGGCCTCCGGGGCGGTCCTGCATCCCGCGAGTGGGCGCCGCCTCGCCTACGGCGAGCTCGCCGAGAAGGCCCAGGGGCTCCCGTTGCCCGAGGATCCCCCCATCAAGGACCCGAAGGACTGGAAGCTCCTTGGCACCTCCGTCGAGCGCCTCGATGCGCAGAGCAAGGTGGATGGCAGCGCGGTCTTCGGTCTCGATGTCCGCGTTCCGGGGATGCTCATCGCGAGCGTGACGCATTCACCAGTCTTCGGTGGCCGCGTGGTGAGCTTCGACTCCGCCGCGGCCCGCAAGATTCCCGGCGTCCGCCGCGTGGAGTCGATCTCGGGGGGAGTGGGGGTCGTCGCCGACAGCGCGTGGGCCGCATGGCGGGGCCGCGAGGCGCTCGGGATCGAGTGGGACGAGGGCCCGGTCGCGGTCATCGACACGGGGTCGATCCGCGGCAAGATGGCCCAGATCGGGCTCCAATCGGGGGTGGTCGGGGAGAAGCGGGGGGAGGGCGCGTTGGGGCTCAGCAAGGCGGCAAGCACGATGATCGCCTACTATGAGGTGCCCTTCCTCGCCCATGCCACGATGGAGCCGATGAACGCCACGGCCCACGTGACCGCCGACCGCTGCGAGCTCTGGGTGCCCACACAGAATGCGACCGCGGCCCAGGCGACGGCGGCCGAGATCCTGGGGCTCGATCCCAGCGCGGTGGTCGTCCACACGACCTACCTGGGAGGTGGCTTCGGACGCCGCGCGGAGATGGACGTGGTGATCGAGGCCGTCGAGCTGTCGAAGGCGGTGGGGGCTCCGGTCCAGGTCGCGTGGTCGCGTGAAGACGACATGCGACACGATTACTACCGGCCGGCCACCTACAACGTCATGCGCGCCGGAATCGACTTGACCGGCTCTCTGGTCGCCTGGAGTCATCACGCCATCGGTCCGAGCATCCTCGGCCGGGTCGCTCCCGATGCCGTCAAGGACGGCATCGACGCCACCTCGCTCGAGGGGGCCTGGCACTTGCCCTATGCGATCCCGCATGTCGACGTGCGCTACACGCGCTACGATCCGGGCATTCCGGTGGGATGGTGGCGCTCGGTGGGAAGCTCGCAAAACGCCTTTGTCACGGAGTGCTTCCTCGATGAGGTGGCGGCGGCGGCGAAGCGCGATCCGATCGATTTCCGGCGCGGTCTGCTCGGCGACGCGCCGCGACACAGAGCCTTGCTCGACCTCGTGGCGGAGAAATCCGGATGGGATTCACCGCTCCCGCCCGGGCGTGGGCGGGGGGTGGCCATCCACGAGTGCTTCGGATCGATCGTGGCGATGGTGGCCGAGGTCGTCGTGCGCGAAGGTCAGGTCCGCGTCGAACGCATGGTCTGTGCGGTCGATTGCGGTCGGGTCATCCATCCCGATACCATCGTGGCGCAAATGGAGAGTGGCGTCGTCTTCGGGCTGTCCGCGGCGTTGAAAGGTGAGATCACGATCGAGAAGGGCCGTGTCGTCGAACAGAACTTCGACGACTATGCCATCCTGACGCTGGACGAGACCCCGCGGATCGAGGTTCACCTGGCTCCGAGCGGGGGCGAGCTGGGGGGCATCGGGGAGCCGGGGGTACCGCCCGTGGCGCCGGCGGTGGCCAACGCGGTGTTCGCCGCGACTAGGAAGCGCCTGCGCCGGTTACCGATCCGGGCGGAAGATCTGCGGCAGGGGTGAGCGGCGGGGAGAGCCTGATCCTGCTTGCAGGCGCCTGTTCATGATTCTCTTGGTGCCGGGGTGGTGAAATGGCAGCCACGGCGGACTTAAAATCCGCTGGATCTTAGCGATCCGTGTCGGTTCGAGTCCGACCCCCGGCACTCGACACGCCCACGCCGGGTCGGGGGCCGCCGAGCGAGCAGCCATCTCAGCGCTCAGGTCCCCTGCTTGACCGTCCCTCGCATCTAACCTAGGCTCAACGACTTCAGTAGTTCGGTTCGAGTTCTGTTCAGGCTTCCCTGGCGGGAGCCGGTCCTCGCCGCGCCGTTCGCGGTCGGGAAGAATCTTCGGAGTGAGGCGATGTCTTCTTCTTCTCAATCCCCACCGCAGGACCCGGAAGGGGGCCAGGAGGCTCCCGAGATCCATGCGGGTCTGGACCGCGATCACTCGGGATCCGGCCACGAGGATGATCCTCTCTACCGGCGCCGGCACTCGCTGGCCCATATCATGGCCCAGGCGGTGCTCGAGGTCCGCCCCGGGGCCCGACTCGGTTTCGGGCCCCCCACCGAGCACGGCTTTTACTACGACTTCCTCCTGGATGAGCCGCTGGCCCCGGAGGATCTGCCCGAGATCCAGAAGCGGATGCGGGAGATCATCAAGGCCCGGCAGTCCTTCGAGCTCAGAGCGCTCTCCGTTGCCGACGCCGTCGCGCACCTGGAAGCGATCGGTCAGCCGCTCAAGGCCGAGTACGCGCGAGATCTCGGCGCTCAGGGAGTGAGCGAGATCACCTTCTTCAAGAACGGACCCTTCGAGGACATGTGCGAGGGGCCTCATGTCGAGGCCACTGATCGCATTCCCGCCGACTGCTTCGCCCTCGACTCCATCGCTGGCGCCTACTGGCGGGGCGACGAGCAGCGGCCGATGCTCACTCGCATCTACGGACTCGCTTTCAAGTCGAAGCAGGGGCTGGCCGATTTCGTCGAGCAGCGGCGGCTGGCGGCCGAACGCGACCATCGCAAGCTGGGGCGCGAGCTCGGCCTGTACACGATCTCCGAGGACATCGGGCCGGGGCTCATCATGTGGCTCCCGAACGGAGCGGTGCTCCGCGACGAGCTCGAGCGTTTCGCGATCGAGACCGAGTTCCGGCGCGGCTACCTGCGGGTCCATACGCCGCATCTGGCACGCCAGGGGCTCTACATGACTTCGGGACACCTGCCCCTGTACGAGGCGAGCATGTACCCGCCGATGGAGCTGGCGGGGGAGCCGCCCTACTACTTGAAGCCCATGAACTGCCCGCACCACCACATTCTCTACCGGGCGCAGCCGCGGAGTTACCGCGATTTGCCGCTGCGTCTGGCCGAGTACGGGACCGTGTATCGTTACGAGCTCTCGGGAACCCTGGCCGGTCTCCTGCGCGTGCGCGGGCTGGCAATGAACGACGCCCACATCTACTGCCGCCCGGACCAGGCGCGCCGGGAGTTCCTCGATGTGCTCGATCTGTGCCGATTCTACTACCGGCACTTTCGCATCGCCGAGTACTGGATGCGACTCTCGCTGCATGATCCGGTGCAGCTCGCCGCCAAGTTCCTCGACGATCCTCAAGGCTGGGAGATGGCCGAACGCGCCGTGCGCGAGGCGCTGGGGGAGTTCGGTGAGCGCTACGAGGAGGCGCCGGGTGAGGCGGCCTTCTACGGGCCCAAGGTGGACTATCAGATTCGGAACGTCGTCGGGCGCGAAGAGACCGCATCGACCAACCAGCTCGATTTCGGCGTCGCCGCCCGGTTCGACCTGAAGTACAAGGGTGAAGATGGAGCGTTCCATCGACCGCTCATCATTCACCGCGCTCCGCTTTCCACCCACGAACGGATGATCTCCTTCCTGGTCGAGCACTTCGGAGGTGCTTTCCCGACCTGGATGGCGCCGGTCCAGGTGCGCATCCTGCCCGTGGCCCAGACCTTCCATGAGTACGCTGACCGGCTCGCCGCCGAGCTTCGAACCCGTCTCTTCCGGGCCGAGGTGGATGCCGGCCCCGAATCCTTCAACAAGCGCATGCGGACCGCCTCGATCGAGAAGATCCCGAACGTGCTGGTGGTCGGGGGCCGCGAGATGGAAAGCGAGGCCGTTTCCTGGCGGCGACATGCCCGCCAGGCCGATCAGCGCGTCGTTCCGTTCGCCGGATTCCTGGTCGCGCTCGAGAGGATGAGGAGCGAACGCCTGATGGATAATTTCACGGACGTCGAGGTCGAGAGCGCCGTCTGAACGCCTCGGCACGCCCCCTCACCTGCCGCGCAAGGCGGCCGGCCGGAGGTGCGGCTCGGGCTCAGGACCCATCAGGAGGGGGCGGGGTGACAGGTGGCGCCACCGTTGAGAGCAGGGATCCCGGCGGCGGTTGACACCCGAAAGCCGCCCTGCTAGCTTCACCAGCCTTGTGTTTTTTTTCACAAGGCGACGACGGCCCGGGCCGCCGGCTCACCAGCGCCGGCCGGGCATCGGTTCAAGACGAGACGGACAGGAAGAGGCGCCATCGTGCTCGACGACTACACTCCGGTTGTCATCGTGCTTCTGTTCGCCGCCGCTTTCGCCGCCGGTGCCATCTGGCTCGCTCGCTTCATCTCGTTGCTCAACCCGCCCGGGGCTCGCCCCACGACCTACGAATGCGGCATCCCGCCGGTCCGGGATGCCCGCGACCGCTTCCCGGTCAAGTTCTACGTCGTGGCCATGATCTTCATCCTCTTCGACATCGAGGCCGTCTTCCTCTACCCATGGGCGGTGGTCTTCAAGCGACTGGGCATGTTCGGCCTGATCGAGATGCTGGTGTTCCTGGGGGTCCTCGTGGCCGGCCTCGTCTACATCTGGCGGCGTGGGGTCCTCGAATGGCGGGCGTGATCACGCGGGGAGGCGATGGCACTACGTGAGGCGGAGAAGGCCGCCATCGAGAGAGCAGCCGCTGAGTTCCCGGTCCGGCGCAGCGCCCTCATTCCGGCGCTTCGCATCGTGCAGGAGTCGCGCGGGTGCGTCGATCGGGAGGCCATGCGTGACATCGCCACGGCCTTCGACCTGCACCCCATGGAAGTCGAGGAGGTCGCGACCTTCTACACCATGATCAACACGCGGCCGGTGGGCAAGTACCTGATCCAGGTCTGCCGGTCGATCTCCTGCTTCATCATGGGCGCGAACCCCTTGCTCAGGCATCTGGAGGCCAAGCTCGGCATCGGTATCGGGGAGACGACCAAGGACGGCAAGTTCACCCTGATGGCCGTCGAGTGCCTGGGATCGTGCGGCACCGCGCCGGTCATGCAGCTGAACGAGGATTACCACGAGAACCTGACCCCCGAGAGAGTCGACGAGATCCTCGGTGGTTTGTAGTCGAGTCCGGGATTCGGTCGGGGGGCGAGAGGCGAGGGTGGAATTCGGACCATGATGGATGTGCTCGGCACGCTCGGCGCCACCGCGCTCAAGGTCGCGATCATCTTCGGTGTCCTCCTGGGGATGGTGGCCTATCTGGTCTGGCTCGAACGCAAGGTGCTCGCGCACATCCAGATTCGCCGCGGGCCCCTCTACGTCGGACCGCATGGCTTGCTGCAACCGATCGCTGACGTGCTCAAGCTCTTCCTCAAGGAAGACGTGATCCCCGACGGCGCCGACCGGGCGCTGTTCACCCTGGCGCCGGGACTCACGGTCGCCGCGGCCCTGTCGGCGATCGCCGTCATTCCCTTCGGGCAGTCGGTGACCGTCTTCGGCCACACCATCCATTTCTACATCGCCGATCTCAACATCGGGATCCTCTATGTTCTGGCCATCGCCTCGCTCGGGGTCTATGGACTCATCCTCGGCGGATGGGCCTCGAACAACAAGTTCTCGCTTCTCGGGGGGCTCAGGAGTTCGGCGCAGATGGTCAGCTACGAGCTCTCGCTGGGGCTCGCGCTCGTCGGCCCCTTGATGCTCGCCGGCACGCTGCGCATGCGCGGCATCGTCGAGGCGCAGAGCGACATGTGGTTCATCTTCCTGCAACCGCTGGCCTTCGTCATCTACCTGGTGTCGGCGCTGGCCGAGACCAATCGCATCCCCTTCGATCTCCCCGAGGCCGAGGCCGAGCTGGTTGCCGGCTATCATGTCGAGTACTCGGGTTTCAAGTTCGCCTTCTTCTTCCTGGCCGAGTACATCGCCCTCATCACCGTGGCGGCGATCGCGACCACGCTCTTCCTGGGTGGGTATCAGGGTCCCTTCGGGCTCGACTCGCCCTGGCTCGGACCGTTCTGGTTCCTGGCCAAGGTGGTCGTGCTCCTGTTCGTCTTCATCTGGGTGCGCGGCACCCTGCCGCGGTTCCGCTATGACCAGCTGATGCAGTTCGGCTGGAAGGTGCTGTTGCCGCTCGCGCTCCTCAACATCGCGGTGACCGGGTTCATCGTCGTCTGGAGGCAGGGCTAGATGGGTGTGGTCCTCTTCGGTCTGCTCGCGCTCGTCGCCATCGGAGCCTCGGTGGCCATGATCGGGCACAAGAACCCCGTCTACTCCGCGCTCTACATGGTGGTCGTGTTCGCGGCCACGGCGGTGGCCTTCGTCCTGCTCGACGCGCCCTTCGTGGCGGCTGTGCAGATCATCGTCTACGCCGGGGCTATCGTCGTCCTCTTCCTCTTCGTGATCATGTTCCTGAGCTTGAGACAGGAGATCTTGCTCGAACGCCGCCGGGGGCCGCTCATCCTCGCCCTCGTGCTGGCCGCACTCGTGGCCGGGCAGCTGGCGGCGGTGGTGGCGACCGGATCCTATCTCGGTGATCTCAACCTGCCGGTCCCCGAGGGCTTCGGCTCGGTGGAGGCCGTGTCCGGCGTGCTCTTCACCCGCTACCTGATCCCGTTCGAGATCGTCTCCATCCTCCTGGTCGTCGGTATGGTGGGGGCGGTGGTCCTCGCCCGTCGCGCCCAGGCGGGGCCGGAGTCGGCCTATGCGCCGCCCGGCGTGAGCGGCAGCGACAGCGGCTGGAATGGAGAGGGCCAGGCGCCGGCGGAAGGGGCCGGCATGGAACTCGCGGCCGGGGAGGACCGCCGATGATCTCCGCGCCTGCCTTTCTCTACCTGGCCGCCGTGATGTTTGCGATCGGTCTCGTCGGGGTAGTCATCCGTCGCGAGGCAATCATCATCTTCATGTGCATCGAGCTCATGCTCAATGCGGTGAACCTCACCTTCGTCGCATTCTCGCGCCTGCTCGGCTCGATCGACGGTCAGGCCATCGTCTTCTTCTCTCTTGCCGTCGCGGCGGCCGAGGTCGTCGTCGGGCTGGGGATCATCGTCGCCATCTTCCGGAATCGAGCCACAACCGATGTGGATCAGATCAACCTGCTCAAGTTCTAGCGCGAGCGCCACCGGTGACGCGCTCTTGCGCGCTCGGTGCGGGGGCAAGCCATGAGCCCGCTCCTCCTGATGCCGCTATTCCCCCTGCTCGGTTTCCTGGTGAACGGGATCGTCGGCTTCCGGCTCCCGGCGCGGGTGGCCGGTGCCCTGGGGGTCCTGGCCGCGCTCGGAGCCTTCCTGGCTGCGGTGAGCGCCGTACGGCTCCTGCTTCCGTTGCCACCGGACGCCCGGGTGCTCGAGGCGTCGCTCGGCGACTGGATCAGCGCCGGCAGCCTCTCCACAGCCCTCACCTTCCGGCTCGACGCGCTCTCCGCGGTGATGGTGCTTGTCGTCACCGGCGTCGGCTTCCTGATCCATGTCTATTCGCTCGGATACATGCGGGGCGATGAGGGCGGGGAGTGGCGCTACTTTGCCTACCTCAACCTCTTTCTCCTCGCCATGCTCTGCCTGGTGCTCGGCGGGAACCTGCTCCTCCTCTTTCTCGGCTGGGAGGGTGTGGGCCTCTGCTCGTACCTCCTGATCGGCTTCTGGTTCACGAAGCCGGCGCCGCCGACCGCCGGCATGAAGGCATTCCTGGTCAACCGGGTGGGTGACCTCGCATTCCTGATCGGTCTCTTCCTCATCGCCACTCACTTCTCGAGCCTCGATCTGGCCGTGGTGCTCGAGCGTGCGCCGCGGGAGCTGGTTCCCGGTGGGGCGCTGGTGACGACGATCGCCATCCTCCTGTTCATCGGAGCCACGGGGAAGTCGGCGCAGATTCCCCTCCATGTCTGGCTACCCGACGCCATGGAAGGTCCGACGCCGGTGTCGGCGCTCATCCATGCCGCAACGATGGTCACCGCCGGCGTCTACCTGGTCGCCCGCACGCATGTCCTCTACCTGATGGCCCCGGCTGCGCTCGCGGTCGTCGCGATCGTCGGCCTGGCCACGGCGCTCATGGCGGCCACCATCGCGCTCACTCAGAACGACATCAAGCGGGTGCTCGCCTATTCGACCATCTCGCAGCTCGGGTACATGTTCCTGGGGTGCGGCGTGGGCGCCTTCGCCGCCGCCATCTTCCACTTGATGACGCACGCCTTCTTCAAGGCCTTGCTCTTTCTCGGGTCAGGGAGCGTCATTCACGCCCTTCACGGCGAGCAGGACATGCGGCGGATGGGAGCGCTCAAGAGCCGGCTCCCAGTGACCCATGTCACCTTCCTCGTCGGTTCGCTGGCCATCGCCGGGATCTTCCCGCTCGCCGGCTTCTTCTCGAAGGACGAGATCCTCTTCGAGACCTTCCTGGCCCGCGGGCCTCTGTTCTGGGCGCTCGGTCTCGGCGGCGCGTTGCTCACCGCCTTCTACATGTTCCGTCTGATGGCGCTCACCTTCTACGGCGAGAGCCGGCTCGATTCCCACGCGCACCCCCATGAAGCCCCGCCGTCGATGGCGATCGTGCTCGTCGCGCTGGCGGTGCTCTCGGTGATTGGCGGCTGGGTCGGCATTCCCTTCATCGAGGGCGGTAACCGCTTCGGCACCTTCCTCGCCCCTGTGTTCGCCGATGCCGAGCATATTGCGCTGACGGCGCAACACGGGCATGCGAGCCACGGGCTCGAGCTCGGCCTCGCCGGGATCTCGCTGGCGGTGGCTGTCGCCGGCGTCGTCCTCGGTCTCATGGCCTATCTGTGGCGGCCGGCGCTCGCCACCTCATTACGCGAGCGGTTCGCCGCGCCCTACTCCTTGTTCTCGAACAAGTACTACTTCGACGAGATCTACCAGGCCCTGGTCGTGCGGCCGCTGGTCGTGCTGTCGGGATTCCTGTACCGGGATTTCGACCTCGCCATCATCGATGGCATGGTGAACGGCACAGCGGCTCTGATCCGCGGAACGGCCGAGCGCCTGCGAATCGTGCAATCGGGCTATGTCCGGCGGTACGCGCTGGTGTTGCTCCTCGGGGTGGTCATCATCCTCGGTCTGGCGTGGAGGTCGTGATGGATCCCCTGAGCTTAGCCATCGCCATCCCGGCCCTGACCGGGATCCTCATCCTCCTCATGCCGGGAGGAGCGGCCGGGCTCCAGCGCGGGCTGGCCCTCCTCGGCTCGCTCCTCGCGCTCGCCGTCGTGCTCCAGGTCTGGAGCGGATTCGATGCTTCGTCGCCCCTCGTGCAGTTCGAGCGCCAGGTGCCCTGGATCAACGCCGTCGGAGCGACCTATCACGTTGGCATCGACGGCATCTCACTCCTGCTGGTGATGTTGACGGCCGTTCTGACCCCGCTCGCGCTCCTCGGAACGAGCTGGTCGATCAAGAGCAGGCTCCGGAGCTATCTCGCCTTCTTCCTCATCCTCGAGGCGGCGATGCTCGGCGTCTTCATGGCTCTGGATATGCTCCTCTTCTATGTCTTCTGGGAGGCCATGTTGATCCCGATGTACTTCCTGATCGGGATCTGGGGAGGCGGCCGCCGCATCTATGCCGCGGTCAAGTTCTTCCTCTATACCATGGCAGGCAGCGTGCTCATGCTCGCCGCCATCCTGATCCTGGCCTTCATGGGTGCCCGCGAGACGGGCCAGATGAGCTTCGACTACGAGGTGCTGCGTACGGTCATGGTCGGTGCAGGTCTCGAGCGCTGGCTATTCCTCGCCTTCGCGGTGGCCTTCGCCATCAAGGTGCCGCTCCTGCCGTTCCACACCTGGCTTCCGGACGCCCATGTCGAGGCGCCCACCGGCGGGTCGGTCATCCTGGCCGGGGTGCTCCTCAAGATGGGCACCTACGGTTTCCTCCGCTTCTGCCTCCCGTTCTTCCCGCGGGCCAGCGTGGATCTGGCGCCGCTACTCGCGTGGCTGGCCATCGCCGGCATCATCTACGGTGCTCTGATGGCACTGGCCCAGACCGATCTCAAGAAGCTCGTGGCCTACTCGAGCGTCTCACATCTCGGATTCGTCATTCTCGGTCTCTTCGCCATGAACCCGGAGGGGATCATCGGCGGAATCCTGCAGATGGTGAACCATGGGATCAACACCGGGGCGCTCTTCCTCCTCGTGGGCATGCTCTACGATCGGACGCATACGCGTATGATCGCCGACTTCTCGGGAGTGGCGCGGGCCATGCCTGTATTCAGTGCCATCGCCATGGTCTTCGTGCTGGCATCGATCGGGCTCCCGAGCACGAATGGCTTTGCCGGCGAGTTCCTGATCCTCTTCGGCGTATTCAAGGATCGCGCGCTCTATGGCATTCTGGGAGCGACGGGTGTCGTGCTCGGCGCCGGCTACATGCTGTGGATGGTGCGGCGGGTGTTCTTCGGCGAGGTGGGAGGGGCGGCGCGCGACATCGCTGATCTGAAGGCCCGCGAGATCGTATCCCTCTTGCCGCTCTTGCTCCTCGTGTTCGCGATCGGTGTGAAGCCGCACTTCTTCACCCGTCCGGCTGAGGCGGCGGTGGATCGCCTCCTTCTCGACATGAGTGCGCGTGAGGCCGCCCTCGACGCGGCGGGCGCGCCATGGGCCGCAGCGGATGGCGGTTCCGACGGGGTCGTGGTCGACGCCAAGATCCTCGGCGTGGGAGTGAATCCATGATCGAGATGCCGGATCTATCCCTGGGCCTCCTGCTCCCTGAGATCCTGCTCACGCTGGGGGCCCTGCTCGTGCTCCTCGTCGATGCCCGCGGCCAGCATGGCCGAGTGGCCTGGATCATGTCCCTCGCCGTGGTGGCTGTCGCCGCCCTGGCGATGACGCGGCAGGGCGGCGACGCAGCGGTGGTGGGAGCCGGGATGATCGCCATCGATGCGTTCACCCAGTTCATGCGGGCGCTGTTGCTCGCCGCGCTCGCGATCGTGCTCCTGATGGCTCCGGACTACGCCCAACGGTTCCGCCTGCATTCGGGCGAATTCTACGCGCTGCTCCTCTTCTCGGGTCTGGGTGCCCTGCTGATGGCGGCGGCCGATGATTTCCTCATCGTCTTCCTCGGCCTCGAGGTGCATTCGATCGCGCTCTACGTTCTCGCGGGCTACCGGCGCGATCTACCGGCGGAGGAGTCCTGTCTCAAGTACCTGTTGCTCGGCGCTTTCGCCTCGTCTTTCCTGCTGTACGGGATCGCGTTGCTCTACGGAGCGACGGGGACCACGAGTCTGCGCGGCATCGCGCTGGTGCTCGAGATGGGGCAGGCCAGCGGGATCCTGGTCATGGCCGGCATGGCCCTCGTCATCGTCGGGCTCGGCTTCAAGATCGCTGCGGTGCCCTTCCACATGTGGACGCCCGATGTCTACGAAGGAGCTCCAACGATCATCACCGCCTTCATGGCCGTGGTACCCAAGGCCGGAGCCTTCGCCGCGCTCCTGCGCGTGTTCGATGTCGGCCTGTTCCCGCTGGCCGAACACGTGCAGTCCTTGTGGACCGTGATGGCGATCCTCACCATGACGGTGGGTAACGTCCTGGCCGTGGTGCAGCGCAGCTTGAAGCGACTGCTGGCCTACTCCTCGATCGCACACGCCGGCTACCTCTTGGTCGGGGTGGCGGCGGGCGATGAGTTCGGGACCTCGGGCATCCTCTTCTACCTCGTGGCGTACGCCCTGATGAACCTCGGAGCCTTCGCCGTGGTCGCCATCTTCGAGCGCGAGGGCAGGGGGACGCAGATCGACGACTACGCCGGACTCGCCGTCGAGCGCCCGCTCCTGGCGGCGGCGCTCGCCTTGTTCATGTTCTCTCTCGCCGGCATCCCACCGACGGCCGGCTTCATGGGCAAGTTCTACGTGTTCGGCGCGGCGATCCGCGCCAACCTGACCGGCCTCGCGGTGATCGCGCTCCTCAATTCGGTGATCGGCGCTGCCTACTACCTGCGCGTCGTCATCGCGCTCTTCCTGAAGGAGCCCGCCGTGGCGTGGACCCGCGGCATGCGCACTACCCTGGCTCCCGCCCTGGCCGTCCTGGTCGCGACCTACGGCACGCTGCACCTGGGCGTCTTCCCCGCCGTCCTCTATCAGCTCGCCACCGCGGGCGCGCTGGCTCTGTACTAGGTCGCTCCCAGCCCAGCCACGCGCCCCGACTGCCAGCCGCCCGCACCCGATTTTCCCTTGCGTCAGGAGAGCGCGGTGCTAAGATAACTATACAAATGTATCGTCTCGTCAAGTGGCCGGAGGCCGGACATGATCGTCACTATGCAGTCAGCCGCCGAATTGAGCGCCAACGCCCGCGAGGTCCTCGAGCGCCGCTATCTGAGCCGGGACGCCGCTGGACGGGTCATCGAGACCCCGGAGACCATGTGGCGCCGGGTGGCGCAGTTCGTGGCCGGTGCCGAGGTGGGCAGGGCGACGGCCGCTCAGGTCGAGGCGGTCGCGACGCGGTTCGAGGAAATCCTGCGCCGCCGCGCCTTCCTCCCCAACAGCCCCACGCTCATGAACGCCGGGCGGCCGCTCGGCCAGCTGGCCGCCTGCTTCGTCCTGCCGGTCGAGGATTCCCTCACGGGCATCTTCGACACGCTGAAGCAGGCCGCTCTCATCCATCAGTCCGGGGGAGGCACGGGCTTCGCCTTCAGCCGCCTGCGCCCGCGGGGGTCGGTCGTTCGCTCCTCCTCCGGTGTGGCCTCGGGGCCGGTCTCCTTCCTGCGCGTGTTCAATGGGGCCACCGAGGCGATCAAACAGGGCGGCACGCGGCGAGGGGCCAACATGGGCATCCTGCGCGTCGACCACCCGGATATCGGTGAGTTCATCGATATCAAGAACGACCCCCGCGAGCTCACCAACTTCAACCTGTCGGTGGGTGTGACGGAGGAGTTCATGGCCGCGGTCGAGGCCGGGCGGGACTTTCTCCTCCGCGATCCCCAGAGCGGGGCGGTGGTCGGCCGCATCGATGCCATTGCCCTCTTCGACCGAATCGTCGCCAATGCGTGGCGCACGGGTGACCCTGGGCTCGTCTTTCTCGACCGCCTGAACGAACAGAATCCGACGCCGGATCAGGGACCGATCGAGGCCACGAACCCCTGCGGGGAGCAGCCGCTCCTGCCCTTCGAGGCGTGCAACCTCGGTTCGATCAATCTGACCTGCTTTGGGCGCGGCGGCGGTGTCGACTGGGACCGCCTGGCCGAGGTGGTTGGCCTCGCCATCCGCTTTCTCGACGACGTCATCGATGTCAATCGCTATCCGCTCCCCGAGATCGAGGCCGTCGTCAAGCGAAACCGCAAGGTGGGTCTCGGGGTCATGGGCTTTGCCGACCTCCTGATCGAGCTGGGCATTCCCTACGATTCGGAGGAAGGGATCGCCCTCGGCGAGCGCGTCATGCAGGCGGTGCAGGAGGCGGCCATCGAGGCCACGGTCGCGCTCGCCCGCGAGCGCGGTCCGTTCCCGGCCTTCGACGGCTCGGTGTATCGCGGCGACCAGCCGCGGCGGAACGCCACGGTGACGACCGTTGCACCGACCGGAACCCTGGCCATGATCGCTGACTGCTCCTCGGGCATCGAGCCCTTGTTCGCGGTCAGCTTCATCAAGCGGGTCATGGACGGCCGGGAGCTCGTCTATGTGCATCCAGCCTTCGTCCGCATGGCCCGCGCGGAGGGGTTCTACGCCGAGGAGCTCATGCGCGCGATCGCCCATACCGGCGGTGTGCAGGGGCTCGAGCACGTTCCGGAGCGCGTACAGCGGCTGTTTCGCACTGCCTACGATATCTCCCCGGAGTGGCACGTGCGAATGCAGGCGGCTTTCCAGCGCCACACCGAGAACGCGGTTTCCAAGACCATCAACTTCCCGCGCTCGGCCGAGATCGCTGATGTGCGCGCCGCCTATCTCCTGGCCCATCGCCTCGGTCTGAAGGGGATCACCGTCTACCGCGACGGCAGCCGTGACAGCCAGGTGCTCGAGCGCGGGGAAGCGGCAGCGCGGGCGATCGCCGGCGTCGATCAGGGGCTGGATGTCGCCCCGGCGCCGGCCCATCAGGAGGAGCTGTCCCTGGCTCCGCTCGGCGCGCGCCGGGATCGCTGCCCGGAGTGCGGCGGCCGCCTGATCCATGGTGAAGGCTGTCGCAGCTGCCCGAACTGCGGCCTCGCCATGTGCTGAGAGCCTGGGCCACGGTCTGCAAGACGCGAGGCGCTGCATGATGCGGCTGTCACCATGCAGTTCGCGCCCGGCACTGCGCTGCATGGCGCACGGCACGATCACCCAGTCGACACCGTCCAGGTGGGGGCTGTGGCGCACCTCTTGCGAAGCGCAATGGTGCGGTCGAGTGTTGACGGTCACTTTCGGCGACATCGCCACCCAGCTCCAGAATGCGAGAGCGGTCGTGCATCACCGTGTGGCACGCGCTCTGCTCTCCCTGCATGGTTCGTGACGCACGAGCGCGCATGGTCTGCCCGATTCCTACCTGGGCCGTTGCGCGTATTCCGTTTCCGTCGAACCCACTGCTGGAGAAGCCATCGTGTTCCAGTCGAAGCGCATGCTGTCGCCCCTGCTTGCGGCGTTCCTCGCGACGGTGTTCCTGGCTCCGTTGCCAGCCGCCGCGGGCCCCTACTCTCGTCTCCAGGTGCTCCTGCCGGGAGAGGCGGCAGCCCCGGGCACGCCGAGCGGTCGCACGGGAACGCCCATTCCCCAGGCCGCCGAGGTCCCGTTCGAGGTCACGGTGCGCGCCTGCGATGACACCTGGAGCACCGCGTCCACGATCACCAACACGATTCAGGTGCTCGCCTCCGACGGCAGCGCGACCCTCCCGGCTCCGGCTCAGCTGGCGGCGGGTGAGGGTTCGTTCACCGTGGCCCTGAATGCAGCGGGCTCGTTCACGGTCTTCGCCCATGATCTCACGGACAACACGATTCCAGATGGTGTCTCAACGGCCGTGACCGTGCACGTGCTGCGTGGATTCGAGTTCTCCCGCATCTCGCAGAAGAACCAGTACGCCGGCGTGCCGATGTCGATCACGCTCAGCGCCCGCGACCCGAACGGGCAGGTGGTGACCGGTTTCAGCGGCGAAGTGGCTCTCAAGGAGATCACGAGCTTCGGCGAAGGGAGGATCTCCCCGGATCGGGTGACCCTGAGCCAGGGCGAGTGGAGCGGATCGGTCACCATGTACCGGGCCGACGAGACCAATATCAACCGCGGCAACGTCAACATCTACGCCTTCCTCGAGCAAGCATCGCAGAAGAACGGCACCAGCGACCCCTTCGTGGTCCATCCCGGAAGCTTCGCCCGGCTCCAGATCGTGGTCCCGGGAGAGACGCCGGTGCCGGGGGAGGTCTCCGGCCTGATCGGCAACCCCGCCCCGCAGGCGGCAGGCGAGCCGTTCCCGGTCGACATCTATGCCACCGACGACTACTGGAATCCGGTTCCCAGCGGCGATACGGTCCGCCTCCTCTCGAGTGATGGCGCGGCCAACACGCCGCAGAGCGGCGCCCTCACCAACGGCTATCGCCAGTTCCAGGTCTCGCTCGGCACGGTCGGGATGCAGACCCTGTCCGTCACCGACCAGACCAACGGCGGGATCGAAGGGATGACGACCGCCGACATCCCCGTCTTCCCGAGCTCCATCGATCACTTCGTGATCGAGCCGTTTGCGACCCCGCTCGTCGCCGGCAGTCCGGTCACGGTGACCATCCGAGCCACCGACGGCAACGACAACACAATCCCCGAGTTCAGCGGCGATGCCGTGCTGAGCGCCAACACCGGCTCTGGCAGCATGTCGCCCGAGCTGGTGACCTTCGTCGACGGCGTGTGGACCGGCGCGGTCACGTTCCGTGGGGCGGGCGGGGCAGTGGCCTTCACGTGCGCCGATTTCTCGACCCCACCCCATACCGGAACCAGCCAGAGCTTCCAGGTCCAGCCCGGACCCTTCGTCAAGCTGCAGGTCCTCCTGCCCGGCGAGACCCCGCTCGGAGGCACCGCGACCGGCCAGTCGGGCGCGGCCAATGATCAGGCGGCTGGCAGTTCCTTCCAGGTCACGGTGCGCGCGGTCGATGCCTACTGGAATCTGGTGGGCGGGATCAGCGATCGCGTCGCACTCTCCTCCACCGATCCCTTCGCCGAGGTGCCGGCCGACACCGCGCTGGTCAATGGCCAGCTCGTCGTGCCCTGCCGCCTGTTCCTCGCCGGCGAACAGCAGATCACGGCGCAGGACCTCGACCAGCCGGCGATCGAGCCCGATACGTCGAACCCGGTCCTCGTGGTTGCCGGTCCCTTCGCTCGTCTCCTCATCCTGGCTCCGGGCGAGGACCCGGCCCCGGGGACCGAGAGCGGGCGGAGCGGCGAAGCCACCGACCAGTCGATCAACTACGCCTTCACCGTCACGGTCCTTGCCACTGATGAGCACTGGAATCCCGTGCACGGCGTCAGCGACGTCGTTCACATCACGTCGAACGACCCGCTGGCTACCCTGCCCGCTGACACCCCGCTGACCGACGGCGCCGCCGATCTCACCGTGCGGCTCGCCACCGGCGGCTACCAGCAGATCACGGTCGAGGACGTCAGCGATCCGTCGCGTCCGGGCTCCACGACCCAGGTGCGGGCCATCTCGAGCGGCTTCCATCTCGAAGCACAGATCGATCCCGATCGGGTCCGCGCCGGGGAGCCCTTCACCCTCACGGTGCGGGTGACCAATGACGCCGGCAGCACGATCCAGGAGATCAATTCGTTCGTGACCATCGAGGTCCTGAACGCCTCCACCCGCGAGCCGGGGCGGGGGACGCTCCTCAACACTCGATTCCAGCTCCTGCAGGGCCAGCGCTCGATCAGCGAGACCTACACCTTCGCCGAGCCGATCGTGCTCATCGCCAGTGACGACCTGGGGAACGCGCCGGCGGCCTCGAACGTGCTCACCGTCGATCCCGGCGTGCCGGCGGCGGTGCGAGCTCGCGAGCGACCCGTCGTGGCTCGGCGGCAACCGGCACGCGACCCTGAGCGCGCACGTCGTCGACGCCTATGCCAATGGGGTTCCGGGGGAGCCGGTTGTCTTCGAGCTGGTCGCGGGGAATGGCGTGCTGAGTCCGATCGACAGCCTGAGCAACGAGCTCGGGATCGCCACCGCCGACTACCTGAGCGCCCGGCAGCCGGAAATGGCTCTCATCCGCGCTCGCTCGCGCGACCTCAGCGCCGAGCTCGAGCTCCAGACCGCCTTCGTCGATCCGACCGCGGGCGGGGGCACGATCACCAACTACCCGAATCCGTTCCATCCCGATCAAGGAGCAACCACGATCGCTTACAAGATCGACGACAACGCGACCGTCGTGCTCGAGATCTTCACGCTCACGGGCGATCTCGTCCGCCGCGAGGAGTTCTCGCCCGGGGCGACCGGCGGGACAGTGGGTCTCAACGAATTCACCTGGGACGGGCGCAGCGGATCCGGGGACCTCGTCGCCAGCGGCGGGTACCTGGTTCACGTCGAGGCCAAGGGTGGCGGCGAGACGCTCCATGTCATGCGCCGCAAGGTCGCGGTTGTCCGCTAGCCCGGTCGATGCCGGAGCGTGCTTTCGCGCACAACGAGGGGTGAGCTTCATGAATCGCAACTCAAGTCGCAATCGTCGTCGCGCCCCGGCGCATGCCGGCGCCCTCTGCCTGGCCATGGCCGGACTTCTGGCCGCCGGGGCGGCGGCCGCCGCCGATGAGCAGGGCGGAATCCCGGGAGGTTGGCTCTCCGACTATGTCGGGGCGCGCACGCTCGGGCTCGGTGGAGCCTTCGTCGCCACCGCTGATGAACCGCTCGGTGTCGTGTGGAATCCCGCCGGCCTCACGGTGCTCGAGCAGAACGAGGTGCGCTTCGAGACCGCACGGCTCTTCGAGGATACGGCGATGAACGGGTTCAGCTTCGCCGTGCCGGGGAGCCGGCGCAGCCGGCTGCCGAGCCTGGGCGTCAGCATGATCCACCTTGGCTCGGGTCAGTTCGAACGCACGAATGAGCTGAACGATCCCCTGGGCACGTTCGGAACGGGCGATACGGCCTTTCTCATCAGCGTGGCCAAGGGACTGTCCCCGCGCCTCTCCATCGGGGGCAATGTCAAGATCGTTCACCAGTCGGTGGAGGACTGGAGCGGGGGCGGCGTCGGTTTCGATCTCGGCGCCATGATGAACGTAGCTCCCAACCTGCGGGTTGGTGCCTCGGTGCTCAACGTCGGCGGCCCCAACGTGTCGCTGCGCGAGGTGGACGAGCGCTTCCCGTTCGAGGTCAGGGGCGGACTCTCGGCGGCCATTCTCGGTGGACGCGGCCTCGTCACCGCTGAGGTCGACCACGTCTCGGGCTCCGGTTTCCGCCTGCGCGGGGGCAGCGAGTACTGGCTGCAGCCGCAGCTCGGCCTGCGCCTCGGGTACGGAGACCAGGCGGCGGCGGGAGGCGTGAGCTACCGCTTCGATCGCCGCTTCCAGCTCGACTACGGGCTGGCGGATCATGACCTGGGCTTCGTGCACCGGGTCGGTCTGTCCTATCGCTTCGGCGGATTCTTCGCGAGCTCGAAGGCCGAACCCGACATCTTCTCGCCGACCGGGGAGAAGGCTGTCACCAAGATCAATCTCACCGCGCGCACCAAGGCCGATACCGAGAAGTGGAGCCTCGTTATCCGCGACAAGTCCGACGAGGCCGTGCGCCGATTCGCCGGGCAAGGCACGCCTCCTGCGCATCTCATGTGGGATGGCAAGGATGAGGCCGGATTGCCGCTTCCCGACGGTGTCTATCGCTACCAGCTCACCGTGCTCGACAGCGAGGGACGCGAGATGGCGAGCGCGGTCGAGCATGTCGAGATCGCGACCGGTGGGCCTCAGGGGAGGATCGAGGTCGTCCCGGTCGACTGAGGTGCCCCTTGCCAGACAGGCTACGTTTCGAGGAGAGGAGTCAACGATGAGGCAAGCGGCATGGTACCGCCGGCGCGCCCGATGGGCGAGATGGGTGGGGGGGGTGGCGTTCTGCCTGCTGGGGATCTGCGGTCCCTTTGCCCGTGGCTCAGCCCAGGCCTCGGGGCCGGAAGCTCGGGACCAGCTTTCCGCGCTCGGTCGGGCCTATGAAGAGGCCCGATTGATGGAAGGCGCGGAACGCCTCCAGTCGCTGGAGAGCGTGGCCAACGAGCTGAACATCGTGAAGCGAGATGGCCTCACCGGGGCCGACCGCGGAGCGGCGGATTTCCTCCAGGGTCAGCTCGAGCTCGATCTCGGCGCCGCGCACCAGGCGACTGAACGGTTCAAGCAGGCGGCGCGCGATGGGGGCCCATTCGCCGATGATGCCGACTTCGCGCGCATCCGCTCCCTGGAAGCTGCCGGCAAGGACGCCGAGGCCGCCGATGAATGGTCGAAATGGGATCGTCGGTACGAGTCGAGCCCGCTTCGCGGTGAGGCTTGCCTGGCCCGCGCCTGGAACGCCATGCGCCGGGGCAAGGTGGATGAGGCCGGCCAGCTCTTGCAGCAGATCGCGAAGCTCAACGCCGCTCTTGCCAGTGATCCGCGGGTGGCTCTGGCCCGCGGCGCGACGCTCTACCTGAGCGACAAGCCGGCGGAGACGCTGGCCGCACTCGAGACCGCCGACGATTGCCCAGAGGCCGTCTACCTGCGAGCCCTGGCCCATAGCCGCACGGGCTCGGTGCTCAAGGCGGCGGCGCTCTTCAAGGAGGTGGTCGACCGCTATCCGGATTCACCCATGGCCGATGCGGCCGCTCTGGCCAAGGCCAACGTGTTCCTCTCCAGCCGGGACTACAAGAGCGCGGCCCAGGAGTTCGCTCGCGTGGCCGAAGGCACCGGTGAACAGGAGATTCGCGGCGAGGCCGCGCTCCGTTCTGCGGCGGCGGTGTTCCTGGCCGGGGCTCCGGATTCCGCCATCGCCCTCCTCAGAAGCGTCGGGGGGGACTACCAGGGCACAGACGTCGGCGCGCGGGCGCAGTTCCTGATCGGAGAGATCGAGTACCGCGGTGGTCAGTACGATGCCGCCATCCTCGATTTCAACCGCGTTCTCACCTCGTACTTCGACCACTCCGTTGCAGCCAGCGCGCAGTACCGGGTGGCACGCTGCCTGGCCGGTCTGGGCCGGGAAGCCGAGGCGACGAGCTCGTATCAGGCGGTGGTGGCCGGCTATCCCCTGGCCCCGGAAGCTCCGGCTGCGGCCTATCTCGCCGGCGTCGGCCTGCTCAAGCTCGATCGCCCGCTGGTAGCCGCTCCCTACTTCCAGCTCGTCATCGATCGCTATGCCCCATCCGCCGCCGGGAACGGGGCGCTGGTCTTCACTTCTCCCGAGAATCAGGAGCTGGTCGAGGCTGCGCTGTGCCTGCTCGAGCTCTCCTATCACCGGGCTGGAAACCTCGGGCAGCTGGCCGGTGCTCCTCACCTGCTGCTCGAACGCATGCCGCCGTCGAACTCACCGTGGCGGGCCAACGCGCTCCTCTATGATGCCGATGCGCTGGCCGCCCTCGGGCGCCATGCCGATGTCGAGAAGACGCTCGATCGCCTGTTCAAGGAGTTCCCCGAGCATCAGATCGGACTGGCAGCCAACCGGCTCCTGGCCTGGACCTATGCTCGCCAGGGCCGCGACAGCCTGGCCATCGCCACCGAAGAGCGCATGATCGCGCGTTACGGTCAGAGTGACAGTGAGGACCTGAGCCCAGCCTACCTGCACATCGCGCACGCGCGCTTCAATCAGAAGGAGCTATGTCGCCGCCGGGGCTGCCTACGACGACTTCGCCCAGCGCTTCCCCACCCATCCCGACCGACTCCTGGCGCTCTACCAGGCGGGTCTCTGCTACATGCGCCGCGATCGCGCCGGCGATGCGGTCGATCGCTGGGAGGAAGTGATCACGGCCGCTCCCGACGCGCCCGTCGCCGAACGGGCCTGGGCCCGGGCCGGGGATCTGTACTTCCAGGCCGAGCGCTACAGCGATGCGCAGCGCTGCTACAGGGGGTTGCTCGGTCATTTCGCCGAGACCCCGGCTGCCGCCGTGGCCATGCTGCGGCTCGCGCAGTGCGACTACAATGCCGGGCGCGATGTCGAGGCCATTGACGGATTCGCCAGAACGATGACTGCGTTCCCCGGAAGCCACGTCGCCCGTGAGGCGGAACGGGGCACCGAGCAGGCTCTCTACCGCCTCGGACAGAGCGACAGCGGCACCGCGGTGCTGGCGAAGCTGGTTGAGCAGTATCCTGCGAGCTCCTTCGCCGGCGACGCGCAGTTCGAGATCGCGCGCAAGCAGTACGAGAAGGAGGACCATGCGGCGGCTGCCGAGTCCTTCCGCCAGGTCGTGACCCGCTTCCCGGAGCATTCGTCCGCCGATCGGGCGCAGTACTTGCTGGCCGATTGCTATGCGCGGACCGGGGCCGCGGCCGAGGCTCGCCTCGCGTACGAGCAGTTCTTGAGCTACTTCCCGAACAGCGACTTGCGCCCGGCAGTGAGCTTCCGGCTGGGCATGCTGCAATTCGAGGCTCGTGAGCATCTCAAGGCCGCCATCATGTTCACGGGTGTGCTCGATGACAGCCTCTCGACCGACATGGCCTCCGCGGCGCGGTTCAACCTTGCGCTGTGCCAGCGCGAGCTGGGCGATGATGAGGCCGCCCTGGCCACGCTCGAGCACTATCAGAGCGAGTATGGCGACGACGAGCGATCGGCACTCGTGTCCTACCAGCTCGGTGACCTTCATGGCGCGGCCGAGCGCTGGTCGGAGGCAGCGGCTGCCTTCGGCCACGCGTTCGAGCGCGCCACCGACCCCGCCCTCAAACTCGAACTGGGCTACCGGCTCGGCCAATGCTGGGAGCAGCTCGGCGACTCCGAACCGGCGCTTGAGGTCTATCGTCAGGTGGCCGCCGGTGAGCCGAAGGACGATCCCTTCCGCCTTTCGGCGCTGGCGCGGGCCGCGGCCATCTACGAGCAGAAGGGTGATGGAGCCCGGGCGGCCAAGGCCTATCGGGACATCGCTCAGCACACCGCCGACCGCGAGCTCGCCGCCGCGGCCGCGGGTCGAGCCGGCGAGCTCACATCCGGCGCCGCCGGAAAGAGCCCGGCGACCGACTGAACCGGAACGGCGACGACATAGAGGAGAGGTCTGATGTTCGCGAACTTCGACTGGATCGGGGCTGTCCGTTCGAGCCCGGTGATGATGATCATCCTCGGCTGCAGCGTGCTCGTGCTGGGATTCATCATCGAGCGCAGCATCTACTTCTGGAAGCGGCGGGGAAACCCGGACGCCGTGCTGGGAGCGGCTCTGATCGGCGTGCGCGGCGGCGACACCAGGGGCGCCTTGCACGCGCTGGCCTCGACGCCTCATCCCTTCGGTCGAGCCGGGACGACGGTGCTCGAGAATGCGCAGCAACCGCCGGATGTCATCGAGGAGCAGCTTGCCATCACCCTCAGCGCGGAGCGGTTGTCCTTCGAGCGCAACCTCGGGGTGCTGGGCACGATGGGCAACACCACGCCCCTGGTCGGACTGCTCGGGACGGTATGGGGCATCATGCGCGCCTTCCACGACATGGCAGCCACCGGTTCGGCCGGGCCCTCGGTCGTCGCCGCCGGCGTCGCCGAAGCGCTGCTCACGACCGCCGCCGGCCTCGTGGTGGCGGTGCCGGCCGTCATCTTCTACAACCACTTCGCTCGCCAGACGACGGTGATGCTCACCGTGGCTGAGAACCACGCTCGCACCCTGCGCCTGGCGCACGAGGCGGAGGTCGCCACCCGCGAGCGGCGGCCGGAGCCCGGACGTCCGACCCTGCACCCCATCGAGCGCGCGGCGTAGGGGCAAGGAGAGCACTGTGGCGAACATCGCTCGCAAGCGGGTCCTCGATAGCATTCACGACGTCAACTTGACGCCGCTCATCGATGTGTCCCTGGTTCTCGTCGTCATCCTGATGGTGGCCATGCCGCTGGCCTTCCAGTCGAGCATCGCCGTCCGCCAGGCGTCGGCCAGCGGGCGGAAGGCTCCCGTTGAAAGCGAAGCGGAGCGGATCGAGATCGAGATCCCGGACAACGAACTGGTGGTCGTCAATCGCACCGAGCTGCCTCGTGAGATGCTGGCGGAGCAATTGGGTCCACTGCTCGCCCAGAGTTCGACCGGGCGCGTGATCGTGCGCTGCGCTCCGGGCGTCGCCCATGGAATCTTCGTCGGCGTGCTGGACGAGGCCAAGCAGCTCGGCGCTGGTGAAATCGCCGTCGTGGGACGATGACATGAAGCGAAGCAAGAACATGCGGAAGACGGTCTCGAGCGCCAACCCGCATCGCGATCTCATTACTCGCATCAACGTGACGCCGATCATCGACGTGGCTCTCGTGCTCGTCATCATCCTCCTGGTGACGGCGCCGATGCTGTCGGTGGCGGATCTGGAAGTGAACCTCCCGCCGGCGCGAACGCGCGACGCGGAGGACCAGCGCAACGTGAGCATCACCCTGGGACCGGACGGGGAGGTCGCGATCGATCGTGACTTCATCACCCCCGAGCTACTGCGGGTCACGCTCGCAGCGCGGCTGGCTGAGCCCGGAAACGCGGACGTGCTCGTCGTCGTGCGGGCCGACTCTGCGGCGTCCCATGCTGCGGTGGAGAAGCTCCTGACCGAGGCCCGGGCCGCCGGCGCTACCCATCTCGCCGTGGCCACTCGCCAGCAAGCCGGTGCGAACGTTGGCTGGACGGCGGGAGGGATGCACCCATGATCGCCCCTCTCAATCGCGACCGGACGGAGGCCCGTAGCCGTACCCGCTGGGCGATGGGCACGAGCGTGCTGGTGCACGCCATGCTCCTGATGTGGCTCGTCTTCGTGCCATCCCCCGACGCCGAAGGGGAGGTGATCACCGAGATCACCTTCCTCACCGATGACGAGCTCGCGGCGATGACGCCTGCGAGTCCGGCGCCTGTGTCGAAGGGCGAGGAGACCGTGAGCGGCAATCCCGGTCAGGCGATCCCGGGCCCAAGCACCCCCGGCATCGGAGCCAAACCCGAGGAGGAGCGTTTCGCCCGCGACGAAGATGCCGATGTCGTGGTGCGACCGCAATCTGATATCGCCATCGCGGACCGGCTCGAAGCACGCTTGGCCAAGCTCGATCGCAAGTCCCCGGCCCCGGTCGGGGCGAGCGTGGCCTCTGCCGTCGAGCTACCTGGACTGTGGAAGAGCCGGGCGGGACGACCGGACGGCTCCCCCCTCAGCACAGCCGCGCCGCCTATCGCCCTTCGCCGCGAGGGTGGGCAGGAGAGCGGCAACGCCCCGCTGGCTCTGACTCGGGGATCGGCTCCGACCTCCGGGCGGCCGCTGCGCATGGCGGCGCTCCCGGAAACCAAGGCCGATGCCCCCGCCGAGCCGGAAGCTGGGGGGTCGCCCAACTCGATGCGCACGCTGGCCGGGGCCTCTCTCCTGGGCCCGATCGCCGACCGTCCCATCGCCAGCTATGTCGCCGCGGTCTATCCCGAGTGGGCGAAGCGGGAAGGCATCGAAGCGTCGGTGACGCTCTACTTCGTGGTGCGGTCCGACGGCACGATCAAGGAGAACATCGTCGTCGAGAAGACGGCGGGTTTCGAGGAGTTCGATGACAGCGCTCGCGCCGCGCTTCGGGCCTGGAGGTTCAAGCCGTTGAGCGCCGGTCGTACCGGCGAGCAGTGGGGGCGGATCACATTTCACTTCCGCCTCACCGACGCTCATTGATATTCGGGAGATGTGTCATGTCTTCGTCGATCACCCATCGCCGTCCGCTCGGCCGGGCATCCCATGGCCGTCCATGGCTGGTCGCAATCGTCGCGACCGGCATCCTGCTGGCGCCTAGTGGCCGAGCTCTTGCCGCCGACCCGGCGCCGGACGCCGACCCCGGCCTCGTCCTCCACGGTGGTGAGGACGGTACGGCGTTCCGCAGCCTGACGGTCGAGGGCGAGGATCGCATCCACATCGATTACGAGCGGCCTCCGCTCGCACTCGATCTCGCTCCCGAAACAGCCCCTGGTCTCGACTGGGGCAGCATCGAAGACGTACTGAACCGCACCTTCCCTGATATGACCGTTCCGCTCTTCACGTCCTCGACCTGGGCGCCTTGCCCCTACCTGGGGCATCCCTGGCTCGAGGAGTTCACCACCGGTTCGGTCGCCGTGTTTCACCCTTCCATGGAAGGCGTGGACCGCTGGCGCCTCGAGGTCGTGGACGGCCGCGGCAACCCGGTGGCCGCCTTCGAGGGAAAGGGAAAGCCGCCACGTGAGATCGCTTGGGACGGGCAAGAAAGGGGGGGCGCGACAGCGGTGCCAGGTCGCACCTATTCCTATGTCTTCACCAGCTTCGATCGGGCAGGGAACAAGCGCACATTCGTAGGTGACGGCTTCGAGGTGTCCGCCTACCGGAGCGGCGATCTGGAGCATCCGCTCTTCGTCTTCAACGGGGACGATCTCCTGATGGAGAAGGGATCGGAGTTCTCGGCCCGGCGTAGTTCCCGGAGCCAGGTGCCGCCGGTCATGATCGAGGTCGCAAGCTGGATCAACCAGATCCCATCCTCGTCGACCCCGATCCGCGTCACCGTGGTGGCGCGCTCCGGCGAACAGGCCAAGGTCCTGGGGGGCCGAATTGTCGGGTTACTCGAGGGGCTCATCCCCGCCGCCAAGAGCCGGGTCCAGAGCGTTTCGCAGGTTGAACTGGACGCTCCGCCATCGGGCGTGATCACGATCACCCCGCTCCGGTCCGCGGCGGCCGCTCGTCCCTAGAGTCGATCGACGAGAAGCTCGATCGGCACGGGCGTCCCGGCTGACACCGCCTTCATCTCCGGTCCGAGTACGACGAAGGCATTGGCCAGAACCAGCGAGCGCAGGATGCCGGAGCCCTGCGGCCCGGCGAGGCGCACCCACAGGGTCCCGGAGCGATCTTCGACGATGCCGCGTAGAAAATGCGTCTTGCCGGCCGGCTTGCGCATGTCTTCCGCAGCCATCGCCTGGAGCCGCGGGCGGAACAGACGGGTGTGTCCCGCCATCTTGAGGAGAGCCGGGCGCACGAACTGGTCGAAAACGACCAGTGACGACACCGGATTCCCGGGAAGTCCGAACACCGGCTTCCCTCCTGCCAGCCCGAACGACTGCGGCATGCCTGGTTTCATGGCCACGCGGTACGAGTGGATCGCGCCGAACTCGGCCAGCACTCGCTTGGTGAGATCGACGTCGCCCACCGATACGCCGCCGGAGGTGACGAGACAGTCCGCGATCTCGAGCCCTTGCGCGACTCGAGCGTGGATCTCCGCCGCGTCATCGCCGACGAGCCCCAGATCGACCGGGATCGCGCCCAGAGCGGCGACGAGAGCGAGCAAGCCGTAGCGATTCGAATCCCGGATCTGGCCGGGCGCCGGTGTGCGGTCGGGCGGGACGAGCTCGTCGCCGGTTGACAGGAGCGCCACTCGCGGGCGGCGGATGACCCGTGCCGAGGTGTGACCGAGCGCGGCCAGCATGGCCGTCTCCGCCGCACCGATCTCGGTGCCGCGCGGGATCACGACCTCACCCCGCTGGGCCGCCTCGCCGCGCGGGCGGATGTTCTCGCCGTTCCTGACGGACCGGTAGACGGCGACCTCTTCAGTGCCCCCGTCGGTCTCCTCGATCATGACGACGGCATCGGCTCCAGCGGGAAGCATGGCGCCGGTCATGATGCGAGCCGCTTCACCGCTCACGACCTTCCGCTCAGGCACGGTGCCGGCCGGCACGAACGCACGGACGCGAAGCCGGCCCGGGCGATCGCGGCTGGCTCCGGCGAGGTCCGCAGCGCGAACCGCGTAACCATCCATGGCCGAATTCGCGAATGCCGGGATGTCCTCCGCGGCCAGGATGTCGACGGCCAGGACCTGCCCGCGCAGGTTCTCGAGCGCTGCGGTCTCCTCCGCGAGGATCGGCACCGCGGCGAGCATGCGCTCGCGCGCCACGTCGACCGGGAGGAGAGCCTCGGGTTGGGATCCTGCGCGGTGAGGAGGGCGGGAGCTTCTACTCATGGCCGGGTCGGGGATGTCCGCTCGCCCGATCCTGGAGGAGCGCGATGCCATGGGCGAGTGGACCGAGCAAGGGGGTCAGGCACTCCTCGACGGCGCGCGGACTACCGGGCAAGTTGACGATGAGCACGCGGCCGCGGATGCCGGCCACGGCCCGCGACAGCGAGGCCAGCGGAGTGTGCCGCATGGACAGGGAGCGCATGGCCTCGGCGATGCCCGGAGCCTCGCGATCGATCACGGCGCGCGTGGCCTCGGGGGTCACATCGCGAGGCGCCATTCCGGTGCCGCCCGTCGTGAGGATGATCTCCGCCTGACCGCTGTCGGCAAGCTCGATCAGGAATCGGCTCACGGCACAGGCTTCGTCGGGGACCACCTGGGCGGCGACCACCACGTGCCCGGCGGCCTCCACCAGGCGGCGGATGGCCGGTCCGCTAGAATCCTCCCGCGCTCCGGCGCTGACGCCGTCGGACACCGTGAGGATCGCGACCTTCATGGCCCGGCCCGGCGCGTGCTGGGATGCACGAAGTGGCCGCTCTTCCCCCCGCGCTTCTCGAGGACGAGGAGCTCCTCGATGACGAGGCTCCGATCGATCGCCTTGAGCATGTCGAAGAGAGCGAGCGCCGCAGCCGCCGCCGCGACGAGTGCCTCCATTTCAACGCCGGTGCGGGCCGTGGTGCGGACCAGGCTCGTGATCGTGGCCGTGTGGTCGCGGTGATCGAGATCGACCGTGATCGCGACGTGGTCGAGCGGCAGCGGATGGCAGAGCGGGATCCAGTCAGCCGTGCGCTTGGCGGCCTGGATGCCGGCGAGGCGGGCGACGGCCAGCGCGTCGCCCTTCTCGATCTGGCCCGAGGCGAGGGCCACCATCGCCGCTTCGCTCAGGCGAACCCGGGCTCGGGCTCTGGCTTCGCGTGGGGTGATCGGTTTGGCGCCGACATCCACCATGTGGGCCTCGCCGCGCGCGGTGAGGTGGGTGAGGGGTGAGGTCGTGCGTACGGGGCGGGGTCGGCGGGTGCCTTTCGCCTCGGTTCCTGCGGCTCGTCTTGCCAACGGCTCCTCCGAGGACGCTAGCCGCCGATCTGCGACATGGTCCGGAACATCACCCGGCGCTCCTGCCACTGGAAGTCATGACGTTCGGGTTTGATCGTCACAGCTCGGTGGAACAGAGCGGCGATCGCTTCATCGCCGCCGCCGTTGCGCAGCGGATGGCGGAGATCGAGCTCATCGCAGGGGGAGAGGCATGGCCGGATGGTGCCATCGGGCGTGATCCGCATGCGGTTGCAGGCGGAGCAGAAGTTGTCGCTGATCGGCGTGATGAAGCCGAGCATGGTCTCCGTGCCACGGATCCGGTAGACCTGGGCCGGGCCGTTGCCGGTGGGGGCGGTGGCTGGTTCGAGGGGATGAACAGCCGCGATCTGCCGGTGAATCGCCTCGCAGGATAGATAACGCTCCGGATGCCAGGCATCCGCCGTGCCCATCGGCATCTCCTCGATGAAGCGGAGAAAGACGCCGGTCTCCCGCGCGAAGTCGACGAAGTCGAGGATCTCGTGCCCGTTCACGCCCTTGAGGAGGACGATGTTGAGCTTCACCGGATGCATCCCGGCCGCGAGCGCCGCCTCGATGCCGGAAATGACCTCGTGGTGCCGATCGCGCCCGGTGACGCTATGGAAGACGGCTGGATCGAGCGAATCGAGGCTCACGTTGACCCGGTTGACTCCAGCCCGGCGCAGGGCGCCGGCGACCCGGGCCAGGAAGATCCCGTTGGTGCTCAGCGACAGATCCTGGATCCCGGAGATGGCACCGGTGCGTTCAGCGATCTCCACGAGATCGGGGCGCAGGAGAGGTTCTCCCCCGGTCAAGCGCACACGCTCGATCCCGAGACCCGCGGCTACCCGGAGCACGCGCTCGATCTCGATCGGGGTCAAGTGATCGGCCAGCGGTTCCCACTCGTCGGGCCCGCCGGGCATGCAGTAGGAGCAGCGCAGGTTACAGCGGTCGGTCACCGAAACGCGGAGGTAGCGCACGCGGCGACCGAACGGGTCGATCAGGTGGGCCGGTGGTTCTAGGCGCTGGATCACGGGATCGGAGTTCCTCCGGATGTCCCCCTGTAGGCTCGGGGAAGCCCTTAGAAGCCCCGCATCATACCACTTCCGAGCCTCGCTGGCGGCCGCCGGGTCTTGGCCCCCTCTCCCGACTTTCTCTCCCGGCCGATCGCCGGTCCTCGCCGCGTTGACCGCCTGCCGTGCGGTGGCTACCATCGGTCCGTGCATTTCACGATGAAAGACCCCACCGGGCACCGAGAGCCCCGCTCCTTCGAGCTGGACATCATCGGCGCCACGCCTCGCATGCGGCGCCTCCTGCATCTCATCGAGAAGATCGCCCCGACCGATGCCACGGTGCTCATCACCGGCGAGTCAGGAACGGGGAAGGAACTCGTGGCCCGTGCCATCCACCAGCTGAGCCCGCGTGCCGCCGAGATCTTCCTGCCAGTGAATGCCGGGGCCTTCCCGGAACACCTGATCGAAAGCGAGCTCTTCGGTCACGTCAAGGGCGCCTTCACCGGTGCTGATCGTGAGCGCCGGGGGCTGTTCGTCGAGGCCAACGGCGGTACGCTGTTCCTCGACGAGGTGGCCGAGATGTCGCCCCACCTCCAGGTGCGCTTGCTCCGCGTGCTCCAGACCGGCGAGGTGCGTCCGGTCGGCGGTAGCGAGGTGCGGCGGGTCGATGTCCGCGTCATCGCCGCCACCAACCGCGATCCGATCGAGGCCATCCGGAAGGGGATGCTCCGCGAGGATCTCTACTACCGGCTCAATGTCTTCCACCTCGAATTGCCGCCGCTGCGAGAGCGCCGGGAGGACATCCCGATTCTCGCTGCGTATTTCACCGAACGACTGAGTCGTGATCTCGGCAAGGACGTGGATCGCTTTTCCCCCGACGCCCAGGTTGCGCTCATGCGCTACGACTACCCGGGCAATGTTCGCGAGCTCGAGAACGCCATTCAACGGGCGGTGGTGCTCGCCGACGGCGACACGATCACACTCGAGAACCTGCCGCCGACGTTCAGTGCAAGCAAGAGCGCCTTTCTCCTGCCGTCGCGCCGCACCGGGGCGGCCGGGGAGAGTGCGGAGGTGGATTCCGCCGGCGCCGGTCGAAACGGCTTCGAGGTCGGCTATCCATCCGAGTGGAGCCTGTCCGACGTGGAGCGGGCCCACATCGCCCAGGTCCTCGCCGATCTGAACGGGAATGTCTCCCTGACCGCGCGGCGTCTCGGTATCTCCCGCACGACCTTGTGGCGGAAGATGAAGCAGCACGGCATCACCGCCCGTCGCGACTAGCCGGATCGGGGCGCCCCTCCCCGGTTGTGCTGTTCCCAAATGCAGCAGCCGAGGGCGCCTTCGCCCCGTTACATTATGAAACCGCGCGCTCGCCTTGATTATGTAACTATCGATATGATAGGCAGATAGAGTTGTGGCAATTGTGGTATGTCTATTGCTCTTGCCTACTGCGGATGGATGACCGGAAGTCCAGGGGCGAGATCGGCACGCCCAGGAAGGAAGGATTCGAAGCATGGGCAAGATCATCGGAATCGACCTCGGAACCACCAACTCGTGCGTGGCGGTGATGGAGGGCGGGAAGCCTTCGGTCATCACCAATTCCGAGGGACAGCGAACGACACCGTCGGTGGTGGCCTTCGGCAAGTCGGGTGAGCGGATGGTGGGGCAGGTCGCCAAGCGCCAGGCGGTCACCAATCCGCAGAACACGGTGTATTCGATCAAGCGCTTCATGGGGCGCCAGTTCTCGGAGGTGCCGCGCGAGATCGAGGAAGTGCCTTACAAGGTGATCGAGGGGCAGAACGGGCTCGCCGCCGTCGACCTGCAGGGCCGGCGCATGACGCCGCCCGAGATCTCGGCCATGATCCTGCAGAAGATGAAGCAGACGGCGGAGGACTATCTCGGAGAGACCGTCACCGAGGCCGTGGTCACGGTCCCCGCCTACTTCAACGACGCGCAGCGTCAGGCCACCAAGGACGCCGGCGTGATCGCCGGGCTCGATGTCAAGCGCATCATCAACGAGCCGACCGCTGCGGCGCTGGCCTATGGTCTCGAGAAGAAGAAGGAAGAGAAGATCGCTGTCTACGATCTTGGTGGCGGGACGTTCGACATCTCCATTCTCGAGCTGGCCGAGGGCGTGTTCGAGGTCAAGTCGACCAACGGCGATACGCACCTCGGTGGCGATGATTTCGACCAGCGGGTGATCGACTGGCTGGCCGATGAATTCCTCAAGCAGGAGGGCATCGATCTGCGCAAGGACGTCATGGCGCTGCAGCGGCTGAAGGAGGCGGCGGAGAAGGCCAAGATCGAGCTGTCCTCGACCACGGAGACCGAGATCAACCTGCCCTTCATCACCGCTGATCAGACCGGTCCGAAGCACATGACCATCAAGCTGACGCGGGCGAAGCTCGAGCAGCTGATCGATGACCTGATCGAGCGCACCGTCGGGCCGTGCAAGCAGGCGTTGGCGGATGCCGGCGTCAAGCCGTCGGACATCGACGAGGTGATCCTGGTCGGTGGTTCGACGCGCATCCCGAAGGTGCAGGAGCTCGTTCGCGAGCTGTTCGGCAAGGAGCCCAACAAGAGCGTCAATCCGGACGAGGTGGTGGCGATCGGCGCCGCCATCCAGGGCGGTGTCCTGAGCGGCGAGGTCAAGGATGTCGTGCTCCTCGACGTGACTCCGCTCTCGCTGGGCATCGAGACCCTGGGTGGTGTCTGCACGCGCTTGATCGAGCGCAACACCACCATCCCGACCCGGAAGTCCGAGGTGTTCTCGACGGCGGCCGACAACCAGACCGATGTGGAGATCCACGTCCTGCAGGGCGAGCGCCCGATGGCGACGGACAACCGCACGATCGGCCGCTTCCACCTGACCGGGCTCCCGCCGGCACCGCGCGGCATGCCGCAGATCGAGGTGGCCTTCGACATCGATGCCAACGGGATCCTCTCGGTCTCGGCCAAGGACAAGGCCACCGGGAAGCAGCAGTCGATTCGCATCGAGGCCTCGAGCGGTCTCTCGAAGGATGAGATCGAGAATATGGTGTCCGCCGCGGAGCAGCATGCAAGCGAGGACAAGGCCAAGCGAGAGGTGATCGATCTCCGCAACAGCGCCGACCAGCTCGCCTACCAGGCCGAGAAGGAGCTCAAGGAGCACGGGGACAAGGCGCGACTCGAGACCCGGCGCAACGTCGAGAAGGCGGTCGAGAGCCTGCGCGAAGCGATGAAGGGTGACAACGCCGCGGACTTGAAGGCGGCGATCGAGCGTCTCACGACCGTGCGCTCCCAGCTCGGATCCGAGATCTACCAGGCGGCTGGTGGTTCGGGGACCGGGGGGGAGGAACCGCTGACGGGGCAGGAGGCGCCGGCGCGGGTCAGGCGCAGGGCGCGGGCAAGTCCGGCGACGGACCGGTCGAAGCGGACTACGAGGTCGTCGAGTAGCCAAGCGGCGAGCCGATTCGCCCAACCGCGAGCGGCTCGCCGCGATCTCAAACATGCGGGAGCGGCCGCTGGCGACGCGATCGTCGCCGGCGGCCGGCCTCCGGGCTGGAGTCGGGTATGGACGACAAGGAGGCGAAGGACCGGTTCATGCTCCTCGTGGAGGAGTACCGGCTGGCAGCCTGGATCGGCCTCGGCAAGATCCAGGACCCGGGCGCCGAGGGTGTCCAGCGCAACTTGAAGCTCGCCCGTCACGCCATCGACACGCTCGGCATGCTCGAGCACAAGACGCGCGGCAACCTCGCTGCGGATGAAGAGCGCTACTTGCGGCAGGCCCTAACGGACCTCCGCATGAATTACATGGACGAGCTCAAGGACGAGGAATCCGGGACCGGGCCCCCAGCGGAACCCGTGGGTGCCGGAGAGTCTGCCGTCGGCCCCGAGCGAACCCCGGCCGAGGAGGAGGGTGGTGAGAAGGAGGCCGAGGAAACCGATTCTCCTGCGGACCCTTCCCGGGTGGCGGGGGAGTCCAGTGCGCCTGATGGCACCTAGGTAGCCTTCAGAAACCCAGCCGCCGCCGGCTGGGTATAAACGTTTGAGTTTGTCCATCGGCCACCGCGATTCACGCGGTCACCCCCACGGCGATGGAGCCAAGGCGCCCGGAGCCGGGCGCGAGATGGCAGGAGGAGTGGAAAGTATGAATGGCAAGCGCCGCGCCGGGCTAGCTGCCCTGCTGATCGGAAGCGGTATTCTCGTGGGCGTGATGCTCACATCCGGCCTCGAGTGGACCTCCCCCCTCATGAGCGAGGAGAACAAGGCGGTTCGTCATCTGACGGGGGGCAGCGGCCCAGGTCCGGAGGAAATCGCTGCCGTGGACCAGCTGAGCAAGGCCTTCGTCAAGGTGGCCGAGCTCGTCAACCCGTCCGTGGTGACGATCTCCGCCGAGAAGGTGATCCAGCCAGCATCCCGCGAGATGCCGGGCTTGCCGGAGAATCACCCCTTCCGTGAGTTCTTCGGCGACGATTTCAATCGGTTCTGGCAGGGACCCGGCGGTGACGAAGGCATGCGTTCACGCGGTCTCGGTTCCGGAGTCATCGTTTCCGAGGATGGGTACATCCTGACCAACAATCATGTCGTTCAGGATGCCGAGGAGCTCACCGTCCGCCTCATGGATGACAAGGAGTACAAGGGGACGGTCGTCGGTGCCGATCCCGAGAGCGACGTGGCTCTGATCAAGGTGGAGGCCGCGGGCCTCCCGGCGGTGCGCTTTGGCGATTCCGACCTGCTCCAGGTCGGCGAGTGGGTCATTGCCGTCGGTAGCCCCTTCTCCGAGAACCTCGCCCACACCGTGACCGCCGGTATCGTCAGCGCCAAGGGGCGCACGCAGGTGGGTATCGTCGATTTCGAGGACTTCATCCAGACCGATGCGGCGATCAATCCAGGAAACTCAGGCGGGGCTCTGGTCAACGTCCGGGGCGAGCTGGTCGGGATCAACACGGCGATCGCCACGCGGAACGGCTTCTATCAAGGAGTCGGATTCGCCATTCCCGATCAGCATGGCGCGCAAGGTCATGGATGACCTCTTGAATCGCGGCCGGGTGGTTCGTGGCTGGCTGGGCGTGCAGATCCAGTCGCTCGACGACGATCTTGCGGCCAGTATGGGGCTGGATTCCAGGCACGGGGTGATCGTCAATGACCTCACCGCCGGCGGCCCGGCGGAGAAGGCCGGGTTCAAGCACGGCGATGTGATGCTCGAGTTCAACGGCAAGGAAGTGAAGGACGCGGATCATCTGCAGTCCCTGGTTGCGGCCCAGGATCCCGGGAGTCCGGTCAAGGTCAAGGTGCGTCGCGACAAGAAGGACGTGACTCTCACGGTGGATCTGGGCGAGCGCCCGGCGAATCCGCGCGAGGCGTTCAACCGCGGCGAGAACGAGGGCACGCCCAATCGCCAGGCGCCGGCGGCGACCGCCCCCCAGCTCGGGATCGAGATCCAGTCGCTGACCCCGGGACTCGCCCAGGAGCTCGGCTACGAGGGTGACGCCGGCGTCGTCGTCGAGAGAGTGGCCCGGAGCGGTCCCGCAGCGACCAAGAACATCCGCGCCGGAGACCTCATCAAGGAGGTCAACCGGAAGGAGGTCCCGTCGGTTGAGGCCTTCAACAACGTGATGAAGGACGTGGAGTCGGGTCAGACGGTGCTCCTCCTCCTTCGCCGCGGGGACACGACCTTCTTCACGGCGGTCAAGGTATCGGAGCAGGAGTCGAAGTAACCCCAGCCGGGCCGGGGCGTCTGATCCGCCTGGCACGCCGATCGGGGCGCCGCGTTTGGCGGCGCCCCGATCCATTTGCCGCGGCTGCCTCCGGTCCGGGCCGCCGGCCCGAGCTCTTGGGGGGCGGCCCCTGCCCGCCGGAGCTCCGCTGGCGTTCCCAAGCCCTGACTTGCTGGTCTGCCCCATGGCGGGTAGACTAGGCTGCCTTTGAAGATGGACCTAGCCGAGGGCTCTCCCCGCCCCGATTGAGCCCCTTTCCGATCAGGAACCGATATTCCATGCGAAGAGAAAGACGTCGGGTCGCCATCAAGCGACGGACGCGCGGTACGGACGTCGAAATCGAGCTCGGGCTGGAAGGCTCCGGCCGCGCTTCGATCGAGACGCCGTTCGCGCTCTTGAACGAGCTCCTCGAGCTCATGAACTCCTCCGCTGGCTCGGACCTGCGTCTGGCCCAGAGCGTCAACAAGCACGCCGATGATTCCTACGCGGTTGACGATCTGGCCAGCGCCCTGGCCGAAGCCTATCGCCGCATCCTGGGTTCCCGGCCGCGCATCCGGCAGTTCGGGAGCGCGATCCTACCCGTCGGTGATGCCCTCGTGCTCGCCGCCGTCGATCTGGTGTCTCCACCGGTCTTCCAGTTTGGAGCGACCTTCCGCAGCAAGCGCCTGAGCGGTATGGATCTGGATTTGCTCGAGCGCTTTCTCAGTACGTTTGCGGATCGTATGGGAGCAAGCCTCCATATCCGGATCCTGTCCGGCGCTCATGATGAGAATCGCTGCCGGGCGATGTTCGTCGCCCTGGGCCGCGCCATGGCCGTAGCCTATGCCGAGATGGAGCGCGACGGAGCGAGTGAGATCGCAGCCGATGTCGACTATCTCGAGGGCATCGGCCGGCCACCCGCGGGACCCGCCGGGCTCGATGAGGCCGTCGTCGAGGAGATGGAGCTGTCCGATCTGGGGGTCGAGCTCGATGAACTCGGAACCGAAGAGGAGCAACCGGAGCCGCGAGATCGTCGCGGCCGCCGCGACCGCGGCGAGCGTGTTGCCCGTGGGGCTCGCGGAGAGCGCGGAGCTCGCGGTGAACGGGCGGCGCGCGGCGAACGCGTGACTCGGGGATCTCGGGTCGAGCGCGACGAACGTCCCGAGCGCCCGGAGCCGGAAGAGCGTTCGGAGCGCCTCGATCGGCTGCGACGCGGGCGCGCACGCCGGCCCGGCGCGGCCGAGATGATCCCGGCGCGCGGTGAACTGCGATCCGGTGAGAGCCCGGCCGACGAGGCTCTCGAAATGCCCGATCTTCCTGACTTCGGGGAGTACGAACCAGTCCCCGCGATGCCGGAGGAGCTTGAAGGCCGGGAGGCAGGTGATGAGGAAGGCGCTGGCGATGATGCGGTTCGCCGCCGCCGTCGCCGCGGCCGCCGTGGCGGCCGCGGGCGCCGTCGCGAGTCAGAGCCTCCGGGCGCAGACGTCGCCGGCGAGAACGTGATGGGCGAGCTGGAGGCCAAGAGGCCACCCCTCGGTCCCGAGCCGGTCGAGGAGACTCCTGTTTCTCCCAACGCCACTCCCTGGAGCCGCGGCTGGGAGGAGGGTCCCATGCGCGATAGCGAGCGCTATGGGGGCGAGGAGGCTCCCGATCTCGAGCCCGGCGAGCCCTCGGCGATGCGCGCCACGGGACGCGATCAGGAGGCGGCGCCCCGCTTCGGCCGGCGCCCACCGCGCCTGCCACGTCGAGGCGACCCGGTCGAACCGGCCCCGCCGGCGGAGGCGACTGCTGACGCAGAGCCTCGTGAAAGAGCCCGGGAGAAGGTCGAGGAATCACCGGAAGATGATGTGGCGGAGGCAGATGGAGTGCTCGACTTCATAACGGGGATGAAGAAAGCCAAGGTCGCGGCGGCGGGCAAGACTCGCCGGCGAAGGCGTTAGCGTCGGGGCGGACGACCCTCCACCACGCAATGACCGACTCGAGCGATCGCGAGATCTTCGCTCAACTCTCCGCTCTCACCACCGAGGCGGTGAATCCTCGCACCGCCGATCTCGACTGCCGCTCCGCGGGAGAGATCCTCGCCCTTCTCAACGAAGAGGACCAATCCGTCCCCCTGGCCGTGCGCCAGGAAATCGACGACATTGCTCGCGCCGTCGATCTCGTCGTCGAGCGCCTCTCTCGCGGCGGGAGGCTCATCTATGTCGGCGCCGGCACCTCGGGGCGCCTCGGGGTGCTTGATGCCGCGGAGTGCCCGCCCACTTTCGGCACCGAACCCGAGCTCGTGCAGGGCGTGATGGCCGGCGGCCCGGGAGCTCTCATCCGGGCCGTGGAAGGAGCCGAGGATGACGTGCAGGGAGCCGTGAGCGCGCTCGAAAGCCGGGGGGTGGGAGCGGCCGATGTCGTGGTCGGGTTGGCGGCGAGCCGGCGCACGCCGTTCGTGCTGGCCGCTCTGGAGAAAGCGCGAGCACTGGGAGCGGGAACGATCCTCGTTGCCATGAACGCCGCAGGCTCGATCCCCTCCTCGACGGTCGACGTGGCTGTCTGCCCGGTGCTGGGCCCGGAGGCCATCATGGGGTCGACGCGACTCAAGGCGGGAACGGCGCAGAAACTCATCCTCAACATGATCTCGACGGCGACGATGGTCCGACTGGGCAAGGTCTATGGCAATCTCATGGTCGACCTACGCGCCAACTCCCGTAAGCTCACCGAGCGGGCCAAGCGATTGATCATGATGACCTGCAACGTCGACTACGAGGTCGCCACCCGGCTCCTGGCCGAGGCTGAGGGCAGGGTCAAGAACGCGATCCTCATCGGCCGCCTGGGCGTGAGTCGAGAGGAGGCCGAGGCGCGGCTCGAGCGTGCGGGTGGCTGGGTGCGCCGCGCGCTGGGGGAGGAATGCCCATGATCGACCCGCCAGACCGTGGCGCTCGACGTCGAGATCCACAGCGCATCATCGCCCTTCTCCTGGTGTCGAGCCTCGCCTTCCTTCTCGTTGCCGGATGCGGCGGTCGCGAGCGCGGGGAAGCTGACGGGAAGATTGTGCTTCGCTTCTGGCAGTTCTGGCGCACGGAGTGGATTCGCCCACTCGTCGATCGCTTCGAGGCCGAGAACCCAGGCATCGTGGTCGAACTCGAGCAGCTCACCTGGCAGGCCGGGCAGGAGAAGATCCAGGCCGCCCTGGCCGCCGGCAATGCGCCCGATCTGTGCGAGCTGGGCTCGACCTGGTTGCCGCGATTCGCCGCCGATGGCGTCCTTGTCGATGTGTCGGCGGTCGCCGACACGCTCGCCGGCAAGTACATGCAGTGGGAGCCGGCGCGCCACGCCGGGAAGGTGTACGGATTGCCGTGGGTGGTGGGGACGCGGGCGCTGTTCTACAACCGGGAGCTCTTCGGCCGCGCGGGACTCGATCCGGTGCGCGGCCCTGAGACCTGGGACGAGCTCATCACGGCCGCGACCAGGATCACGGCCCTTGGTCCTGAGATCCATGGCTTCGGGCTCAACGCCGGCGAGCGCTATGTCCTCTTCAAGAAGTTCATGCCCTTCGCCTGGGGCAACGGCGGCGCGGTGCTCACGCCTGACATGGGCCGGTCCGCCTTCGCGTCGCGGGCGAACGTCGAGGCTCTCGAGTTCTACGTCCGCCTCGCCAAGGTGTCCATGCTCGAGAAGCAGGACGTCATCGATCGGGCCTTCCAGGAGGGTAGCGTTGGGATGATGATCTCCGGGGCGTGGAACCTGCGCACGCTCGCCGATAACGCGCCGGAGCTCGATTACGATGTCGCCCTCGTACCGCGTCCGGCGGCTGGCCGCGGCAGCCATGCCTCCTTCGCCGGCGGCGAGTTCCTGGTCAGCTTCACGGGCTCACGCCACCCGGATCAGGCGATTGCGCTTGCTCGCTTCCTCATCCGGCCCGACAACGCAGTGGCCCTGTGCCGGGCGGCGCGGAGCGTCCAGCCGGCCGCCCGCGGCGCCGCCGAGGATCCGTACTATCTGGAGCATCCCCGGGACCGGCTCTTCGTCGAACAGCTCGCGACCGCGGTCGCCCCGCCGCCCCATCCCCGATGGGGCGAGATCGAACAGGCGCTGGATCTGGAGATCGAGGAGGCGCTCTACGGCCGGAAGACGCCAGCGGTAGCCGTGAGCGATGCTGCTGCTGGAATCGATCGGCTCCTGGCGGAGGACCGCGGACAGTGAAGAAGAGGAGCGCTCTCCTCTTCCTGTCGCCCTTCCTCGCCACTTTCTGTGTCTTCAGCCTGTTCCCGATCGCCGCATCGATCGCCCTGAGCTTCCTCGACTGGTCGCCGCTCAACCCCCGCGCCGGGGCTTTCGTCGGCCTCGATCACTACGCCCGCGCCCTCGGTGAACCACGATTCTGGGGCGCGCTGCGTAACACCTTCGTCTTCGTTCTCGGCACCATCCCGATCACGACGACGCTCGCACTGGGTCTCGCCCTCCTCGTCCGCCGGCCCCTGCCCGTTCGCCCGCTGTTCCGCGCCGGATTCTTCGTGCCGAGCGTGGTATCGATGGTCGTGATCTCGCTCATCTGGAAGAACCTCTACGCGCCGTTCGGTAGCTTCAACCAGGTGCTCAAGCTGATCGGGCTGCCGGCGCAGCGCTGGCTCCTCGATCCCCAGCTCGCATTGCCCGCGATCATGGCCATGGACATATGGGCCAGCGTGGGCTACTACATGGTGCTCTACCTCGCCGGGCTCGAGGCCATATCCGATGACCTCTACGAAGCGGCGGCGCTCGACGGCGCCGGCTTCTGGGGCCGGTTGCGGCATGTGACGTGGCCGGGCTTGAAGCCGATGACGCTCTTCATCCTGGTCGTCAACACCATGCGGTCCTTCCAGATCTTCGTCGAGGTGTTCGTGATGACCGGTGGTGGCCCGCTGCACTCCACCGAGACGGTCGTCCTCTATCTCTACGATGCCGCCTTCCACCAGTTCCGCATGGGCTATGCGAGTGCGGTCGCCTACTTGCTGTTCGCGGTGCTGGCCGTGTTCTCGCTCCTCGAGCTGCGCTGGTTGAAGAGCGAGCAGCGGAGCCTGGTGTGAACCGCCGCTCCTCATTCCTGACCCTGGCGGTCCTGGTGCCGGCCCTCCTGACCATGCTCTACCCGCTGGCGCTCATGTTTCGCCTGTCCCTCGCCGGCGGCGAGCGGGGCGTTTTCACCCACTACCTGAGCGTCTGGCAGGACGGCATGTTCGGGCGCTTCGTGTTCAATTCCTTCGTGGTGGCCGCCGCTGTCGTTGCCGGCAATCTGATCTTCGCAGCGATGGCAGGACATGCCCTGGCCCGGGCGCGCTTCCGCGGGCGCGGCTTCGTCATGGGCGCCGTTCTGGTGACCCTCATGGTGCCGCGACAGATCAGCATGATCCCGCTCTATCTCCTGGTCTCGCGGCTGGGATGGATCGACACCTATGCCGCGCTGATCGTTCCCTTCCTCGTCGATGCGTTCAATGTCTTCCTCATGCGCCAGGCGTTCCTCTCGGTCCCGGTCGAGCTCGAGGAGGCAGCCAGGGTGGATGGCGCAGGGGATCTGCGCATCTTCGCCTCCGTTTCGCTTCCTCTTGTCAAGCCGGCACTTGCCGTTCTCGCCATCAATACCTTCCTGGCGAACTGGAACTCATTCCTCTATCCCCTTGTATTGACAAGCTCAGAGGGGATGCGTACCCTGCCGGTTGGTTTGGCCCTGATCTCGCAAGGCGAGCATTCGGTGGATTGGGGTCATCTGATGGCGGGGTCATCGATCGCAGCCCTGCCGGTCCTCGCCGTGTTTCTCATCTTCCAGCGGCAGATCGTCCGCGGAATCATGGCGGGAGCAGGACGGTGACCGGTTGTAGGGTGCGCGATCGTCTCCACTGATCTGGACTCGGGCGCGAGCAAGGCCCTCTGCCCGAGCAGGGAGACTGAACGATGAGAGTGAAGTGGATCGGTGCGCTGGTCATGGTTCTGCTGGCAGGGCTGAGTGCGGGCGTGCGCGCCGATGTCTGCCAGTCATGCGATGGCGAGCAGGTGGATGATCCGAAGATGCACGGCCGCTCCCTCAAGTCCTACTGGGGCGTGGCGCACGCCACCAAGCCGCCGGATCCCGAGGTCCTGGCGAAGGCGTTTGAGCAGGGTCATCTCGCCCTGTGCGGGACTCCCGATCAGTGGGAGTGGAACATGTTCATGGGGATGCTGGCCGCGGAGATGGAGAAGTTCGACGAGTCCGGCTGCTACTTCATGGAAGCGGTCAAGTACTCGGAAGGCAAGGATCGCGAGAAGGTGCTCAACAACCGCGGTTCCTTCTGGGTGCAGCACTACAACCAGTCGCTCGACTACTTCAAGAAGGAAGCCTATGAGCCCGCTATCGATGAAGCGAACATCGCCATCCAGATCGCTCCCGACAGCTGCAAGGCCCACAACGTAAAGGGCTCGGCCTTGAGCAAGATGGGCCGCCCCGCCGAAGCCATCCCGGTGCTGCAGGCCGGGCTCAAGGTGTGCCCGGATCACGAAGGGTTGCGCACCAATCTGCTCAGCTCCTACATGGAGCAGGGTGATGCCCTGTACAAGGAGGGTGCGAAGGTCAGCGAGGACACGGCACGGACGCGCCTTCTCAGCTCGGCCATCGTCTGGTACGAGGAGGCCGAGAAGGTCGACTCCAGCAATCCCAACCTCCAGTACCAGATCGGCTCTTCGTACGCGATGATGGCCTTCGCCGGGGACTCGACAGCGATCGACCCGGCACGCGAGGCGCTCCTCAAGTTCACTCCGACCGCCGAGAGCAAGCAGGACAGGCTCGCTGTCTACTACCAGCTCTGTATGCTGGAGATTCAGGCCAAGGACTTCGCCAAGGCGACGGAGTACTGCGATCTCTACATCGCCGCCGACCCGCACGATGCGGACGGGTACCGGCTGAAGGCCAGCATTCTCCGCCAGTCAGGCGACAACACCTCGGCCGAGAGCTGGATCATCCTGTACAACAGCCTGGCCAAGGGCAGCGAGCAGGATGCCGAGAGCCTGAAGGCGGATCCGAAGTACGCCAGCGGCGATCTCCCGAAGATGATCACCGAGAAGGGACCTCCGGAGGAGTACCGCTCCTACACCGACTCGAGCGGCAACAACATGGATGCGGCCTTCTACTGGTCGAAGGGGCTCGGCGTGGCCTTCTACGGCGGGCAGAAGCGGGGCGAGGTGACGATCCCGGCCGCGAGCAAATAACACCTTCGATTCCGATGTCGAGCTGACGCGAGAACGTGCCCCAGCAGGCACGTTCTCGCGTTTCTCGTGGCGCAGTGTGATGCAAGCCCATCAGGGACGACGTGCGATGGCGACGAGCAGGATCGGTCCATGCGCTCCGGGCCGCCCGGTTAGCCTCCGTTCTGCCCCGGGGGGGCTTCTCGGGAACGCGGCGCCCGCTTTCCTTCTGGCCGCGATCTTCCTCCTCGGCGGTTGCGCTGGGAAGAAGCCCAGTCCCCCGACCGCGCCGCCCGCGGCGCGCTTGCCCTTGCTCCCGGATCGCCCGCTACGGATCGGGATCGCCGTGGGCAAGGACTCCCTGGCCGTGACCGCCAGGGAACCCGTCGTGCTCGAGACGATCCGAGGAGAGGTGAGCGGGCGGTTTCGCCGCATGAGCCTCTCCGCCTCGGTCCCGGGCCGGATCAGGGTCCATCCTGGCGGGGCTGAGCCCCGGGTCTTTGCCGATACGCTTCGCCTGCGGCCGCCCGCGGAGATGCTCCTCGCCGCGGATGGGGTTTCCTACCGGGGTTGGATCGAGGTCTTCGCCGACCAGGGGGGTCGTCTCACGGCCGTGAACGTCGTCGAGCTCGAGGACTACCTCCTCGGCGTCGTCCCCCTCGAGATCGGCTCACCGGGAGCCGAGGCGATCGAGGCGGTGAAGGCCCAGGCCGTGGCGGCGCGCACCTATGCCGTGTCTCATCTCGAGCGCTGGCCGGAGCTCGGGTTCGACCTCCACGGGGACGTGCGCGATCAGGCCTATGGCGGTGAGTCCGCGGAGCGTCCGGGTGCATCGCGGGCGGTGACCGAGACGTCCGGCGTGGTGGCGGTCTACAACGGCGTTCTGATCGGCGCGTACTACTCGGCCGCGTGCGGTGGGATGACGGCCGCCGTCGAGGAGACGTGGAATTTCCCCCCTGAGCCGTACCTCGAACCGCACCCGGATCGGCAGGGAGGGGCCGATTTCTGTTCGGCATCCCCGCACTACCGCTGGGAGGAGCGGTGGACTGGAAACGAGTTCATGAACCTGCTCGAACGCTATGCAGGGAAGGAATTTGGCGGTCCAGAACCACAGGGTCCATTGGAGGACGTGCGGGTCGTCGCCCGCAACTCCTCCGGCCGGGTGAGGGTTCTCGAGGTGCGCGCCGGGGGACGCGAATATCGGCTCGGCGGGGAGCGCGGTGACCGCATCCGATGGGTCCTCAGACGCCCGGGGGGCCGCGGCGCGATCCTGCGATCCACGCAGTTCGAGCTCGAGGTCGAGAAGCGCGGCAATCGAGTGGAGACCGTCGTGGCTCGCGGTGCCGGAAACGGGCACGGTGTCGGCATGTGTCAGGCCGGTGCCCTGGGCATGGCGGCCCGCGGACACGACCACGCCGACATTCTCGAGCACTACTATCCCGGGATCCGACTCGTCCACCTCGATGACGGTGGACAAGCGCTGCGCGGGACGGAGGTTTTCCCTCTGGCTACGCGCTAGTTCTCGACTCGGCCGCACAGTGTGTGCTATCCTACCGCCACCTTTCCCCCGTCGTGCGCCGAGGTCCCCACGATTTCAGGTGGAGGGACTTCTATGCCGAGCCCTGTTCTCCCCGATCTCGCCCGGGTGCCCTGCCCATTGTGCCCTGGGGAGACCAGCCTCGAGATCGCGCTCCGGCTCGAACTCGAGGCCGAGTCGGAGGTCGTTTTTGCGGCTTGCCCCGCTTGCCACCGCATGTACGAGGTCGCGCCCGGCGGTGCCATGTCCCTGGAAACGGGACACCGGCCCGGGTTGAGGCTCTTTCCCGTGCGGTGCCCGCAGTGTCTGGCTGCGGGCTACGCCGTGACGTACACGGTTCCCGAGCTGGATGCGGAGAGCTATGTCCTGCTCACTTGCCGCGAGTGTCACCACACGTTCCAGCAGGAGCCGGACCGGGGACAGGAATCCGGTCACGGCGGAGGGATCACGACGCAGACTCCGGATCCCGCCGAAGCCTGAGCGCTCTCGAGGTCCCTTTCTCTCCGGCCGGCATCTCCGGCAGCCCGATAACGTGAGTGCCGTGCTTCAGGTGCTGCCCTGAGCTCCCGTAGCGGAACGCGGTGCGCGAGCAGCGGGACTCTTGCGTCGCACGCGGGTGCGGGCGCGACCAGGCTCTGACGCGGTCGTCGGCGATGCCAACGTCATGGGCTCGCTGGCCGCTGTTCTCCCGGCGGGGGGCGTGCTTCCTGGCGTCTCGAGCCGTTTCATGATCTCCACCGCCGAACCCCGAGGCAACGAGGTGTGGAACTTGACCTCGTCGGCCAGGCGCTGGATCAAGAACAGCTCGCTGCCCATGCCCTCCGGAACCCGGCTCTTGTCCTCCGAGAGCGGCATCAGCTTCTGCCCGTAATCGCGAAGCACGAGGCGGACCTCGGGTCCGCGTACGAGCAAGGTCGCCTTGACCACGCCGTGCTCATCCCCCTGGTAGGCATCCTCGATCATGTGCACGAATGTCTCGATTGCAGCCAGGCGGAACTCGAAGAGCGCGAGCGGCGGCATGTCCGCGATCTCGGCCAGGTGACCCAGCCAGGAGCGGAGGCGGCGAATCTCGCGATACGAACTGGCGAGATCGGTCTTGAGCGCGATATCGACTGCGGCCCCCGGTCCCGGCGAGAAGGTGCGGAGTGGTTGGGGGAGAGGCTTGGGCCGAGCCACGGAGCGGGGCATTGAGCTCCTTTACCGAGGTGCTATCTCAGGATGAGATGGTGGGTAACGGGTGTCGGGAAGGCGGCCAGCTTGCCCCGATTATCGAGCGGCCAGGGGTAGATCCTTAGCGCCCCGGGCATTCGTGGGGGCTCGGAGTGGCATCTGGTAGACTGGTGGCATGGACGAACAGGGATCCCAGGGCGAGGAGAGAGGCTCCACGGAGTCCAGAGGTCAAGATCTCACGCAGGCTATCGAGGAGGCTCGTCGCGCGTTCCATGTCGCCGCCGAGAAGGCCGAGGTGGCGGCGCGGGCCGTGGGCCGGGAGGTGCGTTCCGAGACGGCGGTGGCCATCGAGGAACTGCAAGATGCGGCCCGGACTGCCAGCGAGCGGCTGCGCGCGATGGCCGCCGATGTGCTCGTCAAGGAGGCCCCTCGGCCTGCGTCTACCCAGGAGGCAGCGGCGGGCACGGCAACCGGCGCCAGGGCGGCAGACGAGGGGCAGGTCCTGCTCGCTCCTCACCACGCCGGCGCCCTCGCCTATCTCGGTTGGGCCATGAGCGGGCTCATCTTTTACTTCCTCTACGAGCCGGGGAACCGCTTCGTGCGCTTTCACGCCATGCAGTCGATGCTCCTTACCGCGGCGCTGGCCCTGGTCGGCGCCGTGGTGCTCCTGGTACCGCTCATCGGGAAGGGGCTGTTCGCGATGGCGGCCGTGGGCTTCGTCCTGGTCTGGCTCCTGGCCATGTGGAAGGCGCTCAAGCACGAGACCTACCTGCTGCCCTTCATCGGGGAACTGGCTCGGGCGCAGGCGGATCGCCGACCCTAGGGCGCGGGGAATCCCATTGACACACCGCCGGGGCCTCGGCTAGCCTATTTGGTCCTTGAGTTTGGCGGGGTCGTAGTTCAGTTGGTTAGAACGCCGGCCTGTCACGCCGGAGGTCGCGAGTTCGAGTCTCGTCGGCCCCGCCACTTCTCTCTCCTCCCGTTGTCCCGATCGGCCGGAACGCGCGCCTGAGGATGGCCGCACCCCTCTCTGATCCCGTGAGAGATCTCCGCCTTTGAGTTCGCACCCGCGCGCGATCGCCGTCACGAAGGCGCTGGTCGCCGTCGTCGTGTGGGGTGCCTCCTTCATCGCCACCAAGGTGGCGCTCGAAGACCTTTCTCCCGCCACGATCATCTGCCTGCGCTTCGCCACGGGTGTCGCGGTTCTCGCCGTGACCGCTGCGGCGCGCCGCGAGCTCGCCCGCGTTGGGCGGCGCGACCTCGTCTACTTCGCCTGCCTCGGCTTTCTCGGCGTCACATTCCATCAGTGGCTGCAGGCCAACGGTCTCAGGACCGCCGAAGCTTCGACGACGTCGTGGATCGTCTCCACGTCGCCGATCTTCATGGCGCTCCTGGGGTGGCTCGTGCTCGGGGAGCGGATCGGCTGGCTGCGCTCCGCGGGTATTGCGCTCGCCGCGGCGGGCGTCATCCTCGTGGTAGGGAAGGGGCACGTCGCCCAGCTCTGGAACGGCGGCTTCGGGAATGCGGGGGATCGGTTGATCCTCTTGAGCGCGCCCAACTGGGCGGTGTTCTCGGTGCTGTCGCGGCGCGGGCTCAAGCGCCATCCGGCCGCTCTCATGATGCTCTATGTGATGGGGCTGGGCTGGCTGCTCGCGACCTTCCTCCTGATCGGTGGTCCATCCCTGGCCGAGGTCGCGCAGCTGTCCGGTCGCGGCTGGATGGCGCTCGGGTTCCTCGGGGTCTTCTGTTCCGGACTGGCCTACATCTTCTGGTACGACGCCTTGAAGGCGATGCCGGCTTCACAGGTCGGAGTATTGCTCTACCTCGAACCGCTGGTGGCGGTCGTCGTCGCCCGCCTGGTCCTCGGGGAGACGATCATGCCGGTCTCGCTCCTGGGCGGAGCGCTCATCATCCTCGGTGTCTGGCTCGTCGATCGCCGCGAGACCTGATCCTCATCCGAGGTGATCCAGCACCCGCGCCAGCTTCTCGCGCACCGTGGCGGCGACCTCGCGGATCTCCTGGCTTCCCTGCCCCGCGATGGTCTGCATCGGATCGATCGCGGCCACCACGGTCCCCGCGCCCGGCTTCTCGTAGACGATCACGTTGCAGGGGAGCATGAGCCCGATCTCGATCTCGGTGGAAAGCGCCCGGTGGGCGAGGGGCGGATTGCAGGCCCCGAGGATCTTGTAGCGGCGAAACTCGACACCGAGCTTATCCTTGAGCGTGTCCTTGACGTCGATCTCGGTGAGGACGCCGAACCCTTCCTTCTGTAGCGCCTCGGGGACGCGGGCGAGCACCTCGTCGAAGCTCTGATCGAGCTCCTTCCTCATCCCGAACGCCGTGCGTGTTTCCATGATCAACACCTCCCGGTGGTGTCGTGATGGTCCTTGTCCTGGTCAGAGCGCGCCGACCGGCGCGGGTTGGGAACGCCTCAGGTGGGGATCCCCAGTCGGGGAAGCACCCAGGTCTGGATCGCGATCCAGACGACGATGAAGACGACGAATCCGAATATGCTGTCCATCCTGCCTCACTCCGGTCCAGGGGAGCTCTCTCTGGCCTTCATCCGGTGAGAGCCGCTCGAGTCAGCCGAGGGTTCACCATTCGGCGCGGACGCCGCCGGGGCGCTAGGGCGCGCCCGAGGCGGGCTTCCGCCCTGGAAGCTCGAGGATCGTGGCGCCCTCGGCGGGTGGATCGACCCACTGGATGCTCTGGGCGACATCGAATCCCGCCTGCGCCCCCTCCCATTCGACGCGGATCTCGGTTCGATAGCCGGTGATGTGTTCGACGAGATAGCCCGAGGCGAATCCAATCCTCTCGTACGTGTTGAGAAGAGGCGCCTGCATCGCGACCGTGATGCGATCCACCGCTCGTCCCTGAGGCGGTGCGGTGGCGATGATGTCACGGAAGCGCGGCGCCAGCATGCCGTCGTCCTGGATGATGAAGAGCTTCTTCTCGAGGTAGCTGGCCAGCGAGTCGCGGCTCGCCACGACCTCGCCGGCGTCGATCTTGTCGTCCTTGTTGCCGTCGGCGAGCACGCCGGCGCCTGCGAACTCGCGGGTGGGAAGGTCGATGGTGAGGTACAGGGTGTCGGCGACGACCTTGACGGTGAGTCGGGTGGCTGAGGCTGCGTCAGGAGATGGCGGTGGCGTCGCGTCCCCGGCAATTGCCTGGTGGCTCGCCACGCAGGGCGCGAGAACGGCGGAAACAAGCAGCGAGAAGAGAACGAGACCTCGCGAGGATATCCGGCGTGCACGTTGTCCACAGGTAGGAGATGGCATGGCGTGATCATAGACCAAAGGCGGGAGCCGCGGTCGCAGGGGGACGAGGTCGAAAGGTGGACCTGCCCTGCAATGGCCCCGGGCATGCCAACATCCGCGACACCATGTCCATTCCGAAGGGGCCTTCTGACTCGATGTCCGAGAGAGGTGCCTTCAGGGCCATGGGGGGCAGGGGGCAACCAGGGTCCGCTCCCCAACCGCAATCCCTTGTCAGATGAATCGATATACCTGGGGTGTGGCTGGGGCACGGACATTGCTCCAGAACCGAACATCCCAGCCATCGGAAAAGCACGGGAGCCCTGCTGCATGTCGATCCTGTCCGAACATATCCTGCGCGCGATCGAGGATGAGCACCGCGATCTCTATGAGCAGCTCGGGGAGCTCATGGCGCTCGTCGACAACGACGCCGAGATCCCCGATCTCTCGGCCTGGGCGGCGCGGCTGCGGGGAGAGCTGCATCATCTGAGCCCCCGGCTCGAACGTCACTTCCAGCGCGAGGAGCGGCACTTCCGGCTCCTGGCCGGTGATCGCCCGGCCCTGGCCCCGGAATTCGACGTGCTGACGGCCGAACACGAGGGGTTCCGCCAGACCATGGCCGCTCTCTTCGAGCGCGCGCTCGGTCCCGAGGAGTCGCTGCGCGAGGACATCCAGCGTCGCCTCATCGACTTCTCGGCGGCCGTCAGCGATCACGAGCGCCGGGAGATGGAGCTCCTGCGCCAGCTCCGGTAGGTCGCGCCCCCGAGCGCCAGGCTCGCGTTCGGTCTATACTGCGCGGCCATGAAGCGCGCCATCCTCTTCCTTCTCATCTTCCTGCTCTTGTCGCTGGCGCGACCGGTCGGCGCCTACGAGGTCTCCCGTTTCGCGGCGAAGCTCGAGGTGGGAGCCGGCGCTCGCCTCCATGTGGTCGAGACCATCCACGTCAACTTCGGGCCGGAGCGGCATCACACGATCTGCCGGGCGCTGCCTATTGTGGTCATGGATGCGTCAGGGAATCGGCAGCCTCTCGCCATCAAGCTCATTGCAGTGACGGATGGTTCCGGCAAGGCGTGGCCGGTGCGCGTCGAGCGCTCCGGCCGTTACCTGCAGGTGTGGATGGGGAGCGAGCAGGCGTTCACGACTGGCGAGCAGGTGTATGAGCTCGTCTACGACGTCGACGGTGCCGTGTGGCAGGGGCCGGCGCGGGATGAGCTGCACTGGGAAGTCACCGGCGACGCCTGGGACGTGGTCGTGATTGGTGTCGAGGCGGACGTGGCGATCCCGGAAGGGGCCTCGCCGGACGCGGTGGATGCCGGGTCACGGGTCTCGCGCTTCGGGCGGGTGAGCCGTGAGGCCGATGTGAAGATGGTCGATGCGGAACACGCGCGCTTCGTGCTCTCTCGCGGTCTCCTTCCGAGCGAGGAACTCGAGATCTCGGTGGTCTGGCCGGCAGGGCTCGTGCGGCATCCGGGTCTTGCGGCCCGGGTCGGGCGCTTCGTTACCCGGAATCCCGTGATGGTGGCGATCGCGGTCCTCGGTGTGGCGTTGCTGCTGGCGCTCAGGCGGCGCGTGGCAGCCAGGAGAGGAAGCGGTGTTGACGCCGCCGGAGTTGGCGGGTCGTCTGCTGAGGCCGCTTTCTTGCACGACGGGGAACTGCATGCTGAGCACGCCACCGCCCTTCTGATCGACCTTGCCGAGCGCGGAGCGGTCGCCATCGAATGGCCTGACGGGCAGGAGCCGGTCCTTGTGGATCGTCGGCGCGGCGGCGCGGCGGCGGATCTGGCAGGGTACGAGGACAAGTTCCTGGACGCCGTCTTCGCCGGCAGCGATCGCCGTGCCCTGACGGCCCCGGATGTATCCGTGGAGAATGCGGCGCTGGCGCTCGCGCGTGATGTTGAGGCGGCGTTGATCGAAGGCGGCTATCTCGAGCCGCCGATGAGTTCCCCGCGGTCCCCGTTCCTGCTGATGGCCGCCATCGTCTTCGTCGGGGCGGTGGTCGCGACCTATGCAGCGCGCCGGGCGACCAGTGGCCTGGCCGGGATGGTCGCGGGTGAGGACTGGGTGGCGGCGATCATAGCGAGCCTTGTTGCCGGGGCGCTCGTCCTCGGCCTGGGAGCGGTGCGCCCGCGCCTCACACAGTCAGGTCGCGGCATCGTCGAGTGGTGGCGCGAGCGGGTGGCGGGTGTCCGCATGGCTGCGCTGGGTGCTGGTCGCGGAGCCGCTCCGGTGCAGGACATGACGCTCTTGCCCGTGGCGATCGCCGAGTGCTGGGACGCCGAGTGGATTGCTGCTGCCCCCATGGTGGCCACGCCGCCCTGGTGGGCGCGGCCCGGGGTTCCCGAAGCTGCCGTCAGAGAACAGATCCCCGGAGATCTCCTTCACGTCATCCGGATCCTCAACGGAATGACCAGCGGGGGGGGCGGGATCTAGCGCCGTGCCGCACCCATGTCGGAAGGGCTGCAGCCGGGGTGTCCGGGACCGTGGTCCTGTGGGGCGGACCTTAGATCGGCATGGGCTTGCGCGGTGGAGCATCAGTCCACTCTGGCCCCTTTTACGCTGTGAAACCTCTGGGTGAAGGCGTCCAGCCCAGAGGGTGGCCGGTGAAGGAGGGGCATCATGAGTCAGACGGCTCGGATTGCAGTCACGGCAGCACTGCTCTGCTGCTGTCAGTTTGCTCTGGCCTTCGCCCAGGGCCCAGGCTCGATCGCAACCTGGGGAGATGATTCCTGGGGCCAGGGCGATGTACCGGAGCCCAACGCGGATTTCGCAGCGGTCGCCGCAGGGGTGTATCACTGCCTGGGTCTCAAGAACGGCGGCACCGTCGTGGCCTGGGGTGACAACGAGTTCGGCCAGTGCGATGTGCCGGCCCCGAATGCCGACTTCGTGGTGATCGGGGCCGGCGCCTATCACAGCCTGGGGATCCGGTCCTCCGGCGCCATCGTGGCCTGGGGCCGGAACAACGATGGCCAGTGCGACGTACCCGCACCGAACGCCGGCTTTGTGGCCGTCGCGGCCGGAGATTTCCACAGCGTCGCTCTCAGGTCGGACGGGACGATCGCGGGTTGGGGACTCAACGTCTACGGCCAGTGCGACCCTCCGGCGCCGAACGCCGGCTTCTTGGCCATCGCAGCTGGCGGGTTGCACAGCCTGGGTCTCAAGTCCGACGGGACGATCGTGGCCTGGGGACGGAACGCCTACGGCGAGTGTGACGTCCCGGAACCCAACGCTGATTTCGTGGCAGTCGGCGCCTGCTGGGATCACAGCCTGGGCCTCAAGTCCGATGGTTCGATCGTCGCCTGGGGGCGGAATCAGGACGGGGAATGCAACGTGCCCGCGCCCAACACCGGATTCGTCGCCGTCATTGGCGGCGGCTACTTCAGCCTGGGGCTCAAGGACGATGGCTCGATCGTCGCCTGGGGGCGGAATCACGACGGGGAGTGCGACATTCCTCCGCCGAACGCGTTCGTGGCGGTCGCGGCCTGCGGGTACCATAGCCTCGCCATCCGCGGGGAGCCGGAGGTTGTCGAGCCTGGTACATGGGGCAGGATCAAGGTGCTGTTCCATCCGGTGGAGAAGGGAAGGATCTCCGGACCGCATCCGACGGAGTGACGAGGGAGGCAGGGCCAAGCACCATCCGGGGACTGAACCGGCCCGCCGGCAGGCCGCCTGTTTCCGCTGGAACATGAGGCCGGCTTGTTTCCGCTGGAACATGACGCGCCCGGGTTCCGCGGGAACACTTCGTCCGTTCCTGTTCCCGCGGAAACACCCCGATCCCGGCTCCTGTTTGGGCGGGAGCACCCGGTGCTATGCTGCTCGCCAGAGGTATCCATGATCGGCGCCACTGTTTCGCACTACCGCATCGTGCGGGCCCTCGGGCAGGGAGGCATGGGGGAGGTCTTCCTCGCTGAGGACCTCCGGCTCCATCGCCCGGTGGCCCTCAAGGTGCTGCGCCAGCGGCCGGGGTGTGAAGAGGAGGAGTGGTCGCGCCTCCTGGGGGAGGCCCGCGCGGCCTCGGCCCTGAGCCATCCCAACATCGCCGTCATCTACGCCGTTGAGGAGACCGATGCTCCTGGCGGCCGCGTTCGTCTCCTCGCCATGGAGTACGTGCCGGGGAAGACGCTGGCCGAGCTGGCCGCATCCGAGTCGCTTGCGATCGACGACATTCTCGATCTCATCGGGCAGGCGGCCGATGCCCTGGCCGAGGCGCACGCACGTGGTGTGGTGCATCGCGACATCAAGCCCTCGAACCTCATGGTGGCCCAGGGGCGGGTCAAGGTGCTCGACTTCGGGTTGGCTCAGGTCAAGCTGCCTGCGCTCGTCGATGCGACCACGAGGACCCGCCTCGCGGCGCCGGCCGCTCCCGACGAATTCGCCGGGACGCCGCACTACATGTCTCCGGAGCAGGTGCTCGGTCAGCCCACGGACGCGCGTTCGGACATCTTCTCTCTCGGCGTGGTGTTCTACGAGCTGCTCGCGGGCCGGCGACCGTTCGACGGTGAGAACGTGGTCCAGCTTGCCGACGCCATCACGCACCGCGATCCGGAACCGCTGCCGCGGCGTATCGCCGATCCTCGCCTTCCTGACATCGAGCGCCTTCTCGCTCGCATGCTGGCCAAGGGCCCTGCCGCGCGTCCGCGCGGGCTGCGGGAGGTCCATATCGAGCTTGCCCGCCTGCGCGCCGAGGCGCCCGCGGAGATCGCTGCATCCGGAACCCTGACCGTCGCCATCGCCGGCTTTGCCAACCTCACGCAGCGTGGCGAGGACGAGTGGCTCGGGACCGGGATCGCCGAGACGGTCACCGCGGCGCTGCAGGAGATCGATGGCCTTGACGTCTGGGGGCGCGAGCGACTGCGAGAGAGCTTGCGGCGGCTCGATCTCGAGGGGAGCGAGGTGCAGTCCGAGAGTGCGGTGCGGCTGGGACGGATGACAGGCGCCCGATGGGTGCTGGCGGGGGCGTTCCAGCGGCTGGACGACCAGGTTCGAGTGACCGCTCGGGTGGTCGAGGTCGAGTCGGGCCGCGTGCTGCGGGCGGTCAAGGCGGATGGACGCCTCGACGCCATCTTCGATCTGCAAGATCGCGTCGTGGCCGAGCTGTCGGCAGGTTTGCGCCGGGGCGTCGTTGCGGCACAGGAGGGCGACGAGACGCAGGTGGTGAGCGCCTACGAGGCCCTATCCAAGGGGATCCTCAACATGCGGGCCGATACCTACGAGTCCCTCGATCGTGCCATTCAACACTTCGAGCGTGCCCTCGTGCTGGATCCCGATTACATCCGAGCCCAGATCGAGCTCGGTGCGGCCTACACGCAGAAGGCGGATTACCTGGTGGCTCCAGAGCTCTATGAGCGAGCTGAAGCCATCCTCCGCCGCGCCCTCGAGCTGCGCCCGCGGGTCCCGCGTATCTGGCGCGAGCTGGGGATGACGCTGGTGGCGCACGGTCGGGTCGAGGATGGGCTCGAGAGCCTGCGCCGTGCCCTGGCCCTGGCCCCCGAGGATCCGCGAGTGCTCGCTGGCGTCGCGCGGGGTCTCTTCATCGGACAGGGGGACTTCCCCGCGGCCGCAGAGTTCTACGCGCAGGCGGTCGAACGGAACCCGCAGGCGGGCTGGTACTGGCTTCAGCTCGCTCATTGCTACGCGCTGCTCCGCGACTTCTCGCGGGGAGAGAGAGCGGCACGGCGGGCGATCGAGCTGCAGGAGGCCTTCCTCTCCGGGCAGCAGGGCGTCCAGATCGTCGGTGCCTACATGCGGCTGGGGCACCTGGTCGCCTTGCAGGGGAGAGCCGGCGAGGCGGAACAGGCGTTCGCAAGTGAGATCGCTTTCGTCGAGCGTCTCGATCACGCCCTCCGCTCTCGGATCCGGATCGAACTCAACATGCGCCTGGGCTCGGCGCTTCTCGCCCTTGGCGAACGCGAGCGCGCAGAATCGGCCTTCGCCACCGCGCTCGAGGCTTTCGCCCATCGAGTGGCGCTCGGCGCGGACGAGCCGTTCACGCGATACTATGCGGCCGCCACTCACGCTCTCCGCGGCGAGAGGGACGTGGCTATGGCGCTGCTCGAGAGATCGGTGCGGGATAGCCCGGCCTTCGTGCAGGCGCGCGCCCGCATCGAGCCGGAGTGGGATGGTTTGCGGAGCGAACCGCGGTTCAAGCGGTTGGTCGGAGAGTCCCCGGCGTCGTCACCGGCAACCCCGCCTGCGCCCAGCCCTCGATCCCACCCATCAGGTCCATGACCCGATGGAAGCCGGCGCGGCGGAGCACGCTGGCGCCGATGCTCGAGCGCATTCCGGTGGCGCAGAGGACCGCGATCTCGCGATCCCGCGGCAGTTCACCGAGCCGTTCCGGGAGCTGACCGAGCGGGATCCAGGAGGAATCCGGGATGTGCTTCGCCTCGCGCTCCCCGCGTTCCCGGATGTCGAGGATGAGAGGCGCCGGATGGCGGGCGTGGAGCTCGTTCGCCGTAAGACGGTCCCCGCTCACGACGAGGTCGGATTCGTGCCCGCGGGCGGCCTCGAGCCCGCTGTCGAGGAAGCCGGCGACTTCGTCGAACCCGATGCGGCCGAGGCGGATGGCCGCTTCCTTCTCCTGTCCCGGATTCGTGATGAGAACGATGGGTCGCGTGCGATCGACGAGCGATCCGGCCCAAGTGGCGTACTTGCCGCTCAATCCCACGTTGAGCGAGCCACGGAGATGCGCCGCCGCATACTCGGCGGGCTCGCGCACATCGAGGAGCGTGGCGCCATTCGCCACCATCTCGAGCACCTCGTCGAGGCTCAATGGACGAAGCCCTGCAAGCACGTGATCGAGGGTCGGACGGTCCTCCCGGTTGCGCTGCGCATCGAAGGGAAAGTAGGCGGGGACCATCGGCAGATCGCTCGTCATCATGCGAATGAAGTCCCCGCGCTCCATCGGGGCGCAGGCGTAGTTCCACTGCCTCTCCTGGCCGATGGTGGACACGCGCTCGTCCTTGAGCGCCCGGCCGCAGAGGGATCCCGCTCCATGCGCCGGGTAGACGCGCGTTGCATCCGGGAGCGTGAGGAGCTTCTGATGGAGGGAATCGTAGAGGAGCGAGGCCAGTTCCTCGGGTGAAATCCCCTTGGCGGCCATGAGATCGGGGCGCCCGACATCGCCGATGAAGAGCGTGTCGCCCGTGAGCACGGCATACGGCGATTCGCGATCGCTCGCCAGGTCATAGACGAGAATGGAGATCGACTCCGGAGTGTGCCCGGGGGTCTCGAGAGCGACCAGGCGGACATCGCCCATCTCGATGGCATCGCCGTCGTGCAGGGGATTGAACGGGAACTCGACCGGCGCCTTGGCGCCGAAATGGATGGTGGCGGTCCCGGTGCGGGCCTTGAGCTCGAGGTGACCGGAGAGGAAGTCGGCGTGGAGGTGGGTCTCGATGACGTGACGGATGGTGAGACCCTCGGCGGCGGCGTCCTCCATGTACTGCTCGATGTCGCGCTGAGGATCGATCACCGCGGCCGTTCCGGTCCGGCGGTCGCCGATCAGGTACGAGGCGTGGGCCAGACAGCTCAGGTAGTAGTTGCGAAAGATCATCCATTCCTCGATTCTCATCTGCATGTGTCATTCGAGGCGCGTTCTTGCACTCCGAAGTATGCCTTGGGCCAGAGGAGGCGTGCAACACAAGGAGTGCCGCGCGGCAGCGGATCGTGGGGTTGTGCAGAGAACCTACGTTTGCCCTCCGCCCTCCGTTCCCGGCTCCACGCCCAGTTCGTCGATCGTCTCGTAGGCCCGCCTGAGATGCGGGATCACGATCGAGCCACCGACGATGAGAGCCACATTGAGCGCTTCGACCATCTCGGATCGCGTGATCCCGGCGCGCGCCGCCTGCACCAGATGATAGGTGATGCAGTCGTCACAGCGCAGGACAGCCGAGGCCACGAGACCAAGGAGCTCCTTGGTACGGGCACTGAGAGCGCCGTCTTCGTAGGTGCGGGAATCGAGGGCGAAGAATCGCTTGGTCTCGAGGTTCCCGGTCTCGAGAATGCGCGCATTCATCTGTTCGCGGTAGGCGTGGAAGGTCTCGAGTTTCGTTGCCATCATGGTCCTCCTTCCGCGCCGTAAGCCGGCGCCGGCTGGTCGTTGGGGGGTATGGTCGATTACCATACGCCCGCGGGTGCCGGCCGCGCCATGGCCGGCACCCGGGGCCCAGCCGGAAGGAGGGATCATGAGGACCAAGCTGCCGGGAAGGTATCAGCGCTTCATGGAGGAACAGCCGAAGGTCGCCGAGGCGTACACGGCGCTCGGTGCCGCCTGCCAGACGGCCGGGCCGCTGGATGGGCGTACGCGGGCACTGATCAAGCTCGGCGTGGCGATCGGCATGCAGCACGAGGGCGCTGTTCACTCACATACGCGCAAGGCGATCGAGGCCGGGGCGAGCGCGGAGGAAATCCGCCATGCCGCTCTCCTGTCGACGACGACGATCGGTTTCCCGCGGATGATGGCGGCCCTGTCCTGGATCGACGATATCCTCGTCGATGTCTAGCGGCTGCGGCGCTAGTGGCCGATGGCGAGGCGCGTGGTGCCGATCATGCGGTTGGTGGCGTCTCGCACGGCTGCCATGTAGATGCCGGCGGGTACCGTCCGCCCCTGCGCCGTCCGGAAGTCCCAGGCCCAGGTGCCGGTGGCGTCGGGCCGCGTGATGCGGCGGAGGATGCGACCCGTGGGGGCCACGATGGTGACCGAGCCCCCCGTTGGGACCCCGGCGATCGACACCGACTGGTGGTCCGCGACCAGGGCTGGGTTAGGATAACCGTAAACGAGACCCGGCGCGCGCGGGGTCTCCGGGCTTCCCGGGTGTTCGACGCCGGCTGGACCGCGCATCAGAACGAGGCCATCGGCGCCGGGAAGCACGACGAAGCTCGTCGCCTCACCGTTGTTGGTCTGCGGATCCACGGTGCCATCGATGCGATAGAGACCGCTCTCGAGAGTCACACTCATCGGCCCGGTGGTCGGATTCACGAGCGCGACACCGTTCTCGAAGTCACGGCGGAAGATGCCGCCGCGCCCGCTCACGATCTGGATCGAATCGATGACGATCGAGCCGCCGTTCAGCATCCCGAAGTACAGGTAATAGCCGGAATATGGACCGAGAGTGACATCCCCGCGCGCCTCACCCACGGTTCCCACGGGCGGGTCGATGATGAGGAGGTTACGGTTGGAGGCGGTCTGGTTCACGTTCGATCGCGCCCCCACGTAGAAGTAGCCGTTCCCCGGCGGTTCACTCACCACACGGTACTTGAAGGACAGCGTATAGGTGGCATTCGGGGTCAGGGCGAGCTCCGAGGGATCCGAGCACAGGAAGAGGTGCCAGACTCCCGGATCGTTGCCGAACAGGCCGAGCAGGGAGGCATTCCCCTCGACCACATACTGGGGATTGGTGGTCCATACGGCCTGGCCGCCGCTGCAGGCGCCGGGGAAGGAGGCGGGCAGGCCGGTCTCGAAATCGGCCGTCCCGATGATATCGATCCCGAGCTCGCGCGGCGGTCCGATGGGCTGGCCGAGGTCGACGAGGTACTCGTCATAGAGGACCGGGTTGGGCCAGGAATGCTCTCCGGCGTAATGGAAGCTGAAGATGCCCCCCATCAGGGCGGTGGTGAGGCCGTAGCGCATGAGCTTGAAATCGCCCTCGGTCGAGCGCGTCACGCCGGCGAGAAGCACCGGGTTCTGGCCGTGCGCCTGCCAGTCGGCCGCCTGGATCAGGCTCCCCGACCAGCCCTCGCGGTTGGGGAAGTCCTCGAAGTAACGCCCGTTCAGGAGCGAGAAGTGGCGACCGTTGCCGTTGCCGATGGCGATGACATTGGGGCCGACCCGAGCGTGGAAGCGCTCGAGCATGAGGTTCAATCCAGCGGTCCACCAGGCGTCGGCCGAATCGGGATGATCGGGGACGCCGTTCAGGTCGAGGTCGAGGGAGCCCGGAATCGACGCGTTCATCCAGGAGGCGCCGCTCCACACGTTGTCCATCATGAGGCCTTCCCAGCGTCCGGCGGGGAGGACCTCGTCGATCATGAAATCAGCGGCGAACTCGCCCCAGGTCTTGCCGTTCACCCGCGGGCACTTGGTCGAGACGTTGAGGAGCACGGCGTTGGGAGCGCGCGGATCCCAGTAGATGAGCTCACCGTGCTCGTTGCGCGCCAACCACTCGTCGGCGATGCCGCGGCCCAGGCGGTTCACGACATGATCGGGATCGACGACCTCGGGCAAGCTCTTCCCGGCGAGGTTGAAATAGGCGAGCCGGACGAGATCCGGGTTCATGAGCCGGAGCGAATCGAGCCGAGCCGCTCTCTCGCCCTCGCCGTTCCAGAACGCGGTCGTGAGCACGTCGAAGTGGGCAATGACCTCGAGCTGACCGTCGAGCCATCCCGTGTCGTCGTAGAAGAGATGGGGATAGGAACTCGTGAACGGGTCGCCGGCACTGGCGGGGGAGACCCCGGCACCTCCCGTCATCGCGGCCAGGGCGAGAGCGGCGATCGCATAGCGGAGGCCGGCCGCGGCCCTGCTTCCCGTGGATCGCAACCAGGCGGTTCGCTGTATACGGGCATGCAGGGTGCGAGTCGTCGAGGCTGGGTCAAATGCCATGGTGTCGTATTCCCAAGTTGCAGGTGAAATAGGTGGGCAAGGAGCGGCGCCGGTGCTCGGTTCGAGCGCCACGGGGCATGGCAATGCAATCGTCATTCCACCCCGGAGGATGGGGAGAATGACCCCCAGGGAGCTGGAGGGAGCGCCCTGAGTGCTGGGGGAGCGGGGGGAGATGCATGCTCGTCCGTCCTCAGGTCGCCGTAGCCGGGTGACTGCCCGGCGGCCCGGTGGTGAAGGTCGACAGCCCGATCATCGCGAGCACGGTGCCGCGAAAATCCTCTTCCATCAGGGACTGCCAGTAGTTCTGGAACTCGGCGAAGGTTTCGCGCCGGTGGGCCCGCGTGCGCTCGATCAGATGCAGGATGGCCTCGCGCTCGTCGGCGCCGCCGGTCTTCTCGATCACCATGCGAATCTCGCCAATGGAGACCGGGCTCCGGCCTCCGTTGCCGCCAGGGAACATCCGCCGGCGGAGCTCGCTCTCCGCATCGAGGCGGCGCCCGTCCAGGTAACGGGACAGGAATGGCACGAAGACGTCGTAGTCATGAACGAGACCCAGGGTGTCCTGGATCCGGCGCACCTTGCGGGTCAGGTCGCGGAAACCGGGTGGAAAGAGGAAACGGAAGATCTCCATCGTGTAGCGCAGCCGTTTGGCGGCGATGCGCATGTCATGGTGCGCTTGTTCCTGTGCCGGGTCGGTCACCGCCGGGGCGAAGCCATAGAGCTCATCGAGACGAACCGGGAGGATGTGCCGAGCTCCTTCGATGACCGGCTCTCCCGGGTCGAGCCCGAGGATAGGGCTGGGCCGCGTCATACCGGCCGCTCCATACTAGCAGAGTCCTCGAACATTGAGGCCATGCGCTTGAGTTTCTCGGGGCTGCCGAGAACGTGCAGGGCCTCGTTCATGGCTTCACGGCGTTCCGCGCGCCGGCCATCGATGTGGGCCGCCAGACGGTCGAGGTGCGGGATCTCCGCGGGCGAAGCCGCGGCGCGTTCGCCCTCGAGGTAGAGCAGCATGACGTCGAGATCGCGAACATGACCGAGCGCGCGCGTGAAGCGGGTGATCCGGCGTTCGAAGCGGCGGTAGCGGCGGCGAGCGGGAAAGAGATCGCGCCCGAGAAGAAGGGCGCTGCGCAGGCGACGTGAGTCCACACGCATGTTGTGCAACTCCTCGATGTCACCCGCGAGTGTGCCCGGGAAGTGCGCCATCATCCGATCGAGCCGTCTGAGAATGAGCATCCGGAGAAAGGTGACGAGTGGGGTTTCCGGACCCACGCCCGCCAGTCCCTGCGCCGCCGCCATCCGTTAGGCCTCCGTGGCTCCGGGCTCGGGATGGGGTTCGCTCGCGGCGGGGGGAGGTGGCGGAGGCGGCGTTGCCGCTTCCCTGCGGACGCTGGCTTCCAGCTTGCCCCACTCTCCCTCGAGATCCGCCGCGCTGCGCTCCGGCCCTTCGGGCGAGAGGGCCTCGGCGAGGGCGGCGGCGATGGCGGTGCGTGAGTCGATGCACCGCCAATCGAGATTCAGCCACTCGATGACGCGGAGACCGGCGGCGACGATCATCGACTCGTTCACCTTGCGTCCGGCGCGGGCGGCGGTCAGGCGGAGCCAGTACAGCTGCTCCGGAGCAAGGCGCACCTTGATGCTCTCGGTGGACGCCCTCCGGCGCGGGGCGACGAACGGCCCCGAGGCTCGGGACCCGGTCGCCGTGCGGGGGGGCCGCGCCCGGCGGCGCCGCTTGCGGGCGGTGTCAGGCTTCGCGGCGTCGCCCGGGGCTTCCTTGCTTCCTGTCGCTTCTGGCTGGGTGGGACGGGCCGAGGGGCCGCCGGCCACCTCGGGCCACCGGTCGAGGAATCTCGTGTAGCTGGCCGGAAGCGCCTGCTCCTCGCTGTCGATCCCTGTTTCGACCTTCTTGGGAAGCGGTTCGTTCATCCCTGCTCCTGATGGACCGGGTCGCGGTCGCGTGGGGTGCTCGCGGCGGATTGGGGTCGCTGGTCGCCGTGTGGATCGAGTTCACGCGCGGCGCTGGCCACGAAGGCGGCATCGACCTGGGCGCGGCGATCAGCCGCAGCCAGGAAGAGCGCGTGCGCGCACAGAATGTTGATGAGACGGGGCACGCCACCGGAGTGACGGTAGACCTCGGCGGTTGCGCTGTCGGTGAAGATGGGATAGCTGGCGCCCGCGACGCGCAGGCGGTGATCGATGTAGCGCCCGGTCTCGACGAGGCCGAGCGGCCGCAGGTGGAATCGCATCGTGATGCGCTGCGCCAGCTCCGGGAATCGCGATGCGCGCTGGGCCAGCTCAGGTTGCCCGAGGAGGACAAGGTGCAGCAACTTCCGCTCACTGGTTTCCAGATTCGTGAGCAGGCGCAGCTCCTCGAGCTGCGGGCGGCCCAGGAGCTGCGCCTCATCGACCACCAGCACCGGAGCCAGATGCTTGCCGCTGAGCTCGGTGAGATAGGCCTGGAGCGCAGCACTCTGGGTGGCCTTGTTGCCGCGCGCTCTCATGGCTCCGAACTCGCGGAGCGTGACCGCGAGCAACTGGGCGACCGGCAAGAGCGGGTTGCCGATGAAGGCCGCGCGGAAATGCTCGGGCGGCAGCAGGCGGAACAGCGTGCGGGCCAGAGTCGTCTTGCCGCAGCCGATCTCGCCCGTGAGGAGCGTGATCCCTCCGCGTAGCTCGCGCACGGCGAAGAGGAGGCGAGCCAGGCCTTCCCGATGGCCCGCCGACTCGAACAGGAACCGGACGTCCGGGTCCAGAGTGAAGGGCGCGTGCAGGAGATTCCAGTGTTCTTCGATCATGGGCGCCTTCTCCATGGTTTCGAGCGCTGCTCGCCCTGGCCGTCGGTCCTTTGTATCATGCCACAGGGTGGGGGTCCGATTGTCAAGAAGGCAGGCTGACGGAACCCTGGCCGGCCGGGCCGGGAGCGGCCACCGGGGCCGCTCTCGAGCTGGGCGAGCGCGCCTCCCGGGGGCGAGCATCGTCCTGGTACACTGTGCCGCCCGTTTTCGTCCGGGTCGATTCAGGCGCTCCCTGTCCATGCTGGAGCTCCTGATGGCGACCCGCCTTCTGCAAGGAGTGAGTTCGATGAGCACCAAGGGTCGGCTTGATCTCGAAGTCTTCAGTCGCCGTCGCCGCGAGCTGATGCGTGTCCTTCGCAAGGGCGTTGCGCTCATTCCGACCGCACCGCAGCGTACTCGCTCCAACGACACCGAGTATCCCTACCGCCCCGACAGCGATTTCTTCTATCTCACAGGATTCGCTGAGCCGAATGCGGTGGCGGTCCTCCGTCCGGGCCACAAGCAACCGTTCGTGCTCTTCGTTCAGCCTCGCGACCCGGAGCGGGAGACCTGGGACGGCCGGCGGCACGGGCCCGACGGGGCGCGAAAGATCTTCGGGGCGGACATCGCCCATCCCATCGCCGAACTGGACGCCGAGCTGCCGCAGCTCCTGGCCGGGGCCGATCGCGTCTTCCTGGCTCCAGGCAAGTATCCCGACTTCGATGCCATGGTGAACGCCGTTCTCGACGGGCTCCGGCGCAAGTCGCGGAACGGAGTCCGCCCCCCGGCAGGGGTCCTCGATCTGCGTGAAGTGCTGCACGAGATGCGGCTGCGCAAGGGGCCCTATGATCTCGAGTTGCAGCGAAAGGCGGCGGCCATCAGTGCTGCCGGCCACATCGCCAGCATGCGGGCGTGCCGGCCCGGGATGATGGAGTTCGAGATCGAAGCCCTGCTCGAATACGTGTTCAAGCGTCTCGGCGCCCGCTCTCCCGGCTACAACCACATCGTGGCCTCCGGGGAGAACGCCACGATCCTCCACTACAACGAGAACGACCACGAGATCCGGGATGGTGAGCTCCTCCTGATCGACGCCGGCGCCGAGTACCAGCTCTTCTCGGGCGATATCACGCGCACCTTCCCGGCGAACGGGCACTTCACCGCCGCCCAGCGCGACATCTACTCGGTGGTGCTCGCCGCCCAGAAGGCCGCGATCGCCGCCGTGCGCCCCGGAGCGCCCTTCAATCGCATTCACGACACCGCAACCAGGGTCATCACGCGAGGCCTGGTTCGGCTCGGTCTCTTGCGCGGCGAGGTTCGCGACCTCATCAAGAAGGAGAAGCACAAGCGCTTCTTCATGCACGGGACCAGCCACTGGCTCGGCATGGACGTGCACGATGTCGGGAGCTACCGCAATGGCAAGCGGTGGCGGCGCCTCGAGCCCGGCATGGTTCTCACGATCGAGCCGGGGATCTACATCCCGGCTGGATCGCGTGGGGTTCCCAAGCGCTATCACGGCATCGGCGTGCGCATCGAGGATGACATCCTCGTGACCCGGACGGGCCGAGAGGTCCTGACCGCGGCGGTACCCAAGGAGATCGCCGAGATCGAGGCCACGATGGCCCAGCCGCTCCGGCTTCCGGTGTAGGGGGGAGCGCTGCAGGGGAGGGCCGGAGATGGAACCGCTCGAGATCCGGTCCGGGCTCGTCATTCCAGCGGCCGACCTCACTGCCAGCTTCTCGCGCGCCAGCGGACCGGGCGGACAGAACGTCAACAAGGTCGAGACGCGGGCCACTCTGCGCTTCGCGCTGGCATCCTCCGTGGCGCTGTCGCCTGAGGTGAAGGCGCGAGTCGAGCGTCTCGCGCGCGGTCGAGTGACCCAGGATGGCGAGCTGGTCCTGACGAGCCAGCGGTACCGGACCCAGGCCCGCAATCTCGAGGAGTGCCGCGCCCGGTTGCGCCGCCTCATCGAGCGCGCGCTCACTCCGCCCCGCCCCCGCCGTCCCACCAAGCCCTCGCGTGCCGCGGTGGAGGAGCGCCTGCGGGCCAAGGCTCGGCAACGCCAGCGCAAGCGCGAGCGCCGCGGAGCCGGCGATCAGGCTGAGGATTCCTGACGAGGCGCTTCGGTAGGGCAGGTCTTGCTAGCGCGGACCCCGGAGGCGACCGGTCGCGGGGTCGAGCGCGGGGCGCGGGATCGCCTGCACCTCGGTGACCGGCGCATAGAGCGTCCCACCGAGACGGCCCAGGGGCTTGAGCCGAGCGATATCCACGTCGTTTCCCGTCCACAAGGCGTCATCGACGTGGAACAGGACCACTTCCCCGATGGCAAGCGCGGTGGCCGACCGGCCAATCGCGATCAGACGCTCGAGCCGGCACTCCATGTGGATCGGCGACTCCTGGACCCGAGGTGGTGAGACCCGTTCGGAGGGGATCGGGGTCAGCCCGACCTCGGCGAACTCGTCCTGGTCGGGTCCGAAGTCGGCCGAGGTGAGCACCATGGCGGGCCCGAGATCCGCGGTCACGACGTTGACGACGAACTCGCCCCGAGCCTCGATGTTGCGAGCCGTGTCCTTCGGTTCGCCACGCCGGCGGCCGATGGCGACCGCGAGCATCGGGGGATCCGAGCTCACGCCCATGAAGAAGCTGAACGGGGCGAGGTTCGGGCGCCCTTCCGGGGACAGGGTCGAGACCCAGGCGATCGGGCGCGGCACGATCGTCGAGATGAGGAGCGAATAACTGGCCTTGCCAGGCATGTCCTTGGGGTCGATCTTCATGGATTCCCGGGTTGTTGGAGGTTCCAGGGCGCGGCGATAACAGGGGGAGAAGAGGGGGAGATGCCGGTGAGAGCGGATCCGGCGGCGCTCCGCGCCGGACCTGCCTGATCCTAGACGGTGGCCGCCGCCTGCATCCGGAGGCTCTTCCGCGCCAACTCGTGGACGATGTCGAGATCGGCCGGCGGGAACTCGTAGTTGCCGAACTCGCTGGGCTGGATCCAGCGGAAATGCTGGCAGCCGATGGCGCGGGGAGTTCCCGATTCGAGGCTGCACAGGAAGAAGTGAAGGCGAACAATCCGCTCCGGATAGGTGCGTTCGATCACACGCCAGAGCTTGTCGACGGAGATCTCGATCCCCAGCTCCTCGCGCACCTTGCGCATGGCGCACTCTTCGATGGTCTCGGTCGAAAGTCGCTTGCCGCCGGGGAACTCCCAGCATGGACCGAGATGCGAACCCTCAGGCCGCTGCGAGACCAGATAACGTCCTTCGCGCTGGATGATAGCGGAGGCAACCTCGATGACCGCCCTGTCGGTTACGTTCTTGGGCTTGGCCGTGCGCGCGGACTTCTTTTTGGCCGAGGCCTTGGACTGCTTGCTACCCATAATGAGCTAACCTCTAGGGGAAGGCACAGGACATGACATGTGGCGGGGCGCGTCTTCGTGATCCAGCCCGCCCATGATCACCGTTCAAATATGTAGGTTAACACAGCCTTGATGAGCCGGGCAAGGGTTCCGGAAGTCCTGGCGGCCCCGCTGGGTCTGGTTGAGCCGGCGGGCGTCCTGTGTTACACGGAAGGCCGCCAGGCGGGCGCTGGAGGGCGCTGGCCCCTGGAATGCGATTGCATTCCAGGGCCGGGCCGTTTAGCCGGCGGGTCCGCCGCGGACGGAGGGACCATGCTCACCGAGCCATTCAAGATCAAGGTCGTCGAGCCTATCCGCCACATCTCACGCGAGGAGCGTCTCAGCGCCATCCAGGAAGCCGGCTACAACGTGTTCCGAATACCGGCGGACAAGATCTTCATCGACCTCCTCACCGATTCAGGCACCTCCGCCATGAGTCAGATGCAGTGGGCGGGACTGATGCAAGGTGACGAATCCTATGCCGGCAGCCAGAACTTCTATCATCTCGAATCGGTGGTTCGCGACATCTTCGGCTTCAAGCATGTGATCCCAACGCATCAGGGACGCGTGGCCGAACATCTCCTGTTCTCGACCGTGGTCACAGCGGGGAACGTGGTTCCCAACAACATCCACTTCGACACGACTCGCGCCAACGTCGAACATGTCGGCGGCAAGGCGATCGACTGTGCCATTGCCGACGCCTACAATCCCGATGCCGAGCTCCCGTTCAAGGGCAACATGGATATCGCCAAGCTCGAGCAAGTGATCAAGGAACACGGGCCGGCGCAGGTCCCGCTGGTGATGATGACGGTGACCAACAACTCAGGAGGTGGGCAGCCGGTTTCGATGCAGAACATCCGTGACACGCGCGCCCTCCTGGACCGGTACCGGATCCCCTTGTTCATTGACGCTTGCCGCTTTGCCGAGAACAGCTACTTCATCAAGGAACGCGAGGCGGGCTACGCGAATCGCACCATCCACGAGATCGCGCGCGAGATGTTCTCCCATGCCCAGGGCTGCACCATGAGCGCCAAGAAGGACGGCCTCGTGAACATCGGCGGATTCTTGTGTCTCGAGGACGACTCGCTCGCCGAGCAGATCAAGAACTTGCTCATCCTGGTCGAGGGATTCCCGACCTATGGCGGGCTCGCCGGTCGCGATCTCGAGGCCATGGCCATCGGGCTGAGGGAGGTTCTCGACGACGACTACCTGCGCTTTCGCACAGCCCAGGTGCGGAACCTCTGGGAGATGCTCGATGAGGCGGGGATTCCGCTGGTGCGCCCGGCGGGCGGCCACGCCGTGTATCTCAACGCGCGCCGGTTCCTGCCCCAGATTCCCCAGGAGCAGTTTCCGGCGCAGGCGCTGACCGCTGCGCTCTACGTGGAGGGGGGAATCCGGGCCGTCGAGATCGGAAGCCTCATGTTCGGGAGAGTGGAGAGCGGACGTCCGGTCTATCCCGATCTGGAGCTCGTCCGGCTCGCGATCCCGCGCCGCGTCTACACGACCCAGCACATGCGCTACGTCGCGGACGCGATCATCGAGGTGTGGAAGGCTCGCGACCGGGTGCGCGGGCTCCGTCTCACCTACGAGGCGCCCGTGCTGCGCCACTTCACCGCTCGCCTTGCCGAGGTCGAGCCCTCCGTGATGGTCCGATGACAGGGCGGGCTCCGGTGCCGGCGGCGACGGCGCGCCGCCGGATCGCTACCGGAGCCATGCTCCTCCTTGCTTCGATCCTCATCGGTCCACCGGCGAGCGCCCGGGCCGGGGTCCTGGCGTTTCCGGACCGGATCGGGCCGGTCGACTGGCCGCCCTTCCGCCTCGTGCGAGCGCGCCCGGCAGTGCCGCTTCCGGAACATGTCCTCGGCCTCAGGTTCGAGTATGAAGGTTTCGCCTATCCGGAGCGGGCCGGCGAAGCCGAGGACGCAGCGTGGACCCTGCTCGCGGATGGCGGCGTGCGGAGGCTGGGTATCGATGCGGGGTTCGGCATCGGCTACGGCCTCACGGCCCGCACCCAGGTGTCCTGGCTGGGGCTCGATCTGGCGCCAGCCGGAAACCGGACTGGGATCGAGGACCTGGCCGTGGGTCTCGACTACGCGCACCCATTGCTCGGGGGGAGGCTTCGCGGTCGACTCGGGGGCGGGGCCTTCCTGGCCACTGGTCGCAGCGATGCCCTGGCCGCCGGCGATGCGATCATCCAGCCCTTCACGGCCGGCGGCACGGCGCCCTTCGCCGGAGCTGGGCTCACGGTGGCGCTCACCGGCGCCGGCGTGCCGGTCCCCATCCACTTTCACGCCGAGGGTCGTTGGACCGGGCGAGTCGACCTCGAGCCGGGGGAGGCGTTTGTTCCCTTCCGCGAACGCATGCCGGCTCTCTCGATCCAGTCTCCGGCCGCTGATCGTCTCGATTGGCGGTTCGCCATCGCCCTCACCCACGGCCGGACGACATTATTCGCGGAGTACGAGCTCCCGCGCCTCCAGGGTGTCCGCGAGATGGCCCCCAAGGAAGCGCCCCGTTCCCTGAGCCCGGGGTTCGCCCTCCGCGCTTTCGGGCTCGAGCTCTCGACCCAGGCCGATCTGCTGCTTGCCAGCGACGATCCAGCCACCGCCTTCGATCCCCGGCTCGTCTACCCGGAGTGGACGCTTCGCGTCCGGGTCGGTCCTGATCTGGCCGTTCTCCAGCCCGACCACGATGGCGATGGGGTGGGGGATCTGGAGGACCTCTGTCCCCGTGAGGTCGAGGACCGGGATGGGTTCGCCGACCGCGACGGCTGCCCGGATCTGGACAACGATGGGGATGGCATCCTCGATTTCTCGGATGAGTGCCCGAACGATCCCGAGGATCGGGATGGATTCCAGGATGATGATGGTTGCCCCGATCTGGATGATGACGGCGATGGGATTCCCGATCGCGACGATCTCTGTCCCAAAACCCCCGAGGACTTGGACGGTTTCGAGGACGATGATGGCTGTCCCGAGCCGGGCACGAAGGCGACCGCACCCGAGCCGGCAGCACCCTCGAGTGCGGCGCCGGATGTGGAACCGGCGGCACCTCCTGGCAATCCCGAGCCCGGCCCGGGCCCGGATGGCACCGAGGCCGATGGAGGCAAGACCCCGTGAAGCTCACTTTTCTCGGCGCCGTGCGCACGGTGACCGGCTCGATGCATCTTCTCGAGACAGGCGGATCCCGCATCCTTCTCGACTGCGGTCTCTACCAGGGTCATCGCGAGGAATCGAACCGGCGTAACCGCCAGCTCGAGGTCGATCCGGGCTCGATCGATGCCATCGTGCTCTCGCACGCCCACATCGATCACTCGGGCAACCTGCCGCAGTTCGCCCGGCAGGGGTTCAAGGGCATCGTCTACACGACGCCGGCCACGCGCGACCTCTGCTCGGCCATGCTCCGTGACTCGGCTTACATCCAGGAGCAGGATGCCGAGTTCATCAACAAGAGAAGGAAGAAGCACGAGCCCCTGATCGAACCGCTCTACGAATACGGCGATGTGATCCAGATCATGGAGCGCATGATCGCGGTTCCGTATCACGCCAAGATTCCAATCGTGCCGAACGTGTCCCTTACCTTCCACGATGCCGGGCACATCCTCGGTTCGGGGGTTGTGGCGCTCGATGCGCAGGAGCGCGGTATCAAGCGCCGCGTCGGGTTCACGGGCGACCTCGGGCGCCGCAAGAGCCCCATCATCCGCGATCCGGAGCGACCGCTCGGTCTCGATGTCCTCATCACCGAGTCGACCTACGGCGGGCGGCTGCACGATCCCTACGAGAAGGCGAGCGAGGACATCGCTGCGGTGCTCATCGAAGCCGCCGACAAGGGGAGCAAGGTCGTCGTCCCCAGCTTCGCCGTCGGCCGGGCCCAGGAACTGGTCTACGTCATCTCGCGGCTCCAGGAGGAGAAGAGGATCCCGGTGATCCCGATCTATGTCGATAGCCCGCTCACGGTGGATATCACCGAGATCTACCGCCTGCATCCGGAGTGCTACGACTCCGAGGTCCAGAAGATGATCGAGGGCGGCGGCAAGCCGTTCGGGTTCCACAACATCACCTACATCCGCCATGTCGAGGATTCGAAGGCGCTCAACGGGAAGCCGGGCCCCATGGTGATCATCTCGGCCTCCGGCATGGCGGAGACGGGGCGCATCCTCCATCACCTGCGGAACAACATCGGGGATGGACGGAACACGGTGCTCATCGTCGGCTACCAGGCGCATGGCACGCTGGGGCGGAAGCTCGTGGAGAAGGAAAAGGAAGTGCGCATCTTCGGGGAGCCGCATCAGGTCAAGGCGCGGGTGCGGGTCTTGAACTCCCTGAGTGCGCACGCCGATCAACACGAGCTCCTCGAGTGGATCGAGAATCGCTCCGATGCCGACAAGCGCATCTTCGTCGTGCACGGCGATCCGGATCAGTCGGAGGCCCTGGTCGCGGAGCTCGAGAAGCGCGGCGCGCAGGATGCCGTGATTCCCGAGTGGAAGAAGGAGTATCCGATCTAGGCGAGTGATTTGACGCGGCTGAGAGGCAGGCTTCTTCACGGGCAGGGTTGGGGAGGAGTCGCAAGCTCGTCCTCCTTGATCGCTAGATTCGCAGTGCTGGCGCAAGCCGCAGGCTTGCACCCTAGCTGGAGGATTCCCCCGCCTCGCGCGCCTTGGCCTCATCCCACAGCCGGTCCATCTCGGCGAGCGTCGACTGCGACGGGCGGACGCCGTTCGCCGCCAGTCGCTCCTCGATGTAGCGGAAGCGGCGCATGAACTTGGCCGTGGTGCCGCGGAGCGCGGCCTCGGGGTCGATCCTGAGGCGGCGGGCGACGTTGACGATCGAGAACAGGAGATCCCCGACTTCCTCGCGCTGGGCGTCGCCGGCGTCTTCCTCGCGGCGGATCGCCGCCTTGAGCTCGGCGATCTCCTCCTCCAGCTTCTCCAGCGCGCCGCCCACGTTCTCCCAGTCGAATCCCACGGCGGCCGCCTTCTCCTGCACGCGGAAGGCTGCGGTCAAGGCCGGGAGCGACGGCAGGCGCCCATCGACCACCGACCGCCGGCCCTGGCCCTCCTCCTGTTTGAGCTCCTCCCACTGCTGGGCCGCCCGCTCGGTGCCGATCTGACCCGCATCGCCGAACACGTGAGGATGGCGCGCGACCATCTTCCGGACATGGCCGAGGAGCATGTCCTCGATCGTGAAACGCCTCTCCTCGCGGCTGATCTCGGCGCAGAAGAAGAGCAGGAAGACGAGGTCGCCGAGCTCCTCGCGCAGATGGGTGTCATCATTGCGCTCGATGGCGTCGATAACCTCGTAGGCCTCCTCGATGATGTAGGGAGTCATGGTCCTGAGCGTTTGCTCCCGATCCCAGGGGCAGCCGTCGGGACCGCGCAGTCGCCGCACCAGGCCGACGAGGGCGCTCACCGCGTCTTGCTCAGGCGAGGACAGGGGGGGGAGGGATGGGAGCGAGGGCGAATCCGGAGGGGTTTTCTTGTTGGACATGGTGCGCGAAAGCTAACATGTTATGAGCGGCCAGGGCCAGATGGGGTGGCCTGTCTTGCCCCGGTTGTGTCGCCTGTGCTAACAAGGTCGCCGGCAGCCGACCACGGCGCGGCGTGCCTCTGAGACAACGAACATCGGGATTGAGGGATGACCAAGGCGTTTCCGACATGGGTCGAGATCGACCTCGACCGTCTCGGCCACAACCTCGGGCAGATCCGGAAGTCGCTCGCGGGGCAGAAGACGCTTCTCGTGGTCAAGGCGGACGCCTATGGCCATGGGGCGGTCGACGTCTCCCGGGAGGCTCTGGCCGCCGGCGTCGAGATGCTGGGCGTTGCCACGCTGCACGAGGGGATCGAGCTCCGGCGGGCGGGTATCGGCGCGCCGATCCTGATCCTCTCTCCTTGTCTGGCCGGCGAGACGATCGAGATCGTCGAGCATGGGCTGGCCTGCACCGTCAATCGGGCCGATTTCATCCATGACCTGGCCCGGGCCGCCGGTGCGGCCGGGACCGTGGCCTCGGTTCACCTCGAGGTGGACACCGGCATGGGCCGCAGCGGCGTGATGCCCGAAGCCGTTCTCCCGCTGGCCCGTCTCGTGGCCGCCGCTCCGGAGCTCAGGCTCGAGGGGCTCTACACGCACTTTCCCGACGCCGACGGCCCGAACCTGAGCTTCGCCCGCGCTCAGCTCGAGCGGTTTCACCTCATCCGCGACTCCGTGCTGGCGGAAGGGATCGACATCCCGCTCATTCACGCCGCCAACTCGGCCGCGCTGGCCCGCCTGCCCGGGGCGGCCCTGGATCTCGTGCGCCCCGGGCTCCTGGCTTATGGGCTCAAGCCCCGCGGCACGCCGCCCGAGCTCGATGTGCGCCCGGTGATGTCCTTCCGATCCCGGCTGCTCCAGATCCGGGATCTGCCACAGGGGCACCCCGTGAGCTACGGTCGCACCTTCATCACGCCCCATGCCATGCGCATCGGGGTCGTGGCCGTGGGCTACGGTCACGGGCTGAGTCGCGAGCTGTCGAACCGGGGCGAGATGCTCGTTCGCGGCACGCGAGTGCCGGTCGTGGGGCGGGTGACCATGGACATGACCATGGTCGATCTCGACCGCGTACCGGACGCAGTCGTCGAGGACGAGGTGGTCGTCTTCGGGGAGCAGGTGGGCGCTTCCATCTCCATCGAGGAGGTGGCGGCCATCTCGGGGACCATTCCCTACGAGATCATCTGCTCGATCGGGAAGCGAGTCCCACGCGTGTTCCGGCGCGGGGCGGCCATGGTGAAGGTCACGACACTCATTGGCGAACGGCGGCAAGGCCCCGAGGGCCATCCGGTCGAGTACCAGATCAACATCCCGCATGCCGCACGCCACGGCGGGCGATAGCCCGGGCGCCAGCGGACCTCACTCGATGAAGATCATACCGGACTGGATCAGGTCGTCCCCCAGCGTCGGGTAGGCGCCGGCGTCCACCGGAGGCTCGCCCAGTCCGTGGAAGCTGCACAGCCTCGCCGGCTGTGTTCCCGCCTTGTAGATCTCGATGTAGGTGTCGGGACAATAGCCCTCGCGTGCGAGCATCCCCGACTCGCTGCAAACGCGAGCGGTGGCGAGTGTCGATGGAGCGGGGAAGTCCAGGGGCGGACGGCCACTCGTGGCCTGGATCATGTAGTCCGTCCATATCGGCAGCGCCACCCGCGCACCCTCCATGCCGTTGCCCATCGACTCGTTGGAGTCGTATCCCACCCAGACCCCGCACACGATGTCGGGAGTGAAACCGATGAACCAGCCGTTGTTGTATTCGTCGGTGGTCCCCGTCTTGCCGGCCGCAGGTCCAGTGAGGCCGATGAGCCTGGCGCCGCCGGCGGTTCCCGAAGTGATCACGTCCTCGAGCATGCTGGTCATGATCGCCGAGGTCTCGGCGCTCAGCACTTCCTCCGAGCGGCTCGAGTTGATCTCGAGGACTTGCCCGCTTCGATCCTCGACGCGTAAGACGAAGATGGGTTCACTATGGACGCCACCCGTGGCGTAGGTGGAGTAGGCCGCGGTGAGCTCGATCAGGGAGACCTCGCTGGTGCCGAGGGCCGTGGACAGCACGTTCTGGATGGGGCTCTTGATGCCCATCCGCCGCGCATAGCTGGCGACAACGGGGATCCCCACCTTCCGCATGAGCTTGATCGCCGGGATGTTCACCGACTTCTTGAGAGCGTAGCGCAGCGTCATGGGTCCCGAGAACGTGGCGGAGTAGTTCTGTGGCCGCCACTCGTCGGTTGCCGATGCGCCCTGGAATACGACGGGTGTGTCGAGAATGATGTCGGAGGCGCGGAAGCCGTTATCGATGGCTGCGGTGTAGATGAAGGGCTTGAACGCAGATCCCGGCTGGCGCTTGGCCTGGATGGCGCGATTGAAGGGGCTCTCGCGAAAACTCCGGCCGCCGATCAGAGCATTCACGTAGCCGGTCCGCGCATCCATGCTGATGAGGGCTCCCTGGAGATACTTGGGAACCGGCACCTCCTCGCCACCGGATTCAGCCTTGGCGACCTTGGTCTCGTACTTGGCGCGCGTCTCGACCGTGCGGTAGTTCTCCTCGAGAGCTACCAGGCGGTGCTCGAGGGCTTCTTCGGCAGCGAGCTGGAGGTCGAGATCGAGGGTGGTGTAGATACGCATTCCACCTTCGTAGAGATCCTTCGAGCCGTAGCGCTCGGTGAGGTACTGGCGAATGATCTCGACGAAGTAGGGGCCGACGGCCGAGGAGTTGCTCATCTCGGTGATACCGAGGGGAGCCGCATCGATCTCAGCCGCCTGTTCCTTGCTGATGGCGCCGGTATCGATCATGGCGTTGAGGACGACATGACGCCGGTGAACCGCGGCTTCCGGATGGAGTCGCGGATTGAAATCGCGAGGGTTGCCAGGCAACCCCGCGATCAAGGCACATTCAGCGACCGAGAGATCGCCGACATCCTTGCCATAGAACGTACGCGCGGCGGCTTGCGCGCCATACGCCCCATCACCGAAATAGACCTGATTGAGGTAGAGCTCGAGGATCTCGTCCTTCGAATAGATGCGCTCGATGCGCGTGGCGAGAACGACCTCTTGCAGCTTGCGTCGCCAGGTGCGGTCATGCGTGAGAAAGAGATTGCGCGCCAGTTGCTGTGTGATCGTCGATCCGCCCTCGCGGAGGCGTCCGGTGCGCAGATTCCGCAGCCCGGCGCGGATGACGCCGTATATATCGACGCCCCAGTGGTGATAGAACTTGCGGTCCTCGGTGGCGAGCAGCGCTTGCTTGAGGGGTGCGGGGATCTCGGGCAAGCTCACGAGGTCACGGTTCTCGCGGAAGAACTCGTGCACGACCCGCTCGTGGATGTCGAGAACGACGGTCTTTTGCGGCGGCTGGATGTCGCGGAGCCGGTAGGGCGATGGCAGATGACGGTCGACCCAGCGGAATCCGGACAGGGAGAGGCCGATGAGGCAGAAGGCCGCAACGATGACGAGAGGGCTCGTGAGCCAGGGTCTGAGTCGGCGCATGGTCACGGTCACGTTACTCCGGGCCCTCCGGAGGGGTCAAGGAAGGCCCCCGGGGCGGTCCGCTGTCCATTCGGCGCGGCGCGGGGGGGGGGCCCATCCGGGTGCCCGCCATCAAATCAGTTGACGGGCGGATCCCCGGGCTTCTACACTGCCCCGCGCATTGAAAGGCAGTTGCCCGGGTCGCCAGGGGGCCCCAGCCAGGCCGAAACACCTCTGATTTCGTAACTCTTTGTTGTTCTGGGGATTGCGAAAAACATACGGTTGGGGGAAAGTCCTCAAAAAAGCGCTTGACTGCGCCCCCCCAGCCTGGGTAACGTGATCTTTCGCCTTGAGGCTAGCTGAGTGCTAGCCAAGAGCACGATCTTTGACAATCGAATAGCGCGTGCCGGTCCGTCTGAGGGGATAGATGAATTCGATGCCCTTCAGGGACGGACCGACTCGGTAACGTTCCGAGAAGGGCCCAAAGAGAACCTTGCCAAACTCTGGCGCTTCCTTCGGGAGGCGCTTGCGCAAGGCACCGTTTTTAACAACGGAGAGTTTGATCCTGGCTCAGAACGAACGCTGGCGGCGTGGATTAGGCATGCAAGTCGAACGAGAAAGTCACCTTCGGGTGGCTGAGTAGAGTGGCGAACGGGTGAGTAACGCGTGGGGAACCTGCCCTCGAGTGGGGGATAACACTCCCAACGGGGTGCTAATACCGCATGAGACCGACGGATCGCATGGTCCTGACGGTCAAAGGTGGCCTCTGCTTGCAAGCTACCGCTTGAGGATGGTCCCGCGTCCCATTAGCTTGTTGGTGGGGTAACGGCCCACCAAGGCGACGATGGGTAGCTGGTCTGAGAGGATGGTCAGCCACACTGGGACTGAGATACGGCCCAGACTCCTACGGGAGGCAGCAGTCGAGAGGCTTCGGCAATGGGGGAAACCCTGACCGAGCGACGCCGCGTGGGGGATGAAGGCCTTCGGGTTGTAAAGCTCCTGTCAGTGGGGAAGAAATGCTGTCGGGCGAATAATCCATGCGGTTTGACGGTACCCGCAGAGGAAGCTCCGGCTAACTCCGTGCCAGCAGCCGCGGTAATACGGGGGGAGCAAGCGTTGTTCGGAATCACTGGGCGTAAAGGGCGCGTAGGCGGCTCGGTAAGTGGGATGTGAAATGCCCCGGCTCAACCGGGGAACTGCATCCCAAACTGCCGGGCTTGAGTGCGGGAGAGGAAGAGGGAATTCCCGGTGTAGCGGTGAAATGCGTAGATATCGGGAGGAACACCAGTGGCGAAGGCGCGCCTCTGGCCTGATACTGACGCTGAGGCGCGAAAGCTAGGGGAGCAAACAGGATTAGATACCCTGGTAGTCCTAGCCGTAAACGATGGGCACTAGGTGTAGGAGGTATCGACCCCTCCTGTGCCGCAGCTAACGCATTAAGTGCCCCGCCTGGGGAGTACGACCGCAAGGTTGAAACTCAAAGGAATTGACGGGGGCCCGCACAAGCGGTGGAGCATGTGGTTTAATTCGACGCAACGCGAAGAACCTTACCGGGGCTTGACATGCACTGGACAGGTGTGGAAACACACCTTCCCTTCGGGGCCGGTGCACAGGTGCTGCATGGCTGTCGTCAGCTCGTGTCGTGAGATGTTGGGTTAAGTCCCGCAACGAGCGCAACCCTTGTCCTTAGTTGCCAGCAGGTAATGTTGGGCACTCTAGGGAGACTGCCGGTGATAAGCCGGAGGAAGGTGGGGATGACGTCAAGTCCTCATGGCCCTTACGTCCGGGGCTACACACGTGCTACAATGGCCGGTACAAAGGGTTGCAATACCGCGAGGTGGAGCCAATCCCAAAAAACCGGTCTCAGTTCGGATTGCAGTCTGCAACTCGACTGCATGAAGTCGGAATCGCTAGTAATCGCGGATCAGCAGGCCGCGGTGAATACGTTCCCGGGCCTTGTACACACCGCCCGTCAAGCCACGAAAGTTGGCAGTACCCGAAGTCGCTGTGCTAACCCGTAAGGGAGGAAGGCGCCGAAGGTAAGGCCGGTGATTGGGGCTAAGTCGTAACAAGGTAGCCGTACCGGAAGGTGCGGCTGGATCACCTCCTTTCTAAGGAGCCACGAGCCATCGGGCTCACGAGCTCACGGTCGAATCGAGTTCGTTCTCGATCTTCAGACGGCCGACGTCGCTATTCGATTCATAGTGGCGGTATTCCCTCTCGGCATTGGCGCCGTCCGGATTCCCGGGCCTGGCGCCGGACGTGTCGAGCGAGAGCTGGAGCCGTGGCCCTGCACATGACTGCCGACCGGCTGGGCTCATCTACTGGATGGGCCTATAGCTCAGTTGGTTAGAGCGCACGCCTGATAAGCGTGAGGTCGGTAGTTCAACTCTACCCAGGCCCACCAATTCCAGGGCAGGCCTGGAGCGATCCTGGGGCCAGGCTCGAGCCAAGTCTCGGGGATATAGCTCAATTGGGAGAGCGCCGGCTTTGCAAGCCGGAGGTTACCGGTTCGATCCCGGTTATCTCCACCAGTCGGTGACGAGAGTCTGGACGAGTTCCGCGCCACGCTCCGGCGGACGGCACGAGACCGATCTTGTCGACCGAGTCTGCGACCGGGCATGCACGGCCTCGCTCGCGAGCTGCGGCGCTCGAGCTGCGGATCGAGCTCGATCTTTGACAACTGAATACCGGGATGACGGATCTTCGCTGTGCTTTCATAGCGAGGAACATGTCGAGCGATCGAGCACATTTTGTTCGGTCAAGCTACTAAGGGCACATGGTGGATGCCTTGGCGTCAGAAGGCGATGAAGGACGTGGTAAGCTGCGATAAGCCTCCGGTGAGCTGCAAACAAGCTTTGACCCGGAGATTTCCGAATGGGGAAACCCGGCGGGGGTCATGCCCTGTCACCCCCGGCTGAATACATAGGCCGGGTGGAGCGAACGGGGGGAACTGAAACATCTCAGTACCCCCAGGAAGAGAAAGCAAACGCGATTCCCTGAGTAGCGGCGAGCGAAACGGGAAACAGCCTAAACCGGTCGGCACGTTAAAGCCTGCGCGCGTTGTGCGGCCGGGGTTGTGGGGCTCTGCTTGGACTCGGTGCGCAGACCGAGTCGGGGAGTTACAAACCGATCTGTCTAGTCGAACGGTCTGGAAAGGCCGACCATAGAAGGTGATAGTCCTGTAGGCGAAAGTGTCGTCGGCTCCTCTGTGATAGGTTCCCAAGTACCGCGGGACACGTGAAATCCTGTGGGAATCTGGGAGGACCACCTCCCAAGGCTAAATACTCTCTGGCGACCGATAGTGAACCAGTACCGTGAGGGAAAGGTGAAAAGAACTCCTGGCGGAGAGTGAAATAGAACCTGAAACCGTGTGCCTACAAGCGGTCGGAGGCTGAACCGCGGAGCTTCGGTTCCGGTAGCGGCTGACGGCGTGCCTTTTGCATAATGATCCGGCGAGTTACTCGTATGCAGCAAGGTTAAGCGTCTCAAGCCGCGGAGCCGTAGCGAAAGCGAGTCTGAACTGGGCGATCAAGTTGCGTGCGGTAGACCCGAAGCCGAGTGATCTACCCATGGCCAGGATGAAGCGCGTGTAAAAGTGCGTGGAGGTCCGAACCCACTAGCGTTGAAAAGCTAGGGGATGAGCTGTGGGTAGGGGTGAAAGGCCAATCAAACTCGGTGATAGCTGGTTCTCCCCGAAATAGATTTAGGGCTAGCCTCGGGCCAATTGAGTGACGGAGGTAGAGCACTGATTGGGCTAGGGGCCCTACCAGGCTACCAAACCCATTCAAACTCCGAATGCCGTTCACATGTACCCCGGGAGTCAGGCTGCGGGGGATAAGCTTCGCGGCCGAGAGGGAAACAACCCAGACCGTCAGCTAAGGTCCCTAAGTCCGGGCTAAGTGGATAAGGATGTGGGATTGCTCAGACAGCCAGGATGTTGGCTTAGAAGCAGCCATCATTTAAAGAGTGCGTAACTAGCTCACTAGTCAAGTGATTCTGCGCCGATAATGCGCGGGACTCAAGCCTAGCACCGAAGCTGCGGACTTGCAGGACCATCGGCGTCTGGATTGGTAGGGGAGCGTTCCGTTGTAGGATGAAGCGTGTACCGACAAGGTGCGCGTGGACGAAGCGGAAGTGATTATGCCGGAACGAGTAGCGAGAAAGCGGGTGAGAAACCTGTTCACCGAAAACCTAAGGTTTCCTGAGGAAGGTTAATCCGCTCAGGGTTAGTCGGACCCTAAGCCGAGGCCGAAAGGCGTAGGCGATGGAAAACAGGTCAATATTCCTGTACCACTCTGACAAGCGTTTGACGCTATGGGGTGACGCAGAAGTGAAAGGTCAGCCGGCGATCGGAAGTGCCGGTCTAAGCCTGTAGGGAGGTTCTCCCAGGCAAATCCGGAGGGGCATACTCCGAGAGGTGATGGGGAACGAGCCTTCGGGCAAGCCAACTGGTCCTAATCATGCTGCCAAGAAAAAGCCTCTATGCGAGTTTGTCGGGTGACCGTACCGTAAACCGACACAGGTAGGTGGGGTGAGAATCCTAAGGTGCTCGAGTGAATCTTGCTGAAGGAACTCGGCAAAATGACCCCGTAACTTCGGAAGAAGGGGTGCCCTCTGGTAGGTGAGTTACTTCGCGAGCGAAGCTGATGGGGGCCGCAGAGAAATGGGTCAAGCGACTGTTTACTAAAAACACAGGTCTCTGCTAAGTCGATGAGGCGACGTATAGGGACTGACACCTGCCCGGTGCCGGAAGGTTAAAGGGCGGGGTTAGCCGTCGAGGCGAAGCTCCAAACTGAAGCCCCGGTAAACGGCGGCCGTAACTATAACGGTCCTAAGGTAGCGAAATTCCTTGTCGGGTAAGTTCCGACCTGCACGAATGGTGTAACGACTTGGGCGCTGTCTCGAGCAAGAGCTCGGCGAAACTGAAGCAGCGGTGAAGATGCCGTTTACCCGCGACTGGACAGAAAGACCCCGTGCACCTTTACTGTAGCCTGACATTGGGTTCTGGCAATGCATGTGTAGGATAGGTGGGAGGCTTTGAAGCGGGGGCGCTAGCCTTCGTGGAGCCAACCTTGAAATACCACCCTTGTGTTGTTGGGATTCTAACCTCGCAGCCGTGAATCCGGCGTAGGGACAGTGTCAGGTGGGCAGTTTGACTGGGGCGGTCGCCTCCCAAAATGTAACGGAGGCGCCCAAAGGTTCCCTCAGCGCGGTTGGTAATCGCGCGTCGAGTGTAAAGGCAGAAGGGAGCTTGACTGCGAGACCTACAAGTCGAGCAGGTGCGAAAGCAGGGCTTAGTGATCCGGCGGTTCCGTGTGGAAGGGCCGTCGCTTAACGGATAAAAGGTACGCCGGGGATAACAGGCTGATCTCCCCCGAGAGTTCACATCGACGGGGGGGTTTGGCACCTCGATGTCGGCTCATCGCATCCTGGGGCTGGAGAAGGTCCCAAGGGTTTGGCTGTTCGCCGATTAAAGTGGTACGTGAGCTGGGTTTAGAACGTCGTGAGACAGTTCGGTCCCTATCCATCGTGGGCGTAGGAGATTTGAGAGGAGCTGTCCCTAGTACGAGAGGACCGGGACGGACGAACCTCTAGTGTACCAGTTGTCGCGCCAGCGGCATCGCTGGGTAGCTATGTTCGGAAGGGATAAGCGCTGAAAGCATCTAAGCGCGAAGCCCACCTCAAGATGAGATCTCCCGCTGGGTAACCAGCCTGAAGGCTCCTGGGAGACTACGAGGTTGATAGGCCGGAGGTGTAAGCGCGGTAATGCATTCAGCCGACCGGTACTAATCAGCCGTGAGGCTTGACCGAACTTAAATGTTCACGGTCACGCGATACCGTCCATCCCGGTATGCAGTTGTCGAATCTTGGCAGTCGTGCCGAAGGCACAGGCTGCACGCTAAGTTTCCGGTGGCAATAGCGGAGGGGAAACACCCGTTCCCATTCCGAACACGGCAGTTAAGCCCTCCAGCGCCGATGGTACTGCATGGGAGACTGTGTGGGAGAGTAGGACGTCGCCGGATTTAATTGCGAAGGGGCCGGCACCATGCGAATGGTGTCGGCCCTTTTCCTTTGGGTGCAGCAGGGGAAGTGCTCCGACTCGCCTCCTGCGAGGCGGCGTGCTAGGTTAGGAGCATGGTCCAGGTCCTTCCCGTAGCCCGAGCCTCCTATCGCAGCCCGATCATCGATCGCTTGCGCGAGTCGGGGTATGAGCTGCGCGTCGGGCGGCTCATCTTGCGGTGTGCTCGGAACTTCGGCTTCTGCTGGGGCGTCGACAAGGCCGTCACCATGATTCACGAGGCGATCGCCGCCCATCCGGATCGGCGCATCTGGCTCTTGAGCCCCATCATCCACAATCCATCGGTCAACCGTGACCTTGCCGCCCGCGGGGTACAGTTCCTGAAGGGTGGGGGGGCGATCGGAGGAGAGGACCCCTTCACCCGGGTGAGCCCGGATGATCTCGTGGTGATCCCGGCGTTCTCCGCCGAGGTCGAGGATACCGAACGCCTCCTGGCCATCGGCTGCACGGTTCTCGACACCACCTGCCCCTGGGTGGAACGGCCTCATCGGCGGACCGAGCGGCTTGTCGAGGAGGGGTTCAGCCTTGTCATTCATGGCAAGGTGGGACATGACGAGACCCGCGCGACCTGCTCCCTCATCCGGAGCCGTGGCGGACACTACGTGGTCATCCTCGATCTCGAGGAGGCTGATCTCCTCTGCTCGGCCGTGCGGGGGGAGCTCTCGAGGGCCGAGTTTCTCAAGCGCTTCGCCAGGGCCACCTCTCCGGGATTCGATCCCGGGCGACAGCTCCAGCGCATCGGCCTCATCAATCAGACGACCATGCTGGCGAGCGAATCTCGCGAGATCGCCCACCGCATTGCCGAGGCCATGGCGGCGCGCGTTGGAACACCGCAGTTGAGAGATCACTTTCGCGACTTCGACACCATATGCAGCGCGACGCAGGAGAATCAGGATGCGGTGCTCGAGCTCCTCGGCTCCCCGGATCTCGATCTGATGATCGTTGTCGGGGGCTACGAGAGCTCGAACACGCACAACCTGGCTCGAGTGGCGGCGACGCGCGTGCCCACGTTCCACATCGAGGAGGCCTCCGAGATCGGCCCTGCGGCCATCCATCACCAGCGGCTGAATCGCCCGGAGCGAGTGACCACCGAGGGTTGGCTGCCGTCCGGGGAGGTCGTGATCGGCTTCACGGCCGGGGCCTCGACTCCCGATAACAAACTGGGCGAGGTGATCGCCCGCGTTGTCGAGGTGGCGGGCGAGCGCGTCGAGGTCCTTCTCGCCCGCTCTCTCGACTGATCCAAGGTGAGTGCTACCCCCGGGAGTGAGCCAGTGCTCAGGCGGCTAGTTGTTGGCGCATGGCTGCTCACTTTCTCTCTGGCCCTTGGCATCGGCCTGGGGCAGGTCGCGCTTCCGGCGCATGCCGAGGACGGGCCAAGGGAAGTGGAGCCATCCATCTCGCCCGTCGATCGCGCCGCGGCCATCGATTCGCTGCTCGCCGATCCGAGTCTTCCGCCCGAGTTCAAGGCCTACGCCCTCGAGCAGATTCTCCTCGGTCACGAGGAAGATGGGGAACCATGGGTCCACGAGGCGGCCGACGCGCTGGGGCGCATCTGCGTCACGCTGGGACGGACCGATGAGGCGATTCACTACCTCGAGCTGGCAGTCGAGGGCCGCCCTGATGATGCCGATCTCCTCAACACCCTCGGCTACGTCTATGCCGAGGAAAATCGTGAGCTCCCGCGTGCCGAGGAGCTCATCAGGCGTGCCCTCGCTACAGCACCCAGCGACACGCCCGGGCACGTCATCGGCTATTACCGCGATTCGCTGGGCTGGGTCTTCTTCCAGCAAGGGCGGATGGATTCAGCGGTCGTGACCCTCGAGGCGGCGAATCACCTCGCTCCGGGCACGCCGGAGATCCGGGACCATCTGGTCGAGGTCTACGACGAGATCGGGAGGCGCGATGATGCCGCCGCGATCCTCGTCGAGGACCTGGTGGCTGCCCGCGGAATGGACCCCGACTTGCGAGCCCGTCTCCGCCGCCTGTATCGGACGACTCCTGAAGGCAAGCCGCTCCCGGTCGAGCTCGAGGTGGAACGACAGGTGCTCGCCCGGGAGATTGCCGAGGTCGAGGCGATCGAGGCGGCCGGGGGCTCCGTGATCCGCTTCGACTCGATGGACGGTTTTCCCCTCGTGGCGACCTGGTATCCGACCCGCAGCAAGGCGAAGGCCCCCAGTGTCGTCCTCCTCCCCATGTTCGGCGGCGAGCGCAAGGACTTCGATCCGCTGGCCCGGGCGCTCGTCGAATCGGGGATGAATGCCCTCACCCTCGATCCGCGCGGTCACGGGGCTTCGATCACGGCCGAGGTCTATGGACCCGGAGCCTTCGTGGAGAACATCCCCGCTTTCATCCATGGCGCCATCCTCGACGTGACGGCGGCCATCCGCCACCTGGGCGAGCATCCAGCGAGCCGGGGACAATCTGTTGCCGTCGTCGGCGCCAGCCTGGGCGGCATGGTGGGCGCGCTGGGGGCGCTGGACGAGGACGCCGTCAAGGCCCTCGTCCTCCTGAGCCCCGGTCCTGCCGAGCCGTTCACCGAGGCGGTCACCCTCGATCGCCATCGGCCGACGTTGCTCATCGCCAGCGCCGAGGACCCGACTGCGATGGCGGGAGCCGAGATCATGCTGGCCGGTCTCGACCGGACACGCTCCGAAGTGCTCGTGTACCCCGGACAGAGCCATGGCACGGCGCTGCTCGAGGAAGTCGATGAGCTCGTGCCCCGGATCGTGCGCTGGCTGGGCGGTACCTTCAAGGACGCGCGGGGCCTGTGACGCCTGGGGGACGGGGCCTCTTGTACCACGGGGTTCCCGCCAGGTGGTCGACCACTCGCATGAAGCGGCGTAACGAGGATAGATGGCATGGCAGGACGAGAGCGAATGCCGACTGCGATTGCAATGAGGCTCGCGGGTTTCCTTGTTCTTGTTTTGCTTGCGAGTGAAGTCCCTGTTTGCGGTGCTGCTTCACCCGGCGGCGCGGAGACCGATTCGCTTCTCGCCGGCGTGCTTGCCATCGCTGGCCTGGATCCGGCCGACATCGGCTTTCGCACCGACTACGAGGATCGCGATGAGTTCCGGCTGCGGCTGATCGATGACCTTCTCGTGAATCCACGCCACACTCCGGCAGCTGTCGACAGCCTGGCGCGGAAGCTGTCGGCCGACCCCGTTCGTGCCGCGGCAGAGGCGCTTCGGGGCGAGGTCTTGCCCGCCGGGGGCCTGCGGCCTGGCTTCGTGGGGCCTCACTACGATGATCTGGCCGCGGCATTCACGGACCTCGCCGATCGCATCGATGAGGGATCCGTACGCAATCTGTGGCGGGCGGCCTTCGCCGGTCTCACGCCCGAGGAGCTCTCGACGCTCCGCGCGGATGGCCCCGAACTGCTTCGTTTCGACGAGGATGAGGCGGCGCGCACGATCGATGAGGTGGCGGTCGCCGAGGCGGAGGGCGAGGCCGCCGGGGAGCGCGTACTCGCAGCCGCCGCGAAGATCGACCGCAGACGCTTGCTCCAGGCCGCTGAAGATCTGGCACTTGCCGCATGGTCGGTTGCCTCGGCGGCGCCGCGCGGCCTGGGCCGGGGCGATATCGCGCTCCCGCCCTGGGATGGGCCGCCGCCGGCCATGGGGGACGTGCTGGGAGTGTACCGCCTGGCGGATGGGCGGCCGGCCGTGCTCGGTGGACCGGGCCCCACCCGCTACGCGGAACCTTGCGGGCTGATCCTCGATCTGGGCGGGGATGACGTCTATGAGGCCGGCGCCGGCGGGAATGGCGGCACGCCCGGGGTCGCCGCCGTGGCCATCGATGTGGCGGGGAACGACGCCTACCGCGGTGATGCGCCGTTCATGCTCGCCGCCGGCATGCTCGGCGCGGGCATCCTGATCGATCTCGCGGGGAACGATCTCTATGCCGCCGGCGACTGTGCTCTGGGCGCGGGCTTCTGCGGGCTCGGGCTCCTCGATGATCGTGGTGGGGAGGATCGCTATCTCGGCGGGACGTTCACCTGTGGGGCCGGAGCGTTCGGGATGGGTGTTCTTCGCGACCAGGAAGGCCGCGATCTCTATCAGGGGAGCGCCTTCACCCAGGGCTTCGGGTTCGTCTGGGGTGTGGGGTTCCTCGAGGATCGAGCCGGCGAGGATATCTACCTCTGTCAGCCGAGATTCTCCGACCTGCTTCGCGACGCGACGACGACGCTCAGCATGGCCCAGGGCTTCGGCTACGGCCTGAGACCGCATGCGTCGGGTGGAATAGGGCTGCTCGTCGACGGCGGCGGCCACGATCGCTACATGGCCGAGGTGTTCGCCCAGGGCAGCGCCTACTGGTGCGCGCTCGGGGGTATCGTCGATCGCGGGGGCAACGATCACTACGACGGGTTCAACTACACGCAGGGCTCAGGCGTGCACGTTGCCGTCGCTGCGCTGGTCGATGAGGAGGGAGACGATCTGTATCGCACTAAGGGCGTCTCGCAAGGCTGCGGGCACGATCTGGCGCTGGGCGCGCTCATCGATGGCGCCGGCAACGATCGCTATGACGCCAGCGACCTGTCCCAGGGTGCGGGGAACGCCAATGGCGCGGGGCTGCTCATCGATCGGGCCGGGGATGATGTCTACACCGTGCGCAACGCGACCACGAGTCAGGGATACGGGAACCTGCGGCGGCATCGGGGCAGCATCGGTCTTCTCATCGATGCCGGAGGCGCGGATGACTACCTCGGGGATGGCGCGGGCGATGGGCGGTTGTGGCAGGAGGGGGAGCATGGGATCGGCATCGATGGCGAACGCGACTGGATCGCGGTCATCGCCGAGCTGGCGCAGGAACCGTGGCCCTTGGGTGGCGCGCCGCCAGAGCTCGGTCCGGCCGTCAGTGCTTCACCTCCCACCCGCGAGCCGCTCGAGGGGCACCCGGCCATGGCTCCGGCGGAGAGCGTGCCCGATAGCTTCCGGACGATGTCGTTCGAGCGGCTCTTCCACCGGGCCGCGACCGGAGAGCCGCGCTTCACGGTCGAGCGCGATCAGGCGCGGACCGAGATCGTTCGCCGTGGCAAGACGAGCGCGCGCGAGCTCGCGGACCGTCTGGGCACGGATGTGGCGCGGGAACGTCACACGATCAAGGACCTCGCGCTCCTCCTCGGCCCGGACATGGTGGAGAAGGAGTTCGCGCGGGTGCTCCTCGGCGCCGACGAGCGCGCGGCGCGAGGTGCGGCCTGGTGTCTCGAGCGGATCGAGGCGGAGGGGGTCGAGAAGGAGCTCATGAGTGGGGCGAAGCACGCGAGCTGGCGCGTGCGCGCAGGTTCCCTGGTAGCGCTCGGGCGGGGCGGTGGCCGAGCCTCGGTGCACGTCCTCATCGCGGGCCTCTCGGACGCGGACGCCTCGACGCGGCAAGCGGCGGCCTACGCCTTGGGCGAGCGGCTCGAGCTTGGGCGTGCGGATGCAGAGGCATCAGCCCGCCTCGAGGCGGCCGTGCCGGCGCTCGTCGAGGCGATGAAAGACCCAAGTCCAGGGGTTCGCCTGGCCGCCGGCCACGCGCTCGGCCGCGCCGGCCCCCAGGCGACGGCGGACCTCGCGGCGTTGATCTGGGCCGAAGAGGATCCGTCCCGGCGCCTCCTCGCGATCGATGCAATGGGCGCTGGGGGAGATCCGCGGGCAGCGGACGTTCTCAGGGCGCTGCTCCCGGCGGTGGCGGCCAACATCGTCGCTGCGTCGCATGTCGAGGTGGCGCTGGCCCGGATCGAAGGGGAAGTCTACTTCGAGGGCACGGAAGGGGCGGCGCTCAGCGCCGGTCTCATGGCCCAGGAGTCGGTCATGGTGCCCGTTCCGCGAGACCTGCAGGATCCCCACCGGGTGGCCCGCGCCCGGGCCTCCATCCTGATCAGCGAAGAGGCCAAAGCCCGCGCCGCCATCTACTGCCGGCGTCCCGACTGCATGCCGGCCGAGCGCGGTCGTCTTCGCTAGCGAGGATCACTCCGCCTCGAGCACCCAGGACTTGAGGTAGGAGGTCTCCGGCACCCCGAGGAGCACCGGGTGGTCTGCGGCCTGGCCCCGCCGGGCGAGGACCCTGACCGTCCGCCGCGCATCCGCCGCCGCGTCGCGGAGCATGGCCTCGAAGCGTTGCTCGTTCATGTGATAGGAGCAGCTCGAGGTGACAAGGCGGCCCCCGGGCATGAGGAGCTTCAAGGCGCGGAGATTGATCTCCTTGTAGCCACGCAGGGCGCCATCGAGCGCGGCCTTGTTCTTGGCGAACGCGGGCGGGTCGAGGATCACGAGATCGAAGCGCTGGCCTCCGACCGCGTACGAGCGCAGCACATCGAAGGCGTTGCCCTCGACCGCGCGGATATTGGCGAGCCCGTTCATCTCCGCGTGGGCTTCCACCTGCAAGAGGGCGTCGCGCGAGACATCGACCGCCGTCACCTGCTCGGCGAAAGTGGCGGCGTGGAGCGCAAATGCGCCCTCGTAGCTGAAGCAATCGAGGACCTGGCGGCCGCCGAGGGCCTCGACGGCGATCCGGTTCTCCCGCTGGTCGAGGAAGAGCCCGGTCTTCTGCCCGTGCCAGCAATCGGCGGTGAGATGGATCGATCCCTCGCGGAGGTGCAGGCGTTGTGGGGTGGTGCCCCGGAGCTGGCGCACCTCCCGGGGCAGTCCCTCGAGCCGGCGCACCGCCGGGTCATTGCGGAGGAGAATCGAGTCCGGAGCCATGACCTCGGCGAGCGCTTCTTCGAGCGGCCCCAGGAGGTGCTCGCTGCCTGCGGTGAGCGTCTGGAGCACGAGGTGCCTGCCGTAGACATCGACGATGGTTCCCGGCAGCCCGTCGGCCTCGCCATGGACGAGGCGATACGCCGTGACTCCCGGGAGGTGGAACTCTCGCCTCGCCCGCGCCGTGCGCAGCAGCTTCCGGAGGAAGTCGCCATCGATGGCGCACTCCTCGCGCGAGAGGAGGCGGAGGGCGATGGCGGACTGCGCGGAGTGGAAGGCCATCCCGAGGAAGCGGCCGCGCTGATCGGTAACGCGCACCACCGCTCCATCCTCAGGTTCGCCACGGAGGATCTGCGGGCGGAATACCCACAGGTGACCCGAGAGCAGACGCTCGGATCCGATGACGTTGACGACCACCTCGTTGCGACGAGGTGATTTGGTAGCCGCTGGTGCGCTCGCGCTCTCTCCAGGGTGAGTCATGGCAAACGGATCGTAGGGTGCGCGCCCGTGCGAGTCAAATGCCGGAATTGGCGGGAGTTGCACGACACAGCCCGGAATCGGTTACACTGTGGCGCATGGAACGCGACTATCTGCAAAGGGCTATCTCGGTTATGGCGGTCGTCACGCTCCTCGGTCTCTGGGTGAGCCGGGTTTCAGCCGCGACCTTCACGGCGGAGGTGAACCTCTCCGACAGTCCCGCGGCCTCACTCCTGAACGAGATCAATCCCCAGGCCGTGGCTGCGGACGGGCAGGGGCGGGTGATCGTCGTGTGGTCGGAGTTCACGACCGAAGGGGGAACGCCCGAGCTCATGGCTCGAGTGAGGCAGCCGGACGGGCGCTGGTCCAAGAGTGCCCTCCTGACGCCGCGTGATGGCAAGTACTCGGGGGATGCCGCGCTGGCGACCACCGCCGACGGGCGTGTGGCCGTGGCCTGGGTCGATCAGGGGTCGGGGAGCTTCGAGGTGCGCCTCGCCTTCATCGATCCTCTGGAGCCCAAGCTGTTGGAGTCGCAGGCGATATCCGAGCCCACGCTGCTCCTCATGGAGCCCGCGATCGCAGCGGGCCCCAAGGGCGAGATCGCCATCGCCTGGACCGTGATGGAGGAGATGAACTACGAGCTCCGCCTCCGCCGGCGCGCTCCCGACGGCAAGCTCGGTCCCGTCGAGCCGGTAACACCCCAGGACAAGAGGGCTTCGGACCAGATTTCGCTCGCCTACGGCCCCGACAGTCGACTCCATCTGGCTTGGGCCGACAGCCGTGGCGGTGCGCGACGTATCTTCTACGGCAGCCTGGCTCCCGGCGACATCAGGAAGCCCTTCGAAATCAGCCCAATGGAAGGGGATAGCAAGCAGACGCGACCCGTGGTCGCCGTGGATCCAGGAGGAGGCGTCCATATCGCGTGGCAGGAGTCACGAGGCGATTCCGAGCGGGTTTACGTGGCCTCGGCCGGAGCCGAGAGGTTCTCATCGCCCATCCCGATTGGGCTGGCCACCTCGTTCACCCGGTCTCCCAGCCTCCTGGCGAGCGATAGCGGCGTCCACCTTCTGTGGGAGGATGGCCGGCACAGCCAGGGTGAAGAGCAGTCCATCCAGATCTACTACGCACGCCTCGGCGGCGGCCGTTTGAGCGAGGAAACCGCCATCACCACCGATCTTCCGGTCTCCTGCTTCAATCCGTCCCTGGGCGCGGGGACGGTGGGAAAGCTCCACCTCGTGTGGCGCAATGCCGGATTCGGCGAGGGCGACGTCTTCTATCGCGAGGGGACGGCCAGCGGCCCATGGGCGCCCAACTAGCGCTCGATCCTGCCACCAAGGCCGTGCGGCGCCGGGTTCTACACGCGCAGGATGTTCTTGAGGACGTGTCCGACGATGTCGGGATTCTCCTTGAGACGGCGCACCGAATAGGCATGCCAGTGAGCGCCATAGGGGACATAGACGCGCAGGCGGTGGCCGGCTCCGACCAGGATGCGGCGCAGTTCCTCGTCTACCCCGAGGAGCATCTGGAACTCATACGCATCGCGCGGCAGGCGCAGTTCCTTGATGAGCCGTAGCGCATGCCAAACGACCGTTTCGTCGTGGGTTGCGATCTCGACATAGCACCCGGCACGCATCAGGGTGGCGATGATCTCGACGAAATTGGCGCGGATGATGTCGCGTTCCTTGTAGGCGATCGCCCGTGGCTCGATGTAGATGCCCTTGCAGATGCGGAGGCGGGCGTTCTCGGCCGCGAGCTCCTGGATATCCGCCATGCTGCGGCGCAGATACGCCTGGATGACACCCCCGACAGCAGAGAACTCCCGCCGGAGCTGGCGGTAGATGTCGAGCGTCGGCGTGGTGACGCGCGAGTCCTCCATGTCGATGGTCACGAAGTTGTCGTGAGCGCGGGCTGCAGCGCAGATCTGGCGCATGTGATCGAGACAGACCGCTGGATCCTTCTCGAGTCCGAGCGCGGTGAGCTTGACCGAAACGGTGGAGTCGAGCTTCTCGCTCGCAATGCGGTCAATGAGACGGAGATACTCGGCGAGGGCGGGCTCGGCTTCCTCGATCCGGGTCAGGTGCTCGCCGAGCACGTCCATGGTGGCGAGGACGCCGGAGCGGTTGAGGTCGCGGACCACGCGCACGGCATCATCGAGGTTCGGACCTGCAATGTAACGCCGTGAAAAGTGACCAATGATGGGGCGGGGGACGATGGGGATCGTGGAGGCTATGAGGCGGTTGACGAGGCTCATCGTGTTTCGACCGGCCGTGCCATTCGCCCTGCCCCCTGCCAGCGTGGGCCCGGGCAGGGGCAGCATATCAAGCCCGGCGCGGGCTGCAATCTCCTTTGTGAGGCGAGGATCGGACGAGCCGCCGGGGCGGGCAGGTCGGGACGCGAGCTTCCAGGCCTTGACCGCGGGTGGGGCCCGGGATGAGGATGGGCCTCTCAAGCGCATCGCCAACGTCTCCCGCGCCGGGACGGAGCCAGGGCAGGAGGAGCACCGGGGTATGGCCGAGGTCGAGTTCAGGGGGGTCAGCAAGCAGTTCGGGACGGTCTCCGTCATCGAGGGGCTCGATCTTCGCGTCCACGACCGGGAGTTCATGGTACTCGTCGGGCCATCGGGCTGCGGCAAGTCGACCGCCCTGCGTATGCTCGCGGGCCTCGAGGAAGTGAGCGCGGGGACGATTTCGATCGGTGGCCGGCAGGTCAACGATCTGCCGCCCAAGGATCGGGACATCGCCATGGTGTTCCAGAGCTACGCGCTCTACCCGCACCTCACGGTGCGCGGGAACCTCGAGTTCGGGCTCAGGATGCGCAAGACACCGCGGGCCGAGATGGACACCCGGGTTCGCGAGGCAGCCCAAGTTCTTGACATCGCGCATCTTCTCGATCGGAAGCCGAAGCAGCTCTCGGGTGGCCAGCGCCAGCGGGTCGCTCTGGGGAGGGCGATCGTGAGGAAGCCGTCGGTCTTCCTCTTCGACGAGCCGCTGTCCAACCTGGACGCCAAGCTCCGGGTGCAGATGCGGGGAGAGCTCACCCGCCTCCAGCAGCGGCTCCAGACCACCTGCATCTACGTCACCCACGATCAGGTGGAGGCGATGACCATGGGCCATCGCATCGCCGTCATGCGGGACGGCAAGCTGCAGCAGGTGGGGACGGCGCTCGAGGTCTACGAGCGCCCGGCGAATCTCTTCGTGGCCCATTTCATCGGCACGCCGCCGATGAATGTCGTCCCGGCGATCGTGGAGGCCGGCGGCCAGGCCCTGGTGGCAGAGGCTGTGACGCTGCCCGTGCCGGAGTCGCTCTGTGCCCTCACCGCCGGCCGGGGCGGGCTCAAGGTCGCGGTGGGGATCCGACCCGAGCACTTGCGTGACGCGGAGGCCGGTGCTCGGGGCCCGACCCAGACGCTCCAGGTCCAGGTCGAGCTCGTGGAGCCTCTGGGCCACGAGGTGATCGTGCACGGACGGCTTGGGAAGGCCCTGCTCGTGGCCAAGGTGGACCCCCACCGGGCGCCTGCCGTGGGGTCCACACTGGCGCTCGATCTCGAGCTCGATCGGCTCCATCTCTTCGACGCGGCCACCGAAGAGCGGCTGGGCGACTGACCAGGACGCCTGCCCTGGTGGCGTGATCCCCTCTTACGCTTGGGAGCGCGCCCCGTCCAAGCTGCCGGGTCGTGTGCTAGACTGCGAGCTTCCCCATTTCGTGCGGCCCTCGGACGACAACTCAAAATGCCGGCGCCGGAAGGGCGCGGGAAGAAGAGGCAACCATGTCGGCGTTTATGACCAACGAAACTCGCCAGTGGCAGGAGCGCGCGCGCGAGGTGGCCGAGAAGGTCGTCCGCCCGCTGGCCGCGAAGTACGACGAGCTCCAGGAGTACCCCTGGGAGATCAAGGAAGCGCTGGCCGAGGCCGGGCTCTTCGGGGTGTGGATCCCGAAGGCAGTACGGCGGCGGCCGGGCGGCACGACGTCCTCGACCTCTGCCTCGTCGTGGAGGAGCTGTCGCGCGCCTGCGGTGGCGTCGGCGTGCTCTTCGCGGTCAACGCCCTGGGCTCGTTCCCCATCCTGCGTCGGCGGGACCGAGGAGCAGAAGCAGAAGTACCTGCCGCAGATCGCCGCGCGGCGAGAAGCTGATCGCCTTCTGCCTCTCCGAGAAGTACGCCGGCTCCGACGCCGGCGGCCTGCGCGTGCCGGGGCGAGCGAGGACGGCGACGACTACGTCCTCTGACGGCGAGAAGAAGTGGACCACCAACGGCGGCGTCGCCGACCTCTACACCGTCTTCGCGGTCACCGATCCCGAGCGTCAAGTCGCGGCGCATCTCGGCCTTCATCGTCGAGAAGGGCACGCCCGGCTTCTCGATCGGCAAGGTCGAGGACAAGATGGGCATCCGCTGCGTGCCGGTGGTCGAGACCGCACTTCGAGAACGTGCCGCGTGCCGGCCGGAGCAACCTGCTCGGCGGCAAGCCCGGGCTGCGGCTTCAAGCACGCCATGATGACCCTCGACCGCGCCCGGCCCGGCGTCGCCGCGCAGGCGCGTGGGCCTGCGGCCCAGGGCGCGCTCGACCTCGCCCTGGTCTACGCCAACCGGCGCCAGCAGTTCGGCGCAGCCGATCTCGTCCTTCCAGATGATCCAGCAGATGCTGGCCGACATGGCGATGAAGATCGAGGCCGCGCGCCAGCTGGTCTACGCCGCCGCCGCGGCGCCGCTGGAGACCGGCGACCCGCGACGTCACCAAGCTGGCCGCCATGGCCAAGTGCTTCGCCACCGACGTCGCCATGGAGGTCACCACCGACGCCGTGCAGATCTTCGGCGGCTACGGCTTCATGCGGGACTACCCGATCGAGAAGTACATGCGCGACGCCAAGATCACCCAGATCTACGAGGGCACCAACCAGGTCCAGCGCATGGTCGATCGCCCGCAACCTGATCAAGGAGGCCGGTCAGCTCACCCACCTCGAGTCCTACATTCCCGCCGAGACCCAGCGCGGGGTCAAGATGGAGGATCTGGTGGAGGCTGGTACGGCCAGCTAGGGTTGTAGCTCCACGTCCGCTCGGCAGAGGCGTCTTCGAGGTGAACAAAGCTCATGTGCGGGTTCCTGGGACTTTTCCATTCCGAATCGGCGGTCCGTGAGATCTATGACGGCCTGGTCGCGGTGCAGCACCGCGGCCAGGATGCGGCGGGGATCGTGACCTATGACGGGCGCTTCCACGTCAAGAAGGGGGAGGGACTCGTCCGGGACATCTTCTTCGCCGACAACATCGAGCGGCTGAAGGGCGGGATCGGGATCGGCCATGTGCGCTATCCGACCATGGGGTCGGGCGGCGGCGAGGACGCGCAGCCGTTCGTGCTCAACTACCCCTATGGCATCGTGATGGCGCACAACGGCAACGTCTCCAACTACCACGAGCTGAAGCGCGAGCTCGAGGTACGGGAGTCCCGGCACATCGACTCCGGTTGCGATGTCGAGGTGCTGCAGAACGTGTTCGCCTCGGAGCTCGAGCGCAAGGCCCGAGACGGCTTCGACCTGGATTCGTACTACCAGGCGGTGGCTGAGGTCTTCCGGCGCGTGCACGGCTCGTACTCGGTGGTCGGCATGATCGCGGGGCAGGGGCTCTTCGCCTTCCGCGATCCCTACGGCATCAAGCCGATCGCCTTCGGTCACCGGACCTTGCACGGCCAGCCGTCCTACGCCGTGGCGTCGGAGTCGGTCGTCCTCGACCTCCTCGGGTTCGATGAGATCCGCACCCCCGCGCCCGGGGAGGCGATCTTCGTCGACATGATGGGGCAGGTGCATTCGCGGCAGGTCGTGCCGGCACGGCCGCACCCGTGCCTCTTCGAGTTCGTGTACTTCGCGCGGCCGGATTCCGTGATCGACTCGATCTCCGTCTATCACACGCGGATCCGGATGGGGGAGCGGCTCGCGCAGAAGATCCGCGAGCTGGGCCTGGAGATCGATGTGGTGGTGCCGGTGCCCGATTCGGCGCGCACGGCGGCGCAGGCGATCGCCACCGAGCTCGGGCTGCCCTTCCGCGAAGGGCTGGTCAAGAACCGCTACATCGGGCGCACCTTCATCATGGCCGATGACGACGCCCGCCGGCGCTCGGTGCGGCACAAGCTCAACACGATCCGACCCGTGTTCGAGGGGAAGCGAGTGCTCATCGTCGATGACTCGATCGTGCGCGGACACACCTCGCGCTCGATCGTCGACATGGTGCGAAGGAACGGGGCGGAGAAGGTCTACCTGGCCTCGACGGCGCCCCCGATCCGCTACCCCTGCGTCTACGGCATCGATATGCAGACCCGGACCGAGTTCATCGCCCGCGACCGGACGCCCGAGGAAGTGGCAACACTCCTGGGCGCCGACAAGGTGATCTACCAGGAGCTCGGTGCGCTCGAGGAGTCGGTGCTGGCCGGGAGCCAGGGGATCACGACCGCTTGCTCGGCATGTTTCAGCGGAAACTATCCGACCGGCGATGTCACGCCGGAGATGCTCGCGGAGATCGAGGGTGAGCGGATCCGGAACGGTGGCAACAAATCGGGACGGCGTCGGGCACCCGATGAGGTGTCGCGGCCGCCGCGCGAGGCGGCCCGCAAAGACGGTGAGCCCAAGGGATCCCTGTCGCCAGCGAACGCCGCGGGCTAGGAGGGCGGCCCCGAGCGGAGGTCGGCTGCCCGTGCTGCCAAAGCCTCGACCAGCCCGCGCACGCCGGCATCGATCCGGCGGAAGGCTTCCTCGTAGACATCCCGGCTTTCGCCGATCGGGTCCGGCACGTCGAAGACCCCGGGCATCGAGGCGAACTGCGTCAAGAGCTTGAGACGCGGACCCAGGTCGGGGACGAGGTCGAGGATCTGCTCGGCCACCGAGCGATCGACAGCGATCACGAGGTCGGCTTCCTCGACGAGGTCGCGGCTGAGCGGGGTCGTCAAGTGGGGCTTGATGTCCAGGCCGTTCTCGGCCCCGACACGGACCGCCTCGGGCGGGGAGATGTAGCCATGTCCGGCGATCGTCCCGGCCGAGCGGATGCGGTAGCGGGCGGCGAGACCGCGCTCGGCGAGCAGGCGCTTGGCGAGCGCCTCGGCGAGCGGGCTCCGGATCATGTTGCCCAGGCAGACGAAGAGAATGGTCTTGGGCGCGTCCGCTGGTGGCCTGGGGGTGTCGTGACGATTGAAGGGGGCGTGTCGCATCAGAAGAGGCTGTCCTGTTTCTCGTTGGCAGGGGATGGCTTGCGGGCACGTTTCGCAGAGGTAGTCCTGGGCTTCTCGGTCGGCGCGGGTGGGGAGTCCGGTGACTCGGGCGCGGCCGCCTCATCGGATGCGGCACTGGCGAAGAGCGGTCCAGCATCGGCCCACAGCGGGATCTCGCCCCGGATGCGCGCACCGAAGCGAAGCTCGTCGAAGAGGTCGTCGACGGCCTCCCGGTCGGCCCCGCGATAGCGCAGGGCCTCGAGATCGAGCTCCATGGGGGCGTCGGTGGCGATCGTGGCGAGCCGGTGGGAGAGGCGGGCGCTGGTCGCCGCTTCGATGATCTTCTCCTTGATCGCTCGTGCGTTCCGGATGGCAAGGGTCTCGATGCGGTCCGGATCGGCAAGGATCGCCTCGAGCGACCCGAAGCCCTGGAGGAGCGCGACCGCGGTCTTGTCCCCGATGCCGCGAATCCCGGGAATGTTGTCGATGGCGTCGCCGATCAGGGCGAGAAGATCCGGGATCTGCTCGGGAGCGACGCCGAAGCGCTCGATGACCTTTTCCCGGTCGAACTCCTCGTCTCGAGCCACGTCGTAGAGCGAGATGCGCTCGCCCACGAGCTGGGCCAGGTCCTTGTCGCCGCTCACGAGGACGACGTGGCGGCCCTCATCACGGAGGCGGACGGCGATCGAGCCCATCAAGTCGTCGGCCTCGTAGCCCTCGGCCTCGAGGCAGGCGAAGCCGATCGCGGCCGCAGCACGGCGGCAATCCTCGAACTGCGGCACGAGGTTGTCCGGGGGCTCGACCCGGTTCTGCTTGTACTCGGCGAAGAGCTCGTTCCGGAAGCTCACCGCCCCTTCGAAGATGGCGGCGGCCCAGGCCGGGCGCCGCTCGCGAACGAGCATCAAGAGCGTGCGGATGAAGCCGTAGGTGGCGTTGGTGGGGCGGTCGTCCGCGGCCGAGAAGTCGGGGACCCCGTGGAAGGCCCGGAAGATGTAGTTGTTGGAATCGATGAGGTAGGCGGCCTCGGGATAGGCAGAGGGGTCAGGGGCGGCGCCGGGGCGCCTGGCTCCGTATTTGCGGGTTGGCCTGGCCATGGGGGGCAGGATAGCACGGGGATTTTGGGAACGGGCCGGGCCGTGTCTGCCAGCCAGGGCTGCCCGGGCCGGGCCCGATCCGAAGCTGTCGAGGCTGTAACTCTAGGCCGTGTCATATGTTGACCACTGTAAAGATATATGCTAGTTTTCCCCGCACGACACCTCCCCCGCGCGACTTCCTGGATGGGTGTCCCCACTCCCAGAGGGTTGTTTCCGAGGTGGCAAACGCTCGAGGTGAGCTGATGACGGGTCTGAGACGCTTCTCCATCGCCCTGTTCCTTTGTGCGGGGCTCCTCTTTGCATTTAGCTCGATCGCGCTCCCATACCGCGAGGCGACTACCCAGATCATCCCGGATGGAATCGACGATCCCGATTATATGCAGGTTGTGGGTGGCTCTTCACCGAACCGCGGAGATTCGGTGCCTTCGCCCGCGTTGGAACTGGATGAATCGCAAGGATCGAAGAGCGTCTCGCTGATTCCCTCAGCTCGAATGCTGGCGATTCTCCTCAAGATAAGTCTCGCATGCGGTGGGGCTACACTATGAACCTCAATGACGGTGCGGACTTGATTCATGTGCGGCTCGGCGACTGCAAGAACCTCCAAGACCTTCGTGAGACCCTCGATGCCCTAGTCTCACTGTTCGCTCGTTCGGACGAGGTGTCTTCCGCAGCCGAACTGTGTCGCGACGCTTTGCGTCGCGCTGATGAACTTGATCTGCACGCTGCCGACTGGCTCTACTACGCCTCGAGGTTGCTTGAATCACTCAGAAGGCGTGGTGCAGTGCGTGAGGCGCTCGATCTCATTGATGGAGTCCTACAACACGCTGCGCTCAAGACCATTTCTCCAGTCCAGCAGATTGGGGCTTTTCTCGTAGTCGCGAGCGTTCTTCGCGAAGCGGGGGATATCGATCGCGCTGCTGAGATCCTAACGCTAGCCGCACCGAAGGTCTGCGAAGCAAAGGACACTCGGAGCACCATCAATTACCACTTTGCTCTAGGTCATATCTTCGCGAGGAGAAGGCAGTTCAACCGAGCCATTGCGGCCTATAACACGGCAGCTTCCCTGTCGCTGCTCCTGGGGGACATCTCGAACTCTGTGCGTGCCAGTGGCGATGTTGCTAGGACGCATATGGCCGCAGGTCGGCTGAGAGTCGCAAAAGAGTTGTTCAACGATATCGCTCAGGCGGACGCTGTCGGCCCCAAGCAACGTATAACTACTGCCTGCAATGATGCGATCTGTTTGGTGCTTCTCGGAGATTGGGGCGATGCTGAGTGTCGGCTGACGAGTGCTTCTGCGGTGGCAGGTTCTCTGGGATTGAGTAGCGATTTATCGCGAATCGAGAGTATCACTTGTCTTCTCGCGATCCGAAGAGGGGATCTTGAGGCGGCAGACAGCCACGCATCACGCGCATTGCGTATCGCCCGCGAGAATGGCCTAGTCCGCGAAGAGTTGGCAGCGCTCGAGTGCCTCGGCGAGATCGCGTATGAGCGCGGCAAGCCAGCCGAAGCTATCGAGCGGTATGCCGAGTGCATCGCCCGCGGCGAGAAGATCGGCATGACTGATGCCACGACCGAAGGCAAGCGTCGGGAAGCGGAAGCCTGGAACAGTCTAGGTGAATACGAAAAGGCGCTTGCTGCCGCTCGCCGTTGCCAGGATGTCGCAAGGCACAACGAGGATCGCTATGAGCATGCGGTGGTCCATCGCCCGCTTGCCATGGCGCACTCGATGCTCGGGGCCCGCGAAGACGCGGAGCAGACATTCCGGCGCGGGATCGAGGAGATGCGAGAACTCGGCGATCGCTACGAGTTGGCCAAGACCCTGGTTGAATTCGCCTGCCACCTCCGCGATTCCGATCCAAGCACGCTGACACTTGGTGCGGCTGGTGAGCACCTGCGGGAAGCGCGGGATCACTTCGCCGATCTTGGAGTGACGCGGTGGATCGAGCGAGTGGACCAAGAGCTTGGCGAGGTCATGCGGTTGACAGAACCCGACGCTCCCGATCCCGGCGTGCAACGCACGGCGACGCCTGCGATCGAGCGCGGCGTGCACTCGATTGGATCGGTCTCGATCATCACGCGCTCCCGCGAGATGCACGAGATGCTCGAGAGACTGGCCCGCGTGGCCCCAAGTAGCTTGCCGATCCTCATCACGGGGGAGTCCGGGACGGGGAAGGAACTCGTGGCGCGGGCGGTTCAGGAGCTGAGCGGCCGCCCGGCGGATCGCTTCATCGCGGTCAACTGCGCGGCGCTGCCCAAAGAACTGCATGAGTCGGAGCTTTTCGGTCACGTCAAAGGGTCGTTTACCGGCGCGACGTCCGAAAAGCCCGGGCTCTTCGAGCAGGCCGACGGCGGTACCATCTTCCTCGATGAGATCGGCGATCTGGATCTTGGGGCGCAAGGGAAGCTACTGCGCGTGCTGGAGAACGGCGAATTGCGGCGGGTCGGGGAGCTCAAGTCCCGGCGCGTCGACGCGCGCGTTGTGGCAGCCACGAACCGGGACCTGGAGCAGGCAGCGCGCGACGACAGTTTCCGCAGTGATCTCTATCACCGCTTGAACGGTCTTTGGGTCCGCATTCCCGCGCTTCGTGAGCGCATCGAGGACATCGAGGTCCTCGTGCTGCACTACCTCGAGCAGTATCAGCGGCAGTACGGGAAACGCGCCGACGTGTCGGCGGATCTCCTGTCCCTCTACAAGAGCTACAGCTGGCCGGGTAACGTGCGGGAACTGCGTCAGGAAGTGCATCGTATGGTCCTCCTGAGTCATGACCGTGAGACCATGCGAGTCGAGGACTCGCAGATTGCGCGTTCTGCTGGGGCGGAGAGGTCGGGGGCAGCCGCTCAGGCAAGTGGGTATGCCAGCGCCATCGATGACCACGAGCGTCGCCTCATCGTCGACGCGTTGCAGAAGACTGCAGGGAACAAGGCCCGTGCGGCGCGGCTCCTCAACATGAGCCGGACCACCTTGCTCGGGAAGATCCGACGGCTCGGGATCGACTGAGCGGGAGATAAGCTCGAGTTCGACGACGGAGCGACAGAGCCGCAGCCCTGGAAAGCAAGGGAGGCCCGGAGCGGTCCACCGCTCCGGGCCTCCTCGTTTCCTCCAGCCTTCCCCTACGAGCAGCCCATCGAGTTCCCGCAGTTCATGCACTTGTAGCAGGTGCCGTTGCGGACGGTGATGTTGCCGCAGATATCGCAGAGGGGCGCGTCGCCCATGAGGGTCCGCATCTGCTGCCCGAGCCCCGAGGGGCTCACCGTCCCGGCCCCCGCACCGCCCCCGGCCGCCGCAGCCGGCGCCCCGTTGGCCAGGGCTTCGAGGGCCTTCTCCTCCGCCACGTCCATGTCGGCCGGCTTCACCTGCAGGAAGTCGGTCCGGCCCAGGTACTCCATGCCGAGGACGCGGAAGATGTAGTCGACGATCGAGGTCGCGAACTTGATGTTGGGATGGCCCTCGACCGGTCCCTGCGGATCGAAGCGGGTGAAGACGAAGGCGTCCACGTACTCGCTGAGCGGCACCCCGTGCTGGAGCCCGAGGGAGACCGAGATGGCGAAGCAGTTCATCATGCTGCGGAAGGCGGCGCCCTCCTTGTGCATGTCGATGAAGATCTCGCCGAGACGGCCATCCGGGTACTCGCCGGTCCGCACGTAGACCTTGTTGTTGCAGACACGCGCCTCCTGGGTGAACCCGCGGCGCTTCTTGCCGAGGCGCTGGCGTCGCGACGCCGTCGGGGCCTGAGCGGGGGCTGGCGCGGGCCCGGCGGCCGCAGCCGGAGCGGGTGCGGCCGCGGTCGCCGGGGTCCCGTCGCCATTGGAGCCATTGCCGTTGCCCTTGCCTGGGGTGGGTGCACCGGGTGCCGCCCCGGCCGCCAGCGGCGCCGTGGTCGAGGTCTTGCCCTCGCTCTCGGCGGCCGCAAGGCGGCTCTTCTTGCCCTCCCCGGAGCTCGAGAGCGGCTGCGAGCGCTTGCAGCCATCGCGATAGATGGCCACCGCCTTCAAGCCCAGCCGCCAGGATTCCATGTAGGTCCGGTAGACGTCCTCGGCGGTCGTCTCCTCGGGCATGTTGATCGTCTTCGAGATCGCCCCGGAGACGAAGGGCTGCACCGCCGCCATCATCCGCACGTGACCCATGGGATCGATGAAGCGCTGGCCGTGCCGGCCGCAGCGATTGGCGCAGTCGAAGACCGCGAGGTGCTCGGCCTTGAGATGCGGGGCCCCTTCGACGGTCATCCGCCCGCAGATCACCTCCTCGGCCTCGGCCACCTCGCCGGCCGAGAAGTTGAGCCGGGTCAGGAGATCGAATCCGGGCCGGCGGGCATCCGCCTCGGCGATCCCCAGGCGCGCGAGCGTGACCGGGCTCAGGGCGGAGGCCTGGAAAGCGTGCTTCAGCTCGAACACCCCGGGCAGCGACCGCTCGATGCGATCGATGTCATCGGCGGCGAGCCCGCGCTGCTGGAGCGCGGCGCGGTTGACGTGCGGAGCGCCGTTGAGGCTCATGGTGCCCGTGACGTAGGTGAGGATGTCCTGGATCTGCTCCGGCGTGTAACCGAGCATCTCGAGGGCCCGGTTGACCGAGCGGTTCACGATCTTGAAGTAGCCCCCGCCCGCGAGCTTCTTGAACTTGACGAGCGCGAAATCGGGCTCGATGCCCGTCGTGTCGCAGTCCATCAAGAGCCCGATCGTTCCGGTCGGGGCGATCACCGTGGCCTGGGCGTTCCGGTAGCCGTGACGCTCCCCGAGGCGGAGGGCATGATCCCAGTCCTCCTGCGCTGCGGCGAGGAGGTAGGACGGGCAGTCGCCGGCCGAGATGGCGTAGGCGGTGTCCCGGTGCATGTTCATGACCTCGAGCATGGGGAGCCGGTTCTTCGGATACCCGGCGAAGGGGCCCTTGCGGGCCGCGATCTCGGCCGAGGTGGCATAGGCCCGCCCGGTGAGGATGGCGGTCAGGGCCGCCGCCGTCGCGCGCCCGGTGTCCGAGTCGTACGGGATGCCGTTCACCATGAGGAGCGTGCCCAGGTTGGCGTAGCCCAGGCCCAGCGGCCGGTAGTCGTGGCTGTGCTGGGCGATGGCCTGCGTCGGGTAGCTCGCCTGATCGACGATGATATCCATGGCCAGCGTGAACACGCTCACCGCGTGGCGGTAGCCCTCGACGTCGAAGGTGCCGTCCTCGCCCGCGAACTTCATCAGGTTGATCGAGGCCAGGTTGCAGGCCGAGTCATCGAGGAACATGTACTCGGAGCAGGGATTGGAGGCGTTGATGCGCCCGCTCTCCTTGCACGTGTGCCAGCGGTTGATGGTGGTGTCGAACTGGAGCCCGGGATCGGCGCAGCGCCAGGCCGCGTAGGCGATCTGCTGCATCAGGTCGCGGGCGCGGAAGGTCCGGGCCTCCTCGCCGGTCGTGCGAAAGTGCGTGGTCCACTCCCGGTCGTCGATCACGGCCTGCATGAAGTCGTCGGAGAGGCGCACCGAGTTGTTCGAGTTCTGACCGCTCACGGTCTTGTAGGCCTCGCCGTTGAAGTCCGACTCGTAGCCGGCGGCGATCAAGATCGAAGCCTTCTCCTCCTCGCGGGCCTTCCAGTTGATGAACTTCTCGATATCCGGGTGGTCGGCGTCGAGGATCACCATCTTGGCCGCGCGGCGGGTGGTGCCGCCCGACTTGGTGGCCCCGGCGGCGCGGTCGAGGATCTCGAGGAAGCTCATGAGCCCCGACGACGTGCCCCCGCCCGAGAGGCGCTCGCCCTCGGCGCGGAGGGTGGAGAAGTTGGTCCCGGTGCCGGAGCCGAACTTGAAGAGCCGCATCTCGCGCTGGACGGCCCCGGCGATGTCCATCAGGTCATCCTGGATCGACTGGATGAAGCATGCCGAGAGCTGCGGGTGGGTGTAGGCATCCCGGGTCGGGACGGTCGCCTGAGCGGCCGGATCCCAGACCCAGCTCCCCACCGGGCGGCCGGTGATGCCGTAGGACTGCGCGAGCCCGCAGTTGAACCAGACCGGCGAGTTGAAAGCACCGATCTGGCGGATCAGCATGTAGGTGAGCTCGGCCTCGAAAGTCTCCGATTCCTCGGCGTCCGCGAAGTAGCCGTGGAGCGACTCCCCGGCCTGGCGGATGGTGCGGGCGATTCGCGTGACCACCTGCCGCGCGCTCTTCTCGCAGTCCGTGCCCGGGACCCCGGTCTTCCGGAAGTACTTGGAGACGAGGATGTCCGAGGCGAGCTGCGACCAGTCGGCGGGGATCGCGGCTCCCCGCATCTCGAAGACGGCCGAACCGTCGGAGTTCTGGATGCGAGCGTCGCGCTCCTCGAAGGTGATCCCGGTGAACGGGTCCACCCCTGGAGTCGTGAAGCGGCGGCGGATCATGCGGCCCGTGCGCGGCCCTTCCGTCGTGGAATGAGTGGAAGACGGAGCGGCGCTCGGTTGCGGCGTGGGCGTCGAGGGGGAGACGGAGGTCGGAAACTGGGTGGCGGAAACGTCGGTGGGGTGCATGGCGTCCATGCTCACTGCGGCACCTCCCGTGACCCGCGGGGGCGGGGGTTCGAGTGCGAAGGGTCCGATCGCTCCCGAACTACTGGGAAAACGATAGGTCGATGGTTGATTGTGCCTGGGAGCGGACGGGGGCCTTCGGCTTGGCAGGTGGAGCGAGGGCATGTTGACCCAACCGCCCGGTTGGGGCACCGAAGGGCGATAGGGGGAGACCTGGGCCTTGTCCGACACCACCCTCGGGCAGGCCCCAGGACGGGCTCGAAACAGATCCGTCCTCGGGTCTGCCTGGGCTCCACCAAACATCCGTGGAGTCCACATCTAGAGGGCGCCGGTAGGTATAGCCCCACATCTTGGGGACGTCAAAGAAAAAGTGAAGCAACGGGGTGCACAAAGTTTAGGCACCGCCTGGCGGGGGGGCAGAGGCCGAATGAGGCCCGTCGGGGGTCGCGCTCAAGTCGGGTGGGGCGCATCCGGAGCCGCCTCGGAGCGGGCGCTGGCGCGCAAGAGGGGGGGGGCGCCGGTGGCCATCCAGGTCCCCAGGAATCGATCGCTCGGGCTATCATGGATCGGTCGGACCGCTTCGGGCCGGCTTTCGTCCCCGGAGTTCGCAAACCCGAATTCGGAAAGCAAGGATGAGCGAAGTCGAGCCCTACAGCCCGCACCACAAGATCCGGATCGTCACCGCGGCCGCCCTGTTCGATGGCCACGATGCGGCGATCAACGTCATGCGTCGGATCATCCAGGCCTCAGGCGCCGAGGTCATCCATCTCGGCCACAACCGCTCGGCCGAGGAGATGGTGGACGCAGCCATCCAGGAGGACGCCCAGGGCCTCGCCATCACGAGCTACCAGGGCGGCCATCTCGAGTTCTTCAAGTATGTCTGCGATCTCCTCAAGGCCAAGGGCGCCCCTCACATCCGGGTCTTCGGCGGCGGGGGTGGGGTGATCATCCCCGATGAGATCCGCGAGCTCGAGGCCTACGGGGTGGCGAAGATCTTCAGCCCCGAGGACGGGCGGCAGATGGGTCTCCAGGGGATGATCAACTATCTGCTGGAGAACGCTGATTTCTCCACCCTCGAGCGCGCGCCACTCGACGGCGCCACGATCGCCTGGCAAGCGCCGCCGCTGGTGGCGCGGGCCATCACCCTTGTCGAATCGGGAAGTCCGGTGCTCGTCGGCAGCGGGGCCGGGGGCGAAGCGCGAACGCGCCGGGCCAGCGGGGGCAACGGCCATGGCGTGTTCGAAGGGTTGCACTTCGCGACCGCGGTCGACCGCCGGGTCCCGGTGATCGGCATCACGGGCACCGGCGGCGCCGGCAAGAGCTCCCTCACCGATGAGCTCGTGCGCCGCTTCCTCAGCGATTTCCCCGAGAAGACGGTCGCCATCTTCGCGGTCGATCCTTCCAAGCGGCGCTCCGGTGGAGCCCTCCTCGGCGACCGCATCCGGATGAACGCGCTGCGCACACCGCGGGTCTTCATGCGGAGCTTCGCCACGCGCGGATCGGGGACCGAGCTCACGGCGGCCATGGCCGATGCGATCAAGGTGGCGCGCGGTGCCGGCTACGATCTGATCCTGGTCGAAACCTCGGGCATCGGCCAGGGCGATGCGGCGGTTGTCGACATCTCGGATCTCTCGATCTACGTCATGACCTCCGAGTTCGGGGCGCAGACCCAGCTCGAGAAGATCGACATGATCGACCTCGCCGACATGATCGTCATCAACAAGTTCGAGCGTCGCGGCAGCGAGGATGCCCTGCGTGATGTGCGGAAGCAGTTCCGGCGCGGGCACAATCTCCACGGTACGCCGCCCGGCGACGAGGATCTGCCGGTCTTTCCCACGATCGCCAGCCACTTCCACGACCCCGGCGTGAACGCCCTCTACGTCGCTCTCCTCGCCCGGCTCCGCGAGGGTGGGATCGCCGATCTGGAGCCCGGGGCGTTGTGGGCACCCCGGTTCCACGCCGACTGGAAGCACACGATCGTCCCGCCGGAGCGGGTGCGGTATCTGGGCGAGATCGCTGGAACCGCCCGCGCGTACCGCGCGCGAGCCGAGGTGCAGGTCGACGTGGCGCGGCGCCGGCAGGCTTTCCTCACGTCGGCAGCCGAGCTCAGGGCGCGCGGGGAGGAGAGCGCCGCGGTGCGCCTCGACGAGCTCGCGGCCCAGGCCGATGCCGAGCTCGATGATCGCGCGCGCGTGCTGCTCGCGGCGTGGCCTGAGCTGCGGTCCGAATACGAGGGGGACGAGTTCGTCTACCGGGTACGCGACCGCGAGGTGCATACGCCGCTCCGCACGATCACGCTGTCCGGCATCCCGGTGCGGAAGGTCGCCCTGCCGCACACGCGAGACGAGGGCGAGATCGTTCGCTTCCTGATGCTCGAGAACCTGCCGGGCCAGTTCCCGTTCACCGCCGGTGTGTTTCCGTTCCGGCGCCAGGACGAGGACCCGATCCGCATGTTCGCGGGGGAGGGGCCGCCGGAACGCACCAATCGCCGTTTCCACTACCTGTGTCGCGGCCACAAGGCGCGGCGTCTTTCGACCGCCTTCGATTCAGTGACCCTCTACGGGCAGGACCCGCACGAGCGCCCCGACATCTACGGCAAGATCGGGGAAAGCGGGGTCTCGATCGCGACCCTCGACGACATGAAGGCGCTCTACGACGGCTTCGATCTCCTCGATGCCAACACATCGGTGTCGATGACCATCAACGGCCCGGCGCCGATCATGCTCGCGCTCTACTTCAACACGGCCATCGATCAGCAGGTCGAGCGGTTCCGGGGCGAGACCGGGCGCGAGCCCACAGCCGAGGAGCGGGGGCGGATCGTCGCTCATACCCTCCGTACCGTGCGCGGCACCGTGCAGGCGGACATCCTCAAGGAAGACCAGGCGCAGAACACCTGCATCTTCTCGATCGAGTTCGCCCTCAAGATGATGGGGGACGTGCAGCAGTTCTTCGTCGAGAACGGGGTCCGCAACTACTACTCGATCTCCATCTCCGGCTATCACATCGCCGAGGCCGGCGCCAACCCCATCACGCAGCTCGCCTTCACCCTGGCCAACGGCTTCACCTACGTCGAGTACTTCCTGGCGCGCGGGATGAAGATCGACGATTTCGCACCGAACCTCTCATTCTTCTTCTCGAACGGGCTCGACGCCGAGTACACGGTGATGGGGCGGGTGGCGCGCCGGATCTGGGCGGTGGCCATGCACGAGCGCTACGGGGCCGGCTCGCGGGCGCAGCAGCTCAAGTACCACATCCAGACCAGCGGGCGCTCCCTGCATGCGCAGGAGGTGCAGTTCAACGACATCCGCACCACGCTGCAGGCACTCATCGCCTACCACGACAGCTGCAACTCGCTCCACACGAACGCGTACGACGAGGCGGTCACGACGCCGACCGAGGAATCGGTGCGCCGGGCGATGGCGATCCAGATGATCATCGCCCGCGAGTTCGGCGTGGCGAAGAACGAGAATCCGAACCAGGGGAGCTACATCATGTCCGAGCTCACCGACCTGGTCGAGGAAGCCGTGCTCAAGGAGTTCGAGCGGTTGAACGAGCGGGGTGGTGTCCTCGGGGCGATGGAGACCCAGTACCAGCGCTCGAAGATCCAGGAGGAGTCGCTGCTCTACGAACGGCTCAAGCACTCCGGAGAGCTCCCCATCGTGGGCGTCAATACGTTCATCCATCCCGATCCGGCGCTTCGTAGCGAGCTCTCGGTGCCCGCTCTGACCCGGGCCACGGTCGAGGAGAAGGACGGTCAGATCTCCCGCCTGCGTTCCTTCCAGCACGAGCGTGAGACGGAGGCGCGAGCCGCCCTCGATCGGCTGCGGCAGGTGGCGGCCGAACGCGGCAACATCTTCGCCGAGCTGATGCGGACCGTGCGTGTGGCGAGCCTGGGTCAGATCACGCAAGCGCTCTACGAAGTGGGTGGTGAGTATCGGCGCGCCATGTGAGGCGATGCGGCCGCACGCGAGATCCGGAATGCCGGGAGCCTCCCCATCGAGCCGCGGCGGGGAAGCGAGGAACTCCTGACACAGAAGCCCGGTTCTTTCCGTATGTTCAAGTGAAACCGGAAGATGCGGCCCGCACCTCGGTTCTGTGGAGATGCGGCTAGCTTGCGGTGGCAACGTCGTTTACAGCGCCAGAAGCTCTGGGAGATCGCGCATGTCGAGGATGTTCGGTTGGAGGGGGTCGGTCGTTCTGATCCTGGGCCTCATGGTGGCCGGCTGCGGGGGGAGCGACAACCCCACCGCCCCCGGCGACTTCGGCGACATCGGGTTCGTCCTCATCGAGGGCGACGACGCCTGGGATACGAACTCGGTGAGCTGGCAGGACTCGGCCAGCGGGCTCGGCCGCTTCTCGTTCATCGCCGTCTCGCGTGATGCTCCGACCAACGCCCCCTCCCATTACCTCTTCAGTGCCCATTTCACGACGGCCTGCAACAGTGAGGACTGCTTTCCGCAGACTCAGGAGATCTTCAAGGAGGCGGGTCTCTCGATATCGGAGGTGAGCTGGTCGCCGCGCGGCGCCTTCGTGGCGTTCCAGGGTCAGCGGGCCCGAGAGGCGACCTGGGTCTATACCATGCAGCCGGGGGGGGAGCCCCGGCGCTGGCTCACCGGCTTCGAGCCCAGCTTCACGCCGGATGCCGGCCTCGTCATCTACGTCGAGAACGGGCGGGACGCGCTCCGGTCGTTCAACCCCTCCAGTGGCGGCGGAGCCACCCTGCGCGAGGCCCTTTCCGGTGCCGCTCATCCCGTGGTGTCGCCGGATGGCGATTTCATCGCCTATTCGGCCATCGACGGCACACGGGGTCGCCGCATCTTCGTGCACGATCGCCGCGACCCGACGCTTCTTGCCGATGTGGTTTCCCATCCCGACGTGCTGCCGGGGGGTCAGGGCGGGGATGGTACGGACGACGACTATCCGGCGTGGTCCCCGGGAGGGCGATACATCGCCTACCGGACGAAGATTCGCGAGAACACGATTCGTAATGCCATCTTCATCACCAACGCGTTCGGAGCCCTCAACAATCCCGTGCGCATCGTGGCCATCGATCCCGGGCGGGAGATGACCGGACTGCGGTGGCACAGGAGCGGGGAGTACGTGCTCGTGATCATCGACGGCGACGTCTATGCCTACCCGATGCCGGAGCCCTATCGCAGCCGGTAGTCCTCTGCGAGCGAAGCTCCGGGGAATTCGCGGGGAGGGGAGGCCTGTCATCATGGACCAGCGTCAAGCCGATCGACGGTGGGGCGGGGGAGTCCCGGGCGCGATCGTCGCTGGGCTGGTCGTCACGATTCTGACCGGTTGCAGCGCTCCCACCAGTACCCCTGATCCCGACCTCGGCCCCGAGCCCGGGTTCGTCATCACCGAGGGCGACAACGACTTTCTCACCGATTCCGTGAGCTGGCTCCAGGCTCCGGAGGGTCCAGATCGGTTCGCTTTCATCACGATCGCCCTCCGGGTACCCATCGAAGCCGTGTCGCACCATCTCCTGACCGGTGCCGTGACCCAGGGCTGCCTCGACTACCGGTGTTTCCCGCCGACGACCCCGGTATTCGGCCAGCCACGATTCACGATTGCCAACCTCGACTGGTCCCCGGTGGGGAACCAGGTCGCCTATGATGGACATGCCTTCGGCGAGACCGAGAACTGGATCCATGTCCTCACGCCGGGCGGGGAGCCCCGGGCGTGGGTGACCGGGTACGAGCCGACGTTCTCTCCGGACGGAGGAAACCTGGTCTATGTCGAGATCGGCCGGGACGCGATTCGCACGTTGGGGCTGGGAGGCAGCGGTGATCAGGTCGAGCGCGACGGTCTCACCGGAGTCCGGCATCCCACGATTTCCCCGGACGGGCAGCGCATCGCGTATGCGGCGATGGATGGCGATCGCGGGCAGCGCATCTTCGTCGTCCCGCGCGGCGATCCCGATCGCATCCCCGACGCGGTGTCGATGCCGGACCGCTTGCCCGGTGGGCTCTCCAATGCCGACGGTACCGACGATGACTACCCGGCATGGTCCCCGAGCGGACGCTACGTGGCCTACCGCTCGCGACTCAGAGACGGTACGCTACGCGATGCCATCTTCGTCACCGAGCCAAACACCGAACCGGAGAACGTCGTCAAGATCGTGGTGGCGGTCCCGGGCACCCAGATGAGCTGCCTGCGCTGGCATCCGCGGGGAGACGTGATGCTCCTGATCCTCGACGGGAACGTCTACACCTACACCATGCCCGAGCGCTATCGCGAGTAGCCGAGGCAGATGGTCCCGGGTTCAGCGGGAGATCTCGATTCTTGGTAGCTGGTGATGGGTTGCCAGGCAAGGGCCGGCGTCTCGCCGTGCTCTTTCACCGGAAGGATCGCGGGCGCAAGCTGTCCGTGTATGCCGTCTATCACCTCGCAGAATTCTGGCGGGAAGCCGGTTACGAGGTTGTGTTCCTGTTCGGTACGCGGGAGCGAGTGCCAGCCGACCTGATTCTCGTTCACATCGATCTATCGGTCGTGCCCGAGGAGTACCTGGAATTCGCCGCCCGCTATCCGCTCGTGCTGAACGGGCGGGTGCGGGACATTCGCAAGTCGGCGTTCAGCGAGAACCTGATCCATCGACCGGATGCGCCGTGGATGGGCCGCGTCATCGTCAAGTCGGACCTCAACAACGCCGGCCGGCCGGAACGCTGGCTCTTCGAGCCGAGTTGGGCCCGGGGGCACGAGACGGTGATGCTCGCGGTGCGGCTCGTGGAACGCCTGGCCGGGCGCCGGCCGCCCTTCCTGTCGGCGCAGGACTACCAGATCTTCGATTCGCTGGGCGCGGTCCCGGGGCGCTGCTTCCGGGACCGCCGGCTCGTGATCGAGAAGTTCCAGCCTGAAGTCGAGAACGGAATGTATCACACACGCATCTATCAGTTTCTCGGTGACCGCTCGAGTTGCACTCGCCTCGTGTCTTCCAAGCCGATTGTCAACGATGCCTCGGTGGTGCGCACCGAGACCGTGACGCCTCATCACGAAATCGAGACGTGGCGGCAGGAGATGGGCCTCGACTATGGCAAGCTCGACTATGTTGTCGTGGATGGCAAGCCGATCCTCCTCGACGTCAACAAGACGACCGGGACGTCGCGCGGGGAGCGGCGGGAGGATCTGTATCTCCTGCGCCGCCATCGAGCTGCGGGTATCGACTGGTACTTCGGAGATCGCGCTTGGGGGCGGGAAGCGAGACCGACGGGGGTGCCCGCGCCTCCCGCACCCGCCTGCGGGCCGGGCCATCCTTGACCCGCAACGTGGCATGTGATACCACCTCTCCGCATGCCCGGACGCTCGGCTTGTCACTGGCAAGATCTCCGGGATCGCTTTGTCGTCACGAGGAGGGATTGATGATTCTGCCATGGCTCAAGAACTGGTGGCTCTTCGTTGTGCATGGAATCCTGGCCATCATCTTCGGCATTGCAGCGCTGGCTTCTCCTGGCATGACCGTTTACGTTCTGCTCATCTTCTTTGGCATGTATCTCCTCATCGATGGCCTCGTGGCGCTGCTCACCGCGTTCAAGGGGGAGCGGTGGGGCTGGTACTTGATCAGCGGCTTGGCGAGCTTGGCCCTGGGCGTGATGACTCTGGCGCGCCCTGGAGCCACGGCGGTCGCGCTCCTCATCCTGATCGGAACCTGGGCCATTCTCAAGGGTGTTGCTGAGATCATCGCCGCCCTGCAGCTGCGCAAGGAGATCCAAGGCGAGTTCTGGTTGATCCTGAGCGGTCTGTTGTCCGTCGCATTCGGGCTCTACTGTGTGTTCCGCCCGGGGGTCGGCGCTCTCGCCATCATCTCGTTGATCGCCCTCTTCGCCATCCTGAAGGGCATCATCCTGATCCTGCTCGGCTTCAAGTTGAAGGGGGTGCAGGGGAAAGTCCGGGGCGCGATCGGAGAGGCGTTGCGCTAACGGCCGGGGAGATTCCCGCCCGCCATTCTCAAAGGGCTCGCCCAAGGGCAGCTCAAGCAACGACGGCCCGCATGCGTCAGCTCGCTGGAAGCCCACTCGGGGGCAGGTGCGAGCTGAACGCCTGCGGGCCGCGTTTCATTGGCCGCGGGCCCTAGTGCTCGGTGTGGATCAGACGGCGTCCTTCAGGGCCTTGAGGGCGCGGATCTTCACCACGTTGCGCGCCGGCTTGGCCTTGAACATCGTCTCTTCACCGGTGAAGGGATTGATGCCCTTGCGCGCCTTGGTGGCCGGCTTGTACTGAACCGTGAACTTCGCCAGTCCGGCGAGGCTGAAGACCTTGGGGCCACTCTTCAAGTCGGTCGTGAGCATCGACGACATGGCGTCGAATACGCTCACTACCTGCTTGCGCGTGAGGCCGGTCTTCTCGGCGATGTTGCCCACGATCTGACTCTTGCTGCGCGCCCTGTCGGCCTTGGCAAAACGGTATGCCGCAGGGCCGGTCGCCTTCGCGGCCTTCTTTGCTGTCTTCTTGGCAGCCACTTCAATTACCTCCAAATCCATGGAGCGAGAGGTCAAGAGGGCGGCTTCCGGAGGGTGCCGGGCGATTCCCGGCTCCTGCGGCGCGCCCCACATCCATTGCCCAGCGCTTATACCGCATTTTATAGGGGGAAACGCCACTTTCTTTTGTTCCGTGGCAAAAAAACCCTGGGAATTGCTTGCCTCCGGGCGGGGCTCGGAGCTCTCGGACGAGCACAGCGGCGGCGCCGAGAGTCGGTCCGGAGGGTGTGCCGATGCGCTGCTGGTCGAGTCGGCCATGGCGCGCGACCGAGCAGGTCCGGGTGGAGCATGACGCGGCGCCCCCGGGACAACGGTAGGCGAGGCAAGACGGAAGGACGCGGCCCGGGATTGATTCGCGCTTCGGCGCTGCAGCTGGAGGGGGAGAAGGGGGAGGGAGAGCGAAACGCCTTCGCCCGAGGATGGCCGCAGGCGACTCCTCGACGGCACTTCAGTCGTGATCGCTATTCCATTGCTGAATCATGAGCTTGGCGATAGCCATGCCTGAACCCGGCGGGGCACCCGGTGGGGATCCGCGCCACCTTGCTCACTCGGCGGCCAGGGCCTGGATGGGGTCCAGGCTGGCGGCGCGCCGCGCGGGGAGGATGCCACTCAGGACCCCGACCGAGAAGCTCAGGGCCAGGGCCAGGACCACGTAGGGGAGTGGAGTGCTGATCGGGAATCCGGGCAGGGCAAGGCGCAAGAGGGCGCCGATTCCAAGCGCGGCCGCCAGGCCGGCGATGCCGCCGAGAGTGGAGAGCAGGATGGCCTCCCCGAGGAAGAGCCAGAGGATCTGGGCGTGGGTGGCGCCCATGGCCTTGACCAGGCCGATCTCGCTCGTGCGCTCGCTGACCGAGATCCACATCATGGTGAGGATGCCGATCGCGCCGACGAGAAGCGAGATGGCCCCGATGCCGGCCACGGCAAGGCTCACGATGCGGAGGATGCGGTCCGTGGTGGCCAGCATGTCGGTCTGGGTGGTGATGGTGAAGTCCTGGTGGCCGTCGTGGCGCTCGATCAGGAGTCGCTGGATATGCGCTGCCAGCGTGTCGGGCTCCACAGAGTGGTTGAAGGTGATGTCGATCTCCATCAGCGATTGCTTGTTGAACAAGGACTGCGCGATGGCGAGTGGGATATAGGCGGAATCGTCGAGATCGAAGCCGAGGAACTGCCCCTTCGGCTCCATGATTCCGATGACGAGAAACCGCTGTCCGGCGATGCGGACATGTTCCCCCAGGGCGTTGGCGTTTCCGAACAGCTCTTGCTTGAGCTTCGGGCCGAGCACGCTCACGGGCGAGCCGCGGCGGGGATCGCCGGGGGGGAGGAAGCGGCCCTGGCGAACCCCGAACTGGAGCACGGCGGGCATGCCGGCCGTGACCCCGTAGATGACGACATCGCGGCTTCTTTCGCCGAACTCGACATTGGCTGTTCCAGAGATGAAGGACACCATCTCCATGACACCCGGCATCCGGCCGATGGCCTCGGCATCGGCGATGGTGAGCGGATTCGTCGTGCCACCCATCATTCCCGGGATGCCGCTGGTCTCGGTCTGACCGGGGTTGACGGCGATGAGGTTGGTGCCGAACTGGGTGAACTTGTCGAGCATGTAGACGCGGGCGCCTTCGCCGATCGACGTCAGGAGGATGACGGAGGCGATGCCGATCGTGATGCCGAGCATGGTGAGCGCGGAGCGCTGGCGGTAGGCGAGGATGGCGCGCACGCCGTGCCGGAGTCCGTCCTCGAACGTCATGGGCGCTCCTCGATGATGCTCCTGAGGTCCACCGTCACACCCTCTACCGTCGTGCCAGCGCCGCCACCGGGTCGAGCCGCGCCGCGCGGCGAGCCGGAAGGGCGCCAAAGACGACTCCCACCAGGATCGAGATCGCGACCGCGGCGGCCACTGCCCACAGCGGCGGCTGGATGGGGAAATCCGGGAGGAAGTGCCGAGCCAGCTGCCCGGCGCCGATGCCCACGGCCAGGCCCGCGAGTCCGCCGCACAGCGAGATGATCGCCGCTTCCACCAGGAACACGAGGACGATCTGGGAGCGGGTCCCGCCCAGAGCCTTGAGGAGCCCGATCTCCCGGGTTCGCTCCACCACCGTGACCAGCATCACATTCATGATGCCGATCCCGGCCACGCTGAGTGAGATCGCCGCGATGCCGACCAGGACGGCGGTGAGCATGCCCAGGATGTCGCTGAAGGTGGACAGCACCGAGTCCTGGGTGAGGACGGTGACATCCTCCTCGCCGTCGTGGCGCTCCTTGAGGACCGAGATCACTTCCTCCTGGACATGGTCCAGATCATCGTACGCATTGGCTTCAACCAGGATCCGGAACAGGCTGGTCTGATTGAAGATCCTGAGGGCGGTTTCCACCGGCACCACGACCATGTCGTCGATGTTCATTCCGATCGAGGTGCCCGTCGAGGCCATGACTCCGATCACACGGAAACGGTAGTCGGCCACCCGGATGCTCTGGCCGAGCGGGTTCTGACCCGGAAAGAGCTCGCTCTGGACCTTGGCGCCGATCACGCACAGGCGGCTGTCCTCCCCGGCCTCACCGGGCGGCAGGAAGCGGCCCAGGCCCAGATGGAGCCGGCGGACGCGGATGAAGGGAGCCGTGGTGCCGATGACCGGGATCTGCCGGCTGCGTGATCCGTGGCTCACGGGCGCGGTGCCGAGGGCCAGCGGAGCGGTCTCGCGGATGAGGGGGATGCGGCGCTCGAGGGCCCGCAAGTCAGCCATCGTCAGGTCGTGCGGCGCCTCGCTGAGGAGGGGAGCCATGCCCCTGGTCTCGGTCTTCCCCGGCACCACGATCACGAGATTCGATCCGAGCGCGGCGAACTCGCCCATCACGTACTGCCTGGCGCCCTCGCCGAGACTGGTGAGCAGGATCACCGAGGCGACGCCGATCGCGACACCCAGGAGCGAGAGCGCGGTTCGCAGCCGGTGGCCACGCAGCGCGCCCGTGCTGAACCGGAGGATGTCACTGCCGGTCATCGGGTGCTCCGCGGTTCGCCTCGTCCAGGACCTTGTGCCCGTCACGCAGTCGGATGAGTCGGCGCGCCCGGCTACCGATCTCCGGGTCGTGGGTCACGATGATGAGGGTGAGGCCGTTGGCATTGAGGCCCTCGATCAGCTTCACGATCTCATTGCCGGAGTCGGTATCCAGGTTTCCGGTCGGTTCGTCGGCTAGCAGAATCGAGGGTTCCATGACAATGGCGCGAGCGATGGCCACTCGTTGCCGCTCGCCGCCGGAGAGCTGTTCCGGACGGTGGTCGGCCCGCTCGGGGAGGCCCACGGCGTCGAGCGCTCGATCGATGCGGCGCCGCCTCTCGCGGGGCTCGATCCCGGCGAAGATCATGGGCAGCTCGATGTTCTCCCGCGCCTTGAGACGCGGAATCAGATGGAAGAACTGGAACACGAAGCCGATCTTGTGGCCGCGGATCCGCGATAGCTCGCGTTCCGACATCGGAGCGACATCCTGACCGTCGAGCCGGTAGTGGCCGGACGACGGGCGGTCGAGGCAGCCGAGAATGTTGAGGAGGGTCGACTTTCCGGAGCCGGAGGGCCCCATGATGGCGACGTACTCGCCGTCGCCGATCTGGATATCGACGTCCTGGAGCGCGTGCACGGGTCGGCCGCCGACGTCAAATGTGCGGGAGATGTCCTCGAGCTCGATCATGGCGGGCTCACGGCGCGAGCTCATCGCGGATCTCGGCCCGGGCCCCCGCTCGCACCTCGGCCCGGTCGAGGGAGACAACGACCTTTTGGCCCGCCTCGAGGCCGCTCTGGATCTCGGCGTAGGACCAGTTCTTGAGGCCGACCCTGACTTCTTCCTCGGTGAGTTTCCCGGAGTTGATCACCAGGACCTTGTCGCCCTGGAGTAGGGCATAGCTCGGGATCCGCAGCACGTCGTCGCGCGCATCGAGGATCACCTCGATATCGGCCGAGAGGCCGGGCAGGACCCTGTCGAGATCGTCCTCGGCGTCGAATGTGCACTCGACGGGGAGAACGCGGTTCTGTTCTTCCCGCGCGTCGACCTTGGGAGCGATCCAGCTCACCGTTCCGAGGAAGGTGCGGTCGGGGAAAGCGTCCATGGTGATCCGGGCGCGGAGCCCGATGGCGATGCGCCCCGCGTCGACCTCGTCGAGCGGGGCGCGGACATAGAGGTGGTCAGGATCGACGATATCGATGACGGGTGGGATCATGAGGCCCGACATCGACGGGCTGATCCATTCGCCTTCCTCCGCCCGGACGTCGGCGACGACGCCATCGAAGGGGGCAGCGAGGACCGTCTTGTCGAGGGTGGCCTGGGCCGCAGCCAGGGCGGCTGCCGCCTGCTTGACGCGCTCGGTCGCCGCTGTGCATCCGGCGGCAGCGACATCCCGGTCGGTCTGCGCTCTCTCGATCCCGCTATCCGAGACGAAGCCCTTGGCGAAGAGGCTCCGGCTTCGCGCGAGTTCCCGTTCCGCTTGCTCGGCGGTCAGGCAAGCCTCGTGTTCGCTGCTTCGGGCCGCGTCGAGCGCGCGCTCCGAGAGCCGCACCTGGGCGCGGTACTCGGCGTCGTCGAGGCGGAGTAGCAGGTCGCCTTTCCGGACACGGCTGCCCTTCTCGGCACGAATCTCCTTGATGGCGCCGCTCAGCCCGGGGCTGAGCTGCGCTTCGTTGCGGGAATGCACCGTGCCGGCGCGGGAATTGACGACCGTCGACTCGACTCGGCCGCGATCGACGGCGAAGACCGTGACCGGCACCGGAGCCGGGCGGAATACGGTAAGGCGCAGCAGGACCACAGCGGCAACGAGCGCGGCCAGAATGCCGATGCGGCGGATCCATCGCTTCACGACGTCGTTCCCCCCCTCGGTCCTCGGTCCAGACGACGACCCATCATACAACGCTTGCACTTGTGGTTCTCAACCCGTAGCCTCTGCGGCGGCACCCCCCCCGGTGGAGCCCGGAAGGACAGCTGCCATATTCACGCAGGAACTTATGGATTCAAGGGCCTGAAGTCGTGGTGTATCTCGGACTCGACTTGGGTGCGGTCGGAATCAAGGCCGCCATTCTGGGAAGCGGGCATGATGCCGACCTCGTGAGCAAGCTCGCGGGATCATCTCCCGTTTGGCATCCCACTCCCCTCCGCTTTGAGCTTTCGGGGAGTCCGGCCGCCGTCAGTATCACTTCGTACCGCCGGATCAAGGGCCGTCCGCTGGAGGCGGCGCGAGAGCTCCTGGCCCACATCTTGGCTCGGTTGCCGCATGGTCGCGTCGATGGCGTGCGGGTCACCGGTTCGGGTGGAGCCCTGGTTGCGCGGGCGCTCGGCCTGCCGGAGGAGAACGAATTCCGGGCCCTGGCGCAAGCCACCTGGGTCGTGGATCCTGAGGCGCGTTCGCTCTTCGAGATCGGCGGGGAATCCTCGAAGATGCTCGTCTTCGAGCCCGACCCGATATCCGGGGAGTTCGCCATCGTCGACTATCAGACGAACGGCGATTGTGCCGCCGGCACCGGGTCCTTCCTCGATCAACAGGCGGGTCGCCTCCGCTACGACATCGAGGAGGTCGGTCGCATTGCGTGCGACAGCGAGCGGGCGGCCAAGATCGCCGGGCGCTGCTCGGTGTTCGCGAAGAGCGACATGATCCATGCTCAGCAGAAGGGCTACCTCCCGCCCGAGGTTCTGCGCGGGCTCTGCGAGACGGTGGCGCGCAACTTCAACGCCGCGGTGGCCAAGGGCAAGACCCCGCGCCCGCCGGTGCTCTTCGTCGGTGGGGTGGCGGCGAACGCCATGGTGGTCAGCGCCCTTGGTGAGACCTTCGCTCTCGGCGATGACCTCCGCGTGCCGGTACACCACGCCGCCCATGCGGCCATCGGTTGCGCCGTTCGGGAGGCAGCGGCCGCGGAGCATCGCGCGCTCGCCGTCGGCGACCTCGCCGGCTCGGCCCTCGAATCCGCGGGGATCCCCCGCAGTCGCCGCCTATCGATGACGAAGGTGGTGAGCCTCCGCGATCGGCTGCGGCCCTTCGCTCTACCATCGAACGGCCATCCGGTCGAGGTCACGCTGGGGATCGACATCGGATCGGTGTCGACCAATGTGGTCCTTCTCGATCGTGAGGGCCGCGTAGTTCGCGAGATCTACACGCGGACCCAGGCGCGTCCGGTCGAAGTGGTGACGGCGGCTCTCGCCGAACTCGAGGCCGAGCTGGGGGCGCGCGTCGCCGTACGCGCCGTGGGAACGACCGGGTCGGGGCGCGAGCTCATCGGCGAGCTGGTCGGAGCCGACACCATCAACGACGAGATCACCGCCCACAAGACCGGTGCTGCGTTCATCGCCCGCACCATGCTGGGTGGTGAGGTCAACACCATCTTCGAGATCGGCGGGCAAGACGCCAAGTACATCCGCATCGAGGACGGTGTGGTCGTCGACTTCGCCATGAACGAGGCCTGTGCCGCCGGTACCGGCTCCTTCCTCGAGGAGCGTGCCGAGGAGCTCGGGGTCTGCATCAAGGGTGAGTTCGCCAGCCGGGCCCTGGCCTCGACGACGCCGGTCCGTCTCGGCGAGCGCTGCACGGTGTTCATGGAGCGCGACGTGAACGCGTACCAGCAGCGTGGTGCGGCGACCGATGATCTGCTCGCCGGACTCGCGTTGTCGGTGGCCACGAACTACATCAATCGGGTCGTGCGGGGACGCAAGATCGACGGCACCATCTTCTTTCAGGGTGGCACGGCCTACAACGATGCGGTGGCCGCAGCCTTTGCCGAGATCCTGGACCGCGAGATCATCGTTCCGCCCTACAACGGCGTGATCGGGGCGGTCGGTGCCGCACTCCTCGCCTGGGAGAAGGAGCCCACCCTCGCCGGCGGTACCCGGTTCAGGGGTTGGGATCTGGGCCAGGTCGACTACCGCATCCGTGAGTTCACCTGCCGGGCCTGCGAGAACCGTTGCGACATGCAGGAGTTCCGTGTCGAAGGAGAGAAGACGTACTGGGGCGATCAATGCGGCGACCGCTACCGGCGGCGCTCCAAGGTGGAGCACCAGCCCGTGATCGACGATCTGGTCCGGGAGCGGAAGGCCTGGCTCCTCTCCGACTACGCCCCGGGCCGGGGCCGGCGCGGCAAGGTCGCCTTCCCGCGCGCCCTCTACTTCCACGATCGATTCCCGTTCTGGAACGCGTTCTTCAGGGAACTCGGGTTCGGCGTCGAGCTGACGCCGGAGACCAACCGAGCGATCGCCCACGACGGGGTCGAGGCCGCCGTGGCGGAGCCCTGCTTCCCGATCCAGGTCGCGCATGGTCATGTCCAGGCCGCGCTCGCCATCGACGACACGGATTTCATCTTCGTCCCCAACTACGTGAACGCGGAGGGTACGCACCCGGACATCCAGAGCTTCTTCTGTCCCTGGGTGATGACGTTGCCCTATGTTCTGTGTGCGGCCGACACCTTCGAGGCGGAAGCCGAGCGCATCGTGCATCCGTTGATCCGCTTCCGGGCTGGACGCTCGGCGCTCGTCGAGCCGCTCCACGACTCGCTTCGCCGTTACGGGGTCAGGCGGCGCGAGGTCGAGCGGGCGCTCCGCGCCGGGGAAGCGGCGCTCGCCGGCTTCCGGCAACGGGTCCGGGAGGCCGGCCAGGAGGCACTCGCCACGCTCAAGGCGACTCGCGAACCGGCGGTGCTGCTGGTCGGCCGGCCCTACAACCTGTTCGATTCCGTCGTCAACCTCGATGTCCCGCGCAAGCTCCGCGATCTTTACGGGGTCAACGTCCTGCCGCTCGAGTTCCTGTCCGCCGATGACCGCACCCTCGAAGACGTCAACGCGAACATGTTCTGGAGTTACGGACGAAAGATCCTCGCCGCATGCCGCGAGGCCGCGCAGCACTCCGACCTGCATCTCATCTACATCACCAACTTCAAGTGCGGGCCGGATTCCTACATCAAGCATTTCGTCCGCGACGCGTTCGGGCAGGCCTTTCTGACCTTGCAGTTCGATGGACACGCCAACGACGCCGGCATGCTGACGCGAGTCGAGGCTTATCTCGACAGCCAGGGGTTCCTCCGGCGCTGGAAGGAAGAGGTGGCGGGGGGGGGCGAAGCGACGGAGGCTCTCGGACCCGAGCCGGGCGGGCGGGGAGAAGAGGGCCACGGCGGGGGCACCCTGGTCAGGCGTCATGCCCCGGGAGATGCCCGGAGCGCCCGCGACGGCGCCGGGATACCGGTGAAATGAACCGGCCGCCGGCACCTGGGGGTGCCGTGGAGTTCCCGAACGACCGTGCCGTCGAGGGCCCGCCTCTGCGCGAGCGGGTGCTCTACGTGCCGCGGATGAGCGTGAGCTCGGCGCGCTGCTTCACCGCCACCCTGCGCGCATTCGGGCTCAACGCGGTGCCGTTCCCCGCCTCGGACGGCGAGACGCTGGAGCTCGGAGGGCGCTACACGTCGGGCGAGGAGTGCTTCCCGGAGCGGCTCACGCTCGGCGACGCGCTCAAGATCGTCATGGCTCCGGGTGCTCAGCCCGAGCGGATCGCCTTCTTCATGCCGCACGCTCCCGGGCCCTGTCGTTTCGGGCAGTACGCGCCGTTCCTTCGTCGCGTCCTCGACTCGGTCGGAGCCGAAGCGGCGCTGGTGGTCTCGCCATCGAGTACGAGCGGCTACCAGGAGCTGGGGATCGATACCCGCGGTCTGCAGCGAGCTCTGTGGCGCTCCCTTCTGGTCGCCGATATCCTGCGCAAGGCCCTGTTGCGCGTTCGCCCCTACGAGGCGGAACGAGGGATGACGGATGCCGTTCATGCCAGTGCCGTCGCCGCGGTCGAACGAGAGCTCGAGCAGGGCGGTCGATCGGGCAAGGAGATGATGGCGGCGCTCGCAGGCACTTGACGCAGGCCGCAGCGCGTTTCGCCGCGATCCCGCAGCGGCACGAGGAGCGCCTTCTCATCGGAATCGTCGGTGAGATCTTCTGTCGCCTCAACACCTTCAGCAACGAGGAGCTGATCCGGCGCCTCGAGGAACAGGGTGGAGAGGCCTGGATCTCCGACCTCACCGAGTGGATCTACTACACCAATCTCGAGCAACGGCGGAAATGGCTGCCCTATGCCGGCGAGCGCTGGAGCAAGAGGATGCTCGTGGCCTTCCTCAAGGAGAAGTTCCAGCGCCGTGACGAGCACGCCCTGATCGAGCCATTCCACGCGCTCTTTGCGGGGCGCGAGGAGCCATCATCGATCGCCGCCGTGACCGATCTCGCCGAGCCGTATCTGCCCGCCGAGGGAGTCTACGGCGAGATGGTGCTCAACGTCGGCAAGGCGGTCTATCTCTGGTCGAAGGGTTGCGACGGGATCATCGACATCAGTCCGTTCACGTGCATGAACGGGATCGTATCCGAGGCGGTGTATCCCAAGCTGAGTCGCGACCACGACGGGATTCCGGTTCGCATCTTCTACTTCGACGGCACTCAGTCCCACCTCGATCGCGATCTCGGCATCTTCCTCGAGCTCGCGCGCAGCTACCGCCGGCGCAGATCATCGATGGTGAAGAGCTGACAACGCTCCCGGCCCTCGGCGGTGCCGACCGGTTGAGCCGTGAGCCCCGCGTCCAGGATCCGTCCCGGCAGGAGATAGAGCGCGAGCCGGGAGCGGACCAGCATCTCTTTCTCGCCTAGGGGTGAGGGACCTCCTCCCCGCGAAGTCGAGCCAGCGCGTGCTGTGCGGGTCCGTGCTCTGGATTCCTGAGCAGCAGCTGCTCGAGGAGAGCGATCGCCTGCCGATCTTCGCCCAGTTCCGCATGGACGACGGCCAGGTTGTAGGCCGCGGCTTCGTTGTAGGGATCGAGGGCGAGCGCCTGTTGCAGGGAGGCGATGGCCTGATCATAGAACCCGCGGCGCGCCTGGACATCGGCCAGGTTGACGTGCGCCGCGACCAGACCGGGGGCGAGGGCAATGGCTTGCTTCTGCGCCTCGGCGGCATCCTCGAGTTGCCCCAGATTACGGTAGCACTGCCCGAGCGCGACCCAGGTCTCAGCCTGGCCCGGCTCGGCCCGCAGGGAGGCGCCCAGGGCGGCCACCGCCTCCTCGTTGCGCCCGACACCCTTGAGCGCTCGCCCCAGCGCGGCAAGGAGATCGGGCCGCTCGCCGAAGCGGACGATCGCTTCGCGGGCGGCGTCCACGGCCTCCGTGCCACGCCCGAGGCCCATGAGGGCGGCGATCCGCCCGCGGACCGCTTCCACGCTTTCAGGATCCAGTGTTGCGGCGCGATCGAAGCGGGCCAGGGCCGAGTCGGGGTGACCCGAGTTGAGAAAGGCGTTGCCCACGGCGATCTGGGCCGGGACGAGGTTGGGGTCGGTGACCGCGGCCTCGATGAACAGCCGTACCGCCGTGCGATAGTCGCCCGCACGGACCAGCAAGTTCCCGAGGTTGACCTTGGGCTCGCCGAAGTCCGGAGCGAGCGCGATCGCCTGGCGATAGGCCGCCACGGCGCCGGCGGTGTCTCCGGCAGCGGCCAGGTAGATCCCCTGGTCGTAGTGCAGCTCGGCACGCTCCGGGTCGGCTTCGAGTGCCCGCGCCTGCGCCACGATGGCCTGCGCGTAGTTCCCGCGCTCGAACTCGGCGGTCGCGAAGAGCCGCCAGTACTCGCCGGACGCATCGATGCGCGGCGTGGCCGCATTCAGGTTGAGGATGAGGGCCAGGGCGATCCCGACGAGGGCGAAGCGGAACACGGTCCCGGGCACGCGGCGCCGGGCCAGCACCCAGTCCACCGCCCCTGCCGCCAGAATGAGAAGGGCGGGAACGACGGGGAGCCGGTAGCGAGCCGTGACGAAGAAGGCGATGACAGCGAGCGCATAGGCCCCGGCATACAGATAGACGTGGGCGAGATCGCGCCGGCGCGGCCAGAGCAGTACGGCACCCATGAGCGCCAGGGGCGAGACGAGGCCGAAGGGAAAGCCGAAGGAGCCGGCCCGCCACAGGAGGAAACTCAGGAGCCGAGATTCCCGCCGGAATTCATAGGCATCCTCATTTCGTCGGATCTCGTAGCCGGCGAAGAAGCGGGCTGTCTTCTTGGCCATGAGCGAGGCCCAGGCCAGCGGCTCCTGCCGGATGAAGCGACCGGCCTCGCGGTAGAAGAAGCGCGAGCGATCGGAGGCCCGGGTGAGGCCGGCTTCCAGATGCGGTCTCTCGACCAGAGCCGCCCACTCGAGGCCGGGTCGGATCTCGATCGTCTGATCCGACTCGGCGTTGTTGCCGAGATAGAAATTGATGCCGCCATTGGAGCTCACCCAGACCAGGTCGCGGGCGACGATCCAGTTGCGTGCGGTGGCGGCGAGCGTCACGAGAAGCGCCGCGGCGAGAAAGGCCACGGCCCGCCTTCCGGCGGCCCGCCGCCCCGCTGGCGACGGTGCCTGTCGCCGTTCCATGACCCCGAGTCCCACGCCGAGCACGAGCGCGACGAGGAAAGCATCGGGGCGGGCGAGCGCGGCGAGCCCGAACAGAACGCCGGCCAGCACGCGCGGGCCGAGACGTGTACTCGCCCGCGCCCGGTCGAGCGCCACGAGGCCGGCGACGTTCAGGAACAGGATGAGACTGGGTGCGAGTAGCCGGCTCTCGAAGAACAGGAGAGGGCCGTAGAGCGCGGCGCCCAATCCAGCCATGAGTCCGGCACGGCGCCCGAGAAGCCGGGCTGCAAGGCCAGCAAGGAGCACCGCGGTCAACGTGCCGAGGACGAACTGGACGACACGAACGCCGATGGACCCCATGGCCAGGGAACGGAGAGCGGCCAGAAAGTAGGGGTAGAGCGGTGCCTGCCAGAAGGCAGTCTTCCCGCCCTCGAGGTCGCCGGCCGCGATTCGGCGCGCCATCGCGTCATACGCCTCGGCATCGATGACGGGTACGTGGAAGAAGGGACTCGTCTGGATCTCGGCGAGGTAGATCAGTCGAACCGAAAGCGCAACCAGGGCCACGATGGCCAGGGCCGGCAACAGCAGGGCGGAGCCGCGCCGCGCGCCGCGGCCGGTCGCTACTCGGTCCACAGGAAGCTCAGATCCGTATCGAAGGGCCTTTCAAGGCTGTACTCGGCGGTGATGAAGGCTTCGATCTCGTCCTTGTCCATGGCGGCGCGGCGCAAGAGCTCGGCATTGTCAGGAAACTGGACGAGCCCTTTGCGCCAGGTCGTGTTCGCCTGCGCCGGCTGGATGTTCATGGCGTAGGCATCCCCGAGTCCAATGAGTGCATGCACGAAGTAGGGCTCATGGGGGAGGGTCTCCTGCAGCAAGGCGAGCCGCTCGAGATCGTTGACCGCAGCTCCCGAGTGACGGGCGGCCCGTGCCCACAGGAGGTGGGTCATCCCTCGTGAGTAGCGTGCCGCCCAGCTGGCCGGGTCCCGGTTGAGGATCGTGGTGAGGTGGTTGTTGGCCCGGCCCGCGATCATCGCGCGAGTGATCCCATCGAGTTCGGGTTCGCGCAGCTGATCGACCTGGGCGAGCGCGAGCTGCAGCGCGACGGCGGATTGGCTCCGGTCCTGATCCAGGAGCTCCTCGAGGACCTGGACGGCATGATCGGCCCGGTCGGCGTCCCGCGCTGCAAGGCGGAAGGCATGGGCTGCCTCGTGGCTGGCGGGGCTGGCGCGGAGGGCGGATTCGAGGGCGGCGATCCGTGCCGAATCGGGGGCTGCCGTCGCCGGGCGGTCCGCGGAAGCGGCCGAGCCTTCCATGCCAATCGCCCCTCGGGCGAGGCCGGCGAGGAGAAGGACGAAGACGGTATGGCGAGTCCGTGGCAGCAGCACTTCTTGAGTTCGTCGGAAGAGGGTCCGGCGCGACGGTGGCTGGTGTTTCGACGTGGATCGGAGCCTAACATGAGGCCCGGGAGGTCACAAGGGAAGGACCGCTTTCGGAGCGCACGCTTCCTTCCCCGACATGCGCCCTTGCCCCTATCCTGGGAGTCCAATAGACTTATGGATGACCATGGGCACGGAAGCGTGCCAGCCTTGGGGTCCCGGTTGTTGAGTGCCAATCTTCCCAGCACAGGAGAAGCAGCTGATGCCGCGTCCTTGGGTCCTTCTACTCGTCTTGACTCTCATTCCGGCCGCGGCTCTGGGCCTGACCGAAAGGGTCACCACCCAGCCCGATTCCAACGAGCCCGAACTCTCGCTCCTGGGCGACAGTCGCTGGGTTGACCTGAAGACCGGGGCCACGGTTACCGCGTTCGACATCAACGCCGGCCCCTTCTCCGGAACCCCGGAGATGATGGCGCGGGCATTCCTCGCCCAGGAAGCCGATGCCTACGGCCTCCGCAACGCCACCGATGACCTGGAACTGGCTTATGTGAAGGACTCACCGGTCGGGTCGCATGTCCGGTTCCAGCAGACCGTGGTCGGAATCCCGGTCTTCGAGGGGGACGTGATCGTGACCGTCGCCCGCGAGACGGGGAAGATCATCGCTGCGGCCTCGACCTACCGGCCGGGGGCGGACGCCATCGCCACCGCACCGGCGCTCTCGCCGGCCGCGGCGCGCGAGCGCGCGATCGCGGCGATCGGCTGCACCGAGGAACGGATCGGGCCGGAGACGGCTCCGGCCGTTGGTCTTTTCTGGGAAGGTGGCCCGATGCTGGCTCTGGCCTACCGGGTGGTCATCCCGGCGGCCGATCCCCTCGGGGACTGGGAAGTGATGGTGGATGCCACCAATGGGCGGATCCTCCGCCTGCGGGACCAGGCGGTCTACGTCGACGGTGTGTGCAAGGCCTTCGATCCGGATCCCCTGACCACGGCTCACGTTGCCTATGGGGCGGCAGGCTATGTCGACGGCAACGACGCCAACACGCCCCAGCTCGAGGCCCAGACCTTCGAGCGCCCGCTCAGGGACATCTCCTTCAGCGCGGGGCTGTATCGGCTCACGGGCCCCTTCTGCAACATCCAGGATTTCGAGGCTCCGTCCAGCGCCCCGGCATCCGCCGCGACGCCCGACGGCTTCCAGTTCACGCGCGACCAGCAGGGCTTCGAGGATACCGAGACGTACTACGGCATCGATTCGAGCCAGCGCTGGATCCAGAGCCTGGGCTACAACAACATCCAGAATCTCTCCATCTGGTGCGATCCGCACGGGCTCAACGGCGCCGATAACTCCCACTACATCCCCTCGACCAACCGCCTGGCCTGGGGCGAGGGCGGAGTCGATGACGCCGAGGATCTGGACGTGGTCCTGCACGAGTACGGCCACGCCATCCAGCACGGCACGGTCCCGGGCTGGGGCACCACCACCGACGCCCGCTCGATGGGCGAGGGGTTCGGCGACTACTGGGCCGGGAGCTACTCGGCTGCGATCGATCTCTACCGTTCGGAGTGGGTGTTCAACTGGGATGGCCACAACCCGTTCTGGCCCGGGCGCATCCTGAACGACACGCGTACCTATCCGACCTTCTGGGGTGGTGACATCTACTCCAATGGGACGATCTGGGCGTCGTGCCTGATGCAGATCTTCTACGAGATCACCCGCCCGACCATGGACCAGATTGTCCTCGGTCACCATTTCCTGCTCGGTACCAGGCCCTCTCGTCACCCAGGCGGCGGCGGCTCTCGTCACCACCGATCGCAGCCTCAACGAGGGGCTCAACGTCGACTCGATCGTCCACTTCTGCACGGCGCGCGGCTTCTTCAACGCGTCCGCCTACGAGATTCCGGCGATCACGCACACGCCGCTTCCGGATCAAGGCCAGCCTGGACCCTACACGGTGACGGCGGTCTGCACGTCGGCATCCGGGATCTCGGCCGTCGAGGTGCGCTACGGGCTGGGCGGGATCACCGGGTCCGCCCCCATGACCCCGACCGGGAACCCGAACGAGTACTCGGGACAGATCCCGGTTCTGGGGAACGGCACCGTGCACTACTTCATCGTGGCCACCAATACGGTCAACAACAAGCGGACCGACCCGCGCCCGGCGCCCGATGGCGGGGTCCATACGTTCAATGTCAGCGGCTCGACCGCGATCGCGGCCTCCGAGCTCGCACCGGGCCGCTTCGCTCTGGCGGCCAACTCGCCGAATCCGTTCAACCCGTCAACGACGATCACCTACTCGCTGGGGGCCAAGTCGCCGGTGCGGCTCGCGATCTACAACCCGGCCGGAGTGCTCGTCCGCGTGCTCATCGATGCCACCGAGGAAGCCTCGGTGCACGCGGTGACCTGGGATGGGAAGGATGGAGCTGGTCGGGAGCTCGCGAGCGGCATCTATCTGGCGCGGCTCGATGCGGGTTCGTTCTCGGCTGCGCAGAAGATGGTGTTGATGAAGTAAGCGCCGGCCGGCGCCAGCTGCGATGGTCTCGCGGCCCCGCGATCGATGTCCGGTCGCGGGGCCGTGGTTTCATGGACGCCGCCATCCCGGGTTTCGTGTCCGCGGCCCGCTGCGGTGACGGAAGTCAGTCCTTGGTCGGGGTGGAGGTGCCGGAGCCCGTGCCGCCGGGCTCCTTCGGGGGCGGCTTGTCCTTCTTCTCGGCCTTCGGGGCGGGGCCTTTCTCGGCAGGCGCCTTGTCCTTCCCGCTCACGCCGTCACCCGACTCCGATTTGGCGGCCTTCTGGTAGGAGCTGCTGCGGTAGTCCGTGCTGTAGAAGCCCGAGCCCTTGAAGACGATGCCGGCGCCCGGACCGATCAGGCGCTCGACAGGGGCACCGCACTCGGGACACACCTTGAGCTTCGGATCGCTCATCTTCTGGAAGAGCTCGAAGCGGTGACCCTTGTCACATTGATACTCATAGGTCGGCATCGGGCTTCGTCCTCCCTCCACTCCAGGCGAGCTAGGCCGGCAGGCGTGTCCTGGTTTCCTGGTCGCGATACTGGAGCTCGTAGAGCTTCTTGTAAATGCCCCCCAGGGCGAGCAGTTCCTCGTGTGTGCCCTGTTCGCGCAGCTCGCCGTGATGCATGACAAGAATGCGATCGGCATTGCGAATCGTCGATAGGCGGTGAGCGATCACGAGCGCCGTCCGCCCGCGGAGCAGCTTCTCGAGCCCATCCTGGATCATCATCTCGGTCTCGGTGTCAACGCTCGATGTGGCCTCGTCAAGGACGAGAATCGCCGGATCGTACGCGAGGGCACGGGCGAAGGCGAGGAGCTGGCGCTGGCCCACGGAGAGGGAGCCGCCCCCCTCGCGCACCTCGCTGGCGTAGGTCTCGGGGAGGAGGCTGATGAAACGCTCGGCGTTGACCTGCCGGGCTGCAGCCGTGATCTCGGCGGAGCCGATTTCATCGTGGCCGAGGCCGATGTTGTAGAAGACCGAGCCGGCGAACAGGAAGACATCCTGTTGCACGACACCGATACCGCGTCGGAGCCAGTGGATCGGGACGTCGCGGACATCCATGTCGTCGACGAGCACGCGCCCTCGCGTCGGGTCATAGAAGCGGGTCAGAAGATTGACGATCGTCGACTTGCCGGCCCCGGTGGCGCCGACCACGGCGACGCGCTCCCCCGGCGCGATCGCGAAGTCGACCTCCTTGAGCACCCAGTCCTCATCATCGTACGCGAAGTTCACGCGGTCGAAGCGGACCGCACCGCGAAGCGGTCGCGGGCCGTCATCACCGGGGCCGGCGACTCGAGCCCAGGCATCCGCCGATTCCGGCATCGCCTCGTCGGTGTCGAGCACCTTGAAGATGCGCTCGGAGGAGGCCATCGCCGCTTGCATGATGCCGTACTTCTCGGAGAGATCACTGATCGGACGGAAGAACATCTCCGCGTACTGGATGAAGGCGACGAGCACGCCGAAGGTGAGGCCGCCCGCCAGCACCTGGAGCCCGCCGAACCACAGGATGAGGGCGACGGCGATGGCGCCGAGGAGCTCGACCGCCGGGTAGAAGAGGGCATAGTAGAAGATCGTCTGCAGGTGCGCGTCGAGGTGCTGGTCATTGAGGCGGTCGAATCGCCGCCGGTTGTGGGCTTCGTGGTTGAAGAGCTGAACCACCTGCATGCCGACGAGGTTTTCCTGCAAGAAGGCGTTGATCCGGGCGATGGCGGTGCGTACGAGACGATAGGTGTGGCGCACGCGCGAGCGGAAGAGCGCGGCGGTCACCGCCAGGAACGGCAGCACGGCGAACGTGGCCAGGGCCAGCTTCAAGTCCATGACGGCGAGGATGACCATGATGCCGATCAGCTTGAGCACGTCTTCGATGATGGAGACCACGCCGGCGGTGAACATGTCGTTCAGAACATCGACGTCGCTCGTGACGCGGGTCATCAAGCGTCCAACCGGATGGCGCGTGAAGTAGCGCACGCTCTGCCGGAGGAGATGGCTGAAGATCTGCATCCGCAGGTCGTACATCACCCGCTGGCCGACCAGGTTCATCACGTAGAGCTCGCCGTAGCGAAAGAGGAAGGTGCCGATGAGCGCGCCCAGATAGAGGATGGCGATGCGAGCGAACCCGGGCATGTCGCCCGGCTTGATGTAATCGTCAATCGCGATCTTGACCAGATAGGGCTGGGCGAGTTCGAGGAGGAAGGCTGCGGTGAGGAGGATGACGGAGAGGACGACCTGCCTCCGGTAGGGATGGAGGTAGGTCAGGAGCCGCCGCATGAGCCGGCCGTCGTAGGCTCTACCCAGGACCTCGTCTTCGTCGATGGTTGCCACCGGGCGCTCCTAGCTGGCCTCGAGCTCTTCCCGCAGGAGTTGCTGTTCCACCATCCGGGCATAGAGCCCGCCACGGTGGATCAGCTCCTCGTGAGTGCCTTCTTCTGCGATGCGACCGTCATCGAGGACGACGATGCGGTCGGCCTCGCGCACGGTGGTGACACGGTGGGAGATGATGAGGCTCGTGCGGTTCCGGATCACCGGCCGCAGGCGGTGGAGGATCTCCTCCTCGGTGTGGGTGTCGACACTGGACAGCGCGTCGTCGAGGATCAGGATCTCGGGTGAACGGATGACGGCGCGCGAGATGGCGGTACGCTGCTTCTGGCCTCCTGAGAGAGTGATGCCGCGCTCGCCGACGAGGGTGTCGAATCCTCGGGGGAAGTCGCGGATGGCCGGGAGCAGGCGGGCCACTTCGGCTGCTTTCTCGACCGCCGCTTCATCGGCATCATCGAAACCATAGGCGATGTTCTGCCGCATGGTCGTCGAGAACAGGAAGGTCTCCTGCGGCACGAACCCGATGCGGCGGCGAAGCTCGTCCAGATCGATGTCGCGGACGTCGATGCCGCTGATGCGCACCTCGCCACCGGTGACGTCGTAGAGGCGGGGAATGAGCCCAACGAGGGTGGATTTACCGCTACCGGTGGCTCCGACCACGGCCACCGTCTCCCCGGGTTCGATCACGAGGTTCACCCCCCTGAGCACAGGGGGGCCGCCCGGGTACGCAAAGTCGACCTGGCGGAACTCGATTCCCGGCGGTGTTGCGGGCAACCGGGTGCCGCTCACGATGTCAGGCTTCTCGTCGAGGATCGAGCCGATCCGGACCAGCGATGCGGTTCCGCGCTGGATCATGTTGGCGACCCAGCCCAGTGAGATCACGGGCCAGGCCAGCATCCCCAGGTATCCGCTGAAGGCGACGAATTCGCCGAGAGTGAAGCGCCCCGAGGCCACGTAGCTCCCACCGATCCACAGCACGGTCAGGGCGGCCATTCCAGTGAACAGGCTCATCAGCGGCCCGAAGAGTCCGGAGAGCCGGATCAAGCGCATGCTGCGCCCGACATACTCCTCGTTCTCGGCGCGAAAGCGCTCGCGCTGATGGTCCTCGCGGACATAGGCCTTGATGACGCGGATGCCGGCGAGCGCCTCCTGGACGCCCGCGGAGAGCGTGGCGTACTGCTCTTGAACGGCCTCGGATCGCCGGTGAATGGCGCTTCCGAAGCGGGTGAGGAGGAAGGCGAGGGCCGCCATCGGGACCATGGCGATCACGGTCAGCCGGACGTCGAGGAGCAGCATCACCACGAGCACCGCCGGGAGCACGGTGAGCGTGTTGGCCAGGTACATGACTCCGGGGCCGATCATGTTGCGGACCGAGTTGAGATCGTTGGTGGCGCGGGCCATGAGGTCCCCGATGCGGTGCCGCGCGTAGAAGCTCGGGGAAAGGTGCTGGAGGTGGGCGAAGAGGTCGTTGCGGAGATCGTACTCGATACGGCGCGAGCTGCCGATCATGAGCCGGCGCATGAAGAAGCGGAAGGTGCCCTCTCCGATCGAGGCCAGAACGAGAAGGCCGGCATCGGTCAGGAGCCGGCGCGGGCTGGTTCCGGATTCGAGCTGCTCGATGGCGCGCTTGAGAATCCAGGGCGCCAGCAGGGCGAAGGCCTGAGTGAAGGGAATGCACAGCGCGCCGAACAGAATGCTCCGCCGGTGGCGAGCGAAATAGGGAATGAGGCGCTTGAGCTCGCGCACGGACCTCACCTCCGCGAGCGGGGTTGACGGTGGGGGGAGCCGGCGCGGGGCACCCCGCCGGGATGGCATGAGAGCGGCCCGCCGGGGGCGGGCCGCGACGCTAGCCGGCCATGACGGATCCCGAGCACGGTATCAGAGGCCAGGGGCCTCCTCGGTGATGAAATGGACCTGGCCGGCGAGAACGCGGTTGACCGCGGTCTTGGTCACCTTCTCGCCGCGCTCCCCGGTCATGCGGCGCCAGCGCTCATTCAGCCGTCGCGCCTCCTGCGCGGCCACCACCACGAGCTCGTAGGGACTGCGCGGAATCGTGGTAGCCTCTTCCTCCGGCGCGGGCATGGGCTCGGGGGCCTCGGCCAGGGGATCGATCATCGGATCGGCCATTGGATCTAAGGTCTCGCTCAAGGTCTCCACCCTCCAGATGAAACGCTCAATGGAATCCCGAATCATATGCGTTGAGGCACCCCTCTTGCAAGAGCGCTGGATGGTCGCGGCGAGGTGGGGGAGTGGAGCCCCGGCAAATCCCCCGGGGGGGTTGACGCCGATTCGGCGAAGCCTCTAATCTGCAACAAGATAGGCGACAACAGGAGATCTGGCGAGGAACTGAATGCCGGAGGCCCACGAAGCTGGCGTTCCTTCACCCGGTGAAGGCCGCATCACGATCCCGATCTTCCCGCTGCCCAACGTCGTGCTGTTCCCGGGGGTGGTGATTCCGCTCCATATCTTCGAGCTGCGGTACCGGCGCATGGTGGCCGACGCCCTCGCCGGGGACCGGCGGCTGGGGATGGCGGTCTTGAAGCCGGGTTGGGAGTCGGACCAGGGGAGGGCGCCCGCCGTGTACCCGCTCGTGGGCTACGGCACGATCGACGCGGCCGGCAAGCTCCCGGATGGTCGCTACATGCTCCGCCTGCGCGGAGAGGGCAAGGGCCACATCGAGGCGGAGGTCGGCGCGGGGCCTTACCGGCGTGCCGTCCTGGCCACCCGCACCGACCGACCGACCGGGCCTGCCCTGAGCTACTGGATCGAGCGCATCGCAACGCGGGTGGCGGATCTCGACCGGCTTGCCGGCGATGCGAGCGATGGCGACGAGGATGATGGGGATGAAGCCGAGGCCGCCGGATCCGAGGCGCGAGTGAGCGGCATCGAGTTCGTGCACATGGTGGCGAGCGAGCTGGCCATCGCACCCGAGGCCAAGCTCGCTCTCCTGGCCCTCGACGATCCCATGGAACGAGCGCGGCGGGTTGCCGGTTTGCTCGATGATCTCGTGTTCAAGCGCCAGGCCATGGAGGAGCGGCGGCGTCCTGGAGTGGACCCGCGTCTCAACTAGTCGAGTCAAGAACCAGGTCGACCGCATCGGATCTCGAGGTACTCCACCATCTGCCAAGAGGGACCGGATCATGGCCAAGCGGATCTTCAGCGGGATTCAGCCTTCGGGCGAGGTGCACATCGGCAATTACGTCGGGGCACTGCGCAACTGGGCGCGGCTTGTCGCGGAGTACGAGTGCATTTACTCCGTGGTCGACTATCATGCGGTTACCGTGCCCTATGATCCCGCCGAGATGTTACAGCGGGTGCGGGAGGCGGCGGTCGCCGTGCTCGCGGCCGGCGTCGATCCGGCGCGCGCCGTGCTCTTCGTGCAATCCGAGGTTCCGGAGCACACCGAGCTGGCCTGGGTGTTGGGGACGCTGACCACGATCGGTGCGCTCGATCGCATGACCCAGTTCAAGGAGAAGGCAGAGCAGCAGTCCAGTCAGAATGTCGGGTTGTTCGCCTACCCAGTCCTGCAGGCTGCGGACATCCTCCTCTACAAGGGTGAGCTGGTCCCGGTGGGAGAGGATCAGGTCCAGCATCTCGAGCTGTCCCGGGAGATCGCGCGCAAGTTCAATGCGACCTTCAAGCCGGTCTTCCCGGAGCCGCAGCAACTCCTCACCCAGACGCCGCGCATCATGGGTGTTGACGGCAAGACCAAGATGTCGAAGAGCCGCAGCAACACGATCGCAATGCTGGAGACGCCCGAGGCGAGCTGGGAGAAGCTGCGCACTGCCGTCACCGACGAGAATCGGAAGCGGCGCTCGGATCCTGGCAATCCCGATATCTGCAATGTGTTCACCATGCACAAGGCCTTCTCGCCGGGCGAGGATGTCGCGATGGTGGACCGTGAATGCCGCCAGGCGGGAATCGGGTGCGTGGACTGCAAGCGGCTTCTGCACAAGCACATGACGGCGGAGCTCGATCCCGTGCGTGAGCGCGCCGCGCTCCTGGCCGGCGCTCCGGGACGGGTTCGGGAGATTCTCGCGGAGGGTGCCCATCGAGCGCTGGCCATCGCGCGGCCGGTGATGGCCGAGGTACGTGAAGCGATGGGGCTCAGGAGCGCGGATGGTGGCGGCGCCGGCTAGCTCGAGGGTTCTCGACAGCGCGTTGCCAGGTCTTCCCGGGTCCTTTGCGCCTGTGCTAACGTGCCCTGTCGAGATGGCGCCGCGCTTCCCGGCGGCTGGTTGCAGACCGGGCGCGTGCGCCACGATGCACGACGGCTTCTTCCCTCCCCTCGGGCCGAGGCAGCGATGAACAGCGAGCGGAACCCCCTCATTCGTCCGGAGGCCGTCGAGGCCGACCAGGTCGTGGACACGACGCTGCGGCCGTCCACGCTCGCGGATTTCATCGGTCAGGGGGAGCTGAAAGAGCAGCTGCGCCTGGCCCTCGAAGCGGCTCGGCGACGTGGCGAAGCGCTCGACCACACGCTGCTCTGTGGTCCCCCGGGCCTCGGCAAGACGACGCTCGCCCACGTCCTGGCCCACGAGATGGGGGTGGCGTTCATTCCGACCTCGGGACCTGTCATCGAACGGCCCGGGGATCTCGCCGGGCTCTTGACCCGCCTTGGTCCCAATGACGTGCTCTTCATCGATGAGATCCATCGGCTGAATCCGACGGTCGAGGAGTATCTCTATCCGGCCATGGAGGATTTTCGTATCGATGTCATGATCGACCGCGGGCCCAGTGCGCGTTCGGTGCGATTGAGCTTGAACCCCTTCACCCTGGTTGGGGCCACGACGCGTACCGGTCTTCTCACCTCGCCGCTCCGAGCGCGCTTCGGGATCTCCACGCGCATCGACTACTACCCGCCTGCAGAGCTGGCGGAGGTCGTGCACCGGGCGGCCCGCATTCTGGGTGTCACGATCGGCGGCGAGGCGGCGATGGAGCTGGCGCGTCGCGCGCGGGGCACGCCGCGCGTTGCCAACCGGCTACTGCGGCGTGCCCGCGACTTCGCCGAGGTTCGCGGCGACGGGCGGATCGATGTGGCCGTGGTCAAGGAGGCTCTCGACCTGCTCAAGGTGGACGAGCGCGGACTGGACAGCATGGATCGCCGCGTGCTCGAGACCATGATCGACAAGTTCGGCGGAGGGCCCGTGGGGATCGGAACGCTGGCCGTATCCGTGGGTGAGGAGGCTGACACGCTGGAAGATGTCTACGAGCCGTTCCTGATCGAGGCGGGCCTCGTTCATCGCACGCCGCGCGGGCGGGTGGCGACCCGTCTTGCGTACGAACATCTCGGCCGGCCGGTGCCGGCTTCCGCTCATGCCGCCGGGAGCGAGCCGCAAGCCCGCTTGCTCTGACCTGGGCCGCGGGTCCCCGCACGCCGAGAACGATCGGTATCCCCATCATGTCTCAGATCGGAAAGTGGATCCTGCTCGCCGGGGTGGTGCTCGCGGTGCTCGGTCTCGTCATGATCGCCGGGGAGCGTCTCGGCCTGGGTCGGCTCGGACTCGGTCGGTTGCCCGGCGACCTGCGCTTCAGTCGCGGCGGGGTTCAGGTCTACTTTCCGATCACTTCGGCCCTGCTCCTGAGCGGGGTGCTCACGCTCCTCATCAACCTCGGCCGGATCCTCTTCCGGCGGTAGCGCGGTGGTGAACGAAGAGACAGGCGGCGATCGGCCGCAAACGGTGGTTCGATCACGGGCGACGGCACCGGTGGAGGAGGACTATCGCACGGGCTCCTATGAGTACCGGTTGCCGCCGGAGCTCATCGCCACCCGACCGCCGGCGATCCGCGACCAGGCGCGACTCCTGGTCCTGCCCCGCGACGGGAAGAAAGCCATCGAGCATGCTCGATTCGCCGACCTCGAGCGCTACCTGCAACCCGGGGACTGCCTTGTCCTCAATGAGACGCGGGTCATCAAGGCCCGGCTCTATGGATCGCGCGCCGCCAGCGGCGGGCGCGTCGAGCTCTTGCTCGTGGCCCGGCGCGCCGATGACGTGTGGGAAGCCCTCGGACGCCCGGGACGGAGCCTGTTTCCCGGGGCTCGCCTCGTGTTCGCGGATGGGGCGATCACCGGTGAGGTCCTGGCCGTGACACCACGGGGACGCCGGCTGGTGCGCCTTGCAGGCAAGCGTCCGCTCGAGGACCTGCTGGATGAATTCGGCCATGTGCCGATCCCGCCCTATCTCAGGCGGGAGGACGACGAGCGAGACGTCGCTGATTACCAGACCGTCTTCTCGCGCGTTCCGGGGGCGGTGGCCGCCCCCACGGCCGGGCTCCACTTCACGCCCGAACTCCTGGCCCGGATGGGCAGCGGCGGACTGCGCATCGCCCGACTCGTCCTGCATACCGGACCCGGCACCTTCCGCCCGGTCCAGGCCGCTGACATCCGCGATCACCGACTGGATCCGGAATGGTTCGAGCTGCCGGCGGAGGCGGCGGCTGCCATCGCCGCCACGCGGGCGGCCGGCGGGCGGGTGGTCGCCGTCGGAACCACGGTCGTGCGCACGCTCGAGACTCAGGCCCGTCTGGGGAGGGCCAAGGACGCGGCGGAAGTGGTCGCCCCCGGGACCGGCGAGACGGACCTCTTCATTCACCCGCCGTTCGAATACCTCGCGGTCGACGCCCTGGTCACCAATTTCCATCTCCCGCGCTCCACGCTCCTGATGCTGGTTGCCGCTTTCGCGGGTCGCGAACAGGTCCTGGCCGCCTATGCCGAAGCCGTGGCGCGGGGCTATCTCTTCTTCTCCTACGGCGACGCCATGCTCATCGTGTGAGATGGCCGGGCGGGCATCAGCATGAACCGAAAACCACCTTTCACAGTGCACGGAGCCCCGGCCAGCGTGGGCCCCCGCCGCGGCGAGCTCGAGCTCGACCATGGCCTGGTGCACACGCCGGCCTTCATGCCCGTCGGCACCCAGGGCACGGTCAAGACGATGACGCCCAGGGAGCTCGAGGAGGCGGGCGTCGAGATCCTCCTCGCCAATACCTACCACCTCTTGCTGCGTCCGGGACCGGAGCGGGTCCACCGCCTGGGCGGTCTCCACCGTTTCATGGGTTGGTCACGGCCCATTCTCACCGACTCGGGCGGCTATCAGGTCCTGAGCCTCGCCGAGCGCATGACCTTGTCCGATGAGGGCGTGAGATTTCGCTCCCATCTCGACGGTGCAGAAGTGCTCTTGACGCCCGAGCGGGCGCTCGACGTGCAGATCGCGCTGGGATCGGACGTCATGATGCTGCTCGACGTCTGCCCGGCCTACCCATCCACGGCTGCCGATCTGGGTCGTGCCGTGGCGCGGACCCAGGCCTGGGCGATCCGGTCTCGTGACCACCTCGCGCTCGTGGCCGGCCAGGGCGGGCTCACCGCCGAGGGGCGCTCGCCGGGGGCTGCCTTTGCCATCGTGCAGGGGGGGATCGATCCTGCCCTCCGCCGGCAGGCGGCACGAGACCTGACGGGGCTCGATTTTCCCGGGTATGCCCTGGGCGGCCTCATGGTGGGCGAGCCCAAGACGGCCACGTTCGACACCGTCCGCGCCGTCAATGAGTTGCTCCCCGCGGACCGCCCGCGCTATCTCATGGGTGTAGGGGCTCCGGACGACATCGTGCGCGCGGTGGCAGCCGGAGTGGATCTTTTCGACTGTGTGCTGCCCACCCGCAATGCGCGAAATGGCACCGTGTTCACCCGGCGCGGCAAGGTGGTGATCAAGAACGCCGAATGGAAGGACGATCCCGGGCCCCTCGACGATCGCTGCCGCTGCTACACGTGCCGCAGCTTTTCGCGGGCCTACCTCCGGCATCTATTCCACGCCGGGGAGATTCTCGGGCCGCGCCTGGCGACGTTGCACAGTGTGTCTTTTTACCTGGAGATGATGGCTGAAATGCGTGACAGTATCGCCGCCGGCGATTTCGCCGCATGGAGCGGCGCATTCCTGGCCGAGTACACGGCCGGCGAGGCCGAGCGTCAGAGGCGCCCCGCCGCCGGAAGCGGGACTGGCGGCCGCTGAGCCGGGAGTCCCTGGGTCGGTCACCACGGGAGGTCGAGCATGTTGGGTGTTGTGCTGGCGATGGCGCGGCCGCAAGGGGGAGCCGAGGCGGCGCCGTTCTGGGTACAGCTCGTCCCGTTCTTTCTCATCTTCGTCATCTTCTACATGCTGCTGATTCGGCCACAGGCCAAGCGCCAGCGCGAGCACGCTCAGATGATCTCGGGTCTCAAGAAGGGCGACGAGGTGCTGACGCAGGGTGGTATCTATGGCGTGGTTGTCGGAACGCGCGACGACGTGGTAGTGTTGAAGATCGCTGAAAACACCAAGGTAGAGGTGGCCAAGCAGTCGGTCACCGCGCTCAAGGGAAGATCGAAGGATGGCGAGACGTAATCTGCGCTTCTATGGAGATCCGGTGTTGCGGGCCAAAGCGGCTCATGTCGACGCCGACGATCTGGGCACTCCGGAGCTGCACCGTCTGGTCGAGGACATGTACGAGACCTGCACGGCCGAAGAGGGAGCAGGGCTCGCGGCGCCGCAGATCGGGGTGTCGCTCCGCGTGTTCGTCGTCGATTGCCCGGAGGAACCGCAGGATCCTGATAGTGCCGTCTTGCGCTTCGCAGCGGTGAATCCCCGCGTGGTTGCCAGCGAGGGGCAGATCATGTCCGAAGAAGGATGTCTGTCCATCCCCGGCTTGCGCGAGTCGGTGAAGCGCGACGCCCGGGTCACGCTGGAGGCGGTCGACGTCGAGGGGAGACCGTTCCGCATCGAAGGGCGGGGTCTCGTCGCGCGTGCCATTCAGCACGAGATGGACCACCTGGACGGCGTGCTGTTCATCGATCGACTCTCGGCGTTGAAGCGGCAGTTGCTCAGAAAGCAGCTCGATTCGATCGCCGCCGAACTGGCGGCATCCTAGGCCGGCAACTCTCTCCCAGTTTCTCCATTCACCATGGCGCTCCGCATCCTCTTCATGGGGACGCCCGATTTCGCGGTCCCCACGCTCGAGCGCCTTGTCGCCCAAGGCCACGAGCTCCTTGCCGTCAGCCAGCCGGCCCGGCCGGCGGGCCGGGGCTTGAAGCCGAGGCCGTCGCCGGTCGCCGCGGCGGCGGCGCGACTCGCGGTTCCGGTGCTCGAGCGAGCCACGTTGCGCGGGGACGGCGCGCTGGCGCCGCTCAGGGACTTCCATCCCGATCTCATCGTCGTCGTCGCCTTCGGTCTGATCCTCAGGCGGGCGGTGCTCGATCTGCCGCAAATGATGGCGGTGAACCTCCACCCTTCACGGTTGCCGCGCCACCGCGGTGTGGCGCCGATCCCGTGGACGATCCTGGCGGGCGATCGCGAGACGGCCGTGGCCACGATCCGGATGGACGAGGGGGTGGACACCGGCGACCTCTTGCTCGTCGAATCAACCGTGGTCGGGGGGCGCGAGGGTGCCCTGGCCCTCGCCGCTCGCCTGGCCGAGTCGGGCGCGGACCTGGTGGCACGCACGGTGACGGGGGTGGCGAGCGGGGACATCCGGCCCCAGCCCCAGGGCGAGGAGGGGGCGACGTATGCTCCGCGCCTCGCGAAGGAGCATGGGCACGTTGATTGGGAGCGGCCGGCGGAGTGGACGGATCGGCAGATCCGGGCGCTTCAGGGCTGGCCGGGAACGCGGGCCGTGCTGGGTGGCGAGGTGGTCGAGATTCTCGCGGCCGATCCCGAGCAAGGGGATGCCGGGGGCAGGCCCGGTACGATTCTCTCCTGCTCCGAGGGAGGCATGGAGGTCGCGACAGGGGAGGGGCGGCTGCGAATCACCCGGGTGAAGCCCTCCGGGAAGCGTGAGATGACGGCTTTGGCCTTCGCCTGCGGCCGCCGGCTGGCCGGTGGCGCACGCTGGGAATCCCTGCCGGGGGCGGCCGCCGCCCAGGCCGAGCTGACCACTCTCCATCGCCCGCCCGGCGCGGCGCGGCCGCCGGGCCAGGCGTGATCGAGACACGAAGGATGACGAGATGAGCCGAGGGAACGATCGGGAGGCACAGGCCGGCGAGCGTAGCGATCGCGGTGGAGGCCGCCCGCGAGGAGGCGGTGGCCGGGGCCCCGAGAGCGGGGGCCGCCGTCCGCGGCGGGACGAGAGCGGGCCGCCCCGGGGCGGAGGCGGAAGGCCAAGGCGCGACGATCGCCGCGAGCCAGGGAAAGGGCGCGGCGGTCCTCGCCCGGCGAGCGACCGATCCGGCGGGCCGCGACCCTCTGGCCCCGGCCGCGAGCCGGCTCGGCGGGGGGCCGGAGCGACCGTGGTTTCGCGCCCAGCCACCCCCGCGCACCCGCGAACGCCGGTGCGCGAGGTGGCGCTGCGCGTTCTCTTCGCGGTCGAGAGCAGGGCCGCGTTCGCCGATCGGCTCCTCGATCGCAGCCTGTCCGAAGCCCGTCTCGGAGACAACGACCGCCGGCTGGCGACCCAGCTCGTCCAGGGCACGCTGCGCTATCAACGGCGCATCGACCATGTGCTCGATCAGCTCATGCGGCGCCCGATCAGCGAGCTTCCGATCTGGATCCGACTGTGCTTGCGCATGGGAGCGTATCAGCTGCTCTTTCTCGATCGCGTTCCCCGCCATGCGGCCGTCGACGAGACCGTGGCCCTGGCCACGAAGTACGGCCATCCGGGAACAGCGGGTCTCACCAACGCGGTGCTGCGCCGTTTGCCCGAAGCCCTGCACGACATCCGCTTTCCCGACGAGGAGACCGAGCTCGTTCAGGCTCTCGGCGTTTACGAGTCCCACCCCGATTGGATCGTACGGCGATGGCTGGCACGCTATGGCCGCGAGCGCACGCAGCGATTGCTCGCCGTCAATAACGACCCCGCGGTCGTCTCGATCCGCGTCAACCGCCTTCGCGCCCATGCCCTCGACCTCAAGCGCGAGCTGAACCGCGCGGGCATTGCTGCGGAAGAGGGCAATCTGAGCCCCGATTGCCTGCGTCTGCCTGTCGGTGCCGTCATCTACGAGATCCCCGCATTCCGGGCGGGAAGGTTCACCGTCCAGGATGAGAGCGAGGCGCTCGTGGTACCGCTCCTGAATCCGCGACCCGGCCAGCGTGTGGTCGATCTCTGCGCGGGGCCGGGTGGGAAGCTCGGGCACATCATCGAGTGGAGCCGGGGGGCGGCGCAGGTCGTGGGCGTCGAGGTGTCTCCGTCCCGGCTGCGGCGCGCGGGGGAGGGTCTCGCGCGACTGGGAGGGAAGGCCGATCTGGTCCAGGGCGACGGCCGCAGCTTCGGTCGGCCCCTGAGCTTCGATCGCGTCCTGGTCGATGCGCCCTGCTCGGGGCTGGGCGTGCTCAGGAGGCGCGCTGATGCCAGATGGCGGAAGACCGAGTCCATCTTCACCGAGATGGTCCCACTGCAGGCCGAGCTCTTGGATCACGCGGCGACCCTCGTCCATCCCGAGGGGGCGCTGGTCTATTCGGTATGCAGCTTCGAGCCGGAGGAGTGCGAGGAGCAGGTCGCGCGCTTTCTCGAGCGCCATCCCGACTGGGCGATCGAACGTCCGGGCCCTGGACTTCCCGCTGCGGCACTGAGCCCGGAGGGTTTCGTGCGCGTCCTCCACGATCAGTGCGGGACCGATGGGGTGTTCGCCGTGCGGTTGCGCCACCGATCCGCTCTCGAAGTGGCAAGAGCGGACATGGAAGAAGGGGAGTCCGATCCCGCCGCCGAGGACGACGCCAGCGAGGGCGCCGGGCGCGGGGTGCGAGCATCACCGCGCCCGGCCGACTTGCACGCCAAGCCGCGCCGTGATATGCGAAGACCCTGAAGAGCCCTCTCCGGTGCCAAGTTTGAGGAGGATCGCCCTTGGCTCCTTCCGCTCCGGTATCCCGCATTCCGGCCGCCCGCAGATCTAGCCCGCTGTGGGCGGCCGGTCTCCGCTTCGCCCTCCTGGCTGCCGCGGGTTTCGTGATCGGCGTCGTCGCCTTCAACTACGTCATCATGCCCGTGCTTCTCGGTCACGGGGACGAGGTTCAGGTTCCCGATGTCGTCGGCCGCTCGACCGCCAGCGCTCAGCATGTGCTGGAGTCCGAAGGGCTGCGTCTCGGCCAGATCATCGAGGAGTGGAGCGCCAGCTTCCCCGATGGCATCGTGACCGATCAGGATCCCCCGGCGATGAGCCGCGTCAAGTCAGGGCGCGAAGTGAGGATCACGGTGTCGATCGGAAGCGAGGGACAAGAAGTGCCCGACCTGTCTGGAGCCGACATGCGGGAGGCTCAGGTCATGCTGGCAAAGGCCGGTCTGCGTGCCGGGCGCGTGGCGACCGCCCATTCGGAGACCGCGGACAAGGATGCCGTGATCACCTCCGATCCGCCGCCCGCCTCCCACGTCGAGCCGCAGTCGCGGGTCGATCTCCTGGTCAGTCTCGGGCCGCTCCCCGTCACGTATCTCGTGCCCGATCTCCGCGGCCGGCATGTCGAAGAGGTGAGCTCATTGCTGGAACGGTCGGGGATTCGCTTGACGACGCGCACGCGCGGCGCTCCGGACGCGAGTGCCGGAGAGATTCTCGAGCAGCAGCCGCCGCCGGGATATCGGATCCAGAGCGGGGAGTTGCTCGAGCTCGTGGTCGCCTCGGGACGCGGAGGCTGGCGTTGAAGACACCGAGCGTGCGCATTGCCCCATCGATCCTGTCCGCTGATTTCGGCCGCCTGGCCGAGGAGATCCAGGCCGCGGAGGCCGGGGGAGCCGACTGGATTCATCTCGATGTCATGGATGGGCACTTCGTGCCGAATCTGACCATCGGGCCCGCCGTCGTGGCGAGCGCCCGCCGTGTGACGACGCTCCCCTTCGATGCGCATCTCATGGTGACCGACCCCCTCGCCTTCGTCGAGTCATTCACCAAGGCGGGGGCCGACTGGATCAGCCTGCACTGGGAAGTCGTCGATGATGCGGCGGCGGCGGCGGCTCAGATCCGCGCCGCGGGCGCCCGGCCCGGGTTGGTGTTGAACCCCGCCACCCCGTTCGCTGAGGCGCGCGACGTCCTCCCTGCGTTCGACCTGCTTCTCATCATGACCGTGCACCCCGGGTTCGCCGGCCAGTCCTTCCGCAAGGACGTGGTGGCGAAGATCGCGGCGGCTGCGGAGTGGAAGGCGCGCCACGGCCTCGAGTACGTGATCGAGGTCGACGGCGGCATCGGCCCGGCCACCGCGGCCGAGGTGGTGGCGGCGGGGGCCGAGGTCCTGGTGGCCGGAAGCGCTGTCTTCGGGCGCGGGGATGCGGCGGCGGCGGTCCGGGCCCTGCGCGCCGCCGCCCAGGGTGCGACCGGGGCCGCATAGCGGGTCCTCGCGGGCCGCGAACCAGCTAACTGCCGGCAATCTTCGGGCTTGAGCCGGGTACCGGCCGCTGGTAGCCTTTCCCATTCGCTTCGGCCCCGCGAGTGCGCGCACCCGCCGGCGTTCAACACCCCCGCTAAACCGGTTTGGAATCGGATGTTCGACGAGCTAACGGGTCGGCTCGGGCAGGTCTTTCGTGCCCTGCGCGACCGCGGCAAGCTAACCGAGGAGAACGTTCGCGACTCGCTGCGCGAGGTGCGACGGGCGCTCCTTGAGGCTGACGTCCACTACGAGGTGGTGCGGGACTTCGTGCGCCGGGTCGAGGCGAAGGCAGTGGGGCAGGAGGTATTCAAGTCCATCCAGCCGGGCCAGCAGGTGATCAAGATCGTCCATGACGAGCTGGTCGGGCTCCTGGGTGGGACCGCGGCCGAGATCGCACGGGCGACGACGCCGCCCACGGTCATTCTCCTCGCTGGCCTGCAGGGTTCGGGCAAGACGACGCTCGCCGCCAAGCTGGCGCGACGGGCCCAGAAGCAGGGCGAGCGGCCGTTGCTGGTGGCCGCGGACCTGGTGCGGCCGGCGGCCATCGATCAGCTCGAGGTCCTCGGCCGCGAATGCGGGGTATCGGTCTTCTCCCGTCGCGACGCCGGTGACGCCGTGGCGGTGGCGGCTGAGGCGCTCGCCGGCGCCGGGGGGTATGATCTGGTCATCATCGACTCGGCGGGTCGCTTGCACGTCGACGCCGAGATGATGAACGAGCTGCGCGCGCTCAAGGCCAAGGTGAGGCCCGACGAGGTGCTGCTCGTCGTGGATGCCATGACCGGCCAGGATGCGGTGCGCACGGCGAGCACCTTCGATGCGGAGCTCGGTATCGACGGCGTCGTGCTGACCAAGCTCGATGGGGACGCCCGGGGCGGGGCGGCGCTCTCGATCCGCACCGTGACCGGCAAGCCGATCAAGCTGGCGTCGGTGGGCGAGCGGATCGATGCCCTGGACGGCTTCTATCCGGAGCGCATGGCATCGCGCATTCTCGGCATGGGCGACGTGGTGTCGCTGGTCGAGAAGGCGCAGGAAGCCATTGACGTGGAGGAGGCCGAGCGGCTCGAAGCCAAGCTCCGCAAGGAAGGCTTCACGCTCGAGGACTTCCTGAATCAGCTCAGGCAGCTCCGGAAGCTGGGGCCGCTCGAGGATCTGCTCAAGATGCTGCCCGGGATGGGGGCGATCGGGGATCTGAAAGTCGACGAAGGCGCTCTCAGGCGAATCGAGGGCATGATCTGCTCGATGACGCCCGAGGAGCGGCAGCGGCCGCAGATCATCGATGGCAGCCGGCGGCTCCGCATCGCGCGCGGGTCGGGGATGACGGTGCAGGACCTGAATCGTTTGCTCAAGCAGTTCACGCAAATGCAGCAGCTCATGAAGCGTATGGGCGGCGGCCGTCTGGGCCGGATGCGTTTCCGATAATCGGAAGCTGGTTGCCGACTGGTTTGCAGGCAGCCAGGTGACAGCAGGATGAGGATCCAAGAGACAATCTGAGGAGAGTTCATGGCGGTAGTGATTCGATTGCGGCGCGCGGGATCGCGCAAGCGTCCCTTCTATCACATGGTCGTGGCCGACTCGCGCATGCGGCGCGACGGCCGCTTCATCGAGATGCTCGGCTACTACAACCCGATGTCGCGTCCGGAAGTGATCGAGTTCTCGGAGGAGAAGGTCACGGAGTGGATCAAGAAGGGCGCCCAGCCCTCCGAAACCGTCGACCGGCTCATCAAGCGCAAGCTGAAGGGCGCGCCGGCGATGTCGCAGAAGGAGAGGAAGCGCGCCGGCAGCAAGACCAAGGGCAAGTCGGCCGAGATCCCTGCAGCTCCGGCGGCGGAAGCGGCAGCCCCGGCCCCCGAAGCCCCGCCGGCAGAGTAAGACCACACCATGAAAAGGCGGCCACGGAACAGAGTGATGCGGGGACGGCGGACGCCGGCCTCGCAGCTGGAGCCGACCAGCGGCCCGCGTGACTTCGTCGTCTACCTTGCGAAGGGTCTCGTTGATGATCCTGGGTCGGTCCAGGTCTCCGAGCTCAAACGGGAATCCGGATCGCTCCTGGAGCTGCGGGTTGCTCCGGTGGATCTGGGCAACGTGATCGGACGAAACGGGCGCACGGCGAAGGCCATTCGCACTTTGCTGGCGCTCAGCGCCGTACGTGAAGGGCGCGAGGTCGAGCTCGACATTCGAGACTGACGAGACTGGATGAGATGGCAGGCCTGGAAGAAGAGAGCGATCACGTCGTGGTCGGTGAGATCGTCAAGGTGCGCGGCATCCAGGGCGAGGTCGTCGTGCGCCCGCTCAGCGATGTCGCTGATCGCTTCGACAAGTTGACCGAAGTCCTGATCGTCGACAGCGACGGTGGAGTGACCACGCACGCCATCACCTCGAGCCGCCAGTTGCAGCGAGAGTACCTGATGCGCTTCGCTGACATCCATGACCGCCAGGAGGCCAAGAACCGCCTGGTCGGCCGCCTGCTGGCCGTCAGCAGCCGCGATGTGCCGCCGCCGGCTCCGGACGAGAACTATCATTTCGAGCTCATCGGTCTCGAGGTCGTGCGCACGGATGGGGTCACGGTGGGTCGGCTCGAGTCGATCATCGAGACAGGTGCCAATGACGTGTACGTCGTGCGCGGCGCGGGTGGGGAGGTCCTGATCCCGGCCATCCGGGAGGTCGTCGTGGGAGTCGACGTCGCCGCGGGCCGGATGACCGTCCATCCACTCCCCGGGCTCTTCGAGGATGAACCGGCGGCGTCCGAGTCCGCTGCGGACGGGTCCGAGGCGGGGCGATGAAGCTGGCCGTGCTCACCATCTTCCCTGATCTCGTCCGGCCGTTCTTCGACCACGGCATGGTGCGAGTCGCTTGCGAGAGGGGGCTCCTCGACCCCGAGGTCATCGATATCCGGGATTTCGCCTCCGACCGCTATCGCTCGGTGGATGACTATCCGTACGGCGGCGGTCCGGGGATGGTCATGACTCCCTTGCCGCTGAAGGCTGCCATCGAACGGGCGCGGACCGACCTGGGGGGGAGCGCGCGGTGCATCTTGATGAGCGCGCAGGGGCGACTGCTGACCCAGGCCGAAGTGCGAGAGTTCGCTCAGGAACGGCGGATCATTCTCATCTGCGGCCGCTACAAGGGAGTCGATCAAAGGGTCATCGAGCGCTATGTCCACGACGAGGTGTCGATCGGGGACTATGTGCTGTCGGGTGGAGAGCTGGCGGCGCTCGTGCTCGTCGAGTGCATGACGCGGCTGTTCGAGGGCGTGCTGGGCAATCAGGAATCGGCGGAGTCGGATTCGATCGAGAGCGGGCTGCTCGAGGGGCCGCTCTACACGCGACCCGAGGAGTTCGAGGGGCTCAAGGTGCCGGAGGTGCTGCTCTCGGGGAACCACGCGCGAATTCGCGCGTGGCGGCAGGCCGAGGCGCTCCGCCGCACGCGCGAGCGGCGGCCGGACCTTCTGGCTCGGTGGGACCGCGAGGGGACAGGCTTGGTCGCCGATCAAGTGAAGCGCATCGGTGTGAAGGGATATGAACGGGAACAGAGGAGCAAGGAGTCAAACGATGGACCCCGTACGTCTGGTGGAGTCTAAGTACGCCCGAGCGGAGCTGCCGCAATTCAGCGTGGGCGATACGGTCAAGGTTCACTACCGCGTCGTCGAGGGCGAGAAGGAACGCGTGCAGATATTCCAGGGGACCGTGATCGCACGCCGTGGCGCCGGAGTGAAGGCCACGTTCAGCGTGCGCAAGGTCACCGCTGGTGTCGGTGTCGAGCGCATTTTCCCCCTGCATTCCGGCAATATCACCACCGTCGAGGTGGTGCGCCAGGGCCGGGTGAGGCGGGCAAAGCTGTTCTACCTGCGCGGCAAGAAGGGCAAGGCAGCACGTGTCGCTGAGCTCAAGGAGACCCGCTGAAGCAACGCTGAGAGCGAAGCGCCGGGCGCAGCGATGGCTCGCGCTCCGACGTTTCGATGCGGGGCACAACGTGCCTCTTCTCTGCGGCGTCGATGAAGCCGGCCGTGGCCCCCTGGCCGGGCCGGTGGTGGCGGCAGCCGTGGTCTTGCCCCGGGATGTTCGCCTTCCCGGCGTCGACGATTCCAAACGCCTCGCTCCCCACGAAAGGGCGGAGCTCGCCCCGGTCATTCGCGCCGCGGTGCCCCACCATGCCGTGGCCCGGGTCGATGCCGACGTGATCGATCGGGTCAACATCCGGCAAGCCACATTCGACGCCATGCGCCGGGCCATCTCCGGGCTGGGGCTGGTTCCCGACCTGATCCTGGTCGACGGTCATGCCATTCCCGATCTCCTGTTCCGGCAGGAGCCGGTGATCGGGGGGGATCGGCGAAGCCTCGCCATCGCTGCGGCCTCCATCCTGGCCAAGGTCCATCGCGACGAGCTCATGGACGAGTACCATCGCCTCTACCCCGAATACGGCTTCGACCACAACCGCGGCTACGGCACGGCCGCCCATGTCGCCGCCCTACGCCGCCACGGGCCGTGCCCGATCCATCGCCGGAGCTTCGCGCCGACGGTGCTGGCCGCGCAGCTCGCATGCCTCTGAATCCCGCCCATAGCCCGGGCCCGCCCGGGGCGCGTCCGCGTCTCCTGGCCGTCCTCGTCACGATTCTCGCCGCTGTCGTGCTCCTGCCGTGGTTGAGCGGCGTGCAGTGGAGGGGCCAGGGAGTGCAGGTGGTCCGGGCCGTGACCGAGGGCCGCCCCTTCAGCTCTCCCGAGCGGGCCGGGTACATCATCCTCGGCATGGCCGCCGATACGATCATGCCGTCCGCCGCCAGCCGAGACCTGAACCTGCTGGGGTTGGCCGCGGGGATTCTCGCCACGTTGGCCGTGGCGCGGTGCCGGAGCGCTCTGGCGCGCGGCGGGGCTCCGATCGATCGGCTGCTCGAGCCCGTGGCCGCTGCACTGGCCCTCCTGGCCTGCGGACCATTTCTCCTGCGAGCCCCATCGGCCGATGTCGCGGGTGTCGAGGTCGCCATGGTGGCCACGGCCGCCGCTCTGGCCTGGACCGGTCGCCCGGCCGCAGGACTCGCCCTCTTCGGGGCGCTGCTCTTCGTCTCGAGCCGGGCCCTCCTGTCTCTGCCCATGCTGCTCGCAGCGCCGCGATTACGCGGCGATCTGCGCATGGGTCTGCCTGCACTCGTGCCGTGGGCCGCCTATGCGGTCTTCGTGCGTCCGGGACTGGTGACGACGGGGGATCCCGGATATGCCCCGGAGGCCGCAGCCGAGGCCCTGATGCTCGCCGTCGGCGTGGGCGGTGTCGCTCTGATGGCGCTCCCCGGCGCTCTGCTGGGAATCGCTCGCGGGGGACCGCATCGTCGCTTCGCCTACGGGGTCGCCGCCACGCTGTTGCTGGTTGCCGTGTTCTATGCGCCACGGGCCGGCTGGGCGGAATCGGCTGTGGTGCTTGCGCCGTGGCTCGCGGTGCTGGCAGGAAGCGGGGTGGCATCCTTGCGGCGCGCGGCCGCTCGTGTGGCCCGGGTTTCGCTGGGGCCGGCGGGAGCGGGGCTCGGACTTGTCGTTCTGGTCGTGGGTCTTTTCCTGGCGGTGCGGCATCAGGTGGCTCCGACCTGGCGCCAGGCAGAGGAGTTCCCGGTCTTCTGCCGCGACCTCAACGCGGCCCTGGCCAACCCGAGCGACTTCGTGGCGAGCTGGGACGACGTCGAGCTGTATGGGCTCGCCCTCGATCGTCGGCCCAGGGCATGGCGACCATTGCCCGGCTTGACTCCCCCCGATAGGCCGCTGACGGCGGAGGAGAGGGCGATCCTCGACGCCCAGCTGGAAGAGGGGAGTGTGGTTCTCTTGCGGCGCACGCGCTATGCGAGCGTGCTCACACGGGATGCAGGTGGGGTAGCGCAATTCCTGAAGCCCGAGGACGCTCCGATCCTGGGTCTCATCGCCAGCTTCGGCCGTGAACTCGTTCTCGAGCAAGCCGATGTGGTCCTGGCGCCGGGCCGGCGGCCAGGAGGGCTCGTCACGCTCCGTCTGCACTGGCGGGCGGGATGGGATGGCGGCCAACCGCCGCTGGCTCCGAATGGTGTGGACCACGCGCGATCGCTGCGCGCCGTCTTGCACGTCGTCGATTCCGGCGGGCACGTGCGTCTCGATCTGACCCATTGGCTTGCTCACGGGTTGATGGAGCTCCCGGCACTCGGTGGCCGTGGATTCAACGAGATCATCATCTTTCGCATGCCCGAGGACTGCGGGCCCGGTGACTACGGGATCGAAGTCGCGCTCTACGAGCCGAAACCCGGGGAATCGACGGCCCTGGCCATGGAGCTGAAGGGGTGGCGGCAAGACCGCTACCAGGTTCACACCGGCATCAATCCTCCAGGGGTAACCCCGCAATCGGTGCGTGCCGCTTCGTTCCGACTACAGCCCCCCGCATCCGGATCCCCGCCCTGACAGCCAATCCCGCCGCGTGCCCGAACTCGGCGCTCCCCGCCGGAGACGCCATGACAAGCCAGTGGACGACGACTGCTCTGGGCCGGATCGGCGAGACGATCGCGGCGGCCTACCTCGAGCTCCAGGGATTCACCGTGGTGGCGCGGAACCTGCGCCGGGGACGGCGCGAGGTGGACCTCGTGGCCACGCGCGGTGATCTCACCTGCATCGTTGAAGTGAGACTGCGGCGTCGAGGTCGCTACGGGTCGGCCGTCGAGACCCTATCCCCGGCGAAGCGGGCACGGATGTGGTCGGCGGCGAGTGAGCTGGCGGCGAGGTGCGGGGGGATCTTGCGATGCGATGTGATCGCGATCGACTGGGCTCCCGAGAAGGGCCTCGATCTGGTTCACATCGTGGATGCACTTCATTCGGGGAGATGATGTCGCGGGCATGAATGAAGCGGTTCCCGTGCTTGCCGTGATTCCGGGAGATCCGGGCGCATCCGTACGGAAGGTGGGGGTCGATCCCGGACCGCTGGGCGCTCGCCTGGGCGCTCGCCCCGCTGTCCCTGACGTTCGACTCCCGACTTGAGCCCTTGCGCTGGATCCGGGGAAACTCACATGCAGCTCAGGAACCGCGCGGGTGAGATTGCACATCGGGTGCCAGGAAGCGGGGGGGGCCGCCCCGTTGCCGCAAGTCCGCATCGCGATGGACCCTCGATGGTGCGTGCCGGTGTGGGGCTTCAGTCCGGGGGGATGAAAGCATGCAAGATCCATCCGTACTTCATGCAGGATGCACCCTTCATGCCGGTCCCCGGAGCAGGCGACTCACGGGATCCGACCGGGCCCTCACGTCGGCCACCTGGAAGTGGCTATAATGGAGCAAGCGGTATCGAGATCCTCACCCCCCTGTTCTGGATGACACGAGAATGATGACCAAGATGCAGATGCTCTCGACCGTTCATTGCGCCGTGACGGCCGGCGCCCTCACCGTCGCGCTCGCGTCGCCGGCGGCAGCGGACTTCACCTTCCAGCGCCAGATCGGCGGCATTCCGGTCCACGTGGGGACACCGCTCGCCGAGCCGTTCACGGGGGGGCTCGACAGTCCCAAGCCCGATCTCGTCGATCTCGATGATGACGGTGATCTCGATCTTCTCATCGTCCAGCCGGATGGCGGCCTCACCTACTACCGAAACGAGGGCACGCCGGCTGCGTTCCTCTTCCGCTTCGTCACCGATTGGCTGCAGGGCATCGATGCCAACACCTGGGCTGCCCTCGCCGACATTGATGACGATGGCGACCTCGATCTGTTCACCGATGGCATCGGTGCGGTGGTCTTCCATCGCAATACGGGCTCGGCGAGCCAGCCGAACTGGACGTTCGTCACCGCGAACTGGCAGGGCATCGTGAACTCCGGGTTCGGCAATACGCCGGCGTTCATCGATGTCGATGGGGACCTGGATCTCGACTATCTCGAGATGGAGCAGAACTTCGGGACCGCCCGTTTCTTCCGCAATGACGGCAACCGTCAGGTCCCGAACATGGTGTTCGTCACCGACACCTTCGGTTGCATCGACACCTTCGATCCGGGGCTGGCCCGACCTGCGATGCCCGCAGGCGCTTCCGTGGAGCCCCAGCACGGGATTTCGGTCATCGCCACCGCCGATATCGATGCCGACCTCCACACCGACATCTTCATCGGCGATCTGGTGAACACGAACCTCTGGTATTTCCGCAACAGCCCGGGGACGTGCGCGCCCGCGTGCACGCCGGCCCAGGTCTGTTACCACCGGATCACGCACGACTTCCTGCCGATCGAGACCCTGGGGCTGAATCAGGCACGTTTTGGTGACCTCGATGACGACGGTGATCTCGATCTCATTGTCGGTGTCACCAACCAGGGGGCAGCGCTCAACAACTTGATCTGGTTCGTCAACGGCGGGTCGCCGCAGGTGCCGAGCATGACGGCGGTTGATCTCAATCTGATCAAGGCCATCGATATCGGCAGGAGCTCGCATCCGGCCACAGCCGACATCGATGCCGATGGCGACCAGGATCTCTTCCTCGGCGCCGACGACGGCACGATCATCCCGTTCCTGAATACGGGGACGGCGACGAGCCCGAGCTTCGTCAAGCAGCCGCCGCTGACCGATGGCAGTGATCTGACGATCGATGTCGGGCTGGCCGCGGCCCCGGTGTGGATCGATTATGAGCGAGATGGTGATCTCGATCTCTTCGTGGGCGTGGGGAGTCCGGCGCGGGTGCGCTTCTATCGTAACGTGGGCACTCCGCAGAATCGCTCGCTCGTGCTGGCCAGCTCCCAGTTCGGGAACATCCAGGCCGATTTCAACGCGGCACCAGCCCTGGGGGATCTCGACGGTGACGGCGATCTCGATCTTCTGGTCGGTGAGTTCGGTGTCACGGGGGTGCCGCGGCTCTTCTATGTGCGGAACACCGGAACGACGCAGAGCCCGGTGTGGGTGACCGTGAGCGACAACACGCCGAACACATTCGTCTTTGCCCAGCGGGTGTTCGATGGCGATCTGGCGCCGGAACTCGTCGATATCGACGGCGACGGCGATCTCGATCTGCTGGTGGGGGAGCGGGAAGGCAATCTCAACTTCTACCGCAACACGGGCACTGCGCAGAGCTTCAACTTCGTCCTCGAGTCGGAGGCCTTCGGGGGAGCCCTGGTCGGCAACGAGAGCGCGAGCCGCCTGGTGGATGTCACCGGGGACAGCCACCGGGATCTCTTCGTCGGCGAGCGGAACGGCGGTCTCAACTACTACCGGCGAGTGCCCCCGATCGGGGTCGCCGATCCGGGAGCGGTCGTGCCCGCGTCTGGAATCCGCCTTGCGGTCAAGCCGAACCCGAGCCCGGGCCGAGCACTCGCCGAGTTCGAGTGGCCGCGGCATGGTGAGGGGCGTGTCGGTGTGTACGACCTCGATGGTCGGCTGGTACGCCAAGTGGCGGCCGCGGATTTCCTTCCTGGGTTCCATTCGCTCGAATGGGACGGCCGGGACCAGGAGGGCCAGCCGGCGGCGGCTGGAATCTACTTCCTGCGCGTCGAGGGCGCAGGGGTGGCGGCAACGACCAAGATCGCTCTCATCCGCTAGCCCTCTCCACCGGCGACACGAACTCGATCGGGGACCGCTCGCCCCGCGTTCGCGTTCACTCCCACGCCGGTTCGGTCTCCAGTGCGGCTTTCGGCTTCCCCGCTTGGACGCCGCGGAAGAAGGCAAAGAACAGACCCGCAGATACCGCGTAGAGGGTCATCGTGATGAACATGGGTCTCGAGTACCCGTGGCGCTCGATGAGGAAGCCGCCGGCCTGGGTGCTGACCATCCAGGCGATGTTCCAGGTGAGCTCGCGCAGTGAATTGGTCACGGCCTGGTCTCCGGGCTCCACGACGGACATCGCAAAGCTCGTTGACACGGGATGGTTCATGTTCATGAGCGCGGCGCGCATCCAGAAGGCGAAGACGGCGATGCGAAGGTCCTGAGCGAGGGCGAGAAGGAGAAAGAACGGGATCGAGCACAGCTCGGTGGCGACCACCGTGCGCACCACGCCGACCCGGCGGGCGAGAGGGGGACCGGCGAGAAAGCCGACCATGGTGAGGATCTGCGAAACGGCGAAGAAGGCTCCGATCGACCCTGGAGGCTGATGGAAGCGATCACGAAAGTAGAGATTGAGGAAGGGGATGATGAGGCCCGCACCACAACCGATCAGGAACGATGGGAAGAGCAGGCGGCCGAGGAGGGGCCAGTTGCGGGCCCGCAAGTAGTCGATCGGCTGGCGCCGGTGCGCGCCGCCGGCCGGCGGACTCTGGATGCGAGCGAATGGGATGGCGGCGAGTCCCGCCACGAGGGCGGCGGAGCCGAGGGCGATCCGGAGCCCGGAGGTCTCGGAGGCCGTGACGCCGGTGACGAACTCGGCGAGGGCGCCAACGCCGGCGGAACTGATCACCGTCGCCAGCGTCTCGAGGGCGAAGGCGAAGCTGAACAGCTCGAGCCGATCGCTTTCCTCGGCGTTGCGCATGAAGAAGGGCGCGGCGGCCACCCAGTGCACGGTGAACAGACCCCGCATGACCGCCGCGATGACGGCGAGGGCGAGAGGGGATGTGAGGCCGAGCTGGATGCCGAGGGCGAGGCTGAAGACGAGCGCCGAGATCACGAAGACCCGCTGCGCGGGCAGGCGATCCACCCAGAAGGCCGCGGGGAGAGCGACGAGGACGGTGCCCAGGGAGCCGGCAGCGAGGATCTGGCCGATCGCCGCCTCGGTCAGGCCGATGCTCCGGTAGTAGAGGTTCATGTGGACCCAGACCGCCCCGTGCCCGAATCCCATGAGCAGGGAGCCCGCGAGGTAGAGCTGTGCGTTCCGCGTAAAATGAAGCGGTCTTGAGAGATAGATGAGTAGCCTCGAGCCCGGGAAGGGGCGCGGGCTGGTGGGCGGCGTCATCAGGCGTGGGTCCGGGTGAGGGAGAGCATCGGGGCAGTCTACTTCCGGGACCCCGGGGAAAGAATGACTGAAACCAGGATAAGAGTTCGATAGTATTAGAACTATCGAAGTCAGCCTTCAGGGGAGTCCAAGATGATCGATCTGCTTGCCCGTCAGTTCAAGGCCCTCTGCCACCCGCAGCGCATCAAGCTCCTCCAGATCATCCGGTCGCAGCAGTTCTGCTGCTTCCTGCCTTGCGAGGAGGAGGGAAAGGCCGAGCCGGTCGGTTGCTGTGTGGGGGATCTGGTTCGGGAGTGCGACCTGGCGGCATCGACGGTGTCCCACCATCTCAAGGAGCTGCGCACGGCGGGGCTGATCGAGATGGAGCGGCGCGGGCAATTCCTCTATTGCCGCGCGCGCGAGGATGTCCTGGCGAGGCTGGCGCAGTTCCTGAGGCTGGCGCCACGTGGTCCAGAGCTGGTTCCAGCGGCTCTTTTCGCGGAGGAATGACATGAAGGAAGAGAAGACGTCGGGCAGTTGTTGTGGATCCTCATCCTCCTCGACGGGCGGGCGCGTGCGCGCTTCCGACGCCATGGAATCCGAGGACATCCGGGAGCATGTGCGCAGTCGGTATGCTCGGATCGCCGAACGGGAGGCGCCTGGGACGGCCACGGGCGTCGAATTCAAGGTGGGCGAGCAGGTCCTGACCGGGAGCTCGTGCTGTGGTGACCAGACGGCCTCGGGCTGGACCGCCGCCGGCTACGGGGCGCAGGAGCTCACGGCGATTCCCGAAGGGGCCGATCTTGGTCTCGGGTGCGGCCATCCGACGGCGCTCGGGTGCATCGCGCCGGGGGAGACGGTGCTCGATCTCGGATCGGGTGCCGGCGTCGACTGCTTCCTCGCCGCCCGCGCTGTGGGTCCCGAGGGCAGGGTGATCGGGGTCGACATGACTCCGGCGATGGTGTCGCGCGCGCGCCGGAACGCCGCCGGTCGCTTTCCGAATGTCGAGTTCAGGCTCGGGGAGATCGAGCACCTGCCCATCGGCGATGCCGAGATGGATGTCGCTCTCTCGAACTGCGTGATCAACCTGGTGCCGGACAAACGAGCTGCCTTTGCCGAGATCCGACGTGTCTTGAAGCCCGGCGGACGGGCCTACATCTCGGACATCGTGCTCTTGGCTCCATTGCCCGAAGCGGTGCGCAAGGATCCAGATGCCATCGCTTGCTGCATCGGTGGCGCGGTGCTGATCGCTGACTACAAGCAGGCGATCGAGGGATCCGGGCTCCAAATCGAGAGCTTCACGGTGCGCGGCTCGCAGTCGCCGCCGGCCGGGAGCGGTGCGGATGCGGCGAGTGCGGTGATGGCGGTGGCGCGCAGCGCCGACATCGTGCTGCGGAAGCCGCGCTAGGGTCACGAAAGCGAAACAGGGCCCATCCCCGATAGCGGGGATGAGCCCTGCTCGTTGCTGGCAGCCCCTACGGCGTGTACCAGATCGGAGACGTGTAGGCTCGCTCCTGGGTGGTCATCTTGGCTTCCTTCGGCATCTTGACGCCGAAGCGCAGCGCCTCGTAGGCCGTCCAGCGCGGGGTCGGGATCTCGATCACGCGGGCATAGTAGAAGGCCCGCTGGCTCGCGATCGAAGTCGGGATCGGTCCAGACCGCGATGAGCTCCGGATCGCCGATCGTGTTGGTCCAGATGGCCCGTTCGACGTCGACCGTGTTGCCGACCGGCGTTCTTGCAGCGGCCGTTGGCGTCGATCGGGCGACCGTCGGAGACGGCGACGTCGTAGACGCGCTCCTGGGCCTTGCCGTCGGCGCCCGACCCAGCCCTTGACGATCTGGATGCGATCGAGGTTGCCGCCCACGGGGTCCTTGAGCGCCGCGACCAGGAAGGTCGGTGACTTGCCGGCAGGACGCCGGCGGCAGGTCCCCTCCCATCGGGACGCCCTTCGTGTAGCCGGCCTCGGCCGGGAGGCGGGTCATGGCGTCCTCGGCCGTGAACTCCCAGCCGCCGAAGAAGCGGACCAGCATCCGCGAGCCCGTGGTGGCGTAGGTCTCCCGCCGCTTCATCGCGTCCCAGATGCGCCTCGCGCGTGTTCTCCGTGGCCCAGACCGCGGCGTATCCCGACGAGGCCATCTGATAGCCCATGATCTTGCCGTTCTCGCCGCCGAGAGTGACGTGGTTGGCGCGCTCGGGACTCGGCTCGACACCGGAGTGCTTGCCGAAGAAGTTGTCCTCCTCGACCGCGGGGAGCGAGGTGTGCGAGTCGGTGCTGCCGATCTGGCCGAACTTGTACGGATTCACGCCGAGCTTCTGCTCGAGCTCGAGACCGCGCTTGAGGCCGGAACGGGCGTACTCGCCGGGCAGCATCTCCGGCGTCTTGGCCTGGCTCATGTCGAGGTTGCCGAGATCCCAGGTCTCGTAGTCGGCGAACTCGTCGTCCGGCGAGAGCAGCGGATGGGCCTCGCCGTCGCCCTTGATCTGGGTGGACTCGTAGAGCGGTTCCCAGCGCTGGCGGCGCTCGGCGTAGTCCGTCGGTGATCGGGGCTCCCGACAGCGTCACCGTGTCGAACATGAGACCGTTGCGAGAGATTGCCGTTGTGCGGGATGGCCAGGACCTGGCCGCCGGTCGTCTCCTCGTAGCGCCGCGAGCGCCTTCCACAGCTCCTCGGGATCGGCGCTGTCGGCGAGCGTGAAGGGCAGGGTCCGGCTCGCCTTGTCCGCGCCGTCGCGGTAGACGACGACCCGGTGCAGGTTGTTGCCCTTGACGAGCGAGGTCCACTCGTAGCCGATGAAGGCGGTGAACTTTCCGGGCTCGTTGTACTTCTCCGCGGCCTCGATGGTGCCGTGCCCACACCGGCTTCGATCAGCTCGGGGTCGTTGGTCGCCCAGGGGAACTTGCCCTGCGAGAAGAGGGTGATGATCTCGAGGGCCGCGTCGACCGACGGCCTGCCCGCCCTCGTTGATCGCCTTGTTCCAGCGCCGGCCCTCTTCCTTGTCCATGATCGCGGGATCGCCCTCGGCGAACATCGAGAAGAAGCCCATGCCGTCCGAGTGGTCGGCGATGACCACGAAGTCGAGCGGCCGCCCCAGCCGGGCCTTGTAGCCGGAGGAGGAGGTCACCACCTCACCGCGGGTGAACCGGTAGGCTTCGTCGAGCCCGAGGCGGTTGCCGAACGTCCCGGCGTCCATCGAGAGCGCGGTGTGGAGGTGCGTGTCGCCGAAGTAGACGTGGGTGGGATAGCGATCGCGGTTGGCGTAGGGTGAGAACTCCTTCTTCGCCGGCTTCATGTCCTCCTTCTCCATGTAGGCGTCGGTGCCCTGAGCATGAAGAGGGGACGTTGTTGCAGCTACGTTGAGAACAGCGGCGAACACGATGATCCACCCTAGTATCCTGAACCGCATCGTGGTTCCTCCCTGGTCGGCATGGACGAAATATCTTGCCGCAACGGGGTTACATGTGTCTTGATGAACGTGCACAGTACGGAATGGTGGTGGCCGATGCAAGATCCATCCGCCGGCGAGCGGTGGGTTGCCGGGTGTTTACGAGCCCTTGGATTCGCTTCTCATGATGCATTCCCTTCAGCATGGGACGATGGCGGTTCTGCTGCCGCCTGGCCTTGTCCTCTGGCTCCTCCTCTGGCTGTCGCCCGCTGGAGCGCAGGAGATCGAACCCCGGCGCTGGACCCACCTCCCGATCAACATGAACTTCGCCGGCCTGGGCTATGCCTTCACCAGGGCGGACATCTACTTTGATCCGGTGCTTGAGACGGAGGATGTCGTTCTCGACCATCATGCCGTGGCCGCGAGATACGTGCGGTCGTTCGCCCTTGTCGACCGATCGGCACGGGTTGAACTGGAGCTCATGCATGAGGACGCGCGCTGGGAAGGCCTCCTTCGTGGCGAGCAAGCAGCCGCGACACGAGGCGGATTCGCCGACCCCCTGCTGCGGTTCGCCCTCAACCTGCTCGGCGGGCCGCCGCTGGAGGGGGCGGAGTTCGCGCGTTACAGAGCATCGCATCCGGTCGAGACCATCCTCGGGGTGGCGATGGCGGCCAAGCTTCCGCTGGGCCAGTACTACGAGGACAAGCTGCTCAACCTCGGAGAAAACCGCTTCACGTTCCGGCCCGCTCTCGGGATGGTGCACAATCATCGAAAATGGTCGGCGGAGGTCACCGGCTCGCTATGGCTCTTCACCGACAACCATGCGTTCTGGAACGGCAACAAGCGGGAGCAAGACCCTCTCTTCATCATCCAGGGGCATGGGATCTACACCTTTCGACCGGGTGTGTGGGTCAGCGGGAGCGCCGCCTACGGGACCGGAGGTGCCTCGACGATCAACGGTGTCGACAAGAACGACACGAGAAAGAACCTGGCCTGGGCGGTGAGTGTGGGCTACCCACTCACTCGAGCCCTGGGGTTGAAGATCGCCACCATCGGGAACGACTCGCGGGCGCCCACCGGGTTCGATTCGAACAGCGTTGCGGCCGCGTTGTCCGTGCTCTGGTAGATGGGGGGCCAGTGACGGCCGGCGGGCCGTGCTTGCGGGGCCCGGCCCCGGCCCGCTATGCTGTGAGCCCCGTGTTCCCCGGACTCCCAGCGAGGATGGCCCTTGTCGAAGGATTTCCTGTCCGAGCCCGATCGTGCCCGCGGCCCGAGTGTGCGCGGTGAGCTCTGCGGCGACCGCCGAGCTGGCGACGCGCATCCGCCAGGGTGATCGCCGCGCACTGGCGCAGGCCCTGTCCCGGATCGAGAACCGTCTGGCCACGGCAGCGGATCCCCTTCTCGACCTGGCGCGAAAGGAGGCGGGCGCGGCGCGTCGCATCGGCTTTACCGGTCCTCCGGGGGCCGGGAAGAGCACCCTCATCACCCAGGTTGCGCGCCGCTATCGTGCTCGCGAGCGCCGGGTGGGTGTCCTCGCCGTGGATCCGACGAGCCCCTTCACCGGCGGGGCGCTTCTCGGCGATCGGATCCGGATGGCGCCCCTGGGTGGAGATCCGGGCGTGTTCGTGCGCTCGATGGCGACGCGCGGTCATCACGGCGGTCTCGCCTCGACGGTGATCGACGCCGCCGATCTCCTCGAGCTCGCCGGGTACGAGCGACTGCTCATCGAATCGGTGGGTGTCGGACAGACCGAGCTCGAGATCGCAGGAGCCGCGCACGCGGTCGTGGTCGTGCTCGTCCCGGAGGCCGGGGACGAGGTGCAGAGCCTCAAGGCCGGCATCACCGAGATCGGCGACCTCATGGTGGTCAACAAGGCGGATCGTCCGGGCGCCGAGGCGATGGCCGAGAACCTGCGCGATGCGCTGGCCCTTCGGGGCGATGAGGCGGCTCGCGTTCCCGTGCTCCTCGTCGAGGCGACGACGGGGCGCGGCGTCGACGAACTCATGCCGGCGCTCGAGGAGCGGGCGGCCGCGGCGAGTGAGCGCGCTGGCGAGCGCCGGAGGCGAGCCATCCGCGCCCGTCTCCTGAGCCTCATTGCGGATACGGTCACGACCGGGATCGAGGAGCGCCTCGACGACCGGATCGAAGAGGCGACTGCCGCCGTCGTCGACGGTAGGACGTCGCCTGAGCGGGCCGCCGCCGAGCTGATGGCGGCCTTTCTTGAGTCCGCCGCCCGGTCGGGAGCGAGGACAGGTGGGGGAGGACCTCATGGCCGGGCGTAAGATTCGCGTGCTGGTGGCGAAGCCCGGGCTCGACGGGCACGATCGCGGTGCCAGGGTGGTGGCCACCGCGTTCCGGGATGCCGGCATGGAGGTGATCTACACCGGGCTGCACCAGACGCCGGAGATGATCGTCAACGCGGCGCGTCCAGGAGGATGTCGACGTCGTCGCGCTGTCGATCTTGTCCGGAGCCCACATGACGCTGTTTCCGCGGGTGGTCGAGCTGCTGCGCGACCAGGGAGCCTCGGACGTCCTGGTCACCGGAGGCGGCATCATCAGCAAGAGGACAGGAGGCAGCTGCAGAAGATCGGTGTCGGACGCCTGTTCGGTCCCGGAGCCTCCACCCAGGAAGCGGTCGAGTACATCCGGAACGAGGTGCGCGCCCGGCGCGCGCGCCGTGCCTGAGGGAGACCCCCATGCCCCACGGATCCTGTCCGCCGACGACGCTGCGGCCCTGGTGCCGGAGGGCGCCAGCGTCCTCATGGGCGGCTTCGGCCTGTGCGGCATCCCGGAGAACCTGATCAAGCGCTCTGGCGCAGCGCGGCACCGGCAATCTCACCGTGGTCGAGCAACAACGCCGGCGTGGCCGACTTCGGCATCGGGCTCCTCCTCGGCAGGCGCCAGGTCGCGCAGATGGTGGCGAACCTACGTCGGTGAGAACCCGCTTCTTCGAGGGCATGTATCCTCAACGGCGAGCTCGAGGTCGAGCTCGTGCCCCAGGGGACGTTCGCCGAGCGCATCCGCGCCGCGGGCGCCGGGATCCCGGCCTTCTTCACCCCGACCGGCGTCGGCACCGTCGGTCGCCGAGGGCAAGGAGGTACGCGTGTTCGACGGGCGCGAGTACGTCCTCGAGCGCGGCCTCGCGGCCGATTTCGCCTTCGTCAAGGCGTACAAGGCCGATCGTGCCGGCAACCTGGTCTACCGCCGAGACGGCGCGCAACTTCAACCCGATGATGGCGACCGCCGGGCGAGACGACGATCGCCGAGGTCGAAGAGATCGTCGAGCGTGGGGTCGACTCGATCCCGAGGCCATCGTCACACCCGGCATCTTCGTGAACGTGCATCGTGCGAGGAGAGGTCGACTATGAAAAGCGCATCGAGCAAAGAACGAATCGTCGCAGCAGAGCGGCCTCGAGCTGCAAGGACGGGTTCTACGTCAACCTCGGCATCGGCATGCCGACCCTGGTCGCCAACTACATCCCCGCGGGCGTGAGCGTCGTCTTCCACTCGGAGAACGGGCTGCTCGGGATCGGTCCCTTTCCCTACGAAGGGCGAGGAGGACGCCGATCTCATCAACGCCGGCAAGCAGACGGTGACGGCGATGCCGGGCGCTTCCTACTTCTCGAGCGCCGGAGTCCTTCGCCATGATCCGCGGCGGACACATCGATCTCGCCATCCTCGGCGCGCTCGAGGTGGACCAGCGAGGGTGACATCGCCAACTGGATGATCCCGGGCAAGATGGTCAAGGGCATGGGCGGGGCCATGGATCTGGTCGCCGGAGCCAAGCGGATCGTGGTGACCATGACCCACACCGACAAGAGCGGGGCGTCGAAGATCCTCAAGTCCTGCACCCTGCCGCTCACGGGGAAGGGGGTCGTCGACCGCATCATCACCGAGCTCGCGGTGATCGATGTCACGCCCGAGGGGCTCGAGCTCGTGGAGATCGCGCCGGGAGTCACGGTCGACCAGGTGAAGGCCGCCACCGCGGCGGCGCTCATCATCGGGGACGTGAAGACGATGCCGGTGTAGCTCCCGGAGGGGAGGGCGGGCGATGGACAGGCGTCTCGTTGTGCTGGCGGCGATCGTTTCCCTCTTGGTCCTCGGGTGCGGCCGTGGCGAGCGCCAGGACCCGGCGCCGGCCCGGCTCGAGGTTGTGGCCGCTTCCGATCGCCTGTGGACCGGGGTCGCCGTGAGTCCCGCCGGCCGCATCTTCGTCAACTTCCCGCGCTGGAGCGCGGACGTGCCGATCTCGGTGGCGGAGGTCCTGGCGAGCGGGGAGATCGTGCCGTTCCCCGACGACGAGTGGAACCGCTGGGATCCGGACCTCTCGCCCGCCGAGCGCTTCGTGTGCGTGCAGAGCGTCGTCTGCGACGAGAAGGGCTCGCTCTGGATCGTGGATGCCGGGAACCCGCTCGGGCAGGGCGTGGTGCCGGGGGCGGCCAAGCTCCTCCGCTTCGATCTCGAGACGAACGAGGTGACCCGCCGGATCGAGTTCAGCTTTGAGGTAGCCCCCGCCGAGAGCTACTTGAACGACGTGCGGATCGACACCCGCGCGGATGTCGCCTACGTGAGCGAATCCGGGCTCGGCGCGATCCTCGTCGTCGATCTCGCACAGGGCACGGTCGCGCGCCGCCTCGCGGATCATCCCTCCACCAAGTCGGAGGGTGTGGGGCTCACGATCGGCGGCACACCGTGGATGCCCGGAGGCGTCAAGCCCGAGGTGCACTGTGACGGCATCGCCCTCGATGACACGGGCGAGTTCGTCTACTACCAGGCTCTCACCGGACACACGCTCTACCGTGTGGCCACTCGCTGGCTCAGGGACGCATCGCTCGCCGAGGCGGAGCTAGGAGAGAAGGTGGAGCGTGTGGGGACGACCGGAGTGTCCGATGGCATCATCTTCGGTCGGGATGGGCTCCTCTATCTCTCCGCGCTCGAGGAGTCCGCGATCAAGACGGTGCGCGTGGGGGCGGAGATGGAAGTCGAGATGCTGGTCCAGAGCCCGGACCTCGCCTGGCCCGATAGCTTCGCCCTGGGCGCGGATGGGACGGTCTACGTGACGAGCTCGCAGATCCACCTGGGCCCGAGCCTCACGACCCCGTACCGGATCTTCAAGATCGTGCGCTGAGATCTCGGGTCCCCCCGCGCTGCATGGCGAAGAGCGCGCCCACATCGCGCGCCGAGGCCCGCCCCGCTGACACCCAGGCATAGCGGGTCACGATCGCTCCCGCGATGAAGCACACGGCCGCGGCGAGACGCGCCGGGGGCCACCTCTCGCCGGCGAGGCGGAGAGCAAGGCTCACGGGTCCCGAGAGCACGCCACCGATCCGGATCGTCCTTCCCGTCGCGCCATGCCGGACCGGCTCATCGATGCGTCGCCGCCGGCCCTCGATGACCATGCCGATCCCGGTCTCGAAGGCCGTGGCCGCGATGCCCATGGCCTGGGTCGCGGGGACGAGAAAACCGCACAGCTCGAGCACGGCTGCCGCGGAGCCGAGGGCAGAGGCGGTGAAGTGCGGTGGGAGGAGGGTGCGATGCGCGGTCCACACCGGGATCGCGGTCGCCGCGAGGAGGACCCCGGTGTAGGTGAGGAGCACGAGGCCGAGGAGGGCGGCTGCGATCTCAGCGATGGTGCCCGCTGCAGACAGGAGGGGCGACGTGGCGAACCAGCGCGCTGCGAGCGCCAGGCCGACGGCCGGGGTGAAGAGAGCGAGCGTCCACGCCCCGACCGACATCGGCGAGCGGAGCTTCCAGACGCGGAGCATGGCGAGGAAGCGGCGGGGGCGGCCGAGATCCGAGACGAGGAGCGGCGGCGAGGCGAGCGCGAAGAGGGCGGCGACGAGAAGGGCGGTGCGCTCGAGCGCCGGGTCGGCGCCGGCGATGCGGGCGATGGCCGCGATGGCCGCGGCCGCACCGGCAGTGCCGCCGAGGAAGAAGTAGAGCGGGATCTCCCAGGTCCAGACCGGCTCCTTGAGGATGGGCTGGCCGTAGTAGCCGTGCTCGCTGCCGGGCGCAGGGAGCTCGGTGGGTGCGACGGGCGTTGCGGTGGCCCGTGATCGGGACTCCGCTTCCGCGCGAAGAGCCTCGATGCGCGCTTCCTTGCCGCTTGGGGGCACTGCCGCCTGGTCCCGGGACTCCATGGCGGAACCCTAGCACGGGGGAGCACCGCCGGGACGCCACGGAGTCAGCTCCAGGGCTGGCGTTCTCGCCAGCGGCTCGGGGATCGTGGTCCGTGGCCCACTAGGCAGCACGAGCCCGGTCGCGAACGGCCTCCACTTCGATCCGGCCGCCGTCCCGCGCCAGGAGGGCGGCCAGCTCCTCGCCCGGCATGGGCGTGGCAAAGAGGAACCCCTGCATCAGAGTGCAGCCGCACGCCACGAGCACATCGCGCTGTTCGATCTTCTCGACACCCTCCGCCACCGGGTCGACGCCCAGTCCATGAGCCAGTGCCACGATGGCGGCGGCGAGGGTTGCGTGGCGATCGTTGGTATCGATTCCGTGGATGAATGTGCGGTCGATCTTGATGATATCGATCGGGAATCTCTTGAGATAGGTGAGCGAGGAGTACCCGGTTCCGAAGTCGTCGATCGCCAGATGAAACCCGTGGGACTTCAGATCGGTCAGGGTCTTCTCCCCAACCTCGAGGTTTTCCATGAGGACCGACTCGGTGACCTCGAGCGTGAAGTCCTGAGGAACGTGTCCCGCCTCCTGCACTAGGCAGTAGAGCTCGTCGGCGAGCCGTGGGTTGCGAAACTGCTGTGCCGAGATATTGACTGCAGCATGCACTCCCGGGAGAGCCGCGGTTGCCCAGCGATGCATGTCGTCACAAACCTGACGGACTGTCTGTGTGGTGATCTTGCCGATCAGCCCAACGCGCTCGGCAAGTGGAATGAACTGCATCGGGCTGATGAGCCCGAGCTGTGGATGCCGCCAGCGCGTAAGCGCTTCGACACCGACGATGCGACCGGACATGGCGTCGACGATCGGCTGATAGTGTGCACTCATCTCGTATGTGTCGATGGCGCGCCGGAGTCCGGTTTCGAGCACCAGACGAACCATGGAGGCTTCGTTCATCGAGCGGTCGAAGAACGCAAAGGTATTTTGGCCTGCCTCCTTCGCTTGGTGCAGGGCCATGTCGGCGCGCTGGATGAGCTCGGTGGGGGCTGAACCGTCGACGGGGAACAGGCTGATGCCAATGGTGGCGGAGACGAAGATCTCGCTGCCCCGATGCTGCATGGGAGCGCTGATAGCTTCCAGGAGCCGAGCCGCGACCACCGCAGTGTCCTCACCGGAGGAGAGGTCGCCGATCGCAATCAGAAACTTGTCGTCGGCCGAGCGGGCAACCATGCTCGAAGCGCAGTCGCCGTCGCAACGACTGAGTTCGTCTTCGACGCGCAGGTTCTGGCGCAGGCGACGCCCTACTTCGATCAGCGCTGCGTCTCCCCACTCGTGTCCCAGCGTGTCATTGATCCGCCTGAGGTCATCGAGGTCGATGAGCATGATGGCCACTTGCTGCCGATGACGCTGAGCGTGGGACAGAAGACCTGACAGGCGATCGATGAACATGAGGCGCCCAGGCAGCCCGGTCATGGCATCGACATGGGTGGCATGTCGAGCACGCCGGTGCGAACGCGCCCCATGGCTGAGGACTTGCATCGTGCCGCGCAGGGCAGAAGGTTCATTCTCCGCGTCGCGGACCAGTTCGCCGCGAACATGGACGCGCCTCGGCGATCCGCCGGCGACGATGATGCGGTGGCGGCAATCGACGTGGACGCCTTGAACCATGTCGTCGATCGCAGTTCTTAGCTGGCCCCGGTCGGCGGGGTGCACCAGCGCGAGATAGTCGTCGAGGTGAGCCGCCTTGCGGGTGTCAAGCCCAAGCATGGCCATGACCTGGGCAGACCCGGAGAACCGCTTGGTGGCGAGATCGATCTCCCAGTGCCCGAGCCGTGCCATGCGCTGTGCTTCAGCAGATCGGATCTCGCTTTGCCGGAGCTTCTGGAGGGTCTCACTGGTGCGCAGGAGGAAACGTGTCCGGTGGATCAGGATGGGTGGACTGATGGGCTTGGTAGCGAAATCCGTCATGCCGGCTTCGACGGCCCGATGCATGGATTGCGGGCCGTTGTGCCCTGTGAGCAGGAGAACCGGCGTTTGCGCGAGCCGCGGCAGGTGGTGGATGGCGGCACACGTCCTGTATCCGTCGGCCAGAGTCATCTTCTCTTCGAAGATGATCAGGTCGGGCGCCATGGTTTCAGCTAACGTGAGGGGTGTTGTCCCATCGTCTTCCGCCGCTGTGCAAAGGAAACCTTGTTCCGTCAACAGCTGTTGGATGAGCGAGCGGGTGGCCGGATCGTCGGCAACGACGAGGATCTTCTGCGACTCGCTGTGGGCGCTGGGCTCATGGGCACCCTCGGGCGCCAGGAGGCGTGCTTCCAGTACCCCGGCCAGTCGATGGAATGTGGCGGGGACTCCATCGATCGCCTGCGCCAAGAGCGGGGAGTCCGGGTTCCGGGCTTCCCTTTCGATGGTGAAACAGAGATCAGCGAGATCGCTGGCACCAACCAGCGTGCTGCTCGACGCGAGGGCGTGCGCCCGTTGTGCGATGGCGGTGTGATCTGCCGCGGCATGCGCGCGTCGCAGCTCGACAATCGTCTCCGGCGCGTTACGAAGGTAGGCCGACAGCGCCGCGCGGAGGATCTCTTCCACGGCTGGCGGGTCCGGCTTGCCGGGCTCGCCTTGGTGGCGGCTCACTTGGGTGGCGTTCTGGTCATTCAGTGGCAACACCATACGGTCCCGGGTGATCAGAGCGAGCGGCGCGCGCAGCCGTATGCTGGCCGCAATGCCACACGAAGATCGGGCTTGCCAACGCGACTACCTGCGATGTCGGCAGTTCGTGCGCGCTCCATGAGCGAAAGCACGCATCGTACCCCGGCCAGGGGATGGCCAGGCGACCGGGTGGTATCATGGGGCCTGTAACCCGTCCCGGGGCCCGGGCTGTCCCGATCCAGCCGCCAGGCTCCGGGGGCGCAATGACCCTGGTGGCCGGGTCCCCGGCGGCACGTGGGAGGTCGGTTCATGATCGCTCGCCGCGTCGCCTGTTTGCTCCTTGTTTCCCTCGCCTGCCTGTCATCCGCCTGCGATGACGACCCGGTCGAACCCGACCCCGGGCCGGAGGGCCCCTGGGTTCCCGCGCTGAGCGCTCCGGATTCGATCCTCGAGGCGATCGAGATCATCTACAACGATCGCACCCATTCGGCTGCCACAAGGGCTGACGAGTACGCGAAGCTCCTCTGGCCGCGAACCGAGACCGCACCGGGTTTCGTGTTCCGCTTCCAGCCGGCCGACATCCAGAACGGCCTGCCCGAGACCTGGGGCGCCGAGGAGGAGGTCGATGCCCACCAGGGCATGTTCGGAGCCCAGGCCGCGGGGGACATCCACTCCCTCCAGCTCGCCATCACGCGCAACTCCGCGCAGGTACTCTCGCCGCCCGATCCTCTGCGCCCGGGGTGGCAGGAGATCTTCGCCCGGAACATCTATCTGCGGCTCATGTTCAATCCCAATGACGGCCTCGAGGTGAACGGCGGACAGGGGGAGTTCGCGTTCGCCCCGGCGGAGGGCGGAACCTGGCGGCTCGGCGACTGGCAGGATCTGCCGCGGCCCGAGCCCAAGACGGAATCCGCGGTCGAGCCGGCGACGTGGGGTTCGTTCAAGACGCTTTACCGGGGGGACTCGCCGGTGATCCCGCCGCCGGGTTCGCCCGAGAGCGTTCTCGATGCCATCGCCGCCATCTACAACGACACCGAGCGCTCGGCCGCGGAGCGGGCCGCCGCCTATACGGAGCTTTTCGCTCCCGGGGCGCACGATCTTCCCGAGTTCAACTTCGAGCTCCAGCCGTACGACGTGCAGAACGGCCTGCCGCCGGAGTGGGGGCTGACGACCGAGAGCGCCGTCCACGATGCCCTGTTCGCGGCACAGGAACGAGGCGAGATCTTCTCGCTCCAGATGCGGATGACGTTCGGCGTGCCGAGTGATCCCGATCCGCCGGTGCCGGGGCAGGAGGACTGGAAGGAGATCTTCGTAACGAATTTCAACCTGCGCCTCATGTTCAATCCGAACGACGGCCTCGAGGTGAACGGGAGCCAGGCCGAGGTGCTCCTCGCGCCGGCTTCCGGCGGCCGCTGGTACATGGTCGAATGGCAGGACCTGCCGCGACCGGCGCCCGCCGGCAAGGCGCTCGTCGAGACCTCGACCTGGGGCTCGATCAAGGATGTCTACCGTTGAGTCGCGAGGCATGAAGATGGGGATTCGCGCGGGCAGAGGCTCGACTCGACTCCCGAGCCTGATCCTGCTCTCGCTCGTCGCGGCGGCCACGGGCTGCGGCGACGATCCGGTGGCGCCGGGGCCCGAGCCGCCGCCGGTACCGGCGCTCACCGCTCCCGACAGCGTCATCCGCGCGATCGAGGTCCTCTACGAGGATCAGGTGCGGACCCCCGAGGAGAAGGCTGCGGAGTTCGCGAAGCTCCTCCTCCCGCGAACGGCAGCGAGCCCGGGCCTCGTCTTCCGCTTCACCGACTGGGATGTGATACGAAACGGCGCGCCCGATGCCTGGGGATTCGCCGACGAGATGCTGGCGCACGACGCGCTCTTCGCCGCGATCCGCGAGGGTCAGGTGCATTCCCTCAGGCTCGACATGACGCTCGCCCCGGCGCGCGACCTCGACCCGCCGGAGCCGGGACGCGAGGGATGGAAGGAGATCACGGCCACCGACGTCGATCTCGTGCTCCTCTTCACTCCCGATGACGGCCTCGCCGTGAGCAACGGCGAGGCGCGTTTCCTCCTCGCTCCTCACGGCGACGGCACCTGGCGCCTGGCCGACTGGGAGGACAGCTACGGATACGAGAAGGTCGCTGTCGATCCCTGGAGCTGGGGGCGGATGAAGCTCTTGTTCCATCCCGAGCCGGGAACGGTGATCCCCCCACCGGAGTCGCCGCTCGCGCTGATCGAGGCGATCCATGTCGTCTACAACAGCCGCCTGCATACCGCCGCCGAGAGAGTGGCTGGCTATCGCGAGCTCCTCGCTCCTGGCGCACCCGACTTTCCGGATTTCGTCTTCCATTTCTTGCCGGGCACGGGGCTCCCTGAATCGTGGGGATTCGCGGACGAGCTGGCGGCCCACGAGGGACTCTTCACCGTGCAGGAGAACGGCGGCGTCTATTCCCTGGCCCTGATCGTGCAGTGCGAGCCTCCCCGCGATCCCGATCCGCCCATTCCCGGCGGCGAGGGATGGCAGGAGGTCTTCGCCTCGAACACGTACCTGCGGCTCATGTTCAATCCCAACAACGGCCTCGAGGTGAACGGCGCGCAGGGGCGTTTCCTGATGATGCCGGCGAGCGGCGGGCGCTGGTACATCGCGGAGTGGTGGGATCTGCCGCGCCCTGCTCCGGCCGTGGAGACCACCAGCTGGGGGTTCATCAAGGCGAGCTTCCGTTGAGATGCTCGAGTCGGAAGAGTCGCCGAATGGAGGAGAGCGATGATCGCTCGTCGCTTCTGCGTGGTTCTTCTCCTCGCCACGGCCGGCCTAGGAGCCGGCTGCGGCGACGACCCGCTGGAGCCCGATCCGCCGGCGCCGTGGCCTGCCTCCTCGTACGCTACGCCTGATATCGTTTTGGATGCCCTCGAGATCATCTACAACGATCGCGATCACACGGCCGAGGAGCGGCGAGACGCCTATGCGAGCCTCCTCTGGCGAGGATCGGATCAGGTTCCCGGGTTCATCTTCCGGTTCCAGACCCCGGACATCCAGAACGGGCTTCCCGAGAGCTGGGGCATGGCTGCGGAGGTGGCGGCGCACGAGGCCATGTTCACGGCGCAGAAGGCGGGGGAAATGTACTCGCTCCGGCTCATCTTGACGCTCGATCCCACCCAGGATCTCACGCCGCCGCAGGTGGGGCGCGAGGGCTGGAAGCAGATCCTCGCCACGAACGTCTACCTGCGCTTGATGTTCAATCCCAACGATGGGCTCGAGGTGAGCGGCGCCCAGGCGGACTTCATCTTCGTGCCGCTCGAGGGTGGAGGCTGGCAGATCGCCGACTGGAGAGATCTGCCCCGCCCTGAACCGCGGCGATGGGCTGATGGGGAGACGGTCGAGCCCACGACCTGGGGGAGCATCAAGGCTCTATATGAATGATCTGGTGTTCCTGGGGACGGGATGGGCGCCTTGTTCGTGATTGCGTGAGTTTCGCGAAGTCAGTTTTGCGAAGTGCGGTTGACGAAGTGATGAGCGGGCGCGTGCTCTCCACGAGCGCATGCACCCGCAGAAATGTGCTTGTGGGTTCAGAAAGTGCTTGATCGGTAGTGGTTCCGTTCGTATTCTGATCCCGCATTCCCTCCCCGCGACAATCCAGCAGGACCCCCGGAAGGAGTATCGCCATGTCGACCTCCATTCCCGTGGTTGTGTCTGATCGAGTCGCGCCCACGCTTCCTCCCACCAATCTGACAGCCGAGACCCTGCACACGGAGTTCCTCCGCCAGGCCCGGGTCGCGAGCTGGAACACGTGGCGGCTCCTGGTCCTCATCCGCCAGATGGATGCCTGTGAGGGCCACGAGCACTTCGGGTGCACGACCCTCGCTCATTACCTCGAGCTCGTCTGCGGCATCACCGGGGTCGCGGCCCGGGAGCGGATCCGGGTGGCGTTCGCCTTGGAAGCGTTGCCGGCGCTCGAGGCGGCGCTCAGGCGGGGCGAGCTCTCCTACTCCAAGGCGAGGGCGGTGACGCGGGTGGCGACGGCGGAGACCGAGGGGGAGTGGCTCCGTGCGGCGCGGGAGCGCACGGCGGAGGAGCTCGAGGTGATGGCGGCGCGGGCGACGCGGGGGGAGCCGGTGCGGCGGCGGCTCCTCACGAAGGCGGTCAACGCGCACACGACCCGGATGGTGGTGGATCTCCCGTCGGAGGAGATGATGGTGGTGATGCGGGCGCTCGAGCGGATCAGGAAGGAAGCGGGGGGAGGGCTCTCCGGGTCGGAGGCGCTCGTGTACCTGGCGGCGGACTCGCTCTCGGGGGAGGTGGGGGAGGTCCGGACGGCGGAGCGCTACGAGGTCGTGGTGCACGTGGGCGAGGATGGTGGGAGCTGGGTCGAGACCGATGACGCCGCGGGGGAGGCGCCGTTACCGCGGGAGGTCGTCGAGCGGCTCCTCTGCGACTGTGCGCTCCGGGTGGTCAGGGAGGGGAAGGAGGGGCTCGCGGCGAGCCGTCGCACGCGCACGGTGCCCGAGGTGACGCGGCGCGCGGTGGCGCTCCGCGATGGGCACCGCTGCCGGGTCCCGGGCTGCCGGCGCCGGCTGTGGCTCGACCTGCATCATCTCGTGCCGGTGTGGGAGGGCGGGCGCCATGTGCGCTCGAATCTCGTCTACCTCTGCCGGTTCCACCATCAGCTGGTGCACGCGGGGCTCTTGCGCTGCGAGCGCCAGGACGGCGAGCTCCGGTTCATTACGGTGCGCGGGGAGAGATGGGTGCTGGGAGAAGCCGGGGCGATAGAGGACGAGGAGTTCTGGGAGTGGCTTCAGGAGGCGGAAGAAGCGGATGAGAAGGCGGAGGAGGAGATAGAGACAATCGAGGCCGCCGCAGCCTCAGGCGGGGATCCGGAGGAGCTGCGCTCGACCTACTACCGGGCGCGCCACCGCGCGCCGTGGCAGGTGCACGACCGGCGGGCGATCTACGATGTTTCAGCGGAAACATCCGCGCGATTCCCGGATCAGCGCAAGGGAGACCGCGCATCAGCGGCAGAGCCGCGGCGAGCCCGGGGTGCACGCACCCCTGTTGGTTCGTGTCGCAAACGAGGATCGAGAGTGGGACTCGGCGGGGGGGGGTGCGAAGCGGTAGTCCACGGTGACGACCAGTTCGCGCTTCCCGTTCTCGGGGATGGTGTCGACCGTGATGCCTTCCACGAGGGTATCGACTAGCTCTCGCTTGAGCTCGAAGGTGAGGGGTTCGTCCAGGGGGGCGTTCAGGGCGCCCAGAAGGGCGTCATCCGAACCGGAGATGGGTCGAAGCCCCCTCGATGCCTTGGAGGCGTTTCCTGGCGCCATCCAGTGCGGCAACGAGTCCCCCCCCGCTCGGCCTCCTCGCCCTCTTCCGAAAGGGCCGGATCTACGAGCCGACCCTCGACCAGTTATACGCTGAGCCAGGGGACGAGCAATGGCCTAACCCAGAAGCTGTCTCCTAGGAAATGGGTTCCGTTTGCTCCAAAGGGTCGACGACGTACAGGAATCGGCACTCGGTCCTATTTGGAAGTATCTCTCAATCTGAGGCGTTGACTTGGTCCCATTGAGGCTGAAACGAACAGCATGCCAAGCCCATCCGGCGGTTGCCGACCTGCGAGAACTGGCGTATGATCGCCGCAATTCAGTAGGCTCCTCGCCTGCCGAGCGCCGCACCCCATCGAGGCCGCCCGCGACGAGGCCGGAAACTCAAATCACGTGCGCCGCAACGGCCCGGCTTGCCGACGCAGAAGCACGGGGGCAGCCATGGTTGCCATCTGCCGTCGCCTGGTCCCAGGCCCTCATATCGTCGTGCTCAGCCTTCTCAGTCTGGCGGTATCGAGTGCTGCTCCTGGGGTGCTCACTGCCGAGCTGATCTGGACCGCCGCCGAGCGGCTCACCAACACTTCGGACGAGTCCATCAACCCCGCCGTGGCAGCGGACCCGAGCGGCACCGTCCACGTCCTGTGGGCGGAAAGCCGCGACTCTTTGACTCCTGATGAACTCTACTACAAGCGCTGCGATGGGGGCTCATGGACTCTTGACGAGCACCTCGCAACAAGGGTGGGTGGCTCTCCCGACCTCACGGCCGATCCCAGCGGCAACGTCCACGTCGTGTGGTCGTTCGCTGATCCTCACTCGTGGTACACGCTCTACTACAAGCGCTGGGATGGGGTCACCTGGACTCCTGATGAACGCATCGTTTCAAACGCGGGAAACCACTCCGTGTACCCCGCGCTAGCAGCCGACCCCGGCGGCAACGTCCACCTCGTGTGGTGCGTCACCAACGGCTGGGGAATCTACTATGCACGCTGGGATGCCGGGTCATGGACCGCGAGCGAGCGCCTCGCACTCGGAGGATACCCGCCCGCGCTCGCAGCCGACCCCAACGGCAACGTGCACGCCGTGTGGACCGACGGCCGCGACGGCAATGAAGAGATCTACTACAAGCGCTGGGACGGGCTCTCATGGACAGCTGACGAGCGGCTCACAAACGCTCCGGGGGATTCCCGATACTCCGCCGTGGCAGCGGATCCCAGCGGCAACGTCCACGTCGTGTGGGAAGACCAGCGCGCCGTCAATTGGAAGGTGTACTACAAGCGCTGGGACGGGGTCACGTGGACGCCCGACGAACTCATCGTTTCAGCTCCAGGAGAGCCCAACCATACTCACTCCCCCGCGCTCGCAGCGGACCCCAGCGGCAACGTGCACGTCGTGTGGGAAGATTACCGCGACGGCAATTATCCAGAGATCTACTACAAGCGCTGGGACGGGCTCTCATGGACAGCTGACGAGCGGCTCACATACGATCCGTGGGTCTCCAGACATCCCGACATCGGAGTCGACCCCAGTGGCAACGTGCACGTCGTGTGGGAAGACCGCCGCGACGGCAATCCCGAAGTCTACTACAAGCGCGGCGAACCTCTGACGGCAGGCATCCGGGACGGGTCACGTGTTCCGGACCTTGCTGTGCTCGTTCTTAAGCAGAGCAGCCCCAATCCCCTCGTCAATCTGGCAACGACGCTGGCTTTTGCTCTGCCAACCCGTGGTCGGACCACGCTCACCATCTTCGATCCCTCTGGGCGTGTCGTCGCTCAGCCCTTTGACCGGTTCGCCGACGCCGGCGAGTACGAGGTCGTATGGGACGGGCGTTGTAGGGATGGTGCGCCGCAACCGTCTGGCGTGTACTTCTATCGGCTGGAGAGCGCAGGAGCGAGCGTGACCGGGAGAATGGTGATGGTGAAATAGAGGTCCTGCAGTCGGTCTGGAAGGGGCATGAACAGATCCCCGGCACGCCGTGCTTCGCAAGCTCGCGGCGCCGACGACCGCGGGTGCGTGGGCAAGCGTGTTGGAAGTACTTGTCAGCGACGTTCAGCCCGACGATCTCGCCGAGCCCGTAGTGTACGAAAGTACGGTCCCGAAGGGCCTGTCGGAGCTGGGCGACCACGACTTCGTCCTCTCGCATCTTGTATCGCCGCGGCCGCGAAGCCGGCTTGCGATAGGCTGTGGCCCGTCCGATCGAGAGCGTGCGACAGATCATGGCGAGGGATCGCTGCGTCTGCGCTTGGACACGCCGTACCAGCTCGGTCTTTCTTTACTTCGTCGCGCGGCCCGGAGAATCTCGTTCTGCATCGTCGCCAGGCCGAGCGCCCGCTCGAGTTCCTTGATCCGCGACTGTGCCGCCCGCAACTCCGACACCGGAACGACATCTCCATTGGAGCGCACCGCCGCCTCCGCAGCTTTCGTCGCCAGGTACTTCCACTTCTGGATCAGAGGTCGCGAGACCCCGAGTTCCCGGCTCAGCTCCGCCGCCGTGAGCTCACCCCTCAGCACCCGATCGATTTGCCGGCGCTTGAACTCGGCCGTGAAAAGCCGCCGACCGTCGCTGCCGCGAACAACGTTCTCCATCTCACCCTCCGGAGTCCTTTCAGCCTACTCCTCGAGGGTGTCTCGCTCAATTGGGGGTCAGAGCAATCGCCGGCGCCGCTCCGGCTCGCAGGATGACTACAAGAAACGAGTGGTACAATTACTGGGGGCAGGTCAGTCTCAAGATCGCAAAGTCCGCGATTTCTTCTCGGTCATCTCGTCCTCCCTCTGATCTTCTCGCTCCTCGCTTTTCGAACCTGCTTGGCCAATACGGCCTTCGCGAAAGGCGATCGCTCTCCAGCCTGAAGTTGGATGAAGTAGACCGCAGACGCGACCGCCTGTGCATGGTTGTCCGTGCCATCCCAATCCACCGTGTAGCGTCCCGGGCCAACCTCGGCGTCCAGCAATGTCCGGATCATGTGGCCGCTGGACGAAGACATGCGTACGCTGACACGTGCCACCTCCGGTACCTCGAAGGAGATCAAGGTCATTGGATTGAATGGGTTCGGATGGCTTTTCTTGAGGACGAGCCGATTTGGCGTGACGCAGATTCAGGGACACTTCTACACCATTATAGGTATAGGCTGAACCCAGGGGATGAGCCACGGCCCATAAACCCGGCCCGAAGCCCCTTGAACGGGAGACTCGCCGCAAGACCTGCCTCCGCTACTCGGCCTAGCACACGATCCCCCTGAGCTTCTCGAACATCTCCTCGTCGCTGGAAGCGGGCAAGCTAGTCCACGAGCACATCGGGCACGAAAGCATCGCCGGCGCCCGCCGGCAGGGATGTCAAGGGGACGCTTCGGGCGGCTCTGACTGGCCACCATGCTGCGCAGGATGCACCCAGCCGGCCGCGTCCGCACGGGGCTTGACGGGCGGCCGGGGAGTGCTTGAATGGCGGCGCCTCACGACCAGGGGCGCGGTGGCCGCGGAACAAAACGGAGGGTCCGGATGGCAGCACGGAAGGCATTGGGTGTGAGATACACGGCGCAGCAGAAGGCAGAGGTCGTCCGCCGCGTTCAGAGTGGCGAGACGCAGGCGGCAGTGGCGAAGGAGACGGGCATCTCGGGGTGGACGGTCGGCCAGTGGGTGCGCGGGGCGAAGGGTAGGGCCAAAGCAGGTCAGAAGCCAGGTAGTCCTCGCGGCACGAGGTTGGCCCGCCTTTCCCCAGCCAATTCTGATCGCCGAGGCCTCAAGATCGCCTCCTCCCTCGATGGCGATACGCTGGTCCTCCGGATTCCGCTGGGCCGCGTGGCGCGGCGGATCGCGGCGCTCAAGGTGCTGGCAGCGATCAAGCGCGAATTGGGACGCTAGCGGCGGGAACATGGCGTGATCGCTCGACGGAGCCGTACTGGTGGTGCGGATCCGGCGCGGGGGCTGGCGCCATCTTCCTCGGCTCTTCCGGGAATCGTGTGGGTGAGTTCATCGGCTGACTTCCGCGGGTCGTGGGTATAGGTCGAGGTCCCCGAGATGGAAGAGGATCGCGTTGCGGAACCGAGTCCGATTAATGAGTTCGATCGGAGAATCGCTGGACCACTGCAGCTAGAGGGTCCTAGGGAGCAGACAGAGGGCGGATACGGGTCTTCGGGAGGCGCAGGCTGGGCTGTGCGCTTTGCTCAGAATGCGACGTGCGCCACGACCAACCGGACGGCGTTCCTAGGCGCGTCGCTGTACCCACGCTCGCGGTTGATGCGACTGGAGGAGATCGGTGCGTCAATCGCAGACCAGATCCAATCGCCCAGGAGCACGGAGCTGGCAGTGACCTCCATGCTTCTGATGTCGGTGGATGCGACGATAGCAATCGCCCCGGCAGCCATCCCCATCATGACTCCACCTTTGCCCAGCTCGCCATTGTAGAACTGGCCGGTGCCCGGGAACACGAGGAATGACAGCAGGAACGCGCCGACTCCAGACTTTCTTCCGCCCGGCTCGCGTAGGCCCCGCTCGATACGAGCTACGTCGTCGAACAAGATCACGTGGGTGTTGCCGACACTATCCCGGACAGTGACACTCTCCCCCGGGACCTCCTCGATGATCATGCCCCGCGTGGTGCTCCCGTTCTTGTGGTGCACCACGTCCTCGGCCTTGACGGAGGCAGGTACTGCCAGCGCCAGGAGTAGAAGTGAAATCAGAGCGAGAACGGCCTGGATTCTCATGCCGTCTTCCTCCTGAATGCGTAGTGCCCGAGAAGTCGATCGAGCAGCCAGTATACCAGCTACGGCGAGGATGAGATCCCGCGCCAGAAACGGGATAGCTTCTCGACCAGCGCGTCGGGCAGGCATACGTCGCCTGGTCCCCCGCCCTCGGGGATTTCGCGGCGCAGGCGGACCCGTGTGCGTGGCGTGCCGTCGGGGAAGTACGTGTCCCCGACGTTGAGCCCCACGATCTCGCCGAGGCGCAAGCCGGGGCCGAGTGCCAGGGAGAAGACCAGGGGCGGGTTCCGAACGGAGGCAAGGGCCCGGGGCTGGTCGTAGCTGGCCCTCACGCCAAGTACAAGGGATCCGGCTCCATCAATGGCATCGGTGACTTTGGCTTCATGCTCACCGCGACCGATGCAGACATGCCGGGAGGTGGTGACGTCGATCTCTTCCGCATCAAGATCTGGGAGAAGAATGCAGAGGAGACCGTCATCTACGATAACAAGATCGGAGAAGATGATGACGGCTACGCGGGCACTGCGCTCGGTGGAGGCCAGATCAAGATCCACACCGGAGGCTCTGCCAAGCAGGGGCCTGCGGATCCTGGTGACGATCCCGACGTGGCCGTAGCGGTCGTGATCCCGACGACCTACGCGCTCCTCGGCAGCATCCCGAACCCTTTCAACCCTTCGACCGACATCCGCTTCAATCTCCCGGAGCCTGGTACCGCGCGCTTGGTCGTCTACGACACCAGGGGACGTGCTGTGGCGCGTCTAGTGGATGGTGAGTTGCCAGCCGGCGAGCACCGTGTGACCTTCGACGGAAGCAGGTTGCCGAGCGGGCGGTACTTCTATCGACTCGAGGCCGGATCGTATTCGGCGACGCGCTCGATGACGCTCGCCAAGTGACGCGGTTGATGAGCTAGAGGAGCCAGATGAGGCTTGGAGCCCCGGTGGAGCAATCCACCGGGGCTTCTGGGCGACGACGGCATGGACCCTTGCTCGGAGCCGGGCACGTACGAGTTCGGAGGCGCCAATGGCTCTAGGCAGCCCTCCTGAATTGCCGCGCAGGACACCGCTTGGAAGTCGTAAGGTCAACGCTTGTCAGTGGATAGGGATAGGAAGCCGAGCCGAGAATCGCTGGACCAGTACAAGGAGCGAGATCTCGGTGCGCCCGCGGTCGATCACCGCGCCTGGAAGCGTTCCCGGTGGAGGCGATTGGCAGATTCTGCGGGCCGAACTCTGTGATGAAGGAGGTTTCGGGGGAGACCGCCGGAGCGGTTCCCCCGAAACCCATCGTCCATCTCTATCGGTACTGATTCTTGATCTGACCCCACGTCCCATCGCTGACTGGAACCGGGCAATCCGGGCCAGTCACGTTGATGACATAGTCGCCGCAAGCTCCGAAGAAGCCGGACACAACGATGTAGTAAAGCTGGCCAGCGGTTACGACTGCGGCGACCTCCGACTGCAGACCGCAGAAGTCGTCATTGCAGGCGATCTCGGCGAGACCCGCGTCGAAGACCGCGATTTCGGTGTCGTAGCTGCTACCGCAAAGGGAGACATTGATTGTGCCATCTTCGCATGCATAGTAGCTATACCAGACATCCGGGCTTTGACCATTGGTAAAGCCACAGCTAAAGTCGATGTCCCAAGTGTTGTCGCAAGTGGCACCGACATCCGCGAACGGCAGTCCCGGGATCACGAGCGCGTCTGCCTGCCCCTCGCCACCCTCTAGGAGGTCGAAGCCCCCATTGCCGTAACCCTTCTCCTCCGCGGATGCAATCGCGACGATCCCGATTAGCAAAATCGACGCCATGATCAGTTGCTTCATTACTCAACCTCCTATCTCTGATGATGAGCTGCAATGAGTTGGAGGGATTCCACCCGCCAGCTCGGAACGAGGACTACTCCTCAAGGCAATAGCAGCAACTCGACGAAGATGTACGTTCCAGCCTCATGAGCTCCAAGCGGCTCGTGTAAGGTGTACTGATCCTGAGCACTGTTTCAGTGTACCACGCGGGACGTGTGTTGGGCCACCGAATTCCGTCGACCCGCCCCGGCGGCGGAGCTCTTGCAGAGGAGGATGTTGGCCTGTTGGATCGTCGGTCCCGAGAGGAAATTCCCGGGAGCGCAGGATGATGTCCTCTCACGTCTCGCTCGCCGGCGCGCTCTCGAAGATCGGCGGCATGTCGGATGTCGACAGCGCTTTCTCGAAGATGGGCATCAGCAAGGACACGGTAGTCCACCCGCCAGGCCTCCACGATCTGTCGGGTTTCCGGCAGCGGTAAACCCTGACCACGATTCCGCATGTACAACCCGCACTCCTGCTGGTTCGTGGCGCAAACGAGGAGCGAGAGTCGAGCGCGCCGGCGTCACACCGCGAACGCGACGGCCACCACGACGGCGAATGCGAGCGCAGCCAGGGCCGCCGCCGTCCACGCCGCGGGGAGATGCGCCCCCGGGAACTCGGGTGCGGGTGGGAGCCCGTAGGCCTCCGGGTCACCGAGGATGAGAGACATCGCGTGGACGCCGCCCACCGAGGTCCCGGCCGCCGTGTAGAGGAGCGCATCCTCGTAGCCGCGCGCGCGGAGGTCGGCCACGCGCTTCTCGGCCCTCGCCTCGAGCTCCTCAAGCGGCCCGAAGCGGATCGACTCGGTGGGGCAGGCCTTGGCGCAGGCGGGGATGAGCCCCGAGAGCTGGCGGTCATAGCAGAGCGTGCACTTGAAGACGCGCCCGTCTCCTTCCCGCCGTCCGATCACGCCGAACGGGCACGTGACGACGCAGTACCCGCAGCCGTTGCAGACATCGGACTGCACGTAGACGGCGCCGAACTCGTTCCTGAAGATGGCGCCGGTCGGACAGGCCTCGAGACATCCCGCCCGCTCGCAGTGCTTGCACACGTCGGAGAGGAAGACCCAGCGGAAGGAGTCCTTCGCCCCCAGCACCTGTGGCCCCGCGGCGAGCGGCTGCTCGAGGAACTTGACGTGGCGCCAGGTCGAGCCGCCGAGGCTCCGCGTGTGATCGTAGGAGAGCCCGCCCCAGGCGTAGCCATCGCTCGGGACCTCGTTCCATTCCTTGCACGCCACCTCGCACGCCTTGCAGCCGATGCAGAGCGTGGCATCCGTCAAGAAGCCGGTCGTGACCGGGGCGCGCTCGCTCATGGCGCGGCACCCCGCGGGCGCACGTCCTCGCCGCGATCGAGCCGGGCGAGGAGATCGAGGAGCGCTCGCCCCTCCGGTCGCCGCCCCGGCCACAGCGCGCACACGAGCGCCTTCGACTCGTGAATCATGACGTTCGGCTCGCCGAGGAGCGGGATGAGCTCGTTCGCCCCGTCGCCCGTGACGAGCCCCCCGGATCCCCAGTGGAAAGGCATCGCCACCTGATGCACGGGGCGGCCATCGATCGCGAGCGGACGCATGCGACGCGTGACGAGGGCGCGGGCCTCGATCGCCGCCCTGGGCGTGACCACGGTGACCCAGCCGCCGTGCGCGATCCCGTGGTCGGAAGCCAGCTCGGGGGAGAGCTCGAGGAAGAACGTGGGCTGGAGCTCGGCGAGCCACGGCAGGTAGCGGGACATGCCCCCGGCGGTGTGGTGCTCGGTGAGGCGATAGGTCGTGAGGATGTACGGGAAGCGCGGATCGAGCGGAGCGGCGAGCGGGTTGTCGGGGCGCTCGAACCTGTTGGCGGCCGGGTTCGTCGCCGCCCGCACGTAGAGAGGGTTCCGCACCACCGATTCGATGGCTTCATAATGGGCTGGAAGCGGACCGTCCAAGAGCCCATCGTAAACAAAGATCCAGCCTCTTCCGTCCGGCTTCATCACGAACGGAGCATCCCCCCTGTGGGCATCGAGGCCGAGGGAGCCGGGGGGCGGAACGTAGTCCGGCCGCTTCGCCGCCGGGAAGTCGGGGGTATCGAGCCCGGTCCAGCGTCCGGCTCCCTCATCCCACCAGACGAGGCGCTTCCGCTCGCTCCAGGGCTGGCCATCAGGGCGGGCCGAGGCGCGGTTGTAGAGGATCCGGCGGTCTGCGGGCCAGGCGAAGCCCCAGCCGTGCCCGTACGGGCCCCTGGCTTCACGCTCAGCGGCCCGATTGCGGTGCTCCTCGGGGAAGACCCCGCTGTAGATCCAGCACCCGCAGCTCGTCGAGCCATCGTCCTTGAGGGCGTGGAAGCCGGGCATGAGCCGCTCCGCTGCCACCTCGCGCCCGTTGATCTCCTGGAGTACCCGGGCCATGTCGGGCTCGCCGATCGCCCCCGGAAGGTGCGGGTAATCCCAGTCGAGTGCACGGAGAGCCCCATCCTGTTCCTCCCCGCTCCGCCTGGCGAGCGCGCGCAGCCGCCGCCCGAGATGGACGATGAACCAGGCCTCGCTCCGGGCGTCGCCGGGAGGATCGACGGCCTTCTCGCGCCACTGGAGGAGGCGGTGGGTGTTGGTGAAGGTGCCTTCCTTCTCGGCATGGCCCGCCGCCGGGAGCACGAAGACCTCGGTCTCGAGCGTCGAGGGGTCGATCTCGCCGCGGGCGACCTCAGGCGAATCGCGCCAGAAGGTGGCGGTCTCGGTGACGACGAGATCCCGCACCACGAGCCACCTGAGGCGGGCGAGCGCCTTCCGCTCGAGGCGGGCGTGCTGCCCGGCCACCGCCGGGTTCTGGCCCATGACGAAGAGCCCCTCGATCCCGCCATCCGCCATCTCGGCGAAGAAGGAGAGGTGCGAGTGGTCGCGCACGATACGCGGCAGGAAAGCAAAGCCGAAATCGTTGGTGGCGGTCGCGGCCTCGCCGTAGGTGGCCTTGAGCCAGCTCACGATGTAGGCGGGGAGATGAGCCCACTGACCGCCCGTGGCGTGCCGCGCGACGTAGTCGGCGAGCTTCGCATCGTCGGGACCCGGCATCGGCAGGTAGCCCGGGAGCATGTTGTAGAGCGTCGGGATGTCGGTCGAGCCCTGGATGGAGGCATGTCCGCGGAGGGCGAGGATGCCGCCGCCCGGGCGCCCGACGTTCCCCAACAGGAGCTGGAGGATGGCAGCGGCGCGGATCACCTGCACGCCCTTGGTGTGCTGGGTCCAGCCGACCGCATAGCAGATGGCGCTCGTGCGCTCGGGACCCGAGTTGGCGGTGAGCGCCTTGGCGATGCGCTGGAAGAGCTCCTGCTCGATGCCGCAGCTTTGCTCGATGAGCTCGGGCGTGTAGCGCGCGAAGTGGCGACGGAGCACCTGGAACACCGAGCGCGGATGCTCGAGGCTCGGGTCGCGCTCCCCGGTGGGCTGCCAGGTCCGCGTGTCGTAGCGGCGGGCCTCCGGATCCCAGCCGGAGAAGAGCCCGTCCAGATCCTCGGTGTCCCGGAAGTCCTCGCCCAGGATGTCCGCCGCATTGGTGTAGGGGACGACGTAGTCGCGAAAGATGCTCCCCGTCTCGATGACATGGCGGATGAGCCCGCCGAGGAAGATGAGATCGCTCCCGGCGCGGATCGGCGCCCAGATGTCGGCGAGCGCAGAGGTGCGGGAGAAGCGCGGATCGATGTGGATCACGGTCGCCCCGCGCTCGCGCGCCTCGACCACGAAGCGGAACCCGACCGGATGCGCTTCCGCCATCGAGGAGCCCTGGATCAGGATCAGGTCCGAGTGGCGGAGATCCTCGAGGGCCATGGTGGCCCCGCCCCGCCCGAGCGTGGTGCCCAGACCGGGCACCGTCGAGCTGTGTCAGACCCGGGCCTGGTTCGACACCGCCACCATGCCGAGGCCGGCGGTGAAGAGCTTCTTGATGAGGTAGTTCTCCTCGTTGTCGAGCGTGGCTCCCCCGAGGTGCGCGATCGCGGTCGTGTGGTTGAGCGGCCGGCCGGCGGTGTCGCGTTCGACGAAGCTCCGCGCGCGGGTGGCCCAAACGCGCTCGGCGATCATGTCCATCGCGGTCTCGAGCGGGAGCGTCGTGAACTCCCGCGCGCGCGGCGCGCGATAGAGGACCTGCGTGAGGCGCCCGCCATGCGTGAGGAGCTGGTGCGAGGCGGCGCCCTTGGGGCAGAGACGCCCCGCCGAGATCGGGGAGGCGGGATCGCCCTCGATGTCGATGATGGCGCCGTCGCGCACATGCACGAGCTGCCCGCACCCGACGGCGCAGTAGGGGCAGACCGAGCGCGCGGTGGCGACGCGCGGATCCGCGATCCGGGCGCGAAGTGCTCGCGTGGCCGGGGATGCCGCCTCGGGGCCCGTGCCGTCGCCGCCGGTGGCGAGCTGGCCGAGGAGGGGCCAGCGGGAGAGGAGATCCGGGATCGCCATCTGCCTCCATGGGAACGGATCCGGGTCGCATCAGGCGGGCGGCGTCGCTGCAGGCTCGCACGCTGTGAACCGCCGCCCTCGAGTATAGGGAGCCCCGAGAACGCGGGCAACGCTCTGTCCGGGCATGGCTTGACGCCTCTCCCGGCCGGCGGTAACGTCACCTGTCCGGTTTCGCGCCGGCCCGGGCGCCGCGCCGTCCCCTGGCTGCCTTCTCGGGCCCGCGCTCGATGGACCAATTCCCCATGGGTCCGGACAGCTCGCCCTCATGCGGCGTTCGCCCGCGGGCGGTGGCTTCTCCAACCAGACGAGGAAATATCCGATGGCGAAGAACGGTGAAGTCCTGATTGCCGGTTCGTGCCGCACTCCGATCGGCAAGTTCATGGGTGGACTGGCCAGCTTCAAGGCGCCGATGCTCGGAGCGATGGCCATCCGCGAGGCGATCAAGCGCGCCGGCATCGAGCCGGCCGCCGTCGACGAGGTGATCATGGGCCAGGTGGTGCAGGCCGGATCCGGACAGGCTCCGGCGCGGCAGGCCATGATCCACGCTGGGCTCCCGCCCACGGTGGCGGCGATGACCGTCAACAAGGTCTGCGGCTCCGGGCTCAAGGCGGCCATGCTCGCGGCGCAGGCGATCCGCGCCGGCGAGGACGAGATCTTCGTCGCCGGCGGCATGGAGAGCATGTCGCAGGCGCCGTTCCTCCTGAACGACGCTCGCAACGGGCTCCGCCTCGGGGGTACTCAGATGGCCGACTCGGTGGTCCTCGATGGCCTCTGGGACTCGTTCAACAACTTCCACATGGGAAGCGCGGCCGAGCTCATCGCGCGCAAGTTCAACGTGACGCGCGAGGACCAGGACCGCTACGCCTACGAGAGCCACAAGAAGGCGGTGGCGGCGCAGGACGCGAACCTCTTCGCCAAGGAGATCTTCACGGTCGAGGTGCCGCAGCGGAAGGGCGATCCGATCAAGGTGACGACCGATGAGAGCCCGCGGCGCGACACCTCCCTCGAGGTGCTCGCCAAGTTGAAGCCCGCGTTCGAGAAGGACGGCTCGGTGACGGCAGGCAACGCCCCCGGCCTGAACGATGGCGGGGCGGCGATGGTGGTCTTGAGCGAGAAGCGCGCCAAGGATCTCGGAGTCAAGCCCGAGGCGCGGATCATCGACTACGCCACCGGCGGCGCGGAGCCGGAGATGGTGTTCTATGCGCCGGTCGTGGCCGTGCGGAAGCTCATGAAGAAGATGGGCGTCAAGATCGATCACTGGGATCTGATCGAGGCCAACGAGGCCTTCTCGGCGCAGGCGCTGGTGGATGGTCGCGAGCTGGGTTGGGATTTCAGCCGCGTCAACGTGCACGGCGGAGCGGTCGCCCTCGGGCATCCGATCGGCGCCTCGGGCGCCCGCATCGTGGCCACGCTCATCCAGGCGCTCAAGACGCACAAGAAGACGAAGGGGCTCGCCACGCTCTGCCTCGGCGGTGGGGAAGCGGTGGCGATGGCGATCGAGCTGGTGTAGATCGGTGGCGGGCGCCGGCGGCGCCCGCCCGGGGGGACGCCCGAAGGAGGGAGCGATGAATGCGACCACGCTCAAGGAGGGGCAGGTGACGCCCGTGCCCGCGAACCAGGTGGCCACGGTCGGTGTCGTGGGTGGTGGAACGATGGGGAACGGCATTGCCCATGTCTTCGCCCAGACCGGGTTCCAGGTCTGGCTCATGGACGTGAAGGAGGAGTTCCTCACCCGGGCCACGGCCACGATCACGAAGAACCTCGACCGCATGGTCAAGGGGGAGAAGATCACACCGGAGGTGAAGCAGGCGACGCTGGGCCGGATCCATACCGCTGTCGGTCTCGCCGCCGCCGCCAAGTGCGACCTCGTCATCGAGGCGGTGACCGAGGACAAGGCGGTCAAGTTCGAGATCTTCAAGTCGCTCGATAGCGCCTGCAAGCCGGAGGCGATCCTGGCCTCCAACACTTCGTCGATCTCGATCACCGAGATCGCCGCCCACACCGGTCGCGCCGATCGGGTGATCGGCATGCACTTCATGAACCCGGTGCCGGTGATGAAGCTCGTGGAGATCATCCGCGGGCTCGCCACCTCGGACGAGACCTATGCCGTGGTCCGGGATCTGAGCACGAAGCTGGGGAAGACCCCGGTCGAGGTGAACGACTATCCCGGTTTCGTGTCCAACCGGGTGCTGATGCCGATGATCAACGAGGCCATCTACGCTCTCATGGAAGGGGTGGCGGATGCCGAGGCCATCGACACGGTAATGAAGCTCGGCATGAACCACCCGATGGGACCGCTCACCCTGGCCGACTTCATCGGTCTCGATGTCTGTCTGCACATCATGGAAGTGCTCCACGACGGCTACGGCGATCCGAAGTACCGGCCCTGTCCGCTGCTGAAGAAGATGGTGGCGGCCGGACGGCTCGGCCGGAAGACCAAGCACGGCTTCTACGCGTACCCGGACTAGGCAGGACGAGAGCCAACCGATCCCCAGAGAAGAGAACATGGATTTCGAGCTGACCGAAGAGCAGATCATGATCCGCGATGCCGCGCGCGACGTGGCGGAGAAGGAGATCGCGCCGGGCGCGGCGAAGACCGACGAGACCCGGGAGTTTCCCTGGGATGCGGTGCGCCGCCTCGGCGAGATGGGGTTCATGGGCATGTGCGTCGATCCCGAGCACGATGGCGCCGGCCTCGACTTCCTGTCGTACATCCTCGCCCTGGAGGAGGTGTCGGCGGCCTGCGCCGCGACGGGAGTCGTGATGTCGGTGCAGAACTCGCTCGTCTGCGGCCCCATCGAGCAGTTCGGCACCGAGGACCAGAAGCGGCGCTATCTCAACGGGCTGGCCAGCGGCAAGATGATCGGCGCCTACTGCCTCACCGAGCCCGAGGCCGGGTCCGATGCCGCCAACCAGAAGACGACGGCGGTCAAGAAGAACGGGAAGTACATCCTGAACGGGACCAAGATGTTCGTCACCAACGGCGGGGTGGCGGATGTCCTCGTCGTCTACACCCGGACCGATCCCGCGGCCAAGAGCCGCGGCATCACCTGCTTCCTGGTCGAGACCGGATTCCCCGGCGTCGAGCGGCCGCATCGCGAGAAGACGATGGGCATCCGCGGCTCCTCGACCATGGAGATCGTCCTCAACAACGCCGAGGTGCCGGAGGAGAACCTCCTCGGGGAGCTCAATCGCGGCTACTCGATCGCGCTCGCCACCCTCGAGGGGGGGCGGATCGGGATTGCCGCCCAGGCCATCGGCATCGCCCGCAACGCCCTCGCCGAGGCGCTCAAGTATGCCCTGCAGCGCGAGCAGTTCGGGAAGCCGATCGCCGAGTTCCAGTCGATCCAGTGGATGCTCGCCGACATGGCCACCGAGATCAGCGCCTCCCAGCTCTTGACGTATCGCGCCGCCGTGATGCGGGGCAACGGCGAGCGCTGCGCCAAGGAGGCGTCGATGGCCAAGCTCTACGCCTCGGAGACCGCGGTCCGCTCGGCCGATCGCGCCGTGCAGATCCACGGCGGATATGGTTATATCCAGGACTTCCCGGTCGAACGGTTGTACCGGGATGCGAAGATCACGCAGCTCTACGAGGGGACGTCGCAGGTCCAGAAGCTCGTGATCGCCGCGAACCTGCTCAAGGAGTCCTAGCCCAGGCTCCGCGGCACCAGGTAGAGGAACAAGAGAGGTCCATGGCTAGATCCCGGGTTGCCGTCCTCCGCACGTCGCCGGAGGCGATCGTCGATGATATCGGCCGCGCCATGCGGTCGGTGGACTATCAAGATCACCTGCCCAAGGACACGGACACCGCGCTCAAGATCAATATCTCCTGGCAGAAGTTCTATCCCGCCTGCTCGAGCACGCCGTGGCAGATCGACGGGGTCGTCCGCGCACTCCTGGCCGATGGCTACCGGCGGGAGCTCATCCATGGTTGCCACAACGACACGGTGGTGGTCTCGGCCAAGGAGGGGGAGCGCGCCAACAAGCAGCTCCCGGTGATCGAGAAGCACGGGCTGCGCAATGTCCACCTCTACGAGAACGAGGACTGGATCACCTACGAGCCCAAGGGGAAGCTCCTCGTCCTCGACAAGGTCTACCCGGACGGCATCCGGATTCCCAAGCGGATGATCGGCGAGAACATCATCCACTTGCCGACCATGAAGACCCACGTCTTCACCACGATCACCGGGGCCATGAAGAACGCCTTCGGCGGGCTCCTCCACCGGCAGCGGCACTGGACGCACTCGGTCATCCACGAGACCCTGGTCGATCTCTTGATGATCCAGAAGGAGATCCACTCCGGGATCTTCGCCGTGACGGACGGCCATGTCGTGGGATCGGGGCCGGGCCCCCGGTGCATGGAAGTGCGGCCCGCGGGCTTCGTCCTCGCCTCGGCCGATCAGGTGGCGATCGATGCGGTATCGGCCCGGATGATGGGTTTCGATCCCATGAGCCTGCCGTTCATCCGCATCGCCCATGAGCACGGTCTCGGGGTGGGTGATGTCCGCGAGATCGAGATCGTGGGCGACTCGATCGACGGGGTGGACCTGGGGTGCGCCTACGGGTCGACTTTCGCCAGCCGCGGCCAGCACGCGCTCTATCACGGCTTCTTCAAGCCGTTCGAGCGGCTGTTGACCCATACCCCGCTCGTCGTCTCGACGTACATCGCGTCGTGGGCCTACCACGACTACTACTGGTACCCGTTCATCGGCTCGAAGCGGGTCGCCGCGTACATGAAGACGCCGTGGGGGAAGCTCTTCCAGAGCTACCCCGCCGCCGGGGAGTCGCAGCCGGCCCCGGAGCTCGCCGGGGCCGGACGCTAGACCCGATCCCGGTCGAGCAGGTACTCGATCTCGGCCGCGCGCATGTTCTCGAAGCCCGGCGCAAACCCCATCGAGCGGAAGAACATCCGTCCGCGGCGATCGATCACGATGTTGGTGGGGGTGCCCGTCACCTGGAAGAGCGTCCGGGCGAGGCCCTGATCGTCGTTGACGATCGGGAACGTGGCTCCGACCTGCGTCACGAAGTCCTGAGCCAGGGGCGGGCGATTCGAGACCTCCATCGAGAGCACCGTGAAGCCCCGGTCCTTGTACTTCTCGTAGATCTGCTGGAGGTGCGGATACTCCGCACGGCAAGGTCCTCAGGTGGGATGCCAGAAGTTGAGGAGCACGACCTGGCCCCGGAAGTCTGAGAGGCTCACCTCCTCGCCCGCGTAGTCCCGGAGGGTGAAGTTGGGCGCCGGGGTGGCGGCCTCCTCGCGCTGCCGATCGATCTCGGCCAGGACCTCGGCGGGAGAGCCTCCAAGCTCCGTCGTGAGGAGGGTCACGCGCTCGCGGAACTCCGGGTTCTCCTGGGTCAGGAGCTGCGCGACGTAGGCGTCGCGCGCCTCGGCCTTCAGGCCACCCGCCTCGAGCGCCTGGGCGAGATGGACCTCGATCTCCTGGTAGGGCTCGGGCGAGAGCGCGTTGGCTTGGCGCAGCGTGGCGATGGCGTTCTCGTGATCTCCTTGCCGGTAGTAGATCCAGCCCTTGGTGTCGAGGACGGTGGCCTGCCCCAGGCTGTCGGGGGCGCCGGCCAGGCTCTTGTCGGCGGCTCTGAGGGCCAGATCGAGGTCGATGCCCCTCTCCGCCATGTCCCAGGCCATGGCGTTGAAGATCGTATAGTCGAGGTCGGCCTTGTCGGCCATCGCCGTCTTGACGACTTCCGGGGTTGCCGTGGGCTCGTACGCCATCGCGTGCTTGAACAGGACGTAATGGAGAGCGGACCGCGCCTCCGCTTGCTTCTCCTTGCGCAGTGCGCGGCGCGCGAAGTCGGCGGCGGCCGCGTGATCGCCGGCTGCCTTGAGATCATAGAGGCGGCGGTAGGAGCGGCCCCGGAAGGCGCTTTCCGGATAACTGGCGATGAATTTCTCGAGCGCCGCGATCTGGGCCGTCGTGTCCATGAGCGTGGATGCGCCGCGGTAGGCGGTGGTGTCGGAGACACCGCTCGAGTCCGGAGCCTTCTCCCCGCGGCCGCAGGCGCCGCCGAGAGTGCCGAGAGTGATCGCTGTGATGGCCGCCACGACGAAGGGGGTCGTGGATGTTCGCAGGCGGCGCGGAGACGCCGAGGGTCGTAGCATTCGTGATCCCCTGGACTTACGTTGAGAATAGCGAATTCCAGCCCAAGGAATGAGCTGGATGGGGGAGAAGAGTGTAACATACCATCTCGACCGATACCGGACAACGAGCGGAAGGCTGATCTGAAGGCCTCCGGCCGCAACGGTGGTGAGCGTTGGCTGCCCGATCAGGGGATGATCGATGATGCTCCCTGACCCCAGTCCCATGAGCGTCCCGGCCCGTCGATGACGTTGATCGGTACGCAGATCGGTTCCTATCACCTGGTGGGCGAGCTTGGCGCCGGGAGATCGAGCCGCGTCTACCTCGCAGAGCCCACGGCTGCGGGCGTTGCGTCGTCGGTGCAAGTGGCGCTCAAGGTGTTCCACGCGCATGTGCTCGGCGTGCCGGGACTCCGGGATCAGCTCCCGCACGACATCGAGCAAGCCCGTGCCATCAGACATCCCAACCTGGTGGAGATCCTCGATGTCGGCACCATCGAGGACAGCTCGCCTCCGGCGCCGTTCCTCGTCCTCGAGTACGTCCCGGGGCAGACGCTGCGCGAATTGATGGCCGAGCTGGGGCGAGCTCCCGAGGAGCTGTGTCTTCATGTGGCTCGCGAGATCACGCGAGCGCTCGTTCCCGTGCATGGCGCCGGCCTCGTTCACCGCGATCTGCGCCCGGAGAACGTTCTCATCACGGCGGAACACGCCGTCAAGCTGATGAATCTCGGTCTGGCACGCGTGGCTGACGCGGCGATCCAGTTGTCCGCGAGCGACGCCCTCGCGGACTCGACCCGCTACGCGGCGCCGGAACAGTTTGCCAGCGACGCTCGGGCGCTGGACGGTCGTGCCGATCTGCACGCTCTCGGTATCGTGCTCTACGAGCTCTCGACGGGCTGCCATCCTTTCGCCGGCGCGGACGTCCGGGCGGTGATGGACCGGATCGTCAAGGAGGAGCCCGATCCCGTGGGTCGCCAGAATCCGCAGCTCTCCGCCTTCTTCGAGGAGGTGGTGAGGACGCTCCTCGCGAAGGATCCGGCGCGGCGATTCACCTCGGCGGCCGAGGTTGGAGCCGTCCTGGATGAGGGTGAGCGCTCCACGTGGTGGCGCAAGCGCACCACCGAGATCCGGATGCTCACGCTGCGTCCGCCACGGCGGGTACGGGTGCCACGGGAGACGGGTCTCTACGGGCGGAAGGCCGAGCTCGAGAAGCTCGATGCCTTGTACCGCAAGGTAGCGAACGGCCAGGGGCAGGCCGTGCTGGTGGAGGGCGAGGCGGGTATCGGCAAGACACGACTCGTGGATGAGTTCGTGGGCGGACTCCGAGAGCGTGGTGAGAATCCGCATTTCTTGTTCGGCGGCTATCCGCCTGGTGGGGCCGCCACCGGTACGGGGGCTTTTATCGCGGCCTTGCGCGAGCACTTCGGGGAAGAAGGGCTCGCCGATGCGCTCGCCGCGCATCTCACGGTGACGCCGCTTCTCATTCCTGCGTTCGCCGCCCTGCTCCGGGGGGATGCTCAGCCGCGACAGGTCGAGCCGCTGACGAGAGACTCGTTGCCGACGGCCTTCGTGCACGTGACGCGCTCGCTCGCCGCGGAGCGGCCCGTCGTCATGCTGATCGAAGACCTGCATTTCGCGCCGGAGGAGGGAAGAGCTCTCTTCACGGCGCTCGCCCTGGCCGTGGCCACGCATCGCGTGCTGCTCGTGGGGACCACGCGTCCGGGCCTGCCGCCGCCCTGGATCGCCAGCATCCTGGGCCTGGGTCATGCCGAGCTCGTGACGGTGTCACGCCTGGGATCCGTGGAGCTGGCGGAGCTGCTCGCCGACGCCCTCCATTCTGCGGATCTTGCCGCGGAGCTCGCGCCGCGGGTCGCCGCCAAGTCGGACGGCAATCCCTTCTTCGTCTTCGAGATCCTGCGCGAGCTGCGCGAAGGACGGTTCCTCACGCGCGACGAGAATGGGCGCTGGGTCCGCACGATGAACATCGGTGAGATCCAGATCCCCGGTTCGGTCCGCGATCTGATCCAGGCTCGAATCGCGAACTTGTCGGAGGAAGACCGCGAGCTTCTCGAGGTGTCAGCCTGCGTGGGGTTCGATTTCGATCCGACGCTCGTTGCCGCCGCGCTCGAGCAGGATCTGATTCCGACGCTCCGCCGCTTTGCGAGGATCGAACGCGAGGAGCGTCTGGTGCATGCCGCCGGGCGGCGCTACGTGTTCGATCACCACCAGGTGCAGGAGGTCCTCTACTCGGGCATCTTCGCCGGCCTGCGCGAGCACTACCACTCGGCATTGGGGTCGGCCCTGGAGGCCCGAGAGAAAGCGGCCGAGATGGATCCTTGCCGGTGCCGGGCCGAGGTGGTGGTGGCGCTGTGCGAGCACTTCCTCTCGGGCGGGGAGGGGGCGCGGGCGTACCGCTATCTCGATGCAGCGCTCACCGCCCTCGAGGATCGCTACCAGAATGCGGGTGCGGCCGGCCTTGCAGCCCGTGCGCTTGCGGTGCCCGATCTCATCAACGGCCGCGAGCGCTGCGAGGTGCTCCTGCGCCGCGCGATGCGACTCGATCTGGCTGGCCACCGCGAGGAGGAGGCTGCGGCCCTCGAGGAGGCGAGCCAGCTTTCCGAGATGATCGGGGACCCCGGACTCCGGGCGCGTGTCCTGGGTCGGTTGGGCTGGCATCACATGCAAGCTGGAGACCCGTCGACCGCTCGGGATCTACTGGCCGCTGCCGTCGAGCTGGCCGCCGATGGACCTGATCGCGCCGAGGAATCGGGCACCAGGCGCCGGTACGGGGATGTCCTGCACTCGCTCGGCGAGCATGAGGCGGCAGCGCGTGAGCTCGAGCGCGCCCTGGCCCTGGCTGTGGCCGCGGGCGACCGCCCGGCAGAGGCCAAGGCCACCGGGGATCTCGGCCTCGCGATGAGATCGCTGTCGCGCGTGGATGAGGCGCGGCGGTTGCAGGAGCGCTGCCTCGCACTCAGCAGGGAGCTCGGGGACCGCATGGGTGAAGCCGCCGCGGAGGGCAATCTCGGCGTGCTTCTCGCTGATAGCGGGGATCCCGAGGGCTCCGCGCATCAGGAGCGGCAACTCGTTCTCTGCCGGGAGATCGGCTACCGGCGTGGCGAGGCCATCGCCACCGGCAACCTGGGGACCCGTCTGTTCGAGCAGGGACGGTTCGAGGAAGCGCGCCAGCGCTATGAGCGGCACCTGGCGTTGTCGGAGGAGATCGGTTTCAAGCAGGGCGAGGCCATCGCGGTCGGCAACCTGGGCGTGCTGTTCTTCCAGCTCGGCCGTCTGGCGGACGCCAAGGAGTACGACGAGCGCCATCTCGCGCTCTGTCGCGAGATCGGCTACCGGCGCGGAGAGGCCATCGCCGAGGGCAATCTGGGTGATGTCTGTCTCCTCCTTGGCGACACCGGGGCGGCGCGTGCTCACATCGAGGGGGCGCTCGAGCGGGCGCGGGCGCTGGGCTCGGCCATGCTCGAGTCCTTTGCCCTCTACTCGCTCGCCAGGGTCATGGAGCAGGCGGGGGAGGCCGATCGCGTCGAGCCGCTCTATCGGGAGGCGCTCGAACGGCGCCAGAGCGCCGGGTTCGCTGCGGGGGTGCCGGGTCTGCTCATCGCCCTCGGTTGGTGGTTGGTGCGGCAGGGGCGGCGCGATGAGGCCCGGCCGCTGCTGGTCGAAGCCCTGGCGGCGGCGAGGGAGATGGATCTCGTCGATGAGGAGCTCCTGGCCTCGGTGTATCTGGCAAGCCTCCCCGGAGAGGGTCCGGAGGCTCTGAGCAAGGCCTTCACGGAGCGTTCGGGGCGGCTCGGGGCGCGGATCAAGATGGAGATCCACCATCTCCTCTGGACGCTGACCGGGGATCCGAGTCACCTGGATGCGGCGAGTCGCATTCTCGCAGGTCTGCAAGAGGGCGCGCCGGAGGCCTTTCGTGACCTGATGATCGAGAACGTGCCGCTCCATCGCGAGCTGTACGCGGCGCGGGCGGCTCGTGAAACGCGCGGGATCGAGCGGGGGAGCCGACCCGAAGGGGCCGGGTGAACTCACCCGGCTCGTGGCCAGAGCAGGTCCACAGGCTACGACGCAGCCGCGGGCGCCATCCCCCAGGTGCTGGCACGAACCCTGCAAAGGGTTCCTGCGACAGCGAACGTCCAGCTGGTCGCCCGGCGCGCAGAGCGTCATCCGCGGCGGCTTCGGTTCTGGCAGGAGATTCCATCATGTCCCAGCACCCGCGACTGCTCATGTTCTCGCTCGTCTGCCTGCTCGCGCTGGGGTGCGGCGAGTCGGACGAAACCGGGCGCGTGCGCATTGCCGTGTCCGATGCCCCCTTCGCGTTCGAGGTGCTCGACTCGGCCATTGTCTGGATCGATCGCGTCGAGGTCCATGTCACGGGAGACCGCAGCGACGCGACCGGATGGGCTGTCGTCGACGAAAACGACCACCGCTTGAACCTCCTCGAGCTCACCAACGGCATCACCGCTCCCCTGGTGGATGCCGAGGTGCCGGTGGGAACCCTGAGCCAGATCCGGCTCCACGTCCGCGAGGCGTCGGTGACCCTCAAGGACGGCCGCACGTTCGATCTCGACATCCCCAGCGGGGAGCAGAGCGGAATCAAGATCTTCCCGGATCCCACCATCGAGGTCGTCGGCTCGCTCACGACCGAGTTGCTCCTCGACTTCGATGTGAGCCGCTCCTTCCACCCGATTCCGGCGAGCGCCACGCATTCCGATGAGATCCGGGAGTTCTTCTTCCGACCTTCTCTGCGTTGCGCCAACCTGTCGGAGACCGGTTCGCTCTCCGGCGTGGTGTGGAGCAACGCGGGTTCCCCGGCCAACCTGGGTGATGACGTCGTGCTGGCCCATGCCACCATCACCGCGGTGCGGGATGGCGAGATCGTGTCCTCGACGGCGACGGACAGCGACGGCCACTACATGCTCGTGGGCCTCTTGCCTGACAGCTATTCGCTCGAGGCGAGTGCGACGGGGTTCACGGCGGCAACGCGGGCGGCGCGAGTCGTTGTCGGCAATGACATCGGCGGGAACGATTTCCGCCTGTCGCCGAGCGACGCCGGGCGGCCGAACGTGGCGGTCACGGAGTAGCGCTCCACCAGCCGTCGTTGGCGGTGGTGCCGGCAGCGGCGATCAGCGGCTGCAGGCCTCGCGTACCCAGCGGCTCAGAACCTCGCCCGGCCGATCGAGGACTTCCCGGGATATCTCGAACTCGGTGCGCCCGGTCTGTGCCTTGATGAGGTTGAGCCCGTGCTCGTAGCCCTGGAGGAGGGCGGCGGCGATTTCGGCCGGTGAGCCGCCGATCTCGAGGGCCTTGTTGATGACCGCCTCGGCGGCCTCCGGGGTGAAGCGAATGGCGAGTCCATGGCGGCCGGCGAATTCCCGCTCGTAGTGGAGCAACAGCTCGCGCAGCACGGCCCGCTCGGTGTATTCGCCGCCCTCGAGCACGGTGGCCAGGTCGGCGAGCGGGTCCTCGACCGTATGCTCGGTCACCGCGAAGCGCCGCACATTGCCACCGGGCAGCGTGAACTTGAACTCGCGCAAGGTGCGCTCGAGAACCGAGCCGAGGCCGCGTGCTCCCGTTCCCTCGCGATGAGCCAGTTCGGCGATGCGGCGCAGGCCGGCCTCGGTGAAGACGACCTCGATACCATAGGCCTGGAAGGCATCGCGATACTGGTGAAGGAGCGAGCCCTCCGAACGGGTCAGGATCTCGAAGAGGTGATCGACCGATAGATCGTGGCAGGTCACGACCACCGGGAGGCGACCGATGAACTCGGGCTCGAAGCCGAAGGACACGAAGTCCGCCGACTTGGTCTGGGCGAGAAGGAGGGAGTCCTCATCGCGCGCGTGAGACTCGGTGGGGCCGCCGAAACCGATGGCGCGGTGGCCGACCCTCCGGCGGACGATCTCCTTGAGGCCGGTGAACGCCCCGGAGACGATGAACAGGATATGACGCGTGTTGATGGTCTTGCGCGATGTCTTGCCCTTGGTCTGGAGCTCCATCACGGCCTGCAGCTGGCCGGTGATGTCGCTGGCGGCGCGGAGGGGGACCTCGGTGTCTTCCATCATCTTGAGGAGCCCCATCTGCACGCCGCGGCCGGAGACGTCGCGCCCGAGCACGTTGGCCGGAGTGGCGATCTTGTCGATCTCGTCGAGGTAGATGATCCCGTACTCAGCGAGACGGATGGACCCATCAGCCCGGTGGACCAGCTCGCGGACGAGGTCCTCGACGTCGCCGCCGACATATCCGGTTTCGGAGAACTTGGTGGCATCGGCACGCACGAAGGGAACGCCGATCAGATCGGCGATCGACCGCACCAGATAGGTCTTTCCGATCCCGGTCGAACCGATCATGATCACGTTCTGCTTCTGGTAGTCGCGGCATTCGCGCGGCCCGCGACAGCGCTGGATGTGGTTGTAGTGGTCACAGACGGCTGTGGCCAGCACCTTCTTGGCATCTTCCTGGGCAATGACGAAGCGGTCGACATACGCCTTGATGTCCGCTGGCTTGTGAGCGAAGCGGACCTTGGGGGGGGCGTCTTCCTCGTCCTCTTCGGACGGGGGATCCTCCGATCGCCCAGCCGGCTGCGTGCCGAAGGGCGACATGAGGCGGATCTGCACCTGGTTACCGTACTTGTCGCGGAGAAAGCGCGCGAAATCCTCCTCGATCTCCTTGGGATTGGGCGGGTGTGATGGGCTGTCTTTTCGTGGATCTTGTTCGCTCATGTTCTCTTATCGCTTGCGTGAGCGCTGGCGCCCTGCCCCGGGGATGGGGGTGGCCAGCGGGATCTCGAACTGGTTCATGGGCGAGGCCCGCTCGAGCTCGAGGAGCTTCCGCTTGAGCGGAAGACCTCCTGTGAAGCCGCCGAGCCCATGGGCAGCCACGACCCGATGACAGGGGACGATGATCGGGAGCGGGTTCTTCCCGAGCGCATTCCCGGCCGACTGGGGGCTGCCGCCGGCGTGGTCGGCCACCCATCCGTAGGGTCGAGTCTCGCCGAAGGGGATCATGCGTATGGTGTCGTACACGGCCCGCTCGTATTCGGTTGCATAGGGAAAGGCAAGAGGGGCAGAAAAGCCCGGGTGGCCCCCGGCGAGGTAGAGCTTGAGATCATGGGCCACAAGGGCCAGAACGGGGTTGGTGCCGCGCCGCGGCTCAGCGGGGGCGAAGCGCTGGCGGACGGCCGTGGCCGCCGCCTTGCGTGAGGGCAAGAGGAGGCCGACCAGGGCTTCGGCCGACGCGACCAGGCCGATATCGCCGAGCTCGGAGGGAACCGCGAGCCAGACCAGGGAATCGATTGCTGGTTCGTTCATGGTGGCTAGGGGGCGAGGTCCGCCGGGCCATGGCTGGCCCGTTCCGAGAGTTCGATCAGGATGCCGCCGGTCGAGCGCGGATGCAGAAAGGCGACCCGGCGATCGTGGGCCCCGGCGCGTGGTTTCTCGTCCACCAGCTCGACCCCGAGGTTCTTGAGCCGCTTGAGCTCATGGTCGAGGTCATCGACTTCGATGCAGATGTGATGGATCGCATTCCCGCGCTTGTCGAGAAAGCGACGCACCGTGTGGTCGGCGCGCGTGGGGGTGAAGAACTCGATGTGATCGCCCCCCGCGGCGACCGAGAACACCTCGAGGCCTTCGCCCTCGAGCTCCTCCTCGCCGGCAGGGTCCGTGCCGAGAAGCTCGCAGAACATCCGGGCGAGCTTTGCGGCATCGTTCACCGCGACGCCGATGTGGTCGATGCGCTTGACGGGCATGGAGTCTCCTGCTGCGGCCGGTACCGGTATGGACGCGACTCTACTACAAGACCGTGCCCTCGCGGAAGACGCCGAAGACACTGCGCAGGGCATCCGAGATCTCGCCGATGGTGGCGCGCGTGCGCAGGGCGGCGATCAAGGAAGGCATCAGGTTGTCATCGCTGCCCGCGGCCCGCCTGACCTGATCGAGCGCTCGGGCGACTGCCTCCGCAGAGCGCCGGCGCCTGATCTCAGCCAGGCGCCGCTTCTGCGCCTCCTCGATGGCGGGGTCGAGAGTGAAGTGGGACGGGGCGGCTTCCTCCTCGACGTGGCAGTTGACGCCGACCACGCGGCGCTCTCCAGCTTCCATCTCGCGCTGCGCACGATAGGCCGAGCGATGGATCTCGCGCTGGATCCAGCCCGTCTCGATCGCGCGCAATACGCCGCCCATACCATCGATCTCGGCAATGAGCTTGGTGGCGTCCTCCTCGATGCGATCGGTCAGGCTCTCGACCGCATAGGAGCCGCCAAGCGGATCGACGATGCTGGCGATGCCGGATTCCTCCGCGATCACCTGCTGCGTGCGAAGCGCAAGCTTGGCTGCGGCCTCGCTGGGGAGGGAGAGAGCCTCGTCCCGGGCGTTGGTGTGGAGCGACTGGGTGCCCCCGCAGACGGCGGCGAAGGCTTGAATGGCCACGCGCACCGCGTTGACCTCGGGTTGCTGGGCGGTGAGGGTCGAGCCCGCGGTCTGGGTGTGGAAGCGGAGGCGGCAGGCGGCGTCGGTCGTGGCCCCGAAGCGCTGGCGCATGATGCGGCCCCACATCCGGCGGGCGGCGCGGAACTTGGCCACCTCCTCGATGAAGTCATTGTGCGCGTTGAAGAAGAAGGAGAGCCGTGGACCGAAGTCATCCGCGTCGAGCCCGCGGCGGAGGGCGGACTCGACATACGTGATGCCGTTGGCCAGCGTGAAGGCCACCTCTTGCACGGCGGTCGATCCCGCCTCGCGAATGTGATAGCCGGAGATCGAGATCGGGTTCCATCCGGGAACGTTCTCGACGCAGAAGGCGATGATGTCCGTGGTCAGGCGGAGTGACGGAGCCGGCGGGAAGATGTAGGTGCCGCGCGCGACGTACTCCTTCAAGAGATCGTTCTGCACGGTGCCGGAGAGCCGGGCCGCGGGAAAGCCCCGTTCCTCGGCCACCAGGAGATAGAGGCCGAGGAGGAGACCGGCGGTGGCGTTGATCGTCATCGAGGTCGAGATGCGATCGAGGGGCAGGCCGGCGAGGAGATGCTCCATGTCGGCGATCGAGTCGATGGCGACGCCGACCCGTCCCACCTCGCCCTCGGCGAGCATGTGATCCGAGTCGTAGCCCATCTGGGTCGGCAGATCGAATGCCACCGAGAGGCCGGTCTGACCTTGCGCGAGGAGGTAGTGATAGCGCCGGTTGGACTCCTCGGCCGTGCCGAAGCCGGCATACTGGCGCATGGTCCACAACCGGCCGCGATACATGGTGGGATGCACGCCACGAGTGAACGGGGGCTGGCCGGGGAAGCCGAGGTGCTCCCGGTAGCGGCCCTCGGCCCCCGCTTCCGGGACGAACACGGGCGGGAGCTCGATCCCGGAGCCCGTCACGAAGCGCTTGCGGCGCGTGGTTCCAGTGAGATGACCGAGCCAGCTGTCGAACGCAGCCTGGAATCCCGCCTCTTCGCTCCTATCATCCGCCATGGCTCGTCCTCGCCGGAGGGCAACTAGCCCTCGCTGATCGCTTCCAGCGTCATCAGCACCTGACCGCCGGTCACCGTCTGGCCGGGCTTGATCTTGATTTCCTTGACCACGGCCGGGGCGTGTGCGGCGAACTCGTTGCGCATCTTCATGGCCTCGACGATGACGAGCGGTTGGCCGGCCGCGACGCGTTCTCCCGGCTGGGCCTTGATCTCGATGACGAGCCCGGGCATGGGACTGGCCACCTCGAGCATGCCGGAGGCTTGAGCCTTGCGGCGCCGGGTTCCGGCGCCGGCCAGCACCTCGTTCTGGACCTCGACCTCGATCGAGCGCGTGCGCAAATGCACGAGATAGCCCTCGTCGAGGGCGACCATCTCGGCCTCGGCCGAGCGTCCGTCGATCAGCAGAGAAAGGGTCGAGCTGCCTCCCAGCCGGACGGCATCGACTTGATAGGTCTTCTCACCGATCGAGACGATGTAGTGGCCGTTCTGCTCCTCGATGCGGACCTTCTCATCGCGATCGCCGATGGTGATTCGATAATCCATGGGATGGCCTCTCTCGCCTAGACCGCACCGCGCGCGGCGCGCGTGCGGAACCGCCAGCGGCTCATGTTCCCACCGTTCGCCGTGGTGGCGATCGGCGCGGTCGCCGTTCGGCGGCGGTCTTCCATCGCTTGCACGGCGGAGGCGATGATGGCCAGAGCCTCCTCATCCGCGCTGCCCGGGATCGCACCCTTCCACTCCTCACCGATGAAGCCCGTGTCGTACTCGCCCGCGGCGAAGCGCGGATGGCGAACGATCCAGCGATGAAAGGGCAGGTTGGTACGGAGCCCTTCGATCACGTACTCGCCGAGGGCGCGGTCGAGACGCCGGCGGGCTTCCTCTCGATTGCGACCCCAGACGATGAGCTTGGCCAGCAGCGGATCGTAGTAGATCGGGATCTCGAAGCCGGGGTAGATGCCGGCGTCGTTGCGGACACCGGGGCCGGAGGGAAAGCGCAAGCGGGTGATGGTGCCGAGCGACGGCAGGAAATCGTTGGCGGGGTCCTCGGCGGAGATCCGGCACTCGATCGCCGCGCCGCGCGCGTGGACCTTGCCCTGGTCGATGGTGATGGGTTTTCCCTCGGCCACGGCGAGCTGCTCGTGCACGATGTCGAGGCCGGTCACCATCTCGGTGACCGGGTGCTCGACCTGGAGCCGGGTGTTCATCTCGAGAAAGTAGAAGCGCCGTTCCGCATCGACCATGAACTCGACCGTCCCGGCGTTCACGTAGCCCACCTCACGCGCCAGCTTGAGCGCGGCTGCGCCCATGGCCTGTCGCGTCTCTTCATCGATCAACGGGGATGGGGTCTCTTCGACGAGCTTCTGATGGCGGCGCTGGATCGAGCAGTCGCGCTCACCGAGATAGACCGCATTGCCCTGCGTGTCGCAGAGGATCTGGATCTCCACGTGGTGCGGATGCTCGATCAGCTTCTCGAGATAGACCTCATCGTCCCCGAACGCTGATGCCGCCTCGCCGCGGGTGAGCGCGAGCGCGCGCTCGAGCTCGTCGCCGCTGCGCACGATGCGCATGCCCTTGCCGCCCCCGCCGGCGGCGGCCTTGAGCATCACCGGGAAGCCGATCTTCTCGGCGGCAGCGCGGGCGGCTGCCGGGTCGGCGAGCGCGGGCGAGCCCGGGATCACCGGCACCCCGATGCGGGCGGCGGTGGCCCGGGCCTGGAGCTTGTTCCCCATGAGTTCCATGGTGCGGCCGGACGGTCCGATGAAGGTGAGGCCGGCGCGCACCACCTCGCGGGCGAAGGTCGCGTTCTCGGCGAGGAATCCGTAGCCCGGATGGATGGCATCGGCGCCGGTGCGCTCCGCCGCCTCGAGCAGGCGATCGATGCGGAGGTAGCTCTCGCCGGCCGGCGGGGGTCCGATGAGTACGGCCTCGTCAGCGAGGCGAACATGCATGCTGACGCGATCGGCCTCGGAGTAGACGGCGACCGAGGTCATGCCGAGCTCGCGGACGGCACGCATCACGCGGACCGCGATCTCACCCCGGTTGGCGATCAAGACTTTGCGGATGGGCATGGTGGCAGTCCTAGAGAGGGAGGTTGCCGTGCTTCTTCGCCGGCAGGGCCTGGGTCTTCGATTCGAGCATGGCCAGCGCCGAGATCAGACGTGGGCGCGTCTCCCGCGGTTCGATCACGTCGTCGAGGTAGCCCAGCTCGGCGGCGATGTAGGGATTGGCGAACTTGGTGTTGTAGTCCTCGACGAGCTCGCGCTGGCGGCGGGCGGGATCGGCGGATTCGCCGAGCTCCTTGCGGAAGATGATCTTGACCGCGCCCTCGGCGCCCATGACCGCGAGCTCGGCGGTCGGCCAGGCGATGTTGTAGTCGCCGCGGACGTGCTTCGAGGACATGACGTCATAGGCGCCGCCGTAGGCCTTGCGCACGACGACCGTGAGCTTGGGGACCGTGGCCTCGCAGTAGGCGTAGAGGAGCTTGGCGCCGTTCTTGATGATGCCGCCCCATTCCTGGGCCGTGCCGGGCAGGAAGCCGGGCACGTCCTCGAAGGTGACGATCGGGATGTTGAAAGCGTCGCAGAAGCGGACGAAGCGAGCGCCCTTGATCGAGGAGTCGTTGTCGAGGACGCCGGCCAGCACGTTCGGCTGATTGCCGACGATGCCCACCGGGCGGCCGTCGAGGCGGGCGAAGCCGACGATGATGTTCCGAGCGTAGTGCTCGTGCACCTCGAGGAAGTCGCCGTCGTCGACCACGCGGCGAACGACGTCCTTCATGTCGTAGGGGCGGTTCGGCTCGTCGGGGACGATCGCATTGAGCTCGATATCCATGCGATTGGGGTCATCGCTGGGCTTCACGCGCGGCGGGTCATCGACGTTGTTCTGGGGGATGAACCCCACGAGGCGGCGAATGAGGCGGATGCAGTCCTCTTCGTCGTCGGTGGCGAAGTGGGCGACCCCGCTCTTCGTGTTGTGGGTCATCGCTCCGCCCAGCTCCTCGAACGTCACCTCCTCGTTCGTCACCGCCTTGATGACGTCCGGGCCGGTGACGAACATGTGGCTCGTCTCCTTGACCATGATCGTGAAGTCGGTGATGGCGGGGGAGTAGACGGCGCCGCCGGCGCAGGGGCCCATGACCGCCGAGATCTGGGGAACGACGCCGGAGGCGAGCGTGTTGCGGAGGAAGATGTCGGCATAGCCGCCGAGGGACTGCACTCCTTCCTGGATCCGGGCGCCGCCCGAGTCGTTGAGGCCGATCACCGGTGCGCCGTTCTCCATGGCGCGGTCCATGATGTTGCAGATCTTCTGGGCATTGGCCTCGGAGAGGGTGCCGCCGAAGACGGTGAAGTCCTGGGCGAAGACGAACACGAGCCGGCCGTCGATGCGTCCGTAACCGGAGACGACCCCATCGCCGGGGATGCGGCGGCGCTCCATGTCGAAATCGGTGCAGCGATGGGTGACGAAGACCCCGGTCTCGGTGAACGTGCCGGGGTCGAGGAGGAGCGCGATGCGCTCGCGGGCGGTGAGCTTGCCTTTCTTGTGCTCGGATGCGATGCGCTCGCGGCCGCCGCCGAGGAGCACCTGGGCCTTGCGCGCGGCGAGCTCCTGGATCTTCGAGGCGGTGGTACGTGGCTTGGTGTGGTGGTTCTGCGGCGGCGCGGCGGCACCGGCAGTCGTTGATGCCTTGTTGCGCGAGGTGCGCCCGGGGTCCTGCATCCTGGTCTCCTTGTTGCCTGAACGGCAAGCAATGACGGCCTGCGATGTTAGCGCGGGCGGTGCGCCGGGTCAATGCGGCCGGCGCGCAGCCTGGTGTCGAGGGGCGGTGTGATCAGGGTGCGGGGGGCGCGGCGAGCTCACGGAGAAGGGCTTCGGTCGCGGCGAGACGGCGCTCGACCTCGGGGCCGGGGGCAAGCTCGCGCTCGACCACAAAGGCGGTGCGGGCGCGTTCGGCGTCGGCGATGGCATGCGGATCGGACTCGTGGCGACGAGCCACGGCTCGTTCGATGAGTGCCCGCCCCAGGTTCTCGTAGGCGAGGGGATAGGGAACCTCCGCGGCGCCAGCCCGCACCGGGAAGGTGATGGCGGTATCGAGAACGGCGATGGCGCGATCCCGATCGGCCTTGGCTTGCGCCGGGAGTGCATCGGGACTGCGCGCTGCATCGAGGTAGAGATAGCCCAGGTTGGTGTAGGCATAGGCGCGGAGCTCGTAGCCATAGGCGTGTTCAGGATGGAGTGCGAGCGTGCGGCGATAGAGCGCCTCGGCTCGGGCGCGTCTCGCCGCGCGCTCGGTGGCGTCTCGTGTGGTCGCGAGCTCGGTCGTGATCGCCGCCGCGAGGTTGAAGGCCGCACGCGGGTTCTGCGGTTGCTTGGCCAGCGTGTCCGCCCAGAGCGCCTGCTCGCTCTCCCAGGCATGGCTGCGGTCGCGAGCCTGGAGCGCGAGAACGATGAGGATGAGAGCGCCCAGCGGTGGAATGATGGAGACCAGGCGCGGACAACGGCGGTGGATTGCGGTAGCCCCCGCGGCGATGGCATCGGCAAGTGCAAGGAAGAACCCGGGTGCGGCGAAGATCAAGTGATGCTCGAAGATGGGATCGCGGATCGGGAACAGGCTCGAGGTGGGTAGGAGGGCGATCACGAACCAGGCGGTCCCGGCGGCGGCGAGCGCTCGGTGGCGTCCCGCAGCGAGCGCGAGGAGTAGCAGAAGGGTGAGAAGCACGGCGGCGACCACCAGGGCGCGGAAGTCGCCGCCGCTGAAGTCTCGACTCAGGGGCCAGTAAGCGGCCGCGGGTGGCGGCACCCAGCCATAGTCCACGCTGAGCCCATGCGGCCAGACGAGAAGCTGGGCGTAACGGAACACGGCGCGCACCTGCATCAGCGCAAAATCGATGAGAGGAGGCTGGAAGTGCGCAGCCGAGCGAGAGAGCAAGAGCACGAGGGCGGCCGCAGCGAGAAGGAAGTGGGGGGCGGCGAGTCGAAGCGGCCACTGGCGCTGGGAATCGGTGAGTCGCCCGACAACGAGGATGAGCGCCGGGATCGCGAGCGCAGGCTCCTTGGTCAGGAGGGCGAGCGCCGTGGCAACGAGCGCCGTGATCGATGCCGCTTTCATCTGCGGGCGGTGGAGAGCGAGGGAGACCGCGATCAGGGCCAGTGTCGTCAGCTGCACGGAACTCCTGGCGGCGACATAGTAGACGCCCTGGGAGAGCGCGGGATGCACCGCGAAGAGGAGGGCGGCGAGCCCCGGGGCCCAGGTCCGTTGCCCGATCCGGTCCTCGAGCGTGCGGCCGAGGGCCAGCACGAGGAGCGCACTGGCAAGGTGGAGCAGGAGGTTCCCGAGGTGATGTGCCGCCGAGCGCCGGGCCAGATTCGGCACACCGGATCCGCGGTGAGCCAGAGCCTCGGTGGCGCGATAGCCGAGGAAGAGGACGGGGCGCACATAGTCCGCGCCCGCCGCCGATGGCTTCAGGAGACCTGCGAGGGTGACGGGGGCAGTCAGTGCCGGGTTCTCGACGACCGCTGGGAAGTCGTCGAGTTGAAACGCAACATGGGGGGAGCGACCGTAGGCGAGCCATCCCATGAGGAGGATGGCGAGGATGAGTAGCGGCGTGCGGGCTACCGGAGACGGTGGCCGCCTGGAAGGGGGAAGACCGTCGGGGTCTGATGATCGCGTACTCCCACGCATGGCTGAGAGCGTACACTATCATTCCGGGCGCGCCCCGATGGAGCGCGTGCGTTCAGGCGGCCGCAGGACCCGGGCTCGGCGCGGCGGCTGACGCGGACGCGACCAGAGCTCATTCCAGGCGTGAGAGCACCACGGAGACATCGAGAAATGGACTTCCGTCGTAGGGTCGAGGCGTTACCGCTCCTGGGACTCGGTGTTTCGACCGAGTTCGGCGCCGCGCAAAGCGTGGACGCGCTCGATCTGAATGCGCTCTGCTACGCTCATCCGGAGTGGGCGGCCTTTCTCGAGGTTGGCGTCGAGACCGTCAAGGGGCTCGACCGTGCGGCCCGAACGTGGGCGGAGCACGGTCTGCCCACCACCTATCACTTCCTTGATCTGAACCTCGACGACGAGGAGGATTTCGCCGCGGAGTGGCTCGATGCCGTGCGCGGGATCGCCGCCACTCTCCAGCCGGCCTGGATTTGTGGCGATGCCGGCCTCTGGCATTTCGGGCGGCGTGAACGCGGACACATGCTGCTCCTGCCGCCGATCCTGAGCGCGCAATCGGCGACCTCGATGGCTGCGGGCATTCGCCGCCTGCGGGCCGCTGTCGGTCGGGAGGTCTTGCCTGAGAACCCGCCCGGACACGTCTTTGTCGGCGACCTCCATCTGCTCGACTTCTTCGCCCGGTTGAGCGAAGAGGCCGACACCGGCCTGGTCCTCGATTGCGCTCACCTGGCCATCTACCAGCGCATGCAGGGACGCGGCCCGCTCGACGGTCTCGATCGCTTTCCGCTCGAGCGCGTCGTCGAGCTTCACGTCGCCGGGGGCACGGAGAGGGAGCATGCCGGCTTCCCGTTCGTCGAGGACGATCACAAGCCGGAAGTGCTGGACGACACCTGGTCGATCCTGGAGCATGTGGCACCACGCGCCGGTAATCTGCGGGCGGTGGTTTTCGAGTGCGAGCGGAATCCTCTCGCAGCCAACGTGCCTGCGTTCGAGCGAATCGCTCGTGTGCTCCGCGACTCGGTGCTTGCGGAGAAAATGAGCGGTTGATGCGGATTCGGCGCAGGGTGCCATCATGAGCACGAGAGATCTGTATCGCGTCATGGTGCGGATGCTCTATGACGAGAGCTTCGCCCGGGCCATCTATGAAGACACGAGAGCGGCCCTCGCCGGCGAAGAGATCACAGCGGTCGAAGCATCCTGGCTCGTGGCCCCGGATCCTCGAGCCTATCGCACCGATCCCTGGCGCCGCTCGCGCTCCCTCGGGGTGCTCATGGAGGAGTTCCCCACCGCCGCCGCCTTCGTGCTCCGGCGCGGGCGTGAGGGGCCCCGGCGCCCCGAGACGGAGCTTCTGGATGCGTTCTTCTCGAGCGGGAACTTTCATCGCTCGGTTCGGGACGGGGAATCCATGGTCTTCGCGTTCGCCGAGTACCTGGCCGCGGAGGTGCACGGCGGCATCAGGGCCGACGCGCGCGTCGCACCACTGGTGCGGCTCGAGACGGCGATCGCACGCGTGCGGAGGGCGGGTGCGCGAAGTCTCGTGGCAACCTCGAGAGCGGTAGCCGATCCATCCAGCGCCCTTCAGCTGGCTCCGTGGGCGAAAATTCTGGAACTGCCATCAGGGACGACGCAGCTCCACGATCGGATCAGTCGGGCGCTCGTGGCTCGCGGCCGCACCGCCCTCCAATCACTGCTGGATGCACGCTGGTCCCTTCCCGTCCTGCTCGATCTCGCGCCCGATGCGTCCGAGCACGTGCTCGTCGAGCCAAGCGCACTCGATGACGGCGACGCGATGGACAAGCAGGTTGTCTATGCCACGATCACCGCCGAGCTCTTCCACTTGCTGGCTGCCGCGGAAGAGCCGGTGCCGCGGGAGGGGCTGGCCGCGAGAGCGCGGGAACTCGGTGCTGAAGCGGGGACGGAGGCCGAGATCGTCCGGAGCCTCGTTGGTGATGGTCTCCTGGCCGAGGTGGGGGCCCGACCGCCGACGCGATAGCCGGCGGTTGCGCGACCGCAGTCCTTGGTGCCTGCGCGCTCCCGCTGGCGAGCGCTAGCGCTCGCCGGCCGCAGGCGCCGGCTCTTCCAGGCCATTCAATGCGCGGACCACGCGGAAGAGATCCCCGGTGCGATAGAAGTCGACGGCCACGATGTTGGGAAGCTGACCGCGCTCCGTCTCACACTTCCGCGCCCGGGCAAGGAGAAAGTCAAAGGCGTTGACGATGGCGGCGTTCTTGGGCAAAGGGGTCGGTGCGGTGTCGATCCAGTGGTTGATCTGGAAGAGGGAGCCACGGGTCCCGCCGCGGTTCGGAGCGCAGGAGAATTCCCCCGGCTGGTGAAATGTATAGGGGGTTTCCTGGATGGTCTCGAAGGCCGGGTGAATCCAGGGCGCGGCGGAGCGCCCGGACTCGGTGAACACGACGAGTCTCCCAGCGGTGTCGATCATCTCGCGGAGCGTCGGCCATGGCGGTGTCACCGCTCCCTTGTAGGCCAGTTCGGCGAGGCCGCTCTCCTCGAAGGCCGCGAGCAGATCCTCCGGGGCGACGTAATCCTCGACGACCACGAGCACGACCTCGTTCGGGTTCTCGACCAGGAACTGATGGAGGGTGTGCAGCATCTCGACGAGGGGGATGGCTCCCAGCTCACAGAAGCCGTGACACAGATAGACGCCGAGCGGACCCTCGTCGAGGCCGACGAGGCGATCGCGAATCCGCATCGCCGCCGCGACTCCTTCCTCGCCGATCGCCTCGGCGTACTTCTCTTCGGATCCGCGCTCGCGCTCAATGTCGGTCTTCACCCCATCGCCTACCGGCCGCCCATAGTGCGCATCGATGAGGAGCGCGCGGATCCCGTCGGTGAGCTGGGTGCGGGCTCCCTTCTCCTGCTGGGGAAACATCCAGTTGGGAATGTCTTCCGAAGACATCGCATTGTGTGCTGCCGGGAAGACCACTTGATCCAGAGGGCGCTGGCATAGTTCCGCGGCGCCGTTGCAGGCATCGAGCGCTGCCACGGGGAGTGCGCTGTGCCGCTGGGCGAGGAGGAAGACGCCGCTGCCGAGCGCGAGCGCGAGCCCGACCACGATGAATGTGCGTAGCCATCGCGAGCCGGCGCCTGCCAGCGCGGCCTGGACTTCCTCTTCCTCGGGTAGGGCGCGGAGGATCAGAGAGAAGAGCTCACCGAGTCCAATGAAGGCCAGGGCGGCGCCTCCCAGGACGATGAAGATGGAGACCGCATCGCTCGGGCTGGCCATGGCCAGGACGCCGATCCCGAGGAGGAGCAGCGCGCGCCCGAGCTGCGGCGCCGCGCGCGTGGGTCGTCGTCCGAGCCAGTCGACGAAGCGGCGTGCCTGCGCGACCAGCTCGATGCGCTCGAAGATGGAGCGGGTTGCCGAGGCGAGGATGACACCGATCGCGGCGAGGAGGAGAGCGAGCGGCCGGATTCCCGCCGTGAGGGCATCCCACAATCCGGCGACCAGGCCAGCGACGAGCGGGTCCTCGGCCTGGGCGGAGAGAATGAAACGACCGAGTGGGATGCCCAGCATGAGCACGACGGCCGCCACGGCGAAGCCGACACCGGTCATGAACAGGATCCGTGGGCGGCGCATGGCGAGGAGCACGCCGCCGACGATGAGCGCCATCCCGCCGGCGATTCCAGCCACGGAGAGCCAGCGCAACTTGTGGCCGAGCGCCCAGATGTCGAGCAGCACCTGGACCGAGGGATACTCGTCCGCCTCGATACGTGTCGCCACCCGGGATGGGATCTTGGCGGCGAGTTCCGGGCTCGCCTTCTCCAGGGCGCTCCGCACGAGAACGCTCAAGTCGGGCACGGAGAGGACGATCCTGCGGCTGCTCTCGGCCATGGCGGCGGCGTGGGCGCGGGCGACGGAGGCGCGGACGATGGCGCGGAAGGGCTCGGAGGCGGCGATCGTCTGGGCCGTGGCGCGCAGGAGAGGGCGGAAGGGTGTGAGATCGCGGTCGTGCTGGATGATCGCCTGGGCGGCGCGGTCGCCGGCGAAGGCGGCGACGCGGGGATCATCGAGACTGGCGGCGGCGACGTTGGCGAATGCCCGCGAATGGTAGAGGACGCGGCGGGCGTGGGTGAAGACGACACCCGCCGCCACCACGGTCACACCGAGGACGACGAGGCCTCCGGCCAGCGCCGAACGCAGGGGCTTTCGCGGAGAAGTCATGGGCATCACGAGCTCCAGATAAACGAGCGATCGGTGCTGCGACTGAATGGCTCAGTCTACACGCGGCCTCGCCGGCGGAGGCTTCGCTTTCGGGTCCAGCTGGCTGCTGATGGCCAGTGATCCTACCGGAACGGCGCCCGCCAGGCGATGCGGCATCGGGATGGCGGTGGCGGTTGGACCGAGGGGGAACGGTGGACGGTCTCACGATGGCGTGATAGCCTCCGTCGTCGCATTCCTCGATTCTTTTGGCAATCACGCACTTCCGGCGGTTTCAACGCCAGGCGTGACCACTCCCGTCATCGGCCATGCCCTTGAACTCGAACGCTCCGAGCCGTCCTTCGCGCCTCGTTCTCTTCGACATCGACGGCACGCTCCTGACGTCCGCGGGTGTCGCCTCGAGCATCTTCTCCGCGGCGCTGTCCGAGGTGGTCGGACATCCGGTGTCGATGCAGGGCTACTCGATGGCAGGGCGGACCGATCCCCGCATCGTCCGCGAGCTCCTGCTTCGCGAAGGGTATGACGCGCCGGCCATCGAGCGGGTGATCGGAGATGTGCTCGAGCGCTATCTCGAACGTTTCGCGCCCGCACTCGCTGCCTCCGACCGCCCACGCCTGTTCCCGGGGGTGAGGGAGCTCCTGACGCGCCTTGCCGCCGATCCCCAGGTTCTGCTCGGACTCCTGACCGGAAACCTGGAGCGTGGGGCGGCGATCAAGCTCGAGTACTTCGGCATCCGCCACCTGTTCCAGCTCGGCGCCTACGGCTCCGATGCCGAGGACCGCCGCGCCCTTGTTGCGATCGCGATCGATCGTGCGCACGTGATCTCCGGCCACCGGTTTGCGCCCCGGGATGTCGTTGTCATCGGGGACACCCCGCTCGACATCGACTGCGGAGCGGCGGCGGGCGCGATCACGATCGCGGTCGCCACCGGTCCGTTCACGGTGGAGGAGCTGGCGGCACACAACCCCGATGCCATCTTCAGGGACTTGAGTGAGCTCGATCAGGTGCTGGCTGCTATCCTGGGCGAACCGGCAGGGGAGGAGAGACGATGAAGCAGAGCGGAGCCGCGGCCTTCATAGCATCCGCCGTCAGGACGCCGATCGGGCGCTTCCTCGGCGGTCTTTCAGGAATCAGCGCTGTCGAACTCGGAGTGGTCGCCGTCCGCGCCGCCATCGAGCGCGCCGGCGTGCGTCCCGAGGAGGTGGACGGCCTCATCTTCGGCAACGCCCGCCAGGCCGGGGTCGGTCCCAATCCGGCGCGGCAGATCGCGGTCGCCGCCGGGCTGCCGATCGAGGCCCCGGCGTACACCATGAACATGGCCTGCGCCTCGGGGCTCAAGTCGATCGAGCTCGGTGCTCATGCGATCTCCGCGGGCGATGCCGAGGTCGTGGTCGTCGGCGGTACCGAGAACATGTCGCGCGTGCCCTTCATGATCGAGGGGCTGCGCACCGGCCACAAGCTGGGCGCCATCGAGCTCATGGATGGCATGTACCGCGATGGGTTCGTGTGTCGGATCGCCAACCAGGTGATGGGGGAGACCGCGGAGAATCTCGTCGATCGTTACGGTATCCCGCGTGAGGAGCAGGATGCGTTCGCGCTCGAGAGTCAGCGCCGGGCCCAGGTTGCGATCGCCGCCGGTCGATTCCGGGACGAGATCGTGCCGGTGCGCGTTGCCGGCCGCGCGGGAGAGACCATCATCGACAGCGACGAGCACCCGCGCCCCGAGACGACCATCGAAGGCCTGGGCAAGCTGAAGCCGGTCTTCCGCAAGAACGGCACGGTGACGGCCGGCAATTCATCCGGGATTGTCGACGGCGCTGCAGCCCTGGTTCTCGTCAGCGCGCGCAGGGCGCAGGAGCTCGTCACGGGGCCGCTCGAGAATGGCCTGCTGGCGCGGATCGGCCCCTTCACCTCCGCCGGCGTCGATCCCGCGGAGATGGGCATCGGACCGGTCCCTGCGGTCAAACGACTTCTCGAACGCACCGGGGTCGAGCTCGAGAAGATCGATCTCATCGAGCTCAACGAGGCATTCGCCGCTCAGGTCCTCGCCTGTGACCGCGAGCTCCACCTGGATCGTGAGCGGATGAATGTTCTCGGCGGGGCGATCGCCCTCGGGCATCCGATCGGGTGCACCGGAGCTCGGATCGTGGTCACCCTCGCCCACGAGATGCGGCGGCGGGACGCACCGCTCGGAATGGCCACGCTCTGCGTGTCTGGAGGCCAGGGGATGGCGGCGCTCCTGCACCGCTAGTGAACGGGGGAGGAACAAGGCATGGATGCGAAGCATATCGACGTCAAGCGGATCCGCGATGGCCGGGTGTGCGAGATCCGGCTCCGCCGGCCACCGGTGAACGTGATCCACCTGGAGCTCCTTGCCGAGCTTGATCGTGCTCTCGCGGAGGCGAAGGAGGCGGTCATCGTGTTGCGTGGTGAAGGCAAGGTGTTCTCGGCCGGAGTCGATGTCGCCGACCACGTGCCGGAGAAGGTCGAGGACATGATCCGTCTCTTCCACGCGGTCTTGACCCGACTCGAGGCGATGCCCGCGGTGTCGGTGGCGGCGGTGCATGGCGCCGCCCTGGGCGGAGGTTTCGAGGTGGCGCTGGCGTGCGATCTCGTCGTGGTGACCGCCGACTGCCGCCTCGGGGTTCCGGAGATCCGTCTCGGAGTCTTCCCACCCTGGGCGGCGGCGCGCTTTCCCGGGCGCTTTGCCGACGCCGTGGTCGCGGACTTGATCCTCACCGGGGAGGAGATGAGCGGGGCGCGGGCGGTCGAGCTCGGTCTGGCGAGCCGGGTCGCCGCGCCCGGTGAGCTCGATCCAGCTCTCGAGACGCTGCTCGATCAGCTCCTCCGCAACTCGGATGCCGCACTCCGTCATGCCCGCCGCGCCCTGGCTCTGGGGCGCGCGTGCACCGACAATCTGCGAGCGATCGAACGGCTCTACCTCGAGGAGCTCATGGCGACCGAGGATGCCACGGAGGGACTCAAGTCGTTCATGGAGCGCCGGCCACCGGTGTGGCGGCACCGCTAGCCTTGTCGGTCCAGCGCGGCGCTGCGCTCGATGGTGGCCCGGGCGTGCGTGCTCTCTTCGTGTCCTCGGCGCGCCAGACGCTGTGGGGAGGCGGAGAGAAGTGGGTAGTGCGAATGGCCGAGGCGCTCGTGGGACGAGGGCATGCCGTGGCGGTCGCCGCGCGCCCGCAGAGCCGCCTTCTCGCCGCCGCGACGGCGGCCCGGCTCTCCAGCCATGCCGTGAGGTTCGCGAGTGATCTCGATCCGTTCACCTTCTCGCGGCTCCGTGCGCTCATGAGCGACTTCGAGGCGGACCTGGTCGTCAACACGTTCGACAAGGAAGTCCGGCTCTCGGGTCTGGCCGCGCGGAGTCTGGGAAAACGTGGCCCACGCGTGATCTGCCGGAAGGGATTGCCCCTCATCGCTGACAACTGGCGTTATCGTCTGACGTACGCCCATCTCGTCGATGGCATTCTCACGCCGGCTCGTTCGATCGCCGACCATCTTGAGACCTTCTCCTGGCTCCGGGTGCCGATCGAGGTCGTGCCGAACGGCGTCGACGTCGACGTGTTTCCCTATCGCCCGGAGCGGGCCGCCATCGCCGGCATCGAAGGGCTTCCCACCGCTGGAGAGGGGCAGGTGGTGCTCCATCTGGCTCGGCTTTCCGGCCAGAAGGGACACACGATTCTCCTCACGGCGGCCGCGCGGCTCCGCGCCCGCTTTCCTGCCGCGCGCTACCTGGTGGTCGGGGATGGGGCGGAGCGGGAGGCGATCGAGGCGGAGCGTGCCCGTCTGGGGCTCGAGGACATCGTGATCATGACCGGCCATCGCAACGATGCGGCTGCGTTGCTGGCCGCCTCGGATGTGGTGGTCTTGCCATCTCTTGCCGAGGGCTTCCCGAACGTGATCCTCGAGGCCATGGCCGTCGGCCGCCCGGTCGTGGCGAGCGCGGTCGGCGATAGTCCGGACATCGTCCGCGACGCGGTAACGGGTTTCCTCGTTCCCCCCGGCGATGGGACCGCCTTCGCGGCGCGGGTCGGCGAACTGCTCGGGGATTCCGCTCTCCGCGCGCGCCAGGGCGCGGCCGGTCGCGCTCTGGTCGAACGCGAGTTCGCCTTTCCTCCGGTCGTCACTCGCATCGAAGCCTATTTTCGGCGTCTCGTCTTCGGGATCCGGCCGGGGCCATGATCGTCGTCTACCTGCATCAGTTCTTCTTCCCCAGTGAGCGGGCCCATACCGTGCAGATGCTGTACACGGGTGTCGGCCTGGCAGCTCGCGGTATCGAGACTCACCTGTTCGCGAAGCCGAACCCCGAGCTCCCCGTCGAGTCGATCGCGGATGGACTCGGTCGTTACGGGTTCTCTGCGCCGCGCGCGCTCGAGATTCACCTCTCGCCGTCGAGCCGTCGCAGCCATGCCAGCCTCGCCAGCCGCTGGCACTGGTTGCGTATGCTGGTCCGCCACCACGGCGCCGGGAGGTCGGGGGAGCTCGTCGTCCTCGTGAGGAGGTTCCGCACGGTGCGAGAGCTCGTGCGCCTCAGGCGGCTCGCGGGCGCCCGGTTTCGCATCGTGATCGAGGTGCACGACTTGCCGTCCCTCCTCGATCGGTCCTATGCGGAGGTCGAGGCTCTCTGCGCCGACGACAGGCCGATACCGGATCTTCCGGAGGCGCGAGCGCTGGAAGGAGCCGACGGCGCCATCGCGATCACCGATATCACGCGGCAGCTTCTCGAGCGCGCGGTGCGGCGCCCACTCCCGATAACGACGATTCGCAGTGGAACGGCGTTGGCGGGGGAGGCCGGTTCCACCGCGGCGAGCATCCAGCCGCTCGTTCTCTATGCGGGGCAGCTTCTGGACTGGAAGGGCGTCGAGCTCGTGATCGCGGCCATGCGCGATCTTCCGGCGGAGGCGTCGCTCGAGATCGTGGGGGGTGATCCCGGGGGTTCCCGGCTCGGCGCGCTCGAGACCTTCGCCCGTGGGGAAGGCGTGGCCGAGCGGGTGCGCTTCCGTGGATTGGTGCCCCACGGGGAAGTCCGGGATCTCTACCGCCGGGCGGACTGTCTCGTGCTGCCGAACCGGCGCACGGTGATGGGGGGCTTCTTCTCCTCCCCGATCAAGCTCTTCGAGTACATGGCAAGCGGCGTGCCGATCGTGGCGGCCGACTTGCCTGCGATCCGGGAGGTGCTACGCCACCGGGAGAACGCATTCCTCGTCGAACCGGAATCGCCGGCGGCGCTCGCCGCCGGGATGGCGGCGGTTCTCGGGGACTGCGCGCTCGGTGCCGGGCTCGCGGCGCAGGCGCGGACCGATGTCGCCGCCTATACGTGGGATCGGCGCACGGATCGCCTGATCGAGTTCTTCAGCGCACTGGGGCACGGCGCTTAGAGGGAACCTCGTGGGGGCTCATGCCGGCGGCGATGGGGGGGACGGGATGCGGAGCGAACCGTCACGCGTCGCGCTCGCCTTGTTCGGCGGCTGGTGCGTCCTCGGCTGTCACTGAATCCACCAGATCTCGTTCCATCTCCTGATCGGGATTGGCTTCGTCAGGGGAACCGTCCTCACGCTGGGATTGAGACTTCTCGTCGCGGCGGAGCCGCTTGGCCTCCTGCTTCTTCTGGCGCTTGAGCTCCTTCCGCCGCTTCTCTGCGCGATGGGCGCCCGGGTGTCTGGGCATTCGCTTCCTCCTCCATCATCGGGGTCGAACCGCTTTCGGGGTGACGATACTGCACATGAGAAGCCAAAGCCAGACCTAAACGCCCGCCTGCGGCTGCTAGGAAAAGGGGCATCGCTCCTGCGAGCGATGCCCCTTGTCACGATGCCGGGCGACGTGGTGTCCGCTTGGTTTCTACTGGAATCGCGCCTTGATGCCGCCCCAGGTCGCGGGCTCGACCGCCACCGGCGGCTCGAGATCGATGAGCTGGAACATGCGAGCGCTCACTCCCGTGAGCTTGGTGCTGACGATGCCGCCGGAACCGCGACCGACCTCGTAGACACCGCTTCCGTTCGACGCGAGGAGGTTCCCGTTGGGGAGCTCGAAGACACCCCGGGGGCCGCTGACGCCGCTCAGAGCCGCGATCTCCGTGCCGTCCGGGAGGAACTCGAGGAGGGCGCCGCGCGTGAAGTCGGCGCAGATGACGTTGCCATTCGCCGCCTGGATGATCTGCTCACCAAACGGGACGTTGGATGCGAACACGCCGAGAGGATTGCCATCGATGTCGTAGCGAAGGATGTTGTCGGAGTTGATCGAGACGACGAGGACATCGCCCTCGGTGCGGAAGAGGATGTCCCAGGGGCCGTTGATGCCGCCGACGCCAGCCGCGATGAAATCGCCGAGCGGCGCCCCGCTGTCGAGATCGAAGTGGATGATCGAGTTCTGGGCCGTGCCCGCGACCGCGCAGTACAGCTTGCCATTGTGCGCGGTGATGCCGCGCAGGTTGTCGAGGCCGCCGGCGAAGGTGCCGACGAAGCCGCCGTTGAAGTCGTACTGCCGAACGGCGTCGTCAAGCTGATCTGAGACGAGGACCCCGGTGACGTTGACAGCGCACTGCTGGGGAGTCGAGAGATTGGCGTCATCGGGGCCGATGAAGGTGCCGAGGTGGTCCCCGGTCACGGGATCGAACTTCTGGACGGTCTTGTTGGTGGACTCGGGCATGAGGATCACCAGCTCGGCCGTGGCCGAGGCGAAGAGTCCGGCCGCCAGGGTGGCGAAGAGCACAAGGCTCAGGATCCTTAACGAACGTGTCATCAGCTGATTCCTCCGCGGTGCGCGCCTTGACCGCTCGAGATGGCCACGCGACTCATGGTTGCGTACGCAAGTGGCGCTGGGTCGTGCAAACGCCACCAGTGCTTGATGATACAGCAATATTGCGGCCTGATCAACACCAACGATGCAGCGATCAGGGGATGAGAGGGATTCTCAGCGCAGACGGCGAAAGGCGTGCGTCTTGATGGCGATCCATACATCCTGTGCCGGCGCCAGCCCGAGCTCCTGGACGGCGGCGGGTGTCAGGCGCGCTCGCCATTCACATCCCGCCGCCGCGAGGCGGACCAGGGCGTCGCGCCCGATGGGCTGGATGCCGAGGACCCGGGCCGCGAAGATGTTGCGCGCCGATACGCCATGGAGGGAGTGAGTGGAGATGAGGATATCCTCGGCCGGAACGGAGTAGGCCGCGCGGTCTCCTACCCGAAGGTCCGGGGTCGAAGGCACGGCGAGCTCGATCTCGGGGCCGAGCATCAGACGTGCGATGCCTGACGCGTCATGGCAGGCCGAGATCAGACCGTCCAACACGTTGTCGAAGGCGGCCGCTGGATCGATCGCGGCGATGGCTGTGGAGCCCAGGACCTCGGCGGCTGGCCCGTGTGCGGCAACGGAACCATCCTTCAAGACCAAGGCCTCCCGGGCCAGGACGAGGGCCTCGCCCACGTTGTGAGTGACGTGGATGATGGGAATCCGCGCCTCGTCGCGGATGGATAGGAGATAGGGCAAGACGCGCTCCTTGAGCTCGAGATCGAGCGCGGCCAGCGGCTCGTCGAGTAGCAGGAGCGACGGCGCGGTGGCGAGGGCCCGGGCCAGGGCCACGCGCTGGCGCTCCCCGCCGGAGAGATGTCGCGGATAGCGGCGAAGCAGCGGGCCGATCGCGAGCATGTCGACCGCCTCCCGCAGGCGCTGCTCGGCATCGGGGCCGCGGCGGAGCCCGAAGCGGACATTGCCCTCGACATCGAGATGGGGAAAGAGTCCCGAGTCCTGGGGCACGTAACCGATCGCCCGTGCTTCCGGCGGGATCCGGATCCCGGCTCGGGAATCGAGCAGCAGGCGGCCACCGACCGCGAGCAGTCCGGTGGCCGGCCGGAGCCCCGCGATCACCTCGAGGAGCGACGTCTTGCCGGAACCCGAGGGACCGAGGACGGCCAGCGCGTCACCCGTGACTCGCGCTCGCACGGCGAGCGGGAAGCGGGCGAGGGGGAGGCGGATGTCGAGGTCGATAACGGGTGCCGTCACCGGCGCTCTCCTCTCAGCTCTCGAGCCGGCGCCCGCGCCGGCGGGTGATGATCTCGGTCGTCCACACCGCGACGAAGGCGATCAGCACCGTGAGGCCGACGAGCCGGAAAGCGGCATCATCGTGGCCGGTCTGCGTACGCTGGAAGATGGCGAGGGCAAGTGTCTGCGTCTTACCGGGAATGTTGCCGGCGATGAGGATCGTCGCCCCGAACTCCCCGAGGGCCCGCGTGAACGCCAGCAATGTTCCGGCCAGGATGCCGCGCCAGGCGAGCGGCAAGAGGACACGCGAGAACACCGCCGCCGGGCCGAGCCCGAGCGTCCGCGCGATCGAGACCAGCCGCGGGTCCACCTCCTCGAACGCGGTGCGCGCCGAACGCACGAGAAGCGGGAACGACATGACGGCAACGGCGAGGACGACCGCCTTCCAGGTGAAGACGATCTCGATGCCGGCGGCAGCCAGGAGGCGACCGAGCGGGCCCGAGCGGCCGGCGAAGCCAAGGAGGAGCAGACCGACGGCGGTTGGAGGTAGAACGAGCGGCAGGGAGAGCATCGTCTCGACCACGTGCTTGCCCGGACCCCGCCAGCGCGCGAGCCAGAGCGCGGAGGCGATTCCCAGAGGCAGGATGAGGATCGTGGCGAGGGCGGCGACCTCGATCGTGAAGAGCAGAATCCGCAGGTCCTCGGCGGTGGGCATGGGCCTTCCTAGATGAGCGGGATGAACCCATGGCGGGCGAAGATCGCCTGTGCTTCTCGCCCCGCGAGGAAGGTGATGAAGGCGCGCGCCGCGTCGGGGTTACGACCGCCGGCAAGCGGGGCCACCTGGTAGCGGATACGCGGCCCCTCCGCCTCAGGAATCGTGAAGGCGACCCGGGCGCGGCGCGAGATGGCGGCATCGGTGCGATAGACGATCGCTGCGTCCACGCTTCCGGACTCGACCGCGGCGAGTGCGGCCCTCACGTCGGAAGTCGGGATGAGGCGTTGGGCGACGGCCCGCCACAAGCCACGCGTCGAGAGCCACTCCCTGGCGTAGACACCGGCCGGAACGCCCTCGGGATCGGCGATGGCCAGGCGCTCGACCATGAGGAGATCGTCGGCCCCGGCGAGGTCGATGCGGCCCTCCTTCGGAACGACCACCACGAGCACGTTCGCGAGCAGATCGCGGCGTTCGCTCCGGCGTACGAGCCCGATCTGCTCGAGCTCGTCCATCTGGGCGCGATCGGCGGAGACGAAAACATCCGCTGGAGCTCCCGTCACGAGCTGGCGAGCCAGGATGTTCGAGGCGCCGAACGAGAACCGAACCGTGATGCCGGAAGCTACGGTGAACTCGCGGCCGATCTGGGCGAGCGCGTCGCTCGTGCTCACCGCGGCGAAGACGAGGATCTCCCCGCCGGGCTGTTGATGGCCCCGGCATCCACTGCCGACGAGGGCCAGAGCGATGAGAACGGCGAGCACGCTGAAGGACTTGCCTTCTCGCCTCCGCCGCCCCGGCTGTCTCACCGCGCTCCGGCGGCGTGAGCGGGTGCTCCAGCCAACTCGAGCAGCGCGTTGACCGCCTTCTCGGCCCCGGTTGCCACCTCGCTGATGCGCCCGGCGAGCATGTAGCACGGGGTGGAGACGATCTTGTTCTTGCGGTCGACGACGACATCGACCGTGCCGGCGTCGACATGCTGGGCGCCAGTGGCGCTGATCTGCTTGGCTGTCGCCGGGTCCTTGCCGATCGTGAGCTGCGGATGGATGTCGTTGCCGAATACCTTGGCCACGACCGCCGGAGCGATACAGAGCGCGGCGATGGGCTTACCCTGGGCATGAAGCTCGCGCAGCAAGCTCGCCACGCTGGGTTCGACCTGGCACTGGGCTCCGGCGCTGGCGAAGCTCGAGAGGTTCTTGGCGGCGCCGAACCCCCCAGGGAGAACGACCGCGTCGAGATCGCCGGCCTTGACCTTGGCGACATCGTGGATCTTGCCGCGGGCGATGCGTGCGGCCTCGACGAGTACGTTGCGCTTCTCGCCGGTCGGCTGCCCGCTCAGGTGGTCGATGACGTCGACCTGGTCCTTGTTGGGAGCCATGCAAACGATCTCAGCACCGGCGCGGTCGAGCGCCAGCATGGTGAGGACGGCCTCGTGGATCTCGGCGCCATCGAAGACACCGCATCCGGACAGGATCACGCCCACTTTCTTCTTCATCAGTTTCCTCCTCGGCGCGACCGGGATGCGCGCCGCGCGGCGGTGCCCGGGGGACGGATAGGATCACCCAGAGCGTGGCGCAGGACGGCCTCAACGTCAATGCGCGAGCTTGAGGACCGGCTGGAGCGGAAGGAGCGTTCCCGCCCGGGGGAGCAGCAGCGCACGGGCTCTTGGGGAAAGGGTGGCGGCGGCCACGGACAACGCTTCGTCCAGCGAGGCAGCGTGCAGCATGCCCATCTTGTGCACCACCTCGGGTGCCAGGTGGGTGACGAGAAGGACCCGGATGCGGCGGGTGAGCGCTCGCATGGCCAGGGCGGTGTGCCCGTGCAGCGTGTAGCGGGACGCCACTTCCGTGGCAAGTCGGTGCGGATCGACGTCGAACCAGTCGAGCAGGGTGTCGGAGCCGACACCGTCCGGACAGGCGAGGAGGGCGATCAAGACGCCGCCGTCGGCCACGCACGCCGCACCCTGGCGCACGACCTTGTGGGCCTGGATCCAGTCGCGCTCGCGCCCTGGAGCGCCCGCGCCCACGATGGCGAGGTCGAAGGGCTCGACGCGCACGCCGACGACCCGTCGCGCCAGCGTCACGCCGGCACGATGTGCTTCACTCGCACTCCCGGTCATGACGGCCTGGGGCTCGCCTTCGCGGCCGAGGACGACATTGACGAGGAACGATGGCGGGGCGAATCTGGCGGCGGCGACGAGATCGGCCTGTACCGGATTGCCGCGCAGCACGCCTTCTCGACAGGCCGGGTGGAGGCCTCCCGGGAGATCGGGGGCGACGGCGAGGCGATGGTTGGACGTGACCGTGGCGCGGCCAGCCGCCCCGGGCACGAGCCCTTTCAAGCCGCCGGTCCACCCGGCGAAGTAGTGCGGAGTGATACCGCCAACGATGACCAGCGTGCGGGCCTCGGTGACGAGACGCGGGAGCCAGACCGGGGTGCCTCGCCGCGTGGTTCCGCAATGGATGAGCGCCGGATCGTCGGCGTCATGGAGGTGAACGCGATAGCCCCCATCGACTCGGGGGCCGATGAGCTTCCGGAGTTCCTCTGGGCTCGGAGGACGGTGCAGGCCGCCGGCGATCAGCACATGGACGTCGGCGGGGGAGAGGCCCCGGTCGAGGAGATGCTCGATCACCGCGCCCACCATGGGACGCACGAACGTGGCGCGAGTGGCATCGGGGACGAGCACGAGCGCCGGCGCATGGGGCACGAGCGGCGGGCCGGCGGTCGGTAAGCGCAATCGTTCGAGCAAGCGCGTTTCGAGGTCGGCCGGCGGGCGGCGCCCTGGTCGGAGGATGCTGGCGCGATAGGGCACCGCGCCCGGATCGTAGCGCTCGCCGCTGGCGAACTCGAGAGGGGCTTGGAGGGGGACCGTCATGGCATCCTCGCACCGGCAGGCGACCCTCGGGCTCACCCGGGACAAAACCATAGCATGGGCGCCGGTCCTTCTGCATGCTCCGTGGGGCTAGCGAGGATGTGACAGCAACAGAGGAGGAGTCCGATGGCCATCCTCAGGGTCGGTACCTCCGGGTACAGCTTCAAGGAGTGGAAGGGGAGCTTCTATCCGGCGGATCTTCCGGACAAGAAGATGCTCTCCTTCTATGCCTCGCGTTTGCCCGCGGTGGAGATCAACTACACCTTTCGCCATTTGCCCACGGTGAAGACGCTGGCGAACTGGGCCGAGTCGACACCCGCGGACTTCGTCTTCGTGCTCAAGGCCTCGCAGCGCATCACCCATATCCAGAAGCTCAGGGATGCGGGCGATTCAGTGCGCACCTTCGTGACCACGGCCGAGACCCTGGGGGAGAAGCTCGGCCCCATCCTCTTCCAGCTCCCGCCCTACCTGCGGAAGGATGCAGCCCTCCTCGGTCGCTTCCTCGCGGAACTTCCGCCAGGCCACCGCTATGCCTTCGAGTTCCGCCATCCGACCTGGTTCGATGACGAGATCCTCGATCTCCTCCGCGAGCGCGCCGTGAGCCTCTGCATCAACGAGACCGACGAGAGCTCGCCCACGCTCGCCGTGACCGCTCCCTACCTGTACCTCCGGCTGCGCCGAGAGAGCTACGGGAGCGAGGACATCGCGGGCTGGGCGCGGCGGCTGCGAGAGCTCGCGGCGGGGGATGTGGATATCTACGCTTTCTTCAAGCATGAGCAAGATGGGCCCGATCTGGCTTCTGCACTGCTGGTTGCAGGTGGCACCCGATAACTGGCTTGACGGCCGCGGGGATTCATATTAGGACTCTGAGGTCCACTATAGGCCAAGGAGGAAACGATGGACCGCTCACGACTTGCCGTTGCCCTGATTGCCATCCTGTTGTCGTCCCAGGCATCCAGCCCACCGGCTCTCCTGGCTGCGGAGGACTGCGTCGGTTGCCATCGCCGGCAGTCCCCGGCCCTGGTCATGGAATGGGAGCACTCCCGGCATGCGAGGAATGACGTGGGCTGCCTGGAGTGTCACGGCGCCCAGGAGGGCGAGATCGATGCCTGGCGGCACGAGGGGGCCTGGGTGTCGGCGCTCGTCACCCCCAAGGATTGCGCCCAGTGCCATGACCGGGAGGCCCAGGAGTTCGCCAGCAGCCACCACGCCAAGGCGGGGGAGATCCTGGCCAGCCTCGACAACGTGCTCGCCGAGAAGGCGGCCGGGCATGCCCGGCAACATCGCCGATGCGGTCAACGGCTGCTGGCAGTGCCACGGGGGCATCATCAAGTTCCAGCGTGATGCGCAGGGCAACGTGCTGCGGACCGGAAAGGAGGGGAAGCCCGTCATCGATCCCCTGACCTGGCCCAACAGCGGAATGGGTCGGCTCAACCCCGACGGCTCCAAGGGCTCCTGCCACGCCTGCCACTCGCGCCACGCCTTCGAGGCCAAGCTCTCGCGGTCCCCCGAGAACTGCGGCAAGTGCCACATGGGTCCCGATCATCCGCAGATCGAGATCTACAACGAGTCGAAGCACGGCATCGCCTTCCATGCCAATCGCGATCGCATGGCGCTCGACAAGGAAGGAGACTGGGTACTCGGGAAGGACTACTCGGCGGCGCCGACCTGTGCCACCTGCCACATCTCGAGCTATGCAACGCCGGACGGGGTGGCCAGGGGTCGTACGCACGACGTCGGCGAGCGGATCAGCTGGACCCTGCGCCCGGTGGTTTCGACGAAGCTGAACATGGTCGTCTACGAAGACGGCTTCAAGGAGGACTACCCCGACACGAAGCCCGTCCCGAAGGCGGGGGAGACGATCGACACCGTGGAGAAGGTCGTCGAGAACGAGAAGCTCGTGTCGCGGACCGTGCCGCGGAAGGTTGCCAGGATCGTGACCTGGGAAGAGCGCCGGAGCGAGATGCGAGGCATGTGCCTCAACTGCCACAACGGGACCTACGTCGACAACTTCTACCAGCAGTTCGACGATCTCGTGGTCCTCTACAACGAGAAGTTCGCGAAGCCGGCACAGGCCATGATGAATGAGCTCACCAAGGACGGCGTTCTCAACCCTGAGGCTCCGTTCGAGCACGAGGTGCAGTGGGTGTTCTGGGAGCTATGGCACCACGAGGGCCGGCGCGCCCGCCACGGGGCAAGCATGATGGGTCCTGACTACACGCACTGGCACGGCATGTACGAGGTGTCGAAGCACTTCTACACCGAGTTCCTGCCGGCCGTGGTGGCGGCTGCGAGGGAGCGGAGTCCTGAGCTCGGGGACAAGTACGAGAAGAAGATCGCCGAGTTCCTCACCGGCGAGGAGCACCGCTGGCTCAAGGGCCTGAGCCCGGAGGAGGCCGAAGCCCTCAAGAAGGCCTACCAGGATCGCTACGGGCAGTAGCGAGAGCCGACGCATCGGGCGGGGGAGCGGCCCCCCCGCCCGATCGTGCGGCCCGCCGCCAAGCTGCTGAGGAAAGCTCAGGAGATCATCGCCAGCGGCCAGCGAGCGGCCAGATCCCCTGAGCTTCCGCTCAGCGCAGGATTACCGCACCTCCGGCGGTCATGGTCGCGATGATGATCGCCAGGATGCTTCTGGCGATGCCGGCCCGGCGCATGCCTGCCTCCTTTCACCGGCGGTACCCTCCCTGGGCATCGAGCGCTACGGAGTCTCTTGCGAGCGGAGCCGTCCGATAGCTGCCGGGATCACTCCCCGCAAGAGAGACGATGCACTCGGGTGAACGGCGGCAGAAAATCCCGCGGGAGGAGGGGGGAACCGAAGGGCGCGGGATCAGGAGCGATCGGCCAGAGAGGTATGCCGGCGCAGGCGCTCGAGGCCCTCGAACAGCCGCGACTTGACGATGGACTCGGGGATCTCGAGCACCTCGGCGATCTCCCGTCGCGAGAGCCCCTCGACGTAGCGTAGACGAAGGATCTCGCGCTGGCTCGCGGGCAGGCCGGCGACCAGGTGCCGCAGGCGGGAGTGCAACTCCTTGCGGACGAGCCGGGTCAGATGGCCGGTGAGATCCTCGGCCACCTGGACCTCGCTCGGGAGCAGTTGATCGTCGCGACGACGGGCGCGCCCGCGGAGGAGATCGAGGCAGCGATTGCGAGCAATGCGGTAGATCCAGGCCCGAAAGCTCTCGGGAATGGTATCTGCCGCGAGGACTCTGCAGAACACGTCCTGCACGGCGTCCTCGGCCTCCTCGGCCGAACCGAGGTAGGCCAAGCAGAAGCGGACGAGCGGACGCCGATAGAGGCCATCCAGCAGGGCCGCCGCATCGTGATCGCCGGCGCGGATGCGCCCGATCACGGTCGGCGTGAGATCGGCGTCTGAATGCTGCCGGTTGGGATGATCCATCGCCTCCCTCATCAGGGTGCGCGCGACAGTGTCCGCTATCAGTATGACGTTCGAACCGCCGTACCGGCGGAAGATTTCTGCGGTAGAATGGCGATGATGGAACCTGAGGGTCGCCACCGCGACGGGGGGGGTGAATGGGTTGCCGGGTCTCACGTGAGCAGCTCTGGAGCTGGGTGGACCGCGACGCCCCGGAGCTGGCGCCACATCTTGCCGCCTGCCCGTCATGCCGGGAGCGGGCCGCGGAGATCCGATCCCAGATCGGACTCGTGTCGGCCGACAACCTGACCCTCGCCATTCCACTCCCTGAACGGATAGGGGCCTATGCCATCAAACGCCTCATCGGCGAGGGTGGCCAGGCCCTCGTCTACGAGGGGGAGCAGGTCTCGCCGCGGCGAGCGGTGGCCATCAAGGTGCTCAAGGGCGGACCATTCGTTGGACGGCGTGATGTCCGCCGGTTCCAGCGCGAGATCGAAGCCCTGGCGGTACTCAGCCATCCAGGCATCGCCACCATCTACGAAGCGGGCCAGACCGCCGAGGGGCAGCACTTTCTGGTCATGGAGCTGGTGCAGGGCACCTGGCTCCATGTCTATCTCCGCGACCATTCACTGCCTCGCCGTGCTTGCCTCGAGCTGTTCGGGCGGATATGCGACGCGGTCGAATGCGCGCACCGCCGCGGCGTCATCCACCTCGATCTCAAGCCGACGAACATCTTGATCGATGAGCATGGCAACCCCAAGGTCCTCGACTTCGGGTTGGCCCGGATCAGGCGACCCGATCGCGGCGCCAGTCTCACGGAGAGCCATCTGGTCGAGGGGACGCCGCGTTACATGAGCCCCGAACAGATATGTGCGCGCCGGCAAGAGGTCGGTGTCCGTACGGATGTCTATGCGCTGGGTGCCATTCTCTACGAGATGTTGACGGGCCAGCCGCCGCATGATGTCGGGACGCTCACTCCGGAGACGATTCGCGTTGTGTGCGAGCAGCCCCCCAACCCGCCGAGCACGGTTGATCGCTCTCTGCGTGGCGATCTGGATGCGATCGTCCTCCGGGCGCTGGCGAAGGCACCGCCCGATCGTTATCCATCCGTGGCAGCTCTGGCGGGCGATGTCGAGTCCCATCTGCGCGGCGAGCCGATCCTGATCGAATCCCGGAGCCAGCCGTCATGGCATCGCGTTCGCCGCGAGTTGCAGCGTTTTTCATCGCCGCCGGTGCGCGCGGCCATCCTCGCCATGGTCGGGCTCATCGCCGCGCTCGTTCTCTGGCGCGGGTGGGGTCTCGACGAGGACCCCATGACAGCGCGCCGGGAGCTTGCCGCGCTCAATTGCTATCTCTTTGCCGAGCCTCCGGACCCGGTACGTACTGCTTCGGCCATCGATGCCGTTGGTCGATATCCGGACCTCACCGATGCCGTTCTGGTTGCGGCGCATGGCAACGTGCGGGCACGTGAGTTTCGTTTCGCCACCGATCTCCTGGAGGCAGGCCTGAAGCGGGATCCAAGGGCCTGGCCGTACCGCGCGATGATGAGCGAGCTCAACGCGGAACTCGGCCGCTGGCAGCCCGCGGCTCACTGGAGCGAGGATGAGGAGGCGCGCCAGCTCGTCACGGCTGAGGACTGGTACATGCGGGCGCTCGCTTGCCTCGATCGCAAGCGGGCCCTGGCATGCGCGCGCGCCGCGGTCGAGAGGGATCCGGGCCATCGGCTGGCCCTGATCGTCGTGATGCGCCTGTCCATACTGGGCGGAGAGTTCGGGCCGGCATTGGAAGCAGCAGCGGCACTCGAGGCGACCGACGACAACGAGGGCTACTGGAGGGGACAGCGCGGGGAGATCCTGATGCATCTCGGTCGCTATGAGGCTGCGCTCGGAGCCTTCGATTCGGCCGCTGCGGTGCTGCCAGGCGACTACATCGCATGCTATCGCCGCGGCATGGCGCAGCGCCGGTTGAAGAATTACGAGCAGGCCATCGATGACTTCACGCGCGCCTGCGAGATGGCGGATGAAGGCCGCGCGGCCTGGGTGGTGTATCACCGCGGCGCAATGCACTGGATGGCCGGCCACCGCGAGGCGGCGGTGGCGGACTATCACCGCGCTTTGGAGGCTCTGGGCTACGCCACCTACGGCACCGCTCGCGAGGTCCTGATCCTGCGCGAGCTCGGGCGGTACGCCGAGGCGGACAGTGTGCTCGCCAGGGCACGGCGCGGCATCCTCCAGGATGACCGGCTGGCGATGGTCCTGTCATGTCTGGCGGGAGAGGTGACGCCCTCGGAGCTGGCGGCGGCAGCGGATGTCGCTGATCCACGCCGCTCATGTGAGGCCTACTACTACGCTGCCGAAGTGAACCTGGGAGCGGGCCGGTTGGCTGAGGCACGAGAGCTCTTTGGCCGTTGCCTGGACACGGGCATACAATCGGATCCGGACAATCCAATCGAACCGATGACCGAGTACGAGCTGGCCGAATGGCGACTGGCTCAGCTCACCGAGTCCTGAGATTTCGCTTGATCGCCTTCCCCCCGGGAGGCTATCTAGGGCAGGCACCGCGGCGAGGGCCGTGGCGCCGGATACCCATCCCAGTTTCCTGGCCAGGAAGGACAACGATGAGCACCGATTCCCCTCAGGCGGCGGTCCGTCTTGTGGTCGCCGAGCGCATCGCAACGGTCACCATCGATCGTCCGGCGGTGCTCAATGCTCTGAGCCGCGCCGTCCTCGTCGAGCTCGATCAGCTTCTGGCGCGCCTGGCCTCCGACCCGGAGGTTGACGGGATCATCGTCACCGGGGGAGGCGCCAAGGCGTTCGTCGCGGGCGCGGATATCCAGGAACTCGACCGGCTCGATGCCGCGGGAGCCTATGCCGCATCGCGCTTCGGGCAATCGGTGTTCGCTCGCCTCGAGCAGATGCCGAAACCGAGCATTGCCGCCATCAATGGCTATGCCCTGGGTGGCGGGCTCGAGCTGGCGCTGGCCTGCACGCTCCGCCTGGCCGCCGAGCATGCCAAGCTGGGGCAACCGGAAGTGATGCTCGCCACCATCCCCGGCTACGGCGGAACCCAGCGCCTGTCCCGACTCGTGGGGTTGGGCAAGGCCATGGAGATGATCCTGACCGGGGATCCGGTGGATGCCGAGACGGCTCTTCGGATCGGTCTGGTCAACAAGGTGGTCCCGGGCGCCGATCTGCTGCCCGCAGCCACCACCATGCTCAAGACGATCCTCGGCCGCGGTCCGCTGGCGGTGGCGGCGGCGATCGAGGTCATCCGGCGTGGGCTCGACGGTCCGCTCGCAAGCGGGCTCGAGCTCGAGGCTCAGGCCTTCGGCCGGCTGTTCAGCACGAAGGACTTGCACGAGGGGATGGGGGCGTTCCTCGGCAAGCGGAAGCCATCGTTCACCGGGACTTGAGTCGCCTCGGCATCCGGCGCGATCGTAACGAGATCAACAGCAGGCCACCCTTCCCAGCCGGGCGGCGGCGAGCTGCCCGGGGAGAGAGCATGTCAGAGCATCCGATGACCATCGCCGAGAAGATCATCGCTCGGCACGCCGACCGTGAGTTCGTGACCCCGGGCGAGATCCTCGAGGTCCGCGTGGATCTCGTCACCGCCTCCGACCTCTCGGGCATCATGGCGATCCGCGAGTTCGAGAAGGCCGGGATCACCGAGGTCTTCGATCCGCAGAAGATCTGCCTGATTCCCGATCACCTGGTGCCCAACCGGGACATCCTCTCGGCCAACAACGCGCGGGGAGTCAAGCTCTTCGCCGAGCACTACGGGACGCGCTACTACGAGATGGGTCAGGGCGGCATCCAGCATGTTCTGGTGCCGGACGAAGGCCTCTGCGCGCCTGGTGAGCTCATCGCCGGCGGTGATTCGCATACCTGCACCTACGGTGGATTGAACTGCTTTGCGGTCGGGATTGGCCATACCGATGTGGCGGCGGTGATGGCGACAGGGGAGCTCTGGTTGCGGGTGCCCGAGTCGATCCGGGTCACGCTCAAGGGCACGCTCGGACCCTGGGTCTCCGGGAAGGACGTGGTGCTGTCCCTGATCGGGCGCATCGGCGTCTCCGGCGCCAACTACCAGGTGCTCGAGTACGGCGGGCCGGGGCTCATGAACCTCACCGTCGTCGACCGGCTCACGATCTCCAACATGGCAGCCGAGTCGGGCGCCAAGACGGCGATCTTCGCCGCCGACGCTGCGACGGAGGCCTTCGTGCGCGAGCGCACCGGGCGACCCTTTGCCACGGTCGCCCCGGACTCCGGCGCGCGCTATGTCCGCGAGATCGAGCTCGATATGACCCCCATCCGGCCGCAGGTGGCCAAGCCCTTCATGCCGTCGAATGTGGTCGACGTGCGGGAGGTGGCCGGGACACCGGTGGACCAGGTCACCATCGGCTCCTGCACCAACGGCCGCATCGAGGATCTGCGGATTGTGCATCGGATCATCAAGGGGCGGAAGACCAACCCGCGGATCAAGGTCATCGTCTTTCCCGGGAGCCAGCGCGTCTATCTCGACGCCGCCAGGGAAGGGATCATCACCGATCTGGTCGCTGCTGGGTGCATGATGAACCCGCCCACGTGCGGCCCCTGCTTCGGTGGCAACAACGGGATCCTCGGCGATGGCGAGGTGAGCCTCTCGACCACCAACCGCAACTTCGTGGGTCGCATGGGAGCCAAGTCGGCCCAGGTCTACCTGGCCAATCCGGCCGTGGCCGCAGCGACAGCGCTGACCGGGGTTATCACCGACCCGGCAGACGTGACCGTACCGGCTGCCCCACGCTGATCGAGCGGCGGGCCGCCCCGCCCGAGGCCGCTATTTCGCTTCCGGCCCGGGCTGCGTGCCGAAGGCGCTTCGTGCCTCCGGGGCCACGGTTCGCAGATGGAGATCGCGCTGCGGGAACGGGATCTCGATTCCAGCTTCGCGGATGGCATCGTGAACGGCGGTCGCGACGTCGCTGCCGACGATGAGCCAGTTCTCGAAGTCGGCGGTCCAGAAGCGGAGCACGAAATCGAGCGAGCTGTCGCCGAAGCCCGTGAACAGCGCCACCGCCGGCGGCGTGGCCAGCACGTCGGGGTGGGCGGCAGCCACGCTGGATAAGAGCTCCTTGACACGCGTCGGATCCGTGCCGTAGGCCACACCCACCTTGACCTCGACCCGCCGCAGCTTGTCCGAGAGGGTCCAGTTGACGACCCGGCCGGAGATGAGATCGGCGTTGGGCACGATGACATCCGCACCATCGAAGGTGCGCACGCGACTGGCCCGAATCCCTATATCGCGAACAGTCCCGATCAGGTTGTCGAGCTCGACCGTATCACCGGCCTGGATCGGACGCTCGAAGAGGAGGATGAGGCCGGAGATGAAGTTGTTGACGATGGTCTGGAGGCCGAATCCGATGCCGACCCCGAAGGCGCCGGCGAGGATGGCGAAGCGGCTCATGTCGATGCCGGCGGCGGCAATGGCGAGGAGAAAGCCCATAGCCACGACGGCATAGTAGGCAATCTGGGAGATGGTGTCCGGCACCCCGCGGGGCAAGTTGACGCGCGACAGGATGTCGTCGCGGAGGAGCTGGCGGATGATGCGCGAAACGGCGAAGGACAGCCAGAGGATGAGGAAGAAGAGAAGGACGTCTCCCGGTGCGACAGCGATCGAGCCGATCCGGAGCGGTCTGGTCAAGATGCCACGGAGCCCGGCCCAGACCGGACCGAGCAGCGAAAATCGATCGAGAAGGGTGGCGACCCAGACCAGGCCGGCTGTGAGATTCACCATCTCCAGCGCGCGGTGTGTGATGGCATCCACGTTGAGGCGTATGGCACGCGATTTCTGCGCAGCCTGAGTGCGCAGGACAAGGTAGATGAGGCCGTCGACGGTGGCAGCGGCGACCAACAGGGCGAGCCCCGCGAAGATGACTCGCAGCGTGTTGTACGTCAGCCAGATGGAGAAGAAGACGAACCCGAAGGTGTTGGCCGCCAGGGCGACGGCGAGGATCACGAGCGCTCCCTTGAGCACCGCGAGGGCGGCCCTCCACAGTCGCCCCTCGGCACGCCGAGCGGGGCTGCCCGAGCGGAGGGAATAGGCGATCGCGCCTGCGGCGAGCGTGTTGATCGCCAGGAAGCCGAGTCGACGCAGGATGGGTTGGTGGACGAGGATGCCGACCAGGTTGGCGAGGAGATAGAGCAGGAGAAGGGCATAGGCCGCGCGACCCAACCCGCGTGGCAACACGCCCGGTGCGAGCCGCAACAAGGGGATGATGGCGAGCAGCGTGCCCAGGGTCCTGAGCCCCTGCGGCGCGATGGGATGAATCAGGGCGGTTACGATGAACGTCAGTAGCAGGGCACTGGAAACGGGATGCTCGAGGACATGGCTGCCCCGTGGCGTCGGGGCTTGCCCCTCGCTCAGGCCGAGATCTCCTCGCCTCGTTTGGCGCTGGATCCCGACCAGGGCCAGGAGGACGAGCGGGAGGAGCAGAAGCTGTCCTCCGCTGCGCCCGCCGTTATTGGCGATGTAACTCCTGATGCGCTCGAGGTGCTGGGCTGGATCCGACATGTAGGGGAAGGCGTCGGGTTCGGTCGCCCAGATCCTCCACAGAGGAGGGCTGTCGCGATGCAGCATGCGACGCTGGGCCGCCTGGGTGGCCCCCGCCAGGAGCTGTAGGGTCTCCTTGGCCGTGGCCGACTCCTCAGCGATTCGATTCTGCGTGGCGAGAAGATGGTTGAGAGTGTTGCGAACGTTGCGTTGGGTGCGCTCGATGTCCGCGAGCACGCCATGGGCCATCTCCAGGGCGGCCGGGGGCAGCTCTTCTTGCGGGGCGCCGTCGAGTGTGACCCGCCATTGGCCGCGGAGCGCAGCGAGGGTGGCGAGATCGCGCTCGAGACGTTTGGCCTCGACTTCGAGGGTCGAGCCCCAGGCCGACAGTCGGTTGGCGACCCGTTGCCAGTCGAGGGCCAGGTCGGCGATCTGATTCAGAGACAGGTCCGCCATGTGCTGGCTGGCGGTCTGGGCGTTCTGGAAGTCTGCGCTCTCCTTCTGCAACGCGAACATCGAGTCGACCTTGGCGACCGCCGGCAATGAGATGGTGCGCGCCTCGATGGCGCGCAGCTGGGCGCGGGCATGGTCGGCCCGGGCCGCGATCTCGGCGGCCGGGATGGGGGTTGGTGCCACCTTGGCCACGGTGCGAGCTTGCGACGTCGTGTCCGGGACGGTCTGGGCGAGCAGCGGTCGCGGAGCAGGGGCGGCGATCGCGATCGCTCCCAGGAGCGCGAGAAGAGGCGGAGTTGCCCAGCGATTCATCGGTTATCCCCAGTGTAGCGCCGACTTGTGGCCGCTCTGGCCTGGGTGGTAGGCTATCATTCTTTTGGCAGCAGTCCGAGGGAGTAGCCGGGCAGGGAGTGGTTGAACAGAAGGAGAAGCACGGGTGACCAAGACCAGCGGACGCGCTTTCGTCTTCGGGGACAACGTGGACACCGACGTCATCATGCCGGGGCGCTACTGCCACATCATCGATCCCAAGGAGCTGGCGTCCCATGTCATGGAGGATCTCTCGGACACCTTCCGTCTCGAGGTGAAGCCGGGTGATGTGGTGGTCGCCGGCGAGAACTTCGGATGCGGTAGCTCACGTGAGGTCGCCCCGCTGGCAATCAAGCTCGCCGGGGTGGGGGCGGTGATCGCCAAGGGATACGCGCGCATCTTCTTCCGCAACTCCATCAACATCGGCCTTCCCATCTTCGAGTGCCCGGAGGCGGTGGCCGGGATCAGCGAGGGCGACCAGATCGAGGTCGACCCGGCTTCAGGATCGATCCGTAACGTGACCACGGGAAAGAGCTTCCAGGCGCGCGAGTTGCCACCGTTCGCCCGCCAGATCGCGGCCGAGGGTGGGCTCATGCACTATGTGAAGCGGAAGCTGGAATCGCAAAGGACTGAAGGGCCTAGGGGAACGGCGGCAGGAGGTGGGCGATGACGCATGACATCGCGGTCATCGGCGGGGACGGCATCGGACCCGAGGTGGTTCGCCAGGGTCTCAAGGTGCTCCAGGTCGCCGCAGAGCGCGCCGGGTTCGAGACCCGTCTCCATTCCTATCCCCATGGTTCCGAGCACTATCTGAAGAGCGGCGAGCTGTTCCCCGACGCCGTGCTGGAGGAGATCAAGGGCATGCAGGCCGTGCTCCTCGGCGCGATCGGGGATCCGCGGGTCGAGGTGGGTCTGGTCGAACGCGCGGTGATCGGCGGCCTCCGCTGGAAGCTCGACATGTACATCAACCTGAGGCCGATCAAGCTCTACGCCGAGCACCTCTGCCCACTCAAGGGAAAGACGCCCGAAGATCTCGACATCATGGTCGTCCGTGAGAACACCGAGGACCTCTATGTGGGAATCGGCGGCTTCTTCAAGCAGGGGACGCCGGATGAAGTGGCACTGGGCGAGATGATTGCCACGCGCAAGGGCTGCGAGCGCGCGGTACGCTATGCCTTCGAGCTGGCGAGGACGCGCCCCCGGCGGCAGCTGCACCTCGTCGACAAGGCCAACGCCGTGCGCGCCCATGACCTGTGGCGGCGCACCTTCGCCGAGGTGGGGCGGGAGTACCCGGATGTCAAGACCGAGGGCGCCTACATCGACGCTGCATGCATGTGGCTGGTGAAGAACCCCGAGTGGTTCGATGTCATCGTGACCACCAACATGTTCGGAGACATCCTGACCGACCTCGGGGCCATGCTCCAGGGCGGGCTGGGGATCGCCGCCTCGGGGAACATCCATCCGGGGCAGGTCTCGATGTTCGAGCCGATCCACGGGTCGGCGCCGAAGTACGCGGGCAAGAACGTGGCCAATCCGCTGGCGACGATCAACGCGGTGCAGATGATGCTCACGTTTCTCGGGGAACCGCTGGCCGCGACCGCCGTCGAGGAGGCCATCCGTCGCGCCGTGGTCGAGAAGCACCTGCCGAGCCTCGGTGCTGATTCCGGGCTCAAGACGACGGAGATCGGGGACCTCCTCGCTCGACTCACTGCCGAGAGCTTCTCCGCCATCGCGCATTAGGCTCGCCGTGGCCCCAAGATATGGGGGCCGGATCGGTGGCGCTTGACGCACGTGCCCGCGGCCGCCGGCGGCCCGCCACGTGGAAGTGTCGGGCCCATCGGGTTCGGCTTGACCCCGGGCTCAGTCGTGAGCCATGCTCCTGTGTTTCGCCCGCGAGAGTGGCGGAACTGGCAGACGCGCTAGACTTAGGATCTAGTGGGGCGACCCGTGGGGGTTCGAGTCCCCCCTCTCGCACCAGCTCGCGGTCGGCGCCGGTCGGCGCTGACCACCGCTTCACGCCGCCGTGAGCGGCGCTCCCAGCTTGAAGGGCAAGGAAACCAGCCGCAGTCATGGACCATTCGAAGCTCAGTGATGAGAGTCAGAGCGAGGGTATGAACATCGTTGTGAAGGATCTTCGCGAGGACGATGCCTTCAGCCGTCGACTCACGGTGGAAGTGGGGAACGAAGTGATGGCCGGTCAGATGGCACAGGCGATTGACGACCTGCGTCGCGACCTTGCGCTCCCCGGATTCCGCAAGGGCAAGGTGCCGCGTCCGGTGGTGGAGGCGCGATTCGGTCGCGATCTGAAGGCCGAGGTCACCCGCCGGGTTGTCGGCGAGGCGTTGTGGCAAGCGCTGCGCGAACAGAACCTGCATCCGATCACGGAGCCCGAGGTGGCGCGCATCGACCATGAAGAAGGCCAGGCGCTGACCTTCACTGCTCGCGTGGATGTCCGCCCGAGGCTCGAGCCCGGCGATCCCGCGTCGCTCAAGGTCAACAAGGTCGTCCGTCCGATCGATGATGAGGAGGTCGAACGGGTGCTGACCAATCTGCGGGAACGGCTGGCGCGACTCGAGCCGGCAGAGCGGCCCGCAGCACCCGGCGACGTCGTGACCATCGATCTCTCCGAGCTGGGCGCGGGACAGGTGGCGATTCTCGGCCGGCGCCAGGCCGATGTTCGCATCGAGCTGGTCGAAGAGGCCGTGCCCAAGATCTGGATCGATGCGCTGACTGGCCGGCGAAGTGGCGAGTCGGCCGTGGCCGAGGTGCCCGTGCCCGAGGGGCAGGTCGCTGAGCCGGGAGCCGCTCGTTATCACCGGCTTGATCTCAAGAAGGTCGAGACGAAGATCCTGCCGCCCCTGGATGACGATTTTGCGCGGACGCTGGCGCAGACCCTGGTCGCCGGCAATGAGGTCCAGGACTTGAACGGTTTGCGAGGGCATATTCGCCAGCGCCTGGAGGCCGAGGAGCTGAGGCGCGCGGATCGCGCGGTGGAGCGCGAGATCCTCGATCGGCTGGGCGCCGGGCTCAAGCTGGACATCCCGGAGCGCCTGGCCCGCCCGGCAGCCGATCGCCTGTACGAGGGGGCCATGCGCGATTACCCCGATCTCGATGCCTCGGCCCGGGAGCGGGTGGCGGTGGAGGCGCGGGAGGCCGCTGCGGCCAACATCCGCCGGGAACTGGTGTTAGCCGCCGTTGCCGATGCTCAAGGTATCGAAGTGAGTCGCGAGGAGGCCGAGGCCGAGTACCGGCGTCTGGAGCGCGCCGGGAGGCAGATGGCCGACCCGGGCGAGGAGGCTTCCGGATCGCAGCGGGCTGAGCGGGTGGAGCGCCTCCGGGACGTGCTCCAGGAGCGAAAAGTCCTCAAATACCTTGTAGATACGGCCGATGTTCAGGTTGTTCAGGAAGCACCCAAGCGCAAGCGGATCGTCACCCCCTACGACCCGTAGGGGGAGTGTGCTCGCAACCGGTTCCCGGCTGCCGGCTAAGGAGTCGACGGCCGGCACCCGAACCTGGCAACATCCGGGCGGGTATGGGAGTGGGCCGGGCGCCCCCGCGGAAGGGCCGCGATGGGTGCTCGAGTTTGAGGCTGGGAGGCAGGCGCTGAAGGCGCCTCCCGGGAGGAAGAAGGAGAGCCCATGGCACTGGTGCCGATGGTGGTCGAGCAGACTGGCCGCGGTGAGCGGGCGTACGACATCTTCTCGCGGCTGCTCAAGGACCGCATCATCTTCATCGGGACGCCGATCGACGACACGGTCGCCAACCTGGTCATCGCCCAGATGCTGTTCCTCGAGGCCGAGGATCCCGGACCGGGACATCCACCTCTACATCAACTCGCCCGGTGGCGTGGTCTCGGCCGGGCTGGCGATCTACGACACCATGCAGTTCATCAAGCCCGACGTGGCGACGATCTGCATGGGGCAGGCCGCCTGCATGGGTGCGCTCCTGCTCTGTCCGGCGCGGCAAGGGCAAGCGCTCGGCGCTGCCCAACTCGCGGATCATGATCCACCAGCCGCTGGGCGGGAGCCAGGGGCAGGCCACCGACATCGAGATCTACACCAAGGAGATCCTGACCCTGCGCGGGAAGCTCAACGAGATCCTGGCCAGGCACACCGGGCAGCCGCTGGAGAAGATCGAGAAGGACACCGACCGCAACTTCTTCATGTCGGCCGAAGAGGCGAGGGAGTACGGACTGATCGACGAGGTCATCGACGAAGCGGAAGTAAGGCGCGACCAGGTTGACAAGAGAGGACCCATGAAGAAGCGCATCGCCTCGCCGCATCCGATCCGATGCTCCTTCTGCGGCCGCGGGCAGGACGAGGTGGCGCGCCTGGTGTCGGGGCCGTCGGTCTACATCTGCAGCGAGTGCGTCAAGCTGTGCAACGACATCCTCGAAGGCGAGATCGATCGCGAAGAGCCGCTGGCCAAAGGCAATCTGCCGAAGCCGGCGGAGATCAAGTGCTCCTCGACGAGTACGTGATCGGACAGGAGCAGGCCAAGAAGACGCTCTCCGTCGCGGTCTACAACCACTACAAGCGCATCTACTCGGCATCGGGCGCCGACGACGTCGAGCTCGAGAAGAGCAACATCCTGCTCATCGGTCCGACCGGCACCGGCAAGACGCTGCTCGCGCGGACGCTGGCGCGCTTCCTCAAGGTCCCCTTCGCCATCGTCGACGCCACCTGCCTCACCGAGGCCGGCTACGTCGGCGAGGACGTCGAGAACATCCTGGTCCGGCTGCTGCAGGCGGCCGACTTCAACCTCGTGAACGCCGAGCACGGCATCGTCTACATCGACGAGATCGACAAGATCTCGCGCAAGAGCGAGAACCCCTCGATCACCCGCGACGTCTCCGGCGAGGGCGTGCAGCAGGCGCTGCTGAAGATCCTCGAGGGCACGGTCGCCAACGTGCCGCCGCAGGGCGGGCGCAAGCACCCGCAGCAGAAGTACATCGAGGTCAACACCAAGGACATCCTGTTCATCTGCGGCGGCGCCTTCGAGGGCCTCGAGAAGATCATCGAGCGGCGCATCGGCCAGAAGGACATGGGCTTCGGCGCCGACATCAAGAGCCGGGAGGAGAAGGACGTCGGCGAGGTGCTGTCGATGGTCGAGCCGGAGGACCTGCTCCGCTACGGCCTGATCCCCGAGCTGGTGGGGCGCCTGCCGGTGGTCGCGACCCTCGACGACCTGGACGAGGACGCGCTGGTGGACATCCTGATCCGAGCCCAAGAACGCGATCGTCCAAGCAGTACCAGAAGTTCTTCGAGATGGAGGGCGTCAAGCTCGACTTCACCGACGAGGCGCTGCGCGCCGTGGCGCGCCTGGCGCTCGAGCGGAACACCGGGGCGCGCGGGCTCCGGGCGGTGCTCGAGGACGCGATGCTCGACGTCATGTACGACACTGCCCGGCCGACTGGATGTCATCGGCTGCACGATCACGGAAGAAGTGATCACCGAGGGCGCCGAGCCCCCCTGACCTTCCGCGGCGAGCGACGGAAGAAGGAAGCCTAGGGTCCCGATCGAGCGTTAGCGCCCCACCCGGGGCCGGCGGCGCGAGTGGAGCGCCGGCACCCGGCTCCGGCGGTCCCCCCGAAAGGAAGCAGGATGGCGACCGTCGAACGCGGCGAAGAGCAATTCGAGGTCGAGGAGCGGCTGCCGCTGTTGCCGCTGCGCGACGTGGTCATTTTCCCGCACATGACGATTCCGCTCCTGATCGGGCGCGCCACGTCCGTCGGAGCGATCGAAGAGGCGGCGAGCGGCGATCGCGCGATCTTCGTCGTTGCGCAGCGGCGTCCGGAGGTGGCCGAGCCCGATCGCGGCGATCTCCACGATGTCGGCACGGTGGCGCGCGTGCTCCAGCTGTTCCGCCTCCCGGACGGGACGCTCCGCGTTCTGGTCGAGGGTCTGGTGCGCGCGCGCGTACGGCGCCTCTACCGGACGGAGGACTACCTATCGGGCCCGCATCGAACTCATCTCCGAGCGCGTCATCCAGTCGACGGAGATCGAAGCCCTGATGCGTAGCGTGCTCTCCTCGTTCAACGAGTACGTGCAGCTCAATCGCGCAGATTCCCGACGAGGTGCTCGCCACCGCCAACAACATCTCGGACCCGATCGCGCTCAGCTACACGGTGGCCTCTCACCTCCTGGTCAAGGTCAGCGTGAAGCAGGAGATGCTCGAGATCGAGGACGTTCAGGAGCGGCTCGAACTGCTGGGTCGCGTGCTGGCCAACGAGCGCGAGATCCTGAAGCTCGAGCGCAAGATCGAGGGTCAGGTCCGCAGTCAGGTGCACAAGAACCAGAAGGAGTTCTACCTCAACGAGCAGCTCAAGGCGATCCGCAAGGAGCTCGGATTCGCCAGAACGAGTTCTCCGGCGAGATCGAGGAGCTGCGAGCGCCAGATCAAGAAGGCGCACATGCCCAAGGAGGTGCGCGAGCGGGCGGAGAAGGAGCTCGACCGGCTGGGGAAGATGTCGTTCATGTCGCCCGAGGCGACCGTGGTGCGCAACTACGTCGACTGGCTGGTCTCGCTGCCGTGGAAGAAGCGACCAAGGACAACCTCGACATCGCAGCCGAGGTCAAGGAGTGCTCGACGAGGACCACTACGGCCTCGACAAGGTCAAGGAGCGCATCCTCGAGTACCTGGCGGTGCTCAAGCTGTCCGGGCAGACCGAAGGGCCCCATCCTCTGCTTCGTCGGCCCGCCCGGCGTCGGGAAGACCTCGCTGGGCCAGTCGATCGCCCGCGCCATGGGCCGCAAGTTCGTCCGCATGTCGCTCGGCGGCGTGCGCGACGAGGCGGAGATCCGCGGCCACCGGCGCACCTACATCGGCTCGATGCCGGGCCGCATCATCCAGGCCATGAAGCGGGCGGGCACGCAGGAACCCGGTCATCCTGCTCGACGAGATCGACAAGCTGGGCACGGACTTCCGCGGCGATCCGGCGTCGGCGCTGCTCGAGGTGCTCGATCCCGAGCAGAATCACGCCTTCAACGACCACTACCTCGAGGTGGACTTCGACCTCTCCGAGGTGATGTTCATCACCACCGCCAACAACGTCTACACGATCCCGCCGGCGCTGCTCGACCGGATGGAGATCATCCGGCTGCCCGGCTATCTCGAGCACGAGAAGATCGAGATCGCGCGCCGGTTCCTGCTGCCCAAGCAGATGAAGGCGAACGGGTTGAAGGACGGTGATCTGGTGGTCGTTCCGGAGGCGCTACGCCGCATCATTCGCGAGTACACGCGGGAATCGGGCGTGCGCAACCTGGAGCGTGAGATCGCCACTCTGTGCCGCAAGGCGGCCCGCAAGAAGGCGGTGAGCGACCGCGTCGATCAGGAGGCGGTGGCCGAGGAGGGTGTGGCGACGACCGGGAAGAAGGCTGCCTCTGCTGCGGCCGGCGCGGTGGCGGGGGAGGCGGCGGCGCCGGTGGAGGCGACTCCCGATGCCGGGGCGTTGCCGGCAGCCAAGAAGGGCGAGGCTCTCGCTCCGGCGAAGGCGCGCCCGCGGCCGGTGCGGGTGACGGTGGCGAATCTCAATCGCTTTCTCGGCGTTCCGCGGTTCGTATCGAGCGATATCGAGCGCGAGAATCGGGCTGGTGTGGCCACCGGCCTGGCGTGGACGGAAGTCGGTGGGGAGGTGCTCACCGTCGAGGTCACGGTGTTGCCCGGCAAGGGCGACGTCAAGCTCACCGGCAAGCTGGGTGAGGTCATGCGCGAGTCGGCGCAGGCGGCTCTCTCCTATGCGCGGTCCCGGGCGCAAGTGCTCGGACTCGACCGCAGCTTCTACAAGGATATCGATCTGCACGTGCACTTGCCGGAGGGTGCCATTCCCAAGGATGGACCGTCGGCAGGCATCACGATCGCGGTGGCTTTCATCTCCGCGCTGACAGGGGTTCCCACGGCCGCCGACCTGGCCATGACCGGAGAGATCACGCTCCGCGGGCGAGTGTTGCCCGTGGGAGGCCTTGCCGAGAAGATCGTGGCGGCGCGGCGCCACGGTCTGAAGCGGGTGCTCGTGCCCAAGGGGAACGAGAAAGACCTGGTTGAAATCCACAAGGAAGCGCGGCGCGGTCTCGAGATCATCCCGGTGAGCACCATGGACGAGGTCGTCGAGCTGGCCATGGAGAGGCCGGTCTTCACGGGAGGAACGGCGGTCGAGCCGGAGGCCGAGGCCACCAAGAAGGAGCCGGCGGCGGGCAGCGGGGACGTGTACGCGCACTAGGACCGGGTGCGGCGCGGGGATGCCGTACGCCGCAGGTCGCGCTGGATGAACACAGGGCAGGAGGAGTCGGTGCGCGTCCTCGTCATGACTCCGTGGATGGGATTCTGGGAAGTCGGTGGGCGGGGCGGAGTCCCCGATGAATATCTCACCTTCTCGGCGCTCACCCGACGTGGACACGACCTGCATGTGGCGGCCCCGGAGGGTGCCGACTACGCGCTATCCGATGCCGGGCCCGGACAGATCACCGTCCATCCGCTCTCGTTTCCAGCCGAGCGCGTGCGCGGCAAGGTCCGGGGTCAGCTGGGTCGCCTGCGTGATGTGGTTCGCGCCCGGCGCGTCTTTGGTCACGACGGACTCGCCCTCGCGCGGAATCTGCGCCCGGATCTGATCCTCGCCCATACCTTCCATACGGCGCCGTGGGCGGCGGGCGTTGGCGAGAGGCTGGGAGTCCCGGTGGTTGCCAAGTTCTTCGGCGTCCTCCTCCTCAATACGCGGTGGGAGCCGCGTGTTCTGCATCTCCTCCGTCACTTCGAGCACTACCTGGCCTTTCGCCAGGAGTTCGCGCGGGTCATCGTCCTCGATGATGGGACGGGAGGGGATGAAGCGGCGCTAAGGATTGGCGTGCCGCGGGAGCGACTGCTCTTCTGGCCCAACGGCGTGAACGTGGAATGGGCCGATCTTGCGCTGCCGTCCGGCGGCGGTGATCCTGGCGCCCGGGCCCGACTCGGCCTCGAGCGAGATGCCGTGTACGCGCTCACCCTGGCCAATCTGCTTCCCCTCAAGCGGGTCGATCGGGTGATCGCGGCGCTCCACCGCTTGGTCCAGGCAGGCGATCAGCGGGTCCACGTCCTGATCGGCGGCGATGGTGTGATGCGCCAGGCCCTCGAAGCGGACGCGGTTCGCCTGGGGCTCCGGGAGCGCGTGCTCTTCCTGGGCCCCGTCGACCACGATCGCGTGCCCGAGGTCATGTCCGCTGCTGACATGTACGTCGCGCCGCATGATCTGACCAATGCCGGGCTTCCCACCTGCGAAGCCATGCTCTGCCGGCTGCCCGTCGTGGCCCTGGATGCAGGAAGGACCCGGCGCCTCGTGTTGGACGGGGAGACCGGCTTGGTCGTGGCACAAGATGACATTGCCGCACTGGCTCGAGCCATGGAGCAGCTTGCTGCCGAGCCAGAGTTGCGCCGCCGGATGGGAGACCGCGGGCACGCTGTGGCCCGTTCCCGGTTCGTGTCGTGGGATGAGAGGGTGCAGATGGAGATCGAGCTCCTCGAGTCGGTGGCGGCGAGCCCGCCGGCGGGACGCAGCGGGCGCATTGCACCGAGCGGGTCCTTGCCCTAGACTCCCGCGAGGGAGCCCCTGGGCTCCCGTTTTGGCGTTTCGCTTGGAGGGGAGTGTCCGGTGCCGAAGGGGCGTCTATTCACACCTGGTCCGGTCGAGGTGCCGGCGCCCGTGTTGCTGGCCATGGCGCGGCCGCTGCTCCACCACCGGACGCCGGAGTTCGAGACGCTGCTGGCTGATGTGTCGCGGCGGCTCGGCCCGATCCTGGGCACATCCCGGCCCGTCTATGTGCTGTCGGCGTCGGGCAGCGGGGGGATGGAGTCGGTCGCCGTCAGCCTCGCGCGCCCCAATGAGCCAGCACTGGTCGTTCGGGCCGGCAAGTTCGGAGAGCGGTGGGGCGACATCCTCGGCGCGCATGGCGTGCCGGTCGTGCCGCTCGATGTCGAGTATGGGCGCGTTGTCACCCCGGCAAGGCTCGACGAGGAACTGGCCCGCCATCCGGAGGTGCAGCTGGTATTCCTCACCCACTCGGAGACGTCGACTGGTGTGCTCATGGACCTCGAGGGCCTCGCAACGGTGGCCAAGGCCCGCGGCTGTCTGGTCGCTGTCGATGCCATCACGTCGGCGTGCGCGCATGAAGTGAGCATGGATGCGCGCGGGCTGGATGCCGTCGTATCCGGATCGCAGAAGGGCTTCATGCTCCCGCCGGGACTCGCCTTCGTCGCGTTATCGGCGGCCGCAGAGGAGCGAATGGTGGGGGGGGGACTGCCTCGGTTCTATTTCGATCTGAGGGCTGCCGGAAAGGCGCTTGCCAAGAGGTCGACGCCGTTTACGCCGGCCATTTCGCTCGTGGTCGGTCTCGTGGCGGCTCTCGACATGCTGGAAGATGAGGGATTGCCGGCAGTGATCGAGCGCCACGCGCGAATCGGAGCGGCGGCGCGGGCCGCGGTGGGCGCGCTTGGATTGGAGGTCTTTCCGGAGCGGCCCTCGAACATCGTGACGGTGTTCCGTACCCCGCCCGGAGCCGACGGCGACTCGATCCGCCGTGATCTCGAGGAACGCTTCGGTATCAGGATCGCCGGCGGCCAGGACTCGCTCAAAGGAAAGGTGCTGCGCCTCGGTCACCTGGGCGCGATCGATGCTACCGATCTTCTCGGTGCGGTGAGCGCGCTCGAGAGAGTCATGCTGGATGCCGGTGCGGTGACAGCGCTACCGGGTTCGGCGGTCGGGGCGGCAAGCGGGTTCTTCGCCCGGTCCGCTGACGCAGCCGGCGGGTAGGACGCTGTTCCTCTGGGACGCCAGCGGGCGAAGGTGAAGGGATGAGTCGAGGCATCTGCATTCATGCAGGCCATGAGAGAGTGAGGTTTGCGTGCCGGTCACGGTGATCGTCGGCGCCCAGTGGGGCGATGAGGGCAAGGGCAAGATCGTCGACCTCCTGGCTGAGGATGTGGACATCGTTGCCCGGTGCCAGGGCGGGCCGAATGCCGGGCACACGGTCGTGCTCGGGGGCGAGACCTTCGTCCTGCACCTGCTGCCCATCGGAGCCCTGCGTCCCGACAAGCAGTGTTTCATTGGTAGCGGCGTCGTTGTCGATCCGGGCTCTCTGTTCGCCGAGATCGATCAACTGGAGCGCCACGGGATCGAGGTGGCGAGCCGCCTGCGGATCGACCCGCGAGCCCATGTCATTCTGCCCTACCACCGGGTGCTGGAGCGTGCTGACGAGAACGGGGCGGAGGCGGGTCGCATCGGCACCACCGGGCGAGGTATCGGTCCGGCCTATTCGCGCAAGGCAGGACGGCGGGGCGTACGCGTCATCGATCTTCTCGAGCCCGAACGCCTGCGGGAGCTCATGGCGCTCAATCTGGGCGAGATCCGGGCCCGACTCGGGACGGATGCCGTGACGGCTGCGGGGCTCGATCTCCACCCTGATCACATCGCGACGGAATTCACCGCTTTCGGGAAACGGCTGTCGCCGTTTGTCGCCGATGTGTCGGTGCTCGTGGATGACGCCCTGGCCGCCGGCAAGCATGTTCTCATCGAGGGGGCGCAGGGCACGCTCCTCGATCTCGACCACGGCACCTACCCGTACGTGACGTCGTCCAGCACGATCGCCGGCGGAGCTCTGACCGGTATCGGTCTCGGCCCGCGCGCCGTGGATCGCGTGATCGGCGTGGCGAAAGCCTATACGACGCGCGTGGGGTTGGGTCCGTTCCCGACCGAGCTCGAACCGGAGGCTGCGGCGGCTCTGCGCGAGGCAGGAGCCGAATTCGGGGCCACCACGGGGCGCCCTCGTCGCTGTGGCTGGCTCGATCTCGTCGCCCTCAAGCGTGCCACGCGGCTTTCCGGCTTCACGGGACTCGCGGTGACCAAGCTCGACATCCTGGACCGAATGGAGCGGATCCCCGTCTGCGTCGGTTATGAGCCCGATCCGCGGGGAAACTGGTACTCAGAGGTCCGGTTGGAGACCGCACGCCCCGTGTATCGCGAGCTTCGCGGCTGGTTGAGTCCCACATCGGCCGTGCGCCGGCTTGCCGACTTGCCGCCGGCAGCCCGGGACTACCTGGCCTTCATTGCCGAAGAGACCGGAGTTCCGGTAGCCCTGGTATCGGTGGGGAGCCGGCGCGAGGATACGGTGAAGGTCGACCCGGCCCCGAGCGCGGCCATGACGGCGCGAGTCAGTAATTGACGCCAACCCCGATTCTGGGGACAATCGCCGTGGGCCGTTAGCTCAGTTGGTAGAGCACCTGCCTTTTAAGCAGGGGTGCGCTGGTTCGAGCCCAGCACGGCCCGCCATCTTTCTCGACACCCCGAGTGCAGCACCATCGATAGCACCCAGACATCGAAACCATGCCCCGTCATTGTCCCCGCTGCAACGCTGAGTACGAAGATCATGTCGAGGTCTGCTGGCCGTGCCACACCAGACTCGAGGATGGCATCGAGAACGAGGAACCGGGGCGAGAATTGGTGTGGGTGGACTATCGGCCGGTGTACCGCGCACCGGATGAGTTCTCGGCCCTCGCCGTGCAACGAGTGCTGGCGGAGCAGGATATCCCGAGCCTCGTGCGTTCGGCCCAGATCCCGTGGGCCGATGGGATCATGAGCACGCTCAAGGGCTACTGGGGGCAGTTGCTCGTTGCTCCCGAGGACTACGTCCGAGCCCGCGCGCTCGTCGAGGCCTACCTGCGCGCGATCGGAGTCGATCCAGGTCCCGGCGGCAGCGCGCGCTCCTAGTTGTCCGCGCTCCCGGGCGCTCCGCCGGCTGCCTGCCAGGGGCCGGGGCGCCCGCCGTTCTGCTGCCGTAGGGCGAGCATCTCCAGTGCCTGGGGGAACAGCTCACGAGCTTCGGCCAGCATCGGATCGCTGGCGAGCAGCACCCGGTAGCGCTCCGTGGGACCCCACAGGTTGCCGGCGATCTCGCGCTTGACGCTGCGAGCGATGTACTCGCGTTCCGCCTCGAGTTCCTCCGGAGTGAGCGTGGGAGCGGTGGTCGCCGCGTATTCGAGGAATTCACCCCAGGTCGCATTGTCGACGGCGTACTCAGAAAGATAACGCTCGAATCCGGCGGGGTAGGTGAACTGATGCTTGCCGACATAGGCGTTGGCAAACTGGAAGGGCAGAGTGGCGCGTTCCACCGCCTCTTGCGTCGCCGTGAAGGCGGGTAATTCGATCTTGGTATCGGGCGTGATGCCGCCGCCCCCGTAGACCGTGCGCCCAGCCGCCGTACGGTAGGCCGGGCGGCTCGCGGTCGAATCGGGGTTGGCGTTGGGGTCATCGTCATCCAAGCCGGCGGCATAGTAGGTGGTGCGATCCCCGGGTTCGTAGTCGCGTTGAATGAGCCGGCCTGAGGGCGTGTAGTAGCGGGCGATGGTCAGAAACAGCGCGGATCCATCCCGCAGGCGGAATTGCCGCTGGACGAGACCCTTGCCGAAACTCGTCTGCCCGGCTACCAGGCCGCGATCCCAGTCCTGGACCGCGCCGGCGACGATCTCCGAGGCCGAGGCGCTGCCATGATCGATGAGGACGACGAGCGGGGAGGTGGGGTGGCGATCGGAATCGGATGCGTAGTGCTCCTCGTTCGCGCTCTCGACGCGTCCCTTCTGGAAGACCAGCAACTTGCGGCCGTTGATGAACTTGTCGGCCACCTCGACGGCTTGCTCGAGGAGCCCGCCCGCGTTGCCGCGCAGGTCCAGGACGAGGCGCTTCATTCCCGCTGCTTCGAGTTGATCGAGGGCGCCGTCGAGCTCTTGCCCGGTCGTCGAGGAGAAGAGGATCATGCGGATGTAGCCTGTCTCGCCATCGAGCATGAAGGCGTAGGGGACGCTCTTGAGCTCGATTCGTTCGCGCACGATATCGATCTCGATGAGATCGTCGCGGCCGTCGCGCTGGATGGAGACATGCACGGTTGTCCCCTGCGGCCCCCGTAGCTTCTCGAACACCTCGTTCTCGCTGATGCCCATGGCGGAAGCGCCGTCGATCTTGACGATGCGGTCACCGGCACGGATGCCCAGCCGATCCGAGGGGCTACCTTCGATCGGTGAGATCACGGTGAGATACCCGTCCCGGATGGCGAAGGAGATGCCAATGCCAAAGTACTCGCCACGGTAGCGTTCGTTCATCTGGGACGCGCGCTTGGGGTCGACATAGTTGGAATGAGGGTCGAGTTCCTCGAGGAGTCCCACGATGGCTCCATCAATGAGCTCCGCGGAGTCCACCTCGTCGACGTAGTTGGCCCGGACCAGGCGCAGGACGTCGTTGAAGGTGCGCAGGCGCTCGAGGAGGTTCTCCTCGGCCGAGGGATCGGCGGCCGGGAATGCGGTTGTCGCCATCCCGAGGAGAGCCGCGGTGGCGAGGCACAGTGCGAGCGAGAACTTGGACATCGCGGCATCCTTCCTGACGGCGCCGGCCGGCGCGGGGGAGAAGCTTCTTGGGGTTCTGATGTTCAATCCTGGTACCCCGCTTGGGTTCGGGAGGTTGCGCTGCGTTTCACCGCTCCGACCTTACAGGATGCGTCGTGGAGGGCCAGAAGCCCGTCTGCCTCGGAGAACAGGTCCCGGCAGCGAGCGACCATGCTATCCGCGGCGATCAATACCCGGTAGCGCTCCGTGGGGCCCCATAGGTACGCGGCCATCTCCCGCTTCACGCTGTGGGCGATGGCGGTCCGATCGGCGGCCAGCCGGTCCGGACCGATCTCGAGATCGGTCCCGGCCGCATACCCGAGTAGCGCGGTCCATGCCGTGTCGTCAAGCTCGTAATCGGTGAGAAATCGCTCGAAGCCGGCCGGGTAGGTGAAGCCACTATTCACGATGTAGTGCTGGGCAAAGGCGAAGGGCAGCTGGGCGCGCTCCACGGCTGCAAGGGTCGGACTCGGCTCCTCCGGGTCGCAGCGGACATCCGGGGCGATGCCCCCACCGCCGAAGACCCGCCGCCCGGCGGCCGTCAGATAGAGCTCGCCCGCGCCTCGGTGCTCGGCCGCCGCGTCCTCGTAGGCCGCGGCGTAGTAGCTCACCCGATCGTCCTCGTATTCCCGCTGGATGAGGCGCCCGGCGGGGGTGTAGTAGCGGCCTATGGTGAGGAACAGGGCGGACCCGTCCCACAGGCGGTACTGGCGCTGGACCAAGCCCTTGCCGAAGCTCGTCTGACCGACGATGAGGCCCCGATCCCAGTCCTGGATGGCCCCGGCCACGATCTCTGCGGCCGAAGCACTGCCATGGTCGATGATGACGATCAGCGGTTGGTGTGAGTCGATGTGGCTGCCAGAGGCCCGATGCTCAGCGACGGCGCCCGCGACCCGACCCTTGGTGTAGACGACGAGCTTGCGATTGTCGAGGAACTGGTCGGCGACCGCAACCGCCTGCTCGAGATAGCCGCCCGGGTTGCCGCGGAGATCGAGGATCAACCGCTTCATCCCGCGCGACTCGAGGTCGTCCAGGGCGCGTGCCAGCTCCGAGCTGGCATGGGCCGAGAAACGAACCATGCGTACGTAGCCCGTGTCTTGATCCAGCAGAAACCAGTAGGGAACACTCTTGATGGGGATCCGCTCGCGGACCATGTTGAAGCGGAGGACGTCGTCCTCACCTTCACGGGCGATGGTGATCGCAACGGTCGTGCCTTCCTGGCCTCGGAGTCGAGCGAAGACTTCGTCGTCGCTGAGGCCAAAGGCGTTGACGCCATCGATTTCGACAATGCGGTCCCCAGGACGGATGCCCAGGCGATCGCTGGGCGTGCCTTCGATGGCGGAGATGACGGTGATGTGGCCGGAATGGAGGGCGAAGGAAATGCCGATTCCATCGTACTCGCCACGATTGCGCTCGTTCGTCAGTGCGAGGCGCTTGGGGTCGAGGTAGTTGGAGTGGGGATCGAGCTTCCGGAGCAGGCCCTGGATCGCTGCGTCAACCAGCTTTGGGGCGTCGACTTCATCGACGTAGTTGGCTCGCACGAGGCGCAGAACATCGCTCACAGCGCCGTTCGGATCCAGTGGGTCCTCGTCGCTCGAGCTCGCAGGCGCAGGCTGAAGCCATATCACGCTGAGAACCGCTGCCAGAAGGACGGCACGGACCGGGCGAACCACCATCAGTGCGGTTCTCCGACGCGGCTCCGGGTTCGGATCGCGGGGGGCCGGAGCGCAGGCCGGGGCCCTACGTTGAGCTGTGCAGAGCGCCGTGCTAGCATGCATCGGGTTTCGTATGCGCCGACGGCGCACCGCTGCATGGGACCATGTTGCTCGTGATATTGCGCGCCATCCTCTACTTTCTGTTCGGTGTCCTCGTGTTGCGCTTGCTACGTGGCCTGGGGATGGGGAGGCGTGCGGTTCCCCCCGCGGCTCCCCCTGCGGCTCCCCCAGCGCCCCGCGTTCCCGACATCGACCCCAAGGACATCATCGACACCACCTGTCGCCCGGTGGACCCGCACGAAGAGCCGCCTCGCTGATCGAAGGGAATCCACCCCGCCTGGTTGCGTAACAGGAGAGGGATGCGAAGGGAGACGTCGGCACCGCCGCCCCGCCCGGCCGTGGTGAGCGATCCCCCAGCCGTCGCCCCGGCCACGGCACGAGGAACGCCACCCGAGAGGGCGCAGGGCCCCGATCCGGCACTGGTCGCCGGCTGGATCCGTGCCGCCCAGGGTGGGGATGGCGAGGCCTTTGCCGACCTCGTGCGGGCCTATGGTGGCATCGTCACCCGAGTCATCGGACGTCTGGTGAGCGATCCCGACGATCGCGATGATCTGGTGCAGGAGACCTTCGTCCGAGCTTTCACCGGGATCCAGAGTTTCAAATTGGGACGCGATTTCCGGCCTTGGATCCTCACCATTGCGGTCAATCTGGCACGCGATCGCTGGCGGCGGCGTTCCAGCGCACCGCCGACGGTCTCGCTGGCGAATGAGGCCGGCGAGCCGATTCAACTGCCCAGTCCGGAGCCGTCGGCGGAAAGCGCCGCCGTGGGGGAGGAGCTCCGCGAGCGAGCGGAGGAGGCCTTCCAGCGCCTGGATCCGGAGGCCAGAACGGTTCTATGGCTCCGCGTGCGCGAGGGGCTCGACTACCGGGAGATGGCCCAGGTCCTGGGAATCCCGCGGGGGACGGTGATGTCCCGGCTGTCGCGAGCGAGGCAGGCTCTCCGAGCCGAGCTCGAACGCGGACCGGGTGATAGGTCCAGATGATGAACGCCGAGTGCAGGAAGATCGAGGAGCTCCTCGGGGGCTATGCCGACGGCGAGCTCGCGCCACGGGAGCAGGCGCGCGTGGAGTCGCATCTCTCGGGCTGCCATCGCTGCAAGGACGCTCTCGCTGCGATCGAGCGCGCGGATCACGCTGTGCTGGCGCTCGAGGGTTCGCCGCCGTCCCCTGCCGACTTGGAGCGCCTCGCGGCGCGGGTGCGGAATGTGGTCGAGCGCGACAAGCCAAGGCCGGCGCGCCGGTCGTGGCGGGAGCTCCTGAGCTGGCCGCGGTTCGTGCCGGTGGCCGCAGCCGCTGCGATCCTCCTCGTGGTCCTCCAGGTCACAGATCGCTTGCTTCCGGAGGCTGAAAGGAAGCTAGCTCAACAGGTAAAGGTGGGACAGGTGGAGGAGCACCTCGGGGGCAATGGTGATGAACACCTTCTGTCCGGAGGAGCGCGCCCGCAGCAACCGGATGGCACGGAACGGCCGGCGGTGGCGGGGAAGTCCGACCCCGCTCAAGGCCCGCGAGACGGAACAGCGAGCTTCGAGCCTGACAAGGGCTCAGAGGCAATCCTGCACCCGAACCAGGATGGAAGCGCCGCCGCCTGGGTGTCGCCTCAGCTTGAGCCAGGGACCCGGAGCACGACGAGGGGGGAGCGTAGCATGCTGCAGTCAGATGGGCCCGCGCCCTCGTCATGGGGCGCGTTCAAAGCCGAGACTCCCGCACCGAGCCCACAGCGGAGTTTCGCCAGGCTGCCGGAGAAGAGCTCTGTAGAGGCTGCAGCTGAACTGGCGGAGGCCGAGAAGAAACGGGGTGAGGGCTCCACTGCCGCCAGGGAACTGGCCGTCCGCTATGGCATGCATGCCGCCTTGGAGTCCGACAGCACCCTGGCAGCGACCTGGCAGCTGCGTGCGATCGCTCTCATCGCCGAAGCTCATGCGGCCAGCGGGAGCCCGGACGATTGCCAGTTCGTGGCTGCGGCGATCGAGAGATTCATCGCCCACCACCCGGCGGATGCGCGGATCGACTCGCTGCGCACGTTGCGCGCTGCTCTTCCCTGCGTGCCCTAGAGCTGGCGCCCGATCACCAAGCCAGCGCCCCGCGCTCGCGATCCTCCCTGGCGCGCGCGGAGCTCCACAGGCGGAAACCGGCCCCCACCGTGAGCGTGAGGAGAATCCCCAGCGGCACGAGGGGCATGGTCGCTGGTTGCCCCGCGTAGATCAAGTAGCAGAACCAGAAGTTCACGACGTAACGGAGTTCATCGCGATCGCCGGCGCTGAGCGGCAGGCGCCCCGCCTCTTCCGAACGCAGGCCGAGGTGGGGGCGCCGCTCGGCATCGAACAGGAGGGCGGTGTTCCTGGTCAGCAGGCGCCAGTGTCCAACCACCGGCGAGTAGTTGGGGACGAAGTGTGAACGATACATGAACAGCGGATCGGAGAAGTTGCGTTCGTAGGGATACTCGCCCAGATCGCGCATGTAGGAGCCAAAGTAGATCGCCGTTCCGCCGGCCTGGACCAGCAACCCGAGGATGAGCGCAGCCGCTGCGGCGCGACGCGCGACGCGGCGCGGACCAGCCACGAACTCGCTCGCGGGAAGCAGGAGGAAGGGAAGGACAGGCACCAGGTAGCGTGGCCCCCAGCTGCCCTCTCCAGCCCAGGAGGCGAACTTGGCGTGGAAGATGACGTGCGTGACAAAGAGGGCGGCGGCGGTCAGCGCTTCAGGCCGGTGGCGGCGAGCGAACGCGGGAAACGCGAACAGGGCGACGAGCCCGAGCGGTGCATAGAGGAAGATGCTCTTGCCCGAGCTCAGGAGCTGGCCATAGAGGCCGACCAAAAGGGGCGTCGAGAAGTTGTCGACGGTCGGATCGTAGCCGCTGGTGAGCGGGTTGCCGAAGCGGTGGGCGTTGTAGAGAGCTAGAAGCAGTCCACCGGCGATGGGGCCAGCGAGGAAGGCGGCCACGCGGCGCCGTCGCATCTCGCGGTGCGAGGTGGCCATGAGATAGGCGAGGAGGATCGGGACGTTGATGACAAAGCTCGACTTGACCACCATCCCGACGCCTAGCCAGAGACCGGCGGCGAGCGCCGGGCGCTGGCTGGTTGCCCTTCTACCCTGCGCCGCGGATTCGGGTGTTGACTCCCTGCTTCGATGGATGGCGAGGAACGCGGCGATCCCGCACAGCATGAGGAGCGGCTCCCGCATGAACGATTTGGTGTAGGGCAGGAGGGGAGTGGCCAGGGCGAGGCCCATGCTCATCCAGACGGCCGTCTGGACCGTGCAGCCGAGGGCGCGAAGCAAGAGGAAGAAACCGAGAACCGCGGCGGCGCCGACGACGGCATTGAAGGTCGAGGCCACGCTGCGGGGCCAGAGATCGCGGATCGGCCCGGAGGGTAAGAGCCGGGCCGTGAGCTCGCCCGTGGCGACAAGAGGCAGAGCGACGACGGCCTGTCCCGGATCCGCCTTGGCATAGAGGAGCCCGTTCCGGCCGACCTTGCCATTGCCTTCGGGAATGGAGAGCTGGCCGCTCAGCATGCTCCGGGCCAGGGTGAACATGGTGTAGCCATCGGAGGAAGGGATCGTGCCGCTGCCCAGGAGCAGGTAGGCCAAGAGGCAGAAGAAGAACAGCCGCCGGGCGACTCGGCGGTCACCCCGGCGGAGCGCGTCCCGGTCTGGCGTGCTTTCGACGCGCTCATTCATTGCGCGCCACGAAGCGGTACTTGAGAAGGACATAGAGCGCCTTGACCCCATCGAACCAGCGCACCTTCTTGCCCTCGGCGATGGTGCGTGGATGGTAGTGGATCGGCACCTCGTGGATCGTGTAGCCGCGGTTCAGAACCTTGGCCGTGACCTCCGGACAGAACTCGAACCCGACGGCGCGCAGGTCCATCGATTTGATGACCGCCGTCCGAAACGCCTTGTACGATGTCGCCTCGTCGGTAAGGCGCACTCGCCATAGCACGCGCACCGCCCACGCGAGGAGGAAATTGGCCAGCTTGTTTCCGAAGCGGACCTCGGGGTAGGCGCGGAAGTAGCCCCGTTCCAGGAAGCGAGACCCATAGACAACGTCGGCGTGCCGCTCGTGGAAGGCGGTCAGGATGCGGTGGTAATCCTCTGGGTCCAGCTCGAGGTCGGCATCCTGGATGATCACGATGTCGCCCCGCACGTACTCGAGGCCATAGCGAATGGAGGCTCCCTTGCCGAGGTTGACCAGAGAGGTATGAATGAGGTTGACGGCGTGGCCGGCCAGTTTCTGGCGGAGCACCTCCGCGGTGCCGTCGCGCGAACCGTCATCGACGACGATGATCTCTTTCGGCAGGTCGACGCGGTTCACCCGGTCGATGATCGTCGAGATCGTCGCCCGTTCGTTGTAGACGGGGATGATGATGGAGAGCTTGAGTTCGCGGTCGGCGCTCATGGAGGTTTACGGGAGCCGCAGCGCTTGGAGCCCGGCGAGTCGGGCTCGGAGCGGGGGAGTTGGACGAATGCCTCAGGTTATCGCGGCAAGTCGTGCTAGGTCAACGAGAAAGACGTCCCGCATGGCTTGACGCTGGGGGCCCGGCCGCGTACCCTCTTCGGCTCCACGGCTTCTTCGCTTTGCGTTGGGGTCGCCGTGAGCCAGCGACAGCGGTCGTCAGGGTGTGACAGGGCGTCAGGAGGCGAGACACCATGGCGGTATGCGCGAATATCGCATCTGTGACGCGGTTAGTTGCGCCAGGGAGGATCGTCGCGGAGTGAGGAATGCGTGCACGATCTGAGGCAGACCGAGGGGCCACGCCGGACGAGCGCTTCATGCGGCGGGCGCTCGAGCTCGCCCGGCGGGGGAAACCGCATCCGAATCCCTTCGTGGGGGCGGTCGTGGTGCGCCAAGGCCGGATCGTCGGCGAGGGTTGGCACCGGCGGCGGGGGCAAGATCACGCCGAGGTCGAGGCTCTCCGGCAGGCCGGGACGCGGGCGCGCGGGGCGACGATCTACGTGACCCTGGAGCCGTGCAATCACCACGGGCTCACCCCTCCCTGCAGCGCCGCCATCCTGGACTCCGGAATCCGACGGGTCGTCGTTGCCGGGCGGGATCGGGATCCGCGGGTCCGTGGCCGGGGGCTGGCACGGATGCGGCGGGCGGATCTGGACGTCGAGACCGGCCTCCTCGCCGCTGAGGCCGATGCCTTGAATGTGGCGTATAACCACTTTCAGCGCACCGGTCTGCCGCTGGTCGACCTCAAGCTGGCGGTCACCCTGGACGGACGGCTGGCCCTCGCCGGAGGGGATTCGCGCTGGATCACGGGTCTTCCCGCCCGGCGCGCCGCGCACGAGATGCGGGCTGCCGCCGACGCCGTGCTGGTAGGCGCGGGCACGGTGCGTCATGATGATCCTGAGCTGACGGTCCGGCTCAAGCGGGGGGCGCATCCGGTGCGGGTGGTGGTCAGCGGGCGGCTGGATCTGCCGGCCGCGGCGCGGCTGTTCCGCGACGGAAAGGCGCCGACCTGGATCCTGACCACGGTGGAAGCGGCTCAAGGCAGGCGGGCGTCGAGGCTCGTGCGGCCCGGTGTCGAGATCTTCGCCGTACCCGGTCCGGCGCGAAGCGAGCGGATCAGCCTCGAGCGGGCGCTGCGTTTCCTTGCCCTCAGGGGTGTGCGCCGCGTCCTGGTCGAAGGGGGAGCGAGCCTGGCCACCGAGTTCCTGGCCGGGGGGTGGGCGGACCGGCTGACGCTTCACATGGCGCCCCTCATTCTTGGCGGAGAGCAGATGGCGTGGGTGGGTCCTCTCGGTGTGCGTTCGATCGCCACGGGGCTCAGGGTCGCGAAATGGCAGGTGGAAACCCTGGGCAAGGACCTCTCGATTTCCGGCGACGTGGTGGCGCCCGGGCCCCGGACGCGGCGCCGCTCGACGGGGACCCGACGTCCGGGCCCGGCTGGGAGATAAGATCAGGTGTTCACCGGTATCATCGAAGGCATCGGGGAAGTCGTGGCGGCGGAACCCGAGGCGGAAGGCGTCCGCCTCACGTTTGCCCTGCCCCGGGCCATCGAGCATCTGGTCGTGGGTGGATCCCTCGCTGTCGACGGTGTCTGTCTCACGGTCGTCGCCCTCGGCCCGGGGCGCGCTACGTGTCAGGCCATCGCCGAGACGCTCCGGCGGTCCACGCTCGGTCGGCTGCGGCCCGGCAGCAGGGTCAATCTGGAACGGCCGCTGGCCGTGGGCGGCCGCCTGGAAGGACACTGGGTGCAGGGCCATGTCGACGGCCGCGCCCGCTTCGATGCGCGCACGCTTGAAGGTGCTTCGGAACGACTGAGCTTCGAGCTCCTTGACCGGGACCTGGGCCGCTACGTTGTGAGCAAGGGATCCATTGCGATTGCCGGAGTGAGCCTCACCGTGGGCGATGCGAGGCGAGATGCCTTCGCGGTGTACTTGATCCCCCATACGCTCGCCGTCACGACCCTGGGGGATCTGCACCCAGGAGATGAGGTGAACATCGAAATCGACATTCTGGCCAAGTACCTCGAGCATTTGATCGGGCTCGATGGGGAATCCGGACGCGACGCTCGGAAGTCGGGAGTCGACCTCGCCACTTTCCTCAAGTCGGGCCAGGGAGCCTGGCGCGAGCGCTCAAGTTAGCCATGGGGGCCATGTGCGGGGCGGGACGCGGCTCAGCGAAATCCCCGGTTCGGCGGCGGTAGAGATGACCAGAGAGAACAACGAGAAGACGAGAGCCCGGGAACCCCGTGCCCGGACCGCGACCGGGCGCGGGTCCGGTCGTCCGAGGAAAGCCGTGGCCACGGGCCACCCGACTCCTTCCCCCGAGGCCACCGTGTTCGACCCGATCGAGGCCGCGATCACGGACATCCAGCAGGGTCGGGTCGTCATCGTGGTCGATGACGAAGACCGGGAGAACGAGGGAGATCTCATCCTGGCAGCGGAGAAGGCGACGGCGGAAGCGATCAACTTCCTGGCCACGCATGGCCGCGGACTGATCTGCGCGCCCGCCACGGGCGAGCGGCTGGACGAGCTCGAACTTGCGTCCGATGGTGGCGGACAACACGGCGCCGATGCAGACGGCCTTTTCGGTGTCGGTCGATTTCCTGCATGGCATGTCGACCGGGATCTCAGCCGAGGATCGCGCCCGAACCGTTCGTGCGCTCACCGAGGAGACCGTGCGGGCTCAGGATTTCGCGCGCCCGGGTCACGTCTTTCCCCTGCGGGCGGAGAACGGCGGGGTGCTGCGCCGGGCCGGTCACACGGAAGCGGCGGTCGACCTGGCACGGCTGGCCGGGCTCTACCCGGCAGGTGTGCTCTGCGAGATCATGGACGACGACGGACAGATGGCGCGGGTGCCACGTCTCATGCGGTTGGCTCGTGACTTCGGGCTCAAGATCATCACCATCCGCGATCTCATCGCCTATCGCCGGCGGACCGAAGTCCTGGTGCGGCGCATCGTGGAAACCGTCATGCCGACGCGCCACGGGGAGTTCGAGCTCTTCCTCTACGAAAGTCTTCTGGACGGCGATCATCACGTGGCGCTTGTCTGCGGCGACGTCACGGGCCCGGAAGCGGTCCTGGTCCGCGTGCACTCGCAGTGCCTGACCGGCGACGTCTTCGGTTCGATGCGCTGCGATTGCGGTGAACAGATGGACCGAGCGCTCGAGATGATCCAGGAAGCCGGACGTGGAGTGTTCCTGTACATGCGGCAGGAAGGGCGCGGCATCGGTCTGGCCAACAAGATCAAGGCCTACAGTCTTCAGGATGAGGGTCTGGACACGGTCGAGGCCAATCATGAAGCTCGGCTTCAAGCCGGATCTCCGAGACTACGGCATCGGCGCTCAGATCCTGGTCGATCTCGGTGTGCGCCGGATCCGGCTACTGACCAACAATCCCAAGAAGGTCGTCGGGCTCGAGGCCTTCGGGCTCTCGATCGCCGAACGCGTGCCGATCGTCATTGCACCGAATGCAGTGAACATGGACTACCTGGCGACGAAGCGGCACAAGCTGGGTCATCTGCTCGACGCCACCGCGGTATCCCCGCCGGCTCGGGTAAGAAGGAGGAGTGGGAGTGGCTCGTGAACACCGGGGAGCACTTGCCGGGAACGGCCTGGATTTTGCCGTGGTCGTCAGCCGGACCAATGAAGTAGTCACCGACCGCCTGCTGGCCGGGGCCGTCGATTGCCTGGAGCGGCACGGTGTCGATTCGGATCAGATCGACGTCTACTGGGTTCCGGGGTCCTTCGAGATTCCGCTGGTCGCCGGCAAGCTGGCCGCGAGCGGACATTTCGCCGCCGTGATCACCCTCGGCGCGGTGATCCGCGGGGGGACCTCCCACTTCGAGCAGGTGGCCTCGGCCGTGGCTCGCGGTGTCGCCGATGCGGCCACCGCCTCCGGCGTGCCCGTCATCTTCGGCGTGTCGACGGCAGATAGCCTGGAACAGGCCATCGAACGCGCCGGAGCCAAGTCGGGCAACCGTGGCTTCGAAGCGGCGCTGTCCGCACTCGAGATGGCGAACCTTCTGGCCGGGGCCGCTAAGCCGGCTCCGAGCGCCAAGCGGCGGGCACGTCGCCGCACCCGAGACTGATCTCTTGGGACGCCGGCGGCGGGCGCGTGAGCTCGCATTCCTTGCGCTCTACCAGAGCGACCTACTGGGGGAGCTGGCGGTGAGCCGGCTGAGCGAGATCGCCTCCGGGGAGCGCCGGCCGGCCGAGGTGGTGGAGTTCGCCACGCTTATTGTAGAATCCTTCGATCGTCATCGGGCTGCTGTGGATCGCGCCATACGAGAGATCGAGTCCGCATTGGGATCTCGAGCGCATGAAGTCGACTGACCGCGCCGTGATCCGCCTGGCCGTGGTCGAGCTGTTCTTCACGCCGGGCATTCCTGAGCCGGTGACGATCAACGAGGCGATCGAAATCGCCAAGCGTTACGGTGGCGAGGAGTCCGGGCACTTCGTCAACGGCGTCGTCGATGCGGTGCGGCGGCGGATGAACGAAAGCACAGCGGATGCGGCTCTGGAAGGCGACACGGGAGAAGAATGAGATACGCGATCATCTCGGATATCCATTCCAACCTGGAGGCTCTGGAAGCCTGCCTGCAGGTGATCGATGCCGAGAAGGTCGATGCCATCGCATGTCTGGGCGATCTCGTCGGGTACGGAGCGAATCCCAATGAAGTCGTCGATCTGGTGCGCGCACGGGCGGATCATGTCGTCATCGGCAATCATGACTGTGCCGCGATCGGCACCACGGAGACCGACTACTTCAATCCTGATGCGCGAGCCGCCGTCCTGTGGACGCGAGATGTCCTCCGCCCGGACAACGCGGAGTATCTGAAGGGGCTGCCGTACACTCTCGCGATCGGCGATATCCGCTTCGTCCACTCGAGCCCCTCGGCCCCCGAGGACTGGCTCTACGTCTTCAACTTGCGGGAGGCGATCCGCGAGTTCAACGCCTTCACCGAGCGCATCTGCTTCGTCGGCCACTCCCACTTCCCCGGGTTCTTCCTCGAGAATGGCGGAGCGCATCTGCAGAAGGCGCCACCCGTGGCCGTTCTCGGCGCCGGTGAGCGGCTCCTGGTCAATGTCGGGTCGGTCGGGCAGCCCCGCGACGGGGATCCGCGTGCTGCTTTTGCCCTGTTCGACGTTGAGAGCGGGCGCGTCGAGATCCGACGCATCTTCTATGATGTCGAGCAGGTCCGCAGTCGCATCCTGGAAGTGGCGTTGCCCCAGAGCGCCGCCGAGCGACTGGTGTGGGGCGTATAGCGGCTTGTGCCAGCGCAGACGATGCTGAAACGCGAATCGACCAAAGCGCATTGGTCCGCCTTCTGGGACGAGAACCGGGATATCGATCAGGTCTACTCGAACGAGGGCCGGATCGCGGCGGAGCTCGTGAAGGTGCGGCAGCTGGCGGGGGCGAAGGTGCTGGAGGTCGGGGCCGGTTCGGGTCGCGATTCGCTCGAGCTGGCGGCTCATGGCGCGCGGCCGTTCGTTCTCGACTACACTCTGGAGGCGTTGCGCATCGTGCAGCGGCTGGCGCGGCGCAGCGGGACCGCGGTCGATCTGGTTTGTGCCGACTGCACGCAGATGCCTTTCCGGGATCGTGCCTTCGACGTGGTCTTCCATCAGGGACTGATGGAGCATTTCCGCGATCCGTCGCCGCTTCTCCACGAGAACCGACGGGTTCTGGTGGATGCGGGTCACGTCCTGGTCGATGTTCCGCAGCGCTTTCATCTCTACACGGCGATGAAGCACGTGCTGATCGCACTGAATCGCTGGTTCGCCGGGTGGGAGACCGAGTACTCGATTGGCGAGCTCGAGGGGCTGGTCGAGCATCATGGATTTCGCATCCTTCATCGTTACGGCGACTGGATGGTCCCAGGGCTCGGTTACCGGTCCGTCCGTTACGCGCTCCGCAAGATCGGCATCTCCTTGCCGTTGTATCCGCCTGAGCTCGCAGGAATCGGATCGGCGAGCGCGGCCTTCCGGCGCTGGTTCCGCCCGCGCCGGCTCGCCTTCTACACCTTCCTCGTGATCGGGACGATCGGAGAGAAGCGGTGAGCGAGCCGTGAGGTTTCTCGCTTTCAACTGGCGGGACCCGCACCACCCCGAGGCTGGCGGAGCCGAGGTGCACCTGCACGAGATCCTGCGCCGCTTCGTCGAACGCGGGCACGAGGTGACGCTTCTCGCCAGCGGCTTCAAGGGCGGCGCGCGCCATGATTCGATCGATGGGGTCGAGGTCATCCGGCGCGGAAGCTGGTTCGATGCCAATTGGGCTCTCCGCCGCGCTTACGAGCGGGAGTTCCGCGGTCGGTCATTCGATCTGGTCATCGAGGACATCAACAAGGTTCCCTTCTTCACGCCCGCATTCGTGCGCGAGCCGGTCCTCGCGATCGTCCCTCATCTCTTCGGCACCGCTGTGTTTGCGGAAGCGTCCTTTCCGCTCGCTGCTTATGTCTACCTGCACGAGCTGTTGATCCCGCGCACCTATCGTCAGACCGACTTCCTCGTCATCTCGGAATCGACGCGAACCGATCTCATTTCGCGCGGTCTGGCCGCGGGACGGGTGCACGTGGTGCCGGTGGGTGTGGATCATGGGACGTACTACCCGGACCCGGAGACTCCACGGAGCGACACTCCGGCGATCCTGCACTTGGGTCGGATTCGCCAGTACAAGGGGATCCAGAGCCTGGTGGCGGCGCTTCCCGGCGTTCGCAGGGAGGTGCCGGGAGCCGAGCTATGGATCGTGGGCAGCGGTCCCTACGAGCAGGCGCTCAGGAATCGCGCTCGCCGCGTGACCGGGGTCCGTTTTCTCGGCCGGTGCTCCCAGGCCGAGGTGGTGGATCTCCTGCGCCGCGCCTGGGTGGTCGCCAGCGCCTCGGTGAAGGAGGGCTGGGGCCTCACCATGCTGGAGGGGAATGCCTGTGGTACGCCGACGGTGGCGACTCGCGTGCCTGGCCTGATGGACTCGGTGATCGATGGAGTGACGGGCCTCCTCGTGCCGTACGGGGATCCGGGTGCCCTCGCGGCGGCCCTGGTGCGCATCCTTGGCGACTCCGCGCTGCGAGACCGCCTCGGTCGCGGAGGACGGGAGTTCGCCCTCGGGTTCACCTGGGAGCGGGCGGCCGCTGAAGCGCTGGCCCTGGCCGAGAGCGTGGCCACGTCTGACCGGAGCGCGGGAGGAAGTGGGTCATGACCGTTCCCCAGATGGCGGAGCCACACCGCGGGAAGCTGCGTCCTGCCCTCCTCTTGGCCGTCAAGGTGGCGGTCTCGCTGGGCCTCATGGCCTGGCTCCTGCGGCGAATCGGCGTCGAATCGTTGCTGGCCACGATGGGTGGCGCCTCGCCGTCGCGGCTCCTGGCCGCGGCGAGCCTGCTCGCGGTGTCGCATCTTCTCGGTAGCTGGCAATGGGGGCGATTGCTCCGGACGGCGGGAGTGGACCTCGCCTGGGGGCGGGTCGTGACCTACTACTTTGCCGGGGCGTTCGGCAACCTGGTCCTGCCAACCGGGGCGGGGGGAGATCTGGCGCGGGTGCTCGGTACGGCCCGGGAAGGGGGACAGGGAAGTGCCGCGGCGGCGGCGACCCTGGTCGACCGCCTGCTCGGGCTCGGCGTGCTGGGAGTGATCGGCTTGATCTCGCTGTTCGGCGCCCAGGAGCTCGCAACGAGCTCTACGGGGCGGTATGTCCTCATGGCAGCTGCCGTCAACGCCGGGCTCAGCATCGGCGGCCTTGCGATCGTTATGAGTCCGGCGAGTCGTCTCGTGCTGAGGACGGTCGCCCGGCCGCTCCCGGTGCGGATCGGGGGGCGGATCGATCGTGTGGAGGCGGCCCTGACCCGTCTGCGGATGGCGCGCGGGCGGGGCCTCCTCTTTCTGGTGGCGGTCGCGGTTCAGGCGATACGGATCCTGGCGCATACGCAGGTCGCGCGGGCGCTGGACATCGAGTTGGGGGTCCGGTATTTCTTCCTGTTTGTGCCGTTGCTGGCAGTGGCCGTGGCGGTGCCGGTCTCGATCGGGGGGATCGGAGTCCGGGAGAGCATGGGGGCGGTGCTCTTCGGGTTGCTCGGGGTCGGGGCCGCGGCGGCCTCGGCCATGCAGCTTCTGGCCTACTTGGTCGCGGTCGCCGTGAGCTCACCGGGGGCGGCCATCCTCCTCGCCAGGGCGGGAGGGCGTGGTCGCCGCGCGCGCGCGCCGGGCGCGGATCGGGGTCCGGAGGTCGAATCGGAGGCGGCCAGTGCCGGGTCGGAAGACCGGGCACGGACGGGGAGTCTTCAGGATGACCGCAAGTAGTCTCGAGGAGACGAAGATCGAGAGCGACATCGCCTCGCGCCTCGTGGCGCCCATGGCCGTGGCCGTGAGCTTGCTGGCGCTCATCGTCTACTTCATCGGAATGGGGGAGACGACGCCGTTCTGGGATGCGGGCGAGTTCATTGCCACAAGCTGGATCCTCGGCATTCCGCATCCGCCGGGGACGCCCCTCTATATCCTCCTCGGTCGCGTCGCCACCCTGTTGCCGTTCGGCACGGTGGCCGAGCGGGTGAATGGGCTGTCGGCGGTGGCCGGAGCGGCAGCGGTCTTCTTCACCATCCTCGCCACGGCTCGCCTCCTTCGCTCGATGAACCTGCGCGAGCCGAGCGGAGGCATCGCGACCCTGGTGGGAGCGATCGCAGCGGGACTCTTCACCGCCTTCGCCAACACCTGCTGGGTCAACTCGATCGAAGCCGAGGTCTACTCGCTCTCCAACATGGTGATGGCGATCGCGCTGTGGGCCACCCTCGTGTGGCGCGATGCCGCCGAGCGCGGCGAGCCCGGCGGTGACGGCAAGGCCCTGCTCCTCGTGTTCTACCTCTTGAGTCTCACCATCGGCATCCATCTCGGAACCTACCTCATCCTGCCCGGGCTGATCGTCCTGGTGGCGCTCGAACGTCGTCATGCGATCCTGACCACGCGTGACCTCGTCCTGTGGTGCGTCGTGCTCCCGGCGGTGCTCGTCGTTCTGCACTGGAGAATGGAGGGGGGGCAGAGCTTCTGGATCCTCGCGGCGGTCGTGGCCGCGGCCATGCTCGGTGTCACGCAACGCCGTGGTTTCGTTACGGCGCTCATCGTGCTCTTCTTCCTCGGACTGAGCGTCCATCTCTATCTCCTCATCCGCTCCCAGCTCGATCCGAGCATCAACGAAGCGGCGCCGAAGAACTGGCAGGCGCTATGGGACGTCTTGACGCGGAAGCAGTATCCGCCCACCAACATCCTCGAGCGCCGGGCGCCGTTCTTCTTCCAGATCGATCGCCTGTATCTCTACTACCTGCGAGAGCAGTTCGTACTGAGCTATCAGAACGGACTCCTCGGCGTCGTGGTGCCCCTCGCGCTCGGCGTTCTCGGCGCCATCGCTCTTTTCATGCGCCGCCCGCGCGACGGTGTCATGATGCTCACCCACTTCCTGGTGATGAGCCTGCTCCTCATCCTCTACCTCAATCTGAGCGGCACCTTCAACCAGGCCACCGGGCGGTGGGAGATCGGGGAGGTGCGCGAGCGCGACTACTTCTTCGCCCCTTCGTTCCAGATCTTCGCCATGTGGATCGGCATCGGGATCTCGGCGCTCATCGCGGAGCTGGCGCGCGGTCAACGGGCCCGGCGCCTGGTCCCGGTGGCGGCCGTCCTGGGTATCGTCCTCGGGCTCCTGCCCTTGCGCACCGGATTCGCCAGCCACGACCGGCGCGGGAACTTCGTGGCCCGGGACTATGCCTACAACATCCTCAATTTCCTCGAGCCCAATGCCATCATCTTCACCAACGGTGACAATGACACGTTTCCATTGTGGTATCTGCAGGAGGTCGAAGGGCTTCGCAAGGATGTCCGGGTGGCATGCCTGAGCCTGCTCAATACTGGCTGGTACATCAAGCAGCTACGCGACCTCGAGCCCCGGGTCCCGATCACGTGGAGCGATGCCGACATCGATAGCATGCGGGTGGCTGTGCACGAGCGGTTGGGACTGGTGGTCCTGCATCCGGATGGCAGTTATGAGCCGGGGACGGTCAAGGATGCCGCTGTTCGGCATATCATCGCGACGAACGACTACCGGCGTCCGGTCTATTTCGCGGTCACCGTTCCCGACCGCGTCGGGTTCGATCGACAGCTGGTCTTCCAGGGAATGGTCTTCAAGTTGCTGCCCGAGCCGGCAACACGAGCGCTCGACTTCGACACGGCGTACGCCAACGCCTTCGAGAATTACCTGTATCGCGGGGTTCTCAAGGCGGACGACACGCGGGATCAGAGCGTTCACATCGATGACACCGGGTCGTACTTGATTCACAACTACGTGGTGCACTTCGCGGAGCTGGGCTATGAGCTGCAGACCCGCGGTCGCTACGACGAAGCGTTGCAGATGTTCATCCGCTGTGACGCGATAGCTCCCGGCCGCCCCGATATCGCCACCATGCGCGGGGCCTTGCTGTGTGACCTCGGCCACTCGGTGGAGGCGGAATCGCTCTTCCGCTTCGCGCTGTCGCGGGACCCCGCCAGCCTGGATGCCGAGTATCGGTTGGGCGTTGCCCTCTTCCGCCAGGGGCGGATGGATGAGGCTCGCGACACCTTGTCTCGAGCGATCGAGCTCGCGGGCGGGCAGTTCATCGAGCCGACCCTGTGGCTGGCCCGCGTCGAGTGGGATGCCGGGCGCCCCGCCGAAGCCCGGCAGCTGCTCGCCGACTGGCTGCAATCGCATCCGAGCGACACCAGGGCGAGCGACGCGCTTGCCCAACTCTCGCAGGGCGATGCCTCGGCGCTGCCGCACTGATCGCTGTCGATGTGCTGGACGATGCGCGCACAGAGCGCGGCGCGCCGAGGATCGGACACCGAGTGAACGAGCATGGAAGCAGCGGAGCGATTCTGATCTCGCTTCCGAACTGGCTGGGCGATGCCGTGCTGGCCACAGGGCTTCTGGCCGGAATCGGGCGCCTGCAGTCGCCCCCGATCGTGGATGTCTGCGGCAATCCGACGGCGCTGGCCGTGACTCAAGGGCACCCGGTCGTGCGTCGCGCGATTCGTTACGAGCGCCACGGCGAGCACGGGCATCCTGGCTCCTTTCTCTCCATCACCAGGTCGCTGCGCCGAGCCGGCTACGCGCGGCATGTGGTACTGCCGTCGACACCGTCCGCGGCGTTCTTCGCTCGCCTGGTGGCAGCACCGGAACGAGTCGGCTTCGATGGACCAGCGCGCCGCTGGTGCTTCACGCGGCGAGCGCGCCGCGGAGCGCGGGGTGGGGCACACCTCCTGGAGGAGTACCGTAGTGTTGTCGCGCTGCTCGATCTTGGCGTGCCTGCCGCGGAGCCCGAAGTGCACGTGAGCGAAGAGGCCCGGCGCCGCGCGCGCGCGCTCATCAGCGAGCGGCCGTATGCCGTACTGGCGCCTGGAGCCACCTTCGGCCCCACCAAGCGCTGGCCGGCGGCGCGGTTCGCCCAGGTCGGAGCCGCTCTGGCGGAGCGTCACGGTCTCGACGTGGTGCTGGTCGGAGGTCCCGGCGATAGGTTGGTGACAGCGGCGGTGAATGAGGCGATCGGTGCGCCGCGCGCAGCCGCCCGTGTCGTCGACTGCGCCGGCCGCACGGATGTGGCGGCGCTGGCGGCCGTGCTTGCCGGCGCCAGGGTCGTGGTCAGCAACGACTCGGGGCCCATGCACCTGGCCCGAGCGGTCGGTACGCCTACCATCGGTATCTTCGGGTCCACCGAGCCCGACTGGACGGGCCCGCGCGGTGGACGAGTGGTGATCGCCGCGGAACGTCCACCGTGTGCCCCATGCTATAGCCGTCGCTGCGGGATCGATTTCGTCTGCCTCGAGCGGATCTCGGTCGAGGCCGTGATGGCCGCAGCCGACCTGGAGCTGGGCGTGTCTCGACCCTCCGGTGGCAAGCCAGAGGAGCAATCATGATGGGGCGCCGGGCCTGCTTCATCGATCGCGATGGCACATTGATCGAGGACCGTGGCTACGCGCGATCCGCGGATCAGATCGCCCTGTTGCCGGGGGCCGCCGTGGCGATCCGTCTGCTCAATGCCCGTGGCATCCTGGCGATTCTCCTCACCAATCAGTCGGGTATCGGACGCGGGTTGTTCACGGCGCACGACCTCGATCTTCAACACCGGAGACTGGCGGAGCTCCTGGCCGCGGAGGGAGCACGGCTCGATGCGATCTACGTCTGTCCGCATCGACCGGATCAGGGTTGCGATTGTCGCAAGCCCCGCGGCGCCCTTGTCCGCGCAGCCGCTCAGGACCACGGACTGGATCTCAGCCGGTCCTTTGCCGTTGGCGACAAGCGGGAGGACGTGACGCTTGGTGAGACCCTTCTCGGAGGAGGCCTGCTCGTTCGAACGGGGCAAGGGGAGTCGGCTCTCGTCGCGGACCGCCGATCGCAGGATGTCATCCCGGACATCGATCCGGCGCGAGTGCACGCCGACTTGCTGGCGGCCGTGAGCCATCTGCTGGCCACCACCTGGGCGATGGACGAGGGCGAATGAGCGCCGGAGAGTGGCTGACGTCGTCAGCGACGTGTCGCGTGGCGAGGAATCGACGCCTGGTCCCAGCGGCCGAAGCCGCCAGGCAATAGGCCCGCATGGACGAGCGCATCGACACTCTCGGCCTCGTGACCGGTGTATGCGGTGTAGAGCTCGGCAGCGAAGTGGAGAGCAGCCAGATCGCGTTCGGTCAGGGGCGGCGCTTCGAACGTGAGAGCAGACTGGCGTGGCCAGATTGTGCCAAAGGCCGCTAGCCGGAAGACGAGAGAGGCACCCAGGATCAAGGCCAGGGCCACGACATGCAACCAGGCCGATTGCGGAGCTGATGGGCCTTGCTCTCGGTGTCGTGGCCGCAGGCGCACGATCGGCGGGCCAGCGCGCTCGGCGATGAGGCCAGCCTGGTGCAGGAGGAAAAGCGCTTCATAAGCCTCGTACTCGCCGAGCTGGACCGTGGCCGCCAGCGTGCGGGCATCGCGGGATCCATCGACCAGCTCGAGGACTGTCGCCTCGCGATCGTCGAGGTCGACAGGCGCCGGAGCGCCCGCGGCACGCACGAACACGGTTCCCGGCTGGACGACCTGCCCGATTCGCGGTTGTTCGTCAATGCGGCGCATACCCTCGAGGAGAAGACCCTCGGTATTGAGCGCGATGGGCCCGCTCCCTGTCGGCTTGTGGCTCCGACCCTTCCTTTCCGGCTTCCCTTTCTCGGCGAGGAATGTGTAGTCGGCTTCCTCCCACGAGAGCACGCGTGAGAAGAGGTCCTGCGCATAGGCCGCCATGGCCTCTCCGAGGGATTCAGGATCGAGGAGCTGGGCCTTGAGGATGGCGTTCGCAGTGTCCTCGCCGGTTTCTCGCCCCAGGAGGATCACGGATCGAGCCTGGTCCGGCTTGATGTGGCCGCTCTTGATCAAGAAGGCGAGGAAGCCGCCCGGCGGCTCATTCCTCGCGGGTCGTCGCGAGGGTCGGGAGCGGCCGGAGCGTTCTTGCCCGATCCGTCTCTCGCTCGCGTTGACGAGAAGGCCGGCGCTGAATTCGAGGCGTACTTCCTCGCCGTCACGCGTCAGGGTGAGGGCTCCGGTCTTGCGCTCGGCGGCGACGATCTGCAGGAGATCGGCGAGGCTCCAGTCAGCGATGTTCCCCGTCAGCGCCATGTTCGTTCATTCCTCTCGATCTGCGGCGTCCCGGCCTGGTTGCGGCCCCTAGTCATCCGTTCCCGTGCGGCGATCCGCCCGGTTGCCCTCTTCCCGCTGCCGATGGGGGGCAGGAACGTCCCTCTCTTCATGCCAGTCTCGTTGCGCTGCCGGGCGGCTCCTGTGCGCTGGAGACGGTGCCGGGCGGCCGATGTCCCGGGCGGCGGAGGGATGATGGTGGTCGAGTGGCACCAAGCGGCCGCGCGTGGAGCGGCCGAGGCTCGGGCGGGCGCTGATGCTGAGTGCCGCGGTCGCGGCCAGGGTCAGAGCCAGCAACAGACCGTAGCTTTGCGGTCCGAACATGTTCCCGGCGCTCCCCGGTGCAGCCGGGAGCGGCACGACAGGGTGGCCTCCGGTGAGGAAGGCGACTCCGGTCACGGCAATGATCGCGTACATGAGCGCCGCCGCGATGTGGTGCCCGGCCTTGATCAGTCCGTGACCTGGGACGAGGAGGTTCCAGACGAGGCGCGACAGCCGGTCGCGCCCGCGTCGCTTCAGCCGCTCGGCAGCGATGAGACGTTGCAGCGCATCATCGGCAGGTATATCGCCGATTCGCTTCCAGCACACGCGACAGAGCGTCAGGCCTGGCCGCTGCGCCGCGCAGCGCGAGCAGACCATCCGTCCGCACGCCGCGCAAGGGGCCGGGAAGGCCTTCCTGGCGAGGGTTCGCCGCAGATGCCAGGCCACACCGAGCAGGGCAAGACCGAGGGGCCACAGCACGCCTCCCCTCCAGGGCATCCACACCTGGATGCTGGCGGGTGGTTCGGCGCCCAGACTCGCCCGCTCGGCCTCGAAGAGACGCCACAACTCGGCAGCCCGCAGACGCGCCTCCACGGGCGCCGCCGCGGCGGAAGCGCTGGCGCTGTTGATCGTCGCAACCGCCTCGGGGTCGATCTGGCTCGCAGCGGCCAGGGCTTCGTTGGCCATCTCGAACTGCATCAACTGGGAGTAGGCAAGAGCCAGATTGAGCAGCGGTTCGGGAGCGGAGGGGGCGAGCGCTTGCGCTTGGCGAAAGAAGCGGACCGCGGTCCGCGTGTCGCCCAGGCGCATGAGGGCATTGCCAACGCTCAGGGGGCCTCGAAAGTCACTGGGCTGGCGCTCGCAATAGCGCAATAGCAGGGGCTCGGCCTCCGCGAAGCGCTGGGCTCTCTGCAGCGCGTTGGCGTGGACGAGAAGCGCGAGATCGTTACCGGACTCGGCGACCTGGGCGAGTCGTGCGCCGAGCTCCGGAGTGAGGGGCGCATGATCGGCGTAGTCGAGCAAAGGCGCCTGATCGCGGAAGTCCGCCGGGCGGAGGACGGATGGCGCAAAATACGGAGCCAGGCCAAGGGCGAGAATGAGGCAGGCGCCGACCGCGGCCAGGGCGAGCGGTCGTCGGGCGCCGAGCGGTGCGGCCAGGACGAGAACAGCCAGCGCGCCGGCCAGTGGGCCAGCGCCGAGAACGAGCGGCAGGATGAGAACAAGTCCAGCGGCCACCGCGGCCAGGCGGGGCGTGAGAGCTGGAACGAACCGTTCCGCGAGCAGGTGGTGCAGCGGGCGGGCAGCGACCGAGGCGTGACCCACAGCAAGGAGAGTGATCAGCGCAGCCAGGATGGCCAGTCCACCCCAGACGACGCCGGCGAGCGTTTGCGCCTGGAGCACGAAGCGGTCGCGTCCGGTGCGGAAGGCGGCGAACAGCCGATCCCCGGCATCCCCGAGTGCCCAGGGCATGTCGAGTGTCGCCGCGAAGAGATCGGGTTCGATGAGACCGGGATCGAGGGCTCTGGCGCGGGCCAGTGCGGCCCGGGCACCAGCTTTGTCGCCCTGGGATACGGCTTCCCGCGCTTCGAGCAGAGCGCGGTACGGATCGAGGGATAGCGGAGGAACCGGGACGGCGAGAGCCGTCTCCGTGTTTCCGCCCCTGTCGGCACCAGGGGAAGGCGGCTCCGCTGAAGCAACGAGCCCACCGGCCCGAGCGAGTGAAGCCCCGCCGCACAGCAAGCTGGGCGTGGCCGGCGCAAGCGCCGCCAGGGCGATGGCGACCGAGAGGGATAGCGCCCAGAGCCTGAGGCGCAGCGGATGGTGCATGGTGGATCCTTCCCGGTGTTTATCGTCCTCGGAGCGGCATATCTGCAGCCGGAAACACGAAGGCGACGTACGGCGGGTCTCCTCCGGGCGGGGCAAATTGACCCCCTGCGTGGCCTCTGCTACCTTGGCTCGCCCCGCGCGCGACGTGCGCGCCCTCCGGGGTCGTTCGGGTGCCCGCCGGTGAGACAGCGGGCTCCGTTCCGTTTCGGCTTGGGACGATGTCGCGACGGCATGGCAACCCGCTTGTGATTGCCAGGCTTCACCTGCGGCGCAAGACCCGGCGAGCCGCAGCCGGCCCCGCTTGATCGAATCCGATACAGGAGGCACCCATGGTGGACGAGAGCCGTCCCATCCCGACACGCGTGACTGAAGTCGGTCGCCATGCAGGCACGGAGGTCGAGCTTCGGGGCTGGCTCTACAACCGCCGGCACTCGGGCAAGCTCTACTTCCTTCTCCTCCGCGACGGCTCCGGCACGATCCAGGTTGTGGTCGCCAAGGGCTCGGTCACGGAGGCGGCTTTTCAGGCCTGCGATGCAGTGACGCAGGAATCGGCGATCCGCGTCACGGGGGTGGTGCGCGCCGAGCCGCGGGCTCCGGGCGGTTTCGAGCTCACGGCGACGGATGTCGCGATCTTGAGCCTGGCTCAGGAGTACCCGATTGCCAAGAAGGAGCACGGTATCGAGTTCCTGCTCGACAACCGGCATCTGTGGCTCCGATCGGCGAAGCAGCACGCTCTCCTTCGCATTCGCAGTGAAGTCGTGCGCGCATGCCGTGACTTCCTCGATGATCGCGACTTCGTGCTGGTCGATACGCCGATGTTCACGCCGGCCGCGTGCGAGGGCACGACGACCCTCTTCGAGGTGCCTTACTTCAACGACCCGGACGCCGAGACCCCGCGAACGGCCTATCTCACGCAGTCCGGGCAGCTCTACAACGAGGCCACGGTGATGGCCTTCGGTCGCGTCTACTGCTTTGGCCCGGTCTTTCGCGCCGAGAAGTCGAAGACCCGACGGCATCTCACCGAGTTCTGGATGGTGGAACCGGAGATGGCGTTCGCGGATCTCGAGGGCGCCATGCAGATGGCCGAGGGGATGGTGGTTTCCATCGTCGAGCGGGTGCTGGACCGCCGCCGTCAGGACCTCGAAGTGCTCGAGCGAGACACGGCACCGCTCGAACGGGTGCGTTCGCCATTCCCCCGGTTGCACTACAACGAGGCTGCCGAGCGCCTGAAGGCCAAGGGGATGGATTTCGAGTGGGGGGGCGACTTCGGTGCTCCCGATGAAGAGGCCCTGGTCGCCGATTTCGATCAGCCGCTCTTCGTGCATCATTTCCCGGCTGCCTGCAAGGCCTTCTACATGCAGCCGGATCCCAGCGACCCGCGGCTGTCGCAGTCCGCCGATCTCCTGGCGCCCGAGGGTTACGGGGAGATCGTGGGTGGGGGCCAGCGGATCGACGATCTGGCCCTTCTCGAGCAGCGCCTGGCGGAGCACCAGCTTCCGCGCGAGGCCTTCGAGTGGTACCTCGACCTCCGCCGCTTCGGCAGCGTGCCGCATGCCGGGTTCGGGCTCGGCATCGAACGTACGGTGGGGTGGATCGCCGGTATCCACCACATTCGGGAAGCCATACCTTTCCCCCGCACGATCACCCGGTTGAAGCCCTAGTCTGGTCGCGCGTTCCAGTCCATGCCCGCATCTCAAAGGGAAATGAGCGGTTGACACTCTGGCCGGGTGCCGGAACAATTCCCGCCACGGGAGTTGGGATGGTTGGCCAGCCCGTGGGGAGGTGCCGATTCGCCATGGTCGTTTCGGGGGTTCCTGAGCGGTGGGCGCTCGCGCATCGGCTGGCGCCCTGGGTCCTGAGCTTCTTCCTCCTGGTCGGTGGGATGCCGCCCGTCGCGGCGCAGGAGACACCGGCCCAGTCCCCGGCGTCCGAGAGCGCCGGCGGTCCAAGCAGCACGGCGGCTGAGAGCGCGGCCAGTTCGGCGGCGGCAACCGGCTCCGCAACGACGGCGGGTGGCAGCGCAGAAGCCGTGGCGACGCCGCGTAGCGGCGGATTGCGGACCGCCATGGTCGACTGGTTCGTCAAGGGCGGTATCTTCATGTGGCCGCTCCTCGCCTGCTCGATCGTGGGTGTCGCTCTCATCCTCGAGCGCTGGTTCACGCTCAGCAGGGCGCGCATCAACACCCGCCGCTTCATCGACCGCCTGCTCTCGGCGCTCCGTGACAAGGGCGTGGACGGGGCCATCGAGGTCTGCACGCGTACTCCAGGGCCGATCGCGGCCGTCCTGCACTCGGGGCTCATGCGCGCGGACAAGGGACCCGATGCGGTGACCAAGGCCATCGAGTCCGCCGGAGTCATCGAGATGGCTTATCTCCAGCGCTCCTTGATCTGGCTGGCTTCGATCACCGTGATCGCGCCGCTCATCGGCTTTCTGGGCACGGTATCCGGCATGATCAACGCCTTCGATGCCATTGCGGCCGCGGATCAGGTCAGCGCCAAGGTGGTGGCCAACGGCATCTCCGAAGCCCTCATCACCACCGAGACGGGTCTCAGCATCGCCATTCCCGTGCAGTTCGCGTACAACTGGTTCATCACCAAGATCGATAAGTTCATCACCGAGATGGAGGCGGCTTCCGTTGAGGTCGTGGACACCCTGGTCGATCTCGAGCATCAGCGGCAGACAGATCGTCGTGTCTAGCGCGGAGTGTGGCCGGAGGCGACGGGAATGAGTCGGTTCAGGCGGCCATCAGTCTCGACGGAGATCCCATCGGCGTCGATGGCCGACATTGCCTTCCTGTTGCTCATCTTCTTCATCTCGACCACCGTTTTCAGTCTGGAGCAGGGGTTGACCCTGGTCCTCCCGCCCAAGGGCGGACCCAAGAAGGAGGTCAACCGCAAGAACGTCCTCGTCCTGTATACCGATGCCGAGAGCAAGGTCTTCGCCGATGGTGAGAGCGTCGATGATCTTGATGCGCTCAGCGACATCGTGCATGGGCGAATCCTGGAGAATGAAGAACTCGTCGTCTCTATCGAGACGCATCCGCGGGCCCTCTACAAGACGATGATCCGCGTTCTCGACGAGGTCAAGGAGGCCGAGGCTCCGCGGATCTCCCTGAAGACGGCGCCGGCGAGCGGTGAGGGCGGCTGATGAAGTTCCTGCGCACCGTACTTGTCGACACGCGGATCCCCGCGGTATCGATGGCCGACATCGCCTTCCTGCTCTTCATCTTCTTCATGTCGACGACGATCTTCCGCCTCGAGGAGGGCCTGCGCATCACGTTGCCCCGGGCCGAGATGGGGGAGAGCGTCCCACGTGAGCACATGACGCATGTCTGGATCGATGCCGAGGGCACGGTCTCCATCGACGATCGCATCATCAAGATGGAGGACCTCGCGTCCATTCTGGAGACCAAGGTGCGCCGGAACCCCACCATTCTCGTGGGCGTCAACTGCGATCAGAACGCGCCGTATCGGCTCATGGCGGAGGCGATCGACGCGCTGAAGACGGCCGGGGTATTGCCGGTCTCCTTCACCACGCGCGGCAACGAGTAGGGTGGGCGGCCATGGACCACGCCCCTCAGCGGACGGGGCGCGCAGAAGCGGCCTTCACGAAGCTCAACGAGAGCTATATCCGCTACTGCGTGTACTGCCTGATCATCTCCGCTGCGGTGCATATCCTCTACATCTTGTTTGGCATGGGGCCGCCCTCGCATCCCTACGAGTTCACCGAGGAACGGATCCAGGTCATCGACATACCGGACGAGATCGACATTCCGCCGCCGCCGCCGGAGGTCGAGCGACCCGAGATCCCGGAGCTTCCGGTCGAGCCCGAGGTGACAAACGAGGAACCGGAGGAGAGCCCGCCGATGCCGCCCACGGTGCTCGATCCGTTCTCACCTCCGACCTCGGCGCCGCCCCCCCCGCCGGACGAGGGATTCGTGGCTTTCGATACCCCTCCGCAGCGGGTGACCGTGGTCGAGCCGGAGTATCCCGACATCGCTCGCGAGTTGCACGCGCAGGGAACGGTGCTGGTGCAAGTCACGGTGGACGAGACGGGGCGCGTGATCGATGCTGTGGTCGTCCAGTCCGACGTCATTGCCGCACTGGAACAGGCCGCTCTCAAGGCGGCGCGGGCCTCGGAGTTCACGCCGGCGAAACAGCGAGATGTACCGGTGAAGGCGCGGATCGTGATCCCGTTCCGTTTCGTGCTCCGGCGCTGAGTCGGGGGGGATGGGGCCGGGGCGAGGAAGGAGCAAGACCATGGAAGACCCGAGAGGGTATGAAGGCCGGCCGGATGCGCCCGTGGGGGAGAGCGTGGCCCCGCCGGATGAAAAGAGTGCCGCCGGCAGTTTCCTGCGGCGAGCGATGGACGTCTTCGTGGCGCCAGGGAAGGCGTTTGCTGCCGTGGATCTGGTACCGCGGACGTGGTGGCAGCCGCTCCTCGTGCTCGTGCTCCTGACCGCCGGCTTCGTTCTCTTCGCCTATGATCGCGTCATCATCCCGGCGCAGCTCGAGGCCCTGGCGGAGCGCGAGGAGATGTCCGGTGCCGATCTCGCGCAGGCGGAGAGCATGATCAAGAGCCCGGCGATCAGGGCTCTGGGCATCGGGGGGGCGGTGCTGGGGACACCGCTGAGCGCGCTCGTCATCGCCCTCGTGGCCCACCTCGTGGTCGGGTTCCTTCTGGGGGGCGGCGCGAGCTTCCTGCGCACCTTCGCCGTCGTGTGCTACGGGCTTCTGATCGGGGTGCTCGAGCTCGGGGTCAAGCTACCCGCCATGCTGGCCCAGGGGACGCCGGAAGTGCCTTTCGGCCCGGCGCTGTTGCTCGGTGCCGAGGATGCGGGTGGCTTCCTGTTTGCCTTCCTCAAGCATCTGGACATCTTCAGCCTGTGGAAGCTCCTCGTCATGGCCCTGGGGCTCAGCATCGTGCATCGCGTCCGTCTGAAGAGCGTGGCCGTGGCCCTGATCATGGTCTGGCTCCTCTATGCCCTGGGAGCCGCCACGGTGGGCACAGCGCTCGGCGGTTGAGCGGTGTCCTTGGGATGGTTGGTCGGGTAGAGGGGGGAAACCCGAGACCTGGGCCATGCGTAGTGACATTAGTCGACCGGAGCCCCCGGGAGTCTTTTTGCCCGGCTGCCGTCCTCGTCGAGGGCGCTAGCCAGCAACCAAGCTCGGGGTGCCCGTCCGTCTCCTGGAGGTTCGAGTCGATGATCATCCAACGTCTAGCCCGTCGCACTGGGATGCCACTCGTGGCTTTGTTCATGGCCGTTGCGGTGCCCAGCCAAGCGCAGGAAGCGTCGGCGCCGTCAGCGGTGCTTCCCCCGGGGCCCCTGACCATCGAGCAGGCCGTGGCGATCGCCCTCGAGCGGAATTACGACGTCGCGGTAGCTGCCGGAAACCTCATGGCGGCCCAGGGACGGGTGTGGCAGTCCTACCGGGGCTTCTTGCCGAATGTGGGTGCGAACTACTCGCTCAACCACCAATCCGGCTACTCGGGGGCGGGCACGGTGGATAACACCGGTCAGCTGCGCCTTGGCAACTACTCGAGCGACAATCAGCGACTGGGAATCGGGCTCAATCAACCCATTTTCAGCTGGGCCAATATCCAGAATGTGAAAGGCGCCAGGGCGGGCGAGCGGGCGGGGCGCAGCCTCAGCGAGTCGCAGAAGCTCGATGTCGCTCTGGCCGTAAGGATCCAGTTCTATGAGCTCTTGAAGGCGATCCGCCTCTCCGAGGTTCGCGATGAGGGAGTGTCGCTCTCGGAGGACCAGTTGCGGCGAGCGGACACGCTCTTCGAGCTGGGATCCGTCGCTCGCAACGACGTCCTGCAAGCTCGCGTGAATCTGCAGCAGGCGAGACTCGAACAGATCGGAGCCCGTAATCGGGTCGAGATCGAGCGCGGACGTTTGAATCAGTTGCTCTCCTTGCCAGTGAATACACCGCTGGAGATCTCCCGGGAGATCGACACCAGCCCTCGCGGCGAGATCGACTCGACGGCGGTCGTCGCCGAGGCGCTGACAGCTCGTCCCGATCTGGCGGCTGCCCGCGAGAGCGTCAAGGGTGCCGAGGCGTCTCTGGGCGCGGCCAGCGCCAGCCATTATCCGGAGCTCTTCGGGGCGCTGGATTGGGGTAAGACCTACAATCCAGGAGTGACCACGGTTGAGCTCGACACGGGCGAGATCATTCAAATCGACAACGACTCGGATGGCTGGAGCGCCCGGGCAGGGGTGAGTCTGAACATCTTCGACGGTCTCGTGGCGGAGGGCCAGGTCAAGTCGGCGAAGGGGAACCTCGCCAGCGAGCGAGCGCGCCTGCAGCAGGCCGAGCTCGGCGCGACCCTCGAGATCAAGGAAGCCATCCTCGGCGTGCGTGAGGCGATGCAATCGATCACCGTCGCCACCGAGGGGGTGGCGCTGGCCGAGGAGAACCTGAAGCTGGCGCAGGAGCGCTACCAGGTCGGCTCGGGGACCATCCTCGAGTTCGATCAGGCGCAGGTGTCGCTCATCGAGTCGCGCAGTGCTCTCGTCGACTCCTGGGCGGCGCTCTTCGAGGCCGAGGCCCGCCTGGATCGCGCGCGGGGCAGCGGCATCCCGGCGCTGGCGAGCACGGGACCATAGCAAGAATCGGAGACGATCATGTCGACGGCACAGGTCGAGCGGACGGTGGCGGCGGGCGAACCGCTGATCGAGTTCGAGAGAGTCTTCAAGGTCTACCCCATGGGCGGCGAAGAGGTGCGCGCGCTCGACGGTGTCGATCTCGTCATCCGTCGCGGCGAGTACGTCGCCATCATGGGACCCTCCGGATCGGGCAAGTCGACGATGATGAACGTCATCGGGTGCCTCGACACGCCGAGCGGGGGTTCCTATCGCTTCAAGGGCATCGAGATCCAGGAGCTCAACGACGACGAGCTGGCTCGCATCCGGAACCGCGAGATCGGGTTCGTCTTCCAGACCTTCAACCTGCTGCCCCGGGCGGACACCTTCCACAATGTCGAGCTGCCGCTCATCTACTCGGGCATGTCACCCGCCGATCGGAAGGAGCGGGTGTGGCGGGCGCTCGAGACGGTAGGCCTCCGCGACCGGGCGCACCACCGACCGGCTCAGCTTTCGGGCGGCCAGCGCCAGCGGGTGGCGATCGCCCGGGCCCTGGTCAACGAGCCATCGCTCATCCTCGCCGACGAGCCCACGGGCAACCTCGACTCCAAGACCTCGAACGAGATCATGCGCGCGGTCGACGAGATCCACCAGCTCGGGAACACCATCATCCTCGTCACGCACGAGGAGGACATCGCGAACCACGCCCGCCGGTCCGTACGCCTGATGGACGGCAAGGTGGCTTCCGACGAGGCTCGCGGACGGCAGATGGCGGCAACCTAGCCGTTAGTCCGGCTTGATCTCACGACCTCCCCTGAGCGATCATGGTGCCGTGGATCGGATCTCGGTGCGCGGCGCGCGCGAACACAACCTCAAGAATATCGACATCGACATCCCGCGGAACACGCTCACCGTGATCACCGGGGTGTCGGGTTCGGGGAAGTCCTCGCTTGCCTTCGATACGATCTACGCCGAGGGCCAGCGCCGCTACGTCGAGAGCCTCTCCGCCTACGCCCGCCAGTTCCTGGGCCAGATGGAGAAGCCCGATGTCGACTCGATCGACGGGCTGTCCCCGGCAATCGCCATCGAGCAGCGGACCGCGGCGCGCAATCCGCGCTCGACCGTGGCGACGACGACCGAGATCTATGATCACCTGCGCCTCCTCTTTGCGCGTATCGGCCGGCAGCATTGCCCGAAGTGTGGTCGGGAGATCGGGCGACAAACGGTCGAGGAGATGGTCGATCGGCTCCTCGCGCAGCCCCCCGGCATCCGCCTCGTGATCCTGGCTCCCGTGGTGCGAGGTCGGAAGGGCGAGCACGCGGAGATCCTGGCCGATGCCCGCCGCGGCGGATTCCCCCGCGCCCGGATCGACGGCGAGCTTGTGGACCTCGACGGCGGGGATGTCGTCCTCGACAAGAAGCGCAAGCACACGATCGAGCTCGTCATCGACCGGCTGCCCGCGGATCCGGGGAAGCGGAGCCGTTACCACGACTCCCTCGAGACGGCGCTCCGGGCCGGTGGCGGCACCGCGGTCGTGGCGGTGGGCGATGCGGAGGAGATTCTCTTCTCGGAGAGCGCCGCCTGTCTCCAGTGCGGTCTCTCCTTCGAGTCGCTCGAGCCCCGCAACTTCTCCTTCAACAGCCCCTACGGGGCCTGCCGCGAATGCGATGGGCTCGGAACTCACCTCGAGGTCGATCCGGAGCTCGTGGTTCCGGATCCGCGCCTTGCCGTCAGCGAGGGTGCGCTCAAGCCCTGGCGGAGCGCCGATGCCAAGTGGTACGGGGCCATGCTTGCCACCCTCGCCCGCCACTACCGGTTCTCGCTCGAGGCGCCGTTCGGAAAGCTCCCGAAGCGGGTGCGCGACCTCCTGCTCTACGGCTCGGGCAAGGACGAGATCGACTTCAGCTGGAAGTCGAAGCGGATGAGCGCCAAGATCCGCCGCCCGTTCGAGGGCGTGATCCCGAGCCTCGAGCGGCGATACCGGCAGACGAGCTCGAACATGATCCGGGAGTGGATCGGGGGCTTCATGTCGCCGCGACCCTGCGCTGCCTGTGGTGGCCAGCGATTGCGAGCGGAGAGCCTCGCGGTGCAGGTCGGCGGGTGCTCGATCGGAGCGGTGACGGCCTTCTCGGTCGGCGAGGCCAGATCGTTTCTCGACGGGCTCACCCTGACGGAGCGCGAGACGACCATCGCCCGGGATGCCATCAAGGAGATCCGCGACCGCCTGCGATTCCTCGACGACGTCGGTCTCGACTACCTCACCCTGGATCGCTCGGCGGCGACCCTCTCCGGTGGGGAGGCCCAGCGCATCCGCCTGGCGACCCAGGTCGGCTCACGGCTGACCGGGGTCCTCTATGTTCTCGATGAGCCTTCGATCGGCCTCCATCCCCGGGATACGGGGCGGCTGCTGCGCACGCTCGCCGGTCTCCGGGACCTGGGCAACACGGTCCTCGTCGTCGAGCACGACCGGGACACGATCGAGGCCGCGGACTACGTGCTCGATCTCGGTCCCGGCGCTGGTCTGCACGGGGGCGAGGTCGTGGCCGCCGGCACCCCCGAGTCGGTCGAAGCCGATGCCAGGTCCCTCACCGGGCTCTACCTGTCGCGGGCCCGCACCATCCCGACCCGGGCCGATAGACGGCCGGGAAACGGCAAGACGATCCGGGTGGTGGGGGCGCGGGCCAACAATCTCAAGTCGATCGACGTCACGATCCCGCTGGGCACCTTCACCTGCGTGACCGGCGTCTCGGGGTCGGGCAAGTCGACCCTCGTCAACGACGTCCTCCACCGGGCCCTGGCGCGGCTCCTCTACCGGGCCGGCAATCCGCCCGGCGCCCACGAGCGCATCGAGGGTACGGAGCACATCGACAAGGTCGTCGATATCGACCAGTCGCCGATCGGGCGCACTCCGCGCTCGAACCCGGCGACCTACACCGGGTCCTTCGATCCGATCCGGGCGCTCTTCGCCCAGCTCCCGGAGTCGCGTGTGCGCGGCTACGGACCGGGCCGCTTCAGCTTCAACGTGAAGGGCGGCCGCTGCGAGGCCTGCGCCGGGGACGGAGTCACGAAGATCGAGATGCACTTCCTGCCCGATGTTTTCGTGACCTGCGATGTCTGCCGCGGGAAGCGCTTCAGCCGCGAGACCCTGGAGGTCCGCTACCGCGGGGCCTCGATCGCCGATGTCCTCGCCATGACCGTGGAGGAGGCCTGCGACTTCTTCGCGGCCTTTCCCGCGCTGGCGCGGCGCCTCGGAACCCTCAAGGGAGTCGGTCTCGGTTATATCCACCTCGGGCAACCGGCCACCACGCTCTCCGGAGGCGAGGCGCAGCGCGTGAAGCTGGCGACCGAGCTCTCCAAGATCGCCACCGGGCGCACCCTCTACATCCTCGATGAGCCCACGACCGGTCTCCACTTCGATGACGTCCGCCAGCTCCTGGAGGTCCTCGAGCGGCTGGTGGATCTCGGTAATACGGTGGTGGTTATCGAGCATCACCTCGACGTGATTCGAGCTGCCGACTGGCTCGTTGACCTCGGGCCCGAGGGTGGGGAGGGAGGTGGTAGGATCGTTGCCGCCGGCACCCCCGAGGATGTGGCCCGCGCGGAGGCCTCGCACACCGGTGCGGCCCTGCGCGCCGGGCTCGAGTCGGGCCGCGGGGCCCGCGGCATCCCCGCCGGTGCGGCAACATGAAGCAGGCCGCCGATTTCCGTTTCTCCTCTGATGGTCCCCCGCCTGGAGGAAACATGCGTTTTCGTGGGTACGCCGCCGCCTTCGCGATCGCGGCCGCCGGGCTGGTGGTCCTTCTCCTCGTGCCGCGGCCTGCTGCCGCCGTCTTCGGCAGTCCGGTCGTGCCCCGTGGCGACATCCAGCTCGGGCTCATGACCCGCCAGTACGAGCGCGACGTGTACGACGTCGAGGCCGATGCGCTCTCCAATCAGGACGATACCTTCGGGTTCAGCGCCATGGAGGCGCAGTTCGGTCTCTACGAGGAGTGGATCGAGCTCGGGCTCCTGATTGGTCGCGCCCACAACGCGCAGGACCGCTATTCCGAACGCGACTACATGACGTGGAACGTGGCACTCGGCATACGTAGCCGTCTCTACCTGGCGCCGAGCGGGCGCTGGGACGTGATCGCCGGGGGGCAGTACCGGGAGTCGATCGGGTTCGACCGCTCGACTTCACAGACCCACAAGCTCGAGCGAAACTACGTGGCCCACGGAACGTTCGGGCGCCTGCTCACCGTGCACGAGATGCCGCTCCGGTTGTATGCGGGCCTCATCTACTCGCGGCACGATTTTCTCGAGTACGCTCCGTCCTACAGCCCGTTCCCGGCGCGCGGGGAGACGCGCAAGAACTTGGAGCTCCTCGGCGGGGGCGCGATCCGCGTCTGGCGCGGCCTCGAGGCGGCAGGGGAGATCGAGTACCGGGAGAACCTGTCGTTCGGCCTGTCGGCGGGATACCGGTTCTAGGCACCGTTCCTGCGCGACCTGGACCGCAACGAGAGAGGAACGTGACAACAGGCAAGTGATGGCACTGCAAGGGGTGGCGGGTACATTGCGGGACTGCCGGGTCTGCCATGGCGTGAATCCGAATGGGCACGGACCCCATGGGCTGATGGCGGCCGGAATCGCGAATGAGTCGCCACTTGCCGGGCGTGTACTTCTGTGAACTGTCGAGCGGAGGGCAGGCAGTGGTTCTGCGCCTGCTCAAGCTCGAGCGTTGAATCGGAGAGACAGAACTGTGAGGGCCCGGGGTGCCTTGGCACCCCGGGCCCTTGCTGCAGCCCGGGCCTATCCCAAGCTGTCTACAGCGCGTTACTTGACTAGCTGGAGCTTCCGCGTAGCTTCCCTGTTCCCGGCCCGCAGGTGGAGGAGGTAGACGCCGGAGGTCACGGCCCGCCCGCGGTCATTCCGGCCATCCCAGGTGGCGAGGTATTCGCCGGGGGCCAGTTCGGCCTGCAACACCGTGCGTACTAGTTTGCCGGCCACATCGTAGATCAGGAGTTCGGCGGAAGCTGCTTCGGGAAGCAGGAAGCGGAACGTCGTCGTGGGATTGAAGGGATTGGGTTGCGCCCCCAGGAGCTCGAAGCGAGTGGGGGTGGGAGCCGTTGGCGCTTCGACCCCAGTCGAGGTCGGCGGGGCGCCCAGGAAGCCGTTCCGAGCGTCGCGCAGATCCGCCTGCCGGATGTGCATCGCGCCCTGGCCGCGGAAGAAGAGGGTCGCGATCTCTCCCGATCCCTGTAGGGTGACATCGGCGCCGAGAATGGCCGCATGGATGCCCACCCCCTCCTCGTTGCGATGGGTGAAGAAGATCGGGTTGCCCTGACCGGCGAGGAGCGAGCCCTCGTGAACCCGTTCCAGGACGAGTGAGGCGAGATCGAAATCCACAACCGCATGAATGCCCTTCACTTGCCCGCTGTTTTCTTCAAGGAAGAGGTGGGCGATGAGGCCGCCTGGAGTGACTTCTGTACGCAGAACCAGTTGCGGCGGCGGCGGCGGAGCGTCGGCGATCTCTGATGGACTCGCAGCAAGACCGACCTGGCCAAAGTTGACTGCGAAGAGCATGAGGTCTTCGAAGCCGACTGCATTGTCGGTTGTCGGTCGAGAGTGGACGGAGTAGTCCGTGGTTGGCCCCACGTCGAGATAGTTGAGCCATTCCGGGTCGGTGGAAACCTCGCCGTAGTGGTTTCCGAGCAGCGTGACATCGACCGCTGTGACCAGGTTGTCGCCGCTGCCGGGGCTCGTGCCATCCGTGACGTCACCGAGATGGTAATTGAGAGTCCCGCCTGTCGTCTCCGATACAGGCGAGATGTTGCCGCATGCATCGCGCGCGAAGGCCACGTAGTACCAGAAGTCCCGCGTCGGTGGCTCGTCCGTTCCGCCCCCGGTCGGCACCGTCGTGTGCTCCCAGGGAGATGGCGGGGGGTACGAGGGGACCGCAGGGACCGAGCCCAGGCCATCGTCGTACTCCGGATAGTCGCCGAAAGGAGCCCGCCAGACCTCGACCGAGTCGGTTCCCCCCGGCACGGTGAATTCCACCAGGATCTGCGTCGTCCCGTCGCCCTCATTGGCGTCCCGTACCTGTGTGGCGAGAAGGTCGTCCACCGGGGCGGGTACGGTCGAATCGATGACCACCTCGGCATCTGGGCCGGCGGTGGTCACGATTGGCTGATTGACACAGTCGCGGACGACGACACTGCCGACAGCGATCGTGCCTGATCCGTCGGCGACGGTTCCTCTCACGTCGATCGTGAACAGGGTACCGCCTCCCGTAGCGCCGCAGGGCGATCCGAGGATGGCCTGGTCCACGATGTACAGGCCTCCACCAAGATCACCGACCTGGAAGGTAGAGGCATAGCTCGCGAGCCATGATCCCTGGAGGATGCTCAGTCCCGGATCATCCGGTGTGCAGAGCTCGAGCTCGGGGCTGAGCTGGATATGGATGGAAGCGCCCCGAGCCGGTATCGCGTCGACGCGCTCGTATTCGACGGCGACCGAAAGGCACGGATCAGTCGCCGTGATGCAATCGTCGGCACGAGCAGCCACCACTCCGGTAACGCCTTGTCCCAGCAGCGCCACGTTGAGCGGGGTGTTGTTGCCGTCATGAGTCGCCTCGAGGTTCCCGGCATGTGCGATGGGATCCAGGGGGGCGAACTGGAGGGTCAGGACGACCGAACCCTGAGGTGGGATGAGGAGTGGAAGCGTCGGAGACGCCGGAATGGAGTAGGCCGGTGAGCCGCCGAGGGTGAGGGCGGTCAACTCGATCGGAGGATCATCGATCTCGCCCATGTGAGTCAAGGTCAGCTCCTGCGAGGCCGTGCTGCCGATCACCACCGGACCGAAATCGAGCGGGGAAGGGGTGATGGCCAGATCGGGCAGCAACTCGGTCCGGATCTCGAAATCGGCGTCGCTCTGATCGCTCGCGCTGTTGGTCGCCGCGTCCCGGGCCGTGGCCCGGACACGCACGGTCGTGCTCGGCACGGCAGGCACGACCCAGTCGTATGAACCGGAGTTGGCGAGACCGGATGCGATGGACGACCAGGAGGCGCCATCGGTCGAGAAGTCGAGGGCGATGGTGTCGAGTTCCACGTCGTCGGCGGCCGTCCAGGTGATGGCCTGGGTCGATCCGGCCAGCCATACCTCGCCGCCGTTGGGGCTCGAGAGGGTGATGGTCGGCGGCGTGATATCAGCGAGGATGCGAACCTCGGTCGGGCTGAGCGCTCGGCCGTAGACCCGCGCCTCATCCATGGCCCCCTGGAAGGGGGTGGTCCCGTTGCTCTGGGCGCCGATCCCCAGTGGCAAGGTGTTGATGGTGATCGGAACCGGCATGTTCAACGTCGCACCTTCCTGCGTCCCGTTGACATAGAGGCGGATCGCCGTCCCGTCGAAGGTGGCCGCCAGGTGCATCCACGTGCCGTCGGTCGGGTAGGGCGTCGTGGCGTTGATGCGATACGTGTTGGCGTACGCTACCTGGTTGAAGCGGACAAAGGCGACCCCGGTTGTCGCCAGGGAGAGTTCGTAGCCATCGCTTCCCGGTCCACCATCGATGATGGCCTTCTTGATGACGTACTGGGTTCCGACGCGTCCGGGCTTGACCCAGCAGGCCAGCGTGATCCCGGTGGTCAGGTCGAGGCTCGGGTTATCGGGAACGAGCGCGTACTGGGTCGAGCCGTTCAAGACGAGGGATTGCCCTCTGACGCCGGTTGCCCAGCTCGGGCTACCGTAGAGGGTGCCGTCGTTGCCGAGAGCGGAAGCATCGAGGATCTCCGGCCCGCCACCTTCTTCGAATGGCCAGTAGGCGAGAGGGGATGCGAGATCGGCGATGGCGAAGACGGCGTCGCTCGTATCGCTCGTGCTGTTCAAATCGGCGTCATGAGCTGTGACGCGAACGAGCGCTGCCCTAGTCGGAGTGGTTGGGACGAGCCAGGCGTAGGTGCCGGTGTTCGCCAGCCCGACCGCGATGTCGGACCATGAGGACCCGCTGTCGGTCGAAAGCTCGAGATCGATGGCGGTGACGCCCTGGTCGTCCGATGCCGTCCAGGTGATGTTGCGGGTGGCCCCGACCGGCCAGAGCTCGCCGCCATTGGGGGCGTCCAAGGCGACCACCGGAGCGCCACCGGCCTGGATCTCGAAGTCGGTATCACTCGCGTCGCTCGTCGTGGATCCGGCGGCGTCATACGCGGCGACTCGGACCCGGGCTGCCGGCGTGGGCGTCGTTGGTACGGTCCAGGCGAAAGTGCCACTGTTAGCCAGACCCGTCGCCACGACATCCCAGCTCGCGCCGGAGTCGGTCGAATATTCGATGTCGATGGCCGTCACGCCGATGATGTCGGTTGCGGTCCAGGAGATGGTCTGACTCGATCCGACAGGCCAGATCTCACCACCGTTGGGAGCGAGAAGCGCCACTGTGGGAGGAGCGGCGTCGGCCAGTGCCGCGATCTCCGTTGCGGAGAGCGCGCGGGAGAAGATGCGCGCATCATCCATGCGACCGTTGAGCTTGAAGCTGGCCCCGGCATCCGGCTGAGCCGCAAAGCAGACCGCAAGCGTGTTGCTCGCGATCGCAGCCGGGCCGGTGACCGAGTTGTTGAGCACGCCGTTCACGTAGAGGCGCATCACCGAGCCGTCATAGGTTCCGGCGATGTGAGTCCAGGTGTTCAGGGGATAGTTGGTCGTCGAGTTGACACGATAGGTATCGCCGCTCGACTGCTGGTTGAAACGGAAGAAGAACTTGCTGGGGCCGGATCCGGATGTGGAGGAGGCCAGTGACAGTTCGTAGCCGTTGGTGTTGCCGTTGATGGCCTTCTTGATCAGGTTCTGGGTGTTGACAACGCGGGGATAGACCCAGCAGGCCACGGTGATCTCCCCGGTGATATCGAGCGTCGGGTCGGGTGCGATAGTCGCGTACTGGCTCGAGCCATTGAAATCGAGGGCCAGACCCTGGATGCCCGGTACCCTGGCCGGTGCGCCGACGACAATCCCGTCGTTGCCATTGCCGGAGACGTCCAGGATTTGAAGTCCTCCGGTCTCGTCCATGGGCCAGTGCCCGGCGAGTGCGGCGTTCGAGCGGAGGACGCCGGTCGCCGTGGTGGCCGTCGAGGCGAGGAGAACCACCTCGCCGACGATGTTCTGCTTGGTGCTCGTGACGTCGTTGTTGGACCCGGCGATGAGCGTGCTGCGAGCGCCGAACGAGATGGCGGAGGTTGGAGACTCCTTGAAGACGATGTCATTGAGACCCTCGGTCGAGGTGTAGACGACCGTGACCACATCGGTGATCTCATCCAGGAGCACGATGCCGCGGGTTCCGGCTTCATCCACGCTGTAGAGGTCGTCCCACGATCCGGGAGCGGGGCCGTTGGACCGGCGGACGAGGAGCGCCACGCGGGGATAGCCTGCCGTGTCATAGCTGGTCTTGACTGCGGCGTACAGTGTGGCGTCCGAGGCCACGGCGACATTGAGGTGATCGTCGGCCATGCCCAACCCGACGTTCTGTGCGGACTGCGAGGCCGGAACTTCGTCGTCCCCCCAGATAGAGGGTGGGGAACCATCCGGGTGAACACGGAAGCCGAAGCGCCGGGTTGCCTGATTCGACCAGAGGACACCCACGCTCAGTTCCGCCGGCAGCGCGACGACGACCGAGATGTCGTCGGTGCTGACGCCGGTGGCGATGGTCTCTGGACCACTCCATGCTGTGTACGGGGGATCACTGTAGCGGACGTTGATGGTGGTCGTGCCATCCGAGGCCAGCCACATGCGGCCGGTCGAGTCTATGTCGATGGTGGCGATCTCCACACCACTGTCGAGCGTGATCGACGTCGGGCCACTGCTGATGGAGTAGGTATTTGCCCCATAGTGCAGGGAGACGAGTTGCGAGGTTGCTCCTGCGAAGAGGAGCACGTGGGCGTCATCGCCGACAGCCTTCACATCCGCCTTGGTCCCCGTGTTGGTCGAGAGCTGGAGCACGTCGGTCCAGGTGTCGCCGTCGAGACGCCTGAGCCAGCTGCCACTGCCATCGGGGAGCACGCACCACCACTGGCCGCCGTGGGACCAGACCTTCGATTGCGGTTTCTCTCCCGTCGTTGCGGAGACCGAAACCGGTTGCAGAGGCATGCTATCGAAGGGCAAAGCGTGAGTTGGGGCAGCGCCTGCGAGTCCAAAACAAGCGGTAAGTACGGCTACTGCGAGGTGAGACCGTGCGGAAGTCCCTTTTGACCACGACATGGTCGCGCTCCTATCCGGGACGTGCTGCAAGGCCTGCTGCGCTAGCAGCTAGTTGATCTCTTGCCTCGTTGGGGGGAACTGGCAAGCAGACCTCGACGTGATACGAAAGTCAGTCGCCGTCGGCGCTCACCTTTAGCGGGTGAGGACGAGACGGCGGCTCTCGCTCCCGGTCGCGGACGTCAACCGGTAGAGGTAGACGCCGTTGGGAAGCGTTGAGGCGCTGGAACTGACTCCATCCCAGCGCAGGGTGTGGGTCCCCGCCGTGAGGGTCCACGCATCCGACCACACGCGGCGGCCCAGAACATCGAAGATCTCGAAGGTGACCTCACCATCGGCTGCGAGCTCGAAGGGGATGGTGGTGAGCGATCGAAACGGATTCGGCGCGTTCTGCCCGAGATGGAAGGTAGGCGGTGGCACGGCGCCCGAGTCGATGCCGGACTGCGGGCCGACCCGGATTTCCGCGTTATGGAAGATCACCTGCCGCGGGAAGGTGGGGTGACCGGGGCTGATCCATATCCCCGCATTGGCGAACGTGCGATCGGGATCGCTGATGATCGTGACCGGGCTCACCCCGTTGGCGAGACCCTGGAATCGGTAGGTGGAGAGCAGGCCCGGGCCGTTGAGAGCAACCCCGGCGCAGAGGATCACGTGCGCGTAGGTGAGCGTCGAATCGGTCTGCGTGAGCGACTTGAAGGTGTTCCCGCAAGCGCCGGTCATGAGCGGACCCTCGATCACTGGCGGCAGGAAGTCGACGATCGTGGGGTCGTACTGGATCGTCACTTCATAGCCGTTGAACTCCATCGCCGTCGCATCCACTTCGAAGCGGACGAACACAGTGTCCCCGACGTCGATCGTGCTCAGCTCGGGCAGCAGGAAGGCGTTGAAGTCCGCCGGTTGCGCCGTTGCCGAGGCGGAGAGCACGAGGACGAACGTGGCAAGGAGGATGGCGGCAGTCGAGGAAGTCCGCATGGCGACCCCTTCGTGAAGCGGTGATCGGTTCTGGGAGGCGGGCCGGGGCGCCCTGGTGGCGCCCCGGCCTCGCTCAACCCTCATCCAATTCTACCTCAGTTCTACTTGAGGAGATGGAGCTTCTGCGTGGCCTCGAAGCTGCCGGCCCGCATGCGCACCAGATAGACGCCGGAGCTCACCGTCTGGCCCCGAGCGTTCCGCCCATCGAAGAAGGCGGTGTGCTCGCCCGGTTGCAGATCGCCGTCAACGAGGGTGCGCACGAGCTGCCCGCTCACATCATAGATCGAGATCGTGGTGTGAGCCGCCTGCGGCAGCCGGAAGCGCAGCGTGGTCGACGGATTGAAGGGATTGGGTTGCGCCGCGAGCAGCTCGAAGCGCTCGGGCGTGGGTGTCACCGCCGCCGGCTCGATGCCGGTGGTCTGGGGCGGATCGCCGATGGCATGGTTATCGAGATCCCGGAGGTCGGCGAGGCCGAGCCGCACCTCGCCGCGGCCCCGGAAGCGCACCGTGGCGACATCGCCTGTGCCGTGGAGGCCGATGCCGTTACCGAGGACGGCGGTGTGGATGCCGGCACCGGCTTCCTCCAGGTGACGGAAGAAGACCGGCTGGCCCTGAGCCTGGAGGAGCGCCCCCTCCTCGACCGCGACCAGGCTGAGCCCTGGATCGAACTCGAGGACGGCGTGGATGCCCTTGACCTGGCCGGCGTTGTCCTCGAGCACGAGGTGGGCGAGGATGCCGTCGGCGGTGGCCTCGGTGCGGAGGAGGAGTACGGGCCTGCCGTCAGGCACGTCCGCCAAACCACCCGCCGGGGCGTTCAGGCTCACGTTCCCGTAGTTGATCGCGAAGAGGATCAGGTCCTCGAACTCGATCTGGTTGTCGGTGATCGGGCGACCGCGCGTGGAGCCATCGGTGGTGGGTCCGACATCGATGTAGTTCTGGTAGAAAGGCCCGCCGTCCACCTGGCCGTAGGCTGTCCCCAGCGCGGAGATGTCGGCGCCATCGACGAAGTTGTCGCCGTTGCCGGGCGTCGTGCCGTCGGTGACATCGCCGAGGTGGTAGTTGAGGTTGCCGCCCGTGATCGCGGTGGCCCCGCCCACGTTGCCACAGGGATCCTCGGCAAAGGCCACGTAGTACCAGAAGTCCCGGGTCGTGGGCTCGTTCGGGACCGTGATGGGGTAGGGACCGGTGGTCGAGAAGGCGAGGGTCCAGCCCGTGCCCAGCGCCGCTGCCTCCGTGGTGGGTATCATGGGCACCGCACCCGGACTGGGCGGGTCATCGTACTCCGGGTAGTTGCCGAAGCCCTTGCGGTAGACGCGGACCTCGTCGCCCGCGACCACCGTGTTGGGGACGGTGACATCGATCGAGGTCGTGCCGTCGGTGCCGTTCGAGGTGAGATCCTGAGCGGCGGTCAGCGCCACCGCCGCCGGGGCCGTGATGTCGATCGGAATCGAGGCCGGGGCGCCAGCAATGCCCGGCAGCGTCACAGCGGGATTACCGCAATCACGGACATCGGCTGCGGTCACGGTGATGGTTCCCGTGCCGTCGCCGGCGGCCGTGGTCTTCCGGACCGGCACCGTGAAGAGGGTGCCCCCGGTCGTGATCCCGCAGGGTGTGCCGAGGATCGATTGATCCACGGTGTAGGATCCACCGGTGTTGTCGATGACCTGGAAGACCGAGTTGTAGGGCCCGATCCAGGTGCCCTGGGTGATGGCGCCGCACAGCTCGATGTTCGAGCTGAGCTGGATCGTGACGCTCACGGCGCGGGCCGGGCTCGCGTCGAGCCGGTTGAACTCGACCGGCACGGTCACGCAGGTCGTCGCCGTCGAGATGCAGAGCCCCGTCGTGTTCGCCGCGATCGTATTGTTGCCGTACTGGTCACAGCTGCCGCCCGGAGCAGCGCCGTTCAGCCACGGGGCGAAAAGCGCGCTGGCCGCGACGATTGCGTCTCCAGGCGGATTGGGATTGGTCGGCGAGTAGTCCGGGCCGCCCAGGTCACTCCACCAGTTGCAGGTGAGATCCAGGGTCTCGGTGCCCGAATACGACGCGCCTGGGCCGATGTTTCCGGTGAAGTTGTTGTTGTTGGCGATGTTCGTCGAGATGGTGCCAGGGTACTGACTCCCGCTGAACAGCAGCCCCGCGCTCACATTGCTGGTGAAGCTGTTCCCCGTGATGGTGCAGTTCTGTGCTCCGCGCGTGGGATCACTGCTGCCTCCGAAACCGGTCAGGGCGAGTCCGAAACGGCCGTTCCCGGAGAAGGTGTTGCCCGTGATCGCCGTGTTCTGGATGCCGCCCTGCAATCCGTCAAACCCACTCCCGGAGAAGGTGTTGTTGCTGATGGTTCCGAACTCGAACGCAAACCGTCCGAGATTCGTTCCTGTGTTATTGGCGGTGAACTGGTTGCCGTCGATGAGCGGCGTGCGAAGCCCGCTGGCGCCGACATTGTGATTGCCATCGACGAAGAGGCCGGTACCGTTGACGGAATTGAGGACGCAGTTGCTGGTGAAGTGCAACCCATCGAAGTTGTCCTGATCGAGGTGGAAGATACCACCGGCGCCCGTCTGGCTCGATCCATCGATGTTGTTTTGATCCACGGTAATGTCGGTTCCCGAATCGTTCAAGAAGACGCCGCTGCCCGTGAAGCCGGCAATGTGGTTGTTCAGGATCTGCACGTTGTTGATCGGGCCGGAGCTGGATTCGATGCCCTTGGCGCCGCCGATGAAGGCGAAGCCGTCGATCACGCTGCCGGCGCAGCCGCCGAGGAGCTTGAGTAGGGGCGTCCCGCCGCCGGTGATGATCGATTCGACCGCCGGATTCGGCGGGCCGACCACGCGGCCACATGCCGGAACGCCGCTCTGAGCGCCAAGGAGCGTTACCGACTTGTTGAGGTTGATACCCCCGACGTAGGTGCCAGGCCCTGCGATGACGGTGCTACCGCTTACGAGCTGGATGGCCTCTTGCAGGATGCTAGAGCCCAGTTGTGGGCTTGCGGCATCGACGTGGAGCGTCGAGAGGTCGGGCTGGAAGCCAGGATCCGCCGATGTGTCGGTGCCCACATCGGTCCAGGGCGTGTAGTCGACGGTGCCCGAGGTCAGGGACGCGACCGTGGTGCGGTCATTGGTGCCCCACCAGTTGGCGGAGGCGTCCGTGATCCTGATCGACGAAGTGTTCTCGACACCGTAGGATAGGTTCCCTGAGAAGTCGTTCTCGTAAGCCATCACCATCGACTCGTCGGCCGCATCATATCCGGCCGCAATCGCAGCTGTGTTGTTGTTGAGGAAGTTATGGGAGACATCTCCCATGGTCCCCAGGCCGAAGTAGGTCGTGATGAGGGTGGCAGCCGAGGTCGAGCCGTCGCTCGATGCGACTCCCAGGCAATTGGTGATCGTGTTGTTGTACAGAGCGGCGATGGCTCCTCCGCCCAGCTCGATTCCGTAGTCGAGGCCGTCGACGATGCCCTTCCCGGTGTAGGTACACTCGTTGACGAACCCATTGGCGTCGAGCCCGAAGAGGATGATGCCGATGCGCTCGATGTTGGCAAAGCTGCATCGATTGACCGTCGTAATCTTGAATCCGACCACTCCGATGCCGGTGTAGAGGGAGTAGCTGATGTTCGAGAACGAGCAGTCTTCGATGACGACATCCTCGAGGCAGCGGACCGCCTGCTGAATGAGAAAGCCGGTGCCATCGAAGTTGAGGTTCTTGATGGTCACTCCGGGAACGGTGACAAGGAACCAGCCACGAGCGTCACCCGAGCTCCCGGTGTTCGTGGTCGGCGTGATGACCTCGGATCCCAAGAGCCCCTGGATGGTGACCGCCTTGTTGACGTCGACCAGGCCCTCCGCATAGCTGCTCTGCACTTCCAGCGTATGACCGTCGAGTGTGAGGGGGTCGGCCAGAGCCAGGGCCACGCTGTCGTAGAACAGACCGGTAGCGAGGTTCTTCACATCGCTGGCGTCGCCCGGAGTCTCGACCGGGGTGCGATCGAGGTCGGCGCCCCCCGGCGCATCTTCGGTCGGGGAAACACGTGCGCCGGCGCTGGTCGGGGGCAGCGTGATGGCCGCAACGGCGACCATCATGATCAGCACCGGAATCCAGAAGCGTGAGTGTGATTGCATCGGCCCTGTCCTCCTTGTGGGCTCCGCCCGGCGGTCGCGGAGTCGAAAGGGGCGGGGAGCGCAGAAGCTCCCCGCCCCGGATCGTTCTTACTTGAGGAGCTGGAGCTTCTGCGTGGCCTCGAAACTGCCGGCCCGCATCCGCACCAGATACACACCCGAGCTCACCGTCTGGCCCCGGCCGTTCCGGCCGTCCCAGTAGGCGGAGAACTCGCCCGGTTGTAGATCGCCGTCGACGAGCATGCGCACCAGCTGCCCGCTCACGTCGTAGATCGCGAGCGTGGCGTGCGAGGCCACCGGCAGGTTGAAGCGGAGCGTGGTCGACGGGTTGAAGGGATTGGGCTGGGCCGCGAGGAGCGCGAAGCGCTCGGGGATCACGGCCTGTGCCGCCTCGGCCACCGCCGTCGTCGTCGGCGGATCACCGAGGAAGCGATTGTCGAGATCGCGGAGATCGGTCACCGCCAGGCGCACGTCGCCGCGACCGCGATAGCGGAGCGTGGCGACCTCGCCGGAGCCGTGGATCGCGACCCCGTTGCCGAGCGCCGCGGCATGGATGCCGGTACCGCCTTCGGCCAGATGGCGGAAGAAGATGTCCTCCTGGCCCGCGAGAAGAGCTCCCTCTTCGACCGTGACCAGGGCGAGCCCTGGGTCGGACTCGATCACGGCGTGGATACCCTTCACGCTGCCCGGGTTATCCGCGAGGACGAGGTGGGCGAGGATGCCATCGGCCGTCGCCTCGGTGCGGAGCACGAGCGTCGGTCTGCCGTCCGGGATGTCGTTGATACCGGATGGGGCTGCGTTCTTGCCGACCAGTTCGTAGTTGATGGCGAAGACGATCAGGTCCTCGAAGTTGATGAGGTTGTCCGTCGTCGGCCGGGCATCCACCGAGTAGTCGGTGGTGGGACCGACGTCGAGGTAGTTGAATGGATCGTTGGGAATGAGGGTGATGCCGTAGTGAGCTCCGAGGAGCGAGATGTCCACGGTAACCGACCACATTGTCCCCTGCGCCGGAGGCGTGCCGTGACATCGCCGAGGTGGTAGTTGAGCGTTCCGTCGGTCATGTTCGAGACCGCGGACACGTTGCCGCAGGCGTCCTTGGTGAAGACGGCGTAGTACCAGAAGTCACGCGCCGGCCAGGCCACCTCATCGGTCTGCCCGGTTCCCGTGACGCCGGTCGGAGCCCAGGGTGCAGCCGGCGGATAGGAGGGAGCGCTCGGCACGGCGCCCGGAGTCGGCGTCGGGTCGTCGTACTCGGGATAGTTCCCGTAGGGCGCCCGGTAGACCTCGGTCACCGCCGCGTCTCCCGGGACGGTGAAGTTGAGGGTGATCTTCGTCGTGCCATCCGAGTCATTCGCGGCCTTGACCTGCGTGGCCGTGAGGTTCGTGACCGCCACCGGCGGCGTGTTGTCGATCGTGATCGAGAGTGGCGTGCCGGGCGAACCCGGAATGGGCTGGTTGACGCAGTCGCGCAGCGTGACGCCCGTGATGCTGATGGTTCCAGTGGCTGTCGGGCTCGCGCTCGTCACATTCAGGTTGAAAAGATTGCCGGTTGGCGCCGTTGCGCCGCACGTGCCGCCGAGGATGGCACAGTCCACGGTGTAGGGATTGGATCCCGTGACCTGGAAGTTCGTGCCACCGATGCCGCTCAGGTAAGTGCCCTCGCTGATCCCGGATCCGCACAGCGCCAGCTCCGAGGAGAGCGTGACCTGGATGCTGAAACCACGGAGATTCGCGTTGTCACTCCGCGCGATGTCGACCGGGATGGTGACGCACGGATTCACCGTCGAGATGCAGCTCGGCGCCGGTCCGGGCGTAACCGCGTTGGTGTTGGCCGGGGTAAAGGCGCAGAGCGTGGTGCTCGTGCCGTCCGTGCGCCACGGCGTGTAATCAACCCCGGTACCGAGGACAAGGTCTCCGCCCCCGGCCGGTCCGCCAACATGACCCCACCAGTTGTACTCTGCATCCTGGGCGGCGAGGCTCAGCGTGTTGTCGAAGCCGGCGCTGACATTCCCGGAAATCGAGTTGTCCTGGGCGGTCAGGTTGACGGCTGCGCCATCAGCGACAAGGCCATAGTCCCAGTTGCTGAGCGTAGTGTTGTTTACCAAGACACTGAGTGGCATGCCCGCTGAGTAGGCATAAACGCCCGCGGTCCCGGTAACCCCGGTGCCCGTGAAGCAGCTTCCGGAAACGCTAACGCTGAAGCTCGTTGCCACGGGCGGTCCCGACTGCTGGCGTTCCTCTGAAAGAGGTTCGGAGCGCCGCGGACTCGACTCGGCAGTCTTGGAGACCGTCGAAGCATTCTCGATGTACACAGGTCCAAAGTCCGATCCGCCGACCGTCTCCACATCAGTCATTGATCCGGATCCGTCGTACCAGCTGATCGGAGCCTGCACGTTGGTGATCGCGTTGGCTCCGCTCAGGCTGCTGAGGGTGACTGCGTCACCAGGCAGATAGACCAGAACCCCGCTGGCCACCCATGTCGCCGGCGTATACCGCATATTGGAGATGGAGGTGGATGAAACCGAACCGCTGGCTCCATAGCTGACCTGGATGCCATTCTGAGCCGGCAGTCCCAAGCCTAGATCTCCGGAACCAACCGTAGTGCAGTTGGCCACGCTTACGACCATGCCATCCCCGGAAAGCGCCATTGCGTTCTTCTGGTAGTCATCAACTGTCGTGGCAAGGACGTTCAAGGCGTATGGACCACCGGTGTTGTTGTAGCTATAGATGCCGACCCCGTGCTGATTCCCGCTAAGCGGCGCCTCACGTATACCAGTGATGCGACAGTCCTGGATCGTCCCACCGGCATTCCAGTAGGCGATACCGATGAAGCGGTAGTTCGAGTTCCCGCGGCCGAAACCGTCGACGGTGAGGTCCTGGATCGTGACTCCCGTCGCTCCGTTGATGAATACCACCGGGTAATTGCTGACCCCGGTGTTGAATGAGGCGGCGAGACTTACCGGCGACTTGATGATCGTGCTGCCGACGCCGGACCCGGCAAGAACGAGGTTATTGGTCGTGATCACCACCTGCTGCTCATACGTCCCCGGAAGCACGTTGACCGTGCTGCCGGAGACGGCATTGACGCCATCCTGGATGTTGTCGAAGGCGTCGTAGCCGAGGACGTAGCTGGTGCTGTTGGCGGCGTTGTAGGTATCCACCGCATCCTGATCGACGAAGTCGTCGTCGACGAGAACCTCCGTGGGTGGCTCGCCGAAGTACATGCCCGAGACGTTCTCGAGGCAAACCTCCGGATAGTGGTCACCGCCGGAGTAGAGCCAGGAGCCGTGGGTCGGATCCTGGGTGGCGGCCATGTAGTAGGCCATGTGGCTGATATCGAGCTGGTAGGTCGGCTTGTCGTGACGAGCGAGGGACATGGCCGCGTAGGCCGTCGATTGCCAGTCCTCGTCATCCGCATGGACGCCATAGCTGAAGCAGATCGCCCCCGTGGAAGCCTGGCTGTCGAGGATGCGCTGGACCAGGCCCGGGATCTCGGCGGTGTGGACACCTGACGTCTCGAAGGCGTCGATCAGGCCCGAGATGCCGAGGTTGTACCACCAGAAGTTGCGATTGGTGTAGGTGGGATCCCAGCCGGCGTCATCGACGACATCGAAGAGACCGGGGTCATCGTTGAACGAATCCTGCCACAGCACCTCGGCCATCTGGTCGGCCCAGGTGTCATAAGGTGATCCGTAGCCCGCGTCGAAGAGCATCTGACAGGCCACGACATAGGCCCCGATGTCCCAGGCAATGATGCCGTTGGGGTAGTTCTGCGTGACGCCGCGGAGATCTCGAATGTAGACAGCGAGATCGGTCCCGTTGGTGCCCGCGGCCGCGATTCGGGCATCCATCTTGGCCTTGGCCGCATCTGCGAAGGTGTTATCCGTCACCAGATCCGCATACAGCATGAGGAAGATCATGTCGGCAGAGGTGCGGATGCTCCCGCTCCCAGCGTTCCTGCTCCACACGGCGGCGTCGGTCATGGCCTGCAGGATGCCGGCGTCGCCGGGATTGCGCAGATGCGCGTAGTAGAGCCCGAGGGAGCAGACGCCGTAGAGGTTCGTGGGGCTTGCCGTCGCCGAGTGTTCGTAGGGATCGGGAGGCGAGGTGCGCACCCAGTCCCATCCGGCATCGTCAGGATCCGAATCGCCCCCTCCATTGCCGGCATTGTCCTCGGTGACGTCCGCCTGCATGCGCCGCCCGTAGTCGCCTCCGAGCTGGATCCCATCATCGAGATTGGCCGGGCTCCCGAGCACCGACAGCGGCGAGAAACCGCGGACGGCCATGGGAGGACCCACGATGTCATCCGGGTTCTCGCTTAAGCGCGTGGCCACTGGAGCCGCCGCCACGGCGGCGGCCAGCACCAGGGCGATGGCAGAAGACAGCAAGATCAGTTGCGGCTTGTGCATGATCCTCTCCTCACTGTGTCCCCATGAGCGGCCAGGGGGCGATGGGAAGCAGGGGCTCTGGCGGCCGAGCGGCCGTGCGCCCTCCTAGCGAATCAGAAGCAACTTGGTTCCAAGTTCCCCCTTCTCACCGCCCCGGATCAGGTACATCCCGGGCGGCAGGTTGCGGCCGTGGTCGTCACGACCATCCCAGCGGAGAACGGCGCCGCCGGCAGCGACACCGAGGCTGCGGCAGAGCCGGCCGGCGACATCGTAGATGTCGACGCTCCCCGCCGGCACCGGGCCGAGAAGCTCGATCCGAGCTCGGCCCGGTGCCGGGTTCGGCGCGACCCTGAGGCGCGGCGCGATCGCCGGCGTCTCGGCTTCCGCCGGAAGCCCGGTCGTGCCGCAATTGACGACAAAGAGCGTGGGGTAGGAGTCCCGGTTCCGGTCCCGGATGTCGATGAAGCTGATCGTCATCGGCGCCGGCCCGGTGACGAGCCCCTCGACCTCGATGTCGGCGAGATCGCCCGGTCCGAGCACGAACGTTCCCGAACCCAGGATGCAGTTGTAGACCTCGAAGGAATCGGGCGCCGTCGCCGTCCAGCCCGGATAGGTCGGCTCGGATGTCGACACGTAGAGACCGCCCTCGGTGACATCGTTGATGACGATCCTGGCTGGATCGTACGCGATCACCGCATAGAAGCAGCTGATCTCATCCCCGGTGTCGCCCACGCTGAGGTGCACCGTCAGGGTCTGCCCAGCCTGGATGTCCAGGCACAAGGGGCGCAGGTAGACGATCGGTTCGGCGAGGGCCACGGTCACCGCCAGCATCCCGGCTAGTGAGGCGACTGCAATCAGCGCAAGGAATCGTGCCATCACCGACCTCCTACTTGATGATGAGCGCCTTCCGCACCGCGCGGAATTCACCCGCCGTCATCTCGATCAGGTACATGCCGCTGGCATGCTCGTCGGCGCGCCATGTCACCGTGTGCTCGCCGGGTTCGGCGATGCCCTCGAAAAGACGCGCCACGAGCCGACCTGCCGCGTCATAGACGTGAATCCTCAGCTCGGAGCGGCCCGGCACAGAGAAATTGATGCTCGTGACCGGATTGGCCGGGTTAGGAACGGGCTCGGCCAGGGCGAAGGTGCGTGGAATGTCGCTCGCGGGGGGCCCGGTTCCCACCGCCGCAACGCCTCCGGACCCATCCAGCTCGCGATTCCGGCGGTCGCGGAGCTTGTGGCTCTGAAGGCGGCATGTGGGTTCATCCAGGCTCCCCGTGGGCCGGAGCTCGATCTCGCCCACCACGCCCGCGGTTGCCAGTCGTGCCTCCGGTCCGAGCAGGGCGAGGTTGAAGGTCCATCCATCCTTGTGCGGCACGGCGATCAGGAAGTGCGAGTCCGGCACGATGGGTCCCGGACGGACCCGAACCAGCTCGAAGCCCGGTGTCAGGATCACCGCCTCTAGACCGAGGAGCTCTTCAACGTCGCCGTCGACCCGCAGCCTGGCCAGCACTCGGTCCTCTTCGCGCGATGTCACGTCGAGGGTGAGGCGGACGGAGCCGATTCGCCCCGTCCGTTCGTCGGCCAGCACGGTCTCGTCATCGCCGGCGAAGGGGAACACGGTCTCGAAGTTGACCGCGAAGATGATGAGGTCCTCGAAGTCGATCACATTGTCCGTGACGGGTAGATCACGGGGGGAAGGCCCTGGGGTCGTCGGACCGATGTCCACATAGGCGGAGTAGTTGGGGTCGCTCGGCGTCGTGGCGAAGGCACGGCTCATTCCGATCAGATCGCAGTAGTGGACCTCGCCGTTGCCGCTCGTGTACTCGGGCGACCCGGGGCAGGCCGGTGGGCTGTGGGAGTCCCAGTCGCCCAGGTAATAGCTGAGGGCGTTCTTGCGCACGGTCGAGCTGGCCCCCGGCGAGGGATTTCCGGCGCAGTCGAACACGTAGAGGGTGAAGTAGTAGTAGGAACGTTCGGCGATCGTGAACGGAATGACCACGCTTCCGGAGGCGACATCGGGGAGATCGATCACCGTCCCCTCCGTGGGGCCCGGGAAGTGCGGTCCCGGCACCGGGCCCGCGTCGTCGTACTCGGGGTAAGCGTAGTTCCCGGGTGTGCCGCCATAGGGGAGGTAGTGGAGCCTCAGGTCGGCGCCAGCCTCGAAGCTGCCGTTCCAGGTGAAACGAACCTCCTCGGCCGCCGGCGTGCCGGGACCGGGAACGGCGAGCGCGGTCGTGGTGCCTGTGAAGTCCGCCGGAGGCGTCTCATCGAAGGAGAGGAAGAGCCTCTCGATGGCGGCATTGCCGGCGTCATCCGTGGCAAGGAGCTCGAACACATAGGTCCCCTCGCCGAAACCGAACGTCACAGGTACGCTGGCTGGACCGGTGTAGGCAGTGCCCGGTTCGTCGAGCGAGAGGGCCGTCCAGCAGCCCGGAGCCAGATCGATGCGATGGAAGCGGTAGGCCACATCTTCGAGAGCGAAGTCGTCGCTCACCGCGACCCCCACGGGCGCGGTCTCGCTCCCGACGCAGGGGTTGCCGCCTGGAGGGGTGACGGTCGCCGCCGGTGGTGTGTCGTCGATCGGGCGATCGGCATCGGTGAGAGCGGCAATGGCAACCGGGAAGTTCCCGGGATCACGAAGCGCCGCGCCCTGGAGCAGGAAGTCGGCGGCCGGCGCCTCGTCCTCGCTGGTGCCTGCAAGCACGGTCAGGAAGAGCACTCCGTTGCCGACGGCCAGGGGGGCGCCGCCGCCCAGGATCGCGGCTGATGCCGTGCGCTCGTTCCCGGACCCGCCGATCCGCGGGATGTCGTAGAACTGCACGGTCGGCGCCTGCAGATCGAGGAAGGGGCCCTCGATCGTGCGTCGGTAGGCGAAGCTGGCCGTGTGATCGTAATCGACATCGAAGCCGCGGATCCCCGGTGCCCCGTCGTTCTGGTTGAGGATGACAGCGACCCCGGCGAATCCGCCCACAGCGGCCACGGCGCGGTCGCCACCCGCGGAACGCGAGGGGATGACGAGGATGCCATCGGCGATGTCGCGCGGCGAGGCGTCCGTGGTATTGAGGGCTCCGTTGCCGAAGGCCCCGGTGACCGTGCCGTCTTCACCCCACCAGTTGCCATCCGCGGGCAGGCTCGCCGGGGTGTTGGTCCCGGTCAAGAGCTCGATGCCGTAGGCCTCGTTCTGGACGAGGTAGTTGCCGGTGACCACCCAGGTCGAGAAATCGCCGGTCGTGGTCGTCACGCGGTCGAGCGTGATGCCGCTGGCATTCTGGGCTCCTGCCGAGCGAACGTTGCCGCTCGCTCCGGCCAGCACGTTGCCGCGGATCGAGACCGCATCGTAGGGCTGGTCGGAGCTGTCATCCGAGGTCATGAAGACGCCGGACTCGCCTGTCCCTCCCACCATCAGGTTGTCCCAGACCCGCAGCTCGCTGCCGCCATGCCGGAGCACGATGGCGGCGTTCCAGGGCTCCGGAAAGGCCGGCGAGCGCCGGTAGTCATGGACCACATTGGCGACGACGGCGATGTGTTCCATCACGGCCACCCCGGGCCCGGCGTTGGCGGTGTTGCGAACCAGGATCGGAACGCCGGCGCCATCGTGAAACCAGTTGTCACGCACGGTGATCCAGCGCATCTCGGCGCCGCCGATCACGTTCGCCAGCTCGATCCCCGCCTGGTTGACACAGGCGGCGAACTCACAGTCCTCGACAACGGCCCGGCAGACGTAATCCTGGATCTGCACGCCGATCGAGACATCGGTGAGGCGGAGATCCCTGATGACGATGTCGCGCACCGATCCGGAGGCGATGCCGCTCATGGCCACCCCGATGTCGAGATCAGGGCTACCGCCGGTATCGCGCCCATCGATCGTGAAGCCGCCTCCTTCGATGACGATGTCGTGCACCGATGGCGGGATGCGGATGGCGACGGTGCCGCTCACCCCTTGTGTGCCCGCCGGTTCCGTCAGGTCCGTCGTGACCACGTAGGTGGTATCGCTGAAGAGCGTCACGAACCCCCAGCTGGAGATGGGCACAGCGGCGAGCGCGGGTGCGGCGAAGAGGAGACTCCCCACCAGGGCGCTCAGGAGAACCCGCTGCGTCAAGCGCGATTGGACCATGACCCCTCCTCGAGTCGGGACGGAGGGCCCCGTCCCGGTCCTCATGACTTGGCTAGCGCACGAGCATCAGCTTGTGCACCGACCGGTTGGCACCGGCGGCGAACTCCACGAGATAGATGCCATTCGGGGCTGGAAGCCCCGCGTCGTTCCTGCCGTTCCAGATGAGCTCCTGATCCCCGGCCGTGAGCGGGCCATCGGCCAGCGTCCGCACCACGCGACCGGTCGCATCGATGATGCGAACGCGTGCCACCGCGGGCTGGGCGAGGGTCAGGCGGAGCGCCACGCTTCCGAAGGCGGGGTTGGGCGCCGGGGCGTGGAAGATCGTCGCCGCCGGGGCGACCTCCGGAGCCTCGATTCCAGTGGTCACCATGCCGCCGAGCTCACGGTTGGTGGTATCGCGAACCTTGGCCCCGACCACCTCGACGGAGGTGTCGCCAGGGTCGAGAATCTGGTACTCGAGCTCGGCCACGACTCCGGAGCCGACGAAGGTTCCAGTCAGGACCGCGGCGTTGACGCTTACCGTGTTGCCGCGCTCGAGGCCGCGGAAGAAGACCTCCTCGCCGAGCAGCGGACCGGGTCGGGCGGCGACGAAACGGAGGCCTGGCGCGTGCCCGACCACCGCCTCGAATCCCTTCACCTCGCGCGCGTTGCCGGTGAGCGTGAGATGAACTATCAGGTGTTCGTCGCGATCGCCAGCACTCGGTTCGAGCACGAAGCCGATGACTCCGGGCGCTTCCTCGCCGAGCACGATGTCCCCGCCAAGCGGTGCCACGTTCCCGAAGTTGATCGCAAACAGGATCAGGTCCTCGAAGTCGATGACATTGTCGGTCGCCGGGAGATCGAGGACTCCCGGACCCGGCGTCGTCGGTCCGATATCGGCGAAGTTCTGGTAGCCGGGCTGGCCGTCGCCGGTGCCGAAAGTGGCGCTGAGCCCGATGAGATCACAGAAATCCACCTCGCCGTTACCGCTCGCGTACTGCGGCGATCCGGCACAGGCGGGAGTGGTGTTCGGATCCCAATCACCGAGGTAGTAACTGAGCGCGCTCCCGCGTGCGCTTCCAGCCACACCGGGAGATGGGTTCCCGGCGCAGTCGATCACGTAGACGACGTAGTAGTAGTAAGAGCGCTCAGCGAGGAGGTACGGGATCGTGACGCTGCCCGTGGCGACATCGGGGATATCGATCTCCGTACCCTCGCCGGGTCCGGGGTAGTGCGGGCCGGGCGTGGGTGCGGCGTCATCGTATTCCGGGTAGGCGTAGTTGCCGACGGCGCCACCATAGGGCAGGTAGCGCAGGCGAAGATCACCGCCCGCCTCGAAGCTCCCGTTCCAGCTCACGAGCACCTCCTCGGCGGCGGGAGTGCCCGGACCGGGGACCGCGACGGCCCCCGTGGCACCGGCAAAGTCAGCCGGAGGAGTGGTGTCGTAGGTGAGCGTGATGCTCGCGGTGGTCCAGTTGCCCGCGTCGTCGCTGGCGCGGACCTCGAAGAGATAGACCCCGTCGCCGTCCGCGAAGGTCACCACGGTCGGGCTCGGTCCATAGCCCGTCCCGTTCAGGTCAAGGGCCACGGGAACGAAGCAACCCGGGTCGAGGCTCGCCTTGTAGAAGCGATAGAGGATATCCTCGAGTGCCAGGTTGTCATCGGCGGTGACATCGATGCTCGCCATGGGGGTGTTGAAGCAGCCGTTGCCCCCACCGGTATAAGCGACTCCCGCGGTGGGGTCGGTATCGTCAACGGGACGATTGGCATCATCATCCCCGAGGACCGCGAGCGGCACATTCAACGGATCCCGAAGCAGGACCGCGTCGATCGTGTAGTCGTCCCCGGCGCCGAGATCCTCGGCGGTGGCGCGGAAGATCGAAATGGCGAGAGCGCCATTGCCGATGGCGAGGGGAGCGCCGCCACCGAGGACGGCTCCTGACGCCGTGCGCTGGTTGCCGCTGCCCCCGATCCGGGGCACGTCGAAGAACGTGGTCGTCGGGTACTGCAACCGGAGGAAGGGGCCCTCGATCGTTCTGAGCAGAGCGAGCGACGCGGCAAAGTCGTAGTCGACATCGAACCCGCGAATGCCAGGCACTCCGTCATCCTGATTGAGGAGGACGACTTGCGCCAAGTAGCCGTCGACATCGGAGAGGGCGCGGTCGATGCCGGCTGCATCAGGGGAGGCCAGAATGCCGTCGGCCAGATCGAGGGGACTCGCATCGGTGGCATTGCTGGCGCCGTTGCCGTAGGTGCCGGCGATCGTGCCGTCCTCACCCCACCAGTTGTCGTTCGTGGGCAGAGGAGCGGGCCCGCCGCCGGGTATGAGGTCGATGCCCCGGTTGGCGTTCTGATAGAGGTAGTTGCCGCTCACCGCCCACGTCGAGAAGTCTCCGCTCGTCGTCGTCACCTGGTGAAGCGTGATGCCCGAGGCCACGACCGTTCCCGATGGAGCCCGGATGTTGCCCGTCGCGGCGGAGAAGTGATTCCCCCGGATCGAAACTCCATCGAACACATCACCCGCCACGTCGTTCGAGCCGAGGAAGAGACCGGCCAGCCCGTCGTTGTGAATGACGACATTGTCCCAGACGCGGACATCCTCCGCCCCGTGGCGGAAGCCGATTGCTCCATTCCAGTTCTCGGGGTGCGTCGTCGAGCGAGCGTTGTCATGGATCACATTGCCGACGACGTAGACATGCTGCATGACGGCAACGCCGGCCCCGGCATTGGCGTAGTTGAAGAACTTGATGGGAAAGACGGCCGAGTCGTGGATCCAGTTCTCACGCACGGTGATCCACTTGAGCTCGGCTCCCGCGGTGAGCGTGATGAACTCGATGGCGCTCCAGTCGTTGACCGTGAAGAACTCGCAATCCTCGATGGTGACGAGGCAGAGATCGTCCTGGCCGAAGACGGCGTTGCCGATATCCGTGAAGCGAACGTTGCGAACGGTGACATTGCGAATCGGGGCGCCGGAGTTGCCAACCATGGCGATACCGATGTCGTCGTCTGCCGCTCCGGCGGTGTCGCGCCCATCGATCAGGAATCCCGCGCCATCGATGATCACATCGCTGACGCCGGGGGCGATGCCGATGGCGAAGTCATCGCTGCCCTGGGCGGCATCGATGAGATCCGCGGTGAGGACATAGGTCTCGTTCGAGACCGTGATCGTGGTGCCCCAGCTGCTGATCGGGGTGGTGGCGGACGCGGGAAGGGCGGCACCGAGAAGGAGCGAAGCGGCGACGAGCCGGACGGCTAGCTTCATGGCGGACCTCACCTTGAGTGCGCAGTGCCGGGCAGGGTCCGCTCTTCTGGCGGGACCCCAACCAACTGTGCAAGGGCGCGATGGAACTGGACGGGTTGGGGGAGAAGATGTCGGCAGAGAGGGGAAGCGCGCGGGGGCGGCCGCGGTTCGGGCGGGGAGGGAGGGGCGCTGGCTGGAGGCGCTGCGGCGGCCAATGGGACCTCCTTGTCCACGGTCATCGTGAACGCGGTCACTATATCATGACTGGATGATGATTTCCAGCCCTCGCCTTGGCTGGGGCGCGCTTCGCGCTGGGGATTGCCAAGGCCCGGGGCTCGATGGCGATGTGCGAGGCGACTTCAGGAACCCTGGGGATGGGCCTGGAGCAGGGCGGACCGTGAGCGCTCCAGGAACATGGCGGCCGCGCGCTGGCCGGGTCCCGATCGGTGCCCGCGCCCAGAGTCAAAGGACCTCAAGAACGGAGGTTATAAGGACGGCGGGTCATTGACGTCCGACGGAAGGGGGGTCTAGACTCGGGCGCTTGTTCACCGCCGCCCGGAAGCACCGGGCGGCAGCAGACTCCCGCCGCGGGGCAAGGAAGCGGCCGACACCCATGGACTCCGCTCTCGCTGCGCACAAGACTCCACTCAACGCCACCCACCGGGAGCTACGCGCCAAGATGGTCGACTTCTCCGGGTGGGACATGCCCCTGTCTTACTCGGGCATCATTCCCGAGCACCTCGCCGTCCGCCAGGCGGTCGGTCTCTTCGACGTCTCGCACATGGGGCGCTTCCGGGTTCACGGCCGCGGCGCCGAGTCCTTCCTCGATCACCTGGTGACCAACCGGATCGCCGGCATCGCCGATGGCCAGGCCATCTACTCGGCGCTTTGCTATGAGGACGGCGGCACGGTCGATGACCTGATCGTCTACCGCGTTGCTGCCGGTGACTACCTCATGGTGGTCAACGCTTCGAACCGCGAGAAGGACTTCGCCTGGCTCGAGAGCCACCGGCCGGCCGGGGTCGAGATGGACGACATCTCGGCGCGCAGCGCCCTTGTCGCCGTGCAGGGCCCGCGCGCGCCCGAGCTCCTCGGTCGCGGGGGAGCACTCGTCCATGATCTTGGCTACTACCGCTTCCAGCACGGACGGGTCTTCGGGATCGATGCGCTCATCGCCCGGCTCGGGTACACCGGGGAAGACGGTTTCGAGATCATGGTCGATGCGGAGCAAGCGGCCAGGTTGTGGGCCGGGCTCCTGGCGGCGGGAGTCGATCTGGGAGTCCAACCCGCTGGCCTGGGCGCGCGCGATACGCTGCGCTTCGAGGCGGGGCTCTGTCTCTATGGCCATGAGTTGACGCCCGAGATCGGGCCGCTCGAGGCCGGCATCGGTTTTGCGGTCAAGCTCGACAAACCGTTCCTGGGTCGCGATGCTCTGCTGCGCCAGCGGGAAACAGGCATCCCCAGGAAGCTGGTTGGGATTAAGATGGCCGGGGCGCGCATCGCGCGCCAGGGTAGTCGCGTGGCGTGGAGAGGTCAGGCGATCGGTCAGGTCACAAGCGGCATGTTCGCGCCGACTCTAGATGGGGCGTATGCGCTTGCCCTCATTGCGAGCAACTCGGCGAATCTGGGGGATGAGATCGAGGTGACGATTCGGGACCAGGTGTTCTCGGCTCATGTTGTAGCGAAGCCGTTCTACAAGCGAGGACGCCCCGGCGCGAAGTGAGGTTGCCACGCGCATCCGGAGCTCACATGCGGACCCGGAGACGCTGGCCCACGTCGGCACGAGCCGGAGGGGGAGGACTGATGGCGGAAGAAACAACCATCCCTGAGGATCTGCGCTACACCCAGGACCACGAGTGGATCGAGATCGAAGATGGTGTCGCCACCGTCGGGATCACCGATTACGCCCAGGGTGAGCTCGGTGACGTCGTCTACGTGGAGCTGCCTGACATCGGAGAGAATACGGTCCAGGGGAAACCGTTCGGTCTCGTTGAGGCGGTGAAGACCGTCGCCGACCTCTACGCTCCCGTCTCCGGCGAGGTCGTCGAGATCAACATCCACCTGGACAAGAATCCCGGCCTCATCAACGAGTCTCCGTATGAAGAGGGATGGGTGGTCAAGATCCGCGTCCAGGATGAGAGTGAGCTCGAAACACTCCTCGATGCCAAGGGGTACGCCGACCATATCGGGGCGTAGCCGGCGCCTCGAACGCAGGATGGGGTCGGCTCCGGATGCCGGCCAAACATGTCGTTCGCCATGTCGCGCTCTCCCATGCCCGAGGTGGGGAGCGGCTCGCAAGCGCGGGAGCGGGACCGTTTCCGCGGAGGGATAAGTGGCGTGAGCCGATACTCTCAGAAGGGTGATGCGGAGCGGCGAGCCATGCTCGCCGCCATGGGTGTTTCGAGCATTGATGAGCTCTTCGGGTCCATCCCACGACGCCTCTTGCTGCAGGAACTGCTCGACCTGCCGCCGGCGCATGGCGAGGACCGGCTGTCGCGCGTCCTCGGTGCCATGGCCGCCGAGAACGCCGACAACGAGCGCATGGCCTCTTTCCTCGGTGCCGGGATCTATGACCACTATGTTCCGGCTGCGGTTCGGATGCTGGCAACGCGCTCGGAGTTCATGACGGCCTACACGCCGTACCAGCCGGAGGTGAGCCAGGGCACCCTCGCCGTGATCTTCGAGTTTCAGACCTTGATCTGCGAGCTCACCGGCATGGATGTGGCGAATGCCTCCATGTACGACGGCGGCTCCGCCCTCGCCGAAGCCATCCTGCTGGCCGCGGGCGCGACACGGCGTTCGCGAATCCTGCTTCTCGGCGGGGTTCATCCCTTCCATGCCGAGGTGGCGCGCACGTATGCCTCGGCCTCAGGTCTCGCCTTCGAGACCGTTCCTGCACCCGGCGGCACGACGCCCGCAGCCTTGCTGGCCGAGAAGATCGGTGACGATGTCGCTGCGGTGGTCATCCAGCACCCGAACGTCTTCGGATTGCTGGAGGATGTCGGACATCTCTCCGAGGTGATCCATCGGGCCGGAGCCTTGCTCGTTGCCAGCGTCGACCCCATCTCGCTGGGGCTCATCGCGCCCCCTGGAGACTACGACGCGGATGTGGCCGTCGGCGAGGGGCAGTCGCTGGGCACGTTCGCCAGCTTCGGTGGGCCGGCCCTCGGCTTCTTCGCCGCCAAGGCTGAGCACGTGAGACGTATGCCCGGGCGCCTCGCGGCGGAAACCGTGGATCGTGATGGGCGGCGGGGCTACGTCTTGACTCTGCAGACGCGCGAGCAACACATCCGGCGCGAGCGCGCGACTTCCAATATCTGCACCAACACCGGCCTCATCGCCTTGATGGCCACCATCAGTCTGAGTCTGCTCGGAAAGAAAGGCATCCGCGAGACCGCCGAGCACTGTCTGAAGAAGGCGCACTTCGCTGCTCGCGTGCTCGAACGCGCCGGCGCCCCGCGGCTTCACGACGGAGCGTTCTTCCGTGAGTTTGCCGTCAGGGTTCCCGGACCGACAGCTGCAGTGATCGAGCGTGGCCTCGCAGCGGGCATTCTCGCCGGGGTTCCGCTCCGGCAACTCGATCCTGAGTTCGAGGAGGGTCTTCTCGTCGCCGTCACCGAGCGCCGGACTCGCGAGGAGATCGAGCGACTGGGTTCCGTTGTGGCGGGCGTGAAAGCGACGGGACCGGCACTCGCGGAGGCACGGAGATGAGCGCGCCGAAGCGGACCCATCAGGAGACCGGGAAGAAGACCGGAACGTCACCGTCCGGTCCTGACCCTCGTGCCATGACCGGAGGTCCCGAGCCGCTCATCTTCGAGCTCTCCGTTCCTGGCCACATCGGATACCGCCTGGAACCGCTCGATGTACCCGATACTCCGCTGGAGGATCTGCTGCCATCAGCACATTTGCGGCGGAGCGAGCCGCGTCTGCCCGAGGTCACCGAGCCCCAGGTGGTCCGCCACTTCACGCGGATCTCGGTCCTCAACCATCACATCGACCGCGACGTGTTCCCTCTTGGCTCGTGCACCATGAAGTACAACCCGAAGGTGAACGAGGCCCTGGCCGCGCTCCCCGGATTCGCTGCCCTGCATCCCCTGGCGCCCGCGGCGGCCACCCAGGGGGCCCTCGGCCTGATGGCCCAACTGCGAGACTTGCTGGCGGAAATCACGGGCATGCATCACATCACTCTCCAGCCCGCGGCCGGGGCGCAGGGGGAGTTCACCGGCCTGTTGATGGCACGGGCGTATTTCCATGACCGCGGCGAGCACGACCGGAAGCGCGTGATCTACCCTGATTCAGCCCACGGCACCAACCCGGCCAGCGCCGCGATGTGTGGCTTCGAACCGGTGGAGATCAAGTCCGATGCGCGCGGACTGGTCGATCTCGAAGCGCTGCTCCGCGCTCTCGACGACCGGACGGCCGTCTTCATGGTCACCAACCCCAACACGCTCGGCCTCTTCGAGGAGGACATCGTCCAGATCGCGGCCCGGGTGCACGAAGCCGGGGCACTCCTCTATCTCGATGGCGCCAACTTGAATGCACTGGCCGGTGTCACCCGACCGGGCGACATGGGATTCGACATCTGCCATCTGAACCTGCACAAGACCTTCTCGACGCCCCATGGGGGCGGCGGTCCGGGCTCCGGTCCGGTGGGGATCAAGGCTGCGCTGGAACCGTACCTGCCCCGTCCCACGATCGAGAGGAAGGACGGTCGCGTGGTCCTCGAATGGGACCGGCCGCGCTCGGTGGGGAAGGTCCACTCCTTCTACGGAAACTTCGGGATGCACGTGCGCGCCCTGGCCTACATCCTGGCGCTGGGTCCCGATGGTCTGCGCGAGGCGACAGAGAACGCCGTGCTCAACGCCAACTACTTGAAGGCGCTTCTGCTCGATGACTTCGAGTTGCCCTATGACGGGCCTTCACTGCACGAGTTCGTGCTCTCCGGCGACCGGCAGAAGGCGCACGGGGTGCGCACGACGGACATGGCGAAACGGCTTCTCGACCATGGCTTCTACGCGCCGACGGTCTACTTCCCGCTCATCGTGCACGAGGCGATGATGATCGAACCTACTGAATCCGAGACCAAGCACTCCCTCGATCGCTTTGCGGCGGCCCTCAAGGACATCGCCCGTGAAGCCCGTGAAAACCCGGACCTCTTGCACGAGGCTCCCCATGCGACCCCCGTTCGCCGTCTCGATGAGGCTCGGGCGGCCCGTGAGCTCAAGCTGCGGTGGAAGCCGGAGACATAGGAAAGGAGGAGAGGGGACCGGCGACCCTCCTCTGGCGGGCGTGGCCTGCAGCGGAACGGCCGGCGCAGGCGGGTGCCGTGGCCCTGGCGCTCCTGGCGGCAGCCTTCGCTCTGGGGATCTACGGCGGTAGTCCCATCATTGGCGGCGTGGCCCTGGCCATCCTGTTCCTGTCGCTGGCCACGTACTTCTTGCCGACCAATTTCCGCATCGATGACCAGGGTGTGGCCGCCACATCGGTCCTCGGGGCGCGGCGGCGCGAGTGGTCCGCTCTCCGTACCTATGTCGCCGATGCGCGAGGCGTTACTTTGAGCCCATACCGACACACCTCCTGGCTCGAGTCCTATCGTGGTGTGAGGCTCCTCTTCGCCGGCAATCGAGAGCAGGTGGTCGCCGCGGTGGCCGCCCGCCTTTCGCCCTTGCCCAGGTCGAAACGAAAGAGCGAAGGTGCTCATGACTAGTCCAGGCGACGACGCGGGATCGAAGCCGGCCCCCGAAGGGAGCTTCCCAGCGGAGGACGAGGCCCTGCTCTCTGCCGTGGCCGGTCGGGTGGTGCGGATGGGGCTGGCCACGCCAGCGGTGTTCTTTCTCGAGTCGGTGAAGCCGCTGAGCTTCATCGGCAGTCAGGCGCTCATCTTCTTCGAGCCCTTCGTGCGGACCTTCTTCCACATCGCTCAGTACGAGCGCTTCGCCCAGCTCATGGAGAATCGCGATTCTCTGGAGCGGCTCCTTGTGCTCATCGAGACCCTCGACGAGGAGGAGCGAGATCGCGAACGCGAAGCGAAGGCCGCGGCGCGCGCCGCCAAGAAGGCTGAGAGGGAAGCACGCGAAGCGGCCAGGCGGCGTGGGGAGGCGTAGCCCGGTCCAGCACGCCGCGCGGGTGAGATCGATGGCCGCCCCGGAACGCATCTCACAAGAACCGCCATAGCATGCTGAAGCACAAGCAGTTACTGCCGGTGGCTTCGGGCATCACATGAAGTCCGGGAGGGGACCGGGTCCCGCCCGGGCCGGTGCGGCGTCCGCTCCGGTGGCCTCTGGAGCATCCGGGCTGCCTATGCTGGTCCAGCGTTGCCGCCGCTCGTTCCCGGCCCGCCGTCAGGAGGCGGGCCGCCATCCCCGGTGCTCAGGAGGAGCCTTTCTCCGGTGGACGCCTTTCTATATACTCCAATCCCTTGCGGCACCGGTGGGCCGGTGCCGCTGTCATGTCGCGACGCGAGCAGGCACCGCATCGAAGTTATCGGAAGCCGCTGGCGACCGGCTCGAAGAGCGACCTCACCGCTGGGCTCACCCCGGTGCCCCGCAGTGGCCTAGAGGACGATGAGTCAGACCATCCAACCCAATCAGATCCGCTCCATCCTCGCCACCGACTGCGGCTCGACCACGACCAAGGCGATCCTCATCGAGAAGCAGGGCGACGTCTACCGCCTGATCGTCCGCGGCGAGGCGCCGACCACGGTCGAGGCGCCGTTCGAGGACGTGACCCGCGGCGTGCTCAACGCCATCCGCGAGGTCGAGGAGCTCTGCCGGCCGCGAGCTCCTCGACGGCGAGCACGATCATCACCCCGCAGAGCGGCGACCGCGGGGTCGATCTCTACCTCTCGACCTCAGCGGCCGGCGGCGGCCTGCAGATGATGGTGGCCGGCGTGGTCAAGTCAGATGACCGGCGAGAGCGCCGAGCGCGCCGCCCTGGGCGCCGGCGCCATCGTCATGGACGTGATCGCCTCCAACGACGGCCGCCTGCCGCACGAGAAGATCGAGCGCATCCGCCAGCTGCGGCCCGACATGATCCTGCTCTCCGGCGGCATCGACGGCGGCACGACCCAGCACGTGGTCGAGCTGGCCGAGATCATCGCCGCGGCCGATCCCAAGGCCGCGCCTCGGCGCCGGCTACGAGCTGCCGGTCATCTACGCCGGCAACAAGGACGCCGCGCCGCTGATCGAGGAGCGCCTGGCGGACAAGACCGCCCTCGTGATCACCGACAACCTCCGGCCGATGCTCGAGCGCGAGAACCTGGGCCCGGCGCGCGACAAGATCCACGACCTGTTCATGGAGCACGTCATGGCGCAGGCGCCGGGCTACAAGAAGCTGATGGCCTGGACCGCCGGTCCCGATCATGCCGACGCCCGGCGGCGGTCGGCTCGATCATCCAGACGATCGCCAAGCGAGGAGAGGATCGACGTGGTCGGCGTCGACATCGGCGGCGCCACGACCGACGTCTTCTCCGTCTTCCAGGGCGTCTTCAACCGCACGGTGTGCGCCAACCTCGGCATGAGCTACTCGCGTCTCCAACGTGCTGGCCGAGGCCGGGGTCGCCAACGTCATGCGCTGGGTGCCGTTCGGTCTGGACGAGGCCGAGCTGCGCAACCGGATCAAGAACAAGATGATCCGCCCGACCACCATCCCGCAGACCGCTCGAGGAGCTGATGATCGAGCAGGCGATCGCCCGCGAGGCGCTGCGGCTGGCCTTCGAGCAGCACAAGCCGCTGGCGGTCGGCCTCAAGGGCGTGCAGCAGGAGCGCACGATCTCCGACACCTTCGAGCAGACAGCTCGAGCGGCGACACGCTGGTCGACCTGATGGCGCTCGACCTGCTGGTCGGGTCGGGCGGCGTGCTCTCGCACGCGCCGCGGCGCGATCCAGGCCGCGCTGATGATGATCGACGCCTTCCTGCCCGAGGGCGTCACCGAGCTGGCGGTCGACTCGATCTTCATGATGCCGCAGCTCGGCGTGCTCGCCGACGGTGCACGAGAAGGCGGCCACCGAGGTCTTCGAGCAAGGACTGCCTGATCCGCCTCGGCACCGCCGTCGCCCCGTGGGGCCAGGGACGGCGCGGCAGAGACGGCGCTCCAGGCGAGCCTGACCTGGACGGCTGGCACGGACGGAGGAGTTCGAGATCCGGTACGGGGAGATCCGGCGCGTTGCGGCCGGCCCGGGCGAGGAGATCGACGCCGTGCTGACCCCCGGCCGGCACCAGGACCTCGGCGAGGGCAAGGGCCGAGCAATCCGTGCTCGTCTCGTCGGCGGCGAAGTGGGCATCCTGCTCGACGGGCGCGGGCGGCGCCCATTCGGACTGCCGGAGAATCGCGACGAGCGCATCCGTCTGCTTGACCCAGTGGATCGAGGCGCTGGATGCCTACCCGGCATGGCGCCCGCCGGGGTCGCCGCTCGTCCCAACGCACCGGTCATGGCGGGCTAGGAAGGAAGCGAGATGGCTCACGCCTACACCCCAGGTCTCACCGTCACCAAGACCGCCACGATGCGACGCGAGCGGCGGCTGCCGATCCTCGGCGAGGTCCTGGTCAAGAAGGGCAGCCGGGTCAAAGCGACCGACGTGGTGGCGAAGACCGAGCTCCCGGGAAACGTGCAGACGGTCAACGTCGCCAATCTGCTTGGCCTCCTGCCCGAGGATCTCGAACGCTCCCTGGTGAAGCGGGAAGGCGAGCACGATCGAGAAGGGCAAGGACCTCGGCGCTCAGCAAGACCTTCTTCGGTCTCTTTACTTCCCGCGTGCAAGCGCCCGTGACCGGCACCGTGGAGACCGTGTCCAAGGTGACCGGCAATGTCATCCTGCGCGAGCCGCCCATCCCCCTCGAGGTGCAGGCCTACGTCGATGGGGAAGTGGTGGAGATCATCGAGCGGCAGGGAGTCGTGATCGAGACCCGCGGGGCCTTCGTTCAAGGCATCTTCGGCATTGGCGGCGAGACTCATGGGACCCTTACTGTCGCCGTCAAGGCCCGTGACCATGAACTCGATGGAGCGGCGCTGTCCGCTCTTGGCGATCGCGCCCGGGGAGCGCTCCTGATCGGGGGTTCCCACGTGACCAAGGAGACGCTCTCGCTGGCGGTGAAAGCGGGTGTCGCGGGTATCGTCGTGGGAGGGTTTTCCGACAAGGACCTGCGTGACTTTCTCGGCTACGACCTCGGTGTGGCCATCACCGGGCACGAGGACATCGGCATCACTCTGATGGTGACCGAGGGTTTCGGACAGATGCCCATGGCGCAGAAGACCTTCGATCTCCTCGGCGCCAGCGCGGGGCGGGTGGCCTCCATGAACGGCGCCACGCAGATTCGCGCCGGCGTGCTGCGTCCGGAGCTGATCGTCCCTGATGACAAGGCGGCGATTGACGATGCGGGTCATGACCACAACATTGGACTCACGGTGGGGACGCCGATTCGCGTCATCCGCGAACCCTACTTTGGACACCTGGGCACCGTGAGCGATCTCCCGAGCGAGCTCCAGGCCCTCGAGACCGAAGCCCGGGTCCGAGTCCTCGAGGTGGAATTCGCTCCGGGCGAGCGCGTTACCTTGCCGCGCGCCAATGTCGAGATGATCGAGGGCTAGCTGAAGCGGCAGCGGAGCTGCCGGTTGAGCAAGCAGGGCCGGAGATGACATGAGGAGCAAGCGGGGCGGCAGCACGGTGTGGGCGGTCATGGCGCTCCTGGCGCTCGTGATCCTCTTGCCGATCGCCCAGGCCGAGCCCGGTCCCGACCCTTCCTCCGCCGCGGCCGGTGCGCCCACGACCCTCACCCCCGCCGCGGGGGAACGTGAGGCGCCGAGGATCCCGGCGGCTCCCGATAGCGTGTCCGTTCGCGACGTGCGCAACGACGCGGGGCAAGCCCTGCACATCACCTGGAAGCGCGTGCCGGGGGATGCGGCGCAGGGCTATGTGATCTATCGAAGCGAGAGCCCGGACGGGCCCTTTGCCGCCATCGACACCGTGAACGCCGGCACCTCGGTCTTCGTCGATACCGACCGGCCCGGTTCTCCGTTGCGCAACGGCGTTGCCTACTACTACCGGGTCGCCGCCCGCGGTGAACTCGGGGAAACCGCAAGCACGGCCGTATCCGGTGTGGCGCGTCAGAGTTACTTCAACACCGATCGCTCGAATCTGCTGGTGCTGATTCTCCTGTTCTTCGCGCTCGTGCTCGTCTTCACGCGGCTCACCGAGGATCATGCCCGCCGCGGGCAGGCACCCTTCGTCCGCAAGATCGCCGGCCTCACCGCCATCGAGGAGGCGATCGGGCGCGCCACCGAGATGGGCCGCGCGGTGCTCTACGTTCCAGGAATCGACGACGCGAACAACATCCAGACCATCTACTCGATGATCATCCTCGGCAACGTGGCGAAGACTGTGGCGCGCTACGAGACACCCCTCATCGTGCCCGTCTGCCGCGCCTTCGTGGTGCCCCTCGCCGAGGAGACGGTGAAGCAGGGCTACCTGGATGCCGGTCGCCCCGACGCCTACAACAAGAACAATATTCGCTACCTCTCCGAAGAGCAGTTCGCCTTCACGGCCGGAGTCGACGGCATCATGCTGCGCGAGAAGCCGGCGGCGAACCTGTTCCTGGGCTCGTTCTTCGCCGAGTCGCTGATCCTCGCCGAGACCGGCTTCGCCACCGGCGCCGTGCAGATCGCGGGCACGGCCAACATCCACCAGCTACCTTTCTTCGTCGTCGCCTGCGATTACACCCTGATCGGCGAGGAGTTCTACGCTGCTTCGGCCTATCTGTCTCGTGAGCCCAAGCTGATCGGCGTGCTCAAGGGCACCGATTGGATGAAGGTCATCGTGATCGCCTTGATCCTCCTGGGAGTCTTGACCGCGAGTGCTGGGTGGGAGGCGTTCCGCCAATGGTTCGTGCTGCGGTAGCCAGAGCCGGCGCGCCGGCGGAGGAGGACACCCATGCTCCGGCGTGAGGTGCCGCTGGCGATCACGCTCATCGTCGGCCTGTTCATGGTCATCGGACTCTTTGTCCCGCAGCGCCACTTCACGGCGGGACGTACCGAGCTCGAGTCCTGGGCCATCATCATCCTCGCCTTCGCCGCCGTTCTCGGTGTGGCCAACATCGCCCGCTTGAGCTACCTGCGTATCACGCGCCGCGAGCACGACTGGTTCTATCACATCCCGCTCCTGATCGGTTTCGCCGTCATGGTGGTGCTCGGGGTCGGGGGCAGCGTGGGCCGCGCTCCGTTGTTCGGCATTGCCGAAGGAACGCTGTTCAACGATTTCTATCTCCACGTCTATGTGCCGATGCAAGGCACGATGTTCGCCCTCCTCGCCTTCTTCATCGCCTCGGCCGCGTTCCGGGCGTTTCGTGTCCGCTCGTTCGAGGCCGGTCTGCTCGCCATCGCTGCGGTCCTGGTCATGCTGGGCCGGGTGCCGATTGGCGCCGCCATCTGGGATCAGCTGCCCAACATCTCGGACTGGATCATGGGGATCCCGAACAACGCGGCCAAGCGAGCGATCTTGATCGGCGCCGCGCTCGGCGCCATCGCCACCGGGCTCAAGGTCATCCTCGGTCTCGAGCGCAACTACCTGGGGGGCGAGTGACTTGATGAGCCTGGCCCACCGCCTCATGCATCTCGACCGCCGGTTCATCTTCCTCGTGGTCTTGCTCGTGATCATCGTGCCATACGTCCGCCCCCTGGGTCTGCCGATCCGCGTGTCGCGCGAGGCGCGATCCTTCTTCCAGGCCGTCGAGCGGGTGCCGGAAGGCGGGACCATCTTCCTCGCCGCGGACTACGATCCGGGGTCGATGCCGGAGTTGCAGCCGATGACGATGGCGGTCCTCGACCTCTGCTTCCGGCGCAACGTGAAGGTGGTTGGATTCTGCCTGTGGCCGGCTGGGCCGCCGCTCCTGGCTCGAGCCTTTGGCGATGTGGCCCCGCGCTATGCAAAGGAATACGGCGTCGACTACGTGAACCTGGGCTTCAAGGAGGGCCGGGAGGCGGTGATGGTGCGGGTCGGGACCGCGGTGCGTGAGGCCTTTCCCACCGACTACGACGGACGCCCCGTATCCCAGCTGCCCATCATGGCGGACGTCCAGAACTTCTCGAGCGTCTATCTGCTGGTGAGTATCTCGGCGGGCTACCCCGGGACCAAGGAATGGGTGCAGCAGGTGGGACAGCGCTTCCAGAATGCCGGTGAAGAGATGATCCCGATCGTCTCGGGATGCACCGCGGTGAGCGCCCCCGAGTACTACGCCTACGTCAATGCCGGCCAGCTCGACGGCCTGCTCGGCGGTCTCGCCGGAGCGGCCGAGTTCGAGGAATTGATCGGCGTCATGGGCACCGCCACTCGCGGCATGGATGGGCAATCGCTGGCCCACGTGGTCATCATCTTCTTCATTGTCCTAGGCAACCTGCTGTTCGTGGCCGCCGGGAGGAAGGTGAGGTGATTCGCCATGCTGCCTGAAGCCTTCCTGCTCACGATGAACGGCCTGTTCACACTGGCCATCCTGAGCTTTCTCTTCAAGGACAACCCTATCTACAAGTTCGCCGAGCACCTGTTCATCGGCGTGGCCGCCGGCTACTACGTGGGGCTCGAGTGGAACAATGTCTTCCTGCCCAACCTGTGGCGGCCGCTGGTCGGCGCCGAGGGGGCCCCGCCGCGTCTCATCCTGCTCATTCCGTTCGCCATCGGGCTGCTCATGTTCAGCCGTTTCCTGCCCCGGTACGCCTGGCTCTCGCGCTGGTCCCTGGCGGTGATGGTCGGCGCCTTTGCCGGGCTCGCCGTGATCGGGGCGGCGCAGGGGGATTTCGTGCCCCAGGTCGAGGCCACCATGATCTCCGCAGTGCCACGGCCCGGGACCCCGTTCTGGAACGCGGAGAACATCGCGGGACCGAGCGTCATCAACAACCTCGTGCTCGTGATCGGTGTCATCGCTTCGCTGGCCTATTTCTTCTTCTCAAGGGAACACCGGGGAGCCCTCGGGGGAGTGGCGCGGCTCGGCATCTGGTTCCTGATGATCTCCTTCGGTGCGTCCTACGGCTTCACCGTGATGGCGCGCTACTCGCTCCTCATCGGTCGCATGGACCTCCTGTTCATCGACTGGCCGGCGGCGGCCCCCGGTATCGCGCAGATCTGCATGGCCCTGTTCATCGCCGCGATCATCGTGGCCAGCTTGCTCGAGATGCGGATGCGGGGCCGGCGCGGGACCTCCGGGTCGCAATAGTCCCATCTGCTAGCCTTGCCGGTCATGAGTCCACTCGACGCCGCGGGCGTCCCACCGGCGCCCGATCACGACATTCACCTCGTTCAGGATGGGCCCCGCGATCCGGCCTGGAACATGGCCCTCGACGACGCGTTGCTCCAGCTGCGGCAATCCGGCGCCGTGGCTGGCACGTGGGTGCGGCTCTTCGGCTGGGCCCCCTCCGCGGTCTCGATCGGGCGCTTGCAGTCGCCCCATGACGAGCTCGATCTGGCAGCCCTGCGCCGCGCCGTCGTGCCCGTGGTGCGCCGCTCGACGGGCGGTAAGGCGGTCTATCATGCCAACGAGCTCACCTATTCGCTGGTCGGCGGGGTCCCGGATGGGAGGTGGGGGGCGAATCTCCATGACACCTATCGCCGCGTCTCCGAGCTGATCATGGCGGCGCTCTCGCGCCTGGGCGTCGAGACGGCCTTCGCGCCGCGGCGCTCCGGGACCGCGACGCCGGGCTCCTCGGGACCGGAGCGACTCCTCGCCGCCTGTTTCGCCGTCGCTTACGGCCACGAACTCGTCCATGCCGGACGGAAGATCTGCGGCAGCGCCCAGCGGCGACTCACCCGCGCCTTCCTGCAGCATGGATCGCTGCTCCTCGGTCCGGAGCAAGCGGAACTCGTGCGCTTCCTGCGCCTGAGCGGGGATCGAGACGCTCTCCGGCAACGGCTGGCGAACGAGACGATCGACGTCAGCACCGCAGCGGGCCGGGTGGTCTCGGGGGAGGAGATGGCGAACGCGCTGGAGGACGTCTTCCGGGATCGCTTCCCGGGGCAGGTGGTCAAGTTGAGTGAGCTGCCCCCCATCGTCACCGCCGAGGCGGCGCGGCGGCGCGACCGGGTCCTCATCGACCTCGACGCGGAACCGGGCAGGCTAGATCGTTGACAGTCTCTTGCGCGCTGGCTACCTTCTTCCAGTGCATACTTTTGGCAGGACGGGCCGGGCTCCAGGCGACCCCCATTCCCCCGGTCGGATTCCGTTGCTTCAGTCACGCGGCGCATAGTTCACCCCTCCTCCAGCTGAGATAGACCGTGAAACACGCCACCCTTCCACTTCCCGTAGTGCTTGCCCTGGCCGGCGCGCTGGCTTCCGGGACGATGCTGCCGCTGGCCGATGGATTGGCCTCCGAACTCGAACCTGCGGCGCTCGTGGTGGTCACGTCCGCCGACAGCGTGGCCGTGACCGGCTCCCACTTCGCTCTCAGCTGGTCGCGGGCCGCCGGGGGAGACCTGACCTCGATTCGTCTCTTCGATGGGATCGAGTGGCACGAACTGGTCGCGGCCGGCATTCGCCGCAACTCGGTGCCGGGGATCCTGGTCTACACCCCGGATGGTCCTCTGGGCCCCTTCAGCGCCGGCAGCATCCGGATCGAGGAGCAGACACCGGAGCGGGTTGTCGTCGCTTGCGACACCCGGCTCGCCACCGAGGCGGGAAAGGAAACCCCGCTCGCGCTGCGCACGACCTATACGATCCACAGCGCGGGTGCTGTCTTCCTCGACCTGGCCCTCAACCTGCCCGAGAAATCCAAGCCGATCACCGTGACCAAGGCATCTCTGGGGATGCAGGTCGACACCGGCACCTACACCCTTTCTTTCTGGCACTGGCAGCGCAATCGCGATCGCGGCTCGGGCATGCTCGAGCCGCAGCCCGTTTTCACCACACCGTTCTGCCCCAACGTCGGGCTTGCCCTCGGTACCGCCGGCAGCCTCTCGAATCAGCTCCAGGTCATCGCCGAAAGCCCGCACTCTCTCAAGGGTTCGGAGGTTCAGGCGGTGTCGGCCGTACGAGACGGCAAGAACTTCGCGACCTGGATCCTTCCCGAACAGGAGGGACCCTTCGAGCTCGTGGCGCCCTACACCTACGAGATGAAATGGGGGTTTCTTCTCGGAGTCCATCCGCTGCGCTCGCGTCTCACCGGTCATCGCCTTGCCCACTGGATCGAGGAACAGGGCGACGGCATGGTCTTTCCGTCCTCGAGCGCGATCACGGCCATGGCGCGAGCCGGGGCGACGGGCCTCGTCCTCGGGGGCGGCTGGCGCGCTCAGGGCGGGCGGATCGGCAACGTCCCGCTCGACGAGCCTGAGTTCCGGCGCACGATCGACGAGGTGCATGCCGCCGGCATGCGCTGCCTGGCCACGGTGCTGCCGGGAGGAGATGGAGAAGCCGTGGGGCTCTGGGCGCGGGATAGCGGCCTGGACGGCCTGTTCATCGAGCAGGCGTCCGCTCACTACGCAGCGCTCGCGGCGCGACCCACGGATTTCCCGGGGCGCGAGAGCTTCGCCTGGATGCAAGGGGTCCGCCGGGGGTTGGGGCCGAGCGGCATCCTGATCACGCACTCCGGGCTCGAAGTACCGGACCTGACCTTCGGTCTTCTCGCGGATGGGGTCAGCTTCGGCGAGGAGCGAGCTGACTGGCGCGCCGCCCGCTCGACGCTGGCCAACGCCTACCTCGGGGGCTCCAGCTACGCGACGCCGTGCCCCCTGGCCACGACCGTGCAGATGCAGACCGCTCGGGCCATGGCCATCGCCGCGGCGACCGGCTCCGTCCCGCTCGTGGCCCTGGGGTTCAACGAGGGTCGCTCGGCCTACGCAGCGCGCCATGCGCTCCCCCTCTGGCAGGTGATGCGCCTCGTTCCACCCGGCCCGCAGGTGGAGGTGCGAACGACTGGAATCACCGCGGTCTCCGCTTCATCCAACCTCGATTTCTGGTCCGTGGTGTATCGCATGAGCGACGACGCGGCACTGCTGGTCACGGCGAACCTCTCCCTCGCGGATCAGGATTCGACCGCGATCTGGGTCGATTTTCCCGCCCTCGGCTACGCCGGGGACTATGCGGTCGAGATGCTGAGCGCGGACACGATCGAAGGGTTCTCGGTCACTCACCTCGGAACCACGCAGAACGGGCGGCTACGAACAGATGCCATCGTTCGTCACGGTATCCGGGCCTTTCTCTTCGTGCGCGGTTCCATGCCGGACTGGATCGCCCAGGGGCTCGACCTTGGACTCAAGACCTCGAGCGTCTACTTCGATCAGCGTCCGCCGCAGATCGTGACCGGCGTCGAGGTCAAGCCGGTGACCGTCGGGCTCGGAGTCTCCTGGGAACCCGCTACCGACAATCAGCATGTTGCGAGCTACCACATCTATCGCGGTCCGGATCCCAGCTTCCAGAACACGGCGGCGATCCAGGCCGTGGCTCAAGTGTTCGAGCAAACGCACTATCGCGATCTCGCCGTGGACCCCGGTGAGACCTGGAGCTATGCGGTGGCCGCAGCCGACGTGAACGGGAACGAGGGACCGCCTTCTCAGCCCGTCACGGGGGCAGCTGACAGGGGTTCGATCAACTTCAGCTTCGCCGACCCAGCAGACACGGAGGACTTCGTGGTCCTCTCCGGAACGTGGACCATTCATGAGGGCGAGTACGGCTTTGGATGCTCGCCGGACGCCACGCGGCGCGCGCAAACGCTTCTGGGGGACAGCGAGTTCACCGATCTCGACGTCGCAGTGAAGATCGAGGGCTACGGGAGCACACCGTTCGCTGGCGGGCTTCTGATCCGGGGGGACAGCCGGGGAAACGGCGTGGCCCTGCTTCTGACGGGGACTCAGCACCATGAGGCGGTGATCGCCCGCATCGCGGGCGATCAGATCGTGCCGATCGAGACGGCTTACTTCCCCTACGTGCGCCCCGGGCTCGCCACTCACGCCTTACGGATCACCGCACGCGGCGAGCTCATCAGCGCCTGGATCGACGACCGCAAGGTGCTGAGCGCCACGGTGCCCGTCGACGAGCCGGGTTCCGGTCGCATCGGGCTCATCGCGCTCCAGGGTCATGTGCACTTCGACAACCTGATGGTGAGTCCCGCATCAACCGCAGGCCAAGCACCGTGAGTGCTGTGCGACCGTCTAGATGTCGATACTGAACTGCAAGTAGGCCCAGTCGGAGCCATCTTCAGGGCCGCCATCCGAGCCCACCACGTCGCCGGGAAAGAAGTGCGAGTAGCCGGCGTCCAGTCCCAGCTGGTCGATGATGCCACCGAAACGGAAGACCACATCGATTTCGCTGCCGAGGTTGCGCGCGGTCCTTGCCCGATTGGGGGCGAACCCCCGCACCCCCGCCTGATTGATGCCGCCGGCGGCGTTGTACCAGGCGTCTTCGGGTTGATCGAGCTGAAACCAGTGGTACTGGATCTGGCCATCGATCGCGCCGACGAGCTGGCCCTCCAGCTGGGCGCGATAGTCGCGGATGTTCTGGCGTCCCACGTAGTCGATCAGTCCCAGGAACTTGTGTCCGGTGGGGAAGAGTTGATTGAACGTCTTGAGCTTGTCATCGGTGGGATCGCTGTCTCCCGTGGCCCAGTCGAAGCCACCGACGATCTTGAGTTCGCGGAGATCCCGCCGCGAATAGTGCAGCTCGGCCGTGAGCATCTGGGCCGCGATATCGAACGCGCTGCCGGCAGTGCCCGTCTGATAGGCATATTCGCCCTCGACCGCGAAGTGGGCTGGAAGGCGGACACGAGCCATGCCCCCGATCGTATGGCGCTTGATCTCACCGGGTGTCGTCGGGCGGGTCTTGTCGATGTCCCGTAGCCAGTAGACGTCCGCGCGCTCGACCCGTTCCCCTTCTCGGGTGATGTAGAGCGCGGAGAAGTTGCGGTCCTGATCTGAATAGAACTGGGTCGTATCCGGGCGGGGGGTGTTGGTGTCGACCAGCTTGGCCGAGAACACGTCGAGGACGAAGGCGCCCATGGTGAACCGGAGCTTGTAGGAATCGAACGTGCGGGCCGAGTTCGACCAGTCGAGCTCCCCGATCAGTCGCTCACGCCCGAAGCTGAGCGTTTGTCGTCCGAGGCGGAAATCGAGGGGGAGATCCCAGATCCAGCGCACATCGATGTAGCCCTCGAAGAGATCGGTGGCCTGGCGCTCGGTCCCGGTCGAGGCCGTGTTCGGACCTTCATCGACACCCCAGTAACGAGTGTCCTGGACCAGGATACGTCCTCCCAGCTTCGGGTTCAGCTTGGCATCGAGTCCGAGCCGGGTGCGCTGCCCGAAGAACTTCTGACGATCGGAAAGGTCGCTGTCGAAGTTGGCGTTGTCCCGGAACTCGGGGCGCACGCGCACCTGGCCGATGGGCTTGAGCTCCCGTTCGGAACCCGTGCCGTCCTCGTCCGCGCTGGCAGCGCCCGCGGCGAGCGCCAGGGCCAGGATCACCGCCCATCCCAGGTACCCGCGGCCGTGGCTCCGCGAAGATGCAGGCGCGCCACCGATGAGCGACGCGGAACGGCTGGACAGCATCGGTCAGCCCTCCTCAGCACGAGTCCATCCGGGCTGGGTGACCGCTGTGCGGCCGACGAAGGACCCGCCCGGCGCGCCGCAGGTTACGTAAGCGCGCCGGAGGTGTCAATGACCGAGGATGCGCCGTATGCTCGACTGCCGTTCGGACGCCGTCAATCGAAATGGAACTCGACACCGACGCGTGCACCGAGCCCGCTCACATCGATCCGCTCTCCCACCGGCAATCCGAGCGCGTAGCGATCGATGTTGCGGCGAACCAGAGCGTCGTTGTAGGCAAGCTCACCCATGACCCGAACCTCGCGGGTGATGGGGCAGAGCAAACCGCCATAGACCTTCCATCCCGGCCCGCCGTAGACATTCGTGGCCTCGACACCCAGGTCGTAGTTGCGAACTTCGTTGACCAGGACCTCGTAGGCTGCGGCCGCTCCCACGTAGGGCGTCAGCGTACGGCTTCCCGGCAAACGCAGACCGATCGAGATGCCGAGCGGGACCAGCGTCGAGGCTGTTCTGAGGCTGGTCGCGGTCGTCGTGATGACATTGCCGGTGGGATCGACGGTCTCGGCGATGAGGGTCTCCTGGCGGTAGGATCGCCGGTAGACATCAAGATCGAATCCCACCGTAACCCGGTTCTGGAACTCGACGCCGGTCACGAGGCCGAAGAACGCGCCACCATTCTCCGGACCCTCGGGATCGTAGGTCCCGAGCTTCAGATGGACGAAGTTCTGGCGATCCGTGGGCCGGCGTGGCTGAGCGTGGCGCGGCCGGCGAGACAGGGACCATCCCGGCGCACTGCCGCCAAGCGCTTCCGTTGCGGGCAGGCTCGCAAGGACAGCGGCCAGCATGAGCGAGCACAGCGTGGATACCCTCATGGTCGACCTCCTTCAGTGTGGAGCTGGCGCGGCCGCGGGCACCCGCAATCGCGGTGGCAAGGCCCCACTCGCACCGCCAAGCCGCCTTGGCTTCCCCGGGAGGGTCGAGCCGGGGGCGGGAGCCCGCGAACCACTGGCCACCTCCCAGCGCATGCGGCATGCCGATCCAGGGATTTCGCCGGGCCGTTGGGGGACAAGGGGTTATGAGGGCGGATTCAACTCGGGCAGGGGAGGGGTGTGGCCGGGGAATCACACTGCTGTGGCGGTCCCGATGCGGCTGGAACGCGTTCCGAGCTACCTCTCGATCGCCATGGTGGCCAGGCGAGCCAGAAGCGCCCGCTGGGTGGCCGGGGCCACGGCGCCGATCACGAACGGCACGATCGATCCGGACTGCTCGATGGCCAGAGTCCGCGGATCCTCGTGTCCGGCGAGCGCCACGGCGAGGGCCTGAGTGAATTCCCCGGCATCCGTGGGGGAATCCCAGGCCGAGAGACCGACGAGTATGAGCTCCCCGGCCACCGTCTCGTAGGTGGCGAAGCGACACCCGTCCCAGCCGGCGACCGCCTCGGCCGCCCCCTCGCGGGTCGCGGCCTGTGCCTCCAGGCACAACCTCAGGTCGAATTCCCCGAGGGAGCCCGCCAGATAGGGGCGCCACCCGGCCGGCACGGCGTCGTCGAGCGGCGACAGGTCGATGGTCGCGGGCCGATCATCGGTCGCATACCGATCGACATGGAGGATCTGCTCGCTCGAGACCGGAAGGTTCGCGAGGAGATCGAGCGGAGAGGTTTGTGGGTGGGCCTGGATGTAGGCCCGGCAAAAGGCCAGGCCGTGGATGGCCGGCCCGAAGACCATCTCGATGATCGCCGGGGGCGTCCGGGCAAAGACGGGAAAGGCCGGGCTCGCGGCCATCGCAGTGCGCGTTCTTGTGAGCATGTCGGTCGCGTCCGGTGCTTCCGCCAGCGACACCCCCGCCACGACCGCCATCATGGTCTGATACGCGATGCCTTCGATCACCGCGTCGTAGACGAAGCCGTAGTCCCAATCCGTGGCGCCGCGGCGAAGTGAAGCCGCGATGTCATCGACCTGATCCTCGAGGGCGTGCGTCAGCTCGTGCGCGGCGACCATCTTCTCGACCTGAGGATCAAAGAGCGATGGCGGCTTGTCGATGAGCGTGTAATACGTGTGCCGCAACGGATCGTAGCCGCCCCCCATCACCTCCACCAGGAGCTCGCCCATCCCGCGGCCCAGGTCGTAATCGGGCGGGATCAAGCCGAGAATGCCAGCCACCCGGCTCCGGCGCTCGAGTCCCTCCGCACCATAGAACTCGCGGAGAGTAGGAACCACCATGGCCCGCAGCTCAGCCTTGTCCTTGGCCTCGATTCGCACCGGACCATAGTCGGCAAAGCCGAGGAGGCCAGCCACCTGCGGCAGGAGTTCACTCGCCAGGAGCTCGGTCCGGGCCTGGGCCGAGTCACGAGCTCCGGGGGAGCCGGCCAGAGCTTCGGGCACACCAGCCAGGAGCGGAACCAGGAGCCAAGGCAACAACAGGCTGCGCTTCATGATCGCCTCCTCCTGTCGGTCTGCATTCTCTACGAGACGAGACCCCCGTTCGTTGCGACGGTCGTGGCAGCCGCGCGGGCCCGGTGCCGGGGATTCACTCTGTTATGCTGTCGGAAGATATGCCTGATCGGGCCAGACGAGGATTGGGCGCGAGGCGCAGCCCACGGACCCCATGACGACATCGACTCCATTGCTCGAGCTGAGAGACCTGCACGTCGATTTCCATCTGCGGAGCGGTGTCGTCGGCGCTCTGCGCGGTCTCTCTCTCCAGATCGAAAGGGGGGAGACCCTCGGCCTCGTGGGTGAGTCCGGCTCGGGCAAGAGCGTCACGGCCCTCGCCTTGCTCCGGCTCTTGCCGGAGCCGCCAGCGGAGGTGAGGGGTGGCCCGATCCTCTTCCAGGGAGAAGATCTCCTGGCCAAGAGCAAGACCGCCATGAGAGAGATCCGCGGCAACCGGATCGGGATCGTCTTCCAGGAACCGATGAGCGCCTTGAATCCGGTCATGGCAGCCGGCGCCCAGGTCGAGGAGGCCATCCGCCTCCACCTTGGCGTCGGGCGCCGCGCGGCGCGGGCGCGGACGATCGAGCTCTTCGATCGCGTCGGCATACCCGCTCCATCCGATCGCGTGGATCGATTCCCGCACGAGCTGTCGGGCGGGACGCGCCAGCGGGTGATGCTCGCCATGGCGCTGGCCGCCGATCCGGTCCTCCTCATCGCGGATGAACCGACAACGGCGCTCGATGTCACGGTCCAGGCGCAAATCCTCGCTCTCCTGGCGCGCCTGCGACGCGAGCTGGGCATGGCCATGCTGTTCATCACGCACGATCTCGGCGTCGTGGCGGCGGTGGCCGATCGCGTGGCGGTCATGTATGCCGGCAAGATCGTCGAGGTGGCGCCGGCGACAACGCTCTACGCGCGTCCGCAGCATCCCTACACGCAGGGTCTCATGGGCTCGCTGTTGCGGTTGGGGGCCGCCGTCGATCGCTTGCCCGCCATACCTGGTGCTGTGCCCGATCCATCTTCCTTCCCTCCCGGGTGCGCCTTTCATCCCCGGTGTCCCCTCGCTGATCCACGCTGCCGCAGCGAGGAGCCCGAGCTCGAGCGCGCTGGAGTGGGGCATCTCGCCGCCTGCTTCCACCGCGGACCGATCGCCTTCCCGGCGCCCGCTGAGACCCCGGCCGCCGGTTCCGAGCGAGGTGGCGCATGAGTGCGGCGCTCCTTGAGGTGCGCGATCTCCGGAAAGTGTTCCCTGCCCGGCGCGGGCTCGTCGGTCGCCGCGGAGAATCCGTGGTCGCTGTCGACGGCATCGGGTTCGAACTCGCCCCGGGTGAGACCCTCGGACTGGTCGGTGAATCGGGATGCGGCAAATCGACGGTGGCTCGGCTCGTTCTCCGGCTTCTCGAGCCCAGCTCGGGTGAGGTCCGTTTCGCTGGGGTGGACGTGCTCAAGGCCGGCAAGCAGGAGCTCAGGGCTCTCCGCCGCCGGATGCAGATCATCTTTCAGGATCCGTATTCGAGCCTCAACCCACGCCTCTCGGTCGGGATGATCCTCGGCGAGGCATTGACCCTGCAGGGGTTCCCGTCGGGTCCACCGGCGCGGGACCGGGTGGCCCAGCTCCTTAGGCTTGTCGGCCTTCGTCCCGATCACGCCGACCGTTACCCCCACGAGTTCTCAGGGGGGCAGCGCCAGCGCATCGGCATTGCCCGTGCCATGGCGGTGGAACCCGAGATGATCATCGCCGATGAGCCCGTGTCGGCGCTCGATGTCTCGGTGCAAGCCCAGATCGTGAACCTGCTCGCCGATCTCCGCCAGCAACGCGGACTCGCGTACCTGTTCATCGCCCATGACCTGAGCCTGGTCGAGCACGTATCGGATCGCGTCGCTGTCATGTATCTCGGCAAGATCGTCGAACTGGCACCGAAGCGCGTGCTCTTCAGCGGAGCCCTCCATCCCTACACACAGGCGTTGCTCAGTGCAGTCCCGCGACTCGCACCCGGGATCCCGAACCGCGTAGCCGACACGGTGGGCGAACCTCCGGACCCCAGCGCGGCGCCCGCCGGGTGTGCCTTTCATCCGCGCTGTCCCGAAGTGATCCCGGACTGCAAGGAGATCGCCCCCCTCCTCGAGGCCAAGAAGCCAGGGCATCTGGTGAGCTGCATCCGCGTCCGCCGCGGGTGAGATCTCCCCACGACCCGGGGCTTTTCCCCGCACGAGCATCCTGGCGCCAACCCGAACACGATCGGACGCGCCTCGGGTGCCCTGAGTCAACCCGTTGTTGCCCTATCAACTAGCAGTCAATCCGGGCGCGGCAATGGGCCGTGGCACGCGCATTGCCCTGATGCGAGGTCGACCATGCTGGCGCGGGAGGCTCGCGAGGGGCGAGCCTCCCACCTCCTCACCGCCTGCGAGCAGGCGGTCGATACGCCGGCCAAGGGTCCCCAGAGCTTAGGTTCCCTGCGCTGTTCGAATCGGCGGGACGTGGGCTGTGATCCCAGTCTCTTGATGGTGCAGTGATTCACGACCCGACGAACGGCAGAGGTGGGGAACCTCTTCTTTTCCCCTCCACCCCCTGACTATCCCACCTTCGCCCCGCATTGACACCTTCCTCCATCGCTTGATAGCGTGCCGTCGCAAGGTGTGGTTGGAGTCCAAAGGAGAGCCAGGATGGCCTCAGAGCCCCGCGGTTGGTTGATCGGGTGCAGTCTCTTCATTCTGCTTCTGCTCGTGATCGGCGGAGGCTTCATCTTGTTCGCCTCCATGCAGCTGGCAGGTGGGGAGTTCAAGCTGCCCAGCCCTGGCCCCAAGGTCGGCGTGGTCGAGGTCTTCGGTGTTCTCGGAGACGATGAGGATGTACTCGACCAGCTCGAGAGCCTGCGCGAGGACACCTCGGTCAAGGCGCTGGTCCTTCATGTCAACTCTCCCGGTGGCGCGGTTGGGCGGACGCAACGCATCATCAGCCGGCTCGAGGCGTTCAAGGCCGATGGCATCCCCATCATCGCAGCGCTCGACGATGTCGCCGCTTCCGGCGGTTACTACGTAGCGACCGCCGCCGACTCGATCTTCGCCTTGCCCGGCACGCTCACGGGTTCCATCGGCGTCATCATGAGCTTCCCGGACCTCTCGGCCTTCTTGAAGAAGATCGGAGTCGACTATCAGGTCATCAAGGCCGGCTCGGCCAAGGATGCCGGCTCTCCGTTCCGACCACTGACACCGGAGGAGCGGGAATGGTTGACCGGAGTCCTCGGTGACGTCCACGAGCAGTTCATCGACGCCATCGTCGCCTCCCGTCCCTTGCCTGCGGATTCGGTGCGTGCGCTCGCCGATGGTCGTCTGTTCTCCGGGCGTCAGGCCTACCAGAGCGGCCTGGTCGACCGCCTTGCCGACCTGGACGAGGCGGTGCGCGTGGCGGGGCGGATGGCTGGAATCGAGGGCGAGCCCGAGACGGTGCGCGAGCGCAAGCACATCCCAGCCTGGCAGCGCTGGTTCGAGGAGCGCGTCGCCGGAGCGCTGACCCTGCCCAGAGGCTGGGCACGGCTCGAATACCGCTAGGCGCTGGGGCTCGGGCGCCAGCCCTCGGCCTGGCCGATGAGAGCGGCTCGCGGCCGGAAAAATCCCGAAAGTCCTGTTGACATCACATCTTGGCCGGTGTAGTTTGCCCCCCGAGTTCGCGCATGACGAGTCGGCGTCGAGCCGGCCAGGTCGGTTGCGGCTCGGTGACCGTCTCTCGCCCTGGGATCCGTCCGGCACCTTCGTCTACGCTGCGGCGAGCGAGAACCAGTGGTTCCGGAGGAAGGCCATGACGAAAGCCGACCTTGTCGAGGACATCTGCAAGCGCAGTCGTTTGTCCAAGAGCGAGAACGCGCGCATCGTCGACGAGATCTTGAACGCGATCGCGCAGGCGTTGAGTGAGGGCAACCACATCGAGATCCGGGGCTTCGGCACCTTCAAGGTGCGCGCCCGGCGCTCGCGCCGCGCGCGCAACCCGCGCACCGGTGACGAGGTGAATGTCCCCGCGAAGCTGGTGCCGGTGTTCAAGCCATCCAACCAGCTCAAGGCCATGGTGCGGGGAGAGGTGGAATTGCCTGACCGCTGGGCTGGCGATTCCGGTCCGGAGGCCCGCCCGAGCGCCGACGGCGGGCAACAGTAGATCGCTTCCTCGCGGCCCCTGCGGCTCGCGGGAGCCATCAGGGAGCAGGAAAACGCATGGGAAGTGGTAAGAAGCGCAAGCGGAAGAAGATCGCCACGCACAAGCGCAAGAAGCGGCAGCGTGCGAACCGGCACAAGAAGCGGGTCCGCTAGGAAAGTGCCGCCGCCGCGCGGCGACGATCGCCGCGCGGCACGTTCGAGCCCGATCCGAGAGGGCGGCTGCGGAAGTCGCTGCCGCCTTCGGAGAGAATGGAGAAGCGGGGTCCCGATCCCCGCTTTTTTGTGTGTGCTTCGTGCTGGCACCCTCCGCCACGGCGCCCGCCCCCAGGAGCTTTCTGGAGTCCCCCTTGCGCCGTGAAGGACCGCGCCGCGGCTCGCGTCGGGCCAACGCCACCCGGACCCGCCGGCGGGGCCGCTCCGCCCTGACCGGGACGATCGCAGTCAGCCGGAGCGGAGTGGGGTTCATCACGCCCGAGGACGGTGGGGGCGACATCCTGGTTCGGGCTGGAGACCGGGGCGCCGCGGTCCATGGCGACCTGGTCGCGTACCGCCTCATCCGACGTGGTCGTTTCCGCGGCCGGGAACGCGAGCAAGCTCATGTCGTGGAGGTCCTGGCGCGTGAACCCCGGCGGCTCGCCGGCATCGTGCATCGCCGGGGTGAGCGGATCGAACTCGAGCCGATCATCCGCCGCTACGACGATGGTCCCGTCGCCGGAGTGCACCCCGACCTCCGGAGCGGCGATCGCATCGTCGTCGAGCTCGAGGGGGGGCGCCGCCCGGGCCCTGTCCGCTACCGCTTCCTCGAGCGCCTGGGTGACCTCAGCGATCCATCCGAAGACGCCCGCGACATCGCCCACGAGATCGGGCTCTCCCTGATCTTCTCGCGCGAAGCGGAGGAGCTCGCCGCTGCTCGTGCCCGCGAGGCCATCCTCGACACCGGGCGCACCGACCTGCGTTCGCTCGATCTAGTCACCATCGATCCCGAGGAGGCCGCCGATTTCGACGATGCCATCTCCTGGCGGCGACTTCCCGATGGCATGGACGAGGTCGGCGTGCACATCGCGGATGTTGCCTGGTACGTGGAGTCCGATGATGCCGTGGACCTCGATGCCTTGGCGAGGGGCACGAGCGTGTACATGCCCGGGCTCGTTCTGCCGATGCTTCCGGACCCGCTGTCGAGTCATGCCGCCAGCCTCAAGCCCGACGTCGATCGATATGCGGTTTCGATCCGTGCCGCTCTCGATCCAGAAGGCGAGATCCAGGCCTGGCGGATCGATCGATCGCTCATCCGGAGCCGCCGGCGTCTCACCTACGGTGAGGCCGAGGGGATCCTCGATGGGGAGGGGCCGCCGGAGCCGGATGAGACCTGGGTCACGGCGCTCAGACGTCTGGGAGCGATCTCCGCGATCCTGAGAGCACGCCGGGAGTCGCGCGGGGGGCTCTATCTCGACGTGCCCGAATACCGCGTCAAGATGGACGAGCTCGGGCATCCTCTGGATCTCACCCCGCGCCAGCAGGGAGCTGCGCATCGTCTGGTGGAGGAGTTCATGCTCCTCGCGAACGAGGTCGTCGGCAGCTGGGGCCTGGCGGCACGTCTACCTATTCTCTACCGCATCCACGAGCGACCACGCATCGAGCGCCTCATGGAGTTCGGGCTCGTCCTCGATGAGCTCGGGATCGTGCGCTCGGGCTTGAACCTCGCGGATCCGGTTCATCTCCACCACGTGATCACCGAGGCGGAGGAGCGCGGGGTGGGCGAGCTGGTATCGAGCTATCTCCTGCGTTCCCTCGAGAAGGCACGCTACTCGGATGAGGACGCTGGGCACTTCGGGCTGGGGGTTTCGGCCTACACGCACTTCACATCGCCGATTCGTCGCTACCCCGATCTTCACACCCATCGCGTCCTGATCGCGGCCATGGACGCCCTCGGGGACGGCGGTCCCCGGGCCCGGCGGCGAGCCGATGCGGAGGGCTTGCTTCAGACGGTGCGCGACCGCTACCGTCCTGGATTGGAGGAGCTGGCCCGCGCCACCTCGGCCGCCGAGGTCGCCGCCGCGGACGCGGAGCGTCTCGTGGTTCGGATCAAGGCCCTGCGCTTGCTCATTCCCCGTCTGGGGGAGGAGTTGAACGGTATGGTGACGGCCGCGCTTCCAACGGGATTGTTCGTCACCCTCGATGAAGTGCCGGTCGATGGCTTCGTCGCCCGGGAGCGATTGCCTTTCGACCGCTATGATCTGGGATCCCGGGGACATTCCCTGACCGGCCGGCGCACGGGGACCCGCTTTGCCCTCGGGCAGCGGGTGCGCGTGCGAATCGAGCGGCTCTCGGTGCTGCACCGGGAGCTCGACCTCACCATCGTGGGCGGTGCGCTCAAGGCGCTGCCCGGGGAGTCCAGTCCATGAGCCATCCCAAGGAGCGACGGAAGTCCCGCCGAGTGGCGACCAAGCTCGATCTGCAGGTCGTCGGTCTCGGCACACCCGAGGTGGAAGCCGAGGCGCTCAACCTGTCGGCTGGCGGGATCTATGCCATCACGCCGCGCTACTTCACCCCCTTGACCAAGGTCGAGCTGACCCTCGTTGTTCCTCCCTTCGCCCTGAACGAGGAGAAGGGCGCCCGGAAGGGCGGCGCGGCGAGGGAGGATGTAGCTCACGGGGGAGCGAAGGGCAGCGAGATCCGGGCCGAGGGCATCGTCGTGCGCTGCGATCCCATCGCGGGAGGAGGCAAGCAAGGAGCGGCCGCGGCAGAGCGCTACGCGGTCGGCATCGCCTTTCTCCATCTGAGTCCGGCGGACCACAACCGGATCGAGGCCTATGTCCACTGGCGGCTGGAACGGTCCCTGATCGAGAGTGCTGAGAGGGGCTAGCGGAGGGGGCTCGCTTCAGGGCTTCACCGGAACCAACGTCCCAGGTATGCTGTGTTATCCCTCAAGGCGCCATGGGAGAGCCCGGCCAGGGCTTGCCCATGGCGACGCGATCGCCCATGACCGCGCCCGCCACAGAGCGGCTCCTCCTGGAGGACCAAGTCGTGATTTGCCCGCTCCATTCGAAAGGTCTGGGCCTCGGATGCGCCCTGGTCGTCGCCCTGGTGGTGACCGCCGGGTCGAGCCAGCCCGCGGCGGCGATTGACAAGTACGCCGGGGAGTTCCTGAAACTGCCGGTCGGGGCCCGCGCCCTGGGTATGGGGAGCGCTTTCGTGGCCATGGCCGATGACGCCACCGCGGTCTACTGGAACCCGGCCGGGCTCATCTTCGGGAGCCAGCGCCAGGTATGGGCCGAGCACGCCGAGCAATTCGGGCAGCTCGTGAACCACGACTTCATCGCCTTCCGCCAGCCCCTGTCCGATACGGGAGGCGGTAAACCGCAAGCCGTAGCGTTTGGCTTCCTGCGCAGCGCCGTCGACGATATCGCCATCCGGGACAAGGATCCGGAGGATCTCATCCCGGGAGTCGAGTTCGAGGACACCAACGGCAACGGACGCTGGGATTTCGATCCCGATGACCCGGCTGGATCCGAGCGCCTCTTCATCGAGAACATCCCCGTCCGCTACGATTCCGAGTCCGAGATGGCGTTCCTGATCTCGTATGCGCGCGGTCTGGGATCGGCCTTCTCGCTGGCTGGGACGGCGAAGATCATCCGGCAGTCGCTTCCGGGCAACTCGAGCTTCGGCATCGGCGCCGACCTCGGCCTCATGTACTTTCCCACGACGACCTTCTCCGCCGGGCTCCGGGTCTCCGACGTCACCACCACGCTTCTGGCCTGGGACTCCGGGCGGCGCGAGACCATCGCCCCTTCGGTCACCATCGGCGCCCAGTACACCCGCGAGGTCCCCGTTCTGCGCGGCGTCGTCACCGCCGCCGGGGACATGGACATGACCTTCGACAACCGCAAGACGGCGAGCGGAGTCTCCTTCGGGGAAACGGTTCTCGGCGCCGACTTTCATGGTGGCCTCGAATACTGGTACGCACGGGCACTCGCCTTGAGGTTCGGTGCGACCACCGACGCCATCACCGCCGGCGCCGGCTTCCGTTACCGCGGCTTCGGCGTCGACTACGCCTTCGTCGGGGATCATCCTGCCTTCGACTCGTCCCATCGCATCGGCGGTTCGTATAGCTTCTGAACCGAGCGCGTACACGAGCGGCAGCCAGTGAAACTGATCGTCAACGGTGAAGAACGAGAGGTCGAAGGCGGGACCACAGCCCGCCAGCTCGTGGAGCTCTTCAGCCTCCGCCCGGAGGTCGTGGTCGTCGAACGCAACGAGCAGGTCATCAAGCGGGCCGAGCTTGCACGGACGATCCTCGAGCCGGGCGACCGCATCGAGATCATCCAGATGATCGCCGGCGGTTAGCCTTCGCTGGTTACGCCGGCTGCCAGTTGACCCCCTCGCGGCCTCGCGCTACGATGCTCTGCGTCACATCCCCGAGCAAGGAAGCGAACGGCATGTCTCAAGAATGGACCATCGGTAAGCAGCGTTTTCGCTCGCGCCTCATTGTCGGTACCGGCAAGTACCCGAACGCCGACGTGATGCGGGCGGCGATCGACGCCTCGGGCGCCGAGATGATCACGGTCGCCATCGGTCGCGTTGATCTCACCAAGCGCGGCGCTGGCAACGTCCTCGACGACCTCGACTGGAAGCGCTACACCATCCTGCCCAACACAGCCGGGGCCTACTCGGCGAAGGATGCGATCCGCATCGCCCACCTGGCGCGCGAGGCGGGAATGGGCGACCTCATCAAACTCGAGGTGCTGGGGAGCAAGGAGACGCTGCTCCCCGATGTCGTCGATCTCCTGCGTGCCACCGAGACCCTCGCGAGCGAGGGCTATACCGTGCTTCCGTACACCAACGACGACCCGATCATGGCGCGACGCCTGGTCGATGCCGGCGCCGCCTGTGTGATGCCGCTCGCCTCGCCGATTGGATCGGGGATGGGGATCCTGAACCCGCTCAACATCCAGCTCATCCGAGAGGCGGTCAGGGTCCCGGTGATCGTGGACGCGGGAGTGGGCACGGCATCCGACGCGGCGGTCGCCATGGAGCTGGGGGTCGATGGCATCCTCATGAACTCCGGGATCGCCCTGGCCCACGACCCGGTGGCCATGGGCCAGGCCATGCGGCTGGCCGTCGAAGCGGGGCGCATGGCATTCCTGGCGGGGCGCATGGAGCGCCGTCGCTACGCCGCGACCTCGAGTCCCGGAGCCGGACTCGGGAGCGCGATCGGGGCCGGAGCGCCCCGAGCCTGACCGGATGAGGCGCACCGAGCTTGGCCTGGATCGCCCCGCCCTCATGGTCGTGAGCGATGGCACCGGGGACGAGGCCCGGATCGCGGCGCTGGGACGGGCCGCGGCAGAGGGCGGAGCCTGGGGATTTCAAATCCGGGAGCCGAGCCTCGGCGGCGGCCGACTGGCCCATCTGGTGCGAGAGCTCACAGCCGGGGCGCTCCGCGTCGTGGTCAACGATCGCGTGGATGTCGCCCTCGCCGCGGGGGCTTTCGGGGTACAGCTCGGGGAATGCTCGCTGCCGCCCGATCGCGTGCGAGAGCTGGCTGGCACGCGGCTCGCGATCGGACGGTCGATTCATGACGCGGCAGGGGCGCGCCGGGCGTCGGATGGGGGAGCGGACTGGGTTCTCTTCGGCCACGTCTTCGCCACGCCGTCCAAGCCCGGGATCCCGCCCAGAGGGCTCGCCGGGCTCGCTCTGGCGTGTGCGGCGAGTGCGGTTCCGGTCTTTGCCATCGGGGGTATCGAGCCGGCGACCGTGGGCGATGTCCTCCGGCAGGGAGCGGCCGGGGTCGCGGTGATCGGGGCGGTGGCACGGGCCGACAACATGCAGGCTGCAGTGAGAGAGCTGGTGCAGGAGCTGGAACGAGCAAGCTAGGGACTCGGGCTTGGCCTGAATCCAGGAGGAATCGCCTTGCGGCAGGTCGTGAGCATGATTCTCGCCGGCGGACAGGGCACCGGGCTCGGTGTGCTCACCAGCCACCGTCCGGCTTCGGCCATGCCCTTTGGCGGCAAGTACCGTGTGATCGACTTCTGTCTCTCCAATTGCTCCAATTCCGATATCACCCGCGTCGCCGTGCTGACCCAGTATGCGCCGGTATCCCTCAACGAGCACATCGCAACCGGCGCCACCTGGGATCTCGATCGCCGCGATCTGGGCATCAAGCTCCTGCAGCCGTACGGACGTCGGCTGGAATCGATCTGGTATCAAGGGACGGCGGATGCCATTGCCCAGAACTTGAACGTGCTCGAGAACTGGGCGGCTCGATGGGTGATCGTGTGCTCCGGCGACCAGGTCTACAAGATGGACTATGCCGAGCTGCTCCGACTGCATCGGGAATCCGGCTGCCGCGCCACGATGGTGGTGAAACAGGTGCCGGATTGGGACCGCAGCCGCTTTGGCATCGTCAGCCTGGATGGCCAGGGGCGGATTCTCGAGGTCGAGGAGAAACCGACCCAGCCCCATAGCTCCATCGCCAATCTCGGCATCTACGTGCTGGATACGCGACTGCTCTACGAGCGCCTCGGCCCGGGTGGAGAAGCAAAGGACCTGGTCCTCGACTTGATCCTGCCGCTGGTGCGGGAAGGGTGGCCGGTCAACACCTACGTCTTCGATGGCTACTGGGATGATGTCGGCACCATCGACTCCTATTTCCGGGCCAACATGGAGCTCCTGGGGACTCGCCCGCGGCTGGTGCTGGCCGACCCCGACTGGCGCATCTACACGCCCTCCGAAGAGCGGCCGCCGGTGAAGCTGACCAGGGGCGCCGAGGTGACCCGATCGCTCGTCGCCAACGGAGCGGTCGTTCGCGGCCGTGTCGTGGACTCGATCCTCTTTCCGGGAGCCATCGTCGAGGAGGGAGCGCTGGTTCAGAGCTCCATCGTATTCCAGGACACCATCATCCAGCGTGGCGCCCGCGTCGATCTGGCCATTCTCGACAAGCGGGTTCAGGTGGGCGCGGGGGCCGTCGTGGGACACGGCGAGGCCATCCAGGAGCCGCCCGAAGCCCTTGGCTCGAGCGTGATCGTCGTCGGCAAGATGGCGGTGATCCCACCCGCGGCGCGTATCGGCCGCCGCTCTGTCGTCGAGGTCAGCGCCGCACCGGACGATTTCGCGTCCCTCGACCTGCCGGCGGGCAGCCGGATCGCGGCGGGTGCGTCCACGCCGGGTCCGCTGGCGGGAAGCATAGGGCGGGAGTAAGGCACGATGCCGCTTCGCTATGCCGTGATCATGGCCGGGGGGATCGGTAGCCGTCTATGCGTGCTCTCCGACAAGCGAGCCAAGCCCGCCGTTCCCTTTGCCGGCAAGTATCGCATCATCGACTTCACGATCTCCAACTGCGTCAATTCCGGCATCGTCGATGTCAGTATCCTCACCCAGTACAAGCCGCAGTCGCTGAACGAGCACATCGGCATCGGTAAACCGTGGGACCTCGACCGCCGGCACGGCGGAATCCAGCTCTTGCAGCCTCATCTGAGCTGGCGGGCCAGCGACTGGTATGCCGGCACCGCCGACGCCGTCTACCAGAACCTGGGCGAGATCAAGCGACGAAATGTCGAGGACGTTCTCATCCTGTCCGGCGATCATGTCTACGAGATGGACTATACGGAGATGTTCGAGTTCCATCGCGATCACCGGGCGGACGTCACGATGGGTGTGCTCCCCGTGAGGTGGGAGCTGACTTCGCAGTTCGGCATCGTCGAGACGGAATCGGATGGACGGGTATGCAACTTCATCGAGAAGCCGCACTCGCGCCCGCCGATCAACACCGCCTCGATGGGTGTGTACATTTTCCGTTCTTCCGTGCTCGCCCGTGAGCTCGAACGGGATGCGACCATCAAGGACTCAAAGCACGATTTCGGCCGGAGTGTGCTGCCGTCCATGCTCGAACGCTGCCGTGTCTATGCCTTTCCGTTCCGTGGATACTGGCAGGACATTGGGACGCTCGACACCTACTATGAGGCCAACCTGGATCTGACCGCAGATGAGCCCGCTCTCAACCTCGCGAACCCCGATTGGCGGGTCCACACCCGCGACGTCTACTACCCACCCGTCCGTTTCGTGGGGTCCGGTTCTGCCGAACGCAGCCTTCTCTCGAACGGATGCATCATCTACGGTGAGGTGCGCGACTCGGTGCTGTCACCGGGCGTCGTGGTCGAGCGGGGAGCCGTGGTCGAGCGCTCGATCATCTTCAATGACAGCTGGATCGGACCCAATGCCCATGTCGATCGCGTGATCATCGACAAGAACGTGCATGTCGGGCGCGAAGCCAGGGTTGGAGAGGGAGATCTCCTCGTCCCGAACCGGGGTTGCCCGGAGCACCTGTCCTCGGGCCTGAGCGTCATCGGCAAGCACGCCCGGATCCCCGATGGCGCGGGCATCGGCCGCAACGTCCGCATCGGCTCGAACGCCGTGGAGCAGCAGTTCTCCTCCCGCTTCGTGGCTTCCGGCGAGGTCATCGAGGCCCCGGGTGAGGAAGGCCACTAACTCCCACGCGCATCGTCCGTAACGACTCGCCCGCGCCCGCCCCCTGGCGGCTCGCTGACCCTGTCCACCACCCCGCCGGCTCCCACCCGCCTTGACCCGGGCGGCTCAAGCCCCGGTCCTCCGCCGCCGATAACCCGGAACGAGACACCAGGACGCCTGAATCCCGTCCTGGAGGCGGAGGGAGCGCATGCCTGAAGCACGCGATCACGTGATCAACAATCGAACTCGCAGTGTCCTCTTGCGCCGCTGGATCGACCTTCGTGGCTTGAGCTTCGGCAGTGTCAACGGGGTCATCTACCTGCGCGGCGCGCTCAAACGAAATCCGCTCTTTCCGACCGCCGCCGGGGTCGAGGGCCCCGACGATGAACTCAAGCTCCTTCACCTTCTCGACCGCGATCTGCGCGCCATCGAAGGGGTGAAGGACCTGGTGCTCGAGATCGACGGCTTCGAGCTGCGAGGGGAACATTGGGAACGCACGACCACGCCCACGACGAAGAGCACGCCGTAAGACCCCGTATGGACCTCTTCATCGATGCCTACGAAGAGGCGCTCGAGACCTTGACGGCCCAGGCGGCCGAGCACCCCGAGTACGCCGACGCGCAGCATCGTCTTGGCCTGCTGTTCTATCTCGCCGGCGATCCTGAACACGCCATCGAACGCCACGAGCGTGCCCTGGCGCTCAATCCCCGCTACACCGCCGCCCAGTCCGCCCTGGGCTACGCGATCGAGCGGGTGAAGGGACTGGAGGCAGCCCTGACCCACTGGCAGGCGGTACTGGCCCGTGACCCTCAGCCCGCCCATCCCAACGAGCATGCGGGGGCGGCTCTCGACGTCGCCCTGGCGCTCGGCCGCACCGGTGACGCCGACGGGGCACTTGCCGCATTCGACCGCGTCAAGCCCGAAGGTCGCTACCGCCAGCTCGCCGACCGGGAGCGGATGCTGCTCCTGGGGTTGTCGGGTCGCACGAACGAGGCGGCAGCGTTGCGCGACCGCCTGTCCGCTCTGAGTCCAAAGCTCCATGATCTCCTGCTACGCCTCCGTCTGGATGTCGATGGGGCGCTCACGCCGGAGGCCGTGCGCCGTTTCCTCGATGAGCGTGAATCCAATTACAACCTCGCCGAGATCCACCTCTACCTCGGACTCACGTATGCCGCGTTCGGAACCCGGCGCAAGGCGGAGAGCGAATTCGCCAGGGCGCTGGCCGCGGATTTCGACCTGGCTTCCTACCATGTCCAGATGGGGCGATTGCTCGGTATCGAAGGGGATGAGGCGGGGGCGGCGGCGGAGTTCGGCCATGCCCTGGCCATCGACCCGGATCACGTCCGAGCGCGCATCGATCTTGGCTACGAGCTTGCAGCACTCGGACGCACGGCCGATGCGATCGTGCAGTTCAGCGCCGGGGCCCGCATCGCGCCGGACTATCCCGACCTCCACTACCAGCTTGGACTCCTCTATGCCGAGAGCCAGGAACCCGCAGCGGCCGAGGCGAGCTTCCTCAAGGCCATCGAGCTCAACCCCAAGTTCGCGCTGGCCCGAGCCAGCCTCGCTCTTCTCTACACACGCACGCACCGCGAAGAGGAAGCCCTGGGGCAGTACGAACGGGCGATCGCCATCGGGCTCAAGTCGGCGGACATCTATCTCTCCATGGCCCTCATTCATCTGCACCTGGGTAACAAGGAACGCGCCATCGATGCCCTGCGTCGAGGGGCACAGCTGAATCCACGGTATGCCCCGATTCACTATCACCTGGGTCGGATCTTCCAGGAACGCGGCCAGCGCACGCGCGCCTATGCCGCCTGGCGGCGCTTCTTCCACTATGCGGAGGAGGCGAACCTCAGCGATCGCCTGGCACTGTTTCACAACGATCTACGCCGTGCCCGGCAGCAGCCGGAGGGGGATGCTCCTCCGACGCCCAGGACGGATGCCGATCCCGGCGCCGAGGGTGAGAACGATCTCGCAGCTTGAATCGAAGGAAAGCCGGTAACGCCAAGAAAGGATTCTGACAAGCGATGCCCACCGATCCCGAGATGAAGCGGACTTCCTCACCGCTGGAGACGACGCCGCCGGCGGCGTGGCCGATCACGCTCCGGGTGGCTGCCAGCTCCGCCGATGGGTGGCATGCCTCGGCGAACGCCGAGCATGGGTTCCTGCTCCTCGCTCGTGGCCGTGGTCGCTCGGCGCCGCTCGCGGCGGCCCTTCACGGCGCCATCGAGGATGCCCTGAGCGATCCTGACGCCGCCATCCCGGCTGCCGAGGGAGGTGCTCCCCCGGTCGTCCGGACGCTGGTCTCCTTCCTCCGCGCCGTTCATCACGAGGTGCGGCAGGCAACCGATGCCGCCACGGGGCAGGGGCTGGAAGCCCTCATCGCGATCGCCCGACACGGTCGCCTGCACGTGATCGCGGCCGGAGGGGTGGGATGCCTCAGGCGCCGCCGCGGCGACGTCGAGCTGGTGGCTCCCCTGAGTCCCCGCGTCCGTCCTGCCCTTGGCGAGTCGCCCCGCGTGCTGATCGAGGTGACGAGCGAGTCCCTCTACCCGGGAGATCTGCTGGTTGCCGTTCCTGGGGGCTTCGAGGCGGAAGCGCCCGGCAACCTGATGCAGCAGGCCACGCTCACACTCGAGCAGGCGGTGGCCTGGGCGGAGACGGGAAGCGAGCTCCGCCAGGAGAGCTGGCGTTCTCCGTGTGCAGCGCTTTACGTGGAGATCCTGCAGGCGGTTCTCATTCCCGAGCCGGACGATACCGCGCTCGAGGCACCAGACTCCGAACTGGACGCGCGCGTGGAGATCCGGGGCAGCGCCACGGGAGGCGCACGCGGCGCCATGCCCGTGGCGGACAGCCGCGACGGCTCGCCCCATGGGGAGCTTCCGTCCTGGCTCGCGCCAACCACACCCGACTTCGCTGCCAGCGAGCCCGAGTCCGGGGATGGGCCGGCGCTGCCAACTTCTTCCGGGCCGGGGTGGCGGCGCCAGGCCCCGCGCCTCATCGGGGTCGTGGTGATTGTGGCCGGCCTCGTGATGCTGGTGGCCCAGCTGGGACGGATGGCCTCTGCGAACCGCCAAGTCGAGCACCCGCCCGCGAAACAGGTCGTGAGAGCGGCGGCCCCGCTTGCCGGGACGGTTCCGCTCACCGGAACGGTACGCCTTGCCGGGGAAGAACCGCTCGCGGGCGCCGTCCCGCTCCCGGAAGCGAATTCATTTGCCAGGGCAGGCAGCGAATCGGGAGCCGAGGGCACGGCGGCGCCCGTGATGGGATCGATCAACGCGCGAACGGAACCATTTCTCCCGGAGATCCGGGTCTTCGTCGACGACAAGGAACTGGGCGTGGCGCCCGCAGCGCTCGATGGAATCTCGCCCGGACGCCACCGTGTCCGCTTCCTTGGTGCCGCCGGATACAGCTGGGAAGAGGAGGTTGCCGTCCGCCCCGGTGAAGCGAGCCAGGTCGTGGCGCGCGTCGAGCCCATAGAGGACGTGACCCTGGTCACGGTCCAGGCGAGCTCAATCAATCACCGCGGAACCGTGCTCAAGGAAGGTCTGCCCGTGGTCGTGGATGGTGTGGAGCAGGGGGAGACCCCTCTCGACATCGATCTCGATCCCGGCGTGCATGCGATCGCGATCCGTCCCGCCGCCGGCCCGACCATCCACCGCATCCTCGATGTACGCCAGGGCGATCGCCTCATCCTGAACGTGAATCTCGACAAGCTCCCGGCGGTCACCCTCGAGCACGCTCCCCTCACGCGCCTCGAGGCCGGCGACGCTCCCATCTTCACCGTGGTCCGGCGTGGCCTGGACGCACCCTCCGGTCAGCCGGTCCACCTCCACGTCGAGATCGGGGGACGCTGGTCCGATCTGGCCATGGCGGCCATCCCGGGGGCTCCCGGGACCTTTGCGGTCGGCGTCCCGCTGCCCACCGAAGCGGGGTCCGGCATCCGCTACTACTTCTCGACGGCGAGCACCGACGGCGAGACCGTCTTCACGAACATCTATACGGCCCGGGTACGATAGTTCAGGGCCTGGCGGTGCGCCACGCTCGGCGGCAGCCGGGCGCGCTCCGTTCTTGACCCCCAAGTGCCAGCGTGCTAAGCATTTGAGCCCTGCGGCACGGACCACCAGGGAGGGTGGGGTCGCCGGCCGGATGAGGTGCGCGCTTGGTGAACTCGACCCGTTGCGTTCTTGTGGTCTTGCTCGTTCTTCTGGGCTGGGCCCTGGCTTGTTCCGAGGACTCCGATCCCATCTCTGGTTTCGATCTGGCCCCGGGCATCCTCGACTCGACGCAGATTCGATCGACCATCCTGCCGACCTCCGATCTCGACACCTTCTTTCAGACCACACGCAGCACCGGCAACGTGGTGTGGGCCGGGCTGCAGTCTGAAGCGAGCGCAAGCGTCGAGGCAAAGGCCTTCCTGCGCTTTCCCGTCCTCGAGATCCCGCCGGCCGCCCAGGTGACCGGCGCTTCCTTGATCTTGAACGCCGATGCCGGCGGCGACTATGGCAACACGCTGGATCAGGACCTCGAGGTCCAGGGCGTGACCGCCGCCAGCTGGTTCACGAACAGCGGCCAGGGCTGGCCCTTCGACAGCCATGAGCCGCTGTCGCCGGCCTCCATCTTCACCGTCGGGGTGTGCGATACGCCGAACGTTCGCTTCACGGCGCCCCTCCCGGCGAGTCTCCTGCAGAGCTGGGTTGCTCGACCCGATTCCAACTACGGGATCGCGCTCGTGGCCCGCGGCACCGGCAGTTTCAAACGCTTCCGTGCCGTGCGCACCGTCATCGGCACGCTGGGCGATGCCTCAACCCTCGAGGAGCCCGCCATCGAGGTGCGCTACTCGATCGATGGGGAGCTCGACACGCTGCGCCTCGCCGTACGAGAGCACGCCACGCTCTACAGCCTGAGCCCCGAGGTCGAAGGCGGCACCGGAAGCGAGAGCCATGCGCTGCTGGGGGGAGCCAACGACTTTCGCGCGGTCGTCCGCTTCAATCTCGATTCCCTCAACTCGCTCGCGACGTTGAATCGTCTCCGGCTCACTCTGCGCATCGACCCGGCACAGGTCGCCGTGGGACAGGCCAGTCCGAGTGTGACGATCGGCGCTCACGAGATCGCCAGCCTGCCGGGCGAGAACCTGGACCCGCTCCCCGTGGTCGGGTTCGCCACGGTACCCTTCACGCGAGTCACGGTGAATGCGGCGACCGACAGCACCATCACCCTCGAGCTGGCCGCTCTGCGCGCGAATGTCGAGAAGGGTGTCCTCCTCAAGGTGGAACAGGACTATCCGTCCCTGGTTCGCCTGGGGTTCCGCACCCGCGAGGCGGCAGGTGGATGGCCGGAGCTCGACATCACCTACAGCCTCCCGCCGCGAGTGCGGTTCTAGGAGCCAGAGAACGGTGGAAGGAGAGAAGCCCACCATGCTCGCCGGCGCGAAGGGTAGGTCCCCGGCACGCAACATGAACGCGGCGCGGGTCGCCACGCTGGCTCTGGTCTTGATCCTGGCGCCACCCGTCAGGGCCGATTCCGTGTTCTCGGCCCAGGGGCTCGGCGAGATCGTGACTCCGACCGATATGCGGGGTCGGGGTATGGGTGGTACCTCGATCGCCGTACCCGATCCCTGGAACATGAGCCCTGCCAACCCCGCCATCCTGGCGCAGACCCGGGGTTTCATCCTGCACGGGGAGATCATGGGCGAGCGCCGGAGCATCAGCGATCGCTCGGGAGGCGACTACACGGGAAAGTCCACGACCTTTCCCTTGCTGCGCCTCGCGGTCGACGTGCCGAAAGCAGGTACTCTGGGCTTCGGGGTCGAGCCCTGGGCGGTCGTCGACTACGAGTTCATCAATCTCGATACATCGACAGGATCCCTGGTCCGGCAGGTCTTTCGTGGCGAGGATGGTCTCAGCATGGTGACCTTCACGTTCGCCCGGCGGCTTCAGCCGCGGCTCGATTTCGGAGTCGATCTCGATCTGCCGATTGGATCCTACGCCGACATCTACGAGACTCGGTTCGCCGATCCCAACTTCGTCGACACCAACGATTCGCTCGTCGTCAACATCGACCGCAGCCTCATCCTGCGCCTCGGGGTAGCCGGCAACCCGCATCGCCGACTGCGAGCAGGCGGTGCCCTGACGCTCGGCCGCAATGTCGGAACGCGTACCGAGATCCGTGGCAGCGTAGACGATCCGCAGATCCTGCAGGAGTCGGAGCTGCATCTGCCCACATCCCTCGCCCTCGGCGTTTGTGGCGATCTGACCGATCAGGTGCGCGTCGCCGCCGACGTGACGCGCACCTGGTGGGGCGGGACCGAACTCACGACGGGCGATGATCCCCTGATTCACCGCACGAACATCGAGACCCGAGACGTGACCCGCTTCGGGATCGGCATCGAGTACCAGGGTGACCGGTCCCCGGAAGCGTTCGGTTTTCGCCGCCGGATGCCGCTGCGCGCGGGATACTCCACGACCCCCTGGCACTTCCGCGATGGATACGGCGAGGACATCAGGGACCACGTCTTCAGCGTCGGGGCCGGCCTCCCGATCGGCGGCACGGGTGGAGGCATCGCTCAGGTCGCCTTCGAGCTCGGCTTCCGCGGTGACCGCGAGCGAAACGGAGCAAGCGAGCGCTTCTACCGTCTGGGGTTGGCGTTCGGCGTGCGCGAGATCGTGCCGGTCTCGCGCGTTCCGGAGTGACAGACCTTCCGCTCGGTCGCCACGTCGGCGCCGCCAGCATGCCGTTACCTTGACACCCATGGGGAGCCAGTGGGATCATCCGAGGCTGCCCAACTGGGCCTTGCAGGAGCCGAACCGGCCGCCGGGTGGGAACGATGAGGGGGGACGAGCGCCATGGTCACAACAGGAACGACGACACAGCAGAAGAGAGGCCGGGCCGACACGCGTGGGACCATGCGGGCGATATGGAAGCGGAAGGCAGCCCCTGGCTTCGAGATCGGGACGGCGCCGATTCCGGCGATCGGCTCCCGAGAAATCCTGATCCAGGTCCGCGCCACATCGGTTTGCGGCACCGACACGCACATTCATGCCTGGGATTACTGGGCTTCACACCGGCTCAATCCGCCGCTCATCGTCGGCCACGAGCTGTGTGGCACCATTGTCGAGGTCGGGCGAGACGTGAACGGTCTTGCTGTCGGTGACCTGGTTTCCGCCGAGAGTCACATCCCGTGCGAGATGTGCCCGCAGTGCCGCACCGGGCAGCGTCACATCTGTGCCAATCTGAAGATCCTGGGAGTGGACATCAACGGTTGCTTCGCCGAGTACGTGGCGCTGCCGGCCATCTGCGCCTGGAAGAACCCCCCCGACATGAAGCCGGAGATCGCGTCCATCATGGAGCCGCTCGGGAACGCGGTCTACGCGACGCTCGCCGAGCCGGTCGTGGGCAAGCGCGTCGTGGTCCTCGGTGGCGGTCCCATCGGGCTGTGGTCGATCGGTATCGCCAGGGCCTCGGGCGCGCGGCAGGTCATCATGACCATCAAGCAGGAATACTCGCGGCGCCTGGCCGAGGCCATGGGCGCTGATGCCGTGCTGCATGTCGACCAGGTCGACGCCGTGGCGGCCATCCGCGACCTCACCCAAGGCGAAGGAGCCGATGTCGTGCTCGAGATGAGCGGGGCTCGCGAGGCCATTCGCCAGGGCCTCGAGATATTGACCAAGGGTGGTCGTTTCACCGCTTTCGGCATTCCTCCCGGCGCGGTCGAGATCGACCTGGCTCGCGACATCATCTTCAAGGGTGCGCGCATCGTCGGCATCAACGGCCGCCTGATGTTCGACACCTGGGTGCAGATGGCCGGGCTCCTCGAATCAGGTGCGTTCGATCCCGCGCCGGTCATCACCCATCGCTTGCCGCTCGAGCAGGTGGAACACGCCGTCGAGATGATGACCTCGGTCGACCGCGACTGCGGGAAGGTCGTGCTCATACCGTAGCCGAACGTCACGACGGAGAACGTAGGGGAGAAGGAAGAGGCGCGCTCATGGCCCGCTACGGCATCAAGGAGATCGTCTACACCCTGCAGGGCGAGGGCGCCAGGGCCGGCCGCGCGGCGGTCTTCTGTCGCTTCGCCGGCTGCAATCTGTGGACCGGACGCGAGGCCGATCGCGCCGGCGCCCCGTGCGCCTTCTGCGACACCCAGTTCGTCGGCACCGATGGTCCGGGTGGCGGAGTCTTCGCCGATGCCGCCGCCCTGGCCCTGAGGATCCGCGCCGCCTGGCGTCCGGCCGCGGCGAGCCAAGGGGCCCGACCGTACGTTGTCTTCACCGGAGGAGAGCCGCTTCTCCAGCTCGACGCCGACCTCGTCACCGCGTGCCATGCGGCCGGATTCGAGGTCGCGGTGGAAACCAACGGGACGCTGCCCGCGCCGCCCGGCATCGACTGGCTCACCGTCAGCCCCAAGGCCGGTGCCGCTCTCGTGCTCAGGGCCGGAGCGGAGCTCAAGCTCGCCTATCCGCAGCGCAGCCTCGAACCAGAGGCCCTCGCCAGCCTGGCCTTCGACCACCGCTACCTGCAGCCCATCGACGGCCCGGAGCGGGAGGGCAACACGCGGCTCGCTCTCGACTACTGCCTCAAGCATCCGGAATGGCGGCTCAGTCTGCAGACCCACAAGCTGCTCGGCATTCCCTGACCCCAGGGCGAGCGCGAGCGACTGGGAGTGCCGGCGTCGCGCGGGCTATCTCCGCCTACGCGGTGCGCTGGATCGACTGGAACTGCTGGCAGTAGCGCTCGATCAGATCACGCGATTCATCCTTGATGACGCGGAACTCGAGCACGACATCGCGACCGGTGGACAGGTTCCATTGCCGGAGATCCTCGACGACATGGAGGGTCTCCGCGATCGCGCATACCTCGACGGTGGGATTGAGCGGGAGCTCGAGGGAGACATAGACGACATCGCCGGTCTGGCAGCGGCGCTGGAAGTCCCGGAAGCGAAGGCCGCTCGCCGACAGGCTGACGTTGAAGAATGGCCGCTCACTGGACCGGGGCGACTCCACACCGAGTCGCTCGAGGAGCAGATCGAGCTTGCGCTCGATGCGAGTGAGGCGCTCGTTGTCGGGCGTTTCGATCCACTCGGGGTCGACCGGCTCGTTCTCGGCGCCGGCGGTTTGCCTGGGAAGTCCGGGCGACCACTCGTACTTGAGGATGCGCGGTCCGTCGAGCACCTGGGCCCGCAACTCCTCGATCTCCTGCCCGGCAATGACCTGGTACTCCATGCGCAGGAGATGCTCGACGCGAACGTGGCGGCGTTCCTCGGCCGGACCCGCGCCCTCGACGGGAAGAGCGACCCGGAGCCGCCCGGTGCCCTGGGCGGCAACGACCCGAGCCGTCACCGCGTGATCTCCGGCCTCGTCCCGGTAGCGGAGGTTGAGCCCGGACTGCACGACGAAGCGGTCCGCCCGCGGCTCATCCAGCTGGAGCACGACTTCCCCGTCGGCAACCAGGGCAACGCGTGCGCTCTGCGGGGTGAAGTCATCCCCCGTCCCGGGGGCGATCATGACCGGCTGGCCGGGCTTCATGTGGTGACCTCCTTTGCGGGCCAGGGGTCCGCGGAATGGGGGCTCTCCCTCCTGGATCGGCCGGTGGGGGAGCGGTCTTGATCTCGGAATGGGGCAGGGGAGCGAGAAGTCCATCCCAACCACCCGGGGCTGAAATCCCGCTTGCAGCACTAAACATATGGATGGATAATGGGCTTGTTCCCCCCCGGCGGGTGTCTGCCGGCGCGTCGTCCCCCGCGCACCCTCACCCGACAAGCGACCTCGATCCGACACCGGACCCGCCCGGCACCGCTAAGGCGGCGGCCCGGGCGGCCGCCATACCCGGGGGTAAGCGATGCTGATCGAGCGACTCGATGAGCCGGTCAAGGTACGCGCCGACTTCCAGGGCGGCGTGATCCAGCCCCTCTTGTTTCGCCGCGGCGCCGTCTCCCATCGCGTCGTCGCGGTGAACGCGCGCTGGGAGGATCGAGAGGGACAGCAGAAGATCCACTACTTCTCGGTGAGCGTGGCCTCGGGTGACGTGTACCAGCTCCACTTCCGCGCCGGCGATCTGCTCTGGTACCTCGACTCGGTCATGATGGAAGCATGAGCATCCACCGTTCCCAGCCCACTGCGAGCGTCCGCCGCATCGTTCATCTCGACATCGACGCCTTCTTCGCCGCGGTGGAGCAGCTCAAGAACCCGCGCCTGCGCGGCCGGCCGGTGATCGTCGGCACCGGAGTCATCGCCAGCTGTTCCTACGAAGCGCGCCGCCTCGGCCTCGGCGCCGGCATGCCGCTCCGCGAGGCCCGCCGCCGCTGCCCGCGGGCGGTCATCCTCGCCGGCCACGCGCCGACCTATCAGGCATTCGCCGCCCGCGTCTTCGCCATTTGCCGCGATCTCGCCCCGGCGGTCGACAGCTACCTCGACGACGCCTACCTCGACCTGACCGGCACCGAACGCCTCTACCCGGATCTCGCCGCATTCGGTGCGACGCTGCGCGAGCGTGTCCGCGCCAGGACCGGTCTCACCGTCACCATCGGGATCGGCTCGAACCGCATGATCGCGCGCCTTGCGAGCCGGAGCGCCAAGCCCGATGGCCTCTCCCAGGTGCCGCCTGGAGAGGAGATCGCCTATCTCCGCGGCCGCCCTCTCGGCGACCTTCCCGGGATCGGCCCGCACACGGCCGGAGTGCTCGAATCGCTGGGGCTCGAGACCGTCGCCGACGTCGCCGCCATGGGCGCCGACGCGCTCGCGCGCCTGCTCGGAGCCTCCGGCCGTGTCCTCCATGAGCGAGCCCTGGGCCATGACACGCGCCCCGTAACGGCGCGCGAGGTTCCGCGCTCGATCGCGCGCGAAACCAGCTTCGATCCGCCTGCCGCCGATCCCGCGCTCGTCGACTCCATGCTCGGCTACCTGGTCGAGCGGGCGGCCCGGGCCACGCGCCGACTCGGACTCGTCGCGCGCGCGCTCGCCGTGCGCACCGAACCGGACGGCGAACGCCGCCAGGAGGCGCACCACACGCTCGCCGCGCCGAGCGCCCTGGACCGCGTCCTCCTCGACTCGGCGCGGCACCTGCTCGCGCGTCTCAGTCAGCGCCGAATCGCCCTCCGGCGGGTCGGCATCGAGCTCTCGGGATTCACCGTCGCCGCCGGCGAGCAGCTCGATCTCCTCGACCCGGCGCTGGGCGGTCGCGATCTGGATCTCACCGGAAGCGTCGACCGTGTCCGCGACCGCTTCGGGCACGGCGCGCTCATCGCCGGCCGTGCCCTGGCCCTTCTCGATGGACATGCCCGCGATCGCTATGGCTTCGTTCTGCGCACCCCTTCGCTCACGAAGTAGCTACTCGCTGCTGCGCGGGACCGCGCCGCTCGAGCGGCTCATCGCCGCCGTGCGCACCGCCGGCCATGACACAATGGCGCTCACCGACCGCAACAATCTCTACGCTGCGGTGCGCTTTGCCGGCCTGGCGCGCGCTGCCGGCCTGACCCCGATCCTGGGTGTCGAGCTCGACGAACCAGCGGAGAGCGCGGGCGCGGCAGGCAGCGAGAATCGTGTGGCGATCGTGCTCGCCCGCGCGGCGACAGGCTATCGCACACTCACCCGGCTCATCACCCGGCGCCACCTCGATCCGACGTTCAAGCTCGCGCCCGCGCTGGCCGGCGAGCACGAGGACGTGTGGATCCTGGCCGCGGATCCTGATCTGCTCGCGGCACTACGCGGCGGCCTGCCTCCGGACCGGCTGGCCGTTCTCGTGGAGCTCGGCGGGGGTGGCGAGCGCGCCGCCATGGCTCGTGGCCGTTCCCTGGCCCGGCGGCTTGGCCTCGCCGCCGTGGCCGCTCCAGCGGTGACGTATGCCTCGGCGCACGAAGTGGAGATCGCGCGTCTCCTGGCCGCCGCGCGGCGAGGCGCCGTGGTCGCCGCGGTGACGGACGCCGAGCTCCCCGCTCCGGGATGCAGGCCCGAACCGCCGCACGCGATCGCTCGCCGCTATGGGGCCGAGGCCAGTGATCTCCTGGCGCGGGGCCGCGAGATCGCCGCCGACTGCCGCGCCGAGCTACCCCCGGGCACGCCGATCTTTCCCCGGCCGGCGCTGGCGGGAGGGGAGACCGCGTACACGGCACTCCTCGAGCGTTGTCTCGACGGGATCCGCAAGCGGTATGGCGCCCTGGTCCCGCGTCCCGTCAACCGGCTGATGCGGGAGCTCGACGTCATCGCTCGCCTCGGCTACACGGAGTACTTCCTCATCGTCGGCGACATCGTCGACTTCGCACGCAGCGAGGGTCTCGCCGTGGTCGGCCGCGGTTCCGGAGCGAGCTCGATCGTCGCCTACGTGCTCGGCATCACCAACGTCGATCCGCTGGCGCATCGCCTCCACTTCGAACGATTCCTCTCCGCCGCGCGGGGCGCCGATCTTCCCGATCTCGATATCGACCTCGACTGGCGCGGGCGCGACCGGGTGATCGAACACGTCTATCGCACCCATGGTGAGGGGCGGGTGGCCATGATCTCGACCCACACCTTCTTCCACCCGCGATCGGCCTTTCGCGAGGCGGCCCGCGCCCACGGCGTGCCGGTTGATGTCGTGAACGGCCTCGCCCGCTTCCTGCCCCACGATGGGTCGGACCTCCCGTCTCTGGCGCGATCGCTCCCCGGTCTCCGTGATCTGCCATGGACCGAGGAACCGTGGCGTTCGATCCTCGATGGCGCCGCAGGGCTCAACGGGTTGCCCCGCCACCTGGGAATCCACCCCGGCGGCATCGTGATCGGTGACCGACCACTCGCCGATCTGGTGCCGCTCGAGTCCGCGACCAAGGGCATCGTCGTGACCCAGTACGAGATGGAGGCGGTGGCGGCGATTGGCCTCGTGAAGATCGACCTCCTCGGCAATCGGGCTCTGGCCACGCTCGGCGAGGCGGTGGCTCTCGTGGGCTCGACCGAGGGCGCCGCCATCGATCTCGACCGCGCGCACGACCGCGATCAATCGACCGCAGAGCTCCTGGCCGCGGGCGACTCGCTCGGGTGCTTTCAGATCGAGTCGCCGGGGATGCGCCATTTGCTCGTGATGCTCGCCCCTCGCTCGGTGCGCGAGGTGGTGGATGCGCTGTCCCTCATCCGTCCCGGTCCGGCCTCCTCGGGCATGAAGGAGCGTTTCGTCCGCCGCGCCCGGGGTCTCGAACCGGTGGCGACCGCGCATCCGGCGCTGGCCTCGGTACTCGCCGCAACGTACGGGATCCCCCTCTACGAGGAGGACGTGATGAGCATCGCCGCCGCGGTCGCCGAGATCGATCTCGAGGCCGGCGACTCGCTGCGCCGGGCCATCGCCGGGGCCGCGAGCACCGAGGAGATGCAGTTCGTCAAGAACGGCTTCGTCGCTCGCGCGGTCCGCGCGGGCGTCGAGCCGGATCGGGCGCTCGCCGTCTGGGAGGAGATGGCACGGTTCGCCGCCTATAGCTTCTCCCGGGCGCACGCCGCCGGGTACGGTCTTCTGGCCTATCAGAGCGCCTTCTTGAAGGCGCACCATCCCGCCCCCTTCGCTTGCGCCGTGCTCAACCATCACCAGGGCATGTACGCGCGCTGGGTGCACGTCGAGGACGCACGCCGCCACGGTGTGGGCGTGCTGCTCCCGTCGGTGGACCGCTCGGCCGCCGAGTTCACGCTCGAGGTCGGGGAGGAGGGTGAGGCGCCGGCCGTGCGCACGGGTCTCGGCGCCGTCGCCGGCATGAGCACGGCCACGCTCGAGGCGATCCTTGCTGCGCGGAGTGCCGACGGCCCTTTCTCCTCCCTCTCCGATTTCCGCCGGCGCGTGCGCGCGAGCGCGCCCGAGATCGAGGCGTTGATCCAAGTCGGCGCCTTCGACCATCTCGGTTGTGAGCGCAGTCGGCTACTCTGGGAAGCACGAGCACTCACGATTCGCGCCACCGATCCGGTGGAACCGGGGCTCTTCTCCGGATCCGCCGGCGAGGCGCCGCCACCGCCGCTGCGCGAGCTGTCGCTCGGGCGATGCCTCCGCGCCGAGTGGGCCGGACTCGGCTTCTCGCCGCGCGCCCATCCTCTGTTCGCGGAGGCGCCGGAGCTGGCTTCGGCGCTCGATCCAGCGGCTGCACGAACGCTGGGGATTGCCGTGGCTCGCCTCCCTGGCGCACCACGGGGACCACGATGGATGGGCGCCGGGCAGATCGGCACCCATATCGGACAGCGGGCGGCCGTGATCGGGCTCGTCGCCGCACGCCGGCGCACCTCGACACGCCATGGAGAGACCATGTCGTTCCTGACCCTCGACGACCCGACCGGAACGGCCGAATGCACGCTCTTCCCCGCGGTCCACCGCCGCGCGGCCCATGCCATGGCCGGCGGCGGCCCTCTGCGCGTCGAGGGTGTGGTGAGCGAGCAGCACGGAGCCGCGAGCCTCGAGGTGGACCGACTCGAATCGCTCGCATCTCGGGGGAGGGAGAGCCCGAAGTTGGCCCCTACCGGAAGCGGCTCTTGATCCGCCCCCAGGTCGCTGGCTCGAGCGTCACCGGGCCGCAGCCGACATCCAGCGCGCCGATCAGCTCGCAGCCCGCCGGACTGTGATTGGCGGCGCACGGCGAGGCATCGGCGATGCGGTAGTCGTGGTTGACGAGGTCGCAGAACAGCGGATCGGCGGCGATATTCCCGTTGGCGTTGGTCTGGTCCGGCCACCCCACGTAGTTCTGCGGGGCGTTGCCCCAGAGGTCGTTGCAGGCCATGAAGAACGCCGACTCCAGGTCGCCGCGCATAACACCTCCGCCTTGAGTGTTGAAGGCAATGATGTTGCGGCTCGAACGCGAGGATCCCGAGTAGAGAGCGACGGACGCGCCCCCCGGAGGGACCTGATTGCCGACCATGGTGTTGTTCTCGATCTGCGCCGAGGAGCTGGCCACGATGATCGCGCCACCCGAGGGGCCGGGTCCGAGAGCCTGGTTCCGCACCAACACGCACCGCCGGATGGTCGCCGTCGAGACGTTGACGACCGCAATCCCGCCGCCCTCCTGAGCCAGATTGTCGACGAGCGTGCAATCCTCGGCGTCGAGAACGGAGCGGTAGCAGAAGATGCCGCCGCCGTCGAAGGCACCGGCGCTGTTGTTCCGGAAGGCGCAATCGCGAAGCGTGGCCCAGGAATCGACGATCGAGATTCCGCCCCCGTCCCGCCCCGCCTGGTTGCCGACCAGGATGCAGCGCGTGATGGTGCCCTGCGACCGATTCATGGAGATGCCGGCGCCACCGGGGTAGGCGCTCATGTAACCCCGGGTCAGGGTCAGTGCTTCCATGCTGAATTGCTACCTCGATCGCAGAGAACGACCGGACCCAGCAGGCGACCGTCGATGGTTACCGCTTCAGGAGCGGCTTCGCCCCGCACGACAATCCCGCTCTTCATGACCAGGTTCTCGAGATACGTGCCAGGAGCAACGACAACGGAGTCCCCGAACTGGCAGAGGTCGATGGCGGCCTGAATGCTCGGCACGTCGCCGGGCACGCGGTAGGTTGCGGCCTGAGTCGTGAGCGGGAGGATGGCGAACAGAGCGAGGCCGAGGAGAATCCCGCGTGGCATGGCCTTCCCCCTGTGGAGATGGAATGGGGGCGTGCCGGAGCGGACGCCCCGCAGCACGAGACTAGCGCCCATCCGCCAACATGTCACGCAGTGCCACGCGTGGGGGCAAATCGGGTAGCATGGCGGGCGCCCCGACGGCCCCGGAGCCTCGCCCGCGGCGAGTGAAGGAGATCGGACAAGGACATGCGCACACTGCTCGAGTTCATCTACCTGGCAGCCATCGCGATCTGGCTGGGGAGTCTTGTCTTCTTTTCCTTCGTGGCGGCCCCGACTCTCTTCCGCGCGCTGCCTCCCGAGATGGCCGGGGACGGCGTTGCCGCCATCTTCCCGCTCTATTCGCGGCTCGGTGTGGCCTGTGGGGCGCTGGCGGCTCTGAGCGCGATCGGGCTGGCGCGCCAGCGGCAAGAGGCGGGGGTCGGCAACGGCCGGCTCGCGGCCGTGATCCTGGCCCTCATGATCGTGCTCACGATCTACGGCGGTGAGTTCATTGCCCCGGTGGCCGCCGAACGACGGTCCGCCATGCATGAGCCCGGTCTGAGCGCTGAGCAGGAGGCCGGGCGGCAGGCCGCGTTCTCGGCCATTCACCGCCGATCGGTCGCAGTGAACGGAGCTGTCTTGCTCCTGGCCGTTGGTCTTCTCGCCGCCAGGGCCCGTGATGCCACGCGCCCGTAACTCGCTCCCTACCGCCCGCGCCACGGTGGTCGAAACCGAGCTTCGCGCTGCGGACCTCGTGCTCGTGGCCGCTCTGGCGGCAGCTCTCCGCGTGGCGCACCTGCTCAGTGTCCGCAGCGATCCGCTGTTCCGCGCGGTAACCGGTGACAGTGAGCTGTACGTGACTCGGGCCCACGCCTTCCTTGCCGGAGGGGTGAATGCGGCTCATGCGTTCACGCCACCCCTGTATCCGCTCTTCCTGGCTGCGATCTTCGGCACGGCGGGAGAGGCGCTCGAACTGGTGCGCTGGTTGCAGGCGGGGTTCGGGATCATCGCGGCGGTCACCACGGCGGCGGCGGCTCAGCTCCTCTCGGGACGACGAGCAGGCCTTGTCGCGGGCCTCGTGATCGCGGCCTCACCGGTTGCCGTCTTCTTCGATGGCGAGCTTCTGGCCGCCAGCGCGGTTCTGGCCCTGGTCGGTCTTGGCGTGTGGTCCGCGGCGCGGGCCCTCACCGGGGGTGGCGCGCGCGAGCTGTTCCTTGCCGGCGCCTCGTTCATGGCGGCTGCGGCCGGGCAACCACAAGCTGCGGTGCTGGTGCTCGGCGCCTTTCCGGCAGCCTGGGCCGCGCGACCGCCCGGGCGCCGCCTGCTTGCGCTCATCGGGGGTGCGCTTCTGGTCTTCCTTGTGGCCGGTTTGGCCCAGTGGCGGGCGAGCGGGCACTGGGTGGGCCTCTCCGCCGGGGCGGGCGTCAACTTCTACATTGGCAATCACGAAGGAGCCAATGGCGGGTTCGACCTACCTCCCGGGTCGGGGCTGGTCAACAGCGCGACGGGCCTCTATCCAGCGGCCAGGGCGGTCGCCGTTCGCTCCAGTGCCGACTCGACGCTGGGGCCCAACGAGGTATCGGCCTACTGGGGTGAACGAACCTGGGCCTGGGTGCGAGCCAACCCGGGAACCGCGTTGTCGGCATTCGGCAGAAAGCTGCTTCTGGCCATCAATCATTACGAGGTGCCGAACCACTATCCGATGGAGTACTTTGCGGCGCGATCGCCGGTCCTGGCGCTGACGCCGATCCGATTCGTCTGGATCGGACCGTTGGGAATGCTCGGGATCGTCCTTCTTCGCGTCCGGCGCCAGCACGGCGCTCCATGGCTCGCGGTCTCGACGATCCTCCTCATGGCGGTCCTCGCCCTCTTCTTCGTCACAGATCGCTATCGGCTCCTCATGTGGCCGATCCTGGCCCTCGGTGTGGGAGCATCGGTCGAAGAGCTTTGGCTCGCGGCCCAGAGGCGCGACTTCGCTCGGCTCTTGCGTCTCGGCGGCGCCACGGGACTCCTCGTTGCGCTGGTCGCCCTCCCCGGACACCCGGATTTCGGGCGGGCACAGTTCCACTTCATTCTCTCCACCGTGCTGGCCGAGCAGGGCGATCAGGCCGGAGCTCGCCGCGAACTCGAGACGGCAGCCCACCTCGGGGAGATCCCGGAGGCGGCCCACAATCTGGCCAACGCCTACTATCGGGAGGGGCGCTATGCCGAGGCGGCTTCCGAGTATCGCCGGGCCCTGGCACTCGACCCCGAGGCCGCCGGCACGCTCCTCGGGCTCGGGCTGGCCGAGCTCGGGCTCGGCAACCGGGAGGCCGCTGCGGCAGCCCTGTCAGCCGCCCTGGAGCGTTCTCCTCAGGACGAGCGCATCGCGCGAGCTCTCGCGCTGGCTCAGGGGGAGGGCGACAGTCTTGAAATCGCTCGGGCCTGGCGTCGCTCCGAGGCTCGTCCCATCTTCACCCAGGCCCTGATCGAAGCCCGGGCTGGACGCCGCGACTCCGCTCGAGCTGGTTTCGAGCGCGTCCTCGAGCTGGATCCCGAGGATGCCGCAGCCCATCTCAACCTCGGTCTCCTGGCCGAGATGGATGGGAACTGGGACGCCGCGGCAAGCCACCTCGAGTCCGCCGCCGAGCACGGCGCCACCGACCATCTCGAACTCCTCCTGGCCCGCGGTCGCGTGGCTGCTCGGCAGGGAAACATGGAGGAGGCTCGCCGCTTCTTCTCCCGGGCTCTGGAAGTGTCGCCGGGCGATCCTCGCGCTCGATCGGCGCTGGCGGCCATGGGGGTGGGAGATGGAAACCCATGAAAATCGCCCGCCCCGCAATGATGCGAAGCGGGCGCTGATGCCGTCGGTCACGGGTCAAGCGCAACCGGGAGTGATCAATCGCCCTGGCCCTCGGTCAGGCGGAGGCGGCGCCGACGAGCACGGTTCTCCTTGCGGCGGCGCCTCACGCTCGGCTTGTCGTAGAACTCGTTCTTGCGCATGTCGGCGATGATGCCCTCGCGAATGCACTCGCGCTTGAACCGACGGAGCGCCTTCTCGAAGGACCTCTGATCGACCACCTTGACTCGCATCGCAACCACACCCCTTCTTTTGGGTTGCCGGCCCGATTCCCCTGGCGACTTCGTGGGAGCTGCCGGGGGAATCGACCCAGTGGCCATACTCCACCCGCTGGCAACCGCCATCGCCAGAGCCAGCACACTTTCTTGTACCCTGTACTAGCACAGTCCGTTCCCGTCCATCCCGGTGCTGCCATTGGGCACGAAAATCGCTCCCGCCAGCCCGTGGGCAGGGGCCAGGTGAAGCCCCTGCCCCGGATGGGATCGTGCCCAGGCGGCTGATCGGGTCAGGACGGCGGGCCGTGAGCTCGATGGCGCCCGAACTGGATCATTCTGGGCGCAAGGGACTTGCCCGGCGGCTTGCAGGCTGCGCGGGCAGGGAGGCCGGAGCCTCCTGTTTTGCCCTCCTGCGGCGCGTCCTCGCCTTCACAAATAGTTTGCAGGGGGTTGACCTCCGGGTGACAACACGGCTGTGCCTTGGGGGGTAGATTAGGTTGTCGATCGAAAGGCGGCTGGGAACCACCCCGGTGGCCAGGTTCCAGCGAGGTCAGACCAGCCAGGTGCGACAGATGAAAGGATCGACGGCTCCGTTACGGACGCTTGCAGCTTCTCTGACCATCGCAGCCCTCGTGGCGGCTCCGGCCTTCACAAGAGCAGGCGCTCAGCAGGGAAGAGGCGGCAGCGAGCAGGCGGCTCCCGACAGAGCGGGATGCGTGTTCTGCGCCGCCTATGCGCAGTACTCGGCGGCACTCCACCGAGCGACGCGAGAGGTGGGTGCCCTACCCAATGGGGTGGTCATTCACCTGCGCTGCGAGCATCCAGAGACGGTGGTCGAGATCCAGAAGTACACCTTCGAGAAACAGAGGCTACGGGAGCAGTACTGGAAGAACTCGGAGCAGGTCAGGACCTGCGCGACTTGCCAGGATCTCCTGCTACAGATCAAAGGGGCACGATTCGAGGTCTCCAACTCGGTACACGGCGTGTTCACCATCATCACCTCGGATGACCCAGGTCTCGTTCGAGCCCTGCACGAGCTAGCCTCGAAGGAAACGAAGGACAAGGATGTGCGGGGATCCTGAGGATCCCCCATAGCGCGGCGGCGCCCGGGTGCCGTCCGGCCGGTCAAAGGGGGGCGATCGGTAGTCTCCGGGCGGGCAGTGGCGTCGTCGCAAGCTGATGGGAGGGAGAGAGTTATTCTCTCCCTCCCTTCTCGTTTGCCGTCCTGTTCCCGGCCGAGCGCCGGGAGCGGCCGGCCCGTGATCCTGTGGGATAATGGGGAGCGTGCCTCCCATGCCCAGGTCGGGAAGGAGGCCAAGCGGATCGCCCATGCTGGACCTCCCTCTCTTGCGCTCACCACGGCGGCGCCCGATCATCTTGCTCATGGTCGGGGTGCTGCTGCTGCCGGCCTTCGTTCTCAGCGCCCTCGCGCTTTCCTTGCTCGGACAATTCGACTCCCTGGGTAGGCGCAGCTGGAGTGATTACGGGGAGTATCTGGCGGTGCTCACCCTCGATGACACCGAGCACGAGCTGTGGAGCGAAGAACAGCGGTTGATGGTCGCCATCCGCGCCAATCCACCGGAAGATGTCCCGGCCGTACCTGGCCTCCTGGCCGAACTCTCCACCCTCCCGGCCTACCGGTTCGTCTACTGCGTGCAGCCTGACTCCATGATCATCTTCCCGGCGACGGCCACCTGGGAGGAGCGCTCCGCCGCCCCCGTTCTGCGGTCCCTGCCGCAGGTGCACGCGGTCCTCGTCAGCGATGGCCTGGGCCCCGCGCCTTTGCATCATCTGGCCGGAGAGGATCGCGGCGAGCCCTTCCAGGTCACCTATTTCACGCTTCACTCCTGGGCCGGTGAACTGCTCGGTGCCGTGGTCCTGATCTGGGACCTCGGATACATGAAGCATACCGTCCTGCCCGCGCTGCTAGCTCGAGGCCCCAGCGAGGACAAATCCGTGTTCCGCGCCGGCTATCTCCGGGATCACGTGGCTGTGTGCCTCGTCGACGAGGCCGGCGAGATCGCTTTCGCTACGCGGTCTCAACCCGGAGCCGATCTCATTGCTGCTCAGCCCTTCAGTCGCTTCCTTCCCTTCTGGCGGGTTGGCATCCAGCTCGAAGACCGGGAGTACAAGGCCTGGGTGCGGTCGGTCCGGACGACTCACCTCGCCTTGATCGGTGGGATGCTCGGCATCATTCTCCTCGGAGGGGTCTTTCTCCTGCGCTGGATCAATCGCGAGCTCGAGGCGGCCGAGCGCTCTTCCCGCTTTGTTTCCAGCGTGTCGCACGAACTCAAGACGCCAATCGCACTCATCCGTCTCTATGCCGAGACATTGGAGATGGGTCGCGTGCGTGATGAATCGCGGGCTCGGGAGTTCCTGCAGGTGATCTCACGCGAGGCCCAGCGGCTGACCCATCTCATCAACAATGTCCTCGACATCGCCCGTCTTGATGCCGGAAGAAAGACCTACAATTTCGCCGAAGCCGACCTCGTGAAGATCGTGACCGACACCCTGGACGCCTATCGTTACCAGTTCGATACCGGTGGCTTCGTGATCGATCGTCATGTCGATCCCGGCCCGCTCACGGCCCGTGTTGATCCCGAGGCCATCACCCGCGCCCTGCTCAATCTGCTCGACAACGCGGTCAAGTACTCGAACGGAGCCACGGACATCGCCGTGTCACTGCGCCGCCACGGACGTCATGCCGTGCTCTCCGTTCGCGATCACGGGATCGGCATACCGGCGACCGAGCAGGAGCATATCTTCGAGCTCTTCTACCGCGTGGAGGGCGGCATGGTCCAGGGTGTCAAGGGCTCGGGGCTGGGGCTCACCTTGGTCAAGCACATTGCCGAGGCACACGGCGGGCGGGTGCAGGTGAAATCGAAACCCGACGAGGGCTCGACCTTCGCGATCGAGCTGCCGCTCGCAGCGCCCTCGTCCCCGCAGGCCAGCGATCTGCCGCCCGTGACCGAGATCCATGGAGGAAGATGATGCCGCGTATCCTGATCATCGAGGACGAGCCGGCCATGCAGGAGGGGCTCCGCTACAACCTCGAGTACGAGGGCCACGAGGTTGAGATCGCGGCGGACGGATACGCCGGGCTAGCTGCCGGCAAGAACACGGCCCCGGATCTCATCGTCCTCGACCTCATGCTCCCGGGCCTCGGCGGGCTCGAGATCCTCAAGCGACTGCGCCAGGACGGCGTCAGCACCCCGGTCGTCATCTTGACCGCGCGGGGCCAGGAAGCGGACAAGGTCGCCGGCCTTGAACTCGGTGCCGACGACTATGTGACGAAGCCGTTCTCGGTGCGCGAACTCCTGGCCCGGATCGAGGCCGTTCTGCGGCGTGCCAGCGGGCGCACGGAAACTCAGGTCCCTTCTCGTTTCCGGTTCGGCGACGTCCACATCGACTTCGAACGCCGGACCGTGACGCGCGCCGGCCAAGCGGTGCCGCTTTCCTACAAGGAGTTCGAGATCATGAGGCTCTTCGTTCGCAGGCAGGGGCAGATCGTCTCGCGCGAGGAGCTTCTCGACCAGGTCTGGGGCTACAATGAGGACATGCTTCCCAACACCCGCACCGTGGACACACACATCGCCAAGCTGCGAAAGAAGCTCGAAGGGGAGTCCTCCCGGGGCCGCTACATCCAGACCGTGCACAAGGTGGGCTACCGCTTCCAGGTGGAGGACGAAGCTGCCGCGCTGCCGCCCTCCCGCTAGATCCGCGCCGCGGCCTGAATCTTGGGCTTGACGGGATACGGGCTCCATGGCTCAATCACGGCACGCGGAAAGGAGGTGGTCCAAAGAATGAATTTACCTAAATCGGAGACCAGCGAGGTGCCTGCTCGCTGACGCCTGTTCTCGAAGGTTGACCTTCGCAGGCGGTCGTCTGCGAAATTCAAGACAGGACACCGGACCCAGAAGTCCCCGGGTGGTCCGCCGGGGGCGGTACGCCGCAAGTGCTTCTGGGTCTTTTGCTTGCGCTGGAACAGGGCTCCCCGTGGGCGGCGGCCCCGGCCTCTCACTCCACCGTGCTCGCCGCCCCCGCGCTGCCCGTCCCCTCGCTCCCGCGCGAGGACGACCCAGCCGCACTGGCCGCGAAGATCGGGGCATCCAGGGTCCGGTAGCCCCAGATCCTAATGTCATCGATGGTCCAGCCGTCAGCCTCGCGCTCCTGGTTCGCCAGGAGGCGGAAACGGAGCCGCACTTCGGGCTCGCCGGCCAGCCCGCCGAGCGAAACCTCGCGCTGGCGGAATCGGGACTCGACACCGCCAGGGACCGCGATCAAGGTCTGCCAGCCCAGTCGGGGAGTCCATGCCTCCACCAGGCAGCGGTCCTGCCACGGCTCCGCGGCGAACCGCTCCATGTAGGCGAGGCGCGGCTGTGCAACCCCGCGCAGATCCAGGGGGCTGCGCAGGGTCAGCATCGAATTGGCATGAGCGCGGTAGGGACCATCCGGGCTGTCGCTGAAGGCGCCGCCGCCATCAGATGTCGTGACGACACCCCAACCACGAACGGCGATCCAGCGATCGAGACCTCCCTCGGCGTCGTCGGCGAAGAGGAGATCAGGCGTTCCCGGAGTGATCTCCAGAGTCATGGCCGGAGAGGCCGTTCCCCGGCCCTTGGCCACGACCGAGAGCGGAATCGGTTCTCCCCGCCGGGCGTCGGGAGCAACGCGGATCCGGAGCGTGGCATCCGGGATCTCGCGCACGGCACCGGCCGGTATCTCGACGATCTCCGCCCGACCGGCAAGGACCGTGATGAGCGGCGTCTCCGCGCTCACCATGACCGTGACATCACGCGCCGGAGCCAGACCGATGTTGCGTAGCGCGAGCCGGAGGACGATGGTTTCCCCGGGATCTGCTGCCCCGTTGGCATCACGGGACGCCCCGTCGTCAACGGTGTAGCCATCGGTCACGAGGTGGGGACCAGCAATGCGCGCGAGATGGAGCATCCCCGGCAGATTCCTCTCAGCCAGCTCGAGAAGGCGCTTGGGCGCAGGCCAGAATCCGTCACTGGGGCTGCCGATCTCCGGCTCGATCACCACCATGCCCGTGGCGGCAACCAGCCAGTCCTGTGTCCGACCATTGGATCGATAGAGGACGTCCCGGGCCCGACCGTGGGGATAGCCCGTCAACGCTTCGAGATCGTGGGCCACGTCCTCATGCCGCGCGAGGACAGCCGGCGTACGCATCGCCGATTCATTCGGCAAGAGATTCAAGTCGCCGAAGGTATGGATCGTCATGCCCGCGGCGAAGCGCCGGCCGAGGACGAAATCGCGCATGGCCGCCGTCTCGGGCTCGGAGAAAGGCGCCGGCCCGCGGTAGATTGGACTTGCCGGCACCGGGCTCGACCCCACGTCATCAGCCCCCCAGGCGTGCCCGTAGTTGCGATTCAGATCCACACCGAAGGAGCCATCCGCGTTGGCCCGCCGGTTCTTGCGCCACAGCCCGCCCACGCCACCGAAGACATAGCCGTCGGGATTCACGACCGGGACGAACCAGAGTTCCCGTTCCTCCACCAGCGCGCGCAGATCCGGATCTCGCCCGGCGTTCTCCGCGATGTGCTTCATGGCATGGAGGATCGTCTCCATCCCGGCCGGTTCGCGGGCATGGTGGAGCGCATCGAAGAGCACTCGCGGTTCGTTCTCGTCGCGCTCCGGATGATCGGAGATCTTGACGGCCAGGAGCGGACGTCCCTCCCAGCTCGAGCCGATCACGAGTGGCGCGCCGACCAGGTCCGGATGACGGGCGTGCAGCTCGTGAAGCTCCGCCACCACTTCATCGAATGTGTGGTAGATCTCGTGTCCGGCCCCGAGCCGGCGTCTGGCTGCGAGTTCGACATCGGGCTCGATAATCGAGAGGCAGAAATGGCTGGATTGGAGGGCTGCGATCTCCTGATCCGTGGCGGCCACGCGCACTCGAGTCGGTGAGTCACGGGCCAGGATGTCCGCTCCGAGCTCGGTGATCGTGAGAAGATCTCCTGGCTCTCGGAGGTCGACGGCGACGAGGCGTACCGGCTGGTGCCCAAGCGCCGGATCGCCGCCGGCCATGGGGCACGGGGCCAGGGCAGCCGCCGAGACGAGGGCGAAGGTCAGAGCAAGGTGTCGGATCTTGGATGCAACCATCGGGGCGTGGCCAAAGGAGTACGTCGTCGAGAATTATCTCATCTTGAGACACCCTGGCACAAGCTCCGGGGCTCGCTCTTGAGGGGCAGCAGCACGGGCCTGGTCGCGCTGGCTATGGTCCTGATGCTCGGCGCTGGGGCAATCGGCGCACAGGAGGGGAGCGCCCCTTCGCGGCACGGATCGCCCGTCATCGTGGGCCATCCGGGCGGGACCATCGAGCTCGTCGAGATCGGCCGCCCGAGCGGGCTCGCGCCCGATCTCACCACCGCCGCCGAGGTGGCGGCAGGGGAGCTCCCGCTACGCGTGGGGCTCGGGCTCCCGCGGTCGGTGAAGGTGGTCATATGCGGCAATGCCGAGAGCTTTGCGCGCTACGCAGGGCGCACCCGTTCCGGCTCGCTCCTCGGCGTCGCTCTCACCGGGCGTGGCATCGTTGCGCTCAACGCCCCGCTCCTGGCCCCCGGGATCGGCCGTGCTCCCGAGGGGGTGTTGCGCCATGAGCTCGCTCATCTGGCCCTTGGCGTTGCCGAGCCCGTGGCCGCCCCGCTGCCACGCTGGTTCGAGGAGGGAGTGGCCAGCTGGTTTGCCGGCGGTATGACGGAACTCGGTGCGCTCGACTTCGCCACCACCGCCGTCGCTCCCGATCTCACCCTCGAGCGATTGGCCTTTGGATTTCCCGAGGATATCGCCGCGATGCGGCTCGCTTATGTGAAGAGCCAGCTTGCCGTCGAGTATCTCGAGACCCGGCACGGTCCGGGCACGATCGCGGCCATCGGAGCGGCGCTCGGGCGCGGGGTCCCGTTCGACATGGCCCTGGACGCGGTCACCGGACTGTCGACCGCCGGGCTCGAGGGAGAGCTCGCGAAAGCGCGGGCCCCGCATGGGATCTTCATCGCTGTTCTGCGCCGGAGCTTGTCCCCGTTCCTGATCGCCGCGGCCATCACGTTCATCGCCTTCATCCTCAGGCGCCGGCGGCTCAAGCGGCGTCTTCGCGCATGGGACGAAGCCGATCGCGAGATGGATGCCACCGATGACACGGCAGGGCCACCCTGATCCTCGCTCGTCAGGCGGGGAGAACCTGTTCTCCGGCCAGCACCCGCTCGACGAGGCCTCTGTAGAGCGCGATCCCGGCTTCCACCTGAGCGAGCGTCAAGTGCTCGTCGGCGGTGTGCGCATCGAGGATCGACCCTGGACCGGCAAGCACCACCGGACCGATGCCGGCGAGGTAGGGGGCGTCCGTCCCGAAACCAGCTGTCCCCGTCGGGTAGCCCTCGAGCACGTGCAACCGCACCGGATCGGTGAGGGCCGCCACCTCGATTGCGACGTCACCCGCAGCGAGCCTCTCGATCTCGGCCACGAGATCGGCTCCAGGACCGACGGTGCGGAACATGAGCTCCGCCTCGGCCGCCGGAGCCACCACGTTCGCCGCCACACCCCCGTGGATGAGTCCCACGTTCTTGAGCCCGGATCCGAGGACGCGATCCTGACCAAGGGGGAGCGCATCGAGGCGATCCAGAACGCGAAGCAGCTTGTCGATCGCTGATTCCCCCTGCTCGGGATATCCGGAATGCGCGGCCCGGCCCCGGGCCGAGAGCCGGATCTTGAGAATGCCCTTCTGGGCCCGCATGAGGACGCATTCGCTCGGCTCGCCGAGCAACACGACGTCGGCGCGGAGATCGTACGCGCCCGCCGCCTTCGCCCCGGCGTGATCAACCTCTTCGCCGACCACGAGGAGGAAGGTGAGGTCACCGGCACCGGCCGCCACCAGCTGCTCGGCGGCGGCTACCATGCAGGTGAGGATCCCCTTCGCGTCGCATGCCCCGCGGCCGGTGATCCGGTCCGCTTCCCGGTGCGCCGGGAAATGCGGAGGCACGGTATCGAGATGGGTGCAGAGGAGAATGCGGCCGCTACCGCGCCGCGCGAGCACGTTCGGCCTTCCGGGAGCCACCGGGCGCAGCTCGACCTCGAAACCGAGGCGAGCCAGGGTGTCGCCAACGGACCGCGCATAGTCCTCTTCGTGACCGGATATGGATGGAATGTCGATCCATCGGCTGAGTCGCTCGCAAGCTCGCTCCACGAGTTCTGGCGTGTTTGTCCTGATCTTCATTCGATCGGTGTTCCTCGAGGCTCGACCGCGACGGCCGCGCCGTTTCGGATCTGGGTGAGGGCGACGCCAAGCAGCACGAAGCCACCGCCCAGCATGAGGGCGCCGCTGATCGCCTCGCCGAGGACCGCGTAGGAAAGGAGCGCCGTCGCCACCGGCTGGGCGTTGGCGAAGACGGCAACCTGGCTCGCTGAGAGGCCGCGCAATGCCCAGGTCCAGAGCGCGTAGGCGATCCCTGATGTGAAGACGATGAGAAAGAGAAGCCCCATCCAGGCGCCGAACGGGATCGCGGTCGGATCGAACCCTCGCAGAGCGGGCAAGGTGATGGGGAAGCCGGCCACCGCGCCGACCACGAGCGTGGAGGCCGTGAAGCGAAGGGCTCCCAGTTCCCGCACCGCGGCCCGCGCCCGCGCCGAATAGACGGCCCAGGACACGACACCCACGAGAATGAGGAGGTCCCCGCCCAACGTGGCGCGCATCGCCGTTGCCGGGCTCCGGCTCGCAATGACGATCGCCGCCCCGGACATCGCAATCAGGATGCCGAGTGCGAGCCGGCGGTCGGGGCGCTCATCACCGGAGGCCAGGGCCAGGAGGTGGACGAAGGCCGGAGTCAGCGCATAGAGAAGGGCCGCATGCGTCGGCGTCGAGTAGGCGAGCCCGACCAGGAAGCAGATCTGGTTCGCCGCCACCCCGACCAGACCGAGCAAAGCGAGCTTCTTCCCCCAGGTCCGGATCTGAACCTTCCCGGGACGCGAGATAGCGGCGAGACCACCCATGAGGATCGCCGCCCCGATCATCCGGAGGCCGGCCAGCTCGAGGGGCCGGAAGGCCGCCAGGGCATGCTTGGCGATAACGAACGTGCTGGCCGCGATCAGCGTCTGACCGCCCAGAGCGGCGATGGCGGCAGCTCTTCCGGGCGGGGCGCTCATTCCGGAGAGGCGCTCCGGGAGGGTATTGGCCATGGCGGGAGGATAGGGGGACCGCCTCCTCCATGCTAGACTGATCGGCCTTGCGCCGCCGACCAGGGCGAGCCAAGCCGGGGCCGCTGGAAGACCGCACACGTCACTCATACCGACCAGGGGCACAGACGATGCCACGCAATGACTTCGAGAAGCTGGCGCTGGGAGCGAGCGGGCAGCCCGCCGTCCGCGTGATGGCCGACCGCCCCGGGACAGTCGGGGATTTCTTCGGAGACCAGGACGCCATGGCGCTCGTCCTCGGCGGAACCGATCTCATGGGGAGCGATTCCCAGGGCGAGCTGATCCGGGCCGTGGCCGGGCTCGTGCAAGGCGATCTCGATCGCTTCCGCCCCGGCCCTCCTCCGGGAGCCGATGGCGAGGACCGGGAGGACGACGAGGAGAGCGGGGACCGCGAGTACCTCTACCCGTGGTCGGGGCGGAGGCGACGCCTGAAGGTGGTGGCGCTCCCTGACAACGCGCCGATCGCGACGCTCCGGGTCAAGGGCGATCAGCTGGCGCGCACTCTACGCAAGCACGTGCGCAAGCTCGGAGTCATCCTGCCGAGCCGTATTCTCGCCGATGACGATGCCACCGGCGCCTTCGTGGAAGGCCTGCTCTACGGCAATTTCGCGTGGACCAAGTACAAGTCGCGCGAACGCTGCCGCGGACTGGAGGAGATCCATCTGTTCTGCGCTCCGGCGCCGTCCGCCAAGATGGGAAGGGTGCTCACCCGCGCCCAGGCCATCGCCGAGGCGGCGTGTCTCGCCAAGGGACTCACCTTCGAGCCTCCAGACCGGTTGAACCCGAGGACCCTCGCCGCCGAGGCCGAGCGACGAGCGCAAGGGCTCAAGCGGATACGCTTCGAGCGCTGGTCCGAGGAGAAGATCAAGCGCGAGCGTCTGGCCGGGCTGCTCGCCGTGGGGCGCGGCTCCGCCCATCCGGTCACCCAGATCGAATGGACGTACGAGCCAGCCGAAAAGCCCGAACGTACAATAGTTGTAGTTGGCAAGGGGATCACCTACGACTGCGGTGGGCTCCAGGACAAGGGCTCGATGATGAGCCAGATGAACCGCGACATGGCGGGAGCAGCCGCCGTGGTGGCACTCATGGGGCTTGTCGACCACCTGGCGCCGCGTGCCAAGGTCATCGGCCTGGCGGGTGCTGCCGAGAACATGGACGGCCCACACGCCTACAAGACCGACGAGATCATCACGCATCGCGACGGACGTACGACTCTGGTCGGTCACACCGATGCCGAGGGTCGCATCATCCTCTACGATCAGCTGGTCTACGCGCGGGAGATCCATCAACCGGACCTGGTCATCGATGCCGCGACGCTGACCGGAGCGGTCAAGATCGCCCTGGGACCGGATACCATCGGGGTCATGTCGAACAAGAAGGGAGTCGAGGACCGCAAGAGGTTGCTCGAAGCGGCGCGGCGAGCCGGGGAGAAGGCCTGGGTCCTCCCCCTGTCCCACGACCTGCCCAATGCGGAGTTCCTGGCAGCGGACTACGAGAAGAACTTCAATGAGGTCATGTTGTCCAAGATCGCCGATCTCAACAACGATGGCGACCAGAAGTTCGGTGCCGGGACCGCCAAGGGCGGCGGCTACCTGGCCTATGCGATCGATGAGAAGGTGCCCTGGATCCATCTCGACATCGCCTACACCGCCATGGACGGTCCAGTGGGTTCTCCGGTGCCCACGCTCGCCTATCTTTTGACCCATGGGGGAACCTAGAGGCGGACTTCGCATCCGCCTGCTGATCCTGTTCTCGCTGCTCGTCGCGGGGGGAGGGCTCTTCCACCTCGCGGCGGCGCGCGCCCAGCCGGTGGCCACCCTGGTCACCGGAGCCACGCCCGACGACTCGCTGGCCGCTCTCGGCGCCCTCGCCGGCACAACGGTACGAAGCGTTCGTTTCCTGGGCAATGAAAGCCTGTCGAACGCCGAGCTCGGGCAGAATGTCTACACGGAGGAGAGTTCCAAGCGGCCCTTCGGTCGCCTGGAGACCCTCTTGCCGCGCGAGTTCGCCCGCGATCGGCGCCGGCTCGAGATCCATTACCAGCGCCGCGGCTTTCCCGGTACGCGGGTCCGGGCGCGGGCCTTCACCATCGCCGGCGACGCTCACGTCGAGTTCAAGATCGATGAGGGCCGTCCTCTCATCGTCGCCGCCATCGAGATCACGGGGTGGCCGCTCGTCTCTCCATCGGCTACAGAGGTTCGCACCGACCTCCCCCTCGAGCGCGGACAGCGGCTCGATCTCGAAAAGCTGGATGCCAGCCAGGCGCGGCTCGTTTCCGTGCTTGCGGATGGCGGCTACTGGAAAGCGACGGTGACTGCCGCGCAGGCCATCACCGACAGCGCCCGCATCGTCTTCGATGTGCAATCGGGGGCGCGTTACTACCTGCGTGATGTCGTGATCGAACCCGTCGGCGAGCGCGGCCTCGCCGACACGCCCCAGTGGCTCGTCCTGGACGAGACCGAGCTCGAGCCCGGAACCATCTACCGCCCCAAGAGCGTCGAGGAGGCCCGGCGCAAAATCCAGCAGCTCGCCGTCTTCCAGCAGATCGAGGTGCGAGCCGACTCGGTCGCCGTGGATTCCGTGGATGTCTCGATCGGCCTCGGCGCCAGGGCCAAGCGCTCGTTCGCCGTCGGTGGGGGCTATTCGAGCGAAGAGCACCTGCGCCTGCGTCTGTCCTGGCTCAATCGCAGCTTTCTCGGCGGGGCGCGGCGGCTCACCATCGACGCCAACTACTCCTCCCTGCTCCTCGGGGGTCGCATTGGTGTCCTCCAGCCGCGGTTCCTCCGGAGTCCGTTCGACCTCGAAGCCACCCTCCAGCAACAGCTGGAGACCGAGAACAACTATGACCTGAGGAGCTTCGGCGGTCGATTGCGCGGACTCCGCCACGTGGGCCAGCACCTGGACTTCGCCATCGGCGTCGAGATCAGCCGCAACGACCTGACGGTCAAGGTCGAAGGGAGCGACACCCCCGAGGAAGGACCTTCGCGCCTGACCGAATGGCAGACCGCACTCCTCCACGACTCGACCGACCTGCCGCTCGCTCCCACGCTGGGAAACAAGATCGCGGTCAATCTCCGCGGCGCCACGTCCGCCCTGAACTCGGATTACAGCTACGGCTTTGCCGAGCTCTTCGCCACGCGCTACAGGACGCTGGGTGCGAAGCGCATCCTGGCCCTTCAGGTGCGTACGGGTTTCGGACTCCCTGCGGGCGAGACGGCCACGCTGCCAGTTTGGGCCCGGCAATACGGTGGGGGAGCGGTAGGGATGCGCTCCTACGCGCGGCGTACCCTGGGACCTCTCGACGCCGAGGGGTACGGGATCGGAGGCGAAGCGGTGGTGGAGCTGACCGCCGAACTGCGGCTGCCCATCGGCGGCCGCATCTTCGGGGCGGTGTTCGGAGAGGTAGGGCAGGTCTGGGAGAAATGGCGAGACATCGGAACGATATCCATGGCCCCCGGGATCGGCGCGGGCCTCCGCCTCGGCACTCCGATCGGACCGCTGCGCTTTGATATCGGCTGGAAGCTCGGGAACTACTCCTCGCTCCTCGATCCCTATGCCCTTCACTTTGCCGTGGGTGAGGCCTTCTGATGCGGCAGGTGTGGCGCGGCATCGTCAACGGCATCGAGATCCTGGCCGCCATCGGGGGCGGAGTCCTCGTGCTCGTTCTCGTCATCCTCGGCGTCGTCCTGGGCTCGGACCGGGGAAGAACGCGCCTGGCCGACGAGCTGGAGATACGCCTCAGCAGCGAACTCGGCTTGCCCATCGAGATCGGAGCCCTCGAGTTTCACTGGCCCCTGCATCTCGGCTTGCATGCCGTAGAGGTCGGAAGCCCGGGCGGAGGCCCGGTCCCCTTCCTTCGCCTCGACGCGGTTCAGGTCGCGCTGCAGCCGCTAGCTCTCATGCACCGCGAGGTTCGGGTCCGGTCTCTCGAGATCGACGGCCCCGACGTGGCCGTGGGAAGGGATGCGAGCGGCACCCTCGACTGGCCGCGCTTCGGGCATCCTGATACCACGAGGGCCGAGGAGAGGGAGGGAACGCCCTGGCGGCTCACCGTTCACCACCTCGAGCTCAGGAGAGGGCGTTTCCAGCTGTCGGGCCGTGAAGGAGCATCCCCCACGGTTCTCGATTCGCTCGCCGTGGTGGCCAGCGTCGCGGTCGCTCTCGGCGCTCCGTTCCGGGGCGAGGTCCAGGTCGACGAACTCGCAGGCGTCTGGGTCGGGCCAGCGATTGCGATCGACAGGGCAACCCTCGGGCTCGATTCCGGGCCACCGCTGAATGGAGAGCTCACCGTGTCGGCGCTGCGCTGGGGGGGAGTACCACTCGCGATCGGGCTCGCGCTCGATGACGAGACCTTCTCTCTCGAGATCCGAGCCCGGGAGATTCCCGCCGGCCACCTGTCGCGGCTGCACCGGGCGCTATCGCCGTGGTCGCCGTTCGGACTGGAGGCCTCGGCCAAGGGCGACACCGATGTTCTGCGCTCGGGCCGCGGCCGCGTCGATACCCGCCTCGCCCTGGCCGGTGTCGGCGGCGACATCCGGATCGCAGGACCGCTCCTGCTCGGCGAGCGGGCCACCAGTCGTCTGCGCCTCGACTTCTCCGGCCTCGATCCCTCCCGCTTTCATCCTCGCGCGCCATCAGGACGGCTTGCAGGCTCCGGCGCGATCAGTCTCACCACGGGCCCGGGAGGTCGGATCCCCACGCGCGCTCGGATCGACCTCGATCTTCGCCAGAGCGAGCTTGAAGGCCAAGCCCTCGAGCGCGGACACCTGGTCATCGGTATCTCACGCCAGGGGGTCGTGATCGACGATGTCGCGCTCGAGTCCATGGCGGACCGCGTGGTCGGTCACCTCGAGATCGGCCGGGGCCAGCGCCTGGATGGAGATTTCGAGGTCAGGGTGGGCGACCTCGCGCGGTGGCGGGATCTCACCGGCCAGGACTTGCACGGTGACTGCTCGGCCCAGATCACGATCCGCGGGTACTCGAATGCGCTTCAGGTAGACGGACAGGTCGCGGCGCGCGATCTGCGCTACGCGGATCGCGTGACCCTCGCTGGAGTTCGCGGGGACATCGAACTCACTCGGAACGACGGCGTACTCGCCGGTCGGACCACGCTCACGGCCGATTCCCTGTTCGCGGGTGACGCGGTGCGGCTGGCCGACGTCGATGCCGCGGTCAGCTTGGACGGCGGGCACACGGACATCGTTCTCGACGCCAGGGGGGCTTTCCTCTCGGTCCTGGCTGGCGGGCCGCGGCCCCTGCATGCTGGGCTCCAGGCGACACGCGAGCCCGAAGGGACCAGCGCGATCCAGATCTCCGCGTTCAGCCTGGGGGATGCCGCCAGACTGACCGCTCCGCTCGAGATCCGCCGGCATGGTCCCGATCTCGCCATCGATGCGCTCTCGCTCGTCCTGGCAGGCGCGACCATCTCCGGATCCGGTTCCCGTCATCTGCAACGCACCACGGGAACGCTCACGTTCCAGCAAGCCGACGTCTCGGCGTTGCGCTCACTCCTCCAGCCCGTGTGGCCGGACTCGGGTCCGCTGGCTGTGATCGAGGGCGTCTTCGCGGGCGAGCTCGAGGCCGAAATGGGCCCGGACCAGGCTACGGGCCGGATCGACCTCGAAGCCCGCGATCTGCGCTGGCCCGGAACGCTCTCTGCCTCCGCTCCACCCCTGAGCGCCACGTTGCAGGCGCGGCTCGACCCGCGAGAACTCGCCGGCACGTTCGCGCTCGAGGGCGACGATCTCGACTCGCTCGGGGTGGCGTTCTCCCTTCCGATCACGGTCGACGGAGCGAAGCTGCGCGTGCGCGCCGGGGAGGGTCCACTGACCGTAACCTCCTCCGCGCACGCGGACTCGCTCGGGATCTACCTCGCTTCGGACCGGCCACGGTTCCCGGCAACGCTCGCCGCGAGCGCCATCACGCTAGCCGGTACCTTCGGCGGAACTCTCGATCAGCCCAGTGGCCGCATGGATCTCCGATTCGTTCTTCCTCCCGAGCCCCGATTTCCGCTCACCTCGGGTGACCTCGACTTGACTCTCGGCGGCGGGCGCCTCGCGCTCGATGGCCGGCTCGATGTGAGCGGATCAGGACCCGCCCGCGCCAGCATCGAGATCCCTCTGAGTGTGGATCTCCGCGAGCAACGTCTGAGCATCGTCCGCGACGGCCCGCTCACTGGGGACTTGTTGGTGGCGGCACTCGATCTTTCCGCTCTCCATCGATACGTGCCGGCGGCGGTGGATCTTCACGGAATCGTCGACCTGGATGCAAAGGTGGGGGGGACCTTTGCCGCCCCTACGTGGGTGGGCGCCCTGTCCCTGGTCCGCGGGTCGCTGGACATCAGACCGATCAACCTCCGATTCAGGGATCTTCACCTGGATGCTGCATTCGATGAGCGCCTGCTCAGAGTCGTCTCGGCAGGTGGGCGCACCGCTGGGGGGCGGGTCGCAATCTCCGGAGCATTACCCATGCCCCGGGCCACCGGAGAGACCGTCGCTCTCGACATCCAGGCCGACGGGCTCAACCTCCGCACGGCTGACGGTCTCAAGGCCACCGGGGCCGTGAACCTCGCTGTCAGCGGGACCGTATTCCGGCCGCGGATCGAGGGCTCCCTGCTGGTCGATGAAGCGGAGATCCCGGTTCCGGAACGGCGGCGGCAGAAGCTCATTGCCGTCGATGACGACGAGGCTGGTCTCTCGGACAGCCGCGAATCGCGGCCACGCACGACCCGCCAGCTGCCCTTCGATCTCGACATCCGGATCCAGATGCCACGGCGTATCTGGCTACGCAACAAGCAGATCGCCGTCGAGATCTCAGGTGATCTCGAACTCGTCACCAGCGAGGAGGGGCTCCGGCTCCTGGGCCAGCTGGAAAGCAAGCGCGGGACCGTTCGCTTCGTCGATCGCGTGTTCACGGTGACCCAGGGGGAGGTGACCTTCTACGGCACGACCCAGATCAATCCCGCACTCGATGTCGAGGCTGAAATCCAGGTGTCGGACACACGGGTCATCTTGAGCCTGCTCGGTACCGCGCGGGCGCCGACCTTCGAGCTCTCGAGTGAGCCGCCGCTGCCGGAGGCCGATATCATCTCGCTCCTCCTGTTCGGCAAAGACTCGAGCGAGCTCAGCTTGGACGAGCGGACCATGGTCGGCGACCGGGCCGGGCAGATCGCGACCATGATGACTGCGGCTACCGTGGCCGACGCCGTTGGATCCCAGCTCGGACTCGACGTGGCGCAGATCGAGACCTCCGGTGCGCACGAGCGCGTGACCGTCGGCAAGTACCTGAGCAGCCAGGCCCTGGTCCGTGTCTACCAGGAGCTGGGGAGCGGCGGGATCGGTGGAGTCGTCATCGAGTACTGGCTCCTGCCGCAGATCCAGATCGAGGTGGGCGCCAGCGCGGATGGGCAAACGACCCTGGACGTTCTGTGGCGCCGCCGCTAGACAAGCCAGTTGACCAGGCCCGGGCCCTGTAATAGCTTGGCGGCGCCATGAGCAACCAGAATTCGGTTCCCAGCCGCGGGCCCAGGCCGGACGACGAGGTCAAGCCGAAGCCGCCTCGGGGCATCACCCGCAAGCTCCTGCTTCTTCTCCCCATCGCCTTGTTCGTCTTCCTTGTCGCGGTCATGATCTGGGGCATCCTCGACGACCTCCTGTCAGGTTATTGATGGCCGGGGAGGCGCGAAGCATCGCTCGCCTCGTCCTGGCGCTTCTCCTCGGAGCAGCAGCCCAGAGCTACGATCCGCTCCCTGCCAGGGGCGCCGAGGCGCCGCCTGCCACACTTGGCTCCGTCGAGGCATCCTTCGCGCGCGCGACGGAAGCCCGCGCCGACCTCCTGGCGCCCCGCGAGTACGCGGCAGCCGAGCGCGAGGTCGAGGCGGCGCGATCGCTGGTGAGCCGCGGCGCCAGGGCGGAGGATCAAGCCAGGCAACTCGAGCGCGCGTCCAGCTTGCTTGCCGAGGCGACGCTCACGGCCGAGGCCAACCGCCGCCTCCTTGCTCCGGCACTCGAGGCCTACGACGCAGCCAGAGCCGCCGATGCCGCCATGCACGCCGCAGAGTCCTTCGAGAGAGCCGAGCGAGACTTCCGTGAAGCTGCGGAACGGGCTACACAGGACCCGCAGGAAGCACGCATCAAGGCGGCGGACGCCGAGCGACGGTTCCGCGAAGCGGAACTCACCGCCATCAAGACGGACACGCTTGGCCCCGCCAGAGAACGGATCGACGCGGCGCTGGCGGCTGAGGCCGAGGTGTGGGCGCCCGTCAGCCTGGCCCGGGCCCAGGAAGCCCTCGCGGCGGCCGAACACGAGCTCGACATCGACCGCAGACGACGTAAGGAAGCCGTCGAGCTGGCCATGAAGGCGGAGAAGGATGCGTCACGGGCCCTGACCATCGCCGGAACGGCCGCGCGCAGCGGAGAGGACAAGGCCGCCTATGAGACACTCGTCCTGTCGGCCGAACACGAACTCGAAGCGATCGCCTCGCTCCTCGGGCAGGAGGCGGACTTCAGCGCCGGGCTCGCGGCAACCGGCGAGCGAATCAGGCGCGGCATCGTGGCGTTGAAGCTCGAGCGCCAGGAGCTGGCCCGCGATCTGAACCTGGCCCAGGCCGAGATCGAAGCCCTCAGGGCCAAGGGAAGGGGGCTCAGCGCCGAGCTCGCGGTCCAGCGTGAGCGCGAGCAGCGCCTCGAGCGGGTCGGCGATCTGTTCACGTCCGAGGAGGCGATCCTCCTCAGAGAGCGGGGCCAGCTCACCTTGCGCCTCATGCAAGTCCACTTCGCCCCCGGCAAGAGCGAGATCCTCCCCGAGAGCTTTCCCCTCCTCAGCAAGGTGATGCGAGCCATGCGCGAGCTCCCGGGCGCGGGGGTCACCATCGAGGGACATACCGACTCCAAGGGGGACGAGACCAAGAACCTCATCCTCTCCCGGGAGCGTGCCGAAGCCGTGCGCCACTACCTCGAAGCCAACATGGAACTCTCCGATCGCCTGGTGTCCACGGTGGGGAAGGGGGAGGAGGTCCCGATCGCCACCAACGACACGGAGGCGGGCCGGGCCTTGAACCGGCGCATCGATCTCATCTTCGACGCTCGCAACCTGATCGGCGAATAGGCGCCGGGAACCGGCAGTCGGCCGGCCCGCGCGACCACCCCACCACCAGGATTCCCCTTGCCAGACCCGTCCGCCTGCGGTAATCATACAAATGTATGAATGAGAGGCGCGAGCGGCCCAAGAGCATTCCGAGCGGGCGCGGCACCGCGGCCGCCCTCCTCGAATCGGGGAGACGACTCTTCGCCCGCAACGGCTACCAATCGACGTCGGTCCGCGCCATCACCACCCATGCCCGGGCCAACCTGGGAGCCGTGACCTACCACTACGGAGGCAAAGAAGGCCTCTACCACGCGGTCCTGGCATCTCTCTGCAACCCGCTGCTGGAGCGCATCAATGGCGCGAGCGCCTCTGCGGCAAGGCCGCCCATCGATCGGATCGAGGCCCTGATACGGGCCGTCTTCGCCTACCAGGGTGAACATCGGGATCTCTCTGCGCTCATGATCCGCGAGCTCGCCGAGAACCGCCCCGTACCCCCGCCGCTCAGGCATCTGATGCAACAGGTGACCCGCTCGATCTCGGGCTTGATCCGGGCCGGCCAGGCCGAGGGCAGCATCGTTCCCGGCGAGCCCCTGTTCATGACCGTGAACATCATGGCGCATCCGGTCTATGTGACGCTGCTCCGCCGGCGCCTTCGCGACGTCCTCGCCCTCGACACCGAGGACCCCGAACAGCGGGAGCGATTCGTCACGCACACGATCCGATTCATTCGCCGCAGCCTCGAGCCGCCAAGGAGGAACCCGCGATGACATGGAGCCCGCGCCCAGTCGGCGCCATGGTCCTGGCGATGCTGGCCGCGTCCGCTGTCAGCGCCCAGCCGCTCACGCTCGAGCTCGCGGTTTCCCGTGCGCTCGAAACGCATCCCGCGCTCGCCAGCGCGGAAGCCGCCGCGGATGAGGCAGTGGCCGCGGCGGGACAGGTTGCGGCCCAGCGCTGGCCGACGCTCGGATTCTCCACGGGCGCCACCCAGTATCAGAAGCCGATGGCCGTGGCGCCGATCCATGGCTTCACCCCGGAGCTCATTCCACCCTTCGAGCGCACGCACCTACAGGCGGCTCTCCAGGCCGACTACACGCTCTTCGATGGCTTTGCGCGCGGGCGCCAGATCGATTCGGCCCGCGCCCGGGCCGGCGCGGCCGGTGCCCGCCGCGATGCCAGCGAGAAGCTCCTGATCACGCGCGTTGCGAGGACCTACCTCGAAGTGCTTTCGACGAACGAGGTCCTGGCTGCGCAAGAGCAGCAACTCGTCGCCCTCCAGGCCGAGCACGATCGGGCGATCCGCTTGCTCGAGTCGGGCCGCGCCGCGCGCGTCGAGGTGTTGCGGGTCGAGGCGGCGATCGCCGACGCCGAGGCCGACCACGTCCGCCTGGCGGCCACCCTCGACGTGGCCGAGCAGGATCTCGCTCGCCTGATCGACGCCCCTCTCGAGGCGACGCGGGCGAGTGTTCTCGAGCAACCGGCCCTCGCTGACACCGTGGTGGCGTCGCGCGACGAGCTCGTCGCCCTCGCGCTCGCCCGGAGTCCGAGGGGAGAGGAGGCCCGGGCCGAGGTCGCTGCTGCGGACGCCGGCCGCGCGGCCGCCCGCGGAGCCCGGTGGCCTGCCGTCGACCTGTTCGGGAACTGGATCGATCGCAACAGCCCGGAAGCGAATCTCCCGGCCGAGTGGAGCACCGGCGTGGCGCTCAAGCTGCCCCTCTTCACCGGCGGTGCGATTCGCCAGAACATCGCCCGGGCCGATGCGGCGCATCGCGGGGCCGGGGAGGCATTGCGCGCAACAGAGCTCGAGATCGCTCACGACATCGATCGCGCCCGCACCGTGGTCACGCAGGCGCGGGCGCTGGTCCGGAGCCTCGAGACCGCGGAAGCGCGCTTTGCCGAGGTGGCGCGCATCGAGAAGCTGGCGCTCGATGCCGGATCCGGAACGCAGACGGACTACCTGGACGCCGAGGCGAGCCTGTTCACCACCCGGGCCCGCCTCACGGAAGCAAGGAACGCCGAGATCCTGGCCCGCGTCGAGCTCGCGCGGACCACCGGAGAGCTCGGGCCGGAGTGGATCGCGGCAGAGCTCACCACCAGGGCGACGCCATGAGGACCTTGACCCAGTTGAGCGGGAGACAGAGGCCATGACCAGGAAGCCGCTTCGGCGCCTGCTTGTCCTGATTCCAGTTGTCATCATCGTGATCGCGCTGCTCGTGCGCTGGAGAAGCCTGGACACCGGTGCCCCCGGAAACATCCTCACCGCCTCGGGAACCGTGGAGGCCACCGAGGCCCAGCTCGGCTTCCAGTTGACGGGGCGCATCGCGGCGATCGCCGCCCGCGAGGGGGACCGGATCGGAGCCGCTGCCGAGATGGCGCGGCTCGACCAGGACGAGATGGCTGCCCGGCGGGATCAATCGCGGGCCCAGGTCGCCGCGGCTCGGGCCCTACTCACAGAAATGGAAGCCGGCTCGCGGTCCGAGGAGGTAGCGCAGGCGCGCGCCGCCCACGACGGAGCGCGCGAACGTCTGACCGACGCCCGGCGCGACTTGACGCGCGCCCAGGAGCTCTTTGCCGGCGGCGCCGTGAGCCGCGAAGTACTCGACAAGGCCGCCGTGGCAGCCGAGGTCGCGGCGAGCCAGGAGGCGGCAGCCGCCGAACAGCTGGAGCTCGTCCGGAGCGGACCACGTGTCGAGCGCATCGCCGCCCAGCGGGCCGCGCTCGAACAGGCGGAGGCGGCCCTGCGCGCGGTCGAGGCCACCCTCGACAACATGGTGATTCGCGCGCCGTTCGCCGGGATCGTCACCGTCCGTCATCGCGAACCCGGAGAGGTGATCGCTCCGGGATCGCCGGTGCTGAGTCTCCTGAACCAGGACGATCGCTGGGTCCGGATCTACATCCCGGAGACCCGGATCGGTGCCGTCCAGCTCGGGCAGCCGGCGAAGATCACAGCGGACACCTATCCCGACAGGATCTATGGCGGGCAGGTCGTGTTCATTGCGAGCGAAGCGGAGTTCACGCCCAAGAACGTGCAGACCAGCGAGGAGCGGGTCAAGCTCGTCTATGCCGTGAAGGTCCGGATCACCGATGACCCCACCTATGATCTGAAGCCCGGCATGCCGGCCGACGTGCGGATCGACCTCGCGCCATGACTGGGGGGGCTCAGGCTGTCGCCGTCCAGAGTCTCAGTCGCTGCTTCCGGGCCACGAGGGCGGTGGACGAGATCTCCTTCAGCGTCGATCGGGGGGAGCTCTTCGGGCTGGTCGGGCCGGACGGCGCCGGCAAGACGACCACCCTGCGCATGCTCGCCGGAGTCCTGCGGCCGACTGCCGGCGACGCCACCGTTGGCGGAGTGAGCGTCGGGCGCGACCCCGAAGGCGTCAAGACCCGCATTGCCTACATGTCCCAGCGTTTCGGCCTCTACGCCGATCTCACCGTGCGAGAGAACCTGGACTTCTACGCCGACCTCTACGAGGTGCCCCGAGCCGAGCGCGAAGCCCGGATCGAGCGCCTCTTTCCGTTCTCGAATCTCGGACCCTTCGCCGACCGTCTGGCCGGAAAGCTCTCGGGAGGCATGAAGCAGAAGCTCGGGCTCTCCTGTGCCTTGATTCACACGCCGGAGATCCTCCTCCTCGACGAACCGACCTTCGGCGTCGATCCGATCTCCCGTCGCGACCTGTGGCTCATCGTGCACGACATGGTGGCGGCCGGCGTCACCACCATCGTCTCGACCGCCTACATGGACGAGGCCGAACGTTTCGATCGGGTGGCTCTTCTCGATGGCGGACGCTTGCTCGCGGTCGACACGCCCGGAGCATTGATGTCTCGACTCGCCGGCCGCCTGCTGGTCGTCGAGTGCGAAGATCCGCGTCGCGCCCGAGCCGCGGCCCGCGCGCTTCCAGAAGTGGAGCGAGCGGCGATCTTCGGCGACCGCCTGCATCTCACGGTGGCCGAGGCGCGAGCCGCGGCTCCGCTCATCGCCGCCGGCCTCAGCCGCGCCGGATGCGCCATCGTGGACGTGCTGCCGGGCGAGCCTTCGATGGAGGACGTCTTCATCGATCTCGTCTCCGCCCGGGAGGCATCATGAGCCAGGGCACGCATCCCGGCCGGGACGAGCCCGCCGTGGCCGTCAAGGACCTGACGCGCAGCTTCGGCGCTTCATCGCCGTCGACCACGTCACCTTCAGCGTCGACAAGGAGAGATCTTCGGCTTCCTCGGTCCCAACGGCGCCGGCAAGACGACGACCATCAAGATGCTCACCGGGCTTCTGGCCCCGTCCGCGGGGGAGGGGCAGGTCGCCGGATTCGATCTCCGGACCCAGACCGAGGCGATCAAGCACCGGATCGGCTACATGTCCCAGCTCTTCTCGCTCTACGCCGATCTCACGGTCGAGGAGAACATCGCGTTCTTCTCCGGACTCTACGGCGTGCCTCGCACCCGCCGGCAGGAGCGGCGGGACTGGGTGCTCGAGATGGCCGGCCTCGGCGATCAGCGCACCCGGCTCACCGGCGAGCTCCCGCTCGGCTGGAAGCAGCGCCTGGCGCTGGGCTGCGCCGTGCTGCACGAACCGCCGATTCTCTTCCTCGACGAGCCGACCTCGGGCGTCGATCCGATCTCGCGCCGGAGTTTCTGGGACCTGATCTACGACCTCGCCGACCGGGGCACCACCGTCTTCGTCACCACGCACTACATGGAGGAGGCCGAGTACTGCCACCGGCTGGCCCTCATGAATCGCGGTCGGCTGATCGCTCTCGACTCGCCGGCCGCGCTCCGCGCCAGCATGGCATCGCCGATCCTCGAGGTGCGGACCGCATCGAGCCCGCGCGCGGTCGAGATCCTCGCCGACGCGCCGGGAGTGATCGCCGCGGGCATCTTCGGGCGCGCGGTCCACCTGACGGTGTCCGACCTCGATCAGGCGCGGAGCGCCATCGCCGAGCGCCTGACCGCCGCCGGCATCGAGGCTCAGGCCAGCGAGGAAATCGCCCCATCTCTCGAGGATGTCTTCATCGCCCGTGTGCTGGCCGCCGGCGGGGCGGCGGTCGACTGAGGGGGAGGAAGCGATGCGGTTGAGTCGGATGCGACTTGTGGCCGTGGCCCGCAAGGAGCTGATCCAGCTCCGGCGCGACCTGCGCAGCCTGATCCTCGCCTTCGTTCTGCCGATCCTGCTCCTCATTCTCTTCGGCTACGCCATCACCTGGGATGTCGACGAGATCCGCCTCGCCGTGGTCGATCAGGACGCATCCCGACGAGCCGCAGCCTCATCGATGCCTTCAGCAGCTCCGGGTATTTCACCCTGGTTGCCGCCCCGGCACGGCGCGGCGATCTGCCCTCCTTGCTCGACCGCGGCCGGATCCTGATCGGGATCGTCATCCCCGTCGACTTCGCCGCCGACATCGGCGCCGGTCGCACGGCGACCGTGCAGGCGATCGTCGACGGGAGCGACGCCAACACCGCGACCATCGCCCTCGCCTACGCCCAGGCCATCGTCAGCGACTTCTCCCGCCGCGCCGTCCTCGCCGGGAGAGTGACCAGGCCCCCGCTCGCGGCCCGGAGCCGGGTCTGGTACAACGAGGAATTGCGCAGCCGCAACATGATCGTCCCCGGGCTGATCGCCGTGATCATGATGATCATCGCCGCCATGCTGACCTCGCTGACGATCGCGCGCGAGTGGGAACGCGGCACGATGGAGCAGCTCGCGGCCACGCCGGTGACACGGCTCGAGGTCGTCCTCGGCAAGCTGCTCCCGTATCTGGTCATCGGCCTCGTCGATGTGGTGGCGATCGCGGTTCTTGGCGTGCTCCTCTTCGGCGTGCCCTTCCGCGGGGACCCGGTTCTCCTCCTCATTCTCTCCTTCTTCTTTCTGGTGGGTGCCCTGGGTCTCGGCATGTTCATCTCGGCGGTGGCCCGTTCGCAGCTGCTCGCCACGCAGATGGCGATGATCGTCACCTTCCTTCCCGCCTTTCTGCTCTCCGGCTTCATGTTCGCGATCGAGGTCATGCCGAAGCCGCTGCAGCTGTTCACCTTTCTCGTCCCGGCGCGCTACTTCCTGGTCGTGACGCGCGGCATCTTCCTCAAGGGGGTCGGCATCGACGTGCTCTACGTCCAGGGCCTGTTGATGGTTCTGTTCGCCGCCGTCGGCCTGTCGCTGGCCGTGCGGGTCTTCCGGAAGGAGCTCTAGGTGGGCGCGCCAGCCATGAGGAATCGCCGGCGCCCGGGCGGCGAGCGCATCGCCGAGATGGTCCGCAAGGAGTTCCTGCAGATCTTCCGCGACCCGCGCCTGGCGCGCCTGGTGATCGTGGCGCCGATCATCCAGCTCCTGATCTTCGGCTACGCCGTGTCGACCGACGTCCGCCACACGGCCACCATCGTCGTCGACCACGACCGGACCCGCGAATCACGCGACCTCCTGGCCACCCTCACCGCTCGGGGTACTTCCGCGTGGTCGCTGTCGGGTCGCGTTCGGCGGACCTGGTCCGCGCCCTCGACCACGGCACGGCGATCGTCGCGATCGAGATCCCGGCCGGTTACGCCCGCGACCTGGCCCGCGGGCAGGCGGAGGTCCAGGTCCTCGTCGACGGCACCAACTCGAACGTGGCGACAGTCGCCAAGGGCTACGCCGAGCGCATCGTCCTCGATGTCGGCACCCGAGGCCGCGCGCTGGGGCCGCCGATCGAGCTGCGCGAGCGCGCCTGGTTCAACCCCGACCTCGAGAGCCGCAACTACAACGTGCCCGCGGTCATGGGCGCCATCATGATGCTCATCTGCCTCATCCTGACCGCGCTGGCGGTGGTGCGGGAGCGCGAGATCGGCACCCTCGAGCAGCTGATGGTGAGCCCGCTCACGGCGCGCGAGCTCATCGCCGGCAAGACGATCCCGTTCGCGCTGATCGGGCTGCTCGATCTCGCCCTCATCACGGCGGTCGCCCTCCTCTGGTTCCGCGTGCCCTTCATGGGCAACTGGCTCCATCTGGTCGGAGCGAGTCTGCTCTATCTGCTCTCGGGACTCGGGATCGGGCTTCTCATCTCGACCGTCTCGAACACCCAGCAGGAGGCCTTCCTGTCGAGCTTCCTGGTCTTCATGCCGACGATGCTGCTGTCCGGGTTCATGTTCCCGGTGTCGAGCATGCCCGAGATCTTCCAGTGGCTGACGCTCGTCAACCCGATGCGTCACTACCTGGTGATCGTGCGCGGGATCTTCCTGAAGGGAGCCGGTATCGATGCCCTGTGGCCAGAGGACCTGGCCCTCTTGGTAATCGGGGGCACGCTCCTCGCGGTTGCGGCCACCCGCTTCAAGAAGACGATCGGCTAGTCGACTGCCGGATCGGGATCTCGGCTCAGCGGGTGAGAACGACCTTGGCTCGCGCGTCCAGACCCTCACCGCGGGCACGCACCAGGTACACCCCAGCCGGCACCCGCTGCCCGTTGACTCGGCCGTCCCAGGTGAGTCGAAGCGTACCGGCACCCGCGTGGCGCTCGGCAAGGCGAGTCACATGACGCCCGCCGGCGCCATAGAGATCGATGACGACCCGGCCGCTCGCGGTGAGATCGAGGTCGATCGCCGCGGGCAACACCAGGGGATTGGGGCCGATGCGAAGCGCAGCGGCCGTCGGGGAAGTTAACTGCGGATCGAGGGCCACGGTCGAGAAATCAATGGCGTCGAGCACGCGGATCCGACCGAAGCCACGGTGGTTGTCGGGGTCGGCCGCGGTATCCGCCGTGAGCATGAGCGCCCGCCGCACCTGCCAGGCGCTCCAGGTCGGGCGGGCCTCCATGACCAGGGCGATCGCTCCGCCGACGAGCGGCGCCGAAAGCGAGGTGCCGGAGACCCCGCCGTAGGAGCTCGTGCTCTGGGACGTGGCGCATCGGGTACCTACCCCGCGCGCACAGACGTCCGGCTTGATCCGCCCGTCGTAGGTCGGACCCCACGACGAGAAGCTCGCCACCACGTTATCGCTGTCGGTCGCTCCGACGGCGAGGATGGAATCCGCGTCGGCCGGAGCCGCGATGTAATGCCACGGTGAGTTGCCTTCGTTGGCCGCCGAGTTCGAGACCAGGATGTTCCGGCTGGCAGCGATGTCGGCTGCGTTCGTGGTGACCGCCGTATTGCCGTCCATGTCCTCATACGTGTACCAGTCGAGATAGGCGAGGGAACTCGAGATGACATTCGCGCCCAGCGAATCCGCCCACTCGCTCGCCGCGAGCCAGAAGTCCTCCTCGATGGGTTGCTCGTCGGAGACGTCCTCCGTCTTGGCGATGGCGAACGTGGCGCCATAGGCCGGCCCGTAGAGCTCGCCCGGTGATTCCCCGCCCAGGGCGGACCAGGTGTACGTGCCGTGGTTGTGCTGCGAGCTGGGGTCGCCGGGTTCGTTCTGCGTGTTCCAGTCGCCGTTGATGAAATCGCGCTCAGCGATCAACCGTCCGTCGTTGATGATGCTGGCGAAGGCCTCATGGTCCTTGTAGAAGCCGGTATCGAGCATGCAGACGATGACCCCCTGCCCGGAGTAGCCCAGATCGTGGACAGCGGTCACCTGGATCTCGGCCAGCTGAGCCAGGGAGGACCCATAGTCGAGAAGGCTGGCGCCGGCGCCCGCATCGGGAGCCCCGGACGCCGGTATCGGCTCGGGAAGCGGCGAACGGCGACCCCGGGCCACCGGGGTGAGACGCGCGACACCGGGCAATGCGGCTATCCGCTCGAGCTCGGCCGTGCTTGCCTCGACGCTCACGGCGTTGAGCCACCGGCTCACATGCCGGAGGCGGGCGCCGGTGGCGACCACGGCCGCCACATAGTCGGGGCGCACCGGCAGGTCCAGGTAGTCGACGAGCTCGCTGCCGCCAACGACCGCGCGGCGAGCACGGGCAGCCGGGCAGAGGGCCGCGGTGGCGGCCGCCCTCGCCCGGGCGAAGCTCTGGTCGGAGTCGATGCCCTTGTCCCTGAACGTGACCCAGACTGGGCCGTCCGACCCGGCCGGTCGCGCGGCCAGACGGTCGAGATCCACGGCCAGCGTCGCCGGGTCGCGCGGGGCGATGGCCCAGGGATGGTCGAAGGGGGCCGCCAGGATGTTCGTCGCTGCCAGCGTCGACAGGGCAAGGGCAAGGAGGACAACGCGCTGCGCGCGAGTGATGGGCGGGGTCATCGCCTGCATGATGGTCTGGACTCCGTGGCGGCCTGGCTTGATAAGAGCGAGCGGCGTGGGATCCGCGATCGGGAGGGGCACCTCAACCATGGTAGCCGATGGCGGCGGAATGGTCCAGGCGGCGCTTCCCGGCGATGGGTTCCTCCGCAGGCCTGGCTTGCCGGGCGACGCAAAGCGTGATACTCACGTGAGACCAAGACAGTGCCGGAGTGGTGGAATGGTAGACACGCCGCCCTCAAAAGGCGGTGACCTCACGGTCATGCGGGTTCAAGTCCCGCCTCCGGCACCAACCCCGCCATCGGGCTCCAGCTCGGAGCACCGCTTTTCCCGGTTGACCGGGGCCCGGATATCCGGCTACCGTCGCTCGCTCGCTCCCGAAGACTTCGAGTGGGGCTGTAGCTCAGATGGGAGAGCGCTTGTCTGGCAGACAAGAGGTCACGGGTTCGATCCCCGTCAGCTCCACCACCAGTCGAACCGAGGCCCGGAACCCATTGTAAGAGAAGGGTTCCGGGCTTTTATGCGCCCGGCGTGATCCACGCGGTCCGTTCCCGCCGCCGTCGAGGAGGCCGACGATGACAGGCGCCAGCCCCCACCGTTCCCCGGTTCTCATCACCGATACGGTCGTCCCCGAGTGCCTCGAGCTGCTCCGCACCGAGCCCGCGATCGAGGTCCGCTATCACCCCGGCCTCGAGGGCGAAGAGCTCCTCCGCGAGATCGCCGACTGCGAAGCCCTCATCGTCCGCAGCGGGACACGGGTGACGCGGGCCGTGATCGAGGCCGGCGCCCATCTCAAGGTGATCGCTCGCGCCGGCACGGGCGTCGACAATGTCGATGTCGAGGCGGCCACCGCCCGCGGCATCGTCGTCATGAACGCCCCGAGCGGGAACACGATCGCCGCCACCGAGCACACCATGGCCCTGATGCTGGCGCTCGCGCGCCGGATCCCATCCGCGGATCGCTCGCTCAAGGCGGGGGAGTGGCAGCGCGGTCGCTTCCTCGGAGTCGAGCTTCGCGGCAAGACCCTGGGTCTCATCGGTTACGGTCGCATCGGACGCGAGGTCGGACGCCGGGCCTCGGCCTTCGGCATGCGGCTCGCGATCCACGATCCCTTCCTCGCCCCGCGCGAGCTCGAGATCCCCGACGCCGAGATGATGGGCTTCGACGCCGTGCTCGCGACCGCGGATATCATCACGTTCCACTTGCCGCTCACCACGACCACGCGCCATCTGATCGACGCGGGGGCCCTTGCCCAGATGAAACCCGGCGTCCTCATCGTCAACGTGTCCCGCGGCGGGATCGTCGATGAAGCGGCGCTCCACGCCGCTCTCGAAGCCGGGCGCGTGGCAGGAGCGGCCCTCGACGTGTTCGAGACCGAACCCCCGCCGGCGGACCATCCGCTCCTCCACCGCGATGACGTCATCGTCACGCCCCACCTCGGGGCCTCGACGCGCGAGGCCCAGGAGCTCGTGGCGCTCACCGTCGCCGAGCAGCTGCGGGACTATCTCCAGGGTCACCCGGCGCGCAATGCCGTCAACCTGCCGTCCCTGCCCCCCGAGCTCATGGAGCGGGCCTGGCCCTTCCTCCGCCTCGGTGAGCGCCTGGGCGCGATGCAGGCCCAGCTCGCCGAGGGCCCCATGCGCTCGGTGCGGGTCCGATTCGCCGGGGATGTAGCCGATCTCGACACCGAGGTGCTGGCCCTCGGGATCTACAAGGGGTTGCTTTCCCCCACGTTCGGCGATCGCGCGAACTACGTGAACTGCCGCGCCATCTTGAAGGAACGCCATGTCCAGGTCGAGCACACCCGGGCTGACGATGCCGGCGAGTTCACGAGTCTGGTCGCGATCGAGGTCGAGAGCGAAGGCACGCACCATACCGTCTGCGGGACCCTGCGGCGCGATCTGAGCTACCGCTTGACCGCGGTCGATGACTACTCCATCGATGCCAGTCCCGCCGGGGCCATGATCCTGCTCAAGAACAAGGATGTGCCCGGCGTCGTCGGGCGCATCGGCACGATTCTCGGCGAGCACCAGATCAACATCGGATTTCTGACATGGGGCCGCCGCGGCGAGCGCGGCGAGGGATGCGTTGACCGTGATCAACATCGACTCGCCGCTCCCCGATGCGGCCAGAGCCCAGCTCGCGCGCGAGCCGACGGTGACCTGGGTGCATGCGGTCGAGCTTCCCGTCGTCATCGCTCCCGGTGACTGACCGGGAGATACTCCTCGCCTTGCATCGGTGCACCTGGTCGGGTAGGCTCCGCGCACGTTTGGACACACGGCACTCCCGCCCCCCCGAGGACCATGACCCTGTTCGAGACCATCGGCGGTGACCGCCCGTCGAGCCTTTCCCCCTTCCATCGCACCCGCCTCGGGAATGGGCTCACGCTGCTCGTGCGCGAGATGCCCCACTCGTCCACGGCCAACGTCGCCATCTGGTGCCGCACGGGGTCCGCGCATGAACCGGCGGAGCTCGCCGGGATCTCGCACTTCCTCGAGCATATGTACTTCAAGGGGACCACGCTCTACGGTCCGGGCGATATGGACCGAGTGATCAAGGGTCTTGGCGGACACAACAATGCTGCCACGTCGGTCGAATACACGAACTACTTCGCCAGCGTCCCTGCCGAGAACTACCCGCTGGCACTCGACGTGCTCGCCGATGCTCTCCTCCACTCCCGCTTCGATCCAGCCGAGATCGAGCGTGAGCGCGAGGTCATCCTCGAGGAGATCAGCCGCAAGGACGACACGCCGCAAGGCAAGCTGTTCGTCGAATTCCAGGCCGAGATCGGCAACGGCACACCCTATGCGCACCCCATCCTGGGCGCGCGCGACTCGCTCGAGCGGATCGATCAACAGGCCTTCGTGAACTACCTGCGCCAGCGTTACACGGCGCCCAATCTCTGTCTGGTCGTGACCGGACGCGTGTCCCGGGATGACGTGGTGAAGCGCGCGAGTCGGGCCCTGGGCGAGGTCGGGGATGGACCGTTGAACGCGGTTTCGGCGAGCTCCTGGACCCCGCTCCCGCGCCGCGAACGACGCATCGGCCGGGATGTCCGCCACACCTATCTCATGATCGGGTTTCGCACCCCCGGACTCGCCGCGCTCGAGGAATCCTACGCGCTCGAGATGGCTGCCGCCGTGCTCGGACGCGGCCGCAGCTCGCGCCTGGTCCAGCGCCTCCGCGAAGAGCTCGGCATCGTCACGGCGATCTCGGCCTGGACCTGGGATCTGAGTGCAGGCGGCATGCTGGTTGTCAGCGCCGGTTGCGAGCCGGATCGCGAGGGTCAGGTCCGGGGCGAGATCGAGACGGCGATCGCCCGGCTCGGGCGCGAGCTGGTGAGCCAGGAAGAGCTCGACCGCGCGCGGACCGTGGCGATCGCGGACTTTCGCTTCGCAACCGAGACGCCGGGCGATGTCAGCGCCACGCTCGGCCAGTTCCATGTCGCCCGGGCGGCCGAAGATGCTCTCGAATACGTCCCTTCACTCGAGCGAGTGTCCGCGGAGGCGTTGCGCGAGGCCGCTCGCCACTGGCTCTCGCTCGATCACGCCGTCGTGGTGGTCATCGCTCCCGCGGACAGCCCCCTTCGCATCCAGCGCCCGGCGGCGGTGGAGGCGGACACCCTGCGGAGAATCGGTTGATGACCGGCCCCCTCCCGACCCTGGGTCCTCCCGGGCGCGTACCGCGGGTGGAGGACGCACTCGGCGTCGAACGCCGGCTCCTGCCCGCCGGAATCACGCTCGTCGGTCGCGACGATGTGGAGAACGACCTCGTCGCCATCAAGCTTCACGTACGCATGGGGAGCGCCGAGGAGCGTGATAGCGAAGCGGGGATCTCGAGCCTCGTCACCCGCCTGCTATTGAAGGGCACCGAGCGCCGGAGCGCCGCGCGCCTGGCCACGGATCTCGAGTCCCTTGGGGGACGGTTGACGACGAGCAGCAACAAGGAAGCGGCCACGATCTCCCTCCTCTGTGCCCGTGAAGTCTTCGACCCATGCCTCGATCTGCTCATCGAGGCCGTCACCCAGCCCACCTTTCCGGAAGCCGAATTCGAGACCGAACGCCAGTCGGCCCTCGCTCGCATCCGGGCGCGCAAGGACCAGCTGCTCGGCCTCGCCTTCGATCTCTTCCACGAGCTCTTCTACGGGTCGCATCCCTATCACAGACCGACCAACGGGTACGAGAACACCATCAAGCAGCTCCGCCGGAGCGATGTCGTCGGCTTCTACGAACGCATGGTCACGGCTCCCAACATGGTGGCGGCCGTCGTCGGGCGCATGGATCTCGACCGCGTCGCCGCCCGGCTCGACCAAGGCCTGGCCTCCTTGCGGCGGGAATTCCCCCCGCCGCCGCCGGGGTCCCCGGCCGAATTCGAGCGGGGATCCGAGCGGCTCGAACATCGCGATGTCAGAACGGCGAAGATCGTCGCCGGCTTCCCGGCACCCCCTCTTGGCCACCCCGATGCGGCGGCCATGGCCGTCTTCGCCACGGTGCTCGGCGGGGCCATGGATTCGCGGCTCTTCACCGAACTCCGTGACAAGCGCGCGCTGGCCTACGAGATCGGGGCTCTCTATGCCGGGTACATGGGACCGGCATTCATCGCAGCCTACATGGGCACCCGCGGCGGACAGGTCGAGGGGGCCCAATCGGCGCTGCTCGCCGAGGTCGCGCGCCTTCGCGACGAGGGACCCACCGAGGAAGAACTCGTCCGGACACGCAACTTCCTCTGTGGCAGTCAGCTCATGGCCCTCGAGCGCAATGCCCATCGCGCTGCCGCCTATGGCCTGAATGAGCTTCTCGGCCTGGGTTTCGACTTCGGCGACCGCTTTCTCGAGGCTCTCGACCGGGTCACGGTGGCAACGGTGCAACGGGCCGCCCAGTCCTGGCTCGATCGACCCTCGGTGACCATTGTCCTGCCCAGCACGGGAGCGGAGTCCGACCAGGCTCCGCCCGGCGCGGAGGTGTCCTAGCGATGGACCCGGGCTACCTCATCTATCTGATCCCAGTCATGCTGTTCGCGCTCTCGTTCCATGAGATGTCGCATGCCTGGGTCGCCATGAAGCTCGGCGACCCGACCGCCCGCGATCTCGGCCGCGTCACGCTCAATCCGCTCCGCCACCTCGACCCCGTGGGCACGCTCATGGTCGTCGTCGCCGGCTTCGGTTGGGCCCGACCGGTCCCGGTCAACGAGGGGAATCTCGCCAATCCGCATCGAGACGGGCTGTGGATCGCCGCTGCGGGCCCAGGAGCCAACTTCCTGACAGCGCTCGCGTCCGGGCTCCTCATGCAGTTCGTGGCGGCGACCCCGGAGCTCCTTGCCCTGCTCGGCCCGGCGGCGGATCCCGCGTTGAACCTCCTCGCCATCGGAATCCACCTGAACCTGGCCCTGGCCGTGTTCAACCTGCTCCCACTCCATCCGCTGGATGGCTCGCGCGTGGTCAAGGGGCTCCTCTCCCCGGCCGGTGCGGCCCGGCTCGCCCGTCTCGACGCGCTGGGGCCGATTCTCCTCCTCCTGGTCCTCGTGTCCGGGCGTGTGATCGGCGTGAGCGTGATCGGCACCGTCATGATGCCCATCGTGCTCACGCTGCGGCACTGGATGAGCGGGGGGCTCCTGTGAACGGCTCGGGTCCAAGGTTCCGTTCCCGGAATGCGTCCACCTCGACTCTTGACTTGCGCCGGCTCGAGACGCGCGGCTAGGATGGGCGGCCGATGACGATCGACCTCCGCGCCACCAGCCGTGAAGCCCTGCGCTTCAAGCTCGCCTCGTTCGAGGGCCCGCTCGACCTGCTTCTCCATCTCATCAAGCGCGATGAGATCGATATCTACGATATCCCCATCGCACGTATCACGCGCCAGTATCTGGACATGATCCAGGCCATGCAGCTCCTCGACCTCGAGGTCGCCGGGGATTTCCTGGTCATGGCCGCCTCCTTGATGCGGATCAAGGCGCGCCTCCTCCTGCCGCCAAGTCCACTCGAAACCCCGGAGGAGGGCGGGGATCCACGTGCCGAACTCGTCCAGCGCCTCCTCGAGTACCGCAAGTTCAAGGAGGTTTCACTCACCCTGCGCGAGCAGGAGGAGCGGCGCGCACGCAGCCGCAGCAAGGGCTTTCTGCCCCGGGTGGAGTCCAGCGAGCCGCTCCCGCTCAAGCCCATCTCCCTCTTCCAGCTCATCGATGCCATGCGCGAGGCTCTCTCTCGCCGCGGCGGCGAGGCGGTGCACGAGGTCGTGCTGCCGCCCGTCACGATGGAAGAGAAGATGGTCGAGATCCGCACCGCTCTGGGCCAGGGCTGGGGCCAGGTACGCTTCATCGAGGTCGTGGAGCGCTGCCACACCCGGATCGAGATCATCGCCACGTTCATGGCGCTCCTCGAGCTGATCCGGCTCGGCGAGGTCTCGGCGCGACAGTATGAGGAGTTCGGGGAGATCTGGCTCTTCGCCCGGGAGCGACTGGCCGAAGGCGGCGGCTCACCGGTTGCAGCCGACCCGGCCGCACCCCCGGCTCGCAGCGAGGGCGAGACCGAGGAGGAAACCGGGATCGAAACCACCGACCCGACGATGGAGATCGAGGAGGACGAGCCCGCTCTTCTGATGGAAGCGGAGGAGAGCGATTCCGCTCGGGCCGAGGAAGACGAGATCCTGACCCCGTACCCGGAGGGCCAGCCATGAGTCCCATCTCCCGCACCGAGACTCCCCTCGATACCGAGCAGCTCAAGCGGGTCCTCGAGGCCATCCTCTTCGCCCACGATGGTCCGGTGACGATCGATATGCTGGGCGAGGCGTTGCCCGCCGAGAACGCCGATGCGATCCGCGAGGCCCTGGATGCCCTGGGTCGCGACTATCAGCAGGCTGGCCATGCCTTCGAGATCCTGCGCATCGCCGGGGGCTACCAGATCTGCACCCGGGAGATGTATGCCAGCTGGGTCGTCCGTTTCCAGCGGGGGAGTCGGAAGGCGAGGCTATCGCGAGCAGCCGTCGAGACCCTCGCCATCATCGCTTATCGCCAACCCGTCACGCGCAGCGAGATGGAGGAGATCCGCGGGGTCGACTCCGGCGCGGTGCTCCACACCCTGCTCGAACGCAACCTCATCACCGTGCGCGGGCGCTCGCGCGGTATCGGAAGGCCGCTCCTCTACGCCACGACGGGTGAGTTCCTCGAGTACTTCGGCCTCGACCGGCTGGAGGACCTGCCCCGTCTCGACGAGATCGAGTCCCTGCTCAAGGAGCGGGAGGAGTTGCCCGAGGAGCTGCTCGGGCTCGAGGACATCGAGTCCCCGCCCGGGGAGGGGACGGGCACCGATGCTCTCGCGACGGCGCCTCCGGCCCCGATCGAGAGCCAGCTCGCCGAGACCACGGATCCTGATCTGGAAGAACCGCTGGACGGGCTCGAGGACGACGAGCGGACGGAGGTGACGGCAGGTCCCGGTCTCTACCGAGTCCCGGCCAACGCGGGTGGCCGAGAGAGCTCGATGACAGACCCTCGGCCTGCCGGGGTGTCACTGGCTCCTGACGATCAGGAAGAAATGGATGACGCCGCCATCGAGCTCGAGCGACTCGACTGAACCACCGAGGGAAACGCGATCGGTTCGCGCCGCCCGCGCCGGGTCGGGTCCTCCCGACCTGCTCGCCGAGATCCGCCGCATCCGACTCAATCGTTTCCTGGCCCAGGCCGGCATTGCTTCCCGCCGAAGCGCCGACCGCCTGATCGAAGCGGGCCGCGTCACGGTCAACGGAGCGCGGGTATCCGAACTCGGTACGCTGGTCCTGCCGGGACGGGACCATGTGGCGGTCGATGGGATGGCGGTCGGCGCCCTCGAGATTCCGCGCTACGTGATCCTGCACAAACCGCGCGGCGTGATGACCACGGTCCGCGATCCCCAGGGTCGCCCCACCGTCATCGATCTGCTTCCTGAGACTCGCTGGCAAGCTCGCCTCTTCCCCGTGGGGCGTCTCGACTTCGACTCCGAGGGGATCCTCCTCCTCACCAACGACGGTACGCTCGCCCATCGCCTCTTGCACCCGCGCTACCATGTCGCCAAGTGCTATCGGGTCTGGACCGCGCCCGTGGCTCGCGCTTCCGACGTCGAGCAGCTCAGGGCCGGTGTGGAGATCGAGCCCGGTGTCGCCACGCGCCCGGCCCGCGTCGAGGCCGGCTCCGATGGCACGCTCGAGATCGAGATCCGCGAGGGCAAGAAGCGGCAGATCCGCCGCATGTGCGAGGCCCTCGGCATCAAGGTGACTCGCCTCGTGCGGACCCGCTTCGGCCCGATCGAGCTGGGATCCCTCGCTCCGGGGACCATGCGCGAGCTGGCGCCTGAAGAGGTCAAGGCGCTGGAAGCGGCCGCCGGCCTGCCCCATCGGCGCCGCGTCATGGCTCCTCCACCGGCCGGGGGGGAGCCGGGAGCCGCCCCCGGAGAGTCCGCCTAGGCGCGGCTTGGCAACGGGCGGCGTCTTCACTACCATCCGGCCGGGACCTGCGCGCCGAACCGGCGCGTGAGGCACCCACAACCGATCCCCGCGGAGTGGTCACCAGGTGAGCGCGAAGACTGAGGCCGGGAATTCCATCATCGTCCCCCGACGCGAGGTGCTCGACCTCGCGCCCTATATCCCAGGCAAGCCGCTCTCCGTTCTGGAACGAGAGCTCGGCGTGCGCGACGCCATCAAGCTCGCCTCCAACGAGAACCCCCTCGGTCCGTCACCGCGGGCGCGGGAGGCCATTCTCGCTGCGCTCGGCGAGCTGAACCGGTACCCCGAGGGTACGTCGTACGAGCTCAGGACCCGCCTCGCCGACATCCATGGCGTGGACCTGAACCAGATCGTCGTGGGCTCGGGATCCAATGAGCTGATCGAGCTCTTGGCTCACGTCTTCGTCGGGTCCGGTGACGAGGCCGTGATGGCGGATCCCACCTTCCCCATGTACCTGCCCGCGGTTCGGGTGACCGGGGGCAAGCCGGTCCAGGTCCCGTGCCGGGATTTCATCCACGATCTCGACGCGATGGCCGCCGCCATTGGCCCGCGCACTCGCATGGTCTTCGTCTGCAACCCGAACAACCCGACCGGGACCATGGTGTCGCGGGCGGAAGTCGAGCGCTTCATGGAGAAGGTACCGCCCGAGGTGCTGGTCGTCTTCGACGAGGCCTATCACGAATACGTCACCCGGGATGACTATCCGCGTTCGCTCGACTATCTGCGCGCCGGCCGTCACATCGCCGTTCTCCGCACGTTCTCGAAGATCTACTCGCTGGCGGCCCTGCGCATCGGTTACACGATCACGCAGCCGGAGACCGCCGGCCTTCTCAACCGCGTGCGCATGCCCTTCAACGTCACCACCCCGGCACAGGTGGCAGCTCTTGCCAGTCTCGACGACTCGGGCCAGATCGAGCGTTCAATCCGCGTCAACCGTGATGGGATGGCCTTCTTGAAGGACGAGTTCGCACCTCTCGGCATCGAGGTGATCGAGAGCGTGGCCAACTTCCTCCTGGTTCGGTTGCCCGTTCCTGCCTCACCGGTGGCCGCCGAGCTCGAAAGACGCGGCGTCATCATTCGTCCCATGGGTCCCTTCCGGCTGCCGCCGGAATTCGTGCGCATCACGGTGGGCATCCGCCCGGAGAACGAGCGCTTGATCGCCGGGCTCACCGCTGCGCTGGCGCATACGTAGCAGTGCATACCGGAACTCCCGCCCGCCCGCCCGAGGCGCTGCGCATCGAACCGGCGCGGCAGATCCGCGGCACGTTCACCGTCCCCGGTGACAAGTCCATCACGCATCGCGCGTTCCTCATGGGTGGGCTGGCTCAGGGAACGACTCACGTCATCGGTGCCAACCTCGGGCTCGACTGCACCGCCAGCCTGGCGGCCATGAGCCTGCTCGGCGCCCGGGTCGGGCGCGCACCCGATGCCATCACGATCGACGGCGTGGCCGGTGCCATCACGGAACCGGAGCAGGTGATCGATTGCGGCAACTCGGGAACCACGATGCGGCTCCTGGCCGGGATCCTGGCCGGGGGCTCCGGAATGGCCGTCCTGACCGGGGACGCCTCGCTCCGCGGGCGGCCGATGGCCCGCATCATCGAGCCCCTCGGGCGCATGGGAGGCCGGATCCTGGCTCGAGCCGAAGGCCGGGCCCCCCTCGTGATCCGGGGAGCTGCGCTGCGCGCGATCGATTACCGACTTCCCGTGGCGAGCGCCCAGGTCAAATCAGCCCTGCTCCTGGCCGCGTTGAAGGCCAGTGGCCGCACCACGGTGCGCGAGGCGATCCGGAGCCGTGATCACACGGAGCGGATGCTCCGGGCATTCGGGGTTCCGCCGGCGATCGAGGAGGGCAGCGCGGAGGTCGCCGTGACGGTCGAGGGCGGTGCGCCGCTCAAGGCCACGACCATCGATGTGCCTGGCGATCCCTCGGCCGCGGCCTTCTTCCTGGTGGCTGCGCTCATCCTTCCCGACTCGGAGGTCACGATCGAGCGCGTGGCGATGAATCCGACGCGGCGCGGCGTGATCGACGCCCTGATCGAGATGGGGGGCGAGATCGAGGTCCGCGGTCTCACTGAGGATGGCATCGAGCCCACGGCGACCGTGGTGGCGCGCTCCAGTTCACTCCACGGCATCGAGATCGGTGGTGCCCGCATCCCTTCCCTGATCGACGAGCTCCCGGTCCTTGCGGTCGCCGCCGCATTCGCCACCGGCTCGACGACGGTCGACGATGCAGCGGAGCTTCGCGTCAAGGAATCCGACCGCATCAGTCTCGTCTGCCGCGGGCTCGCCGCAAGTGGCGTCCGCGTCGAGGAGCGGGCCCGGGGCTTCATCGTTCACGGCGGACTGCGCCCGCAGGGCGCCACGGTCGACGCCGGTGGGGACCATCGCATCGCCATGGCCTTGGCCGTCCTGGCATTGGGCGCGGCGGGGCCGTTCGATATCCACGGTACCGGCGGGATCGCGACCTCGTTCCCGGATTTTGCGGCCCAGCTCTCGAACCTGAGATCGCGACGGTGACGCCCATGGAATGCGGAGGGGTCGCCGACCAGGCACCGATCCCGATCAGCATCGCCATCGACGGCCCCGCGGCCGCAGGCAAGTCGACCACGGCTCGCGCCGTGGCTCGCCACCTCAGCCTGCTCTATGTCGACTCGGGCGCCATGTACCGCGCTCTGGCCCTCAAGCTGCTGCGCGATCCCATCGACCTCGACGACCCACGGGGGCTCGCTGCCTTCCTCGCGGCGACGGCGATCGACCTCGCACCCGGTGTCCAGGGCGAAACGCGCGTGATCCTGGACGGTGAGGATGTCACGAGGGCCATCCGCGACGAGCGCGTCGGCAACCTGGCGTCGACCATCGCTCCTTTCCGCGCGGTGCGGGCCGATCTGGTCCGCCGCCAGCGCGCCCTCGCCCGCGACCGAGGCGTGGTGATGGAGGGTCGCGACATCGGCACCGTGGTGCTGCCGACGGCCACGGTGAAGATCTTCCTCGATGCGAACCTCGACACCCGCGCCCGGCGGCGGGAACAGGAGATCGCGGCAAGCCGCCTCCCGACCGACACGGAGGACATCCGGCGCCTCATCGAGGAGCGCGACCGCCGGGATGTGGAGCGCGTGGAGAGCCCGCTCCGGGTCGCCCCGGACGCGGTGGTCGTGGATACGAGCGGCCTCACCATCGACGAGCAGGTCGCACGCGTCCTGGCCGAGGTGGCGCGGCGTGCGCCTTCCGCGACGCCGTCGCCAGCCCCCCGGAGAGGGGAGGGGGAGGCCCCCCCGGTCCGCGGCTTCTACGCCGCCAGCGGCTGGATCGTCCGCAACCTGTCCCGGCTCCTCTTCGGGCTACACATTGAGGGAATCGAGCATCTGCCTGTCCGGGGAGGATTTATCCTCGCCTCCAACCACGTCTCCTTCGTTGATCCGCCGATCCTGGGCGCATCGAGCCCACGCCGCCTGGCCTACCTTGCCAAGCGAGAGCTCTTTCGGAAGGCCGGGCTCAGCCACCTCATCGTGGCCCTCGGGGCCTTTCCGATCGATCGCCAGACCCTGGATCGAAAAGCCCTGGAGACGGCAAAGAATGTCGTCGCCAAGGGCTTGGGCCTGCTACTCTTCCCCGAAGGTACGCGGATCCGGACTGGTGAGCTCGGTCAGGGGCGCCCTGGGGTGTCCTTGCTTGCCGCCGAGACCGGGGTGCCCATTGTCCCGGCCTATATCGGGGGGACCCTGCGTCTTGGCGATGCCTTCCTCCGCCGCACGCCCATTCTTGTTCGCTTCGGGATGCCGATTGCGCCTCCCGAAACCGGGGAAGGTCGTGCCTGGCGTGAGGCATTGCGCGCTCATACCCTTCAGGTAATGGCGGCAATTGCCGAGCTCAAAGCTAGTCCGTGATGCGGGTGCCCGCCGCCCGTGTGCGGCGAATTTAAAGGGTCAAGGAGGTCATTGGTTACCATGGTGTTCGAAGGAACCCCCAGAAGTCACGACGCCCCGCGTCACAAGGGGAGCACGCGTCCTGCTTCCGTCACGGAAGATGACGACGAGGAGGATGACGACTCAGACGCGTCCCCACGGCCGGCGAAGCGCGCGCCGCGGATTCGGTCGCTCCTGCCCCAGGATCCGGACGATCCCGACTATGCGAGCGATGAAAAGCGGCTCGAGCTCGAAGCGCTCTACGAGGAGTCGTTCAAGGATCTCGAAGAGGGAGAGATCGTCCGTGGGCGTGTGCTCGAGATCTCGCCGACCGAAGTGCTCGTCGACGTCGGTTTCAAGTCCGAGGGCGTCATCAAGCCGGACGAGTTCCCGACTCTCGAGGGCATCAAGGTCGGTGACGAGATCGAGGTCTTCCTCGAGAAGATGGAGAACCAGGACGGCCTGGTCGTCCTCTCCAAGCAGCGCGCCGACTTCGTCAAGGTCTGGGATCGCGTCAAGGACGCCGCCGACGCCGGCGAGGTGGTCGAAGGCAGGCTCGTGCGCAAGATCAAGGGCGGTGTCGTCGTCGACCTCTACGGCGTCGAGGCGTTCCTTCCCGGGAGCCAGATCGCGCTGCGCCAGGTCCAGAACCTGGATGAGCTGCTCAATCAGGCCCTCCGGTTCAAGATCATCAAGCTCAACAAGCGCCGCCGCAACATCGTCGTCTCGCGCCGCGTCGTGCTCGAGGAAGAGCGCGAGAAGCATGAAGACGGAGCTCCTGTCCGAGCTGGAGAAGGGCCAGATCCGCGAGGGCATGGTCAAGAACATCACCGACTTCGGTGCCTTCGTCGATCTCGGCGGCATCGACGGTCTCCTGCACATCACCGACATGTCGTGGGGTCGGGTGTCGCATCCGTCCGAGGTCGTCAAGATCGGCGACAAGATGCAGGTCAAGGTGCTCAACTTCGACCCCGAGCGCGAGCGCATCTCGCTCGGCCTCAAGCAGCTGCAGCCCTATCCGTGGGAGAATGTCGAGGAGAAGTACCCCGTCGGCCAGAAGGTCACCGGAAAGGTGGTCTCGATCACCGACTACGGCGCCTTCGTCGAGCTCGAGAAGGGCGTCGAGGGTCTGATCCACGTCTCCGAGATGTCATGGACCCGCCATGTGCGTCATCCGTCGAAGGTCGTCAACGTCGGCGACCAGGTCGAGGCGGTCGTGCTCAAGGTCGACAAGGAGCACGAGAAGATCTCGCTCGGCCTCAAGCAGATCGAGCCCGATCCGTGGGGCACGCTCGATCTCAAGTACCCGCCAGGCACCCGCCTGCGGGGCAAGGTGCGCAACCTCACCAACTTCGGCGCCTTCGTCGAGCTCGAGGAGGGCATCGACGGTCTGGTTCACGTCTCCGACATGTCGTGGACCAAGCGTGTCATGCACCCATCGGAGGTCCTCAAGAAGGGCGATGAGATCGACGTCGTTGTCCTCAAGATCGACCGCGACGAGCGTCGAGTGTCACTCGGCCTCAAGCAGACGATGGTCGACCCCTGGAGCGAGATGTCCGACCACTTCCCGCCCGATCACCAGGTCCGGGGCACCGTGCGGCGACTTCTCGACAAGGGGGCGGTGGTTGATCTCGGGGACGAGATCGAGGGCTTCGTCCCGGTGTCGCAGCTCGGCATCGATAGTCTGACCAAGCCGGGCGATGCCTTCTCCGATGGGGACGAGATACCGCTCAGCGTGATCCGCGTCGACCCCGATCAGCATCGAATCGTGCTCTCCGTCCGCCGCTTCCTCGAGATGGCCGATGAAGAGGCGGTGCGCGACTTCCACTCCCGATTCGGTAGCCGCGATGCGGTGACCGAGGAGGGGGAGGAGACCGCGGAGGCGAAGAAGCGCAAGAAGAAGTCGAAGGACAGCTCGGCGGCCGATCAGGCCGAGGCCGACGCCATGGCGGCGGCCGAGGCGCTGGCGGCCGAAGCAGCCAAGCTCGCGCCAGGGGACGAAGCGCCGGGAGAGCAGGCTGACGCTGGGGCCGAGGCCGGGACCGAGGCCGAGGCTGAGACCGCGACCGAGGAGGCCAAGGACTCCTGATCTTCGTCACGACGTCCACTGTCCGTCAGGCGGCCGGTCTCCACACGGAGGCCGGCCGCCGCCACATGGGGGACGCAAGCATCGCCCCACCTGGACCGGTCGCGGGCTCGATGGTAATGTGCTTCCATCATGGCGCGCCCGCTCCGTTCGTATCCCCAGCTGATCCCGTATTCGCTCCACGTCCTCCTTCTGGCCGGCTTCTGGATGGCAGTCCCTGCCGCCGTGGAGGCTGACGAACCGCCTCCCGCTCTCCTCGCCGCGCTGGATGGAGTCGATGTCGATCAGGTGCGCCAGGCCGCCGAGACCCTGCTTGCGGACTACAGCAAGCACCCGCGGGCGGCGGATGCCGCCGAGATCATGGGGGACCTGCACTACGCTCGGGGGGAATACCTCACGGCCGCCAAGAACTATGAGCATGCCGCTGAGCGCAGCACCGATGACCCGGCCCGTGCTCGCCGCAAGCTCCTGCGCGGGCGGGCGCTCCTCGGCGCCGGTGAAGGCGGCCTCGCTGCCCGCGTCTTCGAAGATGTGCTCAAGAGCGCTCCGGCTTCGAGTGAAGCGAAGCTCGGTCTGGCTGATGCGCTGATGCTGCAAGGACGCACCGAGCGAGCAGTCGCTGGCTACAGCGACATCGCCGAGCGCGGCGTGCGGGATCCGCTGGCTCCGATCGCCCTGGCGCAGCTGATCCGCGCCAACGACGCCCTGGGCCGTCACGACGAGGCCCGCTCGGCGGCACGCCGCTTGGCTGCCGAGTACCCGCAGTCCAGCGAAGCCGCCGGAGCACGGGATCGCCTGCGCCGCGATCAAGCCACGAAGGACGTCGCCCCCGGCCGTAGCGACGCCCCCACCCGCAGCGGATCGCCAGCAGGTAATGAGGCGAGACCCGGGACTCCGGCTCCATCGAGTGCTGCCCCCGCCGATTCGACGCCAACCGGCACCCGCTATTCCCTTCAGCTCGGCGCCTTCGGCAATCGCGAGAACGCCCAGGATCTGGCTTCCCGCCTGGAGCAATGGGGCATGACCGACGTGCGCATCGAGGAAGAACAGCGCGGTGACCGCACGTTCCTCCGCGTGCGGGCCGGCGACTTTGCCGACCCGGCAACCGCCGAAGAAACGGGCATGCGGCTCCGCGATGCCCATGGTCTCAGCTTTCGCGTGGTCGAGCGCTAGGAGCCCCTGGGGTGCCGCGCCGGACCGAGCGAGAAGGGGCCGTCGAAACCGGAACGCCGTCACCGCCCACCACCCGCCCGAGCCCCGGGCATCCCAGCGGTCCAACGGGCGAGCTGACGCCGATGATGCGCCAGTACATGACCGCGAAGACCGCCCACCCGGAGGCATTGCTCCTCTTTCGGATGGGTGACTTCTACGAGCTCTTCTACGATGACGCGGTGGTCGCCGCCGATCTCCTCGGGCTCACGCTCACCTCCCGCGACAAGCGGTCGGGCATTCCCATGGCGGGGGTGCCCTGGCACGCGGTGGACACCTACGTGGCTCGCCTCGTGCGCGCCGGCCACCGGGTCGCCATCTGCGACCAGGTCGAGGATCCGAAGCTCGCCCGTGGCCTCGTCGAGCGGAAGGTGACCGAGCTCATCACACCGGGAACCGCGATCGCCGAGTCGCTGCTGGAAGAGCGTGCCAATACGTTCCTCGGAGCGATCCTGCCCGCGCCGGACGGCACGCTCGGAATCGCGCTCGCGGATGCCTCGACCGGTGAATTCCTCGCCGGCGAGTTCTCTCCCGAGGGGCTCCAAGATGAGCTCTCGGGCTACTCGATCGCCGAGGTGCTCGTCCCCGAGGGCGTGGTACCCCCGCCGCCTTTCTCGGCATCTCGGATGCCCAGGAGACTCTGGTCACCACCCGCCCCGGCACCGCGTTCGACCGCGCTCGCGCCACCGAGCGCCTGGCCCGACACTTCGGCACGACATCGCTCGACGGATTCGATGTCTCCGATCTCAGCGCCGGGATCGGAGCGGCCGGAGCCCTTCTGGAGTACCTGGCCGACATGCGGCAGAGCCCGCTCCGCCATGTGACCGCGCTTCGCCGGTTGCGCACGCGGAGCGCGATGGTGCTCGACGAGGCCACGCTCACCCACCTGGATGTCGTGCCCAGACGCGGCGATCCAGTTCGGGGCACACTGCTTGGCGTGCTCGACCTGACGGCAACCGCCATGGGTGGACGTCTCCTCAGACGATGGCTGTGCCGGCCGAGTCTGGAATTGAGCGTGATCCACGCTCGCCTTGCCGCCGTGTCTGCGCTCTGCGCCGCGGACGAGGCCCGGACCGCGCTCCGCCGTGCATTGACCCCGATCGGGGATCTCGAGCGCCTCGCGAGCCGGATCGAGTCCGGACGCGGAAGCGCTCGTGAGCTCCGCGCCGTGGCCGACTCGCTCGCTCTCGTCCCCGACATCGGGGCCGTCATCGCCCGGCTCCAGGCCACGGCCGGCCCAACTCCCGGATTGGGGCCGGAGAACCCGTCGCTACTCGATCTCGTGCGACCCGATCTCGACCCTCTCTCCGAGCTTGCCGGACGCATCGACCGCGAGCTGGTGCCGGATCCTCCCCTTGGCGTCACCGAGGGCGGCCTCTTCAAGGACGGTGTGCACCCCGAGCTCGACCAGATCCGCCGCGGGGCGCTGGAGGCCAAGCAGTGGATCGCGGGGCTCGAAGCCAAGGAGCGGGCGCGGACCGGCATCTCGAATCTGAAAGTCGGCTTCAACCGCGTCTTCGGTTACTACATCGAGGTCACCCGCGGCCAGCTCAAGGCAGTACCCGACAACTACATTCGCAAGCAGACTCTGGTCGGCGCCGAGCGCTTCGTCACGCCCGAGCTCAAGGATATGGAAGCCAAGGTTCTCGGCGCCGAGGAGCGGATGGCGCGCCTCGAGCACGGGCTCTTCCTCGATCTGCGCGAGGCGACCGCGGCCCAGGTCCCGAGACTACTCGTCACTGCGCGGGCGATCGCGGTCGTCGATGCGCTCGCGGCATTCGCCGAGGCGGCGCGAGCGCGGGGCTATGTGCGACCGGAGATCGTTGCTGAAGCCCCCTTGATGATCCGCTCCGGGCGCCATCCGATCGTGGAAGCTCTGCGGCTCGATGAACCCTTCGTGCCCAACGATACCCAGGTCGGGGAAGACGGCGCGCGCGTCATCATCATCACCGGCCCCAACATGGCCGGGAAATCAACCTATTTGCGTCAGGTGGGCCTGATCACGCTCATGGCGCATGCCGGGAGTTTCGTTCCCGCCATGGCCGCCACCATTCCCCTCACCGACCGCATCTTCACCCGCGTCGGTGCGGCGGACCGCATCGCCCGCGGCCAGTCCACCTTTCTGGTTGAGATGGAGGAGACAGCGGTCATCGTGCGGGCAGCCACGGCGCGCAGTCTCGTCCTCCTCGATGAAGTCGGACGCGGTACCTCGACCTACGACGGGCTCTCGATCGCGTGGGCCGTCGCGGAGTACCTGCACAACCTTCCCGGCGGCGCGCCCCGGACGCTCTTCGCCACTCACTACCATGAGCTGACCCGCTTGGCCCGCGAACTCCCTGACGTCAAGAACCTGAACGTGGCCGTGAGCGAGCAAGGCACTGAAATCCGCTTTCTCCGGCGCATCGTCGAGGGCGCCGCCGACCGCTCCTATGGCATTCACGTTGCCCAGCTCGCCGGTCTGCCGCCGGCGCTGCTCGGCCGCGCCCGCCAGGTGCTCGCCCTGCTCGAAGAAGGGGATGCCGAGCTTGGTGAGGAGCCCTCTCAGCTCAGTCTATTCGGCGGCCGCGGCAACCAATCACCCCGACCCGAACGCCGCGACGAGGGAGCACGCCCCGCCCACCGGCAGACAGCAGCCGAGCGCGCGGTCCTGGCCTCGCTCCATGATATGAACCCGGATCATCTGACTCCGATCGAGGCGCTGACGACGCTGGCCACTCTGCGCCGACTCCTGACCCGGGCCGAGGAACCCGACGCGGGCACGACAGGCGACGAAGAGACGGCGAGCTAGCTCTACTGGCCCTCGACCTCGTCGGTGACCTCATCGTCGTCATCGTCGAGGGGACGTACTCGCTCCGTCCTGAGCGGCAAGCGCTGGTCCCGCAGGACTCGTTCGTCCCGGACCATGCGCTCATCCCGGACCATCCGCTCGTCCCGAGCCACGCGATCGTCGCGCCCGAAACGCTCTTCACGCAGGGGTCGCGGAGCATAGCGCTCCTCGCGGATCGGGGAACGCAGCCCCGAGCGCTGCTCGCGCCCATCGGCGGAGCGATAGGGCAGGGACCGCGGACGCTCGTCGCCGTAGCTTCGCGGGCGATCACCACCCCGCTCGTCGCCGCGCGGCCCACCTCCGAAGCCCAGGAGGAACTCCTCGTTCATCGGGATATGCTCATCCGAGACCCTGATGAGCTCGGCCGAGGTATTCGACTTGAAGCTCATGATCTCCACCTTGACGCCCCGGCTGCGCAGGAGATGCACCAGGTCCACGTACTCGCCATCCCCCGTGACGAGACAGACCACGTCCACCTTGTCAGCGATGCCGACGGCATCGAGTGCCAGCATGAGGTGGATGTCTCCCTTGCGCGTGCCGTCATCGAAGACCCGCATCGGTTTGGTGCGCACTTCGAACCCGATGTTCCGCAGGGCGACGACGAATGGAGTGACATCGACATCGGGTGCTTCAACCACATAGGCAACGGCACGAATCAGTTGACGACTGCCGAAGCGTTTGAGGAGGGAATGGAAATTGACCTTGTCCCCGAGACTCTTTGCCGGATAGTAGATATTCTGTACGTCCACGAAGACGGCAAGGCGTTGCGCGGATAGCGAGGAGGCCACTCTTGCTCCTTTCTGGCCCATATCGGCAGGGGGGGCTGGCCGGAGGGGACGGACCCCGAGGCCCGCTTCATGAAGCTGCGCGTGGGCGGACGGGATGAACGTTGACAGTTGGATAGGGTTTGAATACGGTGCAGGCATTCTAGCAGCAAGTGGTTGAGTGTCAAGCGCCTCGGCCCGCAAGGCAAGCGCTCGCAGCGCGGAGAGGGTCGTTTGCTCTATTCATACTCCAAGCTCCGCTCCTTCGAGAAATGCCCTCTCCAGTTCCGCTACCGCTACCTGGATCGGATCCCGACCACCATCGAGTCGATCGAGGCCTTCGCGGGCAAACGCGTCCATGAAGTCCTGGAGGCGCTCTTCCGCGCTCTCGATGTCGACCCGCACCCACCCTCGATCGAGGAGCTCATCCGGGCCTACCACGAGGCCTGGCGCCGGGCCTGGCATGACGACATCTCGGTGGTCAAGGCGGATCACGCACCCGTCGATTACTACCGGCTCGGCCGCCGCTGTCTGATCACCTTCTTTCGGGGGAACTGGCCGTTCACCGGGGATCGCACGATCGGCCTCGAAGAGAAGATCGAGTTTCACCTGGAAGGGGCCGACGGTCCGCGTCTCACGGGGGTCATCGATCGCGTCGCCGTCGGCGAACGCGGGGAGATCGCGATCCATGACTACAAGACATCCACCTACCTGCCTCGGAAGGACGAGATCCTCAGCGATCTGCAACTGGCCATCTACCAGATGGGAACGGCCAGCCGCTGGCCCCAGGCCGCCGATATCAAGCTGGTGTGGCACTTCCTGGCTTTCGGCCGCCGCATCACCGTGCGCCTGGGAATGAGCGGGCTCGAGGAAAAGCGCACCGAGGTCGCCCGCCGGATCAGCGCCATCGAACATGCCGTGGCCAGCGGCCAGCTCCCGGCCCGGGTCTCGCCCCTGTGTCGGTGGTGCGCCTATCAGAACCTGTGCCCGGCCCAGTCCGATGCCGCTTCTCGGCTGGCGGCCGGGGCCCTGCCCCCTCTGGATTCCTGGCTGCCCTCGCCCTCCAGTTCTCCGGCCGAGCCCGGCGATGCCATGGACCCCTCCCGTCCCCCTCAGGAGAGCATCCGCCGTCTCCAGCTGCCGCCCCTGGAAGGCCGGCGAGGGCAGGGATCCCATGAGGAGGCCCAGGTCCAGCCGGACCAGGTCAAGCTCCTGTAGGCTTTTTCTGTCGTTGCCCATTTCCATGCTCCAGAGCCCCATACGGGCTCTTGTTGAAGTCCGGTCGCATACCGGTGCAGGCGCCGGAACCGAAACGGTACTCAACGGGTAAACACTTCATGTTCAACAGGATGCGGTCCGCGATTGAGGCCGCTCGGTATTGACTGGCCATGGTGGCAGGTGTAGGCTCGATATGAAGCGAGCGGCACACCTTCGTTCCCCTGCGAAGCCAAGGAGGACGATCACGACGTCCGCATTCGTTTCGGTACGTCCATCAGCGAGATCTGGGGCTTCACGGCTTCAGGCATGGGGTAAGGGTGACGGTCTCTCCCGCTTCGAGACCGGCCTACCCCTCGCGGCCGCAGCTGCGGCTCACCCGGGCACCCCGGTCGATTCCCGTTCCATGGCCGGGGACGTGTGCGGCGTTGATTGCCAACCGACTTCGTTGGCAGCATCCCTGTTCCATCCGCGTGTCATGCGTGAGGTCGCTCACGTCTAGGAGGCGATGCCATGATCACGCTCGAGCAAGTCCAGGAACTAGCCCGCCTTCAAGTCCAGGAGTTTCCCGTTACCACTCTCTTCCTCAGCATCGATTCCGGTGCCGACAAGCGGAAGGCTGAGATCCTGCTGAAGGACCTGATCAAGAAGCAGCGCGCGGAACTGGATGCGCGCCCCCTGACCAAGGGACAGCAGGCCTCGGTCGAGCACGATTTCGAGGCCATGCTGCGCTTCATCCGGCATTTCGACCGCCATGGGGCCAAGGCGGTCGCTGTCTTCTCTTCATCCGGCAGCGGGCTGTGGCGTTCCTATGTTCTCGCGCAACCGGTTCGCGATCGCCTGATCATCGACACCCATCCGCATGTACGGCCGCTGTCACGTCTGCTGAGCCAGTTCAGGCGTTGTGTGGCCGTGCTCATGGCCCGCGATCATGCCGCCATCAATGTCGTCCACCTCGGAGAGATCCACCGTCTGGCCGAGCTCGAGGGCCTGGTCCCATCGGAGGCAAGAGCGCGCGGCCTGTCCGGGCTCGAGGAGCGCCAGCTCGAGCGGCGCGCGGGGGACCGCCTGCAGCAATTCGTCAAGTCGGTGGTGGAACGGACGGCGGAGATCCTGCGCTCCGAGCCCTCCGCACTGCTGGTCGCGAGCGGATCGGTGGACGCTCTGGCTGCGTTCGATGCCGTGGCACCGCATCCGATCCGGGATCGGGTCATCGCCCGCTTGCCGCTCGGACCGGAGGCCCCGCCAGCCGAGATCCTGGCGCGACTCTCGGATGCGGTACGGCTGTACGAGCAGGATAAGGGAATCCAGGTGGCGAAGAGCGCCATCAAGGAAGCAGAGGCCGGGGGCCTGGCCGTGACCGGGATCGAGAAGACGCTGGCCGCCTTCGGGCGGGGCCAGGTCGCAGCCCTCACCCTGGCGAGAGGCATGGCACGGCCCGGCCTCGCCTGCGGGAGCTGCTCGAATCTGGCCGTGGAGGGTCGGATCTGCCCGGCCTGCGGCGGGGCTTTCCTCCCGGTTCCCGATCTGGTCGAGGAACTGGTCCACCGCGCGATCGGACATTCGGTGGCGGTGGTCGAGATCGAGGGCGAGAAGGAACTCGATGAGGTTGGAGGCATCGCCGCGCTCCTCCGTTACCGCGGCGAAGAGACTCGTGATGGGCGCGCCCCCGCGGCGCATGGGGTTTTCGTGGGCTGAGCGGCCTCCAGGAACGCCACGACGCGAACGCGCCCGCCGGCCATCCGGCGGGCGCCGCCATGGAGGCTGTCTTCAGTCCGCCACAAGCGGCCCAAGGAAGGGCACCGGACTGCCGACAATAGAGAGAATGGGGCCTTGCCGTCTCTCCGGCTCGGGCCGTGACCGCCAGATGAGACGCCATACGACCCCCCGGGGGAATTTCATGATCGCAGCTGGTCACCGCGGTCGCCGAACACCGGCGCGTTGGTTGTACATGCTCCTCGCCGCATCCACGCTCCTCACCGGCTCCCTGAGCCGAGCCGGAGCAAGCCAAGCCGGTGAGGTTCCGCCCGGTCTCGACCGCACCCTGTTCATTGGCGTCGACGAGATCACCCCAGGCATGCGCGGTGTGGGCCGGACCACGTTCTCACGCGATGGCATCGCGGAGTTCCAGGTGGAAGTCCTGGGCGTTCTGCGCAGCTGGGTGCCGGGCGGCGACTTGATCGTGATCGAAGCCAGTGGGGGCCGGATCGCCGATACCGGGGTTTTCCGCGGCATGTCGGGAAGTCCCGTGTACTTGAACGGACGGCTGGCCGGGGCGGTGGCGTACAACCTCGGGGGCTTCGCCGAACGCCCGATCGCGGGAGTGACGCCCATTGCCGAGATGCTGCCGCTGATGACTGCGTCGTACCCGGACCCCTCGGCGCCCGAATCCCCGTTGAACGGGGCTTCCTGGCTCCCTGGCATCGACGATGGATACTCGACTTCGAATCCAGGCGGGGATGACGCTCGATCGTCCATGGGATCGAGGCCGGGGCCAGGCACGGCCTCTGGCGACATCCAGCCCATCGGGACTCCACTCGTCCTCGCCGGTTTCACGCCCCAGGCTCGCGCCGCCCTGGCCCCACTTCTCTCCCGCTTCGGACTCGAGGCCGTGAGCGGCGGCGCCTCGGGAGGCGGCGCGGGGACGCCGACGCGGCTCGAACCGGGAGCCCCGGTCGGCGTGCAGATCGTCCGCGGCGATGTCGAGGTGACCGCCCTCGGCACGGTGACCTATGTCGATGGCGATCGCGTGCTGGCCTTCGGTCATCCGATGTTCCAGGCGGGTCCAGTCGACATGCCCATGACCAGCGCGGAAGTGATCACGGTCTATCCATCACAGGCGATCTCTTTCGTGATCGGCAACGCCGACGCCGCGGTTGGGCATGTCACGATGGATCAGCTGAGCGGGATCTCAGGTCGGCTCGGCCCGGCCGCACCGATGGTGCCTGTCAGCGTTCTCCTGCGTGAATCAGGAAGCGAGCGCCGCTACCACTTCGAGATCGTGCGCAACAAGTTCTTCCTGTCTCAGTTCGTCGGTGTCGTCGCTCTGAACAGCTTCACGGCAGATGAGAAGGCCTTCGGGGATGCCACCCTCGACCTGGCGCTCACGGTCGAGCTCGCTGATGGGACCAAGCTCGCCGTGAGGGACCTGCTGGCCTCGACCCAGGCGCCGGCTGCCCTGGCCGAGAGGGTGTCGGCACCGGTCAGCACGTTGCTGTTCAACAGCGTCGAGCCGCTCGAGATCCGGCGCGTGGACCTCGAGGTGAACGTGCAATCCACGATCCGGGCGGCCGCGATCGAAGAGCTCATCGCGGACCGCTACGAGGTCGCGCCCGGCGATTCGATTGCCGCCACCGTGTTCTTGAACGTCTTTGCCGCACCGCGGCAATCGATTGCCATCCAGATCGGGATCCCCAGCGACGCCACTCCTGGTCCAGCTCTCCTGCGCTTCTGCTCGGCAGATGGTGCTGCGCGCTGGGAGGCGGAGCGAGCCCCGCGGCGCTTTGCACCGGCCACGGTGCCGCAACTGGTGGAGCTCATCGAGGAGACGAGCGGGAGTCATATCCTGCGCGTCACCCTGCACGGGGATGCCAAGGGCGTGGTGGTCGATGGCCGTGAAATGCAGGGCCTCCCGGGGAGCGTGTTCCGCATCATGGATTCGAACCGGAGGACCGGGGGACGTAGCGGAAGCTGGGGCCGGCTTCTCCATGAGGATCGGGTGGCGACGGTGTACCAGCTCAGCGGTTGCCAGGAACTGCGCCTCGAGATCAAGGCGAAGGGTGCAGCGGGAGGGATGAAGCCATGAAACGGCGGGAGGCTTGGTATCACGGAGCAGCGCCCAGGACGGTCGCCGTGCTCGCTATGGCCCTTGCGGCGCAGACGGCGCTGGCCGTGGATACCGCGTACTGGGAACTGGGAGGCCCCATCGACTTCGCCGATTCGGAAACGGAGCACGTTTCCATCACCGCCCGCGGCGCAGCCGAGCTCGCCCCCGAACTCGAACTCGTGCTGGATCCCGGCCAGAGCTACATCTGGGCCCTGGCACAGGCCAAGGATGGCTCGGTGATCGCCGGCACGGGAGACGGCGGACTCATCGCCCGTATTCCGAAGCGAGGGCCAGGGGAGACGCTCCATGACTCGATCGAGCTGCAGATTCTGAGCGTCGCGGTGGGACCCGACGGTGCTGTCTATGCGGGTGGTGCTCCCGATGGCGTCATCATCCGCATCAAGGATGGCAAGGCCGAGACGTTCTGCGATCTGCCCGAGACCTACATCTGGGCACTGGCCTTCGCCGCCGACGGCGATCTCCTGGCAGCCACTGGCGATCGAGGGCGCCTCTATCGCGTGAACCGCCAGGGAGAAGCGTCCGCCTACTACGACTCCGACGAGATCCATCTGCTGTGCCTCTTGCCTGCTGGGACCGGCAACGCGTGGCTGGTCGGGACCTCGGGCTCTGGATTGGTGCTCGAGATAACGGCGCAGGACCAGGGACGAGTCCTCTATGACGCCCGAGAGGAAGAGATCAAGGCCCTGACCTGGGATCAGCAAGGCAACCTGCTGATCGCCGCTACCGGCAGCGCCGGGCCGGGCGAAGAGGCGGATCTGCCGACCACGGGTGACGTGATCGAGGTCCGCCCGGCTCGATCCGGATCCCAGGGGGGATCGGCGAACGCGCAGCAGCGCGCTCCGCAGGGCCCCCCTCCCGGACGCGGCGTGATCTACCGGCGGACTCCTGGCGGTGCGGTCACGCAGTTCTGGCGGGCACCGGAGAACATCGTGCTCGCCATCGAACCCGATGAGCAGGGGAACATCCTCGCCGCGACGGGTGATGAAGGAGCCATCTACCAGCTCGACGCTCGTGGCAACGCGACACGTCTACTCCAGACCGAGGAGTCCCAGGTGCTCTGCCTCGAGCGCACACCGGATGGTGTGCTGGTCGGGACCGCCAACCCGGGCCGCGTGTATCGACTCGGGCCACAAGTCGTGGCCAGCGGCACCATGACGGTCAACCCGTTCGATGCCGGCAATGTGGCTGGCTGGGGACGCCTGCGGTTCGTCGGCGAGGAGCCGCCCGGCACGGCCATCGAGGTGCGCACCCGGACCGGAAATACGGAGAGCCCGGACGAGACGTGGAGCGACTGGTCCGCTCCGCTCACGGACCCCGCCGGGGCCCCCATCCAGAGCCCGCCGGCCCGGTTCGTCCAGTGGCAGGCCACGCTCAAGGGCAACAGCACCCGCTCTCCGCGACTCGATCGCGTCGTGGTGGCCTACCGCCAGGAGAACCTCCCTCCGCGCATCCAGATCGTCGAGGTCACCGAGCCCAACGAACGGATGATGCCGCAACCGATGGATGGACCACCGGATCGCATCATCGTGAACATGGATAACGGGGTTCAGGCGGAGTTCTCGCGGCCCCGGCAGCCGGTGAGAGCGCTCCGGCGGGACCAGGTGCCATGGCTCCGGGATGTCAAGGTCGCCAACTGGGTGGCCGACGATCCCAATGGGGACCGTCTCGATTTCAACCTCTTCGTGCGCGGAGAGGGAGAGGGGCGCTGGCGCCCACTGGCCGAAGACGTGCCGGATCAGACGCACCCCTTTTCGACCGCCGGGCTGCCGGATGGCGAATACCGTCTCAAAGTGATCGCCAGCGATCGTCGCTCGAACCCGGATGCAACCGCACTGACGGACTCGCTCGACTCGAATTCATTTGTGGTCGACAACACGCCGCCGCGGATCACCAAACTGCGGGTCGAGCGTGCGGCCGAGGAGCGCCTGGTGGTCAATGCCACGGTCGTGGACGAGCTCAGCGCGGTGCGGGCGTTCGAGTATTCCGTGGATGCACGGACCTGGGAACCGGCGTTCCCGCTCGATGGCATCTTCGACGCGCTGACGGAGAGCTTCAGCTTCGAGATCGATCTCGCTCGAGAGGCGGCCCGAGCCCGTGCGGCCGGCTATGAGTTCCCCCGCGACCCGGGCTCCGGCCCGGACGCGGAGACCGTCTTCGTGCGCGCTGCGGACGCCGCCGGCAACGAGGGTGCAGCGCGCTCTGTGGCACCTTGATGATGGATGAACGTACCGGACTGGCCGCCGAGCTGGCCGACACGCTCCCCGTGAGCGTCTGGCTCATCGGGAACGACGGACGGGTCATCTACCGGAACGTTGCCGCCGACGGCATGGCGCCGGGCCAGACCGACCTCCGCAGCCTGGCTCAGTGCCTGCCGGGAGTGCGCGTGGCCGCCTATGTGGCGCGGGTGCGGGCCGGCGGCGCCGGGCTCGAGGAGCCGGCCGTGCTTCTGCGCTCCGGGACCGAGTCCCGCATGGTCCAGCTCAGGATCGGTCACGGCCCACCCTCGGTGCCGGGAAGCGTGCTCATCACGCTCGAGGAGATCTCCGCCCGACTGCGAGTGGAACGCCTCCGGGCCCTCGCCGAGACCACGATCGCCCTGTGCCACGAGATCAACAATCCGCTGGCCATCCTCTCCGGTGAGATCGAACTCCTGCGTCGCGATCAAGGCGCCCCGCCAGAGCGCGTCGCCACGTTGCACGGCGCCGTCGGCCGCATCGACGAAGTGCTCCGCCGCCTGAAGCGGGCCGCCGAGCCCCTGGAAGCGGACTACTTGCCGTCGCGCGGCGTGAGCATGCTCGACTTGAGTCAGTCCAGATCAAGGACCCTTGCGACCCCCGAGCGGAAGAGCGAGCCCACCGCGGAGACGGGACCGTCTGAAGACAGCGAGGAGGCGGCATGACCCGCGTCGCTCTCGTCAACCTCACTCCGGAGCAACTCGAGCTCTTGTCGGCGATGGCACAGCGTCCGGATCTCGAGGTGGTCGGGGCCGTGCATCCCGATTCGCACTCAACTCCCTACAAGATTGCGCAGGTCCTTGCCATTCCCACCGGCACCGATGTCGAGACGCTACGCGATCGCGCGCCCGATCTCATCGTCGTGCCTGATGAAGCCCAGGTGGAGATCCGTCGCCGCGTCGCGGACGTGGGGTTGGCCGCCGAGATTCTCACGACCACCGAAGCGGCCTCTCGCTACGGGATCACGATCGATATCCACCCCGGTATCGCGGCCACCTGCGAACCGGTGATCGACGCGAAACCAAGCCCTGGGCCCGCACCCGAGCCATCGCGACCCGCCCCATCCGCGCCGTCCACTGGACGCGGTAGCCCGCAGCTCGAGGTCATGCTTCGTGATGGGCTCGATGAGATCATCGCCGGGGAAGGGGAGCTCCCGCACCGCCTCGAGCTCCTGGCCCAGAGCTGGGCTCAGCTGCTCGACGCCGAGGCGTGCGCCATCGGTCTGGTCCGCGGCGGCGTGCTCGAACCGGGCGACTGGATCGTGGCCGGTCCCGGGGCCGAATCGGCCGCGGCACCCGATGCCATCTCCCGCCTGGCACTCGGGGGGGTTCCGCAGATCTATGTCCGGCATGAACCCGCAACCGGCGATGAGGACTGGACTCCCTCGCCGCCACGGGCACTGGCCGCGTTCCCGCTCGAGTCGGTACCGGGAGTGGTCTGGTTCCTCGACTTGAGGCTTCCGGCGCATGAGGCGGACGAGAGGCTCATGGTCTTGCGGCGTACCGCTCGCCGTCTGGGGCGCTTGCTCTCTCTGGCGGGGGAGGTGGATCGCCTGAAACGCGACCAGGCCGAGGCCCAGCGCATGGCCGACCTGGCGGCTCAGATTGCCGATGCCACGGGTGAGGAGGCGATCATCGCCACCCTGCGTGAGGCGATCCGCACCGAGCTTCATCCGGAGCTGATCGTGATGCGCCTGCCGGGAATGCAGGACCCGGAGATCGTGCCCTCGCTCCCGACCGCCCTCGCCGGGGAGCAGACGATCCTCGTTGCTGCCGAAGAGGAGCTGGCGGCGAGCGCCCGGGCCGCCCTCAAGAGCCAGGTCAAACCCGGCTTCATCGTCGGCGAGCGCCGCGTCGAGGGCCTGGCCGCACCCATCCGGCGCGGCCACGAATGCCTCGGCACCCTGGCCGTCTTTCGCAGCGTCCCCGCAAGCGCCGCCGATGGTGAGCTATGGAGCACCGAGGAACGACGCCTCCTCGAGCGGCTGGGACTCCATGCGGCCGGAGCGCTCGCCCTCGCCGCACCGCAGTCGACTGGAATCGGCGCCACGGAAGGCATCCTCGACCGGCGGGGACTTCTCGCCCTGTTGCGGGCGGAGGTGAAGCGCTCCGAGCGCTATGCGGTTCCATTCCTACTCACGGTGTTCGAGCTCGAGGGGCCATTGGGTACCCCGCCACCGCCGGAGGAGCTCGTCCTCACCTTTGCCCGCCGCTTTCACGGTCAACTGAGAGCCATGGACGCCATGGCCCGCCTCGGGCGTACCCGCTTTGCCGTACTCAACCCCCACACCGACAAGGGGGGCGGGAGGATGGTGCTTCGGGCGCGCACCGTTCTCGGCCAGCTCGATAGCGAGCAGCCTGGGGCTTCGAGCCTCGATGTCCGCGGGAACCAGATCCACTTCCCGGCCGATGTCGCCACCTTCGACGACCTGGTGGCCCGCATCGGCTGATCCCCGACAGCCCCCGCTCACCGACGCCGATCACTCTCGCCGCAGGTAGTCGCCCCCCAGATTCTGGGCGGGTTCGGACTCTCCCGGAAGCCAGTAGAGAAGACGGTAGTTGGCTCCCGCGAAGCCGTCGCACCCGAGGCGCCGGAAGGCTCCGAGGACCGCCATGATGGCCGGCCGCAGCCGCCGGAGCTGCCGGACATCCAGCCAGCAATAGCCTGCGTCTTCGGTGCGGAAGCGCAGGAGCCGGAAGCCGCGCCGGTAGAGCTCCTCGTTCAGATCGAGGAAGGTCAGGACCTGGACGTGCTCGATTCGTTTCCTGAAATGGAGGAAGGCGTACTTGTAGACGTGGCTCGCGAAACGGTAGCAGCGGTCCTCGAAGCTGTGCGAGTTGGGCACTGCGACCGCCAGGAGGCCCCCGGGCCGGAGCACCCTCCGGACCTCGTCGAACGTCCCTGCCAGATCGTCGACGTGTTCGAACAGCCAGTGCGCCACGACGAGATCGAAGTTCGCCGTGCGGAAGGGGAGGGTACTGGCGCTGGCGTTGACCAGCCGGCCGGCGAGGCGCGCCATGGCTTCGCTACGCGGCCTGAGCTCGGCGGCGGCGATGTGGAGATGTGGATAATCTGCATAGGGGAACGTCCCGCCGCCCGCCCCGAGATCGAGCACATGGGCCCCGCTGGGCAAGGTGTCGATGAGGGTCGTCAGGACGATCGCCGGATGCGGGTCCATCATGGTCTCGTGGTCCCGTCCCGGAGCAACCTGGATCCGCAACCAAGATGCCCGCCCGCGGCGGGAAGGGTATCCGATCGCTGCATGAGCGCGCACGCTAGCATTGGGCCCTGTCGCGGTCAAACGTGCCAGGTTTCAGTTGACACTTACCGTGCGTGCGGCGCATTCTTCGCCGTCGCCATCGATTCCCGCGTGTCCACTGCCGTTAGTGCCGATGACCGAAACTCACAGCGCCACACAACCACCTCGCATCCGGATCCTGCCGTCTGAGGTCGTCGCCCATATCGCGGCCGGCGAGGTCATCGAACGTCCGGCCTCGGTGGCCAAGGAGCTCATCGAGAACTCGATCGACGCCGGATCCCGCAAGATCTCGGTGGCGATCCGCAGCGCACCCGACCGATTCCTCAGGGTTCTCGACGACGGTTGCGGCATGACCGAGGAAGAGGCCCACCTCGCGCTCCGGCGCCATGCCACATCCAAGCTGTCCACCGCGGAGGATCTGGCCCACATCCGCACTCTCGGCTTCCGGGGCGAGGCTCTGCCGACGATCGCCCAGATCTCTCGCTTCACGCTCTCGACACGGGCCCCGGAGAGCCTTGGCGGCATGCAGATCGAAGTCGCCGGCGGCGCCATTCTGACCGCCAGTCCGGTGGGCCGTCCACCGGGAACCACGGTCACCGTGGCCGACCTCTTCTTCAATACTCCGGTTCGGCGCAAATTCCTGCGTTCCGATCGTGGCGAGATGCGAGCCGTCACGCGGGTCGTCCAGAGCTACGCCCTCGTGCTGCCAGGGATCCACTTCCTCTTGAGCCAGGACGACGAGGAGCTCCTCAACCTGCCGCCGGTGGCCGATCTCGCGGCGCGGGCCGCCGCGGTCTACGGCAGCGAGCTGGCGGCTCAGCTCGTCCCCGTGACCTTCGCCAGCCAGCTTCTCGAGGTGAATGGGCTCGTCGGCGGACCCGATCTCCATCGCGGGAACCGCGACTACCAGACCTTCTTCGTCAATGGCCGCTGGGTACAGAATCCCCTGCTGGGCCATGCGGTGCGTACTGCCTACCGTAATCGGATGCCCCAGGGCCGTCATCCCTTCGCCATTCTCGAGCTCACGCTGGATCCCCGCTTTGTCGACGTCAACGTGCATCCCACCAAGCGCGAGATCAAGTTCTCCCGCGAATACGAGGTCTACGGTCTCATCGTGCGTGCCGTCGAAGCAGCGATTCGCGAGCTCGGAGCGCGCCTCGGCCCGGCGGCCTTCGTGGTGCCCGGGGGCGGCGCCATGCCGCGCAGCGACATCCAGTACTCCTTCGGCCGGGATGTCCTCAGCACACGCCGCGACGGAGCGCCCGCCCTGGGCGAGGGCGGCTCGGGGACCGATCATCCTGGCCTGGTTCGCGATGCCGGCGTGCCCGGTGCCGCAGGGGGCGACGAGCACCGGTCCCGAGCCCCGGCATTCGGCCCGGAGATCGAGGGCTGGGCGCCGGCGCCAGGCGAGCTGGTCCCGCTCTGGCAGCTCCACAACACCTATATCCTGTGCCCGGTGAAGGGCGGCATGCTGATCGTCGACCAGCATGTCGCTCACGAGCGCGTGCTCTACGAGCGCATCCTGGGCCATCTCCGCGAGCGACCGGTCGCAGGGCAGGGGCTCATCACGCCTGATGTCATCGACCTGGCCCCGTCCGACCTCGATCTTCTCCTCGAGGCGGAGCCCCTCCTCAGGCGCCTCGGCTTCGAGTTGCGCCAGATCGGTCCCAGCTCTCTGGCCGTCCATGCCACCCCGCCCGGTGTCCACCGCGCCGATAGCGGGCGCTTCCTCATCGACATGGCCGAGACCCTCGGTCGCGAGCGCCGTGGAGGCGCCGGCCTCGAAGAGGCCGTGGCCGCGAGCTATGCCTGTCATGCCGCGGTTCGCAAGGGTGATACGCTGAACCTCGCCGAGATGAACCAGCTCGTGGAGGACCTCTTCGCCTGCGAGGTTCCGGTGGCATGCCCTCATGGCCGCCCCATTGTCGTCAAGCTCTCCCTCGATGACCTCGACCGGCGCTTCGGGCGGACCTGAGCCCGAGCGCGAGTCCGCCCCCGGGCCAATCTGGGTCCTGACCGGGCCGACCGCGGTGGGCAAGACCGCGGTCGGAATCGCCGTCGCCCGGCACCTGGGCGGTGAGATCATCTCCGCCGACTCGCGACAGGTTTACCGCGGGATGACGATCGGCACTTCGAAGCCGTCAGCGGCCGAGCAGGCTCTGGTCCCGCACCACCTCCTGGATATCGCCGATCCTCTCATTCACTACACGGCAGCCGATTTCGCGCGCGATGCGCGACAGGCGCTGGCCGGACTGGATCGGCAGCACGTGCCCGCCGTCGTCGTCGGGGGCTCCGGCCTCTACCTGCGAGCATTCATCGATGGGCTGTTCACCGGCCCCGCCCGCGACCCCGAGCTCCGCGCCACACTCGAGGCCCGGGCTGATCGCGACGGGACACCCGCCCTGCATGCCGAGCTGGAGCGAATCGACCCCGAAACGGCTGGGCGGCTGCATCCCAATGATCGCGTGCGCTTGATTCGCGCTCTCGAGGTGCACGCTCTCAGCGGAAGACCCCTCTCGGCGCTGCGCCGAGAAGCAGCCTGGCCGTCGCTCCGGCCGCGAACGCGTTATATCGTGCTCGATCGCGCCGATCCCGATCTGGACCGCCGGATCGCAGAGCGCACCCTCCTCATGTTCCGCACCGGCATCCTGGCCGAGGCCCGGGATCTCCTGGCGCGGGGACTGGGCCCGGAACACGCGAGCCATCGCACCATCGGCTATCGCGAGGCCTTTGCCCATCTGCGGGGGGAGGCGGACCTCCCGGTGGCGGTCGCTGCGGCCACGCAGGCCACGCGCCAGTTCGCCCGGCGCCAGCGGACGTGGTTCCGCGGTGTCCAGGGCGCCGAGTGGTTCCACCTGGAACCGGAAGAGTCGCCGGAGGCCACCGCGCATCGCCTGCTGTCCAGCTCGAATTCGCTTCAATCAGGCCCACCCTGGCCTTGACAACCTCCATCATGGGACGTAAGTTACCGGCGCCGGTTCAACGAACGCACGAACCCAGGAGAGTCCAGGGTCGTGCCTGCTGGCCGGTCCGGCGCGCTTGCGTTATGATTCGGAGGTTCGTCGAGCGGGCATAACTCAGTGGTAGAGTGTCAGCTTCCCAAGCTGAAAGTCGCGGGTTCGAATCCCGTTGCCCGCTCCATTTTGCATGCGTGCGGATTGGCCGCACATGACGAATCGCCCGCCTCCGGTGCGGGCGTTCTTGTACGCATAGAAGCCCTGTTGCTTCGTTCCTGCGTGCGCGAGACTCGATGCCCCGTCCACTCCCCATCCATGGCGTAGAGCCTGGCAGTCTTGCCGAGCGGGCCGGCCTCCGCGCCGGAGACCGCATCGTCGCGCTCAACGGGGAAGCGCTGCGCGATGTCATCGATCTCCGCTATCACGCCGCCGATGATGAGGTCGAGTTCCTGATCCAGCGGAACGCCACGAAGCGGCCCTTCACCATCCGCATCGAGCGCGTTCCTGGGGAAGGCCTGGGTATCGAGACCGAGGAGATGAAGGCCCGCGTCTGCGGGAACAAGTGCCTGTTCTGCTTCATCGACCAGATGCCGGCCGGCCGCCGCCGGGGTCTCTACGTGCGCGACGAGGACTACCGATTCTCCTTTCTCCACGGCAACTACGTCACCCTCACGAACATCCGCCCCGGGGAGTTCGACCGAATCATCGACCAGGGGCTGAGCCCGCTCTATGTCTCCGTTCATGCCACCGATCCCGGAGTGCGCGCCCGGCTCCTGGGCATCGAGGATCTCACGATCGCTGATGTCCTGCCGAAGCTCCGGCGGCTCATCGCGGGCGGGATCCGCGTCCATGCTCAGGTGGTGCTCTGCCCGGGAATCAACGACGGAGAGATCCTCACCCAGACCGCGCAGGGCCTTGCCGAGCTCCATCCCGGCGTGCAATCGATCGCCGTTGTGCCCCTTGGACTGACGCGTCATCGCGCCGGACTGGCCGCGCTCACACCCGTCACCCCCGATTGCGCGCGCCTCGTCATGTCCCAGGTCGAAGAGCTCGGCGCGGCATTCAGACGCCGCTTCGGCCATCCCTTCATCTATCTGGCCGACGAGTGGTTCTTCCTCACCGGCACGGCCATTCCACAGGCGTCCTACTACGAGGATTTTCCGCAGATCGAGGACGGCGTCGGCCTGGCCCGCCAGCTCATCGATCGCCTGGCCGATGATGGCGACCATCTTCCCATCGTCGATTGGGTGCGCGGGCGCCGGGCCACCGTGGTCACGGGCGTGATGGCCGCACCGCTCATCACCACCGAGCTCGTCACGGGCCTCCTGACCCGCCACGCCAAGGCCGTCGATCTGGTGGTCGTCGAGAATGACTTCCTCGGCCCCGGGATCACCGTGGCTGGCCTCCTGGCCGGGGGCGACATCGAACGGGCCGTCAAGCGCCAGCGGCCGGGCGATGTCATCTGCCTGCCCCCGTCGTGCGTGAATGGGCGGTCCCTGTTCCTCGATGACATGAGCCTTAGCGACCTTGAGTCGGCGCTCGGCGCTCCGCTGCATCTGGGCCTCGGCGACGAGCCGTTCCACACCAATCCGGTCTGGGAGAAGACCTGATGGGACGCCCGGTCGTCGCCATCGTCGGACGCCCCAACGTCGGCAAGTCAACGCTGTTCAACCGCATCCTCGGCCGGCGCCAGGCCGTGGTCGATGACATGCCTGGGGTCACCCGCGATCGCGTCATGGGGGAGGCCGACTGGAACGGCCGGCGCTTCCTGCTGGTGGATACCGGAGGGTTGATTCCCGAAGCCACGCACGGCATGGAGGCGCACGTGCGGCGACAGGTCGAGGCAGCGCTCAGCCTCGCCGGGGTGGTCCTCTTCGTGGTCGATGTCGAGACCGGATTGACGCCCCTCGACGAACAGATCGCGGCGGCCGTGCGCCAGAGCGGGCGCCCGGTCCTCCTCGTCGTCAACAAGACCGACTCCGCGTCGCGAGAACTCGATGCTCATGACTTCGCCCGCCTCGGCTTCGGCGACCCGTTGACCGTGTCGGCGCTTCACGGGCGCGAGCTAGGGGAACTCCTGGACGCCGTGGTGGCCGTTCTGCCGGAGGCCGGAGCCGGCGAAGCCGCCGGGGAAGGGATCCGTGTCGCCGTGGTCGGACGCCCCAACGTCGGCAAGTCCTCGCTCGTCAACCGCCTTCTCGGCGAGGAGCGGATGATCGTCGATGATCGCCCAGGCACGACGCGCGATGCCGTTGACTCACCCTGCATCCTCGGTGGCGAGCGATTCGTGTTCGTCGATACGGCGGGCCTGCGCCGCCGGGCGCGCATCGATACCCGGACCGAATTCTACTCCATGGTGCGAGCGGTCCAGGCGCTCGAGCGGGCCGATGTCGCCATTCTCATGGTCGATGCCTCGCACCCATTCGGCAACCAGGACTACAAGATCGCGTCGCTCATCAGCGACGCGCACAAGCCAGCCGTGCTCCTGTTCAACAAGTGGGACCTGGTCGAGAAGGAGACCATGACTGCAAAGCGGATGGAAGACGCCTTCCGCGAGCATGCGGTCGAGCTCGCCTATGCTCCGGCGACCTTCATCTCGGCCCTCAGCGGTCAGCGCCAGCACCGCGTGCCGGAACTCGTGATCGAGGTCTATCGCGCCGCACGCCAGCAATGGGGCCATGCCGAGCTGACCCAGGTCCTCAAGGCGGCCGTCGAGCGCACCCCGGCGCCGTCACCGGCGCGGGGTCGCCAGGAGTGGAGAGGCGCTCGCCAGCAGGGTGTCAATCCCATTCGTTTCGCGATCGAGGTGGCTCGCCCCGAAGCGGTCCCGCCGCACTACCGGCGCTACCTCGAGCATCAGTTCCGCGCGGCTCTGGGCGTGGGCCCGGCGGCCATCCAGCTCAGCTTCTCGCGTCCACGCCGCAAGCGGCGGGTGCGAGCTGCGGAGGCCCAGTCGTGAGGCGCACCGGAAGACATCAACCGATCGGGGTCGTTTGATCTCGTCAACGGAGGCTCGCGTGGCGACCAGGAAGGTCCGGGAATCAGCGCAGGACGGCAGCGGAAAGCTCTACTACTCGATCAGCGAGGTGGCGGAACTGCTCAACGTCAAGGCGCATGTCCTCCGCTACTGGGAAACGCAATTCAAGACCCTCCGCCCGCGCAAGAACCGGGCGGGCAATCGCAGTTACCGCGTCAAGGACGTCAAGATCGCGCTCCGGATCAAGAAGCTGCTCTACGAGGAGGGCTTCACCATCGCCGGAGCGCGGCGGAAGCTGCTGGATGAGCGACGCAGCGGTGGCGGACAGACCGAGCTCGACTTCGTCGGCATCTCGCGGGAGGAGCTGTTGCGCATGCTCAAGCAGGATGTCACCGAGCTCCTGGCCGTGCTGCGCGGCGAGATGCCGATCGAGGTACTCAGTCGTCGTGAGGAAACGACCGGGACCGGCGGGCGACGGAAGGGCCTCTTCCGCGATCTGGAGTTCGCAACCGGGGCCGAGGCGGATACCACGGAGGAAGAGACGGCCTTCGAGGAAGAAGGGGAGGTGACCGCGGACTCCGGGGACGAGCCGCTGCCGGTCGCGATCGGCCGGGAATCCGAGGAGACGTCGGCCGACGAGGAATCGTCGGGCCCGGAGCCAGCGGGCGACCCCGCCACGGCCGAAACCAGCCGCAAGGGCCAGGAGACAGGCTGATGACCGGTGGCACGGCCGCGCCGGTCCCGAGAGAATCCGGACGTGAACGGTCCCCCCGGGGGCCTTGCGTCACCGAGTCCACTCCTGCTAGCCTTACCTGCTTGCACGAGTCGGTGTGGTCGGGGCGTGGCGCAGTCTGGTAGCGCACTAGCATGGGGGGCTAGGGGTCGCTGGTTCAAATCCAGTCGCCCCGACCATTTCGACCCGGGGCCATCGCAGGTGCGCTGGAGCGGTCCGGCGTGATCGCATTCTTCCTCTACAAGCTCGGTAGCGCCATAGCCCGCGTATTGCCCCTCAGCCTGACCTATCTCTTCGCAGCCGGTATCGCCGATCTCAATTTCCTCATCAATTTCCGCTCGCGGCGAGCGGTGGTCGCGAACCTGCAGCGAGTGTGCCCTCAGCCTCCGGAACGCAACCGGATCCCCCGGATCGCGCGCCATGTCTTTCACAATTTCGCGTTCAATATCGTTGACTTCCTGCGCCTTCCGGGAATGGAGCGCGGCGATCTCGAACGCGTCATCGTGGTCGAGGGGCTCGCTCACTTCCAGTCCGCGCTCGCCCGCGGTCACGGCGTGATCCTGCTATCCGCCCACATCGGCAACTGGGAATACGGGGGCGCGTGGCTCGCCCAGAGCGGCATCCAGGTCAAGGCCGTTGCCCTGCCGCACGGAGCCGGTCGGGTCACACGATTCTTCGATGAGCGGCGTCGAGCCAAGGGCATCGACGTGCTGCCCCTGACCGGATCCACCTTCGCCATGCTCGAGTGCCTGCACGCGGGGGGAGTGATCGGCCTCATCGCCGATCGTGACTATGCCGGGCAGGGGCTGTTCACGCCCTTCTTCGGGGAATCGACGATGATGCCGCGCGCCCATGCTAGCCTCGCTCTCAAGACCGGGGCGACCGTGGTGCCGGCGTTCTGCCTGCGCACGGCGCGCGGGCGCTTTCGTCTCATCGTGAGGCCACCGGTCGCTGCGACCGATCTCGAAGGACTGGACCCGGAGGAGCGAGTGTCCACGCTGGTTGACCGCTGTGCCCGCGAGCTCGAGTGGATCATCCGCCGCCACCCCGAACAGTGGTTCGTCTTCGTTCCTCTCTGGCCTCGGGAGAGGAGCTCGGCGGCGCGAACCCAGCGCCCGGGCCCGGCGACGGGGGCCACATGAACGACTCCACGGTCCGCTCCACGGCCCCGCGTGCACCGATTGGACATGTGTGCGCCGTGATTCCCGCCTACAACCCAGGGGCCATTCTTGGCGAAGTGGTCGCCCTGGCGGCCGACGAGCTGGGTCGTGATTCGATCTTCGTCGTCGACGACGGCGCCACCGACGGCTCGATCGCCCACGCTCGAGCGGCCGGCGTTCACGTGCTCGTTCACCCGCAGAACCGCGGCAAGGGAGCCGCCTTGCGCACCGGATTCACGGCGGCCATCAGCGCGGGAGCGCACTGGGTCTTCACACTGGACGCGGACGGCCAGCACGATCCACGGGAGATGAGCTCATTCATCACCACCGCCGCCCACGGCCGATACGATCTCCTCGTCGGCACCCGCATGGCCGACACCCGCACCATGCCCCGGCTTCGCATCTTCGCCAATCGCACCACCTCGCTTGCGGTTTCGCTCCTGGCGGGACAATGGGTGGATGACTCGCAATCCGGCTACCGGCTGATCGCTTCGCGCGTGTTGACCACGCTCGATCTTCGCTACGATCGCTTCGAGGCGGAGTCGGAAATCCTGGTCAAGGCGGCGGTGAGCGGCTTCGAGATCGGCTCGGTACCGATCCAGACCATCTATGGTGAAGAAAAGAGCAATATCCGGCCGTTTCGCGATACGCTCCGCTTCCTGGGGCTCTTTGCGCGGCTGACCCCGGTCGCTCTCCGCCTCACGCCCTCACGCCGCGAAGGGAGAGAAAGAGAACTCCGTGCCCGCTGATCCCAAAGCTCCTCTTCCCCGGCCGGGCGAACCGGCCGGCGATCGTGCCGCCCATGCCGGAGATCCGGAACGCCTGATCCTGGTCACCAATGACGATGGGGTGAGCGCCCCGGGCCTCGACTGCTTGCGCCATGCGCTCGCGTCCCTGGGCCGCGTGGTCTGTGTGGCCCCCGATCGGGAGCAGTCGGCGAAGAGCCACGCCTTGACCCTGCATCATCCGCTGCGCATGACGCAGCTGGCGCCGGACGTGATCTCGGTCGACGGCACTCCGACCGACTGCGTCCTGTTGGCGGTGCACGGCGTGCTGGAGAGGTACCCTGACCTTCTCGTCTCCGGCATCAACCACGGGCCCAACCTGGGCGACGACGTCAACTACTCGGGCACCGTGGCGGCTGCTGTCGAAGGGCATCGCCTGGGCATCCCCGCGATCGCGGTCTCGCTCGGACGCGAGCCCGAGCGCGACCTGCCCCATGCCGGGGCGCTCACCGCCCTCCTCGCGGCGCGTCTCATCGCGCTCGGCGCCGTGGGCCAGGCGAACGCGGAGCGCCCGCCCGAGGACAATGGGCTCCTGCTCAACGTGAACATCCCGGCGCGGCGGCGGGACGAGATCGGCGGCTTCGCGGTGACCCGGCTCGGCAAGCGCATCTACCGCGATATCGTCGTGGCCAAGGTCGATCCCCACGGCCGGCCCTACTACTGGATAGGCGGCGAGACACCCATCTGGGAGCGCGGGGCCGGCCACGAGGAGACCGATTTCGCGGCGATCGAGGAGGGGAGGGTGTCCATCACGCCGCTCCGTCTCGACCGGACGGACTATGATGGCCTGGAGCGCATCGCAGCCTGGGACCTGACGGGACTCGGGCCATGAAGGGGGCACGCCGGCGATGATCTTCCGCGAGTTCTTCCCGCACCGGCCCGCGGCGGACCTGGCGGCCGATCGCGAGCGGATGATCACGCATGATCTGCGCGGCCGAGGCATTCGCGACGAGCGGGTCCTCGCCGCCATGGATGCCGTCCCGAGAGAGCTCTTCGTCCCTCCCGACCTACGGGATGAGGCCTATGCGGATCGGGCCCTGCCGATCGGTCATGGGCAGACCATCTCGCAGCCCTACATCGTAGCCCTCATGGTCGAGGCGCTCGAACTCAGAGGACGGGAAACGGTTCTCGACGTCGGCTCGGGGTCGGGATACGCGACGGCGGTCCTGGCGCATCTTGCCAACTGGGTCGTCGGCATCGAGCGCATCCCCGAACTGGCCTCCGCGGCGCGAGACCGTCTCGAGGTTCTCGGTCTCGACCACTGCGAGATCCTGGTCGGCGACGGCGCCAGAGGTCATCCAGATGATGCCCCTTTCGATGCCGTTCTCGTGTCTGCCGCCGCCCCTGAGCTGCCCCTGGCTCTGGCCGAGCAGCTCGCTGACGGCGGCCGCCTCGTACTGCCGCTCGGCCCGGAGGCGGAAACACAGATCCTGACCGTCTGGAGCCGCCACGGCCGGGAGCTCGAGGCCCAGACCCTGTGCCCGTGCCGTTTCGTGCCCCTCGTTCCCGGCAGCCCTGATTCCGAGCCGCCCGCCCAGAGAGCCCAGGATGGCGAGCCATGAGGCTCCCGAGGGGGAAGAAAACGCCGGGACGGCGATGTTGTTTCTCATGGAGCCTCGGTGCTATGCTCCGGGCGCTCGCGAGCCCCACGGGCGGCGAGTGGATGTGGTGTTCGGGGCGTAGCGCAGCCTGGTAGCGCACCTCGTTCGGGACGAGGGGGTCGGAGGTTCAAATCCTCTCGCCCCGACCAACAATATCCTCTCCCCATGGCGGCACCGTCCAGGCGGTGCCGGTGGAAGTCCCCTCCTCCAGGAAGTCCCCCTCCTGTCCGCCGCACTGGCATGCCTGCTCACGCCTGACGCAGGCTGGCAGCTGACGGCGCGAGGTCCTCTCGTCCATCAGGACACTCACGCGGTGTCCGCGCGGGGAAGACGGCTCCTCCGTCTTGCCGCCGGACCCGTTCCCGGGCCCGCGTGTCTAGCCAAGGGGGGTAGCCATGTCGAGCGCGATCGAGGTCCCCGCCCCGAGCGTCTCGTCCACCCTCGAGAGCGCCCTGGATCACGGGCGAGAGCACGGTTCGATCCCGAGCTCGATCATCGACGGCATCGTCAAGTCCCCCGACTTCGACCTCGAAGAATTCGATCTCTTCCTGGCCCGAGCGGAGGCCGAGGACATTTCCATTGACTGGGGTCCTCGGCTCACAGCGGCGCGGGGAGGGCAGGGGCGAGGAGAAACCGGAGATCCGCTGCTCCTGTACTTCCGTGAGATCGGTCGAGTCCCCCTGCTCACGGCACGCGAGGAAATCGCCGTGGGCCTGGCCATTGCCCGCGGCGACGACGGGGCGCGCCGGCGGATGATCCTCGCCAACCTGCGCCTGGTCGTGAAGCTGGCAGCCGCCCATCGCGATCGCGGTCTGCCACTCCTCGACCTGATCGCCGAGGGGAACCTGGGGCTCATCACCGCGGTCGATCGCTTCGATCCGCGCCGCGGCTTCCGCTTCTCGACCTATGCCTCGTGGTGGATCCGGCAAGCCGTGACCCGCGCCATCGCCAAACAGGTACGCACCGTTCGCGTTCCCCTGCATGTCGTGCAGAACATCCGCCGCCTGATCGAGACCGACCGCCGCCTGTCCCACCGGCTGGGCCGGATGCCACATGACGACGAGGTTGCGGCGGCTCTCGGCATGCGCGTCGAGCACGTCGAACGCACGCGAGCGGCGGCCACCACCATCACCTCGTTCGACGCAGCCCCGCCCAACCTGGCCCTGGAGACCTTGATCGACTACGAGGGCTGCGAGCCCCCGCGCACGCCCGCCGAGGAGAGCGAATTCCGGCGCCTGCAGGAACGCCTGGAGCAGCTCCTCAGTCGGCTCGGGACCAAGGAGGAAGCAGTGCTTCGAATCCGCTTCGGCTTCCTCGATGGGCGCTGCCATACGCTGGCGGAGACAGGAGCCTTTCTCGGTGTCAGTCGGGAGCGCACGCGTCAGATCGAGAAGCGAGCCCTGGAGAAGCTGCGGGGATTCACCGGAGCTCATGCGAGCGCGAGCCGGGAGGAGCAGCCGGTCGCCCGCACCCGTCACACCACGGGCCGCGGGGCGCACCCGGCGGCCCGCCGGTGCCTCGGACCGCCTGCCGGCGTGGTAGGGTAGCGGCGGTCGCCACGTCATCCACACTGGAGCGCCCCGGCGCGGGTGCTCCAGTGTCCGATCTCGCACTCCACTTGCCAGGAGGTCCCATGTCCACAGCTTCACTCGAGGACGAACTGCGCACCCTGATCCGCAACGTTCCGGACTTTCCAAAGCCGGGTATCGTCTTTCGTGACATCACCACTCTGCTCCTGAACGGACCGGCATTCCGGCGCTCGGTGGATTGGCTGGCCAGCGAAGCGCGCGACAAGGGCGCCGAGCTCCTGGTCGGTATCGAGGCTCGCGGATTCGTCTTCGCTGGAGCGGCGGCCGCCCAGCTCGGCCTCCCGGTGGCACTGGCCCGCAAGCCGGGGAAGCTGCCGTGGGAGACCATGCGCGAGACCTATGCTCTGGAATACGGCACCGATGGCCTCGAAATGCATCGCGACACCGTGCGCCCCGGTCAGGCCGTCCTCGTGGTCGACGATCTCCTGGCCACGGGCGGGACGGCCGCCGCTGCCGGCAAGCTCATCGAGCGCCAGGGTGGCCGTGTCGCGGGCTTCGCCTTCGTCATCGAGCTCTCGTTCTTGCCCGGTCGGGAGAAGCTCAAGGGATATCCGGTGTCTGCGCTCGTCGACTACGCCAGCGAATGACGAACCGGAAGTTGATGGGGCCCTGGCCCAACGCATTGCGCACCTTGGCATCGGCTGGACGCGACCCCGGCTGTGGGCCGATGGGCCAGCTCGGACCAGCGACCAATCCGACGTGACTCCGAATGGTCGAGCGGGTATCATGGAAGCGTCGTCGCCGACCACCGCGGGCGGCGCGGGGTCCGCAGGGCCCCGCGCCGCCACTCCATATCCGAGGAGGAGCCACCATGACCAGCAAGCTCGAAATCACCGCTCCCCAGGAGATCGAGGTTCCAGCCGCAACGCTCGCTGTCCCACCCGCGCGTGCCGCCTCGGTGGTGGAGAATCTTCTCCGGCGAATCGACAACGATACGACTCGCCCCCAGGGAGAGATCCTCTGGCAGCTCGCGGGCGAGTGATCGACCGCCCGCTCCGCGTTCCCGGTCCGACCTGTCCCCCCACCACCCAGCTCCAGAGTTCGACCCGTGATCGTGATGGGCCTCGAAAGCGAGCTCGCGTTGCTCGGCGCCCGCCCGCTGCTCCGGGTTCGCGAGTCCATCGGCCGCGCCCTCCTGGCGGCCGTCGGGGCGACCCAGCCCCATGCTCTCGGCTGGGGTTCGAAACATCGCTCGACCCTCTTCCTGGCCAACGGGGCAGCCATCGGTCTCGATCCACCGCGATTCGTGCCCGAGCTGTCGACCCCTGAGTGCACCGACCCGTTCGACCTGGCCGCGGCCCACAAGGCAGGCCTCGCCCTGGTCACCCGGGCCTCGGACCGCCTCCGGGAAGAATGGGGTTACAAGGTCATACCGGCCGTCGCCTCGACCTTCCATCAACCTGGGGAGGTGAGTCTCGGCACGCACGAGAACTATGGCGTGCCGACGACCCTCGAGCCGTCGCAGCTCACGCCGGCACTGCTCAGCTGGGTGGTGGCGCGTACGATCCTGACCGAGCCCGGGGTGGTGGATTCCTCGCCAGAAGGTGACGGCTTCGCCCTCGCCCCCCGCGCCGAGCTCATGACGCGCGTGTCGGGACCCCACACCACGCACGACCGCGCCGTCTTCACGACCTGCCGCCTCAACTACGCCGGCCGCGGCTGGCGCCGCGTGCACGTGATCGCCGCCGGGGGCACGGCATCATCGTGGGCCATCGCCGTGCGCTCGGGGGTGACCGCGCTCCTTCTCGAGCTCATCCTGCGCGGACACCCGTGGCCGGACAACCTCACCCTGCGTCACCCACTCCGCGCCCTGCGCACCGTGAGCCTGATGCCGGAAGCATCCATCGCCACCATGGATGGTGAGGTGACCACGGCCCTCGGACTGAACGAGCGATTGCTGACATGGATCGAGGCCGCCGACACCAAAGATCCCATCGCGCCCTGGGCGCGGCCCCTCATCGCCGAGTGGCGGCGGGGACTCGCCGCCATCGCCCGCGGTGACGAGGACGAATGCTCGCTCCTCATCGAGTCGTCCTTGCGACGTCGCGCCCTGAGCACCTTCCTCGCCCGCGAGCGTGCCGACTGGCGTACGGCGCGGCTATGGGCGAAGATGATCGACGAGCTATACCGCCGTTGCGGGGAAGAGGGGAAGGGGAGGCCCACATCGTGGAACGCGGTCCGGAGGAAGATCGGGGAGGAAGCGGCAGCGTCTCTCCAGCACGAGATCGAGGAGGCGGGCTTCTCGATCCGCGATTACCCGCGCCAAGCCGAGCTCATCGACCGCCTCTACCGCCTCGATGTCGGCCTCGCCCGGATCGCGGACGGAAGCGGAGCCGAGATCGACCGAGCGCTCGCGGCAGCGGACTCCCTGGGAACGGAGACCCGGTGGCGGGAACTGGTCGCGGCCCCCCCGCGCGGCACGCGGGCCGAGCTGCGCGGGCGCTTGATCAAGCGTCACTTCGGTGCTCCCGACCTCCGCGCCTCGTGGGCTGGAGTGGTCGCAGCCGGACGCGTGTACGAGCTGGCCGACCCCCTCACCACGACCGAGCCACCGCCCCGGGAATGAAGAGGATCGTGCCCCCGGTCACACTCCCGCCGTGCACAGGTTCTCCATCGAACCTGTCATGTTCATTGTAGGAAAGCGAACTCCTGTTCTTCTTCGGCACGGCCGAATCTCCACGGCGCCCAGATTTCCTGTTCAGCTCCATCGCCACCATCGTTGAGAGAGTAGTAAACAACAACGACGTGAGCGGATGCGAAACGCCGGTTTCGCCACCGGTTCACGCCAACGGGGAGCGGCGGTCGCCGCCCCCAAGGTGCGGCGACCGCCAGTACCCCGAAGCTCCGGCCGACGGAAAGGCCGCAGCAACGGGAACGTGAGAAGGAGTTGAGTCATGAATAGGGCCGCCGCATCCAGCATCGCCATCCTCGCGATGCTGGCTGTCACCTTCGGGACCGCCGTCGCGGATCCTCCCGAAGGCTCCATGCTTCCTCTTCAGCCGGGTAACTACTGGTACTATGTCTCGCCGTTCATGGGGAACGCGGTTGTTCGCTCGGCCGAGTGGATCGACATCTACGGCTACCGCGTCAGCCGGATGGAAGGCTACATGTTCCCCATCGACGGCAGTGACGTGTATCTCCTCAACAACGCGTGTCAGTGGGTGTGCGAGATGAACCCCAAGACCTTCCAGCCGAGCATCCCACCGTGGACCAAAGCTCCTCCGTACGACGAGTTCATCGGCACCTGGTACTGCTGCTCGCACTCGATCTACGAGGGGCAGAAGGTGTCGTTGCCGCTCATGGCGGACGACTGCGTCCATGGGACCAAGGGATTCATCGCCAACAAGGGACACCCGATCACGGTTCCGGCCGGTGAATTCCCCTGGTCGGTCACGATCGTCTACGACCAGAATCCTTGCTCGGATTCGGGTATCTGCTCCGAGATTCTCGTGCCCGATGTGGGTGTCGTGCGCCGCACGGTGCGGACCCCCGGAGGCCGGTACCACACCTTCGAGCTCCAGTTCGCGGTCGTCAGCGGTCACCTGATCGGCAGCCCCTCGAGCAAGCTGGCCGACAAGCCGAGTGATCTCTACACGGCACCCGAGCTCGAATCGACGACCTGGGGTGCGATCAAGTCGAGGTTCTGAGTCTGGGACTCAGGAAAGGTGATTGAATTCTAGATCGCAGAGAGAGAAGAGAGAAAAGATAGGCCGCAAGCTGGGTGGGTGAGGCCAGCCAACCGCCACCAAGAGGGTGGGCCGGCCCCCACCCAGTCGTTTGCCCTGCGCCCCTGCCCGCCGTCGCGTCCGTCTGCTATCCTCCGGCCACGACTGACTGCCAGCCGTGCCCCCGTAGCTCAGGCGGATAGAGCAGCGGTTTCCTAAACCGCGTGCCGGGTGTTCGAGTCACCCCGGGGGCACCACACCGCACCGCAGCGACAGCAGAGACATCCGTCGGCGCCTCCTCGTTTCGCCCGACTGGGTTCCTCGCCGACCGCGGCCGGGGGGAAGCCTCCCGGGGGCGGCCGGATGGGGCCTTCCGACCCCCCAGCGCCACCAGGCCTGGCCAGGGCGGTACGGTTCTCATTCATCATGCTCGAAGGTGGCAATGAAGAGTTGGTCTTCGAGAACAAGGAGCATGACTTCCCGCAGCGGATCGTCTATACGCGCCATGGACACGACAGTCTGACCGTCCGCATCGAGGGCATCATGGACGGTCAGGAGCGTGCAACGACCTTCAGCTTCAAGCGCGGTACGGATGTGCGTTGAACGAGTCCCGAGCCCAGGTTTGGACCTCCGACGAACGGTCCTCTTGCCCGTTGGACGCCGCACCGCTGTCTAGCCGCCCTGAGTGCCCGCAGCGCGCCCCCCGAACGGCCCCGGTCGGATCCCCACGTAACGCCCGACCAGGAACCAGGACCACACCTGCTTCGTGAGCAGGCAGCCCATGGTCACGGCGGCCGCTCCCGGCATGCCCCAGATCTTGGCCGCCGGATAGTTGAGGGCGAGCGTGATGGCGGTCGTCACCAGATTGACCCGCGCGTTCGCATCCTGATGGCCGGTCATGTCGAGCAGGAACCCGACCGGCCCGAACAACGTGACGAGGAGGTGCCCGCCGGCGAGCACCCACAGCGCCGGAGCCCCGGCGCCGAACTCGGGCCCGAACCAGCTCAGGATCCAGCGACCGAATAGGGCGAGCCCGACGACACCGGAAGCCGCGATGACCACGCCGACCGCAGTCGCGGTGCGCACGACGCGCGCCAGCTCGTCGTGATCCTTGCGCGCGTAGGTCTCGGCGATCATCGGGGCCACGACGGCGCTCGTTGTCGCCATGCCAAAGCCGACGAAGAGGGCGATCCGCGTGCAGACCGAGTAGATGCCGGCCGACGTCGTGCCGACCGCGGCGCCCACGCTCACGACATCGACCTGACCGAGCAGGATGTGCATCGCACCCACCACGGTCATCGGTAGCGACGCGCGTAGCCAGACCCGCGTGGCATAGGACGGCACCGCCGTGCGCATCGGAGCCGGCAGCCAGCGCCTGAGCTGCAAAGCGCCGACGGTGAGCGCAAGCAGGGTCGCTCCCACGTTGAGGCCCATCGCCTGCGCCGCGGTCAGATGCCGGCCGGCGGCGTAGGCACCGCCGAGGAGCGCGGCAAAGACGAGAGGGCGGGTCATCGACAGGGGGGTCTGCGCGGCAACCACTCGCTTCAGTCCTTGCAGACAACCCTGCACCACATAGGTCAATGCCAGGACGGGCACGACCAGGGCGCCGACGAGGAACGTCGCCCGCAGTTCTTCATCGTGACCACGGTGGAGAAATGCCGCCGTGGCCAGGCCGGCCGCGACCAGGACACCCATCCCGGCTGCAATCCCAAAGAACCGCCGGAGCAGACCGCGCGCCGGTCGCCAGTCCTCGTTGGCAACAAACGCGGGCAGGAATCGTACAGCCGCCACATCCAGCCCGAACTTGGCCAGCGGCATGAGCAGCGTCGTCCACGAGAGGACATAGGCCAGCATGCCGAAACGATCGGCGCCGAGGGTGCGGGCCCCGGCGAACTGGGCCAGGAACCCGGCGCCAACCCCGACGATGTTGACCGCCATCACGCCGGCAGCGCCGCGGACGACCATGCCGCTCACGCCATCGTGAGTGAGACGGGCGAGACGCTCGCGCCACTGCCCCCGGGGATGCTCGGCGCTCACGGCATTTCCCCGCCTAGAAGAGGACCGGGCGAGCCAGCAGGTAGAAGCCCAGCGCCACGCCGGTGCCGAGGATGGCACCGAGGATGACCTGGGCGACCGTATGGGCGCCGACCCGCACCCGCGCCCAGGAGACAGCCGGGATCAGCGCCAGTCCAGGATGCACCGGATCGACGAAGATCGAGATCGCCGTCATGTAGGCGGCACACCCGGCGGCATGCCCCGAAGCCTTGTAGAACAGGTTCACGGCCCACAGCGCGCCCAGCACCGCCAGCGAGCAGATGCAGACGAAGAGAATCGGTCCCCGGACCCCGGCGAGGGCCACCAGGACAACGCCCGCGGCATACACCGCGGCGAGCGTCGCCATCCCGTGCCGGCGCTCCTCTCGCCGGCTCATGTTGATGTCCCCGATGTGCCCGCGGCGCACCGCCAGCCCGAGAAAGATCAGAGGCAGCACGCTCTGGGTTGCCGCACACGTGAGAAAGACCGGCCACTGCATTCCCTGAGCCGTCGCCTCCGAGAGAAACCAGAACACGGCGAGCGCAATGACGGGTGGACTGAGGACGTCCGAGAGGATGCGCGCTAGGCGATAGCTGGTCATGGAGTGGTTTCGCTGGATCGTTCGCCCTGGTGGCGCTGACTGCGGGCGGCAGGGCACCATGAGGAGTCGGCACCTTGTATCACCCTGGGGCACCCCGGTCAAGAAGCAGCCTCGTTCACGCCCTCTGCCTGGCGCTGGCGAGCACACCCCGCCTGAGTCGATTCCCCCAACGATGCCATGGCGATGGCCGATAACCACGTGGGAGGCCAGGGTCTGCCTCCAATCGGATCAGGAACCCCATGCGATGGCCGTGCCGCGGGGTTGGCGCAACGACAGAGGGAGATGGATCGGTGAACGGATCAGCCATTGTTCGCTCCAAGCGCAGGAGATCGCATGATGCGGGCCTCCGCCCGGAGAAGGTCCTTGTCCTCGCTCTGCTCGCGGTCTCGACCGCGACCTCCGGTCCGGCGGCAGCCACCAACCTGATGCCGACCGGAGACTCCATCACTGAAGGTGTGGGCTCGACGAGCGGACTCGGGTTCCGTCACATCCTCTATACGTCTCTCAACACGATCGGCGGCTTCGACTTCGTGGGCCCCTCCGGTACCGAACCGGACGAAGGAGACTTCTTCACCGGGGCGCGAATCGCCGACTACCATGCCGGCGGCAGCCACGACATCGGCCCCACCATCGCCACCTACGGACCGGACATCGTGGCCATCCACCTGGGCACGGCGGAGGTCTTTGCCGCCCCCGGGCCGTACGGCCCGTGGTCGTCCGATCACGGAACGCCTGACACCAACCCGACCGGCGACCTCGGCACCCTTATCGGGCAAGCCCTGATGGCAGGCAGCAGCCAGGTCATCGTCAGCCGCATCATCCCCATCCAGGGCCGGGAGACCGATGTTGCCGACTTCAACCGGGAAGTCGTCCGCATCGCCCTCGATTACCGTCATGGCACCGTGACCGGATCGCCGGAACCGGTGCGCATCGCCGACCACTGGACCCGCTTCACCGCCAACCCGAATGCCGCGAACGACTGGATGTTCGATGCCATCCACCCCAATGACGCCGGCTACGATCAGATGAAGACTGTCTACTTCGAGGCAGTGGACCAGGCCCTCAACGACCTGACCCCACCCGACCCGATCACCGATCTCGCCGTCGGCACCGTGCACGGGAGCTCGGTGCTGCTGGTGTGGACCAACACCGGCGATGACGGCACGAGCGGCACGCCGCGCTATGCCGACTGCCGGTATGGACCGGCGCCGATCGACGCCGCCAGCTTCCCGCTCGCCGATCAGGGGGGCGACTACCACGCCCTCGCGGCGGCGGGGGAGGTGGGTGGAGAAGTCATCACCGGGCTCTCGCCCGCAACCACCTACCATTTCGCAGCCAAGCTGCTCGATGACGCCGCCAACCTCTCCGCGATGTCCAACCCGGCGACCGTCGCCACCACGGAGAACGACAACATCTACGAGGACGCGTTCACGCGCTCCATGTCGCACCCTGGTCCCGACTGGGCCTCGACCAGCTATGTCGTGACCGGCAGCGAACTCGACAACACCGCCCCGGGCTTCGCCACCGCCATCTTCACGCGCGTCGTGAACCCGTTCCATGTCGAGCTCACCTGGGGCGCGGGAGCGGACGCCGCCGGCATCAACCAGGCGGGACTCGCCTGCCGTCTCGAGAGCACCGATCCCAACACGGCCGATGGCTACATCGTCTACCGCAACACGGCGGGCGACCAGACCCTTGCCCTGAGGGAAGTCGTCGACGGCGTCCCCGGCGCCCTCATCGACACCGACTCGCCCCGGCGCCCGGCCCCGCAGGCCGGCGACCGCTTCGCGGTCGAGATGCGCTCGGACGCCAACGGCCATCAGTTCATCATCTACGTGAACGGCGAGCTGGATGCCACTCTCGTCGATCCCCTGCGGCGCCACGGCAACAACGACTACTGGTGCGGGGTGATCGGTGACGGTAGCTTCAGCAACAACGCGGCCGCGTGGCGCGTGGAGGCCGTCTCGTTCAACGGTCCGCCGGAGCCATTCGATCTCATCGCACCGACCTCTGGATCCAATCTCGTCAATCTGAATCCACTCTTCGACTGGGAATCGACCACCGACCCGGACGGCGACTACGTCTTCTACGATTTCTTCATGTCTCCGGATCCCGACTTCCAGTCCGAAGCCACGCTCCGTGTCGACAATCTCATCGTCAGCAACTTCGCGCGCGGCATCCCCGTGGCCCCCAACACGATGTACTACTGGAGGGTCAAGGCTCAAGATCCCGAAGGAGCAGCGACCTATTCGCTCAGCACAAGGACCTTCACCTCGCCGGATCTGCACCAGATCCGCGATGACTTCGAGCGCTCCACCCTGGGGCCCGACTGGATCGCCGACCCCAGCTATGCGATCGTGAACGGTGAGATCGCCTGCACGGCGCCCGGGTTCAGTGATCTGGCGATCTACACCGGCGCGGCCAATCCCGTATCGGTCGAATGGCGGTGGAGTGAAGCGGCGAGCCAGACCGGCATCGGCTACGGCGGGTGCTTGCTCGGGATGGACGCTCCCTCCACCATCGCCAACGGCTATTTCGTCTTCCGCAACACGGCCGGGCAGCAGCGGTGGTCGGTCTGGGAGGTCCAGAACGGGGAGCTCACCGGCAGCCTCAATATCGACGTCCCGGGCTTGAACCCTGTTCCCCAGCCCGGGGACGTGGTGCGTGTCGTCTTCGTGCGAGACGCCAGCGGCCATCACTTCGAGTGCTACGTCGACAACCGCTTCGACGCTCGCATGACGGACCCGGAACGGCGCCAGGGCTCCGGCTCGCTCACCTTTGTCGGGCTCCTCCTCGGAGAGAACGAGGCCAACAACATCGAGGAATTCACGGTCGCGGCGGCGGGTCTCAATCTGCCGCCCGCCGCCTTCAATCTGCAGCAACCGATCGATCAGAGCATTGTCTACTCGCTGGCTCCGCTCCTGCGCTGGGAAGAAGCAGTCGACCCCAATCCAGGCGATCTCATCACCTACACGGTGAGCGTCGACACCGACCCCGACTTCCCGAACCCGCAGCAGCTGCCGTCGACAACACTCCCCGAGACCATGTTCCGGGAGCCTTTGGCGGCCGGGGAGACCTATTACTGGCGGGTCCAGGCCCGGGATGCCAGCGGCGCCCAGGTCATGTCCAACCAGTCCTGGACTTTCGTCACGGCACCGGTTGAAGTCATCGTCGATGACTTCAACCGCCCCACCCTGGGACCGGATTGGAACGGGGACCTCGCCCCCATGCAGATCATCGCCGACGAGCTGCGCAACACCTCGGCCCTGCCGAGCTTCGATCTCGGCATCTACGAGGCACGGCCCAACCCGACTGCGGCTGGCTTCCGCTTCAGCCCCGGCGCGAGTCCGGACGGTATCCTCCGCGGCGGTCTCGCCGTCATGATGGACGCCGCCTCGGGCAGCGCGAGCGGATACCTGGTGACGATCGATCCGTTCACCAATCGCAGCAAGCTGGGAGAGATCCGGGCCGGAGCCTCCGGCTTCCCCTTGACGAACGCAGCCGGCCTCATCCCGAACACCCTCGGGGCGGGAGGAACCTGGAAGGTCCTTCTCTCCTCCGATCCGACCGGCCATCACTTCGACGTGTACATCGGGGACGACTTCCACTCCCGGCTGACGGACCCTGGGAAGCGACAGGGAAACACGGCCACGCTCTATGCCGGGGTCGGGCTCGTCGGGCAGTCGGCCAATGCCGTCGACGATTTCATGCTGATCCAGAGCTTCGGGCCGGCTCCGGGCGCCTTCACCCTGCTCTCTCCCGCCCATGCCGACACCGGCGTCGTCTACCAGCCCACCTTGACCTGGCGAGCGGCCGGGCCGACCAGCGTCCTCTATGTCGTGTATGTCGGGACCGATTCCACGTTCGCTGCCAGTGACTCCGTGATCGCGGCCTCCGACACCACCCTCGCGTGGCCGATGCCGCTGGCTCACAACACGGACTACGCCTGGCGGGTGCGAGCCACGGACGGCCAGACGTCGATCTTCAACCAGCTCGGCTGGAACCGCTTCCGGACGACCGCCGTCTCCACGGTCGAGCTCGCCGAGTTCAGCGCGAGGGCGGACATGGGTGCGGTCATTCTCACCTGGTCGACTGCCGCCGAGGCCGATCATCTCGGTTTCCATGTCTGGAGGTCCGAGCTGGTGGATGGCTCGTACGGGCGGCTCACCGGTCCCCAACCGATCTCGGGCCGGAGTCCGTACACCTACCGGGACCCGATCCCTCCGGGAAGCACCTACTACTACCGTCTGGAGGCCGTGTCGCGCTCCGGCGAATCCGTCTACTACGGTCCGGTTGCGGCCACGGCGCTCGAGGTGCCGCTCGAGCTCGCTCTGCACCCCAACGTTCCCAACCCGTTCAACCCGGCCACCGTCTTGAGCTTCGACCTGCCGGCGGCGGCCGAGGTGCGGCTCGTGATCTTCGACATCGCGGGGCGCGCCGTGCGCGAAGTGGCTGGCGGCCGCTACCCGGCGGGGCGACATGCCGTCACCTGGGACGGACGGAACCGGGCGGGGGAGGGGGCTGGGTCGGGAATCTACTTCGCCCGCCTCACGGTCGGTGATGTCTCCCGGACCCGAAAGCTCCTCCTGGTCAAGTAGGGTCGACGGGAGAGCGAGCTCGGGGGCCGGTACCGGGCCCGGCCCTTGAGCTCCCTCCCCTTGACTTCCCGATGCCCTGTGCTAGGCTCCGTCCGCAGCTTGGTTTAGCGTGGGCGATTAGCTCAGCTGGTTAGAGTGCCTGCTTGACATGCAGGAGGTCAGTGGTTCAAGTCCACTATCGCCCACCATCCGTCTGGGTGGCGCGGGCCCCGGTGGCGACCGCCCAAGTACTTTGGTTCACATTGAATGGAGAGGACGTTTGCCGCATAAGCAGCTGCCCCCGCGGCGGGGGCTCGACCTGTGAGCGCAGGGCCCTTTGGTCGCGGCCTGCCTGATACGAAGCCGCGCATCCGGGCGAACGAGCGCATTCGCGTACCCCAGGTGCGGGTGATCGACTCCGAAGGCCAGCAGATCGGAATCATGGATACGCGCGAGGCGCTCGCGCTGGCGCGGTCCAAGGACCTCGACCTGGTGGAGGTTTCGCCCAACTCGCGACCTCCCGTTTGCCGGATCATGGATTTCGGCAAATACAAGTACGAGGAATCCAAGAAGCAACGCGCAGCCAAGAAGAAGCAGCACAGCTTCCAGATCAAGGAAGTCAAGCTGCGGCCGAAGATCGATGACCACGATTACGAGGTCAAGTTCAACGCGGCGCGCAAGTTTCTCGAGCAACACCACAAGGTCAAGCTCACCATCATGTTCCGCGGCCGGGAGATGGCTCACCCCGAGCTGGGCGCGCGGGTGATGAATCGGATCCTCGCCGATCTGACCGAGATCGGAAGCGCCGAGAACACGCCGAAGCTCGAGGGCCGCAACCTGTCCACCGTGGTGGCACCGCGACCTGCCCGTCCGGCGGCCAAGGTCAAGCCGCAGACGGAGGCAGAGCCACCGGCTACCCCGTCCAACGACGGCGGAGCCCCTGCCACCCCGGGAGGGGGCCAGGCCCGAGCCCGGGCTGAGGCAGGTGGGGAGGCCCAGCAGGAAGAGGCTTGAGCGGTTAGACCGGATCGGCTATCCTCTCCGTCTTCGTTTGGCTACGCGCCCAGGGTTGCCTGGCCCCGGGTGGGGCGGCTAGCGCGCGGCGGGGCCGGCCGATCCCGGTCCGTCAGAGGGAATCATGCCCAAGATCAAGTCCAATCGATCGGCCTCCAAGCGCTATCGGGTGACCGGCAGCGGCCACATCAAGCGTGGTCGGCCCTACGCTGGCCATCTTCTCGACATGAAGAGCCGCAAGCGCAAGCGGAGGCTCCGCCAGAACGTGATCTTGCCTCAGAGCGAGGAGAAGCGCGCCCTGCGCCTCCTCGGCCGCGGGTAAGGCGCACCGTCCGGTCCACGACGTTAGCGAGGTAGCTCCAAGATGCCGAGAGCAAAAGCCACAGTTCCCGGGCATGCCCGGCGCCGGAAGATCTTGCGCAAGTCGCGCGGCTACGTCGGTGGCCGCTCGCGCCTGTATCAGAGCGCCGTCGAGGCCGTACTCCGCGCCGGCCGCTATGCCTATCGTGATCGCAGGGCGCGCAAGCGGGAAATGCGCCGGCTCTGGATCGCACGCATCAACGCCGCCGCCCGCCTCAACGGCCTGACCTATTCGACACTCATGGCCGGGCTCAAGCGCGCACAGATCACGATCGATCGCAAGATGCTCGCGGACCTCGCGGTCCGCGATGCCGGGGCGTTTGCCCGCGTCGCCGAGGCCGCGCGCGGAGCGCAGGCCTAGAACAATCCACTGATTTCGAATCCAGAGCGGGAACAGGAACGAGCCCGGCAGTCATGCCGGGCTCGTTCATTTGACACTGCACTTTGGCCTTTGCTAATCTGACTTCGCACAGGCGTGAGGATGCTCACGCGGGTCTTCCTGCTCGTGAGGTGAGCTGATGGAGCACGCAAACGAGCGCGCCCTCAGGGCGCTCGATGATCTCGAACGACAGGTGCTGCGCGCCAGTCAGGTCATCGACGAGCTCCGGCGTGAGAATGCGGCGCTCAGGCGCCAGATCCAGGCCGAGGGTAGTCTGGCGGCCGAGTCGAGCCAGGCTGCGGTCACCATGGAGGCGGACTGGCGGCGACTGACGGCGGAGCGCGAGGCCATCGCCGATCGCCTGCGCACGATACTGGGCAAGTTCCAGTGGCTCGAGGGTGGAATGCCGTGAGCGGTAAGCCCGCGGCCAATGTCAGCTTGGAGTTGAGCGCGAAAGGAGCACCGCCGTGGACGGGGATTCGACCTTGACGACGGTGATCATCTTCGGCAGCGAGTACCGCATCAAGAGTCCTGAAAATCTCGACTACGCCCGTCGGGTTGCCACCGATGTCGACAGGCGGATGCGGGAAGTGGCCGAACGGCACCGCATGACTTCGCCGCTGCGGGTTGCCGTGCTCGCGCTCTTGAACATGGCTGACGAGCTCCATCGCGAACTTGAGCGAACCGACAACGCCAGCTCGGTCGTGGCTGATCGAGTCCGGGAGCTGGAGCTCCTGATGGCGGCAGCTATCGACGCCGAGCCGGTTGGCGCCTGAACGAGCCAAACGGCGGCTCTCGACGCCGCGCGGCCGCGCGGCGAAGGAGGTCAGCTCGACGAATTCCCTGCCGTGTTCGTCACGATCACGGTGTTTTGAGCCAACACTACGTACACGGGAACCCGTATTCGGGTATGGAGTGGTACCCACCTCCAGTCAGGTGGGGTCGCGAAGTGCCCACCGCGGGTACCCACCTGGAGTCATCCAGGTTCAAAACACTCAGGTCGAACGGCACAATGGTGGGGAATGCCTCTCCGGGGCCGATCCCTCGGGATCGGCTCCGGACGCAGTGTCCCGGCCGGTCGCGAACGATCGCGGCCGGCCGGAGCTTCTTTCAGGATCCGAGGGCGCCGCACGCCAGGGCCGGGGGTCGAACGGATGAAGATCCTCTTCATCGGCGATGTGGTGGGCGCCCCGGGGCGACAGGCACTCACGACCCACCTTGATCGCCTGCGCTCCGAGGAGCGCATCGACTTCGTCATCGCCAATGCCGAGAACGCCGCCGGAGGATTCGGACTGACGCGGGCGGTGGCCAATGACCTGTTCGACCTCGGCATTCATGCCCTCACCGGGGGCAATCATCTGTGGGACAAGCGGGAACTCCTCGACTTCATCGGGCACGAGCCGCGCATCCTCCGCCCGGCCAACTATCCGTCCGGCGTGCCAGGGGCCCGGTTCGGGATCTTCACCACCGAGGCCGGTCTCCGGGTCGGCGTGCTCTCGCTCATGGGCCGCGTCTTCATGCCCCTGACCGACTGCCCATTCCGCTGCGCCGACGAGCTCCTGCCCCGGATGCGGGCCGAGACTCCGATCATCATCGTCGACGTGCACGCCGAGGCGACCTCGGAAAAGGTGGCCATGGGCTACTACCTCGATGGAAGAGTCAGCGCCGTCCTCGGCACGCACACGCATATTCAGACGGCCGATGAGCGCATCCTGAGCCAGGGCACCGCCTACCTGACCGATGTCGGCATGACCGGGCCCTACGACTCGGTGATCGGCGTCGTGAAGGAGATTGCCATCGGACGCTTCCTCGAGCAGACGCCGCGCCGGCTGACGACGGCGAGCGGCGATGCACGCCTCTCCGCTGCCATCGTCGATGTCAACGAGAACACGGGACGGGCCCGGGCCATCCATCGGGTCCACCTCGCCTCGGACCTGCGGGAACAGGAGCCGACTGAAAGGTAGATCGATGCCGATCATCCTCGATGGCAAGGCGACCGCCGCGCACTGGCGGGCGGAGATCAGGAAGCAGACCGAAGCGCTCCATTCCCGGTCCGGCATCGTGCCCGGACTCGCGGTCGTCTGGGTGGGGGAGAACGCGGCTTCGGCGATCTACGTACGCAACAAGGACCGTGCAGCGGCGGAGGCGGGGATCCGCTCTCAGGTCGTGCATCTTCCGGCCGAGACGATGCAAGCCCACCTGAACGACACTCTCGAGCGGCTGGGCACCGATCCCGAAGTCGATGGCATCCTCGTCCAGCTGCCCCTCCCGGAGGGGCTCGACGCCGAGCAAGCGCAGGAGCGCGTACCGCCGGAGAAGGACGTGGACTGCCTGCACCCCTGGAACCAGGGCCTTCTGGCCCTCGGCCGTCCGCGATTCGTCCCGGCCACGCCGCGCGGCATTCTCGAGCTCCTCAAGCGCTACGAGATCGCGGTGGCCGGACGCCATGCCGTGATCATCGGCCGCTCGGCCATCGTCGGCCGGCCGCTGTCGATCCTCCTCTCGACGCGGGGGCCACTCGGCGATGCCACCGTCACGTTGTGTCATTCGCGGACCAGGAACCTCGAGTCCGTGGCGCAGAGCGCGGACATCCTGGTGGCCGCCAGCGGCCAGGCGGGCCTCGTCACGAGGAACATGGTCCGGCCCGGGGCCACGGTCATCGACGTCGGGATCAATCGGGTCCCAGATTCCACCAAGCCCGGGGCCACGCGCCTGGTAGGTGATGTCGACTTCCCCGCGGTGAGCGCGATCGCCGGCGCCATCACTCCGGTGCCGGGCGGGGTAGGTCCGATGACGATCGCAGCCCTCGTCCATAACACGGTCGGCGCGGCCATGGCGCGTTTCGAGGCCAAGGGGGCGGCCGTGGCGACCCGCGCGCCCGGCAGCCGCTAGCCGGAGCCGTGCCGGAGATCCAAACCTCCATGGTCTTCAGCGCTCCAGAGCTCGCCCCCGGCGGCCGCCCCTACACGGTGCGCGAGATCGTGCAGGCGATCCGCCGCACCCTCGACGTCTCCTTCCCGCGGTCCATCCTCGTCACCGGCGAGATCACCAACTTCGTCTCCCACGCTTCCGGGCACCGCTATTTCACCCTCCGCGACGGTGATGCCGCGCTCGGCTGCGTGATGTTCAATGATCACGCTCGCCACGTTCGCTTCAAGCCCGCCGACGGTATGCGCGTCGAGGCCAGTGGCCTCGTCACGGTCTACCCCAAGCAGGGACGGCTCCAGCTCCAGGTCGAGACCATGGTGCTGGCCGGCACCGGAGACCTGATCGCACGGCGCGAGCAGCTCCGCGCCATGCTCGACCGCGAGGGATTGTTCGCCAGCGAACGCAAGAGACCACTGCCGGCCTATGTCCGCACCGTCGGTCTCGTCACGTCACCCAGCGGTGCGGCGGTCCGCGACTTCGTGCGCCTGATCCGGCTCCGTGCTCCCGGGACTCGCATCCTCCTGGCCCCGGCCCAGGTGCAGGGGGAGGGTGCGGCATCCTCGATCGCCCGCGCCATCGAGCGCCAGAACCGATACGGAGCGGCCGAGGTTCTGCTGGTCGGCCGCGGTGGCGGCTCCCTGGAGGATCTCTGGGCTTTCAACGAGGAGCCTGTCGTGCGGGCCATCGCCGCTTCCAGGATCCCCGTGGTCAGCGCGGTCGGGCACGAATCGGACTTGACCCTCGCTGACCTGGCCGCCGATGAACGGGCGGCGACACCGTCGCACGCCGTGGAGCTGGCGGTGCCGGATACGAGAGACCTCCTGGCGAAGCTCGCCCGGATCGACCGCCGGCTCACCCGGGAAATGACCTCGCGCCTCTTGGCGGAACGTGCGCGACTCGCCGCAGTGCGATCGAGCTACGCGTTACGCCAGCCCTCTCTCATGCTCAAAGCAGGCCAGCAACGCGTCGACGAGCTATGCGAGGCCATGGCGATGAGCCTCGCTCACCTTCATGAGCGCCATGGAACCCAGCTTGCCGCCCTGGCTCGCCGCTTGCCGGTGGGACTCGGCCAGAAGAAGCGGACGGCAAAGGCACGGCTCGAGCTCGTGCTGGTCCGCCTGGCCGGCACCGCCCGCACCCTCGCCCCCGAACGGAAGGCGCGGGTCGAGGGCCTGGCTGGACGGCTCGACGCACTCGGTCCCGGACAGGTGCTCCGCCGCGGGTACGTTCTCGTCCGGCGGCCCGATGGGGAGACCGTCACCGGCACCAGGAGCCTCGCGGCCGGGGACCGCGTCGAGCTCAATTTCCACGACGGCCGCGCGGCCGCGGAGATCTGCGCTATCGTTCCCGGGGAACCCCTCCCGGGAGCGGGATCGTCTGCTTCCATCCCGGAGGAGAAGGAATGACTGAACGGAAGCAAGGACCGACGAGAAAGGCCGCGCCCGGGCCCGAGGCATCGGCCCTCGATTTCGAGGCGGCCATGGAGCGGCTCGAGCAGATCGTCACGGATCTGGAGGAAGGCGAGCTCGGTCTCGATCAGTCGATTCGCAGCTTCGAAGAGGGCATGGAGCTCGTGCGTCGCTGCGCCCACGAGCTCAAGCGCGCCGAAAGTCAGGTCAAGAAGCTCACCGCAGAGGCCAGTCGCATCTTGGAGGAGGATTTCGAGATTCCCGGCAACTCGGCGCTGGAAACCCCGAATGAACGCTGAGACGGTACCCTCGAAGCGCCTCGAACGCTTCCTCGTGCGTACCTCTCGCGCCGTGGATCAGGCGCTCGATCGCCTCCTCCCGGGCGCTGACGAGGAACCCCACCGCCTGCACGCGGCCATGCGCTACGCCGTGCTTCCGGGAGGTAAGCGCCTGCGCCCGGCGCTCACGGAACTCGGATTTTCCGCCGCCGGCGGACGCGGTCGCGGGGCGCTCCCGGCTGCGTGCGCCGTCGAGCTCGTTCACTCGTTCTCCCTCGTCCATGACGATCTCCCCTGCATGGACGACAGCGCAGAGCGCCGGGGACAGCCGAGCCTGCATTGCGCCTTCGATGAGGCCACGGCCCTCTTGGCGGGAGATGCGCTCCTTGCGCTCGCCTTTCACGTGCTGTCGCGACCGCTACCGAGATGGCCGCGGGGAGCAGCCACGGCCATCTCCCGGATCCTGGCTGCGGCCACCGGCGCGGGCGGCATGATCGGCGGGCAAGCCCTGGAGCGCGACCTGGTGCTGGGAGCCTCCCGCAACACGCCGTCTCCAGCCGCGCTCGAGCGCGTCCATCGCATGAAGACCGGGAGACTTTTCGAGGCGGCCATCCTCTCGGGTGGGCTGGCTGCCGGGGCCAGCCGGCCGCTCCTCGTCCGCCTTCAGCGCTACGCCGAGCACCTCGGCCTGGCTTTCCAGATCGCCGACGACCTCCTCGACCTGGCTACCGACGGCTCCCGGGCTCCCGACACGTATCCGGGGGTCCTGGGCGCCAAGCAGGCTCGCTCGGCCCTGGGTCAGGCGCATCAGGAGGCGGCCGCCGCCGCGCATGGGTTCGGGGGCGACGTCGGCGCTCTGGCCGCCGATCTGGCCGATTACGTCGCTCTCCGCGCGAGCTAGCCCTCAGGGGCCCCATCTATGAGTCGCATCCCATCCCCGGTTGGGGTACTCTCCGGGCGGGAACGTGGGGAGGAGGAGGCTTGAGCCCGCGCCGCCCCCGGGTGGGGATCGTTCGCCACCTCCGGCCGGCGTGCATCCAGACCAGTCCTCGGCCAGGTGAGCCTCGCACATGGCCTCTGGTCCCGGCGAATCGGCAAGGATCCCAGTGCCACGATGAGCAGCAAGTCGCCCGCATCGCGCGGCGCCCGAATGAAAGTGCCCCCGCTTGATGCCGATATCGAGCCCTCATCGCCTGCCGGGCGGAGGGGCCGGGCGGCCAGTCCGAGTTCCCCCCGTGCCCGGAGTGGCCGGCGATCGTCCGCTCGCGCCGCGGCCGAATCCGCCGCTCCGCCGGCCCCGAACCCGATCCCACCCACCGACGATGGAGCCAGGACCGCTGAACCGGGACGCATCCTCGACCGCATCGATTCGCCCGCGGACTTGAAGCGCCTGGCAGAGAGCGATCTGACGCTCCTGGCCCAGGAAATCCGTGAGGAGCTCGTGCGCACGGTGTCGCAGACCGGCGGGCACCTGGGTGCCGGCCTCGGATCGGTCGAGCTGGCGATCGCCCTCCATTACGTCTTCGACACCCCGACCGACAAGATCGTCTGGGATGTCGGGCACCAGTGCTATCCGCACAAGCTCCTGACCGGACGCCGCGACCGCTTTCACACGCTGCGTACTCGCGGCGGGATCTCGGGCTTTCCGGTGCGCAGCGAGAGCCCTCATGACGCCTTCGGCACGGCCCACGCGTCGACCTCGATCGGGGCCGCGCTCGGCATGGCCGTGGCTCGCGATCTGTCCGGCCGCTCGAACCGGGTCGTCGCCGTGGTGGGAGACGGCGCTCTCACCGGGGGACTGGCCTACGAGGCGCTGAATCAAGCGGGCGCCCTCCGCCACGACATGCTCGTCATTCTCAACGACAACGAGATGTCGATCTCGCCCAATGTCGGTGCGCTCTCCAAGTATCTGACGCGGGTCGCCTCGGCCCCGGTCTATCGCCGCTTCGAGGCCGATGTCTGGGAGCTTCTGGGAAAGCTTCCAGCAGGCGGAGTGGCCCAGATCCTCGCCCACCGCATCAAGGAAGGTCTCAAGAACCTCGTCATCCCCAACATCCTGTTCGAGGAGCTCGGATTCCGCTACTACGGCCCGATCGATGGGCACGACCTACCGCTCCTCATTCATACGCTGCGCCACCTGACTCAGGTCAAGGGCCCCATCCTCTTGCACACATTGACCCAGAAGGGGAAGGGGGTCGAGTACGCCGAGAAGCACATCGAGCGCATGCACGGCGTGGGAAAGATCGATCCGGCAACAGGAGCCGAGGTCAAGATCAAGTCAACGGCCATGACCTTCACCCAGGCCTTCGGGCGCACCGCCATCGACCTGGCACGTCTCGACCCGCGCGTGATCGCACTCACCGCGGCCATGCCGAGCGGCACGGGCCTCGTGGAATTCGCCCATGCGTTTCCCGATCGTTTCCTCGATGTCGGCATTGCTGAGCAGTGCGCCCTCGAGATGGCCGCGGGCCTGGCCGCCGACGGCAAGCGTCCCATCGCCGCCATCTACTCCACCTTCCTGCAGCGGGCCTACGATCAGGTCGTTCACGACATCGCCCTGCAGAAGCTTCCGGTCATCCTGGCCATCGACCGCGGCGGATTGGTCGGGCAAGACGGTCCGACCCACCACGGCACGTTCGATATCGCCTACCTGCGCACCGTGCCCAACATGACCCTCATGGCCCCCAAGTGCGAGCGCGAGCTCCGGCGCATGCTGTACACCGCTCTCGGCCATGAAGACGGCCCGGTGGCGATCCGCTATCCGCGGGACAACGGCACCGGAATCGGCTTCGATGAGGAGTGGACGCCGATCGCCTGGGGCAAGGCGGAGGTCCTCCGCGAGGGAGCGGATCTCGCCTTCATCGCTTACGGCACCATGACCGCCGTGGCCATGGGCGCGGCCGAGGCGCTCGAGCGTCAAGGGATCAACGCCACCGTGGTCAATGCCCGCTTCGCCAAGCCTCTCGACGAGGAGCTCGTGCTCGGGCTCGCGGCGCGCCTCGGCTTCCTGGTCACGATCGAGGAGGGTCAGCTTGCCGGCGGCTTCGGCTCGGCCATCCTCGAGCTTCTCGAGGAACGCGGAGTCTCGGCGCGTGTCCGCCGATTCGGCATCCCTGATCGCTTCATCCAGCATGGTAGCCGCGCCGAGTGCCTCGCTGACGCGGGGCTCACTACCGATCAGGTCGCCGAGCGCGTGCAGAGCTGGCTTCGCGCTACGAGCCATGTCTAGCGCGGAGCGCGAAGCCGCCCCCGAGCGAACCGCGGCAACCCATTCGACCCGTGGTGCGCTCAATCGCGTCGCCATCTACGCCAACCTCGACAAGCCCCGCGCCACAGAAACCATCGGACTTCTCGCCCGACACCTCCGTTCGTGCGGGCGAGAGATCGTGGGAACCGCCCAGCTGCGCCCGTTCCTCGATGGTGCCTTCCATGTCGTCCCGGACGCCGATCTGGGCCGTGCCGCCGACCTCCTCATCGTCCTCGGCGGCGATGGCACCCTCCTGACAGCAGCCCGTCTCACCGCCGGGACCAATATCCCTCTGCTCGGTGTCAACCTCGGCGGACTCGGGTTCTTGACCGAGGTTCGCGATCGTGACCTGTCGCTCATCCTCGAAGGCGTCCTGGCCGGGCAATTCGAGGTCGAGGACCGGATCATGATCGAGGCTTCGGTCATCCCGGGTGCCGGAGGAGCGCCGCGGGTGGCCGGTGTCGGGCTCAACGACGCCGTCGTCCATGCCGGATCCACATCGAGGCTCCTGGATCTCGCTCTCACGATCGATCACGAGCGGGTAGGGGAGTTCCGCGCCGACGGCATCGTGGTTTCCACTCCCACCGGATCCACCGCCTATTCCCTGTCGGCCGGCGGTCCGATCGTGCGCCCGCTGATCCCCGCGCTGCTCGCCACGCCGATCTGCCCGCACTCACTCGCCGTGCGACCGTTTCTCTTCTCCGATCAGGAGGTCCTGCAACTCACCTTCGGGCCCAAGGGAATCCACGCCCATCTCGCGGTGGATGGCTCGATCGGTTCGACGGTCGAGGCCGGCGATCGCGTCACATTCAAGAAGGCGACGGCGGTGACGCGCCTGGTGTTGCCGCGAGGTCGTTCCTTCTACTCGGTCGTGCGCACCAAGCTCAACTGGGGCGGGCTCAAGATCGGCCATGCTCAGACGTCTGAGCGTCCGTGACCTCGCGCTGGTCGCGGGGGCCACGGTCGAGTTCGGTCCGGGCTTGTGTATCCTCACCGGGGAGACCGGGGCCGGGAAGTCGCTCCTCGTCGCGGCGCTCGCGGCACTCCGCGGCGGTCGTACGAACGCGGATCTCGTCCGTCACGGCGCCGAGGCGGCCGTGATCGAGGCCGTCTTCGACGAGTCCGCTCTCCGCTCGGTGGCGCCCCTGCTGGGGGAACTGGGCCTGATCCCGGAGGGCGCGCCGGACCCGGTTGCGATCGGCGATGAGCTCGTTCTCCGTCGCCAGGTGGGGCGTGATGGTCGGAGTCGAGCCCTGGTCAACGATCAGGTCGTGACCCTCGCCACCCTGCGCCGGCTCGGCGAGCAGCTCATCGATCTCCACGGGCAGCACGAGCACCAGCTCCTTCTCGACGAGAGCCGGCATGCTTCGCTCCTCGATGCGGCGGCGGGTCTCGATCCTGAGCTCACCGCCCTCCGCGCGGCCCGGGCGCGGCTCCGAGAAGCACACGAAGCCCTCGCTCGCGCCACCGCGGCCCGCGACGAGCGCGAGCAGCATGCCGCCGAGCAACGTGAGCTGGTAGCCGAAGTGGCCCGTGTCGCTCCCGCACCGGACGAGATCGCCGAACTCCGAGCCGAGCGCGAACGACTTCGCCATGCCGACAAGATCGTGGAATCTCTGCGCCAGGCGGGTCGCCTGCTCTCAGATGAGGACGGAGCAGCGCTCGAGCGAATCGGCGTGAGCGAGGGACTCTTCCGCCATCTCGAGGTCCTGGATCCGGCGCTGGCCCCCATGCATGAGCAGATCCGCGAAGCACGCATCCTGATCGAGGACATTGTCCGCACCGCCGAGGACCGACTCGCCGAGTTCGAGCGCGATCCGGCCGAACGCCTGGCGGCGATCGAAGACCGCCTCGTGCGACTCGAATCGCTGGCCCGCCGGCATGGCAGTCTCGAGGCGGCCCTGGTCGCCGCCCGTGCTGCCGAGCGCGAGCTCGCCGGCACCGATGACGCCGATCTCGAGATCCTGGCGCGGGATCTGGCGGAAGCCGCCGCCGCGCTCGGAACCGCCGCCGATCGCCTCAGCGCCGCTCGTGCCGTCGCCGCCAAACGCCTGGGCACCGCGGTCGGCCAGGAACTCGCAGCGCTTGGCTTTCCTCACGGCGCCTTCCGCGCCACCGTGGAGGCCAGACAACGGCCCCAGTCGCGAGTGCCACCAGAGAGGATCCTGGCGGCCGCGGCCGATATGCTTGGCGTGATCGGCGAGGACGGCCAGGAAACGGTTCGCTTCGAACTGGCCCCCAACCCGGGCGAAGGGTTCCATGCCCTCAGTCGGACCGCGGCGGGTGGTGAGCTAGCACGGGTCATGCTGGCCCTTCGCACCGCCCTCCGCGGCGAAGGGGGAGCACCGGTGCTCGTCTTCGATGAAGTCGATACCGGTGTCGGTGGCATCGTCCTCGATGCGGTGGCCGATCGGCTGGCTCTCCTCGCCGAGAGCCGTCAGGTGCTGTGCGTGACCCATCAGGCTCGGATCGCAGCCCGCGCCCATGTTCACTTGCGCGTGGACAAGGCGGTCAGGGAAGGGCGAACGGCCAGCCAGGTGGTCCCTCTGGATCACGGCGGGCGTCTGCTGGAGATCGAGCGCCTCCTCGCTGGACGCGCCCCCGGCCCCCGCGCCGAGGCGCTGGCGGCCGAGCTCCTGGATCGGTACGCGCCCCGCGCCCCCGAGCCACCCAGACCCGCGGCAGGAGGCGCGAGAAAGAGGAAGCCCAGGCTGCGAGCCGGAAGCCGTTCAGCACCAGAAGCATAGACTGTTCATGTCCCGTATGCTCCCAAATAGAAGCGGCAAGCCACTGTCACAGAGTTGCTTAGAGGCTATCTCGTCCATCGCCAAGCATGACGCCCATCATGAGCACACCGCGGATCGCCGTCGTCGACAACTACGACTCCTTCACCTACAACCTGGTCCAGTACCTGGCTGAGCTGGGAGCGAAGCCGCTCATCCGTCGCAACGATGCGGCCACTCCGGACCAGATCCTGGCCCTCGAACCGCACGGCATCCTGATCTCGCCCGGCCCTGGCGACCCCAGCACGGCCGGGATATCCAGCGCACTCATCGCCCGCGCCGCCGGGCTGATTCCAGTCCTCGGGGTGTGCCTGGGGCACCAGTGCCTGGCTCAGGTCTACGGGGGCCGCATCGTGCGGGCGTCGCGCATCATGCATGGCAAGACCTCTTCCGTGATCCATGACGGACGAGGGGTCTTCGCTGGGATCACCAACCCGTTCACCGCCACTCGGTATCACTCGCTGATCGTGGATCCGGCGACCTTGCCGGCCGATCTCGAGATCCGGGCTCGCACGTCCGAAGAAGAGATCATGGCGATCAAGCACCGCGCCCACGAGACCTGGGGAGTGCAGTTTCATCCGGAGTCGATCCTCACGGCGGAAGGCAAGCACCTGATCGGGAACTTCCTCGGCCTCTGCGCCGGCGACCGCACAGGAGACGTAACGGGCGAAGCCGAGGCGGGTCAGCGTTGCCGATAGTCTTGGTGCGACAATGAGGCTAGAATGACTCGTGGGCTCTACGTCGGTCGCTTTCTCTGGTCCGTCTGATGAACATACTCAACCGTATCTCCGAATCCCAGCGTGCCCAGGTTGCCCGTCGGCGGCGGGAACGACCGCTGCGCGAGCTCAGGGCAGCCATCGATTCCTCGCTTGCTCCACGCGGCCTCTTTGGACAGGGGCTGCGCCGCCGCCCCGAGGGCGGAGTCAGCTTCATCTGCGAGATCAAGCACGCCTCGCCCGCGGCCGGCCTCCTGCGCGAGCCGTTCGAACCCGAGCTTCTGGCCCGAACCTACGCCGGCGGGGGAGCCGCCGCCATCTCGGTGGTCACAGAGGAACGTTTCTTCCTCGGCACTCGCGACGCCTTGCTGCGCGTGAGGCAGGTGGTCGACTGCCCGGTGCTCATGAAGGACTTCATCGTCGACGCCTACCAGATCGTCGAGGCTCGCGCCCTCGGCGCCGACGCCATCCTGCTCATTGCCTCCCTCCTGGTCGGAGCCGATGAGCTCAGGCGATTCCTCGAACAGGCCGGGGAACTCGGTATCGAGTGCCTGGTCGAGGTCCATGACGAATCCGAGCTCGAGCGCGCGCTGGCCAGCGGTGCCGTCGTCGTGGGTGTCAACAACCGCGACCTCGCCAGTTTTCAGGTCGACCTCGCGACCACGGAGCGTCTGAGCCGTCTCCTGCCGCACGACCGGGTGCTGGTCTCGGAGAGCGGCATCCGTACCCGCGATGACATCATCCGGCTCGAGCAATCCGCGGTGGATGCCGTGCTGATCAGCGAAACCCTGATGCGAGCCGACAGTCCGGCACAGGCCCTCGGGCGGCTGATGGGGAGCGGCTAGCTCGGGCCTCGTCTTCGCGCCGAGTCCGAGCCGGGTCGCGTTCACGGCACCCGCCCTCGTTCTCCAGGACGAGAGCCGGCGCTCCGGCTCACCTGAGGACGGCTTGTCGCCCGCCCATGGCCTGTGTCATAGTCCGAGTTTGCTACCGACGCGCGCGCCCGTGGCTCAGCTGGATAGAGCGACGGCCTCCGGAGCCGTAGGTCGCAGGTTCAAATCCTGCCGGGCGCACCATCCCCTCCTGGACCCTTGCCGCAAAGGTCCGCGGCCAGATCGCCGATAACCCCTCGCGAGACGACTCCAGATTGCTGTGCTGCAAGGAGCCTGTTCCTGGCGGAGCCCGTCCGGCGCATCCGCCAGCAAGGCTCATTGTCTCTCATCCATGGCCATGCCGACCCACCTCCAGAACCTGATCGAGGCCGCCGGCCTCATGACCCGCGACGGCAAGTCGGATGCACGGTGGGTAACCGACGTCTTGCGCTTGCTCGCGACGACGACCTCGGCCCCGGTCGCCCTGGCCGCCATCCCCTCCGGGAAGCGCTGGGAGATCCTTCGCATCGGTCCCGGTACGGACCCCCGGCTCGACCGCGTGTCCCGAACCGGGCCACCGCGAGGACTCATGGCTCAGGCCCTTTCGGGTGAGGTCGGGCTCGGAACTCGAGCCGAGTGCGATCCCGAATGGGACATGATCGCCGGACGCGAACCGGAGCGTCTCGTCGCCGCTTGCGTCCCGCTGGCCGAGGGCCGGCAGGGCGTGCTCGCGGTCTGGGACCCCGGTTCCCCCGAAGCACCAACCCTGGTTGCCGCCACGGCCGCTGCCCTGGGTGTTGCGATGCACAACCGCACGGTCCTCAGTCAGCTCGAAGCGGAGGTCGTGACCGACGATTTGACAGGGACTTACAACTACCGGTTCCTTCGCGTCGCCCTGCGCCGCGAGGTCCAGCGCGCCGCCCGTCTGGGCCACCCGCTGTCCCTCTGCATGCTCGATGTGGACCATCTCAAGGAGTACAACGAACGCTTTGGCCACCTGGCTGGAAGCTCGGTGCTGAAACACGTGGCGGCGGTGATCCAGAACACCACTCGGGAGATCGATCTCGTTGCCAAGTACGGTGGGGATGAGTTCCTCCTGATCCTCCCGCACACACGCCAGGAGGGCGCCACCGCCGCCGCCGAGCGAGTGCGCGCCGCCGTGGAGGGCATCGCCTTCCCGGAGCTCACGCCGGGGGAGATGACGTGCTCCATCGGGATCTCCACCTTCCCTGAGCACGGGCTATCCCCCGAAGTGCTGCTCGCGGCCGCGGACGAGGCCCTCTTTGCGGCCAAGCGCGCCGGACGCAATCGAGTGGCCGTCGCTCCTTCCGCCCGGGCTGCCTAGCGATCCGCCCGGACCGGGGGGACCAGGGTTAGATCTCAAGCTGCCCCACCCCAGCCCCGATACTTAGTAGTGAAAAGGAGTTGCGGGGGGCGACCGGCAATCGGGAATGGTGTATCTTGGCGTGGTGGGCGCCATGATCTGGACTCCAGGGCTCGAGCGCCGAAACCAGGCTCTTGAACCGGTCGAGCCTCCCCTAGCCCCATCTGCAACTCCTTGCTAATGTCCGGCGCTCCATAACGATTGCCCCCCGCTGGCGTTGGGCGGAGGGCGCCAAGTCCGAGTCCGTGGAGTGCCCCGGTCCGAAAGAGGGTAATAGGGGATGATGGAGTACCGCTGGCTCCTCGCTGCGGCGTGCGTCGTCGCGACGCTGGGACTGATGGCCGGCAAGACCTGGGCCCAGACCGCCTATGAGATCGAGGCCGAGGACGAGATCAGGATCGAGGTCTGGGAGAGGCCCGAGCTGACCCGCACCGTTAACGTGCGGGCCGACGGCACGGTCACGTTGCCACTGGTCGGCGAGGTGAAGGTGGCCGGTTCCACGCCGGGTCAGCTGGAGGAGGAACTTGCTCGCAAGTTCTCGCTCTATGACCGGCAGATCACCCAGATATCCTTGGAAGTGACGGCGTACAACTCGAAGGCGGTCTATGTTCTGGGCGAGGTGGCCGCGCCGGGGAAGTACGCGCGCTGGCCCATGCCTTCGGTATGGGATCTGATTCGAGAAGCCGGCGGCCCCACGGAGAGCGCCTACCTGGGTGGAGTCCAGATCATTCGCCGGGGGGATGCCACCGACGAGCGCAACATCATCACCGTGGACCTGAACCAGATCTGGGGGCGAGGCCTGCCCACCGATCTGCCGACCCTCGATCCCGACGACACGATCGTCGTCCCCAAGAAGGTCATCGAGCAGACCTGGCCCAACGTGATCTATGTGTTCGGCTACGTTGTGAATCCCGGCGTCTATCAGAAGGAGGCCGCCGTGGATCTGGCGGGCGCCATCCTCCTGGCTGGCGGACCATCCCAGGGAGCCAACTTGAAACAAGTGACGATCGTCCGCCGCGGACCCGCATCCCCAAAGACGATCGAGGTGAATCTCGAGGACTTCTTGCAGCGAGGAGATGAGGTCGCCAACCCGGTGCTCGTCGCCGGCGACACGGTGACCATCGACGGCGCGGGGGTGAGCGTGTGGGGGGCCATCCGCACCGCAGCGACCTTTGCGACGCTGATCCTCGGTATCATTTTCCTCGTCGACCAGATCGGCAACTAGAACCACCGTTCGGATCGGCTGTAGGGTGCAAGGAACCAGGGGAATGAACGCAGAGCAGCAGGACAGGATCGAGCTCGGCGAGTACGGGCGCATCCTCTGGAAGCGCAAGTGGATGATCCTCGTGCCGACCGTGCTGGTCGCGGCCACGGCGTGGATCGGCCTGCACTTCGTCACGCCGGTCTACGTCTCCTCCGCGGTCGTCCAGATCCTGGACCAGGATGCGGTCGAGAGCATGGCCGAGGACTTCACCAGTGGGGGCCGGCGCGGTGGGCGCCGCGACGTTCCGCGCGACTACGAGCGGCAGCAGGTAGGGAAGATCAACCAGCAGATCACCGGCCAACGTTTCCTGGAGCCGGTGGGGAAGCGGCTGGGCCTCGACAAGGACCCGCACATCCGTGCCGCCGCCGTCAACCTGCAGAATCGACTTCCCGATCTCAACCTCGAGCAGCTCGTTGTGTACGCCTATACCGCTCGCCTCAAGGAGAAGCTCTCCGTGGAGCCGGCGGGCATCGCCCAGTATCGCTTCAACAGCCGGGACGAGGATCCGGCCTTTGCCTACGCGCTGGCCAAGGCTGTGTCCGACGAGTACCTGGGTTTCACGCTCAGCGAGGGTATCGAGGTCGTCGACCGCACACAGGAGTTCTCGGACGAGCAGCTCGAACGCTACCAGATGCTCCTCGCCGACGCCGAGGACGCGCTGGAGGCCAAGCAACGCCAAATCTCCAGCCGCAGCCTCTACTCACAGAACCCGGTGTCGGGGGAGAACCTGACCGATACCAGACGGCTCGTCGATCAGGCCGATGTCGAGATCGCGAGCATCGAGCGGAGGATCCAGCGCGGCCTCGAGCGCTTGCCGGCTGCGATGGGCGGTCTGGCGACGCTCGAAGCCGGCACCGCCTCGGGCCGCATTTCATCCCTGGCCGCCGCCCTCACGCAGGCCGAGCTGAACCAGGTGCCTCTCATCATCCAGGGACTCGGGGACGGCGGCACGGTGCCGCAGATCGCCGGATCAGAGGTCACCAACACGCGCACCGAGCTCTTCAACGAGATCCAGACGCAGGTCGAGAAGAAGTACCCGCAGGCCTCGGCCATCGACCAGAAGCAGATCCGCGACATCCTCTACGACCGATACACGCTGAGCTCCGTCCGTGCGCGCCGCTCGCGAATCCAGGAGTTCCTGAATCAGTACTCCGCTGGAGTCGTCTCCGGTCCCGAGCAGGAGCTCGAGCTCCGGCGCCTCCAGGAAGACGTCGATCGCTACCGGAACGTGGTCACCAACATCCAGGAGCGCCGGATGTCGGACGCCCTCAAGCGGACGGCTCAGGAGGCCAGCGTCACGTCACGGGTCAAGATCATCGAGCAGCCCGCGGTTCCCATCCGCCCGGCATGGCCCGACCGCTTCCGTGTGCTCTTGCTCGCCTTCCTCGCCGGCCCGTTGCTGGGGGTCGGTGCCATCATCCTTGCCGAGTACCTTGACAACTCGCTGCGCACGGTCGAGGAGATCGAGCACGAACTCGGGCTCCCGGTGCTCGGCACGATCCCGCGGCTGGTGTCCGCCAACCTGCGCCCCGGCCGGCAGCGCCGCTCCCGGTCCAGGACCAAGCAGGCCGGGGCGGCCGGATGGGTACTGTGCGTGTTCTGCGCTCTCAACCCGGCTGCGAACGCCGCGCCGCTGATCGCTCCCGGCGGGGGAGTGCATGAGCCTGCGCCCGGCAGAGATGCGGCGCCATGAACCACAACATCTTCGAGAAATTCGCCGACGAGTCGCCAGCCGGGACCGAGTTCAGGCGTCTTCAGGTCCGGATCGAGCGCGAGGCTGCCGGCAATCCCCTGCGCACCCTGCAGATCACCAGCTCGCGCCGCGGCGAGGGGAAATCGACGACTTGCGCCCATCTGGCCCTCACCGTCGCCCGCCACAATCAGGGCCGGATCGCCCTGGTGGACTGCGACCTGCGCAAGCCACGCGTCCACGAGCTCTACGGGGTCCCGCAAGCAAGGGGCATGACCGATTTCATGCGTGGCATCCTGCCGCTCAAGGCCGTGCTCAAGGACACGCCGCAACCCAACCTCAAGGTGATCACGTCAGGTCGAGTCGTCTCGGGCCCTTCGAAGCTCTTCCAGACGGATGTCATTCAACAGACCTTCGCCAAGCTGGCCACGGAGTTCGATCTCATCCTGGTCGACAGCCCGCCGCTCCTACCAGTGTCCGATCCGCTCCTCCTGGCCCCGGAGATGGACGGCGTCATCCTCGTCGTCCTCGCCGGCAAGACGCCGCGCCAGGTGGTGCGACGTGCCCGCGACCTGCTTTCCAACGTCGAGGCCAATGTCCTCGGCGTCGTCGTCAACAACGCCTCTGAAGCCCTGCCGTACTACTACGACTACAAGTACTACGGTTATGAAGAAGAAGTCCCGCGGCTCAAGGATCGCGGCCCGGCTCGCGGTGAGGTGACCCTTGTCACGCCTCAAGCAGAAACTCGCAAATAAATCCGCCACACTCGGCGTCATCGGGCTCGGCTATGTCGGGCTACCGCTCGCCGTCGAGTTCGCAGGCTCCGGATTCCACGTCATCGGGTTCGACGTCGATCCCGACAAGGTGGCGCGCCTCGAGCGCGGCGATTCCTACATCGGCGACGTCCCGACCCGACGCCTGCGCAGCGTCAAGAAGAAGCTGCGCGCCACGACGGACTTCAGCCACCTCGCCGAGGTGGATTCCGTGAACATCTGCGTGCCGACTCCACTCCGCAAGACGCGAGACCCCGACGTCTCCTACATCGTCGCTGCGGTGGAGGAGATCCGGACGCGACTGCACAAGGACCAGCTGATCATCCTCGAGAGCACAACCTATCCGGGCACGACGGACGAGCTGATCTTGCCGCGCCTCGAGTCCACCGGCCTCAAGGTCGGGAGGGATTTCTTCCTGGCCTTCTCTCCTGAGCGCGTCGACCCCGGCAACAAGCGGTTCCAGACCCACAACATTCCCAAGGTGGTCGGCGGCGTTACGCCCCAGTGCACGGAGCTGGCACAGCTCCTCTACAGCCATACGCTCGAGACCGTGGTCCCGGTGTCCTCGACCCGCGTCGCCGAGATGGTGAAGCTCCTCGAGAACACCTTTCGCTCCGTCAACATCGGACTGGTCAACGAGCTCGCGCTCATGTGCGACAAGATGAACATCGATGTCTGGGAGGTAATCGACGCGGCGGCCACCAAGCCCTTCGGCTTCATGCCCTTCTATCCCGGACCCGGGCTCGGCGGACACTGCATCCCCATCGACCCCTTCTATCTATCCTGGAAGGCGAAGCAAGACGGATTCGAGGCTCGCTTCATCGAGCTCGCGGGGCAAGTCAATAGCTCCATGCCGCATCATGTCGTCAGCAAGGTCATGGAGGCGCTCAACGAGCGCCGGAAGAGCCTCAATGGCTCGAAGGTCCTCATGCTCGGCGTGACCTACAAGGCCGACATCGACGACACGCGCGAGTCACCGGCGATCGATATCTACAAGCTGCTCACCGACCGTGGAGCGGAGGTGAAGTTCCATGATCCGTTCGTCACCGAGCTCGAGCTCGGGCATGGCGCCGGAGCGGTCGTAACCGGTCATCGGCTCACTCCGAAGCTGCTCAAGGAGGCCGACTGCACAATCATCACGACTGCCCATAGCGCATTCGACTATGGGACGATCGTCCGCCATGCCCGGCTGATCCTCGATACCCGAAACTCGCTCAAGGGCACCCGGGCTCCGCATATCGTTCGCATCTAGGGGAAAGCCGGCGTGACCGCTCACCCCCCAGCCGCGGGGAGAGCGGGACGCCACCTGAACATCACGAGGAAGGGCATGCAGCGCTATCTGGTCACCGGCGGCGCCGGCTTCATCGGCTCCCATCTCGTCGAACGGCTACTCGCCGACGGCCATCAGGTGCGGGTCTTCGACAACTTCTCGACCGGTAAGCGCTCGAACCTGGTCTTTCCCGCCGCGGCCCAGGCCGGACAGCTCGAGATCGTCGAGGGGGATCTGCGCGACGTTGACGCCGTACATCGCGCTGCCGAGGACATCGAGGTCATCTTCCACGAAGCGGCGCTGGCTTCGGTGCAGCGCTCGATCGACGAGCCGGCAGTCGTCAATGCGGTGAATGTCGGCGGGACGGTCCACGTTCTCGAGGCGGCACGGGCGGGCGGGGTGCGTCGCGTCGTATTCGCCGGTTCCTCCTCGGTCTACGGCAACGCACCCGACCTCCCCAAGCACGAGGAGCAACGCCCCCTACCGATCTCGCCTTACGGCGTGACCAAGCTCGCCGGCGAGGAGTACATGCGCGTCTTCCATCACGTGTGCGGACTCGAGACGGTGACACTGCGATACTTCAATGTATTCGGCCCACGGCAAACGGCCGACTCCGAGTACGCGGCAGTGATTCCGATCTTCCTCTCCCGGATCTTTCGCGGTGAGCAGCCGATCATCTACGGCGACGGCGAACAGTCCCGCGACTTCACCTTTGTCTCGGATGTCGTGGCCGCCAACCTGCTGGCGGCCGACGCGCCCGAGGCGGTCGGGAAGGCCATCAACATCGCCTGCGGTCGACGCGCCTCGGTCGGGGCCCTCTGTCGCAAGCTCGTCGAGTTCGCCGCCGTTTCGCTCCAGCCCCATCATGACGATCCGCGGCCCGGCGATGTCAAGCACTCCCAGGCCGATATCAGCCGCGCGCGGAAGCTCCTCGGCTACGAACCCAACGTCGATTTCGAGTCGGGACTGCGGCGGACCTTCGATTGGTTTCAATCGATGAGCGAAGTCGCCTCCGCCCAGGGCCAACGCCCGTAGGAGTGATGCCATGCCTCCCGAGCGCTCCGCCCACGCCGCTGCCGCGGTCACGCCGCTCCTCGACATCTCGATCGTCGTTCCCGTGTACAACGAGGAGCAGAGCCTGACGACCTTGCACGCGGCGATCACCGAGACGCTGGTGGAGTACCGCCGGTCCTACGAGATCCTGTTCGTAGACGATGGATCATCCGACGGCAGCTTTGCCGTGCTCGCCGAGATCCAGGCACGCGACCCCCACGTACGGGTGGTGCGGCTGCGCCGCAACTTCGGGCAGACCGCCGCCATGTCCGCTGCCTTCCGCTACTCCCGGGGTCGGATCATCATTCCAATGGATGCCGATCTGCAGAATGACCCGGCGGACATCCCGCGCCTGGTGGCCAAGCTCGAGGAGGGCTACGATGTGGTGTCGGGATGGCGGGTGGACCGCCAGGATCATCTCGTGTCCCGGCGCTTGCCCTCGATGCTCGCCAACTGGCTCATCGGAAAGGTCACCGGCGTCAGGCTCCACGACTACGGGTGCTCGCTCAAGGCCTATCGCGCCGACGTCGTGAAGAACGTCCACCTTTACGGAGAGATGCACCGCTTCATACCGGCTCTTGCCAGCTGGTACGGTTCGCGGATCGCCGAGTTGCCCGTCAACCATCATCCACGACGCTTCGGTCACACCAAGTACGGCATCGGACGCACCTTTCGCGTGCTACTCGATCTCATCACGGTGAAGTTCCTGCTCAGCTTCTCCACGCAGCCGCTGCATGTGTTCGGGTTCTGGGGCGCGCTGTGCCTGTTCTCCGGCGTCCTCATCTCCGGCTATCTGGCCGTCATGCGCATCCTGTTCAAGGAAGAGCTATCCCGCCGGCCGCTCCTCCTCCTGGGTGTCCTTCTCATCTCGACTGGAGTCCAGTTCATTTCCATGGGACTCCTGGCCGAGATGATGGCGCGCACATACCACGAATCCCAGGACAAGCCGATCTACGCCGTTCGCGAAACGCTCGGTTTCGGCTCCGATCCGGCCAAAGTCGTGAACCTCGAAAACAGCGGACGTTCCGCCTAGGAGGGTGGCGGTGACATCCACGGCAGTCGCACGACCTGCCGACACCGGGCCGCATGCCCGGCGCCAGCAGCGCCGGCTCGATCGGGCTTGGCTCGTCGTCATCGCGCTCACGGCGGTCGCCCTGATCCTTCGTCTCCACGATCTCGGCCGACTGGGCTTGATCGCCGATGAGGGCCACCAGGCTCTGGCTGTCGAGGGTGTGCTCGCCACCGGCGTTCCCCTCGTCCCTTCGGGGAACATCTACCTGCGGGGCGGCCCGTTCATCTACTGCGAAGCTCTGGTCTGCGCCCTGAGCGGCGTCACCGAGTGGGGCCTGCGCCTGCCTGCTGCGATCTTCGGTGCGCTGGCGGTCATCCTCGTCTTCATCTACTCCCGCATGCTCTTCGGCCGGCGGACGGGGCTCATCGCCGCCTTCCTGATGGCCTTCTCGGTCTGGGAGCTCTCGCTGTCTCGCTATGCGCGCATGTACACCCTGCTCGCGCTCGCCTTCCTGGCCTTTGCGGCGGCGTTCTATCGGGGCTACTTGGCGGGGGGCAGCCGGCGCGACCGCTGGCTTGCCTTCCTCGCTGGTGCGGTTGCCGTCGCCACGCATCAGCTCGGGATCTTCGCCCTTCTCTTCTATGCCGTTCCGCTGTTCGTATCACCACCGGCAGCGACCTCGCCGGACCGCAGCCCGCGACGCACCCTGAGCTTGCTCCTGCCGGTGATCGCCCTCGCCATCCTCTGGTTCGGATTCCACCGCTACGAGGCCCGGCTCCTGATGCGCGAGACGCCATCGGTTCCGTCAGCGACCGCCACGGTCGAAGCGGACGGCCCGGCAGCGCGCCTCGTCAAGACCTACCTCCTCGTGCCGCCGGTGCTACTGCCACTGGAGATCCGCGCCGAGGATCCGGGGATCGTGCTCGGTGCCGCGTTACTCGCCGCCGTCGCCGCCGCAGCCATCATCCTTGCGCTCCGCAGGCCGGGTCGACGCCTGCGCGCCCTGTGGGCGCTCGGGATCGTCGCTGCCGCCTTTCTCAACCTGATCGGCCTGGCTCTGGGACTGGTCCTCGCCTACATGATCCTCTTGCGCGGCGGACGGCGCGATCTCGGAAAACGTCCGCTTGGGCCGGCGCTCGCCGCCACCCTCATCCTGGCCGGCTACTGGCTGCTGTACGTGATCCTCCATCCGCAGCTGCTCGAGACCTCGTGGGGTGCCCGGCGTTCGACCGCCGACGTTCTCTTGGGCTACCCGCCGGTCGCCGAACGCGCGCTCAGCTGGTTCATTCAAGCGTGGCCGATTCCCAGTCTTCTCGTCGGCATCACGATCGTCGTTCTCCTGGTCCGCTTCGCGGCCGATCGGCGCCGGGGCGGTGATCTGTTCGCCGTGGCTGCGCTCCTGCTGCCGCTCCTGGCGATCACGGCGACCCGTGAGATCCACAATGAATCGCGCTACCACTTCCACCTCTACCCGTTCATCGTCACGCTCCTGGCCGCGGCCCTCGCCGTTGCCGGGCGTGCCATCGGGGCCATCCTCGACGTGGGCGCCGCCTTGCTCGGCCATGCCTTTCGCTTCCGCCCACTCGTCGAGGGAGCGCTGGTGGTGGCACTCGCCGTCCTCATCTCGCCCGATCTCGCCCCCCGCCAGATCGCAACCGTTGTCGGGGGCGACTATGCGACTCCACGCGACCCGATCCGTTCCATCCTGAGCTGGGAGCCCTATGCCCGTTTCCACCAGGATCACAAGGATCCGGCAGCCTTCGTCGCCGCCAGGCTCACCGCCGGAGATCGCGTCCTCGTCGTGGGGCCGCCGTACTGGTCGTCGATCTACGACTACTACATGGGCCAGGTCGACTACGTGGTATCGGAACGGACCGAGGACTTTGGCGGGTGGATCCCTGTCCGCCATCACATCACCGGTGCCCGGCGGGTCGTGACCCTCGCCGATCTGGAGCAGATACTGGCCGCCGAGCGTGGCCACCGGTTGTGGGTCTTCTCCGACCTCAATGTCCTCGCTCCCGACAACAGCTACTTCTCACCGGACATGAAGGCCCGCCTCCTCGAGATCGCCGCTCCGCCAGTCCATCTGGGAAGGGATGGGGTGACGTGCGTTGCCGTCCATACAGCGGCCGGCACGGAGACGGTGACCGAAGATGGGCCCACCCGATGAGTGTGGCGGCCTCGGCCAAGCGGGGCATCGCCTGGACCCTGTCCTCCAACATCCTGATCCAGGCTTTCCAGTTCGGGGTCGGCGTGGTCCTGGCGCGGCTGCTCTCTCCGACCGACTTCGGCGTGTTCGCCGTGACCAGCATCTTCACCGGGCTGGCCGCGACCGTCGCCAACATCGGACTGGGGTCGGCCCTCGTGCAGCGCAAGGAGGTCACCGACACGCACTGCCGCTCGATGCTCGCCATGAACCTCCTCACCTCGGCGGGGGTCGTGCTGGCGCTTTCCGTGGCGTCGCCCTGGATCAGCCGCTACTTCAAGAACCCGCTCGCCGGGCCCGTACTGATGGTGACCGCATGGAATTTCTTCATCAATTCCATGAGCTCCGTCTCCTTCTCCATGATGAGCCGCGCCCTGCGTTTCCGCTCCATCGCCCAGGTCGAAATGGTGGCCGCAGTCGTGCATGGCGCCGTGGCCATCGCACTAGCCTTCAGGGGCTTCGGGGTGTGGGCCATCGCCTGGGCCGGGATCGCCCAGTCCGTGACGCGTGCCGTCATCCTACTCACGATCTCCGACTGGAGGCCCGGTCTCGCCTGGAGCACGGCAGCGCTTCGTGACCTCCTCGGCTTCGGGGCCGGGTTGACGCTCAAGCGGATCATCAATTACATGGCGGCGAACGTCGACTACTTCGTGATCGGGCGCCGGCTCGGCACCGCCGACCTCGGCTACTACACCCGCGCCTATAGCCTGATGACCCTGCCCTTGACCCAGGTCTCGCGGGTCATCATGCAGGTCCTCTTTCCGGCGTTCGCTCGTATCCAGGACGATAACGCGCGCATCATCAGCGGGTACTCGCGCATCGTGACCGCGACCTCGCTCGTCAGCTTTCCGTTCCTGACCGGCCTCGCCCTGGTGGCGCCGTCCTTCGTGGTCGTCATCTACGGCGAGAAGTGGCTGCCGACCGTGCTGCCCCTGCAGATCATGTGCGTGGCCGGAATGATGAAATCCGTTTCCACCTTCGTTGGGGCGATCGTCGAGGCCAAAGCCCAGATCGGCGCCGAGATCCGGCGCCAACTCATCAACCTCGCTGTTCTCGTCGTCGGCACGATCGTCGGCAGCCGCTACGGGACCACCGGTGTCGCCGTCGCGGTGGTCATCGCCTCCCTCAATATGCTAATCATGATGCAGACGCTGCTCGGCCGGATGACTGGAATGCGCTGGCGCACCTACCTCCAAGCCCTGGCTCCGGCCCTGGCCGGCGTCTTGGTGATGAGCGGCATGGTCCTCGGCTGGCAGCATGTGGCGAGGCGCTGGCTGGAGACCCTGTCCCCGGCGATGCTCGGGACCTCGACGGCGATCGGCGCCGCGACGTACATCATCTTCTTCGTGCTGATCCGGTTCCAGCGCGTCGATGCCCTGCGGGCGGAGCTGGCGCGCGACCTTCAGGCTCGTCGGCTGGGCAGGCAGAGAGAGGCCGCGCCCCTGCCCCCGGTATAGGTGAAAGGCGAAGCATGGCAGCCATCGCCGCAGTGATCGGCGGCGGAGTTCAGGAACCCGCGCTCGAGTCGCTGCTCCGGTCGCACCTGATGGCTCCGACCGCGATCGCCACCAGGGCCGGCTCCGATCAAGCCTGGCTGGGCCATGTCTCGCTCGGGATCGGGGGAGAGGACGGCGGTGTTGCCCGCCGCGGACCGCACGTGCTGGCCGTCGCCGGCGATATCCCCGGACTCGGGCTGGGCGGCCGCCCGCTTGTCGAGCATCTGCTCGATCGCGTGACCGAGCAGGGCCCGGAAGCGCTGTCTGATCTGAACGGCAACATCGCGGCCTGCCTGTTCGACGAACGGGACGCCACCGCGACCCTGGTCAACGATCGGCTGGGAATCGCCCGTCTCTACTATCGCCTCGACGGCAGCCGTCTCTTGATCGCCAGCCGCGCGCGGGCCCTGGCGAGCGGGGCCGACTTCGACGCCGCTGCGGTCGGGCAGGTGCTCCAGACCGGCTTCCCGCTCGGCGACCGCACGCTGTTCCCCGGCGTCCGCCTGCTGCCCCCGGCGAGCTTGGCCACATGGCACCAGGGGCAGCTTCTGATCCGGCGCGTCTGGGAGCCGCCGGTGCCGGTGATCGCCCCTCCGGACCTCGATCACGCCTCGGAGGTGATGGAGAAGGCACTGGCCGCGGCCGTGGCGCGGGCCATCGACACGCCGCTGGAAATCTGCCTGCCCCTTTCCGGAGGCCTCGACTCCAGGGCCCTCCTCGGACTCGCCAGCCGCCACCGCCCACTCGTCACCATGGCCTACGGACATGGGCATTCGCGCGATCGCCGCTATGCGAGCGAGATGGCTCGGATCGCTGGAACGCGCCACCACCGGATCTCCCTCGGTCCCGAGTACGTCGCTCGGTACGGCCCCCGCGGCGTGCACCTGACGGACGGCCAGGCCCTGGTGACGATGTTCCATATCCTGAGCCTGAACCCGCGCCTGGCGCTGCGACCGAGCCTGGTCCTTTCCGGACTCCTCGGTGAGATCTACTCCGGCGCCCACCTGGCTCGGGTCCGGCCGGAAGAAGTCCACGCCCGGCGCGAGGTCCGGGCCCGCGCTCTCTTCGAGCGCCGTTACCTGACCGGTTTCAAGGACGAGGAGCTGCCGCGGATCCTCCGCCGCCCTGTTCTCAAGGAGGCAGAGGGAGCTGCCTATGACGCCTACTTGCAGGTCTACAACCGGGGTGACGGCGCCTACGGCGGGGCCGAGCGGGCCCACCTCGAACTTCGAATGCACCGTTTCACCGCCTATCAGGCCGTCATCCTGGGCGCCGCCGCTCTCGTGCGCACACCCTTCGCCGATCATGAGGTGATCGATGCCGGCCTCACGCTACCGGTCGCCGCGCGCCACGGCCAGCGGGCCTACACGCACTTCATCAAGCGCTTCTTCCCCGATCTGGCCCGCGTGCCGCACACCTCCACCGGGCTCCCCTTGGCCGGGCCGGCCCCGGTGCTCGCCATGCATCGCGCCATCGAGTGGGTCCGCTGGCGAGGCCTGCGGTCGCTGACTCGCGGCCACTTCAGCCCACACGACTACCGGCAGTACGCGCACTACGACGAGTGGATCCGCACCGGGGCTCGCGCCTTCTTCTCCGAACTCATCGAGGATCGGAGCGTGATCGATGACCTCGTGGATGTCGAAGCAGTCGCCGATCTGCTCAAGGCGCATCTCGACCGGAAAGTGGATGCCCATGACCGTCTGGCGGCGGTGGCGACGCTCGCCCTGTTGCGGCGGCAGCTCCGAGACGGCCATCGCCCGGGCGATGGCCTCGACCCGGTGGCGGCCGGATGAATGCGTGCGTCTCGCACCGCGCGGCCGGCGCCGGCCGGATCGCGTCCCGGGATGGCTCCTTGAGCCCGTGCTGGAGAAGGACGATATTCCCTGATGGAATCGGTCGCCACGGCTTGGGCCCGAATCCGAGTGCAGGAACGAACTTCGAACGGCGCTGACGATGGAACTCCTCTTCTGGATCTCGGCCGCGTTGATCGCGTATCCCTACGTGGGATATCCGCTCGCCTTGCGCCTGCTGATCCCGCTCATCGGGCGGTCGGTGCCCAAGAACGCGCTCGAGCCCACCGTCACCCTCGTCATCAGCGCCTATAACGAAGCGGCCAACATGAGGCGGAAGCTCGACAACACGCTCCAGATCGACTATCCAAGGGAGAAACTCCAGATCCTGGCCGCCTCCGATGCCTCGACCGACTCGACCGATGCCATCATCTCGGAGTACGCGCCCCACGGCATCGAGCTCATCCGCCTTCCGGAGCGGGGCGGGAAGGTCGCCTGCCAGAACGCCGCGATCGCGCGCGCAACAGGCGAGATCCTGGTCTTCTCCGACGCTCGGATCATGATCTCAGCGGACTCGCTGCGCGCCATGATGGAGAACTTCGCCGATTCCACCGTGGGCTGTGTCTCGAGCCAGGATCAGATTGTCGCTGCCGACGGCAGCCCGGATGCCGAGGCGGGGGAGGGGTTCTACGTACGCTACGAGATGGCGCTGCGCCGGCTCGAAGCCCGCCTCGGATCGCTGGTTGGCGCCTCGGGTTCCTTCTACGCCGTCCGCCGTCACCTCGCCGATGTCTGGGAGGCCGGCTTCGAGCGCGATTTCCTCACCCCTCTCAAGGTGGCCGCCGCCGGTCTCCGCACCGTCCACGAACCGCGCGCCATCGGAGCCTATCGCGCCCTGGCCGAACCGGAGGCGGAGTTCCGGCGGAAGGTGCGCACCGTGATGCGCGGCATGGCCGTGCTCTTCCACATGCGATCGCTCTTGAATCCGCTGGCCCATCCGCTCGTGGCCTGGCAGCTGTGGAGCCACAAGATCCTGCGCTGGACGGTCCCCTTCTTCCTGCTCTCGCTCCTGGTATCTTCGGCGGCTCTGGCCGGCCGGCACCCGGTCTTTGCGCTCGCCCTCGCCGCCCAGGTCGCGCTCTACGCGCTGGCGCTCGCCGCATTCATCGACCGCCGGCTCGAGGCCCGGCTCCTGTTCCGCGTTCCTCTCTTCTTCACCAACGCCAATCTCGTCGATCCTGGTGGCCTGGATCCGCTATCTGTCCGGAACCCGTCAGGTGACATGGGAGCCCTCGCGGCGCTAGCGCGCCGCGAACGGGAGCCGACCGATATGTGCGGCATCACCGGGATCTGGAACCTCGAGGCGGGCCAGCCCATCGACCGCGCCACGCTCGAGGAGATGAACCGCGTCATCACCCACCGCGGGCCCGACGAGGACGGCTTCCACGTCGACCCCGGTCGGGTCGGCCTCGCCATGCGCCGGCTCAAGATCATCGATCTCGAGACCGGGAGCCAGCCGATCGCCAACGAGGACGGGAGCGCATGGGTCACCTTCAACGGCGAGATCTACAACTTCCGGGAGCTCCGCGCCGAGCTCGAAGCGCACGGCCACCGCTTCCGCACCCGGTCGGACACCGAGGTCATCATCCACGCCTACGAGGAGTACGGCCCGCGCTGCGTCGAGAAGCTTCGCGGCATGTTCACGATCGCGATCTGGGACGCGCGGCGGGAGCGTCTCGTCCTCGCCCGCGACCGGGTCGGCATCAAGCAGCTCTTCTACACAGTGGCCGGGGGCCAGCTCCTCTGGGGATCCGAGCTCAAGTGCCTGCTCCGCACCCGGCGGTCGAGCGCCGGCTGAGCCCGGCGGCCGTCAATCACTTCCTCACCTTCCTCTACGTGCCGGCGCCGCTCACCATCTTCGACGGCATTCATGAGCTCGAGCCCGCCCACATCCTCATCGCCGAGAACGGCCAGGTCCGCCGGAGCGGTACTGGGAGCTCCACTACGCCATCGACGGCGGGCGAAGCGAGGCCGAGACGGTGGACGGCTTCCGCGCCTGCCTCGATGAGGCGGTGCGCATCCGCATGGTGGCGGATGTTCCCCTCGGCGCCTTTCTCTCCGGCGGCATCGACTCGGGATCGGTCGTCGCGTTGATGGCACGACACGCCTCGGGGCCGGTGGAGACCTTCTCGATCGGCTACGAAGACGGCGGCGAGCTCTTCGACGAGCGCGGTCCCGGCCCGCGCGGTCGCCGGCCGCTACGGCACCCGGCACCACGAGTTCGTCGTCCGCCCGGACCTGACGGAGCTCGTGCCGCACCTGGTGCGCGCCTTCGACCAGCCGTTCGCCGACTCATCGGCGATTCCCAACTGGTATCTCTCGCAGATGACCCGCCAGTCACGTCACGGTCGCGCTCTCGGGGCTCGGCGGCGACGAGCTGGCGGCCGGCTACGAACGCTACCGCGGGGCGCTCCTCGCGGAACGGGCGCGGCGGATCCCCGGCTTCCTGCGCAATGGCCTCCTGCAGCCGCTGGTCGAACGGCTCCCCGACTCGCGGAGCGGCTCGCACTTCGCGGGCCGGCTCAAGCGCTTCCTGCGCACGCATCGATCTCGACTTCGACGACCGCTACTTCGACCTGATCTCCGCCTTCCAGCGCGGAGCGCGCACGCGCTCCTGACCCCGGACATGCAGGAGCAGATCGCGCTCGACGAGCCCCGCGCTCACTTCCAGGCGGCCATCGCCCCCGCCCGGGCCGCCGATCCGCTGCATCGCGCACTATTTGCAGACCTCAAGCTCTACCTGCCCGGCGACCTGCTGACCCTCACCGACCGCATGTCGATGGCGCACTCGCTCGAGGTGCGCGTGCCCTTCCTCGACCACCGTCTGCTCGAGTACGCGGCGACCATCCCGCCGGAGCTCAAGCTGCGCGGCATGGAGCGCAAGCACATCCTGAAGCGCGCGGTGCGCGACCTCCTGCCGCCCGAGATCCTCAACCGGCGCAAGATGGGCTTCTCGGTGCCGCTCACGGTCTGGTTCCGGGGCGAGCTCCGCCGTTCGTCGAGGACGTGCTCGCCGAGCCCGCGATTCGCGACGTGGGCGTCTTCCACTATCCGGCAGGTGCGGCGCGTCCTGGACGACCACTTCGCCGCTGCGCGCCAACCACGACAACCAGATCTGGGGGCTCATCGACCTTCATGCTCTGGCATCGCGACTACATCGTCGGGCGCGCCGACGTCGCCGATGCGCAGTACGCCTGACGCGGGGAGCATCCGCGATGGCCGGTGAACAGCCTCGATATCCTGGTTCTCTCGCATGTCGTCCCCTGGCCGCACGACGAGCGGCGTGCTCCTCCGCTGCTACAACCTGCTCCGGGAGACGGCCCGCCGCCACCGCGTCTACCTCTACGCCTTCAACCAGGATGTGCTCCTGCCTCCGGGGGAGATCGAGGCTTCGCGACGCCATCTCGCCGAGATCTGCGCCGAGGTTGAGATCTTCCCGCTGCCGGCGAGCTCGTCACGGGCTGCGTATGCCGCGCTCCTCCTGCGCAATCTGGCCTCCGAGCTACCGTACTCGGTCCCGCGCTTTTCATCGCCCGCACTCGAGCACGCCATGATCGACCTCCTCGCCCGGCGGCCGATCCGCATCCTCCAGTACGAGACCATTGCCATGGCTCACTACGGGGCCCTGGCGCGCGACCTTCCCGCGATCCTCGTGCACCAGAACGTGGAATCCGAGCTCCTCAAGCGCCGGGCGACCAGCGAGAAGGGACGGCTGGCGCGCTTCTACATCGGCGAACAGGCACGCAAGCTGGCCCGCTACGAGGAGCAAGTCTGCCGCGAGCAAGATGTCAATGTCACGGTCTCCGCCGCCGATCGTGACAGCTTCCAGAGCCGGATCCCGGATGCGCGCTTCGAGGTCGTGGTAAACGGCGTGGACATCGACTACTTCAGTCCGGCGGACGACCTGGAGGGACGTGGGGATCGTCTCGTCTTCGTCGGGGGCATGTCCTGGTATCCCAACCGGGACGCCATGGCCTGGTTCCTGGATCGCATCTGGCCGCTCATTCGGCGCGTCCGGCCGGAAGCTCGGTTCGCGGTCGTCGGCGCCCATCCCTCACCCGAGGTCGAGCGCGCGCAGGTGGGCGGTCACGGCGTCGAGGCGCCGGGACTGGTGCCTGATATCCGGCCCTTCGTGCGGGACGCCGCAGTCTATGTCTGCCCGCTCCGTGTGGGCGGCGGGACCCGGCTCAAGATCCTCGATGCCTGGGCGATGGGAAAGGCGGTGGTCTCCACCTCGATCGGCTGCGAGGGACTCGGGGCAACTGCCGGGCGCGACATCGAGATCGCCGATGATCCGGAGGCCTTCGCGTCCGCCGTGCTCGCCCTGCTCGCCGATCCGGCCCGGCGCCGGGCGCTGGGCGCAGCGGGACGGGCGCGCGGCGGCCTCGGACTATGCCTGGCCGCGAGTAGCCAACAACATGCTTCGGCTCTACGATGAGCTCGCGGCTCGACATGCCGGCCACGAGCCGGCCATGGGCCATGCGGGATGAAGTGCGGAGCCGGAATCAGGCCGGAGTGGCCCGGCGGCGGAAATAAATGATGAGCCACATGGTCAACCCGCCGGCGAGGCCGGTCAGGACGTCGGTCACGATGTCGATGACCATGGGCGGTGTGGGCCGCCGGATGTAGGCGAGCTGTGACTTGAGGAAGATGTCGACGATTTCCTTGGCAATGATCAGAACAGCGAGGATCCAGGCTGCTCGTTTCACCCCATAGCGGCGTTCGGCCCAGGCGAAGATGACGAGACTGACCACGAAATGAAGCACGATGTCGAAATCCACGCCCAGAATGTGGGAGCTCGACACTCGGTACATGGTGGAGCGCACAGCACGCGCGATGCCGATGAGCGTCTCGATCATGAATCCTCTCGTGATCCCGAGCCCCGGCGGCGGATCGGAGCCTGGGCGATCACTGTCCTTGCATTGATCTTGCTTGTCATGAGTCTCGCCGGGACACCTGTTCGTCCGGCCAGCCTCCTTGTCCTCTTCGCCGTGGCCGCCGCGGCCCTGGCCTTCCGCGCCCCGGCGCCTCTCCTTCTGGCCAGTGTACCTCTGGTCACCATCGCCAATCAGGAGTCGCTGTTCGGTTCTACCACCATCTATCCGAGCGAGGTCCTCCTCCTCGCCATGATCGCCACCCTGGCTTCACGCCGCCCGTCTCTGTTCCGATTCTCGGGGGTGAGAGGCGTCGCCCTGGCCTACGGGGCCTGGATGGCCCTCGCCGCCCTGGTGGGTGCTCTCGGCGCCTCGGAGACGGCGGTCGGACCCGCCGTCCTGCGGCTCGTTCGTACCGGGTTCCTGGCCGCCACCCTCTTCGCCCTGGGATACGCCCTGGGCCGCGAGGGCACCGGGGCCATGGCCTGGATCCGGGGCAGCGCGGCGGCCGCTGGAGTCATCGGCCTGGCTGCCCTCGCCGAGGCCGTGCTCGATCGAGGCCGCGGGGTTCAGGCTATCGGGAGCCTCGTGGGCGGGCCCGAGCTGCTCGCGCTTCATCTGACTCTTCTGATCCCGCCCGGCCTCGCATGGATCATGAAGCGACCACGACAATCGCTTGTTATTGCGTCATTTATCGGAATCTCCGGAGTCGCCCTCGGAGCTTCCTTTTCGCGCTCCGGATGGCTGGGGGGGTGGGCCGCCATCCTAGCGATGGGACTTCTGGGCTTCAAGATCGATCGCCGTCTCGGGACCCGCCTGCTCGTGCTCGCCCTCGTGCTGATCGGCGCTGCCGTGGTCGGTGCCCTGGTGCTCGGTGCGGTCGGCGGCGACACCGGACGAGCCTATGCTGATCGCCTGGGTTCCCTCGGCGGCCTCGGCATCCTCGGCGATCGGCGTGCGGACTGGGCACTGGGTATCGAGAGCATCGCCGAGCATCCCCTCTTCGGTCGTCTCGACCCCAGGAACCCCTACAACATCGTTCTCGGGCTGGCCGTGGCGAGCGGGCTCCCGATTCTCGTGCCCTTCTTGTGGCTCGTGTTCGTGGCCATGGCGAGCGGCGCGAAGGCTCCTCGCGGCGGCGGGGATCGAGCCATCGAGGCCTTGGGGCTGACCGGGGCGATCGTCGCTCTCCTCGTCACGGGGATGGGGGAGTCCACCCTGGGCTCCCGTCTGACGCCCCCGGCATTCGCCAGCCTCGGCTTGCTCGCCGGTCTGGGCGCGTGCTGGAGCGCGTCGCGGAGACGGTCTTGAGCACGCTCTCCGCCATCCTTGGCCTCGATCCCTCGACTCGCATCCTGATCCTGGGAGAGGGCGATATCGTCCTCGAAGCCGCGCTCTCCCGGGCAGGCGGCGGCGATGTCCAGCACAGCCGCGACGGTCGAGATGCGGCCCGCGCCAGCGCGGATGTGGCCGTCCTCGCGCGGGGCTGCGCCGCCGACCCTCGCGTTCGATCGCTGGCTCTGACCGCCGCCCACCGCGCGCTCATTCCAGGCGGGGTCCTCGCCGCCGAGTTTCCGTCCACGACAGCCGCTCTTTCGCGCTTGCTCTTGACCTACGAGGGAGTGGACATCGCCCCCGATGCCGAGGGCGGTAGCCTCTACGGTCAGGTGCGTCGGCTCGTTCGGCGCGCCGGCTTCGCCCCGGTGAGCGGTTTCATCTGCCTGCCGAGCCTGGCTGAACCGCACATCATGCTGCCACTGGACAGCCGTCGCGCCTCCGCCTTTCACTTCGAGCCGCCCTTCTTCATCGAAAGCGGCCAGAGACGCATCGCGCGCACCCTGCTCGCCGCGGTGGCGCGTCTCGGCCTCCTGCCATGGTTGGCTCCCCAGTTCACGATCATCGCCACCCGCCGCGGCGAAGGCGCGATCGCGGAGGCAGCGTGATCCAAGGCCTGACCGAGCACCTCTTCGAGCACTGGGACGCGCTGGTCGGTGGCCGCTGGCCGCGACCCCGGGCCGTGCACTGGCTCAAGTTCGGCCATGTCGGAGATTTTCCGCGCCCCTATACCTACTTCTATCTCTTCTTCGATGGCGAAGGCGAACCGGCTCTCGTCGCCAAGGTCACGGCTGACCGCGCCGCCCGCGCCCGTCTCGTGCGCGAGTTCGACCAGGTGCAGCGACTCCGGCACCGCGTGGGGCTCGAGCTCGCCCATACCATCCCTGCTCCGCTCGCCGGGGTCCCCTACGGATCGCACTGGGTAGGACTCGAGGAGTACGCCGGCGGCCGGCGCTTCGTGCCCGCCGTCATGCTCGATCGGCACGGCCGGGAAGCACCGGTCGCGCGCTACGTGCGGAGCGTCGTGGACTGGCTCATCGCCTTTGGCCAGAGCGGTCTGGCTCCGGTCCAGTTCGATGACGAGATCTACCGCCACGCAGTGGAGGAGCCGGTCGCACGGCTCAAGACCTGGCACCACTTCGAGGGCGAGGAATCGACCTTGCTCGCCGAGCTCACCGCCGAACTCGCCAGGTTCCGCGGCCAGACCGTCAACGCGCTGGCCCTGCACGGCGATCTCTGGCCGGGGAACATCTTCGTCCGCGGCACCCGCCTGCGGGTCATCGACTGGGACGGCTATCGCGAGCGCGACACCTCCTACCATGACATCCACACCTTCATGTCGAGCTTCAGCGTATCGAAGGACGCTCGGGGAGCGGAGCCGGAGGCCTCGCTCATCGCCACCTACTTCATCGAGAACTGGTTTTCGCGCCTCTTGCGTTCCGAGTTCACGCGTTACGTGGATCGCCTCGAGCTCGATCCCGACCTCACGGCGCTCATGCTCCCGATGTACCTGGTCCGGATGGCCACACGCCGCGAACCCGTGAGCGTGTCGGCCAGGGCCATGAACGCCAAGTTCGCGGGTCTTCTCATGACCTTCCTGAGATGGCAGAGGGAACATCGGCTCCTGCTCCACAGCCACCATCGCCCCTCGACGACCGCTGCGAACACCAACGACCAGCCATCGCGCACGCCCCCCTGATCTGTCATTCTATGGAGGATCCAGGACACCCGCCCTGCGATGTATCAACCCATTCGAGGCCTGAATCATCGTGAACAGCGAACAGCCGAAGACTGATCCGAGCAGAGCCGAGGCCATCTCCGAGGACGAGTTCCTGCCCTTCCACCGCCCAACGCTGGGACCGGCGGAAGAAGCGGCGGTGATCGAGGTGTTGCGCTCGGGATGGCTCACCACGGGAGCTCGCGCCAGGGCCTTCGAGCGCGCCTTCGCCGATCTCGTCGGGACCGACCACGCGATCGCGGTCAGCTCCTGTACGGCAGCGCTTCACCTTTCCCTTCGCCTGCTGGAGATCGGTCCGGGTGACGAGGTCCTGGTCCCGACCACGACGTTCGCCGCCACCGCCAACGTGGTCGTGCACGTCGGCGCGCGCCCGGTGCTCTGCGACATCGATCCCCAGACGCTCACCCTCGACCCCGGGGACGTCAGGACTCGCCTGAACGCCCGTACGCGAGCCATGATCCCGGTGCACCTGGGTGGCTATCCCTGCGCCATGTCGGAACTCCTGGCCATCGCCGCCGAGCGCGGGCTTCATGTGATCGAGGATGCCGCGCACGCCATCGAAACCGAGATCGCGGGAAAACATGCCGGTGCGCATGGCATCATCGGCGCTTTCAGCTTCTACCCGACGAAGAGCATCACGACCGGGGAAGGCGGCATGCTCGTCACCAACCAGGCGGACCTTGCAGCCAGGGGCCGCTTGCTTTCGCTTCACGGTCTCTCAGAGGACGCCTGGAAGCGATACACCAAGGAAGGCAGCGCTCACTACGACGTGCTGGAACCCGGGTTCAAGTACAACTTGACCGACCTCCAGGCCGCGCTCGGCCTCGTGCAACTCGAGCGACTGGAGTCCTTCTACACGGAGCGGCGACGGCTGGCGCTGGCCTACGCCGAGAGACTCCGTGGTTTGCCCGTGAGCTTCCAGCCGCTCACGGTGGCGGGTGGTCGCGCCGGCCATCACCTGTTCATCCTGCTCATCGATCCCGGTGCCGGGATCACGAGGGATGCCCTGGCCAGGGAGCTCAAGGACCGGCACATCGGCACCTCGATCCACTTCCGCCCCCTGCACTTGATGCCGTTCTATGCCCGGGCCTTCGGCTACCGGCCCGGCGACCTGCCGCAGGCCGAGCAGGTGTACGCGCGGAGCCTCTCGCTTCCGCTCTATCCGGCCATGACCGAGGGGGACGTCGACAAGGTCGTCAGCGCGCTGCGGGCCGTCCTTCTCTAGTCCCGCCGGCAACCTGGTTGTGATGGCCGCTCACAACGTGATCCCGCCCCGAAGGCGACTGCCAGCCCAGGTGGCGACCGGTACCGGCAAGTGGCGCCAGATCCGTTCCGCCAGGGCGCGTCCGCGGGTCCCCGCGGGCGGACCGGTGATCGCCGGAGGCTCCTCGTCCGGACCCAGGAGCTCGAGCAGCGCGACCGCCTGGGCCGCCGTGAACTCCTGCCAGTAGAGACGCTCCGCGGTCGCTCCCCACTGCCGCTTGAAATGGTAGGTCCCGGAGCCGACGGAGGAGCGGCCGAAGTCGAAGGCACGGCGACCGGCCAGAATCGCATCGCGAATGGCGGTCCAGTAGAGCAGGTTGTTGGGGCTCATGCTGAAGTAGCGCCGATCCGAAGAGGCCCAGGGAACGACGACCGTATCGCGGAACGTGAGCGCGACCAGACCACCCACAACCTCTGCACCACGGCGGACGAGGTACAGCTGCGCCCTTCCGCCAAGGTGAGCGAAGAGCGCCTCGAACCAACGCTCGCTATGCGCCGGAGAGCCGAGATCCCGCATGTTGACCCGCCAGACCCGATAGAAATCACGTACGCCGCGACCGTCCGTCTGCTCGACGGCGAGGCCGGACTTTTCAGCCTTGCGGACCTGGTTACGCGTCTTGGCCCCAATCGCCTGCCACATGCCTTCAACTTGAGCCGTTGTGCTGCCGGCGCGAGCGAACGTGCGGCCGCCGGCCAGGTCGAGCACGAGCGTGACCTTGTCCGAACGGACGGGCAGCACCAGAGCCGGACGCTGAGACTGGCGGAGGTCGAGATGCTGGATGCGGCGCCCGACCGCAATCTCGGCAGCCGCCGTGACCAGCCCGCTCCAGGCCGGCGAGCAGGTGGCGAGCACTCCACCGTAGTCGAGATAGGGAAGGGAGCAGAGGCTCTGACCGAAGATCCTGCTTCTCACCTCGGTGAGAGGCAGGATCCCAGCCAGACCTGTCGCGTCGGATGCCACCAGATGATGCGTGTGGTGACCATAGGTCTCGCGAATGATCAGAGCCCATTCCCAGAGATGCGCCACGGTCGCGTCCGGATGCGCGAGGACAAACGCGTCCCAGGCTTCACGATCATCGGCGATCCGCACGGTGAGGGCGGCTCGCGAGTCCCCGGCGACGCGGCGGGGGGAAATCGGCAGGATTTTCTTGGAGGAGCCCGTCATGCCTCGGATTGGACCACCGCATGCCTCCCGGCTTCTGGATGATGAATCGACGGCGAGCGGGCTGTAGGTTAGCAGGCCACCGCTTCCAGCTCCATGCCGTCTCCGGCGCCGAACCGCGAGAAGGAGCACCGACCTGCCGATAACCCGGCGATGGGGGCGGAGAATCCCGGCGAACGGACCTTGAGCAGTCCGGGCGGCCAGGATAGGCTCTGCCGGTGGTGCCCCCCGATCGCGCTGTCCGTGGGCAGCTGGATCCTCGTCCTGACGCTACCGCACCAAGGCTTGCTGGCCTTCGGCACCCTATCGAGATCGGCGCCAGTCCGATCCAGCTCAAGAACCAGATGACGACCGAACGCTCATCCCGACCCGAGCCGCTCAGCTCCACTTCAGGGCCTCGATTGCCCGGAAGCAGTGAGCTCGAAGGGGAGGAGCCCTTCGTGCTGGGTCCTGGAGATGAAGTGGTGCCATCCTGGGGAAGGCCGCTCACACCCCCCGTGGGCTTCCCGGTGGAGGCCGGCCACATCTTGCAGGCGCTGGCGGCGTCGATCGATGCGAACCGAGCGGACGCCGACTTCCGGACTGCGTTCACCACAAAACTGGGAGTGCAACTCGCCGCCCCTGTCATCTCGGGGCGCGCCGCCCTCGCTGTCGCTCTCGCCGCCCTGCATGCCGCGCGGCCCGGACGCGACGAGGTCGTCGTGCCGGCCTACACCTGCTTCACCGTGCCCGCAGCCGTGGTCCGGGCGGGACTCAAGCTCCGTCTCGTCGACTGCGCGCCGGCAAGCCTCTCCTTTGATGCAGAATCGGTGGCGCCCCACCTCGGGCCGCACACCCTGGCCGTGATCGTGCCGCACCTCCTCGGATTTCCCATCGACCTCGAACCGATCGCACGCGCCGCCGAGAACTCGAGGACCCTCGTCATCGACGACGCGGCGCAGGCCCTCGGGGCCCGGCATCGCGGGCGGGCGGTCGGCAGCGGGGGACATCTCGGTATCTTGAGCTTCGGCCGCGGCAAGCCGCTCAGCGCACTGGGCGGTGGCGCCATTACCAGCGCCGATCCGCAGATCGCTGCTCTGCTCGAACCGGCGCTCGGAGATCTCGCCCCGGCTCCCGCCATCCCGGCTGCGGCCCGGGTACTGGAGGCCGTCGCGATGTCGCCCCTGCTCGGTCCCGGCCTCTACTGGCTTCCGGCCCGGCTCCCATTCCTCAAGCTCGGCTCGACCACCTATGACCCGGCCTTTCCCATCCGGCGCCTCGACTCCTTTCGCATCGCGCTCGCCGCCCGCGGCCTGGCCCGGCTCGAGGCCGCCAATCGAGCGCGGCGGCGGATCGGGGAGGAGCTCGCCCGGAGGCTGACTTCGCTGAGCGGCCTATCGTTCCTTGCGAACGCACCCGACAGCGAGGCGATCCACTTGCGCTTCCCGGTCCTGCTCGAAACGGCAGCGCTTCGCGAGCGCGCCTACCGCGCGCTCAGAGCCGCCGGCATCGGCGCCAGCCGGCTCTATCCGGCCCCGGTTACGGCGATCCCAGCCCTGACCCGAAACCAACCGCGATCCGGAGCGCGCTTTCCAAGAGCAGAGCAGCTGGCCGAGCGACTGCTCTGTCTGCCCACGTATCCGCACATCGGCGAGCGCGAAGTCGAGGTGATGACGCGAACGCTCGCGGAGCTGCTCCGGACTCCTTCCTCCGTCATGGTCAAGGCCGCGGCTCCGCCGTCTGGTCCCGAACCAGCTGCCGGGGATCTCAAGGCAACTCGACCCTCCTCCCGGACGGTGGGCTCATGATCGCGTTCGCTGCGCGCGCGCTGAAGCAGCTGATCGCCGGACTCCTCTACCGAACCGGACTTCTCACGCTGTGGTGGCGCGCCCAGGGCCGGCGGTTGCGGGGCAGGCCCCTCATCGTCACCTATCACCGCGTTCTGCCTCCCAGCCTCGGCACGGACCTCTCCCAGGCCGGCATCGTGGTCTCGACCGCGACGTTTGCGCGCCAGATCCGGCTCTTGAGCCGCCTATTTCACGTCGTGCCTCTGGTCCGGGCGGCCAGCGCGCAGGATCCCGGCCTCTGCGCCATCACGTTCGATGATGGCTGGGCCGACAACCATGCCCACGCCCTGCCGGTGCTGCGCTCCGCGGGCCTGCCGGCCACGCTCTTCGTCGTCACCGAGCTGCTCGGTACCAACCACCTGTTCTGGCCCGAGCGCCTGATCTACATGCTGTCGCGGGACGAACGGCAAAGGCTCGATTCCGGCGCGCTCGACGGCCTTCCGGCGCCCGTGATGTCGGCGCTCCTCGAGGTCGCCGGAACGGGCGAGCAGGTGCTGCCTTCCGCGCTCGATCGATTGATCGAGGCCGCCAAGGACATGACGGACGAGGAACGGGACCATATGCTCACCTTGATCGAGCAGAAGACCGGATGCCGGGCCGAAGGTCTTGCCCCCCGCCTCCTCGATTGGACCCAGGTGGCGGAGATCCGCGCGGCGGGGGTGGAGATCGGCGCCCACGGCGCCACCCATGCCATCCTGACCCGACTGGAGCCGGCGCGGGCCTCGACCGAGATTCGAGGGTCGCGGCAACGCCTGGCCGACGAGTTCGGTGAACCACCGTCCTGTTTCGCCTATCCGAACGGGAACGCCAGTCCGGAGCTGTCCCGCGCCGTGCGCGACGCCGGCTTCGCGCTCGCCGTCGTCACCGACGAGGCACCGGACCCCGGCTGCCTTCAGGACTTTGCGATTCGGCGCAAGAACATCAGTGAAGGCAGCTCCCGTGGGCTCTTTGGCTTCTCGACATCCATCTTCGCCTGCGAGGTGCTCGGGTTCTTCGATGAGTTGCGCCGGACACGCCGGGGGAGAACGCCATGATGCGGCCCCCCGCGCTCGTTCTCGACGGGGAAGAGCGAGTCGCTCTCGCCGTGACCCGGAGCCTGGGCCGGCGCGGCGTACCGGTCTCGGTGGCTGCCGCTCGGAGCGATCCCCTCGCGGGTGCTTCCCGCCATGCCACCCGCCGGATTCTCATGCCGAGCCCGATGAGCGCGCCTGACGCACTCGCCGCCGAGCTCGAGGCGCTGGCGCGTCGCGAGCCAGGGCAGGTCTGGTTCCCACTGACCGATGCCAGCCTGGCCGTGGTCGATGCCGCGCGCGACCGGCTGGCCGGCGCCCTCTTGCCCATACCCAGCGCCGAGGCTCTGGCTCAGGCCTGGGACAAGGGCCGACTCCTGGAGGTGGCCCGTACCGTCGGCGTGGAGTCGCCGCGCACGTGGAGCCCTGGCGATGTGGACCAGGTACGCTCCCTGGCTCCGGCACTCGATTACCCGGTCGTCCTCAAACCGCGACGTTCTCGCCACCGGACAGCACACGGCCTCATCGAGGGACGAGTCGCCTACGTGCACTCCGCCGCCGAGCTCGTTCCGGCATGGGAGACGCTGAGCGCTCGCATTCCCGATCCGCTCATCCAGGAGCGCATACCCGGCTACGGGATGGGGATCTTCCTCCTGGCCGATCACGGCCGTGTGCTCGCCCGCTTCGCTCACCGGCGCCTGCGCGAGAAGCCTCCCTCCGGTGGAGTCAGCGTGCTCTCCGAGTCGATCGCGGTTCCCCCGGAACTGGCCGCGGCCGCGGAGCGGCTGTTGGCGGCGCTCGAGTGGCATGGCGTCTGCATGATCGAGTTCAAGGTGGATGCGCGTGATGGGCGACCGCGGCTCATGGAGATGAACCCGCGGTTCTGGGGCTCCCTGGCCCTGGCCATCGCCGCCGGTGTGGATTTCCCGTGGCTCCTCTACCAGCTCGCGGTCGGCGAGACGCCGCTCCCTGTCACGAACTACCGCGTGGGCACGCGCCTGCGCTGGGAGCTCGGTGATCTCGATCACCTCCTCATCCGTCTCCGCGCCCGTGACAGCCGCGACCTGCCGCCCGATACTCCATCTCGTCTCCGTGCCGTGGCCGCCTTCCTCAATCCGTTCGCTGGACAGGGTGAGGTCTTTCGCGCGAGCGATCCCGGGCCGGCGCTCTGCGAGCTCACGGCGTATGTCCGCGATCTGCGCGCGCCAGCACCCGCCGCCCACGCTCGGGGCCAGACCCCGGCAGCGATGGGGCAGGGGCGCCGGCTCCGCGGCGCCATCCATGTGCACTCGCGCTACTCCTACGACGGGATGGTGACGGTGGCCGAGCTCGCGCGGTTCTTCCGCGGGCGGGGCTTCGATTTCATCTGCATCACGGAGCACTCGGACGGGCTCGAGGCAGCCGATCTGGAGGCCATGGCCCGCGACGCGGCTCAAGCCTCGAGCGAGTCGTTTCTCGTGATTCCAGGAGTCGAGTTCTCCTGCCGTCGCCGCCTCCACATTCTCGGCCTCGGGGTCCCGGTACCGACCGCATCCGACGATCCCTTCGTCGTCGCCGCCCACGTCCGTCGCCACGACGGCCTGGCGGTGGTCGCTCATCCCGCTGCCTATGGGACGGATCACCCGACCGAACTCGCTGCCGCCGTCGACGGCATCGAAGTCTGGAACATCACCAAGGACGGCTGGCTCGCCCCCGGGGCCGATGCCATGGAATTGTGGCACCGCTGGTGGAAGGCGAATCCACAGCTCCGCGGCTTCGCCGCCCTCGACCTGCATGCCCTCGACTCGCCGGCGGATCTCGAGCTCCTGGTCGAGGCCGGCGAGCGGTCGCAGGCGGCGATCTTCGCCGCGCTCCGCGCCGGCCGCTTCGAGCTACGCGGGCGCTTCCTCGGACTCAGCGGCGCCGCACCGCCCCCGGGACCCACGGCCTGGACGCTCAGCGCTCTGAGCCATACGTACGCGCACCTGCGCTCCGGCCGCGACACCCTTCGCCGCCGCACTGCGACTTCGCGCCGCGCGAATGCCGGAGATGCGTCATGAGCGCGGCGGGCCCGACCCATCCGCGGCTGGCATCTACGCCGGACCCGCGAGCTCATGTCCGGCCGACTCACGTTCTGCATCTCATCGAGACCGGGGGACCGGGCGGGGCTGAGCGTGTCCTGATCAACCTGGCCCTCGCGCTCGAGCAAGCGGGGGAGTATCGAAGCACCGTCGGCCTCCTCAAGGAGGGCTGGGTGGCGCGAGAGATCCGCGCCCAGGGACGGGAACCGATCTTCTTCACGCTGCGCCGCGCCATCGACCCCGCACTGGCCTGGCGCCTGGCCCGCCACATCCGTAGCGCCGGCGTTGATATCGTGCACGCTCATGAATTCACCATGAATGTCTATGGCGGACTCGCCGCAGCTTGCGCCCGCGTCCCGGCCGTGGCCACCGTGCACGGGCGCGGCTACTACGCCGAAGCGGGGAGGCGGATCAAGGCCTTGAAGCTCGCCGCCCGCCTGGGCACGAGGATCGTTGCCGTCTCCAGCGACATTCAGCACTTCCTTACCGCCGAGCTGGGCCTCGGTCCGGTGCGGGTGATCCCCAACGGCATCGACGTCGACCGCCCTGCCAGGGGCGATCGCGCCCGTGGGCGCGCTCTGCTCGGGCTCGATCCCGGCGCCCGCGTCATCGGCGCGGTGGGCAATCTCTATCCGGTGAAGGGACACCGCACGCTGCTTGAAGCGGCATCCCGCATGGACCAACCAGTGCATGTCGTCATTGCCGGGCGCGGCGACGAGGAGGCCGTCCTGCGCTCGGAGGCGGCCGCGCTTGGCCTCGCCGATCGTCTCCATCTGCTCGGTTTCCGTGATGACGTTCCCGACCTCCTCGCCGCCTTCGATATCTACGCCTTGCCATCGTTGTCCGAGGGTCAGTCGCTGGCCTTGATCGAGGCCATGGCCGCCGGCCTGCCGATCGTGGCGACAGCAGTCGGCGGGAACGCCGAAGTCCTCGGGGAGGGAGTCCCAACCGGGCTCCTGGTGCCCCCGGGAGACCCGGAACCGCTGGCGATTGCGCTGGATCGTCTGCTGGCCTCCCCCGAGGAGGCGCATCGACTCGGCTCCGCGGCGCGCGCCCGCGCCCGATCGGAGTTCGCTCTTGCCGTCATGCTTCGTCGCTACAGCGATCTCTACTCGGAGGAGCTTCGATCCCGACGTCGCCGGGGAGGACGGACCGGAGCGGACCCATGACGGGCATGCCCTGCTCCGAGCCCCGGCCCCAGGCCATGACCGGAGCTACCCCCGGACCGGTGCCGGCGCGGATGCCCACGGTCTTCCATTTGCGTTCCTCCGGCGGGATCTTCGGCGCCGATCGTGTCGTCCTCGATCTTTGCACGGAGCTCGGCGCGACTGGCTATCGTGCCGTTCTCGTTCCCCTTCTCGAATCCGATGGCAGCGGTCAGGCGCTGCGCCACGCGGGAGCCGAGCTCGGGGTCCCGGTGCGGCCGCTCGTCCTCGCCTCGCGCTTCGACCTGAGTCGAGCCGCCGCTCATCTCCGGCGGCTCGCCACCATCGAGGGCGCAGTCATCCTGCACGGTCATGACTACAAGTCGAATGCCCTGATCGCCCTGGCGCGCGTGGCGGCGACACCGCGCGTCGCCACTCTCCACGGCCGTGTCGGCACCGATTGGAAGCTCCGTCTCTACGAGTCGTTGGAGACTCGTCTGGTGCGCCGCTTCGATCGGGTGATCTGCGTGTCGGAGCCGATGCGCGCTGCCGAAGCCCGGCGCGGGCTCCGCCCACTGCTCATTTCGAACGGGATCGATGTCCATCGCTTCGCCGACCAGCGTCCGCCACCGCCATCGCTCCGCGCGGAGCTCGGCCTCGACAGCGACTCGGTGATCGTTGGGTCGATCGGGCGCTTGAGCAAGGAGAAGGGACTCGACACGCTCATTCATGCCGTGGCACGGCTCTTCCCTCGCCATTCCGAGCTCCAGGTGCTCCTGGTGGGTGAGGGGAGTGAGCGGGCTCCGCTCGCCGATCTCGCACGCCGCCTCGGCATCGCCGAGCGAGTCCGCTTTGCGGGACTCCGCACCGACACGCCCGCGCTTTACCAGCTCCTGGATGTATTCTGCATGCCTTCGTGGCGGGAAGGGCTGCCGCTCGCCCTGCTCGAAGCGCTGGCTGCCGGGCGCGCCGCACTCGTCACTCCAGTCGGCGGGGTCGGAGACATCATCAGGGCGGGGGAGGAACGGGGCACCCCACCAGTCCTCACCTTCATGCCCAGGGATGTGGAGGGCATGGTCGATGGCCTCGAGCGACTGCTTTCCGACCCGGAGCTTCGTCGACAGCTGGCTGCCGCCGGCCAGGCCCTCGTTGCCGCCTGCTTCTCTCGCCGGGCCATGGCGCAGGCCACGGCAGCGGTCTACGATGAGCTACGAGGCGACCGGGCTCTGCCCACGCCGACTTGAAAGATATCGAGGGGAGATTCGCGTTGCTGAATGCCTTCACCGTCGACGTCGAGGACTATTTCCAGGTCGAGAACTTCGCTCACCGCATCGACCGGCGCGATTGGGAGCGCTATGAGAGCCGGATCACGGCCAACACGCGACGCCTGCTCGCGCTTCTCGATCATCATCATGTCCGGGGCACCTTCTTCGTCCTCACCTGGAATGCAGAGCGCTTTCCGTCACTGGTCCGAGAGATCCATGCGCGAGGGCATGAGGTTGCGTCGCATGGCCACGAGCACCGTCTGGTCTATGAACAGGATCAAGAGGAATTCGCCCGTGACATCACGACCGCACGGCACCTGCTGGCCGACCTCACCGGAGAGCCGATCCTCGGCTACCGGGCACCTTCCTATTCGATAACCGAGCGCAACCTGTGGGCGTTCGCCAGCATCCGCGCCGCGGGCTATCTCTACGATTCCAGCGTCTACCCCATCCGGCGCTCCCGTTACGGGATTCCCAGCGCGCCGCGACACCCCTACGCGATCGACGGGCTCATCGAGTTCCCACTCACCACCTGGCGCGTGGGCAACATGAACATCCCTGCGGCCTCAGGCGGGTACTTGCGCCTGTTCCCGCTGGCGATCTCGGCCGCCGCGATCGCCCAGCTCAACCGGCAGGGGCACCCGGCGGTGGTCAACGTCCACCCCTGGGAGGTGGACCCTGGGCAACCCAGGATCGGGGGCGGGCACCTCGGCGGCTTCACGCATTACGCGAACCTCGACTCGACCGAGGAGCGGCTCACGCATCTGCTCAGCCGATTCCGCTTCGGGCCGATGCGCGAGGCGCTGGCGGAGGCCGGTTTCCCGCTAACGGGGCCCGTAGCACGGCCCGAGCAGGCTCCACAGCTTGACGGTGGGGGAGGCATCACCTAGCGTGGCGGCCGCAACGGCCGGCAGCCGCGGCAAGACCCTCCGCGGCTTGCCCATGAAGGGCGGCGGCCAGCAGGCCTCGCACCTGCTACCGGGGATCCACGCCCAGGGGTTCTCCAGGGGAGGAAACGGCTTGCCTCGACTCGACACGACCCACCGGGCTCCATTCCGCCAGCTCCCCGAACTCAGCTACCTCCTCATCTTCCTGGCCGCGGCCGCTAACGGACAGACACCAGGCGATCCGCGGACGCCGTCATGGGTCGAGGAAAGGCCCGGGTACTACACGGTCAACACGCGTCCCGACCGCGCGGATGCCGCTCTCATCGGGCCCAGCCGTCTGACCGGGGTCACCCCCCTTGCCCTTCCCGGGGATCTCCTTGGCTCCTACCGACTCGAGATCAACTCCTACGGCTACGAGCACCAGCGAGTCGAAGTCGAGTTCCCTGGAAATGCAGGCCCCGTCGAGCTCTCTTCCCCGCGGCCCACGAGCGCGGGAGGAGTCATCAAGGCGGTGGCGTGGCCGGGACTGGCCGAACTCACCGGGGGACAAGGCGATGCCTACCGCGGCGCGGGATTCGCCCTGGCCGGGGGAGTGGGAGTCATCGGCTTGATAGGCGCCGAGGTTCGCCGGGGCAACGCGGAAGACGATCTCGGCGTCAGCAATGAGGCCACTGGAGGCGATCCCAATGAGCGAGCCCGGATCCGCCTCGATGCGGCGTCGCAGGCCTCGACGGCGGAAGCGGCCAGCGACGCCAGCCGGGATTGGCTCCTGTTCATGGGGACGGTCTGGGGGGTCTCCCTGATCGATACCTACTTCCTCACTCCGGGTCCTGGCCGGGTCGACGCCGATATCACGTCGCTGACATTCGGCTTGAGCCCGATGAGCCGGGGAGAAGCGGTGCTGCGCTCCCTGGTGCCCGGTCTTGGCCAATACTACGCTGGGCGCCAGCGGGCGGGGCAAGTCGCCTTTCTGGGGGCCCTGGCCTCGGTTACGGGGCTGCTCATGGCCGAGCACGCCTACGAGGAATCCCTGATCACCCTCAGGGCCTACGAGGAGCTCTACGAGGATCCCCTGGCCGACCCTGAGGAAGTGGAGATCTTCCGGGGCGCCGTCGAGGACCAGAGCTCGACCGCGAAGAATCACCGGGATACGCGCAACATCCTGGCCGGCGTCACAGCCGGCGTTTGGGTGGCCAACCTGATCGATGCCTATCTGGGGACCCCGTCCCCTCCGAGAGGCAGCCGGAGCGCGGCGGGAGGGGAGCGTCCCAGCCAGCCCGGGTCCTCATCCTGCCGGGAAGCCCCGGTGCGGGCTGGAATTGCCGCCGGCCCGGGCCGTCTGGGCCTCCGGGTGGACTTCTAGCCCTGGCCCTGCCCGGCCAGGCCGATGGTCATGAGTCCCAGTTGCAAAGAGGCTCCCAGTTCTGGTAGCCTCTAGCTGTAGATGTAGTCGCAGCACCCATGCGCTCGGGTGGTATCTTGACCTGCGCGTGGTGTCCAGCTCGGCAGAGCAGGACTCAGAAGACTGGTCGGCGGCGCGGGGTCGCTGAGCAGAACACTTGAGACTTGAGACCGAGCGGGAGTGCTCTCCCGGGTCGCCCCATCCGGTTCCCGCTCCAAGGCTTCGGCTAGACATCCCAGCCAAGACATCCGAGAGAGGTCCGACGACCTTGATATCGCTATCCCCCGATAGGGAGTCGAGCTCTCCTGGCATGACGACGTCGGGCGCCGTCGCTCGCGTGCCCTTCAACACCGTTCTCGCCAAACGGCTGTTCGATATCGTCATGTCGGGATTCCTGCTCATCATCTTGCTGCCCTTATTCGCCCTCGTGGCGCTGGCGGTTGTCATCGACTCCCCAGGGCCGGTCCTCTACCACCAGATTCGCGTGGGTTTGAACCGGCGCCACCGCGAGCGGCGGCGTGACCACATTCCGGTCCAGGCCGAGCAACGGCGCTCGGATCGTCGCCGCATCCTCTCCGAAGGCAGGCTCTTCCGTATCCACAAGTTCCGGACCATGGTCGTGGGCGCGGAGGACGGGATCGGCCCGGTATGGGCCCTGCAGAACGATCCACGCGTGACGCGGATCGGGAAGTGGCTGCGGCTCCTGCGCCTCGATGAACTACCCCAGCTCTGGAACGTCCTTCGGGGAGAGATGAGCCTGGTCGGACCACGCCCCGAACGTCCTCATTTCGTGGGCCGCTTCGCGCGGCGCATCCCGGGCTATACAAATCGCCTGCGCGCCCTCCCCGGCATCACTGGATTGGCGCAGGTCGAACAGAGCTACGATGGTTGCGAGGAAGATGTCCGGGACAAGCTCGACTTCGACCTTCGCTATATAGAAAACTGTCGCCTTACGACAGACGTCCAGATCCTCTTTCGCACCGTACAGGTCGTGATCAGCCGCCGGGGAGCCCGCTAGCCAGCCTTCTCCGTTCGGGGCGCCACCCTCAGGCAGCCGTCGCTCGTCCGCCTGGTGCGCCTGCTGGCCCAGAGAGTTGGCGGGATTCGCCCCAGCTTCCGGCCTCCTTCCACCTCCCGCTCTCCCCGCAGACCTCGGCTACTCTTCCCAAGTCCCATTCATCAAAACGATTGTGGTCATCGCACTTTCCTGTCACGGACTCCAATCCGGTCCCTCCGCTGGCATCGCCATTGCAGAGGGGGAAACCGATACCCCCCGCGCTGCCACCGCGGCGCGGAGCTGACACGAGGATCCCAAGCCATGTCCCGATCTGCCAACGAAGCCTCCTGGCCACGTGAAGACGCAGCCACCGCTGCGCCCGTGCAGATGGTTGCGGATCACGTGGCGACGGGCGACCCCTCGGTTCACCTCTCGATGGCGAAAAGGGTCGTGGACATTGTCGGCGCGGTCTCGCTCATGGGTATCTGCGCCCCCATCTCGCTCATCATCGCGGCAGCGATCCGCATCGATTCCCCGGGGCCGGTCATCTACCGCCAGGAGCGGGTGGGGCTCAACCGGCGACGGGCGGTCCGGCGTCGGAGTCCTGCGTCACTCTCCAGCGACCAGCGGCGGTTCGGCCGACGCCATCTCGAGGCCGAGGGCCTCCGCTTCGACATCTACAAGTTCCGCACCATGGTGGCCGATGCCGAGCACGAAGCCGGGCCAACCTGGGCCCTCAAGGACGATCCTCGCATCACCCGTGTCGGAGCCGTCCTTCGCGCCACCCGCCTCGACGAGATTCCCCAGCTGTGGAATGTGCTCCGTGGAGACATGAGCCTCGTCGGCCCCCGTCCCGAGCGCCCCTTCTTCGTCAACCGTTTCGCCAAGCACATTCCCCAGTACAGGTCCCGCCTCCGCGTTCCACCAGGTATCACCGGCCTGGCCCAGGTCGAGCACCGCTATGACGCCTCAGAGGACGACGTCCGCCAGAAGCTCGAGTACGACCTCGCTTATATCCGCAGCCACAGCATCTTCACCGACCTCCGAATCCTCGCCCGTACCGTGGTCGTCATGATCACGCGCCGCGGCGCCCGCTAGCCGCGGCTAGGGCCTATCTCTCATCTTTTCGGCCATATACACGGCCGTTTACCCGCACTCCACTGCCGCCTACGAACATCATCCGTCGATTCCACAACTAGTTACCGCGCACATGCCGGACCTGGGGCCACAGGGCCACCTCTTCATGACCTGCAGTCATATCTCATGACTATCATGCAAACCATGGTGATATGGCGCGTTGCCATGAAATGACAAATTTCCCGTTGGGGTTTGCTGGGCCTGGACCCACATTGGCGCTCGCTGGAGGCAGGCCCATCCCGAAGAAGCACCGCGGCTGCCTCCCGCCGGCGGCGACCAGGCGTGAAAGAGGAGGGCCGCTGAGGGCTCGGCGCGCGACGACGCAACGAGCATGACCGATGGACCGTGCCCCGGCGATGGACGCATCGCGCCAGTGCCCCTTAGTGCCCCACGACTGATGTGGCTGTCTGCCTGGTGAGGCTGACAGCCGCCGTGAGCCCAGGTGGTTTGCGGCTAGTGCCCTACCGGTTCGTTGGCTGCAGGAGGCTGGTGCCCGAGTCGGGGCGCGCATGACGGGCAGGGTGTGGACCGGGTGGCCGCGATTCGGGCACGACATGGAGAGGTCGGGACCTGTTGGGCCCGGCCGTCGGAGAACGCAGGCTGGCGGGGGAAACGGTCGCCAGTGAACCTGGGGCCAGGGATGGATGGGTTCCGGGGGCCGGGAGCCGAGAGCGAGAGGCTCGGCTCCCCCCGCCGCCCGCAACAGGATGAGGCCATGGTGATCATTCACTCTCCACGGAATGTGGCGCCGGGAAGGGACGGGCGGAACTCCGCTCCGCTGTGGCATCCCGCTTCGCCCGCCGGCGCCCCATCCGGGAGAGGCACCCAAGTGGGCCAGCTGCCGAAGTCCGCAGAAGTCGGGGGCAGGGTCCTCCGCCTCGTGGCGACAGGAGAGTCGCCTTCACACTCCGATGGTTCTCCGCACGCCCCCCCCGAGCGAGGGGCCGCCCTCTCAGCAGCCGAGCGCATCCGCAAGGCAGCGCCTCGGCTTCGCACCGTCATCGTGGAATCGAACCAGGCGTTCCGCGCCCAGGCGGTTGCCATCCTGGACGAGCTCCGTGGCGTTGCCGTCGCGGCCCAGGCCGAGACACCCGAGGAAGGGTTCGCGGCGGTCCTCAGCGAGATGCCGGATCTGGTGCTCGTCGGTCTCGACACACCGGCGTCCACCCTTGCCTTCGCCGAGAGGACCCTCGAAGCCCGGCGCCAGACCACGATCCTGGTCTGCGCCGAGACCATCGCTCCAGCTCTCTTGAAGCAAGGTCTTCGCGCCGGCATTCGGGAAGTGCTGACTCGACCTCTGGACCGTTCCGAGGTCGGGGAGGCCATGGGCCGCCTGCTTGCCGACAAGGCGGATACGACGGACGTGGAGAGGACAGCCGGACAGATCATCGCCGTCTTCGCCGCCAAGGGTGGCCTCGGAGCGACGTTCCTGGCCACCAATCTCGCGGTCCTTCTTTCGCGGCAAGAGAGACGGACGGCGATCGTCGATCTGAACCTCGAACTCGGCGATGTGGACACCTATCTGAACGTGAAGGCCGAACGTTCGATTGTCGATCTCGCCGACCAGAGCCGGATGGGCAACCTCGACCTCGAGGCGCTCGAGTCCCCCCTGATTCGCCACCGTTCGGGACTTCACATGCTCGCCCAGCCGGCCGACGCCGCGGCGGTGGATCGACTCGCGCCCGGCGAAATCGCCCGCGTGCTCACCCAGTTGCGGAGTGCCTATGGGCACATCGTCCTCGACCTGGCCCGGAGATTCGACGCGCGCACGGCCGAAGCGCTCGACCTGGCCGACCACATCCTACTCGTCACCACCCTGGACCTGCCGGCGATTCGGAACACGCGGCGCGCGATCGAGACCTTCACACGACTCGGGCACGCCAGCCGCCTGCGACTCGTGCTCAACCGGCACCGGGCCGCCAGGGTCAACGAACAGCTCGAGCAGGCGTTCGGCATTCCGGTGTTCTGGCACGTGCCCGACGACCATGCGACCGCCTTCGCCGCCATCAATGCCGGCGTCCCGGTGGAGGATGTAGGACCGAAGACAGAGCTGGCGGACAGTCTCCGGACCCTGGCCGTAGTCTTCAGCGAGGTCGGTCCCTCACGCGCGGCGGCCGTCGAGAAGGCGCAGCAGGGCCTCCTCAAGCGCCTACTGCAGCCGTCATGAGGGAGACCGGAGCAACCATGCGCGAGAACGCCATCCCAATCCATCACAACAGCCTCTTGGCGATGCTCGCCAGCGTTCTCGAGGCCGCCATCGTGATCAGTTTCATCGTGGTCTTGGCGTCGATCCTCAGGGTCGACTGGGATGACTTCCGGAGCGCACTCAGCGGGGGCTCCGGAGTCGAGGGTGCGGCAGTGGCGCAGGCGCCGACGGGGGAGACGGAGGTCACTGCGCCCTCCGCACCCGCACCTTCTTTGTTGTACCAATGCCCCGTGTCCAATCACCCGTGATCCTGCACGCCGACCGGGAAGGTCTGTAGGCACAACCCGGAGCCGGCGTGCGCGGCGGCGAGTTCCCGAGCGAACTCGCGGCCAGCTAGCCAGGGGTCCGGCGGAGCGGGGGCCAGCACGGCCCCGCTCCGCCTCGCTCAGCCGCAAGGGCAGCTGAGCGCGCCTTTCCATCCGCCGAGGCCCGGTGCTTGCACTGGGCCTCGGTTGTTTGTGTGCCAGCACCACCCCGGCCCCCATCGGCTCCGACTCCTGGCACCCTCGTCGGCCTTCCATTCTGTCTCGTTCCAGAGCATCCCCCGGCATTAGCACGCACTGCGCCACTTCCCCCTCCTGCCTTCAGCTCTCTCCCGCACGCACCGATAACATGAGCGTAATCACACTCACGCCCGCACGACCGCCATGGCGTCGGGCGCCAGCCCGGGCAACTGACAAAGTCCTCAACATGGCGTGAACGCCGGGAGGAGTCCACTTTCATGGCCTCCGTCATCCTTGTGGTCGACGACCAGGAATCCATCCGTCACTTCGTCTCGAACGCGCTCAAGGACTCCGGATATGAGGTGTGGGACGCCGATTGCGGGCGCCGTGCGCTCGAGCGACTGGCCGAGGGACCACCCGATCTCGTGCTGCTCGATCTGAAGCTCGGAGACGTGGACGGCATCGAGGTCCTGAAGCGTGCCAAGGAGATGTACAGGGAGCTCCCGGTCATCATCCTGACCGCCCACGCGGACGTCGAGTCCGCAGTCGAGGCCATGAAGGCGGGGGCTTTCGACTTCGTGACCAAGCCGGTTCACCTCGATCAGCTCCGGGTCCTCGTCGAACGCGGGCTCGAGTCCCAGAAGCTCATCCGCGAGCTCGAACTCCTGCGCCGGAAGGACAGCGTCCGCGGCGGCGGCGGCGGCGATTTCGTACGTGGCACGAGCCCGGCCATCCAGCGTGTCTACCAGGTCGCGGAGCAGGTCGCTCAGTCCGACACCACGAGCGTCCTCATCGAGGGCGAATCGGGAACCGGAAAGCAGCTCGTGGCTTCCATCATCCACGAGAAGTCGAGCCGTCACGACAAGCCCTTCCTCGAGATCAACTGCGCGGCCATCCCCAAGGACCTGCTCGAGTCCGAGCTCTTCGGCCACGAGAAGGGCGCCTTCACCGATGCGCGCCAGAAGAAGCAAGGGCTCCTCGAACTGGCGAACGGAGGCACGCTGTTCCTCGACGAGATCGGTGAGATGAGCCTGCCACTGCAGGTCAAGCTGCTGAAGGTGCTCGAGACGATGACCTTCCGCCGGGTCGGCGGCACCAAGGACATCCGGGTCTCGGTGCGCATCATCTCGGCCACCAATCAGGATCTGGACCAGATGGTCAAGGACGGGCACTTTCGCGAGGATCTCTACTACCGTCTCAAGGTGGTTCCCATTCACGTCCCCGCCCTGCGTGAGCGGCGTGAGGACATCCCGCCCCTGGCCAATCATTTCCTGCGCCACTTCTCCCGTGCCTTCCACAAGAACTTCGAGCGCCTGTCACCCGAAGCCGAGCGCATGCTAGTGAGCTATCCGTGGCCCGGGAACATCCGCGAGCTCAAGAACGTCTTTGAACGCACCGTCCTGCTCGAGGAAGGCCCCGTGGTACTGCCGGCCCATCTGGAGCGGGCTTTCAGCCCAACACGGCACGATGAAACCGGCCATGGCGACCAGGTGATCGACCATCTGGAGCAAGCGCTGTCGACGCCTGACATTCCCGACGGGGGCATCAACTTCGAGGACATCGTCGAAGGCGTCGAAAGGGCCCTGATCATGAAGGCCTCGGAAGCAACCGGATGGAACCAGAGCCGAACCGCCCAGGTGCTGAACCTCAAGCGGGACAAGCTCCGTTATCGGATGAAGATCTACTCGATCCGCCATCGGCGGGAAACGGGCGACGGCGAATCCGAAGACTGATCCGGACCGGAGAGGGTGGGACGCGACCCGGCGGGGCGGCTTGAGCCGTCCCGCCGGGTCGCGCTTTGGAGGCACGGTGTCCAGCGAGCCGGCGGGCGAGCGCGCAGCGAATCATCGAGACCAAGCGCTCGGATTGACGATCCCCCGGTGCGGTGGTAGCGTGGCCGGCCCATCGTCGCGAACCGGCTGCCACCCCAGGGGATGAGCCCGTCGGCGTGTCTGCGAGGAGAACGCGTGACCACGAATCCACCGCCCCCAGGCCCGCAGTCGCCGCCAGCCCCAACCAGGACCACTCCGGTCCGCCTGGGAGCCATCGGCACCGGGGACTGGGGACGCAACTTGATCCGCAACCTGGCCCGGGCCGGGGATCTGCGTGGCCTCGCCGACGTTCGACCGGAGGCTCTGGCACCGCTCAAGAGCCTGTATCCGCGGTCCAGCTTCACGACCGATCCCGAAGACCTCCTCCGTGACCCCGAGATCGAGGCGGTGGCAGTCGCCACCACCTCCTCCCAGCACTACGCGGTAGCACGCGCCGCCCTCGAAGCGGGAAAGCACGTCCTGGTCGAGAAGCCGCTGGCACAATCGAGTCGTGACGCCCAGCACCTGGTCGAGCTAGCCAGCGAGCGCGGGCTGGTACTCATGGTGGGACACCTGCTCATTTACCACCCCGCCGTGGAGAAGCTGCGCCAGCTGATCGCTTCCCGCGACCTGGGCGAGATTCGCTACCTCTACGCCCAGCGGGTGAACCTCGGCAAGATCCGCCAGGACGAGAACGCCCTCTGGAGCTTCGGTCCCCACGATGTCTCGGTCGTCCTCGACTTGCTCGGTGCCATGCCGACGACGGTCTCGGCCATGGGACATGCTTACCTGCAGCCCGATCTCGAGGATGTCGTCTTCCTTCACCTCGAGTTCCCCACGGGACAGCTTGCGCACATCCATCTGAGCTGGCTCGACCCGCACAAGCTCAGGCGGCTGACCCTCGTTGGATCGCGCAAGATGGTGGTCTTCGATGACATGGAGTCCACCGAGAAGATCCGCATCTACGACAAGGGCGTTGGCAGCACCGCCGGGGGAGTCCTCGAGTACAAGGACGCCCTGACGCTCCGCTTCGGGGACATCTTGATCCCGCAGATCACGATGCGGGAGCCTCTCGAGCTGGAGTGCCGCGATTTCGTGACTGCCGTGGCGACCGGAAGCTCGCCCCGCGCCAGCGGCGTGGACGGGCTCAGGGTCGTGCGCGTGCTGGAAGCGGCCGCGCACTCGCTGGCGGGTGGGGGAGCGCCGGTACGGCTCGAGGCCACAGACGCCCTCGACCGGGCTTCCTCGGACCGCCGCTGACGCAACAGAGGACGACATGAGCCACGACACGCCACGCTCGGAGAGCATCGACCCCACGGCCACGATCGCCGCCGACGTTCGCCTCGGGTCCTTCTGTGTGATCGCCGCCGGCGCCAGGATCGGCGCCGGCTCGGTGCTCGGCCATGGCGTCGTCGTCCATCGCGACACCGAGATCGGGGCGGGGGTGCGTATCGATGATCATTCCGTCCTCGGCAAGGAGCCGATGCGCGCAGCCAACACCGCAGTGACGCGCGAGGCACAGCTCGAAGCGCTGCGCATCGGGGACGGGACGATCATCGGCACCGGGAGCGTGATCTATCGCGGCGCCCGGCTTGGAGCCCGAGTGCTGGTGGCCGACGGTGCCGCTGTGCGCGAGCGCGTCACGATTGGAGATCGGACCATCGTCGGGCGAGCCGTCACGGTCGAGAACGACTGCGTGATCGGTGGCTATGTGAAGCTCGAGACGGGCTCCTACATCACGGCCTATTCGGTGATCGAGAACCGCGTGTTCGTGGCCCCCATGGTAGCCACATCCAACGACCGCTTCATGGGCCGCACCGAAGAGCGGCTCAAACACTTCAAGGGAGTCACCATCCGTCGTGGGGGCCGCATCGGGCTCGCCGCCGTCATCCTGCCCGGGATCACCATCGAAGCGGACGGCGTCGTCGCCGCCGGCTCGGTCGTCACCCGCGATGTGCCAGCGGGTAAACTGGTCATGGGCTCCCCGGCGCGCGTCGTCCGCGATGTGGCCACGGCCGAGCTCCTGGACCAGCAGATCTGGGAAGATGTCAAGAAGGGCTGGAGCTAGATCCCGCCCGCAACCCGCAAGGATCCGAACCGGTGCGGCCCGCACCCGGCCGCCTAGAGCGAGGATGACATGTCGCAATCGATGCCGGCTCCACCCCTGAGGAAAGTGCCGGCCATGGATCTCAGGGCCCAGCACGAGGCCCTGAAGAGCGAGCTCGAATCTGCCGTCCGCGAGGTGATCGATTCGGGCGCGTTCATTCTCGGGCCCAAGGTCGGGGCTCTCGAAACCGAGGTCGCACGGCTCTGCGCGGTCAAGCACGCCGTCGGCGTGGCCTCCGGGACCGACGCCTTGATCCTGAGCCTCAGGGCCATGGACATCGGACCCGGCGACGAGGTCGTGACCTCCGCCTACAGCTTCTTCGCCACGGCCGGAGCGATCATGCTGGTCGGCGCCCGACCGGTCTTCGTCGACATCGACCCGGCCACCTGGAATCTCGATCCGGCCCTGCTTGCGGCCGCGATCACCCCGCGGACCCGGGCCATCATGCCCGTTCACCTCTTCGGTCAGTGCGCCGACATGGACCCGATCCTCGAACTGGCGCGCGCACGGGAGATCGGTGTCATCGAGGACGCGGCCCAGGCTCTCGGCGCCACGGATCGCGGCCGGCCGGCCGGTAGCCTGGGTGATCTCGGGTGCTTCAGCTTCTACCCGACGAAGAACCTGGGCGGTCTGGGCGACGGGGGCATGATCACCACCAACGATGACGCGCTCGCCGACAAGCTGCGGCTGCTCCGGGTCCATGGATCGCGTCCGAAGTACGTGACACGAATCCTCGGCACCAACAGCCGCCTCGACGCCATGCAGGCAGCGATGCTGCTCGTCAAGCTGCCTCACCTCGCCCGTTACTCGGCGGAGCGACGACGCCACGCCCATGCCTACACCACCCGGCTCGCCGGGTCGGGGGTGACGCCGCCCGTCGAGCGGGCGAACGTCCACCACATCTACAATCAATATGCGCTGCGCGTCCGCGACCGCGATCGCTTCGCCAGCGCACTCGCCGAGCGCGGGGTCGGCACGGCCGTGTACTATCCCGGTATCCTGCCGCTCCAGGAAGCGCTCCACGGCCTCGGCCACAAGCCCGGCGACTTTCCGCGCGCCGAACGCGCCGCCGCAGAGAACCTGTGCTTGCCGATCTTCCCCGAGTTGGCGGATCAGGACCGCGAATACGTCGCCGACCAGGTGCTCGCGATCGCGGCCGCTCAGTAGGAGCGATGGGGAAGCGGATTGCCATCGGGCTCGCCCTCCTCGCGGCCATCATGGCCGGAAACGGTTGTGGCGTGTACTCCTTCACGCCCAGCCGGCTGCCGTCGCACATCCGCACGGTCGCCATCCCGGTCTTCATCAACTCGACCACCGAGCCCGGTCTCGAGCAGGACTTGACGCAGCAGATCACCCGCGAGTTCGTGCTCGACAACACGCTCCAGGTCGTACCCGAGGCCCGGGCCGACTCGGGGCTCTATGGCCGGATCGTGCGCTACGAGAACCGTGTCTTCGGCTATGACGCCAAGGGGGAGACCCAGCAGTATGAAGTGATCGTCGAGGTCGAGATCGAGTTCAAGGATCTGGTGAAGCGGAAGACCCTGTGGACCGAGGACTCGATGTTTGGCCGCACCACCTACTACGTCGTCGCCACCACCGGGCAGGAACCGCAGGACGAGGTCAGCGGCCGCGCTGAGGCCGTGCGGCAACTGGCCTCGGACATCCTGAACCGGACCGTGAGGAGCTGGAACTGATGGCCGCAAGCAAGGGAACCCGTTCGAGTTCCGGTTCGGGCAGTCGCTCCCCGGCCGGAGCTCGGGGCGGCGGCACACTGTCCCTTGACGCGCTCGGCAAGGAACTGGCGCAGCGCACGATCCGCAGCATCTACTTGCTCGAGGGAGAGGAGATCCTCCTCCGCCGGGAGGTGCTCAAACGCATCGAGGACGCCACCCTGGGCGACGATCCATCGACACGAGCATTCAACCGCCAGGTCTTCTCCGGAGCGGAGTCCCGGGTCGAGGATATTCTGGCGGCGGCCGCCGGCATGCCGATGTTCGGCGAGCGGCGCCTTGTCATCGTCGACGGGGTCGAACGCCTGCGCAAGGGGGATCGCGATGCGCTGTTGCCCGGCCTGGCGGCAGCAGCCGAATCCACCGTGCTCGTGCTCCTTGCCGCCAAGCTGGACGGACGGCTCACGTTCACGCGCGAGATACGCCAGCGCACGACCGTGATCCCCGTTGATGAGCTTCCGGTTGCCATGTTGCCGCGGTGGATCGCCATGCGCTTTCAGGCCCTCGGGCACAAGGCGACCCCCGACGCAGCCGAACAGCTGCTCCTGCTCGCCGGCTCCCAGCTGTCGACACTGGCTGGGGAGATCGAAAAGGTCTCCCTGTTCGTGGGCCCGGGCCAGCCGGTCAAGGCCGAAGAGGTCAATCGCGTCGTCGCTGGCGGCCTCGGTTCCACGCTCGACGAACTGGTGTCCGCGGTCAGCGAGCGCGACCTGCCCCGATCCCTCAAGTCACTGGGACGAGTGCTGGAGGCGGGCGAGGAACCGCTGCGCGTGCTCGGCTTCCTCAACTACCGCATCACGGATCTCTGGCGGCTGGGCCACGGCGCCCGCGGCTGGTTTCGTGACGAGGTCCGAGCCTGCGCTCGGCGGTGGACCCAAGACGATCTCGCCAGGGCCATCACCGCGCTCTACGCTGCCGATCGCCTGCTCAAGGGCGGTGAAGGCGGCATGCCGCTGCCGCGCCAGAGACACGGCGATCAGCTCGTTCTCGAGGCGCTCCTGCATCGGATCCTCGGCGCGGCGTCCCCGGGCAAGCGAGCCGCCGCCCAGGGGGAGGCGAGAGGCGAGGCGGGGCGTGCTCAAGACCATCGACCTGGCCCGGCACGCAAGGCGGGGCCAGCAGGCAGGCGGAGCGCAGCTTTACGGAACCGATAGTTCACCGTACAATGAGGCGCTTTTGCCTCTCGGGCCGGCCACGGCACCCGCAAAGTTGCGGCATCGCCCGGCCACCAGCCCGCATCCAAAGTTTCAGTAAGGAAAGCGCCCAGCCGGGGCCGCGCTCACCGGCGGGTTCCAGGCCCCGTCCGCAGCCAACCTAAGGAGACGACCGCGAATGAAGGGGATGATCGAGCTCACCGATGCCAACTTCGACAGCGAGGTGATCCAGTCGAGCGATCCGGTGATCGTCGACTTCTGGGCCGAATGGTGCGGCCCGTGCCGCGCCATCAGCCCGATCGTCGAGGAGATCGCTCAGCAGTACTCCGGGAAGCTCAAGGTGGGGAAGGTAAACGTTGACTACGCGAACCAGACGGCCTCGCGCTTCGGCATCCGCTCCATTCCCTCCCTGCTCTTCTTCAAGGGTGGAGAGGTGGTCGACACGATTGTCGGCGCCCAGCCCAAGGGCGAGATCCTGAAGCGAGTCGAGAAGGTCCTGAGCTGACGCCCGGCGGTTCGGAACAAGGGTCCGTTCCCGCGGCGGTCGGTTGCGCGCAACCGACCGCTCGCCGTATTGGCTGGCCTTTGGCCACGAGTCTCCCGAGGCACACCGCGATGGCGCCAGATGTGAATCCAACCGCGACCGCCCGCCTGGAGAGCAGGTGGAAGCAGCCGCCGCCGGCTGCCCGGCTCCTGACCCTCGTGCTGTCGGCCTGGCTGGCCACCGCGTCCGGTCTGGCGCTGGCGGCGGCTCCGGCGCCGGTCGGCACGGAGCTCACCCTGGGTGGAGGCAAGGCCGGTGAGATCGCCTGGGTCACGGAACTCGACCAGGCCCTCGAGCAGGCCGCCATGCTCCGCCGCCCGGTGATGGTCGATATCTGGGCTCAGTGGTGCCGCTGGTGCCACGAACTCGACCGCCGAACCTACTCCCAGGCGCCGGTCATCGAACGCGCGGAAGGGATGACCTGCGCCAAGGTCAACGCGGATCGCGAGCCTCAGATCGGACGCCAGTACGGGATCCGGGGGCTCCCGACCATCCTCTTCCTCGATCGGCACGGCAAGGAGATCGATCGCGTCACCGGCTTCGTCCAGGCGACGCCGTTTGCAGCCGCCATGGACGCGGTGGTCGCCATGGCCGACCCTTTGCTTGCGCGCATGGAGGAATGGCAGGAGGATCGCGAGAATCCCGCCCTGATCTACGCATTCGCCGATGAGCTGATGGCCCATGGCTCCATCGCGGAGGCCGAGCCGCTCCTGGCCTCGCTCACTCCCGCTGGACCACACGCCGGATCCAGCCATGAAGCGGATGCCGTCCTCGATCTCGCCATCGTGCGTACCGAGCGGGGTGATCTTGCCGGAGCCCGCGAGATCCTGGACCGGTTCATGGCTGCCTATCCCGCGTCACCGCGACGGATCGAGGCCGGACTCCGCCGTGGCCACGTTCTCCTGATCCTGGGCGAGATCCAGGCGGCGCGGACGCAGCTGGAATCCGTGGCAGAGAGCGCTGGCGAGGAAACCTGGAAGGCGGCTGAGGCCCGGCGGCTGCTTGCGGTCAACGACCGCCTCGCTGACAGCACCGGCCCATGAGGAATCGAGCGTGAGGACACCAGAAAGCCCGGAGCATCCAGCACCCAGCGGCGGCGCTGGCCTGGGTGCCACCCGAGATCACGACGATGAGGCGGCATTCCCCTTTGCCGAGTATGAACCACGCTGGCGCCAGCGCTGGGACGAGGACGGTCTATTTCAGCCTGCGGTCGCGTCTCCGAATCGGAAGTTCTACTGCCTCAACATGTTCCCTTATCCCTCGGGAACCTTGCACGTCGGTCACGGGCGCAATTACATCCTCGGCGATGTGATCGTGCGTTACCGCCTCATGCATGGGGACGATGTTCTCTGTCCAATGGGATGGGATGCCTTCGGCCTCCCTGCCGAGAATGCGGCGATCGCCAGCGGGATCCATCCCGAGGACTGGACGAAGAGCAACATCGCGATCATGAAGCGACAGCTCGGCGCCTGGGGTCTGGGCTACGACTGGAGCCGGGAAGTGGCCTCGTCCGATCCCGACTATTACCGGTGGACGCAGTGGATCTTCCTTCGCCTCTTCCACCGCGGTTTGGCCTATCGCGCCGCCGGCGCGGTCAACTGGTGCCCAAGCTGCAACACCGTGCTCGCCAATGAGCAGGTCGTGGGCGGCGCTTGCGAACGCTGCGATACACCCGTCGAGACGCGCGATCTCGACCAGTGGTACTTCCGGATCACCGATTACGCCGATCGGCTGCTCAGCGACCTGGATCAGCTCACGAGCTGGCCGGAACGCGTGCTTGTCATGCAGCGAAACTGGATCGGGCGCTCGGAGGGGCTCGAAATCCGCTTCCCCGTGGCAGGGGAGGCCGACCCGCTCGTCTGCTTCACCACGCGGGCCGATACGCTCTTTGGAGCCACCTTCCTCGTGCTCTCACCCGGGCATGCCTTGACCCGCCGGCTCGCCGCGCGGGGGGGCGAGCACGGCCGCGCCATCGCCGACTTCGCCGCCCGCTACAACGCCACCGTGCATCGGCCGGATGAACAGGTTCCCAAGGAGGGAGTCTTCACGGGTGTCCATGCCGTGAACCCGGCCAACGGGGACGAGATCCCGATCTGGGTCGCCAACTATGTGCTCGCCACCTACGGCACGGGCGCCATCATGGCGGTCCCCGCGCACGACCAGCGTGACTTCGAATTCGCGCGTGCCTACTCGATCCCGGTGCGCACCGTGATCGCTCCTGATCCGGCGCACGTCCGGAGCGGCGTCGAGCTGGAAGCCGCCTACGAGGGGGAGGGCACCATGGTCGACTCGGGCTCCTACTCGGGGCTCGAGAGCGACGTCGGGCGCGAGCGCCTGATGACCGACTTCGCCGCCACGGGGAAGGGCCGGCGCACGATCAACTACCGGCTTCGCGACTGGCTGATCTCCCGCCAACGCTACTGGGGGGCGCCGATCCCCATCATCTACTGCGCCGACTGCGGCACCGTGCCCGTGCCTGACGAGGATCTACCGGTGCTCCTGCCCCGGAGCATCCGGTTCAAGCCCACTGGCGAGTCGCCGCTCAAGGAGATCGAGTCGTTCTACCGCGTGAGCTGTCCGCGCTGCGGCCGCGAGGCCCGGCGCGAGACCGACACCATGGACACGTTCGTCGACTCGAGCTGGTACTTCCTGCGCTACCTCTCGCCCCATGACAGCGCCCGACCCTTCGCGCGCGAGCTGGTCGATCGCTGGCTGCCCGTCGACCAGTACATCGGTGGTGTCGAGCACGCCATCCTCCATCTCATGTATTCGCGCTTCGTGACCAAGGTCCTCCATGATGAGGGGCTGATCGGCTTCGAGGAACCGTTCGCCGCGCTGTTCACCCAGGGCATGATCTGCAAGGACGGCGCGAAGATGTCGAAGTCGAAGGGCAACACGGTGAGCCCGGACGAGCTGATCGCGCGCTACGGGGCGGACACCGTCCGGCTCTACACGCTCTTCGTCGGCCCGCCGGAGAAGGATGCCGAGTGGAACGACCGCGCCGTCGACGGCACGTACCGTTTCCTGGGCCGGGTTTGGCGCCTGGTCACCGATCACCTCGACCAGCTGCCGCGAGCCGCAGTGCTCGGAACGGCCGGGACCGGGACCGATGAGGAATCACCGAGCGTCCGCGATCTGCGCCGGACCACCCATCGCACGATTCAGCGCGTGACCCAGGACGTCGACCGGCTCCACCTCAACACGGCGGTGAGCGCCCTCATGGAGCAGACCAACACGGCCACGCTGTTCGCCGCCAGCTGCCTGGCGGCGGGAACGCTCGCCCCCGATCGTCCCGAGGGACGCGCGCTCAAGGAGACGCTCGAGGCTCTCATGCTCCTCCTGGCCCCATTCGCCCCGCACATCGCCGAGGAGCTGTGGCAGCGCCTGGACCATCCGACCTCGATCTTCCGGCACTCATGGCCGGCGCACGATCCGACCCTCGCCGCCGCCGAGACGATCACCCTGGTGGTCCAGGTGAATGGCAAGGTCCGTTCCCGGCTGGAGGCCCCGGCCGGCATCTCCGAGGATGAAGCCAGGGAGCTGGCCCTGAAGGACCCCCGGGTCCAGGCCCACCTCGCCGGAAAGTCCCTCAGGAAGGCGATCGTGGTCCCTGACAAGCTCGTGAATCTCGTCGTCGGCTAGGGGACGGCCGGGGGAGAGAGCTGCCCGGAAAGCACCGCCCTGGCTCTCCGGACCCGGATTCTGTAGAATTGAGGGCCGAGTCGCCGATCGATGCGTCCCCGACGATAGGTCCGCTCATCGATTGGCCCCCTTCGCCCCCCCCAGGCCACGACTGAACGCAATCTGATTCCCAGACCTATGAACAAACTGTCCATTCGCTCCCGCTCCACGATCCCGGTTGCGTCGAAGACCCCCTTCCTCTCGCCCGTGGTGGGCCTCGGCCTGGTGGCCATCGCTCTTCTCGGAGCCGAGGCGCGAGCTGATTCCGGGATCGAGATCCACCTTGCCGACAAGACGGGGATCCTGCCCATCGTGCAGATTCCCGGAAACATCCCCGTCCCGCTCGGGGCCGAGCCGGGGGAGATCCTGAAGGCAAGACCCGCCGATGTGGGGGACCAGGTGCTCTACGGGGCGCTCCCGAACGGAAGCCCGGATGGAGCCTTGTCCCTGGCTGTCTACAGCCGGTCCGACGGCACAGAGGGTCTCATCCTGGATCTCAACGACAACGAAGATCTCACTGATGACAAACGACTTGCATGGACCGGAAGCTACGGACCTGTCAAGGACGGTCAGCTTCAGCTGCCGAGCGTGACCGTCAACTTGCAGCTGGTTTGCCAGGACAGCGGCGAACCCCTCGAGCTACCCGCGATCTTCCGGCGCTACGAGAGCGACAAGGCGGCGCGACAGGTCGCGATGGGACTCTCGAACGGGATCGTCGTCATGCTCGACGGATATCGGGAAGGCACCATCGAGCTCGATGGCAAGGAGCGCCTGGCGGCGCTCCTCCCGACGACCCTCGGTGGCTCCGACAGCCCCTTCACGCACCCCGGAGCCGCCCTGGTGATCGATGTCAATGGCGATGGGCACCTCGATGGCCATCCCTTCCGCGCCGGCGAGCGCTTCCGCCTGGGCAGCGCCTTCATCATCGGCAGCCAGGGCTACAAGGTGAGCGAGTCGAGCTGCGACGGGCACCGCCTGCTGCTCTTGCCCGTGGACGCCAAGTCCGTCAAGCCGCCGACACAGCCGGCGATGTCCTCCACGCCCGCGAAGCCTGGCCCGGCGCCCGGCGAGAAGGCTCCCGACTTCTCCCTGGCAACGATCGATGGCGACTCGCTTCGCCTGAGCGATCTTCGCGGCAAGATGGTGCTGCTCGACTTCTGGGCTACGTGGTGTGGACCCTGCCGCGCCGAGCTCCCGTACGTCAAGCGCGCCTACGAGCAGTATCGCGAACGCGGTCTCGAGATCGTCGGGGTCAGTCTCGACAACAAGGCCACCGATGTCACCGCGTTCACCAAGTTGAGCGGCATGCCCTGGCCCCAGATCCTGCAGGGCCGCGGCACGCTCACCCCACTCAAGCAGAGCTATGGCATTCGTTCCATCCCGGCCGCGTTCCTCATCGATCGCCAGGGCTACATCGCCGCCGCCCACCCGCGCGGCCAGGGCCTATTGACCGCGATCGAGGACCTCCTCCGCCGCGAAGGCAGCTAGATCGGCCGGGCCCGGCCTTGGGCTTCGCCCGGCGGGAGAATGATCTGATGCACGCCACACGTCGGTCTGCATGGATCCTCGCCGCCGCTATCTGGGCGCTGCCAGCGACCGTGGCTGCATCCGGCCTTGACGTGACGGCAGACCCGCCGGCGCGTCGCTTCACGATCCGCTTCACCCCGGCCGATGTGATCGGCGATGCCTCCCCGATGGGGGAGGGGATCGCGCTCCGCGGAGGCGTCTCCGCAGGCGATGCGGGCGCCGGCTCCACCAGCGCATCCAAGGCTGGATCGCCGGACGCCTCCGGACTTCCGGTCGTACGCCTCGTCCTCCGCGTGGATGAGGATTTCGAGGTCACGTCCTGCCGGGTGCTCGAGCGCACCGAGGTGACGCTCGGGTCGGGAAACGGCGCCGCATCACGTTCGCGGCCAACCGCGGCGACCGAGCCGGCATCCGCGGAGCCGGCACCCGCCACCATGGAGGCCGAGTCGTGGCTCCGCGGCCGGCGGCTCGTGCACCTGATCGTGCGCCCGATCCGCCGCGATCCTCGGGAAGACGGTCTCCTCCTGGCCACCGAAACCGTGATCGAGCTCGACGGGCGCTTCTCGACGGAGCGCGGAATCGAAGCGCGTCCGGCACCCTGGGAAACCAAGGTGGAGGCGATGATGGCCGCCACCGTGATCGATCTCAGGCAACGCCCCGAGCCGGAGAGCATCGTCCCTCCGGGTCCGGTCGCCCAGTGGAGCCCCACGTTCCGTCCCACGATCGATGGCAGCCCCGTCGAGTACGTCATCATCGCCCCGCAAGCCCTGGCGGGCGCCTTCCAGGAGCTGGCGCAGTGGAAGACCGAGAAGGGCGTGCAGACCGTCGTGCGTTCTCTCGAGTGGATCCGGGCCAGCTACCCGGGCGTGGACCGCGCCGAGCAGGTCCGCCACTTCCTGGCCGATGCCTACGCCCACTGGGGCACGCTGTGGGTGCTCCTCGGCGGTGACTCCGAGCAGATCCCGGTGCGCTACGCCACGCACTCCCTCAATCGACCGCCATCGCTCATCCCGACCGATCTCTACTTCAGCTGTCTCGATGGGAACTGGAACGCCGACGGCGACGCCGCCTTTGGCGAGGGTTGGCCGCCGGGTCAGTCCCAGGGCGGTGACGAGGCCGATCTGGCCCCCGATCTCTTCGTCGGTCGGGCACCGGTCTCCACGCCGGAGGCAGCGGCGATCTTCGTTGACAAGGTGATCGCCTACGAGCAGGCAGCCGCGGTCAGCGCGCGCTATCCCGCTTCGATTCTCCTCCTCGGTGAGCGTCTCTCGCCATCGCTCGACGGCGCCACGTACTGCGAGCAGGTCGCATCCCGCCTGCCGCCCGCGCTCAGGAAGGTCCGGCTCTACGAGAACCATGCGGCTTATCCGGGGGCGCTCCCCGAGACCCGGGCTGTGGTGATCGACTCCCTGAATGCGGGCTTCGGCATCGTGCACCATGTCGGACATGGCTATCGCAACACGATGTCGGTCGGTAACGAGAGTCTCCAGAACTCCGATGTCGACGCCCTGGTCAACGGGCCCATGCAATCGATGGTCTATGCGGTCAACTGCGCCTCCACCGCCTTCGACTTCAACGCCATCGGCGAGCGCTTCCTCAAGAATCCGAATGGCGGTGGGGTGGCCTACATCGGAAGCTCGCGGGTCGCGTTCACCGGAGACTCGTTCGGATTGCAGAACGAGTTCTACGACGTCGTCTTCGCCGACAGCGTGACCGCGATCGGAGCGGCCCTGGCGCTGTCGAAGCTGCCATTCATCGGCCCGGCGCTCAGCGAGACGCCGGCGCGCTGGCTTCAGTTCTCGCTGCTCCTGCTCGGCGATCCCGAGCTTCCGGTCTGGCGGCGGGCTCCGGTTCCCATCACCGCGACCCATCCCTCGACGCTCGCCCTCGGAACAGGGGCGTTCGCCGTGACGGCCCATGCGGGCGGCGCACCGCTCGCTGAGGCCAGGGTGGCCGTGGTCAAGGCGGGAGATCCCTATGCCCTGGGCACGACCGCCGGCAACGGCACCGCCACGTTCTCCCTCAATCCGTCGACCCCGGGTACCTTCACGGTGACCGTGACCCGGCCCGACGCCGCGCCCTACCGGGCCACCGCCCAGGTCACTCCCGCCGCGGGATCCTTCCTGCATCTCGTCCAGACCACGGTCGATGATGATGTCACTCCACCCTCCAGCGGCAACGGCAACGGCTCGCCCGAGGCGGGGGAGACGCTCGAACTCCGCGTCATGCTCAAGAACTCGGGAACGGCGACCGCGACCGGGATCAGCGGCACACTGTCGGTCCTCGGGAACCCGAGCCAGATCGAGATCACCGGCGCCACCGTGAGCTATGGCACCATCGCCGCCCAGGCCCAGTCCTTCGGCACCGGACGCTTCGTCGCCCGTATCTTGCCCACGGCTCCCGAAGCCTACGCGCCGGTCTTTCAGGTCACCATCACGAGCGCTCAGGGCGGATTCACCGACACCTTCGTCCTGCCCATCCGTCGCGGCAACGTGCTCCACGACTCGCACGTACTCGCCGATGCTCCGCCCGCTGGCAACGGCAACGGGATGCCCGAAGCGGGGGAGACCATTCGCTACACGATCGCAGCGCACAATCGCGGCCCCGGGCGCAGCGACGACGTGCGTGCCACGCTACGTGTTCTCGATCGCGTGACCCGCACTCCGCATCCTGGTGTGGCCATTCCCGACGGCCTTGCCGACTTCGGAGACATGGTCAGCGGAGCGACGATGACCGGAGATCCGCTCGTCTTCACGCTCGGCAGCGCGGTCCAGCCGGCGAGCGTCCTCCTCGAGCTCACGTGGCGTGATGCTTACGGGGTTCTTGCGGTAGCACTCGCCGACCTCGAGCCACCCCCCCCGGTCACGAACCTCCTCGGCCACGGCACCGAGTCGCACATCACCCTCACCTGGTCGACTCCGGACGGTACGAGCGACATTCGCGGCTACGATGTGTTGCGGGCAGCCACAGCTGCAGGGCCATTCGCCCGCATCAACGCCAACCTCGCCGAGGGCTCGGCCACTTACGAGGATGCCGGGCTGCCTCCGTTCACGCGCTACTATTACGCCGTGGTCGCCCGCGATTCCTCGTTCAACGCGAGCGTGCCATCAGCCATCGTGTCGGCGACCACGACCCCGCCGCTGACTCCTGGTTGGCCCATCGAGATGGGACAGGAGACCTCGGCCGGCGTGGTCATCGACGACCTCGACGGCGACGGCGACCTCGAGCTCGTGACCGGAGCCGACGCGATCTATGCCTGGCATCACGACGGCAGGGAAGTACGCGATGGAGACGGCCAGCCCAACACGAGCGGGGTCTTCACCACCGATGGCCAGAGCCCCGATTTCGGCTTCCATGCCACTCCCGCCATCGCGGATCTGACCGGGGATGGCGATCTCGAGATCATCGCTGTGGGCTGGACCGATGCCCGGGTGTACGTGTGGAACGCTGACGGGAGCCGCGAGCCGGGATGGCCGCAGGCGATCGGTGGCGATTACAACTGGGCTTCTCCCGCCATCGGGGATCTCGATCTCGATGGCGACATGGAGATCGTCGTGGCTTCCGGATACCAGGGCAAGATCTTCGCCTGGCACCACGACGGCAGCGAAGTCGCCGATGGGGACCAGAATCCCGCAACGCAGGGCGTCCTGCTCGTCACCGGCAGCGCCTATCTCTACTCGTCGCCGGGAATCGCCAACATCGACGCCGATCCCTATCCCGAGATCGTGGTCGGCACGCAGAGCATGGATGGCAAGGTCCATGCCCTCCGCCGCACGGGCCAGGTGCTCCCCGGATGGCCGGTCGTGACCCGCGGGGCGGTCACCTCCTCACCCACGTTCGCTGATCTCGACGGTGACGGCCGGAACGAGATCCTCGTGGCCAGCGAATCCGACTCGGTGTTCGTCCTGCGCGGCACGGGCGCTTCATTCCCCGGCTGGCCCCGGCCGGCCATCGTCAACTCGGCATACGGACATGCCAGTTCTCCCGTTCCTGCCGATCTCGACGGCGACGGCCAGCTGGATATCCTGTTCGCGGCCAACGACGGCCAGCTCCATGCCTGGACGCGGTACGGACAACCGCTCCCGGGCTTCACGACCGCGCTCTTCGCCCAGGACGCCCTGAACCAGGACGCGACCCAGGCCACACCCGCCGTGGTCGACGTGGATGGAGATGGGCGGCTCGAGATCCTGCTGGGCGCCGAGGATGGGCTCATCTACGCCTGGAACCATGACGGGAGCGACCTCGAGGGCTTTCCCATCGCGGTACAGGGGGAGCTACGGGCGGGTACGGCGGTCTGGGATCTGGACCGGGATGGCCGCCTCGAGCTGGTAGCCGCCTCCTATGATCGCAATGTCTACGTCTGGGATCTCCCCGGCGAGGTGCATGGCGATCGCCTGGCCTGGCCCTTCTTCCGGCACGACGTGCGAAACACGGGCGCCCTTGGCACTCCGATCCTGTCGATCGGAGTGGGGGAGGAGTCCGCAGCCCAGGGCGTCTCGTCACCGATCCTCTACCCGGCAGCCCCCAACCCCTTCAACCCCGAGACCACGATCCGCTTCGTGATACCGGGGGAGTCGGGAGGTGCGCGCCCGGTGCGACTTCGCGTGCTCGATGCCGCGGGACGCGTCGTGCGCACGCTGGCCGAAGGATCGATGGGCACAGGCGAGCAGGCGCTACGGTGGGATGGGCGCTCGGATCGCGGCGGCCGCGCGGCGAGCGGGACCTACTTCGTAGCCCTGGAGATCGGCGACCAGTTCCTGACCGGGAAGATGGTCCTCCTCAAGTAGGCCAGGGAAGAAGCCGGCAGTGGGGGGTTGACCCGCCGCAAATCTGCGACTAGCATTCCGTTGGGCGTTTTGGCGTCCGGTGAGCGGAAGTGATTCCGCGCAGACCTTCCGCAGGGATCTGCGGCGCGGGTCGAGGAGTCGGTTGTAGAGAACCCCAGGCCGGGTGTCGCCCCCCCGGGATTCCATGGACGCAGGAGCCCCTAGCTAAGGAGGAACGTTCGCGATGCGTATTGTGACAGTCTTCTTGACCATCCTCGTCCTCGCCGCGAGCACGGCCGCGCTTGCCGGGCAGAATCCCCAGGTCACGCTGCCGCTGCACGTCAAGGCGTCCGGCTTCGAGGCCTGCACTGGCTACCAGCCAGTGGATTGCACCAGCACGCGACCGACGGTTGAAATCGCAGCCGGCCCTGCGGCCATCTTCCTCTTGATGATGAACTACAACTGCATCGCCGGCGTGCAGACCGCCTTCGAGGTCGAAGGCTGGACCTTCGGTTTCGGCCTCTGGGATTGCCAGCCCGGCCAGCTCTCCGCCGTGACTCCGGCCGCGCCCCTCGGGCCGACCGCCGGTTCGATCACGACCGCCTTCAATTTTCTGAACGGACCGGCGCTGGCCGTGGCCGGCCGGATCTTCTTGACCGCCTCCACGGGCTGCATCAGTCAGGTTCAATCGACCTATCCTTTCGGAATTCACGTCCTCGACTGTGAGGGCGGCATCGATCAGATCACCGATCAGGAGCAGGGACGAGTCGGCAAGGTCTGCGTGGGGCCAGGCGGCGTCGATGCTTGCGATCCGGTATCCGCGGTCGAATCCTCCACCTGGGGCCAGATCAAGGCGTCCTTCTAGCCTTCCTGATACTTCACTGCCCGGCCTTCAGGTTGTAAGCGCGGGCGGCTCTGGAATTGAGCCGCCCGCGTTTTCCTTTCCATCCACGTCCCCTGGCGCCGGGCCAGTCCCGGGAATCGTGCTAGACTGCCCGGTGTCCGTCTCCCAACCTGAAGCAGCACGCCAAGGAGAAAGCCGATGCGCTCTCCGGCCAAGGCCTTAGCTGTAGCGGCACTCGTCCTCGCTGGGTTGGGCAGCGCCGCTGGCGCCGTTGGCGGCCAGAACCCCTATGTCTCACTGCCTCTTCACGGCGCCACATCGAGTTTCGAAGCTTGCCTCGGGTACCTCCCTGTCGACTGCGGCACGGTCCTTCCAACCGTGAGCGTGCCCCCCGGCGCGACCACCGTCTTCCTGCTCGTCCACAACTTCTCGTGCATTGCGGGCCTTCAGACCGCCTTCGAGACCGATCCCGGCTGGGCCTTCACCTTCGGGCTCTGGGATTGCCAGCCCGGCCAGCTCTCCGCCGTGTCCCCGGCGGCACCCCTTGGAGCGACGGCCGGCTCGATCACGACCGCGTTCAACTTCCTCTATGGGCCACAGCTCGCCGTCGTCGGCCGCATGTTCTTCACCGCCTCGGGCGGCTGCCTGCGCCAGGTCCAGTCCTCCTATCCGTTCGCGACGCACGTTCTCGACTGCCAGCAAGGAATCGACTTGATCGAGACAGGGGAGGACCAACGCCTTGGCCGCATCTGCATCGGTCAGGGCGGGGTCGATGCCTGCCAGGGCGGCCCCCCGCTCGACAACGCAACATGGGGTTCGATCAAGGCGCAGTTCTGAGCGCGCACACCGCATCCCCGCCGTGTCGCCCTCTGGGAACCGGCAGCCGCGTCAGCCATGCAACCGTTACGCAAGCAGCCTATCGAGGGCCAGCGCGTTGCGGACCACACCCCGCCTTTCGCGTCCTTCAGCCCGGCCAGCGTGCAGACGCATAACTTGACATAAGATATATTATGCGCCATACGCCGCGCAGCCTACCGGGCTCGCGGCGCCGCCCGGCGCGGTCCTCGGGGCGCCGCCCGCTTTCCCGCCTGGCGGCTCCTTGACGCTCCTGGATCTGCCTCGACCCGAACTTGTTCGATGGCTCCGGCCAGCTCGCGAGCCGCGGCGAGGAAGCGCTTGCGACTCCCGGGGCCGGCGCCGGCGGTGAGCCTGGCGTAGGCCAGATCCAGCTCCGACTCGAGCCGCTCCACGGCGTGCCTGCCGGCGGCGGTCAAGGCCACGACCACGATCCGCCGATCATCGGAGGAAGCTTCCCGCTTCAGCAACCCGCGGCGGACCAGCGGATCCAAGAGGCGGGTCACCGTGCTCGGCGCCAGGCTCAGCTCCCTCGCGACCATGGTCATCGCCGGACGCCCCATGGCGGCCACGGCCAGGAGCCCATGCGCCTGCGCACGCGGCAGCCCGGCGGCGGCCATGGCCTCGCCCTCGAGCTGGCTCACCGCACGCACCAGGCGGCGGAAGGCGCGGGTGAGTTCATCGCCGGGGCGATCCGGGCTGGAGCGGGCCGAGCTCATGGGGCCAAACAATAATTGTACTACGCAAGCATTACAAGCCCGAAAGGAGGGCCCTCAGCCGTCGATGTCGAGGCCGAGCGCAAACCGACCCGTCAGGCGGAGCTGCACCTTCTCCTGCAGCGGATGATAACGGGCCGCCTGCACGTCGCGGAACATGCGTTCGAGACCAAGCTCGCGGTAGAACGCAGCGCCACCGGCCACCTCCATCGCCTTCTCGACGGTATGGATGGCGGCCATTCCGGCCAGGGTGCGCCGGATGACAGCGGCGTTGGTCGTCTCCGGACCGGGCTCCGCGTTCGCCGCGAGGTCGATCATGCTCGCCAGGGCGAGCTGGGCCTGGGCGAGCTCGTTCTCCATCTCCCCCACCAGAAGAGGAAGGTGCGGGTCACTACTTCCCTTGCCTCTCTTCTTGGCCGCGGCGACGGCGATATCCCGCGCCCCCTCGGCCAGTCCGACATAGACGGAGTAGATGAGCGGGAGAGCAAGCACGGAAAGGACGTGGAACATGGCGTTCCACTTCCCGGGCTCGCGGCGGAGGCCGATCGCCGTCTCCGGCACGAAGACGTTTTCGAGGATGAGGTCCTGTGAACCCGTGCCGCGCATGCCGAGCGTATGCCAGGTATCCAGGATCTTGACGCCTTCGTGATCGAGCGGCAGAGAAAAATGGAGGACGCTGGGACCAGCGCCGCTCTCCTCGACGATGGCGCAGGTATTGAAGATGCCGGCCGCGGGGACGCCGCTCGTGAAGACCTTGCGTCCGCTCACGCGATAGCCACCCTCGACTCTCTCGGCGCGGCCCGAACCGGCGATCCAGTCCGAGCCGCCGCTGGTGGCGATCACGAGTTCCTCGGCGGCGATGCGCTTCAAGAGCGGCTCGACCTGGGCCTGCCCTTTCCGCCAGCGCCAGGTGGTGAACGCCACCTGATGCATGTGCATGGACAGTGCCAGCGCCGTCGAGCCGCAATGCCGGCCGAGCACGCGCAACATCCCGCACAGCTCGGCGTGCGAGGCGTCTCCCCCACCAAGCGCGGCGGGAACTCCGGCCGACATGACGCGCTCGGAGCGCAGGTCCGCGTAGTTGTCGGCGACAAAGGCATCGGTGGCGTCGCTCGCCGCGGCGCGCGCCATGAAGCGCGGGCCAAGGGTCTCAGCTACGACAATCCAGTTCTTTCGAGCGGTGGTCGAGGTCGAGTGAGTCATGGGGGGTTCTAGCCGCCGGGGGTTACGCCACGAGCCGATTCTCATGGGCGCCGGGACCGGGGCGTCTTCAATATGGCATGGTCGAAAGGAGGCACAAGGGCAAAAGCGAGCACCCCGGCCCGGATGCCGGGTCGGTTCCGATCACGGGAACCCCGGTCGTCCGGGTCAGCCCCTGAAGCACGAACGACGGATGTTTCAGCGGAAACGGTCGCGCGTTGACGCACGTGAGCAAGGGGCGCAAGGTCGGCGCTTCTTCCAGCACTTCAAAGCGGCACGCGGTTCGAGATGCGATCGAGCCCTGGCAGCGTGAACCGCTCGCCGACCAGGGCTTTGAGCGCCCCGACCACGGCCAGGCCGAGGAGGGTCAGACCAAAACTCAATCGGGCCAGCGTGATGACAATGATGCCGAGCACGGGCAATCCTGCCAGGGCCCATTCGATCACGCGCAGCGCGACCCCGAGCACGATCAGGAGAACAAGCAGGAGGAAGCCCTGGCGGGCGTGGTGGCGAGCGAATTCGTCACCGGGGGCGAGGAAGTAGGGCAAGAAGCAGAGAAACGGTACATAGGACAGGGCGGCGAGGACCCGGCCCTGGTCGGTCTCATCCGGGTACGCATTCGGATCCAGGGGCCTCTTCATCTCGTCGTTCACGGGGCCGGCCCTCCCCTCGGCCTCATCATGAGGCCGACCACATCATCGCCTCGAAATCCGCGCCCGGTGCCTGGAACACGACCGGCGATCGCGCCGGTAGCGCCTCCACGGTACGCCCGTTGGTCACTCGGAGCACGGCCATCTCGATCAGGTCACCATCGCCCACCATGAGCTCGGCGAAGGGCAGGCTCACCTCGATCACCTGATCGACGGCGCACACGGCTCGCGAGGGTTCCTCCTGGAACGTGCCATCGACAAAGCGCCAGAGCCGCGCGGGTCGGGGCCGCCCGTCCCGCGGCTCGACCGGGATTTCCAGCCGCACCCGGTGCGGCTGGGTGACCTCGATCACCAGGATCTCACCATGGTTGGAGTTGGACACAAAGCGCGAATTCCCGTCCACGCGGACGAAAAGGTGCTCCAGGTCGAAGCCATAGTGGAGCGCGCGCAGGTGGCCGTCGACCTGGTGCATCGCCCCTCCACCCTGGGCCGCCTCCACCTTCCCCGCCAGCTTCCACTCGTAGAAGTGGGTCACCCGGCCATCGATGGTGGGCGTGATGAAACGCACCGGAACTTGCTGATCGAGACGAGGTCGGCCGAAGCGCCCCTTGATCTGTCCGCGCAGCTCGGGTGGCGGCACGAGTCCCGCTGCCTCGTGCGCCGCAGTCAGGTGGGCCCGAAATAGCTGATCGAAGACCTCGATATGGGCGCACCAGTGATCGTCCCCGTACCACCAGAACCAGTCCGAACCCTCGGCGATCGCCACATGGCGGAACGCAGCTGCGATCCCGGGATCGCCCGGCATGCGCCCGGCGGCGGCTGCCACGACCGCCGCCCGCGTGCGAGCCAGGAGATCCCAGGCGGCGTTGTCCTCCGGGTGGCCGATCCAAATCGAGAAATTGTGATTGATCCACGACCCCGCGAACAGGCGCTGGATGCGACGCCGCGGCGGATAACGGGTGATGTAATCGGATACGGTCACCGTCTCGATGACCGGATGGCGATCGAGGAGCGCGTACAGCTCACGGAGGAAGAAGAGCCCATCCTCCGGGTAGTACTCCCAGCAGTTCTCGCCATCGAGGATGACGGGGACGAGCGGCACGTCGCCGTTCGGCTCCCCGGCCGCCCGGACCACTTGCTCGGCGAAGTCGCGCGCCGCCTCCTTGGGATCCCAGTTCATGTAGCTGAAACCGATGAGATCCGAGAGCCGCTTGTGCCGGAAGACCAGCGCCAGATCCTGGCCGTTCCCATCGCCGAGGAGATACGCATACCGCGGATCGGCAGCGAGTCCATCGAGCTCGGAGCGATGGAGAATCTCCTCGTCGGAGGCGACCCAGCTGAGCCCGCGGCCGAGCAGCCGGCGCACCGCCGCGTCGGAGACCGACCCCTCGGAAGGCCACATCCCCTCCGGCCGTCGACCGAAGACGGACTCGAAGCGGGTGATCGCCTCCCCGACCTGGGAATCGAAGTCCTCGGGATAGGCGATGTGCACCCGCGGCAACCGGACATCGGGCATCGATTCGCGCGCCGCGTGCGAATCGAGCAGGAGAGGGAGGATCGGATGATAGTAGGGGCTCACCGCGAGCTCGATCCGCCCGGCATCGGCGAGCCGCCGGTAGAGAGGCGCGATCGAGGCGAGAATCTCGAGGTGCCGGTCCAGGACCTGGTGCTTGTCCTCCTCGCTGAAGTGCCGGCCCTTGTCCGCCAGTCGCTTGAGCTCCGGATCGACGAAGAACGTGGGGTCGATCCAGACCAGGTTGAAGAGGACGATGAGGTCGCGGAGCTCGGAATCGGAGAACAGCTGTTCCTGCCGGCCGGGGAGCCGGTTCCGGAACCGCCGATGGAGCTCGCTCAGCCGCGGGTAACGGGTGAGCATGGTCGCCTCATTGGCGGAGAAGAAGTTCTCCTCCACGAAGCGACGCTCCTCGGCGTCGAGTTCGGCCGGCCCGCGCCGCGACAGATCGAAGAAGCGATCGGTACGGCGGCCGCTCACATAGTCGTCGATCTGCTCGAGCAGGCTCGGCACGACGTTGATCGTGAAGCGTACTCGCGGGTAGTTCTCGGCGAGCGCGGCCATGTCGTAGTAGTCCTTGGTCCCGTGAAGCCGGACCCAGGGCAACTCGAACTGGCCGGTAAAGGGGTTTTCGTAGTGTGGCTGATGCATGTGCCACACCAGGGCGAGACAGATCTTCTGGTGGCGCGGTTCCGCCATCGGCGTTGCGAGGGACCTCTTCTCGGGCGTCTCGAATCCGAGACCCGCGCTGCGGGTTTCGGCCCTTCCTAGGACGAGCTGCCAGCGGTACGCTGCTCGAGCTCGAACAGGCGAAGCTTGGCATCGACCGTCTGCATCTCGGTCGGATACTTGTCGATGATCTCCTGGTAGAGGGTCTGAGCCTTGGCGGGGTCTCCGGTTCGCTCATAGCTGCGAGCCGCTGACATGAGATCCTGGATGATCGCGGCCTCCGGCTTGGGCATGCCGGGGCGCGTCGGGGACGGCCGGCGCTCGGCGAGCGCTCCTTGACCCTCTCGTGCCAGCTCCTCGTAGGCCTGGGCCGCCTCCGCGTACTTCCCTGCATCGTCGAGGGCAACCGCCAGACCGCGGCGCGCCACCAGACGCATGGTGTCGTCGTGGCGCTCGCGATCGAGGAACGTCCGGTAGGCGGTGATCGCACCCTCGGCGTCACCGGTCTGCAAGAGCGCGTCGCCCTGCACGAGATAGGCCATGCGGCCACTTCGCGTGCCCGAAGAGCGCTCGACCACCTGACTGGCAACCGTGGCGGCCTGGCTGGCATCCCCCGACCACAGCGCGAACTGGGCCTGCGCAAGGAGCTCGGAGGCCTCGCTCTCGGCGCCGCGCCGGGCTCCCCGCACGACGAAGACCAGAGCGACCGCGACGGCGATGCCGAGCGCAACGAGGGCAATGCGCTTGAGATTGGTCTCGAAGTAGTTCTCGATGCGCACGGTCCAGGTGAGGAGCGGGTCCTCCTTCATCTGGCGTTTCGTGAGGCGCTTCTGAACCACGGATACTCCTTGGTCGCCCGGCTGAGCAGCCGCCTGGCTGCTGGCTGAGAGAGGATGCCGGGGTGTTGCCGTCTAGCCCGGGCGGCTGGCCTCGGCACAGGCCGGGCAATGCACGCTTCCACTGGGATCGAGAGACGGGGCATCGTAGCACACGCCCGGAGACCCGACAACGGCCGGCCCGGCACACCGCGGGCAGGTCGCCGCGCCACAGCGCTCGCAGCTCCGCCGGCAGCGCCCGCAGACGAGGTGCCCGCCAGCGCACACCACGGTTTCGGCGACCGGATCGCCGCAGGCCTGACAGACGATGGCCCGCACCTCGCCGGTGGCCAGGTCGAGCTCGCCGAGAGGCTCCTCCCCCTCCGCGCCCGAGCCTGCGAGCAGGCGAATGGGCACCCAGATCTCCTCCAGGCCGAGCAGGCTCACTCGCACCTCGGGGGCGAACAGACGCATCTCACGCTGCGCGCGCTTCAGCCACTCGAGCTTGCGGGGCACCGCGGCGACGGCGGCGCGGCCCCCCCGCTTCTGGAGACGAACCTTCTCTTCTTCGATGAGCGCCAGGTAGAACTCCTGGAGCCGCTCGTTCTCCCGGGCGAGGAGCGCGTCAGCCCGCTGCGCGAACTTCCCCACCTGGGGCCCGAGCCGGGTCTCCAGCGCGGCCAGGGCCAGTCCGTGCAGGGCGCTCAGGTCGATGTCCGGGCGTGTTGCAACCTGCGGATCCGGCTCGTCGGCGAGGTTCAGATTGCGAAAGAAGTCACGGCCATCCTGGGCGCGCGCTCCGGTCAGCGCACCGGCCGGCACGTCGACCATGATGGCCCGAATCTCATCGAAGCCGTCGAAGGCTCGGTAGGCGATGCGAAAGGTGAAGAGCACGCGCGGGCGGTAGATCGCCTCGCCGAGGATCATGCGGCCTCCAGGCGCGATCCCGGCCAGGACAGCCGCTGGATCCAGCTCGCGATCCGGCCGCAGGTAGCGGCGGCTCACCGCCCCTCCCCCACGGGCGATGCGCAACATGCGATCGAAGATCGGATTGCCCGGCGCGACGAGCACGGCTCCCGGGTGCTCAGCCAGGTCCGCGGCCCGGAACACGAACGTGGGCTCGCGGGCCTTGAGCCGCCGCGCCAGTGCCGGCGGCAGCTCGGCCGTGAAGGGACCGCGGAGCGGGCCCACGAGCTTCGCCCCGTGAAAGCGGAGAAAATCGCGCACGAAACGCTCGCGATCCGCCGCGCTCGACGTCGTCATTCGCCGATCTCCGTGCGCAGGAGATCGAAGATCTCCCGGTCAAGTTCCCGGATGCGCTCATAGCGCTCGCGCGCGACCACGAGCTCCTCTCCGAGCTTGCGAAAGCCGTGATCGATCTCCTGCTCGTCCTCGCTCGCGGTCCAGATCTTGAACACGGTCTCCTCGATGGCGGGAGCCTCCGGGTAGTTGCCGAGGATCAGATCCAGCTCGCCCACCACGAGCTCGAACATGTTGAGCTTGAGCTGCAGGATCTCGAGCACGCGGGCCTCGAGGGTCGCTTGCGCCGAGAAATTGTGTACGAAGACGTCGCGTTCCTGCCCCAGTCGATGCACGCGCCCGATGCGTTGCTCGACCTTCATCGGATTCCACGGCAGGTCGAAGTTGATCACGCGCCGGCAGAACTGCAGGTTTCCGCCCTCACCACCGGCATCGGTGGAAACGAAGATGCGCGCCGACTGGCGGAAGCGCTGGACCGCCTCCTCCCGCTGGGCATCGGTCATGCCTCCGTAGAAGGTGACCACCTCGAGACCGCGCTCGCGCAGGGCATCGGCGATATAGTGCAGCGTGCCGCGGAACTGGGTGAAGACGATGGCCTTGTCGTCTACGGCCGAGACGATATCCAGGAGCCGCGTCAGTTTGCTTGCGGCCTGAATGGTCCGCGCCCGCTCGGCCAGCGCCTCGGCCTCCGCCCTCACCTCGGCCTGCGGGGCCCGAGCCTTGAGCCGCTCCAGGGTATGCACCGCGGCGCGGGATGAACTGCCGATCTCCTTCTGCAACACGAGAAGTGTCAGATGCCACCCCGCGGCCGCTCGCCGCAGGTCCTGGTCGCGACAGGTGTGGCGCACGAAGCGCGTCACATCGTCGTAGAGCGCGCGTTCCTCCGGGGTCAGCGGCACGAGCACGGTCTCGGCCGTGCGCCGGGGAAACGGGATCGCCGTGTCCTCCCGCCGCGTGCGCACCATCACCTGGCGCAGCCGCCGGCCGAGGAGCTGCGGATTCCGCGGCATCCGCTTGTCGCCCCGCGCGATGTGACCCCGGCGGAACTCGCTGGCCGTGCCCAGGACGCCGGGCTTGAGCAGAGTCACCAGGTTGTAGAGCTCGCGCAGGTCGTTGTGCACCGGAGTCGCTGTCAAGAGCAGGAGCCGGCGGCTGGCCAGAGCGGCGGCGAACCCATAGCTGAGCGTGCGGTGATTCTTGAGTCGATGCGCCTCGTCGACGACGACGATATCGTAGTTCTCGGCGAGGATCTCTTCCTGATTACGCGACACCCGTGCGGTGTCGAGTGTCGTGATGAGGAAGGGATGCCCCCGGAAACGCTCGCCTCGGCGGCGAATGTGGAAGCTGAGCCCGAACTTGAGCCGGAGCTCATCGCGCCACTGCCGCTGCAGTGCGGCCGGCACCAGGATCAATGCCCGCCGCACGAGACCGCGCAGCACGTACTCCGTGAGGATCATGCCGGCCTCGATCGTCTTGCCGAGCCCGACCTCGTCGGCGAGCAGCGCGCGCCCCCGCATCTCATCCATCACCCGCCGCACGGCGTGCTCCTGATGAGCGTAGCGAATGACATCGCGCATGGTGTCGACCGCAACGAGCTCGCTCGAGGCGCGTCGCGCCACAAGCTCCTCGGCCATGAGGCGCAGCCGAACTTCGCGGTAGGGATCGAAATGCGCGCGGCGGTGCCTGCCGAGCAGCGAGATGTGAGTGCGGTCGAGCGTGAGTGCCGGGTGCGCGAACGGGCTCCGGCGCCGCGGCCGCCGCGTTGCGACCGCATCCTTGGCCTTCTCCTCGGCGGCGATGATCGCCGCCGCCCGCTGCCGCGACGCAGCATGGAGCGCCTCTGTGGTGCCCTGAGGTCCAGATGTCTCCGACCCACGGTCTTCCCGCTCGGCCTCAGGAGGAACCCGTGATCCGGTCTCCGCCTCGACCGCCACTGGGCTCGCCGGGGTGGAGTTCGCCTTGACCGCAGGCGAGGGTCCCGGACCACCTTCCCCCGCTGACACGGACCGAGGCCCGTGCACGTCCTCGCCCGGCATCGGCTCCCGGCCGACGATGTCGGGATGAATCGAGGTCAGGCGCCGGACGTCGTCGTCGAAAGCGACTTCCAGGATGTCGTAGAAGCCACGCTCGCGGACCTCGACCACGAGCCCGGTGCCGAAGCGCGAGTGAATCAGTCGCTCGCCGACGCGAAAGCGAGGCCGTGCGCTCATGACCGAAGCCAACCCTCGTGCTGCATCCCTGTTGCTATCGCTCCCTCGCGGCGCCCGTCGAGCGCCGTTTCGCTTTCACTTGATGAGGTAGAAGTGAAAGCCGGCCGCTGCTTCCACGGTGGCCGAAAAGGCATCCCCTCCCAGGAGGCCGTTCACTCGCAGCGACAGGTCCACTGCCGTCGTTCTCCGCACGAAGATCTCGACACCGGCACCACCCACCAGCAAGAGCCCATCAGAGACGGCCGCGACCCCTCGCTCTCGCACCTCGGTCGGATGGAAGAGACCTCCCCCGAACACGGCATACTGCGACCGACCCTGCCCGCGATTGAAGTAGCGCAGGTACTCGACCGAGACGTTGGCGAGCCTGAGATCCCTGGGCGGGTTCTCGTCCCCCGGCTCCGGGGTCGGACCGAAGGTCTGGCTCTCGAACGAAATGCCGAAGGCCTGGGGCCCGCCGAGCGCATAGCGAATGCGCACGCCGAACCCGGCGCCATTGTTGAAGTCCTCAGAGAAATCCGAGGGGCCGAAGATGAAGCCGTACTGCCCCTGGATACCCAGGCTCAGGGTCCCGGGCCGCTCCTGGGCCGAGGCCGAACCAGCCAGGCAAAGCAATGCGGCCACCGCTGCGGTCAGGAGCCCCACACGGACCGCGGGCGGCTGCACGCGGTGCACGGGACCGCCGCCGACTGATCCAGCGCGCGAACTCGCTGTGGCTCTCGTCACGCCCGGTCCCTCCTTGTTGCTGGGGGAGCCTGGTAGGGCCTCGCCATCCCGACCCCGGGGGGGGTATTCACCGGAACGGAAAAGTGTATCAGCCCCGGGGGTGGAAGCGGGAATGAACCTCGCGCAGGGCGTCGCGCTCAACGTGGGTGTACACCTGGGTGGTCGTGATCGAGGCATGACCGAGGAGGTCCTGGACCACCCGTAGATCGGCTCCACCCATGAGGAGATGGGTAGCAAAGGCATGGCGGAGCAGGTGCGGCCCGATCGGTCGCCCGGGGCGGAGGAGACCGGCCGCCCGGGCATGGCGCTTGATGATCTCGAAGACCCCGGCCCGCGTCAGCCCCCCGCCACGGTGGTTGAGGAACAACGGTGGCTCTCCCCGGCCCCCAGGCCGGCGCTTCAGGAGGACCGGGCGGCTCCCCTCCAGGTACCTGTGCACGGCCGCGATGGCTGGCTTCCCAAGCGGTACGGCCCGCTCCTTGCCACCCTTTCCGAAACACACGAGATACCCCTGGTCCATCTTGAGGGAGGCTCCCGTGAGCGTCGTGGCCTCTGAAACGCGGATGCCCGTGGCGTAGAGCACCTCCAGCAGAGCCGCGTCCCGACAACCCAGAACGGTCGCCGGATCGGGCTGGGCGAGAAGGACCTCGATCTCCTCGACCGATATGGTTCGCGGCAGCCGGCGCTGCGTGCGTGGCCGCCCGAGATCGGCAGCTGGATTCCGGGCCAGGACGCCCTGGCTGACCAGGTAGGCCAGGAAGCCCCGGATCGCCGACTGATGGCGCGCCACCGATGAGGCCTTGAGTCCGGCCTCGGCCAGCACTCTCATGTGCTCAGCCACGTGCCTGTAACCAAGGTCCGCGAGTTCATGTTCACTCGCAACCCCGATCGAATCCAGAAAACGGATCAGATCACGCTGATAAGCCTCGACGGAATTGGGTGATAAGCGTCTCTCGAGGGCGAGGTGATCGAGGAATGCGGCAAGCCGCGCCCGGGCTTCGGAGTCCCGGCGCCGTGGAGGTCGAGAGGGTATCGGTGTCGTCCGCGCCACGGCCGGCTACTCGGATGCCGCCGGGCTCGGCAGGAGCCGAGCCCGGATTTGCGGGGGCAACGCGAGCGATCGCCGAGATCGATCGACGCAGATGTGACTGGTCTCTCCAGTGGCGATCAGACGTCCATCACGCCGGATCTCATAGACAAAGTCGACCTGCCGGGAGCGGATCCGGCTCACCCGGGTGTGGATCTCGAACTCGTCGTCGTAGACGAGTGGTTCGCGGAGCTCGGCCCTGAATCCGGATACGGGCATGAAATACCCGGCGGCCTCCAGCTCGCGGTACGGAAACCCCATGTCCCGCATGTACGATGTGCGCCCGATCTCGAACCAGACAAGGAAGTTGGAATTGTAGGCCACGCCCATACCGTCGGTCTCGGCATAGCGCACGCGCTCCCTCGCAACCACCACGGGCGATGACATGGCGCCAAGCTACCACCCTCTCTCGCCGCCGATCAAGAAAGGGGCGGCCCCTGCCCAGGCGGGGCCCGGCCAGCGGAGCCCCCCTCCCCGGCGCGGCGCTTGCCCATTTGCCCCTGGGCGCCCCATTGACGGCTCTCTGCCTCCCTGCTAGATTCTCTGGTCCTTTCCGCGTCCTTGCTCGAGACCCGGGGTGCGGCAGGAGGGGCTGGTCGAAACCACCAGCCGGAACCCATCGACCTGAACGGGGCAGGCCCCCGGGTCGAGCCAAGAGGAGGAAGACCGAACCGATGCCGCATCACAAGTCGGCAACCAAGCGCCTGCGCACCAGCGAGAAAGCCCGCCTCCGGAACCGCGCCACCAAGTCGCGGCTCAAGGGAGTCCTCAAGATGGCGGAGAACACGGATGGCGCGGAGGCCGCCCCGGCCTTCAATGACGCCATGTCCGCACTCGATCGGGCTGCTTCGAAAGGCGTCATTCCCAAGGGCCGCGCTGACCGCAAGAAGTCCCGCCTCGCCAAGCGGCTGAACAAGGCCGCGCAGAGCAAGTAACGCGTGGGGCCCAGGCCCCGAGTCCTCGTCGCAATCTTCCTCAGTACCGTTCTCGCGTCCGGTCCGCTGGCCCACGCCGCACCGGACGCGGACCAGACCCCCGCGCCCCGGCCGTCCTTTCTCTCCCGCCATCGCCGCGCCTTGCTCATCGCCGCGGGTGGCGGCGCCGCCGCCTGCGGTATCGGTGCCATCGTCTCCCGTAGCGCGGCCAACAGCCGCTATGACGAATACCAGCGCACCGCTGATCCCGAACGCATTCAGGCGCTCTATCGCGAAACCGAGGACCTCGACAACCGCGCTGCGGTGCTCTTCGTCACCAGCGAGGCGCTCTTCCTGGCCACGCTATACCTCGGCTTCTTCGTGGCCCCAGCCGAGGAGGATCAGGGCTTCACAGCCGACTCGTCCGATCAGGCGGCAGACGCCTCCCGTCCCGAAGCCGCCGGCCAGCCCCTCCCCGAGCTCGTGCCGACGCGAGGAGGGCTCGCTGTCCAATGGCGCTTCTGAACCGGCCTCAAGCACACTGCAGCCGAGGCCAGCGGCCCCGGACCAGCAGCCGCATCCAGATCCCTTGCACCCTCATGGTCGCTGGCCTGCTCGCCGCTGTCGCCTGCAGCGATCGGGAGCATCTCAATCCACTCGATCCTGAGAACCCGGAGACGGCGGGCGTGCCCTGGCGCTTCACCGCCGTCGCGGAGAACCACGCGGTGAATCTGCGATGGGATGTGCAGGACTTTCCTGATCTCGGTTCCTTCCACCTCATCCGCAGCACGGCCGGCCGGGACTCGATGGTCTTCACGGTGGGCCCGCTCACGGGGTCTTACCGCGATGGCGACCTGGACAACGGCAGCGAGTACACCTACCTCCTCGTCCCCCACCTCGTGGACGGCCGCGAGCTCATGAGCGACGGCCCCGCGGTGGCGACACCGGGCCCACAGCAAGTCTGGGTAGCCGACACCGGGGGGTTCGAGGTGGTCCGTGTCGCACCCGATGGTCGTGCCGTCGCCTTCCGTCGCGGCGGATTCCGCTCGCCCAACTCGGTCGCCGTGAGTCCACGCGATGGACTGGTCTGGATTGCCGACTCCTTCAACAGGCGCATCGTCGCCCTCGACAGCGCGGGCGCCACGGTGCGGGAGGTGGGAGGGTTCGTCGTGCCGAAGGCGGTCTCGGTCTCGCCCGCCGACGGTACGATCTGGGTGGCGGACGAGCGCGATAGCAGCGTCACCCACTTGAGCCCGGGCGGCGACGTTCTGGGGCGGTTCTCTGGCCTCGCGGAACCGACCGACGTGGCCGCCAACCCATCCGACGGCACGGCCTGGGCTGCCGACGGGACCCGCGGCGAGGTCCTGCGCGTCGCCGCCGACGGCACTCTCCTCCTTCGTGTCGGCGGCTTCGGCCAGCCGCTGCAGCTCGCAGCCGTCCATGCCGACACATCGTGCTGGATCGCCGACTATGATCTCGACCGCGTCCTGCGCCTCCATCCAGACGGGAGGATCAGCCAGGCCATCTCCCCCGTACCACGGCCGTTCGGCATCGCCGTGCACCAGAGCACGGAGGATCTATGGGTCGGTAGCTTCGCGGGCGGCACCATCGAGCGCTACACCACGCATGGAGGGCGTATCGATCTCATCGTCCGGGTCAGCGGCTTCTCCCATCCCCTCGGCCTCGCCGTCGATCCCGTGGACGCCGGGATCTGGGTCGTCGAGTCCGAGACGGGAGCGATTGCCAAACTCACAACCGGAGGGCACGAAGTGGGACGCGCGCGTGGCTTCTCGCTTCCCTTCGACGTCGATGTGGGTCTTGCTCCGGCTCGCCGCTCAGGCGGATCTCGATCGCGACTTGACCATCCACCAGGCCAGTGACAAAATGACCAAGCAGTCATTTATGACCCATCAGTCATAGATGACCCGACGGTCATCTTGATCACGACGGGACCCACTGGGTGCAAGACGGTGCCATCACGAATCCACGCTGCGACCGCGACGACCTTGCCGCGTGGCCGCAGGGAACAACGCAAGGTCCTGACACGTAGCGAGCTTCTGCAGGCGGGCCGCGAGCTGTTCAGCGAGCGCGGTCTGTACGAATCGCGGATTGAGGACTTGACCGCCCGCGCCGGAATCGCCAAGGGGACTCTCTACCGTTACTTCAGCGACAAGGACGCGCTCGTCCTCGCCGTCGTCAATGCCGGGTTCGATGCGCTCGATGAGCGGATCATGGCCAAGACCAGCCGCGCACGCACCCACGCCGCCGTGGTTGCCGGCATCGTCGAAGGCCATGTCGAGTTCTTTGCCGACAATCCCGACCTCTTGCGTCTCTTCCATCAGGTCCGGGGGCTCCTCAAGTTCAACCAGCAACGCTGGCGCCCGCTACGCGCCGTCCTGTCGCGGCACATCGAGCGCATGGCCGATCTCCTGGCCAGGCCGCTGGCCCGCGCGGACCGACGTCCGCCCCAGCGTGTTCTGGCCATGTTGCTCTTCGGCTCGATCTCCGGGTTCTGCTCGGTGCGGGCCGCCTTGGATCCCGATGCGTCGCTCGCCGGCGCGGGGGCGGCTCTGGCCCCGGGCTTCGTGGCGCTGAGCCGCGCTCGTGCCAAGCGCCGGGATTCCAGTGCGCAGCGGAGGACGCGTCCCGCAAGCGCGAGGCGACCATGAGCCACTCGACTCCTCCTCCCTTCCAGGTCATGGACTGCGCTCTCACCATCATCTCGACGGGCCGCAGCGCGCAGAACCTGCGGGAACTGCGCGATCACCTGGCCAGCGTTCCCGCTCCCAGCTTGAGCCACCACTTCTATGAATCGCTGCTGCGCCCGGCGTTCGATGATCCCGAGTTCCGCAACGACTTCGCCCTCTGGGCCCGTGACCAGCTGAACGACGCCGCTCTCGCCGAGCGCCTGGCCGTCATCGATCCCCTCGACTTCCCCGATCTCGAAGATCTGCGGCAGATGCTCCTGGATGTCGTCGAGGATCACCTCGCCGAGGCCAGCGAGGTCCCGCAGGCCAGGCGCGGTCGGGAGTTCCATTTCCTCCGCTCCCAGTTCGTCATCTTCACCACGGGTTTCCAGGCCCAGACCCCGGCCGAGCTCGCACAGCTCCTACCGCAACTCTCGACCGGCAGCATCTTCTACCACTTCGTCGAGGCGCGGCGCCGGCTGCCCCTTCTTCTCGATGACTTCTCCGTTTGGCTCGCCACCTGGGGCCCCAGCTACGACTCGCTTCGCGCTGACCTTTCCAACGTCGACTTCCAGCTGTGGACGCTGAACGAGATCAAGGAACGCATCGCCCGCTGCTTCGCCGCGGCCGGTCTGGGTCCATCACCCGACACGGAGCAAGAGCCATGAAGCGGCCGCAACTCGCCGACTACGCCGCGATCGCCGGCCCCGAGGCCGTGGCCCAGCTCGGCAAGCTCGCGCGTTCGCTCAAGGACATGTCGGTCGTGCATGTCAACTCGACGCGCAGCGGCGGCGGCGTGGCGGAGATCCTGGCCCGCTTGATCCCACTGATGCAGGAGCTGGGCCTCCGCGCCAGCTGGGAAGTGATCGAGGGCAACCAGGACTTCTTTGCCGCGACCAAGGGCTTTCATAACGGACTCCAGGGCACTGCAGTCAACATCCCGCCCCGCTTGCTCGAGGGCTATGCCGAGGTCAATCGAGTCAACGCCGAGGCCATGCGCCCGGTGCTCGAGGAGGCGGATTTCGTCTTCGTTCACGACCCGCAACCCGCCGCATTGCTCCGCCACCTCCCCCGGCGACGCGGCAAGTGGGTCTGGCGGTGCCACATCGACGTCAGTCGCCCTCATCGCCCGGTCTGGAAATTCCTGCGACCGTTCATCAACGATTACGATGCCAGCATCTTCTCGCTCGCCAATTTCGTCCAGCCGCTCAAGCATCCACAGTATCTCATTGCGCCCAGCATCGACCCTCTGAGCGAGAAGAACATGCCGCTCGACCCGGAGGAGGTCTCCGCCGTCGCCCAGCGGTTCCATCTCGACCCCAAGGTTCCGGTCGCGCTCCAGGTATCCCGCTTCGACCGCTTCAAGGACCCGGTCGGCGTGATCAACGCCTACCGTATGGTGCGGGAGCACATGCCCCTCCAGCTCGTGCTGGCCGGCGGTGCCGCCGACGATGATCCGGAGGGAGCGGAGGTCCTGGCCGATGTTCGCCAGGCCACCGACGGGGATCCCAACATCCACATTCTCCTGCTCCCCAGCGATGCGCATCGCGACATCAACGCCTTGCAGCGGCGCGCCGATATCGTGCTGCAGAAGTCGCTTCGTGAGGGGTTCGGGCTCACCGTGACCGAGGCCTTGTGGAAGGGCAAGCCCGTGATCGGCGGCGAGACCGGAGGCATCACGCTCCAGGTCGTCAATCACCACACCGGCTTTCTCGTCAACACGCCCGAGGGCGCCGCCATGCGCATGCGCTACCTCTTGAATCGTCCGCGCATCATGGCGGAGATGGCCGAGAAGGCGCGCACCCTGGTCCGTGAGAACTTCCTTCTCACGCGCCATCTGCGCGAATACCTGACCCTCATGCTCGCGTTACGGCATGGTGCGTCCGACCGCGTGGAGATCTACTGATGGCCGTCCACGATCTGACCCTCGGGCTCGGCGAGCTTCCCCCCCGGCTCTGGCAGGAGGCAGCAACAGCCCGTCATCGCTTGCTGATGCTCGACTACGATGGGACGCTCGCTCCCTTCCATCCCGATCGTCGCCGCGCGCTCCCCCACCCGCGAGCCCTGGCCGCGCTCAAACAGATCGTGGTGCGAAAGGCAACGGCGGTGGCCATCGTCTCCGGCCGCCCGCTCGCGGAGATCGAGACGCTCCTCGGCCCGCTCCCGGTGACTCTGGTCGGCGAGCACGGCTGGGAGGAGCGGCATCCGCCTCATGAGCTCATCCAGCGACCGCTCCCAGCCGGCGCCGAAGCGGCCTTGGCCCGAGCCGCCGAGCAAGCGGTTGCCCTCGGCCTCGGCCCCCGTCTCGAGCCCAAGCGCTCGGCCATCATGTTCCACACCCGCGGCATGCCCCGGGCGGAGGCCGAAGCGAGCGCGCGCGCCCTGAGCGCGCGCTGGCGACCCCTGGCCCAGGATTCCGGGCTTCGGCTCCTCATGGCCGATGGCGGCATCGAGCTGGCTTGCACCGAGCGGACCAAGGAAACAGCGGTCCATGATCTGATCGCGGCCGCGGAACCCGACGTGTACCCGGTCTACGTGGGGGATGACTCGACGGACGAGGACGCCTTTCGCGCCATCGCGGGCAACGGTCTTGGCATCCTGGTCGCGGAAGAACCGCGCCCCTCTCTGGCCACCGCCCGTCTGCCCTCGATCGAGGCCGTCGCCGACTTCCTGGAGAAGTGGTTCCATGTCGTCGATACACCCGGGAGCACGGCGCCATGACCAGGTTGGTTGCCGTATCCAATCGCTTGCCGAGCGTGCAGAAGTCGGGCTCGATCGGCGAACCGGAGGTCCCGGTGGGCGGACTGGCCAGCGCCGTGTTCGCGGCCCTGCGCCGTTTCCCTGGAAGCTACTGGTTCGGGTGGAGCGGTCGCGTCGCGGAGCCGGGGCGCGAGACTCGGGTCACCACACGGTCCGCGCTCGGGGTCAAGTTCGCCGGGCTCGCCCTCACCCAGGCGGAGGTGGACGATTACTACGCGGGATTCTGCAACCGCACTCTATGGCCGCTGTTCCACTGCTTCCAGGGCCGGGTCCGGATCACCCCGCGGCAGGAAGCCTGCTACCGACGCGTGCAGAGCCGTTTCGCGCGCGCTCTCTTCCCGCTACTCGCCGCAGACGACCTCATCTGGGTCCATGATTATCACCTCCTGCTGCTCGGGCGGGAGCTCCGACACCTCGGATGGCAGGGGCGGATCGGCTTCTTCCTGCACACGCCGTTCCCACCTCACGACCTGTGGCGACTTTTGCCCGATCCTCGCGACTTCCTTGGCGCCCTGCTCGAGTATGACCTCGTCGGATTCCACGTTCAGAGTTTCCTCGAGAACTACATCACCTGCTGCCGGCGCGAGTTCGGGGCTCGCTGGGATGGCACGACCGTGACCGTGGGCGAGCGCAGCCAACGTGCGGGCACGTACCCGGTGGGCATCGAGCCCGCCGATTTCGCGCCGCGGCCCGAGGCGGACGCGATGCCGTGGCGAACCGTCACCACGACCTCCTCGCGCCGCCGCCGCATCGTGCTGGCCGTCGACCGACTCGACTACACGAAGGGCATACCGGAGCGGTTCACGGCCTTCGAGGAGTTCCTGCGCAAGTACGAGGCGTGGCGCCGCCGCGTCATCCTGGTCCAGATCGCCTCACCGAGCCGCACCCAGGTCCCCGAGTACGTCGAGCAAAGACGCCGTGTGGAAGCCGTTCTCGGGCGCGTGAACGGGGAGCTGGCGGAGACCGACTGGACCCCGATCCGCTACCTGTACCGCAACTACCCGCGCCGATTCCTGGCCGGTCTCTACCGGCGCAGCGACGTCGGTCTCGTCACGCCGCTCCGCGACGGCATGAACCTCGTCGCCAAGGAGTATGTCGCCGCCCAGGATCCAATGGACCCGGGAGTCCTTGTCTTGAGTCGCTGCGCGGGGGCCGCGGAGGAGCTCAAGGAAGCCTTGATCGTCAACCCCTACGTTCCCGTCGATGTCGCGCGGGGTATCGCCCGAGCGCTCGCGATGTCCGTGGAGGAGCGCCGCGATCGCCACGCCAGGCTCCTCAGGCGCGTCCAGACCGGAACCGCCAACGAGTGGGGCGCCGCCATCCTGCGTGACCTCGAGGCCACGGAGCCGGTCGCCCTGTCGGGGGGCCTGGCGTCCGAAGGGAACGAGTTCCCCTGGGAGCTTCGTTGAAGCAGGCGACGTTCACCGACCTCCGCTCGTTCGGCCGCCGGTTCACGGACAACCTGGATCTCCGTGAGGGCGGCCGCTGGATCATGCTCGCCAGCCTGCTCGGTCTCGCCATCGGACTGGCGGCTGGGATCTTCCAGGCGGGCCTCGATTTCTCCCATGATGTCCTGTTCGCCCAGCCCGAAGCCGCCCTCAATTCCACGGTCCACACCACCGAAGCGCGGCGGCTGTCCCGGATTCTCTTTCTCCTGCTGGTTCCGGCGGCCGGTGCCGCGGCCTCGGCCTGGCTGACCTTCACCTTCGCTCCAGAAGCCACCGGCCACGGCACCGACGCCGTGGTCCGTGCTTACCACCGCGCTGCCGGCCGCGTTCGCTTCCGCGTGGCCCCGCTCAAGCTCCTCGCCTCCATGATGACGCTCGGCACCGGGGGCTCGGCGGGACGTGAGGGACCCGTGGCCCAGTTCGGCGGCACACTCGGCTCGGTGATGGGAAACCTGCTCCATCTCGGCCCGCGCGCGCGCCGGATCCTCCTCTTGTCGGGCGCCGCCGGTGGCATCGGCGCCATCTTCCGCGCCCCGCTCGGGGGGGCCTTGTTCGCCGCCGAGGTCGTCTATCGGGGACCCGACTTCGAGGGCTCGGCGGTCTTTCCCGGAGTGATCGCCGCCATTGTCGCCTACTCGACCTTCATCATGCTGGGGCATCGCGAACCGCTCTTCGCGATCCCCGCCCTGGGCTTCGAACACCCGAGTGAGCTGCCGTTCTTCGCGGCGCTCGGCCTCCTGTGCGCCGCGGTCGGGATCATCTATGTGCGCGTCTTCTACCGCGGCGAGCGCGTATTCAAACGGATCCCCCTTCCCGCCCCGGCGCGGGCCGCCATCGGCGGCGCCAGCCTGGGCGCGCTCACGCTTCTGTTCGGACTCTGGACCGGTGATGATCACCTTCTTCTCGGCGGCGGCTACGGCCTCGCCCAGAACTCGATCGATGGCCGATTCCCACCCCTCCTCCTGCTCTCGCTCGCCATGGCGAAGATCTTCGCCACGACCTTCACCATCTCGAGCGGAGGTTCAGGGGGCGTGTTCGCGCCCTCGCTCGCCATCGGCGCCTGCCTCGGAGGCGCCTTCGGTGCCGTGGGTCAGACCCTGCTGCCGGGCATCGCCCCCTCGCCGGCGGCCTGTGCGCTGGTGGGGATGGGGGGATTCTTCGCCGGCGTGGCCAAGACGCCCCTCACGTCCGTCATTCTCATCTGCGAGATGACGGGCTCTTACGGGCTCATCCTGCCCTTGATCCTGGTCTCGACCGTCACCTCTCTGCTCGCGCCGCGCACCAGCATCTATCGCGAGCAGGTGCAGTCGCGCAGCGAGTCGCCAGCCCATCAAGGCGAGCTGGCCGCAGCAGCACTGGCCAGCATGCACGTCTCCGACGCCCTGCAGGCCGGAGCGCCCACGCGCAGCGTGAGCCGCGCGACACCCATCAAGGAGGTGGCCGAACGCGCCATCGAGGAAGGCGTGAGCTCGTTCGCCGTCGTCGACGAGGACGGCCGCCTGCTCGGACTCCTCACCCTGTCCGATCTGCATGTCGCCGGACGCGAGGCGATCGGCTCCTACCTGATCGCTCAGGACCTGGTCCGCGTCGAAGTGCCGCGCGTCACTCCCAACATCGATCTGCGTGAGGCGCTCACCCTTCTCGTCGCCAATGATGAGGATGATCTGGTGGTCGTCGATCCCCACGATCCCGATCGACTGATCGCGATCCTGTCGCGACACGATCTCCTGCGCACCTACCAGAAGCTCACGAGCGGAGCGCGACCCGACGCACCCGGATCGGGATGAGTCGACGGGCGACCGTGATGTCGGACGCGGCCGCTCGACCTACACCGGTGGCCGCTCGACCTGGACCGGATTCAGCCGTCCGCCGCTCGCCAGGTCGAACCAGTGCCGCCGGGAGGCCGGGAAGCGAATCGAGATCCTCTCTCCCGGTGGGCTCTCCGGGACGAGAGCGCGGATCCTCAAGTCCCCCACCGCAAGGGTGAGCAGGACCTGGGACCCCAGGTTCTCGTTCAGCGTGATGCGCGCGCTCATCCCATCCTGCTCCGTGGCATCCGCCGCCCGGTCGGCACGACTCACCTGGACGTCCTCGGGGCGGATGCCGAGCATGACCCGGGTTCCCCCCGGCGCCGGGACCGGACCGCGCAGGCGGAGTCCGTGGGCAGCGAAGCCATCGGCACTCACCTCGCCCGCGATCAGGTTCATGCGCGGGGACCCGACAAAGGTGGCCACGAACAGATCGGCCGGCTGGCGGTGGACTTCGGCGGGCGCGCCGACCTGTCGCACCCGCCCCCGTTCGAGCACGACCACCGTGTCGGCGAGGGTGAGGGCCTCCACCTGGTCGTGGGTAACATAGAGCACGGTCGCCCCGAGCCGGCGGAACAGCGCTTTCAGCTCACTCCGCATCTCCTCGCGCAAGAGCGCATCGAGATTCGACAGCGGCTCATCGAGGAGATACAGCCGGGGTTCGCGCACCAGGGCCCGGCCCAGAGCCACCCGCTGCTGCTGCCCCCCGGAGAGGGCCCTGGGCTTCCGCATGAGAAGATCGCCGATGCCCAGCAATCCGGAGACCTCGGTGATGCGACGCGTGATCTCCTTCTTGTCGATGCGCCGCGCCTCGAGAGCAAGAGAGAGATTCCGCTTCACGCTCAGATGGGGATAGAGCGCGTAGTTCTGGAAGACCATGGCGACATCCCGCCGTCCGGGCGGCGAGTCGAGCACGGACCGGCCGTCGATGCGCACATCACCCGCAGTCGGGGACAGGAGCCCGGCCACGACCCGGAGGAGCGTCGATTTGCCGCAGCCTGACGGGCCGAGCAGGGTCAGGATCGTCCCGGGGGACGCCGTGAAGGAGACCCGGTCCAGAACCGCGTCGTCGCCGTAGGCGGCCGATACCTCGCTGATCTCGAGATGGGCGGCACTCCGCCTCGCCCTTTCACTCGCTGTCGTTACCACCGCATCTATCCCTTCACCGCACCGCGCGTGATGCCCTGGATGAGGAAACGCTGTCCGAGCAGCACGAGCGCCATGAGTGGAGCGGTTGCCACGACCGTTGCCGCCGAGAGCTGGCCCCACGGGATCTCGTAGATCGAGGAGCCGCTCACACTGGCGATTCCGGCGGTGACCGTCTTCGCCTGATCGCGCGTCATGAAGGTGAGCGCGAGCAGGAACTCGTTCCACGAGAAGATGAGCACCAGGATCCCCGCCGCCGCGATTCCCGAGGCGGCCAGCGGGGCATGCACGAGGACGAGCCGGCGCCGCACCGAAAGGCCGTCGAGGACGGCCGCCTCGTCCACCTCGATCGGAACGGTGCCGATCGCGCTCTCCACCGCCCATACGGCGAGCGGGAGATTCAGCGCCGCATAGGGCACGACGAGCGCGATCGAGTGGTTCAGCCAGCCCAGAGCGCGGAACACCTCGTAGAGCGGAAACAGCAAGAGCACCGGCGGGAAGAGCGCCACCCCGAGGAGCCCGGCCAGTCCGAGGCGCCGCGCCCGCGGCCGCATGCGCGCCAGGGCATAGGCAGCGGGGATGGCGACCGCCAGGCAGAGCATGGTGGCCGAGACCGAGACCACGAGAGAATTGGCGAGGTAGGTCATCATGGGCTTGCGCTGGAAGAGCGTGCGGTAGGCATCGAGCGTGGGCTGGCGCGGCCAGTACACGGTCGGTCGCGTCGTGATCTCGTTGTCGCTCTTGATCGAGGTCAGGGCTTGCCAGGCCACCGGTCCCAGCGCCAAGCCGATGAGGAGCGCGAGCGCCACGATCCGGAGCACCAGGCTGGCAAGCGACTGCTTCACAAGGTCACCCTCCGTCCTAGCCCGCGCAGCGCGGCCACCGCCGCCAGCAAGGCGGCGATCGAGACCACGACGATCGTCGAGGCATAGCCGAAATCGAGGTAGCGGAAATAGGTCTGCTGAGCATAGAGGGAGACCGTTTCCGTCGCTCCCCCAGGCCCTCCCCCTGTCATCACGTAGATCAGGTCGAAGGCGGCCCAGGCCTGGACCGCGCGGAAGATGACGGCGACCACGAGGAAGGGCATGAGTTGCGGCAGGATCAGCGTCACGAGCCGGCGCCAGCGACCGATGCCGTCGACCTCCGCTGACTCCTCGATCGAGTCGGGGATGCTCGAGAGTCCCGCAAGCAGGATCAGGGCCACGAAGGGTGTTGTCTTCCACACATCGGCCGCTACCAGCGCCGTCATGGCGAGCCGCGGCTCGGCGAGCCACGGCAGGGGATCGCGGATCATCCCCGCCCTGAGCAGGAGATCGTTGGCCACTCCGAAGGCATCATTGAAGATCCAGGTCCAGGCCAGGGCCATCACGGCCGTCGGCATCGCCCACGGCAACATCATGAGAGCGCGCGCGCCGCGCCGGCCCTTGAACGGGTGGCGGAGCATGAGGGCGATCGCAAGTCCGAGGATGGTCTCGAGCGCGACCGATGCACCAGTGAAGAGGGTCGTGTTCCAGAGAGCCGTGGCGAAGCGCGAATCCCCGAGCAATCGCTGGTAGGGCTCGAGGCCTCGCCACTGGATCTCGAAGGATGTGGCGAGACCGTAGTCGGCAAAGGAGAGCATGAGGACCCGGGCGATGGGATAGGCGACGGCCGCGGCGAGGAGGACCGCCGCCGGCGCGAGGAGCCAGAGTTGCTCGCGCCACCTCATGATCCGCTCCGCGGGGGAGCCTCGCCGCCCACGGCGAGGAGGGCTCGGGTCTCCCGCGCCGCCGCGGCGAGGGCGCCGGCCACGGATTCGCGCCCGGAGAGCGCGGCAGAGAGCCGACGCTGCAGAATATCGGAGGCCCGCGCGTAATCGACGAGCGCCGGCCGGAGGACGGCGCTCGCGTGAAGCTCGAGGACCGTGGTGAGGAAGGGGTTCTGTGCCAGGAGCTCCGAGTCGGCGTAGGCGGCGCGTAGCGCCGGCGCATATCCGGTCGGCAGGCACAGGAGGCGTTGCGACTCGATTGTGGTGACATGGCGGATGAAGTCCACGGCGAGCGCCGGATGGCGTGAATAGCTGGACACCGCGAGCCCCCACCCGCCGAGGGTCGCCGCCGGCCGCCCTGCGGATGTCGCGACCATCGGGCGGACACCGACCCGATCTCGGAGCGCCGACTCGGGGCGCTGCGCGAGCCGCCACACGTAGGGCCAGTTGCGGAGAAAGATCGCCCGGCCCTCCTGGAACAGGCGCCGCGATTCCTCCTCTTGATAGCTCAGCACTCCGGGCGGAGAGATCCCACCCGGCCGGGCGCAACGGACCAGGAACTCGAGCGCGGCCTGAGCCGGGGGTTCATCGAGACCGATGTGCCCCGTCTCGGCATCGATCCACACCCCACCGAAGCCGGCCAGCACCTCGAGGTAGTTGCATACCAGACCCTCGTACTGCTTCCCCTGCCAGACATATCCAAAGCGCTCCGGCGGATCCGCAAGCTCGCGGCAAGCGGCAGCCATCCCGGCGAACGTCTCGGGCGGCTCGATGCTCGCCGCGGCGAGTAGATCGGCCCGGTAGTAGAGACATCCAGCATCGGTGCGCACGGGGATCCGGTAGAGGCGGCCTGCGGCCACACCGGCGGCGAGCGCCGGCGCGAGAAATCTCTCGCGGCTATCCGTGCCGAAATCTGCCGAGAGATCGCGCAGCCAGCCGGCCGCCGCGAACTTCGGGGTCCATGTCACATCGAGATAGACGAGATCATAAGTCGGATCGCGCGCCAGGAGGGCCGTTGACACGAGGCTCTCCCGCAGATCGGTCGAGTTGGGTCCCTCGATCAGCTCGACGCGAACCCCGGGGCGGGTGGCCGAGAACGCCGCCGCCAGCGGCTGCCACGCGCTGCGTTCCGTTGCCGGCAGGAGAAGGCGGAGAACCGACTCGTCCGCACTCGCCCCATCCCGCCCGCACGCCGCGACGAGAAGCGCGAGTGCAGCGATCGCGAGGCGGCGACCGCCGTCCCGGATCGCGCGCCGTCCCTCGAGTTCGCGGCGATGCGGCCAGCGGTGCCGCCCATCCATCACCGGCTACTTCCCTCCCCGCTCGACCGCGGCGAGAAGCCGGGCATTGGCATCCGGAACCCCGGCCCAGATGCGGACCCAGTTCGGTACCATGGGAGCCCCGAGGGGGTCGGCCCGCACCTCATCGATCGACGACCGGATCGCCGCCAGGAAGACCTGCACGTTCTCCTCCTCCTGGTGGCGGTCATAGCGCAGCCCGTTCATCCGCGCCACCGCGTAGCTGTCGGCGATGGCGTCACCTGCCTCGCGCTGGTAGGCCGCGAGCATGCTGCGCAGGAGCCCGTCCGAGAGATTGACTCCAGCGGCGGCCAGGGTGCGCAGGAGATGCTTGACGATGTCCCGCACCATGCGGTGCAAGCCGCGGGACGGGTCATCGGCCGACAGCTCCTGATGCTTGTGCTCGTAGCGATCCGCTATCTCCACCTGTCCAATGCGGGCCGGGGCCCGATGGCGGAGCACCTCGAACAGGGTGACGATCTCGAGTCCCCAGTCGCAGGGCAGGCGCATCCGCTGGGCCAGATCGGCCTTCACCGCGAACTCCCCGGCCAGCGGATAGCGGAACGAAGACAGGTAGCGCACGTAGGGATCGTCACCGATCAGTCGAGTGAGCGCCGCCAGGAGCGGCGCCAGCATCAAGCGAGTGACCCGACCGTGCAGGCGGTCCGAGACCCGGGAGTAGTAGCCCTTGACGAAATCGAAATCGACCGTGGGATCGATGGTCGGAAGCACGAGCCGCGCCAGCATCTCGCGCGAGTAGTTGACGACGTCGGCGTCTTGAAACGCGATGTACTCGGCCCTCTCCCCGGCGAGGATGTACCCGATCGCAAGCCAGCAGGCGCGTCCCTTGCCTGGCTCCCCGGTGTAGAGGTTTGCCGCGCTGATCTGGCTCAGGAACTTGCGCACCCCGGGAGACTCGTTCCAGACAATGACCTTTCGTCCCGGATAGGGGGCGAAGAAACTCTTCGCTCGCGTGTAGTCGCGAGCGGTGGCCCGGTTGAGTGAGATGACGAGCGTGTCGAGATAACTCACCTCGCAGAGCTCACCGATGATCCGCGCCAGGGCCGGGCGGTCCATCTCCGAGGGCACCATCGGAATCACGAGCCCGACGGGGAACTTGCGGGCGAGGCCCTCGACGCGCGCCTCGATTTCCTCCAGAGTCCACGGCACGAGGCGGGGCATTGCCGTGATGGGTCCGAACTGATGGAAGTCGCTCATGTGCCCTCCCGTTGGTCGGCGGCCGGGGCGTCAAGAGAGCGAGGGAGAGAAGCGCGTTGATCGCGCATGCGGGTGATTCAAGATAAGCCCGCCTTGGCGATCCGGGCAAGCAAAACCCGGCACCCACTTCCGGGTGCCCGATCGTGAGCCCGGTGCCGAGGCGCCGCGCGTGCCTGCCGTCTGCAGGCGAGCAGCGCCACCTCGCCCGCGCGGTATGCCGCCTGCTCGTGCCGGGAGCCGGGCCGCCTCATCAATAGCCGAAGCCGATCGAGAACTCGGTATCGGCCCGGCCCGAGATCGAATGGAAATCGGTCGGCCAGCTGAAATCGACGCGCAACCGCGGATACGGCCCGCCCCCGATGAAGAATCCGACGCCGACGCTCCCCACCGGGCGTGCCGCCCAATCCGGATCACCCACCCAGGCCATGTCGACGAACCCCGCTCCATAGAAGACGGGCATGTCGAGCGGGCCCGCGGGCATGGCGACGACCATGCGGTCGATGATCGGGAAGCGTACCTCTTGATTCAGCAGCAGGAGCCGCCGGCCGGCGACCGAGCGATGCGGATAGCCGCGCAGACTGAAGGCCCCCCCCACGAAGTAGCGCTGGCCTTCGTCCCCGAAGCTGACCCGGGCTTGTGTGCGCATGGCGTAGACCATGTCTTCGAACAACCGGTGATACCAGCGGTAGTCGCCCAGGACGCTCACGTAATCGCCGATGCCGGCGCCGATGTCGGTGGTGAGACCGAGTGTCAGATTGTACCGGGAACCATCGAAGGGGCCCAGCATCGACCACAGCGTTCCATCGTGGACATACGAGAAGACGTTGGAGACGAAATAGGTGTCGCTCACCACTCCGGAGCGATAGAGGTGGTTCGAGATCCGGCGCACGACGAGCGTGGTCTCGATCCGGTTGAAGCGGCTCAGCGGATAGCTGGCGAGGAAGAGCCCGCCGACCCGGCTCTCCCGGAGGAAGAGGTCGAGATCCGCGTTGTAGGTGCGCGCCAGGCGGAAGGCCCCGGCTCCCCAGTTCAATCGCCGCCACGCGTTGTAGTAGGTGAAGCCCAGGTCGAAGGAGTCGAGGAAGTTGCCGCTCGAACCGCCATCGTTGGCAATGAAGAAGAGCAGCTGCTCGTTGTTGAGCAGATCCGAGAAGGCGATCTGCCCGCCTCCCCCGCCGCCGAAATCGGGATCGTAGGCCACGCCGCCCTGGATCAGATCGAGCTCGAAGCGCCGGCGATATCCGGACACCGGGTAGGACGAGTCGGGCACCGCCGGTTCCCATGCCGAGCCGGCGCTCTCGCCCGGGCCTCCGGGCGTGTCCGCGGGCGCGCCGAGATCGGCAGTGGGATCCCAGCTCGGAGTGGGCTCCGGGCCCGGTGAGGCCGCATCGCTCTCCGCGCTGCCCGCGGCGAAGAGGCCGGCCAGTTCGAGGGTGCGGCCGGTGCTGGCGATCCCGCTGCCGTGGCCGGTGAGCCCGGCCAGAATCGGGCCCGTCTCCTCCACTGGCGCAGGCAGCGGCAACTCGATGGCCGGAGTCCGGTAGATGGCGAACGACTGTTCAAGGAAGGTCGTGAACAGGATCTGCCGGCCGTCCGGGGTCCACTCCGGATCGAGGGCCGCGGTCTGGAAGCGCTGGAGCGGAGTCACGCGACCGGCGAGGTCGACCAGGTAGAGATCGTAGGTCGAGGCATGGCGATCGGAACGGAACGCGATCAACCGGCCGTCGGGTGAGAAGGCGGGCTCCGCATCCTCCTGGAACCCGCTCGTCAGGGGAACCGGCTCAGCGCTCACCTCGGGATCCAGCAAGTAGAGATTCATCGCACCGGCGGCCCCACCGGGACAGCGATCCGACGCGAACACGATCATGCGACCGTCGGGCGACCAGTCCGGATCGCGATCGTCATAGACATCGCTGGTCAGGGCCCGCAGGCCGCTTCCATCGCGGCCGACGGTATAGAGATCGCACCGGCCCGAGACATCCACCCCGCTCATCACGATCCGGCTCCCGTCGGGTGACCAGGATGGAGAGCTCAGAGCCACGAGCGACGGGAAGGTGAGGGACGCCAGGCGCAACCGGCGGTCGACATCGACGATGTGGAGCACGTCGCGCGCCCCCGAGCGCGCGACGAAGACCACTTCGCGCCGGGCATTCACATCGAGCGCGCTCTCGAAGAAGTGCAGGCTCTCGAAATCCTCGCTGGTGCCACCCTTCACCAACAGCACCGGAGGCTCGGCCTTGTCAGGTGGGACGCCGGGCCGGTACACGCCATGGCGAAGCCCGGGGAAACCGCCCAAGCTCGACAGGAAGACCAGATCGAGGGCCGAGTCGGCGGCCGCAGCACCGGCCGGCGGCAAGGCGCAGGCGGCCAGGTTGAAGCGGCCATGACCGATCATCCTCTCGGCCGCCACATCCACCGCATCACGCTCCTTGACCTGCGGGTAATACCGCCGCCTGAGCTCATCGGTCCAGGCCCGGTCGAGCTCCTTGGTCGTCATCCCCAGGATCTCGATCATCAGGCGATCGAAGTCGTCGGTCTGCCACCAGAGCTTGAGGAACTCGAGCACCTTGTCGCGGCCATGGTGCTCCGCGATGTGGAGCAGGATCGACTGCCCCTCCTTGTACATCTGGAACGAGCCGTTGATCGTCCACAGCTGGTCGACGGGGACGAGTCGATCATGGATCACCGCATCGCGCACGATCATGTCCGCGCGCGCATCCCAGTCGGCAGCAAGGAACTCGGCGAGCCCCTCCACGTACCAGAGGGGCGGATAGGTGTAGCGCGTCTTCTTGTGCACGCGCAGATCCTGGCTCAGCTTCTCGAGCATGAGGGCGTGAACCAGCTCGTGGCGAACGACCCAGCGCAGGCGATGATAGGAACCCGTATGGGGCACCAGCACGCGCCCCTTGAGGAGATCCGTGAGCCCCCCGACCTCCTCCGGGATGGGCCCGGGTGAGACGTTGGTCTGCTCGAAGTCGCGGTGCGTCGAGTAGAGCAGAAAGGGGATGCGTTTGGTGGTCAGCGAGTCGAGCCCCATCTCGATCGTGAACTCGGCCCAGGCTTCCTCCGCCACCTCGGCCACCCACTCGGCGACTTCCTCCTCTTCCGGGTAGAAGTGCAGATCGATGTGGGGCGTCTGCATGACTTGCCAGGAGAATTCGGCGTACTGGACCTTGTTCTTCCCGAAGAAGGCCTGAGCCGAGACCGGCGGCGGCGATAGCAGGAGAGCGAGGAGGAGCGCCGAGGCGAGGAGCGCGGCGGGACCGGGGGCAGCGCCGCGGCCGCCCAGGCACCGACCAGGAGGCCCTGGAGCGGGCGCGGCACGAGCGCGTGCGGACCCGCAGTCACGCGGCAGCCATGAGAGGTCGGGACACGCCGGTCGCTGATCCATGATGCCGTCTCTCCGCCGCCCGGGGCGTCGCGGGCGGTCAGTCGGTTCGGGCCGGTCAGCCAGGGTGCCGACCCATAACCAGTCTACGACATCAGGTCCCGGAGTTCGGCCCCTTTGCGCTCTCGTCCAGCACATCGACCATGCTGTAGAGCCCGGGTGTCGCGCCGGCGGCGAAGGCCGCGGCGGCCAGCGCACCGCGCACGAAGGCCATCCGGCTCTCCGCGCGGTGGCGAAGCTCGATCGTCTCTCCGGGACCGGCGAGGATGATCGCGTGCTCCCCCACCCAGTCCCCACCACGGAGGGCATGGAGGCCGATCTCCTTCGGGGTTCTCTGGCCCCGTCCCGAGCGGCCGTGCCGGTAGACCTCGGGGCCGGTGCCGCGCGCGCCCGCCAGGGCCCGCGCCAGCGCGAGCGCCGTCCCGCTGGGAGCATCGGCCTTGCCGCGGTGATGGCGTTCTTCGATCTCGAGATCGAAATCGGCCAGATTGGAGACCGCGCGCACCGCGAGCGCGGTGAGGAGCGCGATCCCGCGGCTCATATTGGGCGCATGCACGACGGCCACGGTGCGGGCGGCGGCCGCGAGCGCCGACTCGGCCTCGTTGCCCAGCCCCGTCGTGCCACTCACGATGGCCGCACCCGCGCTCGCCGCGGCTCGCGCCAGCCCGGCCGTGGCCTCCGGTGTGGTGAATTCGATGAGCACCTGACCGCGCTCGAGCACAAGATCGGGATCGACCATGGCCGCCGGCCCACCGGGCAGCGGTGACGATCCCCGCGCGGGATCATCCGCGTGCACGAGGATGCCAGCCAGCGCGAAGCGATCGTCGGCCATCACGGCGCGAGCAACGGGTTCTCCCATGCGGCCGGTCGCGCCGGCGATGACGACGTTGATCTTGCCGGCCATCAGCGCACCCCGGCATGGGCGCCGATCGTGAGACCGAAGGCGCGGAGGGCTTCCTCGACGGCGCGCCCGGTGGGCGCGGTGACCGGCACGAGCGGGAGGCGAAGCTCTTCGGCGATGAGCCCGAGCAGATGCAGCGCATGCTTGACCGGGCCCGGATTGGTTTCGAGGAACATCGCCTTGGTGAGCGGATAGAGCCGGGCGTGCAACTCGCGAGCGTGTGACAGATCGCTCCGCGCCGCGGCGTCGACCAGCGCCTTGACCTCGGCCGGAGCGACGTTGGCCACCACGGACACGATGCCGCGGGCTCCCACCGCCATCATCGGCAAGGTGAGGGAATCGTCTCCGGCGAGCACGGTGAGGTTGGTCTGTGCCACGAGCTCGCTCACCTGATCGACGGAGCCGGCGGCTTCCTTGATGGCGACGACGCCATCGATCCGGGCGAGGCGAGCCGCCGTCTCCGGCTTCAAGTTGAGTCCGGTGCGTCCGGGCACGTTGTAGACCACGATCGGCAGCCGCGCCGCGCGCGCCACGGCTTCGTAATGGCGGTAGAGCCCCTCGGGGGTCGGCTTGTTGTAGTAGGGAGTCACCACCATCACCCCGTCGGCGCCGATCTCGCGGGCCAGGCGCGAGAGCTCGACCGACTGCTCGGTCGAGTTGGTTCCGGTGCCGGCCACGACGAAGGCCCGGCCCTTGGCCTCGGCCAGGACGACCTCGATCGCTCGCCGCTTTTCCTCGGGCGCGAGCGTGGCGCCCTCACCCGTCGACCCGATGACGATGATCCCATCGAGCCCCGAGGTGACGAGATGGCGCGCGAGAACGCGCATGGCGTCGTAGTCGACGGCACCTTGGCGGAAGGGCGTCACGATCGCGGCACTGGCACCTTCAAACATGGCTCGCTCCTTTGGGCAGGTCCCTACCGCGGACGGGGCCTGCGACCGACGATGAGATCGACGTTCTTGGTTTCCTCGAGCGGGTCGACACGCACGGAATCGGCCGGTACGGCGGCCGGCTCGTCGGCATCATAGCGCTGATCCTCGTTGCGATCGAGATAGGCCTCGACCCGATAGAGACCGGGAGGCAGATTGCGCAGCACGTATCGCCCGAGGCTGTCGGACCTGGCCGTGGCCAGCGCCACCGTGTCGACGGGCGCCTCGGCCGGACTCGGTGGCGGCACGGCGAGCGCGACCAGCCACGCTTCGACGAGGAAGGCTTGCCACGTCGTGTCGGCCGGCGCCGGCATGGCCGTCGTATCGGCCAGGGCCGGCATCGCCATCGTGTCGCTCACGGCGACGGCCAGGGTCTCGGCGGGGGCAGCCGCGGCGGCCCGAGGCGCGAGCCCCGTCGAGTCGATGACCGAACCGGCGATCGAGCCCGGAGCGCGCGGATTCCGGAAGTCGATCACGGCGTCAGCGACCGTCGGCGCGGCGGGATCGATCCAGATCGTGTCCGGATAGGCCGCCAGGAACTCGGAATCGCGATCGAACTCCCGGTCGTTGTTGGCGTCGAAGTGGGCCATCACCCGATAGCGCCGGTCGGTGGCGAGACCGATGAAGACGAAGCTCGAGTCCTGCCCGGCCTGGGTCACGTAGTCCGGCAGCATCGTGTCGGGCCGGGCCGCCGCTCGCTCGACGTCCATCGCCCACACCATGGTGCCCTGGGCGCGCTGATTCTTGGCCACGAGCCGGCCTTCGATGCGCCCGCGATCGAGCGAGTCGCCGGTGGAGAAGACGAACAGGTACGGTGATGTCATCGGGATGTTCTCGCGCGCGTCGCGGGCTCCAATGCCGATGATGACGGTGGTCGTCACATCAGGCGGGAAGTCCTCGCCCCCGCTAAGACGCAGCATGTTGCCCTTCCAGTCGCGCCCGGAGAAGTCCCGGGGCGGCGAGAGAAGGATCCAGTCGATCACCGAGCTCTGGTTCATCGCCTCGGAGAAGGTGATGGCGACGTCCGCGTCGAGCGGCACCCGCGTCGCTCCGGAATCCGGCTCGGTGGCGACGACGTAGGGCGCCGTCTCGTCACGGGGGCCGCCGGGGGGGAAGCCCTGGCGGGCGCAGGCGAAGCCGAGAAGGCCGAGGACGAATGCCGCCCCCCATCCGGCGGGCCGCGTCACCACGGCTGCCGATTTCCCGGAGCGATGGGCCCGGAGCCGGAGCCGCGCACGTCATCCCCGGCCGATCAGGCTCACGAGGAGCCCCTTCTGGGCATGCATTCGGTTCTCGGCCTGGTGGAAGACGACCGACTGCGGACCCTCGATCACGTCGGCGGTGATCTCCTCGCCGCGATGGGCGGGGAGACAGTGCATCACCACCGCCTTGGGATCAGCCTGCTTGAGCAATGCGGCGTTGATCTGGAAAGGACGGAAGACCTCGCGGCGCGCGGCGGCCTCACTCTCTTGCCCCATCGACGCCCAGACGTCGGCATAGAGCATGCGCGCCCCGCTCACCGCCGCCCGCGGATCGTGGGTCACCGTGACCTTGGCGCCAGCCTCTCGAGCACGGGCGAGGAACGCCGCCTGCGGCTCGTAACCCGCGGGCACTGCGAGCCGAAGATCGAGGCCGAAGATCACGGCCGCATCGATCCACGAGTGAGCCACGTTGTTGCCATCCCCCAGCCAGGCCACGGGGAGACCGTCGAAGGCAAAGCCGAGCTCTCTGAGCGTCATGAGGTCAGCGAGGATCTGGCAGGGATGAACGAGGTCATCGAGACCGTTGATGACCGGGATGGTGGCGTTCTGCGCCAGCTTGCGCACGAGCTCATGGGAGAAGGTGCGGATCATGATGGCATCGACGTAGCCGCTGAGAACCCGGGCCACATCCTCCACCGCCTCGCGGGAATCGATCCCGATCTCGCGCTCGGTGATGTAGACCGCCGCTCCGCCGAGCTGGGTCATCCCCACCTCGAAGCTGACGCGCGTGCGCAGGCTCGGTTTGTGGAAGATCATGGCCAGCGTGCGGCCGTGCAGACGGTCGGAGGCCCCCCGTTCGCGGAAGCCCTTCTTCACGTGAGCGGCCTCGGTGAGCACGGCCTCGAGCTGCGGGCGGTCCCAGTCGGACAGGGTGACGAAGTCCATCTTGTTGGCGGCAGCCGGTTTCTGGGCGGACGGAGTCGTGGTGGTGGTCATTTTCCCTCTCGGTTTGGCCGGAGCCTCCAGGCTCCGACAGGTTGCCGGCGGAGTGTAGGAAGGGCCGCCAGGCGTGGCAAGAGGCGGCCGGCCGGGGGCAGCGCCCCTGCCGGCGATTTGGCTGGCGGCTGCCCGCCGCCCGGGAGATACTTGACGGCCTTTGTCCGAGACCATGACGGCATCGCCCAATCGATCTGGCTGCAACGTCGCACCGGAGGGACCAAGTGACTCCATCATCACCAGTTAAGGACGAGGTTCAGTTGCGCGAGGCGGTCAACGAGCTGTGGCCCGAGCTGGCCTGGATCGAGAACGAGACGCTGCGCGAACGAGTGCTCGAGACCTGGGTCATGGCGTTCGAGCGAGCCCGCTGACGCCCGACGACCTCAACGGATCCCCTTCACGCTGCTCGTCCCCGACTGCCCGGCCACCTTCATGGAGCACAAGCGCTGCGTCGTGCACATCGCGCGCCGGTCGGCCGAGGCGATGCAGGAGTTCCTCGGCCGCGCGCTGCCGATCGACATGGACACGGTGATCGCCGGCGCGATCCTGGCCGACGTCGGCAAGCTGCTCGAGTACGAGAAGGTCGACGGCAAGGCGCGTGCAGAGCGACCGCGGCAAGAGCGCTGCGCCACCCGTTCACCGGCGTCGCACCTGGCGATGGCCTGCGGCGTTCCCGACGAGGTCTGCCACATCATCGCCACCCACGCCGGCGAGGGCGAACTGGTCAAGCGCAGCACCGAGGCGTTCATCGTCCACCACGCCGACTTCATGAGCTTCGTGCCGTTCAAGAACCTCGACCGGTGATCGAGGAGACGCGGACCGTGACGTACCGATCCCGCGAGGTCGCGAAGGACGACAGGAGCCCGACACGATCACCGCGCGACATGTCCCGCTGGGCCGCCGGCCTCGAGCTTCGACGACCTCTCCGACGGACGCCGTCCACGAGGCCAAGCGCTACCTGCTCGACTCGCTGGGCTGCGCCCTCGGCGGCTACCAGCAGCACGACGTCAAGATCGCGCTCGAGGTGCTGGACGAGAACGGCCGGCCAGGGCCCGGCGACCGTCATCGGCACCGGCCAGCAAGCATCGACCCGGTCTCGGCCTCGCTCGCTCAACGCGCTGATGGTCCGGGTGATGGACTACAACGACATCTACTGGAAGCAGGATCCGTCGCACCCCTCGGACATCATCCCGGCCGCGATGGCCTGCGGCGAGCGCGCGCGGCAAGGACGGCAAGGAGCTGATCGTCGGCATCGTGCTCGGCCACGAGTTCGAGATGCGGCTGTGCGAGGCGGCGTTTCCCGGGCATCCGCGAGCGGGGCTGGCACCACGCCACGCTGACCGCGCTTCGTCTCGCCGATCGTCGCCGGCACGCATGCTCGACCTCGACCGCGGAGCAGATCCAGCACGCCATCGGCATCTCCGGCAGCCGCGCATGCCACGCTCGGCGCGGTCACCGCGGGCAAGCTGACCATGATGAAGAACACCGTCGACCCGCTGGCCACCCAGAGCGGCGTGCTGGCCGCGCTGCTGGCCGAGAAGGGCTACACCGGGCCCGAGCACGTCATCGACGGCAAGGAGGGCCTGGTCCACTGCATCGGGCCCGGAGTGGAAGCTCGAGATCCTGACCGATGGGCTCGGCGAGAGTCTGGCGCATCACCCAGTGCGGCATGAAGGCCTTCCCCACCGAGGCGCTGACCCACGCGCCGATCTCCGCCGTGCTCGACCTGGTCAAGGAGCAACGACCTCGCAGCCGGAGCAGGTCGAGAAGGTCCACATCCGCTCGCTGGCCCGCGCCGCGGACATCCTGGCCGACCCGTCGCAAGTACGATCCGCGCACCAAGGAGACCGCCGATCACTGCCTGCCCTACGTGCATCGCCGCGGCGATCGCCGACCGCCAGGTCACGCCGCTGCAGTTCACCGACGGAGAAGATCATGGACCCGACGATCCGCGCCCAGCTGAACAAGGTCGAGGTGGTCGCCGATCCCGAGATCGAGAAGCGTGTTCCCCGAGCTGCAGCGGGTCGATCGTCACGATCACGACCACGACGGCCGCGAGTTCACCAAGCAGATCGACTACCCGAAGGGCGACCCGCGCAACCCGCTGACCGACGAGGAGATCGAGGAGAAGTTCGACGCCCTGGCCGAGCCGGTGCTCGCCGCGGACGGCGCGCGCAGGCGTCAAGGACGCGGTCTGGAACCTGGAGAAGCTGCGACTCGATCACGCGACGCTGATGGACGCTGACTCGCGCAGCCGAGCGGCTGAGGCCGAGGGAGATGCACGATGGGACAGACGGTCGTCGAGAAGATCGCCCAGGCGCACATGGCCGAGGGGCCGCCGAGCGCGGCCGCTGCGCGCCGGCGACTTCCTCTCCATCCGGCCGCGCCACGTGATGACCCACGACAACACGGCGCCGGTGATGAAGAAGTTCCAGGCGATCGGCGCGCACGCGGATCCACGACCCGCGGCAGCCGGTCTTCGCCCTGGACCACGACATCCAGAACCGCTCCGAGGAGAACCTGGCCAAGTACCGCGCGATCGAGGCGTTCGCCCGCGAGCAGGGCGTCGACTTCTATCCGGCCGGGACCGGGCATCGGCCACCAGGTCATGGTCGAGCAGCGGTACGTGGTGCCCGGGGCCTTCGTCGTCGCCTCCGACTCGCACTCCAACATGTACGGCGGCGCTGGGCGCGGTGGGCACGCCGGTGGTGCGCACCGACGCCGCGGCGATCTGGGCCACCGGCGAGTTCTGGTGGCAGATCCCGCGCACGGTGCAGGTCGTGCTCGAGGGCGCGCTGCCGGCCGGGGTCGACCGGCAAGGACGTGATCCTCGCCCTGTGCGGGCTCTACAACCAGGGCGAGGTGCTGAACGCCGCGGTCGAGTTCGCCGGGCCCGGGGTCGCGACGCTCTCCCTGGACGAGCGCCTGACCATCGCCAACATGACCACCGAGTGGGGCGCGCTGGTCGGCTGGTTCCCGGTCGACGAGGTCGACGCTCGACGTACCTGCGACGAGCGCCGGGAGCGTCCTCGCCGAGCGGGGATCGACCGCGTCAGGACGAGCGACCTCGAGGCCTGGGCCGAGAACCCGCCGGCGCCCGGACGCCGATGCCGAGCTACGCCGCGCGGATCGCGCTCGATCTCGCGGCGGTCACGCCGCACGTCTCGGGCCCCGACACGGTGCAGGTGACGCCACCCCGCTCGCCGAGATCGAGCCGCGGAAGATCGCGATCCACAAGGCCTACCTCGTCTCCTGCGTCAACTCGCGGGTCGAGGACCTCGGCGGCGGCGGCCGCGCGTGCTGCGGGGCAAGAAGGTCGCCGACGGGGTCGAGCTCTACGTCGCCGCGGCGAGCCGCGACGTCCAGGAGGAGGCCGAGCGGCGCGGGGCCTGGCAGGCGCTGCTCGACGCCGGCGCCACGACCGCTGCCGCCGGGCTGCGGGCCCTGCATCGGCCTCGGCGACCGGGCCTGCTCGAGCCGGGCGAGGTCGGCATCTCGGCGACCAACCGCAACTTCAAGGGTCGCATGGGATCGCGGGACGCGCAGTGCTACCTGGCCAGCCCCGCGGTCGTCGCCGCGTCGGCCGTGGCCGGCTACATCGCGGGCCCGGCCGAGCTCGCTGGCGCGGCACCGCGTCCGCTCGAGCGCCGCATCGAGCGATCCGGCCGACGCCCGGCCGCGTCCGACGAGACGCGTCGAGATCCTCGCCGGCTTTCCCGAGCAGCTGAGCGGGCCGGCTCGTCTTCCTGCCGCAGGACAACCTCAACACCGACGGCATCTACGGCAAGGACTACACCTACCGCGAGGACATGACGCCGCGAGATGATGGCCGAGGTGGTCATGGAGAACTACGACCCCGGGTTCGCGCGCAGCGACGCGGCGCCGGGGACGTGATCGTCGGGCGGCTGCAACTTCGGCACCGGCTCGAGCCGCGAGCAGGCGGTCACCGCGCTGCAGGCCAAGGGGATCCCGCTGGTCGATCGCCGGCAGCTTCTCGCAGACCTACCTGCGCAACGCGTTCAACAACGGGTTCCCCTGCATCGAGTGCCCGGAGCTCGTGCGACCGCCTGCGCGAGCTGTTCGCGGCGGAGAGCGGCGCCGAGGCGACACGACCGTCATTCCGGGCGACGAGATCGAGGTCGACTTCGCGCGCGGGCACGATCACGCTTCGGCGGCGAGACGTTTCCGCTTCCCGCCGCTGGGCGCGGTGCCGCAGGCGCTGGTCGTCGCCGGCGGCGTGGAGAACCTGGTCAGCGACGGCTGAGCTCGGCCTGACGACGTCGATCGCAATCGGACGCGAGAGCACAGGAGAACTGACATGGCCAAGCTACACCGTCGTGACGATGCCCGGAGACGGCATCGGCAAGGTGGTCCTGCCCGAGGCGATCCGCGTGCTCGACGCGGTCGGCTTCGATGCCGAGTACGTCCACGCCGACATCGGCTGGGAGTTCTGGATCAACGAGGGCAACGCGCTGCCCGAGCGCACGGTCGAGCTGCTGGCCGGGCACAAGCTCGGCCTGTTCGGTGCCATCACCTCGAAGCCCAAGAAGCAAGGCGGCGGCCGAGCTCAAGCCCGAGCTCCGCGGACAAGGGTCTACGTCTACTTCAGCCCCATCGTCGGCATGCGCCAGCGCTTCAACCTCGACGTCTGCATCCGGCCCTGCCGCTCCTTCCCGGGCAACCCGCTGAACTTCATCCGCCGCACGGCCGACGGCGGCTTCGAGGAGCCGCCGGTCGACGCCGTGATCTTCCGCCAGAACACCGAGGGCCTGTACGCCGGCGTCGAGTGGACCAACCCGCCGCCGGCCGTGCGCGAGGCCCTCGCGACGCATCCGAAGTTCAAGGCCTTCGCCCAGGTCGCCGGGCGCGGACCTGGCGATCAGCGCCCGGATCTTCACCCGCGCGCGCCTGCCGGCGCATCGTCCGCGCCGCGTTCGAGTACGCCCAGCAAGCACGGCTACAAGTCGGTCACGGTCTGCGAGAAGCCGAACGTGCTGCGCGAGACCTCGGGCATGATGGAGGAGGTGGCGAAGGAGGTCGCAGAAGGACTTCCCCGGAGATCGCAGCTCTGGTCCACCAACATCGACGCGCAGATGATGTGGCTGACCAAGAACCCCGAGGACTACGGCGTGATCGTGGCCGGCAACCTGTTCGGCGACATCGTCTCCGACGCCTTCGCCGGACTGGTCGGCGGCCTCGGCTTCGCCTGCTCCGGCAACATCGGCGACGAGGTGGCGGTCTTCGAGCCGACCCACGGCTCGGCGCCGAAGTACGACGAAGCTCGATCCGCCGATCGTCAACCCGATCGCCATGATCCTCTCCGCGGCGATGCTGCTCGACCACGTCGGCGAGGACGGCGAAGGCCCGGCGGGTGCGCGACGCGGTCGGCCGCGGTCGTCGGCGAGGGCAAGGTGCGCACCTACGACATGATGCGGCTCGCCGGGCGGCCCGGATGTCATCGAGCGGGGCGCGGCGACCACGATGCAGATGACCGACGCGATCCTCGCCCAGCTGGCTGAGCGGAGCGACGCCGTGAATACGATGAACGAGAACGGGCCGGGCGGGGCGCGGCACCGCGGGCCGCCGGGGGGACGAGGTCCGCTCCGACCTCTGGGTCGCGGTCGAGCCGCGCGGACGGCGGCGGGCTCGAGCTCGACCTCGAGTCGCAGGTCGAGCCCTACTACGGCGAGGCGATCCGCGCGCAGGTGCCAGGACGTCCTGGGACGCCTTGGCGTGCGGACACGCGCGGGTCGAGATCGAGACCCGGCGCGCTGCCGTTCGTGATCGCGGCGCGGGTCGAGGCGGCGGCGCGGCGAGCCGGCGTCGCACGACGGCGATGCCCGGCCCGAGCGCCTCGTGGCGCCGCCACCGGCGTCGGCGCGGGATCGCCTCCGCCGCTCGCGGCTCTACCTGCCCGGGCAACGAGCCCAAGTTCATGGTCAACGCCGGGCTCCACCGGCGCCGACGGCGTCATCCTCGACCTCGAGGACTCGGTGCACCCCGACGAGAAGGACGCGGCCCGGCTCGCTGGTGCGCAACGCGCTGCGCGCCGTCGACTTCGGAGGCGCCGAGCGGATGGTGCGGATCAACCAGCTGCCGCTCGGGCTCGAGGATCTGGACGCAGATCGTCCCCGAGAGCCCCGACCTGATCCTGATCCCCAAGGTCGAGACGCGCCGAGCAGGTCCGCGAGGTCGATCGCGACGATCGCCGCGATCCAGGCCCGGCACGGCAGCGACCGGCCGGTCTGGCTCATGCCGATCCTCGAGTCCGCCCTCGGCATCGAGAACGCCTTCGAGATCGCCGCGGCCTCGCCCGCGCGTGTGCGCGCTGACCATCGGCCTCGAGGACTACACCGCCGACCTCGGCGTGCGTGAAGACCGGCGAGGGAGCCGAGAGTCGCTCTGCGCGCGGCTGCGGCTGGTCAACGCGGCGCGGGCGGCCGGCGTGCAGGCCATCGACTCGGTCTACGGCGACGTCGACGACCTCGACGGGCCTGCGGCGCCTGGGCGAGCGCTCGCGCGCGCTTGGCTTCGAGGGCATGGGCTGCGTCCACCCGCGCCAGATCCCGGTCATCCACGAGGCCTTCGCCCCGCCGCGCGGCGGAGATCGAGAAGGCGCTGGCGCATCGTCGCCGCCTTCGAGGAGGCCGAGGCGGCGCGGTCTCGGCGTGGTGAGCCTCGGGTCGAAGATGATCGATCCGCCGGTGGTCGCAGCGGGCCCGGAAGCTCGCGGCCGAGGCGCGGGCCATGGGCCTCATCCCGGCGGCGGCCGCTGCGGAGGAAGCGCGATGACGAGGACAGCTCCGACTCCCGCCCAGACGGACCTCGCACGGAACGCGCCGGCCGTCTGGTTCCCACGGTCGTCAACGGGAAGCCGCAAGCTCCGTTTGCCGGGGTCGGCAAGCACCCCGCTACCGGCCAGCAAGGCCGCGCCGCCGATCGCTCGCGCCACGGACTACCCGGCGAACGGCGACAAGCGGGTCGCGAGCCTCCGCGACCGCCCTCGAGAAGTGCGGCCTGCGCGACGGCATGGTCATCTCGATCCACCACCACCTGCGCAACGGCGACCGGGTCGCGCTCGAGGTGCTGCGAGACCGCGGCCGAGATGGGCGTGCAGGACCTCATGTGGTTCCCCAGCGCCTCGTTCCCCTGCCACGAGCCGGTGATCGAGCTGATGGAGCGGGGTGTCGTGCACCACATCGAGGGCAGCATGAACGGCCCGCTCGGCGACTACTGCTCGCAGGCGAAGATGCGCGGGCTGGGCGTGCTGCGCTCCCACGGCGGCCGCTGGCAGGCGATCCAGGACGGCGAGGTCCAGATCGACATCGCGGTCATCGCCGCGCCCACCGCCGACCCGTTCGGCAACGCCAACGGTTCCCACGGGCCGTCCGCCTGCGGCTCGCTGGGCTTCGCGCTGGCCGACTCGATCTACGCCGACCACGTCATCGTCGTCACCGACAACCTGGTCCCGTTCCCCTGCATCCCGTGGCAGATCCAGGGCAACAACGTCGACTGCGTGGTCGAGGTGGACTCGATCGGCGACCCGGCGAAGATCGTCTCCGGCACGACGCAGATCACACGAGCCCCGATCGCCTGCTGATCGCCGAGCTCGTGGCACGCTTCATCCGCGACGCCGGGATCATGCGCGACGGCTTCTCGTTCCAGGCCGGCGCCGGCGGCATCGCGCTGGCCTTCGTCGCCTTCCTGGCCGAGATGATGCGCGAGGGCGGGGTGCAAGCGCCGGCTTCGTGCGCGGCGGCTCGACCCGCTACCTGGTCGAGATGCTGCGCGAGGGCCTGACCGACTACATCCTCGACGGTCAGACCTTCGACCTCGACGCCGTGCGCTCGATCGCCGAGAACCCGCGCCACGTCGCCACCTCCCCCTTCACCTCCTACAACTACCACGGCAAGGGCAACTTCGCCTCGCATGGTCGATGTCGCTGTTCTCGGCGCCACCGAGGTCGACGTCGACTTCAACGCCAACGTCGTCACCCACTCCGACGGCCGCCTGCTGCACGGCATCGGCGGCTGGCAGAACTGCCTCTTCGCCGGCTGCACGATCCTCGCCGTGCCCTCGTTCCGCGACCGGATCCCGGTGATCGTCGACGAGGTGACGACCCTCACCGGGCCCGGGGAGCTGATCGACGTCGTGGTCACCGAGCGCGGCATCGCCATCAACCCGCGGCGCGGGGATCTGCTCGACGCGCGTCAAGGGCTCGGATCTGCCGATCCGGCCGATCGAGGAGATCCAGGCCGAGGTCGAGCGGCTCTGCGGCGGCAAGCCGCGCCGGGCGCGTGTCACCGAGCGGCCGGTGGCCGTCGTCAAGTGGGTCGACGGCACGGTGATCGACACCGTCTGGCAGGTGGCTGAAGTCATCAAGGGCTTCACGGGCGGCGGCGAGTGAGTGGGAGCCGGAGCCGGGCCCGGAGTCGTCAGGAAGCCCCGTATTCGACGAAATACTGCTCGGGCAGGAAGTCGTGCACGCGCCGCGGCTCGAGCCCGGCGGCCGCCAGTTCCCGATCGATCGTGGCGCGCGGTATCTGCTGTTCGGGTGCCGGCCCGAAGGGCCGCTCGGACCACGGTCTGGGAATGTAGTCGATGATCACCACCCGGCCTCCGGGTGCGATCGCGCGGCGGAGCTTCCGAGCATAGGCCGTGCGGTCCGCGATGTAGTGGATCGTATCCACCATCAGGATCGTGTCGACGCTCTCCGCCCGGAGCTGCGGGTCATCGGCAGGGACCAGATCCAGGACGACGTTGGTCACGCCCGCCGCTTCGATCTTCCGCCGCGCGTAGTCGAGCAGCTCCTGCCGGATATCGAGGGCCCAGACCTTCCCCGCGGGACCCACCGCCCGGGCGATCGGAATCGTGAAGTAGCTCGACCCGGCCCCGATATCGGCCACGCGCTCGCCGCCGCGGAATGCGAGCGCGGCCATGACTTGATCCGGCTTCTGGAACGCGGCCCGCTCCTCTCGCTCCAGCATGGCGATGTAGCGCTCGATCGAGACCTTGCGGATCATGGATCGGAAGCGCTCGTCCTCGCGCAGGATCGCCAGGTCCTTGTCCTCCATGAGCCCTCTGAGGTCGGGAAAGCCGGCGGCCAGCAATCCCTCGACCGCGGCCAGCGCCTCGTCCCGGCTCCCCGCGCGGCAGTGGCGCACCGCCAGCCGATGGAGTTCCTCCAGACGCCGTTCGAGATCTTGTTCACTAGCCATCGCGGGCTATCCCCGTTGCCGGCGCGCCCGCGGGTGGGCGAGCGCATACACCTCGCGCAACCGTGCCGCGGTGACGTGAGTGTAGATCTGGGTCGACGAGATCGAGGCGTGCCCGAGGAGCTCCTGCACCTCGCGGATCGGCGCCCCGCGATCGAGAAGATGCGTGGCGAAGCTGTGCCGGAGAACGTGCGGGCTCACCTCGAGTCCATGAGCGAGGCCCAGGAGCCGCGCCCGGACCAGGCGCTGGATCGTGCGCCGCGCGAGCCGGCGACCGCTCCGCCCACGGAAGAACGAGCCCTCCCCCGCCGGCCGCGTGTCCTGGTAGGCCCTGAGCGCAGCGATCGCCGTCCGACCCAGGACCGCGAGCCGCTCCTTGCCCCCCTTCCCCATGACGCGAACGAGACCCCGATCGAGATCGACGTCCTCGTCGTCGAGTGACACCAGCTCGGAGAGCCGGATCCCGGTCGAGTAGAGGAGCTCGATGATGGCCCGGTCCCGAACCTCCGATCCCGCCTGGAGCGGGATGGCATCGAGCGCGCGAGCGAGCTCACCGGCGGGCAGAACTCTGGGCAACGCCTTCGGCAAGCGCGGTGAGCGGATGGCCGTGGTGGGATCGTCCGGAAGCCAACCATGGCGCCGGAGGAAACGGGCCAGGCCGCGCACCGCGGCCAGCCGGCGCGCCACGGTGCGAGCGGCGAGGCCCATCCCGGTCGTGGCGCGGAGGAAGGCGGTCGCGGCTTCCCGATCGAAGTGGGAGAGCTCGGGTGAACGATCCTCGCCGCCGGCGACCGAATTCGCAAAGGCGGCGAGATCACGCCGGTACGCGGCCACCGAATGCGGCGACAACCGCCGCTCGTGTGCGAGGTGCTGGAGATAGGCCCCGATCGCGGCAGCGAGATCGGCTGGAGCCGCATCCTCGGGGCCGTGGCGCGGACTTCCCTGGCGCCTCACTCGGCCCCCTCCTCGGGCAGGATGACGGCGAGGATCCCGTAGACGACGACCGCCAGGCCCAGGGTCACCACCACGGCGAACAGCGCGACCCCGCGCACGAGCCAGGGCGACACACCCTTCGCCGCGGCAAAGCCAGCGCACACGCCGGCGAGGATCCGGCCGTCGCGGGCTCGCTGCCAGCCGCTTCTCGAGAGCTCCCCGTTCATCCGGCGTCTCCGCACTCGCCCGGCGTGATCAGCGATAGGTCTGCAGCGACTCGCGCACCGTGATGTAGGGCCTCCGGCCCGGCTTGGCCACGGCGAAGGCGTACTCGATCGATTGCAGATCCATCCCCTCGAAGAAGACGGCGACCCAGAGCTCCTCACCCTCACGCCTGTTGTCATGCACGTAGTCTGTGAGCAGTCGCGCTACGCGGGCGTCATCTTCCTCCCCACTAAGGACGAGCTTCACGCTCCGTTTGCCGCCGGCGAGCGTCTCCTCATACGTGCGAACGATCGCGAGCGTGGGCCCGCTCTCCGCGGGCGGGGCGGGTGGCGGGAGCGGAGCGGGCTCGACCACAGGCGGCGAGGGTGGCGTCACCACCGGCACCGGCGTCGTGCTCGATGTTTGCGTCTTGGCGCAGCCGACGGACATCACAAGCCAGGCAGCCGCCACGAAAGCAGCACCGCGTCGCGTCATCCCGTTCCCCGGAGCATCAACCCTCTTCCCACTCCCTGGCGACCGGCTCCCAGGTGGCGTCCGGGGTGAATCCCGTCATCGTTTCGACGATCTCCGCGGTCTTCTCGCCAAGGTCCTTCTCGTAGATCTTGCCCATCGCATCCACGGCGAAGGTGCTCACCCCCGTGAAGCCGTACTCGGCAGGCCACAGCACGGCCGGAACGAGAGCCCCCGGTTCGGCCTTCGGGCCCGGCACCCCGGGGCCGGGACGCGTCGCCGGCAGGAGACGCACCCAATAGCCGCTCACCGGCTCCGGCTCACCCCCCGCCACTTCTTCGCCGACGGCAGCGGCGGCAACGAACGGCCCGACCGGGCTCATATCCTGGCCGCTCGCCGTGCTCCAGTAGAGGCCATCGGTCAGGCCCGGCGTCGAGTTGATGCGGATCGCGTACTGGAGGATCCCGTCCCCGTCGTGATCCGCCGCTGCGTACTCGGCCTGAGCGTCCTCATAGCCCATGCACAGGGCGATGACCGCGAGCTCGTTCCGGCCAACGCGCCGGAACACGACCTCGTCGGCGCCAGCCTGGCCATCGAAACGCCAGGCGTTACCCTCGCGCACGAGAGGAGCCGGGAACGGCCACTCCCGCCGTCCAAGATAGGCGATCTGCTGCGCCGGGTTGTCGGGATCGGGCTGGACCTTGATCCCGCGCCGCGCCACACGCACGAACTCGGAGCGCAGGACATCGGCGTTCGCGTCCTCGTCACCGATGATCAAATCGACCAAGTGCGGCCCGACGATCGCCTTGATCTCCGCACTGGACTTGGACTCCACGGCCGCCACCAGGGCCCGCACGGCATCGTCGGGTGTGGCGAAGGTACGCTCCTTGCCCGCCTTCTGCCCGCCGCAACCGAGGACGAGCACGGCCATGACGAGGCATGCGATCAGCGGCCATCTTCCCGATGCGATCCATCGTCTCATTACCTGCCTCCTCGCGCGCCGGCCCTGCTCCCGGCTTTCGCCTTGCCGGCGCTTGCCTTGCTAGCGGCGGGCACCTTACCACCCGTGCTGGCCTTGCCACGCTTGGCGGCCGACGACTCGGTCCTTCCGTTCTGGATTCCGCTCATCGCGCTCTTGGAGTTGGCCTGCGGGTTCTGCTTGTAGCCGCGCTGCGCCGTGGCTGCGCTCGGCTTGCTCGGCTGCGGCCTGGCTGCCGCCGCGGCTCCCGCCTTGCCCTTGTCGGCGCCCACCCTCTGGTCGGTCACGCCGGCCTTCTTGTCGGCGACGGCTTTCTTGTTGTTGCCGCTGCCGATGTTCGTCGTCTTATCACCACCCTTGATGTTCACGTTCTTGTTGCCGCCCTTGATGTTCACGTCGTTCCCGATGTTGATGTCACCGGTGTTGATGTTCACGTTGCGATCAACGTGGATATTGCGCGGCGGAGGATACGGCGGGTGATAGGTGTAGCGGTTCCCCCAGGTACAGCCCCACGCCGAGTTGTGGACGACGACCGTGTGCGAGCCCCAGTAGAAGCCGCAGCCACCATACCAGTCATCATCGAACACCTCGGCCACCATGACTCCCGCGGCGAAGCCGAAGAGAGCCGCCGCGGCTACATTGCCGCTCGAGGACGGGGGTGGCGGGGCGTAAACGACCGCCGGATCGTAGGTCGGCACGTAGATGACCTGCGGGTCGGCCGGCTGGATCTCGATCACGGTGGGGCTCGTGCTCTCGACCGTCATGTACTCGGAGCTCTGCAGGTTGCCGGCGTCCTGCGCCTTCTTGCGCATGCGCTGCACCGCATCCATCGTGTCCCCGCGCTGGGCGAGGACGGCGTTCCCGAAATCCCGGAGCCAGCTCGGGTCGCGGGCCATGTTCTCGAGCACGGACGGGAACGGAAGGAGCGCCTGGACGCTCGGATCCCAGTCCAGGTTGGCATCGGCCATCGCCTGCGCGAGGGCGTCGCCCTGCAGATCCTTGTGCTGGGTGGACCACTCGTTGGCCGCCTGGACCTGATCGGGAAACGTGGACGCGGTCATCACCTGGGAGAGGATCGGATCAGGATAGAGGGCGACTGGCGCTACCAGTTCATCGAGCTTCTCGGCCGAGAAGCTGGGGGGCTCGTCACCGGCGCGGACCGCGGGCGCCAAGAGGAGGACGAGCACCGAGAGCAGACACGGAACCGGCAGGCCGCTCGCTCGCGACCGCGGGAATCTCGACATCAAGGCTCCTTTGTTGGGTTGGCGGGGAGAATGGACCCCGCGAAAGATAGCTGCCGCCCCGAACTGCGTCAAGAAGCGCCGCCTCGACACGCGTTCCTACAGGCCGCGGATGGCGGGCGAGCGCGACATGAGGTCCGGTGTCGCATCGGAGAGAGTGCGGAGCGCCGCCAGGGCGCGTTCGGCGAACGCTTCCTTCTTGGCGATGCGGCTCCTCTGGCGCGCCAGCGCCGGCAGGAGACCGAAGTTGAAGTTCATGGGCTGGAAGGGCCGCACTGGAGCCGTGGCCAGGTAGCGGGTGAGCGCCCCGATGGCCGTCTCCGGGGGAAAGACCAGTCGCTCGCGCCCCTCCACCAGCCGCGCCAGGTTGATACCGGCGACGAAGCCCGTGGCCATCGCCTCGCAGTAACCCTCGGCCCCGGTCAGCTGTCCCGCCACCAGAAGATGATCGGCGGCACGCAGCCGGAGATCGGCGTCCAGGACCTCCGGTGCTTCGAGGAAGGAGTTGCGATGCATCGAACCCAGCCGCAGGAACTCGGCGCCTTCCAGCCCCGGAATCATGCGCAGCACCCGCTCCTGCTCCCCGTACTTGAGCCGCGTCTGGAAGCCGACGAGGCCGTACATGGTGCGCTCGCGGTTCTCGGCCCGCAGCTGCACCAAGGCGAAGGGACGGCGTCCGGTGCGCGGGTCCCTGAGCCCCACGGGCTTCATGGGACCGAATGCCAGCGTCAGCTCGCCGCGCGCGGCCAGCTCCTCGACTGGCAGGCACGCCTCGAACAACCGCTTGCGGTCGAAATCCTTCACCTCCGCCGGCTCGGCCGCCAGGATCTCCGCTCGCAATCGCTGGTACTCGCCCTCATCGAGCGGGCAGTTCAGGTAGTCCTCGCCGTGCCCATAGCGCGAACCGGCAAAGACCTTCTCGCGATCGATGGAGTCGGCATCGACGATGGGCGCGATGGCGTCGAAGAAGAAGAGCGAGCCGGCGCCCACCCGGGCGGCGAGGTTCTGAGCGAGGGCATCAGAGGTCAAGGGGCCCGTGGCAATCACCGCCGGACGATCATCCGGCAGCGCGGTTTGCTCCGCACGCACGATCGTGATGCGGGGATGGGCGGAAAGGACGGCTTCGACCTGCGCGGAGAAGGCCTGGCGATCCACCGCCAGGGCGCGCCCGGCAGGCACCCGGACCTGGTCCGCGATGCGAACCAGGAGGCCGCCCAGGTCACGGAGCTCGCGCTTGAGGAGACCGTGCGCGGCCGTGATCGCCTCCGACTTGAACGAGTTCGAGCACACGAGCTCGGCGAGGCCGTCAGTCTGATGCGCCGGCGTCATGCGGTGGGGGCGCATCTCGAAGAGACGGACCGGGACGCCACGCTCGGCCGCCTGGAAGGCCGCCTCGGCGCCGGCGAGACCGCCCCCGATGACCCAGGCCTCGCGCATCGAGGGAGCCCTCGCACCCGGCGCCTAGGCGCCGGATTCCATGGCCTCGGGGAGCTCGGTCTCGTCTGTCTCGATCGCCGCCACGGCCTTGCAGCGTGAGCAGTAGTGGTGGGGTCCGTGGGCCTTGGTCTCGCGGAACACCATGAAGGGCGCGCCGCAGGCGCGGCACGGAGTCGGCACCGGCCGCTGCCAGAGAGCGAACTTGCAGTCCGGGTAGCGGTCGCAGCCATAGAACATCTTGCCGCGGCGGGTCCGCTTCTCGACGAGCTGCCCCGTACAGCCCGTCTCCGGGCACCCCACCCCCACCTTGAGCGATGCGGTGTTCTTGCACTCGGGGTAGGCCGAGCAGGCCAGGAAGCGGCCGAAACGACCGCTCTTCACCACCATCGGCGAGCCGCACTTGGTGCACACCTCGTCGGTGGCGATGGCGGCGCTCTCGCCCTCGAGGGGCTTCGTGTTGCGGCACTCCGGATAGCCGGGACAGGCCAGGAACGGGCCGTTCCGTCCGTACTTCTTCACCATGTTGCGGCCGCAGGTGTCGCACACGACCTCCGACTCCTGCTGCACCGACTGCTTGAGCTCGGCCTGCTTCTCCTCGGCCTTGACCAGGTCGCTCGAGAACGGAGTGTAGAAGTCCCTGACGACCTTCACCCACTCGTCCTCCCCGGTCTCCACCTTGTCCAGTTCCTCCTCCATGCGCGCGGTGAACTGGACCTCGAAGATGTCGGGGAAGTTCTGCAGCAGGAGATCGGTCACGGTCATGCCGAGATCGGTCGGCTTGAGCGCGCCCTTCTCCTTGATCACGTAGTCGCGGTTCAGGATGGTCGACACGATCGTGGCGTAGGTCGACGGCCGGCCGATACCGGCTGCCTCGAGAACCTTGATGATGGTGGCCTCGGTGTAGCGCGGCGGCGGCTGAGTGAAGTGCTGCTTGGGCGTCACCTTGCGCATGCCCAGCCGGTCGCCCTCCGCGACCGCGGGCAAGGTCATGCCCTCGCCTTCCTCGTTCCCGTTCTCGCCGTTGGTCGCGCTGCCATAGACGCGCAGGAAGCCGTCGAACTTGGGGAGGGTGCCGGTCGCCCGTAGGATCTTGTCGCCCACGGCGACTTCGACCGTGGTCACATCGAAGACGGCCGGCCCCATCTGGCAGGCGACGAAGCGGTTCCAGATCAAGGTGTAGAGCTTGAGCTGGGGCGCCGAGAGGGCCCCGCGCAGGGACTCGGGAGTGCGGGTCACCGCGGTGGGCCGGATCGCCTCATGGGCATCCTGAGTGGTCGCGCTCTTCTTGGCGTAGACCTGCGGCTCGTCCGGGAGGTAGCGATCGCCGTAGCGGGTCTTGATGAACTCCCGGACCTCATCCACCGCTTCCCCGGCGATGCGCGTCGAATCGGTGCGCATGTAGGTGATGAGACCGACGGTGCCCTCGCCCGGAACATCCACCCCCTCGTAGAGCTCCTGGGCGATCATCATGGTCTTCTTCGACGAGAAGCGCAGCCGCTGATAGGCCTCCTGCTGCAAGGTCGAGGTCTTGAACGGCGGTTTGGCCGAGCGCCGCTTCTCCTGTCGCGTGACCGACTGGACCAGCGGCTGCCCCTGCTTGAGCTCATCGACAATGCGCTGGGCCTCGATCTCGTTCTTGATCTCCGGCGCCTGGCCGGCGATCTTCACCAGTTTGGCCTCGAAGCGCTCATGGGCCAGGGTCTCGAGAAGCGCCGTGATCGACCAGTACTCGACCGGCACGAAGGCCTGGATCTCGCGCTCGCGCTCCACCACCATGCGCAGCGCCACCGACTGGACGCGGCCGGCGGAGAGCCCATAGCGGATCGTCCGCCACAGGAGCGGGCTCACCTGGTAGCCCACCAGACGATCCATCACGCGCCGCGCCTGCTGGGCGTTGACCATGTTCATGTCGATCGTGCGGGGCTCCTTGAGCGCCCGCTCGACCGCCTTCTTGGTGATCTCGTAGAAGGCGAGGCGCCGCACCGTGAGCGATCCGTTCCCCAGCTGCCGCGCCAGATGCCAGGCGATGGCTTCTCCCTCCCGGTCCGGGTCCGGGGCCAGGAAGACTTCCTTGGCCTTCTTCGCCGCCGACTTGAGCTCCTTGATCGTCGGCCCCTTGCCGCGAATGGTCACGTACTGGGGCTCGAAGTCTCGATCGACGTCCACGCCGAGCTTGGACTTGGGCAGGTCCATGATGTGCCCGCCCGAAGCCAGAACCTGAAAGCTCCGTCCCAGGAACTTGGTCAAGGTCTTGGCCTTGGTCGGCGACTCGACGATCACGAGCGACTTGGACATAGAGCGGTCCTCACGATTTCAGTCCCGATGGCTGCTGGTCGAGTGCCCGAACGGCCCGGACAGAGCGCCGGGCCACGGATCTAGTGCGGACGTGGCAGATCGTCCTCACCCTGCGGCAGCGAACCCTCTCCTTCTCCGTCGGGAGAGTGGAAGAGCACGGCGTTGATGATGCGCTTGATCTCATCGAGATCGACGGGCTCCGAACGCGTACCCACGATCTGGTTCAGGATCAGTTCGAGCTGGAAGTCATCGAGAGCACCCTGGTCCCGGAGCTTGAGCAGATGGCCGTAGGCCTCGCGCGACAGGAGCTCCCGCTCCGCGCGATCGAGAATCCGGTTGTTGACCTTGCGCCGGCTACCCTTCTCGACGTAGAGCCCGGTCGTGTAGGGCTCGATGAGTTGAAGCAAGAACTGGAACGCAGAGCTCACGGCGGCCTGATCGAACTCGCCGGAATCGAGCCAGTCGGACAGGTCCTCGATGGCATGCGTGTCCCCGCGCATATAGGCGCGCAGCTGCTGCACGATGACCATGAGTACTTCGTCGACTGGATCGTCCATCGAGATCCTCCTCGCCGGCGGGAGGCCCACCGGGCCCGGGCCCGCCATCATCCTCTCAGATCGGTCAGCCCCCTCTAAGGTTACAGGGCAATTTCGCCCGGGAGGGCTAACGGCCTATAACGCCTTTATTAGCAAAGCATTATCTTGCTTTCTGACCTTCCAGGAGGAGGTGACACTTCTTGTACTTCTTGCCGCTGCCACAGGGGCATGGGTCGTTACGACCGACCTCCGGGCCCCGCCTCACCGGTCCACTGGGCTCTGCGGACCCCTGAGGCCCTCTGGGACCCGTTCCCGGCCCGGCGGCAGCCCCCCTGGACCCACCTGGGCGCCGACGGCTCCCCCGTAGGCAGGGACCGCCTCGTGGCGGTAGGCCACCGGCGGCCGGGCCGCGACCTGGGTCTCGGGCTCCTCCACCAGGCTCACCTTGAACAGGTTGCGCACGGTCTCGCGCCGCACCCGCGTCAGCGCCTCCTCGATCATACGGAAGGCCTCCCGCTTGTACTCGATCAGCGGGTCCTTGCCGGCGACCGATTGCCAGCCGATGCCCTCCCTGAGGTGATCCACCTCGTAGAGATGATCTCGCCACGCGGCATCGAGGGTACGCATCAAGATGAAGCGCTCGACCTGGCGCATGAGATCGGGCGTGAACTCGGCTTCCTTGGCGTCGTAGGCGCGGCGCATCTCGGCGGTCATGTGCTCCACCAGCCCGGCCATGGGCTCGCGCCCGCCGAGCTCGGGCACGGCGATCGGCTGCATGGCGATGATCTCGAACTCGTCAGCGATCTGCCGGAGCGGCCAGTCCTCCCAGCTCTCACCCTGGTCAACGAGCTCCTCGCACTTCTCGGCGACGAGCTCCTCGATCATCTCGATCACATCTTCCTTCAAGTCATCGCCCTTGAGCGCCGCCTGCCGCTGCCCGTAGATGACCTCGCGCTGCTGGTTCATCACGTCGTCGTACTCGAGGAGGTGCTTGCGAATCTCGAAGTTGTGCACCTCGACCCGCTTCTGCGCGCTGCCGATCGACCGGGTGACCAGCGAATGCTCGATGACCTCGCCCTCCTGGACCCCCAGCCGGTCCATGATCGAGGCGATCCGCTCGGTGCCGAAGAGCCGCATCAGATCGTCCTCGAGCGAGAGGAAGAAGCGCGAGGACCCGGGATCGCCCTGACGGCCGGCGCGGCCGCGCAGCTGGCGGTCGATGCGGCGCGCCTCGTGGCGCTCGGTGCCGATGATGTGCAGCCCGCAGGCATGTCGTCGAGACAGGACTCCTTGCTCTCGGTGGCGCCACACTCCTCGAGCGGGAGATCGCAGCGCAGCACACATTCCTTGCCCTTGACGACCCCGGGACCGAGCTTGATGTCGGTGCCGCGGCCGGCCATGTTGGTGGCGATGGTCACCGCCCCCGGCCGCCCGGCGCGAGACACGATCTCGGCCTCCTGCTGGTGGTACTTGGCGTTGAGCACCGAGTGGTTGATCCCGCGCCGCTTGAGCAGCCGGCTCAGCGTCTCCGAGACCTCGACCGAGACCGTGCCGACGAGCACCGGCCGACCGGCTTCGTGCATGGCCGCGATCTCCTCGATGATGGCGTTGTACTTCTCGCGCCGGGTCTTGTAGATCAGGTCGTCATCGTCGACCCGCCGCACCGGCTCGTTGGTCGGGATCGACGACCACAGTCGAGCTTGTAGATCTCGAAGAACTCGGTGGCCTCGGTCTCGGCCGTACCGGTCATGCCGGCCAGCTTGTCGTAGAGCCGGAAGTAGTTCTGGAGCGTGATCGTGGCGAGCGTCTGCGTCTCGTCGCCGACCTGCACGCCCTCCTTGGCCTCGAGCGCCTGGTGCAGGCCGTCGGAGAAGCGCCGGCCCGGCATCAGGCGGCCGGTGAACTCGTCGACGATCATGACCTTGCCGTCCTGCACGACGTACTCGACGTCCTTCTCGTAGAGGGAGTAGGCTCGAAGCAGCTGGTGCACGGAGTGGATGCGATCGGCGCGTTCGGCATAGGAGCGATGCAACGCCTCGCGTTGCTTCAAGCGCTCGCTGGCCTCGAGATCGGGTTCATTCTGGATGCGCTCGAGCTCGACCGCGAGATCCGGCAGGACGAAGAAGCCGGGATCGTTCGGCGAAAGGAGTGGCGGCCCTTGTCCGAGAGATCCGTGATGTGGTTCTTCTCGTCGATCGAGAAGAGGAGGTCCTCGTCGATCTCGTGCAGGCGCTTGTCGCGGATCAGATCGAGCTCGACGCGCTGCGCGAGCTTCTTCGAGCCCGGGTGCTCGGCGTAGAGCTTGAACAGACGCTTGTTCTTCGGCGCGCCGCGCTGCACCGTGAGCAGCTTGACGCCGACCTCCCAGTCCTGGTCGCGGTCACCCGACCGGCCGCCACTGCCTCGCACCGGGCCGCCCGCATCGCCGTCCCCATCCTCATCGTCGTCATCCACATCGTCGGCGTGACCGCCGGCATCCTGCCCGCCGATCAGCTGCTCGACCTCGGCGACGATCGGTTCACGAGCTTGCATCTGTTCCCGCACGAGGCGATCGATCGCCGGCTTGAGCGCGCCGTACTGCTGGGTGGAGTGCTGCACCGGGCCCGAGATGATCAGCGGAGTCCGCGCCTCGTCGATGAGCACCGAGTCGACCTCGTCGACGATGGCATAGTGGTAGCCGCGCTGCACCTGATCCTCGGGGCGGACGGCCATGTTGTCGCGGAGGTAGTCGAAGCCGAACTCGTTGTTGGTGCCGTAGGTGACGTCGCACGCGTAGGCGGCGCGGCGCGCCGAGGGCGGCATGTCGTGCTGGATCACACCGACCGTGAGTCCGAGGAAGCGGAGGATCTCGCCCATCCACTCGGAGTCACGCCGGGCCAGGTAGTCGTTGACCGTGACCAGGTGGACGCCCTTCCCGGCCAGGGCGTTGAGATAGAGGGGCATGACGGCGACCAGGGTCTTGCCCTCGCCGGTCGCCATCTCGGCGATCTTGCCCTCGTGGAGAACGATGGCGCCCATGAGCTGGACGTCGAAGGGCACCATGTCCCAGTGGCATCTTCGATGTCACATACCTCGCCAGCTCTTGCCGACAGTGACGGCGGCAGGCGTCCTTGACCACGGCGAAGGCCTCGGGCAGGAGATCGTCGACCGTATCGCCCTCCGCCAGACGCTCCTTGAACTCGGCGGTCTTCTGCTTGAGCTCCTCGTCCGACAGGCGTTCGAGGTCGCCGTAGATCTCGTTGATGCGGTCCGCGATCGGCCGGATGACACTTGAGATCGCGCTCGTGCTTCGTACCGCCGAAGACCTTGCCGAGGACCTTTGAGAAGAGGCCCGTACTTTCTCGACCCACTGCTACTCCCTTGCTTTCCCACCGGTGACGCCTGAATCAGAGCGCCGGCGCCCCGGGCGCGAATCGCCTCGCCAGCGCCCGGCCCGGGCGCCCGCTTCTCGGGGGAGCTTACAACGGCATCGCTCGAGCGGTTCTCATTCCCCCGCTGGCCCGAAGGCCAGGGACTGGCGGGTAACGACGCTGGAGCATGGCCACGCACGCCCTGCAAGCCAAGAAGGCTAGCAGATGTCGCGCGGGCAGCGGGAAAGCATCAGAACGACGAGCACAAACCAATTTAATACAACGATTTGGCTTGACCACCTCGAGCGGGACGACAAGCTCAGCGCGCCGTCGCCGGGGCCTCCTCGGGCCAGGTCGCCGCATAGAAGAGGTTGTCCATGGAACCGAAGAAGGCCGTGCGGCCCAGCACCGCCGGGCTCGAATAGAGCCGCCCCTTGGCCTTGAACTTCCACTGCTCCTCGCCGGTCGCCAGATCGAAGACCCGCAGATTGCCATCGTATCCGGTGATCCACGCGAGATCTCCGCTCACTGCGGGGCGGCACTTGACCGCATCTCCCGTCCGCACCCGGTAGCGCTCGGCGCCATCGGCCAGGTTCAAGGCCAGGACGTTCCCGACATCGGTTCCGATCAGGACCATATCCCCGGCAACCACGGCGGCGCCTCCGCAAGCGCTCTTCACCTTCCGGGTCCACAACCTCTTGCCGTCCGCCAGGGCGTACGCCGCCACGGTTCCCTTGGTGGTCCCGATGACGACGCGGTCACCGGCCACAGCCGCAGTGGTCGAGACAGCATCATCCGCCGATGACCGCCAGACGACGTCCCCGCTCTCGAGGTCCAGGCAGTAGAGCATCTTGTCGTGCGAGCCGACAAACACGCGGTTGCGATCGATCGTCGGCGAGGCCCAGACGATGCCGCCTGTCGCCGCCCGCCAGCGGGTCGTCCCGTCGACGGCGTTCAAGGCGTGGACGCGATTGTCGTGCGAGCCGATCACGACGAGGCCGGATGCGGCATCGAAGACCGGGGAGGATACGATCTTGCCTCCGGTCTTGGAGCGCCAGCGTTCCGTCCCGCTCGCCGCGTCGGCTGCGAGCACGTCGCCTCCGTAGGTGCCGATCACGACCAGATCACCTGCCGCCGCCGGCGAGGAACCCATGCCGGACCCGGCCCGAAGCCGCCACGCCTCACCTCCATCGTGGATGCTGAGGGCATAGAGATTCCCGTCCCGACCGCCGAAGATCACGCGCTCGCCCACGACGAGCGGCGAGGACGTGATCGCGTCCTTGAAGGTCTTGGTCCAGCTCGCCCCCGAGAAGGGCGGGAGCGGCGGAACGCCTGGATCCTCCTCTCCCACGGCGCCGGACCCGGCCGACCTGGATGAGACATCGAGCCCTTCCACCTTGGGACCCGTGGGACCGGCCCCGGTGAGGAAGCGACCGATCAGGATGATGATGACGAGAGCCGCCACGAGGCCGAGGCCGACCGTCGCCCAGGTGAACCAGCGCCGGAGGAGAAAGGAGTCCTTGTTTCCAGGCAGGCGCCAGCCGGCCCCGGCCTCCTCGGCCCTGAGCGAACGGCGGCCGGGAACCATGATCGATCCCTCCGCCATTCGTTCAGCATCGGCGCCTCCAGCACCAGGGCTCGGTGCAGGCAGGACGAATCCGGGTTCTCGAGAAGCGGTCGCCTCCGTCACCTCCGGCGAGAAGAAGAGGTCTTCCTGGGGCTCGTCAGCTGGAGCGGGCTCCAGTTCGAAACGTCGGTCCATGGCCGCTTCAGGGACCGGCTGCTCGGGGAGGTCCGTTCTTGCATGCCGCTCCCTCTCGGGCCCGGGGTCGGGGGGTGAACCACCCAGCCATCGCTCGCGCCACGAGGGCTCCGCCTCGCGATGACGACGTCCGGAGCGCACGAACAACGGAGGAGCGGCGTCCCCTTCTCGAGACGCACTGCGGTCCCCATCGGGCTCGGCTTGCGGCTGCGCCCGGGCGAGGCTCGATTCCGGTGCCGACTCCTCGTCTCGGCTCGACCCGGGCGTGGTCCCCGCTTCGGGCTCAGCGCCCGCTTCGGACACGATGCCCGATACCCCGGCGGTGCCTGGCTCGGGCTCTGCGGTCGCGCTCCGCTCGGGCAAGGCGGCGTTCGTGGCGGCCCGATCGGTGGATTCGACCGCGACACGGGGCTCGGTCCCGGCCCGGGACCCGGCCCACGGATTCGCGTTCGCCACCGCCGCCAGGACCCCCTCGATCGGGACCGCGCGCTGGACCGGGGCGCGATTCAGCCGCGCGGCCAGGACCGGCTCATCCAGCGGACCCAGTCCGTTGAGAAGATCGGCCGCCGACTGAGCGCTCATCGCCTCACGCAACCGCCACAGTCCGACACGCGCCGCCGCCTGCCGGCTCATCAGGCAAATGGCGTCACCCGTGCTGAGCGCCAGGGATCCCCGCAGCAGTCCGGTGCCGGTCATCGCCCGCGCCAGGGTGCCGCTCTCCGGAAGCGGATGAAAACCGTCGGGCCCGAGCTCGGCCAGATCCGACCCGTGCCGGACCAGGACGAGAGCCGTCCGCGTGGCATAGGCCAGGACGTGCCCCCCATCGAGGCCGAGGAACGCCGCTGTGATCTCCGGCTGGGAAAGGAAGTCGCGATTGGCGGCCAGCCCGCGCATGCCGGTCGTGAGCAATTCGCTCACTCGGCGGAGCGGGGCATGTCCCTTGTAGCCGGCCCACAGATGGCGGTAGGCCGCCAGGGCCTGCGGCCAGCCGGCGCTATGGCCCGTGGCATCGTGGGCCAGGATGGCGAGCGCCGATCCGGCGTGGGCACGATCCGACTCGCCATGGGTCAAGCAACGGGAATGAACCGGGGTCTGTGTGGCGAGGTCGAGAAGAGGGAGAGCCATTCGCCTTACCTCGTTCCGCTGCCAGCATTCCGTTGCGGCAGCGCGCCAAGAGGAACGGGGCGATCACCGAGGGTTGGCGACAGGACAGGGGATTGGCCGCGCAGGCCGCGAGAACCATGACTGGCCACGCCGGCACACCTGCACGCTGGCGTCCTCGGTAACCACGCCTTTCCCGCGAAGGCTCGTGGGCCCGGGGCACCGCGGGGGAGATCGCACGTGCGATGCACGGACCAGCTTGGTCACCGCACCACACGGCGCCGACCATAACAGGAGCCTCAGGTGACGACAAGCTCCCGGGTCAACGCAGGAGCACGAGCCGCCGACCGGCCGTCTCCTCCCCCGCCTCGAGTCGGAGGAAGTAGACACCGGAGGGGGCCGCGAAACCGCGGGAGCCGACGCCGTTCCATTCGGCCACGTTCTTGCCCGGCAACCGGTCCTCATGGACCAGGGTCGCGACCTGCCGGCCCGACAGATCGTACACGGAGAGCTTGACCGGCACGGCGGCGGCAACGTTCCGGCCCGAGCCCGGAGGCACGAGGAACTCGATACGAGTCGTCGGCGACTGGGCCGGCTCGAACACGCTGGGCACCGCCCGCACGATCCGGGCTGACGCCGGTCCTCCGGGCACGTAGACCGTGCGCGGGCCGTAGAATCGGGACGCCTCCCCCTCCTCGCGCAGATCCTCGAGGAGGTACGCGAAGATCTCCGCCGGGCGGACGTCGGTGTCCAGGTAGCTCGCGTCCGGCGGCAACGGGGCCGGCGTCAGAAGCTCGTAGCCATCGGGGACTCCCGTGGCCCCCGCCATCTTGAGGGGGAAGGTCGGGCTCTCCGCGCGGCGGTGGACCCTGAAGCCCCGTCCCGCGTAGGGCAGCTCGGGGAAGAACTCCTGCACCTCGAAATCGACCAGGACCTGCCCCCCGGCATCCACGCTCGGCGTGAGGAAGGTCACCGCGTAGGGCTCGGCCGGCGAGACCACCGTGACCTCGTCCACCACCCAGCCTCGCTGCGTGATCGAGCCGTCGGAACCGAAGTGGAAACGCAGGCGAGCGGCGCCCGTGAGACCGGCGAGGTCGAACTCGACCTGCTCGAAACCGCTGGTCGTCCCCGAGAAGACCTCCCGGTCCGCGATCGGGCTCTGCGAGTTCCGGATGATGCGGTAGGGATAGCCACCCACCGGCGTGATCGCCGTGAATGGCCCGCCGTCCACGGACAGCTCCACGAGCCCACCGTCCCAGGCCCGCGTGGCCACATCCACCTCGGCGTCGATCGTATGCCACAGGAAGAGGCGGCAGGTCCCATCGAGCGAGAAATACGGTGAGTCGAGCCGGGCGTCGGTGAGATTGGCGTAGGCGATCGAATCCGGCGGCGCACAGCGGTAGGCGCTCCGGCCGTTGCGACCGGCGCCCGGGGCGACGTGCCACGTATCGCGATAACCCGGCCGGCCGCCGGAGTGGACGAAGCCCGCCTCCCCGCTCTCGAAGCTCGCGGCGAAGCCGATCACGTCTCCGGCCATCACGACCACATCCTCGCTCGCCGTGTAGCCGGCCGCCGAGTAGTCGAGACGCAGCATGACGGGATAGGGATCTTCCGGCAGCTCCGACACGAGAAAGGAGAAGGCTCCGGGCACCGTGAGGGCGGCATCGGCGGCCACGTCCCCGGCCGCGAGGGGACCGCCGGCGATGGTCACGAGGGGGTCGAGGCTCACGAGCTGGACCTCGAGGCTGCGGGCATCGAGCCCGATGTTCTGGATCTCGACCTCGATCTGGCCTTGCTCGGTCGCGTCCAGGCCGCCGTCTCCATTGCCGCTCTCATCCCGGACGATGAGGCGCACCTTGCGCACGGCGGGCGCAGTCTCCACGGTGATATCGGCCGCGAAGGTGGCGCCGCTCACGAGCCGCATGTTCTCCACGCGCACCTGGGTGTCCTCGAGGCCATAGCTCCGGCTCGAGGGTAGCGAGGCCATGGTGAACGCATCGCCCAGGCTGAACGGATCGCCGGCGTCTCCGTAGTTGCGGTTCGACTCGATGTCGAAACGGCCATCGGCCTGCTCGAGGGCAACCCGAGGATGCGCCGCATCATCGTTGGTCGCCACGTCCTCATCGACGTGCCAGACGAGGAAGCCACCGATCGTGGTCGAGGCGAACGGTAAAGCGCGGTCGAAACCGATGGGCGCCCGGTTCTCGACCAGGAAGTACTCGTTCGATTCCGATCCATTGGTCCACAGGCGGAGGATCTCCGAGCTGGTCTCCGACGGGGCAAGGACTCGCTGGACGGCGTTCGCCGACACGTCGACCGGTTCGAGGAAACCCGCGGCGACCTTCGACCAGGCATCGAGATGCGACGGCCGCGTGCCCGAGCCCGGCCCGAACGCCCCACCCGTGGCCGAGAGCCAGGCCCCGAGCGACATCACCGACCACACGCCCACGACGCTCGAGGTCCCGCCATCGGTCTCGTAGAGGTCGACGAGACCGATGTTGTGGCCGAACTCGTGCGCGAAGACCCCGGTGCGTCCGTTCTGCGGGTCGACCATGTAGTTGAAGATGCGCACGCCGTCGACTTCGAGGTCCTCGTCGACCACGTTCCAGTAGTGCGAGTGGATGTCGTTGGGGTTGCCTGTTTCCTCGTAACCCGGACCGGCATGGATGACGATGAGTCCGTCCACCGTGCCGTCATCATCCCCGGAGCTGGGAATGCCGTCGGGACCGTCGTTGTCGAACTGGCGCCAATCGAGCGTCGGATCCTGAGCGTCGGCCAGGCGCACGGCATCCTCGACCAGCTTCTGGGCGTTGCGCGGATAGTTGCCCCGTGTGCCGCGCTTGCCATCGACGTAGTAAGCGTAGGTCTGCGGCATGCGATGCCAGCCCGAGACCTGCCCGGTCAGATCGAAGACCTCGTAGGAGTTCTCGAGATAGTAGTCGCGCAGGCTCCCGGTGGAATGGGTGCCACGCGAGAAGAGGAGATCGTCATAATGGTCCGGCGTGTAGGCGGGCTCGATCTGCCACGGGTTGTCGCTGAAGTCGACGATGAGGACCGCGACGTGCATCCCCGAGGCGCGATGACTCCCGAGCTTGGCCCGCGCCGGACGATCGAGGCCCTTGGCCTGGAGGTCCGCCTGCTCCCGAGCGAACGACTCGAGCTCTCCCCTCTTGGCCAGGTTCTCGGCGACGCTTGGATGCAGCGGCATGGCTCCGCTCTGCGGGACGCCGCAGCAGAGCACCGCCGCGAGGACGAGACCGGCGGCTTCAGCCGCCCCGAGTCGATCGGGCATCCGGGTCACTCCCACTCGATGGTGGCAGGGGGCTTGGAGGAGAGGTCATAGACGACGCGGTTCACGCCCCTGACTTCGTTCACGATGCGATTGGCGACGCGGCCGAGGAAATCCACCGGCAGCCGCGCCCAGTCCGCCGTCATGCCGTCGGTGGAGTTCACGGCGCGCAGCGCGATCACCTCTTCGTAGGTGCGTTCGTCTCCCATCACGCCGACCGTCTTCACCGGCAGGAGTACGGCAAAGGCCTGCCAGACTGCATCGTAGAGCCCGCTCGTGCGCAGCTCCTCGATGAAGATGGCATCGGCGCGGCGCGCCACCTCGAGGCTCTCGCGATCGACGGGACCGATCACACGCACGGCGAGCCCCGGTCCGGGGAACGGATGTCGCCCGATCACCGACTCGGGGATCGCGAGCACCCGCCCCACCGCCCGCACCTCGTCCTTGAAGAGCTCGCGCAAGGGTTCGATCAGCTTGAGACCCATCTTCTCCGGCAGCCCGCCCACGTTGTGATGACTCTTGATGGTGGCCGCCGGCCCGCCGGCCGCCGCCGATTCGATCACGTCTGGATACAAGGTCCCCTGCACGAGATAGCGCGCATCGTCGAGATGGCGCGCCTCGTCCTCGAAGACCTGGATGAAGGCGGCGCCGATGCGCTTGCGTTTCTCCTCCGGATCCTCGATCCCGGCCAGCCGGGACAGGAAGAGGTTCGAGGCGTCCACGTGGTGCACGTTGAGATGGAAGCGTTCCTCGAGCTCGTGCGTCACCATCTCCGCCTCGCCGGCCCGCAGGAGCCCGTGGTCGACGAAGATGCACACGAGCCGCGCCCCCAGGGCCTCCGCCGCAAGGACGGCCGCCACCGAGGAGTCGACGCCTCCCGACAGGGCGCAGATGGCCGTCCCCTCCGGCGCCTGCGCCTTGATGCTTTGAACCGCCGCGGCCGCGAAATTCTCCATGGTCCAGCCGGGTTCGAGCCGGCAGATCCGGAACAGGAAGTTGTCGAGGATCTTCCCCTGGTCCTCGGTATGGGCCACCTCAGGGTGGAACTGGAGGAGGAAGATGGGCCGGGTCCGGTGGCGGGATGCCGCGAAACGGCAGTCGCCGGTGCGACCGAGTGGAACCAGATCCGGGGGCAGCTCGACCACCGAATCGCCGTGGCTCATCCAGGCCGGAAACGCCTTGAGCCCGGCCAGGACCTCGCCCTCGCTCTCGACCTCGAGACGGGAGAGCCCGTACTCGCGCATCGTCGACCGCTCGATGCGGCCGCCGAGCATGAGGGTCACGATCTCCATGCCGTAACAGAGACCGAGAATGGGGAGCCCGGAGGCAAGGATCTCGGGATCCGGCCGGGGCGCCTGGGGCGAGAGCACGCTCGCCGGACCTCCGGAGAGAATGATGCCCTCCACACCCTTCTCCCTGAGGGTGGCCAGCGGCGTGTCGTGGCGCAGGATCTCGCAGTACACGTGCCGCTCGCGCACGCGCCGGGCAATGAGCTGCGCATACTGCGAACCGAAATCCAGGATGGCGATGGGCACGGTATTCACCCCGCCCTTCTTCTCTCCCCCGACCGCCGCTGACGAGCCGGTCTGAGCCACGCGTTCCTCCTCCCAGGATCGATCTGGGTCTCTTCTCTCAGTGGACGAAATGCCGCTCCCCGGTAAAGAGCATGGCGATCCCCAGCCGATCGCAGGCGGCGATCGAATCCGCATCGCGCTTCGATCCGCCCGGCTGGACGATGGCGGTGAGGCCAAGACGCCCAGCGCTCTCGACCGCATCGGGGAACGGGAAGAAGGCGTCGGAGGCGAGCACGGCGCCGCGCACATCGTGGCCCACGCGCGCCGCCTTCATCGCCGCCACCTCGACCGCGTCGATGCGACTGGCCTGGCCGCCGCCGATTCCCAGCGTGCGATCCGCACGCGCAATGACGATGGCATTCGAGCGCACGAGCTTGGCCACCTTGAACGCGAAGCGAAGCGCCGCGCGCTCATCCGTGGTGGGCTGGCGGCGGGTCACGACCTCGCCTGCGAGCGAGTCCCCCGCGGGGCGGAGATCGGGCTCCTGCACCAGGTAGCCGCCGAGAATCGAGCGCAGGCGCTGCGCGCGGACGGCGCGGGCCAGAGCCTCGTTCGATAGCTCGACCACCCTGAGGGCGGGCTTCCGGGCCAGCCGGGTCAGGGCCTCGGGCGTGAAGCCCGGCGCGACGACAACCTCGTAGAAGTCACGGGCGATCTCGTTCGCCATCTCCTCGTCGACGAGGCGCGCCGATCCGATGACCCCGCCGAAGGCCGAGAGCGGATCGCCATCCCGGGCCAGACGAAAGGCCTCGACAGCAGTCGGGGCGACCGCGATCCCCGACGGGCTCGCGTGCTTGACGACCACGCAGGAATCCCCCGGGAACTCGCTCATGGCGAGCAGAGCCGCATCGAGGTCGAGGAGATTGGTGTACGAAAGCTCCTTGCCCTGGTGGACCCGGGCACCCGCGAGCCCCACGTCGTTCGTTTCCGCGTAGAAGGCCGCCCGCTGGTGCGGGTTCTCCCCGTAGCGGAGCACGCGCTCCCGGCGCGCGCCGAGGGCGAGCACCGCCGGCAAGCCCGGTCGCGACTCGCCGGCCGCATCGCCATCCGACCCCGCGGCGAGAGCGCCGAGACTCGCCGCGACCGCCCCGTCGTAGGCGGCCAGCGTGGCAAAGGCCTCGGCCGCCAGGCGAAGACGGGTCGCCCCCGACACCTTCCCCGCGCGCGCGGCGAGTTCCTCGATCAGCGGCTCGTACTGGTGAGGGCCCGTCACCACGGCGACATGCGCGAAGTTCTTGGCCGCCGCCCGCACCATGGTCGGCCCGCCGACATCGATGAACTCGACGAGCTCGGCGAGCTCCGCGGCGCGCTCCCGGGCCTCGGCGAACGGATAGAGCGTGCACACGACGAGATCGATGGGGCGGATGCCATGGGTGGTGATGTCCTTGACGTGCTCGTCGAGGTGGCGCTGGAAGAGGATCCCGGCATGGATCGCCGGATGCAGGCTCTTCACCCGGCCATCGAGCATCTCGGGATAGCCGGTGAGCTCATCGACCGGCACGACCGGCAGCCCAGCTTCGACGAGGATCGTGGCCGTGCCTCCGGTGGCCACGATCTCGATGCCGCGCTCGGCCAGCGCGCGCCCGAGCGGGATGAGCCCGCGCTTGTCGTAGACCGAGAGCAGGGCTCGCGTGATCGCGACGTCGGCGGCGGCCGCCTGGGCCGTTGACGGATGAACGGTGATCATGGAACTCCCTGGTTCGGCCCGGTTGGAGGCTCAACCACCGGCCAGCGGCGGCCCGGTCAGGCGATCGAACGCCTCGAGATAGCGCCGGAGCGTGCCGGTGACGACTTCCTCCGGCAAGGGCGGCGCCGGAGGCTCGTGGTTCCAGCCGCTCTGGTCGAGATAGTCGCGGACGTACTGCTTGTCGAAGGCTTCCTGCGACCGTCCGGGAACATGGTTCGACTGGTCCCAGAAGCGCGAGGAGTCCGGGGTCAGCATCTCATCGATGACGAGCAACCGATCACCGAGCAGTCCGAACTCGAACTTGGTGTCGGCAAGGAGGAGACCCCGGGCCTCCGCATGCCGCGCCGCGGCTTCATAGAGCCCGAGCGAGCGCCGCCGGAGCTCGTGAGCGAGCGCCCCGCCGAGCGCATTCTCGACCGTCGAGAACGGCACGTTCTCGTCATGTCCCGAATCGGCCTTGGTGGCGGGCGTGAAGATGGGCTCGGGCAACCGCTCCGACTGGCCGAGACCGGATGGGAGCGGGATCCCGCACACCGTCCCCGATTCCTTGTACTCGCGCCATGCCGACCCGGCCAGATAACCGCGGACCACACATTCGAAGTCCACCCGCCTGGTCTTCCGGCAGAGCATGCTCCGGCCGTCGAGCAGATCCGGATGGGCATCGAAGGGCGGGGGGAAATCGCCGGCCGCGGTCGAGATGAGGTGATGCTCGGAGAGATCGGACAGCGCGTCGAACCAGTATGCCGAGAGCTGGGTCAAGACCCAGCCCTTGCCGGGAATACCGGTCGGCAGGATCGCGTCGTAGGCCGAGATGCGATCCGTGGCGACGATGAGGAGCCGGTCGCCGAGATCGTATAGATCACGCACCTTGCCCTGATACGAGGGCCCTGTCCCGGGGATCTCGATCCGCGTGCGGGCCACCGCCGTCGCGCGCGCGGTCGACTCCTTGGTCCAGGTCCGGAATGCGGCGACTCCTTCCTTGCTCTTCTCGGCGCTTGGCATCCTTACCTCCACTCACTGCCGCCGGCGAGCGCATCGCGCTGCCGGCCCGTCCCGGTGCCGCCGCGAGCGTGGTTCGCTTCGGCTGCGATCCACACCCGGCGCCCTTCGCGGCGCACGCGCCGCGCGGCGAAGTCACCAATCACGTCGACGAGGAGCTGATGCTCCGCGACGAGGATACGCTCGGCCAGGATGTCGCGCGTGTCGCCGGGAAGCACCGGCACGGCGCGCTGTTTGATGATGGCGCCCCCGTCCACTCCCCCGGGATCGACGAAGTGCACCGTGCACCCCGCGACCTTGACCCCGTACTCGAGGGCCTGGCCCTGCGCGTCGAGACCGGGGAATGCCGGCAGGAGCGACGGGTGGATATTGATGATCGCCCCGGCGAACGCGCCGAGGAACGTGTCGTGCAGGACCCGCATGAACCCGGCGAGAACGACCAGTTCGACCTCGCGCTGGCGGAGGATCCCGACCAGAGTTTCCTCGGCGGCGTCATCGAGCCGGGTGCGGAAGCGGCCCGGATCGAGCACGACCGCCTCGACGCCGTGGCGCCGCGCGCGCGCCAGGGCCTCCGCATCCGGGCGATCGGAGACGACGACGCGCACCTCGGCGGCGAGTTCGCCGCGCTCGATGACATCGAGGATGGCCTGCAAGTTGGACCCGCGTCCGGAGGCGAGGACGCCAAGTCTGAGCCGTGCTTCCATGCTGCGCTGGTTCCCGGGGATGCGGGGGTTTGCTCCATGCTCCGTCAGGCGGGCCGGATTCCGTCAGGCGGGCCGGATTCCTCGGCCCCGCTCCTGCCGGCAGGGCCGCAACCGAACGCCGGAGGCTAGCAAGACCCCCATGGGTGGTCAATCGAGGCCGCCGCGGCGGCCTCGAGACCGCACCGGCCGGCGACGACATGGCGCCGCAACGGTTGGCACCGGGCCCGACTTGCCCCTCTGCATCCGGTATGCTAGAAGTGAATCCCAGTCAGAACACGGCTCGAAGCGGCACCCCGGGCGCCAAGAGGCGCCCCCTGGCCGGATCCTCGGGACCGGCCGTTCGCGTGCGCGGCCCAGTCGGCCGCGGCCACCCACCATGACAGAGGAGAACGAGTTCTCATGATTCCGGCGACGCAACTCCGGGTCGGAATGGTCATCATGCACGAGGGCGACCTCCATCGCATCATCGGGCTCACGCATGTCACGCCCGGGAAGGGCCAGGCCGTCGTGCATGCGAAGCTCCGCAACCTGCGTACCGGCAACCAGCAGCAGTACCGCTTCCGCTCCGACGAGAAGGCCGATCCCCTGGCTCTCGAGCAGCGGAACATGGAGTACCTGTACCATTCGCCGGCTGAAGGCTACGTCTTCATGAACCTCGAGACGTACGAGCAGGTCCATGTTTCCGACGCCGTGCTCGGAGATGATGCCAAGTTCCTGAAAGAGAACATGAAGGTGATCGTCGAGTTCCATGACAGCGAGGTGCTCGGCGTCGAGCTGCCGACGACGGTCGAGCTGCGCATCATCGAGACCGACCCCCCGCTCAGGGGAGCGACGGCGGCCGGGTCACCCAAGCCCGCCAAGCTCGAGAACGGGATCACGATCCGGGTCCCCGAGTACATCACGACCGGCGAGCTGGTGCGGGTCGACACGCGCGACGGCACGTTCGTCGAGCGCGCCTAGAGGGTTCCCGGTCCATCCGCCCCTTGTCCCCCCGCCATGATGCGTTCCTGGTGCCAGAGGCACCGGAAGGAGCAACGAGATGCGAATACCCAAGAACGACGTCCCGGTCCGAATCGACGCGCCGGGAGCCACCGCCCGACAGCAGGCGGATTTCGGCGATGCCTCCGGATACGGCAAGATGAGCGGCGAGTACTTCTCGCTGGGCGCAGGCGCGGATATCGCGCCGCTGCTCAAGGGGCTCGAGGGTGACCTCTGCCAGTCTCCACACTGGGGCTACATGCTGCAGGGAGAAGTCACCGTCACGTACGCCGACAAGGCAGAGGAAGTGGTCAAGAGCGGCGATCTCTTCTACTGGCCCCCCGGGCACACGGTAAGGGTGAACAAGGATGCCGAGGTCATTCTGTTCAGCCCGCAACACGAGCACAGCAAGGTCATCGACCACATGCTGCGCAAGATGGCTGGCTAGTCTCCTGCGTCATTCCGGCTCGCACCGCCTCTGAGCGGCGGTGCGAGCTAGCGATTCTCGTGGGTCAGGGCTGCGATCATCGCTGCGTGCTCCGGGAAGCCACGGGCAAGCTCGGCGCGGTTTCCCAGCTCGAAGTCCCTCGCGTCGAATCCCGGCGCCATCGTGGTCCCAAGGAGGGCGAAGATCCCGCCATCCAGGAGCCGCGTCCCCTGCCAGACTCCCGCGGGGACGACGACCTGCGGGGCCATCCCGCCGGCGAGGTCGCTGCCCATGATCACCCCCTGACCCGTGCCATCGCCCCGGAGCTGGAGCATCTCCACGGGGTCCCCCAGGTAGAAGTGGTACACCTCGTCACCGCGCAGGCGGTGCATGGCCGAGAACGTGTCACGGGTGAGGAGATAGTAGATCGCGGTGCTCGCAGGGCGCTCTCCAACGTACTGCGGTGGCAGGATTGCGGCGGGCAGGCGCAGCGGAGAACGGTAGGTCTCTCTGAACAGACCGCCTTCTCCGGGCAGCGGAACGAGATCCAACATCCGGATCACATCGTCGGCGCCGAGAGTCATGTTCCTCTCCCCTGGGACCACGTTCAGTGCCCGACGAAGGCGGCCACTGGGGCGTGCCCCCTATGCATGGGCGTAGCGGGCGTGCGTCGCCGCGATGAGCCCGGCGCCAGCGGAAGTGTCAGCGCATGAGGCCATTTGCACATCTCTTGCCCGGGGCGCCGGCTGGACGTACCATGAAGATCCTACTCCAACCCAGGTGCGACGGTCGATGCCGCGGGCCTGGCTCGGGTTCCGAGAAGCGTGGGTCGCTTTCTGTGCGTCCCCGGAGCCAGGAGAAACGCGTCGGCCTCCGCCCGGAGGAATCCTCCGATGTCGCGTTGGCGTCTCCCCTCGGCCGCCGGCCCTCCTGCGGCCTTTCTCGTTCTCGCCTTCCTCCTCTTCCTCGTGCCGCGCAATGTCGCCGCGGTGACGCTCACCCAGATCACCTTCGATAGCGCGGATGATTCCGGCCCCGCCTGGTCGCCGGACGGCGGGCGGATCGCCTTCGTCTCGAACCGCACCGGGTCGAACGAGATCTGGGTGATGAACGCAGACGGCTCGAATCCGACCCGCCTCACATTCAACGACGTCTACGAAGGCGGGCCCACGTTCACACCCGACGGGCAGTGGATCGTGTACGACAGCTCCCTTGCGAGCGAGTACCAGGAGGAGCTCTACCGCGTGCCCGCAGCGGGCGGGGCGCCGCTCCGGCTCACGTACAACGATCGCCGCGATCTCGAACCGACCGCCGGGTTCACCGGGAGCTGGGTCATCTGCCACACCGTCTTCGCCGGCTGGGACATCGCGGTCTACGACGCCATGAGCGGCATCCTGGTGACGCTTGCCACGTTGCATCAGGCTCACGACGCAGAGCCCGGATTCGCTCCCACGATGGCCCGCTTCGTCTTTCAGTCGAACCGGAGCGGAAATCGGGAGATCTGGATCGCGCCCCTTCCGGCCGGCGAGCAGGGCACTCAGGTCACCTACTGGCCGGGCGACGACATCCAGCCCAACTGGTCACTCCCGCAGAACCTCATCGCCTGGGCGAGCGATCGGTTGTGGGGCGACGGCCGGAGCGCACCGGGCGACGGCGTGCTGAACCTCGATCAACTCACCCAGCTGCCGTTCGACATCTGGATCATGACCGAGGATGGATCCTTCGCGGTCCCGATCACCACCGACGGGCTCTACAACACGCGCCCGCGCTGGTCACCCGACGGGCAGCGCATCGCCTTTCATTCGCACCGCAACGGCAACTGGGACATCTTCATTGCCGATGATCTCCCGCTCGTGACCCCTGTCGCCCCGGCGACCTGGGGCCGGATCAAGGTCGAGGGGGCGGGGCGCGCCAGCGGCCGGCGGTGATGCTTCGAGGTCAGGAGCCCTTGCCTACTCATCGGGCCCACGATGCTCTGATCACCCACGTCGAAGGTTGCACCGCATTGGGATCGCGACCGTCGCTTATCTTCGGACACTCGGGCTCAGGCTTCAACGCCCCATCCGGAGCGTCTACTTGACCACATCCTAATGAACCAAGACGATCTTGGCTTCAACTGTCGGATACTCGTGAAGTCGAGCCAGGTAGACGCCACGCGCCGCAGGTTGACCGTCCCGATTTCGTCCGTCCCACGGTAGCATGACCACCTCCTCTCCGGCTCCGCCAGCCGAGCAAGCTAGGCTTCGAACCAGAATCCCGGTTACAGAGTAGATGTCGACACGGCACGAGGTAGCGGGGACTCCCGTGATGGCCAGGCTCGTGTGCGAACTTGTCGGATTCGGGAATGCACGGACGGAGGGAAGAACCGACGGTTGAGGCTCTCCGGTTGCGGCTGCCGGTTCGGCGAGAGTCATCGATAGATCATCCAGGGCGAAGTCGTTTCCTCCGAAGGCGGTGGTTCTATCGACAATACTGATGACCAGCGTGGTGTTGCCGCCCGAGTCCCAAGTTCTCTCCGATCGCTCCCAGAGCGCGGTGGTCATAGGAGCGGAGATCATCCCCGCAGGCTGGCCGTTGAAGCGCAGGTCGAGTTGCGCTGGCGAGTCCTCGACCCAAGAGGAGAGCCAGATGGAGAAAACATATCGAGACCCGGGGGCCACCGGGATTGTCTGCGACCAGACTACGGACCCGCCGTCCGTGGCGCCATTGACGGCCATCATCAGGCCAGAACCCGTGGTGTGATCACCATAGGAAACGGCGTACGGATGCGAGTGGCTAGGATCAGTGACGATGTCGTAGGTCCTCGCGGCCCAGATGTTACCGGGCGAATAGGAGTATTCGGACACAAAACCCTGGTTGCCGTACTCAAAATCGCCGTTGTAGACAAGATTCTGGGCGATGGCAGGCATGGAGAGAACGAAGCCTGATGCAAGCGCGGCCGCCAGGACCACGACGCATAGCGCGCCAACTGCCCTGCGTGTCATGACTGAAGTCCTCCCCTCGGATTTGGGCGTGGCCGGTTAGAGGAACCAGACCAAAGTCTCCCCGTCATTTGATGTCCCCCCCTGGAATGAGTCGCGCCGTTGAGGCGCAGGGACCGCAGCGAAAGCGGGATGTTCGCGTCTGTGGGCGGTCTTTATCGTGCTGGCGGGTGCCGAAACAGGTGGAGGCAACGGACAGGCGTGACGGGATCGAGCCAAGCCAGCCACTCCGCCGGTCCATGGCACCTCCTTGGGACCAAGTAGATCCCGCCTCCTCGGTCGGCGACCTGGATGGGGTGCGGCGCTCGGCATGCGAGGAGCCTACTGAATTGCCACCGAGGGTACGCCCCTTTCGCTGTTACGGCAAGCGCCGCGGGCGCAGGATGGATCTTCCGGCACGCCGCGCACGCGGGTCAGACTTCGTCCCGAGATCGCCAAGGGCGAGCGTGTTGGTGACATGTTCCTACCAGATGCGCTCGTTGAGAAGCTCTCTCGCTTCTGGCTCTACAAGCAGTCGCGCCACGAGAGTTTCGACCCCTCGGCCCCGCTCTTCTGCAACCAGGGGCGACGCCGGTTGTGTCCAAACCGGGCGCGACACACCTGCCTCCTGGCGAAACACCGAGTGCTGTCGGCACCGCTGCAGCGCGAGGCGCCCGTCTGGAGATCGCGCACTTGTTTCAGCGGAAACATCCCAGGCGGAACCCATATACCCGCCCCAGCCGGCAGGGGGAACCGGGCTGTCCTGCGACGCCGAAGCGAGGCGAGGCCGACCGCACGAAATCCCTGATCACGTGCTCCCAGGCTCCCCCACCGTGCACCTGACCCCCACCCGCCCCCGCTCGATCCGGGCGATCACCGCCCCCTCCTGATCGGTGCGCCACACCCGCGCTCCGGCCTCCCCCCACCGCGCGAGCACCGCTGGATCGGGATGCCCGAAGCGGTTCCGCCGGCCCACGCTCACCACCGCGTGCCGGGCGTGCGTGGCGGCGACCAGTTCCGCTCCGCTCGAGGTCGCGCTCCCGTGGTGCGGCACCTTCACGACATCCGCCCGCAGCGTCCCGCCCTCCGCGCAGAGCACCGACTCCCCCTCCGCTTCGATATCTCCGGCAAGGAGCACCCGCGTCCCCGGCGCCTCGATGAGGACCACGAGCGAGCCGTTGTTCTCATCGCCGCCATAGTCTCGCGGCGGGTGCAGAGCTCGCACCACGAGACCCGGCAGCGCGAGGAGCGTATCCCCAGCCGCGGCGCGCTTCAGACGCGAGCGCTTGCCGCCGTCCTCCGCTGTCAACGCAAGAATCGCCCGCGGCGGCTCGTAGGGCGCCGGCCAGAAGATCTCCTCGATCGACATCGCGTGCGCGAGCCCAGGCAACCCGCCCACGTGATCGCGGTCGCCATGCGAGGCGATGAAGGCGTCGATCCCCCGCGCTCCCAAGGCCGCCACCGCTGGCGCCACGATCCGTGCGCCCGAGTCGAGCCCCTCCGGCGGCGCATCCCCGGCATCGATCGCGAACACGCACCGGGGCCTCCGCCTGAGTCCGAGGTGGCGCTCCCATCCCGGCGCGCCCCGGCCGACGACGAGGATCGCATCCCCCTGCCGCACATCGAGGAACACGACCTCCACGCACGCCACCGGCCCTCCCGGCGGCGGCAGCCCGCAGAGGATCACCATCCCGGCCGCGACCGCCACCAGCGCAGCCACCGCCCTCGGCCCCGGCCGCCCGCGAAGCAGCGACACCCCGCACACCCCGAGCACGAGCGCCGCGATCGGGAGCGGTCCCGGAGGCGGCACCGGCCAGGGGGCAGCCAGATGCCGCGCTCCGAGACGGCTCCCGGCAATGAGCGCCTCGCCGAGCACCGCCGCGCCCGAGAGAAGCCCAGCGCCGAGCGGTCCGGGCAGCGCAAGGAGCGGCATCCCCAGAAGCAACGCCGACACGAAGATCCCGGAGTGCGGAATCGCCACCGGTCCCGTGATCACGCCCCAGGGGCTCACGCAATGAAAGGTCTCGGCCAGAATGGGCAAGCACCCGACCTGAGCGGCGAAGCCGGTCCACAACGGCAGGACCACGAAGCGCGCCAGTCGCGTACGACCGGCGAGCCATGCCAGCGGATGCGACCAGTCGATCCGCGGACCGAGGAGGGCCATGCCCGCAATGGCGGCGAAGGACAGCTGGAACCCGGCGTCCTCGATCCAGCGCGGCGCGGCGGCCAGGCTCAGAAAGGCCGCCAGCACCAGTGAGCGCCCCGTCGGGAGCGCGCGCTCCGTCGCCCGGGCCAGGAGTGCTGCGAGCCCCATCACGACGGCGCGCATGACGGGCGGCTCACCACCCGTGACCACGCCGTACGCGACCATGACGAGCGCGAGCACCGGCGATCGCCATCTCACGCGAAAGATGCCGAGCCCTGCCGCCGCGAGCCCCGCCACGAAACCGACGTTCATCCCCGAGACGGCGATCAGATGCGACCAGCCGAGAGCCCGGAAGGCCGCCCCCGTCTCCGGCCACAGGGAGCCGCGCATGCCGAGCGACATGGCCTCGGCGAGACCTGCGGTCTCGGCCGCCATGCGCGCGGCCAGGGCGTGGTGCACACGCGCGCGCACGACCCCGATGCCGGTCGCAAGGGCGAGATCCGGCCGCGCGGCGAGTGAGGGCCGCGACGCGAGCCGGCGCGCAGCGCTCGCGCGCACGACGGTCATCCGTCCCGCCCAACCGAGTCGCTCGGCTCGCCCCCGCGCATCGATGCCTCCCGGGTTCCTCCGCGGTTCGGGAACGACGATCACGCCGCGAACGAGCCACCATTCCCCTGGCTCCGGCGTTCGATCCGGAAAGGAGACGACGATGCGACCGCGAACCGGCTCGAGCCCCGCGCCGCCGAGGCGACCGGCGAGCGCGAGGTGGGCCTCGGTGCCATCCGGGACGGGGAACGGAATCCCCGTGATGCGACCGAGCCAGAGCTGAGGTCGGTCCCGGTCCGCGTTCGCCCCGACCTCGGCCGTGATGCGGGCGAGCTCCGCCATGACGCCGGACGGGCGCATGCCGACCTCGGTCCCGGCCGCGGCGATAAGAGCAGTGCTCACGAGCCCCAGGCGCAGCACTCCCCGGAAGAGCCGCCAACGACGTTGCCTCCCGAGCATCCGCGATAGCAGAGGCGCGGCCAGGGCCACGCCGCCGAGCATCGACGTGTCGAAGGGCGCCACGACAGAGACGAACAGGATGGCGCCGGCGAGAACGGCGAGCACGCGATAGAGCGCAATCGTTGGCACGCGAGAGCGATCAGCAAGCGATGAGCCACTCGCGAAGGATCACGCTTGACGCCACACCCGCCTCCCACGCGTGGCGCTCTCGGGCGCAGGGCATCGATCCCCGTCCAAGCACTGCGCATCCCATGGTCGATCGTGGCTACGGCAGCGTCAGCCGTGGGGCCAGGCTTCTGCGCCCGGCAGCGACCACGAATGCTAGGATGCGGCGCCATGTCGTCCCCGCGTCCCTTCCTGCATCGACTGCCGGCCCTGCCGGATTCAGCCCGGCTGGCGCAACATGCCGCTCGAGCTCGCTATCCCGTCTGGCTCGACGGGGACGGGGGCGTGACGCCGCGCGGAGCCATGAGCTATCTCACCTGGAACCCCCACCGCGTTCTCCTCGCCTACGGGGACCAACTGGTCGAGGAGCGCTGGGATCCAGGGCGCGGCATCATCGCCACGTCATGCGCCACGGGCGACCCGCTACGCGCCCTCGAGGCGGCCCTCGCCGCCGAAGCCCGGCCGGGAGGCACGCCGCCCGGCGTGCCCTGGGCCTCGGGGGCGGTGCTCGCCCTCGGCTTCGAGCTCGCCGACTGGATCGAACGCCTGCCCCCTGTTCACGGGCACCGCACAGAGGCCCGCATTCCCGATCTCGCAGCGGCGTTCTACGACTCCGTCCTGGTCCTCGATGAGGCGCACGACCGCGCCTTCGTGGCCGGCCGCGAGCCGCGGCGGGGACGCCCCATCTCGGGCGTCATGACCACCCTCCGGGGAAACGACGTGGCCGCCGCCGTGGAAGCGGCCGCAATGGCGGAGCCCCCCGTCGATCTTCCAGCGATGACATCGCCGCTGACCGATCTCGCACCAGGCGCGGGCGATGGGCCATCGCCCGCGTACCGCTCGGCCATCGCCCGGATCCGCGACCACCTCGTCGCCGGGGACATCTATCAGGTGAATCTGTCGCGAGCGCTGCGCGCCCCCTGGTCCGCCCCGCCCCTGGCGCTCTTTCTCGCGCATCGCCGTCATGGTCGCGTTCCGCATGGCGCCTACCTGGATCTCGGCTCGGTCGCGGTCTTGAGCTTCTCCCCGGAGCGCTTCCTCTCCCGGCGCGGCGATCACCTCGAGACCGCGCCCATCAAGGGCACGCGCCCGCGCGGCGCCGATCCCGCCGCCGACCACGTCGAGCTGGAACGCCTGCGCGCGAGCGCCAAGGATCGGGCCGAGCACGTGATGATCGTGGATCTCGAGCGCAATGATCTGGGACGGGTCAGCATCCCCGGCACGGTCCGCGTCGATCCCCTCTTCGCCGTCGAGAGCTACCCGGCCGTCCATCACCTGGTCTCGACCGTGCATGCGATCGCCCGGCCGGGGACCGGAACGGTCGATCTCATCCGGGCCACCTTCCCCGGCGGCTCGATCACGGGCGCGCCCAAGATCCGGGCGATCGAGATCCTGCGCGAGCTCGAGGGCGAACCCCGGCGCTTCTACACCGGTGCGGTCGGCTACTGGGACGCCGGCGGCGACCTCGACCTGGCGATCACTATCCGCACGGCCACGATCGCCGCCGGGGAGGTCGAGTACCGCGTCGGCGGCGGCATCGTCATCGACTCGGATGCCGACAGCGAGTACGCGGAAACCTGCGACAAGGCGCGGCAATTTGCCCAGGTGCTGGCAGCGTTCCAGACCGCGGACACCCCGGCTCCGGTCCGCCCCCAGGCGGTGGAAGGAGCAAGATGATCCCCACGGCGGCGAGCGAGACCTTCTGGCTCTGGAACGGCGAGATCGTCCCCGAGACGGCGATTCGCGTGAGCCCGCGGGACCGTGGCCTGCGCTACGGCGACGGGCTCTACGAGACGCTCCGGATCCACCGCGGGCGCATCGTCCGTCTCGAGGAACACCTCGCCCGCATGACCCAGGGGCTCGAGCTCTTGCGGCTGGATCTGGCCCCGGCAGCCGCCTTTCCGGCCCCGGCCCTGACCGAGCTCCTGCGCCTGAACGGCCTCGAGGCGGGAGAAGGCCGGCTCCGCCTCCTCGTCACCCGCGGGCCCGATTCGGGGCTGGCCGTGCCCCCGGCCACTGCCAGGCCCACGTGTCTGGCGCAGGTCGAGCCCCTGCCGCCTGGAGCTCCCCCCTCGGACCCGCGCCCCATCCGCCTCGCCTCCGTGGCCCTCGCGGCTCCGCGACCGGCAGATTGGGCCAGCTTGAAATCGCTGAACCACCTGCCTTACGTTCTCGCCGCCGCGGAGGCCGTGAGCGCGGGAGCGGATGAGGCGCTCCTGGTGTACGAGAGCTGGGTCAAGGAAACGACGGCGGCCAACGTCTTTCTGGTGCGGGAGGGCATCATCGTCACTCCTCCCAAGGACCAGGGCCTGCTGGCGGGTGTCACGCGCGATCTGGTGATCGAGCTGGCCCGGGCAGCCCGGATGCGGGTCGAGGAGCGGGCCGTGGCCACGGCGGAGGTGCGCGCAGCGACGGAGATGTTCGCCACCGGTTCCGTGGCCGGAATCCGTGCCGTCGAGAGCGTCGACGGGCGTTCCCTGGGACCTCGAGTCCCGGGCCCGGTGACGCTCGCCCTACGCGCATCCTATGCCGAGGTCCTCGCCGCCGAGGTCGAAGGGTGACCCTTCGGATTCTTCTGCATCGCGAACGATAAGAGGAGAGAGCATGAAGGCAGATACCCGCTTCTCTGAGCGGCGATGGATGATCATCGCCTCGATCCTGGCTGCAACAGCCGCAGTCCTCATGGTCGCACCGGGCTGCGACGAGGGAGGCGGTCCCAACGTCACGGAGAGTTTCCGCGTCGTGCTCGTCGAGCCCACGGCCGGAAGTCAGAACGCGAGTTGCCGGGATACGATCTATGTCACATTCAACAGCCCGCTCGATACCACGGCGGTATACGACGACGAGGCCCCACGCTACTTCCTTGCCACCCTGCAACCAGGAGCGGCGCTCGACGTGAATGCGGTCTTCCTCTCCAACCCGGAGACGAGCGCGAGCGGTCAGCCGATCCCGGGCACCGAGCGCACGCTCGGACTCCCCTTCGACTTCCTCCCCTCGACCAATTACACCTTCAACTTCATCATCGCCCGCAACCAGGATGGCCGGGAACTCGAGACGAGTGCGCAGACCACGTTCCGCACTGCAGCCACGGGACAGCAGGGCTGCCCGTGAGCCGCCGCTGACGCGCCCGATGCCCGGCGGCATGCGGGCCCTGGCCCTCATCGGCCTCGTCGCCATCGTCGCTGGCGGCACGCTCCTGCGCCTCGAGCCGGTCCGCCAGGCCGGCGGCGTCGAGTGGGACTTCGATCCTGCCTTCCACATCCGCATGACGGCCGCCGTGGAAGCGACCGGACAGGTTCCCGCCGTGGATCCCCTCGGGCTGGCGCCCTACGGGAAGCCGATTCCGGAGTTCCTCCCGACCCTGCTCTATCCGGCGGTCGCCTTCTGGCACCGCGCGCTTCGCACGCTCGGTCTCGATCTGGACCTCGATATGGCGGCGGTTCTCTTCATCGCCCTCAGCGGGGCGATGATCGCGGTGCCGCTCTACATCGCCGCGCGCGCACTCGGTCTCGGCCGGGGACCGGCGCTCCTCGCCGCGGCCTTCGCCGCCGTCTGCCCCGCGCACGTCCACCGCACGGCGGGCCACTGGCTGCGCTACGACGCGCTCGGCGCGCTCCTCCTGACCGGGCACCTCGCCGCTCTGGCCGCAGCCCTCTCCGCGTCGAGACCGCGCACTCTCAACATGGCGAGCGCAGCCGCCGCCCTCTGTCTGGGTACCGCCGTCCTCGCCTGGCGCGTGCCCCTCATTCTGGTCGCTCTCGAGTCGATCGGGCTCCTCGTCCTCCTCGCCGCCGACCGCCTGCGGCGGCGGCATGTGATCGCGATCCTGCCATCCCTCATCCTGGTGATGGCGCTCTCGCCTCTCGTCCCCTACCTCCGCGCCGAGCCGTTCGCTCTGAGTCGTACCGGGATCCTCGCCCTCTCCGCGATCGTCCTCGCCCTCGTGTTCACCCGCTTCGGCCCCGAGGTACGGCCCCAGCAACGGCACCTCGCGCTCCGTATCGCCCTGGCGGCGTTCGCCATCATGGCGAGCATCGTTGCCGCCGCACCGTCCTCGTACGACAGCGTGGGCGGAGCGATCGCGCAGAAACTGGGCTTCGGCGGGAACGACATCGGCGCGGTGCTGCTCGCCACCAATGCCGAGATGGACTCGCCGAGACCGGCGCATCTCGTCGATGCCGACTACTTCTCGGCTCTCATCCCCTTGCTCTCGTTGTATGTCCTGGGACGCCGCATGCCGCGGCGGAGGCCGTTCATCGCGGACTCCGGAACGGGTGCGGGCTTCCGGCTATGGCAGGCGGCGACGGCGGTCTTCTTCATCCTCACCCTGCTCTTCGCTCGCAACAAGGTGCTCGCCGGCCCCCTGCTTGCGCTCTATCCCGCCCTCCTCGTCGCCGGCGCCTGGCGCGCGCAGGGGCAGGGTCCCCGGCGCCACCGCCGGCCGATCGCCGCCTTCGCCGCGACCGCGATCGCCGTGGGCGGGCTCCTGTGGACCGCGAACGACGCCCGCCGCCTGGTCGCGGTCCTGCCTGCGCGTCGCGCGCCGGAAACGAATGCCGCCCTACACTGGCTCCGCGATCATGCTCGTCCCGGCGACATCGTCCTCGGCGACTGGGGCTATGGCTACGCGATCCAGCTCGTCTCCGGGATCCCCACGGTCACGGATGGACTGCTCGAGATCCCGGCGATGCGGCGCGGCATCGCGGACTTCGCGACCGCCCTCTATGCCGAGGATGAAGCCACGCTGCTCGCCCTCTGCCGGGCGCACCGCGCCACCTACCTGTGGGTGCCGGCGGAGAAGCGCGGCATCAACGCCGCCTATGCCGGACGCCGCTTCACCGATTACTGGACCGGCCAGCAGCCGACCGCCCGCGGCGCGCGCACGAACTACGTCCGGCTCATCGCACACCCGCAGGACCTGGCCTCCTTCGCGCCACGCTTCCGCGCCGGACCCCACCTCATCTACGCGGTGGCGCCCCAAGTACAATAGTTGTTACTGACAATTATTGTGACACGCGGAAAACGGGAAGGTGATCGGTGACCGGACCGGTGATGCGCCGCCTCAGCGCAGCGTCACCATGGCATCGTCACGCACGTTGCCTCCGGCCTTGAGCCTGGTCAGGAGCTCCCGGGCTTCCTCTTCCGACGCGAAGCGATCGAAGAGGACGCGGTGCCACAGATCGCCCTCGACATCCGCCTCGACGATCTCGATCGGACCGCCGAGCAGCTGGATCCAGTAGGCCCGCGTGCGCTCGACCACCTGGGCGTCGCCGTCGATGAACGACTCGAGCTGGATGGTGTAGGGCCCCGCGCCGCCCGGGCGAGCATGGGTTCGCGATTCGGGGGTGGAGATTCCATCCGGGACCGCCGGGGGTGTCTCCGAAGGTGCCGCAGCGGGTTCCCCTGCCATCGCAGCTGCGTCCTCGCGATCTCGATTTCCCCGAGGAGGCGCTGCCGAAGGATCGGCGCCGCCAACCGTTCCTCGCGCCATCTCGGCAACCTCCGTGCGAGGGGCTGTCTCCGCCGGATCCGACTCCCGCGTGCCGGTCACCATCTCGGCGCGGTCCCGCTCCGGCGCCCGGGTGATCACGATGCCGAATTGCCAGAAGAAAACGCTGACGATTCCAGCCGCGATGAGGATGACAGCCAGAACAAGCGGCCAGCGACGCCGGACCGGCGCATCGGTGAGCGAGTCGAACCATGGGGCTTCCGTCCCCCCCGCTCCGCGCCCGGCCGGGCGGCCCGCCGCCGCGGCCTGACCCGGCACGTGGGCCGGCGCTGCCTCGCGGCGCCGAGATGCCACCTCTGGCTCCCCGCTCGCCGGGATCCCCTCGCGTCTCGGCTCGACACCACCACCAATCACCACGCCGAGCGGAGGGCGGCCCCGGTGCTCCGCATCGCCGCCCTCTCCCGCCTGGTGGCTTCCGCTTTCCTGCCGGGATCTCTCGTGGGGTGGCGGGGCCGCCGCGCGGTCACTGCCGTGAACTCCTCCGGGCGTCATGGCGGCCGGTCCCTGCGGCGGCTGGGGAGCTCCCGGACGGGCGTCGGCTGCAGGCCGCTGGGTGACCGGCCGGGCGGCGGGTGGAACCGGCGGGACCGGCCTCGGTGCCGGAGCGGACGGCCGTGAGATCTCAGGCCTCGGGGCCGCTCGCGGCGGTTCCGGTCGTGGCTCGGGGCGCGTCACCCGCGTTGTGGCCGGGCCTCCAGGAGCCGGGCCTGGTCTCGTGTCTTCGGCTGCCTGCCGGCCGAGGCGCGCCCTGGGGGGCGGTATCTCATCCCCGAAGATCGAGGCCCACTCGAAGTCATCCACGACGGACTGCACGTGCTCGGGAAGGACGCATGAGGCGCTGGCCACGAAGGCGTTGATCAGGGCCTGGCTCGCCACGATGTTGATCTCGCGCGGGATGCCGTGGGTGAGCCGGTGGATCGTCGCCGCCGTAGCCTCCGGGATGATGATCGTGGCATCCCCTCCTGCCACGGTGATGCGGTGGTGCAAGTAGTGAAGCGTCTCCTCTTCGCTGAGGGGACCCAGGCGATAGCGGATTCCGATGCGTTGCCTGAGCTGCCGGAGTTCGGGCCGGGCGAGCTTGCGTTCCAGCTCGGGCTGTCCAACCAGAGCGATCTGGATCAGCTTGCCATCCATGCGCTCGAGGTTGGAGAGCAGCCGGATCTCCTCGAGCGCCTGTCCCTCGAAGTTCTGGGCCTCATCGAGGATGAGCAGCGAACCCAGACCGCGCTCGATCCGGGCGGACAGGTACTTCTCCAGGAGCCCGAGCAGGGCCGGCTTGGAAGCCGCAGGTGGAACCTCGAGCCCGAATCGCCGGCAGATCTCCTCGAGCAGCTCCGGAATGGTGAGCGTCGAGTTGGCCACGAAGGCCACCGCGCAGTCGGTCGGCAGCTGGGCGATGAGATCGAAGAGGGCCGTCGTCTTGCCGGTCCCGACCTCGCCCGTGATCAGCACGAAGCCTTCGCCGTTCTCCACCCAGTAGCGCAGGTGGGCCAGCGCCTCCGAGTGCTCGTGGCTGTGAAAGATGAAACGCGGGTTGGGGGCGAGAGCGAAAGGGTTCTCGCGCAGCTGAAAGAATTCTTCAAACATGCGATGTCGAGGATGCCTTGAACGCGGCCCGGGACAACCGGGCCCGCCGGGCCTGCCCTATGGTTTTCGGCTGCTCGGGCGAGATGCCCCAGCGAAAAGACCTGAACGCCCACCGACCGGGCCGGACAATCACCGGCCCCCGCGCTATGACGGCAAGTCGAAGCGCGCCAGCGTGGAAAGCTCCCGCCCGCGGCGCTCCAGATCGGCGCGGGCAAGACCGACCAGGCCATCGACGGAGAAGCGCTCGACACTGAACGAAGCGGCAACGGTGCCGTAGACCACGGCCCGCCGGAGCTCGGCCGGGCCCGCCGCACGGTGGGCCGCCAGGTAGCCCATGAAGCCCCCGGCGAAACTATCTCCTGCTCCCGTCGGATCGTACACCATCTCGATCGGGTACGACGGGGCGGTGAATCGATCCTCGGCGGTCACCAGGATGGCCCCGTGCTCTCCCTTCTTGATCACGACAGCCCGGGGACCCATGGCCAGGATGGCACGAGCCGCGCGCCACATGTTCGATTCACCGGACAGCTCTCTGGCCTCGCCGTCGTTCAGGATGAACACGTCGACGCGGCTCAGAGTTCGGACCAGAGCCTCGCGCTTGCCGCTGATCCAGAAGTTCATGGTGTCGCAGACCACGAGCTCCGGCTTGCGGACCTGATCCAGGACCTCCTGCTGCAGGTCGGGATCGATATTGGCGAGGAAGAGATAGCGGGCGTTCTGGAGTGCGGGGCCGAGCTTCGGCTTGAAGCGCTCGAACACGTTCAGGTAGGTGAAGAGGGTCGTCCGTTGATTGAGGTCGGCTCCATACTCGCCGCCCCAGCGGAAGGTCTCGCCTGGAGCGATCTCGAGCGAGTCGAGATCGATCCCGGATCGCCGCAAGAGATCGAGATGCGGCGGCGGGAAATCCTGCCCCACGACGGCGACCACGCTGACCGGCACGAACAGACGCGCGGCGAGCGCGAAGTAGGCCGCCGAGCCGCCGAGGACATCCTCCGCCTCGCCCAGCGGCGTCCTCACCGTGTCGAGCGCCAGCGATCCGACGACCACGATGGCGTCCTGGGCGGTCTTCTGCGATGGCGCAGTCACAACATCCCTCCTCTTTGATTCATGGGTAGCGAACGTCGCGCTGGTGAGCGCTACATCCGATCCGGCGCGCTGACGCCGATCAGCCCGAGGCCGCGGCGCAGCACGACCTGCGTGGCCCGCGTGAGGGCGAGCCGGGCATGCATGAGCTCCTCCTCGACCCCCACCACGCGCTCCAGGTGATAGAAGCGATGAAAGAGCGCGGCCACCTCGCGCAGGTACGTGGTGATCCGGTGCGGTTCGCGGGACAGGGCGGCACCGCTCACCACCTCCGGCAGCGTGACCAGGAGCTTGGCCAGCGCGAGCTCCGAGGGTTCAGTCAGACGCTCGAACTCGACCTGATCCGGCGTGCGCTCCGTCACATCCTGCCGGCGCGCGTTGGCCAGGATCTGCGCGATCCGGGCGTGGGCGTACTGCACGTAGAAGCAGGGATTCTCCTCGGTCTGCGCCCTGGCCAGATCGAGATCGAAATCGAGATGGGCGTTGGTCCGCCGCATGAGGAAGAAGAAGCGCGCGGGATCGCGCCCGACCTCGGCCACCAGCTCATCCAGCGTCACGAACTCGCCGGCGCGCTTCGACATCTTCACCGGCTGTCCCCCGCGCAGGAGGTTCACCTGCTGCACGATGAGGACCTCGAGCCAGTCCGGTCCATGGCCGAGCGCCTGCGCCGCGGCCTGCATGCGGGGCACATGCCCGTGGTGATCCGGTCCCCAGATGTCGATCACGCGCTCAAAACGGCGTTTGTGCTTGTTCTGGTGATAGGCGATGTCGGCCAGGAAGTAGGTCGGCATGCCGTCCGAACGCACGACCACCCGATCCTGATCGTCGCCGAAAGCCGTCGTCCGAAACCACAGGGCGCCGTCACGCTCGACGACATAGCCGGCGTCCTTGAGCTCGGCGAGCGCCGTGTCCAAGGCACCCGAGGCATGCAGCGACGACTCCCGGAACCAGACATCGAACTCGACGCCGAAACGCTCGAGGTGGCTCTTCTGCTCCCGCAACATGATCGCGATGCCGGATTCGCGAAGCCGTTCCAGCCGTTCGCCCGCGGGCACGCCATCCAGGGCGCCGGCCGCCGCCACCTCCTCCGCAACGAGACGGACGTAGTCTCCGTGGTAGCCCTCCTCGGGAATCGGCGCCTCGTCGCCCCTCGCCTGTTCGAGGCGCGCCGCCATCGACTCGGCAAAGAGTTGCACCTGCCGGCCGGCATCGTTGACGTAGAACTCGCTCGCCGCATCGTGGCCCGATGCCCTGAGAAGACGCACGAGGGTATCGCCGACCGCGGCCGCCCGCGCGCTCACGACATTGAGCGGGCCCGTCGGATTGGCGCTCACGAACTCGACCTGCACCTTCGCACCAGCGCCGACGGCGCTGTCCCCGAAGCGTTCGGAATGGGTCAAGATCCCGGCGAGCTGCTCCAGGATCCAGGGACTTCCCAGCTGGAAGTTGATGAACCCCGGCCCCGCCACGGAGACCTGGGCCACGCGCCGCGGATCGAGCGTCAGGCGATCGATGAGGGCAAGCGCCAGCTCCCGCGGCGGCCGCCTGTGGGCCCGCGCCAGGACCAGGGCGAGACTCGAAGCCAGATCGCCGTGCTCCCTTTGCCGCGGCGCCTCGAGCGGCACGTCAGGCACATCGGACGGCGCCAGATCGAGCACGGCGCATGCCGCTCGAGCCAGCTCGGATTTGAGGTACTGGTCGATCAACGGGGTTACCCCAGGACCGGGCGATCGGCGCCTAGCCGCGAGCGGCTGGCGGGAGCCCGTCAGGCCTCGAGCACCTCGCGGGGCGCGTCTCCCCACAGGTCCTCGAGGCGATAGTGGAGGCGGGCGTCACGATGGAAGACATGGACCACGACATCGACGTAGTCGAGGAGGATCCAGCTCCGGCCGGAGTAGCCCTCGACGTGCCAGGGCCCGGCACCCTCGTGCTCCAGTCCTTCGACCACGGCGTCGGCGATGGCCTTGACCTGGATGTCGGATTCGCCGTGGCAGATCACAAAGAAATCACAGACCGGCGACAGGCCGGTCAGGTCGAGAACGAGGATGTCCTCGGCCTTCTTGCTCGCGGCGTGCTCCGCCGCCGTGCGGGCGAGCGCGCGCGCTTCTTCCTGTGGCTTCAGCCGCCGCCTTGCCCTTCGGCTCGTCTCCGAACGTTCCAGTCGCTCGCTCCTCGGCTTGAATCAGCGCCGGCGCTGCACGACATGGTCGACCGCTGCCGCCAGCGCCTGGCGGGAGTCGGTGTCGAGGTCGACTTCTTCGAGAATCGCCCGCGCCTCCCGGGCATGATGGGCGGCACGTTCGAAGCAGTAGTCCACGCCACCCTTGAGATCGATGAACGACACCACCTCGTCCCACAACCCGTTGGCGAGCCCCCCGCTCAACACCACTTCCTCGATCCGGCTCCACTCGCGCGGCGAGGCATTGGCGAGCGCGGCGATGACCGGCAAGGTCACCCGCCCGCTCTTCAGGTCCGAACCGCGAGCCTTCCCCATCACGGCCTCCTCACCGATGAAATCGAAGAGGTCGTCGGTGATCTGGAAAGCGCGCCCGTAGGCGATCCCGAACCGACCGAGGGCGGCGATTTCCTCTTCCGAACTGCCGCGAGCGATGGCTCCGATCGTGCACGCGGCATGGAACAGGGATGCCGTCTTCTCGTCGATCACTTCCAGGTAGTCGGCCTCGGTCGAGGTCAAGCGGTTCTTGCGCTCGAGCTGCCGCATCTCGCCGCGGCTCATGACATGCGCCGTCTCGGCGAGGATACCCATCTCCCGGTAGAGCCCGCGCTCCACCATCACGGCGAACGCCTTCGAATAGACGAAGTCGCCCATGATGATCGACACCTGGTCGGAATACATCGAATTGATGGTGGGCAGCCCACGCCGCAGCATGCTGCGATCGATCGAATCATCATGGATGAGCGTGGCCATGTGAATGAGCTCGACCGCCGCCCCGGAGAGGATCGCGCGCTCCGGCGTCTCCCGCTGGCGCCGCGCCACGAGGAGCAGCAACGTCGGTCGCACGCGCTTGCCATTGGTTGCGAGCACGTGCCGCGCCACATCGCGGGCCAGGCCGCTCGCGCTCGCATGGAAAAACTCCTGGATCAGGCGGTCCACCCGTGCGAGATCCGCCTCGACGGGCACCTGAAAGGCCAACTCCACCATCAGATCATCTTCCATTGACCCCGGCCGATGCCATAACAGCTGTAAGCCCGGCAGGTTAGCATCCGGGGCCGAATCCGGTCAACGAAAGCCCGGCGGCAGCCGGTCCCAGGGGAGCCGGCTCATCGCAGCAGGGCGGGCCCCGGGGAGCCTCAACCGGGCTGCCGGGGGGCCTCATCCGGAAGCAAAACAAGCCTTTTGCACATGTCCGGGGAATCTGCTAGACTCCTTTACGAGCCTGGGGCCCTGCTTGCTGGCAGACGCCCCGAACATCCTTGGATAGCGTCGGTTACCGACGGTGTGGCGGCTGGCCCACCTGGGAGGTACAAGAATGCGTCTTGCGGTTTCCTCGGTCGTGTGTCTGGCCCTGGTTCTCATCACCGGGATGGCGTTGGCGAACGTGCCGGACCCGCAGCAGAGCACCTTCGATTCCAGACTGGGCCGTAGCCCGAAGAACATCGAAGTTGGGAATCCCGTTTTCCAATACACCTTTGACGGCACGCTGCGCAATGCGGCGGGTCAGCCGGTAGCCAACTGGCCGGCGAACGACATCGAACTCGAGATCAAGGCACCGTGCCAGAATCCAGTGGTCCTGAATCCGAACGCGGCGTCGGATGCCAACGGCAACGTCGTTTGGAACGCGACCAAGCTGGATCAGGGCGGCGGTTCCTGCCAGAGCACGGCGGTCGTCGAGATCCGCATCGTGTCGGTGGGCCTCTTCCGCACCCTGAACGAGGTCACGAGCCCGGACGAGGACGGCAACACCCTCGTCGCTCTCTCCGACCTCTCGATCTTCCAGCAGGCGTTCGTCTCCGGCGGCCCCGGGTTCCAGGGCGACCTGAACCTGAGCGGTGGCGCGCCGGACCTGGGCGACCTGTCGTTCTTCCAGCAGCACTTCGTCGCTCCGTAAGGCGCGACCCGCTGCAGACCCCATAGGGCCTAGGGCTCAATTAGAGCGCACGGGCGGCACTCGGAGGTGCTGCTCGTGCGTTCTTTTGTTACCTCCGCTCTCCGCCTTCCGCTCTCCGCTTCCAAACGCAAAGAGACCAGACGCCGGATGAGTGCAACGCAACACCCGGCGTCTGGCCTCCGAACAAGACGGGCCGATCGAAGGGCCTTCGGCGATGGGGCCCGAGGGCTACAGGTTATTGCCCTCCTCGACCTTCACACCGTCGGCATAGTGTACGAGTTCGCTGGCGGGGACGGCTTCCCCAGGGGCGATACGGCTGACCAGGGCCACGAGTCGACTCTGCTCCGTGGCATAGGCCAGCCGGCTGTCAGCTGGAACCGGAGGGCCCGGCGGTAGGGTCAGCTTGAGAGGATCGAGGAACCGCCCGCGATGCTTGACCCGGAAGTCGAGATGGGGGCCGGTCGCCACCCCGGTCTTCCCCACCGTGCCGATCAGCTGGCCTTGCTTCACCCGGGCCCCGGTGCGCACGCCCGAGGCGAATCGATGCAGGTGGAGATAGTAGGTCTCGTACCCGTTCGGGTGCTTGAGGATGACGAGGTTCCCGTTCGCGCCCTTGTACCCGGCGAACCGGACCGTGCCGTCGCCGACGGCGACCACCGGCGTCCCGATCGGAGCCCCGAAATCGACCCCCCAGTGCGGGCGGTAGGTCCGATGGATCGGGTGGAGGCGCCGGTTCGAGAAGTGCGAGGTGACCCGCCTGTAGCTGAGCGGCGAGCGCAAGAGCGCCTTCCTGAGCGACGCGCCGGCGGCATCGTAGTAGTCGACATGTCCATCGGGCGCAGTGAAACGGTAGGCCGTCTGCTCAGCTCGCTGCCCTTCGTAACGGGCGAGGAGGATCGTTCCGCCGCCCACTCGCTCCCCTTCCACCCAGGTTTCCTCGACCAGGACGTCGAAGCGATCTCCGGGACGCGGGTCGGTGAAGAAATCCACATCGTAAGCCAGGAGATCGGCCATGCGGGCCACCGTCTCCCCGTCGCCCCCGGCGGCGAGCATGGCCTCGTAGAGCGAGGTCTCGACAGCGCCCGCCAGATGGCGGACCCGTTCCTCCTTGAGGACGGGAATCCGTCGCGCCGACAGGGTCCCCGAAGCGGTCCGCACCGCCTCGTAGCGCTCGGCCGGGCTGCGGAACAGCTCGACCCGGGCCGGGCTGCCAGACTCCATGAACTCGACGAGGATGCGGTCATCAGGCCGGAGGCGCCGGAGGTCGAGCACGTCCGAGAAGGCGTGGATCCACGAGTCCACGGCCGCAGCCGGTATCCCCGCACCCCCCGCCAGGGCCCGGGAGAGGGACCCGTGGCGCCCGATTTCCTGCTCGAACCGATCGGCCACTGCCATCGTCTGGTCGAGGAGGCTCGCGTCCAGGAGGCGAATCTCGCCCATCCCCGGGCGGGGCACGTCATGGCCGGGACTGCAGTTGATGGCCAGGGCGCCTATCAGGAGGGAGGTGGCGAGAAAACAGGCGTGGAGAAGATCATGTCTCCGCGGCCTCCGAGCCGGGGAATCTGATGCGCGCTGGAAGGCCTCGATAGAGGGCACGATCACCTCCACCTCCTGGAGTCTTGCCGTCTGTGCAGCGGTCCAAAAGCCGACGTCGGCCAATCCCTAAGGACCCTGCCGCTCATTCAGTTTCAGGCTGGTCCCCCTGAACACCGGGCGCCATCCCTGGAGCACTGCGTCTCAAGATGGCAAGGAGCTCAGCGCGCGTGTTGCGTCCCGGATCGTCTATCACGGCCTCCCGAAGCATCGCAAGCCATTTCCCAACCTCGGGTCCGGGCGCGATGCCGAGCGCAGCGATGATGTCGGCCCCATCCAGGGCGAGCTTGACCGGCAATTCTCGATCCCGGGCGGCCAGGATCGCCCGAACGCGCTTCTCGAGCCCGGGGAGCCCCGCCGGCTCCCCCGCTCCCCGGCCCCGCGCACTGGCATCGGCGGCGGCGAGCGCGAAGAGGTCCGGAAGGTTCTCCTCCCCCACGCGCCGGATCAGGCGCCGGACGGCGGCGTCGCTCCATTCGGCGCTGTAGAGGATGAGATGGTTCTTGACGAGACCGACGACGGCCAGGCGCTCGGCGTTCGAGAAGCGCAGCCGCTTCATGATCGTATCGACCATCTCGGCCCCGATCTTGTCGTGCTCGTAGAAGGTCGCCTCCCCCTCCCTGAGCTCACGCGTGCGCGGCTTCGCCAGGTCATGCAGGAGCGCGGCCAGGCGGACCCGCGGCCGCCCGGCCGGGGCGCGGTTGACCGTGAACAGCACGTGAGTGAACACGTCATAGCGATGAAAGCGGTTCTGCGTGACGCCGATCCCCTCTTCCAGCTCCGGGATCAAGTGGGCGAGAACACCCACCGCAGAGAGGAGCGCGATCCCGAGCGCCGGGCGGTCGGCGGCAAGGAGCGCCATCAACTCCTCTCGCACGCGTTCGGGCGCGATCTCCTTGATGAGATCCGCCCGGCGTTGCATCGCCGCTCGAGTCGGCTCATCGATGGTGAACCCGAGCTGTGCGGCGAAACGGGCCGCCCGGAGCAGGCGGAGCGCATCCTCGGCGAAGCGCCGGTCGGGGTCGCCCACGGCTCGGACCATGCCGGCGGCGAGGTCGGCACGCCCGCTGCTGGGATCGACCAGGGCCCCGCTGGACAGGTCGAGCGCCATGGCATTGATGGTGAAATCCCGGCGCCTCAAGTCCACCTCGAGATCCGAGGTGAACTCGACGCGATCCGGCCGGCGGCGATCGGAATAGACCCCGTCCTCGCGGAGCGTCGTGACCTCGTAGGCGACATCGCCGATGACGACGGTCATCGTGCCGTGCTTCTCGCCCGTCGGTATGACGCGATCGAATAGCTGGCGCACCTCACCGGGGACCGCGCTCGTCGCCAGATCCCAGTCCGCGGGGATCCGGCCAAGAAGGAGATCGCGAAGCGAGCCGCCGACGAGGTAGGCGGAGTGTCCGGCGGCGGCGAGGCGAGCAGCCAGCGCCCGCAGGGTAGCCGGCACCTGCGCCTCCCAGTCTGCAAGCGGCTGTCCCGAGGACTCCGCCATAACGCTCTCCCGCCCCGGCCCCCCGGCTAGGTCGTGATCGGTCCCGGTGACGCCGCGGTGATCACGAGCGGCGCTCCGGCTCGGACCTCGATGCGCATCAGGTCATGCGCCCGCACGACCTCGCCATCATAGCGGCGCCGGCACTGACCCTCGATATCGACGCCGTCGCATTCCGGATACAGATGGCTCAGGACGACATGCCGGACGCGGGCGGCCTGCGCCAGCTCGCCGACCAGTCCTGGCGTCAGATGCCCCTCCACCTTGCCCTCATCGGGCGTCGAGCAGTCGGCGATGAGGAGGTCGGCGTCGCGAGCCAGTTCACTCACCGCTGCCGTGACATCGGTGTCGCCGGTGTAGGCCACCGTGGCCCCGTCGGGAGCCGTGATGCGATAGCCGACCGCAGCCACCGAATGACGGAGCGCGACGGCGTCGACGCGCACCCCACCCAGGTCGACTCCACCCTCCCACATCTCGCGCACGTTAACCGCGTAGCCATCGCTCGCGATCCAGCGATCGAAGACCGCGGTCAAGCGCTCGTAGAACGACGTGAACCCGCGCGGCCCCGAGACCCACAGGTCACGAACGCGACGGAATCCCGGGGTGTGGCGCTGGGCAAAGAGAAACGGGATCAGGTCTCCGGTGTGATCGGGGTGAATGTGCGTGTAGAAGACCTGGTCGATGGCACGGTAGTCGATACCGGCTTCGGCCAGGCGGCGGAGCGTGCCGGTACCACCATCGAGGAGCAGCACCGTGTCCGCGACATGGACGGCATAACCGGCCGGACCGCGAATACCCGTGGGAACCAGGGTGCCCGAGCCGAGGATGGTGACACGCATCGCGACCTCCCCCAGGGCGTCATGCCCTAGTGGCTGTGCTCCTGCGAGCAAACGGCCGAATCCTCGACGGCGCAGGGCACGCTTTCAGGTTGGATCGTCGTATGGATGATGCGGTAGCGCTCGGCCAGCATGTTTCCGACGCGGTCGACGATCTCCCGGGCATCGCTCGTCGACTGCTCCTGGATGATGACGTGAACCGAGAGCGCCGCGTACTCGGAGCAGAGACTCCAGATGTGCAGATCATGCACTCCGCGCACCCCATCGATCTGACTGATGGCCCGTTCCACCTTGGACAGCTCGATACCGCGCGGGGTCCCTTCGAGGAGAATGTGCGAGGCTTCGGCGATGATCCGGGTGGCGCCGCGAGCCAGGATGGCGACGACGACCAGGCTCAGGATGGGGTCGATCAGGTAGAAGCCGGTGGCCCACATCACCAGCCCGCCGCCGACCACGGCCACCGAGGCGAGAAGATCGCCGATCACGTGCATGAGCGCGCTCCTGGCGTTCAGGTTCTCGCCGGCATGGCCGCGCAGGAGCAGCACAATGGCGATGTTGGCGGCGAGCCCGACCAGGGCCACGACGGTCATCGGGCCCGAATCGACGGCGACCGGGGCCTGGAAGCGCTTCACGGCCTCGGCCACGATCCAGACGCAGATGGCCACGAGGCCGATCCCGTTGGCGAGCGCTGCGAACACTTCGGCCCGGTGATAGCCGTACGTGCGCGCCGAGTCGGGAGGCACGCGGGAGAGGCTGAGCGCATACGCCGAGATGCCGAGGGCGAACAGATCGGTAAAGACGTGCCCGGCATCGGAGAGGAGCGCCAGGCTTCTCGTCAGGATGCCGCCGGCGACCTCCGCGACGAGGATGAGCGCCGTGATGACGAAGGCCACCCGCAGGCGCCGCTCGAGAACGCCACGCTCCGACTGGTGGCCCATGCCGTGATGGCCGCTCATGAGGAGGGGCGCTCCCGGTCCGAGCCTTCCCCGCGATCGAACACCGGTGCGGTGAGCTCCACGCCGAGCCCCGGCGCCGCCCGCGGTTCGACGCGGCCCCCGACAAGCGACAGCCCGCGCGCAGGATCGCGGGCAAGGAGCAAGTGGCCGTCCAGATCCACCCAGTCCACCAGCGGCGAGAGGTGGGCGGCAGCAGCGATCCCGATCGAGGACTCGATCATGCACCCGAGCATGATCCGGAGCCCCAGGGAGCGCGCCACCTGGATCATGGCGAGAGCGGGACGGATTCCTCCCGCCTTCGCCAGCTTGACGTTGACGCCGTCAGCCATCCCCACCAGGCGCGGCACGTCGAGCGCGGTCAGGGCCGGCTCGTCGGCGAGAACCGGAATGCGCGATGCGTCGCGCACGCGGGCCAGCCCGAGAAGGTCGTCCCCGGCGACCGGCTGCTCCAGGAGCTCGACGTGGGCGGCCGTGAGCTCTGGCAACCGGCCGATCGCTTCGGTTGCGTTCCAGGCCGCATTGGCATCGACGCGAATCGGCTTCTGCGTGGCGGCGCGTACCTGGCTCAAGCGCTCGCCATCCCCGGGATCACCCATCTTGACCTTGAAGGCGCCGAAGCCCTCGCCCGCAGCCATCGCCTGGCGCAGATGCTCGAGGGGTACGATGGGCACCGTGTAAGAACTCGGCGGAGCCGAGGTGGGATCGAGTCCGAACAGAGCGTAGAGCGGCATCCCGACCCGCTTCCCCATCCAGTCATGACAGGCGATATCGATCGCCGCCTTGGCCGCGCGGTTGCCCGCCAGCACGCGATCCATGGCGCCATGGATCGCCTCGAGCTGGACGGGGCTGCCGACCGCCTCGACGGCGGGGATCATGGTCGAGAGCGCCGCCTTGACGCTGGCCACCGTCTCGCCATGGTAGGGAGTGGGTGCGGCTTCTCCGAGCCCGATCAGACCTTCATGCTCGATCTGGACGAGCACGTTCTGATGCTGGCGCGAACCGCCATGGGCCGTGATGAAGGGAAGCTGCGTCTCCAGATCGACCGTGGCCACCTGGATTCTCATCCTGGCTCCTTCGCCGGCGCGGCGGCGCGAGAGGGCCTTGCGCCCCGACTCTTCATAGACTCCCTGATCGCGGTGACGAGGCGCGGGGCCTCGACCAAGGGATCCACCGCCACGAGCCCGGTCTCGCGATGGCAGCGGGCGGCGTACTCGATGAGCACTTCGGGGGGAGCGCCCCGCCCATTGAGGGCAAAGCCCACGACCGGGGCCGGAGCGACCCAGGACGCGGCCTCTTCGTAGAGGCGCACGAGCGCCGCCGGCGGCGGCAGGGACACCTCATAGCCCTCGATCCGCGTCCGCCCGACGTGATGACACAGGATCATCGCATCCGGGCGCGCCCCATGCAAAAGCCCGAGAGTAACGCCGGAATAGGCGGGGTGGAGGAGCGATCCCTGACCCTCGATCACCACCCACTCGACCGGGCCCAAGTCGTCGATCACGGCCTCCGTCGCCCCGGCGATGAAATCGGCGACCACGCGATCGACGGCGATGCCACCGCCGGCGATGAGAATTCCCGTCTGCCCGGTGGCTCCGAAGCTCGCGTCAATGCCGGCCTGGCGTGCCGCCTTCACGATCTCGAGTGCAGCTGTCATCTTGCCCACGTTGCAGTCGCTGCCCACGGTCAGGATGACGAGCGGCCGCGCATGCGGCCGCGGGGCGTGCGCCTCGCGCGGAAGCTTGATCTCCGCCGGCGGCCGCCGGAGGTCGATGAGCTCGACGCCGCGGCGCGCGGCGAGCGAAGCCAGCTCAGCATCATCGGCGAGGAAGACATGGAGCCCGCTCATCACATCGAGTCCGGCCGAGATGGCACCGATGAGAATCGCGCGCCAGGGCGCGGGGAGACCTCCCCCGCGGGGGGCGATGCCGATCAGGAGCGTATCCGGATGCAGGTCGAGGCCGGCCTCGAGCGTGGCGACCACCGGCGCCGGATGGGGGATGCCCAGAACATCCCCGAGGGTGCGGCCGGCAGCGGCCGAGTCGAGGACGCCGACCACCTCGGAACCGCGATAGCGGATGAGACCGACGGCGGTCTTCGCGCTGAAGGCGCCCAGGGCACCTTCGGCCAGGATCAGGAATCGTCGGGCGCGGAGGACGGTGATGCGAGGCCTCCCGAGCTTGAAAGCCCTCTGGTCCGGAAATAGGAGCTATAGTCGGCGGTTTCCGACCCGGCCGCGAGCCGAGTCCACGAGGGGCGGCGAACCACCCATGGATGATCGCGAGTATCTAACACATCCCCGGCCGGGGGCGACACCGCCTCCAGAGCCTGAGAAGCCACGCGAAGCAGGGCTTCGTGTCGAGTGGTTTTTCAGGAACTCGCCGGAACTCCTTGCCGGAATGAGCCTTCGCCATGGTGGAGTGAGTGCTCCGCCCTACGCCTCGCTCAATCTGGGCGGCAACACGGGCGACGACCCGAAGGCCGTTACCGAGAACCGGGCCCGCTTCTACGCGGCTGCCGGGATCCATCCCGGACGCGGTGCCCGTATGGCTCAAGTGCATGGCGCCCGGGTGGTCACGGTCGACGAGCCCGGGCCGGTCGGAGAGGCCGATGGGCTCGTCACCGCCAGGACGGACCTCGCGCTCCTGGTGACGGTGGCGGATTGCCTGCCGATCTTCGTCGCCGATCTCTCCGCGGGAGTCATCGGTGCCCTCCATGCGGGCTGGCGTGGTGTGGTCGCGGGGATCATCGAGGGCGGTCTTGCCGCCCTGGTCGGGGCGGGGGCAAGACCCGAGCATATGCGGGTCGTCATCGGACCGGGGATCGGCCCATGTTGCTTCGAGGTCGGTCCCGAGGTGGCCGCGCGCTTCGATCCGCGCACGCTTCGTCCAGGCCGGCGCGAGCGGCCGCATCTCGACCTGGTTCATGCGACCCGGCTCAAGCTGGAAGCGGGTGGCATCGCGCCCCCGGCCATCACCGATCCCGAGAGCTGCACGCTATGCCGGCGCGATCGCTACTTCTCCGCGCGCTCGGGCGAGCCGACCGGGCGCATGGTGGGGTTCATCCTCCGGCGCCCGGCAGCGTCCCGCTGAGAAGCGCCGCATAGAGATCGAGGTAGTGATCGACGGCGGCATCGATGTCGAAGCGCTGCACCGCCTCGTTGCGGGCCGCCGCCGCCACCCGGGCCCTGCGCTCCGGATCCCGCGCCAGCGCGATCGTGAGCGCGGACATCCCCGCCACATCGCCGGGATCCAGCAGGAAGCCGGTCTCGCCGTCGGTGATGACCTCGGACATGCCGCCGACTCGCGTCGCCACCACCGTGACCCCACAACTCATCGCCTCCAGCGCGACGAGCCCGAAGCTCTCGTGATCGGACGGCAGGAGGAAGATATCCGCGACCGGCAGCAGCGCCTCGATGTACTCCTGATCCCCCATGAAGGTGATGCGATCGCCGAGACCGAACTCCGAGGCCAGGTCGCGACAGGCGGGAAGCTCGGGCCCCTCCCCCACGAGCAGGAGCCGGGCCGGTACCGCCTCGGCCACGGCATGGAAGACCTCGATCACGCGCGGCGTGTTCTTGACCGGGCGGAAGTTGGAGGCGTGCATCAGCAGCACCTCCTCCGGTCGCGCGAACGCCAGGCGCCGCCGCTCGTCGCGGCCGGGAGCGAAGCGGGCCGAGTCGACGAAGTTGCGAATGACATGGATCGGGGTGCGGACGCCGAAGCTCTGGACTGTCTGGTCCCGGAGCCAGGCGGAGACCGCGGTCACGGCGTCGGACTGCTCGATCGAGAACTTGGTGACGCTGAAGAACGACGGCTGGAGGCCGACCAGCGTGATGTCCGTGCCATGGAGCGTCGTGATCACCTTGACTTCGCGAGGTCGGACGATCTGCTTGGCGAGGTAGGCGCTCACCGCATGCGGCAGCGCGTAGTGGACATGCAGGATATCGAGGCGCTCGCGCTCGATGACCTCGCTCATCTTGGCGGCCAGGTTGAGCGCGTAGGGCTGGTGACTGAACAGCGGATAGCTCTCGGTCTCGACGGGATGGAAGGAGATCCGCTCCTCGAACTGGCGGAGCCGCACCGGCACCGCGTGGGTGATGAAGTGCACGCTGTGGCCGCGGCGGGCCAGACGCTTCCCGAGCTCGGTGGCCACGATCCCCGAGCCACCGGTGGTCGGGTAGCAGGTGATGCCGATCGCAAGCGGCCCCAGGGTCATGACGTTCCTCCATCTCCACCCGGCGCCGTGAGCGCAAGGAGCCGCAGCGGATCCGTCGTGGTCAGTGGGCGGTCCAGGAAGAAGGGTTCTCCATGCTCGATGCCGCGATCGATACCGACAGCAGCCGCCCGCGCCTTGACACGCTCGAGGAAGCCTGGGGCGTTGAGCGGGGTCACCAGCCCGCCCCGGACGCGGATGAACTGGGACGTGTAGCACGCGAGCACGGCCATCTTGCGATCGATGACCGCGCTGATGTCGACGATCAGGTCCGGGCGGCCGAACATCTCACGCGATGATGGATAGAAGAGAACGAGCGAAGTCCGGTGCGGCGCCCCGGCCTCCGGGGCGAACCCGGCAAGCCCGGCGAGGAAGACCGCCCGGCTGACGAGGTGATGAGCCTCGATATGATCGGGATGCGCGTCGCGGCCGGTCGGGGCGAGCACGAGATCGGGCTGCTCGCGTCGCAGGACTTGGACCACGCGCTCGAGCTGACTCTGGTCCGCCCGGTCGAGCGCGGTGTCGGGAAGCTCGAGTCCCGAGCGCCGGACTCCCAGCACGCGAGCGGCAGCGGCGGCTTCCGCCGCTCGCTCCTCCGGGCTGCCGGCGGTGGCTCGCTCCCCCTGGGTCAGATCCGCGATCAGGACGTCATGCCCGGCCTGGACGGTCAGGGCCAGGGTGCCAGCGGCCGCGAGCTCGACATCATCGGGATGAGCACCGAAGGCAACGCATTTCATGGGTCAAATTCCAGGAGGTGATGCTCACCGCGCCCGGCGCGCAGCAGAGCGAGATCGGACTCCGCCATCTCGAGCGCACGCGAAACCAGACCCGGCCCGGCGAGAGCCAGCGCCGAGAGCGTGGCCAGCCGCCTTTCTTGCAGTCCCTGATCAGGACGCAGGAAGGGGGCGAGGTGGCGCAGGAAGGGTTCATCCGCTTCGCGCTTCTTCCTCTCGCGCTTGATGGCGGCTTGCCACAATCGCGCGAGCTGGAAGTCGGCCTTGGTCGCGACCGAGTCGACGAGCTGGTCGAGCCCCCGGCCGAGAGCCGCGAGCGCCTCGCGCGCCCGAGCGTAGCCGGCGCGCTGGCTGCCCTCGAGCTCCTCGAGCGCACGCCGCGCCGGGAGCGGCAATTGACGCTTGTAGTAGGCCGAAAGCGTGGCCGCGGGGTCGCGGACCAGGGCCGGAAGCCCACCCACGGTGGCGGCCGCCACCCGTGCGGACCGAGCCGGGACCAGCGTTCCCGTCAGGCGGGGCACCAGCGGCGGCATCACCACATCCAGATGGGCGTAGGCACCGGACAGCTGCGCCATGTACGCCACCTCGGCCGGACCGAGCACGCGGGCCACGACCGGCAGGGTCGTGTCCACGACGAGCGGGCGCAGCGCAACGCCCGTCCACAGTGCGCCGCCACGAGACATGACCGCGCGGGCTCGCGTCGCGAAGCTCGCCAAGTGCTCCTCCCCGCCTCCGGGGTCGGCCAGGCGGAGGCGATACGGCGGCTCTTCCTCATAGAGCGGAAAGCGCGCGGCGAAGGTCCCGAGCTGACGGCCAAGCCCGTCTGCCGCCAGCGCCTCGCCGGCACGATCGACCACTTGCGCGTACCCAGCCACATCATCGAGATAGCGCGTGAGGAGAGGCCGAGCCAGATCGCGCAGCACGGGCTCGCGGGCATCGACCACGACCAGGCCATGCTCGCCAAGGAGAGCGTAGAGTACGGCGGCGAATCCCTCGCCCCAGTCCCGGCCCCGTTCCCATGTCGCTCCGGCCAGCTCGGACAGGAGCGCAGCGTAAGGAAGCCCGGACGTCGCTTGCGCCGCATTCCGCGCCGCATCCCGGCCCGCCGTCACCGCAAGGCCGCCCACCATGCGCGTGGGATCCTCGAGTGCGGGGTCGATGGCCACCGTTTCGAGCTTCAGGTCGGCCGTGGCCAGCGTGGCTCGCGCGACCTCCTTGAAATCGGAATCATCGGCGGCCACCCAGAAGATGGGCACCACGGGCTCACCCAGCGCGCGCTCGAGATCGCGGGCGAGGTGAATGGCTGTCGCCGCCTTGTACAGGATGAAGATGGGCCCGCCGAGGAGACCGGGCTGCTGGCCGGTGCAGACGACCGGAGCCCCAGCCCTGAGCGATGCCAGGGCAGGGCGGGTCGCCGGGGGCGCCTGACAGCGTTCGGCGAGCGCCTCGACCGCGTCCCAGAGGGGTCCGCGACCCGGATCGACCATGGCCTCCCGGCGGCGAGCCGCGCCCCGGTGCAGATCGCGGAGCAGCGGCAGGAATCCATCGAGAGTCGGATCGCCCGTGGCGAGCCCCGTGAAGGCGCGCCCATACTCCATGTCGCCGAGCATGAGAGCGGCGCCGGGGCGCGAGCGCCGCGTCCTGGTCGATGTTCCGCCTGCTCCCTGGCTCATTCGTTCCCCGTCAAGATGCCGATGGTGATGGCGGCGTGCTTCATGCTGCGGCTGTCACGAGCTCAGCGATCAGGATGAGCCGCGGCGAGTGCGTCGTGAACGGCCCGCCATCGTAGTCTCCCGCGGCGAGTCGCACCGCAAAGCCAGAAGCCCGAATCCGGGCCTCCAGCTCGGCCCGCGACCACATGGCGACGGATTCCGCGTAGAGCTTCACGAGCTCCCCGGTCGCACGCCGGCTCACCCGCACTTGCTTCGCGATGCGGTGCTGTGTGGTGTCGATGCGGCGCTCCTCGGTGACGAGGTACTCCCCGACCTCCCGCTCGGAACGCGGAACGAGCGTCCTCGCGACCGCTTCCGCGTTCATGTAATCGACCACGAACGCCCCTCCAGGGTAAAGGATGCGGGCCACTTCGACCAGGGCGGCCCGGTGCTCCTCGTCACGGGCGAAATAGCCGATGCTCGTGAACATGCTCAAGGCTACCGCGAAGCTGCGTGAGGCCAGGGGCAGGCGGCGGAGATCGCCGGCAACGAGCTCGTATTGCGTCCCCGATCCCTCTCCTTCCCGGGCGGCATGGGCCCGCGAGAGGAGGGCTCGCGATCGATCGACGCCCACGGCGCGCGCTCCCCGACCGGCAAGCGCCAGGAGATGCCGGCCGGCACCGCAGGCCAGATCCACGCATCGAGACCCCGCCAGCGCCGGAAGGCCTCTGGCCCCGAGCGCCCGCTCGACCCAGCCCACAGCCCGCTCCGCCTCCTCGCGGTCGCGATGAGCGTAGAGATCCGCATACAGGTCATCGAAGGCGATGTCGAACCACTCTCCGCTCACGACTTGAGCACCTCGAGGTAGGCGAGTCCGCGACGCATGGTCGCGCCATGGATGCGCACGGTATCCCTCACATCCGCGGCGTAGCCGCCGGCCAGAACCACCACGACGGGCACGCGCTTCAGGGCCGCACCCTGGAACACCGCCTCGTCGCGCGCTGCCAGATCGTCGATCGAGAGCGCCAGACCGCCAAGCTGGTCCCCGGCGTAGGGATCCGCCCCCGCCACGTAGACCAGGAGCTCCGGTCGGGTGGCCAGCGTGACCCCCAGCGCCCGCTCCAGCACGGCCAGATACTCGGCCCCGGTGGCGCCATCCCGCAGGCCGCAATCGAGATCGCTGGGAGGCTTGATGAGCGGGTAGTTCCGCTCCTGATGCAGGGAACACGTGAACACGCGCGGTTCGCCGGCGAAGATGGCGGCCGTCCCGTTCCCCTGGTGCACGTCGAGATCGATGACCGCCGCCCGCTCGATCAGACCCGCGGCGAGCACGGCCCGGATCCCGATCGCGATGTCGTTCAGCACGCAGAAGCCCTCGCCATGGTCGGGAAAGGCATGGTGGAATCCACCGGCCAGATTCCCGGCGAACCCTTGCTCCACGGCGAGCCGGCAGGCGGTGATCGTCCCTCCGGCGCACAGCCAGGAGGCGCGAGCGAGATCGGCGGAGAATGGAAGCTCGAGGGCGAGGATCTCCTCGTCGCTCAGGCTCCCGCTCTTGAGCTTGCGCACGTAGTCGGGCGTGTGTACCCGGAGCACATCCTCATCGGAGGCGGGCTCCGGCGCGATGAAGTCCTCCGCGCGAGCCGCGCCCGTGTCCAGCAGAAACTGGCGTATCAGCGCGAACTTCTCCATTGGAAAGACGTGGCCGCCGATGTCCGCGTAATACCCGTCCGAGAAGACGAGACTCGCCATGGGAGCTCCTGGGGATCACAACCTGGTCCGGGGAACAGGGCATTGTAGCTGGTGGCAGCCGGCAGCGGAAGGCACCGGCCGGAGGAGGGATGCAGACGATGCAGACCCGGTGCTGAGGCGCGAAGCAGTCGGAGTCCCTAGCGGCCGGCCGACAGCGCCTGCTGCGGTCCCTCAGGCTGAAGCGGATTCGCAGGCGAAGAGCTCGGTTCGGCGTCCTTCTCGGCATGGGCATGAGGGATGATCCGCGCCGGGATGCCGACCGCCGTCGAATCGTCGGGCACATCGGTGATGACGACGGCGTTGGCCCCGATCCGCACCCGATTCCCGATCCGGATGCGCCCGATCAGCTTGGCCCCCACCCCGCAATAGACATCGTCCCCGATCGTGACCCCGTCCTCGATGAGGTTTCCATGCTGGACCGTGAAGTTGCGCCCGATCGTCGTGTTGTGCGGGAGGAATACTCCCGCCCAGGTGTGGATGCATAGCCCGGGTCCGATCGCCGTCGACTCCGGCACGTTGATGCCGTAGACCATCTCGCACCAGGTTCGCCACGCGACTTGCAGGATCTTGAGGACCTGCTTCACGACCGGGATACGGAAGGTCTGCACCCAGCGACCGAACCGGTAGACCACCACGGCCTGCATGCCGTAGTGGAGCCAGATTGTCACGTTCTGGTCCACCCAGCTCGGTGAATTGGCATTGTGGATGCGGGCGGCGCGCAGGTCACCCGCGAGGTTCTCGAACATGTTATCCGCCGCTTCGCGTCTCCGCATCGCCCGCGACCAGGGGCGAGCCTGTACGGGTTATCGGCGCCCGGCGCCTCGATCCTTGACCCCGGCGGCCACCGGGGTCACGGCGAGCAGAGCCTCGGCGATCTGGATCGCGTTGGTCGCAGCCCCCTTGCGCACGTTGTCGGCGACCACCCACAGGATGAGCCCGTGCTTGCTCGCCGGATCGCGCCGGATGCGACCGACGTGCACAAGATCGGTCCCGGCCGCCCTCCGCGCCAGCGGATAGATCCCGGCATGAGGATCATCGGCGATGACGATGCCCGGCGTGCGCGCCAAGCGGGCCCGCGCCTCCTCTGGTGAGAGCGCGCGTTCGGTCTCGACCCAGACTGCCTCCGAATGCCCCACCTGCACCGGAACGCGGACGCAGGTCACCGAGATCGCGAGCTCGGGAAGCCGGAGGATCTTCCGCGTCTCGTCGACCATCTTCTGCTCTTCGCTGCTGGCGCCGCTGGAAAGGAAGGATCCGATCTGCGGCAACGCCTCGAAGGCGAGGGGATGGGCGAAGACCTGGGCCTTCGGCTCCTCGCCAGCGAGGGCCCGCGCGGTCTCCCGTTCCAGCTCCCGGAGCCCCTTCTGCCCGGCCCCGGCCGCCGCCTGATAGGTCGCCACCGTGACCCGCCGGATGCGAGCCGCATCGTCGAGCGGCTTGAGCGCGATGACGAGCTGGATGGTCGAGCAGTTGGGATTGGCCACCACCCGACCCCGCCCTCCCGGCGGGAAGTGGGCCAGCGCCTCGGGATTCACCTCGGGCACGACGAGGGGAACCTCCGGATCGAGGCGAAAGGCACTCGAGTTGTCGACGACCAGAGCTCCGGCAGCGGCGAACTGCGAGACCGCAAGCCGTGACACCTCGGCGCCAGCCGAGAACAGGGCCAGGTCGAATCCCTTGGGATCGGCATCGGCGAGGGCGACGACCGGGTGCTCGCGTCCAGCGAAGGGGATCATCCGCCCGGCGGACCGGGACGAGGCAAAGAGCCCGAGGCGTGAGATAGGAAAGCCGCGAGCCGCCAGCAGTCTGAGAAAGGTGCGGCCGACGAGTCCGGTCGCCCCAATGATGGCAACAGCGAACATCGATCCTCCGGGCGCGGGAGACACGAGACGGTGACTGGTACTCGCCACAGGGCCGGATCAAAGTTGTCAGGCGCCGCGGCGGGTGTCAAGCGCTCACCGGGACGCCGGATCGCGTTCTCCCCGCGAGCCGGACCGGTTCCCGCGTAGCTTGACAGGTCCTCGGGGCCACTGCATAGTCGCTTTGCCTCCTGGTCGCTCGGACCTTCCCCAGGGACGAAATCGCCATGGGCCGATGGACTTCCAATCCACCACCTGGCCGCCGCGCCATGGTCGCCGTTCGTCTCACCCTGGCGGCTGCTCTTGCGGTCGTCTCTCTCCTCTGCGGCGCTGGACGCCTGGAGGCCGATGAGCCCCTCGTCTACGTGATCACGATCGACGGGGCGATCAACCCGGTCGCCGCCGAGTACATCCGCGAGACCATCGAGCGTGGCGAGGAGGATGACGCCGCGGCTGTGATCCTCGAGCTGGACACTCCCGGCGGCCTCTACAAGTCGACCCACGTCATCGCCAAGACGATCCTCGCCTCCCGCGTTCCATTCGTGACCTACGTCTCCCCCGCCGGAGCGACGGCCACTTCGGCGGGGGTCTTCGTCACGTATGCATCCCATGTTGCCGCCATGCACCCGGCGAGCGCCATCGGCGCCGCATCCCCGGTGAACCTGGGCGGGGCCCAGACCGACTCCGTCATGGCGCGCAAGGCCGAGAACGACGCGGTCGCCTTCATCCGTTCGCTTGCCCAGCGCAACGAGCGGAACGCGGAATGGGCGGAGCTGGCGGTGCGGCGGGCGGTGTCCGTGACGGCCGACTCGGCGCTCGCGATCGACGTCGTGGACCTCGTGTCGCCGAGTCTCGACAGCCTCCTCGTCGCGCTCGACGGCCGCACCGTCCGCCTCGAGAGCGGCGAGGTCACGATGGCGACCCGCGGCGCGCACATCGAGCGCCTGACCATGAACTGGCGCTTCCGCGTGCTCGACTACGTCTCCGACCCGAACATCGCCTATGTGCTCTTCACACTAGGTATGCTCGGCCTCCTCCTGGAGCTCTACAATCCCGGAAGCATCCTGCCCGGGGTGGCCGGGAGCATCTGCATGATCCTGGCCTTCTACGGCCTGCACACGCTGCCACTCAACTACGCGGGCCTGCTCCTCATTCTCGTTGCCATCATCCTCTTCATCCTCGAGATCAAGGTCACGAGCTTCGGCGTCCTGACGATCGGTGGGGTCATCGCCATGTTCTTCGGATCGCTCATGCTCATCGACATCGATCCATCGCTGGAGGCCGACTTCCTCCGCATCCGCCTCGAAGTGATCTTGCCCGCCGTGGCCACCACCGCGCTCTTCTTCATGTTCGTGGTCACCAAGGGGATGATGGCGCAGCGACGGCGGCCCGCTACGGGGCTCCCCGCCCTGATCGGAGAACAGGGTGTGGTCCGGGCCGAGATCCACCCTGGACGCCCGGGCACCGTACTCGTTCACGGTGAGCTGTGGACGGCGGAGGCGAACGCGCCGATCGCGGTCGGCGACCGGGTGCGAGTTGAATCCGGAACGAGGCTCTTGCTCAGGGTCGCCCCGATCACGGGTCGCGACGCGCCGGAAGGCGGGAGCACCGGCGGCTAGAGGCGCGCTTTGGGGGGCGCCGCGCGCGTCCCGGGAAGGGGGGAACCGTCATGATACCGATTTCGCCGATCATGGTCGTCGTCCTGCTCGGCATCTTCATCCTCTCGAGTGCGATCAAGATACTCAAGGAGTACGATCGCGCTGTGGTGTTCCGGCTCGGTCGAGCCATCGGAGTCAAGGGTCCGGGCCTCATTCTCCTCATCCCCATCGTCGACCGCATGGTCAAGGTCGACCTGCGCACGGTGGCCATGGACGTGCCGCCCCAGGACATCATCACGCGCGACAACGTGTCGATGAAGGTGAACGCCGTCGTCTACTTCCGTGTGATCGATGCCCGCCAGGCGATCATCGAGGTCGAGAAGTACCTCTATGCAACTTCGCAGCTGGCCCAGACCACGCTGCGCAGCGTCCTCGGCGAGGTCGAGCTCGACGACCTCCTGGCCGAGCGCGAGAAGATCAACGAGCGGCTGCAGCACATTCTCGATCAGCACACCGATCCCTGGGGCATCAAGGTCTCGAGCGTGCAGATCAAGCATGTCGACCTGCCGCAGGAGATGCAGCGGGCCATGGCGCGGCAGGCCGAGGCCGAGCGCGAGCGGCGAAGCCGCATCATCATGGCCGAGGGCGAGTTCCAGGCGAGCCAGAAGCTGTCCGAGGCCGCCCAGGTCATCCAGGCCACTCCGATCGCGCTCCAGCTCCGCTACCTGCAGACGCTCGCCGAGGTGGCGACCGAGAACAACTCGACCACCGTGTTCCCGATTCCGATCGATCTCTTCCGCCCGTTCATCGATGCCCTGGATCGCGGCAAGGGCGGCCCGGGCGGAACTCCCGCAGCCTGAGCAGCCACCGGGCGAGCGCGCATGCAGAGGCCCGGGAATCTGAGGATTCCCGGGCCTCTGCTCGAAGGCGGATACCTCCCCGAAGAGGGGGTTTCCTAGAAGCGGCTCTTGATCTGCCCCCAGGTCGAGGGCTCGACCGCGGTGGCGCCCAGGTCGACGAGTTCCAGGTCATCCCAGTAGATGGAATCACCACCATTCGAGAAGAGATCGATCACCGCAATCGTGAGGCTTCCGTTCGCGCTGACATGGTTGGTCCAGGTATCCGTGTAGAGCACCTGACCGTCATAGCTGAAGGTCTGGCTATCGGTATCGAGGTCGATCAGCAGCTCGCACCGCACCCAGCGGTCGCGGATCAGCGGCAACGTGGGGTCACCACCGCCCGGAGCGCCCGTCACGTCGTCTTCCACGACGCCCGCAGTCCCGTCAAACAGGATCTGGGCCGACCAATTGAAGGTGTTTGGAAGAACGTACGTGTTCGTCACGATCATGTACTGAGAGCCAGTCGCGTTGCCAGGAACGTAACACCAGCCAGTCAGCCTGTACTGGCCGGAGCTGTACAGCGCACCCATGTCGTTGACCACATCCGAGGTCGGCAAGATCTCGACCGAGTGCGGAGCACTGCGGGATAGCGCGGCGGTGACATTCGCGTCCGCGGCAGGGTTCCCCTGCCAGCCATCCCAGGGACTTTGTCCGATCAGGCCCCCGGGCGCATACGCGTCGAAGTTATCCGACCACTGAGCCAGGGCCGCCGCCGGGATCAGACAGGCGACGAGAGCGATGGCAAGTAACGAACTCCTCATTGATGGGCCTCCTTGAGGTGCTATCCATTACCGTAGGAGTGGCAGCACCGTCTCGATCACTGTCACGAGACACCTCGCATCGAGCCGGGCAACCGCTAGATTACTACCGTACCGCAATTTCGCTCGATTGTAAAGGGATTGTATCGCGCCCCGTCGCGGGGCCCGGGCCGGGCGCGCACGCTGGTAGTAAGAGCCCGCCCCCCGGCTCGGCCTACAGCCGCGGCAGCGTGACCCCGGTCTGCCCCTGGTACTTGCCCTTCTTGTCCGCGTAGGAGATCTCGCACTCCTCGTCGCCTCGAAGAACAGCACCTGGGCGATGCCCTCGTTGGCGTAGATGCGGGCCGGCAGCGGCGTCGTGTTCGAGATCTCGAGCGTGACGAAGCCCTCCCACTCGGGCTCGAACGGGGTCACGTTGGTGATGATCCCGCAGCGCGCATAGGTCGACTTCCCGACGCAGATCGTGATCACGTGGCGCGGGATGCGGAAGTACTCGACGGACCGGCCCAGGGCGAAGGAGTTGGGCGGGATGATGCAGACCGGCCCATTGAAATCGACCAGGGACTTGGTGTCGAAGTGCTTCGGGTCGACGATCGTCGAGTTGACATTGGTGAAGATCCGGAACTCGTCGGCGATGCGGATGTCGTAGCCGTACGACGAGAGCCCGTACGAGATGACGCCCTCGCGCACCTGGCGGTCGCTCGAAGGGTTCGATCATGCGGTGCTCGAGCGCCATCCGCCGAATCCAGCGGTCGGACTTGACACCGGGTGCCGCGGCCACCTGCGAAGCGGCAGGCCCGGCCTTGAGCGGTGATTTCTCGAGCGGGTTCATGGGGAAGATCCCTCGGGACAGATGGGGGGCGGTCCACAAGAGCCAGGGGCTCGCCAGCGACGGCGCGCGCGCCTCCCCCTCCGGTTCCGCCCTCATCGGAAGCTCACGGCGAACGCGCGGTGATCGGGCGGCGAAGCTAGCAGAGCCGGCAGCACCTGGTCAACGCATGCGCGGTTCCGGCGTCTCCCCTGCCGCGCCGAGTTCGGCCTTGAGCCGGAGTGCTTCCTGGTCTTCCGGATTCCAGGCCAGAAGCGTGTCCAGATGTGCCCGCGCCCCGGTGAAATCTCCCCGGTCGCGAGCGAGGAGAATCGCCGACAGGCGCGCCGCCCGGTGACCGGGATCGAGCGCGAGCGAGGCCCCGATCGCGGCCTCGGCGGCAGCCAGGCGTCCACCCTCGGCCAGGGCGAGCCCGAGGTGGAGGTGGAACGTCGCCCGGCCGGGATCGATGGCGAGCGCCCGCTCGATATGGGCGAGGCCCTCATCGCGGGCGCCGGTCATGAGAAGCGCGACCCCGAGTGCATCATGGGCGGCGGCGGAGTCGGGACCAGCGAGCGCGAGGCGGAGCGGCGCCAGCGCTTCCTCCGGCCGCCTCATGGTGAGGAGGACCTGTCCGAGGCCGAGCGCGGCCGGGGCATGCCCCGGTTCGATGGCGAGCGCCCGGGCGTAGTTCGCCTCGGCCGCAGCATTCCGTCCCGCAGCCGCCTCGAGGCCGCCGAGCGCCGTCCACGCCAGCGGGTCACCCGGATCGAGAGCGACGGCCCGCATCAGGTCCTGCCGAGCCCCGGCGAGATCACCACGCTGCCTGAGCCACTCGCCGCGATTGACGTAGACACGGGATGCCTCCGGGCCCTGCGCCACGGCATCGGCAAAGGATTGCGCGATGACGCTGGAATCGGCGCCCGTGCGAATCAGGCCGAGGGCACGGTTCATCGGTGGCACCCAGGGATGGCCCAGGCGCCCGCCAAGCCCCAGCCAGCGCGGATCAACGGCCATCACGGCGAGAACGAGCGCCCCCACCGCAAGCAACAGCTGCACCCGCCGCCCGCTCCGGATCATCGTGAGGACGCGGGCGGCGCCCCCGCCGGCGACGACGGCCAGAAGCGGCACGGCCTGGATCCGGTAGCGCTCGGTGATGAAGAAGAGCGCCGTGGCCAGGGTGAAGGTGATCAGGACCACGCGGAGGACCTCGCCCTCGCGTCGACCCGGAAAGGCGATCACGAGCCCGAGAAGGGCGAGAGGCATGAGCAACCAGGGCCCCGACAGCGGCAAACGGCGAAGGAGAGGCACTTCCTCGCGCACCGCCGGCAGGTCGACAATCTGCGGGATCTCGGCCCGGCTCCAGAAGAGGGAGATCTTCCGACCGTAAAGCGCGAGGGCCCTTCCCGGTTCTTCACGGATGAAATCGAGTGCTCGACCCAGCCAGTAGTCCGATACCTCCCGCGTTCGAAGCGGGCGCCCCATCGCCTGCTCCGCCAGGCTCCGGCCCGTGGGATCGCCGGCATCTCCCGGCGTGAACGCCACACCGGCCGGCTGCACGTAGCCACCGTCTGCGTCCGCGTGATTGCCGACGTAGAAGTTGAATCCGCCGCTCGCCGTGACCAGCACCCACTCGCCTCCGGCGAGGCGGTTGATGAGCGTGACCGGCAGGACAGCGAGGAGAACAGCTGCGATGAAGAGGACGGCCGTCCGCCGGCGGGATTCCCTGCCACCCGGGGCCCGGATGGCGATCCAGACCGCGAGCACGGCGGCCGGAAGGAGAGTCGTCGGCCGCACCAGCGCGGCGAGTCCGAACCCGAGCCCGCTCTTGAATGCCGCCCTCGGGGGCAACTCGGGTCCGCGCATCGCGCCGAGGAGAATGGCGGTCCCCGACCACAGGAGCACCGCGCCCAGGACCTCGGGAAGCAACAGGTTCTCGTGCAGCAGCAGCGAACCGTACGTGGCCACGAGGAACGTGGCGGCAACCCCGGCTACCGCACCGCCCAGGCCCGCGGCCAGGATCCCTGCCGCCAGAGCCAGGGCTGTCCCGGCCAGATGCTGGAGGACCACGACCGCGAGGGGACCGTCCGGCGCCAAGGCGTACACCAGGCCGCACAGGTAGGGATAGAGCGGCGCCAGGTGGAAGGGTTCACGTGGCCAGAGGTCGCCGCTGGCAATGGCACGTGCCCAGCGGTCATAGGCCGCCGCGTCGAGAATGGGGACCCGAAAAGCCGGGGCATCGCTGAGCGCAGCGGCGAAGAGGAGCCGTAGGCCGAGCCCGAGCAGCACGAGCAGGATGACCGCCCGCCGCCCCGGGCGCTCAGGCCTGGGTGCCATCAGCCGGCCGCGTTCCCCGGCGGGGAGCAGCGCGCATGGACGATGCGCACGCCCTTCCCTTCGCGCACCCACTCGCGCCTGATGAGCTCGCCACTCTCGATCGTCTCGTGGCAAACGAGGCAGGGCACCGGGGCCAGTTCGACCACTAACCCACTAGCCAGGGCGTCTGGTCCCATGGATTCCCGGTGCAGACCGGCGTCGGCCCAGCACCCGGCGTGATAGTAGAAGGATTGATCCCAGAAACGGCGGTCCCGGTAGCAGACCGCAGCATCACCGCTCGACAGCGAGATGCCGCATACATAACAGCACTCCCCACCCCGCAAGCAGAGCTCGGGGGCGGGGACGCTGGTTTCGCCATCATCAGGGGTTTCTTGGCTCATCGCTGAACCTGGGTACTCTGCGACCGGCGATCGTGGCCGTTCACTCGTCCACCTCGGGCGCGAGCTCCCGACCCCGGTGGCGATCGGAAGCGAAGTAGAGCGTCTTGCCGTCCGGAGCCACCGCCGGGCAGTACTCGTTGAAGCGGCTGTTGACCGGCTCCGGCAGTCGCACCGGATCCTGCCACGTACCGCCCTCCTGGCGCACGCTCAGATAGACGTCGAAATTGCGACTGTCACCGCGCTGGGATGCGAAGAACAAGCGCTTGCCATCTCCCGAGATGGCAGGAGAATACTCGGAATCCCGAGTGTTGATGCGGGGCCCGAGGTTGATCGGATCGCTCCAGCTGCCCTGGTCATCGCGATAGGACTGCCAGATATCCCAGCTGCCCCGCCCCGCACGCCACTGGGCACAGAAGTAGAGCTCCTTGCCATCGGCGGTGACCGATGGGAAACGCTCCTCGCCCGGCGTGTTCAGCGGCCGCCCGAGGCCGATGGCCTCGAGCCACTCCCCTTCCACGTTCAGGGACAGCGCGAGATCGTAGGAACGTTGCACGACATCATGGCGACAGAACATGAAGGTCTTCATATCTGGGAACGGGCACGGGCTGATCTCTTCCCACACCGTGTTGATCGCCGGTCCCATGTTCCGGGCCGGGCCGAAGCCGTTGCCGTCGCGTTCACAGACGTAGATGTCGTCCGCTCCCTGATGGGTCGAGTCGGCACGGTCCCGCGCCGCGAAGTAGAGAAGCTTCCCGTCCGGACTCAACGCCGGGCTCATCTCGCGATTGGCCGTGTTCACATCCGGTCCCAGGTTCTCCGGGACCGACCACCGCCCATCTCCCAGATCACGCGTCATCCAGATGTCGTATCCACCCCGGGAGAGATCCGGGTCCCAGCCGGCGCCCCCTTCTTCCGCTCGACCAAGGACGGAGGATCCGATGGCGACAGCCACAGCCGGCGCCAGAAACAACCAGAACCTAGGCTTGAACCTCGAAGACACGATACCGAAGCTCCTTTCCGACGGCGGTCGGCCGCCCACTCGTGCATGCCGCGGGCTCGGGCACGATGCTGCTCGAGGCCCTGGGAGGGCGGCACGGCCCGACTCAAGCTTAGCTGGACTTGAGTGAACGCGACAAGGCCATGAGAAACGGGTCCTCCACGTTGGCGGCAGCCCGGCCCGATGCTAGAATCCCCCTGCTCCCGACTTGGCTGCCCCCAGAGTGGACGATGCGAACCCCGAACCGATTCACCATGTCAGGTGCCATGAGCTCATTCGGTCCCGGCCCGCTCACACGGGCGGTGAAGCAGCTTCTCATCGCCAACGTCGGGATCTTCCTGCTCACCCAGCTCTATGTGGAGTTCCCCTGGAACCAGACGTTCGGTCTGGTACCCCGGGCGGTCTTCGGCGAGTTCCACATCTGGCAGCTCGCCACCTACCTCTTCCTCCACGGCAACTTCTGGCACATCCTCATGAACATGTTCGCCCTTTGGATGTTCGGCGTACCGATCGAACGTGAATGGGGATACGACGCATTCATGAAGTTCTACTTCACCGTGGGGATTGCGGCCGGTGTGGCCACGGCGCTTTTCATGCTGGGTTCGGGCACGCCCACGATCGGAGCCTCGGGAGCCGTCATGGGAGTGCTCGTCGCCTTCGCCATGCTCTATCCAGACACTCCCATTCTCCTTGCTTTCATCTTCCCCATCCCGGCCCGTATCTTCGTGCTCATCTACGCCGTGATGGAGTTCCTCTCTGCCCGTAGCTTCGCCTCGGACGGGATCGGACACGTCACGCATCTGGCGGGGATGGCGGTGGCCTTCCTCTACCTCCGGGCGGACTGGCGCCCCGCATCGGCCCTGGGCCGCTGGCGGCGGAAGCTACGCGCCCGCTCCCGCGGGCTCCGGGTGGTCGAACCCAGGGCCGCCCAGCCCAAGCCAACCCGCCCCCCGAGACCGCCCAAGAACGAAGAGGCCGAGGTCGATGCGATCCTGGACAAGATCTCTCGCGAGGGAATCGATAGCCTGAGCGAGTCCGAGCTCAAGAAGCTCCGCGAGCGCTCGACCCGCCGCTAGCGCTGGCGGCACCACCCTCCCTCCTCGATGCCCGTCGCGCCACGGCGCTCCTCAGCCGAGGACGTCTGCGATGATGTCGCTGATCCGCCCGGCGGCATGCCCATCCCCGTAGAGTGGCGGTCGCGGCCCCGCGGGCTGGAATTCGGCGATGGCCGCGGCAATCTCCTCGCGCGCCGCCGGAACCAGCCGATTCCACCCCGCGTCGACCGTTTCCGGCCACGATGTCTCGGCGAAGACCGTGAGGCAGGGAGTCCCCACCAGGTAGGCTTCCTTCTGCACGCCACCGGAATCGGTCACCACGATCCGAGCATCGCGCTCGAGCACCAGCATGTCGAGGTAGCCCACCGGCTCGACGGCCCGGATATGGGCGCATGCCGCGAGGCGCTTCTCGAGGCCGTGCTCGGCCAGAGCCTTCCTCGTTCGCGGGTGCACGGGGAACAGGATGGGCTCGCGTACCGCGGCCACTCCATCGAGGATCGCTGCCAGGGCGCGGGGATCATCCGTGTTCTCGGCCCGGTGAATCGTCAGGAGGACGTAACCGCCTGGATCGAGGCCGAGAGCCCCGGCCGGATGCGGCCGCTGGGCGGCGCGCGCCAGGTGCATCTCGAGCGCATCGCACATCACGTCCCCGACCAAGTGAATCGCGCCATGGGCCCCTTCCCGCCGGAGATGCTGGACACCCGCCGGCGTGGGAACGAACAGGAGATCCGAGGCATGGTCGACCAGGATGCGGTTGATCTCCTCCGCCATCCCGGCCATGCCGCTGCGGACACCAGCCTCGACATGCCCGAGCGGCACGCGCAGCTTGGCCACGGCCAGGGCAGCGCCGAGGGTCGAGTTGGTATCGCCGAACACCAGGACCAGATCAGGACGCAGCTCCTCGACGGCCGCCTCGACGCGCTCGGCCACGAGCCCCGTCTGCTCGGCATGCGTTCCGGAACCCACGCCCAGGTGGCGATCGGGCTCGGGAATGCCCAGCTCCTCGAAGAAGAGGTGGGACATGGCGACGTCGTAGTGCTGTCCGGTATGGACGACCAGCTCGCGGAACCGCGCTCGCAAGGCCCGGGACACGGGTGCGTGCTTCACGAACTGCGGCCGCACTCCGACGACTGAGAGCACGGTGTGCAAGATTCACTCTCCCCCTGGCGGACCGACGCCGAAACGAGCCCCGCGCGGTGAGGTCCCGCCCCCAACAGCACCGCGTCGATCCGGCTGTCGCGTTGACGGCGCGAGGAGACGGATGTTAGCCTGCCGCCCGCCTCGTGAACAGCGTGGCTCTCGGCTCCCGATGCGACCTGAGCCGAGCCGCCGGCACCTGGCAACCGGCTGGCCTGCCGAAAGGAGTATGCGCCATGGCTCTCGCCCGTCTCGCCAAGCAGCACATCTCCCGCTTCGCATGGGTGGCGATCTCCCTGCTGCTGATGATCCCGGCCGCAGCGCCGGCTCAGGTCCTCGGTACCTGGTCGACCGCCGTCCCATACGGCAAGGATGACTTCGTCCTCGGCGGCTTCCTGCTCCTCGGAGAACCGATCGGAATCGTCGCCCAGATGCGCACCGGAGTCTCCGACAACACCGATATCGGTGTCCAGATCGGCTTCCCGGACCTCGACTATGGCAACGAGACGCTCTTCGGCCTCACCGGAGACGTGAAGCACCGCTTCTTCCGGGCGAGCAACGATTTCCCCGTGGATCTCGCCGGCGATTTCGCCTTCGGCTGGCAGCATGCAGGTGATCTCGATCTGATCGACTTCGACTTCGGTCCGGTGGCCTCCAAGGCCTTCACCACGAGCGGCGGCACCACGCTCATTCCCTACGGCGCCATCATGTTCATGATCGGCAATGCCAACGACGACACCGATCTCGACGTGAACGTGCGCTTCGGCCTCGACTACCCCTTCAGCAGCAAGCACGAGTTCCTGACCGAGCTCAACCTCGGCAGTCGGAGCGAAACGATCTCGATTTCAGGAGGGATCGCTTTCAGGTTCTAGGGAGGCAGCGCCCTCCCCGGCTGTCGCCACCCGCCCCTTGACCCATCAATACGCGTTGTGCTGCCGGTGGAGCGTGAAGATGGTGCGGAAGAGAATGCGCAGATCGAGCGCCAGGGACCAGTTCTCGATGTAGTAGAGGTCGCAGCGGATGCGGGCGTCCATGGGCGAATCCCCGCCGCGCAGGCCGTGGATCTGGGCCCAACCGGTCATCCCCGACTTCACGCGCTGCCGACGCAGGTAATCCGGAATCTCGGTTGCCAGATCATCGATGAAACAAGGTCGCTCCGGCCGCGGCCCGACCAGGCTCATTTCCCCTCGCAGCACATTCCACAACTGCGGCAACTCATCGAGGCTCGTGCGCCGAAGGAAGCGCCCGATGGATGTCACGCGCGGATCCTCCCGGGCAGCGGCGATGGGGCCCGAGTGGGTCTCGGCATCGAGCCTCATGGTCCGGAACTTGTGCATCTCGAAACGTCTGCCGTCGCGCCCGACGCGGTCTTGATGGTAGATGACCGGCCCTCGACTCGAGGCCTTGATGGCGACGCAGATGGCAGCGAAGAGCGGGGCCAGGGTGAGCATGCCGGCAGCGCTGAGCGCGATATCCATGGTGCGCTTGGCGGCGCTGTTCCAGCCGAGAAGAGGAAACTCGCCGAGGACGACGACGGGCATGCCGAGCATTTCATCGAGGCGAACGCAACCTGGTCCGAGAGCCTCGAGGTCCGGGAGCCACTCGATCTCGATGGCGAAGCGAGCCAGTTCGGCGATCAGATCGGCCCCCCGCTCCGCCTCGCTCGCGTCGAGAGCGAGGATGACGCGATCGATGGCGCCGCGGGTAACGAGCCCCGCGACATCGACCAGCCGCCCGGCCGGGGCCTCGCCCCCGCCCTGATCCTCGTCGTCCCCGAAGCGGCCGACGAACTGCGCCCCGGGTTCGGGAGCCCCGCGCAGTCGGGCGGCCAGTTCGCGCGCGCTCCCGCCGCTACCGACCACGGCCAGACGCGAGGGACGCAGGAAACGCCTGGCCAGGGGACCCACGGCAAGCGCCCGCCCCATGGGCACAAGGAGGAGAAGGAGCATGACCGCGATCAAGAGCGTGAGCCGCGAGAAGCTCTCCCCCCGGTAGAAGAAGCCGAGAGCCATGGCCACCAGCATGACCCACCATACGCCGCGGGCCGCATGCCGCATCTGGGATGCGAGATCGAGACGAAGCCGCGGGCGATAGAGCCCGATGGCGGCAAACGTGGGGATCAGGACGGCGGCCAGGACGAAGGCAGCAGCGACGTAGAGGCTGAGCGGAGGCACCCCCTTGGTAACAGGGAAGAAGACCACGAGCGGGGAGGCGAATCGCAAGCCGTAGGCTGCCATCACGGCGAGCACGAGAGCGAGTACGTCGCTCGTCGCCAGCAGGGCCTGGAGGCGCGCCTCCGCTTTTCTCCGTTCGCTCTTGCTCATCAGATCCTATGAATGGGCGGGACCCGGGGCACCCCGGCGCCCGGAATCGGAAGATAATGGCAGCCTCTACCCCGCTGTCAACGGGCCCCTGAGCCACCACGCCTCCACGGACCCCGAAGCGGCGGTCCACACTGGACCATCGCCATCACGGCGGCTCTCGTGGGGATCCCTGCCGCTGCCGGACGCCGGGATCGAGTAGAATCCCGGCCCATGATCAGTGGCGATGAAGATCCCGAGTCCCCTCCGGACCGCGGCGCCGCGGAGACGCCTGCGGCGGCCCAAGGTCCGGAGCAACCACTGGGGACTCGCCGCAAGCCGGCCAAGCTGCCGGGCAACCTGACCTGGCCGCTGGCCTGGGCTGTCGTCTTCTGCGACATCGGCACCAGCGTCTACTACGTGCCGGGCATCCTCCACGGCCAGGTCGGCGACCTGACGACCCTCTTCGTCGTGGCCACCGGCATCGGCTTCGTCTTGCTCGCCCTCAAGTACTCCGAGGTCACGATCACCCACCCTGAAGGCGGTGGCGTCGTGAGTGTCGCCACCAGCGCCTTCGGACCCGGATTCGGCGCCCTCGGGGGCATGCTGATCATCACCGATTACTTCCTCACCTCGGCGATCTCGACGACCAGCGGTTTCTACTACTTGAGCTCGCTCCTGCCCGGACTCGGGGTCCATGTCGTCGCGCTGGCCGTGATTGCCCTCCTGCTCATGGCGGCAGTGAACATCATCGGGATCCGGGAGAGCGCGGCCCTGTCGCTGGTCTTCGCGCTCGTCGCCTTCACGGTGAACCTGGGCGTCATCGTGCTCGCTCTCGCCACCGGCGCCGTGGCCGATCTGAGCGTGATCTGGACCCAGACGAAGGCGGTTCACAGCCTTTCTCCCGGGGTGATCCTCGTCGGCTTCTCCGCAGCCTGGCTCGCCTTCTCCGGTCTCGAGAGCGTGAGCCAGCTCTCACCGGCACTGAAACGCCCCCTCGCCCCCACGGCGCACAAGACGACGGCGGCCATCATCTTCACCATCCTCATCACATCGCCGCTACTCACGGCGCTGTCGATGGCCACGCTTTCGACCGAGACCAAGACCGCGGCCGCCGACCACTTGATCTCCGATCTCGCGTTCGCCCATGGCGGCATCCTGGCGCGCGCAGGGGTGGTCGTCACGGCGGGGTGCCTGCTGCTCCTGGCGGCCAATACCGCCATCATCGGCTGTTACCACGTCTTCCTCGCCTTGACCAAGAATCGGTACCTGCCGAAACCACTGGCCTCACGCAATGCTCGTTACGGCACGCCCCACCGGGCCATCCTCCTCGCCACCCTGGTCCCGGTGGCTGTCGTCCTCCTCACCAAGGGGCACCTGGAGCTCCTGGGGGACATGTATTCGTTCGGCCTGCTCGGCGCCTTCACCTTCACATCCATCGGTCTCGATGTGGAGCGCTGGCGCGGACACCGCCGCGGTCCCGGCTTCGTCCTCGGTCTCTTCACGTCGCTCATGGTCGTCACGGCATGGAGCGTGAACATCGTCGCCAAACCGCACGCCACGATGTTCGGGGGCGCCGTGACCCTGACCGGACTCCTGATCGGACTGGCCATCCGGCGCGACCTGCCGGTCAAGGCCCTGAACAAGCTACCGGCCGTTGCGCGGCGGGCAGAGCGGCTTCGCGCTCAAGCGATCGGCGCGGTGCTCGAGCGAGAACCCATCCTCGATCTCGACAACGCCCGGGCGGTGAAGAAGCTCCTTCCCTCCTCCACCCTGGCTGCTCTCCGCGGCCCCAATCCGCGACTCATCGCCGAGGCCATTCGCCGCGTCAAGGGAGAGAATGGAGTCGCCCTCTACGTGATCTCGATCACGGAGTGGCCCGGGCTCTTCTCCGGAGAGCAGCTCACACCGGATGCGGATGTGATCGCCGCCCTCAACCAGGCGGCGGAGCTCGCGAGCCAGCAGGACATCACGCTGGTGCCGATCTGGGAGATCGCTGACAACGCCGCCCACAAGCTGGCGGAGGCCGCGACCATGCTCGGCGTCGAGGCGGTGATGATGGGAGTGAGTCAGCGCACCGCGATCTATCACATGCTGCGCGGCAACGTGCTGCGCCAGCTAGCCCGGCTGCTCCCCGACCACGTTCGCATCATCACCGTGGGCTAGCCGTTCCCTTCCCGCGATCAGCACCGGGCCGCCTCCCGGTACACCTCGAGCGTCTCCGCCCCCAGCCGTTCCAGGCTGAAGCTCCGTGCCCGTTCCCGCCCGCGCGCTCCGAGCTCGGACTGGAGGGCCTGATCGCGCGCAACCCGGGCCAGGGCCTCGCTCCAGCCGGCGAGGTCGTGCGGAGGAAGGAGCCACCCCGCTTCTCCCACCACTTCGGGAAGCGAGCCGGTCGCCGCCGCCAGGACCGGAACGCCCATCGCCATGGCTTCCAGCGCCGTCAACCCGAAGCCCTCGTAGAGCGAAGGCACCGCGACCCCCGTGGCTCCGGCATAGAGGAACGGCAGATCGGCGTCGGCGACCCGTCCGAGGAACCGAACGCCGCTCCCTGCGGCGGCGGCAATCTCCTCCTTGAGCGGCGCGAACCGCAGCGGGGCCTCGCCGGCGAGCACGAGTTCCCATCCGGGGGCCAGGCCGCTTGCGGCATAGGCGCGGGCCAGGTGAAGGAGGTTCTTGTGGGGCCGGATGGCTCCCACAGCGAGGTAGTAGCGATCGGGAAGCCCGCGCCGTCTCCGCCATGACTCGACGCTCGATGGATCCGGAGCCCCGGCGGCATAGCGGGAAGCAAGGCCGGGGTAGATGACGCGCAGCTTGGAGCGGGTGAACGGAAACAGGTGCTCGAGATCGTCCGCGGTGCGCCGCGACACGGCGATCACGCGTCTCGCCCGCCGGAGCGCCAGCTCCAGCAGGTGGCCGGCGATCCGGCGCCGCGCCGGAGAGAGAAACTCGGGAAAGAGCAGGTGGATGGTGTCGTGAACCGTGATGATCAGGGGCTGCCGGACAGCGAGTGGAGCGACATAATGCGGCGCATGGACGAGATCGAGACGTTGCCAGAAGAGACGGAATGGAATCGCGATGTGCTCCTTCATGGACTGCTTGGGAGCGCTGATCTCGAGGCCCCGGACCGCGGGGGCGGCGACCCGAGATGGCGGTGGCGCAGCGGAGCCGGCCGCATCGGCGCCCGGGAAACCGGCCCCGGCCGCCACCGGATCGCTCCAGGTATCGCGCCAGGGCCGGGGTGGGAGCAGCAACGTGAGATCGAGCTCCGGCCCGCCGGCGCGGGCGAGTCCACCGAGGAGATTCCGCACATAGGTGCCGATCCCCAGTTCCCAGAGCTGTCTAGCATCGATCGCGACTCTCATCGGGGGGCTATAATGCCGGGCCACGCTCGTTTCCGCCATCGCCCACTTTCAGGCCTCCGCCAGGGAGCCGGTCATCGCGGGGCCAGCCGGCGGAGTTCGAGCCGTGGCGTCAACCCCAGGGAGTCGCTTGGTCAAGCCGCTTGAAATGGTGCAGCGATCCTACGTCGCCCGGGCCACCCTTCTGCTCACCGGTGGTGACGTCATCGCCAAGGGCGCCATCTTCGCCACGCAGATGGTGCTCGCTCGCACCCTCGACGCCGAGGCCATGGGCTCGCTCTCCTTCTGTCTCATGATCCTCCTCATCGCCTCGGCGGCGGCCGAGTGCGGCGTCAACCCCACGGTGGTGCGCTTCGCCTCGGCGCGACTGGCAGCTGGCGAGGAGGCCGGCGGTGTCGTCCGCTTTGGTCTCGGCGTCAAGCTCGGCGCCGGTCTCGCGGTCATGGCGCTCGGTGCGCTGCTCACCCCCACTCTGGCCCAGCGCGCCTTCCCGGGGAGCGGGAGCAGCGGCGCCGTGTTCGCCGCCTTCGCCGGGGCGCTCGCGGCCGCACTCGGCTCTCTCGCCTCGAGCATCTTCATCGCCTGGCAACGCGTGCGGCGCGAGCTGGTCATCCGGGGCATCGCCACCGCGCTCCGGGTCGGGATCGTGCTCGCGGTCGCGCTCCTGCTCGAGCCACCCCGCTGGCAATCGGTCGCCATCGCTCTCGCCCTCACTCCCGTCATTCACGCCTTCCTCTCCGCCTGGTTCCTTCCGCCGGGGGCAACGGGGGGGACCGGGCTCGCCGTCACGGATCGCCGGGAGTTCCTGCGCCTGTCCTTCACCTTTGGCGGAGCCGGAGCGCTGTGGGTGGCCGCCACGTATCTTCCCGGTCCCATCATCTTCGCTCGCGCCGGCAGCGTGGAAGCCGCGCACTACTACCTGGCCAGCCAGCTCGTATTGCCGATCACGATCCTGTTGAGTCAGTACCTGATGGTCATGTCGGCACGTGTCGCGCGGGCGCGGGACGCAAGGGAAGCGCTGCACCTGCAGCGCCGCTCGCTGCCCTTTCTCGGCCTCCTGGTCGGTGGCCTGGGTCTGGCCTTTGCGGCCGCCGGCCCCGTCATGTCGCTCGTCTGGTCGGACAAGTACGGTGCCGCCGCGCCGGTCGCGCGGGGTCTCCTCTGCGCCGTCGCGCTCCAGGTGCTCGCCGCACCGGTCGAGATGCTCATCTTCTATCACAAGCGCGCCGACATCTCTCTGGTCACCAACCTGATCTGTGCAGCGAGCGCAGCCGGTCTGGCCTGGTGGCTGGCACCGGAGCATGGCGCGGCCGCGGTGGCCTGGGCGGTGGCCCTGAGCTACGCCACAAGCCGCGTCGCTGGGATCATGATCCTCGGTGCGGCCGGGCTCCTCGGGCGCTCCCGCAAGGTGAGCCCGCCACCAGACGCCGGCTCGTAGTCCCCCCCGCACGCGCCTCCGGGGATCGCCGCGCCAGGCGGCCAGGGGCGCGTTGACAGCAAACGGACTCCCCGGCCATTCTCTCCCGCATGCCCTCCCCGAGCCTGCGCATCGGCATCGACGTCCGGCCGCTGGCCACCCGGCTCACCGGAATCGGTGTCGCGGTGCGGGAGCTCCTGCGCGAGATGGCGGTGCAGGATCCCTCCGCCCAGTTCTTCTGCTACACGATGCGGAACGGCGATCGCGTCGCTGAGCAGCTGCCCCCTGGGAGCCGCTTCATCGTGCGCGAAGGCAAGGGCATCGCGGCACGATGGGGAACCCTGTGGCTCCACGGGGGCGCCGCCAAGTTCCTTGCCGCCGATCGGCTGGACGTCTTCTGGGGCACGAACCTGGTGCTCCCCGTTGCCCTTCGCGGCAAGATCCCGCTCGTCGTCACCTGCAATGATCTTGTGTTCCGCCTCTATCCAGAAACTCTCTCCCGGCGGAACCGCCTCCTCCTCGCCCCGGTGGCCCGCCGCTCGTTCCGCGCCGCGGATCGCATCATCGCCATCTCCGAAGCCACGGCTCGGGACCTCGTTCGCTTCTATCCGATCAGCCCGTCGCGGGTACGCGTCATCCCCCTGGCTGCCGGTCCGGAATTCCGTGTGCTCGATCCGGTCTTGGTGCGCGATCACCTGCGCCGGCGATTCGGCATCGAGCGCGATTACGTGCTCTTCGTCGGCACCATCGAGCCGCGGAAGAACCTCGGGGGATTTCTCCGCGCCATGGCGGAGGTCGCCGCGGCGGGCTCTTTCGCTGGCGAGGCGGTCGTGGTCGGCGGCAAGGGCTGGGGCATGGGGGACACGGCCGATCTCCGTCGCGGCCATCCTCTCGGTGACCGTCTGCGTTTCCTGGGCTACGTCGACTCCGGCGACCTGCCACTTCTCTATGCGGGAGCGCGGCTATTCGTCATGCCGTCTCTGTACGAGGGGTTCGGGCTGCCGGTCCTCGAGGCGATGGCCGCCGGCGCTCCCGTGATCACAACCGCGGGCGGTGCCCTGGCCGAGGTGAGCGGTGGCGCGGCGCTCCTCGTGCCGCCCGGAGACGACCGGGCCCTCGCCACCGCGATGGCGGAGCTCCTCGGCGACAAGGAGCGGCAGGAGACACTCCGGAAGCTCGGCCTCGCCCGGGCGCAGTGCTTCAGCTGGAAGGCATCTGCCGAAGGGCTGCTGCAGGTGATCCGCGAGCTGCTCGACCAGCCCTAGGCGCGCTGGGCCGCGGCGCCGGCCTCGAGGCCGAGACCGGTCAGGAACTCCCTGGCCGCCACCAGGAAGCGGCGGCGTGAGAATCCCTCGGCATGAGCGCGGATCGCCCGCGCGTCCCATTCCTGCGACTCGGCAGCGAGGAGCGCTTGAGCCAAGGCCTCGGCGCTCTGCGGTGTGAAGAGGATTCCGGTGACTCCGTCCTTCACCGTCTCCAGCGCACCCCCGCGTCCATAGGCGACCACCGGCCGCCCGGAGGCCATCGCCTCGAGGGGGGCGATGCCGAAGTCCTCCTCCCCCGGCATCAGGAGGGCGCGCGCACGGCGGTAGAACCCCGCGAGCGCGGCATCGTCGACCCAGCCATGGAAGGTGACATGGTCGCCCGCCATCGATCGCAGCCTTCCTTCATCGGGGCCGCTGCCGACCACATCGAGGCCACGCCCGAGCCGGGCTGCCGCGGCGATGGCAAGATCGATCCGCTTGTAGGGAACCAGGGCCGAGACCACCAGATAACGGGGTTCCGCTTCTTCTGCCCCCGATCGCGGCGTGAAGCGTTCGAGATCGACGAACGGATGGAGGACCGTCGCATCGGCGCCATACAGCCGCCGGATGCGCTCGCTCACGTTCGCGGAGTTGGCAAGCCAGTGATCGACTCCGGCCGCCGTGCTCCGGTCCCAGCGGCGGAGCGGATCGCGCACGGCGCGCATGGCGAGGCGAGTGGCGAGACCCGCTCGTTCCTTGCTGAAATAGTCCTCGTACAGGTCCCACAGATAGCGCATCGGCGTGTGGCAGTAGCAGACGTGCAGCGCACCCCTCGGTTTGGCAATCGCCTTGGCCAGGGCGTGGCTCGATGACAGCACGAGGTCACACGGCGGAACTCGCCACGATGCCGCGGCCAGAGGGTAGAGCGGCAGCAATCGGCGGTAATAGTGCTGCGCGCCTGGCAACCGTCCGAGCCAGGACGTGCGGATCGGGTGCGACTCGAGCCCCGCGCTCACTCCGCCCGGGCGATGGACCAGCGTATAGATGGGAGCCTCGGGGAAGATCTCGGCCAGGGCCTCGAGCACCTTCTCTCCACCGCGCATCCCGGTGAGCCAGTCATGGACGAGAACGGCGCGCATCCCGGCAACCGCCTACGCCGCCGCGAGGCGGGACGTGAGACGGCCGACGACGGCGTCCAGCACGGCGCGACCAGCCGGGGTCACGGCCAGCCGACCGCCTTGCCGGATCACGAAGCCGCCCGCTTCGAGGGCAGCCAGCTCGCTGCCCGCGGCGGCCTCGACCGGGATGCCGAAGCGATCCGCGAAGGCACCCAGCTCGACGCCCTCGGTCGTGCGCATTCCGAGAAGAAACCGCTCCGCCATCGCCTGCTCGCGCCCGATGATCTCGGCCGTCGCCACCGGCGATTCGCCGCCTTCGAGACGGCTCACGTACTGGTCGAGATCGGCCACATTGGCGCGGCGCAGGCCGTGGTCCCCGCAGGGAAGGTAGGAGTGCGCGCTCGGCCCAAGACCGAGGTAGTAGCCCCCGCGCCAGATGTCGAGGTTGTGCCGGCACTCGGCGCCGGGGCGAGCGTAGTTCGATACCTCGTAGCGGAGGAGACCGGCCCGAGCGGCACGGGACTCGACGAGCTCATCCTCGGCCAGGAACTCATCGTCCGTGGCCTCGACGAGGTCGCCGCGCACGACGCGGGCCGAGAACGGAGTCCCAGCCTCGATCGTGAGGCCGTAGGCCGAGAGATGGTCGGGACCCAGGTCGAGCAGGCGATCGAGCGAGTCGGCGAGGACCGGCTGCGTGAGACCCGGTGCAGCAAGGATCAGATCGTAGCTCACCTGGGGGAAGAGCTCCCGCGCCGCCCGGGCGGCAGCCAGGGCGCTCCGCGCATCATGGGGGCGGCCCAGGCCTGCCAGCACGCCATCGTCCAGGGATTGCACACCCAGGCTCACGCGCTCGACCCCGAGCTCCCGCAATCGAGACGCCTTGTCGGCCGTGAAGCTCTCGGGGTTGCACTCGACCGTCACCTCGGCGCCTGGTGCAAGGGAAAAGCAGGATCGGATGGCGGTCAGGAGGCGTGCGAGCTCGGACTCGGGAAGATGGCTCGGCGTCCCTCCGCCGAAGAAGAAACTGGTGACCAGCCCCCGCTCGATGAGAGGCGCGACCCGGGCATCGGCGCGGGCCTCCTCCATCTCGCGCACCATGGCCGCGACCGCAGCCGGGATCCGCGACGCGGGAAAGACCCCGGAGTAGAAGTCACAGTATGGGCACTTCGTGGCGCAGAATGGCGAATGGAGATAGAGCCCGTACCCGAGCCGCCCCTCTCCCGTCATGCCCTGGCCCTCGCCGGCCGGTCCCGTCGCATCCGGCTCTCAGTGGATCAGATCCCCGATCCGTCCCAGGCGCGGTGTCGGGATGAACCCGAGCTTGTGCTGGGGATCCCACGACCAGTAGATGAACATCGCCTTGCCCTTGATCAGGTCGTGGTTCAGAAAACCCCAGTACCGGGAATCGGAGCTGTTGTCCCGGTTGTCGCCCATCATGAAGAGATGGCCTGGTGGAACCCGCTCCGGCCCGAAGTTGTCGCGCGGATCGTTGCGGCCCTGGCGCACGGTCGGGTCGGTGTGCTTGGTGAAGGGCTCGTCCTGGAGAACGCCGTCCACGTAGAGTCGCTTCTCTCGGATCTCGACGACCTGTCCCTCGACGGCCACGCAGCGCTTGATGAAGTCTTTCGAGGGATCGCGCGGGTAGCGGAAGACGATGATGTCTCCGGGCTGGGGCGACCGCACCGCCGGCATGTGGATGTCGGTGAATGGCACCCGCGCCCCATACAGGAACTTGTTGACGAAGAGGAAATCACCGACGAGAAGCGTGTCCTCCATCGAGCCGGTGGGAATCCGGAAGGCCTGGATCACGAATGAGCGCAGGATGAAGGTCAGCACTAGGGCGAGGAGAATCGCCTCCGTGTACTCGCGCAGGGTCGACTTGGCCCGGCGCGCGGTGGGTGCGGCCGCCACCGTCATCGAGTCCCGGCGCGACATCACTTGCCCACCTTGAGGACGGCCAGGAAGGCCTCCTGGGGAACCTCGACCGAGCCGATCTGCTTCATGCGCTTCTTGCCCTCCTTCTGTCTCTCGAGGAGCTTCCGCTTGCGGGTGATATCCCCACCATAGCACTTCGCCGTTACGTTCTTGCGGAGAGCCGATATGGTCTCGCGGGCGACGACCCGCGAGCCGACCGCGGCCTGGATGGCGACCTGGAAGAGCTGGCGGGGAATGAGGGCCTTCAGCCGCTCGCAGAGCTCCTTCCCCCACTCGAAGGCCTTGTCCGCATGGACGATGGCGGAGAGGGCATCCACCGGGTCGCCGTTCAGGAGGATGTCCATCTTGACCACCTTCGAAGCCCGGTACTCCCCCGCCTCGTAGTCGAACGAGGCGTACCCCTTCGAGACCGACTTGAGCCGGTCGTAGAAGTCGAGCACCACCTCGGCGAGCGGCATCTCGTAGTGCAGGACAGCCCGGTTGGGCACCGGATATTCGATCCCGCCGAAGATACCGCGCCGGTCCTGGCAGAGTTTCATCAGGTTGCCCAGGTAATCGGGGGGGGTGACGACGGTGGCCCGGACCATCGGCTCCTCGATCTCGAGGACATCGATCGCCGGCGGCATCTGGGAGGGGTTGTCGACGCGGACGGTCTCCCCGTTGGCCAGGCGCACCCGATACTCGACGCTGGGCACCGTGGAGATCAGGTTCAGGTTGTATTCGCGAGTCAGCCGCTCGCGGATGATCTCGAGATGTAGCAGTCCGAGGAACCCGCAGCGAAAGCCGAAGCCGAGCGCCACCGAGGTCTCCGGCGTGTAGGACAGCGAGGCGTCGTTCAGCTTGAGCTTGGCCAGGGCGTCGCGGAGATCCGCGTAGTCGTCGGTATCCACCGGGTAGAGCCCGGAGAAGACCATCGGCTTGAGCGGCTGATATCCGGGAAGCGGGTGGAGGGCGGTGCGCTCGGCATCGAGGATGGTGTCCCCGACCTGGACCTCACCCACGTCCTTGATCCCGGCCACCAGGTAGCCGACATCCCCCGCCCGGAGCGCGGGCATGGCGATCGGGTTCAGGCGGAAGCGCCCCACCTCGAGCACCTCGTAGATGGGGGCTTCCGGCCCGCTCGCGTGGAAGCGCACGCGCATGCCGGTGCGGATCTCCCCATCGACCACGCGCAGGGTCGGGATCACCCCCCGAAACTGGTTGAACTCGGAATCGAAAACGAGTGCCCGCAAAGGAGATCTGCTGGTATCTGCGGGCGGAGGAATGCGTTCCACCACCGCCTCGAGCAGCTCCTCGATGCCGATCCCCTGCCGGGCGCTCACCCGGAGAACGCGGTCGGGAGTCTCCCCCACCAGGTCCGCGAGCTCGTGCGCCACGGCCTCGGTCCGCGCCGCCGGAAGGTCGATCTTGTTGACCACCGGGATGATGACGAGATCGTTCTCGAGGGCCAGATAGAAGTTGGACATGGTCTGGGCCTCGACGCCCTGGGCGGCGTCCACGACGAGGATCGCCCCTTCGCAGGCGGCCAGACTGCGCGATACCTCGTAGGTGAAGTCGACATGCCCCGGCGTATCGATGAGATTCAGGAGATACGTGCGCCCATCCCGCGCCTCGTGGGTGAGGGCAATGGGATGGGCCTTGATGGTGATGCCGCGCTCGCGCTCGAGGTCCATGTCATCGAGGACCTGGTCCATCATCTGATTCGTCGGGATGGCGTGCGTCACCTCGAGCAACCGATCGGCCAGGGTCGACTTGCCGTGGTCGATATGCGCGATGATGCAGAAGTTGCGGATATCGCTCGTCATTCGCCTGCTCTAGGGCATACGGCTGTGGCTAGAACGTGAAAGCAACGCCCACTCTCCGGGCGTCGACGTCGAGGATGATCGTGGGGGTCGCGGCCCCGGGGTCGTGCGGAACGGCTTCCGGCAAGAAGGCACCGGCAGACAGCGCCCCGGGATCCGACCCCGAGGCCGAGGTGGATTCCAGGGTGTTGGCCGCCCCCCCCTCGGGTGCCGGTAGATCGGGCATGCTGCCCGGATCGAAGTCGCGCAGATGCGCGTCCGCATAGGCGTCAAGCATGCTCAAGAGGAGGGCGAAGCCCGTCCACCAGAAGCGGCTGATGGCTCGATCCCGACGATCCAAGTAATTCTGGTATTCCCTTTCGGCGGCTGCCGCATCACCGCGGTCGGCGGCCCGCTGTTCTGCCTCACGACTGCGTTCCGCACGCCGGAACTCGACGACGCCGCTGACCAGGAGTCCGGCCTCGGCCGTGAACACGAGGCCGGCCTTGAGCGGCTGCCCGTTCTCCAGTTGGCCCCAGCCGGGAAAGGCGACGGAGCGAAGAAGCGTGGACCAAGGCGACGCACTGGAAGGGGGCTCCTGCCGGTGGGCCAACGCCCGCCCGTCATCGGCAAAAACGACTCGCGGCCCCACCATCATGGTGACCGCGAGCAAGAGCCCCGCCGCCCACCGGGTCCGACCACCACGGCCGCCCGGGAGTCGATGGCGGGAACGTGTGGGAATCGAACCCACCTCGGACGTGATTAGCGCCCGACATGAGGATTTGAAGTCCTTGAAGTCCACCAGAACTCATCCGTTCCCGGCGGGAGCCTAGCAGACGGGGGACGCGCGCGACAAGCGAGTGGAACCGGGCTAGGCCGGGCGGCGGACGGCCAGCATATCGATCTCGACCCGGGCTCCCAGTGGCAGCGCGGCAACGCCGACGGTCGAGCGTGCCGGACGATGGTCCCCCATCCGTCGAGCATAGATCGTGTTCATGACGGGGAATTCGCCCAGATCGACCAGGTAGATGGTGGTGCGAGCGACATCCGAGAAGGAAAGCCCGGCGGCGGCCATCACCGCGGCCAGATTGTCGAGGGCACGCTCGGTCTCGGCCGCGATTCCCCCCTCGACCATCTGCCCCGTGGCAGGGTCGTTACCCACCATGCCGGCCGTGAACACCAGTTCGCCGCAGGCGGCGCTGACGGCCTGGCTGTAGGGGCCGATCGGGCTCGGCGCCCCCTCGGTCCGGATCGGTCGGAGCATCCTTGCTGCCTCCTCCCCGTCCCCCCGCTTCACTCCACCGTGACCGACTTGGCGAGGTTCCGTGGCTGATCGACGTCGCAACCACGAAGGACGGCAATGTAGTACGCGAGCAGCTGAAGCGGCACCACCGACAGGAGTGGCGACAGCATCTCCAGCGTTTCGGGCACGTAGATCACGTGATCGGCCCGCGACTTGATCTCCTCGTCGCCCTCCGAGGCAATGGCCAGGATCGTCCCCCGCCGCGCGCGCACCTCCTCCATGTTGGAGATGATCTTCTCGTAGGCGGAGTCACGCAGACAGATGAACACGACGGGCATCTTCTCGTCGATCAACGCGATCGGCCCGTGCTTCATTTCCGCCGCCGGGTAACCCTCGGCGTGGATGTAGGAGATCTCCTTCAGCTTGAGCGCACCCTCGAGGGCGACCGGGAAATTCACCCCACGCCCGAGGTAGAGGAAGTTGTTGTGATGAGCGTAGCGCTCGGCGATCTCCCGGATCTTGGGCGCGGTCTCGAGCACGCGCTCGATCTTCTCCGGAATCCGCATGAGTTCGTTCACGATGCGCCGGCCGTCGTCGCGGGACATCACCTTGTAGCGCCCGAGAGCGAGCGTCAAGATCGCGAGCACCGCAACCTGCGAGGTGAAGGCCTTGGTGGATGCCACGCCGATCTCCGGTCCGGCGTGGATGTACACCCCCCCGTCGGACTCGCGGGCGATCGTGGAGCCGACCACGTTGCAGATACCCAGAGCTTGCGCCCCCTTGCGCTGGGCTTCGCGCATGGCGGCCAAGGTATCCGCCGTCTCGCCCGACTGGGAGATGACAAGAACCAGCGTGCCCGGCTTGATGATCGGGTTCCGGTAGCGGAACTCGGAGGCATACTCGACCTCGACGGGGATCCGCACGTGCTCCTCGAGCATGTACTCGCCGATCATCCCTGCGTGCCACGAAGTGCCGCAGGCAGTGATGATGATGCGATCCACGGCGCGCAACTCCTCGGTGGTCATGTTCAGACCACCCAGGTGGGCCGTTCCCTCCGCCGTTACCAGGCGGCCCCGGATCGCGTTGCGGATCGAGTTCGGCTGCTCGAAGATCTCCTTGAGCATGAAGTGCTCGAACCCGTGCTTCTCGATCTGATCCAGCTCCCAGGAAATCGACTCGATCCGTTTCTCGACCGTCTCGTTGGCGATGGTCGTCGTCGCGAAGTCGTCCGCCGTGATCACCGCCATCTCGTGGTCGTCGAGATACACGACCTGCTTGGTGTGGGCGAGAATGGCGGCGGCATCGGAGGCGACGAAGTTCTCCCCCTTGCCGATCCCGAGGAGGAGAGGGCTGCCATTACGGGCACAGACCACCTTGCCCGGATCCAGCGTCGAGACCACGGCGATGCCGTAGGTGCCCTCGAGCCGCCCCAGCGCCGAGCTGACGGCAGTCTCGAGCTTGGTGCCGTCCTTTCCTCCCGCCAGGTACTTCTCGATCAGATGTGCGATCACCTCGGTATCGGTGTCGGTGGTGAAGACGTGGCCTTCCTCGGCAAGGAGCTGCTTCAGGACGCCATAGTTCTCGATGATCCCGTTGTGAACAACGGCAACCGTGCCAGTGCAATCGAGGTGCGGGTGGGCATTCTTGAAGGTGGGTTCACCATGCGTCGCCCAGCGGGTATGGCCGATGCCGATCGCGCCTCGCGGGCGGGAGTTCCCCAGCTGGCGCTCGAGGAACTTGATCTTGCCGGCGGTCTTTTCGGTCTGGATCACCCCGTTCACGGGCACCGCGATTCCGGCGGAGTCGTACCCGCGGTACTCCATCCGCTTGAGACCTTCGACCAGGATGTCGATGCAGTCCCGCTGTCCGACATAGCCCACGATGCCGCACATGCGATGAACCTCCGGCCTGCCTGGCGCCAGCGCAGGCGTTGAGCCATGGGTCGGGCAGGGAACCGCGAACCCGGAGCCAAGATGGGGTCGGGTTGCCGCTCGCCCTGCCAGCCGGCGCTCTCTCGAGTCGGCCCCGGGGCGGCGATCCCGGACGGACCTTCTCTCTTGGGCGCAGGGTCAGGGTATCACACCCACCTAGGAGCCTGCCGGGGCGCCGGCCAGGGCGAGTGCCCGCGCCACCAGGTCCCTGGCAGCATCGGGTGAGCGCGCCTCACCGATCACTCTCATTATCGGTTCCGTGTTGGAGCTCCTTAGGTGGACCCAGCGGTCCGGCCACCGGACAAGGACGCCATCGGTGCGATCCAGGGTGCCTCCCGGCCGTTCCCCGAGGAGCCGGGCAGCAACCGCCTCGGGATCAGCCTGACCCCGAGGGAGCTTGGCCTTGACGATGGTGAAACGGGGCACGGTCTCGGCCAGGCTCGCCAGCGTCCCGCCCCAGGCCGTCAGGTGCTGGAGGATGATCGCTGCCGCCACCGAGGCATCGCGCATCAGGCCGAGCTCCGGATAGATGACCCCACCGTTCCCCTCACCACCGATCACCGCCCCGACGTCGCGGATCCGCTCCACCACATGGGCCTCCCCGACCGCCGTGCGATGCACCCGCCCCCCGAGGCGATCGGCCACTTCATCGATCGCCATCGAGGTCGAGACGTTGGTCACCACATCACCACCGCCCCGGCGGGCCAGCTCGAACTGGGTGGCCAGAGCCAGGGTCATCTCTTCCCCCAGCGGCTTGCCATCGCCAGTGACCAAGGCCAGGCGATCCACATCCGGATCGCAGGCCAGACCGAGGTCTGCCCCAGTCTCCCCGACACGCGCCGCGAGTTGAGTCAGGTTCTCAGGGACAGGCTCCGGCCCCCGGGCGAAGCGCCCCGTCGGATCGAGGTTGAGACCGATCACGCGCACCCCGAGCCGTTCGAGAAGGGTGGGCAGGATGAGCCCGCCGGCCCCGTTGGTCGTATCCACGACCGCAGTCAACCGGCGGCGCGCAATGGCGTCACCGTCGACGAAGGGAAGGGCGAGGATGCGCTCCAGATGGCGCTCGATGGCGCTCCCGTCGCTGGTCTCGCCTCCCAGCTCATCGTAGGCACGAAAGGCGAAGCGATCCTCGTCGACCGCGCGGTAAAGAGCCTCGGCCGCGCTCGCGGTCAAGAAAGTGCCATCGGCGGCAATGAACTTGAATGCGTTCCACTCGGCGGGGTTGTGACTTGCGGTCACGGCGATGCCACCCCGAGCCCCGGTCTCGCGGACCATGTTCTGCACGGTCGGTGTGGGCGTGATCCCGATGCGGATGACATCGGCCCCGACCGCCCGTATCCCGGCGATCAGCGCCGACTCGAGCAGCGGGCCGGAGACGCGCGAATCGCGCCCCACCACCACGGGCCCACCGCCGGCCACGGTGCCAAAGGCGGCACCGAAGGCCGCCGCCACCACGGGGTCGAGCCCGTGGCCGACGACACCGCGCGCACCGGACACGCCGCAGATCAGGTTCGCGGGTCGCTTCATGATCGACTCACTGGCTACTTGGATGACTGGGCGCCGGCGGAACCCGGAGGCCGCCCGTCTGGGCCCGAGAAGAATGGAGCTGGTGATCGGAATCGAACCGATGACCTACGCATTACGAGTGCGTTGCTCTACCAGCTGAGCTACACCAGCTCACAAAGTGCAGGCCCCGGCGCAGGCCGGAGCCCGGGAGCGGAGAGGGCCCTGGCCCTCGCAAGGTGGTGCGACCCCGCAGAATCGAACTGCGGACACCCACATTTTCAGTGTGGTGCTCTACCAACTGAGCTAGGGTCGCCTTGGCCTCTCGACAAGGCCGCCAAAAGAGTTACCACACCCCTCCGCCGGGGGTCAAGGCCGGGCACCCAAGCCAGGCCCCCGCGGACTGGCCCGCGCAGCTCGGCCCGGCAGTCACATCCCCTCCGACCGGCAGGTCTAGGCGGCTAGCAAGCTCCGCACCTTGTCCATGAGCTCGGTGAGATCGGAGGACTTGACGATGTAGGCATCGGCGCCCCAGCTCGAGAAGTCCGCCTTGAAGTCCGGATAGGCCGAGTTGATGACGATCGGCACGCCTTTCCGCCGCTGCAGCAGGTGATCCAGCAGCTCGAGCCCGTCCATGGGCTCCATCTTGATGTCGAGGACGACGAGATCCGGATCCGAGAGATCGACGGCGGCCAGCGCATCTTGCCCGCTCTGCGCCGTCACCACCTCGTACCCCTGATCCGTGAACTCGCTGGCATATAGCAAGCAGAGGTTCGCGTCATCCTCGACGATGAGTACTTTCCTCATCTGGGACCGTCCTTTCGCACCGCTGGCGCATGGGAAGCCGCGTTCGCCTCCTCGGATGCGCTCTCTGGCATGTTCCGGCGGTCGAGAAAGCGCTGCCTGCGGTCCGGACCGCCGCGTCGCTCCTCATTGCCGGGTACAGGCAACACCACGGAGAAGATCGCCCCCCACTCCCCTTCACTGCGCACCCGAATCTGCCCGCCGTGCTCGCGCACGAGCTTCAGCGCCACCGGAAGCCCGAGTCCGGAACCGGAGCTCTTGGAGGTGGCGAAAGGAACGAACAGGCGCTCGATCATGTCGCCAGGGATCGGTTCACCATCGGTAGCCACTTCGACATGGACTTGATCTCCATGCCGGCTGGTCTCGATCCGGAGGCGGCCGCCGTCGGGGAGGCTCTGGATCCCGTTCTGAAACAGGTTCAGCAGGACTTGCTTGATGCGGTCGGCATCGAGCAGCAATTGAGGCAGGGCGGAATCGAGGCGCTTCTGCACGCGTACCCGCCGTCGCTGGGCCTCATGAATGATCAGAAGCAGGGTATGCTCCACGACCTGATTCAGATCGGTGAGCTCGAGCCGTGGCGGTGACAGCTGGGCGAACTCGAGCTGAGAGGTCAGCAGACGCTCGAGACGCTCGGTCTCCGAGATGATGACCTCCACCGCCTGCCGTTCGCGCGTGGCCGGAGCGAAGTGCTGGCGCAGGCGCCGGGCAAAGCCACCGATCGACACCAGCGGATTCCGTATCTCGTGCGCCACCTTGGCGCTCATCTCGCCCAGCGCCGCCAGCTTCTCGGTACGGGCACGGATGGCCTCCCCCTCCCGCAGGCGCTCCTCGGTCTGCCGTACGCGCTCGAAGAGACGGGCATTCTCGATGGCGATCGCGGCTTGATCGGCCAGGATCGCCAGGAACTCCTGGTCCTCGACCGTGAAGATCGGCGAATCGAGGAAGGAAGCCTGGACCTTGCCGAAGATCGTGATGGCTCCGATCGGCCGCTCGCGGACCAGGAGCGGCACGCAGAGCAGTGATCCCGGCCCGATACCCTCGAGTTCCGGCCGGATCACCGGGGACGCGTCGGCCACGACCTGCCGCGCAATATCGGCGACCGTTCCGGGCGCCGCCCCGGCGAGCCGCGCTCCCTCGCCGAACGTGGCCGCCACCCGGAGACCTTCGCCGTCATCGAGCAACCACAACACCGAGCCGTGAGCGCCGATGACCTGGGCCGAGATCCGAGCGATGATCAGAAGTTCGGTCTCGATGTCGATCGTGGTCAGGATCCCCTTCGAGACCTCGTGGATGGTGGATCGCTCCTCCAGTCGCTGGGCGAGCCGCGAATACACCTGGGCCTTTTCCAGAGCGAGGCCGGCGTGCTCACCGAGAGCGGCCAGCAGCGTGACATCCTCTTCCCGGATGCGGCGTCCGGTGAAGTGGTTGTCGGCGATGATCACACCCAGCGTGTGCCCCGGGGAACAGATCGGCGCCACGACGAAGCTCGCACTGGGGAAGGAGGCGAGGAACTCTGCCGGAACGCGCGGGTCCGATCCGGCATCGTCCACAACGATCGGCTTCCCGTCATGAACGACATCGGCGAAGACCGAACTGCCTGCCGCCAGAGGGAACGAGAGCTGAGCCGCCACCTGATCGAGCTCGCTTTCTCCCGGGCGCTCGCTGGCGGCTGAGGCCGCCAGCTCATCGAAGCTCTGGCCGCCAATGGTGCCCCAGATGCGGGCGGCCTCCTCGCCGCTCGCGGGACCCCGCCCGGCGCGACCGACCAGCCGCTCGCCGGCAGCATCGGTGAGGAGAAGCAGCGCCCGGTTGAAGCCGAGGGCGCTGCCGGCGGTGACAGCCGTCAGCACGATGCGCGCGATGGCACCGTGCTCGAGGGAGCCATGGAGGACGCCGAGCACCTGGAGGAGCAAGGAATACTCGTGGTTCTTGTCGCGGAGAAGCGAGATCTCCTCGTTGAGTCGCTCGACAGCGAAATCGAGCGGAGCGATCGCCGCGTTCTCAGCATCCATCGCGGATGCGGCCTCGCGCGCCTCCGGGGCGGCATCCGAAGAAGCCGCCGGGCGCGCGGGCTCCGTGCGGCCCGGGTGATTGGCCTCCCGGCCGCGCAAATCTCGGGTGCTTGCGAGTTCGCCCATGGGCTCCATCCAGACGCGGGCAACTCACGCCCCGGCACCCGCCGGTAGGGCGTTCGCAGCTTGGTGAAAAGACGCGTCCCGGCTCTGCCTGTTCGCGGCACTCAAGGCGGCTGGGAAGATGCGTGGACAAGGCGCCTGCACAGTTGCCGCCGCGAGTACTGGCAGCAACCCCCATGCCACGGTCGGCGGGCAGGCCAAGGAGGGGCACTCAAAGCCAATATACGCCGGCCGCCAGGCCACGGTCAAACGAGAAACGGATAGGGAGAACGTCAGTTCCGGGGATGAGCGGGATGCGGGTGAGAGGCCGCAGCCGCAGCCCATGGCCGCGGGCCACCCAGCTCCTGGACCCGCGGTCAGGGCAGAAATGGTGAGGATTTGACCGCGCCCGCCGCAGATCGCGGCTGCCCGGTCCAGGCGGATCAGAACCCCATGCCTGGGGGCGGACCGCCCATCGGCTTCTCCTCGGCGCGGCGCACGTCGGCGACCAGGGCCTCCGTGGTCAAGAGGAGCCCGGCGATCGAGGCCGCGTGCAGCAGGGCGACTCGCACCACCTTGGTGGGATCGATGATGCCGCGCGCGGTCAGATCCTCGATCTCGGAGGTGAGAGCGTTCCAGCCGACGGGGCCGCTCCGGGCGAGAACCTGCTCGACGATGAACGCCCCGTCGACGCCAGCATTGGCGGCCAGCCGCCGCGTGGGCTCGCTGAGCGCGCGGCGCACGATGGCGACCCCGGTGGCCTCGTCCCCATCCGCGGCCAGGGCCTTCAAGGCAGGGATGGTCCTGAGCAACGCCACTCCCCCACCCGGCACCACGCCTTCCTCGACCGCCGCTCGGGTTGCCGCCAGGGCATCCTCGATCCGTGCCTTCTTCTCCTTGAGCTCGATCTCGGTAGCGGCTCCCACCTGGATCACGGCCACACCGCCGCTGAGGCGCGCCAGCCGTTCCTTGAGCTGATCGCGTTCATAATCCGAGGTGGCTTCATCGATCTGACGGCGGATTTGCTCCGCACGCTGCTTGATCGCTGCGGCCTCGCCACCGCTGCCGACGATCGTGGTCGAATCCTTGTCGATCGTCACTCGCTTCGCCCGGCCCAGGTCCTGATCCTCGACCGTCTCGAGCCGGCGTCCGGTCTGCTCGGTCACGAGCACACCACCGGTCAGGACCGCCACGTCCTCCAGGACCGCCTGCCGGCGATCACCGAATCCGGGCGCCTTGACCGCGGCCGCGAGCAGCGCCCCCCTGAGCTTGTTGACCACGAGCGCGGCCAGTGCTTCCCCCTCCACCTCCTCGGCGATGACCAGGAGCGGCCGGCCCAGGCGCGCCGCGCACTGCAGCACGGGGAGCAGGCTCTCGAGACTCGATACCCGGCGGTCGTGGATCAGGATCAGGGGATCCTCGAGCACGACTTCCATCCGCTCGGGATCCGTCACGAAGTAGGGAGAGAGGTAGCCACGATCGAACCGCATGCCCTCGACCACATCGAGATGCGTATCCATGCCCCGCGCTTCCTCGATCGTGATCACGCCGTCGCGGCCCACCTTCTCCATGGCCGTGGCCAGGAGGTCACCGATCGACGCGTCGTTGTTGGCCGAGATCGCCGCGACCTGGGTGATCTGTTCCCTGCTCTTCACCTCCTGGGAGAGGCGCCCGAGCTCCGAGACCACAGTCTGAACCGCGCGATCGATGCCGCGCTTCAAGGCCATGGCGTTGGCACCGGCTCCCACATGGCGGAGGCCCTCATGAAGGATGGCCTGGGCCAGAACCGTGGCGGTGGTCGTGCCGTCTCCTGCCACCTCCTGGGTCTTGGTCGAGACCTCCTTGATCAGCTGGGCCCCCATGTTCTCGAGCGGATCGCCGAGCTCGATCTCGCGCGCCACCGTCACGCCGTCGCTGGTGAGCGTCGGCGCACCGAACTTGCTTTCGAGAACGACGCTGCGCCCCCGTGGCCCCAGGGTGATGCGCACCGCGTTGGCAACCTGGTCGACGCCTCGGCGCAGGGCTTCGCGGGCGGCTACATCAAAGCTGAGCTGCTTGGCCATGACTTCTCCTCTGTGGCGAGCTCGAGATCGGGATACAGCAAGAGCCAAGGATCCTAGCGGGTTGCGCCGTGGAGGGCAAGCCGACTTGTGGTCAGCGGCGGCGCTGGCGCCGACGATGGGCGAGGAGAAGACCCTTCAGGGTCAGGGCCGGATCGATGACTTCGATCGAACGGGCGGCCTTGCCGATGAGCTCGGCATATCCCCCGGTCGCGATGACGCGCGGCTTGGCGCAGATCTCGGCGGCAATGCGCGCCACCAGCCCGTCGACCAGGATGGCATTGCCGAGGACGATCCCGGCGCGAATGCTCTCCTCCGTCGTGCGCCCGACGACGCGTTCTGGGAGCGCGAGCTCGATCCGCTGGAGACGCGCGGCGCGGCGAAAGAGCACGTCGGCGGAGGTGACGAGTCCTGGTGCAATGACCCCGCCCAGATACTCGCCACGCGCGCTCAGGACATCGAAGGTGGTGGCGGTACCGAGGTCCACCACCACGGCTGGAGCGCCGTAGTGCACTCGCGCGGCGGCGGCGTTGGCCAGCCGATCGGGACCGACCGCCGATGGATCGCGATAGCGATTGCGGATGCCCAGATCGGTCGTGTGGTCGACGATGAGCGGGGATCTCACCCCCATACGGGTCAGGGCTCCGGCAAACTCGCGTGTCATCGCCGGCACCACACTGGCCAGCACCCCCGCAGCCGGCTTGTCGAGGTCGAGTTCGCGGTCGGCGGCGAGACCACGGAGCAGATGGGCGATCTCATCGGCACTGCGTTCGACAGTGCTCGCAAGCCCCCACTGCGCCACCAGATCCTCATCGTGAAAGACACCGAAGGTCGCGCTCGTGTTGCCGACATCGACCGCCAGAACCAGCTCCGGAGTCGAGACTCGCCGCCTGCTCATGGCTTCTCCTCGCCTGACTCGGGGGTGCGATCGGCCGCGGCCGGTGGATCCGCCGGCCGCGGCGCCGTGCCGGCCGGCGCCTGCGGCGCAATCGCCGGCTCCTCGCTCCAGTCTTCCGCCGCGCGCCCTCGCCTCCGCACCAGGAAGGAGAGCCCCACGCTTATGAAGTAGAGAGCCGTGACCGGTATGGCAAGAACGAGCATCGACGGACCATCCCCGGGCGTCACCACTGCCGCGATGACGAAGATGATCAAGATGGCATAGCGCCATTTCGACCACAGATCCTTCGGGCTGATGATTCCCGCCATGGTCAGCGCCGTGGTCACGAGCGGCAGCTCGAAGATGAGCCCACAGGCGAGGACCAGGCGCAGGATGAACGTGAGCAGCAATCCAACGGCGATGTTCGGCACCATGCTCGCGGTGCCGAACGACAGGAGGATGCGCATGACGACCGGGACCAGCACCCACAGTCCGAACACTCCCCCGATGTAGAAGAGGAGCGTGGACCCCAGGACCAGTGGCAGGACGAGCGCGCGCTCCTCGCGAAGCAGCCCGGGCACGACGAAGCGCCAGATCCGCCACAGCACGAAGGGCAGGACGAGGAACACGCTCATCGTCAGGGCGACCTTGATGCGCGCCCCGAAAGCCTCGGCCGGCCCCAGGAAGATGACGGGCATGTCGCCGGGCATCGTGCTCGCGATCAGGTATTCGAGGATCCAGCCGGAGAAGGCCCAGCTGGCGGCCATTCCCACCACGATCGCGATGATGGAGTCGATGAGAACTCGCCGCAGTTCCTCGAGGTGATCGAGGAAGGGCATCTCGGCGACGCTGCGCGGCAACTTCACCGAGCCTCCCTGTCCGGAGCCGGTTCGGCTGCCGGCTCCCCCGTCCCGCCGCGCAGGCTCTTGACCTCATCCATGAACTGGCTCACGTCGCGGAACTGGCGGTAGACCGAGGCAAAGCGGACGTAGGCCACCTCGTCGATCGCGCGCAGCTCCGCCATCACGCGCTCCCCGACCGCCGAGCTGGACACCTCGCTCACCCCCAGGGCGCGAATGGCGGTCTCGATACGATCGACCGCCGCCTCGAGAACCGCGGCTGGAATGGGACGCTTTTCCGTGGCTCGCCGGACCCCGCCCCACAGCTTGTCCAGATCGAAGGGTTCGCGCCTGCCGTCGCGCTTGACGACGTAGAGCACCCGGGTCTCGATCTCTTCATAGGTCGTGAACCGATGCCCGCAAGCGAGGCATTCACGACGGCGGCGAATGGCGCTGCCCTCTTTGGTCGCCCGGGAGTCGATCACCCGGTCCTCGAGATGTCCGCAAGCCGGGCACTTCATGACTCGACCGAGAGGGATCCGGAGGTGATGGTCATGAGACGGCCGTCATCGCACCTGAGGATGAGCGCCCCGGTCGAGCTCACGCTGTCCGCCACGCCGCCCACAACCTCCTCCCCTGTCGTGATCCTGACCCGCGCTCCCATGTGGCAACAGAGTGTGCGCCAGGCGGCAAGGACCTGCCCCGAGCGACCGGCTTCGACCTCGTCGAGCACCGCCTCGAGATCGCCCAGGATCGCGGCCACGAGCGGGTTGCGAGCCACCGGACGCCCAGCGGCGTCATCGAGGGCGATCACGTGCCGATCCATCCCCGCCGGCACGGCATGCACGTTCACGCCGATGCCAAGAACGACACCCGTTTGCGGCGACATTTCGCCCAAGATACCACAAAGCTTGGCCCCGGCGATCTCCAGGTCGTTGGGCCACTTGAGCGCGGTCCGGACCCCGCTCACGCGTTCGACGGCGCGGGCCACGGCCACCCCGGCACCGAGCATCACGAGTCCGGGCGACTGGATGCCGGGCGGGAGAAGCGCCGATAGCCAGATGCCCGTCCCGGGCGGAGACTCCCATCGACTCCCGCCCCGGCCTCGTCCTCGGGTCTGCTCTTCGGCGAACACGACCAGACCAGCCGGCGCCCCTTCCCCGGCCCGCTCACGAACACGGTCGCTGGTCGAAGGGAGCGAGCGATGAAGTTCGAGTTCACGCCCCAACACCCTGGTCGTGAGCAAGCCGGTTATGATGCGCGTATCGAGCGGATCGGCCAGAACCCAGTCGGTCATCCCGACCCCATCTCCCTTGGTCGCGCTGCCAGGAGGCCATCGCGAGGCGGCGTCAGGCGAAGTCCTCGATCGCATCGACCACCAGAGCCAGATCCAGGGCCGGGGCGGAGTGAGTGATGGCGCCGATCGCCACCGAATCGACGCCGGGAAGGGCGAGCGATCGCACCGTCTCGAGTCGGACCCCACCCGAGACCTCGATCCAGGGTCGACCCGGAGCCCCGGGCTCGCCGGGGGAATCGGGGTGCACATCGATGCGCTCGAGGGCGGCCTGGATCCCGGCGGGATCCATGTTGTCGAGGAGAATCTGATTCACCCCGGCCCGCACCGCCTCTTCGGCCTCGTCGGCGTTGCGCACCTCGACCTGGATCTCGAGATCCGGATGGGCGCGCCGAACAGCGCGCACGGCGCCGGTGATCGATCCCACCGCCGGTAGATGGTTGTCCTTGATCAGCACCATGTCGAAGAGACCAAAGCGGTGGTTCAGCCCGCCGCCGACGAGAACGGCGTACTTCTCGAGCACCCGGAGCCCGGGCAGTGTCTTGCGTGTGTCGCGCACCTTGACCGGCGTCCCATCGAGGGCGGCGACGAAGCGCGCGGTGAGGGTGGCGATCCCCGAGAGATGCTGCAACAGATTGAGGGCCACGCGCTCCCCGGAGAGGATGGCGCGCGCCTTGGCCTCGATGCTGCCCACCGATTGCCCGGCAAGCAGGTGCGCCCCGTCGCGCACGGCAAACCGGAACACGGCAGCTGGATCGAGTTCCCGGAATGCGAGCCGCGCCACATCGAGCCCGGCCAGCACGCCAGGTTGACGCGCTTCGATGTGGGCTCGGGCCCGGGCCGTGGGCGACACCAGACTCTGAGTGGTGACATCTCCCGACCCGAGGTCCTCGGCGAGCGCGAGGCGGACGATCGGCTGAGCAATGGTCTCGAGCTTCACGTGTCAATCCTCCGCCCGCCGGCGGAGCGGCCGCGAAGCGGGCCGCCCATCATCGGCTCGCCCCGGCGTGGGCGTCGCATCGAGCACGCAGGAGTCACCGCCGGGAACACGGGCCTGGAAGTATCGGGATGCTGCGCTCCGAAACCTCGGGCGCGGCGAGCAAGGAGCGTGGCACGTCACGAGATCGCGTGTCAACGGGAGTGCGACCTTGCGGCACGCCTCTCCCACACACCATTTTGCGGAAACAACCCGGCGCCGCCGGCGGTCTATGCCCATGGAGCCGGATCCCGGCACCACAGCCGGGGAAGCTCGAGGAGGCAGGATGGAGCTCACGATTCGCAATGTCACGAAGACCTATCCCGGCGGCGTCACCGCCCTCGACGATCTGACCCTGACCGTGCCCACGGGGATGTTCGGCCTGCTCGGGCCCAACGGCGCCGGCAAGACGACCTTGATGCGCTCGATCGCCACGCTGCAGGAGGTCGACAGCGGGACGATCCACCTCGGTACGACGGACGTTCTCCGGGAGAAGGACGCCGTACGTCGCGTGCTCGGCTATCTGCCCCAGGATTTCGGTCTCTATCCCCACATCAAGGCTGAAGTCCTCCTTCACCACTTCGCCGTGCTCAAGGGCCTGGTGAACGCCGCTGCGCGACGCGACGCCGTCGATCAACTGCTCGAGCAGACCAATCTGTGGGCGGTCCGCCGGAAGAACCTCGGTGAGTTCTCCGGCGGCATGCGGCAGCGCTTCGGCATCGCCCAGGCTCTCCTGGGCAATCCTCGGCTCATCATCGTCGATGAGCCGACGGCCGGCCTCGACCCGGAGGAGCGCATGCGCTTTCTCGATCTACTGAGCGAGATCGGCGAGAACGTCATCGTCATCCTCTCCACCCATATCGTGGACGACGTGAGCCAGGTGTGTCGCCGGATGGCGATCATCGATCGCGGGCGCGTGCTGATGACGGGTGATCCCCAGGAAGCGATCGCTGCCATGCGCCAGAAGACCTGGCGGAGGACCATCGAGCGATCCGAGCTTGCCGCAACCCGACAGCGCCACGAGGTGATCTCGACCCGGCTGACCGCCGGCAGGACCGTGGTCCACGTCTATGGCGACGCCCCCCCGGAGCCGGGCTTCGAGCCCGTTCACCCCGATCTCCGTGACGTCTACTTCCGCGCCCTCGGCGCCGCCGGGGAGAGGTGATCCCATGCTCGCCGAGGTCTTTCGCTTCGAGCTGGGCTACCGCCTGCGGCAACCGGCGGTCTATGTCTTCGCCGCTCTGTCCTGCTTCATGACCTTCATGGCCGTGTCCACCGATTCGGTCCAGATCGGCGGCGCGATGGGCAACGTGGCCCGCAACTCGCCTTACATCATCACGCGATTGCTCATCGACATGGGCATGGTCGGGATGATCATCGTCACCATCCTCATGGCCTCTGTGGTCATCCGCGACCGGGAACTGGGAATGCAGGAGCTGTTCTTCACCACCCCGCTCAGCAAGGGGCCCTTTCTGGCCGGCCGCTACCTCGCGTCCGTGCTCCTGGCCGTCCTCACGACCGGCGGAGCCATCCTCGGCATCGTCCTCGCGAGTTACATGCCGTGGCAGGATCCAGACGCCATCCTGCCGTTCCAGCTTCGCCCCTACCTGCACGCCATGGCGGTCTTCGTTGTGCCCAACATGCTCCTGGCCGGCGCCATCTTCTTCTCGATCGCCGTCCTCACGCGCCGGGCCCTCGTCACCTACGTGGCCATGATCGGCCTCATGATGCTCTGGGCCTTCTCGCAAGCCTTCCTCGGCGACCTCGACCGCGAGTCCCTGGCCATCCTCGTCGACCCCTTCGGCCGCAGCGCCTTCGATCTCCTCACCCGCTACTGGACCGTGTCCGAGCGCAACACGCTCATCCTTCCGCTCGCGGGCCCCTTGCTCCTGAACCGCCTGGTCTGGATCCTGGTGGCGCTCGCGCTCGTGGCGATCACGGGGTGGCGTCATCGCCTGACGCTCGACGGGACGAAACGCCGCGCTCGCCCTGGCGCGGATCAGGCGGCCGAGACGCACGCTTCGCGATCGCCTGGCGCTCGGCCCCCGGATGACGCGTCCCGCTCCCTGACCCCGCGCTTCGATCGGGGAGCGCGCGCCAGGCAGTGGCTGTGGCAGACCCGAGTGGAGACCATGGGGATCCTCAAGAGCCTGCCCTTCCTGGTGCTCATCATCTTCGCGGTGCTCAATCTCCTCGGCAATCTCATCCCCAACGTCGATGCCGCCCGCACTTATCCAGTCACGCAGCGCATGCTGAGCCATATCAGCGGTGGTTATGACCTCTTCATCCTCATCGTCGTCGTGCTCTATGCCGCCGAGCTCGTGTGGCGGGAGCGCCGGCAGCGAATCCATGAGCTCCATGACGCGCTCCCGACACCGAACTGGCTCCCGCTCGGAGCCAAGCTCGCCGCCCTGGCGATGGTCATCCTGGTCTCCCTGGCGATCGGGATGGCCACCACCGTGATCTGGCAGCTCCTCCATGGTTACTTCCGGATCGAACCCGCCCTCTACCTGAAGGGACTCTTCCTCATTTCATTTCCCAACTGGCTCCTGCTGGCCGCCCTCGCCCTCTTCGTCCAGGTGGCCTGCCGGCAGCGCTACCTGGGATTCCTGGTCATGCTCGTCTACTTCCTGGCCAACGACTTCCTCCCCGATGCCGGCTACGAGCATCATCTGTATCTCTATCGGACGACGCCCAGCTTCATCTACTCGGACATGAACGGCTATGGCCACTATGTGGCGCCGCTCACCTGGTTCAACATCTACTGGGCCTTCCTGGCCACCGGCCTGATCATTCTCGCCGACGCCTTCTGGCCGCGCGGGAGTCAGCTGCAGCCGCTCTGGAAGAAGCGCGCCGCGAAGTTCTGGACCCACCGGCGCACGGCGGCGCTCACCGCATGCGGTCTCGGGTTCCTCCTCGTCGGCAGCTGGATCTTCACGAACACCAACGTCCTCAATCCCTACCGCCCGAAGAAGGAACGAGATCGTCTCAAGGCAGCCTATGAGGAGCGTTACAAGCAGTACGAGGGCATCCCCCAGCCGCGCCTGACCGCGGCCAGCATCGAGGTTGCCCTCCGCCCCGAGGAGCGCGGGGTTGAGATCGCCGGCTCCTACACCCTGGTCAACCGCTCGACAGCAAGTATCGACCGGCTTCACCTGCGCGCGGACCCCGATCTCGAAGCGCGCTATCCGGCCCTCCCGGCGGAGAGCCTGGAGCTGGGCGACGAGGAGATCGGCTACCGGATCTACCGGCTCACGCCCGCTCTCGCTCCAGGCGATTCGATGCCGCTCGCATTCACCGTGAGCGGGAGGATCCGGGGCTTCGTCAACAACGATCCCAACACCGAGCTCGTGGCGAACGGCACCTTCTTCGACAACTTCCGCACCGTACCGCGTATCGGCTATGACTCCGAGGCGGAGCTCGAGGAAACCAAGGAACGGAAGAAGCGCGGGCTCGAACCCAGCCGCCACTTGCCGGCTCCCGACGACGCGACTGCCCGCAATCGGAGTCTCTTCACCCCGGATGCGGACTGGATTCGTTTCGCGGCCGCCATCAGCACCCGTCGCGACCAGATCGCCATTGCCCCCGGGTATCTCGAGGGAGAGCGGATCGAGTCCGGACGCCGCCGCTTCGAGTACGCGATGGACGCCCCCATCGATAACTTCTACGCCTTCCTCTCCGGCCGCTACGCCGTGGCGAGGGATCGCTGGGGCGACGTCGCCATCGAGATCTACCACCACCCGGATCACGGCTACAACATCGAGCGGATGAGCGAGGCCATCAAGAAGACCCTCGCCTACTGCAGCGAGAACTTCGGCCCTTACCAGCACCGCCAGATGCGGATCATCGAGTTCCCGCGCTACCGCCGCTTCGCGCAGTCGTTCCCCAATACGGTGCCGTTCTCCGAAGGCGCCCACTTCATCGAGGACCTGCGCTCCGACAAGAACATCGACATGGTGTTCTATCTGACCGCGCACGAGGTCGCCCATCAGTGGTGGGGCCACCAGGTCACGCCGGCCCACGCCCAGGGCGGGCAGATGATCGCCGAGAGCCTGGCTCAATACAGCGCGCTCATGGTGATGGAGAAAGACTACGGCCGGGACGAGATGCGTCAGTTCCTGGCCTACGAGCTCAAGCGGTACCTCGAGGGCCGGGGCCGGGAGCGGGACGAGGAGCTCCCGCTCATGCAGGTCGAGAACCAGCCTTATGTCTACTACAACAAGGGCAGCCTCGCCTTCTATGCGCTCCGCACCTACATCGGCGAGGAGGCACTGAATACGGTCCTCCGTGATTTCGTCGCAGCGAACGCCTTCCAAGGGCCACCCTATGCCACATCGCCGGAGCTCGTGGACCGACTGCGGGCGGCGACCCCGGAGGAATACCGCTACCTCATCACGGATCTCTTCCACACCATCACCCTCTATGACAACCGCACCGAGAAGGCGACGGTGGAGCGGACCGCGGATGGGCGTTACGCGGTCCGGATCGCCTACCAATCGCACAAGCTGCGGGCCGACGGCCGCGGGGTCGAGACCGAGATCGACCACCGGGACTGGATCGAGGTGGGCATCTACGGCGCCGGCGGGGATGGGGACCGGAGGGAGCGCCCACTCCACCTCGAGCGGCATCAGCTGGCATCCGGCACCGGCGAGATCCTGATCACGGTCGATGAGGAGCCGTCGAGCGCCGGCATCGACCCCCGTCATCTCCTCATCGATCGCGTCCCTGGCGACAACCTGAAGGGAGTGTCGAGCTGACGCGCTAGCTCCCGCGGGATTCCAGCTCCTCGATCCGATCCCTGAGGCTCGCCGCCTGCTCGAACTCGAGGCGGGCGGCGCAGGCCAGCATCTCGCGCTCGAGCTCGCGGATCAGCTCCTCGCGCGTGAGCTGGCCGATCTTCTCGGGCGGCAGGAACTCGGGCTCCTCGGCAAAGGCCGCCGGCGCGTCGGCGACGCGAGTCGTGAGCCGGACCTGCTCCACCGATTTGAGGATCGAGCGCGGGGTGATGCCGTGCTCCTGGTTCCAGGAGAGCTGCTTGGCGCGCCGGCGGTTGGTCTCGCCGACCGCCCGCTCGATCGATCCGGTCACGGTATCGGCATAGAGAATGACCGATCCGCCGACATTACGGGCGGCGCGGCCCGCGGTCTGGATGAGCGAGGTCTCCGAACGCAGGAACCCTTCCTTGTCGGCATCGAGCACGGCGACCAGGCTCACCTCGGGGAGATCGAGCCCCTCGCGCAGGAGGTTGATGCCGACGAGGACATCGAATTCCGCGAGACGCAAACCCCTCAGGATCTCGACCCGCTCGATGGCATCGATATCCGAATGGAGGTAGCGCACCCGGACTCCCATCTCGCCCAGGTAGTCGGTCAAATCCTCGGCCATGCGCTTGGTGAGCGTGGTGACCAGGACTCGCTCCCGGCGCTCGACGCGCTTCCGGATCTCGGCCAGGAGGTCGTCCACCTGGCCCTCAACCGGACGCACGTCGATCACGGGATCGACGAGACCCGTGGGGCGGATCAGCTGCTCGACCACGACGCCACCTGCATCCATGAGCTCGTAGTCTCTTGGAGTGGCCGAGACATAGATCCGCTGCCCGACGAGAGCGGTGAACTCGGTGAAACGCAGCGGGCGGTTGTCGAGGGCCGACGGCAATCGGAAACCATGCTCGACGAGCGTGCGCTTTCGCGATTGGTCCCCCTCGAACATGCCCCCGATCTGCGGCACCGTGACGTGGGACTCGTCGATGACGAGGAGGAAGTCAGGTGGAAAGTAGTCGATGAGGCAGCTCGGGCGATCGCCGGCCGCGCGGCCCGAGAGGTGGCGGGCGTAGTTCTCGATTCCTGGGCAGTAACCGATCTCGCGCAGCATCTCGAGATCGTAGTTGGTGCGCGTGCGCAACCGCTGCGCCTCGAGGAGCTTCCCCTCCCGCTGGAAGAAGCCCAGGCGCTCATCGAGTTCGTCCTCGATGGCGGTGATGGCATGGGTCAGGCGCTCCCCGGAGGTGACGAAGTGCTTGGCCGGGTAGATCGCCAGCCGATCGAGGCGGCGGAGCGTCTTCCCGGTCAGGGGATCGATGATCGAGATGCGATCGACCGTTTCCCCGAAGAGCTCGATTCGTACCCCATGCTCCTCGTAGGCCGGCCGGATCTCCACCACGTCACCGCGGACCCGGAACGTGCTGCGCCGCCAGTCGATGTCGTTCCGCGTGTACTGGAGGTCCACGAGCGTGTGCAGGATCTCATCGCGCTCGTAGGTCTGGCCGTTCCTGAGATCGAGCCGGAGGCCCTTGAACTCGCTGGGATTCCCCAGGCCGTAGATGCAGGAGACTGAAGCCACGATGATGACATCGTCGCGCTCGAGAAGAGCGCTCGTCGCCTGCAGGCGCAACCGATCGATGTCGTCGTTGATCGAGGCATCCTTCTCGATGTAGGTGTTGGTGGCCGGGACATAGGCCTCGGGCTGGTAGTAGTCGTAGTACGAGACGAAGTACCCGACCGCGTTCTCGGGAAAGAAGCTCTTGAACTCCCCGTAGAGCTGGGCTGCCAGGGTCTTGTTGTGAGAGATGACGAGCGTCGGCCGCCCCACCGCCTGGATCACATTGGCGATGGTGAAGGTCTTCCCCGAACCGGTGACCCCGAGGAGGACCTGCGCCGTGTCGCCGCGCTCGATCCCCTCCGTGAGCTCGCGGATCGCCTGCGGCTGATCCCCCTCGGGCACGTAATCGGCCTTGAGCTTGAACTCGGCTCGCTCCCTCTGGCTCATTTCCAGCTCAGCAGGCGAGAGCGCTAGGTCCGCACCCGCACCGTGTATCGGAGGACCGCCTCCTCGTCGGGCGCCGCCTTGACCTTGAACTCGACCTTGAACGCTTCCTTCTTCTCGTAGGGGTGGGTCGAGTCGAGGATCTCCCAGGTCCCGCGCGGGTGTTCGACGATCACGACCTCGACCGGCTCTTGCTTCCGGTTCCGCACCTTCACCTCGACGGTCTCCTCGTACACGCGATCAGAGATGCGGCGCTGGTCCATGACCGTGCGTTCGGCCTTGATGTCGAACGCGTTCCCCATCCGGATCTTCACCTTCTCGCCGCGCGGCGTGTGATCGATGCGATCCTCGCCCACGAACTCGAGCCGGCCGTCCTGGTCCGCCTTGAAGGCGCGCACCGTCCCGGCCGGGAGCGGCATGCCGAGTCCGGTCGCCTCCTTGTTCTCGGTCTCGAGCGTCACCTTGACATCCTCCCCACCCCACAGGCCGTCGAACTCGTAGGTCTTGGTCACCTGGGCCCGGGCCGGGGCGAACAGCGAGATCTGCTTGATCTCCTGGTCGGCGATCGTCGAGGTCCGCTCGAGCACGTAGATGTGGTACTCGAAGAGCGCACGCTCCTCGAACTGCGGCGCGCCGGCAAGCGTCCCCTTCGCCATGCGGGCGTCCTCGACCCCGAACATCGGTCTGGGCTGCGGAGCCCGGTGCACGTCGCCGGCCACGAGCTTGAGCCTGGCATCGGGGTAGCTCGCCCCGGAGCGGTTCTCGATCGAGACCCAGCCGGAGAGGTCCATCGACTTGTCGTTCTCGGCGACGACCGCGACATACTCGGCATGCCAGTTCATGCCGCTCGTCATGTAGGAGAGCTCGACCTGGTGGCCGCCGCTCTTGCCCCCCTCGACGGTCCAGATGAGCGTGGGCTTCAGGATGAGTCCCGCCGGCAGCGAGGGACAGCGGATATCGTGGACTCCCTCCCGGGCCACGATGGTCACCTCCTCACCACTCCCGGAGCCGCCGAGCACCAGGTTCTGAGCGTCGTAGGCGAGCAGCGTGCCACGGTAGCTCCGCCCTTCCTCGGCGAGCACATCCACGGTCTCTCCCAGGTAGCGATGGAGGATCTTCTCCGCGCTGGCGAGATCGAAGGCGTAGTTCTGCTCGATGACATTCAAGTCACCCGAGAGGTGGACCGAAGTGGGATCGATCTGCGCCGCGACATCGGTGATCTTGAGCGTCGATGACCCCTTCTCGACCTCGACCATCCTCGTGTCGCGCACCACACCCAGATCCTGGTTGTAGACCGTGACCGCGAGCTCGCGCGCGCCGGCAGCCGTGACACCCAGGATGGTCGATGCCAGCAGCACCCCAGCCAACGTGAGCATGGGGGAAAACGAAACAGCAGCGAAGAACATCTCACTCACCTCCAGGCCGGCAGCCGCGGTCTCGAGGACCGGCGCCGGCCTTGATCCCCGATCGGCCAGCGGAAGCCAGGGCGTTCGGGCTGGTTCTACTCACGTCGGCGTCTCCCCGAGCGCGGCCAGGGTTCGCCGGAGCTTGGCGCTCACCGTCGAGAGCTCCCCCATCCGATCGCGCTCCCGCGTCACGACCTCGGCCGGGGCCCGGGCCAGGAACTGCTCATTGGCAAGGCGAGCCTCGGCGCTGGCATGCTCCTTCGTGACCCGCTCCAGCTCCTTGGTGAGCCGGCGGCGCTCGAGGTCGAGATCGATGAGCCCCTTCAAGGGCACGAATAGCTCGCTATCCCCCACCACCGCCGCCGCGGCGAAAGGCGGACGCGCCGCCGCGGGATCGATGACCATGTGCGCCCGGGCCAGCGTGGCCATGAGTTCCCGGCCCGACTCGAGCAGCGCCGCCTCGCGACCGCCGGCATGGGCCATCACCTCCGCCTCGCGACCGGGAGGCACGTTCATCTCGGAGCGGATCGTGCGGACTGCGGTGATGGCCTGCATCAGGAACCCCATGTCGGCCTCCGCCTCGAGGTCGCGAGCCCGAGCCTCCGGCCATGGTGCCCGCGCGATGGAGAGCCCGCGATGGGGCAACCGCTGCCAGAGGTCCTCGGTCAGGAACGGCATGATCGGATGGAGGAGCCGCAAGCTCGCCTCCAGCACCTCGTACGCAACCAGGCGCGCCGTATTCCGCGCCCTGGGATCTTCCCCGTAGAGGCGGACCTTGATCACCTCGAGGTACCAGTCACAGTACTCGTGCCAGAAGAAGTCGTAGATCGCCTTGGCCGCTTCCTGGATCCGGTAGTCCCGGAGTCCCGAGTCCACCTGGTCCCGTGCCGCGGCGAAGCGCGACCAGATCCAGCGATCCGCCAGCGTCAGGTCGCTCGCCGCCGGGGTCGGCGTGTCCGCCGTGACCTGGTCCAGGTTCCCGATCACGAGCTTGGCGGCGTTCCACAGCTTGTTGGCGAACACGCGCCCGGTCTCGATGCGAGCCGCATCGAACAGGAGCTGGTCCTGGCCGGTGGGAGCCAGGAACATGAGCGTGAAGCGGAGCGCATCGGCGCCGTTCTCGGCGATGATGGCCAGGGGATCGGGGGAATTGCCGAGCGACTTGGACATCTTGCGGCCCTGGCCGTCGCGCACGATGGCATGGAAGCTCACGGTGGTGAACGGCACCTCACCCATGAACTCGAGCCCGGCCATGATCATGCGGGCCACCCAGAAGAAGATGATGTCGGGCCCGGTGGAGAGGAACTGGGTCGGATAGAAGGAGGCGAGGTCGCGCGTCTTCTCCGGCCAGCCCATGGTGGAAAAGGGCCACAGCCACGACGAGAACCAGGTATCGAGGACGTCCTCGTCCTGCTCGAGCGCAGTCCCCCCGCAGGCCGGGCAGGTCGTCGGATCCTCCTCGGACACGACCAGATGGCTGCAGGCAGCGCAGGTCCAGGCCGGGATACGATGCCCCCACCACAGCTGCCGCGAAATGCACCAGTCGCGGACGTTCTCCATCCAGTGCCGGTAGACACCGACCCAGCGCTCGGGCTTCAAGACCACCCGTCCGTCGAGAACCGCCGCCAGCGCGGGTTCGGCCAGCGGCTTCATGCGCACGAACCACTGCCGCGACAGGGTGGGTTCGATCACCGTCGCGCAGCGCTGGCAGTGCCCGATCGTGTGCCCGTGCTCCTTGACCTCGACGATGGCACCCGCAGCGGTGAGCTCCGCCACGATGCGCTTGCGCGCCTCGAAGCGGTCGAGTCCGGCGAAGGGCCCCGCGTTCTCGTTCATCCGGCCGTCGCCGTCCATCACCTTGATCGCGGGCAGGTCATGGCGAGCGGCGATCTGGAAGTCATTGGGATCATGCGCCGGCGTCACCTTGACCGCTCCGGTGCCGAAGGCGGGATCGACATGGTCGTCGGCGACGATCGGAAGCTCACGGCCGAGAAGGGGCAGGATCGCCACCTGGCCCACCAGGTGCCGGTAGCGCTCGTCCTCGGGATGGATGGCGACGGCGGTATCGCCGAGCATGGTCTCGGGTCGCGTGGTCGCCACCGCGATCGCACCTTCCCCCGACTTGAGCGGATAGCGCACCGTGGTCAGGGTGCCTCGAGTCTCCTCGTGCTCCACTTCCTCGTCCGAGAGGGCGGTATGGCAGCGCGGGCACCAGTTGACGATGTAATCGCCGCGATAGATGAGGCCCTTCTCGTAGAGGACGACAAAGACCTTGCGCACGGCGCGCGACAGGCCCGGGTCGAGCGTGAATCGTTCCCGCGACCAGTCACATGAGCAACCCAGGGCATCGAGCTGCGACAGGATGCGGTCGTGCTGCTCTTCCTTCCAGCGCCACACCTCGGCAATGAAGGCCCCCCGCCCGAGATCGTGGCGTGTCTTGCCGGAGGCAAGGAGTTTCTTCTCGACCACGTTCTGGGTGGCGATCCCGGCGTGATCGGTCCCTGGGAGCCAGAGAGCCTCCTGCCCGAGCATGCGCCGGTAACGGATGATGACATCTTGCGTCGTGTTGTTGAGGCAGTGCCCGATGTGCAGGCTACCGGTGACGTTGGGTGGCGGAATCAGGATCGTGAACGGTTCACGGCCGGAGTCCGCCTCGGCGCGGAAGAGATCGTGCTCGCGCCAGTGCTTGAGCCAGCGCGATTCGATCGGCCCCGGGGCGTAGGCCCCTTCCGGTTTCTGTCCCTTGATCGATCCGGAGGTGGACATGGGAGACTCCCAACGCTCCTCTCGCCGGGTGGTCGGCGCAGGAGAAGAAACTCGCCGGGGATGGGAAGCGGCGGCTCTGGGCGGTGTGACGACCCGATGCGAGACGGGTCCCGGCGCACCTCCGGGACCCGCTCAGGGACGCTAGCACACGGGGTTTCCGGCGGTCAAACCGCCAACCCAAAACGAGCTACGCGCTTCGGGAGACACACCAGCCAGCTTGACTTCGCTCTCGCCTCCTCCCTAGCATGCGCCGATGCACCATCCCCCGGACGCGAACGCGGCCTCGGCGCGCGCTCGCTTCTTGCCCTTCATGGCTGCCCTGATCCTCGCCGCGCTGACCGGCGCGGCGGACGCCGGCGATGAGCCCACGCCCGGGAATGGGCGGGCCCCCGACCCCGTCCCGGTCGCGGCCCCGGTGTACGAGGACCTCCGGACGCTCGTCGTACGCGGCGAGATCGCGGTCCCCGGACTCACCGCGCGGCCCCAGCCGGCCTACGAACTCGCTCGCGCGGTGGCGGCGGACTCCCTCCGGAGCGGCGCTCCCGCGCTCGGGCGCGCCCGTGCGACGCTCGCCGACCCGCTCCGGACGAGCGGGCTCGACTCGACGGCGAGCCCCGAGCCCGTGCTCCTCCGCGTCGGCGACACGGACAGCCGGCTCTCCGTGTCGGCGTTCGCCGGCTTCCGGGCCGAGGCGGCCCCCGAGCGCGGCTTCGTTCTCACCGACTCCACCCGCTTCGGCTTCAACATCTCCTGGATGGTGTGGCCGAGCTTCCACCTGTTCGCCGACCTCTACGTCGCCAATGTCGAAGGCGGCCACGAGTTCGCCGATCCGCTGATCCCGGACTCCGACATCATCATCTACCAGGACCGGGTGTTCGCCGCGCTGCACACGCGCATCGCCGACATCCACTTCGGTCGCGATCGAATCGGCTTCGGCCCCGGGACGACCGGCTCCCTCCTCATCTCGCCCACCTCGCGACCGTTCACGCAGATTCGCCTCGAGCGCTTCTTCCTCGACCGGCGCCTGCATGCGGTCATCGTCAACGGCGCCCTCAGCCAGGCCGAGAACCGCTTCGTCGCCTACCACCGCCTCAACTGGCAGGTGAACCGCAAGCTCCGCCTGGCCTTCGCCGAGGGGGCGCGTTACAACGCGGATGGGATCGAGCCCCTGTACCTGGTGGGTATCATCCCCTACCCACTCGTCGGCCGCTTGCTCGAGCGCGACAACGACTCGCGGGAAAGCGACGCGATGGTGCGCAACAACGTGATGTGGGACATCGATGCCAGCTATCAGCCGCGGGCCGGTGTCGAGATCTACGGCGAGCTCCTGATCGATGATCTGGGGACCGAGACCTCGCAGTCGCCGACTCGGATCGGCTACCAGCTGGGGACCTTTCTCGCGGGGGATGTGCGCGGCCGGTCGGCCACCCTGGTGGCCGAGTGGACCCGGGTCTGGCGCTACGTCTACAGCGTCTTCTATGCTGCCGACTTCGCCCACCAGGACTTCCCTCTCGGTTATCCGGAGGGACCCGACAGCCGTCTCATTCACCTGCGCGGCGCGGTCGAAGTCCGCCCCGGGCTCGAGCTCGGCGTCATCGGCCAGCGCCTCGACCGCGGCGAGGATGGCCTGGGCGTCTACTGGGACCCCGACGACCCGGCGGAGACCGGGGCTGATGCGAGCGAGTTCGGGGGTACCGTCGAGGGGCAATGGCGTCTTCTTGGTTCGTTCCGTTTCCGCCCGGCCCGCCCCTTCTCCGCAACGATCGAGCTCGGCAACGCCTGGGTCACGAACGCGAATCACGACCCCGCACGCGACGTCTCCGGCGTGATCGGTCGCGTCATGATCGGCATCGAGCGGTAGGCATGAGAAGAAGAGCGGCATGAGCGGCCCCGCCCATCGACATCTCGACCCCGAGATCGCCAAGCTGCAAGCGGTGCTCGATCGGCTGGGCGCGAGCTCGGGCCAGCCCCGAGTGCTCGAGGCCGGCTGCGGCTCACTCAGCCACGTCGATCTCGGCTCGGCTCACGTGGTCGGAGTCGACATCTCGGCCGAACAGCTGTCTCGCCACGACAGGATCGCGGAAGCGATCGTGGCCGACCTCGAAACCTGGGATGCGCCGGCCGATCAGTTCGATGTCATCGTGTGCTGGGACGTGCTCGAGCACTTGCGGCGGCCCGAGAAGGCCCTCGCCAACCTGGTCCGCGCCACCAAGGCCGGCGGGCTCATGGTCCTCGCGCTCCCCAACCTGGTCTCGATCAAGGGGATCATCACCAAGCTCACGCCCTATCGCTTCCATGTCTGGGCCTACCGGCGACTGTGGGGCGTGTCGCGGGCCGGAACCGAGAGCCGGGGGCCATTCCCCACCTACCTTCGCCCGGCGACCACTCCGCGCGCACTCCATCGATTCGCCCGGGAGGCGGGGCTCACCGTCGAGTACTTCTCGGCTTACGAGTCCCTGATGCAGCGCCGCCTGCGCAAGAATCATCCGCTCTTGAACGCGATCCTGTCGGCGGGAGGCCTGATCGGGCGGATCGTGTCGCTCGGCCGCATCGATCCCTTGAACAGCGACTTCATCCTCGTGCTGCGCAAGGGCACCCCACGACCGAGCGGCGGCTAGGCGGCGATTCGAGTCGGCCTCGAGTCGGTCCGGGAGAGCTCTCGCCTAGGCGGCGCTGACGATGCGCTCGTTGCCGGCGCTGGCGGCGGCCACCGGGACCTCGACCGTGAAGGTGCTGCCGACTCCCGGTCGGCTGAGAACGGTGATCGAACCGCCGTGGCGCTCGACCAGCGCGCGCGACACCGAGAGCCCGAGACCGGTCCCTCCGGCGCGTCGCGTCAACGAGCCGTCGAGCTGGGCGAAGCGACGGAAGATGTGGGCCTGATCCCGGGGTTCGATACCCACGCCCCGATCGATGACGTGGAAGCGCACGCGATTCTCGACCACCTCGGTTTCGATCTGCACATGCTCTCCGTTCTCGGAGAACTTGACCGCGTTGGAGAGAAGATTGGCCAGCACGCGGATGAAGCGCTGCCGGTCGACGCGCACCATGACTCCGGCGGGCGTCGCCTTGACATCGATCCGGATGCCCTTGCGTGAGGCGACCGGCAGCAGACGACGGACCGCTTCCTCGAGGATCTCGCTGGCGGGAATGTCGGCGGTATCGAGCTGGATCTCGCCCTCGACCTCGGCCGAGGCGAGGATGAGCTCGATCTGATCCTCCAGCTGGCGCACGGCCCCGTCGGAGATCGTAAGCAGTTCCCGGGCCGAGGCATCGAGCTGAGGTGCGTAGTAGGTATCCAGGATCTCGAGCGAGGCCTTCATCTTGGTCAGCGGCGTCCGCAGCTCGTGGGACACCGCGGCGATGAACTCGGATTGCAGTCGGTCGAGGCGGCGAGCCTCCTCGTAGATCTGGGCATTGCGGATGGCGACGGCGGCATGGGCGGCGAAGGTCTGCGCCAGATCCTGCTCCTCGGCACTGAAGCCGCTCACCAGAGCCGTCTCCCCCGTCTCTCCCGCCGATCGCTCGCTCTGGCTGTCGATGAGGACCAGCGTTCCGATCGCCGTTCCCTCCCAGACCAGCGGCACGGCGAGCGCGCTCGCCGGAGCGAAGACATTCAGCGGATCGGTGGTCTCCAGGGGATCGGTCTCGGGACCCAGGGCCAGGGTACGGCCGAACAGAACCGCGTGGCCAGCCAGGCCCTCCCCGGGACCGAAGGAAGCCTCGGGCTCGGGGAGGCCGCCCGCCGGGGCTGCCGCCTCGAGCTCGAAGCGACCGCCGGCAGCCGTGCGCAGGAAGACGAGCCCGAGACGGGCATGCGTGAGTGCCACGGCGCGCTCGGCGACCCCATGGAGCGTCTGCGCCAGATCGAGGTCCTTGCCGAGACCGCGGGCAAGATCGAGCAGCAGGCGCAGATTGCGCGTGGCCTCGGCCACGCGTTCCTGCAACTCCAGCCCGCGCCGGCCGAGCTTCTTGTTGGCGCGCCGGAGGCGGGCGACGAGGACGCGGTTCTGCCGCTTCAGTTGCCGGCGCTCGAGGGCCCGCTCGAGGGCCGCAGCGAGCGATTCGAGCTCGAACGGCTTCTGCAGATAGTCATCGGCCCCGCGGCGAAGGGCCACGATGGCGGAGTCAGCGGTGGCATAGCCGGTGATGATGATGACCGCGAGCTCTGGGTCCAACCCACGGACCTCGGCCAGGAGCGCAAGCCCATCACGTCCGGGGAGCTTGAGGTCGAGGATCATGGCCGCGAAGTGCCCCGGCGCCAGGCGCGCGAGGGCTTCCTCGGCGGTCCCCACCGCCTCCACTTCATGGCCACGCGGCGTCAGGAAGTCCTCGAGGATCTCCCGGATGTCCGGCTCGTCATCGACGACGAGGATCCTGGCCGGGGTGCTCATACGGCGATCAGACCTTTCTCCCTCTCCCTGCTACGACTCGTCTTCCTGGTCGGCGAATGAATCGAGGGACCCGAAGGGCCGTTCCGGATCCGCGCCGCCATGCCCAGGCTCGCCGGCCGCGGCGGCCTGAGATGGGTTCGCCGCATCGCCAGCCGGAGATGCTGAAGAGGTGGTGCCCGCCACTGCCAGTCGCTGGCGGGCGCTGGCCAGAAGCTCACGCAAGTCCTCGCCGCCCTCCGGGAAAGCGGCGAGCGCATGATCGACCTTGATCCGCTTGCGGCGCGGGAAGCTGTGCCGGCTCACCGCCTCGACGAGACGCTCGGCAGCCGCCGTGGCTTCAGGTGCCGTCGTGTGCACGAGGAGCATGGCGAACTCGTCGGTACCGACGCGCCCGACCGGATCGACGCAGCGAACGGTGGACTTGAGCACCGACCCGAGCTCACGAAGCATCGCTTCGGCGGTGCCCAGACCGTGGGCGGCCACGAATTCGGGAAACGATGACACCTTGAGCAGCAGGAGGGTGAGCGGATCACCGTAGCGCCGGCTGCGATCGGTCTCCTCATAGCTCCGGCGTTCGAGCTGCTTGGCAGTGAGAACTCCGGTCAGGGGATCGTTGGCCGCCTGCGCGGCAAGCCTGAGCGCGGTCACCTCCCGCGTCAGCGTCGCGCCCAGGAACGAGGCCACAGCGCTCACCAGACGCAGGTGATCCTCATCGAAGGCGCGCGCCTCCCGGTGCCCGAGGTTGAGGACACCGACCAGTTCGCCGTGCACCAGCACCGGCACCGACATGAAGCAGCGCAGCGGCTCCTCGCCCTCGGCCGCCGGGCGCTGCAGGTCGGTGAGAAGAGTCGGCTTCTTGCGCTTGGCGACCCACGATGAGAAGCCGCTCCCCAGCTCGAACGAGACCCCTTCGATGAGGTCCACGCGACCCCCCACTGCAGCCATCGGATCGAGCCGTTGCTTGAGCTCGTCGAAGACGAAGACGGTCGCCCGCGTATAGGGAACGAGCTGACCCAGGAGCGTGAGAAGCTGCACCAGGGCGTCGGCGGGACGAGCCTCACCCCGGAGCGCTCCGGCCATCTCGGCCAGCACCTCGAACTGCGGCTGCACTCCCGGCTTCTCGCTCGCCGCCGCGTCGCGCAAGGAAGCACTCAGCAGCTTGTTGAGGTGGATGGCCGCGGCCAGCACATCCGATGACCGCTTCTGCGAAGACGATTGGGTGAACCGTTCTTCGAGCCGCTCCGCCTCACGTTGACTCAAGACCTGGGCCAGGCTTGCCGAGCGCAGGAGCCTGAGCTCCGAGCGCTCGAACTGGGTGATGGTCTCTGCCAGACTCTTCGAACCGCGTCCATTCCTGCGCGCCATGCTCTCCCTCGCTTGTTCTCTATCGACCTTGACCCAATGCCGGGTACGCCCAGCCGCGTCCTGGCTCGCTTGGCGGCGTCAGGCCGCGAGCTCCGGCACTCGCCGGCGGAGGCGGCGAATGGCCTTGGTGTGCACCTGCGACACCCGCGATTCGGATATGCCGAGGATCTCCCCTATCTCCTTGAGGGTGAGCTCTTCGTAGTAGTAGAGGGCAACGACGAGTCGCTCCTGCTCGGGCAAATGGTTGATGGCTCCGAGCAAGATGGCCCGAGCCTCTTCGAGCTCGATCACCTGCAGGGAATCCACCGTGTCCTCGGCCTCGAGCGCCTCACCTAGCCCCATCACATCGGATGACTCGTCATGGGACTGGGGTCGCTCGAGGGAGAGGTGGATGGCGTTCTGCACCTGATCCGAGAGACGGAAGAACTCCTGGACATCGAGACCCAGCGCTTCGGCGATTTCATTGTCGCTCGCGGCCCGTCCCAGCTTCTGATCCAGGTCGCGGCTCACCTCCTCCACGTGGCGCGCCTTGCGCCGCGTCGTGCGGGAGGCCCAGTCGAGGGCGCGCAGTTCGTCGAGCACCGCGCCGCGAATCCGCCACACGGCATAGGTCTCGAACTTAGTGCCCCGCGTCGAGTCAAACTTCTCCCAGGCGTCATAGAGACCGATGACCGCCGAGCTGTTCAAGTCATCGAGATCAACCGTCTTGGGCAGAGTGGCTGAGATCTTGTCCACGACGTACTTGACGAGCGGCGAGTAGCGAGAGAGGACATCCTCGACCTGCCGCTCACGCTCGCGGCCACGCCCGTTCACGGGCAGCGCCACTTCCTTCAGGCGATGTCCGTTGATCGGGTGGCCGTTGACGGGGTGGCCGTTCGCCCGCTTCCCGTGGCTCCCATGCTCGCGGGGGGCCTTGGCCGATTCCGCTGACCGGCGCGGCAGATGCCCGGCGCGAGCCGAGCGCGGCTGCGGCTTCTGCGTTTCGACCTCTTCGATCAGCTGGGCTTCGAGAGTTCGCGACATGAGCTCTCCTCGCTCGGTTGGGCGCTCAGCGGGAGGTCGGGGCCAACGCCCCCGCCACCATTTCCTTCAACCTCTCGACATCAAACGGCTTCTGGACATAGGCGAGCGCTCCGCTCCGTTTCACGCTCTGCTCGATCTCAGGCCCACCCCACGCGCTCACGATGATCGCCAGCGGTCGCGAACCATTGACTCCAAGCCGCAGGAGCAACTCGAATCCATTGCGATCCGGGAGGCGGAGATCGGTGATGACGAGGTCGGCGGGCTGGGTCGCGAACGCCGCCTCGGCCTCGGTGGCCGAATGGGCGGTGCGGATCGCAAACCCTTCTTCGCTGAGCCCCTCGGCCAGAGCCCAGGCAGTGGCCTGCTCGTCATCCACGATGAGGATGGACTTGGTGACCTTGGACACCGGACGCTTCCTCGCAGAGGTCATCCAGGTTCGACCGCCCTGGATGGGCGCCGAACCTGGCTGGGGCGAAAGACACCACGGGAGGCAGGCTGCAAGGGCCATGCCCGGCCCTCGAGGCCGGGTCCGGGGGGCTGAACAGAAGGCGGAAGCCGCGACTGGAACGAGCGTTCCGCGCCGTAGAGGGCGCCGGGCGATCGGCTTCCGGGAGCGGGGCGGCGGGCAGGGCGAGGCCGGGAGGGATCAGAAATGAGCCAGCACCGGAAAGAGGTGGCTCACCCCGGGCGTGCAGAACGCGAGCCCCGAGGGCGGTATGCACGGGTCCTGGCGAAATACCGCCCGCACCGCCGGACGGCGCTGAGCGGCCGGAGGCTAGCTCGTGATGAGCTCCGTTTCCTCTTCGAGGCCGTACTTGCGCGCCTTGGCCCGCAGCGTATGCCGCGAGATGCCGAGAAGCTTGGCGGCAAGCGTCTTGTTGCCGCGGGTATGGGCCAGGGCGCGCTCGATCGCCTCGCGCTCGGCATCATCGAGGGTGGGAACCCCCTCGGGGCTCCTTTCCCGCACCGCGCGGGGACCGGTTCCACCCGCCGGCGAGCGGATCTCGGCCGGCAGATGCTCCGGGTTCAAAACCGGAGTTCCACCCAAGAGAATCGCCCGTTCGAGAACGTTCTTGAGCTCCCGCACGTTCCCGGGCCAGCTGTAGGCCGCCATCAAGGCCCGCGCCTCCGGCGACAGGCTGGGTGGTTCGCGCCCCATCTCGTGCGCCACGGCGCGGGCCAGCGTCGCCACGTAGTGGTCCAGATCGGCCAGACGCTCGCGCAGCGGCGGGATCGGGATCTCGACGACGCGCAGGCGATAGTAGAGATCATCTCGAAACCGGCCCTCGCGGATGCGCGCGGTGAGATCGCGATTCGTCGCGGCGATGACGCGCACCTCGACTCGGATGTCCTGGGTCCCCCCCACTCGGCGGAAGTTGCGTTGTTCGAGCACGCGCAGCAGTTTCGCCTGCAACCCGAGCGACATCTCTCCGATCTCGTCGAGGAACAGGGTGCCGCCGTGAGCCATCTCGAAGAGCCCCTTCTTCTGCCGGTCGGCCGAAGTGAACGAGCCCTTCTCATGACCGAAGAGCTCCGATTCGAGCAGCTCACCAGGCAGGGAGGCGCAGTTGACGTCGACGAAGGGGCCATCGGCAACCGGGCTCGCGGCATGGATGGCCCGGGCGAAGACCTCCTTGCCCACGCCGGTCTCGCCGGTCAAGAGCACCGTCGATCGGCTGGGTCCAACGCGTTCGATGAGGCTGGCAACCTCGCCCATGGCCGGGCAATCACCGATCACGACCTCCGTGTCGAGGCGCCGCCCCTGGCGGCGGCGATGGAATCGGACCTCCTCCTTGAGCGCCGAGCCTGCGATCGCGTTCTGTACCGTGATGAGCAATCGCGCCAGCTCGAACGGCTTCTGGCAGAAGTCATAGGCCCCCAGCTTCAGCGATTCCACGGCCGTCTCCACCATGCCGTACGCGGTGAGCATGACGACCACGGTGTCGGGCCAGTCGGTGCGAATCGCCTTGAGAACATCGATCCCATTCTCGGTTCCGAGCTTCAGATCGAGCAGCACGAGATCGATGACCTCTCGCCCCAGGGCGTCGTAGGTCTCCTCGCTCGTACCCGCCTCGAGGACGCGATAGCCGACACGGTTCAGCTCGTCGGCGAGCGCGGACCGGAGCGGGACCTCATCGTCAACCAGGAGGATGCATCCGGATGGCCGGCCGGCGCCGAGCCCAGAGTCGGAAGCCGGCGGCTCGTGGGGCCCATCGGCCCGGAGTGCTTGATCATCGAGGTGCACGTCGCTTCTCCACGGGGATCAGGATGGTGACCACCGTCCCCTTCCCCAGTTCGCTCTCGACGCTGATTGCTCCGCCATGCTGGCGCACCAGCGCCTGGGACGTGGAAAGGCCAAGCCCGGTACCGCTCGGGCGCGTGGTGAAGAAGGGTTCGAACAGCTTGGGCAGGTCGCCACGGTCGATGCCGACACCCGTGTCTCGGACTTCGATCTCGAGGAAGCGGCGCAGGGGAACCGTGGAGCCACCGCTGGCGGCGCCATCGTCTGCCCGGCGACCGGTGCGACCGACCACGGGCGCCAAACGTTCGACGGCCTTGAGGATGATGGTGAGTCGGCCGCCCTGGGGCATGGCCTGGACCGCATTGAGCACGATGTTCAACAGGACCTGGGCGATCTGATCGGCATCGACAAAGGCGGCCGGGGGCTCGCCTTCCACGGTGACATCGACCTCGACTCCGGTCTTGTCGATTCGTCCTCGCGCCAGGGTGAGGACCCGGGCGATCGCTTCGCGCAGGTCGTGCTGAGCCAGACGCGGCTCGGGTGGACGGGCGAAACGCAGGAGGTCCTCGATGATGCGATCGAGCCGGGTGACCTCTTCGAGGATGAAGTCCACGAACCGAATCCGGGAATCACCATCCTCGAAACGCCGGCGTAGAACCTGGGCATTGGTGCCGATTCCCGACAACGGATTGCGGATCTCGTGCGCCATGCCGGCCGAGAGGCGGCCGAGCGCAGCCAGGCGGTGAGTCGAATCCTCCTCCGCGCTCGCCGCGGCGTGGGCCGCAATGAGGAGGAGCGCACCGCCGGTCTTGGGAACCGGGAGGATGCTCAGGTGGAACGCAGGCTCGTGGTCGCCTTGAGGCGAGAGGTCCAGCGTGCCGCCGGCGCCACCCCGGGCCGCCTCCAGCGTTCGGACGAGCACGGGGCTCGCGCCAAGCACGTCGGTCACCGGGATGCCGAGGAGGCCGTGCTCGGCCGTGGCGAAGAGCGTTGCGGCGGCACGATTGGCCAGCTCGATGCGGCCATCAGCAGCGACCGCGATGGCGGCCAGGTGCAGGCGATCGGCCAGCAGCTCGGCCAGGGCGCGCGCGGCGGATTCTCGAAGTGGAACCACTTCCCCGCACACATCCGGGCCGATCGCCACGTCGTCGGCCATGGGAACCTCCAAGTTGAGAGCTCGCACTCGTGCTGAAATCCATCGCGCGTGCGAGACACCCTGGCCTGTCATGCTGCGCTGCTCGGGGCGAGGGCCCGCGAGTTGCGCGGCAATGTAGCACACACACGGCGCGGAGACCAGGCCGGTGGAGACATCATCCCCTCCAACTACGTAGACGAGGGACGAGGAACGATGACCAGACGGGTGGGGTGAAGCTCAGATGCCGAGGATGATGAAGAGGATGCCCAGCAAGACGCAGTAGACGCCGAACCACTCGAAGCGGCCTCGCCTCACCAGGAGCAACAAGGCCTTGATGGCAATCAGCCCCGAGATGAATGCGGTGAAGATGCCGATCGCCAGCCCGAGCGGTTCGATGCCGCTCATCGAGTCGAGCTTCATGATCTCGTAGATGTTGGCGCCGGCGATGGCCGGCACGGCCATCAAGAACGAGAAGCGAGCCACCTGCACCCGGTCACGGCCGAGGGCGAACCCGGTGGACATGGTCAGCGCGGAACGCGAAATACCGGGAAGCAGGGCGAAGATCTGGACACAGCCCATGGCCAGTGCCGTGGCCACGTTGACCGTGGCATTCCCCACGCGAGAGGCCCGGGTGGAGATCAGGATGAGGCCATTGATGATCAGCATCCACGCGGCCAGGGTCGAGGATTCGAAGGCAGCGCTGAACGCCGAGTAGAGCGTGGGCCCGACGATGACGACAGGCACCGTCGCCAGGATGAGGAGTCCGAGCAGCCTCGGCCCGCCCACCTGCCCTGGTTCCGGGCTCCTGAAGATCCCGAGAAGATCGCGGCGGAATGCCCACAGCAGGGCGGCCAGACTACCCGCGTGGAGGAAGATGACCACGGCAATGCCATCGCCGGGTGTCTGGATCCAGTGACCGAGGAGGACCAGGTGGCCATCGCTCGAGATAGGCAGGAACTCGGTCACGCCTTGCACGAGGCCAAGAATGATGTAGTTCAAGTAGGGCATGATCGCAGACATCGCCTTAAGTTATGACCGTAACTAGCTGTCAACAATAATGATACGATCGGACCGGCGGTTTCGCGACAACCAGACCTCCGGCTCGCGAGAATGGATTCTTCAAGGGGACCGGATGCCGTGGATCCGTTCACGGCAGGCGGGCGGTGCGAACAGTCGCGTTCGCCGGCAAGATGGCTTGATTCGCTGAGACCAATCGCACCCGCCTAGTCGACCCGATAGCTGCCTTCACCCGACGCTCTGAGCTCGCTCGCTCGGCGGAACGCCGTGGCTCCGTCCCCGGCTCGCCCGGCACGATCGTAGGCGATGCCCAGGTAATAGTGGGCACGCGCGCAATCAGGCACCAGCTGGACCGCTGTCTCCAGGGTGCGAATGGCCTCTGCAAAGCGATCCGCCCGGCAGTAGGCCACGCCGAGGTGATAGAGGGTGGCAGGATGGCGTGGCGACAGGGTGTGGCAGCGCTCGAGGGTTGCCAGCGCGTCCTGCCCTCGTCCCCGCTTGGACAGGATCAATCCACGGTAGAAGAGAGCCTCGAACCGATCGGGATCGAGGACCAGGGCGCGGTCGAAAGCGATGACGGCATCGTCGAGGAGCCCGTTGCGATAATGCAATAGACCGAGGTTGTAGTGGACCTCGAACATATCGGGAGCCAGTTGACTGGCCCGCCTCAAGTAGTCGGCGGCGTCGGTCATGCGACCAGCCTCGGCCAGGATGGCGCCGAGGTTGACATAGGCCTCTGCGCGCGTACCGTCCTGCCGGGCCGCCGTACGCAGCTCGCGCAGTGCCCCGTCGCGGTCGCCACGTCGATCGGCGACCAGCGCGAGGTTGATGCGCGCGGCGACATGATTCGGATCTCGCTTCAGCGTCAAAGCGAGCAGCTGCTCCGCTTCGGCAAGGCGCCCGCGCTTGAGCGCGTTCAGCCCATCGCGAAAGGCCGACTGGATCTCGGCGCGTGTGATCTGCGGCCCCTGGCCCGGCGCGGGAGAAGTCCCCGCGGGCCTTTCGGTCCCGGATGTGGAAACGACATGGGTACGATCGCCGGCGACCCCGGGAAGGAGCGGATCCGAAGGCTTCATGGCGTTGTCACCAGATCGGGGTGAAAGAGATCTGCGTGTGGCGCCGCCGCAACGAGACGCCTGGCCTGGCGGAGCGTGAAATCCTGGGATGACGGCGCACAACGCTCAACGACGCGCAGGAGCGGGAGACGAACCCCTACGCGGCGCAAGCTAGCAGTGGCTACGCGCGGCGGTCAACCTGAAACTTGACGCCGGGCCTTGGGCTGCCCGATCTCGAGGCGCAGGACGATCTCGATCGACTCGACATCTTCGATGTCGTCGCGTTCGATCCGGACCGGAACCACGAGGCGGTTCGTTCCTGCCGGTGTGGGAGCTGCTGGATGATCACGTTCCCTGTCGCTCTGGACCGCCTCTGCAGCCAGGGGCTCTGAGGATGCCTCGGGAACGTCCGGGTCCTCGGGCTGGACGGCGCTGTCGAGCCGCACGATCTCGAGCTGGTGCGGTTCCGGCTGCGGCGTGGCACCGGGCTCGGGACGCCACGGCAGCGGGCCCTTGGGACCCAGCTGGGCCCCCGCCGACACCGGCCGCGGGGCCAGGGGAATCGGCTGGCCCAGTGGAACCCGCGGACGGGGGGGCGAAGCAGGGGTGTCTGCGGATGCAACCGGCCCCGGGGCGGGAGCGGGCTGGGATCCGCCGTGCAGACCCGGATGCATCACCGGCGGGGCCTGGGCGATCGGTCCGGCCGCCGTGGGCCGCTCCGCCCGGGAGGCCGTCGGGTCTTCCTCCCGCCCACGCGGGGCGGACGACGCCGCGCCGAGCCGGGCCCGGAGTCGAGTGAGCAGGAGTTCCGAGACCAGGCGCAGGGTCTCGAAGACACCCTCGCCCTTCGCCGCCACCCCTTCCACCATCGGGCGGTCGCCGCGCTTGAGAGCCTGGTCGAGCTCCTCCCGAGTGTAGACGCTCGGCAGATCCCGCTTGTTGTACTGGAAGACCAGCGGGAGCTCGTCCAGGTCCATGCCGTAGGACTCCAGGTTCTCTCGCAGGTTCTCCAGGCTGGCCTGATTCTCCTGCATCTTGCCGCGTTCCGAGTCAGCGACGAAGACCAGAGCATCGACACCCTTCAACACGAGCTTGCGTGTCGCGTTGTAGAAGACCTGCCCCGGCACCGTGTAGAGCATGAGGCGAGTGCGGAAGCCACCCACCTCTCCCAGCTCGAGTGGCAGGAAGTCGAAGAAGAGTGTGCGGTCCGCCTTGGTCTTCATCGAGATCATCTTGCCCTTGTTCGCTGCCGGGACCGCCTCGTAGATGCGCTCGAGGTTGGTCGTCTTGCCGCACAGCCCGGGGCCGTAGTAGACGATCTTGGCGTTGATCTCTTTGCCCGAGTAGCTGACCACGACCATGGGGATCTGGCTCCTCTCAGCTGGATTCGGCCGGCGGCTGCCCGCGACACGCCGCAAGGCGTGAGAACACCGGCATGCTCGGAGTTCGGGCTTGCCGGCCAGCGAGCCTGCAGTCTGCACGATTCGCGCCTGGCGCGCGTGCGCAACGCCCGGTGGATTGCCGCTGGCTATGCTTCCCGCACGATCCAGATGCCTGCGCGCTCGCTGACTTGGGGGCGGCGGGCATCCTCATAGACGTACGGAGCGTAGTGGCGAAGGAGAACGCCGGTCAGGCGGTCTCTCTCCTCCGTCCGGAAGTATCGGCAGATCTTGCGGAACATACCGTCTTTTTCTGAATAGACGTGCAGGCAGATCTCGTCGACCCGCTCGAACTGACCCGCGGAGAAGGACATCTCCCTCTGATCTTCGAGATCGATCCAGATCGAGGCATTCGGACCGACGACCTCGAAACCGTGGCGGACTTCCATCAGGAACTGCCACAGGTGGAAGACGTCGAGAGGAACATAGCGATGTGAAGGCGGTGCCGGAGAACCCGCGCGGCGGACCTGGCAGCGCACCATCTTGAGACTCGCCATGCTCCTCCTCGCGTGTGGCACGACCGTTGCGAGGCCCGGGAAGTGAGCGCTGTTTCGATGGACGATCGAGCGCGGAGGTCTGCGATGAAGGGCTTTGGGTTGCGTCGGGCGCGCCGGGTGTCGGCGGCTTACTGTCGTCGCGAAAACCGAGTCTATCTGTCCTGTCCGTTGACGGGCAACTGGGAAACTTGTTCCCTGCGCGCGGATTGCCTGCTTGCTCAAGCCGCCGAGCAGCGCTGTGGCTACTCCGGGGCTGGGACCCGGGGATCTGCCGAGGAGCCGGTCGAACGGCGGGCGCCGGCTGGCCCCCCACCCTGGAAGGACACGGAGTAGGTCAGGATTCGCCGGCGAGCGGTCCAGAATCTCCCGCCTCGGTGCGTGCGGTGGTCGATCATCGACCATCCCGCGCTCTCCTTCTGGCGGGCCTGAACCCGCCGGCCCGGACTAGGAGCCAGGACAGGCGGCACTCCCCCCTCTCGCGCTTACTGCTTGACAGCTTTGCCTCCCCCTCCATAGCGTGCAGCACGGTTGGCTCCGGCGATCGGGGACCCCGAGGGACGGGGGTCGCGAGGCCGGAGAAGTCTTCTGACCACGCTGCCGCATCGCGATGCTCACATCCCTCGGCTGGACGACCCTCAGGACCATCGCCAGGCTCCTTCCCGTGCGCTTGGGCTATACCATCGCGCGGGCCGGAGCTCGGTTGCACTACCATTGCGCTCCCAGCCGGCGCGCGGCCGTCACGGCTAACCTCGCTCGGGCTCTGGCCTTCGCTCGCCAGGATGGCCACCGCCAGCGGGCCGCCGCCTGGCCTTCGCCCTCGGACCTCGCCCGCGCCACCTTCGAGAGCCACGGCGCTCTGCTCTTCGAGTGGCTGCGCGCCGGAGGCGGCGCCAGGTTCCCCGTACGCATCGACGGCTGTGAGCACATCGACCAGGCCCTGGATGGCGGACGCGGTGCCATTCTCGTCACCTGCCACCTGGGCAACTGGGAGGTGGCAGCCGCCGAACTGGCCGCGAGCGGCTATCCTCTGACCGTGGTCACCGGCGAGCAACTGGGACGGCTGGCTCCCGCGGTGCGTCGTGACAAGGCGCGACGCGGCATCGCCGTGGTCCGGCCGGTGGACGGCATGCGCTCCCTGTACCGGCAACTCGCTTCCAACCGGATCATCGCCCTGCTCATCGATGGCGACGTCTTCCAGCAGGGAAATCCGGTCGACTTCCTCGGTGCACCGGCCCATCTGCCCTGGGGCGCGGTCCGCCTCGCACGCGCGACGGGAGCCGCACTCCTTCCCGCCACGATGCGGCGCGTCGCGCCCGCCGAGTTCCACGCATCCATTCACGCTCCCGTCAAACCCGGCGCCGACTCGGCCAGCGCGATGCGCCAGCTCCTGGCTCCGCTCGAAACCGCCATCGCCGCCGATCCGACTCAGTGGTGCCTGTTCCGGCCCCTGTGGAGCGCCGCGCCGGAGCGCCACACCCGCGGGCGGCTCGATGTCACCATGCAACGCGCCGCACAAGACACGAGGGGCTGGGCGTGAGGATCGGAATCGTCACCCACGCTTACTACCCACATTACGGGGGGGTGACCGAGAATGTAGCGGCCACGGCGCGTGGCCTTCGCCACCGTGGCCATCGCGTAACCGTGATCACCGCTGGGGCCTCCACGGCGGCGGAAGAACGTGGCGTGATCCGCATCGGGAACCAGCGCCTCGTGCCCTGGAACGGGGCCACCGTCAACTTCACGTACGGAATCGGCCTTGTGAATCGCCTCCGGGACATCTACCGGCGCGAGCGATTCGATGTCGTGCACGTTCATTGCCCGCTCGCCCCGATGCTGCCACTGGCCGCCCTCAAGGCAGCCGATGGTCGCCCCGTCGTGGGCACGTTCCACGCCACGGCACGCTCGAATCTCGGCTATGCCCTGTTCCGCCCACCCCTCGCCCGCGAGTTCGCCAAGATCACGGTGCCGGTCGCCGTCAGCGAGCCGGCGCGCCGTTTCGTCGGCCAGTACTTCCCCGGTCCCTACGAACTCATTCCAAACGGCGTGGATCTGGACCGTTTCTCACCCACCATATCGCCGCTGTTCCCGCGCGACGGCGTACCGACCGTGCTCGCCATGGGGCGCCTCGATCCGCGCAAGGGCCTCGAGCACCTGATCGATGCCCTGCCCTCGGTGGCGCGGGAGCTCGGTCGTGTCCGCCTCCTGATCGCCGGCGATGGGCCGCGAGCAACACAACTCCGAGCACGAGCGCAAACCAAGGCGCCCGACCTCGTCCGCTTCCTCGGCCCGATCTCCGCAGCCAACGTTCCTCGTCTCTATGCTGCGGCGGACTGCCTGTGCGCGCCAGCGGTCCGCAACGAGAGCTTCGGCATCGTGCTGCTGGAGGCCATGGCTAGCTCTCGCGTCGTCGTGGCAAGCGACATCTCGGGGTACCGGCAGGTCGTCGAGCCCGGTGAAACCGGACTCCTCGTCCCCCCCCGTGACGCAGCCGGCCTTGCCAGGGCGCTGACGGCCGTCCTCATGAACCCGACGCTTCGGGCCAGGATGGGGGAAGCGGGCCGACGACGAGCCAGAACCTATGCCTGGGACAACGTGGTCGAGAAGCTCATCCAGGTCTATGCGCGGGCCCTCTCCGCCTCGGGGATGAACTGGCCGACTCCTGTGGCCCACCGCCCGCGCGTTCTCACCGACCCGGATGTACGCAAGGCGGAAGAGCCGGTGGCCGTGGCGCGGCGCGGCTAGAACACCGGCCTGCCGTCCGCCAGGATCCGATTCAACGCGGCCCGAAAGTGCGCGTCGGAAACCTGCGTTCCGGCCACCGCCTGATAATCGCTCCACGCTTCGCGCACCAGGGTGCCGAGATGCGCGTCCCAGCGATGATCGGCGCGGGCCTCGGCGACCAGATCGGCATGCGCGGAGCAAAGCGCGGTGATCAGGTCCTCTGCGATCTGCCTCAGGTCCTCTGCGGAGAGCGTGACCTGAGCATCGGAAGGTGCGCCGCTCGGGTTCACCGAGTCACCGGACGAAACCTGGTCACCGAGTCCGAAGCCATGCGTGACGAGAAGCGGTCGCTCCCCGTTGCCCATCTGATGCTTGAGTTGAATGCTGGCCATGGGCTTCTGGGACCGATGCTGGGTCGTGCGCGCCTTCAGACGGATGTGGGCACCGATCGGGCTCGCTGCTGCCGAGCGCGGTGGAACTCGGCGCTTGGCCCCTGCTTCGTCACGCCCTGAAGCATCCGCAGCGGGGCTCTCCCCGCTGGATGGGGACGGCCGCGGCTCGGATGCCGGCTTCGTCGCCGCCGCCCTGGCGGCGGGGATCGGGTCGGAACCCGGGCTCGCAGCGCTGGGAGCGGGGCTCGGCCTTGGCTCGGGTGGACGCGGCGCCGGCCGGGCCGGCCCAGGTGCCGGTGCCTGGCGTCTCTCCGGGCTCGTCGCCCGGACCTCGACGGACCGCGCCGCTGGACCCTCCGGGGGTTGCGCGGGCGGAGCCGCGCGCCCACCCACGCCGAAGGCACGCCCACACCCCGTGCAATGCGCCAGTGCACCTTGCGGTGGGATGTGTTCGGTGCTCACGCGGTGTCGCGTGGCGCAGTATGGGCAGACCACGAGCACTGGATCATCCTCAGCCCGCCGCCGGGGCCGCGCACGTTGGGCCGGGGACGAGGGATACGGGCAACCGGAGCCCGCACGCGGCAGATCCGCGGCAGCGGCTTGGGGGGAATGCACCCATCAGCGTGGGTGGCGTCTTTCGAGCCGACGAGGACGAGATGCAAGAAATCCGCCACCGCTTTGGGCCGAAACGCGCTGGTGGGATCACCGAGCGATCAGCCGGTCAGCCGCACGTCATCCGGGTCGGCGGTGTGCCCTCGCGCGCGCCGTTCCACGGCTCGGGCGAGGGCCGGATGCCGGGACAGCGTCGGGTCCGAGTCGACCAGATCGACGGCGACCCTCTGCGCAAGTTCGATGAGCTCGCGATCGCGAAGTGGGTGGGCGATGCGAAAGCTCCCGAAGCCGTGCTGGGCATCGCCGAGAAGAGCGCCCGGTCCGCGCTGAGCCAGATCGAGCTCGGCCACGGCAAATCCATCATCGGTGCCGGCAAAGGCCTCGAGCCGGTTCCGCACCTCGGGATCGAGATCCGGGTCGACAAGGAGGATGGCATGAGCCACGTGATCGCCACGCCCGACACGACCGCGAAGCTGGTGGAGCTGTGACAGCCCGAAGCGCTCCGGGTGCTCGATCAGGATGACCGTCACCGTGGAGACATCCACTCCGACCTCGACGACCGTCGTCGCCACGAGCAGTCGGGTGACACCCCGGCGGAAGTCACTCATCGCCTTTTCCTTGTCGCGCGAGTCAAGCCGGCCGTGGACCAGGCCGATTCGATGCTGGCCAAGGAGTGGATGGTGGCGAAGCTCCTCCGCCCTTTCGGTGGCCGCTGACAGTTCGCTCGCGGGATCCGCTTCGACTCGGGGGGTGATCACGAAGGCCTGCTCCCCGCGTGCCAGGCGCCCCGCAACGAACTCGTACACCTTCTCGCGCTTCGTCGTCTCGACGACGTGGGTTCGCGCCGGTCGGCGCCCGGGTGGTCGCTCGTCGATGAGGCTCAGGTCGAGATCGCCGAACACGGTGAGAGCGAGACTCCGTGGAATCGGTGTCGCGGTCATGACCAAGAGGTCCGGAAGGGCGCCCTTTTCGGCCAGGGCCACTCGCTCGCTGACCCCGAACCGGTGCTGCTCATCGACCACGACGAGCCCCAGGCGGCGGAAGTGGACGTCGGCCGAGAACAGAGCGTGCGTACCAATCGCCAGCTCCCCGTCGCCCCGCGCCAGCGACGCAAGAAGCTCCCGTCGTTCGCGGCTTCCTGAGGAGCCGGTCAGGAGCAACGGTCGCACCCCGGGAAGGAGCTTGAGGGCGGTCCGCATGTGCTGGGCGGCCAGGATCTCTGTGGGCGCCATGATCGCCACCTGGCGCCCGGAATCGATCGCCGCCAGCGCGGCGAGGAGCGCCACGACGGTCTTGCCTGAACCGACTTCGCCCTCGAGCAGGCGATGCATGGGGCTTGATACCGCCATGTCGGCGAGGATCTCCCCGAGCACGCGCTCCTGCGAGGCGGTGAGCGAGAAGGGCAGCGCCGCCTGGGCCGCGGCGAAGCGCTGTCCAGGACTCTGGGCGAACCCGGGAAGCTCTCGTCGGCGCCGGCGGCGCCGGACGCCGAGGGCGACGAGGAGTTCCAGGAGCTCATCGAACGCCAACCGGCGCCGTGCTGCCGCCGCCTGGGCAAGCGACCCGGGGGCGTGCACCGCCGCCACCGCCGCGGCGATCCCCGGCATCTCGTGCTCACGACGCACGGGATCGGGCAGGGTCTCCTCCAATCCGGGGGCGAGAGGGAGAACTTGCTGGACGAGATCACGTAGCGTCCGCTGGCTCACTCCTTCGGTCAGGCCATAGACGGGGACGATGCCGGCCGGCTTCTCGGCTCCTGGTTCGACCACCTCGATCTCGGGGGAGTTCATGGTGAATCCCCGTCGGTAGACCGCTACCTCGCCGAAGAGGGCCACGGCGAGCCCTGGACGCAGGAGCCGCAGCATGTACGGCTGACCCCACCACACGACCTCCAGGACCCCGCTCTCATCCCTTACGACGGCCATCGTGTCGGGACGGCTCCGCGGGCGACGACGGACTTGCGCCCGGACCACATGGCCGATGATGAGGGCGGCCTCGCCGGCCCGCAGCTCGGCGATGGGCTTGATCTGCGTTCGATCCGAGTAGGTCCGGGGCAAGGTCAGGAGGAGGTCGCGGGGCGTACGGACGGCGATTCGAATGAGGAGCTCGGCCCGTCGCGGACCCACCCCGCGGAGGTACTGGATCGGATCATCGAGGCCGAGTCCTCCCCCGCGGGGTCGGGCCGCAGGCGGGTTCGAGCCCCCCCCGACCTCCGCCACGGTCGCCGATCCGGCATCCCCTTCACCCGCCAGGGAAGATCCGGGTCGAGGAGATGGCCCCGAGCCAGACGAGGGCGCGCCAGGGTCGGGGCTTGCCAGCCCGGTGCGCGGGGTGCTAGGCTCTTTCGCCTCTGAGGTCGGCATCGGGCTCATCGGGTTGGCCCATCCCTCGTCATTCTTGGCAGTCCGCCCGCGCGGGACCGGGCGCTCAAGGAGATAGCATGTCTGTTCGTTGCGATGTCTGCGGCAAGGGCTCGCTGGGGGGAAACCGGATCTCCCACGCCCACAACGTATCGCACCGGGTCTGGCGGCCCAATCTCAAGCGTGTTCGCGCCAATATCGAAGGCCGGGTGGCCCGGATCAAGGTCTGCACGCGGTGTCTGCGCTCCAACCGAGTCCAGAAGGCACCCCACCGCAGCTAGGGGAATCCTCCACCCCTCACGGCTGCTCACCGCCTCGGCCCCCCGTCACGCTTCCCGCCCATCGTCCGCACCGCCCACCGCCAAGCGATCCATCCTGCTAGCCCCTGCTCGTAGCAAAGGAAAGGGCCCGGAACCCTCGGATGGAGTCGTTGCCGGGTGGGACGTGCCCCGTGTCCAACCCGCGCCTTCTCCCTCCTCAAGGGACCGGGCCCAAACCGAATGTCTAGGCGGCTCGGAATGCCGCGACCGCAGCTCTTGACCTCCTACTCGGCGTGCTTCCGCATGAACGTCGGCACATCGAGATTGTCGCTCAACGTGGGCGCTGGAGCCGGAGCCGATTGCGCTCGGTTGAATCCAGCCACCGCGCGGCGCGACCACGCCGGCGTTTCCAGGATGCGCGCGTCGTCGGGGAAGGCCGGCTCGATGACTCGCGCCGCCGACCGGGGCTGAGCCATTTCGATCACGATCGGCTTTTCCCTGGCGAAGTTCATGGCGAAGCCAGTAGCGATGACGGTGACCGTGACCTCCCCTTCCTTCTCCGGGTCGATGACAGCGCCGAAGATCACGTTGGCGTCTTCGCCCGCGGCCTCGAGGATGGTCGACGCCGCCTCGTTCACCTCGAACAGCGTGAGATCCTTGCCACCGGTGACGTTGACGAGGATGGCCTCGGCCCCGGTGATCGAGATATCGTCCAGGAGCGGACTCGAGATCGCTGCCAGCGCCGCCTCCGCGGCCCGCCGCTCGCCCGCGCCGCGGCCAGTGCCCATGAGGGCGTTGCCGCGCGACTGCATCACCGTGCGGACGTCGGCGAAATCGAGATTGACGAGCCCCGGAACCGTGATCAGGTCAGAGATTCCGCGCGTGGCCTCGAGCAGTACTTGATCGGCGACCTCGAAGGCCCTCTCGACCGGAGTCTCCCGGGCCACGACCTGGAGCAAGCGGTCGTTGGGAATCGTGATCAGCGTGTCGACCTTCTCGCGCAGCTCCTCGAGACCCTGCTCGGCCTGCTGCCGACGCCGGCGGCCCTCGAAAGTGAAGGGCCTGGTCACCACGGCCACCGTGAGAGCCCCCTGCTCGCGCGCGATCTCGGCGATGACCGGAGCCGCGCCCGTGCCGGTACCTCCACCCATGCCGCCCGTGACGAAGACCATGTCCGCCCCTTCGAGGATCTCGGCCAGGGCATCCGCGTCTTCCTGGGCCGCGCGCCGCCCGACCTCGGGGTCGCCGCCGGCGCCGAGGCCCTTGGTCAGATTGCGCCCGATCTGGACCTTGTTGAGAGCACTCGACTCGGCAAGCACCTGGGCATCGGTGTTCGCGACGATGAAGTCAACGCCCGTCAGGCTCGACGAGATCATGCGGTTTACAGCATTGCCTCCAGCACCGCCCACGCCAATGACCTTGAGGGTCGCAAAGCGCTTGTGCTCTACATCAAACTCGAAAGGCATCGAGTCATTCTCCTCGCTTGATCTCGCCGCGAACCCATCGGATTCGCTGCCCTAATAGAACTGGGCGACGAGATTCTTGAGTTTTGTCCCCACCTTGTCAACCAAAGATTCAACCGGTCGGCAATTTTCTGAGGCTTGCCCCGCGGCGTACCTCACGAGGCCGACTGCTGTCGCGAACATCGGATGATCGAGCGAGACCGGAGCCGATCCGATCGGGTGCGGGCAGCCCCGGCGCGCCGGCATGGCGAAGATCTCTTCGGCAAGTTCGATGACGCCGCGCATCGCCGCCGTGCCGCCGGTCACCACCACGCCAGAGCCCAGGAAATCAGCGCACCCCGTCCGCTTCACTTCCCGATACGCCAAGGTCAGGATCTCCTCGACTCGTGGCTCGATCATCTCGGACATGGTCTGTCGCGGGATCGGGGTCTCCTCGCGACCACCGACCCCGGGCACGGCGACCATCTCGCCGGCCGGCGTGAGCGCTGCCATGGCGCACCCCGCCTCGAGTTTGAGCCTCTCGGCCCGCTCCAGAGGGGTTCTGAGCCCGATGGCCAGATCGGAGGTGATGTTCGCTCCGCCCAGTCCGATCACCGCCGTGTGCCGGATGGCGCCCTGATGGAAGACGGCGATATCGGTGGTCCCACCGCCGATGTCGAGGAGAACCACACCGAGATCCTCCTCATCCGGAGACAGGACGGCCCGGGCCGAGGCCAGGGGCTGCAGGACCAGTTCCTCGACCCGGAGATCGGCTTTCTCGATGGCCCGGGTCAGATTGCGGGCGGCCGCGGTGGCACCCGTGATGATGTGGACCTCCGCTTCCAGGCGGACTCCACACATCCCCACCGGTTCCTTGATGCCCCGCTGAGAGTCGACCACGAACTCTTGCGGGACGACGTGGATTATCTCCCTGTCGGCCGGGATGGCAACGGCCCGCGCCGCCTCCACCACCCGCCGCACGTCCCCGGGGCCGATCTCGTGGTCGCGCCCGGCCACGGCGATCACGCCCCGCGAGTTGAGGGAACGGATGTGGTCACCAGCGATACCGGCCGTCACCTGGCGCACGGGGAATCCCGCCATGCGCTCGGCCGCTTCGATGGCGCGGCTCACGGCCGCCGTCGTGCGCTCGAGATCGACGACAACCCCGCGCCGAAGGCCGTCGGAGGGGGCGGTGCCCACTCCCAGGATCTGGATGGCGGCAGGATCGCCGACATCGGCGATGATCGCCGTTGCCTTGGTCGTTCCGATGTCGAGACCGCAGAAGATCATCGAATCCAACACTCGCCCTGCCCTCCAAGTATTACGTGAGGTCGCGAACCACGAGCTGGCCTTCGAAGCGGAGATCCACTTCGACGTTCGTCCGGCCGCGTGCTTCCAGGTCCTTCAGCACCAGGCGCAGCCCAGCAAGCTTGGCCGCGCTGATGGAACCGATATTCACCTTGATCACCTGTGGCCTGCCGACCAGGTGGATGCTGCAGATTGGACTCTGACGGAGATCCATCTCCGAGATCATGTCCAGGAACTCCGCATCGACATGGGAGAGGTCGGCCAGGAAATCGAGCGCATCGCGCACGGCCGGAGACTTGAGCTGGGTCCCCGGGGTCGGCACCCGTCCTGCGGCGCCGGTCAGCACCGGGAGATCCGGCCAGCCGGCACGCTCGATGGGAGGCAAGATAAAGCCCTCCACGTCCACCTCCACCAGCACCCCGGTCTCGACCAGGGCAATGGGCTCTCGCTCCTCCAGCACGACCTGGATGCGGCGATCGAACCCCCGGCTGACCTTGGCCCGGCGGATTCGCGGGTGCATCTCCAGACGCTCCGCGATCTCCTCCGGATGGACATCGATGAGGCTCGCGCCGCGCACCTCCCCGATCTGGGCGAGGATGGTCTCCTCGGCGAGATAGCTGGCACCCCGGACCTTCACGCCCTTGACCGCGAAGAACTGCGACTCGCTTACGAGCTCGGCGGTGGCGTTGGCGAGAAAGGCGAGGCCGCCGAGGACGGCGGCGCCGCACAGGGCCAGCGCGATTCTCCGGAGCCAGCCCCGGCGTGGGCCTCGACCATGGTATTGCAGCCGCAAGTCGCGATGCGACAAAGCCCCAATCGATCTTCTTCGAGTGAAGCGCGAAGCGCGAGGATTCCCCTTGAATCGCGTGAACACGCCTCAATCTCCTCCGCCAGCGGTGATTCCGATCATCTGCACTTCGAGATCGAGCTCGACCCCGTGCGCCCTGCGCACGCGTTCGCGCACCCGTTCGACCAGGCGCACGACCTGGTCGGCAGTGGCACCTCCCGTATTGACGATGAAGTTGGCGTGAACCGGAGACACGACTGCGCCGCCGATGCGCTCGCCCTTCAATCCCGCCGCCTCAATGAGCTGGCTGGCATGCTGTCCGGGTGGGTTCTTGAAGACACACCCCGCCGAGGCCTCGCCCAGCGGCTGAGTGCGCCGTCGCGCCTCGTGCCAGCCATCCTCGCGCTCCCCGATGGCCTCCGGATCGTCGGGAACCAGACGCAACGCCGCCTCGATGATCACCAGCGGCTCGGGAAACACGGCCGTGCGATAGCCCCACTGGATCTCCGCCGCATCGAGGCGGACGACCTCGCCAGCCAGGTTGATGCCGCGGACCCAATCAGCGATACCGGACATCTCGCGCTGCCAGGCGCCGGCATTCATGCGCAGCGCCCCGCCGAGAGAGCCGGGGATGCCGCCGGCGAACTCCAGCCCAGAGAGGCCCTCCCGGCGAGCTCGACGCATGAGCTCCGGAAGCGTCCGGCCGGCGTCGGCCCGCAGGCGATCCTCCCCCACGGTGATGGCTGACAGGCCGGAGCCGATCTTGATCGCCACACCGCGAAACCCCGCCTCACTCACCAGGAGGTTCGAGCCTGCTCCGATCGGCAGCAGAGGCAGCTCATGCTGGCGGACGGCGACCACGGCGGCCTCGAGGCTGGAGACCGTGTGGGGAATCAGGACCACATCCGCGGGGCCGCCGATACGAAAGGTCGTCAGCGGAGCGAGCAGGGCCATCGGCAGCGCCTCCACATCGGGGATGTGGCGGAGTGCTTCCGGTATGGCGATCGATCGCCCGCTCATCGGCTCAACCTGTCGCAATTCGTTCGCCTCCACCTGGGCCCTAGACCTCGGCCCCTTCGCTCGCCTGGGCGAGCCACGCCTCTCCCACGCGCCAGATATCTCCAGCGCCCAGCGTGATGACGACATCCCCCGGCCTGACCAGCCGAGCCAGCACATCACCGGCCTGACCCAGGTTCTCGACCAGGGTGACCGGAACGTGCGCCCCCTCCTCCACCGCAGAAGCGATCCCGGCCGCGGAGACTCCGGGGATGGGCTTCTCGCCAGCGGCGTAGATCGGCGCCAGGATCACATGCCCGGCGCCGGCGAATGCCGTGCCGAAGCGTTGGATGAGATCCCGCGTGCGCGTGAAGCGGTGAGGCTGGAACACCGCAACGAGGCGTCGGCCCGGCCATACCGTGCGCGCGGTCTCGAGAACGGCTACGATCTCGGTCGGGTGGTGCCCGTAGTCGTCGACCACGGTGATGCCCGCCTGCTCGCCCCGGATATCAAACCGGCGCGTGACCCCGCCACACTGCGCGAGACCATCGCGCACGACGGCAAAGGGCAGATTGAACTCGGTCCCCACCGCGACCGCCGCCAGGCTGTTGAGCACGTTGTGTCGCCCCGGCATGTCGAGAGTCACCGGTCCCAGGAGGGAACCCTCCTTGAGTGCGACGTAGCGCGCGGCGAGCCCGCTCATCTCGATTTCGACCGCGCGGAACTCGGCATCCGGAGCCGTTCCATAGGTGATGACGCGACGACTGGCTCCGGCGGCGAGCGCCCGCACTTCGGGATCGTCGACACAGAGGACCGAAGCGCCGTAGAACGGCACACGGTCGATGAACGAGGCAAAGGCACTGCGCAGGGCATCCATGCTGCCGAAGTGATCCATGTGCTCGCGGTCGATGTTGGTGACCACGGCGACCGTCGGCTGTAGCTTCAGGAAGGAGCCATCGGACTCATCGGCCTCTGCCACCAGGTACGGTCCGGCGCCGAGCCGGGCCCCGGATTGCGCGGCGCGAATGCGGCCGCCGACCACGACGGTGGGATCGAGTCCACCCACCGTGAGTACCGAGGCGATCATCGAGGTCGTGGTCGTCTTGCCATGCGCACCGCCCACGGCCACGGCATACTTGGTGCGCATCAGCTCCCCGAGCATCTCGGCGCGCGGGACCACCGGCAACCCGCGCTCTTCGGCCGCCACCCGCTCCGGGTTCGAGCGCGGAACCGCGGTCGATACGACCACCACGTCGGCGTCGCCCAGGTTCTCCGCCGCATGGCCAATGGCAATGCGTCCGCCCAGGGTGCGCAGACGGGCGATCAAGGCGCTGTCCCTGAGATCGGAGCCCGAGACCTCATAGCCCAGGGTGAGCAGCACCTCGGCAATACCCGACATGCCGACTCCCCCGATGCCGATGAGATGGATGCGCCGGGACCGGTACATCGTCTTTTGGTCTCCCTCCCTCTCGCTTGCCGCCGTCGGTTCGTGGTGAATCCCGTCCCCCACACCTTCCCTGCTCGACCAGCCCGGCCGAGCAAGCCTCAGACCCGGGCCCCGGCTCGCGGCCCCCGGTCCTGCCGGCGATCGGTCGCTCGGTTCGCGGGCGGGGCGCCCGCCAGCCGTTCGATCGCCTGGGCGACGCGGGCCGCCGCGTCGGGACGCGCCATCAGCCGCGCCCGTACCGCCATCCGCCGGAGCTGATGTTCGCTCATCACCAGCCGGCGGACGATCCGTGATAGACGTTTCCCGGTCATCTCCTCGTCTCGAATCATCTCGGCGGCACCGAGCGCAACCAGCTTCTCGGCGTTCATGACCTGATGGTCGTCGGCCGCATGCGGATAGGGAACCAGGATGGATGCCAGCCCGCAGGTGGTGATCTCGGCCACGGTGGTCGCGCCCGCCCGGCACAGGACGAGATCGGCCATGCAGTAGGCGTCGGCGATATCATCGAGGTAAGGCTCGACCACGGCATGAACCCTGGCCTTGGCGACCTCGGCCTGGACCCAGGCATGATCCTCCTCGCCCGTCTGGACGATGAGCTGGAGCTTGCGGATCTTCTCGAGCAGCGGCAGGGCATCGACCACCGCCTGATTCAACCGCCGTGCGCCGCGGCTGCCGCCGAACACGAAGAGCGTGGTCTTGTCCAGCGAAAGACCGAACTTCTCGGCGACCGGGACCCGATCCCGCCGGACAATGCCATCGCGCACCGGGTTGCCGGTGAGCCTCAGGTTGTCCTTGCGCAGGAAGTAGCGCCGGGACTCGGAGAAGCTCAAGTGGACCTCGTTCACGTAGCGCGAGAGGAGGCGGTTCGTCCGCCCCGGCACCCGGTTCTGTTCGAGAACGAGCGTCGGCTTGCCCAGGACCCAGCCGGCCAGGACCACCGGCGCAGAAGCATAGGCCCCGGTACCGACCACGACGTCCGGCCGGAAACGCAGACAGAGCAGGAGCGACGACAGGAAGCCCACCCCCTGGCTCCACAGGGCCCGCACCATTTCGAGCGTCGGGCGGCGCGGCAGCGCCCGCGCGGCGATCGGCCGAAAGGCAAAGCCGAGCGGCGGCAGTACCCGCTGCTCGATCCCCCGTCGCGTACCGACAAAGAGGATGTCGCAGTCGGATCGCCGCTGCTTGAGCTTCTGGGCAACCGCGATGCCCGGATAGAGATGGCCTCCGGTGCCGCCACCGGCGATAAGCACGCGCATGTCGAGCCAGAACAACGGCCGCACCCTCAGAAGCGGGCGGAGGCGAGCCGAGATCGGTCCGCCGCCAACCGCAAGAGGATCCCCACGGCCGCTAGATTGACCACCAAGGACGACCCGCCGTAGCTCAGGAACGGGAGCGGCAGACCAGTCGTCGGAACCAGACCGGTCACGACCGCCACGTTCAAGAGCACATGGACGGCGAGCATGACGCCGATGCCAGCTGCGGTAAGAGCCGAAAACCGATCCTCGGCCGCAGCCGCGATGGACAGGGCCCGCCAGATGACGACAGCGTAGACCCCCAATACCAAGACCGCCGCAAGAAATCCACCCTCTTCTCCAATAATGGCGTAGATGAAATCAGTATGGGAATCGGGGAGGAAGCGAAACTTCTGCAATCCTGCTCCGATGCCCCTACCGATGAAGCCGCCGGAGCCGAGAGCGATGAGGGACTGGTCGAGTTGATACCCGGCATCCAGCCGGTCACCCTTGCCATGGACCATGAAGTCGACGAAGTCGACGAGCCGCTTCCGCTCGTAAGGCACCTGAAGAAGGCGGACGACCACAGCCATGACGCCGATGCCGGCGAGCGCGGCCAGATGGCGCCCGCGCGCTCCAGCGATGAAGAGCAATCCGAACCCGGTCATACCGATCGCCGCCGCGGTCCCGAGATTCGGTTGCAGCGCGACCAGACCAGCAAAGAAGAAGAGTAGCGCCAGGGGAGCGAAAAGACCCTGACGAGTACGCACCTCGTCGCCCCGGCGAGCGAGAAGACGGCAGAGATGCAGGATCAGGGCCAGCTTCACCAGTTCCGAAGGCTGCAGGTTCAGCCCGAACAGCTGCACCCAGCGGAAGGTCCCGCGCACGCTCTCCCCACGGACCCCGGGCAGGAGCAGGGCGAGCAGGAACACCCCGCCTATCAGCAGCACCAGAGGTGCTGCCTGACGAAGGCGATCCGGCCCCACGCGGTAGGCAGCCACCATGGCCACGATGCCGACCAGGGCGCGGATCAGCTGCCGTTCGACAAAGTAGTGGGCTTCGCGGCCTTGATCGGTGGCGAAGATGATGCTCGCCGAATAGACCATGATGAGACCGAAGACGAGGAGGAAGGCCGTCGCCCCGAGGAGGATCATGTCAAGACGGGGCCGCGGTCTCATCGCTGGTCCATCCCTTCACCGGCTCCGGTGACGGCTTCTGCGCCCGGCAAGTCGCGCGCCAGGCGCCGGAATTGCTCACCTCGATCCTCGAAGTCACGGAACATGTCGAAGCTGGCGCACCCCGGCGCCAGGAGGACGACATCCCCCGGCTCAGCCGAGTTCGCGGCTCGCGCCACCGCCTCATCGAGGCTCGCGCAGTTCTCTCCCGGCACTTGCGGCCAGGCGACCTCGAGGCGAGCCCGGGCTTCCCCGATGCGATAGACCCTCTTGACCCGCCCCGCAAGCAAGGGCGACACCGATTCGAAGTCCCCGGCCTTGTCGCGACCGCCGGCGATCAGATGGACGCCGCGCTCGAACGAACGCAAGGCGCTCTCCAGGGCGTGCACGTTGGTGGCCTTGGAGTCGTTGACGAAACGCACCCCGCCCCGTGTGGCCACCGTCTCCAGGCGATGCGGGAGCCCGCGGAACCCTTCGAGCGCCGCCGCGAGGATGGACGCCGGGACGCCGTAGCGGATGAGCGCCGCCACCGCCGCCAGAGCGTTGTCGAGATTGTGGGGACCCGGAATGCCGAGATCGGCCGCCGGGAGAATGCGCTCCTCCCCTCCCGTCGCCCGCTGCACGATCCACCCATCGACCACTGTGGCCCCCTGGTCGACCAGCGCCGGATCGACACCGAACAGGAGCCGCCGACCGCGGCCGGGCACCGGACCGAATCCGGCCGGGACGACTGCGTCGTCCGTGGGTTGCTGGCGGGCAAAGAGGCGGAGCTTGAGCTCGCGATAATGAGCCAGGGAGTGGTGGCGGTCCAGATGGTCGGGAGCGATGTTGAGAAGAACGCCCACCTGCGGGCGGAACGAGTCCACCGTCTCGAGCTGGAAGCTCGAGACCTCGACCACCAGCACATCGTCGGGACCGACATCGTCGGCGACCAGAGCCAGGGCCCGACCGACATTTCCGGCTACCGTAGCCTTCCTTCCGGCCGCCCCGAGCAGCGCCCCCAGCAGGGTCACCGTCGTCGACTTGCCGTCCGTGCCCGTGACCGCGACGAGCGGCGCCCGCACCCGGCGCGCTGCCAGCTCGAGTTCGCCGACCACTTCGATGCCCAGGGATCGGGCCGCCGCGACCAGCGGGTGGTCGACGGCGACACCCGGCGAGACCACGACGAGGTCGTGACCGGTGATCAGCTCCTCGTCCTCACGTCCAAGGGCGAGGGTGGCGCCGCGGGCCGAGAGTTCGGCCACCTGTTCGGCATCGAGCGCATCACGCCGGCGATCAGCCAGCGTGACCCGCCCTCCGGCGCCCAGCACCAGCCCGGTCACCGCGCGCCCGCTGCGCGCGGCGCCGAGAACCAGGACGCGCCGGCCCGCGAGCTCGTTCACCGCGGCGGCCGGCGTTCCGTCTTGCTCCCTGGCTGGCATGGCGATCACCTGTTCCACCACAGAATGCGCACTCCTACTGCAGCTTGAGCGTCGAGAGCGAGAGCAGGGAGAGCAGAGCCCCAATGATCCACAACCGCACCACGACCTTCGGTTCCGCCCATCCCTTGAGCTCGAAATGATGATGGATGGGCGCCATGCGGAAGATCCGCCGCCCCCGGGTCTTGAACGAAATGACCTGCAGCATGACCGAGACCGCTTCGAGCACGAACACGCCGCCCACGAGCACCAGCAGGAGCTCGCGTTTGATGAGGATGGCGATGATGGCGAGCCCTCCGCCCAGGCTCAGCGAGCCGGTGTCCCCCATGAAGACGCTGGCCGGCGTGCAGTTCCACCACAGGAAACCCACCGCGGCTCCGATCACGGTGGCCGCGAACACCGTGAGCTCGCCGGCCCCGGGGATGTAGGTGATGTTGAGGTACTCGGAGAAACGAGCATGCCCCGTCAGGTAGGCGATTCCGCCGAAGGCGACGGCGGCGAAGGCGACCAGCCCGGCAGCGAGTCCGTCGAGGCCATCGGTCAGGTTCACCGCGTTCGAGCTCCCGGTGAGGACGAGGACGACGAAAGGCACGAAGAAGATCCCGAGGTTGATCATCATGTCCTTGACCAGTGGCACGTTGGTCCGGGTGGCGAGCGCGGGATCGGCGGGATCCAGTACCAGCACGAGACCGACCACGATGCCAAGGAGGAGCTGGGCGAAGAGCTTGTAGCGGCCGAGCAGTCCCTTGGGAGCACGTCGAATGATGTGCAGGTAATCGTCGATGAAGCCGAGCAGGCCGAGCCAGACCGTGACCAGGAGCGCGAGCAGAACATACCGGTTCATGATGTCCGCCCACAGCACGGTGGGCAGGACGATGGCGGCCACAATGAGGATGCCGCCCATCGTCGGCGTGCCTTCCTTCGCCAGATGGGTCTCCGGCCCGTCGCGGCGGATCTTCTGCGTGATCTGCATCCGCCTGAGCCAGGCGACGACCATCGGTCCGAAGAGGAAGCACAAGGTCAGCGACGTCACCGCCGCGTAGGCTGAGCGGAAGGTGATATAGCGGAAGACATTGAAGAAGGAGAGGGCCTCGATCTCGTGGAGCGGGTAGAGAAGGTAATAGAGCATGGCCTTACGCTCCCGACCTCGCCCGCGTTCCATCCGTCTCGCGGTCAGCGGCGCGACCGGCCTCGGCAGCCAGGATCGAGTCGACCACCACCTCGAGACCGAGGGCCCGCGATGCCTTGACGAGGATCCCATCCCCCGCCGCGAGATCGGCGACGACCTGCCGCGCCAGCGCATCGCGATCGTTCGCGATGACGATCGCCGTGGATGCCATGCCGGCCTCCCGGGCCGCTGCCGCCATCGTCGCCGCCTCGTCCCCGATCACGTACAACCGATCGAGCACCCGTCCGGCGCGGTCCCCCACCTCCGTATGGGCCGCGCGAGTGATGTCTCCCAGCTCGCGCATATCCCCGAGCACGCCGATCCGGCGACTGACCGCCAGCTCGCCGAGCATGGTGAGCGCGGCGGCCATCGACTCGGGGTTCGCGTTGTAGCAATCGTCGAGAACGATCAGGTCTCCGGCGCGGCGGAGGGTGAAGCGACGGGCGGGAAGCTGGATCTGCGCCAGCGCCGCCACCATCGCCGCACTGGGAACGCCGAGAGTGGCCCCCACGGCGAGGGCCAGGAGAGCGTTCAGGACCAGCACTCGTCCGGGGACCGGCAAGGTCACTCCGAGCCCGTCAAGGCCCAGACCCCGGAGCTGGAAACTCACACCATCCGCATTCACGGCGATCGAGGTCGCGGCGAGCTCCGGCCGGACGCTGGAAGATCCCGTGCCAACCGTGAGTAGCCGCACTCCGGTGCGCTTGGCGGCGGAGAGGAGGTCGGGATCATCAGCGGGGATGACGAGGAGCCCATGGGGACCCAGCGCAGCGGTCAGCTCGAGCTTGGCGGCGATGATGGCCGCCTTCGAACCCAACCCCGCCAGATGCGCCCGCCCGATACCGGTCACCACGCCGAGTCGCGGCGCGGCCAGTGCGGCCAACGTGGCGATCTCACCCGGCGCATTCATCCCGAGCTCGATCACCGCGGCTCGATGCTCGGGCTTGAGCCCGAGGAGCGTCAGCGGCACACCCAGATGGTTGTTGTAATTGCCGGGAGTCCTGTGCACCGGGAACGCCGGGGCGAGCACGGCGGCGATCATGTCCTTGGTCGTCGTCTTGCCATAGGAACCGGTGACGCCGATGACGGTGAGATCGCGCGCCCGGGCGCGCGCCGTCCGGCCGAGGGCCGTCAGCGCGGCCTGGGCATCGTCCACCCAAACCACACGGCGCGGGTCGGCTGCATCGGGCACCCAGGCCCGATCGCCCCGAGCCACGATGGCGAGCGCGGCGCCACGGGCCAGGGCTTCCACCACGAACCGGGCCCCATGCACGTGCTCGCCCGGCAGCGCGAAGAAGATCTCTCCCGGGCGGAGGACCCGGCTGTCGAGGGCACCGCCGGTGATGGGCGGCCATGGACCGGCATCAGCACTCCACTCGGCCCCGAGCGGAGCCAGCGCCATCTCGATATCGTGCCGATCGAGAAGCGCCTCCGCTGCGGGGTCTGTCGTGTGATCCACCATCACGAGTCTCTCTGCCATCAGGGCGCCCGGCGAGCGCGCAACGCGCGCCGCGCCTCCTCCCGGTCGTCGAAAGGTAGGCGGCGATCGCCGACGATCTGCACGGTCTCGTGCCCCTTGCCGGCAATGACAATGACATCTCCCGGCCGTGCCTGCTCGACGGCTCGAGCAATGGCGGCGCGGCGATCGACGATGATCTCGACCGTCCGTCCACTGGGCACGCCGGCGACCATCTCGTCGAGGATGGCTGCGGGATCTTCGCTCCGCGGGTTGTCGCTGGTGAGAATGGCCAGATCGGCGAGCCGGCTCCCGACTTCGGCCATCAGGGGACGCTTCCCCCGATCGCGGTCGCCCCCGCAGCCGAAGACCGTGATCAGTCGTCCCCGGGTCACGCCGCGTGCCGTGGCCAGCACCGTGGCCAGCGCGTCCGGCGTGTGGGCATAGTCGACGAGGACCGTGAATTCCCCGGCATCCTCGACCCGCTCGAGACGTCCCGGTACGCGATCAACACCGGCGAGACCCTGGGCCGCCGTCTCGGCATCCACGCCGAGGCCGATCGCCGCAGCGAACGCCCCCAGCGCATTGGCCACGTTGTAGGTTCCGGCCAGCGCGAGATGGAGCCGCGTGCGACCTGCCGGATGGGAGACCCAGAGGTCGGATCCGGCGGGACCGAGGGCCAACTCTTCGGCCACCACATCCGCTCCGGCACGCATGGAGGTGGTAAGCAGGCGATCGCCCGAACGGCGGGCAGCAGCGGCGAACAGCGATCCCATCGCATCATCAGCATTGACGATGGCCAGCATCCTGTGTTCGTCGCCGCGCGCAGCGCGATCGAAGAGACGGAGCTTCGAGTTCAGGTAGTCGCTCTCGTCCCGATGGAAATCGAGGTGATCGCGCGTCAGATTGGTGAAGATGCCCGCCGCAAAGCGCGTACCCAGCGTTCGCGCTGTTTTCAGCGCGTGAGAGGAGATTTCCGCGGCTACCACCTGGACCCGGCTGTCGGCGAACTGGCGCAGGATGCGCTGAAAATCCGTGGCTGGTGGCGTCGTGTGCTCGGTCTTCGTGAGCTCCCGTGATGGATGGCCAAAGCCCAGCGTGCCGAAGATCGCGGATCGCTGCCCCCGGCGGCGAAGGCGCCGGCCACGAGATGCGTCGTCGTGGTCTTGCCGTTGGTGCCGGTGACACCGACCACGCTCAACTCGTGCGACGGATGCGCGTAGAAGCGACAGGCCAGATGGGCGAGCGCGATGTCCGCCGCAGCGACTCTGAGAATCGGCACGTCGAGGCCGCCGACGTCAGGATCGACGGTCTCGACCACGAGAGCCACCGCCCCCTGGGCCACCGCTTCGACAACGAAGCGATGTCCGTCGACATGAAGGCCGCGACGAGCCACGAAGCAGGTACCAGGGACGACGGCCCGCGAGTCGATCGCCAGCCCGCGCACGAGGACATCCGGATGGCCCTTGAGCTCACCCAGCCCACGAGCGAGGTCCGAGAACGGGAGCGCACGGGGCCCTCCCCCCACATCCGCTCCCGGCTCCGGATTCGATCCCGGCTTGGGCAGTGTGTTCACCAGCATCCCATCTCCCTCAACGGTGGTGGCCACCGCCGCCGACTTCGGCTGCGGCGATGATCGACGGCACTTCCCGCTCGGAAGCGGGCCTGGTGGGCTGACGGCGCCCTCTCGGCCCGTGCTCGCTGGTATCGAGAACCAGCCGGCACAACCGCGCCGCCTTGAGCTCGGTGCCGGGAGCGATGGACTGGGTGACCACCCGCCCCGAACCCTGCACTCGCACCTCGAGGCCCAGGCCGCGGAGGCGGCTCAGTGCCTCCCGGAGCGAGAGCCCCTGGACATCGGGCATGGCCGCCGCGGCAGCCGGCTCGCATCCGAGCTTGATGACCGTTCGCACCGGAACGTGGGAACCGGCCTCGGGTTCCTGGGTCAAGATGCGCTCGCCATCGGCGACCATGGCCGGGATCAAGTCCATGGCGGCCAGACGCGCCCGCGCCGCTTCCGGGGTCAGGAACTTGAGATCGGGGACCACGGCCTCAACCGCCTTCCGCTCGGCGGGAACCGAGACCAGCTCCAATCCTTGAACCTGGTTCGTGGGACCCAAGAGGGCCGTGGCCACCTCCCGGAATACGGGCGCCGCCACCTCCCCGCCATAGTGCATTCCGGCGGGCTCGTCGATCGAGACCGTCAGCGCATAGCGGGGACGATCCGCGGGGAAGAACCCGATGAACGAAGAGACATACCGCCCTTGAGCATACCCCCGACCGTCGGTGCGCGCCTTCTGCGCCGTGCCGGTCTTCCCAGCGACCAGGACCCCCGGCACCCGGGCCCGCTTCCCCGTGCCGTGCTCGACCACCCGGGTCAGGTAACGGGTCAGTGTCGCCGCCGTCTCCGGGCTCATCACCCGCCGCACCACCTCGGGAGTGGAGCTCAGGCGGACTTGGCCGTCCGCGCGAATGACCTCGCGCACGATCCGGGGACGGCGCAGCTCACCCCCGCCCGCAATGGCGGCATAGGCCATGACCATCTGGAGCGACGTCACCGCCACCTCCTGGCCGATGGCCACGGTCGGCGTCGAACGTCCACTCCACGCCTCGACCGGGCGCAGGATGCCACCGACTTCTCCGGGCAGTTCGATGTGCGTTGGCATGCCGAAGCCGAGCCGGCGGGCAGCGGCGTAGAGATCCTGAGCCCCAACCTGGAGCCCGATCTTGGCCGTGGCGATGTTCGATGATTGAGCGATCACGTCGGCCGTGCACAGCCAGCCCATCTTCTTCACATCGCGGATCTCGCAAGGGCCGAGCCGGGCGCGGCCATTCTCGGCAAAGAAGACCGAGTTGTCGTCGACCAACCCCTTGTCGAGGGCGGCGGCGAAGGTCACGATCTTGAAGGTGGAGCCGGGTTCGAAGGTGTCCTCGATGGGTGCAAGGCGGTTGGCGCGACGGCCCGCGCCCGGGCCAGCGGCCCCGACCGCAGCGAGCGCGATCACCTCCCCGCTCTCGACCTCGACGAGTACCGCCGATCCACCGCGTGCGGAATGCTCGTCCACGGCTCGAGCCAGCGCGTCCTCCACCATCCATTGCGTGCTGGCATCGATGGTCAGGACGACGCGGTCGCCGGGCGTGGCCGGCTTGGCCGTCCCACCCGGCAGCGGAATCACGCGCCCGTCGGCCTTGGTGAAGCGCGTCTCCCAGCCGCTCTGCCCGCGCAGGAACTCCTCCATCGCGCGCTCAATGCCCTCGTCACCAACCCCGTCGCGGTTCACGGCCCCGAGAAGATCGCAGCCATCGATCAGCTTCACGCGCCGGCCGGCCTCTTCGATGCTCAAACCCGCGAGGCGCAAGCGGCCGAGTGCAGCGGCTTCCTCGAGGTCCACCTGGCTGTCCAGTTCGATCAGGCGAGCGCGCTTCGACAGCGAGCGGCGGATCTCCGCCGCCGGACGATGGATGATCGGAGCCAGCGCCTTGGCCAGGGCGTCCCGATCGGCGATTGCGGCCGGGCGAGCCACGAGCGTGCGGCAAGTGAGCGTATGGAGCAGCACGCGTCCCTCACGGTCCACCACATCACCGCGGACGGCGGCTACCGGGACCCGCCGCTCCTGCTGGACCATGGCGCGGCGCGAGAAGTCGCTGTGATCGAGAATCTGGAGGCAGAACAGGCGAACGACGAGGATCGAGAACCCGATAACGAGCAGGATCCGAACGATGGCGACGCGCGCGGCCACGGGTGGCAGCACCCCCCCGCGAGCCTCCAGGGCACCTTCGACCACGGATCGCCACGGCCGCCCGGCATGCCGCCGCTTGAATGCACGGCTGCGGCTCTGGCCCGTGCGGCGACCGCGAATCACAAGACGCATTGCCGACAATCTCCCATCCCTGGGCCGAACTTCGATCGAAACGCCGGTCCTGTCCAGGATCCGACCGGGGTCGGACCCGCCACCGGTCCCTAGTGGCTCACCTTCTTGCCGGCGGCGATGGCGCGGCAGATCTCGCACTGCTCAACGCCCTCGCCGCCAGTTCCACCTGCGGCGAGAGCGGATGCCGCGGCCGGAGCGACAGGAACCGCTCCTCCCACGACCGCTCCCGCCCTTTCCCGAGCGGAGATGTCGGCCTGCGCGACCGACACTCGCGCCGAATTCCAAACGCGAAACAACCAGCTCCCGCGGGCGCCGGCTCCGGGTGCCCCGAGCGGACGTGCTTCGGGTACCACGGGGAGCTCGCCGGATGCGAGCAGTCTGACAGCCCCGGATTCGGTGCGGGAAAGTCCAAGCTCCAAGGCTCGACCTTCGATCCGCGACAAGGCAGTCAAACGCCCCACCTCCACGTGCTCCCGATCGACTTCGCGCGCGAGGATCTCGATGTCCTGCTCCAGCTTTCCGACGGCCTGAGCCTGATCGAGCATGGAGACACCGGCCACGAGGCGCGTGACGATGAGCCCTATCGAAACGGCGAGCGCGACGGTGAACAGAGCGTCGCGCCGCCATGAACCAAACCCAGGCCGGCGCCCGGGTCGCTGGTAGCTTGTCATCCATCCCTCCGCCGGCCCGCACGCAGGCGTGCGCTGCGGGCCCGTGGGTTCAACGAGATCTCCTCCGGCGAGGGGCGCACGGCTCCTCGCGTGAGCAGAACGAAACGTGGCACCGGCCATCCAGGCGGCGGCGGCAGATCGCGTCGCGGCGGAGCCGGGGGGCTCAAGAACCGCTTCACCATGCGATCCTCGAGTGAGTGGTAGGAAATGACGCACAGCACGCCGTGCGGGCGCAGCGCATCGGATGCGGCATGGAGGCTGCCCTCGACCTGGTCGAGCTCGTCGTTCACCGCGATGCGCAAGGTCTGGAAGATGCGAGCAAGCGTCTGGGCGCGACGCGCCGGAGGCAGGAGGGGGAGCACGGCGGCACGGAGGTCCGCCACCCGCGCCAAGGGCGCGCGATCCCGGGTTTGCACCAGGCGGCGGGCCAGCCGGTGGGCCTGACCGCGAGGGAACTCGCCGTAGCTCATGAGGAGCTCGGCGATCTCGGTGTCCTCGAGCCGCTCCAGTAGCTGAGCAGCCGTCTCGCGGTCCTCGCCGGGGTTGAATCGCAGGTCGAGGGGGGCGTCGCCCTCGAAGCTGAATCCCCGGCCCGCAGCTAGTTGGTCACTGGAGAGCCCCAGGTCGAGCAGCACGCCGTCCACCTGCTCGATCCCCCGAACTGCGAGGATCGCTGTAAGATCCTGAGCCCGTCCCACCACCACCTCGACCCGGGCACCGAACCGGGCGAGACGCATGGAGGCCAAGGCCACCTGTGCCGGATCGCGATCTACACCGAGGAGTGTCCCCGCGGGTGCAAGAGCCATGAGAATCGCTTCGGCATGTCCTCCCCCCCCGACCGTGAGGTCCACGTACCTGCCGGTCAGGTCCGTGACGAGATGCGCGAGCACCTCGGCGACCAGGACCGGACGGTGGGCTGATTGGAGCCCCACGATTCACCCATCAGAAGATGAGATTCTTGGCAATCTCGGCCATGGACTGGTCGTGAGCCGCCTCATAGTTCGCCCAGCGAGCCGGATTCCAGACTTCGATGCGGTTGTTGGTCCCGCGCAAGAGAGCCTCGCCCTCGAGACCGGCATACCGCCGCAGATTCTCCGGGATGACGATCCGACCTTGCTGATCAGGTTCCGCCTCGGCGATGCGCGGGTAGAGCTTGCGCTCGAACAGGCGCGCCTCCTCGGCGTTCATGGGCAAGCTTCGAATCCGATCCGCGAATGCGTGGTAGCCCTCGTCATCGAGGATGACGAGACATTCCTCGAAACCCGGCATGATCCAGAGCGTGAGGCCCCCGTGCTTGGCCGCGACCCGGCGATGGCGCGCCGGTACGTTGAGGCGTCCCTTGGCGTCGATGGAATGCAGGTCTTCCCCGATGTATACGCCCGGCACGGAGACCTCGATCGTGACGAGTCACCCCAGGAGTTCACCACGGAGACTACTCAAACAAGTGGTCTGATATTGGACGGTGAACCCACTTGATGGGAATAGGTGCCTGTTGAAACCCACTTTTCACCACCAAGCGCCGGGAACTTATCCGTCACACGCGGCAGGTGTCAACGGCTTTTTTGTCTGTTTGCCGCTTTCTTCACCTTCCGGAAGCCGCTCATCCACAGGTCTTTGCGCCCGAGCGGAGGTTATGGCGAGGACGCCGAGGCGCCCCCTTCCGGATCTGATGACGAGGTCCGTCGCAACATGCGGTTGGCCGATGTCACAGGGTGCGCCGCCCCACCTACAAACCCCATGCCAATGGACTCGAGAGTCCTTGCCTTGTTGCCGAGGCAGGGCGCGCCCCATCACGCCCGAGACCGAGCCGACCCCGGTTCGGCAGATGGACGATTAGCCGGATGGCTGGCCTGTTCGCAGTCATCCACTGGGAACCGGAGGTCCCGCCGCATCACCCATCGAGTGCGGGGCGAAGCGCGACGGATCTCGAGCACGTTCTTCTTTCGCGCCCGTCGGCTACATGGGAGCACTTGGCCCGGGCGCACTTCGCGGGAGGTGCCTTTGCGGTCATCTCCTCCGAGCAACGGTCGCCGCGCTCGCCCCGCGGGACCGGGCCGGCGACCGGTGCGGATGAAGGGGTGGACCTGGGCTCGGCCGCCCTGCTCCACGAGGAGGGCGCGCTAGCGATCGCTGTGGCCGGGGGGCGTGCCCTGCCGGCCGCGAGGTCCCTCTTGGCTGCGCTGAGATCAGAGAAGATCCCGGGCCCATCGGGGCCCCTGACCTCCTGCCCTCATGCGGCGATCGCCTTCGATGGATCGCGTCTCCTGCTCGTGCTCGACCAGCTCGGAGCGTGGCCGCTATACATGCGGCTCCTCCCGCGGGGAGTGGCGATCGGCTCCGCGGCGCTCCCGCTGGCCAAGCTCCCGCCGGCGGTGGACATCGACCCGATCGGTGTTTCCGAGATGCTCACCTTCGGGCAACTCCTGGCGGAGCACACTCTCTATCGCGGAGTCGAGGCCCTGCCGCCCGGGGCGCGCTTCGTGCTGACCGCCGCTCAGGTCGAGCGGACGCGGACCGAGGTCCCATCCAAGCCGGCTCAGCGGAGAACGCTGGCAATGGCCGCGGATCGTGTTCACGCCGCCCTGGCCGAAACCACTTCATCAATCCTGGCTCCCGACCACCGTCCTGCCCTCCTCCTTTCAGGCGGCCTGGACTCCCGTCTCGTCCTGGCTCTCCTCGCCACCCAGGGTGTCCACCCCCGGGCCTTCACCTTTGGTCAGCCGGGGTGTGCCGACGAGCGGCTTGCCCGCCGTGCAGCCGCCGTGGTGGGTGTCGATCACCAGGTGAGACCCTGGACGCCGGACGGCCTCGCACGCGTCCTCGAGCCCTGTGCCGCGCTGACGGATGGCCACGTCTCTGCGCTCCACTTCCATGGCGCGGACATCCTCTGGGAGATGCGGCAGGGAGCCTCCCACCAGTGGAACGGATTCGCCGGCGACGCCGTTCTCGGCGGCAGCTTCGCGCATCCGCGCTACAGCTTCCCCGGCCCTCCGCTCCCTGAGCGACTGTTCATGATCTTCAACCAGATCCTGCGCCCGGGGGAGCTGAGTGCTGTCATCCAGCCGAGGATGGCTTCCGATCTCGCCGATCAGCCGCGAGCCGCCCTGGTTCGAGCGCTGGCCGCGGTGCCCCCGGGTCCCGCTCCCGACCGGGCGCGGCAGTTCCTCCTCGCGACTCGGGTTGGGCGGCTGGCAGCCGCCGGGCTGGCTATCGACCGCCACTTCATGTCCGTGATCACGCCCTATGCGGAGGCGCCAGCCCTGGGCGTGATGGCCGAGCTCCGGCTCGCCGAGCGGCGGTTCGGACGGGCGCTGGCTCAGGCCCTCGTACGGCATCATCCCGAGCTCGCCCGGATCCCATGGCAACGCACAGGAGCTCCTCCGGGAACACCGTGGCCGATCGCCGCGGCTGTGCGCTCGGCTGGCCGCCTGGCCTCTCGGTTTGGATTCCAGGGGATGCTACCGCTGGCCGACTATCCGGCCTGGCTGGACGGCCCCCTGGCTCCCCTCCGGCAGAACCTCATCATGAGCCCGGCCCTGACCGACCATGATCTCTTCGCGGCGGATCGCCTGGCGGAGCTGGCCACGGCCCCAGTCAGGTCGCCGCGCGACGCGGCCCTCGCGGGCATCCTCATGGCCATCGCGGTCGCGGTCGAGCTTCTAGCTGGCAAGAGAATACCCCCGGGAGAATGGGCTCCTCCCGGGGGTGAGTAACTCTCAGCGCGCCTAGCTTCGTCCGTCGAGCACCCGCTTGAAGGCATTGGCCATGATGCCGAACCCGCTTGCCACTTTGGACTCGCGCCGCTCGTTGTCGCTGTCCGCGCCGTCCGGGGTCTCACGGTCCCGCCGGCCACCCCGCCCGCCTTCGGCCCCACGCTCCCCGGCACCACGGGCACCCTCGCCCCGTGGTCGCCCGCGCTCGCGCTCGCCCTTCTGCGCCCTTTCCTCGGCCGACCGCTTGGTCAGGCGGATGCGTCCACGGTCATCGATGCGAAGCACCTCGGCCTCGACCGTGGACCCGACCGGAAAGGCCTGGGCCAGGTCGACGCCGCGATCGAGGCCGGTTTCATCGACCGGCAGCAGGCCATCCGCACCTGATCTGGGTTCGTGGATACGCACGAAGACCCCGTAGGGCTTCACGTTCGACACCTTGCCCTCGATCGCCATCCCCGCCTCCAGGCTCAGCGGTTGGGCTTCAACCGGTTCAGCGGAGGGATCGAGGCGTCGCGAGAGCGATAGCCGCTTGCGCTCGGCGTCGAACTCGAGGATCCGCACCTCGACCGCATCGCCTTCGCTCATTGCTTCTCGCGGATGGCGAACGCGCTTGTCGAGCTCGCTCAGGTGCAGCAGGCCCTCGATGCCAGGGAGCACTTCCACGAATGCTCCGTAGTTCATGAGGCGGAGGACGCGACCCTGGACGATATCGCCGACCTTGAGCTGGTCACCGACCCCACCCCAGGGATCTGACTCGAGCGCCTTCGCCGACAGAGAGATGCGCTCGTTCTTCTCGTCTCCCAGCTTCTCGATCCCGATCACCCGCACCTTGACCCTCTGCCCCACCGCGACGGCCTCGGCGGGATCGCTGACACGGGCATGGCGAAGCTCGGAAACATGGACCAGGCCATCGATCCCGCCGATGTCGACGAATGCCCCGAACGGCTGCAGCCGCACCACCGTGCCTTCTATCTCCGCACCCACAGCGAGGTGCCGGCGCGTCTCTTCCGCCACCTTCTTGCGTTCGTCCTCGAGAAGTACGCGGCGCGACACCACGATCCGCCGTCCACCCTCCTTGTATTCGATGATACGGAAGGGCAGGGTCTTCCCGACGAAGGACTGGGGATCGGTGCAGTAGATGCGGTCGATCTGAGAAATGGGACAGAAGGCCCGGAACCCGGACACGAGGACGTCGAAGCCACCCTTGTTGGTTCCCGTGACCTTGCCCTCGACCGTGGCCACTGTGGCGAAGGCCTGCTTGACCACCGACCGGTCGCGAGTCTTTGCCCGCACCATGCGATTGACGATCACCTGATCGCCCGCAGTGGAGACGGTGACATCGAGGCGTTCACCCACCCCGATCTTCAAGTTGCCGTCAGCATCGCGAAGTTCGCGGGTCTCGATCAGGGCTTCGCTCGGTCCGCCATAATCGAGGAACGCCCACTGGTCCTCGATGCGTTGCACCACCGCGCGCAGCCGGTCGCCCGCCCGGACCGGACGGACCCGCTCCAGGCTCTTGTCGAGGAGTTCGGCGAACCCCGGCTCCGCCATCGGCGAGGGCGCGCTCTCGTCGGACTCCTCTGGAGCTTCCGGCTTCTGAGCCGGCGTCCCGGGTTTCTCCTCGCCCGCAGTCGGCACCTCCGTCCGCTCCGGTGTGCCGCTGCTGGCGGTCGCCACCGGCTCGGCGGGAGCGGAAGCCTCGGGCTCGCCACCGGAGGCGTTCTCCGCACCGCCCGCTCTCGCTTCGACCTCCGCTTCCACCGGTACGCTGGTGGTCGCTTCCATCGCCGCATCAGCCGCCGCAGGCAGCTCTCTCTCAGCGAGGTTTCCAGCCGTCGCGCTGGGTGGAGCGGCGACAGCCGCGGGGTCTCCCGCGTCGATTCCTTCCTTGCTGGCCTCCGGACCCGCAATCGCGGATTCGGGACCACCCACCGGCTGCCCCTCGGTCTCGCCCGCCGTATCGGCCGGATCCGGGGAGGGCATGCTGCCGTTGGTCTTCTGCTCGTTCAATTGCCCGTCCATCATGAGACGTCTCCTGTGCCGGTCGACCTAGACCGGCAAGGAATAGATTTTCGCATGAAATCGGCTCGTTTCGCAACTCAAGCCCCCTGCGTAGAGGACCCGTCGGCCAAAGCAGGGGCCGGGGTCCGGCTGGCGGGGCTTGCGGCCAGCCCGGGGGGCCGCTAAGATACCCGCCTACGATCGCCTGCCGCCTCATGGTCGCCAACTGGACGTGGGGTGGGCAGCGACAGCGAGTGCGAAGCTGCGTGGTCCGCCTCACCTCGACGCTGCGGATCCGCCTTCCGGCGCTCCGTCATGCAGCATGCCGGCGCGAGGAGTCCATTGAGTCCTTCGCGAAACGAGCCCACTGGGGGGCCGGGGTCCGCGGCGGCTCAGGAAACGGCACGTAGCAGGGACGGCGTGCGACATGGCACGATTCCTCCTGTTGCCGACGCTTCAGCCTGGGATGCCCGACTACCAGTCAACCTCGTACGCCTCGGCCTCGCCGTGGTGGGCGCTGGGCTCGTCGCCATCGGGGCCCTGGCCAGCGCCGATGCGATCGTGCGCTTCGTCGCGGCGAACCTGAGCCCCGACGGCGAACTGAGCGCCAGAACCGCAGGCCAGGTGGCCGCGCTCCGCCCGATCTCCCTCGCCGCTGGCCTCATCGCCCTCGGACTCGCCATCGCCGCCGACTGGGCGATCGTGCTGTACCGCGGCCTCGAAACGGTCATCATCGCCGCGGTCGCCCTCGTCTGGCGCTTTGCCCGCGTCGTGGCGGGAGCCATCTGGGTCGTCCTGTGTGCCCTCCCCCACGCCATCCCCTCCCGGGCCCGCGAACCGATCTTCCTGATCCTGCTCATCGCCTTCGTGATCGGCATGGCCCTCTGGGCCCGATCGGTGCAACCCCTCTTCCATGCCGAAGGCATCAACGTGCAGCCGCCGAAGAACCTGGTCCTCTACGGCAAGTACGCGCTGCGCAGCATCGAGGGCTTCGACCAGGACACGTTTCGTATCACGACCGGACCGGCGATGCTGGTTCCCACCGCCATCGCTTTCGCTGTGTTCGGCATTCGCTTTGCGGTGGCGAACGCGGTCGCGATCGCCTTCTTCGTCTTCTTTCTCCTCTTGAGCTACGGCGCGCTGCGCCGCCATTACGGCGGTGGGGCCGTGCTCCTCGGCCTCCTCTTCTTCACATTGCACCCGGCCAACATCTTCTACGGACCCGCCTGCGGATACGTGGAAGGTGGGATGGGCGAGGCCCCGGCACTCGCCTATCTCATGATGGGTCTCATCTTCTTCGGCGCCGCGATTACACGCCCGAGCAACTGGAAGCTCTACATCGCCGGGATCTTCTTCGGGCTCTCGTTCCAGTCCAAGTGGCTCTTCCTGTTCTCGATCCTGGCGGCGATCGGCACCTATGGCATCCTGGCCCTCGCTCGCCGCCGCCTCCCGAGCCGCGTATACCTCTTGCCGCTGCTCGGACTCCTGACGTCGACCGTCGCGTTCTTCATCATGCGGGTGAGCCAGTTCGGCCTGCAGGGCGAAACGGCCCACCTCTCCCGCCTGTGGAACCAGCACATGCGGCGCGCCGTCGGCTTCTCCACCGGTGAGGGACAGGTGGAGTCGCTCTTCGCCATCGCCCGCCCCTTCGTCACCCTCGCCCAGATGGACTTCTGGTCGATCCTCGGGGTGTTTCTCACCCTGCCCGGCATCGCCTACGCGATCGTCCTCTTGCGGCGGCGGCTCGATCCGGTGCCCCTCTATCTCATGGTCTTCACGGTGATGTGGTTCGTGTGGTGGATCCTCTTCAGCTATGATCTGCCCCTGCAACACATCCTCTACATCATGCCCTTCCTGCAGATCTTCACGGCGAAGCTCGTGGTCGACGGCTGGAAGGCGGCGGAACGCTGGCGCCCGGCAGCGGGCATGGCGGCGCTCCGCGGCTGCCTGCTCGGCGCCCTGGCCCTGGTCGTGATCGGCAAGACAGCGGTCCCGCTCCTCGCCCAGATCGACGAAATCCACCGTGGTGAGATCGAGATCGGGGCTCCCTATCGCGAGTTCGTCGCCTTCGTGGATACGAACACCGAGCCCGACGCCATCATCGCCGGGTGGAGCTGGAGCAAGCCGTGGTGGCTCTCGATCGACAGGGACCGCGACATCAAGGACCGCTCGCGCTATCCGGTCACCCAGCGGGAGTCCCGCCCGGAATACCTGGTCATCTGTCCCGAGTGGGATCTCGAGAAGATGGGCACGGGCTGGCCCGATGTGGTGTACCAGAGCCGCTGGGCCGTCGAGGAGAACGCCCGTCGCAAGAAGTTCATCGCCGAGCAAACGACACTCGTCTTCACCACGGGGCGTGATCGCATCTGGTCCCTCTATCGCATCAATCCGCTCCCGGCCGCTCAGCCGTCGGCGACACCCGAAAGCGCCGCGACAGGAGAAGGCGGCTCCGGGTCCGAGTAAACGACATGATCGTCATCCTCGGAGCGGGACTGGCCGGCCTCACCGCAGCGCACGACCTGCGGCGCGCGGGGCGCGATGACGTCACTGTCCTCGAGCGGGAGCACCGCCCCGGCGGGCTCTGCCGCTCGGAGATCATCGACGGCTACACCTTCGACTACACAGGCCACTTCCTGCACTTCCGCCATCCCGAGATCCGGGAGTGGATCCTGTCGCTCTGCGGTGACAACATCCACCAGGTCACGCGCAAGGCCTGGATCTACTCGCACGGGATCTACACGCCCTACCCATTTCAGGCCAACACCCATGGCCTGCCGGCCGAGGTCGTCAAGGAGTGCGTGCTCGGCTTTGTCGAGGCGACGATGGCCTCTCGAGCCGATGGGACGGGCAGCCAGACGAGCGTCGAGAGTCTTGATCAGAACTTCGAGGAGTGGATCCTCTCGACCCTCGGCGCCGGCATTGCCAAGCACTTCATGATCCCGTACAACACCAAGCTGTGGACCATCCCGCCACGCGACATGACGACCGAGTGGATGGGCCGGTTCGTCCCGCGCCCGAGCCTCGAGGAGGTCATCGATGGCGCCCTCGTCGACAAGCGCGACCGCCCCTTCGGCTACAACGCGCACTTTCTGTACCCCATCCAGGGTGGAATCCAGGTGCTTCCGAGCGCGATTGCGGCCGGCGCCGGCGCGCTGCGACTGGGTGAGGAAGTCATCGCCATCGACCCTGACAAGCGCCGGCTGCGACTCCGCGACCGTGAATCGGTCCTCGAGTACGAATCGCTCATCAGCACCATGCCCCTCGACCGGCTGGTCAGTATCTTGCGCCCGGTCCCGGATGCAGTCCGCGCCGCGGGGACGCGACTGCGGCACAATTCAGTCCTTTCAGTGCACCTCGGGATCGAGGGGCGCGAGCTTTCACCTTACAACTGGGTCTACTTCCCCGAACCGGAGTGGAGCTTCTACCGGCTTGGTTTCCCCTCGAACTCCTCGCCCCACGTCGCGCCTCCCGGCGCCAGTTCGGTCACCGCTGAGGTGGCATTCTCCGGAGAGCACCCCATCGACCAGGCCGCAGTGGTCAAGCAGGTGAAGTCGGATCTCGAGCGGATCGGGATCTTGAGGCGCGGCGACCGCATCGGCGTCGAAGCCGTGTTCGAGATCCCCTGCGCCTACGTCCTGTACGACCACGCCCGCAGAAGGGCGGTGGATGCGGTCCAGCGATACCTGCAGAGCCGCGGTATTTTCAGTGTTGGCCGGTACGGGGCATGGGAATACAGTTCAATGGAAGACGCGATCCACAGCGGTCAGGATGCGGCCGGTCGCATCATCAGCGCCGAGGTCGAGTGATGAACGCTCCGCCACAGCTATCGATCCTGATCCCGGTGTACAACGAGGAAGGGATCCTCGAGCAGTCGTTGCGGGCCCTGGTCCGCGAACTCGACTCGGTGGGCTACGACTACGAGATCATCGTCTGCGAGAATGGCAGCAAGGACGAGACGTCGGCCATCGGCACCAGGCTGGCACAGGAGGTTCCGCGTGTCCGGATCCTCAACTACCACGAACCGAACTACGGGGGCGCCCTGCGGACCGGGATGCGGGTGGCGCGGGGGGATGTGCTTGTCTGCTTCGAGATCGATTTCTGGGATGTGACCTTCATCCGCCTCGCCCTGTCGGAGCTCGATAGCGCGGACATCGTGATCGGTTCGAAGCGGGCTCGGGGCGCCCGTGACACCCGGCCCTTCGCCCGCCGCCTCGCAACCCAGGTCTTCAACGTTCTCCTCAGGATCCTGGTCGGCTTCCGTGGTACGGATACGCATGGCCTCAAGGCGCTCCGCCGCCAGGCGGTCGCTGACATCGTCGAGATCTGCGAGACCGATCGCGACGTCTTCGTCACCGAGCTCATCGTCCGCGCCCAGTACCTGGGACTCAGGATCGTCGAGATCCCGATCGCCGTGCACGAGATCCGCCCGGCCCCCGTCAACATCTACCGGCGGGTGCCGCGGGCCCTCAAGCAGGTGCTCCGCCTCTCCCAGCTGTCGCGCGGCTGGCGCCGGCAGAGCCGCGCGGCCAGAGCCTCCCGGGCCGGGAGACGCCAGGCCGCGGCCTGAAGGCGGGGATCCCGGTTCATGACCACGACGAACGCCCTCACCGTCGATCTCGAGGACTGGTACCACTCCGTCTACTCCCTCTCGCCGGCCGAGCGGGACGGTCTCGAAGATCGCCTTGTCGCCCCCACCCACCGGCTGCTCGCCCTCCTCGACCGCTACCAGGCGCGAGCCACCTTCTTCGTCCTCGGCGCGGTGGCTGAGCGCCACCCGGACCTGGTGCGTGCGGTCCAGCGCGGTGGGCACGAGATCGCGAGCCATGGCTGGGACCACCGTCTGGTCTATGACCAGACCCCGGAGGAGTTCCGCGCCGATCTCCGGCGCTCGCGTTCCATTCTCGAGACGGTGACCGGCGAGTCGGTGATGGGGTTTCGCGCCGCCTACTGGACCATCACCGAGCGTTCGCGATGGGCGCTGGACATTCTCTTCGCCGAGGGGTTCACCTATGACTCGAGCATCTATCCGGTGAAGACCTACCTCTATGGGATCCCCGGCACCCCACCCGGCCCCCACCTGCTCCGCGAGGAGGGAGGGCGCCGCTTCTATGAGGTGCCGCCCGCGACCATCGCCGTCGGCGGCCGCCGGATCCCGATCGGCGGCGGATTCTACATGCGGCTGTTTCCCGCCTCCTTTCTGGCCTGGGGGATCGAGCGGCTCAACCGCCAGGGACAACCGGCGGTCATCTACGTCCATCCTCCGGAGTTCGACCGCGAGAAGCCACGCCTCGACCTGCCGCTCAAGGAGCGAGTGCTGCACTACCATGGTCTGGGCACTGTGGAGCCCAAGCTCGAGCGCCTCCTCAGGCAATTCCCATTCGCCCCCGTGCGAGAACTGCTCCAGATCTAGAATGCCCGCCTGCCCTGCCCCATCCCCCAGGTGACCACCCAGGATCGGACAACTACAGACAGGCAAACCACCTAGGGAACATGACGGGGGACGGCGGGGGCGCTCGGATTTTCACCGCCCCCCGCAAAAAGCCCACTGGCCTCCCCCGCCCGAACCGGCTAAGATCCCGCGCCGAACCCAGCAGGAGCTCGGGGCTCCGGCGCGGGGAATCAAACACTCCCGCAGGAATCGGCTCCTGCCTGCTCCCGGAACACACAGGCTGCGGGTTGACGCATGCTTTTCGGTTCCGGTGCGGTTTTCGCCCCGGTCATGGGATCGTCAAGGCGAAAGGAGTGACACCACCCGTGCGCTGGATCCAGAGTCTCTTCGCCCTGCTTCCGAATCCGGATGCCTCGCGCCTCCGCCCGGCCGCGATCACGCAGGGCACCGGCCTCGCAATCCTCCTCCTTGCCGCCCTGGCCCCAGCGGCAACGGCCGTACGCTTCATGCCGACCGGCGACTCGATCACCCATGGCGTGCGGTCGACGGACGACCGCGGCTTCCGACCTCTGCTCCATCAGTACCTGAACGCGGTCGGCACCTATGACTTCGTCGGCCCCTCGGGCACCGATCCCTACCGCGGGTTCTTCAACGGAGGATCCCGCATCGAGAACTTCCTCTCCGGCGGCACCTATGATCTGGGGCCGGTGATTGCCGGTCACACCCCCGAGGTCATCGCCATCCACCTCGGCACCAATGACCTGAACTCCACCCCCGGACCCTACGCGCCGTGGTCGACCAACCACTCGACTCCGACCACGACGGCCAGTGGCGATCTGGGGGCTCTCATCGAATATGCCCTGTCCGAGGGGGTCGGTCGCGTGGTGGTGAGCCGCGTCATTCCCCTGGGCGGACGGGCCGAGGACACGCAGACCTTCAACCGCGAGGTCGTGCGCATGGTGCTCGACTACCGCAACGGGGCTGCCACCGGCACGCCCGAACGCGTCACCCTGGCCGACCATTACCAGCATTTCCTGACCAACCCCGACCTCTTCTCCGGCGGTCCCAACGACTGGATGTACGACAATCTCCATCCCAATGACCGCGGCTACAGCGAGATGGCCGATGTCTACCTCACGGCCGTGCGCGAGGCGGTCAACGACGCGACCCCACCGGATGCCGTCGACGACCTGGCGGTGGGCACGGTGAGCGGCGACAGGGTGCTCCTCATCTGGACCAACACCGGGGATGACGGCCTGTCGGGGAACCCCGCCTATGCCGACGCCCGCTATGCGACCGGTAGTATCTCGGCCGCCAACTTCCGAGCCCAGAACCAGGGTGGGGACTACGAGCGAATCGGTCCCGGGCTCGCCCTCACCGGAACCCGCCTCTCCGGTCTCGCGCCGTCCACCAGCTACAACTTCGCGCTGAAGCTGATGGATGACGCAGGCAACCTGTCGGCGATGTCCAACGTCGCCTCCGGAAGCACCATCGTCGATCCCAACTCGTACGCCGATTCGTTCTCGCGGAACATGCCCGCTCCCGGTCCGGACTGGCGCGGTCCTGATTTCGTGGTCAACGGCGCCGAGCTGGAGAACACCGCCGCCGGATTCGCCACCGCCATCTTCACCTACCAGCAGGATGTGGCTTCGGTCGAGATCACATGGGGGGACGGTGCCGATGCCACCGGCATCGACCAGGCCGGCATCGCCTGCCGCATGGAAGGCACCGACCCGGCGACCGCCGACGGCTACATCGTGTACCGCAACACCGAGCCCACCGATCAGACCGTGGTCCTGCGCGAGGTCGTGAACGGTCAGCCCGGAGCGCTCATCGCCACGAGCCCGGGCGCCGCCGCGGGTCCGCAGGCGGGCGACCGCTTCAAGGTCGTGCTCACCACCGATGCCACCGGCCACCACTTCTCCGCCTTCATCAACGGCCAGCCGGACGCCGTGGTCACGGACCCCCAGAAGCGGCGCGGCAACGGGACCTACTGGTGCGGCGTGATCGGCGACGGCCAGCTCAACAACAACGTGGCGAACTGGCAGGTCGAAACCAACCCGGTCAACCTCCCGCCGTCCCCGTTCGATCTGCTGGCCCCTGCGAACGGCATCACCCTGGCCAACCTGAACCCGTACTTCGACTGGCAGAACTCCCTCGACCCCAACGGGGACCCGATCACCTACACGCTCTACTACTCGACCGACCCCGGGTTCTCCCCCAGCACGACCACCACCGTTGCGGATCTCACCGAGAGCTTCTTCGCCCAGGGCGAGCCGATCCTGCCCAACCGGACCTTCTACTGGAAGGTGAGGGCGGAGGACCCGCAGGGCGCCTTCACCTACTCGACGACCACGCGCAGCTTCTCGACCGGGAACATCCAGCAGCTGGGGGATGACTTCGAACGCACCGCCATCGGGCCCAACTGGACCGTGACTCCAGGCGCCTATGCCCTGAGCAACGGCGAGCTCGACGGCCTCGAGCCCGGCTACTCGAACATCGCCACCTACCGGCTGGCCGAGAACCCGGTGTCGATCGAATGGCAGTGGAGCGAGACGGCCGACCCGGTGGCCCTGGGCCAGGCCGGAGGCCTCATTGGCCTCGACGCCAACACCGCCACGGCCAACGGCTATTTCGTCTTCCGTAATTCGATCGGAGCGCAGCGCTGGGGCGTGTTCGCGGTCGTCAATGGTGTCCTGTCCGGCTCCCTCGGCATCGATCAGCCGGGCCGCGGCCCGCTACCCGGACCGGGGGACGTGATCCGGGTCGTGTTCACGAAGACGGCGAGCGCGCACATCTTCGATTGCTACGTGAACGGTGTATTCGATGCGCGCATGACCGACTCCCAGCGCCGCTACGGCCTGGCCCCGGCCACCTACTCGGGACTGCTGCTCGGCGAGAACGCGGCCAACAACGTCGAGTCCTTCGCCGCCATGGGCGCGAACCTGAACCTGCCGCCCGAGCCGTTCGCTCTCCTGGAGCCCGCCGACGGCTCGCTCATCTACTCGCTGTCGCCACTCTTGCGCTGGGAAGCCGCGAACGACCCGAATCCGGGCGACCAGCTCTCCTACACCGTGATCTACGACACCGATCCCGGCTTCGCCTCGCCCGACAGCCTGCCGCCGACCACGAGCACCGAGACCACCTATTCGGGGAACCTCGTTTCCGGGGAACCGATCTACTGGCGCGTGGTCGTGACCGACGGCGCCGGAGCCACGGCACCCTCGATCCAGACCTGGTCCTTCCAGTTCGCTCCGATCCTCACCTTCATCGACGACTTCAACCGGGCCGAGCTCGGCCCCAACTGGTCAGGTGACACCAACGTCATCAAGATCGTGAGCAATGAACTCAAGAACACGGCGAACGGCTCGACCTTCGACATCGCCGTCTACGCCGCACGCTCCAACCCCGATGCCGTCGAGTTCACCTGGAGCCCGTCGGCCAACTTGGATGGGATCCGGCGCGGTGGTCTCGCGCTCCGCCTCAACAACACCACCGGCAACCCCAGCGGCTACTTCGTCTATATCGATCCGGTGACCAACCGGAGCCAGCTAGCCCAGATCAACAACGGCAACGCGACTTCCCCCCTGGCCGACGCCGCGGGGCAAACGGATCCGCCGGGCCCGGGCAAGCGCTTCAAGGTCGCCTTGTCGAGTGACGCCGCGGGACACCACTTCGATATCTCCGTCGACGGCGTGTTCCACTCGCGACTGTCCGATCCCAACCGCCGCCAGGGCAACGGCACCGTACTCTACGCGGGCGTGGCGTTGCGCGGTGGGTATGCCAACAGCCTCGACGATTTCACCATGACCGCCTTCAACTTCGGACCGCCCCCGACCTCGTTTGCGCTTCTCGTGCCCGCCCACCAGGATACGGGGGTCGCCGTTGCACCGACGTTCCGCTGGCGCGCCGCCGGCGAACCCGGCCTGCGCTACACCGTGTACGTCGGGACCGATTCCTCGTTCGCGACCGCCGACTCGGTGGCCGCCCTCACCGACACCACGGCCGCCTGGCCGACCCCCCTCGCGCTGGCGACAGATTACGTGTGGCGGGTCCGGGCGACCGATGGTCCCAACTCGAGCTTCAACGAGAACGGCTGGCACCGCTTCCGGACGACGACCTTCTCGCCCGTGGAGCTCTCGAGCCTGAGCGCACGCACCGAGCCTGGCGCCATCGTCATCGAATGGGCCACCTCGTACGAGCGCGACCACCTCGGGTTCCATGTCTGGCGCGCCGAGGACGCGGCGGGATCCCTCGTGCGCCTCACGGCTGCCGATGCCCTGGTCACCGGACGCAGTCCGTACACGTTCACCGATCGCGCGGTGACACCGAGCCAGAGCTACCGCTACTGGATCGAGGCCGTGGGGCTGGATGGATCGAGCGAGCGCTACGGCCCGGTCATGGCTTCCGCGCCCGGACTCGTCCTCGCGCTCCATCCCGTGGCACCGAACCCCGCAACCCCGCCAGCATCGATCCGCTTCGACCTGCCAGCTCCGGCTACGGTCGAGCTCCTGATCTTCGATGCCAGCGGTCGCCGCGTGAGCGAGGTCCTGCGGGGCCCGCTCGCCGCCGGCAGCCACATCGCCACCTGGGATGGGCGGACGGCCGGAGGGGAACGCGCGAGCTCCGGGGTCTACTTCGCTCGCCTCGTCGTCGGGGACTTCCAGACGAGCCGGAAGCTCCTCCTCCTACGCTGAGGCCAGGTCCTCACCACCGGATCGGGCCCGGAGGAAGGCTCCGGGCAGGAGGCCAAGCAAGGTCACGGCGCGCCCGACCAGGGCGAGCAGGAAAGCCTCGCTCGGCCCCAGTCCGGCCTGGCCGAAGAGCGCGACGTAGAGGCCCTCGCGGATCCCGATCGCATCCACCGAGATCGGGATCCGCGTGATGAACATGTCGAGCGGCACGACCACCAGGAAGACCCAGAAGCTCAAGTCGATGCTCAGGGCTCTGGCCTGGCAGTAGACCGCCACCACGGGCACCAGCTGCTCGACGAAGGACCACCAGAAGAAGCGGGTCAATGCTCCCCGCTGCCCGGCATAGACGCGGAAAGCGGTCACGAAGCGCTCCAGGCGACCGGGCAGACCCTTGAGCAAGGGGCCATGGAGCGCATAGGCCAGGCCGCCCACGCCCACGACCGTCAGGGCGACGGCCATGGTGAGCAGCGGGATCAGATGGGCGTGGGCCACGACGATGTAGGTCGCCGCCGTGAGCACGACGAGCACGGTGAGGGCAACGAGACCCAGCGCCCGCTCCATCACGACCGAGGCGGTCACCGCCATCGCCGCGGCGCGGCCATGCGAGACCTGGACCACGCGGATCACGTCGCCACCGATCCCGGTGGGAAGGAAGGTCCCGTAGAAGGTCGAGATGAAGTAGGCGCGCACGAGCTCGCCGAGTGGACGCACCACACCCTGGGCGGCGAGCAGGATGCCCCACTTCCATCCCATCAGGATGCGGTCGAGCACCACGATGAGGCCGGCCAGGACCAGCCAGACCGGGCGCGCCCCGGCCAGCGCGGCCAGGACCTCGCGCCCGCTGATCACGCGCAGAACGAGGAAGAGCGCGACCGCGCTCAACACGATGCGTGCATAGAGCGCGAGCCGGCGCCTTCCCGGCGACTGGGGGTTCATGTCCGGGATTTGCTTGCGCGTGCCTGGGCGGCAAGCTCGTAGACCGCGAGCGATTCACGCGCTGCCTTCGCCCAGCTGAAGCGGGCGGCCTGGACATAGCCGCGAGCAATGAGCTCGGAGCGCAACGCCTGGTCGGTGAGCAAGCGGTGGATGCCCTCGGCGATCTCATGTGGCCGGTAGGGATCGACGAGCACCGCGGCGTCTCCCGCCACTTCAGGAGTGCACCCCGTCTTCGACGTCAGCACCGGGCATCCTGATGCCATGGCCTCGAGCACCGGAATCCCGAACCCCTCGTAGAGCGAGGGCAGGACGAGGAGATCCGCCAGATTGTAGATCGCCGGAAGATCCTCGTCCGGCACGAAGCCGGTTCGCAGCACACGATCGCCCAGCCCGAGCTCGTCGATGAGATGAACGTCATGCTCGTACTTCCAGCGCAGGAAACCCACGTCGACGAGATGGTGCGGGATCTCGGAACGGATGAGGTGGAACGCATTGAGCAAGTTGGAGAAGTTCTTGAGGGGACTCAAGCCTCCGACGAAGAGAATGAAGCGATCGGGCAGACCGTATCGCTCCTTGATCGGCGGCAGAGCCTCGGATGGGAGGCGACGGAACCGGACGTGTGCCGCCTCGTGCACGGGGTGGAGCTTTCGGCGATCAGCCCCGACGTAGCGCACGATGTCATCGACACCCATGTGCGTCGTCGAGATGATGGCCGCGGCCCGCCGGCAGTAGATCGGCATCATGACCGATGTATAGAGGTGATCGAGACGCCCGAAGAGCTCGGGGACGGCGAACTGCTCGGCGCCATGGAGCGTGAACACCGTCGGCCGCCCGGAGAGGACCGGCACCGAGAGCTTGGGATTGACGATGAGATCGAGGTCGAGCCGGCGCGCCATCCACGGCACGGCGATCTGGTCCCAGCCTAGCTTGGTCGGGAAGCGGACGAGGACCTCGGTGACCCCCGGCCGGCCAGCATAGGATCCCAGAAGATCGGGGTGATCATAGAGGAAGAAATACTCGTGACGGGCCCGGAGAGCGAGCAGCTCCCCGAGCACGTTGATCGTATAGACCTTGATCCCGCCCTGCTCCCGCAGGTTGCGGAGCATGAACCCGATGCGCATGATGGGATCCCTCTGGACGCACTCTAGCCCTCCCGCCTCACCGAGTCGAGCAGTGTGGCCAGCCGGGCGGCAAGGACCGGCCTTGCGTAGCCGGCAAGCAGCGCCGTGCGCGAGGGGGAGATCGGAGGCCCGTGATCGAGCCAGCGGGCGAGGACCTCGGCGATGGGGCCGCTGGCGCCGGGCGGGACCACCTCTCCCCCACCGGCGGCCCGCACGAGCGTTGCAGCGGGTCCTTCCGGGACCAGGGCCAGGAGGGGACGACCGCTGGCCAGGTACTCGAAGATCTTGCCGGGAGTGATGAGGCTTCCCTTGGGCTCATCGGCCTCGAGCAGGAGGAGGGCATCCGCCGCGACCATCTCGGCGAGGACCTGGCGGTGATCCACCGGGGGCATGAACGTCACGATCTCCTTGAGACCGGAGGCCAGAACGAGCTCGTCGTTCACGCTCTCGCGCGGTCCCACCTGGCGCACGCAGAGCCGGGGACGCAGCTCGGGGCGAATGGCAAGGAGACGTTCGATCCCCGCCAGCAACGGGGCCATCGTGCGCCGTCCCGACAAGAGGCCGGTATGGACCAGAACGAGGGGGCGATCATCGGTTGCCGGTCCCGGCGCCGGGCGCGGCGACGACAGCCCGGGCGCCGCGAGATCTTCCGGGTCATATCCATTGGGGATCACGGCGAAGCGGGTGAATGGAATCATCGGATGGCGCCGCAGGAAATCATCGCGGGTCTCGTCATTGGTCACGATCACGCGATCGGCCCTTTCGAGAACCCGCCGTTCGAGCCAGTGATGAAGCCTCTCGTGGGCTCGAGTCGGTGCGGCAAACGTCAGGCGGCGCACCCAGGGATCGCGGAAGTCGGCCACCCAGGGCACCGGGTGGCGCTCGCGCAGCACGAGCCCGACGAGATGGGAGGTATCCGGTGACGAGGTCGTGAAGAGCACATCGATGCCGCCGGCGGCCAGACGCTTCGCGGCGGCATCGAGGGCGAACGGGAACCAGCCGGCATAGGCATCCGGGATCAAGAAGAAGCTCGCGAGCTGGCGCAGGCGACGGAAGGTGCCGCTCGAGCGCACGGCCGCAGCGGGCTTGCGTCCGCCCGGTTCAGCGGCCGAACCGGGGCCGATCCCCTCTCCCGCCTTCGCACCGGAGGGCAAGAGCCGGCGCACCGAGCTCATGAGCCCCAGTCCTGTCAGGGCCCGCGTGCGGTGAATGACCGTATCGGGAGGGACGTCGGCAGCGAGTCCCGGATCGAGGACCCAGTAATCGGCGGCCCGCACCGTGACGACCTCGGTTCGCCAGCCCAGCGGGCGCAAGTACTTGATGAACTTCACCGTCCGCTGCACGCCCCCGCCACCGAGCGGGGGAAAGAAGTAGGCCACGGCCAGTAGGGTGCGCTCCGACCCGGGCTCTCGCCGGACCCGATCGGGCATGGGGACCGCCTGCGGAGCCGGTTCCGCTTCCGGGGCCGGACCGCAACCGGTTCTCATCGCTCCCCCTTCCCCCTGGCGGCAAGCGCCGCGAAGGCGCTCTCGACCTTGGCCATGTTCCGGTCCCAGGTCGCTTCCTCATCGATCCGTCGCGCGTTCTCGATCGCGGCCCGGGCGCGGAGCTCGGGATCGGCCAGGGCGATGGCGATTCTCGCGGCGAGAACCTCGGGCTCATCCAACGGTACCAGGAACCCATTCACTCCGTCCTCGATCCACTCGCGATTGGCTTCGATATCGGTCACCACCGGGAACGCGCCGGCAGCCATCGCCTCGAGCAGCGAGACCGACGTCGAATCGGAGAGCGAGGTCGAGACGTAGACCGCCGCCCGTCCCAGGAGCTCGGCCATCGTCGCGTGCGGGATCATGCCCAGGAACGCGACGCGCTCACCACCGGCGGCACGCGCCCGCATCTCCAGCGCGCTCCGCTCGGGACCGTCTCCGGCAATTTCGAGGCGGGCTGCGGGATGGGCGGCAAGGAGCGCCGGGATCGCCGCCACCAGGAGGCCCAGGTTGTAGATGGGCTCGAGCTTCCGCGTCGAGACCACGAGCGGTTCAGCGCGATGGACCGCTTCTCGCGCTGCGCGGTAACGATCCGGCTCGACCCCCATCGGCACGGTCAGCATGCGCCCCGGCGGGGCGCCGAGAGCGATCGCGGCCCGCGTCAACATCGCCGCATCGGTCGTGACCAGGTCGGCGCGATCGAAGACGAAGCGCACGCGGGCGGAGTGCAACGGGGACGCCACGCCGGAGACGAGCACGTCCGAACCCCACACGCTCACGACCAGGGGGCGGAACCCCGCCAGCGCGCCGACGAGCCCGTAGTTGGGCACGAAATGAGCGTTGACGATCTCCGGCCGGAACCGAGCCAGGAGCCGCCTCACACGCGGAGTCAGGAACGGATAGCGGAGAAACCGCCACGGCAAGCGTGAGCGCAGGACATGACATGGATAGGCGAAACCGCCGGCCGGCTCCAGCGATATGAGCTCCACCAGCATGCCCGCGGGCGTGGAACCAATCAGCCCACCGGCGAGTGTGGATGACCGAGGCGTTGGCGAGCAGAGCGAGGCGCACGATCGTCACCCATCCGAGTGCTGGAACAAGGCACGCACAGGATTGTGCTCTGAAGATCCGGAGCAGTGGATTCTCGTACAAGTAGTAATTGAAGAACAGGCGCTGTGTCCCGAACGACGACTTGAAATGCTCGACGCCCTTGATGCCGGCCGAGGACAGGAAGTTGAAGTAGCTGTAGCCCTGGCGCGCACCCCACTTCATGGCCTCGGCATACATGAGGTTGTTGGGATCGTAGCCGCGGAAGTCCCGATCGAAACCGCCGACATACGGGGTCTGGTGCTGGCCATAGCGTGAAGATCACGCACCCGGCGATCATGCGCCCTTCGAGCCGCGCCACCCAGAGCTGGGCATGCTCGGGCTCGAGCCGGGAGACAGCGGAGAAGAAGCGCTCACCAAACGGCGGCTTCCGCTCCCAGGTCCGTGCCGTCTCGTGGTAGAGGCGGCAGAACTCGAGATACACTGGCTCGCCTTGCTCGATCCCGGCGCGGACGCCGCGGCGGTGGGACTTGCGAACCGAGTAGCGAAGTCCGCGCGAGAATCGCAAACGCCAGATCCGGTCGTAGCCTTCGTCGAGTCGGAGGAAGTGCACGAAGTTCTGTTCCTCGAACGTATCCTCGGGAAGCGGGAAGCGCCCGAGCGGATTGGGCGTGATCATGAGCCGGGCGACCGCCGGCCGCGATCGCCTGAGATCGGCGAGAATGGCCAGCACTTCCTCGCGGTCGAGAGCGCGCTCGGCGAGGAACGCGCCATAGGTACCGAAGGGCATCGACTCGAGCGTGGCCATGGCGCCGCCGAAGCGGCTCCGGCGCATGAGGGGCACCAGGGTCCGGGTGCCGTCACTCAGCTCATAGAAGCGGGTGTCGACACGGAAGTCGGGGAACGCTTCGACGAGGACCTGGGCCCAGAGCGGGGTCTGGAAGAAATTGGCATCTCCTGCCTTCTCGACCCAGGCCCACCACTCGGCTGCCGAGACATCGTGGATGACCTTCACGGCTCGCCCTCGCGCCGAAGCGCGCGCCCGCAAGGGTGAGGGACCTCAGATCTCACGGCTCACCGCGGCTTTCCGCCGGCGCCGGCTCTGACCGGAAGCTGGGGACGGCCCGCTCCAGGAGCTCCCGCACGCGCGGCCGATCACACCGCACCGCAGCCGCCTCCAGCTCGCCCACGATGGCCGTGAGGTCTGCGCGGGGAGGCGTATGGCTCCGCACCAGCTTGATCTTGGGGAGGGGCGTCGGGCTGAGGATCTCGTCATCGGCCCACAATCGCTCGTGCCGGCGCTCGCCGGGGCGCAGCCCGGTGATGACGATGGGGATATCGATATCGGGCCTGAAGCCGGAGAAGATGATGAGTTCGTGGGCCAGGTCGAGGATGCGAATCGGCTGTCCCATGTCGAGGACATAGACCTCACCGGAATGGCCGAGAGCGGCCGCCTGGATGACGAGCGCGGCGGCTTCACGCACCGTCATGAAGTAGCGCGTGGCCTCGGGATCGGAGACGGTGACCGGACCACCCCGGGCGATCTGCCGCTTGAAGAGCGGCACCACCGAGCCGCGGCTGCCGAGCACGTTGCCGAACCTCACAGCGGTGAGCCGTGGCCGGTCCTCCGCCCCCACCGCGCGCACCATCTCCTCGGCCAGACGCTTCGTCGCGCCCATCACGCTCCGCGGCTCGGCGGCCTTGTCGGTCGAGATGACGACCAAGCGCTCGCAACCGGCACCGCGCGCCGCCGCGATCAGATTGGCGGTACCGACGACGTTGCGCAGAACCGCTTCTTCGGGGAAGCGCTCCATGTAATGGACGTGCTTGTGCGCAGCGGCGTGGAAGACGACCTCGGGCCGGTGCTCACCGAGCGCCACATCGAGCGACCGACGGTCCCGGACGTCGGCGACGACCGGCCTCAGCTCGGCTGATCCCCTCTCGGCCTGGAGCTCGGCCTCGATCTCGAAGATCGAGTTCTCGCCCCGCCCCAGGAGGACGAGCCGGCGCGGCCCGGCAGCGAGAACCTGGCGGCAGAGCTCGGCGCCGATCGAGCCCCCGGCGCCGGTGACCAGCACGGTGCGACCGGCGAGGGTGGTCTCGGCCGCCACCGCAGGAGCCAGGTCCACGGTCTCGCGTCCGAGGAGATCCTCCGGAGTCACGCGCCGGATGCGGTCGATCGTGACTTCGCCGAGGATGATCTCGCGAATCCCGGGCACGATCTTGAAGTCGACCTTCGCTTGCTCGCAGGCGCGAACCAGGGCGCGGATGGTCTCGCCGGTCTCCGAGGGCACGGCGATCAGGATCTCGTCGATCGCGAGTTCGGTCACCAGGCGCGAGATGTCATGGCGCGTGCCGAGGACCTTGAGGCCCGCGACCTCGCTGCCGAGCTTCGTCGCGTCGTCATCGACAAAGGCCACCGGCACGTAGCCGAACTCGGGATGCTCGTGCATCTCGGCGGCGGCTTCGCGACCGGCGACCCCTGCGCCAATGATGAGGACTCGAACCGATGCCTGGGCCATGACAGAACTCTCGCTCCTCCCTCTCTAGGCCAGGCCGAGTGCGGCCACAGCACCGAGGAAAGCGATCCACCCCACCGCCACCGGGAGGGGCCAGCTGGGGAAACGTCCGAATCCCGCTGCGGCGGCCACGAAGAGATAGGGATAGAGCTGGGTCATATGGCGCGGACCGCCGCCGCGGAACGCGGTGGCATAGATGGAGACAGCGAGAAAGCCGATCACCAGGATGGGAAAGACGGCGGATCGCTCTTTTCGCAACAGATAGAGAAGCCCGAACGGGGCGAAAGGCAACAGGATGTAGCGCAGGACCGAGCCCACTGCCTCGGGCCAGTATAGAGGATCGGCCTTCCAGGGTAGAGGGGTGAGCAAGAAGCGGATGAATCCCAGAGGATAGAAGGCCAGAAGGTCGCCTATCGAGCGGTAGAACACGCCCGAGAAGACCGAACCCTCCATGGTGCCGACCGCCGAGATCTTGGAGACCCAGACATCCAGGTCGCCGAAACGAAGGGCGGAGTACTGGAGGGCGCCCCAGATACCACCGGCGGCCACGGCCAGGGCCAGGACCATGGCCACCAGCTTCTGGCCCCGCTCCCGGGCCCACACGAAGAACCCGGCAGCCAGACTGATGGCCCAGAAGAGGAACATGTAGGTCCGCAGGAAGAGGAGGGGAATCGCCGGCAGCACGGCCATGACCAACGCCACGAGACGGGGGCGCCTGACGAATCCCACCCACCCCAGGACAGCGGAGAGCAGGAGGAAGGCGATGAGCGCGTCCTTCAACATCTGCGCGGACCAGAAGAGAATGGGCGGCCACACGGCCATGAACATGGCGGCGGTGAGCCCCACCCTCTTCCCTGCGAGGCGCCGGCCGAGGAGGAACGTGAGCGGTACCAGGGAGGCGGAGAGAAGGACGTTCACGGCCTTCACGAACAAGGGCAGATGTCCCACGACCGCGTAGAGCAACGCCACGAAGTAGTGATAACCGATGGTGAATCCGGCGGTCTGGTACTCGATGCGGGCCGGCCTCCCGGCTCGCCAGTGGTCCGCGATATTCAAACCCACGCGATCATAGCCGAACGAATCAGGGAACAAGAACCCGTAGGGATTGGCCGGCGATCTGAGAATCGCCTCCATCACGATGAGCACCGTGACGCGCAGCATGAGACCCAGGCCGAAGATGGCGAGCAGGGGCTCGCGCTCGGACTCGGGAAGCACGAACAGGAGGGTCGTGATCAAGGCGCCGCCGGCGATGAGAAGAGCCACCGCCGCTCCGACCTCGCCGCCGGCCAGGATCAGACCAACGGTCAGCACCGCCTCCAGGACGAGCAGGAGAACAACGGAGCGGCCGCGTAATTGAAAGCGGCCCACCGTCGCGGTCGATGCCGGGCCGGACCACGTCGTTCCTCCGAATCCACTCATCGTTGCACGGCCACGCGGCGGAAGTCGGGGGCGCAGTTGCAGGTGGCATCGGTCGGGAGGATGCGGAGAAGATAGACGCCCGACGGCACCGGATGGCCGGAATCGTCCATGCCATCCCAGACGCTGCCCGAGGCCGGCGCCAAGCGCGTGGCGATCTCATGACCCACGGCATCGAGAACGGTGACGCGCACTTCGCCCACGCCTCCCGTCTCGGCGAGCGACAGGCCCGCCCCGCCTCCGGGACGGAACGGATTCGGATAGGGGCAGAGTCGTGTGCAGCCGCGCGCCTCATCGCCCCCGCCACCCCCACCACTTGAACAGCCCTTGTCATAGACCAGCCGATCGAGGCCCCCCTGGGTGGCAAACCAGATCGATGCGGCATCGCGATCGACAGCGATCGCGTTGACTTGCGAAGCCGAGAGGCCCGGGCGAGTCGTGGCGCTCACCACCGAGAGCACCTGTCCCTCGCGGCCAAGCTCCGCGGCTCCCTCGGGCGTTCCCACCCAGACTCGCTGGCAACCGTCGGCAGCAAGGGCCGTCACCAGTGGATCGGGCAGCGCACCTCCCGAGATCGTGCGCACGAGGGTGGTTCCCGCAAACACCGCGATCCCGCTCACCGTACCCACCCACATCTCGCCGCCGCTGGCCGCAAGCGCCGTGATGCGGCTCGAGGGAAGACCGTCAGCCGTCGTGAGATGCGCGATGTTCGCCGGCCGGCGGCCGGGGTTACGCCACACATCAACGAAATTGTCGGTGGTCCCGATCCACATCTGATCCTGGCCGTCGAAGGCGATGGCCTGCACCGAACCGGAAGCCAGCCCGTCGGCCTCGGTGAAATGATCGATGGCGCCGCTCGCGGGATCGATGCGGTAGATACCCTGGCCCTGGCTCGGTCCATTCCGCACGCTGGCGAACCAGATGCTCCCATCAGGGGCTTCAGCAATGTCGAACACGTCCCAGGTCGCAAACGGCTCCGCGGTGCCGGCAAGATCGGGCAGGCGTTCGCCGCGGCAGTTGGCGAGCGTGCCGCAGCAGCAGTGTCCGAGCCAGATGTCGTCGTTCCGGTCGACATGAAGGGTGGCGAAATCACGAGCCTCGATGCCCTGCTGGCCACGGGGCACGGCGAGGAAATGGGGCCCTCGGTCATCCTCGAGCGTGAGCTCCGTGAGGAACGTCCGGGTCACCGCACGAGCACGAGGGGTGCCCGGGATCACGGCCACGTCACGATAGTCGCTGTTGAAGGCAAGAAGGCCCGGGCCCGGCGGATCGGGCGACGGCAAGCGGCGCCAGACGCCGTTCAGACCGAGCCGGTACAGGCCGCGATCGGTGGTCGCCCACAGCTCGCCTCCGAGATCGGCGAGGCCGCTCACGCTCCGGCTCGCGATGCCGTTCGTGCTGGGTATCCAGGCCGCACCGTCGAAGCGATAGACGGTCGGATTGTCCCCCAGGACCGACGCTCCGGCGTGGAGCGCCCCGGCGTGCACCGCGAAGCAGACATAGGGCCGGCCGGTGGTGAGCCCGCTCGCACGCTCCACCCAGCGCCCATCCTCGAGGCGGAAGATGCTGGTCGCGGTTCCGGCCCAGAGATACCCCGCGGCGCGGATCAGGGAGCGCACATCGGGGTCGGTGAGCCCCTCGTTCACGACCGAGCGCGATCCGTCGGGCTCGCGCCGGACGACGCCACGCCCCGTGCCGAACCACGTCGTGTCCCCTTGGACGGCGATGCCGTTGACGAGCGGCGAGCGACCGAGAATGGCCTCGAGATTGATCGTCGAGACGACGGCGCTCCCGGGATCGGAAGGATCCGCTGGATACGCGACGAGCGCGGCCCCGGTCGCTGTCCCCACCCACACCTGATCGTCCGCGGCCAGGAGGACGCGCACCGAATCGGATCCCAGGTCGAATTGATCGAGAGGCCGACTCAGGAATCCGCCGTCCTTCGGCGCGACTTGCAGTCCATCGCTGCGCGAACCGAACCAGCGCCGTTCACCGGCATCGACCGCCACCGCCGTCAGGTCGTTGGACGGGAGCCCATCATTGCGAAAGAGTCGCCCGTAGGACGAGTCGGCGGGTGAGAAGGCCGTGGCGCCACCGGTCGAGGCGACCCACACGCGGGCTGGATCGTTCCCGGCGGCGATGCCGTGTTGAACCGTGCCGTCGATGAAGGTCGACCACTCCCCGACGGCCGCTCTGGAGGGAGGTGCCGAGACCAGGAGCAAGAGGCCGATCAGAAGCGCGGGGGGACAGGACGGGCCGAAGGCGGGTCGTCTGTGCATCGAACTCCCAGGGGCGGGGCGACGAGGCCAATAGGGGTTCTTGCGGCCAGGCGCAGGGTCAGGCTCAACCGCCCCCGCCATCCACCGCAGAAACGACGTGTTGGCGGGAGATTAGCACGCGGCCGGCAAGGGCGCGAGAGCGGCGCGCCCGGGGGGGGCGGCGGTCGCCCCTACTCCACCCGCTCCGCGCTCGGTCCGACCGAGGGCGGTACGAGCAGGTCCACTCCGGCTGTCTCCTCGATCCGCCATCCGGCGATCTCGCAGGCCCAGGGGCCGAGGAGCTGGACCCTCACGCCATCCCGCCCCAGCGGCCCCAGCTCGCGCGCCAGGGCGGTGAAGCGCCCATCGCGGTCGGCCACGATCACCTCGTGGACGCGTTCGCGGTGGCAGATCTCCCGCATCCGCTCCAGCACATGACCACGCTCGGCGAGGAGGTTCGCTGCGGCCGCGAGCGGCCCCACGATCTCGACCCGTGGCTGGCGCTCGGCCAGGAGCCGCTCCGCCATCCACGCCGCGAGCTCGCGATCGCCGATGAGGAGCACGCGACGAGCAGCCAGGCCCTCGGCCGCGAGCCGATCGCGGATACGATCGATCACGAGCCGCGCCCCGCTGATGGCCGCGATCGCCAGGGGGACGGTGAGCATGACCACGAAGCGGGAATAGGCCTGGATGTAGAGAAAGAAGGTCGAGACCAGGACCGCGAGCGCCGACAGGACGACCGACTTCGCGATTCGTTTCGTCACCTCGAGCGGCGCCACGGGGCGACCAGGTCGGTAGAGGCCCTGGCGGCGGAGCGCGATGAACGTCGCCAGATTGAAGACCAGGAGGAACTGCCAGTAGTCGGCGACGGCGAACAACGGCTTGGTGAAATACCCTGCCAGCAGTTTGCGCACGCCGAAGGCAAGCAGGAACGCCGCGTTCAGCGCGATGAAGTCGCTCAGGGCCAGGATCAGGCCACGCCACCGATCACGATTTCGCTTGATGACATAGAGCAGGAGACTCCACTTCTCGTAGAAGCGGAGCACGCTCTCGAGATGCATGCGGCGACTCGGGTGCAAGAGTCCGCTCTTGGCCGATTCGCGGCGGTGATGATGCACCATCACCGCATCGGGCACGTAGAGCACCTTCCAGCCCCGGTTGTGCATGCGCGCGCACCAGTCCACGTCCTCGAAGTAGAGGAAGAACCGCTCGTCCATGGGGCCCACATCGAGCACGGCCTCACGGCGGATGAGGAGGCAAGCGCCGATGAGCCAGTCGACGTCGCGCCGGGTCATGTGGTCCCAGTCGAGCATCAGGTGCTCGCGCAGGACACGGTGCCGGGGAAAGAGCCGGCCGAGGAAGGTGCGGCGCAGGATCATGGTCGCCGGCGTGTAGAAGCGACGGCAGGAATGCTGGAGGGTGCGATCGGGATTGAGGAGCTTGGCCCCGGCCAGGCCGGCCGTGGGCTCCTCCGCCATGGCCGAGAGGAGCCGATCGATGGCCCCGGGCTCGACTTCGATGTCGGGATTGAGCACGAGGACAAAGTCGCTCTCGGTGGCCGCGATCCCCTGGTTCACCGCCCGGGCGAAGCCCACGTTCTTCGGATTGGGAATGAGCGTCACGCCGGGTGTCTGGCGAGCGACGTCGGCCGACCCCTCGCCGGCCGAGTTATCGACCACCACCACCGGATCACGCCCCAGGACACCGGCGGCGCGCAACGAATCGAGGCATTTCCGCAGGAGGTCCGGCGTTTCATAGGCGACGATGACGACAGCGAGCGACGGCCATCTCGCATCGGGGCGAGCCGATTCCGCTGCCGTCTCTTGCGTGCTCATGGCCGGCCCTCGCGCGCGCTCATAGCCGGCCCAAGAGGTCCTGGAATCGGAGACGCCAGACCATGGTCGCCGCCTCGCGGACGATTCGCTTCGACATCTTGGAGATGCCGACCCGACGATCGGAGAAGACGATGGGAATCTCGCGGATGCGGAATCCCTTCTTCCATGCCTTGAAGTTCATCTCGATCTGGAACGAATACCCCTCGGAACGCACGCGATCGAGATCGATGGCGGCGAGGACCTCGCGGCGGAAACACTTGAAGCCGGTCGTCGAGTCGCAGAGCGGAAGACCGGTGATGATGCGCGTGTAGCGGTTGGCGGCGTAGGACAGGAGCAGCCGCCCGATCGGCCAGTTGACGACGGTGACGCCGTTCAGGTAGCGGGAACCGATGACGAGATCCGCGTCCTCGATGGCGCGGAGGAACGCCGGCAGGCTCGCCGGATCGTGCGAGAAATCGGCGTCCATCTCGAAGACGAGATCGTAGTCACGCTCGAGCGCGAAACGGAAGCCCATGCGGTAGGCCGATCCCAGGCCGAGCTTTCCCGGCCGGTGGATCACATGCACGCGCGGGATCCTGGCCGCCAGATCATCGGCAATGGCGCCGGTGCCGTCCGGCGAGCCGTCGTCGACGATCAGCACCTCGAAGCGCGAGTCGACAGCCAGGACCCGGGGCACGATCTCACCCAGGTTGTCCCGCTCGTTGTAGGTGGGAATGACGATGAGCGCTTTCATCCCGATACTTCACCACCCTGGTGTGACATCCGGGATCCCCGGCGTCCGTGGATGAGGGATATCGCCGCCATCAGGAGGATCCCGGCTCCAGACACCAGCGAGAGCAGGAACCCGAGGCGCAACCCCGGAGCCACATAGTGGAACTCGACCTCATGTGCTCCACTATCGACACGGACGCCACGGAAGATATGGTCGGTCTGGATCACAGGGCTCCGGGCGCCGTCCACCTGCGCCTGCCAGCCGGGATCGAACACATCGGCAAGGACGAGGAGGACCGGTGCCTCGGCAGTGACCTCGACCACCACGCGGTTGAGCTCGAACTCCTTCACCGTCGCCCGGCCCACGGCATCCGGACCGCCGAGCGGCCCGACCGCGGTGGCCACCACGGCGCGGCGTGAAAGATCGAATTCTGGGTCGCCGAGCCGGGCCAGCGCGGCGGCCGCTGTCGGGACCACTTCGGCCTCCCCCACGGTGAAGGCCCGTGGGCCGACGGTGAGGTTCTCGTAGATCTTCATCGGCCCATCGTGGACCTTCCGGAAGCGCGGGTTGTCCCCGGCCTCGGCCGCGGTCACGAGGTAGCGGACATTGAGGAGGTCGAGCAATCGGTAGCGATCGGGGTGGCTGAAGAGCTCGAACGTCTCGATGCCGAACGCATCCATGAACTCCTGGTACGCCCGCGGCTTGGCGGCATGGTACCCCCCCACCGAAGCGATGCCGAAGGTGGCGAAACGATTCGAGCGGAACTCCTCCAGCGGGTAGATGCGGAACGGGCCTTCCTTCGCGCGCAGGAACTCGACGACGTCGTCCGGCGCCGTGGGTTTCACGAGGTCGGAGGGAGACGTGATCAAGGGTCGCATGATCTCGTATCCGATGGGCACCACGTCGAGAGCCAGGAGGATGGCCACCCCTCCCACGAAGAGCTCTGGGCGGAGGCGGCGGCTGAGGAGCATCGCCCCCAGGGCGCCTGCCGCGGCGACGAGTCCCACGTTCACGAGGAGGTCCTTGTGCGCGCGTCCGGCCGCGCGGCTCCCGAGCTGACGGGCCACGTCTGGAGCGCGGGCCAGCTGCGCGGCGATCCGCGGACTCTGGCGAAAAGCATCGCTGTACCTGTCGCGGAAGGAGCCGCCGAGGAGGATCACCAGGACGAAGACGGCGACCATCGCCGCCGTCTTCCATCCCATGAGGCGAGCCAGGCGCGACGCGCCGGGGCCGCCTTCCACCGCGAGGCGCAAGAGCCGGGTCAGCCCCAGGGCGAACAGACCGGCCAGGGCGAGATGCGTGAGCACGAGGATCATCACCGGCACGCGGAACTTCTTCCAGTATGGGAGGAAGCGATAGAGGAGATCATAGAGGAAGAAGTTCTTGCCGAGAGCGATGAGAAGACCGAGCGCGGCCAGTGCCAGATAGAACACGGCCGGGCTCCATCCGGGCTGTCGGCGGCGGCCGGCCGGGATCAGGAAGACCATGGCACCGAAGAAGAGGGTGATGATGCCGATGTAGGCGTTCGGATAGTCGGTGAAGGGCATCGTCCCCCAGTAGGTCTCACCGCCGAAGCCGAGCGCCGAGGGCACGATCATGGTCCACAGCTCACCGAGCCCGAGCGACCATCCCGTGGCGTAGTCGAAACTGACGCCGCCCGTCGCCCCACCGCCGCGGATCGAATGGGGGGCATACGCCGCCACCGGCAGCGCCAGGACGGCCCCCAGAAGAGCGCCGAGAGCGAGGGCTGCGCCCACACCGCCAAGACCCCGGCGCGGTGCCACCACGAACGTCGTGCCGCCGCGACGCCGATCGAGGAGGTAGTAGACGAGATAGATCGCGATCGCGAGCCATGTGTAGTAAGCGATCTGCACATGGCCGCGCAGGACCTGGGCGCCGAGAGTGAGGGCCAGGAGCGAGAGCCACGTGGCGCGGCCTCGAGCCAGAAAGCGATGGAGCGCGAGAAGCGCCACCGGGATCAACCCCGAGTTGACGAGCTGGCTGCCATGGCCGTGGGCACCGACCGCGATCAGGTTCGGCGCGAGCGCGAACAGGAGTCCGCCCAGAGCAGCCGGGGCCCGGGCCGCGCCGTGATCCCCGAGGAGCGCGTAGAGCGCGAGCGCCCCGATCATGTAGTAGACGATGAGCCACAGCATGGGCGGCGCGAGCCCGCCGAGGAGGGCGAAGATCCAGTCCGGAAAGTAGACGTCCGGGTTGTAAGCGAGCGCCGCGTAGGAGGGCAGGCCGCAGAACATGAACGGGTTCCACAGTGGGTATTCCCCGGTGCGTGCCCGCCACTCGGCGGCATACACGGCGAAGCCCTGCGGGGCCTGCGCATCCGGCGATGAGAAGACCTGCCCCATGAATATCAGCGGATAGAAGTAGACAATGACGACGAGCACGATCGCGACCGCCCATACCCACCCGGGAACGGCGGCGAAACCACTCGCGGTCTCCGTGGGTACCCCACCCCGGGTGCTCTCGGAACTCCGGCCCGCGGCCTGGCCCCGGCGGGAAGCGGCGGGAGCCGCTCGCTTCCTCGAATCCCTAGCGCTCGTCATGCACGCCATCCTCCCCTGTCTTGGGCGGCTCGACCCGGCTCGCATCCGTGCGCGCCGAGTCCACCAGCGCGAGCAGCTCGCGCGCGCGGGCATCCCAGCTGTTCTCGAAGGCCACGGCCCGGAGCCCTGCGGCATCGCGCGGAGCGGCCAGCGCCTTCCCTACCAGGGTCACGAACTCGCGCCGGTCGTGAGCGAGCTCGATCCACGGCGCGAACGCCTCCATGTCCGGCGAGTAGGCGAGGCTCACCACCGTGCGGCCCGCGGCCAGGTATTCGTAGAGCTTGTTGGGATTCAAGACGTCGGTGGCCGGACCGACCCGGAAGGGGATGAGCGCGATGTCGAACGCGGCGACCATGTGGGGCAGATCCTCGTAGGGCACCCGACCCAGGAAGCGCACATTGGGGTAACGGCGCGCGAGATCCGCCGCCGCCGCGGCCACCGGGGCGGCCACCGGACCGACGAGGAGGATCGGGGTCGCGGGATGGGCTCGCGCCACATCCCCGATCAGCTCGAAGTCGAACCACTCGGCAATCGCTCCTGCATATCCGATCCGCGGCCGCGGCAGGGAACGCACCGCCGGCGGCACCCGCTCGGGATCGACCGCGGCCGCAAAATGCTCGACCTCCGCTCCGTTTCCGATGACGCGCACGTCGCGCGCCCCGCGGGCCCGGAGCCGTGAGGCCAGCGCGGTCGAGCACGATACCACAAGGTCCGCCCGGTCGATCGTGCGGTCGAGATAGGACTCCATCCAACCGGGGGTCCCCGGGAACCCCAGGGGGTCGTCGTTGGCATCGTAGAGGAAGAGGTCGTGGGGGAGCCGCTCGGCGATCGGCGTGAAGAGCACGTTCGAGAGATAGAAGAGCCGCGGCAGCCCCGGCTCGGTGCGGGTCGCGAGGATTCGCTGTACCCACCACGCCACGCCGCGCGTGATCGCGGCGCGCACCGCGACGCGACCGAGCAGAGCATTCACCACCGTGAACGTCGTCTTGGCCTTGAGGACGGGAAGCGAGACCACGGTCACCCGGCCTTCGCGCACCGGCTTGAGATGGTTCGGGTCGGTGCGGTTCATGGGCTCGAGGAAGAGAATCGGCCAGTCGGCGGGAAAGCGCGCCAGGAGGAAGCGCTTTCGCGTGCGCATGTAACGCCACTTGACCTCGGAGAAGACGACGACCTGCATGCGCGGGGAAACGGTCATCCGAGTTCGCTCCCTCGCGCGAAACCTCCGGGATCGAAGGCGGTGCGCAGCCACGCCTCGAGCGACAAGAGCCGCCACACGTCGTGGCCCGGGCCGCGCGGTCGACGCAAGAGCTCGTCCACCACCGCCGCCACGCCGCGCCGGCGCAGGAACCCGCGCTCGACAGCGCGACCCGATACCAGCATTTCCCTGAGCACGGCGCCGTGACGGGCGGCAAGCCAGCGCACGACCGGGGTTTCGAACCCCCGCTTGTCGGTTCGCGCCAGGATGTCCGCGGGGGCGATACCGCGCATCGCCTCGCGCAGCACGACCTTGGTGATGGCGCCGGTGAGCTTCGCCTCTGGACCGAGCGTGAAGGCGCGCTCGACGACGCGATAGTCGAGGAACGGCACGCGGGCCTCGATCGAGAAGGCCATCGAGTTGCGGTCCTCGTAGCGCAGGAGCGATGGCAGGAGGAGACTCCGCACATCGGCGGCCATGCGTGCGGTCATGGGATCCCCGGTCCATCCGGCGGCGTGCCGCGTGCGCGCGGACTCCGCGCGGGCCATGCCCCCGAGCTCCGGCGTGAGGACACGGGCCCAGTCGCCCGCTCCGAGCCATTCCCGGCCGCGGCGGAAGACGGCGGCGGGGATCCACGGTTCCGCGGCGCGCGCCGCCACCTCGAGCGGCGAGTGACCGCGGCGCACCGCGGCCCGCGCCAGGGCGCTGGCGGCCCGGATCTCTCCCCGCACGATCAGATCGCGCAGGCGCAGCGGATAGTAGAAGGCGAAGTAGCCGCCGAACAGCTCGTCGGCCCCCTGCCCGTCGAGCAGCACCTTGGCCCCGTTCTGCCCGGCAAGACGCATCACGTGCCACTGGGAGTAGACACCGGGCCCGGCGGTCGGCTCCTCCTGAATGCGCGAGACCTCGAGAAGATCGGCGAGGAGATTCTCCCCGCGCGGCACGACGAGATGGTGACGGGCCCCGGTGGCGGTCACGACCACACGCATGTGTGAACGCTCGTCGAACTCGACGCCCTCGTCGTAGGCTACCGAGTAGGCGTCCATCGATGCCCCGAGCAAGCTCGTGCCGATGGCCACGATCGAGGAGGAGTCGATCCCCCCGGAGAGGCAGGTCCCGACCGGCACGTCGCTGCGCAGGCGGAGGCGCACCGCATCGGTGACGAGGTCGCGAAGTTCGGCGGCGACCGGCCTCAGGTCGGCGCCGTGAGCGGCGCTCACTTCACGAGCGGATGCCTCAGGCCCGGCCGGCAGATCCCAGAAGCGAGTGGGGTGGACCCCGTCGCGCTCGATGCGCGCGTGGTGCGCCGCCGGCAAGCTCCGGATGCCGGTGAAGAACGTTTCCTCCCCCGTGTCCACGCGACCGGCGGCGACGAGAAGGCTCACGGCCCGGGGATCGGGCTCCGCCGACGCGATCGCGAGCAGGCCATGGAGCTCGGAGGCGAACGCGAACTCCTTCCCGTCGTGACGGTAGTAGAAGGGCTTGATGCCCAGCCGATCGCGGCTCACCACCAGCCGGCGCTGCCGCGCGTCCCACAGCGCGATCGCCCACATGCCGTTCAAGCGGGAGAAGAGCCCCTCGCCCCACTCGGCCCAGCCGTGAACGAGCACCTCGGTATCCGTGGCCGACCGGAACTCGTACCCGCGGGCGCGGAGCTCCTGCCGGAGCTCGATGTAGTTGAAGATCTCCCCGCCGAACGTCACCCAGATCGCCCCGTCGGCGCTCGACAGTGGCTGATGGCCGCCGGGGGAGAGATCGATGATGGCCAGCCGGACCTGGCCGAGCACGAGCGGGCGCGCCGGGGGATGCGGATCAGGAGAGGCCGGCGGGCACCACGGGTAGGGCGCGCCGGGAACTCCGGCCGCCGTCCGCGAGCCGGCCCGGACGATGGCGGGCTCGACACCAGCGGGGTCGAGGGCCACGAACCCCTCGTCATCGGGTCCGCGGTGGCGCATCGCCGCCGCCATGCGCTCGACCCGGGCCACCGGGACCGGAGCGCCATCGAGACGGAAGATGCCGGCAATCCCGCACATTCGCTCCTAGCCTCTCCAGGTGGCGGTCTTCTTCTGCAGGTAGTTGCGCAAGATCGTCAAATCTTGCATGTCGATGACCTTGAGCCCCAGGGTCCCGACCACGTACAGGCCGAGAGCAACCAGGGTGGAGATGAGCGCAGCACCCGCCCCGGTTCGCCCGAAGTAGATGCCCGCCGCCGCCAGGCTGATGGCCATGAAGAACGTGAGGGCCACCCGCCCGGGATGGAAGGGCACCGGATAGATACGCTGGGCGACGGCGAACAGCACGACGGTGGCCACGGTCTGCGCGACCAGGCTGGCGGTGGCCACCCCGTAGACGTCGAGGGGGCGCACCAGGAGGAGGCTGAGCGCCACGTTGAGAATGGCGGCGAACACCGCGATCCCGCCCATCACGCCCGTGCGCTTGGCGATCTGCAACCCGGTCGCCGGAATGAAAAAGGCGCCGTTGGCCATGGCGGCGAAGACGAGGAAGCCCGCCATACGATAACCGTGCACGTAGTGGCCCGTAGTGATGAAGGCCAGGAACTCGCGCGCCAGACAGGTCAGCACGAGCCCGATCGCGCCGGCAACGAAAGCGTAGAGCGAGAAGACCTTGGCATAGGTCTGGCGTGCGTTGGCCTCGCGGAAGATGGAGATGGCAAACGGTCCCCAGGCGTACTGGAATGCCGCGACGAACAGCATCATGAACGAGGCGACCTTGGCCCCGACCGAGTAGGGCCCCACCTGATCGAGCGACACGTAGCGGTTGAGCACATAACGATCGGCGTAGGCGAGCACGAACTGCGCGAGGCCGACCGGCACCAGAGGCAACCCGTAGCGCAGCATGTCGCCGAGCACGCCAAGGGACTTGGGAAGGCTCAGGTCCTTCCAGGTCCAGATCAGGCCGATGACCGTGAAGATCACGTCGGCAACGAGTCGGGCCAGGAACAGTCCGGTGAGCCCCATCCCCTGCCCGTGCAGCACGACCTCCGCACCCACGAGCGGCAGCTCGACATGGAGCACATCCGGCGTGAAGACCAGGGTGAGAATGGCGATGGCGGCCAGGTTGCCGAGCGAGTAGGCGACGAACTGGCCGGGGCGCAGGCGCACCCGCAACAGATCGATACAGAACTTGACCGTCGTCGTGAAGGGTAGATCCAGGAGTGTGAGAACGATGAGCGAGCTGTAGTCGAGGTTGCGAAAGATGAGCTGGGAGAAGTTGCCGGCCATGGGCAAGAGCAGGAGCGTGAACAGGACGGCCATGATCGCGCGGAACGAGAGGCCGAGAGCGGCGATTCGCCGCCGATCCATCTCGGAATCCGTGTCGAAGATGTAGCGCAGGAGAGCGGCATCGTTGCCGAAGACCACGAAGTACGTGATGAGGAGTTGCAGGAGACCGATGAGCTCGCTGGCGCCGTACTCGGCCGGCTCGAAGATCCGCGTCAGGATGGGGAGCAGGATGAGACCGATCAGCTTCTGGCCGGCCATGCCGAGGCCGTAGACCATCGAGTCCTTGGTGAGGCCCTTCACCCGCCGCGCCACCGATGGCGTGCTGTCGCCCTCGGGCCCGCCCGGACCCGGCGCCGGGAGGTCGGTCCCCACTCCCATCAGGCACCTCCAGCGGCGCTGCGGACGGCCTCGACCCCGGAGGAGCGCATGACGCGACCCCGATAGAGGTCGAGGAGCCGACGGCTCACGGCCTTGAGATCGTGCACTCGGGCCACGTAGGAGCGGCCGGCCGCGCCGAGCTCGTCGACCCGCCGGCGATCGCCATGGAGCAGGGCGAGATCCGCGGCCAGACGTTCGCGGGTCGTGCGCACGACCGGGAGCTCGGGCCGATCGAGGTCGGGCCGGATGTAGACCAGCACCGGCTTCTCGAGGGCCATCGCCTCGACGGCGAAGAGCCCGTACCAGCCGAGATGCAGCTGGTCCACGGCGACCGTGGCCGGGGCATAGCGCAGCCGCGCCTTCGCCGCCGGTTCTCCCTCGACCAGCTCGAGCCGGACGTCGGGATGCGCGGCGGCCACCTCCCGGAGCGCGGCTTCGACGTGCGGCGTGCCCTTGATGGCAGGGTCGCTCGGCGCATGCAGGACCACGAAGCCCGGGGCCGCCGCGACGCGCTTGCCGAGCTCGATCCAATCCTCCAGATCGATCGCGACCGGGAGATGCTCGGCTTCGGGAACGGCCTCGAGGAGATCGGGCGTCGAGACGATCAAGAGCGCTCCGTGGCGGCGGGCGATCTCGAGGAGCCGTGCCTGCTTCTCGGGCACGCAGTACACCGGGCATTCGCTGCACGCGGAAAGCGCATGGCGCTCGAGCATCGCCGCCCGGGGCCGCACTTCACAACCATGAAAGTGGAAGACGAGTCGGGCCCCGGCCAGGGCGAGGAGAGGCACATCCAGGAGCCGCGGCAGAAAGGTCGTGCCGAAGTGGATGTGCACGATGTCGAGACCCCGGCCGTGCCGGGCGAGGGCGGCCACGCGGCGGAAGAAGCCGGCCCCGCCTCGGCCGTCGATCGCGATGTCGCTCTCATATCCGAGCCAGGACGGATGCAACGACAGCGACCGGGCATCGACGCCGAGCGCGCGCAGCCCGCGGCAAAGCAAGGCCGGTTGTCCGGCGATCTCGGCCGCGATGTGGAGCACGCGCACCTCGGGCTTCCTCCACGCCTCAGGTGGTCCGGCGCGGGGATCGGCGAAAGACCTCGCCGAGGGCCCGGAACGCCGCCTTCAAGACCGCGAAGTTGCCGCGCGCAACCTCGCGGCCGGCGAAGCCGAGGAAGGCGAGCGGCAGCAGAATGGGAATGGTGAGCCAGTGCCAGGGGCGGGCGTGACGCCAGAAGAACAGGAGGTTCGAGTGGACGCGGTGGTACATCTTGTAGGGCGTGAGCCCACCGCCCGAGGCCGCGGAGACGGCGTGCTTGAGCCGCGCGCGCGGCGCATACACGACACGGAATCCGAGCCGCTGGGCACGCCGGCACCAGTCCGCATCCTCGGAGTACATGACATAGCTCTCGTCGAGGGTGCCGACCTCGACGAGGGCGCGGCGCGTGGCCAGGATGCAGCAGCCGGTCAGATAATCGACGTCGCGCACGGCATCGAAACGGGGGCCATCCGGCTGCCTGAGCCCGTGATGCTGGAAGAGCCCGCGCCAGTAGTCGATCCTCCCCCCGGCCGACCAGATGAGATCGGGCCGGTCCAGGTAGAGGATCTTGGGGCCGACGAAGGCGATGCGGCGATCGGACTCCGCCACCTCGACCAGACGCTCGATCAGGTCGGGCTCGGCTTCGGTGTCATTGTTGAGGACCACGGCGTGAGCGTAACCCGCGGCCAGGGCGCGCTCGAGCCCGCGATTGGCCCCGCCGGCATAGAGGCGGTTCTCGGTCAGGCGCAGGATCTCGACGTCGGGAAAGCGCGCCGCCAGCGCCTCCCCTGATCCATCGATCGACGCGTTGTCGATCACGAGGAGATCGACGGCCGGGTAGGTCAGCGCCTGGAGCGAGGCCACACAGCGCTCGCTCACCGCGAATCCGTTCCAGTGGACGACGATGACCAGCACTCGGGGGGCATCCATCGTCCCCTAACCCAGTCGTTCTCGGATGGGATATGGACGGGCGCCGCGCTCCTTGGCTATGAGCTCGCCGAGAAAGCCCATGCTCACGAACTGCACGCCGAGGAGGATCAGGGCGACGCCGAACAGCATGAGCGGCCGCACCCGGAGCGGGCTGCCACCGATCCACTCGATGAGGAAGACGAGGCAGATCAGGAATCCAGCGAGGCCGGTGAAGATCCCGAGCCGGCCGAAGAGATGGAGCGGACTGCGCTCGCTCGAGTTCAGGAACATGACGCCCAGGAGATCGAGGAGCCCGTTCAGGTAGCGCGAGCTCCCGAACTTGCTCCTCCCGTGCTGGCGCGGATGGTGGAGAACAGGCACCTCCGTCACCCGGAAGCCGGCCCAGTGGGCGAGCGCGGGGATGTAACGATGCAGCTCGCCGTAGATCTCGATGGCCTCCACCACGTGGCGCCGGTAGGCCTTGAGACCACAGTTGAAATCGTGGATGGAAAGCCCTGAAATGCGGCGAGTTACGAGATTGTAGAGCTTGGATGGCAGGCGCTTCGACAGGGGATCCCGGCGCTTCTGTTTCCAGCCGGAGACGAGGTCGTAGCCCTCATCGAGCTTGCGCAGGAGCTCCGGGATCTCGGCCGGCTCGTCCTGCAGGTCGCCATCGATGGTCACGATCAGATCGCCGCGCACCTCGCGAAAGGCGGCGGCCAGGGCGGCGGACTTGCCGAAATTGCGGCGGAAGCGGATGGCGCGGATGGCGGGGTTCGTGGCGCGAGCGCTGATGATCTCGGCGAAGGTCCCGTCCGTCGAGCCATCGTCGATGAACAGGATCTCGTAGGGAACCCCCAGCTCGGCGAGGACCGTGGCCATCCTCGAGGCCAGCGGCTGCACAGAATCGGCCTCGTTGTAGACGGGAACCACGACGCTCACGCCGCGCGGCTCGGCCGCGGCGGGCTCTCGCCGCGGGATCTCCTTTTCCCTCAAGTCGATCGTCATCGCCCGTAGCATAACCCAAAGGGTGCTCCCTGGGCGGAGATCGGCCTCGAGGCTCCCCAGGGCACCCCGGGCGCGTTCGCGAGTTCCAAGGCGACCCTACCCTGCCTCGCCCGGCCCGGCTCCCGCCCGCACCCCACCCATGAGCCCCCGCTGCCACTCGACCTGGCGCTCGAGCCCGGCAGCCAGGGAGACCTCGGGCCTGAATCCCAGCTCCTCCCGCGCCCTCCCGGTGTCGGCATAGGTATGCGTCACGTCTCCGTGCTGCCGCGGGACGTAGCGCACCTCTCCCTGGCCGACGAGACCGAGCACGAGATCGAGGCACTCCCGCACCGTCACCCGTGATCCACCGCCGATGTTGTAGACCCCGCCGGGAGCCCCGCGCTCGGCGGCGGCGAGGTTGGCCGCCACCGCATCCGAGATGTAGGTGAAGTCGCGGGTCTGCATCCCATCCCCGTAGACCTGGATGGGATTCCGAACGAGCAGCGCGTTGATGAAACGGTGAAATGCCATGTCGGGCCGCTGGCGCGGGCCGTAGACCGTGAAGTAGCGCAGCGCCACGGCAGGCAACCCGAAGTTGCGGTGGTAGAGACGAACCAGATGCTCGCCCGCGAGCTTGGTCACGCCGTAGGGAGAATAGGGACGCGTCGGCGCGTCCTCGCGCATCGGCAGCTCGGTCGTCTCGCCGTACACCGACGACGAGGAGGCGTAGACAAAGCGCCTGAGCGACCGCGGCCGGAAGAACTCGAGCAGACGCTGCGTGGCATCCACGTTCTGGCGGGTATAGGTCGTGAACTCGCTCCCCCAGCTGGCGCGGACACCGGCCTGAGCGGCCTGATGGTAGACGACTTCGACGTCGGCAGCGGTCGCCTCGAGGTCGACCTCGTTGAGATCGGCACGCACCAGATGGAAGCGAGGATGATCGCGGATCGCTGCCAGGTTCTGTTCCTTGAGCCGCGGATCGTAGTAGTCGGTGAAGCAGTCGACGCCCACGACCTCATCGCCCCGGGCGAGCAGCGCCTCGGCGAGATGCGAACCGATGAACCCGGCCACTCCCGTGACCAGAGCACGTTCTGCCATCAAGTCCTCCCCCTCGGCTCACATCCCCGGCGGCATTTCGCCGCGGGCCGCCCGGTCGCGGACCTCCCGCACCTCGGCATCGTTCGGGGTGGCCATCCAGCCAGGCATCGAGAACCGCCACCGCCGAATCCACGTGCCCCACCTGGTAGTAGATCTCGAACAGACCGGCGTAGGGATCGAAGTACCCCGGCCCGCCCAGGACCATCGCCCTCCTTAACATCGGCACGGCCTCGGCGATCTTGCCCCCGGCGGCCAGCACGAGCCCGAGCCGGTTGGTGAAGCGCGCATCGTCCGGATAGAAGCGCAGGGCCTCGCGGTAGTGCGCCTCCGCGCGCGCCACATCCCCCGTCTTCTCGATGAGAATGCCGAGGAAGAGGCGGTTCCCGGAGAAGCCGGGGCTGATCTGGAGCGCCCGCTCGGACTGCGCCAGCGCGTCCTCGAGGTTCCCCTGCCGGTCGTACTCGACCGCCAGGTAGAACGAGATCGCGGCGTAGTTCTGCAAGAGGCGGGTCTCGTTCTCGTCGCGGAAGAGCGAGGTATCGGTCTCGCCGGACGGGGTCAGGATGCCGCGGAGCGGCGTGAACACCTCGTCCAGATTGCGCCGGCAGGTCTCGACATCCACGCGGACGGCGGTGGGTCCGGGATGGATGCGGCGCGCCAGCCCCTCCATGGTGAGACGTTCATCGAGACCCATCAGATCGGGAACGGTGACGGCCAGGTACACCGGTCGCTCGGGCGGCGTGGCGGCCAGGATGGCCTGGACGGCGAGGTCCTTGACGTAGATGACGCGCCTCGAGGCTTCGTCATAGATCGGTCTGAGGGCGGCGATCTGCGCGTCGGAGAGCCCCAGCGGCACCTGCGGCTCGTAGTCGCGGATCTGCTTCAAGTACCAGGGCGTGTTGAGGAGGCTCAGGTTCACCACGCGCACATCCTTGCGGATGTCCTCCACCTCCTGGAGGTACCACAGGGGGAACGTGTCGTTGTCGCCGTTGGTGAGGAGGACCGCATCTCGGGGCAAGGGCACGAGCAGGTTATAGGCGTAATCGCGAGCGATCCAGTCGTGACTGCGGTCGTGCTCGAACCACATGCGGGAAAGGGGAACCAGGGCGAGAAGAACAAGGAGCGCGCCGGCCACCACCAGACGAACCGGACCCGAGATCGCTCGCCGCGCCCCCCCGGCCGCGATCGCCGCCACTGTCGCCGCTCCGAGCCCGGCCCAGAGCGCCGTCAACTGATAGAAGAGCGTGAAGAAGTAGTCGCGCTCGCGGACCTCGTTGGCAGTGAAGTTGAGGTAGAGCACCATCAAGGGTCCGGCGACCACGGCCAGGACGAGCATCATCCAGAAGCCGTGCCGGTCCCGGCGCGCCTCGGCCACGGCGCCGCCGAGAGCAAGGAGGGGAAACAGGAGACCGCCGAGGACACGCGGGATCACGGGCCACTGCTCCCGCACGTAGCGCAGGAACATGTGATCGAACTGGAAGTCGAGCGGGGCGCGTCGCACCATCACATCGGGAGCCGGATACTGGGCGCGGGTCAGCGTGTCCCAGAACGCCTGCCAGTTGTCCGGTTGCCCCTCGTTGATGATGGGTCCGAGACGGGAGCGAATGGGGAGAAAGAGGTGCACGCTCACGCCCAAGAGGAAGAGGGCGATGAGGGCGCCCGCGAACCTCCGATCCTCGACCGCCGCGAGGCAGAGGAGCGCCGCGGCCAGGAGCGCAAACGCATCGCCGCCGGCGTCGAGCCCGAGCTTGCGGGCGAAGGCCACGAGGACGAGCCCCACCACGGGGAAGGCCACGAGCCACACGAGGAGGTCCCGCGAGGTGAGAAGGCCCGCCGGCCGCTCAAGGATGACGAGAACGACCAAGCCCGGCAGTACGAGATAGGTTCCGAGGTGAATGCCGATGGAGAGACTCAAGAGGTAGAAGATGACCAGCAGCACCCGTGTGTCGCGCCGCTCCTCTCGGCCATCGGCCCAGGAGAGAATGGCCCAGATCGAGATCGCCACCATCATCCCCGAGAGCGCGTAGACCTCGGCCTCTAGAGCATTGAACCAGATCGTGCGGGAGAAGGCGGTGAGGATGCCGGCCACGAGCCCGCCCACGATGGCCGGGCCTCGAGCGTGACCCATGCGTCCCACGAGATGCAGCACGGCAAGATAGGCAAAGACCGCGGTGGCCGCTGTCGAGAGCGCCGACAGCATGTTGACGCGGAAGGCGATGGTGCCCGCCGGGACGAGCGTGGCGAGCCGGCCGATGAGGACATACAGCGGCGTCGACGGCTGATGCGGAATGCCGAGGATGCGGCTCGTGGCGATGAACTCACCAGCATCCCAGAACGGAACGGTGGGATAGATGGTGCGCAGATAGACGCCGAGGGCCAGGAGCGTGACCGCTCCGGCCCCGGCCATCTCCAGGGCCCCGAGTCGGTTGCGGCCCACCGCCGGGATCGCCGGCAGTGAATCCGGGCGGCGGGCGAGATCGCGCTCAGCGGACATGGATCACCTCGTTCCTTGCCTGGGCTGCCGGTTGCATGATGTCATCGATCGCGGTCATGACGAGCGCTGGATCGAGTTCGGCGAGGCAGGCGTGGTCGCCGCGGGGACACCGCCGGCTCCCGTGCACGGAGCATGGGCGGCAGTTGAGATCATGGCGCTCGACCACGCGGTGCGATCCCACCGGCAGGAAGCCGAGCTCGGGCACGGTCGGACCGAAGACAGCGACGACCGGCGCGCCGGCCGCGGCAGCCACATGGGTGAGGCCGGAGTCATTGCCGACCGCGACCTGGGCTCGCGAGAGCACGGCTGCCAGGACGAGGAGCGGTCCGCGCACGATGGCGCAGCCCGGCACGCTCGCTCCCTGCCACTCATCCTCCGGACCGAGCACGGCGGCAACGCGGTGCCCGCGGTCGAGGAGGCTCTTCGCGAGCGTCTCGTATCCGGGCCAGCCCTTGGTGGCGTGCCGGGAACCGGGGCAGAGCGCGATGAGCGGCCCGGCTCCCGGAGTGGCGGCGAGAAGCTCGTCGGCATGGCGAAGCGCTGGAGCCGGCAGCTCGAGCGCGGGCCGCGGGAGCTCGGCCGGCTCGGACACGCGGGGATCCACCGCGCGCGCCATCGCCAGGGCGACGGCCGGTAGGACCTCCCCCACGCCGGCCGAGGATGGCGGCGGGCGGTGCAGGACCCGACGCAGGAAAGCGGCACCCACGAGTCGCCGCCGCGCGAGGGCGCGGGAGTGCACGCGACCCGTTCGTCGCGCCCCGGACCGGGCGGCGATGAAGCGACTCCGCGGTGTCCCGTGTAGGTCGATCACCCGGGAGAACCGTCGCTCTCGAATGCGGCGCGCAAGCCGCCACGCCCCCCTGATTCCCCGCTCCGTCTCATCGAGGACAAGCACCTCATCGACCACCGGATGGGCGGCCACGAGCGGGGCGTAAGCGCGCTTGGTGAGAACGACGATCCGCGCTTGGGGCTCCTTGCGGCTGAGGAGCTCGAGCGCCGGGAAGGTGAGCACGATGTCGCCGAGGGAGCTCAAGCGAATGACGAGGATCTCCTCTCCCCCGCGTTTCCTCACGGTGGCGGCACGGGTCGCCGGGGCCGGCCTCGTCACGACACGCCCCCACCGAGATGGGCGGCACTCACTTCCTTCTCCTCGGCATGGAGCCGGGTGTAGAGGCCGTTCCTTTCCAGAAGCTCGTGATGCTTGCCCTGCTCCACGATCTGGCCGCGATCGAGAACGACGATGCGATCGGCGTGGCGCACGGTGGACAGGCGGTGGGCCACGACGAGCACGGTGCGTCCGGCCATCAGCCGGGCGAGGGCCGCCTGCACGAGCCGCTCCGATTCGGTGTCGAGCGCGGAGGTCGCCTCGTCGAGGATCAGGATCGGCGGGTTCTTGAGAATGGCCCGGGCGATGGCCAGCCGCTGCCGCTGGCCGCCTGATAGCCGCACACCCCGGTCGCCGATCTCGGTCGCGTACCCCTGGGGCATCGAGTCGATGAACTCGGCGGCATGGGCCGCTCGCGCCGCATCGTGGATCGCCTCATCCGAGATCGATTCGTCACCGTAGGCGATGTTGGCGCGCACGGTGTCATTGAACAGGATGACCTCCTGCGTGACGAGCCCGATCTGGCGGCGCAGATCCGGGAGCTTGAGGTCGCGCAGATCGGCCCCGTCGAGCGTGATGCGCCCCTGGGTCGGGTCGTAGAAGCGGGGCACGAGATCGACGAGCGTCGACTTGCCCGCCCCGGAAGGACCGACGAGCGCCACCACCTCCCCGGCACGGACGGTGAGATCGATCCCGGCGAGGACGAGCCGCCCCGGCTCGTAGGCGAACTCGACGCCCTCGAAGCGGATCGCCTCGGCGAACCCGCGCACCGGCAAGGCCCCCGGGCGCTCGCTGACGCTGGGCGCGATGGCGAGGACCTCGGTGATCCGTTCGCTCGCCGCGAGGCCATCCTGGATATCGGCGTTGAGCGAGGCGATCCGTCTGAGCGGCCGGATCATCGTCAGCATGGCGACCAGGAAGAGCAGGAAGCGCTCGGGCGTGAGCGTGCGCGCGGTGAGGATGAGGTGACCGCCATAGAAGAGCACGATCACCGCGGCCCCGGCGCCGAGGAGCTCCGAGAGCGGGCTCGACAGCGCAAAGTAGCGGCGCAGGCGAACGAAGGCGCGATAGGTGCGATCAGCCGCCTGGCGAAAGCGCTCCACCTCGAAGCGCTCCATGGCGAAGGCCTTCACCACGCGCATCCCGGAAATGGCCTCCTGCAGGATGGCGGTCAGATCGGCCATCCGTTCCTGGGCGCGGCGGCTCGAGCGCCGGAGCTTGCGGCCGAGGGCAACGATGAGGAGCGCGCTCGGCGGCACCACGATCAAGGAGACCAGGGCCAGCGGCACCGAGACCCAGAACACCCAGAACAGGCAGGCCAGAAGCGTGAGTCCCTCGCGCACCGAGATGAACACGCCGGCGGTCAACGCGCCGCGCACGAGCCCGACGTCGTTCATGATGCGCGAGATCAGGGTTCCGGCGCGACGGCGATGAAAGAAGTCGAGCGACAGGGTGTTCAGATGGGTGAACAACCGGACCCTGAGATCGCGCACGACCGCCTGCTCGATACGATTCAAGGAAACCTGCTCGATATAACCGGCTATTCCCTTGAGGAGGAAGATGAGGAGGATCACCGCGCACACCCGGCGCAGGGCGGCGGCCGGAGGCTCGATGAAGAGGAAGGACTCGATCCGGCTCTTGAGCTCAGGGATCGGGCCGGCGCTCGTCAATCGATCCGTGAGCCGCGCGGTCGGAGACGGTGGCAGGGCCGAGGTCGATGGCGCGGTCGCAGGCGCGCCGGCCCTTGCCGGCGCGCTCAGGCTCACTCCCGACTCCGGCGAGGCGAACAGGGTGCGAGAGAGCGGCGAGATCATGCCCACCGAGATACCGGAAAGCAGGGCATAGACGGCGCTCGCGACCATCGTCATGACGACGAGGCGCGTATAGGGCCTGAGCGTGGTGAGGATCGTGAAATAGGGATTCATCGCTCTGGGCGCCTGGCGGCGGGTGGCGCCGTGCCGCGGGAGTCTGCCGGGTACGCGGTCATGGGCCCCGACCGGGAGCGAGGGTGTCCAGGTCAAAGCTGGCAGCGTCGAAGTCCTCCCGCCGGTCCTCGGAACGCTTGCCCAGGAGATCGACGTCGATCAGATTGAAGACGATGTCGCCGAACTGGCTGGCCTGGCGAATGCCCCAGTGATTGAACACGGTCTTGGTCAACGGCCCGAACTGCTCGAGTCCGAACTCGCGGATGCCCGCCATGAGCTCGGATGCGGTGACGTGGCCTTGCCGGCCGTGACGCTCGAGCGTGTGCCCGAGCGCGGCCAGCACGAACTCGTAGGCCTCGGCGCGGTAGCGCGAGTCCCGTTCCAGGATCACGTCGACTTTCAGTGTCTTCTCGTGGTCAAGATCCATGGCGCGTCAAGTGGTGCCCGGGACGGATACCGTTCACGCCGTGACGGCGCATGCCGGATAGCCGACCACCTGCAGACGATCCCCCGTCACATCGCCCGAGTTCCGATAGGCGAGGACATGGACCTGTCGTCCACCCAGAGCGCGGGCTGCGGTCAAGACGGCCGCGATCGGGCCGCCACCGCAGGCCTCGAACTGGCCGGCCGTGAGACCTGCCAGGAGCCCATCGGGATCGAAGGCCGAGATCCGTTCGAGCGCCCCGCGGTCGAGCATCACGGCCTCCTCGTAGGGATGATAATGGGAGAGATCCGAGCTGGCGACGAGGAGGCTCCGCGGCGTGCGCGCCGCCACCTGGGCTAGCGCTCGGCCCAGCTCGAAGGCCGTCGCCCGGTCCTGCCGACCCATCACCATCGGCACCAGCCGGAAGGATTCGAGCCGGCGCTGCAAGAACGGAAGCTGCACTTCCAGGGCATGCTCATCCTCGTGCACGGCGTTGCGCACGAAGATATGCGGTGACTCGCGAGTCAAGGCATGCACGGACTCGCGATCGACAGGCACGTTGCCGAGAGGAGTGGCGAAAGCCTCCCCGTCCCACAGGGCCACCCCGGCAAAAGCCGCTCGGTGACTGGGGCCGACGAGGAACACGCGATCGATCGCGTCGGGGTCGAGCTCCCGATAGCCGGCCGCCGCCACGGCCCCGGAATACGGATATCCGGCATGCGGTTCCACCAGAGCCAGCACGCGCCCGCCCAGGTGAGCCGACCCGGACTCGCCCAGCATCGCGTCCACGTCGTGCTCGAGGCGATCGCGCTCCCCCGGATAGAACATGCCGGCAACCGCCGGGCGCCGCACCGTGCGCGGTCCCGGCTCCAATCGGTCTCCCCTGATCGGCATCGATCCATCCTCCCTTGGGCCAACCGGATCGCGTCCCGCACTGGCCTACCCATATCCTACCCTGTCCGGCGGCGTCTTGCTCTGGGGCTCCGGGACGCCGCCGGGCGTCGGGAGGAGCCCTGGCTCCCCACGGCCAGCGGGGGGGACACGAGGAAGGTGTGCCCCAGGAGCAGGGTGTCCAGACGCCACCTGCGATCATCGCGCCGGGGGTGATCGCGGTTCCAGTGCAGCCCCCGGGACTCGGTGCGGCGAGCCGCCGATTGAATGATGAGCTCGGCCAGGAGGCCGATGTTCCGAAGCTCCACCAGGTCGGCATCGAGGACGTAGTCCCGGTAGCTGGCCTCGATCTCCTCGCGCAGGATCGCGATATGCTGGCCGGCGCGACGGAGTCGCTCGTCGCTCCGCACGATGCCGACGAAGTCCCACATCAGGCGCCTCACCTCGTCCCAGTCGTGATCGAAGGTAACCGCCTCGCGCGGGCGGCCCGCCTTGCCCGGCTCCCACGGGGCAGCCCGCGGGTGCCGCTCGCGACGGCGGATCACGGCCCGGGCCGAGAGCGCCCCGCGATGCGCGAAGACCACGGCCTCGAGGAGCGAGTTCGAGGCGAGTCGGTTGGCGCCATGAACCCCGGTCATCGCCACCTCCCCCACCGCGAGGAGACCGGGGATGGACGTGCGAGCACCGAGATCGGTGACCACGCCGCCGCACTGGTAGTGCGCTGCGGGAACCACCGGAATCGGTTCCCTGGTCATGTCGAGGCCAAGCTCCTGGAGCTTGGAGTCGATCATCGGGAAGCGCGAGCGCACGCGCGACGGATCGAGATGGGTGACGTCCAGGTAGACATGGGCATCCCCAAGCCGCTTCATCTCCCCATCGATGGCCCGCGCCACCACATCCCGGGGCGCGAGCTCGGCCATCGGGTGCATGCCCGGCATGAACCGCTCCCCATTGAGCGTGCGCAGGATCCCGCCCTCTCCCCGCACCGCTTCCGAGATCAGGAAGGAGCGCGCTCGCGGGTCATAGAGACAGGTCGGGTGAAACTGAACGAACTCGAGGTTCCCGATGACCGCGCCGGCACGGTGCGCGATGGCCACGCCATCACCCGTCGCGATGTCGGGATTGGATGTATAGAGATAGACGCGTCCCGATCCGCCCGAGGCCAGGACCGTCACCGGGGCCGTCAACGGGTTGATGGCCCCGGTGCGGGTCTCCATGACGTAGGCTCCCCAGCACCGCTCGCTGGGACCCAGACCGAGGCGCGAGCCGAGAATCAGGTCCACGGCCATGTGGTGCTCGTGAACCGCGATGTTCGGGTGTGCGGCGACGGCGGCGAGGAGCGCCCGTTCGATCTCCCGGCCGGTCATGTCGGCCGCGTGCACGATGCGCCGCCGCGAGTGTCCGCCCTCGCGCCCGAGCTCGAGCTCTCCCTCGGCACGGCTGAAACGCACGCCCAGCCGCAGGAGCTCGCGGACCCGCGCCGGCCCGCTCTTGACGATGAGCTCGACGGCCTTGGGATGGCAGAGCCCGACTCCGGCGCGGAGGGTATCGCGCACATGGAGGTCGAAGCGGTCGTTGGACCCCATGACCGCGGCGAGCCCCCCCTGGGCATAGTTGGTGTTGGACTCGCTGTCTTCCTTCTTCGTGATCACGGCGACGGTGGCGCTCTCAGCGCACTTGAGCGCCAGGGTCAGGCCGGCGATGCCCGAACCGATGATGAGAACGTCTGCCGAACTCGTGTGCTTCATCCGTCCCGCCCCTCGAAATCGCTCGAAGCCGACCCGCGAAGCCACTTCCTGGAGATCAATTCCGGCGCTCCCTGGCTGGCCTGGATCCGGCCTTCCCAGAGACCTGCGCCGGCCGCGAGCATAGCTCATTCACCGCTTTGCCGATCCCGAGCGGCCAGGACGGCCTGGTAGAGCTCCTCGCCTCCAGCCTGGAACTCGAGCTCGGTCACCAGGACCCAGATCGGGCGCTCGAGACGCGATGGCAGAGCGGAACCGAAGGCGGCCAGGAGCCGGCCCTCATCCTTCTCCGTGGTCACGAGGCACGGGGCCGTGCTCGCGGTCTCTGCGAGGGCCGGGAGATCGCGATCCGTGTAGCCATGATGATCGTGAAAGGTCACGACGCCAGCGATGGTCTGTCCCAGCGCCTCGAGACCGCGAGCCACGCGCCCGGGGCGAGCGATGCTCGCGGCGAGCGCGAGCGGTCCCGACAGGGCGGTCATGGGCTCCAGGTCCCCGGGGCGGGCGGCGAACGGCCGCACGCCCCGAATCGTGACCCGCGCTGTCGCCACCGGGAGCGCCGGGGCAAGGCGCGAGACCTCGGCCCGTGTCGATTCGACGTCGCCTTCGTTGCCGGGCGCGGCCACGATCACCACCCGGTGGGCACGCGCGAGACCGCGCGGGCTCTCGCGCAGCCTGCCCCACGGAAGCAGCTTGCCTTTCGCGAGTGGCTCCCCAGCCGCCACGACGACCAGGTCGAGATCGCGCTGCAGGCGGCGGTGCTGGAAGCCATCGTCGAGAAGAAAGACGCCCGCGCCCAGTGCGGGCGCGAGCGATGACGCCGATCTCAGGCGATCGGCCCCGATACCGAGAGCCAGGGACGGGATACTCCGGCGGAGAAGCCAGGGCTCATCCCCGATGATCGCGGCCGAGGGCAGCGGTTCTCCGGCTGCCACGACGAGGGGCGCCGTCGACCGGCGGCCGTAGCCGCGGGTGAGGACCGCTACCGGAACCGCGTCGCCGGTGAGGCGCGTCGCGATGTGGAGAACGAGCGGTGTCTTGCCGCTGCCCCCGACGGTCAGGTTGCCGATCGACACCGTCGGCCGCGGCGCGCGAGCGCGCGGCAGGAGTCCCGCATCGTATAGGCGATTGCGACCGGCGACGAGCCCGCCATAGATGAGAGCGGGGAGCGCCAGGGCGGCGCTCATGGCGATCTCCGCCCGCGGCCGCGGGCGGGATCGAGAGCAGCGTCCGGCGCGGCGCCGCGGGCGGGATCGAGAGCGGGCCCGAGGCGCTCGAGCACCAGGTCGACGGCCCGTCGAGCCGCTCCCCGGGCCGCCTCGACGGCGGCTCGTGCCCGTATGCCTCGAGCCCGGGCCTCCTCCTCGTCCACCACCAGGGGTCTGACGGCGGCCGCCACTTCTTGCGCATTGGCGCAGATCATGCCCCCACCCCCCGCGACCAGCAGGTCCACCTCCCCCGCCGTCGACTGCTGGCGCGGTCCGAAGACCACGGCACGAGCCCGAACAGCCGGCTCGAGGAGATTGTGCCCACCATCCCCCTTGAAGCCGCCGCCGACGATCGCCACCCAGGAGAGCGTGTAGGCCGCTGCCAGCTCGCCGAGCGTGTCGAGAAGCAACACGTCGACGCCGTTCGCGGCGGCGGTTGCTGCTGCCTCCGCGAGCGACCCGGGGTGCGCGCCGCGGCGCGCCACCTTGAGGCCACGGCGGAGGACCAGGGTCTCCACGCGCTCGAGCCGCGGCAGATGTCGTGGAGCCAGGACGAGAAGCGGCGACACCGGGCTCGCCAGCGCGGCCATGGCCGCGAGCACGATCTCCTCGTCCCCCTCGCGAGTCGACCCCGCGACCACCACCGGCCGCCCGCTGATCGGCGCCGGCGCCGGCGCCGAGACATCCCAGGGCTGGGCGTCGATCTTGCTCGATCCACACGCTTGAATGGCCGCGTGGGGGACGCCCAGCAGGGCGAAGCGTTCGGCGTCTCCGGCACTCTGGGCGGCCACCGCGACCAGACGGCCGAGCGACTCCCTGAGGAGCGGCTTCAGGACGGCGTAGCGCCGGAACCCGCTCTCCCTGAGCCGGCCGTTCACCACCGCCACCGGAACCCCGTTACGGGCAGCGGCGTGAAGCAGGCCCGGCCACAGCTCGGTCTCGGTCAGGATCAGCGCGTCCGGGGCCAGGGCCCCGAAAGCGCGGGCGAGAGGGCCGGGGAGATCGGCGGGCAGGGCGAAGGCCTGACCGGCGCCGACCAGCCGCCGCGCGGCATCGAGCCCGGTATCGGTGAAAGCGGTGAGGGCGATCCCCAGCTCGGGGCGAGCGCGCCGGAGCTCCGCAAGAATCGGCGGCAAGGCGCTGATTTCACCCACCGAGGATCCGTGGAGCCAGATCCGTGCTGGCGCCGCGCGATAGGCCGACGCCGGCTCCAGGTATCCCGCTCGCTCGCGGCCCATGGCCGCGTCCCGCCGGTAACGCCGGTGTCCCTTGAGACCGGCGAAGGCCACGCTGGCCAGCGCGCGATAGGCCAGATCCAGGACCTGGGAGCGAGACGGAGCGGTTGCGGACGGTCGGGTCATGACGCTGGATGGGGCTCTTCGTGGCCCACAGCCCTGGGCTCTCCACGGCGGGCAGCGCCGTCGGGTCGCTCGCTCGCGGCACGGTCGAGCTCGGCGAGAATCGCCTCGGCGGCGCGCTCCGCCGCTCCCGGACCACCGAGCCGCGGGCGCAGCGCACGCAGCTCGGCCCGCTGCGCCTCCCGCGCCGCCGGATCCCCGAGCAGTCGACTCGCCGCCGCCGCCACCGCCGGCGTCGAGAAGGCATCCTGAACGAACTCGGGCGCGATCGTCCGGCCGGCAACGACGTTGACGAGACCGATCGATGAGATGCGGACCAGGCGGCGCGCGATCCAGTACGTGAGCCGCGTCACGCGGTAGACGATGAGCATGGGTGTCTCGAGCAACGCCGTCTCCAGGGTGGCGGTGCCGGCGGCGACGAGCGCCAGGTCCGCGGCCCGGACCACCGCCGCGTCCCCGTCGGCGACGATCTCGACCGGCACCTGGGAGCGGGTCACGGTGGCGGTGAGGAGCTCCGGATCCAGCCCGGGGGCGACGCGCAGGAAGACACGGAGCGCGGGGAAGTCCCGGCGCAGGGCTCGGACCACCGCCAGGAGCCGCGGCAGGTGGGTTCTCACCTCGCCCGCCCGGCTCCCCGGCATCAGGACGAGAGCCAGATCGCCATCTTCGAGTCCGAACGAGCGGCGCGCGACCGCACGCTCGGGGACCGTGACCACCTGCTCGATCAAGGGATGACCGATGAGGGTGACCGGAACGCCGGCATTCCGGTAGAGATCGACCTCGAAATCGAAGAATACGAGCATGCGCCGCACGGTACGCCGGATCGTGTCGAGCCGGCCCATGCCCCAGGCCCATAGCTGCGGGCTCACGAAGTAGACGACCGGCACCCCGAGCGCGTGGGCGCGACGCGCAAGCAGGAGATTGAGCCCGGGATAGTCGACGGGGATGAACAGCGCCGGATGCTCGCCATGGGGGCGGCCGGAGAGGCGGCCGATGAGGCGGCGACGCACGCGCAGGAGATCACGCCACCGCGCCAGCACCTCGACGAGCCCGACCACGGCTACTTCCTCCATGCCCGCCACGAGTTCGATCCCGGCCTTGACCATCTCCGGCCCGCCGAGGCCGATGGCGCGCACCTCGGGCCGCCGGGCGTGGATCTCGCGCATCACATGGGCCGCATGGCGATCGCCGGAGGCCTCCCCTGCCGACCACAGGATGATGGGACCGGGAGCACCGGAGCCGGACATGAGGCTCACGCGCCCGGGGTCGCGGCATCACGCGCCGCCGGCGCACGTGATGCCGCGCTCGAGGCCACCGCCATCCCGGCGGCCATGCTCTCGGCCACCTGAGTGGCCAGTTCGACAGCACGGAGACCCTCGGCCGCGGACGGCGACGGCTCCCGTCCCTCGCGCACCGCGGCGACGAAGGCCGCGATCTCGGCGAGCAACGGCTCGGGCTCGTCCTTGGCGTCGATCGATCGGTGCTCGAGGCTCGCCAGCAGCGCGGCGAGCGCGGCGGGTCCGGCATCGGATTCGATGGGAGCCGCACCCGCGTGGCGCGTCACCACCTCCGCCTTGCGCCCGGCGAAATCGATCGAGAGATAGGCATCGGGCTGGAACAAGCGGATCTTCCGCATCTTCTCCCGGGACACCCGACTCGCGGTCAGGTTGGCGACGAGGCCATCGGCGAACTCCAGGCGCGCATTGGCGATGTCCGCGCTCGTCGTGAGCACCGGAACGCCGACCGCCGCCACGCGCCTGAGCGGAGCGCTCGCGATCGACAGCACGAGGTCGAGATCGTGGATCATGAGATCGAAGATGACATCGACATCCAGCCCTCGCGCGACGAAGGAGGAGAGCCGGTGACCCTCGATGAAGCGGGGTCGAGCGGATCATGTCGGCCACGCGACGCCAGGCGCCGTTCCAGCGCTCGACATGGCCGACCATGAGGGGCGCGCGACCGCTGGCGGCCGCGTCGCGGATCGCGGTGGCTTCGGCCAGCGACGGCGCCATCGGTTTCTCGAGGAGCACGGCGGTGCCCTGCTCGAGCACCGGGATCGCACAGTCGGCGTGAGCGGCGGCGGGAACCGCGACCGAGAGGGCATCCACCTCCCGGGCCAGGGCCGCAGGAAGGTCGAAGACGCGGACCCCGACCTCGGCGGCGACCGCGCGTGCGCGCTCCTGGTTGCTGTCGGTCACACCCACCAGCTCGACGCCGGGCATGCGGGCATAATGGCGCGCGTGATGAGCACCGAGATGGCCGACGCCCACGACCCCGACTCGGAGGCTCCGATTGCTCATCTCCACCTCCCGCCCCGCGCAGCGGAATCCCTTCCTGCCACGCACAGAGCGCCTGCCGGACCGTCACCGGGAGCGCTACCGCGTGATCCCGCGCTCCGACGCCTCGATGAACTCGATGAAAGCCAACACTTCGGGGAAGGGCTCGAGCTCCCCTCGCACTTTCTCGATGGCCTGCGTCACGTTCAGATCCAGGCGGTAGACGATGCGGTAGGCGCGCTTGAGCTCGGCGACCACTTCCGGGCTGAAACCCCGGCGCGCGAGACCGACCGAGTTCAAACCGACAACCCGGATCGGATTCCCTGCGCAGCGGACGAACGGCGGAATGTCCTGGGGGATTCGCGATCCCCCGCCGATGAAGCAGTGCCGGCCGATGCGCACGAACTGGTGCACGGGCGTGACGCCGCCGATGATGGCGAAGTCCTCGATCTCGACATGGCCGGCCAGATTGACGGCATTGGCCAGGATGACGTGGTTCCCGATCCGGCAATTGTGCGCCACGTGCACGTAGGCCATGAGCAGGTTGTCGTCCCCGATCTCGGTCGTCTCGCCCTCGGCGGTCGCCCGGTGGATGGTCACGTACTCCCGGATGACGTTGCGCTTGCCGATCCGCACGAAGCTCTGGCACGGCGTGAACTTGAGATCCTGGGGCTCGTTGCCGACCACCGCCCCGACATGGATCCGCGCCTCCTCGCCGATCGTCGTCCAGCCGTCGAGCACAGCATGGGGACCGATCACGCTGCGATCCCCGACCACCACGTGGTCGCCGATGATGGCGTACGGACCGACGCGAACGCCGACCCCCAGCTGGGCGCCGAGGCGATGACTGCGGTGGAGTCGATGACGGTCGTCATCTCCGCCTCTCTGTCCGGGTTCGCTGCGGTCATGCGCTCACCGCTCGATCACGCTCGACAGGAGCTCCGCCTCCGCGACCAGATTGCCGTCGACGAAGGCCTTGCCCTGCATCTTGCAGATCCTGCCCTTGAGCTTGAGCAGCGTCAGCTCGAAGCGCAGCTGGTCGCCGGGAATGACCGGCCGCCGGAACTTCGCGTTGTCGATACCGATGAAGTAGACGAGCTTCGAGTCGGGCTCCTGGACGCGATTGAGGAGCATGAACCCCCCGACCTGGGCCATGGCCTCGATGATCAGCACCGCCGGCATGATCGGATGACCGGGAAAATGCCCGGCGAAGAAGGCTTCGTTGACGGTGACGTTCTTGATGCCCACCACCCGCTCGTCCGTGAGCTCCAGGATGCGGTCGACGAGCAGCATCGGGTAGCGATGGGGCATGATGCGCTCGATGGCCGTGATGTCCCAGATCCGCTCGCCGTCGGCGGTCAGCGTGGGACGGGCGCCCCCGACCGAGTTGGCGGTCGCTTCGTGCAGCTTGCGCACGAACTTGACGTGCGATTCATGGCCGGAGCGGAAGGCGACGATGTGCGCCCGGAGCGGCGCCCCGACGCAGCAGAGATCACCGAGGAGATCGAGGATCTTGTGCCGCACGAACTCGTTGGGAAAGCGCAGGGGCTCGTTGTTGAGAATGCCCTCGTCCTCGACGACGACGGCGTTCGAGATGCTGCCGCCCTTGATCATCCCGGCCCGGCGCAACCCCTCGACATCGCGCATGAGAACAAAAGTGCGCGCCGGCGCGATCTCGCGCTCGAAGGTGTCGGGATCGAGCTCGAAGCTGGCGCTCTGCGTTCCCACCACGCGGTTGGGATAGTCGATCGTATAGGTGATGCGGAGGCCATCGTGGGGGACCGCAAGGAGCTGCACGTCCCGCTCATTGAAGCTCACCGGCCCATCGAGCCGGAGGTAACGGCGGGGTGCATCCTGCTCGCGAAGGCCGCCCGACTTGAGCGTCTCGACGATCGGGATCGCGCTGCCGTCCTCTGGCTCCGGGGCCTCCTCGCCATCGATCTCGATCCTCAGGTTGTCGATGCTGAGCCCATGGACGGCGGCCAGGATGTGCTCGACGGTGTGCACCTCCACCTGACCGTTGGAGAGGATCGTGCGACGGCCACGCGCGGGATCGTAACGCGCCGCCTGCGGGCCGACCGGGATCCGCGCCGTGCCGGGCAGATCGGTGCGCAGGAATGAGATCCCGGAGTTGATCTCGTCCGGATGAAAGGTGACCGTGCATTGCGCTCCGGAGTGGAGCCCGATCCCTTGGAAGGAGACAGGACGCTCGATGGTTCGCTGCTTGGTCATGACTCCTCGGCAGACTGGACGCGGGGCGACGACCGGGCACCGGGTGCGGCCCGGACGGGGCCACGGGAGGCGCCGAGCTCCGCCTCGAGAGATGCCACGCGCTTCTCGAGCTCGGCGACCAGGCGCAGGAGCTCGGGGGCGCGGCGGAGGGCGGCATAGACGCGCTTGGACCTGGGATAGGGCAGCGCCGGCGTGCCCCACACCCGGGCACCCGGCTCGAGCGAGCCGACGACCCCGGACTGGGCCCCGACCTGGGCTCCATCCCCGATCTCGATGTGGCCGTTGATCCCGGCCTGCCCGGCGATGACGACGTTGCGACCGATGGTGGCCGAGCCGCTGATCCCGACTTGCGCCACCACGATCGAGTCCTCGCCGATGCGCACGTTGTGCCCGACATGCACCAGGTTGTCGAACTTGGTGCCGCGGCCGATGATCGTCTCCCCCACCGTGCCGCGATCGATGGCGCAGCAAGCTCCGATCTCGACGTCATCGCCGATCACGACTCGTCCGCGCTGGGGCACCTTCACCAGCCGGGGGCCATCGCGCAGGAAACCGAAACCGTCCGATCCGATGACGGTGCCCGAGTGGATGATGACCCGCTCGCCGAGAATGCACTCCTCACGGATCACGACCTTCGGAAAGAGCATGGTCGCCGCCCCGACGCGAGCCCGGCGGCCGATGAAGACCCCGGCGCCGATCACGGCATCATGGCCGATCTCCGCCTCGGCTTCGATGACCGCATGCGGCCCGACCGACACCTCGGGTCCCAGCCGCACGCCGGGACCGATCACCGCCGTGGGGTGAACCCCCGCCGGCGCTTGCGGGGGCACCGGCCTCAAGAGCGCAACCGCGGCGAGAAAGGCCCGATAGGGATCGGCATGCTCGATCGACGGCAGGGCGAAGCTGCGGTGGTTGGCGGCGACAAGGATGGCGGCCGCGCGAGTCTTCGCCGCGGCGCCCTCATAGCGCGGATCGGCGAGGAACGTCAGATCGCCGGTGCCCGCATCGCGCACGCCAGCGACCCCGGTGATCTCGACATCCGGATCGCCGTGGAGGACACCGCCGATTTTCGCTGCCAGCTCTCCGAGCCGCATGGAAAGATCCCGCTAGTCGTTGCGCCCGTCACCGATCGGCGGCTGCTGGGGCACCGGCGGCGGGCTGGTCGGCTGCGCCCCGGGCTGCGTCGGCAGGCCCTCGGCCATCTTGGTCAGGACGCGGTCTGTGATGTCGAAGTCCTTGTTGGCCCACACCAGGTTGGCATCGCTGGCGTCGAAGACGAAATCGTACCCCTCATCGCGGGCGATGATGCTCACGGCCTCCTTCACCTTGTCGAGAATGGATTTCGTGAGCTCGAAGTTCTTGCGGTCGATGAGGCCGCCTTCGCCGTAGACCTCCTTGACCCGACGCTCGTAATCGCCCGCCAGCTGCGTGCGCTTCTGCTCCAGCTCCTGGCGCTTGGTTTCGGAGATGAGGAGCCGCTTCTGCTCGATCTCCTGCTCGAGAGCCAGGATCTCCTGCTTCTTCTCCTCGAGGTCCCGGTTCCAGCCCTCGATGTCGCGATTCAGGCTCTGCTCGGCGTCCCGGCTGCCCTGGTACTCGGCCTCGGGGCCGATGATGCGCCAGGTCGAGAGGTAGGCGATGCGCTGGGCTGACGAATCGCGCGGGGCCAGCACCAGGGCGGCAGCCAGAATCGCGCAGGAGAAATAGAGCGCGCGGCGATTCGAGCGCCCGGATGCGTCCCTCGCCGCGGCCAGCGTGTAGGTGTCCATCTGTCCTTTCATCTTGGTCATCCGAAGCAAAGGAGTGTAGCCCACTCCCTCCCGGCTGGAAAGGCCCAACTCTGCGGCCGGCTGCGCCGGTGGCGCCGGCAGGCCGAAACCCATTGAAACAGCGCCCATGGGGCGCGAGACGAGGGGCGCGGCGGCTAGAACTGCGCCCCGATCAGGAAGTGTGGCTCCCAGGCTCCTCCACCGACACGATCGAATCCATAGCCGTAGTCGAACCCGATCATCCCGAGGAGCGGGATCTCGAGGCGCACACCGAAGCCGGCTCCCTTGCGTAGATCCCCTAGACGCACCTGGTCGGTCGAGTTCCAGGTATCTCCGGCATCGAGGAAGACGAGCCCGTGCACCGGCTCGGCGATCAGGAACTGCACTTCCGCGGTGAACGTGGCGGCGACGCGCCCCCCCGGATAGCGGTCGTTGCCCCGCGGCACGATCTCGTAATCGGAGTAGCCGCGCAGGAAGTAGGTCGTCGAGCCGCCGAGACGGAACGTCTCGTAATCGGGGACCAGGGCCGACCCGCCGTAGCCGGTCAGGAGCCCGCCACGGCTGCGCAGCATCAGGACGGGACGCCCGTAGGTGGGAATATAGGTCCGCGCGTCGAGCACGTGCTTCATGAAGTCGACGTCGCCGCCGAACAGCGCGCCCGCGAACTCGGAGCGCCATGTGACCCGGCTCCCGGTCCGCGGGTAGAAGGGGTTGTCGGTCGAGTTGCGAGAGAAGGTGACGGAGACCGAGGACGTCGTCGTCGTGCCCTGGCGCACGTTGTATCCCGGGTCCACGTTCGAGATGTTCACGTTCTCGAGACGGTAGCTCACGAATCCCCGCGTGAAGTCGGGCCACGGTAGCGGCCGGCCGAGTCGAATCGCGCCGCCGCGGCGGCGGTCGTCATAGATGTCGCGGCGGATACGCGTGTTGAAGAGATCGAATCCGACCGAGGTCGGCGTGTCGCGGAACCAGGGCTCGGTGAAGCTGATCTCCTGCTGGCCGCTGCGTCCTCCGGCCTCGATCTTGAGATTGAGCTGCTGGCCGTTTCCGAAGAGATTGTTGTGGCCCATCTCGATGAAGCCGGTGAGACCGCCGGCGGAGGAGAACCCGGCCCCGGCCTGCAGCGTTCCGGTCTGCTTCTCCTTGACGTTGAACACGACATCGATGTCAGAGGTGCCCTGGCCGGCGCGCTCGAAATCGACGCGGACGTCCTCGAAGAAACCGAGCTGGAAGACCTCACGCTGACTGCGGACGAGCGCCGAGCGCGAGAATCGATCCCCGGGGCGGATGACGAGCTGGCGTCGGACCACCTTCTCCTTGGTGCGCGTGTTCCCCGTGATCCGGACCTGGCGCACCATCGACGGCTCGCCCTCGGTGACGGTGAATTCCATCGACACCCGGTTGCCGTTGACCACCTTGCGCGGCTCCACGCTCACATAGATGTAACCCTCTTCGGCATAGGCCGAATAGGCATTGGAGACGGTGGTCGAGACCTTCTCTTCCGAGTAGGGGTCCTCCGGGAACCACACCACCTGACGCTCGAGCTGACCGGTCGAGAGCACCGAGTTCCCGCTCCACGTGGCGTCACCCATCTTGTAGAAGACGCCGGGCTCGACCGCGATCTCGACTGTGAGCTCGGGCTCGTTCTCGGCGAAATGGAGCTTGACCTCGGGCGTCTTGGCATCCATGTAGCCCATGTTGCGCAGGTTGGTCGCGACTCGCTCGAGATCCTCGCGCAACACCTCTTCCTTGAAGTCGCCGCCGAAGAAGTAGAAGCTCTTCTTCTTGGTCTTGACACCGTCGAGCAAGGCGGCGCGATTGATGCCCTCGGCACCGGTCAGCCGGACCTCGGTGACCTTGACCTTCTGCCCTTCCTCGATCGTGAAGTCGAGATCCACGCGCCCCGGCCCCTCGCTGGTGTTGGCCGTGACTTCGCTGGCGACCTGCACCTGCGAGTAGCCCTTTTCCTTGTAGGCGGTGACCAGGGCCTTGATCTGCTCGGCGAGAATGCGGTCATCGAAGATCTGTCCTTCCTTGACCGTCATCTTCTCGCGTAGCGTCGCATCATCGATCTTCTTGTTGCCGTCGAAGCGGATCGCGACCACGCGCCGCTTCTCCTCGACATCGATGATGAGACGGATCCGGTCGGGACCGATCTCTTCGCCATAGACATCGACGTCATCGAAGAGCCCGAGCTTGAAGAGCTTGCGCGCGGCCTCACCGACATCGTCCCGGGTGAGCGTCATCCCGGTCGTGAGGCGGGTCGAGCTCACGATGAGCTCGGCGTCGACCGAGCGATTGCCGCGAACCTCGATCTCGGCGAGCTCGCCCAGGGCCTCGGCGCGGGCGGCGGAAGGCGGGAGGAGGGAAAGGCCGACGAGCGCGACCCAGGGCAGGATCCAATGCCCGCCGGCTCCCCTCCGGAGCCGCGGTGGCGCGGCCGCCTGGTTTTCCCCGGCCGGAGAGCTGCCGGTCAGCTGGGTCTGATCCACGCGTCCTGTGTGGTCCACCTCTGCCTCGATTGAGCCCGGAAATACCGACCGTACTTGACGATCCCGCGCGCTTGCCGGTGGATTTCCGGCCGGCGGCATCCTACCAGACCCGGGCGGCAGAGGGACACCGGGGCCGGTTTCCTTTGCGATACCGCATCCTGGCCCGTCTTCAGCTTCTTACCCGGTTGTGGCGCTTGGAGTTTCGCTTGCTTGCCAGCGCCGGCCGGGCAACGAGAAGCCCCCGGAGCCCCACCCCTGCGGGCCAGGGCCCTGGGGAGGGAGCGCCGGGGGCGCTCACAGGCCTCGGGCCGGGCTGCTGCCCGGCCCGGGACGAGGCTAGTTGAGGCCGACCTTCTCTTCGGCCGCTTCCTTCTTCTTGGCCTCCCGTGAGGAGATATCCTCGAAGGTGAGCTCCTCCCCGTTCCGCCGCACCTCGCAACGGCTCGGGCCCTTGAACTTGCCACGGAGCACCAGCTCGGCCAGCGGATCCTCGATGTAGCGCTGGATCGCCCGCTTCAGCGGCCGGGCCCCGAACGCCGGATCGAACCCCTTCTCGATCAGGAAGTCCTCGGCCTCGGGGGTCAGATCGAGCTCGATGTCGTGCTCCTTCAGCCGCTGGCGCACCTGATCGAGGAGGATGTGGACGATCTCCACCATCTCGGGCTTCCCGAGCGAGTGGAAGACCACGATCTCGTCGATGCGGTTCAGGAACTCGGGGTTGAAGGCCTTCTTGACCTCGTCCATCACCTTCGAGCGCATGGTCTTGTAGTCCGAATCGGACTGCCCTGGGGAGCGCCGAAGCCCAGGTGCTTGCCGCCGCGGATCTCGCGCGCCCCGAGGTTCGAGGTCATGATGAGGACCGTGTTCTTGAAGTTGACCGCGCGCTTGAAACTGTCGGTCAGCTGCCCGTCCTCGAGCACCTGGAGCAGGATGTTGAAGACGTCGGGGTGGGCCTTCTCGATCTCGTCGAGCAGCACCACCGAGTACGGCTTGCGCCGCACCTTCTCGGTGAGCTGGCCGCCCTCCTCGTAGCCGACGTAGCCCGGGGGCGCCCCGACCAGGCGCGAGACGGAGAACTTCTCCATGTACTCGGACATGTCGACGCGGATGAGCGCGTCCTCGTCGTCGAAGAGGAACTCGGCGAGGACGCGCGCCAGCTCGGTCTTGCCGACGCCGGTCGGGCCGAGGAAGATGAACGACCCGATCGGGCGGCGCGGATCGCGAAGCCCGGCGCGGTTGCGGCGCACGGCCTTGGAGATCGGCGGTCACCGCCTCGTCCTGGCCGACGACGCGCTTCTTGAGCTCCTCCTCCATGCGGAGCAGCTTCTCCTGCTCCTTCTCCTCGAGCTTCGTGCACCGGGATGCCGGTCATCTTGGAGACCACGTCGGCGATGTCATCGCCGTCGACCTCGGCCTGCTTGTCGCTGCGTGGCCTCGTTCCAGCTCTTGCTTGAGCTCCTTGAGCTTGGCGCGGAGCTCCTTCTCCTGGTCGCGGAACTTGGCCGCCTTCTCGAACTCCTGGGCCTGGATGGCGGCCTCCTTCTCCTTCGACGACCTCCTCGATCTTGCTTCTCGAGCTCGCGTGATCTCGGACGGCGTGGTCGAGATCGAGAGCCGCGCCCGCGACCCGGCCTCGTCGATGACGTCGATGGCCTTGTCGGGCAGGAAGCGGTCGGTGATGTAGCGATCGGAGAAGTAGACCGCCGGCACGCACGGCCTCGTCGGTGATCTTGACGCCGTGGTGCGCCTCGTACTTGTCGCGCAGCCCCATGAGGATCTCGATCGTCTCCTCCACCGAGGGCGGGTCGACCATGATCGGCTGGAAGCGGCGCTCGAGCGCGCCGTCCTTCTCGATGTACTTGCGGTACTCGTCGAGGGTGGTGGCGCCGATGCACTGCAGCTCGCCGCGGGCGAGCGCCGGCTTGAGCATGTTCGAGGCGTCGATGGCGCCCTCGGCGCCGCCGGCGCCGACGATCGTGTGCAGCTCGTCGATGAAGATGATGATGTCCTTCGACTCGCGGATCTCGTTCATCACCGCCTTGAGGCGCTCCTCGAACTGGCCGCGGTACTTGGTGCCGGCGACCACGGAGGCCAGATCGAGCGTGACGATCCGCTTGGTCGCGCAGGAGCTCGGGCACCTTGTTCTCGACGATGCGCTGGGCCAGCCCCTCGACGATCGCGGTCTTGCCGACGCCGGGCTCGCCGATCAGGACCGGGTTGTTCTTCTTGCGCCGGCAGAGGACCTGGATGACGCGCTCGATCTCGATTCTCGCGACCGATGACCGGATCGAGCTTGCCCTCGCGCGCCAGCTGGGTGAGGTCGCGCCCGAACTGGTTCAGAGCCGGGGTCTCGGGCCGCTCCTCGCGCTCCTCGCCGGGCCTGGGCCGGCGTGCCCGCCCAGCAGCTTCAGCGTCTCCTCGCGCACCTTCTTGCGGTCGACGCCCAGTTCGAGGAGGACGCGGGCGGCGACGCCCTCGCCCTCGCGGATCAGGCCGAGAAGCAGATGCTCGGTGCCGACGTAGTTGTGCCCGAGCTGGCGCGCCTCGTCGACCGAGAGCTCGAGCACCCGCTTGGCGCGCGGGGTGAACGGGATCTCGCCGATCGTCAGCGTGCCGCCCGAGGACGCGACCATGTTCTCGACCGCCTGGCGGATCGCATCGAGATCGAGGCCCAGGTTGTTGAGAACGGTGGCGGCGATGCCCTCTCCCTCGCGGAGGATGCCGAGGAGGAGGTGCTCGGTCCCGATGTAGTCGTGCTGGAGCCTGGCCGCCTCCTCGCGGGCCAGGAACATGACCTTGCGCACGCGTTCGGTGAACTTGTCGTGCATGTCCTCTCCTCCTCGCTGCGGCGCTCCCGAGGCGCCGGCTCTGGGCTCGAATCGTCAGGCGCGCCGGAATCAGTTCGTGCTTGCCGGCGACAGTCGCTGCGCGCACCAGTTCGGCACGATAGGCGTTGCGCTCCGCCTCGCTCATCTCCTGGCCGGCCATCTTCTGGAGATGAGCCGGCTGGGTGAGCACCAGGAGCTGGTTGCAGGCTGGCGAGGTCGACCGGAACGCCGATGCCGAGGGCGACCCCGAAGCGCACGGCCGACACCAGGTTGATCACCTCCTCGCCGTCAGCACCCGCGCATGGATCGAGGGTGCCGTAGGCGCGGAAGATCTTGTCCTCGAGCTGGAGGCGGGCCTCCTTGACGCAGGATACGCCGGGCCCGGACCTCCGACTCCATCACCTGGCGGGTGACCTTGTCCAGGTTGTCGATGGTCTCCCGCTCGGAGAGCCCGAGCGTCTGCTGGTTCGAGACCTGAAAGAAGTTGCCGAGGATCTCGGATCCCTCGCCGTAGAAGCCGCGGACCGCAAGCCCCACCTGGCTGATCCCACGCAGCACCTGGCGAATCTTCTTGGTGAGGACCAGGGAGGGTAGATGCAGGAACACCGAGAGCCGCATCCCGGTTCCGACATTGGTCGGGCACGCGGTCAGGTAGCCGAGATCATCCGAATAGGCGAACTCGAGGGCCGAATCGAGCTCCTCCTCGATGGCCCGAACCTCGCCCCAGGCGGTGTCGAGCTCGAGCCCCGGGACGACGGTCGTGATGCGGAGGTGATCCTCCTCGTTGACCATGACCGTTCCGTGCTCGCCCTTGGTGAGATAGAGCCCGGCGGGACGGGACTCGGAGACCATCTCGCGGCTGATGAGATGACGCTCGGCGAGGAACTGGCGATCGAGCTCGGAGAGCTCATTCATGCTCAAGAAGCTCCCGCCCCCGAGCTGGGACGAGCTCTGGCACGCCGAGACCACGCGCGACACGACCACGCCCATCTCCTCGTCGGCCGCGCGCTGGGTGAAGGGCAGATCGCGCAGGTTCCGGGCCAGCCGGACCCGCGTGGAGAGAACGAGATCGGACTCGCTGCCGGCCTCGGTCAACCACCGGCTCGGCTTGCCGACCAGTTCGTCAAGTGCGGATGCGCTCATCGAGCTCCCCTCGTCCGTCAAGGCTGCGCTCCATGAGCGCTAGTTGTTTCGCTCGCCGCCCGTGGCGCCCGGGTGCTCGGCCACCTGGCCCTCGGACAGCTTGCGGATCTCGTCGCGGAGCCGGGCCGCGAGCTCGAACTCCTCGCGGGCCACCGCCCGCTCCATCTCGTCCTGGATTCGCTTGAGCTCCCGGCGCCTGACGGCGTGCTCGTCATCGCCGGCTGGTGCCTTACCGGAATGCTGGACGGCACCATGCACGCGCCTCAGGATCGGCTTCAGCTGCTTCTCGAAAGCGATGTAGCACTGGGGGCAGCCGAGCCGGCCGGTCTGCCGGAACGTCGAGTAGAGAAGGCCGCACCGCCCGCACTGGATGCTGCCCACCGCCCCCTCGGCCACGCCGTCAAGGCCGTCGAGCATCTCCCCCAGGGTCTCGGCCAGGCTTCCCTTCTTGACGCCCGTGGGAGCGAAGCCCTTCGCCTCGGCGCAGGCGTCGCACAGCGCGAGGTCCACCTCGACGTTGTTCTCCCACTTCTTGATGTGGTGCTTGGCGGGCGCCTTGCCGCAGTTTTGACACTTCTTGACCACTGGTCACTCTCCACCTATTGGACCGGGCGGCCGCAGCTGTCGATTCACGCCCCCGCGGGCGCCGGCAGGGCTCTCCCTGGGGCCACCGCCAGGGCTCTTACCTATAATAAGTCTAGACGACGACCGGGCTCGCCACCCCTTCGGCCAGCCGGAGGACCCGATCCGCCCGCCGGGCCGCATCGAGATCGTGGGTGACGACGACGAGGCTCACCCCCTCGCCGAGTCGCAGCTCCTCGAGCAGGCGATAGAGCTCGTCCGACGAGGCCTGATCGAGATTCCCGGAGGGCTCATCGGCGAGGATGATGCGCGGCGAGTTCATGAGCGCCCGCGCCACCGCCACCCGCTGCTGCTCCCCACCCGAGAGCTCGCTCGGCCGGTGCTCGGCCCAGCGCTCGAGCCCCACGCGCGCGAGCAGTCGCTCGGCCCGCGCGCGCGCCTCGATCACACTCACCCCGGAGATTAGACCAGGCATCATAACGTTTTCAACGGCACTGAATTCCGGCAGCAAGTGATGAAACTGGAACACGAACCCGATCGTCCGGTTCCGGAACCGGGCGAGCGAGGAATCGCCGAGAGCAAAGAGGTCCTGATCGTCGATCACCACCTGCCCCGCGCTCGGGCGATCCAGGGCGCCGAGGATGTGGAGCAGGGTCGACTTCCCCGCTCCCGAGGCCCCGACGATGGCGACACTCTCCCCCGCCCCGACCTCGAGATGGACGTCGGTCAGGACATCGAGCGAGCCGCGCGGCGTGGGGAACGACTTCCTGAGACCGATCGCCCTCATTATAGTCAGGCCCCTCGCGCCTCCGGGCCCCGCCCCCATTCCGGCCTCATTCATAGCGGATGGCCTCGACGGGCACCATGCGACTGGCACGCCAGGAGGGGTAGAGGGTCGCCAGGAAGCAGATCACGAGCGCCGCCCCGGCCACGGCCAGGAAGTCGAGCGCCTCCATCCTTATCGGCAGCTTGTCGATGAAGTACACATCTCCCGGCAGGGACACGATTTCGTAGCGCCCGATGACATAGGAGGTGACGACCCCGAGGAAGCTCCCGATCGCGGTCCCGATCACCGCCACGATCAGCCCCTCGAGGATGAAGATGCGCATGATCGAGCCGCTCGTCGCCCCCATCGAGCGCAGGACCCCGATGTCTCGCTTCTTGTCCATGACCACCATGAACAGCATCGAGGCGATGTTGAAGGCGGCTACCAGGATGATGAGAAGGAGGATCAGGAACATGAAGAACTTCTCGATCTTCATCCACGAGAACAGATTTCGATTCAGATCGATCCAGTTGTTGGCGACATAGGGCGGGCCGAGGATGAGCTCGGCCTCCCGGGACACCAGGGAGGCGTCGAACATGTCGACGAGCTTCATCTCGATTCCGGTCACCCGGTCCTCGAGCTCCAGGTACTCCTGGGCGGCTGGAATCGAGACATAGCAGAAGCTGGCATCGTACTCGTACATGCCCGAGTGGAAGATGCCGACGACCTCGAAGCGCTTGACCAGGGGTACCGACCCGAGCGGGGTGCGGACGGTGCGGAGCGGCGAGCTCAGGACCACCGAGTCCCCGACCCCGACGGCGAGGCGGAGCGCCACCTCGAAGCCGAGGATCATGCCGGGGAGCCCGCTCCGCGATGCCTCGTCGATGCCCTTCACCTCGGGCGTCACATAGCGCGTGATCTCGGTCACGTTCTGCTCGGCGGCGAGGTCGATGCCCTTCAAGACCACGCCGTCGGCCCGGCCCTGCGCGGCGAGCATCGCCTTCGAGTAGATCATGGGTGCTACCGCCACGACGTCCGGCATCGCGGCGAGCCGGCGCGCCACCTCTTCGTGATTCACGATGCCGGCGGGATCTCGCGTCAGGACCACGACGTGGGCGTTGGATCCCACGATCTTCGACTGCACCTCGTACTCGAAGCCGTTCATCGCGGAGAGCGTGGTCGTCAGCACCCACACCCCCACGATGACGCCGCAGATCGAGATCAGGGAGATGAGCGTGATGAAGCTCTGCCGCGGCCGCGACCACAGGTAGCGGCGAGCGACGTAGAGCTCGAAGGCGGAGAACCAGCGGCGCGACGCGGGCCGGGCGGGCGCCGATGGCTCCTTCATCTCCAGCGCTTCTTGGGTGCTCACCTTGCTCCTCTAGGCTTCGGGCGCGTCCTCGACCTCCGCGTCGAGCGCCACATCGGCGGGCTCGGGCTTGAGCAACGGGAAGAGTATGACATCCCGGATGGTCTCGGCGCCGGAAAGGAGCATGGCCAGCCGGTCGATGCCCATGCCGACACCGCCGGTGGGCGGCATGCCGTACATGAGGGCCCGCACATAGTCGTGGTCGAAGGCCTGGGCTTCCTCGTCGCCCCCCCGCCGCCTCTCCTCCTGGATCCGGAGCGCCTCCTCCTGGGCCAGGGGATCGTTCTGCTCGGAGAAGGCGTTGGCGAGCTCCATGCAAGCGACATACAGCTCGAAGCGCTCGACCACCCGCTCGTCATCTCGCTTCACCTTGGCGAGCGGCGAGATCTCGCGCGGGTAATCGAGGACGAAGGTCGGGTGGACGAGGGCCGGCTCGACGAGCGCTCCGAAGAGCGGGTCGTAGTAGGCGGCACGCGGCGAGTTCGCCGGGACGTCGATCTCGTGCCGGGCGGCGATCTCGGCGAGGCGTTCGATGGGTGCCTCCGTCACATCCAGGCCGGCCGCCTCCGCCAGAGCCTTGAAGTAGCGGATGCGCCCGAAGGGCGGCGTCCAGTCGATCGCGTGCCCCCGCCACGTGCTCGGCCCCTCGAGCCCGAGATCCGAGCGCACGAAGAGGAGCATCGACTCGACCGTCTCCATCATGGCGTGATAGTCGGCGTAGGCCTCGTAGTACTCGAGCATCGTGAACTCGGGATTGTGGTTCTTGTCGATGCCCTCGTTGCGGAAGTCCTTGCCGATCTCGTAGACGCGGTCGAGTCCGCCGACGATGAGGCGCTTGAGATAGAGCTCGTCGGAGATGCGGAGGTAGAGAGGGATCCCGAGCGCGTTGTGGCGGGTGGTGAACGGGCGCGCGAACGCGCCGCCGTAGATCGGCTGCAGGACCGGGGTCTCGACCTCGACGATAGCCCCGCTCGTCGAGGAAGCGGCGGACGGCGCGGACGAGGCGCGAACGGAGGAGGGCCACCCGGCGCACCTCGTCGTTGGCGATGAGATCGGCATAGCGCTGGCGGTAGCGGGTCTCATGGTCCTTGAGCCCGTGCCACTTGGCGGGCGGCGGCAGGAGCGCCTTCGAGAGGAGCTCGAGGCTCTCGGCGGCGACCGTCACCTCCCCCGTGCGGGTGCGGAACACCTTCCCCGAGACCGCGATCCAGTCCCCGAGATCGAGAAGCGGGAGGAGACCATAGGTCTCGGGCCCCAGCGTATCCTCCCGGAAGTAGATCTGGATCTTCCGGCCGAGATCCTGCACGACACCGAAGCTCGCCTTGCCGTGGCCTCGGACAGCCATCAGCCGCCCGGCGACGTGCACCACGGCGGTGCTCTCGATCATGCGCTCGGCATCATCGAGGATCGCTCCCGGGCGCGCCGTCACCTGCGCCGAGTAGGCGTAGGGCGACTTGCCCGCCGCCTTGAGGCGCTCGAGCTTCTCGAACCGGCTCCGGACCAGGTCGTTCGTGATCTTCATGGTCTCCCCGCGGTGACGAACCAGGAGCGAAGCAATCTATCCCGGGGCCGGCGGGGCGTCAATCGGAAGGCTCGAGTCTAGCACCGGGGCCAGAAACGCCGAGGGGGTCAGACCGTAGCGGCCAGCGATAGGCATGCGTCGGGCTGGACCCGCCGTGACGGGTCCAGCCCTTCTGCAGCAGGTTCATCCACCGGGACGGCGCACCGAGATCCGGCGGACCAAGACACTAGGGCTTGATGTTCTGGTTGTGGTGGAACACGTTCCTGGGATCGTACTTCCGCTTGATCTCCTTGAGTCGAGCATAGTTGGCTCCGTACGCCGACTCGACACGGCCCACTTCCTCCTCGGTCATGAAGTTCACGTAGGCCCCGGCGGAGGCGTAGGGCTGAGATGCCTTGAAGAAGGCCCGCGCCCACTCGATACACTTCTGATCGTCGGATGCCGCATCCCAGCGCCCGTGCACGTTGAGCACGTACTTCACGTCCCGATGGCCCCAGGCCATGGCACCGGGCGCGACACGATTGGGCGCGCCGGCAATGAGCCCGATGAAGATCTCGCACTGAGGCGACGGGAGCTTGCCCGCATACTCGATCATCGCATCGAACAGCTCGCTCCTTGAGCTCGGTGAAATTGTGGGTCTTCCAGTAGTTGCGCGCGCCCGGCGTGAGCAGCGGGTCGAAGGCCTGCTGCCACTGGACGAGCGGCATCCTGCCGACATGGGTGCCCACCGGGTCGCCGAACCCGTGGAGCGGAGCGATGAGCTTGTCGGCCTGGGCCGCATCGCCGGCACAGAAGATCGCCAGCACGACGACGTCGGTTCCATGCACCTGCTCCGGGAGGAACGGCAACGGCGGCGCCTGGCGCATCACCACCCACGTGTTGAACTCTTCCGGCGTCGACTCCATGTAGTCGCGATAGCGGGTGAGCACCTGCTTCGACTGCGCCGCCGGGAACACGATGAGCCCGGCAGTGATCTCGGGTCCAACAGGATAGAGCTCGAACTCGAACTGCGTGACGACCCCGAAGTTCCCGCCGCCGCCACGGATGGCCCAGAACAGGTCGGCGTTCTCGCTCTGCACTGGCGTGGAGCACCTTACCGTCGGCCGTGACCACGTCGGCCGTACGCAGGGCGTCGATGGTCATGCCGTGCTTGCGGGTCAGCCACCCGAACCCGCCACCCAGCGTCAGGCCGGCGATACCCGTGGTGGAGTTGATGCCCACCGGAACGGCGAGACCGTGCGCCTGCGTCGCAGCATCGAGGTCGCCGAGAGTAGCCCCGGGCTCGACGTACGCCCGCTTCTTGTTGGCGTCGACCTGACCGATCGCATGGTCGAGTGATCGATCACGAGACCACCGTCGGAGATCGAATTGCCCGCGATGTTGTGGCCGGCGCCACGGATGGTGATATCGAGTCCGTGCTGGCGCGCGTAACCAATGGCCACCGGAACGTCGCGCCGCGGCTTTGCACTGCACGATGACCGCCGGTCGCTTGTCAATCATGGCGTTCCAGATAGTGCGCACCTCGTCGTATCTGGCGTCACCGGGAAGAACCACCTGCCCCTTGATCCTGGACCGCAGTCCCGCAAAGGCTTCACTGGTTATGTTCGACATGGGACCTCTCTCTTCGCTGTGCGTCGCGCCGCGCAACGCGGGTCAACTCGTACCTCTCCGGGCGTCTCACTCGTTCCCGGATCCTTGTGGTGTCATCATGACGGCCTTCACACCAAGGCCTCTGTCCGCTCTGGGTAGTGGTCTTTGGGAAGCGGAAATCCGGTACCACGGCCTGGCCGGCGGATCTCATTCGCCACGCTGCAGGTCAGTCTCGATTCAGGAGGCGCTTGCCGTTCGGGAGCAACGGTCAGTCGCCGACCTGTCTCTTCCGCATCCACAGAGCTTGACGATACAGGAGCACCGAGAGAATGCCACCCTATAGACGCTGTGGATCGGCTCATGTGGTTGCGACTTGATCATATACAACTCTCTTTGTGGAGATCGTTCGTGTCCGCGCATGACGACGAGCACATCGCTCTTCCTCAACCAAGAACGAAGGAATCTAGCCTGCGGCCTGGAGGACCTCAATCGGAAGGGTCGAGTGTACCTGAAGGTCCCGGCGGCCAGGAGTGTCGCCATGCACCTCTACCCGCAGGGAAGGTCATGCCGCCGCCGCGGCCCTCTCGCCGCCGCGGCCCTCCGCCGCCGTAGCCCTGGCCGTTCTTGCGCTGGTCGTTCTTTTCCCGCTCGCCGCCGCAGCCCAGGCTGACCGCAGCCGGGGAGCCGGTTCACGTCCGGCTCGACCCGGACGACTGGATCCTCTGCCAGCGGGTGATCGGGATCATGAACCCGACGCTCGATGAGGGCATCCTGCTCGTCAACGGCATCGACTGGGAGCAGTACGGCAGCGAGGCTCTCGCAGCCTATGAGGCCCGTGCCTTCTTCGGGGACCACGAGATCGCCTTCTGGGATTTCTTCCCGGCCCCGGCGGGTGGTTATCCCCCGACGTTACCGGCGCCGCTCGGCCATGGCCCGGGGGCGTCCTCGGTCATGGGCCGGTACTCGTCGGTGGTCTGGGTCGGAAACCGTTCCAGCGGCGATCTGGAGCACTGGCTCGAATCCCCGAACATCCGCTACCTCGAGGCTGGAGGCAATATCCTGCTGATGCCCAGGAACGGGTATTCGTTCTTCACGGAAGAGCTGAGCGAGTACCTGGGCATCGAATGGACCACCCACTACGTCCTGCACGGCGCGACCGCGACCTTGCCCGGCCTCCGCGACATGACGCCGATCGGCAGCCAGGACCAGTGCTCTTCCTTCGACGAGGATCGGCTCGGACCCGAGACCACCCTCCTCTTTGACGATCCCAGCTACACCCCGCCTGCGGGGATCGGTGCCTGGCGGACGGCAACGGCCGGCGGGGAGTTCGTGTTCCTTTCAGGACGACCCTACCGCTGGGATCACGAGGCACTGCACGACAACACCGACTTCATCCTGCGAGCGCTCTTCGGTGAGGGGGAGCCCACGACGGTGCCCGACTCGAGCCCGGCCGGGGCGATTTATGCCTTGCGCCTCGGCCCTTGTGTGCCGAACCCCATGACCGCTTCGACCCGTGTCGGATTCGAGCTCCCGCACCAGGGACCCGTATCGATCCGGATCTACGATGTGGCCGGGAGATGGGTGCGCACACTCCTCGATGACGGCCGAAAGGCCGGTCCTCAGGCTGTGACCTGGGACGGGCGAAACGATCACGGGCAACCCGTCGGCTCAGGCGTCTACTACATCCGCCTGGAGGCAAGCAACGGCCAGGATCGGCGTCCAGTCATCGTCGTCCGCTAGCCGGTGTCACATTACTGCGCGAAACTGCGTGTCGCCTGAAAGACCAGCATTCCCAGGGTCTGTCATGCCACCTAAAGTGCAACAGACCCGCGCTACGGAGTTTTCGGGACGGACAATCGCACCTTGATGCGGCCCCAGGTGCTGGCTTCGATTGCCCCAGTGCAGCCCACATCGCGGGCCCCGATCAACCCGCACCCAACAGGCGCGTTGGCGGGCGCACAGGGCGAGGACTCGGCGATCGAGTAGTCGGCGCAGAAGAGCGGATCGAGAGAGAAGTTGCCGCCCGCATCGATGCCGCAGAACTCATCGCCCTCCTCGTTGCCGAAAAGATCGCAGCAGCTGACGGCCAGCGTGCCGCCAACACAGCTCAGGCCCCGCCCACCCTGGTTGAAGGCCACAATCGAGTGAGAAAGAACTGCGGGCAGCGCGGTCACAAACGAGATCCCTGCGTTCCCTGGGCCGAAGTTGCCAACTACGGTGCAGCCTTCGATGCGTGGACTTCCACTATTCAGCTGAACGCCACCCACCGCGCCGTAGGTGGCGGCGGAATTGCCGGTGATCAGCGTTCGCAGGATCGTCGGGCTGGACCCTTCTTGCGCTGCGATCCCCGCTCCTCCGCGGGCACGATTCCCTGATATCACGCAGTCTGCGATCTGAGGCGAGCCAAAGAACCTGAGGCAGATTCCACCGCCAGCACCGCCTTCGCCTCCCCGGTTATTCTCGATTCTGCATCGCTGGATGCTAGGGGAACCAAGGAACGTGTGGATGCCACCGCCGTCGAGACCGCATTCATTGTAGCGCACAATGCAATCCTCGATCAGTAGATCGCTAAGCACGAGGTGAGCGCCGCCGCCTGAACCACCGCAGAAGTTGTCCTCGATCACGCAGTTTCGGACCGCGCCGTTCGTAGCTCCACACGCCAGGCCCCCGCCCGAGTCGTCTCCGGACTGCTCACCAAAATCGATACCCCCGTGGGCGTTGCGCAGCGTGAAACCGGCGAGAACGAAATCGTCGGCGCCAATGGCCGTGATCACGCTCAAGGTATCCGGACGCGTCGGGGCGCTTCCATCGATGATCGTGACGGCTGAGCCATCGAACGACGTGAGATGGATTGACTTTCCGAGAACGAGGATGTTCTCGACGTAGGTTCCAGACCGCACCCAGATCCGGTCGCCGCTCGAAGCGAAATCGACAGCGCCCTGTATCGTCACGAACTCATCCGGGACCACGATGTCGTCAGCAATGAGCGGCCCCGAAATCAGCAGCAGAGCTGCGACAACAGGAAGAGAGACTTGCTTCATCGGACGTGCTCCTTCTCCGCACCGAAATCAGCACTCTCCGGCCAGGATGTTGTGCTCGCCGATTTGCTGCCCTTCCTTATAGGCCTTCACTGTGTACGTGTAGCATTCCTCCTCGTCGTATCCTGAGTCTCCTACCCGAAAGCACTGCCCCTCACATGGATTGCGGTCACAGCAACACGCGTTATTCGCATAGGGACATGGAACAGTCGCTATTAGCGTCTGGTCTCGGTAGACTCTGAACGTGTCTGGGCCACACACAGCGTCGTCACCGCACGGGTCTCCGTTCCACTTCCAGCAGATCTTCCTGGGGCTGTAGGACGCCTGGCAGGACAATGTGTCAGGGCAGGCGGCGCAAGGAGGGTCGCTGTTTTCGTACACGCATATGGACAGGTAGCAATCGTAGTCGATGCCTGCCTGAGGTTCCGTGATGGTGATCGCCAGGGCGGCAGCGATGACCAGCACGAGGGCATAGGACTTCATGGAAGTCTCCTTTCATATCTGCCGGCGTGGAGGATTCAGGCCGCAGGTGACCCAGTGAGGGATAATCGGGCGTTCAAACCGGTGTTGCAAGCAGAATGGCGGCAGGATATCTACAATCCTGATTGCAGATTTTGCGGTTTCGATCCCGCGCTGTCCGAACACTCGATCGACGACACCCATCTCCAGCCGCTCGCCGGTGATTGTATTTCAGCAGGCGGCCTAGCCGCTCGCTGGTCGCGACGACACCCTCCATCGCTGAGTCGCCGCGCCACTGATAAGCTCGGACCCGATTCCCTGGTGGCTCGGTTCTTCATGGTAGTGCGCGGCTGTATCCATTCCACAGTTTGCGCCACTGTGCCGCGCTCGGCATAGGCGCGACTGGGCGGTGACGAATGTCTACCGGCCCACCCGCGACCTCTTCCTTCGCTCAGCGCTTCGCGAGGCACTCGAGTCCGCTCACAACCGTCGTGTGACCGGCGAGGAGATGTTAGAGGCTCAAGGGATGGCGTGCTGAGAAGCACCAGAGCACCCCCGATCCGCAAGTCTCTTCGGTCTCTTACATGGGGTCAGGCTCTTGGACAGGGTCAAGAAGACACCCCTACGGCAGAACCGCAACGGCCACCACCCCACCGCCGCCGACCGGGATCGGGAGGAGCGTCGTCTGGCGGAGTTCCCACGGATCCACCTCGACCAGGCCCGCGGCCGCGCTCTGCGCATTGACGACCATGATCGCTCCGGTGCGCGGATTCTGGGCGAAGCCCGCCTGGTACCCGTTCACGCTGCCGTCGAGCGCGGTGGACTCTTCCAGGCTGGAGAGACCCACGGAGGCGACCGCCTCCTGCCGGTTGAGGAGATACACGCGATCGAAGGCCGGCGACAGGAAGAGGCCCCATCCTCGCGTCTCGCAGCGTGGCGGCAGGCAGGCGCGCATCGTCGGCCAGGCGAAGGTGATGGTGCGGCCGGGATTCACGAGATCGACGACGGCATAGCGCTGGCTCCCGCCGACCCAGGCGCGGGCGCGCGTCTCGTCGACGGCGATCGAGTGGATGCGGCGCACCGCGGGCACGGGAAAGCCCGCAATCGGCGCCAGCGTCTCGAGATCATAGGCGGCGAGGACCGCACCGCCCTCGAGGCCGGCGAAAAGCCAGCCGAAGCGACTGGCGACGGCGAGGCGCACCGGGTTCGCTCCAGCCTGGGGGAAGACGAGCGGCGGGCGGGCTTCCCCCATCGTCCGCGCGTCATAAACGAAGAGCGCGTTCGCCGCGGGCGAGGCGACGAAGAGGAGCTCCTCGGCGTCGCTCACGGCGAGATCGGTCGCGTCGCGAGGGAACACCGGCCCCGTGTCGCGCAGTACCGCGAGCGATCGCCCATCGAGGACGAGGACCCCCGCGCCGGGCCCGATCGCATACAAGACGAAGACCTCGCCCCACGCGGGAACCGCCGCGAGGCTGAGCGGGCGGGCACCGAGCGCGACCGGGGACCCCGCGACCGGCTCGTAGGTCAGGATGTCGAGTGCGCTCACATCGAAGGTGTTGGCGTTGGCGGTGAAGAGGCGGCCGATCGAGTAGAAATCGAGCGCGGTCGTGAAGCGGACGACGGTCGAGTCGAGGAGCACGTTCCCCGCGCGATCGGCAATGCCGGCCGCGACGACCGCACGATAGTCGCTGGCGGCACTCAAGCTATCGGTGGCTGTGAAGGTGAGGATGCTCCCGGTCGTGTCCAGAGCGACCTCCCCGGGCATGGGCTCGCCGCCTGGACCCGCGACCCTGAGCGGCGGGGGCGCGAGCGAATCGAGGACCACCGGCTCCGAGAAGAGGGCGCGGACGACGCTGGCTACCGGCACCGCCGTCGCCCCGTCCGCCGGGGCCACAGAGACGAGCCGCGGCGGATCGCGATCGACGGCGACCGGCGGCCCCTCGTCGCCGCAGCGGAGCGCGGCGAGCGCGAGGAGGACGGCGGCCGCAGCGATGACTCTCCGCGCGTTCATTTGACGATCACGAGGCGGCCGCGGTGCTGGATACCCGGCGCCGCGACCGTGTAGAGGTAGATGCCGGAGGCCACCGGCTGCCCGTTCCGCGAGAGCAGATCCCAGGCCGCGCTCCCGGTGCGCCCGTCGGATTCGAGCGTGCGCACGCGATCGCCCGCCGCGGTGTAGATGTCGATGCGCGCCGGTGCCGACGGCAACCCCGAGAAGAGGATCTTCCGCCCCGATGGGTCGGTGCGGTTCGGGCTCAGGTCCCAGGGTGCGGAACCCACATAGGGGTTCGGGACGACCCGGATCTCGGCGCCCGGTCCGGGGGACTCGAGCGGGAACACCTCCTCGCCGCTTCGCGCCCTGGGATCGAGGCTCTCGACGACCGTGATCCCGCCCTCCTCGACGAGAGCGAACGGGGTCACGTCATAGAAGACCGCGTACCCGTTCTGAACCTCGGAATCGGCGAAGCGGTAGCGCCCGACCGCGTACTGCGGATAGAGCGAATCGAAGGGGCCGGGCACGGTGCCGATGATCTCGGTGTCCTCGATGATGAAGGGATCGGCCGGGGGCGGGAGGCCGCTTCCTGGCAGCGGCAGCTCGGCGACGAGCTCCCAGCTCCCGGCGGTCGGCCCGCTCGCTCCCGGGGGCCGCGTGAACCCGGTCGCCCGCCACACCCGGTAGCCCGCCACCGGGGGCAAGGTGCGCGCCGCGATCGGGAGCTCGGCCGAGTTGTCCCACTCGATCGTCACCTCGTGATCGCCGGCGGTCACCTCTTTCGCGAGCGGGCGGGAGCTCACGTGGGTCGCCGTTCCCACCCAGCGCACGAGCGACTCGCCGGCTACGTTCGCCGGCGTGCAGGGGTCGCAGTCGAAGTTGGCGTAGGTGCACTGCGGCGAGAGGACGAGGAGCCGCTGGGTGCACTCGCAGATCGGGGGACAGGTGGAGAGGTGCGGGCAGCGGGTCTGGATGATCGTGTTCCGGCATCCGCCGTGCCCGCGGGAAGATGTCTCGAGCTCATCGCAATCGTGGTCGACGAGGAAGGGTGCGAACCCGCAGAAGCGTGCGTCCTCGGGCGTCAGGCACGCCTCCTGCCCGTTCCGGCCGGTGGCCCCGAGCCCGTCCAGGTTCAACCACTGCCCGTGGAACTCGGCGACGAGATCCGACACGGTCGACTCGAGCTCCGATCGGTCGCGGGCGAGAACGAGCGCCACGGTGAGCTCGAGCGAGCCTCCCGGCGAGAGCTCGGAGAAGGGACCGGCGACGAGCACGAAGCGGTGATCATCGACGCCGAGATCCCCCATCACCCGCTTCGACGCCATGAGCGCGTACTTCTCCTGATCGGCGATATCCTCCCTGGTGGCGTCGCGGACCGGCCGCCCGGCGAGGTGGATGACGGCACTCGTCCCGATCGCCTCGGGGGCGCGGAACCCCCAGCGGTTGGTCGTGTGATCGAGGATCAGGGCGGCGACGAGCCCCGGCGCATCGCCTCCCGAGGCGCCGCCCCCGCTCCCATCGGGCACATCCTCGACGATGGCGGCGATGCGCTCGAACGGCGTCGTCTCGCAGCCCCGCACCACCGCCGCCCCCCGCGTGGGAAAGGTCCCGCTGATCGCCTCGACGCTGTAGCGATCGTCCCGCCAGTAGCCCGAGCTCGCCTTGGGACCGACGTCCGGATCCACATAGAAGCCGAGGTAAACGTCATAGAGCGAGCTCTCGCCCGTGTTCTCGATCGTGTAGGCGACGGCCGCGGTGCGATCGAGAGCGCCGATACCCTCGGTCCAGGTGAAGCTCGTCTGCCGCACCGCGACATGGAGCGGGCGGTGCGCGAGGAGCTGGGCCGACGCCTCAGGCGTGTCGTCGCGATACTCGCAGGCGAAGGTCTGCTCCCCGATCGCTACATAGTCCTCATCGATCAGGCCGTCGCCGTCATCATCCCGCCCGTTCAGGAACTCCTCGTCGATGAGACCGTCGCCGTCGTCGTCGGCCTCCTCGACGCTCGGCGTGGTGCCGAGGCGGCGCGTGCCCGGGGCGCCGTCGAAGCTCTCGAAGATGTGCGCGGAGGGATCGAGCTCGGGACGGAGCTCGTTCACGGGGCACGCCGTCGAGACCCCGGCGACGATGCCGCGCCGGTCGCGCGCCCCGATCCAGAGCCCGGCCTCGTTCAGGTACTCGGCCGCCGAGCCCGCCGGCCACTCGAGCGAGGGCAGATCCGAGAACGAGGGATACCAGGGATTGCCGAGGACCCCGAGGTTGGTCATGAAGAGGCGGAACGCACCGGCGTCGTGCACGCGCTCCCCCGAGCGCTCGAGGACGGCGCCCGCGGGGCGGACGAGGAGCACCAGCGTGGCCGCGACACTGGCGAGAGCGAGGCCGCGCTTCACCGTGGCTCCTCCGGGAAGAACCAGCGGAGCGCGCTCTGGCCGAGGCTATCGGCCGCTCCGTCCGCCCACCAGTCGACGGGGAAGGCCATGGCGATCACCTTGCCGCCGAGCGGACCCTGGTAACGGAAGGCGCACGGCGCGTCGGTGAACCGCGAGTAGACCGGCGGCACCAGGCGCTGCGCGTTCGGATAGAAGGTGTAGAGCGTATCGAAGACGCCGGGGCGGGCGCCGTGGTTGTAGCCGATCGTCATCCCCTCGCAGCCGGGGATGCCCTCGATGGTTCCGTTGTACGGCTCCCGCGCGGCGATGAGCTCGGGCCAGCCCTCGGCCCGGGCCAAAGCCGTCGGCACCGCCGCGGCGAGGCCGTCGATCCGGCGGTTGAGGAGCGATCGCCCGGCCTGGAGGATGCCGCCGGCCACGATCTGGCTGCCATCGCGCTCGCTCTCGAGATGCAGCACGTCGTAGCCGAGCTCGCCTGCGGCATAGCCGTAGGGGTTCGGTGTCGGCGGCAGGGCGAGGTTGGCGAGCGCCGGATTCCCGACGAGCCACAGGTTCCCCCCGAGTGCCATGTACTCGGCCACGGCTTCCGATGTCGGGCCGCCGGGAGCGCCGGGCGCCATGGTCGCCTGGAGGCCGGTGTTGGTCGCACGCACGCTCCACACCAGCAGCCGGTAGCGGCGGAGCATGGCCAGGTCCGGGGCGCCGACGATGATCCCGCCATCCGCCCGCTGCACCTCGTACTGGTCGAGCCGGTACCCGCGGCGATGCGCCTCGGCGAGGAGCACTTCCATCATGAACCGATCGTGATCGGTATCGGCCGGCGCGGCGGCGCTCCCCTGCCGGTCGTTCCCGATGTCGTCGACGTAGAGGACATCGCGCGAGAAGTCGGGCGGCCCGAGGGCGAGGAACGCATCGGCGATGAGATACTGCCCGATCGAATCCCTCACCTTGAGATAGAGGACGCGCAGCGAGTCCTCGACCCCGGGCGGGTTCTCGAGCCGGAGCGCGAGCTCGTTCCCCGCGAGCGGACGCCAGCCGGGATCGCCGGGATCCACGCTCTCGAGATCGACGCCGTAGGCGAGCTCGACGATCTGCGCGGCGTAGGCGGCCGCGCTGGCCTCGATCGTGAAGAGCTTGTACTGCCCGGAGATCATGGAGAAGGTCTTCTCATCCTCCTCTTCTGTGGGCAGCACAACTGTCCGGCCATCGGCGGTGAGCGTGAGCTCAGGAAGCCCGGGCTCGGTGACGAGCCGGAGCCGCACCACGTTCCGCCCGATCAGGAGGTCGGGCTCGGTGGCCCCCGCCTCGTCGCGGGCGCGCACGCCGAAGAGATACGCACCCGCGGGCAGCGCCTCGAAGCGGGCCCTGGTCTCCGCGCTGAAGGGGGACCACGGCGGCCCGCCGCCCGGGCGTTCGAGCCGGCCGACATCCACCACCTCCGCGCTCTCCGGCGGCACCGAGACGAGGCGGAACGAGTGGCGGAGCGGCGCCCCGCCGCCGTCGAGATCCTCCCCCGTCCAGAGCACGTCGAAGGTGGTGCCGACCCGGGGATAGAAGCGCGGATCGGGGAGCGTGATGGTCGTCGTCGGTGCCACGGTGTAGGCGTTGAAGCGGGCGCGGGCGAAGGCGGACCAGAGGCCCTCCCCATCTTCAGCCCGGACGTGGAAGACGTGGTAGGCGGCGAGCGTGTCGACGGCGCTCTTTCCCTCCTCGACGATCGGCAGGCGGAGGGTAACGGCTGTTTCAGCGGTAGCGTGAAGGGAGTCGGCAACGCTCGTGTCGTCGAGCGCGTACTCGAACCCGGCGATCACGCCGTCGGGATCGAAGGCCGTCCACTCGAAGGTGACCCGATAGCTGTGGAGGGAGTCGCGCACCGGCCCCGCCGTGAGCCGGATCCGCGGCGGCTGGTTCGGGACCCGCACGCTCGTCGGCTCGGAGCCGCAACCATGGGCCAAGGCCAGCGCGACCAGGACCGCAACCACGGCGTCGATGAAACCGCGGTACCCGCGCACGGCAATCCCCCCGTTCATCCCCGATCAGTCATGGCTAGCGATAAAGCGCCTTGACGCTCCCCCAGCTTACATCCTCGACCGCTCCGGTGCATCCCACGTCCAGCGCGCCAATCAACCAGCATCCCCCGGGTGAGTTTCGCGGGCGCGCATGGAGACGATGTCGAGGGCGAATAGTCCGCGCAGAGCTGGGGATCGAGGTGGATGTTGCCTCCAAGGTCGGTTCCACACAGCTCGTCGCCGAGCGCGTTTTCAAAGATGTCGTTGCACTCGAGCTCCGTCCCGACCGAGCACTGCAAGCCGCGACCGGTGTTGTTGGCCACGACCACGTGAGAAATCGCCTGAAACATCGGCCCAACGTCAATGGCCGTGCAGTCGTTTCCCACCACGGTGCTCTGATCGATCACACCGCTTGCGGCGCCAAGAAAGGTAATGCCATGCTCCGTGCCACCATTCCCTACGACCAGCGTTCGCCTCATCACCATGAAGGAGACAAAGATCATGTGCCCGGGCCCGGACTGCCGGTTGCCGCGCATGACGCAATCCGTGACTTCCGCGGACCCAACTATCAAAATGCCTCGCACCGCGGCAACATTCTGCTCCACAGTGGACCGCTCGAGCACCAGGGCACTCAAGAACCCGGCAAGCGCTCCACCGGCGTTGGCTCGATTGCCGCGAATGACCGAGTCGGTGATGGTGAGCGAAGAGGAGACCATGTAGATCCCGCCGCCGTCTCCTTCGACCTCATTGTCTTCGATCACGCAGTTCTTGATGTTGCCATTCGCCTGTGCCAGGAACAGGCCGCCGCCCGAGCTTGCTGTCAGGCCGGCGAAGGTCGACCCGCTGCCGTTGCGGATCGTGAACCCGTCGACCACAAGCTCCTTGGGATCAGAGTAGAGAACGCATATGGCGCTCAGAGTGTCGGGACGAGTCGGGGCCCGGCCATCGATCACGGTCCCCTCGGGGCCGCTCAGCGCCCAAATGGTCAGGGACCTGTCGATCACCACCAGATTCTCGACGTACGTCCCCGGCCGGACCAGGATCGTGTCCGCATTGACCGATCCGTCGATCGCCCCCTCTCCTATCCCCCGGAGCGACAGGCCGCTCGAACCCCCGGGACAGCCACAAAGGGGTATTAACGGATTTTAGTCTCCCCCTTCTTCTCGACTCTGCAGGTGACAGCTAACACCTTGGCTTTCAATCAATTGCTGTATCTCGCCTTGATCCGACCCCAGGAGCTCGCTTCGACCGCGCCGGTGCAGCCCACGTCGAGCGCCCCGATCAGGCCGCAGCCCGCCGGCGCATTGGCGGACGCACAGGGCGAGGACTCGGCGAGCGAGTAGTCGCTGCAGAAGAGCGGATCGAGTGCGAAATTCCCTCCCAGATCGGTGCCGCAGAGCTCATCGCCGCCGCCGTTCCCGAAGATGTCGCTGCATTCAACCGTCAAAGACCCCCCGCAGACCAAGCCCGGCCCCCCGTCGTTGAAGGCTACGATCGAGTGCGCAAGGACTGCGCTCAACACGTTGCTGAACCAGACGCCCGAGCCCCCCAAGGGGCTAAGGTTCCCGACAACCGTGCAATGCTCGACCCGCGGGCTGCCATCCCGGCATGCAATCCCACCGCCGGCCCCCTCCCCACTGTCGGTGGAGTTGCCGGAGAACACCGATCTCGTCACCGCGGGGCTGGATGACTGTTCGGAATACAGGCCACCTCCATAACGAGCGTGGTTGCCGGCCACACGGGCATCGGTGATCTGCGGCATGCTGAAACGCATGAAGACGCCTCCCCCGGCGTAGCCAGCGGTGTTGTTCTCGATGGCGCAACGCTCGATCACGGGAGACCCCAGGAAGATGTTGACCCCACCCCCATTACCGAAGCACTCGTTGTCACGGATGACACAGTCTTCGATCCGAGGATCGCTGGCCACAAGGTGCAAGCCCCCACCCTGTCCGCCGCAGTAGTTGTCCTCGATCACGCAGTGGCGGATCACGCCGCGCACGGCCCCGAGGGCGAAGCCCCCTCCGGAGTCGCCCCCGGTCAGCTCGCCGAAGTCGATGCCACCCAGGCCATGGCGGATCGTGAATCCGTCGATGACCAGATCCTCGACCTCGATCGCTGTGACCACGCTCAGCGTGTCGGGTCGGGTCGGCGCGCTACCATCGATCACGGTGACATCAGGACCATGGAGCGAGGCGAGCGTGATGGACTTGCCTGCAATCAGAAGATTCTCGATGTATGTGCCGGGACGGACCACGATCGAGTCGGCGTTCGATGATGCGTCGATCGCCCCCTGGATGGTCAAGAACTGATCGGGCACGACCCAGGTCTCGGCGGTCACGGCAGCTGGCATCCCACTGCATAGAAGAAACGCGAAGATCAAGAGATACATCATGGACTGCACCTCATCGAGGCGATTCCGCAGCACAAGCGAAAGACGTGCTCGGGCCCTAACAATCGCCAGCCAGGACACTCATCTCTCCATTCTGATCACCATTCAGGTATGACTTGACCGTGTAGGTGTAGCACTCCTGGCTATTGTAGCCGGAATCGCCAATTCGAAAGCACCCACTCACAGTATGCGGTGGGGTCGAGTGGCAGTAGCAAGATGGCGGACACTCCACGGTCGCGATAAGAGTTTCGTCTCTGTACACTCTAAACGTGTCCACCCCACATACGGCGTCCTCCCCACAGGGATCGCCATGCCACTGCCAGCAGATCTTCCGACTCACGTAGACAGGCTGGCAAACCAATGTATCTGGACAGCTTGAGCAGGGAGGATCGCTATCCTCATAGATACACACCGAAATGTAACAAGACCACAGTGGACCCGACTGCAGCCACGCGGGAAATCCACCGACGATCGCTATAGCCACCGCAACGGCAATGACTTTCATTGTTGCCCTCCAGAAGCCACACGTCACACCCAGCGCCGGGACAACATTCACGCAAGACAGGATCATATCCTCGAACCCCCATACGCGTCCAGAACGCGAATCTACAATTGTTCTTTTAGATTTTGCTAAGTCCCCCCGGAATGGCCACTCACGGGCCTTGACCCGGAAAGTCACCCCTTGACGTGGAGAATGGACAGCGGCAAACTCAGGGGTGCGCGTCCCGGGCTTTTGCCGGGTCCTCAGGACCCAAAGGAGGCCCAATGAGACCGACGATGGCCACGGCCGTCCTCATCGGAGTACTTGTAGTCCTCCCTGCACTTGCTTGGGGTCAATCCCCCCCCTGTGATCCGACGTTCACATCCTGCGTCTCGCGCTGTGAGGTGTCGGGTTGGGGAATCCAGATTACTGTTCATGCTGGTGACTTCGCCTGCTTCAAGTTCTACCGCAAGCACTGCGGGGACAACGAGTGGACGCTAATCTACGAAGGTCCAGATAACAGCATTTGCGATTGCGAGTATGACCCAAGCGGTCATCAGAAGTACCTGGTCGAACGCTACTGGGATGAGGAGTCGGGGGCGTGTTCCGACCTCTCTGATTCGTGTGAGTCGATGTGGCAACCTTCTGCTTGCCCACCATAAGGCGAGGGAGGTGATGAAGCAATGAGAGTCCTTTCACTCTTTCTCTTCTGCATGCTGGCGCCTGGGCTGGCCTGGGGCGGCGTCTGGGTCGAGCAGGTCGCCAACGCGTCCCAGGCCTTGTATGCGGTCGACGCGGTCACCACGGAGATCGCCTGGGCCGCCGGCGACGGCGGGATGGTCATTCGCACCGTGGACGGTGGGGCGAACTGGGAACCGGTGCCTGCTCCGAGCGGCGACATCTGGGCGCTGAGCGCTCGCGATGCAATGACCTGCGTTGTCGGTGACGAGACGGGACGTCTCTTCCGTACGACTGACGGCGGAGCAAACTGGGATCTCGTCGCCACGGCGACGGGGTCGTTCATCAACGGCCTTTGCTTCTTCGATGACCTCCATGGCTGGGCTGTGGGGGATCCCGTGGGCGGAAGCTGGGTGATCCTCGAGACGGCGGACGGCGGGGCCTCATGGTTGCCCTCGCCCACCGCGCCGGCCGCAGGCCCGGGGTTCGGCCTTTCCGGCTCCTGCTCCTGGATCGGCTCGACCATCGGCGCCTTTGGCACGAGCCAGTGGGTCGTGTGGCGGACCACCGATGGCGGCGCGAGCTGGAACCCGATCACGACCGATGTGCGGCAGGTCGCCGGCCTCGCGCTCGATGAGAGCGGGGTCGCTCTCATCGGCGGCGACCTCGACGCCCTCGACCGCTCGACCGATTCGGGTGCCACCTGGAACCTGGTGACGAGTCCCACGTCGGCGCGACTCATGGCCTTCTCCTGGGTCGAGGACTCCCCGGCGGTGTGGGGTCTGACACAGCAGAACGGGCACTTCCACTCGACCAACAGCGGCATCGACTGGACTCCCTACTCGTTCCCGGCCGACTACCTGGCCTCGGATATCGACTTCGCCGCCGCCGAGTGCGGATGGTCGGTGGGCCGGAGCGCGGCCGGTATCGGTCGGGTCTGGCGCTATGGTGCCGGTGGCGCCGCGATCGCCGAGCCGCTCGACGTACCGGTTCCGGGTCGCCTCCGCGTCGGGCCGAATCCGTTCTCGACCGCGGCTACCTTCGTCTTCGACGGCACGCTGGCTCTTCCCATCACCATCTTCGACGTGACGGGGCGCCAGGTGGCTGAACTAGGCAGCAAGGGAAGCTCGGTTGTGGTTTGGAACGGACGCGATGCGGCGGGACGCCGGGTGCCAGCAGGCGTCTACTTCTACCGGATGACCGACGACGCTCAGAACGTCGGAGGCAGGCTGGTACGCGAGCGATAGCATGGAACGACCGCTCGTCAAGCGGTGAGTTCGGGAGGCGATCTTCTTCGCGATGAGGAAGATCGCCTCCTGATCCTGGCTCCTCCTGCGCGTGACAGGAGCGCGCAGAGTCGTCGAGACTCAGCGCCGGTACCGCATCTTGATCCCGCCCCAGGAACTCGCTTCGACCGCGCCTGTGCACCCGACTTCGAGCGCCCCGATCAAGCCGCATCCCGCGGGGGCGTTGGCGGACGCACAGGGCGAGGATTCGGCGAGCAAGTAGTCGGTGCAGAAGAGGGGATCAAGAGAGAAGTTGCCGCCCGAGTCGATGCCGCAGAGCTCGTCGCCCCCCTCGTTGCCGAACAGATCGCAGCACTCGATCCGGGCGTCGCCCCGGCAGCGAACGGCCTCGCCCCACAGGTTGAACGCCACAATCGACCGGCTCATCACGGAATTACCGGAAAGATACACATCGACTGCGGCGCGATTGCCGACGATGGTGCAGTTCTCGATTCGCGCGCTGCCCTCCTCGACGCTCAATGCACTACCGGTATTGAGATCGGCGAGCGGATTGTTCTCAGCAATCAGCAGCCCGATCAACTGAGGGCTCGATGTAGCCTGGGTCCCGATACCACAACCAACACGTCCCTGATTCCGACGGACTTCACAATCTCGGACCACCGGCGATCCGAAGTAGATCCCGATCCCCCCCCCGAGCCAGGTCGAGTCCGTGCCGTTGTCCGTGATCGAGCAGCGCTCAATGGTCGGCGAGCAGACGAAGACGTCGACACCACCCCCGTTTCCCAGGCACTGATTCTGTCGAATGACGCAGTCGGCAATCCGGGGCGAGCTGGCGAAGAGGTGAATCCCACCGCCGGACCCCCCACAGTAGTTATTCTCGATGACGCAGTTCGTGATCGAGCCATCGACGCTATAGAGAGCGAGCCCGGCCCCCGAGTTGCCTGGAGCGCCCTGCCCGATGGTCGTCCCCCCCAGGGCATTCCTGAGCGTGAACCCGTCAAGGGCGAGCTCGAGCGGGCCGATGGCGCAGAGGACGCTCATCGTATCGGGCCGCGTCGGCGCGCTGCCGTCGATGATGGTCGCCTCAGGACCGGAGAGCGAGGCGATGCGCAGCGACTTGCCGAGAAGAAGCAGGTTCTCGACATACGTGCCAGGACGGACGAGCACCGTGTCGCCGGAGGTCGCGCCATCGATGGCCAGCTGAACGGTCAGGGCATCATCCGGAACGACCCACGTGTCTGCGTGACTCAGTGATACCGAGCATGCCGCAAGCACAGCGAGAAGGAGTGCCAGCTTGAACATGGACGCCTCCAAACAGTCGCCAACCAGCACTGAGCAGAACGGAGCCGGCCCGCGGTCCAGAGCGCAAAGCACCCCTCATGCTGACCGTCTGCGTTTCGATGTATAGCCTATCCGAGACTGACTCCCTGCTGTGACGACTTCTTTGGTGCGGCTCGATCGTGACCCCGATGCGTGTCGTCGATCGAGCACCCGGACACAACCTGGTTGCATGGAGGCAAGAGCAAGATCTAATACGCGCATTGTAGATTCGCTGCTCCTGGGTCGCAACTTCAGCCTTCCACCGATCTTATCCCAGGAAATCCGCTTGCGCCGAGAGTCGAGGAGGACGCACAGTAGCGCTTGCCCCAGCTCGATCACGAGCTAGGGACTAAGGCGCCTGGCCACCCTCCAGCTCGTACGAGCGTAGCGGCCCCAGCGTCGGGCGGCCAGGCAGGCGCCCTGCTCGCCAATCATCGAAGGTGTGCGCGCCGGGGAGGTCAACGCAATGAAGTGTCGCAGTCTCTTTGCTCTGCTCCTCGGTCTATCCGGCGTGCCGCATGTCACCGTGGCGGATACCTGGGTCGTGCCGGACCAGTTCGTCACCATTCAACAAGCCATCGATGCTTCATCGGATGCCGATACGGTGCTCGTACGAGCTGGTACATATCTCGAGAATCTCCTCGTCGTTGACAAGGCGCTGGCTCTCAGGTCGCTGGATGGCCCGGAGGTCACGATCATAGACGGTGCCTTTCCACCGCGGTCCGATACCCTGAGCGTGATTTGTGCCCTGAACTCGGATCCCAGGGCGTTGATGATCGAGGGATTCACCATCCGCAATGGCCCGGGCGGCTCGACATTCCCCGGACTCGAGCCTGGTGCCGGCGGGGGAATCATCCTCGTGCAGACCATCGGTCGAGTAGAACGATGTCTGGTTGAAAGCAACTTCGCTGATGGACCTGGGGGCGGGATATTCGCGTTCTCGAGCTCGCTCGAGCTTGTAGCTTCCGAGATCCGCAACAATCAGGGGCGCTCCGGCGGCGCGCTGGAAGCCGCCTTCAGTTCCTTGGTTCTCATGAGCACTACGATCGAGGGGAACCAGGCCGCGAGCGCGGGTATTCTGGCCACATTCGGCCCCCTTGAAATCTCCGATTGTGTCCTTCGGGGAAATCGCCAGGCGAGTGATGGTTTCCTGATCACAAGTGGCTCCGGCGTCATCGTGATGGACCTCCTGGCGTTTGAGAATGGAGATGACGGGGGCGGATACGGGCTTATCACAGCCGCCGGGCAGATTGAGAGCAGCACGTTTGTCCAGAACGACTGCAATGTCACGGTCGCTCTCCGATCCGGAATGCTCACCAACAGCATCGTGGCCTACAACACCGGCCGGGGCGTGAGCTGTGATCCCGACGTGCAATTGCGATGCAACGATGTCTTCGGAAACGCGGAGGATGGCCTCTGCGGTGTCGATCTAGGCGGCAATGTCAACCTCGATCCGCTCTTCTGTGCGGACTACTCGCTCGCAGAGTCCTCGCCCTGCGCGCCGGCAAACGCGCCTGCGGGCTGCGGCTTGATCGGCGCGCGCGACGTGGGTTGCGCGGGCGCGGTGGAGCCGTCCACCTGGGGCCGGATCAAGGCGGAGTACAGGTAGAGGCGTCCGTGAACCACGCGGTCTTTCGAGCTGCGATGACCATTGCTTCTTTGGTTGCAGCCGGCGCCGCCCAGAGCAGCACCTGGTTTGTCCCCGACGATTTCGTGACCATCCAGGCGGCCGTGGACTTCTCTGCAAGCGGCGATACGGTGCTCGTTCGGCCAGGGACCTACGTCGAGACCGTTCTTCTCCTCGGCAAGTCCCTGCGGATCGCTTCCCTGGCGGGTCCCGCCACAACGACCATCGACGGCAGTGCCCCGACGCGGCCGGACACGCTGAGTGTCTTGTGCGCGATCGGCCCGCTCGAGCTCGATCTCGAGGGCCTCACCATCCGCAGCGGCCTGGGTGGAACGACGATCGAGGGTGGTGGCGGCGACTCCGGGGGAGGAATCGCTCTCTACGGCGTGGATGGCAGGCTCAGAGACTGCGTTGTCGAACACAACTTCTGTCCTGGCTCGGGCGGTGGCATCTACCTCGTGGGCTCCTCGGTCACGATTGCTGACTGCCTTATCCGGGACAACGAGTGCTTCTCGAACGGCGGTGGTATCGACGCGGTCGTCAGTTCACCGACGATCGAGCGGTGCATGGTGGTGAACAACGGCACCGAGTCGACCAACTCGGGCGGGGGAATCGGAGTCTACTTCGGGTCGCCGGTGATCCGTGACTGCGAGATCACCGGCAACCGCGGTCGCTCTGGATCGGGACTCGGGTTCGAGGGCACCTCGAGCCCGACCATCACGCGATGCCTGATCGCGGGGAACAGCAACGGGGTCGACAACCAGTCCGTTGGCGGCGGCATCTCGGTCGGCGAGGGCGGCGCTCGCATCGAGCAGTGCACCATCGTTGGAAACCGGGGCTACCTGGGGGCGGGCGTCCTTGCGAGCGGACCCACAACTGCGAGGGTCACGCGGTCGATCATTGCCTTCAACCTGGGGGGACCAGGAGTATCGTGCCCAGGCACGGTCACCTTCGAGTGCTGTGACGTGTTCGGCAACGAGGACGGCGACGACATCTGTGGAACCGACCTCGGCAGTAACTTCTCTCTCGACCCCTTCTTCTGTGCGGACTACTCGCTCGCGGAGTCCTCGCCCTGCGCGCCGGCAAACGCGCCTGCGGGCTGTGGATTGATCGGCGCGCGCGACGTGGGTTGCGCGGGAGCGGTGGAGGAAAGCACGTGGGGAGCCATCAAGATGCACTATGGGCGCTGACGTGCTGCCGGGACCCGCTCCGCCGCCGCGAATCAGCCTTCGGCCGCCGCGAACGCCTTGAGGAGCGCCGGGCGCGGGTCCGCCCCGCGCGTGATCGCGACCGACTGGATGTGCGGGTTCGTCAGGAGCCCGCCCAGGCGCGAGCGGCTGACGGCGATCTCCTCGGCCAGGGGTTCGACCTCGGCGGGCTCGACGCCGGCGCCGAAGCGAAGCATCCACACGAGCGCCTTCCGCACCTGGCAGAGCTCCGCGCCGCCGAAGCGTGACCGGATCAGCCGCACCGCCGCCGCGCCCTCGATATCGGGCTCGCTCCAAGCCACCACCCACGCCGTGCGTCCGGCGGCGCGCGCCGTCTTCTCGCCGCCGCTCGAGGCGGTGAGTTCGTACACATGCTTGTTGGGATTCACGAACACGTTCGAGCGCGTCACCCAGGAGCCCGCGAGCGCGAGCGCTTCGGCCACCCCCGAGGACTCGAGCTCGATCCACCACACATCGCGGCGCAGGATCTCGGCGAGGACCCCGCTGTAACCGAGGCGATGGGTGAGCGCGTGCTCGGCGGTGAGGGCGACCGGATCGGCGCCGCGGAGCGCCACCGTGAGCGTGAGATCGATGGTCATCGCCCTGCCTCCCGTGCCGCCGCTGCGGCCACCTCGCCGTCGCCGCCTCGCGCGCGGCGCTCAAGATAGAGGCGCATCGAGGTGAACATCCGGAGCCCCGGGCCGGGACCGGCGAGGCCCGCGTGATCGCCGTGGGCGGCGCGATGGCGCTCGCCCCACGGCCCCTCGACCTCCCATCCGACCTGATAGAGCCAGGCCGCGCGCTCGGGGTGCGGCATGAAGGCGAGAACATTCCCCGCCATGTTCATGATGCCTGCCGCATCGGCGAGGGAGCCGTTGGGATTGGCGGGAAACCCCCGCGCCGCGCTGCCGTCAGCGGCGACGTAGCGGAAGCCGACCACCTCCTCGCTCCGGACCGCGGCCTCGATCGCCGGATCGCGCGTGACGAAGCGTCCCTCGCCGTGGGCCGCGACCGCGGGCATGACCTCGCCATCGGCGAAGGCGAGGCCGAACGCCGACTCCCGCCCGCGCACCGTGGGCACGGTGTAGACCCAGGTGCAGTAGTAGCCCTGGCGAGCGGGCATCGCGTTCGGCGCGAGCCCCATCTCGATCCTGCCCTCGCCGTCGAGGTCGGGGACGAGGCCGGCCTCGATGAGGACCTGCGCGCCGTTACAGATCCCGAGCACCGGGCGGCCGTCGTGCGCCGCGCGGACGACGGCGGCGAGCGCGGGCTCGCGCGCCGCGATCGCGCCCGCGCGCACGCGATCCTGGAAGGAGAAGCCGCCGGGGAGGACGAAGCCATGGAAGTCATCGAGGTCACGCCGCGTCCAGCGGACGACCTCGGCCGAGAGGCCCGCGGCGCGGACGGCGCGCGCCGTCTCGTGCTCGCAGTTGACGCCGGGGAGCTGGAGGACGGCGATCCGGAAGCGGTCTTTGGGATCCATGTCTCGCGCGTCCATCTCCCCCCCTAGGCCATGAGCTCGGCGAGCGCGCCGCGGTGCGCGGTGGCGAGCGTTTCGAGATCGATATCGACGAGCGCACGACCGCCGCGCTCGATCACGAGACGCGGCTTCCCGGTCGTCGTCCCGAGATCGAAGGCCGTGACCCCGCACCCGGCGAGGTGCGCGTGCACCTGCTCGAGATCGGCCGGCGCCACCTCGAGGAGATAGCCCGGCGCCTCGCCGAAGAGGAGCGACGCCACACCCGAGCTCGGGCGCCAGCGCATCGAGCTCGAGTGCCACGCCGATCCGCGGCCTGGCCGCGACCCCGAGGAGCATCTCGGCCACGGCGATGGCGAGACCGCCAGCCGCGATGTCGTGCGCAGCACGGATCCAGCCGCGATCGATGAGATCGAGAACGGCGTAGAGCTGCGTCCGCTCGCGGGCGAGATCCACCGCCGGGAGCGGTCCGCCCAGGTTCCCTCCGTTCCCATCCGCGATGTATCGCAGGAACTCGGAGCCGCCGAGCTCGGGCCGCCGCTCGCCGATCAGGAGAATCCGCGATCCCTCCCCCTTCATGCGCATCGTCACGACCCGCGAGTAATCCTCGAGTCGCCCGGCACAGGCCACGATCGGCGACGGCGCGATCGCCTTCCCCGCCGCCGAATGGTTGTAGAAGCTCACGTTCCCGCTCACGACCGGCACCGGCTCCGACGCCTCGTGGCGCCGGCCGATCCCGCGCGCCGCGGCGGCGATGCCCTCGACGCCGGCGGTGAAGGCGGCCATCACCTGGGGATCCTCGGGGCTCCCGTAGTTCAGGCAATCGGTGAGCGCGATCGGTTCGGCGCCGACACAGGCGACGTTCCGCATCGCCTCGAGCGTGGCATGGACCGCCGCCAGGTAGGGATCGACGAGGCCGTAGGCCGGCGTCCCATCGACGGCGAAGGCGAGACCGAGCGGCGCCCCCGGCACGGGCGCGATCACGCCGGCATCCGCCTCGCCCGGGCGCACGACAGCGCGCCCGCGCACGTCGGTGTCGTAACCCCGGTAGATGTGTTCGCGCGAGCAGAGGTTGGGGCGCGCGAGGAGCGCTTGGAGCGTCGCCCCGGCGTCCGCGCACGGAGGCTCGGGTTGCGCCCCGGGCGGCGCCGCGAGCGGAGCCGCCGGGCGCTCGTGCCGGATCCCCGCCGTCACCACCGTGGCGGCGAGATCGCCGACCCGCGCCCGCTTGTGCTTGAGGACGAAGCGATCCTCGGCCACCACCTTCCCGATCACCGCCGCCCGCGCTCCCGGGTAGAGCGCCGGGAGCTCGAACTCCTCGTTGTAGATCGCGAGGATCTCGGGAGCGATCTCCGCGGGGACGACGATCGCGAAGCGCTCCTGGGTCTCGGCGCAGGCGATGACCTCGGGCTTGTGGTCCGGGCTGTCGACCGGGACGAGCGAGAGATCCACCTCCATCCCCATGCCCTGCGCGGCGGCGAGCTCGACCGCGGCGCAGGCGAGCCCGCCCGCGCCGAGGTCCTTGAAGCCGATCGCGATCCCGCGCGCTTCGCAGAAGGCGAACACGGCCTCGGTGGCCTCGAAGAGCACGCGCTTCAGGAACGGGTCGTGGACCTGCACCGCCCCCTTCTGCTCGTGGGCGCGATCGGCGTCGAGCGCCGCCGAGGCGAAGCTCGCCCCGCCGAAGCCGGTCATGTCGGTGGGCTTGCCGACGAGGATGAGGACATGCGGCACCTCGCGCGCCGCCTCCGGCACCCGGCTCCGTATGATGCGCGATTCGGGACAGACGCCGACCGCCACGACGTTGACGAGGCAGTTGTCGTCGAAGGTCGGGTCGAAGAAGACATCCCCGCCGAGGTTCGGAACGCCGAGCGCGTTCCCGTACTCCATGATGCCCTGGACCACACCCTGCGCGATATCGCGGACGTGTACCGCCGCCGGCCCCTGCGGGATCCCCGAAGCGGAGCGCGTCGAGCACGCCCACCACCTCGGCGCCCATGCAGAACACATCGCGCACGATGCCGCCGATCCCGGTGGCCGCGCCCTCGATGGGGAGCACCTGCGACGGATGGTTGTGGCTCTCGTGGCCGATCACGAGCGCGTAGCGCACGCCCTCGTGCGAGCCGAAGTGGACGACCCCGGCGTCCTCGCCGGGGCCGAGGATGACGTCCTGGCCCTGGGTCGGGAGCCGCTTCAACACATGCCGGCTCGACTTGTAGGAGCAGTGCTCGCTCCAGAGAATGTCGAAGAGACGCGCCTCGACCGGCGTCGGATCACGCCCGATATGCGCGATGAGCTGGCGCGCCTCGCCCACGGTGATGGTGAGGTTGTGCGCCGAGAGCGTCTTCTTGAGGGCCGCATCGTCGAGCCCGGAGAGCTCGAGGCGTGCGGGCCCCCTGCCGTTCTTCGGCGCCTTCGCGCGGGCGCTTCCGGCCGCCTTCCGGCGCGCGGTCATGACCGCCTCCCCACCGGTGCTCTCCCGGCGCCGAGGACCCGCTCGTAGATCGCGTCCACGTGGCGCACGAAGTGCCCCGGATCGAAGAGCCGATCGAGCTCGCCGGCCGGGAGCTCCGAGGCGACCTCCGAGTCGGCAGCGAGGAGATCGCGGAACCCACCCTCCCCGCGCCAGGCCGCCATCGCGTTTCGCTGCACGAGGCGATAGGCCTCCTCGCGGCTGAGTCCGTGATCGATGAGAGCGAGGAGGACGCGCTGCGAGTAGATGAGGCCACCCGAGCTCTCGAGCGTCTGGGCGATGCGCTCGGGGTAGATGTGGAGGCCCGAGATGATGCGGGTCGAGAGCGCGAGCATGTAATCGAGGAGGATGAAGCTATCGGGGAGGATGACGCGTTCGACCGAGGAGTGGCTGATGTCGCGCTCGTGCCACAGGGCCACGTTCTCGAGTGCGGCGTGGGCATTCCCCCGGAGGATCCGCGCGAGACCCGTCACCCGCTCGGCAAGGACCGGGTTCCGCTTGTGCGGCATCGCTGAGGAGCCCTTCTGGCCGCTCCCGAAGGGTTCCTCGAGCTCCCGGATCTCGGTGCGCTGCAGGTTCCGCACCTCGACGGCGAGACGCTCGAGCGAGGCGCCGGTGACGGCGATCGCCGCCAGGAGCGCCGCGTGCCGGTCGCGCGGCACGACCTGGGTCGAGATCGGCGCGGCCCGGATTCCGAGCCGCCGCATGAGTTCCTCCTCGATCGCCGGCTCGAGGTGCGCGAAGGTGCCGACCGCCCCCGAGAGCTTCCCCACCGCAGCCCCTCCGAGCGCGGCCACGAGCCGCTCGCGGTTCCGTCCCATCTCGTCCCAGGCGAGGAGGAACTTGAGGCCGAGGGTCGTCGGCTCGGCGTGCACGCCGTGCGTGCGCCCCATCGCCACGGTCTGCTTGTGGGCGCGGGCCTGCTTCTCGAGCGCCGCACGCAGCTCGTCGATCGCGCGGAGGAGAAGATCGCCGCCCTTCCGGATCTGGAGCGCGAGTGCCGTGTCGAGGAGATCCGAGGAGGTCATGCCACGATGGATGAAGCGGGAATCCGGCCCCACGCTCTCCCCCACCGCGGTCAGGAAGGCGACGACGTCATGGTTGAGCGTGACTTCGAGCTCGTTGATGCGCGCCGGGTCATAGCGCGCCCGGCTCCGCACGCGCGCCGCGGTCCCCTCGGGAATCTCGCCCCGCGCCTCGAGCACGTCGAGGAAGGTGAGCTCGACCTCGAGCCAGAGATCGAACTTCGCCGACTCCGCCCAGACCCCACCCATCTCGGCGCGCGTGTAGCGCTCGATCATGGCCTAGGACCCCTCCCGCTTATCGCTCGGCGCCGCCTCGACCGTCACGTCCACCTCCCGGGTCTTGCCCTCGCGCTCCACCTTGATCTTCACCGTGCCGCCGACCGGGGTGCCGAAGATCGTGCGCTGGGCGTCGCGCGTGGTCACGACCGCCGCCCCGTTCACCTGGCGAATGACATCCCCCACCCGGATCCCGGCGCGATAGGCCGGGCTCCCGCGATCGATCGCCGACACCACGAGCCCGCGCCGATCCTCGATCGCGAGCTGCTCGGCGAGGAACGGGGAGATCTCCTGCACCGAGATGCCGATCCAGATGTCCCGCACCGAGCCGTAGCGGATGATCTCGTTCACGACGCGCTTGACGGTGTTGATGGGGATCGCGAACCCCATGCCCAGCGAACCGCCGGACTGGGAGAAGATGAAGGTGTTGACCCCGATCACCTGCCCGGCCCCGTTCACGAGCGGGCCGCCCGAGTTCCCGGGATTGATCGCGGCGTCGGTCTGGATCATGTCCTTGTAGATGCCGCCGGTCTGGTTCTCGGCCTTGACGTCGCGGTGGAGCGCCGAGATCACGCCCGCGGTCACCGAGGGATGGCTGTCGTTGAGGAGGAAGCCGAAGGGATTGCCGACGGCGATCGCCCACTCCCCGATGATGACGTCATCGGAATCACCGAGGTCGATGGCCGGGAGGTCCGGGGTGGCGCCCTCGAGCTTGATGACGGCGATGTCGTAGTTCTGATCGGCGCCGATCACCTTGCCGTCGAACTCGCGCGAGTCGGGGAGCGTGACCCGGATCGACTGCGCGCCGTGGATCACGTGCTCGTTCGAGACGACGTAGCCCTGGGGATCGATGATGAACCCCGAGCCGAGCGACGGCACGTCGTAGCGCCGCGCCGGGTAGAGGTCGCGGAAGAACTGGTCGAACCACTGATCGTGGTAGGGAGCGAGCGGGCTCCGCACGATCTGGGTGCGGACGGTGGCGATCGAGACCACGGCGGGACCCGCGGTCTCGGCGGCGGCGACGATGGCGGTGCGCCGGGATTGATCGATCGCCCCCGGCGGGGGCGGCTGCGCCGCCGCGTGACCGGCGGCACCCGCGACACCGGCAACCACGAGCGCGAACGCGAACGCCCTCCGCCCCTCTCCCCCAGCATGATGCCTCATGGTCACGCCCTACACCTGGATCGACTTCTTCGACTTCTTGGTCCGCGCCTTCACCTTCTCCCAGTCGGCGAGAAAACGCTCGAGCCCGATGTCGGTGAGCGGGTGCTTCATCATCTGCTCGAACACCTTGTGGGGCATGGTGGCGATGTCGCTCCCGGCGAGCGCCGCCTCGACCACGTGCATGGGGTGGCGGATGCTCGCGGTCAGGACCTCGGTCTCGAAGTCGTAGTTGGCGTAGATGGCGCAGATGTCGCGGACGAGATCCATGCCGTTCATGCTGGCGTCGTCGAGGCGCCCGATGAAGGGGCTCACCATGGTCGCTCCCGCCTTGGCGGCGAGAAGCGCCTGGTTGGCCGAGAAGACGAGGGTGCAGTTGGTGCGGATGCCATCCTTCTTGAGCAAGCTGATGGCGCGGAGCCCGGCCGGCAGCATGGGGATCTTGACCACGACATGCTTGTGGATCTTCGCCAGCGCGCGGCCCTCGCGGAGCATCCCCTCGGTATCGGTGGCCACCACCTCCGCGCTCACCGGTCCGTCGACGATCTTGCAGAGCTCGAGCACGATGTCCTTGAACTCGCCCGTCTCCTTGGCGATGAGGCTGGGGTTGGTGGTGACGCCGTCGATGACGCCGAGGCTCGCTGCCTGGCGCACCTCGTCGATGCTGCCGGTATCGAGAAAGATCTTCATGGTGCTTCCCCTCGTCTTCTTTCTGGCGGCGCTCCCGCCGCCCCGAGATGTGAGGCCGGGCCGCTCCTGTCATAGCGCACCCAGACCAGGCAGAGCCCGGCCGCCGGTGCCGCCGCGGGACGCGGTTCCTGGGGCGGACGATCGAGCCGTGCCGTAACCGCCGCGGGCTCGAGCCGTCCGCGTCCCACCTCGACCAGCGTCCCCACGAGGAAGCGCACCATCCGCGTGAGGAAGCGGTCGGCCACGATCAGAAACTCATAACCGCCGTGAGCGATCCGCCACTCGGCGCGCGCCACCCGGCAGCGCCCCGTGGCCTCCTCCTCATCGGCGACGGCATAGCCGCGAAAGTCGTGCTCGCCGAGAAGGCAAGTGCTCGCCGCGCGGAGCGCGCGAAGGTCGAGCCTCTGCCCCAGGGTCCAGGCCTGGCGCCGCGCGAGCGCCGACGGGCGGCGGGCGATCGCGTAGCGATAGGCCCGCTCGCTGGCGCTGTACCGGGCATGGAATCCCGCCGGCGCCGGCGCAAAGGCCCGGAGCCGGACATCCGCGGGCAGGAGTGCCGCGAGCCCGCGCCCGATCTCGGTCGGGTGCCGCGGCCCATCGTAATCGAAGTGGGCGACCTGACCCGTGGCATGGCAACCGCGGTCGGTGCGCCCGGCCCCCGTCACGCGGACCCGGACCCCGAGGATCGTCGCGAGCGCCTCCTCGACGACACCCTGCACGGTACGCGAGCCGGGCTGGATCTGCCAGCCCCAGAAGTCGGTCCCGTCATACTCGAGGGCGATCGCGTAGCGCATGCGGGCCCCCGTCAGCCACCAGAACCCAGGGCGCGGTCGGCGAGGATGATGAGCGCGGTGAGACCGAGGAGCAGGAGGGTGGCGACGAGGCCCGACCGGCCGAGCCCGACCGCGGCCCGGCGCGTGGGCTCTCCGCTCGCGAAGCCCCGGGCATCCAGGGTCAGCGCCACCTCCTCCGAACGCCGCACAGCGCCCGCGAGGAGGGGCAGGAAGGTCGATTCGAGGCGGCGCCGGCGCCCGGCGGGGGCCTGGGGCGGGCGGGCCGCCTGGGCCAGGCGGATCCGAGCCGCCTCGGCGCCGAGCTCGGGAATGAAGCGCAGGGCGAGCCCAAAGGCGAGGCCCAGGCCCCGCGCGAATCCGAAGCGGCGCTCGAGGGGCCAGCTCAGGCGCTCGGCCAGATCGGCGAGATCGGACGCGGGCAGCGCGCGGGTGACGAGGCGCGCCACGGCGGCGAGCCCGAGAAGGCGCGCCGCGCGCGCGAGCCCGGCCGCGACGCCGGGTGCGGTCACGGTGAGTGGGCCCAGGCGCGCGAGCGCGGGCCCGGGTGCGGTCACCGCATTCAGAGCGAGCGTGATCAGGCAGAGAATCACCGTGATCCGTAGAAACTTGCGAAGGCCGGGTCCGCCGGCAACGAGGGCCCCGGCGGTAAGGACGACGGCGAGAAGCGAAGCGCCCGCCGGCGAGAGCACGAGGAGAAGGAGCGTGGCGAGACCGGCGGCAAGGAGGCAAAGACGCGGATCGCCGAGCCCCGACCGCGGCGCCCACAGGGCATCGAGCGCTTCATGTACGTCGCGACTATCCAATCACTGATCCCGCTCTTCCAGATGGCGTTCTAGCTCCCGCGGTCGCCGCCGATGGCCGAACACCATCATCAGCACGGTCGCCACCAGGCAGGCCTGCGGCACCCGGTCCCCGATCCGCATGTAGTCCGTCGTCCCCTCCCCGATCTCGACCGGGGCCACCACCGTCGCGGCGGTGAAAAGTCGGGTCGCGTGGGAAACCCGGCCGGCGCGATCGACGACGAACGATACCCCGGTGTTGGCGGCCCGCGCGAGCCCGCGCCGGGTCTCGATGGCACGCGCCGCCGCCATCGCCGCGTGCTGGTAGGGGCCACCGCTCGCCCCGAACCACTCGTCGTTCGTCACGTTGGCGAAAAACCCGGCTCCCGCGCGGGCATAGGCACGACCGATGTGCGGAAAGATGGACTCGAAGCAGATCATGACCCCCACCGTATCGCCGTTGACCGCGAGCGGCGTGAAGCCGGGGCCGCGATCGAAATCGGCCTCGCCGAAATCGATCTTCCCGAGGATCGGGAACCGGTCCTGGTAGGGAAACGCCTCACCGAAGGGCACGAGGTTCACCTTCGCGTACTCGCCGGTGATCCCCCGTCCAGGAGCGATCACGAAGGCGGCGTTCGAATAGCGTCGCGTCCCGTCGGGTCGAGGATCGACATCCGGCGCCCCGGTCAGGAGCGGCACCTGGAGATCGTCGACCAGGAAGTGCAGGCGCAGCCGGCAGCCCGGGTCGAGCTTCAGGTAGCAGGTGGCGGCGGTCTCCGGCCAGATGATGAGATCGGGGCGCGACGGCGCCTGGGCCACCGCCTCCTCGCTCATCTGCATCAGGCGCTCCAGGTTCTCGAGCCGGTGCTCGGGCTTGAACTTGACCGCCCGGCCGATATTGCCCTGGATGAGCGCCACCTCGAGCGTGCGCGGGAGCCCCAGGTGAGTGATGGCCCGTCTCCCGTACCCGGCGGCCGCGGCGACGAGGAGCACGGCGCCGAGCGCGAAGGCGAGCCGCGCTCGACCGCGGGCGCGAAGGGCGGCGAACACGAGCCCGTTCACCAGGCAGACGAACAGGCTGCCGCCGAAAATCCCGGTCACACTCAAGAACTGAAGGAGCACCGGAGTCTCGATGAGCCCGTATCCGGCAAGCACCCAGGGGAACCCGAGCTGGCTCTGGCTGCGGAGATACTCGGCCCCGACCCACGCCACCGCGAGCGTGAGCCAGATCGGGAGGCCGAGCCGGGCGCCGCGGCGGGCCGCGGCCTGAGCCGCGAAGGGAAAGAGCGCGAGATAGGCGGCCATCAGGGCGAACGCCGGGATGATGATTCCGGGAATCGTCACTTCCTCTGCAGGCAGGAAGAGAATCCAGTAGAGGAGAAGGGCGAAATGGAGCATCCCGCCGAGATACACGACGAGGCTGGCCTGGCGCCTTCCCGATCGTGCCCCCTCGGCCAGGCGCACCGCATCGAAGTAGGGCACGAGGGCCACGAGGATGACCGGCCCCAGGTGGAACGGCGGAAAGGCGAGCGCCGCGAGCACGGCGGAGAGAAGGAAGCGCCAGCCGAGAGCGACGCGAAGCCCCGGCTCGAGTCGCGTGCTGGAGGGAGGGCGGCCCGGAGCCGCCCTAGGCGAGCGCGACCTCACGTCCGCTCTGGGCCGAGGCATAGATCGCATCGGTGATGCGCATCACCTCGAGTCCGTCGACCCCCGGCGAGATCTGCTTGGCGCCGTTCTGGATGCAGTCCACGAAGTGGCTGATCTCGCGGTCATAGGAGTACTTGAAGAGGTTCTTCGGCGAGGCCACGGCCGGGGTCACGTCCATGAGGTTGCCGCGTAGCTCCTTGTGAATGCGGAGCGGCGAGAGCGTGGCTGCGCCACGCGTCCCGAAGGCATGGAGGTAGGCCACGTCGCGCTCGATCGTGAGCGACCAGCTCACCTCGACGGTGAAGGCGAGGCCGCCGGTCATGCGGATCAGGGCCACGGCCGCATCCTCCACCGAGCCGGGGCGTGGATGATGAATCTGGGCGCTGACGGTAGCCACCTTGCGATCCCCGGCAAGCCAGGTGGCGACATCCAGCATCTGCACGCCGAGGTCGAGGACAGCACCCCCTCCCGACATCTCGCGCTCCGCCTTCCAGCCATAGCTCCCGCCGCGGCGAAGCCATCCCGTCTTCATGTAGAAGAGATTGCCGAGCTCCCCCTTGTCGATGAAGCGACGAAGGATGGCGGCGTCGTCGTGAAAGCGGTTGTTCATGGCCACCATCAAGGTGAGCCCCGCCTTCTCCGCCGCCTTCGTCATCGTCTCGGCTTCGCGACCGTTCCGCGCCATCGGTCGCTCGCAGAGCACGTGCTTGCCGGCTCGTAGCGCCGCGATCGCCATCGGCGCGTGCAGGTGATTGGGTGTGCAGATATCGACAGCGGCGATCGACTTGTCGCGGAGGATCTCCTCGAAGTCGGCGACCGCGCGCGAGATCCCGAACTTCTGCGCCACAGCGCCCAACCGCGCCTTGTCCTCGTCGCAGACCGCCACCAGCTGCGCCGCTGGGCGCAGCTGCTGCCACGCCGGGATGTGCGCCACCTGGGCCACCTGTCCGGCACCGATGAGTCCGACCAGGAGCGGCTTCTCGGCCACGCCTCCTCCCCCGCTTCCGAACGGCGGTCACGCCCCATGCGCCCCACCTCGAGCCACTGGAAGCTGGAAGAGGTTAGGAGAAGCCCCCGGTCCATGCAAGCGCCACGCAGCCGCCTCACGGGGCCTTCACCGCGGCAAGCGCCAGCGGGTCCAGCTCGCCCGCGCGCAGCTCTTCCGCATGGAGCTCATCCGGCCCGATCTCACTGCTGGCCGCCGGGATCACCCACCGGAGCCCGTAGCGCCGCATCTTCTTCGCCAGACCCTGGCGCGAGAGTCCGAGATCGCGGGCTACCCGGGTCTTGTTCCCGGCGAAGCGCACGAGCCCCTCGGCAATGAGGCGGCGCTCGAGGGCCTCGACCCGGGAGGCCAGGCTCCGCCCCCGGGGCGACTCTGCGATCGAGCCTCCGCTCACGAGCGCGGAGCGAACGCGGTCCGAGAGCTTGCGCACTGTGACCTCTTCCCCGGCGTGCAGCGCCGTGAGCCGCCGGATCTCGTTCTCCAGCTCGCGCACATTGCCCGGCCATCCGTAACGGCGGAGCGCAAACGAGGCCGGCGGCGTGAGCGTGATCGGCGGGCTCCCCTCGCTCAGGGCGAAGCGGGCGGCGAAGTGCGCGGCGAGAGCCGGGATATCCGCGCTCCGTTCGCGGAGCGGAGGCAGGGTGATCTTGACGACATGCAGCCGATAGAAGAGATCGACGCGGAAGCGACCGGCGCTCACCTCGCCCTCGAGCGGGCGGTTGGTGGCGGCGATGAGGCGCGCATCGAGGTGGCGGGAGTGCGTCTCGCCCACGCGCCGGAACTCGCCCTCCTGGAGGACGCGCAGGAGCTTCGCCTGCATGAGCGGGCTCACGTCGGCGATCTCGTCGAGGAAGAGCGTCCCCCCGTCGGCGGCGGCGAAGAGCCCACGGTGATCGCGCACGGCGCCGGTGAACGATCCGCGGGCGTGACCGAAGAGCTCGCTCTCGATCAGGGTGTCGGGAGTGGCTCCCGCGTTGTGCGACACGAAGGGAGAGCGCGAGCGGCGGCTGCGGGCGTGGATCAGGCGCGCAACGAGTTCCTTGCCGGTTCCCGTCTCTCCTTCGATGAGGACGGCGGCGGTGGAGGCGGCCACGCGCGTGGCGGCGGCAATGACCGCGGTCATCGCCGCGCTATGGCCGATGAGAACCGGGGCTCCTGGTGAGGCGGTGGTCGGGCTTTCCGCCAGGGCTGGACACAGCGAGCTCATTGGACACTCCCCTGGGGTCGGAGATACGGCGGTCCTCAGGGATCGCAGGGGACCGAACGATGGGATCTCCGGGCTCAGGGTCAGGGCGGCGTCGCGCGGCGGGCGCGAGCGGGACTAGCTGGCGAGGCGGATATCGAGGTCGCCCACGGAATGCCGGATGACGGGGAACTCCCTGCGCTCCCAGAGACGGGCCAGAGCGGCGACCACCGCAGGATCGAATTGCGTTCCGGCGTGGGCCTTGAGCTCGGCGATCGCCTGCTCCGGTGCCATGCCGGCGCGATAGGGACGATCGGAAGTCATGGCGTCGAAGGCGTCGGCGACGAGGACGATGCGCGATCCGAGCGGGATCGACTCGCCGCGTAGCCGCGAGGGATACCCCATGCCATCGAGTCGTTCGTGGTGATAGCGCACGAGGGTCGCGACCTCGCTGAAAGCACGGATGCGGCCGACGATGTCAGCTCCGGCACCGGGATGAGTCTGGATCCGCTGCTTTTCCTCGGGATCGAGGCGCCCCGGCTTTTGCAGCAACGCCGCCGTCTGTCCGACCTTGCCCAGGTCGTGGAGAAGTCCGGCGAGGCGGATCTTCTCGACCTCGGGTTCCGGCCGCCCCATGCCGCGACTCAGGCGCTCGGCGTAGCTGGCCACGCGGATCGAGTGCCGGCGGGTATAGGGATCGACCTCCTCCATCACACCGACGAGCGCCGTCGAGAAATCGACCAGATCCTCACGCATCTCGACGTAGAGGCTGAACGTGTGGCGCGCCAGGAAGAGCGGGAGGAGGAATAGCGCAAGCGCCGAGAACCCCCAGGTCAAATGAACCAGGGCGACCAGGGCGCCGAGCGGCAGGAAGGCGACGAGGTGGCGCAGCGTCCAGCGGTAGTTGACCTGCCACACCCGCCAGGGATCCGAGGCCGATTCGGCGGCCAGCGCGAGGCTCACGAGCCCCGTGTTGACGGCGAAGTAGGTGATGCCGAGTCCGGCCAGCGCGACCAGGTTCTGCGCGTTGAGCACGAACGAACCGAACGAACCGCCGAGGCCGTCATAGACGGCGCCGGCAGCGAAGGCAGCGAGGACATAGGTGGCGAGGTTGTAGGCCAGACGAAGCGGATGGCGAGGCCTCAAGACCCCATGCGCCACCACGCCGGAAGCCACGTCGATCCAGGCCGCAGCGAGGGGGCCGAAGAGGATGATGGCGGCGTAGTCGAGCGCGGACGACACCGTCATGAACCCGCCGCGCGGCATGCGCACCGGAGTGAGCTCGGTCACGACCAGGAGCCCAACCCACAAGATGAAGAGGGCGGGTCGAATGGGAACCGCCGTGCCGGCGGCATGCGTCGTCATCCAGAGGAGCGCGGTCGCAGCAGCGATGACGCACGAGGCGAGAGCCAGGACCGGGAGCGTCTGGCGAATGCGATCGGCGAACCCGGCGGAGAGCGCGGCCAACGCCGAGGCCAGGGCGGCAAGGAAGGAATCCAGACGTAAGAGGCGAGCGACGCGAGAGTCGTTCATAGTGCCCCATTCCTGGCCGCGTCCATGGTGGGGCAACAATGAAGCCCCAGGGCGCGACGGGTGTTCGCTGTTCCCACCCCGGGGCACGATGGAGGGGGGATGTCTCACGGCGGTCCCGGAGACCCGCGTCTCCAGGACCGCCGCGTTAGTGGCAAGCCGACGTCACTAACAGCGGCCTCGAACGACTACCAGCCTGCACGCCCGCCAAGCAGGGCGATAATGAAATTGAACCAGCCGATCATGGCGAACATGGGAGCCACCTCCTTGTTTTTGGATGAACCATCCGTGGTGTCCGGCCGTCGGGCGGCATCGCCACGGCAATGCCCTCGACGGGGGGAGATGCTCCGCTGGCTCGGGTCCGCTCCGCTAAAGCGTCCTACCACCTGCCAATCGGATGTCGGCTTCACCACTTCGATCAGGCGAGGCCAGCCCGATTGGATCGTCCGGGATCCGATCGTGCTCGAGCCGCGCCCATGAACAGCCCGGATCTTGAGCCGCCTCCCGCCCCCCGGTCAAGGGGCTTTTGCGCGGGCCCCCGGACCGTTCCCGACGCTGAATCGGGGGCTCTCCGCCGGCCGCCTCCCCCTCTCCCCGGGGCCTCGACAATCTACTTGTCGCCCATATAAAACGCTATCCGGCAAGCCATTACCTGCCGGATATCGAGTTCTGGATCAGGTCGAGTAGCAGTGGTCGGTCAAGCCTCTTGGGTCACCTCCGAGTGGAGGACATACTCCACGGCCTCCCGCTGGCGGAGGCTCCCGAACGTGCGGTTGATGGCATCGAGCGTGGCATAGGTCACCGAGCGCAGGTCGTCCTGTTCGGCGAGGCTCGAGCCGGTCAGAGCCTTCTCGCTCCGGCCCTGGATGAACCGGACGAGGACAATGAGGACCTCGTCCCGCCCGACCCGGACTCGCTCGAGCCCGCCCAGCGAGAATGAGACCGGCTCATCGACGAGCTGGGTCGCGGCAGCCAGGCACGCCTCGGCCACGAGTTCGAGAACGCTCCCCCGGGTGGCCGGACCCTCGGCCGAGCCGAGGACATGGACATCGCCAAGCGATAGCTCGACCTGGGCCTCCGTGCGTAGCCCGGAGGTATTGAGTCGCACATGTTCGAACGCCGGTCGCTTGGGCTGAGCCTCGAGCGCTGGCGCGCGTCCCTCCCCCTCCAGCCCGTGCAGCGGTGGGGTGGCCGCGATCGACACCTTGCGGTAGTCGACTTCGATCCCCGCCGTGGTGGCCAGGATGGCTTCCACATCGCGCACGAAGCGCCGGGATTCGCGGCTGCCGTCGGTCTGCACGAAGATGGCACCGATCTGATCACCATGCATCCGGATGTGAGTCCCCACGACTCCCGGCAGCCGCCGGATGGCGCTTTCGGCCTCCGCTTTCCAGCTCGGTCCAACCTCCGTCATACCCTCTCCCGGTTGCATGAAGTCATGGCTCGACGCTGATGGTTGTCTCGCCGGAGAGCCGGTCACGGCCGGCGGGAGGCAACTCGTGCGAGTCACCATCCCGCCGGCCTGACAGATTCCGGCGCTACTTGAGGAGGATCATCTTCCGGGTCGTCGTCGTTCCCGCCGCGTCGAGCGTGTAGAGGTACACGCCGGCCGCCATGGGCGCGCCCGTATCGTCCCGACCGTTCCACTGCGCGGCGTGCGGACCCGCCGGGAGCTCGCCCTGGATGAGCGAGCGCACCCGCCGCCCCGAGAGGTCGTAGACGGCCAGCTCGACCCGACCACCCACGGCGAGCGAGAAGCTGATCTCGGTCGCCGGGTTGAACGGATTCGGGCGGTTCTGGGCGAGGACCACTGCACCGGCGCCGGGCACCCCGGAGAACGGTGCGTTCGTGATCACGACCGGGATCAGGCCTTCGTTCAGGCTCGGCTTCTCGATGCGCGCACCGGTGACCTCGCTCGCGAAACGAATGCGAGCGAGCTCGGTGCGGCCCGAAGTGGGCCGGGCGATGACCGTGGCCAGATCCACGTACCCGTCGCCGGCGGCGCTCTCGATCAGGACACCACCGCCAGGCTGGGTCAGGATCTCGATGTCCGGAGCGAGACCCGAATCGAAGGCGATTCGTGCCTCGGCCCCGATCACTCCGGCGCCGTCATCCAGGAAGAGAGCCGCCTCGGTGGGCGTCACCCATTCGAGACTGAGCGTGCGCATGGTCTCCGGCCCGCGGGTGGCGACATGCCGTCCGCCCGGGTCGCACGCCAGCTGGTACTGCTCCTCCGCCGGGAAGTGATCGATGATCCCGAGCACGTACTGGAGGATGAGAGCGGCGTCGTAGGCACGGATCTCGCCGTTACCTGAAACGTCCGCGATCTCGAGCACGAAGTAGGGATAGCTGGGATCGGGCAAGCGGATGATCCCAACCGTCTCCTGGAGAACGAGCGTGGCATCGATCGCCGACACCTGGCCCGAGCCGTTGACGTCGCCGATGCGTCCCTTGATGAACTCCCCGTCATGCGCGTTCGCCGCGGGATCCCCCTCGTTGAAGAGGGCCCAGAACTCGAGCCGCGTGCGCGGGTTCGCGTCGCCCGGGGATACCTGGTAGAGAACGTAGACGATCTCGCCACAGTCGGCGAGCGGCTCGGTCCACGCCATCGCCACGTGGAGGATGTCCTCGCTCGGACTGCGGTGATCGACGCGCCATTCGAAGGTGGCGCCCTCGCCGATCGTCCCCGCGAACTGCAGACCCTGGGCCACCAGCACGTGCGGGTTGTAGCGGATCTCGAACTCCATCGCGATGATGCCGAGCCCGGTCAGGTCATCGATGGCGAAGACCGGAATCGCCACGTCCGCGCCGGGGGATCCGAAGCTACGCGGCGGGAGCGCCACGCGAACCCCGGTCGGGGCCTCGCCGACTTCGGCGGTCGTCGTGCAGGTCGAGGAAGCACCGTCGTCATCGGTGACGGTCAGGCTCACCGTGAACGTTCCCGTCGTGGCGTAGGCGTGCGACACCGTCGCCCCCGTCGCCGTCGACCCGTCGCCGAAGTCCCAGGCGTGGGACACGATGTTCCCGTCCGGATCGTTCGAATCCCGGCCGTCGAAGTTGATGGCCGAACCGACGACACCCGCGTAGGAACCGCCGGCGTCGCAGTCCGGTGGCAGGTTCACGCCACCGGTGACATTCGCCGTCGTCGTGCAGGTCGAGGAGGCGCCTTCGTTGTCGGTCACCGTGAGTCCGACCGAGTACGATCCGGCCGCAGCATAGGCATGGGTCGGTGTGGCGCCGGTCGCGCTCGAGCCATCTCCGAAGGTCCAGGCGTAGGAAGTGATGGTGCCGTCGGGGTCGCTTGAACCGGTGCCATCGAACGTGATGGCGATGTCGACCGTACCCGTGTACGGGCCACCCGCATCGCAGGTGGGCGCCTGGTTCTCCCCGGTGATCGTGGCCGTGGCCGAGCAGGTCGAAAAGGCATCCAGGTCATCGGTCACGGTGAGTTCGACGGTGAAGGTCCCGGTCGTCGTGTAGGTGTGCGTCGGGGCGACCCCGGTCCCGCTCGAGCCGTCGCCGAAATCCCACGCGTAGGAGGTGATCGTGCCGTCGGGGTCGCTCGAACCGCTGCCATCGAAGCTGACAGCCGTGTTGACGAGGGCCGAATAGGGTCCACCCGCATCGCAGATCGGCGGCAGGTTGCTGCCCTGCTCGGCGATCGTGAACACGGCGTCCGAGGTGTCGGTGGCGAGCGCGTTGCCGGTATCCGTGATGCGAACCAGCGCCTCGACGGTCGGGTTCCCGGCCACCGTCCACTCGTAGAGCGCATCATTGTCGGTCGAGGCCACGATGTCGGTGAAGCTGAAGCCGCCGTCGGTCGAGAGCTCGAGACGCACGGTCGTGGTCAGCGTTCCGAACACGTCCCAGATGATGTTCTCGGTATCGCCGATGCGCAGCGTCTCCCCCCCGTTCGGCCGGGTCAGGATCACGCCGTTGATCGTGAATGGAGCATCCGAAACGTCGGACGGAACGCCGTCGGTCGCATCCTTGACCCGGATCAGCGCGTTCTCGGTGGGCGTATTGGAAACGGTCCAGGCGAAGCTCCCGTCGTTTTCCTCGCTGACGCCGATCGCCTCATAGGAGGTGCCGCCATCGAGCGAGAGCTCGATATCGACGAAGAGGATGTCGCCTTCGCTCTCCCAGGTGACAGAGGTCACATCTCCGGGCGCGAACTCCTCGGCGCCGTTCGGTGCCGTGACGGTGATCGTGTCCGCGGTACCCCCGGTGATCGAAGCGCTGCTCGAGCACTCCGAATTCAATGGGGGGGAACCGTCATCGGTGACGGTCAGGGTCACCGTGAAGGTGCCCTCCGTGGCGTAGACGTGGGTCGGGGAGACACCGGTGCCGGAGGAGCCGTCACCGAAGTCCCACTCGTAGCTCGTGATGGTCCCGTCCGGATCCTCGGAACCCGAACCATCGAAGGAGACCGCCACCCCGACGACGCCCACGTAGGGGCCATCGGCGTTGCAGGTCGGGGGCTGATTGCCGGCGGTTCCCCGGCCGTTCAGGTTGACCTCCTTGACCGGCGTCACCGGATCATCGGAGGTGATCGTCATGACCCCATTCAGCTGCCCGGCCTGTGGCGGCGCGAAGCGCACCTGGAACGTGAACGGCACGCCCGCCGGGAAGGTCTGAGGCAACGTGGGCAGACCCAGGATCTCGAAGAACCCGGATCCCACGGTGAGTTCGATCGACGAGATCGTGATCCCGCACTCGGTATCGGACTCGAGGTCGGTGATCTGGACATCGAGAGTGGACGTCTCTCCGACGGGAACATCGCCGAAGGCCACGGGATCGGGATCCACACCGATCACCGGGGTGCAGGCGACGGACTCGCCGGGATCAGGTCCCGGAATGAGGGTCCCCGGACCGCTGGCGACCGGGGGGCCCGATAGCGCCTCCTGGGCTCCCACCACGGGGACGGCCACGAGCCAGAGTAGCGCGACCGCCAGGAGGCTGAACGCTGTCCTTCGAACCGACTGCATGAGATGCTTCCTCCTCGCGAGCAAATCTGGCACCACATCGGCGCCCTCTTGATGCCTCTCGCATCGCGACGTCGCCCCGCTCGCGCAGGCGCGCCTTGACCCTTTGTCTCCCCGAACCGCTGTTCCTTCAGCCACCAAGATGATCGCGCTCCAACGCCCGATCGGGTGTTCTGCGGACCGAGCCGGACGATCCAGCTCGACCCATGAGTGATGGACCGGCACGCACATCACTGGTGCCGGCCCGAAATCTCTTCAATGTAGCCCTCTAGTTGCGCATTGCCCGGTGCGAGCCCGATGGCCCGCCGGTAGAGCCTGAGCGCCAGCGCGGTGTCGCGCCGGGCCATGGCCACGCTACCCAAGTTCTGCCAGCCTTCGGCCATGTCGGGCCGGCCGGCCAGCGCCGAACGATAGTGACGTTCCGCCTCGTCGAGCCGGCCCTCGGCATAGGCCAGGTTGCCAAGCCCCAGCTCCGCCTCGGGACGTGCTCCTCCCGCCGTCGTGGCCTCTAGGTACATCCTGCGCGCCAGCTCGCGATCGCCCCGAGCCGCGGCCAGATCACCGCGCACCCTGGCGGCGCCACCACGAACCGAGGCTGCAAGCCCATCGTCCACCGCCAGGCCTTCCAAAATCGCCTCCGCCTCGCGCGCCACCTCGACATGGCCGCCGCGCGCCACTCCAGCCAGCCCATCGAGCGCCGCTCCGGCTCGTTCCGCATCGCCGCTGCGTGCCGCGCGCGCGAAAGCGCTGAGCGCACCCGTGGTGTCGCCCGTGGCCACGTTCAGGCGGCCCCGCTCGAGCAGGAGTGCCGGCTGACCGGGCACCATCTCCTCGCCTGCGGCGAGCACAACCTCCGCCCGGTCGAGAGCGCCCGCCTCGCGCGCCAGCCGCGCCTCGAGGGCGCGGGCCGGCCCCAAGTACGGATTGCGCGCCAGGGCCAGCTCGACCAGCGCTTGCACCGAATCCGCGCTCGCCGCTGCCCCCATACGCCGCGCCTCATCGAGTGCGAAGGCGGCACGCTGCCACCGCGCCCCGATCTGGGGCTCGAGTTCCGCTGCGCTCGTGAACCGTTCCGCCGCCACCATGGACTCCTGGGTTCGTGCTTCCGCCGACCCTGAAAGCCGCGCCCGATGACGCGCTACCTCCGCGTAGGCCACCCAGTCCCGCGCTCGATCGGGAGCCCAGCGCATCGCCCGCTCGAGCCACTTCTCGCTGGCCTCGACCTCGCCCCGTACGAGCTCAGCATAGGCTCGATGGTAGGCACGATCCGCAGCGGCCATCGCCAAGGCAACCGCGATCCCGACAACCAGGATTCCCGCCACGGCCATCCGCGCCACGGGCGCTGCATGAGCCGGCGGCGAGGGATCCGGGTCCTTCACCTTCCCGAGCCCGAGGGGCCGCTCTCCGGACGCAAGCCCGAGGAACAGGACCCCCACCAGCGCGGTCGGTACCTCCACGAGCGGGAAGTCCACGCAGGCATGCAGCCCGAGCGCCAGCCCGCCCGCCACAATCCCCGCGGCAACCAGGAAGTCACCGGCCGCCACCTTCGCGACGCCATCCACCGCGGTTGGCCGCAGGTCGATGGCTGCGAGCGCGCGCCGTCCGGCGGCAAAGAACCCGATGGCCGCAAGCATGAACCCGAACAGCCCGAGCTCAGCGGTCAGCTCGAGCGGATCCGAATGCGCATGGACGGCCGTCTCGCCGGTCTCGGCTTCTAGCCGCTGCATGATCGGCGGTCGTGCCGTGTAGAACGCGAGACGAAAGCTCCCGGTCCCATGACCGATGAGCGGGCGCTCGCCAATGAGCGTCAGGGCCGTCTGCCCGACCAGCTTGCGCCGCTCGAAACTCGTCAGCGCCGAGGCCGAAGCCGGCGGCGCTCCCCCCCTCCGAGACGGTTCCCCCCTGTCGCCCGGTCCCCAGTGCATCCACGGGGCCCGAGCCGTCAGGATCTGAAACCGACTCCCCGAGCAGTCCCGACTGCTCGGGCGTTCCCAGCCGCGTGGCGACCGAGCCCACGCAAGCGATCGCCACCGCGGCCGTCGCTCCCAGGAGAATCCACGCGCCCCTCCGGTCGCGCCCCACGACCTCTGCGATCTGACGGCCGCCGCCGCGGAGGAGCCAGGGCAGCATGATGGCCAGGGCGATGATCATGGCCAGCCATGCTCCGCGCGACTCGCTTAGCAGGAAACAAGCGAGTCCGAGCAGAGCCACGGCTCCCCAGATCATCTTCCGCCGCGGCGACGCCTGGAGCGCCACGGCGTAGGCCACCGGCAACCAGGCTGCCGGGTAGACCCCCATCAAGTTGTGCGTGCCGAGAGGCCGGGTGGGCCGGCTCGGCTCCCAGATCGATGGATCGAGAAATGGGTGAATGCCGAATCGCTGCAGGATTCCCCAGGCGGCCACGACCGCCATGCCGAGAAGTCCCGCGCGAACGACGATTCTCCTCCGCTCTCCGATCATCCCCGACGCCAGAATGGCGATCAGCACCAGGAACACGGTGCGATCCAGAACCTGGGCCGTGGCCGTCGGCAGATCGGGCGTGACGGAGACACGAGCCATCATGTAGACCCACAACGCAACGAACGGCAGCATCACGCTTCGTGGGCGCCCTGCGAGGAGGCGGGAAGCTAGCCGGGAGTCTGAAATCACGAGCAGGCCGAGAGCGAGGCCCACGACCTGGAACCCGGCCCGGTAGGCGGAGCCGAACGCGTTGACCGTGAGCGGGACGCCGATGACCAGCAAGCACAGTCCCGTGGCCAGCCACGTCAGGCGGTTGGACCTGGAGCGTGCGCTGCGGGCAGCGGACGTCGTCACGGGTCGCACAGAGCTCGACCGGAACCGGGATCCCGGATGGCTTAAGCTCCTCGAGGCGACGAAACGATGATGATTGGCTCGTGAACCGGACAGCCGGAGGTCCGAACCGGTCCCGGTCGCCCCAGCACGAGGTCGTGCGTCGCCAAGAACTCACACCGGCGGCATGCCCTCAATAAGATGCCGCCGGATGAAACCCCTTGCCGGACCGGCCGTGCGAGTACAAAAGGACTTCGACTCTCCCCACCGAATGGGGCACAATCGACCCTCCGGAAGCAGAGCTAAGGTACCATTTTCCTTCTGGTTTGGCAATTTGATTCGCGCCCGGAGGAGCCCTGCGCCATGGCCTGGGTGGTCGTTGGCACGACCGGGGCTGACCCGGAAAGGAGGTCCTGTCGGTGAACGACGAGCGCTGGATTGAACTGACCGAACGCATCCGGGACACGTTCAAGGTCACTCGAGACGTCGAGCATCCGCTCGATCCAGGCCCCGGGCGAGTCGAGAAGATCGAGTTCGAGGGTCCGGGCGGGATGATGCGGCTCGAGCGGGTATCGCGCCCGGTCGTCCTGGAGCGCCGCGCCCATTACTCCAAGCGGGCCAGCGCCGGCGCCTCGGAGGAACTCGTGTACTCCGAGACCGAGATGTCATACCGCGTGACGTTCTACCGCTTCGTCGATGGTGTCTGGCAGGAGGAGGACTTCCGGAGCATGATGGGACGTCGCTCGAGTCGCGAGCACGCGGCTCGGCCGCGGCGCTATGGTCTCGAGCCAGGAGTGGCCCGGGATGCACCGGGCTCCGCGAGGCCCTCGACCGAACAGCCGAGGCCGGACGGGCCCAGCCGCTCGCACCCGGGCGCGGCGAGGCAGGGCGAATCGGCACGCAACCGGAAATCCCCGCCCTCCGGGTCGCAGAACCTGGGATCGGCGCTCAGATTTCCTGGATACACAGCGCACCCTGATCCGAAATCCCCACCCTCGTGCCCCCACACATCGTTGCAGCGGAACTCCTGCCACTCCTGGAGCTGCTCGTCGCAACTCACGCCCGGTCCACCCTCGTTCCTGGCGATGATGTTGCGCTCGACCCTCGGCGCCGCGTAGTTCATCAATAGAATCCCCGCCGCCACCCCTGATGAGTCGGCATTCCCCCAGACAACGTTCTCCTCGATGCGGGGCTGGCCGCGATCGATGCTGAGTCCTCCCCCTCCTCGTCCAGCCCGGTTGCCTGCGATCACGTTCATGCTGATGACCGGCTCCGAGCCATGGGTGACAGCCACGCCGCCGCCTTCGCGCCGGGCCCGGTTCATGAGGATTCGATTGGCACTCACCACCGGAGCCGATACCCAACCCCGTCGCTTGCCGATGTAGATGCCGCCCCCGATCGCGGACTCGTTGTCCCTGATCACGCTGTTGGCGATCACCGGATTCGACCCGTCGAGACAGGCGATGCCGCCGCCGCGAGCATCCTCTCCGAGGGCCCGGTTGCCGACGATGCGATTGTGATTGAGCCGGGGGCTCGCGTCCCGGATACAGAGCACGCCAGCGCCATCTTCCTCGGCCCCGGAGAGAAGCCCTCCGGTCACCGTGAATCCCTCGAGCAACGTCGCGCCGCTCACCTGCTCGAAGAGAACGACAGGCCCCTTGCCCTCACCGTCGATCACGGTCGAGTCGGGGCCGGCCACTGCGATGACGATCACGCCATCGGGAATGGTGACCCCGCCTCGGTAGCGCCCGGGAGCGACGAGGAGCGTATCGCGGGCTCTGGCTGTGGAGAGAGCCTGGGCCAGGGCGCCAGGGTCGCCCGCGGTCACCTGGAGCATCCGGGCACCGGCCGGGAGCGTGACGAGGCCGGCGAGGACCGAGAGGACCAGGGCGAGCCGCATAGCTGAAGGGCGAATCCACATCGGCATCATGATCTCCGGGGAAAGTGCCGATAGTCTACTAAACCGGTCCCCGCTCCGGGGCCCGGCGACTCGAGCCAGCGCCCGGCCGGCCAGTTCGGAAGGCCACCCGGAGGATTCCATGCGCCAAGCGCCTGCCCACGCCCCCCGAGCAGGGATGCCACGGCACCGCCCGATCGTGGCCCTCATCGTTCTGCTCGCCGCCATCATCGCACCCGTGCCGGCCCGCGCCCAGCTGGGGTCCATCGACGGCATGCCGTTCGCCGTCGGGCGCGGCAGCTTCCTCGCCACCGCCGATGGTCCAGCAGCTGGCTTGACGCTCCCCGCCGCTGCCGCCTTCATTCCCGACAGCCGGAGCCTCGTGGCCGTGGAGCTCGACGGCAGTCGCTTCGCCGGCGGGTTCATCCTCTGGCAGCCCAAGCGCTTCATGCTCGAGTACCGGCATCTCGAGCATGCGGGTGACGGACCGTCCTTCAGCGAGGACATGTATGCCATCGGCATCAACGCTCAGAAGGGGCGCTGGGTGATGGCGAGCGACGTGGCGCTCCTCGCCAACAGCGTCCCGGGTGACCCGAACGCCTTCACCTTCGGCTTCTCCGCTGCGACGCGCCCGCACAAGTACTTCTCCTTCGCCATCCGCGCCCTCCACCTCAATGAACCCCGCTACGTCGGGGGCAAGCTCGGTCGGATCATCGCTCCCGGCATCAACATCCCGGTGCTCGGTCCCCGGCTCAATCTCGCGGCCGAGGGTTATTTCCGCGAGGACGGCCACGATGACTTCATGCTGCGCTATGGCATCGAGAGCGAGTGCCTGCCCGGCGTCCATGTGGCGGCCTCGGTGTCCAATGAGAGAGGGTTCGCCCTGAGCCTTGCCCTCCGGCACCAGAAGGAGCAATCCGGCTACGGATTCTCCGGGAAACTGGATGATGATGACCGCCACCATCTCATCCACGTCGGCCGCGAGGACACCCCGCGTCAGACCGCTCAGGGAAAGCGGGTGGCTCGACCGAAGCGGCCAGCGGGATCCTAGTCCCGGCTCGGCGGTTGCGGGAGCGGCGACCTAGCGCCGGAAGGAGATCCGGCGCGAGCTCCGATCGGACCTGGTCTCGCGATGACGCCAGGGGGGAGCGAAGCGGCGGGGCAGGCGCCCGGAGGGAGACTTTCGCCGCGGGCGGGTGAGGACGTAGACGACGAAGAGGAGGAGGACGGCGAGGAGCGCCGGATGCAGGCTGTCCATGGCGTGAGAAACCGCCACCCGGGATGCGCTCTAGCGGCGGCGCTTGACCAGGCGCACGGTGGTCCCCCGTTCGAAACTGAAATCGACCTCGTCCATCATCTGCCGCATGATGAAGATGCCGCGCCCGCGCTCACGCACCAGGTTCTCCGGACTGGTTGGATCGGGAACACCGGCTGGATCGAAACCCGGGCCGGGGTCGTGCACGATGATGGTGAGAGTATCGGATTCGACTTCGAAGTGCATGTGGATGCGACTCTGGCCATTCTGACCGCAACCATGCTGGATGGCGTTGGTACCAGCCTCGACCACCGAGATCGAGACGGCGGTGCGGGCATCCTCATCGAAGCTCATGAGCTCGTTGACGGCCTCGACGACGTTGTCGACGAGATCGAGATATTCGAGCTTGGCCGGGATCACCAGCTCGACCGCACCGCCTGGCCGATCGGTCATTTTAACGCTCATGGGCATCTAGAAACTGGCCAGAGCCTGTGCCTCGTCGGCGTAGCTCTCGAAGATCATGTTGAGCCGAGTCACCATGAGAATGCTCTCCACCCGCCGCGAGACCTTGCACAGCTTCATCTCGCCGCCAACCTTCTCCGCCCGAGCATGGCCGGCGATGAGAATGCCGAGCCCGGTGGAGTTGATCCACGACACGTCCCCGAGGTCGACCAGGATCTTGCGCCGCCCTTCACCCAGGATCAGCTTGATGTGCTCGTCGAACGCATCGGCATCGGGCCCACCCATGAGCTTCCCCGAGATCATGAGCACCACGACATCGGCTTTGTCTGCTCGGGAGATCTTCATGCATACCCCCACTCGGCTCGCACTCGCAGGCGCCGATGGACCACGGAGGATCCATGTTGGCAGGCCGCGATTGTGGTCCGGACGGAGCCGGCCTAGCGCCGGATCCGCACCCCGACCACCATGACGGACCGATGAGCTTAGCGCATGCTTCATGGCTGGGCAACGCTGCTTGGGCCATCGCCAGGACCGACGCTCCGGACCGCAGAACGAGCTCCTCTTGGCGCCTGGGACCCGTCTGCGTCCAGGACCGACGCCGGAGAGAGGATGGCCTTCCCCTCCCCGGCCCCCTCCCCCACCACCGCCGCCTTCACCGCCACCGCCCCGGCTTCCTCCACCCCGGCTCCCTCCACCCCGGCCCCCTCCGCCCCGACCCGGAGCACGAGCACGGTCAGATCATCCTCCAGCTCGGCCCCATTGGAGAAACGCCGGCACGCCTCCTCGAGCGTCTGGAGCGACTCGCGGGCGGACTGGCGCGGGTCGAGCGCCCTGACCTCGGCTTCCAGGCGCTCCTCGCCGAACATATCCCCCGTCGTGTCGACCGCCTCGGTGAGTCCGTCCGTGTAGAGAACCAGCAGATCCTCGCCGCTGAGATCGACTTCGCCCTCCTCGAATTCCGCGCCACCGAACGCACCGAGCAAGAGCCCGCCTCGCTCGAGCCGCTCCACGCGACCGTCTCCGCGCCGGAGCAAGGGCGGATTGTGTCCTCCGTTCGAGTAGCGCAGACGGAGGTGACGACAATCGACACGGGCCAGGAACAGGGTCACGAACTCGCGGTCGCTCGTCGACTCGAGAATGAGCTGGTTCAAGCTGCACATGATGTCGCAGAGGGAGATCGGGCCCCGGGCCTGCGTGCGCAATGACGCGCGAAGCATGGACATGAGAAGAGCAGCCGGCACCCCCTTGCCGGAGACATCGCCGATCGCGATCAGGATTTCCGACTCGCCGATGGGCACCACGTCATAGTAGTCGCCGCTCACGAACTTGGAGGGCACGTTGCGGGCCCAGACGTCGAGCGGCGCCATCGGTGGAAACCGATCCGGAAGAAAGCTGCGCTGAACATGGCGAGCGAAGCCGAGCTCCTCCTCGAGGAGGGTCTTCACCACCGACTCACGATGGAGGTGAGCGTTCTTGATGGCGACCCCGATCTGATCGCCGAGGGCGGCCAGGAGCGCACGATCCTCGGCGTTGAAGCCGGTGCCCGTCACCTTCCGCCCGAGGAGGAGCATCCCCAGGAGTTCGCCTCGATGGCGAAGCGGCACAAGGAACAGCGGCACCGAAGGCACGAGACCGGTGCCGGACAGGAGCTCGTCGACGTCGACGAGTTCGCTCTCGGGATCCTCGGCGAGTCGCTCCTCGAGCACGCGCACGAGGGTGGAGTCCACCTCCTGCCCACCGAATCCAGCCACGTGCGTCAGGGGCGCCGGCGGCGCGGAACGTACGAACAGGCAGCCGCAGTCGACCATCATGCTCGAGGCGAGCATGGCCCCGACCTTGTTCCCGAGCTCACCCAGATCGAGCACGGTCGAGACATCGCGTGACAGCTCGCGCAGCAGGTTCCGGTAGTCAGATCGATCCCCGAGCATGACCTGTTCCAGGAGTTCCTCGAGGCGGCCGACTAGCGGCTGAAAGAGCAAGAGCGCGACCACGAGGACCGCCGTCTGGATGTAGTCGGCCTCGATGCCGATGAGGCCGGCGATGGCGACGTTCAGCTGCCGGACCACGATGATGTAGAGCGCAAGAGCAACGGCCGTGGCCGCGCCGTAGAGGATGGAGCGGCGGGCCAGCATCTGCACATCGAGGAAGCGATAGCGGACGATGGCGTAGGCGATCGACAGGCTGCCGAGAGCAAGTCCGGCAACGATCAGGGTCGCGCGCAGCACCGGGTTCAAGTCGATGCCGGTCATGACCGGCAAGAGGACGGCGACGGAATACAGGGCCAGGCATCCTCCCAGCCCGCCCAGGACGATACGAACCTGGACCCGCAGGCGCGGATTCTCGGTGGTGCGATAGGAAGAGGATAGTAGCCAGGTAGCACCCAGCATCGCGGCCAGGTTCACCAGGGGGAAGAGCGCGGCATTCAGCTGATAGAGGAGATAGAGCGCCAGCCCGACGAAATCCGCCGCGGCCCCGAGCGCTCCCCCACGCTCGGCGATGCCCTCGAAGCGGAAACGGCCGCCGGTTGCGGAGCCGGCGAGCAGGAGCACGAAGTGAAAGATGTAAGGAAGGAAGAGCAGCCAGCTGATCCCAGGGAACCGGCGCACGATGCGCCGTTGCGTGGGGAAGTAGAGAGTGAACAGGAGGAAAGTCGGGAAGAAGAACTCCCAGAGAAAGGCGAAGTTGCGAACGAGGCTGCCCTGGGCGCGCAGGACCTTGACCTCGCGCATGGCCGCGATGAAGTCCACCGCGCCGAGAAGGGCACCGGCGCCACCACAGACGAGCATGCCCGCGGTGATCCAGTTGAGCCGCTGGCGCGGCGCCTCACGCACGATCACCAGACCGAGCATGAACGCCACCGCGGCGACGGCGAAGCTGACGGTGATGAGGACGTACCCGAGGTCCATTGGCACCGCGCGGATCACGAACCGGCGTCCGGGTCGCGCGCACTCCCCTTGCCCCGGTTGCTCAGGGGCGGTCGTGGGGCCCGCGGGAATCGAGTGGTGAGCCGGATCAGAGCTCGAGCAGCGATCCCTTGGGTACCCAGCCGTTCATCGTCGCGGTCAGTTCGATCTCCAGCCAATCACCCGCTTCGCGCAAGACCTGGACCCCGGTCCCCTCGTGGAGCGTGAATCGCGTCGAGAACTGCGCACCGGGACCGGACCGGACCTGCACCTCGGGCTCGATCAGGAAGGCCCGCGGGTTCCCCGAGACCGCATGGATCCGGATGGCCGCGAGCCCGCCGGCGAGCACGAGCAAAGCCAGACCGCCGAGGGCCACTCCCCGCGCCACCCGGCGCCAGGAACCCCGGAGCTGACCCAGGATCAAGGCCCCGGCCGTCAGCCAGAAGGCGGCCACAGCGACCCACAAGGCCTCCTCGGGGGCCACTGCGTCCCGGATCCGGACGAGGCCGAGGAGAAAGGCCGATCCTCCCTCATCGGGCATCACATCCACCGTCAGGCTCCTGGCGTAGGCCAGGTTGGTGCGGATGTCCTCGCCCCGGGGGTCCAGGGCCCGGGCCCGCTCATAATAGACGATCGCTTCCCCGAGCTCCCCTGCCTTGAGGAAGGCATTGCCCAGATTGAAGTAAAGGGCGGGCGAGGCATATCCGGCCGCGGCGATGGCCTGGTAGGCGCCCGCAGCCTCGGCAAAGCGACCCTCCTCGTACAGACGGTTGGCAGCCGAAAACTGTTCTCTCGGATCGCCGAGGACCGCTCCCCCACTTGGTTTACCAGCGATCGCCGGGGGGGAGAGATCCGGTTCCACCCCGGGCGTCTGGGCTCCGGCGGCGGGGGCGAGGGCGAGAATCAAGACCATCAGAAGACCCGGCTCGGCTCGACGGCCTCCCGGGCGGCCAGGAACAAGCCTCCGGCCCCATCCAGCCATCACCTTCACGCCCCTCAGCACCTTCACAGCCCCGCCCGCCCGAGGCTGGTGAGGAGGGCCTCGGCCTCCGCCAGGACCTCCCTCCCCTCTCCTCCCGCGGCGGGAGCAAAGCGCCCGAAATCGCAGCGCTCGAGGCAGGCGGCGAACCGGTCGATCAGAGCCGGCTCGACCTCGCGCGCATGGAGGAGAAAGCGGACATCATCGACCGTGAGTCCCGGCGCCTGACGATTGGTGCGATCCGCGACGTAGCCGAGGAGAGCTTGAGAAACCGCGCCGTAGAACGCCTTCTGATCATGCTTGGCAAGGAGAGACCGCGCGTGGCGCAGGCGTCGGCGAGCTTCCTTCCCGGAGCGCCGGAGACGGGCGTAGCCCTGGTCGGTCTCCTCGCGTTCCTTGTGGCGCGCGAACAGGAACGCTCCGACCAGGCCGAGAAGGGGAACGATCTGCACGAGCCAGAACCCGGCCTGAGTCCACAACGGACCCCGCGCGCGCTCGAACCCGGGATCACCGAGGCGAATGAAACGCAGGTTGGCGCCTCCTGATGTCGCGACCACCGCCCGCGGCGCCCCGGGAACCAGCGGCACCGTGCCGTCGCCCTCGATCACCTCCAGATCGAGAGCCTTCGTGGTCAGGATCTCGAACTCACCCCGATCCGGACGGAAGACCGGATAGCGGATGGCTGGTACCCCATAGCGTCCGGAGGACTCGGCAACGTAGACGCGTGTCAGCTTCTTCACGCCGCCGAAGGTGCCGCCCTCACGCTTGTCCTCGATCGTGCTCCCGGAATCGAAGCTGCGCATTCCAGGGACCTCGGGGAGCTCCGGATCGGCCACGGCGCGAATGTTCCCCTGCCCGGTCAGGGTCACGGTCAACGTCGCCGCTTCGCCCACGCGCACCTGTATCGGGTCGAGGGCAGCCTTGATCGAATAGCGGCCCACGGCACCCGTGAAGCCGGCCGGCTTCCCGGACCTGGGAATCGGGCGCACGTCGATCTGCGATCGGCCGCGACTCGACGCTTCGCGGCTCGCCCATGCCGACCCCACCGCGGAACCAGCTGAAGGGATCCCGACCGAAGGGATCGGTCTCGATCAGACACTCCACCCTGGCCGGGCCGATGGTGAGGTCTCCGGACTCGGTGGGAAAGAGCGCGGTCTTGAGCTCGGTCACATGGTAGCGGCGTCCTTGGACCTCGGTGTAGTAGGTGCGCTCCCCGGGCAGACTCTCGACCCAGAAACCGGTCGAAACCGGAGGGCGGTAGTCCGGACGCTCGAGGAGTCTCACGCCCTGATAGAAGCGCACGGTGAGGGTCACCTGCTCGCCCACGTAGGGGTTCTTCGGATCGGCCTCTGCCGTCACGAAGATCGCCTTCGGATCCGATCCGGATCCCGCTGGGCCACGAGCGGCGGGCGGCGGGGCGGAGGTTCCCCCCGGCGACGGAGACGCCCCAGCCCCCGCCACGGTGACCGCGAGCGGCCGCGAGGTGGCGCGGGTCCCGCCTTCGACGACAGCGATCGGCGGGATCTCGAAGGTGCCCTCCCGCTTCGGAGCCAGGATGTAGGTGAAGACCGTGGCGCTCGAGATCTTCCCGTTCACGAAGGAGAAGTTGCGCGAGGTTCCCGCCGGGTAGACGGCGAAATCGGGGAGCTCCGGCAGCTCCGGACGCGCGCCGCCACCCCCGCCGTTCACGGTGACCGTGAGCGTGAGACGCTCGCTCAGTGCCACCTGGTCGCGATCGAGGTGGGCTTCGACCTCGATCGCGGCGGCAGGACGCGTCGCGCTCGACAACGCCAGCGGGAGAAGGAGAACCGGCAGCCAGAACCTCGTCCGCAAGCTCCCCGTCTTCTGTCTGCTTGAACGCAAGTTACCAGTCCTTCTCCACATCGACCTTGCGACCTCGCGCCCGGAAGCGCTCCTGCAAGAGCTCCTTCTCCTCGTTGCCCAGCGCCTCGAGCAACTGCTCCGCCTCGGCGGCGCTCATCTCGGGCTGTTCCTGTTGGTCTGCCGGTTCATCTCCGCTCGCTGCGTTCTGCTCCTGGGCGGATTGAGGCTGCTGCTCCTCCTCGTCCTGCTGGTTCTCCGGCGACTGGCTCTGGGCCTGCGGTTGCTGCTCTTGCTTCTTGTCCTCGTTCTGCTCGTCGCGCTGGCTTTCCCTGTCTTGATTCTGATCCTGCTGGTCTTGCTGCTGGTTCTGCTGCTGTTGCTGTTGCTGTTGCTGTTGTTCCTGCTCCTGCATCCGCGCCAGGGCGAGTTCCAGGTTCCAGCGCGCATCCTCATCGCCTGGATTCGACGCGAGCACCTTCTTGTACGCTTCGACCGCCTCACGGTAGCGACCCTGGCGGAAGAGCGAGTTGCCGAGATTGTAGCTCAGGGACTGCTTGAGCAGTGAATCGGCGTGACCGCTGGCCGTACCATAGGCCGCGTCCGCGTCGGGATACTGCCCCTCGCCATAGAGCGTGTTGCCGAGGTTGTAGTGGATACCGGGGTTCTCCGGCTCGGCCCCGAGGGCCTCGAGATAGTGCTCGGCGGCCTTCTTCAAATCGCCGTGCGCGTAGGCGCGATTCCCCGCCGCCACCTCGTCCGGGGCGGAGGCCTTCGCCAGAGCAGGCAACGGTGCGAAGAGCAAGATCATCGCCACGCCGGCGGCGGCGCGGAGCGGGATATTCCGTCTCTCGCCAAGAAGTCGTGCGAACGCCAGGAACCCGAAGGCGAGGACCGCGAACCAGTGGAAACGGTCTTCGTAGTGGGCGTGAAAACCCCCCTCGATCTCGCGCTTCTCCATGGCGTCGATCTCCGCGTACAGCCCGTCGAGCTCGCTCATGGCCGGGGTGGCACGGAAGTAACGCCCACCACCGATCTCGGCCAGCCGCTTGAGGGCTTCCTCGTCGAGCCGGCTGATCACGACCTCCCCGGCGCGGTCCTTCTTGTAACCCACGATCTCGCCCCTTGGGTTCCGGAGCGGAATGGGCTCCCCGCGTTCGGCACCGAGCCCGACGGTGAAGATGCGGACGCCCTTGTCCGCGGCCCGGCGGGCCGCTGCCATTGGATCGCCGGCCGTCTCCTCGCCATCGGTGAAGAGAATGAGCGCCTTGAAGCGCTTCTCCTCCGAGGCGAAGGCATCGTTGGCGCGGTCAATGGCGGCCTCGAGCGCCGTGCCGGGATCGGGCACCGTCTCCGAGCCGACCGCGTCGATCATGAGCCGCGCCGCCTTGGCGTCGAGCGTGAGCGGACACTGGATGAAGGCGGACCCCGAGAACACCACGATCCCGAGCCGGTCTCCGCGCAGTCGCTGCGCGAGCCCGATGACCGCGCGCTTGGCGGTCTCGAGCCGGTTGGGCTTGAGATCCTCGGCCAGCATCGAGGCCGAGGTGTCGATGGCGACGACGACATCGATGCCCTCGCGCTTCAGAACCGCGAGTCGCTGTCCGAACTGGGGCCGCGCCAGGGCCAGGACGAGAAAGGCGAGCGCCAGGAGGCGACAGAAATCCCGGAGCCCGCGCCGGCCGGGGCCCAGCTCGGCGGCGAGGCCCGAGTAGAGCTGAGGGGTGGCGAAGGTCCGGGCTCGGCGGCCGCGGCGCACGCGGGCGACGAGCCTGAGCACGGCCAGGGCTCCGACGACCCACAGGAGCATGAGGAACTCGGGCGCGGCAAATCGCATGAACGGAGCTCTCCCCTAAGGCACCTTGATGAGCAACGTCGACTCGAGGACGAGGACGAGCCCGAGCAGAACGAATGCCGGCACCAGCATGATCGGCCCCAGCTCGTCGTAGCGCACGTACTCCCGCGTCTCGACCTTCGTCTTCTCCATGTCGCTGATCCGGCTGTAGATGGCTTCCAGGGTCCCTGTGTCCCGGGCCCGGAAGAACTCGCCGCCGGTGGTGGACGCGATCTTCTTGAGCGTCTCCTCGTCGATGGTCGAGCGCATCATCACCATGCGGCGGCCGAAGACCGGATCGTCCACCGGATAGGGAGCCTCGCCCTCGACCCCGGCCCCCACCGTGTAGACCCGGATGCCGAGAGTCTTGGCCAGCCGCGCCGCCGTGAGCGGGTCGATACGCCCGGCGTTGTTGACCCCGTCGGTGAGGAGAATCACCACCCTGGACTTGCCCTTGGCATCCTTGAGGCGATTCGCAGCGTTGGCGATACCCATGCCGATCGCGGTGCCATCATCGATCATGCCGAAGTCCACCTGGTCGATGAGATCGGTGAGCACGCCGTAATCGAGGGTCAGCGGGCATTGCGTGAAGCTGTCGGCGGAGAACACGACGAGGCCGATGCGGTCGCCCTGCCGCCCGGCCACGAACTTCTTGGCCACCTCCTTGGCCGCGACCAGCCGGTTCGGTTTGAAATCCTCGGCCTTCATGCTGCCGGAGATGTCGACGGCGAGCACGATGTCGATGCCCTCGCTCACCACCTCGCGCTCGCGCACATCGGATTGCGGGCGGGCGAGGATGAGAACGGTGAGCACCAGGGCCAGGAGCTCGAGCGGCATGAGCAGACGCGCCACCGCCGTGCGCCAGCTCGCACCCGAGCGCTGGAGCGCCGTCGTGTCCGAGATCTTGAGCGGCGCCTCCACCCGCCGCCGGCGCTCCCGCTCGCGATAGAGGATGAGCGGGATCAAGAGCAACAGGAGGAGGAGCCACGGATAAGCGAGCCTCATCGCGATTCCTCCGCGCTCGCGACCGCAGCCCCGGCGGGGACCCCGCTTCCAGCGGCCGCATTCGGGGCCAGCTCGGGCCGGCTTGCCGTGGTCTTGACGAAGTCGGCAGCTCGATCGATCTCGCCTTCGGCCACCGCGGCCGGCGGACGATGGCGCGCGAACTTGACGAGGTCGGCTCCCCCCAGCAGCTCCTCGAGCTCGGCCATGGTCTCCGGCCGCATTCCCGCCTCGGCGCGACCGGTCGCGCCGCCGAGCGCCGCCAGGATCTCGCTCGTGGTCGAATCCACGGCCGGAATGCCGAAGCGACGTTCGAGATAGGGACGGAGGATATCGGTCAGGCGGGTGTAGTGCTCCTTCAGCCGGCCGGCGCGGGCCAGACCGGCCGCACGCAACGCCTCGAGATCGCTGAGCGCGATCACATCCGCCGGCCTCGGGTCGGGCGGGGGCGCGGCAACGGCCATGATCCGCCGGCGGCGGCGGCGCCACGCGAGGATCCCGATCAGGAGGAGCAAGGCCAGGGCGAGGAGGCCGAGCGCCATCAGGAGTCGCCGCCGCCCTGCTCCTGGAAGCTCGACCTGAGCCTTCAGGGGGCGAATGTCCAGCGAATCGAGGCCGGCCGCGGAGTCCGGGAGCACGCTCTCGATGCCGAGGGTGAGGCTATCCGAAACCGCGGTCACCACCTTTCCGTCAGGCAGCCTGAGGGTCACCGATTGCGGGGGCAGCGTGACCTCGCCGCGTGCAAACGCGGTGACGGTGAGATCAGCGGCCTGTCGCACGCGATCGGCCGCCAGCGTGTCGGGAGGCAACACCTCGTGCGCGAGGAACTCGAACGGCCCGAGCACCGCGCCCGCTCCGGGCCACAGGACCTCCGTGCCCGGCGGAGCCTCCACCGAGAGACGGAGCCGCACCGGCTCGCCGACCTGGAAGCGGCCGTGGTCGGCTTCGATGCGAAGCCCCGTCCCCGCTGTCTGAGCGGCGATGGTCGCCGCCACGATGACCCCTGTGGCGACGGCCGCCAGTATGGCGAACCGGACTCTCAACGTCCCTGCCTCACGCGCGCCGCACGCCGTCCGAAGAATCGGATGAGTGGACCGACATAGGCGCCGTCTGCATCCACCGGGATCTCGACCAGATCGCTGCCGCTCGCGGCGAACAGACGGCGGGTCCGCTCCTCACGCGCCCGCGCCGCGTTCTCGTAGGCGCTGCGCGCCCGCCGGTTCGCGGTATCGATCCACATCCGCTCTCCGGTCTCCAGATCCTCGACCAGGCACAAACCCACGGCGGGGAGTTCCCGCTCGCGCGGATCGATGAGCCGCATGCCGACGATGTCGTGGCGCCGGGAGGCGGTCCGGAACGCACTCGCAAAATCCGGGGCCATGAAGTCCGAGATGACGAAGACGACGGCACGCCGTTTGAGCACGCGCCCGATGCGCTCCAGGGCCACGTTCAGGTCGGTGCCGGTGCGCTCCGGAGCCGCGGCCAGGACCTCCCGGATCACGCGCAGACCGTGCTGGCGGCCCTTGGCCGGCGGGATGAATTGTTCGACCTGGTCGGTGAAGGAAAGGAATCCAACTCGGTCGTTGTTGCGGATGGCGACGAACGCGAGCAACGCGCACAGCTCGGCCGCCACCTCGTTCTTGCGCTGCGAGCGGGTGCCGAAGGCCTGCGAGCGCGATAGATCGACGAGGAGCATCACGGTCAGGTCGCGCTCCTCGACATAGCGCTTCACATGCGGATCGCCCGTGCGCGCCGTGACGTTCCAGTCGATGGTCCGGATATCGTCCCCGGGCTGGTACTGCCGGACTTCGTTGAACTCCATCCCCCGGCCCTTGAACACGGAGTGGTACTGGCCGGCGAAGACGTCGTTCACAAGATGTCGGGTCGATATCTCGAGCCGTCTCACCTTGCGGATGATGTCGCGTGGAATCATGGGATCGTGGCGTCGGCGCCGTTCGAGCCTACGGGACCTCGACCCGATCGAGCACGCGGCGGGCGATGTCCTCGGCCGTGACCTCCTCGGCCTCGGCCTCGTAGGTGACGATGACTCGATGGCGCAAGACATCGAGAGCGATCGCCTTGACGTCCTCGGGGGTCACATAGCCTCGCCCGCGCAGGAAGGCATGAGCCTTGGCCGCCTGCGTCAGGTAGATCGTGGCCCGCGGCGACGCGCCATAGGCAATCAACGGCTTCAGATCGAGCCCATAGCGCTCCGGCTCGCGGGTCGCAAAGACAATGTGAATCACGTAGTCCTTGATCTTCTCATCGACATAGACCGATGCCGCCGCCTCGCGGGCGCGCAGGATGGCGGCCGGATCCACCACCGGTTTGGGGGCGGGGATCGGAGCGCCGGTCATGCGATCGAGGATCTGTCGCTCTTCCTCCGGCGATGGATAGGTCACCTTGATCTTGAGCATGAAGCGGTCGACCTGGGCCTCGGGGAGGGGATACGTCCCCTCTTGCTCGATCGGATTCTGTGTCGCGAGCACGAGGAAGGGATCATCGAGAGGGTAGGAACGCTCTCCGATCGTCACCTGGTGCTCCTGCATCGCTTCGAGCAGGGCCGACTGCACCTTGGCCGGCGCCCGGTTGATCTCGTCGGCAAGGATGAGGTTCGCGAAGATCGGGCCCAGGCGCGGCGAGAAAGTCGCCTCACGAGGGTTGTAGATCATGGTCCCGGTGAGATCGGCGGGCAGGAGATCGGGAGTGAACTGGATACGCGAGAACTTGGCCTGGACGAGCTGGGCGAGCGTGCGCACTGCAAGCGTCTTGGCGAGACCGGGCACTCCCTCCAGGAGCACATGTCCCCCGGTCAGAAGCCCGATCAGGAGCCGCTCGACCATGGCTCGCTGGCCGACGATGACCTGCCCGACTCCGCCGAGCAGATCCTGGACGAAAGCGCTCTCGGCCCGTACGCGCTCGTTGATGACCTGGATTCCGGCCTCCATGCTCTCCTCTTCTCCCCGCTCCGGGGCAGTGCCCGGAGGTTCTAAGGTCACGGCGCGGGATGGGTTTCAAAACCACGCCCCGGCGCGACGGGCACCGGGGGTGGCCTGGCATTATACGGGGCCGGGGCGAGGCCGCAAATCGGGCTCGAAACCCGGGCTGTTCGCAAGTAGCGTACCCGCCGCGCCCTCGCCGGGGTCCAGGGCGCTTGACCTGCCGGGTCCCACGGGGACCCTCCCCGGAAGCTCGGTCCCGGGCCTTCGGGCCCCCTGGCAACGACCGGAAAGGAAGGACATGCCCCGAATCGAGCCCGCACGATCCGGCGCCCGGACCGTGCCTGGCGGTGCCCTGGCCGGGGTCGCCGTGACCCTCGTGGCCATGGCCTCGGCCGCTCTCGTCGGGGTCGGCCAGGCCGATGTCAACCGGGAGACGGTCGTCGTCGAGGTCGGCCCCCGCCCCATCACGGCCGCCGACCTCCTCGTGCACACCGATCGCCTGGAGCTCGCGAAGCCGAGCGGGGACGCCCTGGCCGATCGGAAGCAGCTGATCGAGCCCATCGTGCAGGCCAAGCTCCTGGTCCTCGAAGCGGAGGCCCGCGGCTACGAGGATGAGGCGCTCCGCCGCCAGCTCGACCGGCTCGAACGGGATCGCCTGATCGCCGCCCTCGAGGACATAGAGATCCGGGAGAAGATCGTCCTCGACGAAGCGGCCGTGGCCGAGGCCGTGCGGCGGCGCTCGCAGATCCTGCATCTGCGACACATCGCCACCGCATCCGAGAGCGGTGCGGATTCGCTCCTCGCCCGGATCACCGCCGGCGAGTCCTTCGCCGATCTCGCGCGTGCCCATTCGCTCGACTCGCAGACCGCCGCCGCCGGGGGCGAGCTGCCTCCTGTGAGCTGGGGCGCCATGCCTCCGGCCTTCGAGGAAGTCGCCTTTGCGCTCGAGCCGGGTCAGGTCGGCGGGCCCTTCCCGGCGTCCGAGCGCTGGCATCTGGTTCGCCTCGATTCGATCACTCCCGACCCCGCCCCGCGCGATTCGCTCGATACCGTGGTGCGCCGCGCCTACGCCGAAGCCATGTTCAGCCAGGGCCAGCGCGCCTTCCTGCCCGAGATGAAGTCCCGCCTCCATTTCACGGTCCATGACTCGGTCGTCGCGCTCTTCCTCACCCGCATGCAGGAGTGGGAGGCAGCCGGCGCGCCGGATGCAGCGACCGGGCCGGGCCGGGACCGCTTCGGCTTCACGACGCCCGAGCGCGAGCTCGCGATCTTCACCTATGACGGCGGCCGCTTCACGATCGGCGACTACTCGGACTACATGGCCGATCAGCCGCAACAGACCGTGATCACGCGCACCGAGCGCGACCGCGTCGACCGCGATCTCGATCAGTACTTCCGCCACCACGCCTACTCCGACCTGGCCCGCGAGCGCGGTTACCTCGAGATGACCGGCTTTGCTCCCGAGCTCGAGCGGATTCGCGAGCGGGCTCTCATCCAGAGGATGTACCAGGCCGAGGTCATGCTGCCCGAGCCGCCGAGCGCCGAGGAGATCCGCTCCCACGCCGCCGCTCATCCCGAGCGGTTCCGGGCTCCGGATGGAGCGCCGCTCCCCGCCACGGAGATGGAAGAGAAGGCGCGCCGCGACCTCGTCCAGGAGCGGGAGGAGGCGCGTTACAGGACCCTCATCACGAGTCTCAAGGAACGCTACCCCGTCGTCTACCACGACGAGGCCCTGCTCCGGCTGCCCCTGTAACGACCCCGACGGGAAACTGCGACGCAAATGCAAAGCGCGGGCCCGAAGACCCGCGCCATGCCTTGCCGACCGTGCCGCCGGGGCTACTCGACGAGACGGTAGCCGTAGAGGAAGCCGGTCTGCCCCGGCTCGCACCCGGTCCCCGTCGTCGAGAGATCCATGAAGCGCCCGTTCACGGTCCCGTTTCCTTGCACGCTCTCGATGAAGAAGGCGCCGACCTTGGCGATGACCACGTACTGGCGGCCGGGATCGGGAGTCGAGGACGGCGAGAAGAACGGGATCTTCACGATGCGCGGGCTCTCCGCATAAGCGGATCCCTCGACCGTGCCGCTCGCGTTGTCCCAGTAGGCCCCGGGATCCTCGTCGATGAGATCCTGGGCGCCCTGGCGCGTGGGCCCCTGCATGTTCCCGGGCTCGACGACGAGGGTATCGCCCACCTCGATCGAGTACGGCGAGCAGTTGGCGATGTTCCAGCGATAGATGCTGGCGCCCGACTCCGGCGCGCCGTAAGGGCTGTGGAGCGGCGGGAAATCCACGGCATGGAAGAAGCCCGGCGTGATGACCTCGTGCGGGTTCCCGATCTTGAGCCCGATCTGGAGGCCGACGTCGCCCGGGGGCTGATAGCCGGTCCCCACCGGGTCGTAGGGTTCTTCCGGATCCCACTGGCCGTTGCCGTTGCGATCGGTGAACGGCTCCCCGGGATCCCACTGGTCGTTGCCGTTGACGTCGTCGTAGGGCTCCTCGCCATCGTACTCGCCGTCGCCATCGGTGTCGTCCCAGCGATCGGGGATCGACCACGGCTTCAGGCAACCCGTCCCGCAGATGAAGTAGTACTCGGCCTCGGCGACTGCCGTCACGTCGGCCTGCCGATCGTTCCCGGCATCGAGCACCCGCACGAAGAAGGTGCGAAGCGGATCCCCGGTGTCGTGGGTCCGATGCGTGGTCACGCGGCAACGCCTGGAATCGGGAAAGGTGACGTCGGCGTCGTTGATGACGACCGGCTCCATGCCGTCCTGCCAGGCCATGTTCTGTCCGGCCACCGCGATCGCCCGCTGGGTGGCCACGACCTGGTTGCCGTCCCGGAGTGCGGAGACGCCGGCGAGCGCCGCGGCATCGGCGGCGTTCTGCAACTGCGTCCGCGTGAGCAGCATGAGGCCGATGTCGATGGCGAGGACCGAGAAGGCCATGCAAACGCCGAGCGAGAGCGCGATGAGGACGATGATCGCCCCCCGCTCGCGCCGGGAGCGATCGCCGGGGCGTTGCTTGCTCGGATGGGCACCGGCGGGAGCGCCGGCTCCCGTCTGTCTTTCCCTTGCCTGGTTCTCGTTCATGGCGTCCTCATCACTCTGGCGCGAACTGGACGGGCCGGGATCGTGGGCACCGGCCCGTGTACGGCCGGTTAGCTCTCGTGGCGCATGACCGCCACGCCGCGAAGCGTGATGGTGCCCGCGAAGGAGTCGAGAATGGTGCCGGAGAGCACATCGAAGTCTGAACGCACGGTGACCGTGACCGTCTGCTCCGAGGTCCCGACCGGCCCTTCGACCGTGATCGAGCTCGGCGTGACCGCGGCCGCGGCCAGCACCTCGTTGATCCGGGTGTTCACGGCAGCGACGTTCGGGGCGGTGACCGCGGCGATGCGCGCTCCCTCCCGGGCGGCGGCGTTGAGCGTGGCCGTGGTCGCGATCGCGCGCCCGACCTCGGTGATCCCGAAGAGCACGAGAAGGAGGAGCGGCAGGAGGAGCGCGAGCTCGATCATGGCGTTGCCCCTCGCCCCGCCGATCCGGGTGCGAATACTTGCGAGACCTGGCTTGCGCTTGAGCATCGTTGCAGCCTCCGCCGGCGCCCTGGCGCCGGAGCGCCCGGCTCGCGATGTCTCGCGGCCGAGCACCACGACCTTCACTACTTGTCGACCACTTCCCGGAGCGTGTTCCAGAGCCGGATGCCGGCCGGTCCCAGGATCACGACCAGGAGTTCCGGGAAGATGAAGAACACGAGCGGGAAGATGAGCTTGATCGTCGCCGCCCGGGCCTTCTCCTCGGCGCGCTGCCGGCGCTTGGTGCGCAAGGAATCGGCGTGCACACGGAGCGAGCGCGCGATCGACGTGCCCAAGCGGTCGGTCTGGACGAACATCGCCACCAGCGACTGGATATCCGGGACCGGCACCCGGCCGGCGAAGTTGCGTAGCGCCACGTTGCGCGGCAAGCCGGCCCGCATCTCCTGGTTGATGAGCGCCAGCTCCTCGGAGAGCGGGCGGCAGTTCCAGCGCAGCTCCCGGCCCACACGCACGAGCGCGGCGTTGAGGCCGAGTCCCGCCTCGACACAGACCACGAGGAGATCGAGCGCGTCGGGGAGCGCAAGGCGAATGGCCTCGCGCCGGCTCGTGGCCCGCGACCACACCCAGATCGAGGGGGCCAGGAAACCGGCGACACCGCCCATGAGGCCGTAGAGCGCCTGCTGGGATGGCGCGTGGTGCAGGAGCACGCCGATCTCGTAGCAGAGGAGAGCCGCCACCGCGGCTCCCACCAGCTTCGAGCCGACGAACATGGGCACGGCATCGATGTTGTAGAACCCGGCGCCGGCGAGCTGTTCGCGGAGGCCCCGCCCCCGGAGCGAGCCCGGCATGAAGGTGGCGGCAAACATGAGGAGCCGCGTCAGGGGCCCGGCGGGCTCCCTGAGCGGCGCCCCCCCTCACCATCGGCGCCCGGCGCGATCTCGCGCAAACGCCGCTCGACAGTGGCGCTCCGCCGCACCATCAGCGAGCGGGTGGCCACCGCCGCCAAGAGGAAGGCGGTGGCGAGGAAGGCCAGACTCAAGACGAGATTCATGGTTTGCTCCCGCGCTCCGGCTCTAGACCTTGAAGTTGACGATCTTCCGGATGGTGAGGAAACCCACGACCTGAAGGATCACCGCCGTCGTGATCAGCACCGAGCCCATCGGATCCTCGAACAGGTGATCCATGTAGCCGGGGCTGATGATCGAGATCGCGATGCCGAGGAAGATCGGCAGCAGGGCGAGGATGAACCCCGACAGTCGCCCCTGTGCCGTGAAGGTCCGGACATCGCCCAGGATGCGGAAGCGATCGCGGATCACATAGGCGATCTTCTCCAGCACCTCGGCCAGGTTGCCGCCCGTATCCCGCTGGATCATGATCGCCGTGGCGAAGATCGCCGCATCCGTCGAGGCGTTGCGGTCGGAGAAGTTGACCATGGCCTGCCGGATGTCGAGCCCGAGCTTCTGCTCCTCGAAGAGGATGCGGAACTCGGTGGCCACCGGCTCCGGCGCCTCTTCGGCCACCATCTGGATCGCCCCGCCGAGGGCGAAGCCCGCCCTGAGGGCATTGACGATCATGTCCAGCGCATCCGGGAACTGCTCGCTGAAGAGCTTCATCCGGCGCGCCCGCTTGCCCAGCACGACGACCAGTGGAATGAGACCCGCCGCGACGAAGACGAGAAGCGCGAGCGAGAACTCATGCAGGAAGAGCATCGCGACATAGCCGGCGATGACCCCCGAGACCAGGCTCAGGAAGAAGAAGACGCTCACCTTCATGGACATCCCGGCCTGCGTCAGCAGGCTTCCGGCCCGCCGGGCGATGTGCAGCTGATTCAGGATCCGGTTGACGGCCCCGATCGAGCTCATCTGATCGGCGCGGAAGATCGAGGAATCGAGGGCGTCGACCGGCCCGTCCCCCAGCGCCAGGCGGCGCCGGATGGCCTCCTCCCGCTGGTTCTTGCCGAACGAGGAGAACCCGATCGTCAGGAAGACAATGGCCAGGAAGGCCAGCGCCCCGGTGAGAATGAAGAACATCAGCGCACCTCATCCGGATGGGCGAACATCTCGGGATCGAGATGCACGCCGGCGGTCTTGAGTCGCTCCATCAGGACCGGCCGCACGCCGAGCGCCAGATGCCGGCCCAGTACCTTGCCGTCCTCCCCCACCCCCTGCTTGTGGAAGGCGAAGATGTCCTGCGTGGTCACGACGTCACCCTCCATACCCACGACCTCGCTCACGTTGGTCAAGCGGCGGGTGCCATCCGACATGCGGCTGACGTGGACCAGGAGCTCGAGCGCGGAAGCCACCTGCTCGCGGATGGCGCGGTCGGGGATCTGGAAGCCGGAGAGCATGACCAGCGTCTCGAGACGGGAGAGGGCGTCGCGGGTCGAGTTGGCGTGCATGGTGGTGATCGAGCCGTCGTGGCCGGTGTTCATCGCCTGCATCATGTCGAGCGCTTCGTCGCCACGGACCTCACCGACGATGATGCGGTCGGGACGCATGCGGAGCGCGTTGCGAACGAGATCGCGCTGCGTGACCCGCCCCCGGCCTTCGATGTTGGGCGGCCGGGTCTCGAGGCGGACGACGTGCGGCTGCAGGAGCTGGAGCTCGGCCGAGTCCTCGATGGTGACGATGCGCTCGTCGGCCGGAACGAAGGCCGACAGCGCGTTCAGGAGCGTCGTCTTTCCGGACCCGGTGCCGCCCGAGATCAGGATGTTGACGCGCGCCCGCACGGCTCCCTGCAGGAACTCGGCGATCGGGCGGGTCAGGGTTCCGAACTCGAGCAGATCCTCCATGTCGAAGGTGCGGGTGCCGAACCGGCGGATCGAGAGCATCGGCCCGTCGAGCGCCAGCGGGGGAATGATCGCGTTCACGCGCGAGCCGTCCTCGAGGCGGGCGTCGACCATCGGCGACGACTCGTCGATGTGCCGGCCGACCTGCGACACGATGCGCTCGATGATCTGCATCACGTGCTGATCGTCCCGGAACGTGGTATCGGTCATCTCGAGCTTGCCGAAGCGCTCGATGTAGACCTGCTTGGCCCCGTTGACCAGGATGTCGGAGATCATCGGATCGCGCATGAACTGCTGGATCGGTCCCAGCCCCAGCATCTCGTCCTCGATGCTCTCCAGGATCTGGGCCCGGGTCGATTCGTTGAGATCGAGGTTCATCTCACCGATCAGGACCTCGACCACGTGGCGGATCTGGCGCCGAAGGTCTTCCTTCGACATCTCCCCCACGCGCAGGAAGTTCAGACGCTCGAGGATGGCGCCGCGCAGGCGGTCGAGGAGCGGATCGAACACCGCCATCCGCTCGCGTTCCCGGTCTCGCTCGCGCGCCGCCTCGCGCCCGCGATCCCGCTCGCGGTTGAGCGCGAGCGCCCCATCGGTCTGCGGAGGCTTCTTGTCCTCGGGGCCGGGCTTGCCGCGAAACGCCAGTCGGTCCTTGAGAGCCATGACCTAGTCCCTTTCCTTGGTTCCCGGCGCGCCGAAGATGAAGCGCCGGAGAACCCCTTCCGTCCGTTCCTCACGCCGGGGCTCCGCGGAGCCCCCACCCGTACGCCCGCTCGCTCCCGCAGCATCGGCCGCGAGCCCGGCCGCCTTGGCTCCAGTGGTGGATCCGCGGGCGGCCCCGCCAGCCAATGCCGCGGCTCCGATCTTGGCCGCAGCCTTGGACGGTGTCGCCTCGGCCAGGTCGCGCGCCATGGCCAGGAGATCGGCCACAGCCCGCGACTTCCGGCTGCCCTCCACCATGGGCACGCCGGTGTCGATGGCGTCGATCGCCGCCGGGTAGTCGTTGAAGACCTGGAAATCGAGCTTCTGGCCGAGGCTGCGCTCGACGTCCTCCGACGTGACCCCGCTGCTCTTGGACACCCGGTTGGCCACGAGCTTGATGCGACCGTCCTGATATCCGAGGCGGCCCATGAGCTCGATGACCCGGCGCGCATTGCGCAGCGACACCACACTCAACTGGGTCACGAGGAGAATGCGATCCGCCCGATCGAGAACCTCGATCCGGCGCTCGTCGAGACCGTGCCCTCCATCCACCACCACTTGCCGGAAGGCGGAGCGGCACAGGTTGAGCACCTTCCCGATGTCGTCGGGCGTGACCTCGTCGAGCTCCTCCAGCTTCTGCGGGCCGGCGAGCATGAAGACCCCCGTGCGATGGCGCGGGGTGAACTGCCGGAGTCCATCGGCATCGAGGCCTTCGCTGGTCCGGCGCAGATCCAGGTAGGTGCGCTCCGGTCCGAGATCGAGGAAACTCGGCACCGCCCCCATGTCGAAGTCGAAGTCGACGAGAACGACCGGACCGAAGTCCGGGGCCATGCCGACAGCCAGGTTGGTGGCGATGGTGGTGGTTCCGATGCCACCGCTGACCCCGAGCACCGCGGTGACCATCCCCCGGGCGCCGAGGGCGCGGAGACGCAGGGCCTTCTGCTGCATGGCGTGGTCGAGAGCCTGCTGCAGCTGACAGGCATCCACGGGCCGCGCGATCAGGTCCTGAGCACCGGCGCGCATCGCCCGGCGCATGACCTCCGGGCGCACCGCGGAGGATGTCATCACCACGGCCGCATCCGATTGCTCGACCCTCAGCCACTCCGCCAGGGCAAAGGCCTCCTCCGCACGCTCACCGATCTCGAGCAGGACCGCATCCGGACGCCGCTCGGTGGCCAGACGCCGGGCGGCGGCCGCATCCTCGGCCTCGCCGGCGATCTCGACATCACCATGGCTCTGGAGCATGTTGCGGATGGACTGCCGGATCGACTGGTCGGCATCAACGACGAGGACTTTCAGCTCCACGATGACCTCTCTCTCGATGATCGCGGGATCCGGCGGCCGGAGCGGTCGCGGACCGCGATCGACGTCAGGCGGACTCGAAGCGCCGCCTGGCCCTTTACCTGCCCCCTACTTCTTCTCTCCTGGTAGCGGCGGCACCTGATCCGACCGGAGCGGGTTCACGATCTTCGGCGACACCACGATCATGAGCTCGCTCGTCTCCATCTGCTTGTCAATGCTGCGGAAGAGATAGCCGAGGAGCGGGATGTCCCCGATGATCGGAATCTTGTCCTCGATCCTCCGCTCCGCCTGCGACTCGAGACCGCCGATGACGAAGCTCTCGCCCTCACGGAGCTCGACCTCGGTGTCAGCGCGCCGCGTGCGCAGCGCCGGCACGACGTAGCCTCCGATGACGACGGCGTTGGTGTAGTCGAGAATCGAGACCTCCGGTTCCACGCGGAGATGGACCACGTTGTCGTCGACGATGGTGGGCTTGAAGTTGAGCCGGGTGCCGAACTCGCGCCACTCCACCGTCACCGTGGTCCCACCGGCCGAGGAGGTCTGAGCCACCGGCACCGGAATCTCGCCGCCGGCGAGGAAGCTCGCCTCCTTGCCATCGACACAGATCAGATCGGGACGGGCGAGCACGTTGACGAAACCGTTCTGCTGCAGGGCATGCAGGATCATCTCGTACTGCTCCGAACCCTTGATCCAGCGCAGCACGATGTCGGAGTCGTCGGGGTATTCGGGCAGCGAACCCGCGGCGAGCGGGATCGCCGGCTTGGCGACGTTCCCCGGGTAGACGCCGGCCGCCCGGTCACTACGCGGCCCCTCGAAGGAGCGCACGAGGTAGTCGATGCCGTACTGCGTGAGCTTGGTCTGGTTGACCTCGGCGACGCGGACGCTGAGCTGAACCTGCTTGGGAGCCGGACCGCGCTGAACGACGAGATCAAAGCTCCGGTGGCTGCCGCCCTGGACCCAGACCACGAGGGACGTCGTCCCTTCCTTCTTGCCGTGGATCAGAACCTGGGTCTTCGCTGCCACGACGAAGTCGGCGATATCGGTGTCGGTGATCGAGACCGTCTCGACCGGCAGGCCGAGCTCGAGAAGCGTCGACTTCTTGAGCGTGACGGACAGCTGCTCGGGTGCCGCTCCACTGGCGACGGCGGCCTGGGCGAGCACGGCCACGCCGATGAGCAGCGCGATCGGAAGGCGACGCACGGCGTGCGCCTGGATCATGGTTCTCATGAGGTAAGCCCTCTGATTGCGGCCATTGCCGCGGTCTGGTGATTCCTTGCTCTTACGCGTCGTCGAGCGCCGGCAGCGGCTGGACGGAGCCGCCTCCGGGGTTCAATCAGTCACTCGATCCGTTCTTATCGAGCATCGCCGGCTCCTTCTCCTCGACCTTGACACCCTTGATCAGCGTGACGGTCTGCTTCTCGGGTGGCTTGACCTCGGCGACCGGAGCGGGCTTCGGCGGCTCCCTCCTGCGCACGACGGGACGTGGTGCCGGCTTCGTGGCCTTCTCTCCGAGCATGTCGCCCGTCGAGTACGCCTTGACGTCGGCGATCTCCTGATCCGCCGGGTTGCGCAGGACGAGATGGAGCTTGCCTTCATGGAGCGCGAGCGCGAGCCGCTCGGCGCCCTCCGGATCGACGAGCAGGGTGACCGACTGCACCTTGATCGGGTCGTCGCCCTTCTGCTCGGTCTTCTGACCGGCGGCAAGCACCTCGATGTTCTGGAGAATGGTGCGCGTGACCGCATCCTTCTGCTGATTGGTGCGATCGATGACGACCAGCACGTCAACGCGGTCGCCAGGCAGCACGAACCCGCTGACCCCGGAGACGACGTTCACGTTCATGCTCGTCGCGCGCATGTTGAGGGGAATGCGGACCGAAAGACCGCCACCGACCGATGACAGCTTGGTGGCGAGGATCGGCTCGCGTGAGTTCAGGAAAACCTTCGTGGTCTGTCCGACCAGGGAATCCGGGTCCGTGTACGCGCCAACGGGAACGCTTTCCTTCGGGTAGTTGACGACCTTCACGTGCTCCGGCTTGATGACGGTGCCGAAAGTGAGATCGGACGTGGCCACCACGACGGGCAGCGTGGGGAACGAGGACGCGTTGGTGGCGCCGGCCTGGCGCAGATAGATCAGGGTCGTCGCGCCGCCCAGGAGGCCAAAGAGGATGGCCAGGACCAGAGCGACGACTCCACCTCGGTGGCGCACAGAAATCCTCCCGGCCGCTTACCGGCCGCGCGCTCGCCCGGACACGGTCCCTGCCGCCGGGGGTGCTGCCCTCGGCGCGTCGAGTTCCGGAGCCTTAGATGAGCACGCCATCTCGGACCGTCCCCCCGCGGGTTAGGCGGAGATCGGGTCCGTTTCGTCCTGATTCATTGCGTGCGCTGGACCAGGGGCCGATCACGAACGATCAGAGCGGCCCATGACCCAGCAGGCAAACCCAGGTGCCAAGACCAATCGCCACTCCGTAGGGGATGGTGCCGAGGGCACCGGGCGCTGGAGCGGCATCGTCAGGGGAACATGCGGCATCCGACGAGGAACCGGGACGTACGAGGGCGAACGCCTGGCGAAAGGCCGCACGCGCGACCCTGCGCCGGAGCGCCACCGCGAACGCCAGGATTCCCCCGGCCACCGCGGACACCAACGCGATCTCGAACACGGCGAGGGGACCGACGATGGCACCGACCGCCCCCATCAGCTTGAGATCGCCCCCGCCCATGCCACCGATGAGAGCGGGGACCAAGAGGAGCCCGAGACCAACGCAGAGACCGGCCAACGACCAGGCGAGTCCCGTCTCCCGCCCCATCACGAGATGACCGGCCACGCCCAGGGCCATGGCGGTCATCGTGAGCAGGTTGGGAATCCGCCGGGTGGCGAGATCCCAACCTGCCGCGATGAGTGTGAGCACGAGCGCACCCAGCAAGAACGGACCAGCCGGTATGGTGGCGCTTAGATTAGACACGTTGATCTCGGGCCCCCGATATCTTCCAGGTTCGCGAGAGTGGTCTCTGGTCTAGCCGCCGAGGGCCGCCTGAACGTCCTGGTAGATCCCGAGGACCAGCGGACCGATGGCCTGCAGAGCCACGATGGCGACGATCGAGATGAAGGCAGCGATGAGCGCGTACTCGATCATGTCGTTACCTTCGTCGCGACGGAGCAGGGTGTTGAGCTTGCGAAGCATGGTTCTTACCTCCGGGAGAGGAGACAGCTCTCGATTGAGCTGCCCTTCTATCGTGGTGCGTCGTGCGACCGTTTCCGGGACACGAAGCGTGATCGTAGGAGTCGGGCCAGGTGTCCCGCCGAGGGGTCTCGCCGGGAGCTCCTCTTTCCTTGCGGATCGTGGAGCCTTCACCCATCCGACGCGCTTAACGATACCGTTCGGTACCACGGCGCTCAAGTAGTTTTCGGCGTTGAACAGCACGTTTTTGCGTCCAATGATCACTGCTGTCTCGGAATGTGTCTCACACTCCAACATGCGGGTGCCTCCACCCGATGCAGTCCCGACAGCGTGCACGTCGCATGAGACATTCGGCAGCCCGTCAGTCGACATTGCATGCTGCAGTGCCGTCCGGCGGCCGTCGTCTGCCCGCTGCTCCGTACGGGGACGGATCGGGACCGGGAATGTCGGAGGTGCGCGCCCGCTGCGCCCTCCCCCGGGGGCTCCGGCGCCGGGATCCGGTCCGCCACGCGGCCGGCGAGTCGCCCCGCCGCCGGGGAAGGCCCGGATCGCGCCTTTGCCCTCACCCTTGATTCGGCCTGGCACCCGGGAACATGAGCAGGGAATGGGTTTCTTGCCGCAGAAATGCGCGGGGCGCGTTCCGGAGATCCGGAACGCGCCCCTCGAGCGCAGGAGACGTTGTGCTGGCGGAGCTTACTTGACGAGGACCAGCCGCTCGACCGCGACCTGGCCGCCGCTCGAGAGCCGGACGAAGTAGAGCCCCGAGGCCAGCTCGCGGCCGGCGTCGTCGCGGCCGTCCCAGGCGACCCGGTGGATGCCGGATGCGGCCTGGGTCCCGGCCTCGAGCGTCCGCACGCGCCGCCCCTGGACGTCGATGATCGCGAGTTCCACCTGCCCTGCGGCCGGTAACCGGTAGGCGAGCGTTCCAGCTCCCCGGAACGGGTTCGGCGCCGGACGCTCGAGACCGAAGGCCACGGGCGGTGTCCCGGCCGGGCCGACAGCGACCGTACCGACATCGACGATCTCGGTCACCATCGCCACCGGGGCCGCCCTCCCGTGCGCGGTCCAGGCGTTGTGCATGGTAGTCCCGGCCTCGTTGCTCGAGTTCTCCGCGAGCAGGAACTCGACGTACTCCTTGGACGTCGTCTGGTAGAAGAGGACGACCTCGAGCCGATCGGTGGCCACCGGCAGGTCGTACTCGGCGACATCCCAGTACTGCCCGTCCTCGTAGCGCGGTCCCGGACCCGGCCAGTCGGGATCGACCGGGGTCGCCTGCACCAGCTCGAAGCCGGCATTGGTGAAGCCCCGCGGCGGGATCCGGTTGTCCTTGTAGACCGAATCGTTGAGCACGAAGTGGAACGAGGGCCCGTCATCGAGCCCCAGCGCGCTGGCCAGTCCGGGGCTGATCCCGAGCTCGGCCTCGTAGAGGCGGAGATCGTCGTCATGCGAGAGCTCGCCGGTCGCGGCATTGTAGGCGCCGGATTCGTAGACGAGCTCGTTGCTCTGGTTGTAGCCCCGCACATTGATCCACATGCGCCGGCCCTCGGGGTAGCCCGTCGGGAGCTTGTGACCGGTCTCGTTGGTCACGGTCACGATCGCCACCGGAACCCCCTGCTGCAATGCCACCTCGACCTCGAGCGATGCAGCGTGCTCGAGCATGTAGAGCGTCCGGATCGCGGCGTCGTCGAGCGCAGCGGGCGTCACCTCGCCCGGATAGAGGTCCGGAATGACGTCCGCCATCCAGGTGTTGCCACCCGTCATGTCGTGAAGCGGAAGATCGGGCCGGATCGGCACACCCGCCGGCTGTCCGGCGCCCCGGCCGACCACATCGCGCATGTGGCAGTCCTGGCAGGTCGAAACGTAGCCGTCGGGCTTGGCCCCGGCGAACTCAGGCTGGTAGACGCCGCCTGGCGTGTTGTACTCGCTCATGAGCCACTCGCCGTACGTGCGCTCCACCGGGAACTGCTCGTAGGGGTCGAAGCTCGGGGCCGGCGTGTCGAAATCGTTCGGCGCGTAACGCCCATCCGGCTGCTTCGAGAAAGCCGGGTTCGACACGTTGTGGCAGGTCCCGCACATCGCCGCCTCGCGATGGAAAGGCGAGGGGATGACGCCATGGTTGGCCTGGAAGGGATCGGTGAACGGTCCCCGCTTGGCGCTCGAGGGATCGAGCACCGTCATGCCGCTCGCCACATCGGGCGGGATCAGGGCGAGCGCGGCCAGGATGGCCTGGTCCTCGGGCGGGCTCACCCCCGGCTCGTAGATCGGATCCACCATGCTGTGGCAGACATCGCAGCTCACCCCCTCGCGATCGCCGAGGACGAGCTCGGACCCATCGGGAGGCGTCGAGCGGCCGGCCATCCAGCCCTGCTGAGTGTGGCAGCGGAGGCAAAGGTCTCCCGAGTCACGCGCGTCCTGGTTGGCGATGGCGAGCGCGGCATAGAAGAGGGGATCGCGGGCCGCATTGGCCATGAGCGAGCCCTCCCAGTTCCATACCGGCTCGACGGCCTGGTCGTAGCCGCCATGGCACTGCCGGCACTCGTTCACGGACTGGATCGCGCCCGCCTCGAGCGGCTGCGTGCCAGGCATGTCGAAATCGCGAAGCGTGGTCGGCACGAGACCTGTTTGCGGCGATGTGATGGTGAAAGCAGCATCGCTCAGGTCGTTGCCGTGATTGTCACTCGGGTCCCAGGCCTCGACCCGTACGAGCGTCGATCCGCCCGGGTAGTCCTGCACGAACCAGGTGAACGAGCCATCGTTGAGTGTCGCCAGCGCGAGCGGCTTGAAGGTGGTTCCGCCGTCGGTCGAGAAGGAGATGTCGACGCGAGCCACACCGTTCTCGTCGGTGGCGGTCCAGGTGATGGCGAACGGCGCATGCCCGGTCAGGTCCTCGCCTCCGTTCGGCGTGAGGACCGTGACGACCGGAGGCGTCTCGTCCGTCCCGGGGACGGGGACCAGGTAGTCCTGGATGTCGCCGAGCGCGACCTGGCTCGTCTGGCCGGCATTGCCGGGGGTGAGCCCGGGGAATGTCGGGGTGTTGAGATAGTTGGCCAGATCGGTGATCTCGATGCCATTGTCGTATCCGTCGCCATCCGAGTCCTCGCCTGCGATGGAGAGAACCGCATCGCGGTATCCCTCCGGCGTGCTGGGGTAGGAGCCCAGGCGTCCCTGGACGTCGGCTCCGAAGGGGTTTCGCGGTCCGCCGCCGTTGAAGCGGTAGTGACAGACCCCGCAATGCCCGCCGTTCGAGGGCAGGTCGTCGAGACGCGAACCGACCGCCGAGGGATAGGCGAGGAAGAACCCCTGGCGAATCTCCTGACGGGCACCGGCGGGATCGGAAACGATGAGGAGCAAGAGCATCGTGGCGACGAGGGCGACGGGCAGAATGATGCTGAGCGCATGCCGGTGATCACCGCGCCCACCGTGACTTGCTCTGGCATGGAACGCTGGGGTCATGGAGCACCTCCTGGGGGGGGCCAGCAGCAACCATGGCGACGGGGCCGTGGCGCGGCTGTCTCGAGCCTCTCCGAGTTGCAGCGCTCGTGCCAAATCCGGACCCTGGGCGATTGTCTATCATATTGTGCGGATATGAATTGCCCGGGCAGGAGCGGCGCCGGCACGGGGATGTGTCATGGTCCCGAGCTCAGCCCCGGACAATGCGTCACCGCCGGAGGGAGCCGCATGACATGAGGTCATGTCACGATCTTCCGCCTCCGGGCCGGCGCTGTCATGCGCAACGGCGACCTCGCGGCCGCCACCAGGGCCTGCTATGCTGCACAGTTGGTTTCAGCCGGCAGCAGGAGTGACCACCCTCATTCTGCCGGCGGTGCGGCGGAGGTGCGGGGATTGCGAGGATGACGCCTACCTTCATGCTTCTCATCCATGCGGGGGCGACCCTCGCCATGGCGGGCATCATCTGGTTCGTCCAGATCGTTCATTACCCTCTCTTTGCTCTCGTCGACTCCCCTCACTTCGCTAGACACCAGCACGAGCACCAGCATCGCACCGGGCGTGTGGTCGGCCCGCTCATGATCCTCGAAGGAGTGACCGCCGGCGTGCTCTTCGCCCTCCGTCCTCCTGGCGTTGTGGATGCGGTGCTCTGGACCGGCGCCTTCCTGCTCGTCACGATCTGGCTCTCCACGGCCTTCCTGCAGGTGCCGGCGCATCGTCGACTCGAGCGGGGATTCGACCCTCAGGCACTCGCCCGACTGGTCGGCACCAACTGGATTCGCACCATCGCCTGGACCGGGCGCGCGATTCTGGTCTTGATCATGCTCTGGCAAACGGCATCTGCAACCACCGGAAGAGCAGCCGCGCTCGCTGCTCCCGATCACCTTGGGATCCGAGCGCAGATCGATTTCGCTGTAGCCTGAAAGGAGGAGGGTGGGACATGGACTTTGGCGTCCCTGTCGAGCGGCATCGAACCGAGCACCGTGTCGGCTTGACGCCGCGCGGTGTGCGCACGCTCGTCGCGCTGGGCCACCGCGTATTCATCGAAACTCAAGCCGGGGATGCCAGCCACTTCCCGGATGCGGCCTATCTCGAGGCCGGAGCGGAGATCGTCTTTCGCCGCGAGGAGGTGTACGGCCGAGCCCAGGTCGTCCTCGGCGTGACCGCGCCGACCATGGACGAGATCGTCCTCACCACCGAGGAACAGATCCACATGGCCTTCTGGCACCTGTCGGTGCAGCCGCGGGCCGTCGTCGCCGAGATGCGCGAGCGGCGCTTGACGGCCATCGGCTACGAGACGATCGAGGAGGAGGACGGGCGGCGCCCGGTGCTCGAGTCCATGAGCGAGCTGGCCGGTCAGATGACCATCCACACCGCGGCCTATCTCCTGCAGCGCGAAAGCGGCGGCCGGGGAGTCCTCCTCGGCGCCGCACCCGGTCTGCCGCCGGCCACCGTGCTCATCCTGGGGGCTGGAACGGCGGGTCGCGCAGCTGCCGAGGCCGCGCTCGGAACCGGAGCCCACGTCATCGTCCTCGACAAGGACCTGGACAAGCTCCGCCGGGTGAAGAGCGAGTCGAGGGGCCAGGTCGTCACCAGCAAACCTGATCGCGACACCATCACGCGGTTTCTCAAGATTGCGGACGTGGCGATCGGCGCGGTCCTCCTGCCGCCTGGAGGCCCCTCCCCCTACATCGTGACCAGGGACATGGCCCTTGGCATGCGTCCGGGATCGGTCGTGGTCGATCTCTCGATCGACCAGGGCGGATGCTTCGAGACCAGCCGGCCGACCACGATCGACAACCCGACGTTCGTCCTCGAGGGCGTTGTCTACTACTGCGTGCCGAACATGACCGCCGACATACCGCGCACGGCGAGCAAGGCGCTGACCCTGGGTCACATCGACTACCTGGAGGCGATCGGGGAGCACGGGCTCGAAGCGGCGCTCGCAGCCGAGCCGGCCCTGGCCCGGGGAACACCCATGTACCGCGGCACCATCACCAACGAGACCATTGCCAGCGTTTTCGGAGTCGACTACCGCCCGATCGAGTCGCTCATGGGGGGGGAGGTGCGGTCCTAGATGTCCTGGTTCGAGAGTTACAAAGCGAAGCTCACCACGCCCGAGAAGGCGGTCGCCATCGTCGAGAGCGGCCAGCGCATCTACTACAGCGGGAATGCGGCCACGCCGTTCCCGCTGATCGAGGCCCTGACCGAGCGGGATGGCCAGCTCCACGATGTCCAGCTCAACCACGTGCTCCTGATCGGCAAGGACCCGATCAAGCCCGAGCACGAGGGCCGCTTCCGCCACAACAGCCTGTTCGTGGGACCGGCCGACCGTGCCGCCATCAACGAGGGCCGGGCCGATTACGTTCCCGTCTTCCTGCATCAGATCCCGCGGCTCTTCCGCGACGGGATCATTCCGCTCGATGTCGCCATCATCCAGGTCTCACCGCCGGACGAGCACGGTTTCTGCAGCTTCGGCGTGGAGATCCTGGGCACCAAGGGCGCCGTCGACTGCGCGCGCATCATCATCGCCCAGGTCAACGAGCATATGCCGCGCGTGCTGGGTGACTCCTTCATCCATGTGTCCCAGATGACTCACATCGTCGAGCACTCGGCTCCCCTCCCGGAGCTACCGCGGAGGGAGATCACCGCGGTCGAGGCGCAGATCGCCAAGCACATCGCACCGCTGATTCCCGACGGCGCCACGTTGCAGCTTGGAATCGGCGGCGTGCCCGATGCCGTGCTGAAGGAGCTCGAGGGAAAGCGGGATCTGGGCATCCACACCGAGATGGTCTCCGATGGGGTGATGGAAGCCGTCGAGAAGGGCATCATCACCGGCCGCAAGAAGTCCTTCCATCCAGGCAAGGTGATCCTCACCTTCGCCTTCGGATCACAGCGGCTCTACGAGTACCTGCATAACAACCCCATGTTCGAGGCCCATCCCTGCGAGTACGTCAACAATCCGTTCTTCGTGAGCCAGAACGACAACATCGTGGCCATCAACTCCGCCCTCGAGGTGGATCTCACCGGACAGGTCTGCTCGGACTCGATCGGCCCCATGATCTACTCGGGCTTCGGCGGCCAGGTGGATTTCATCCGTGGTGCGGCCCAGTCGAAGGGCGGGCGGCCGATCATCGCCCTCACCTCGACGGCACGCGACGGCAAGCTGTCGCGCATCGTCAACTTCCTCAAGGAGGGGGCCGGGGTGGTGACCACGCGGGCGGACGTCCACTACGTGGTGACCGAGTTCGGCGTCGCGCATCTCTTCGGCAGGAACCTCCGCGAGCGTGCCGAGGCCCTGATCGCGATCGCGCATCCGCAGTTCCATGAGGAGCTCACGCAGGCGGCCAAGAAGCGTCGTCTCCTTCCCTGATGGACGATTGGCCGATGAAGATTCACACCGCCGAGATCGAGGTTGCGACCCGGGCCGAGCAGGAGCTCGTCGACGTCACGGCCGCCGTACGCGCGGAGGTCGCCCGCGCCGGCGTCGAGAATGGAATCTGCGCCCTCTACGCCCATGGCGCCACGGCAGCCCTCATGGTGCAGGAGAACGACGACCCGCAGATCACGCTCGATGTCATCGATTGCCTCTCGGGCCTCATCCCCGAAGGCTCATGGCGCCACGACCGCGTCGACGACAACGGGGCTGCCCACATCAAGGCGGGGCTGGTCGGGCCGAGCGAGGTGATCCCGATCCGCGGCGGTGAGCTCGCGCTCTCCACCTGGCAGAACGTGTTCCTCTGCGACTTCGATGGCCCGCGCCGATCGCGCCGGATCCTGGTGACGATCACCGGAGAGTGACGAGCCTCTTACGCGGCCGGAGGGGAACCACGGCTCGACCCGTCTAGTCGGACGAGGTGAGCGTGACCATGACCGCCTCGCGCCGGCCGTCGCGCATGAGCTCGACCTGAACGCGATCCCCTGCCTTCTTCGTCTCGAGAAGCAGGATCAGATCGTTGTTGTCCTTCACCGCCTCGCCGTCGATGGCGACGATGACGTCACCGAGCAAGGCCTGACCACGGGCATCACGGCGGGTGGGCTTGATCCCGGCGCGCTCAGCCCCGCTCCCGGGGACGACATCGAGCACCAGAGCCCCTTCGATGCCCAGACGCCGCCCTACCTGGAGCGCGGCCAGATGAACGCCGAGGGTGGCGCGCACGACCTTGCCGTGGGTGATCAGGTCCGGCACCACCCACTTCACGGTATCGACCGGGATCGCGAAGCCGATCCCGGCATAGGCGCCCGAAGGGCTGTAGATGGCGGTGTTGACGCCGATCAGGCGACCGGCGGAATCGAGGAGCGGACCGCCCGAGTTGCCGGGATTGATCGCGGCATCGGTCTGGACGACGTCCCGGATCGGGATCCTCGTCACCGACTCGATCTCGCGCCCGAGCGCGCTGATGATGCCGGTCGTGAGCGTCTGGTCGAGCCCGAAGGGGTTGCCGATGGCGAGCACCTTCTGGCCGACCAGGAGATCGCCCGAGTTCCCGACCTGGATCGGCTGCAGGCGCTCGCGCGGCGCCTCGATGCGCAGGACCGCGAGATCCTTCTCGGGCGCCGTGCCGACGAGCTTGGCCTCCCAGGTCGAGTTGTCGGAGAGCGTGACCTGCGCCCGGTCGCGCCGTGGATCACATGGTAGTTGGTGACGACGTGACCGTCGCCGTCCCACAGGAAGCCCGAGCCCGTGCCCTGGGGAATCTCGAGCACGTTCAAGGTGAACATGTCCCGGCGGACGACCATCGATGTGATGTAGACGACCGCGGGCGAGGCCTCGCGGAAGAGCTCGATCGTCTCCCGCTCCTCGTTCGAGAGCCCGTGACGCGCGACATCAGGGACGGTCTGGGGCGCGGTCGCGGCGACGGGAACGGAGCCGGGAGATGGCGCCTCGCCCGTGGTCGCGGCTTCGGTCGTCCGGGCCTCCAGCGCGGCGCGATCGCGCAGGGCCTCGGGCGTCGCACGCGGGCTCCAGATCGCGCCGGCGACGACGCCGGCAAGGAAGAGCAACAGGGGCGACACGCGAACGAGCGCCGAAGGACGATGGTCAAACGACATGGCCGTTGGTTCTCCTTGGGTCGGGGATCTTAGCACGAGCCTTGACAGCCCCTGGACACGGGGCTATGACTCATGGCATACGCGGCTGAACCGCAGCCCGTTCCAGAGCTGACCCGCCAATGAGGCCCACCATGGCCAGAGTGACCTTCTGCCTGGCGGTCATCCTCCTCGCCGCCAGCGCCGCCTCCGCCGCCACGATCCACGTCCCCGCCGACCAGCCGACGATCCAGGCCGGCCTCACCGCGGCATCCTCCGGGGATACCGTCCTCGTCGCCGCCGGGACCTACTCGGGGACCGGCAACCGGGACCTCGATTTCGCCGGCAAGGCGGTCGTCTTGCGCTCGGCCACCGCACCGGGCGCGACCACGATCGACGCCGGGAACGCGGCGCAGTGTTTCCTCTTCGATGATGGGGAGCCGGCGGGGGCGGTGGTCGAGGGCTTCACGATCCGCGGCGGCCGCTCCGCCCTGGGCTACGGTGGAGCGTTCTACATCTCGGGTGCCTCCCCGACCGTGCGCGACTGCATCGTCACCACCTGCCAGGCCAACACCGGCGGCGCCGTCTTCCTCGCCCAGTCGGCCTCCGTGTTCGAGGATTGCACCCTCACGGGAAACGCGGCCGACAACTGGGGTGGTGCGGTGTACGCCGAGGCGGGAGCCACCCCCACCTTCACGCGCGTCGAGTTCAGCGCCAACATGGCGGGGCACGGCGCCGGGCTCTTCCTGACGGGGGGGTCGAGCGCGAGCGCGATCGACTGCACGTTCACGGAGAACGCGGCCCTCAATCTCGCCGGTGCCATCTACTGCCGGAGCTCGGTGCTCGCGCTCTCCGGCTGCGCATTCGAGGCCAACACGAGCCAGGAGGGGGCCGGGATCTACTGCCTCGAGGGCTCGACGCTCACCGTCGACGAGTGCACCTTCACGGGCAACCTCGCCGGCTACTCGGGCGGCGGCATCTGGGGCGACAGCTCATCGCTCGCCCTCACCCGCTCGAGCTTCACGGAGAACATGGCGCTCACGCGCCGGAACCCCGATCCCCGGGGCGGGGGCGGCATCACCTGGAGACAGGCACCGGCAATCGCGATGTCCGACTGCGTCTTCACCGGGAATCAGGCCGTGGGCGGCGGGCCCGGCAACGGCCAGTACGGTGGCGGCGCCTACCTGCATTCGGATGACCCCATCGTCATCGCCCGCTGCGAGTTCACGGGGAACCACGCCGAGGGTGCCTATGGCGGCCTCAGCGTCAGCGGGGAGCCGCTTCGCATCGAGGATTGCACCTTCACCGACAACACGAGCGACCACGTGTGCGGCGGCCTCCGCGCCTCGGGCTGGCCGCGATCGACCGTCATCGAGCGCTGCACCTTCATGCGGAACCACGCCGCCATTGGCGGCGGTGGCCTCTACACCTCGGGCGATACTCTGACCGTCGCCGACTGCGAGTTCGTGGAGAACACGGCGGTGCAATATGGTGGCGGCCTGTACCGGAGCACAAGCCAGAGGACGGCCACCATTCGCGACTGCCGGTTCGCGGGCAACTGGTCCACCCAGGGTGGCGGCCTGTACCTGCGCACCGGCTCGGGGCCCGAGCCCATGAGCGAGCCCGCTCGCGTCGAGCGTTGCCTGTTCGACGGCAACACGGCCACGATCGGCGGCGGGGCGCGGATCACGGCCGGCCAGGTGCAGGGGGAGGTCGTCCTCGATCACCTGACGTTCGTCCGGAACGGTGCCGAATTCGGCAGCGGCCTTGATGTCGCCTATGAGCTCCTCACCATCAGCGTCAACAACACGATCATCGCTCTCGGCACCCAGGGCGCGGCGGTGAACTGCCTCCAGACGATCCCGGTCCTCACCTGCACCGACATCCATGGCAACGCCGGCGGCGACTGGGTGGGCTGCATCGCCGACCAGTACGGGTTGAATGGCTGCTTCTCTGAAGATCCTCTCTTCTGCGACGTGGCCGGCGGCGACTTCACCCTCGCCGAGACCTCACCCTGCGCCGCGGCCCACTCCCCCACGGGGTGCGGGCTCGTCGGCGCGCTCGAGGTCGGCTGCGCCGCCCCGATCGGGGTGGCGGCCGAGCCCGCCGCCCCGGTGCCGCCGCTCGTGCTCAGGGTGGAGCCCAATCCGGTCACGCCCGAGGGGCGGATCGAATGGACGCAGGCGGCGGATGGGCCCGCCGTCCTCCACCTCTACGATGCCGCCGGGCGGCTGGTGCGGGAGCGGGCGCTCGGGGTGCGACCGGCGGGGAGGCTCACCGTCCGCTGGTCCGAGCTGGTGGGGGCGAGGTCCTTGCCGTCGGGGGTCTACTTCATCGAGGTCGCGGGTGAAGCTGGCGCCGCGGTTCCCCGCCCGGCGCGGCTCCTCGTCGTGCGGTGAGAGCACGACCGCGATGTTTCCGCGGAAACAAGGGCCTGCCATGTTTCAGCGGAAACTTCACCGGCGGTGCGGAAGTGGGCTGCAGGAAGTGGCAGGAACTTAGGAAAGGTGGTGCCGGGAGCGGGATTTGAACCCGCACGGGTTTCCCCACACGCCCCTCAAACGTGCGTGTCTACCAGGTTCCACCATCCCGGCACCAAGCTCATTTCTCATCACGCGCCTGGTGGTGGCGCGATCACGTGACGCGATCCTCGTGGATCGCGCGCAGAAGCTCCCGCCCTATCCACCCCCGCCGCTGGGCGGCTCTGCGGGCGGTGGCGTCGGCGGAGCGCTGCCACCGGGCAATGCCGGCGCCGAGGTGCCCGCTGCTGGAGACTCCGCCGGCCCTCCGGTCGGAGCACCGGCTCCACCTTCGGGAAGCGATCCCGGGAATCCGCTCTCGCCAGGTCCGGGCAGGCCGGCCGGCTCCTCCGTTGCTTGCTCGGCGGCACGCTCGAGCGCGCTCTTCCCGCCCTCCCCGCGATGACTGCTCAGGATGGCGAGCAGGAGAGAGCTCACCATGAAGCTGGCGCCGAGCACCGTCGTCGCCTTGGTGAGGAAGGTGGCCGCGCCCCGGCCGCCGAAGATGGCCTGACTCCCGCCGCCGCCACCGAAGGCGCCGGCGAGCCCGCCGCCGCGACCGGACTGCAGGAGCACGGAGATCATGAGCGTGAGGCTGATCAGGACATGGAGGACAAGAAGCACGATATACATCAGACGAACACTCTCCGGCGAAACGTGGCGGCGTGGGAGCTTTGCTGGAATCGAGCCGGAAAAAGGTAGCACAGGGCTACGGGTCGCCTCAACCCCGGACTGAACCGCCCCCTCTCAAGCCAGCGTCCCCTCCCGGCAAACCCCTCTCCACCACCCCCTTCCAGCCCGGGGGCCCAGGAGGGCCAGGTCCTCATCGGGTGGGTGGGACCTCCGCTCCGAGCTGGATCAACCGCCCGAACTCCTCGGCCTTGAGGCTCGCCCCCCCGACCAGCGCCCCGTCGATCTCCTTCTTCCCGAGGAGTCCGGCGGCGTTCTGCGGGTTGACGCTCCCGCCATAGAGGATTCGCAGCGCTTCCGCTTCCCCTGTCCCGACGAACCCGGACAGGAGTTGCCGGATCTGGACATGCACCTCGACCGCCTGGTCCGGGGTGGCGTTCTTCCCGGTGCCGATCGCCCACACCGGCTCATACGCCACGGTGGTGCCCATGGCCTGCTTGCCATCGAGCCCATCGAACACGGCCCGGATCTGGCGCTCGATCACCTCCGCCGTCTGCCCCGCCTCCCGTTCAGCCAGGGTCTCCCCGACGCAGATGAGAGGAGAAAGCCCGATGCCGAGTGCGGCGCGTGCCTTGCGCGCGACGACCTCGTCGGTCTCGTCGAAAAGGTGGCGGCGCTCGGAGTGGCCGACGAGCACGTGGCGACACCCCACTTCGACGAGCATCTCTCCCGACACTTCACCGGTGAAGGCGCCATGCCGCTCCCAGTGGAGGTCCTGGGCCCCCAGACCGATCGCTGAGCCGCGAATGGCCTCGGCCACGGCCGGCAACGTGACGAACGGCGGGATCAGGACCACCTGCGGAGGCTTGAAGGATGCGGCATCCGTGGCCGATCCGGCACTCAGCACGCGCACCACCGCGCGCGCGAGCTCGGTTCCGGCCCGGGGACCGAGGTTCATCTTCCAGTTTCCGGCGATCAGCTTCCGCCTCATCGCACACCCTTGTCCGCATCCGTGAGCGCCGCGACGCCGGGAAGGACCTTGCCTTCGAGAAACTCGAGCGACGCTCCCCCTCCGGTCGAGATGTGCGAGATCTCTCCGGCCAGCCCGGCCGACTCGATGGCCGCCACCGAATCACCGCCGCCGACGATGGTGGTCGCACCACGCCCGGTGGCAGCGCCCAGGAGCTTCGCCACCTCGCGCGTACCATCGGCGAAGGATGCGACCTCGAAGATCCCCATCGGCCCGTTCCAGAGCACCGTGCGGGCATCGGCGAGCGCTTCCTTGAAGCGGGCGACCGTGGCGGCACCGATATCGACGCCGATCTCCCCTTCGGGGATCTGACCGACCGGCACCACCCACCCGTTGCCCCCCGATCCATCGGCCGCCGGCGCCACGCGGGTGTCCACGGGCAAGATGAGCTTGGCGCCCGCCTTGCCGAGGATCTCGCGCGCCAGGTCGAGCTTGTCATCCTCGACCAGGGAGCGCCCGACCGGGATCCCCTTGGCCTTGAGGAACGTGTACATCATCGCCCCGCCGATCAGCATGCGATCGACCCGCGGCAGGAGGTTCAAGATGACGTCGATCTTGCCCGAGATCTTGGCCCCGCCGAGGATGGCGACAAAAGGCCGCGCCGGCGACTCGAGGACCTTTCCCAGCACCTCGAGCTCACGGGCGAGAAGGAGTCCCGCCGCCGCCGGCTGCAAGATTGCCGCCACGCCCACGGTCGAAGCGTGGGCGCGATGTGCCGCACCGAAGGCGTCGTCCACGTAGATCTCACCCAGCCGTCCCAGCGCACGGGCGAAGTCGGGATCGTTGGCCTCCTCCTCGGGATGGAAGCGCAGGTTCTCGAGCAGGAGGAGGCCCCCGGGCGCGAGCGCAGCCGCCTCCCGCTCGGCCTCCGGTCCGACGCAATCCGGCGCGAACGCCACCGGCTGAGCGAGGAGCCCGGCCAGGTGCTCGGCCACGGGAGCCAGGGACTTCTCGGGGTCCCGCTGCTTCGGCCGGCCGAGGTGCGACATCAGGACGATCCGCGCCCGGGCGTCCTTGAGCAGGTGGACCGTGGGCAGGGTGGCGCGAATTCGGGTGTCGTCCCCGACCTTCCCGCCCTTGAGCGGCACGTTGAAGTCGACCCGCATGAGCACGCGCTTGCCGCCCGCGCCGTCGGGTCCGCGCAGGTCGAGGTCGCGGACGCTCAGCTTGCCGAGGCCCGTCTTCACCGGATGAGTCATGGCAATCTCCATCTCTGGTGCCTGGCGAGCGCGTGCACCAGAAACACGCGGGCGCGACTGTCGGCCGGAGGGGAAAGGAAGCGATCGGGAGCGTAGGCCGCGGTCGGTAGGGTGTCAACCCCGCGGCGAGCTCGCCGACTCAGAAGTCGCTCTTGTCGTTGGTGCGGATGAGGCGGTAGTCGCCGACGCCAAGATCGTCCACGAAGATGAACTGGAGCCCGAGGCCGGTTGTCATGTCCTTGGTCGGGAACAGCTCCTTGCCGCGATAGTCGTAGAGCCAGATCTCGAAGGCCCGGGAGTCCTCAGGATCGATGGCCCGGTTGCCGGTGAGCTCGCCGCTGGTGGAACGATCGAGCTCGTCGAGCGCCGCATTGATGTCGTTGCCCTGAACGGGAATCACCTCACGCCGGAGTTCGTCGGGCTCGCCGTACTTGATGTAGATCCGACCGCGATCGGTGCGCATGCCGGGCTCGAGTGTCGTGGAGTAGTTCCGGTTCGCCCATGCCACTCGGCGATTGAACTCCTCGCGGGTCGCGTTCCCCTGCCCGGGCGTCGCATCGTGGGCAGCCCAGAAGTCCTCGAGGTAGCGTTCCTTGGCGCCGGGGCCGAGCGCGAGAAACGAGTCGAGCTCGACGCCACCGATGAGGAACGGGACGATGGCCTCGGTCTCGATGAGCCATCGGGTCCAGGCGGCGGCCGCCCACACGAGATCGAAGGAGGATTCGACGATGGCGCGCCCTCCGCTCATCTCCTCCTTGACCGAGACCCCGAGAAAGTACGTGCCGGGCCGCAGACCCGAGACATCGAAGCTCACGGTGTCAGCCCAGGTCGGCGCCTGGCTCATGATCCGCCGCGACCAGTCCCGGACGGGCTCACCCGCCTGATCGCGAACAACGTAGGCGATCTCGTAGTCCCGCCGTTCACCCCCGGTCGGGCGTGCCAGGTCGTACACCTCGAAATAGGCGGAGACGATCCGCTCCACGGCGCCATAGACGCGCCCGGGATTCGGCTCGACATCGATCCCGGACTTCATGAAGGTCTGGTCGGTTGTCTCCCGCCCGAACGGATAGGCGAACTGGATGTCGGAAACGGAGAGTTCCCCGGGGGGGAAGCGGCGCACGTTGAGCCGGCCACCGGCTTCCCCGGCCTTGCGGGTCTTGGTGAAGAGGTAGACCAGGCCGCGCTTGCGCGCATTCTGATCCTCGACCTCGGCGTGCACGGAATCGGTTTCGTCCGGCACCGGGATGCGGAGATGCAGCACCTGGGTCTTGGCGGCCACGGCGGCGGGGACCGCGGCGTCGGGAGCCGCCTGGCCTTCGGTGAACTTGAGCGGGTACTCCCGCCGGAAGACGCGCTTGCCCTCGGCGAAGAGATCGACCTTGAGCTCGACCTCGGCAATCAGATCTCCGCTATCAACAACGAACTCGAGCTCGCTGTTGTCGATCTCCAGGTAGAACTCGGACTCGGCCCCCCCGGTCCCGGACCGGAAGGCGGCATGGTCGAAGCGAAAGCGAATGTCGCCAGATCCGAGCAGGGGAAAGGCCAGGGCCGGGGCAGCCACAGCGAGCGCGGCGCCCAGGACGAACAGGAAGCTCGCCCCCTGGCCCAGCGAGTCCCCCCACCGCGGGTTGCGAGTGGCATGGCCCCTCCTTGCCAGCGCCCTCTCCCGGGCCGTATCGGCCGCCAGCCGAAGGCAAACAGAAGAAGCAGCTACGGGATGACCGTGCTGCTTCCTCCGAGGCGGCGCAAGCAGAAAAAGTGGCCGGCAGCGGTGTGGCGAGCCTTCTAGAACGCCAGCTCGACCGAGAAACGATGAACGCTGCCCAGCGTCTCGAAATCGTTGAACGCGTAGTCGACCTTCGCCGTGGCCGCGGAGGAAGCCGGGAACTTGACGCCGGCTCCGGCCGTCAGGCCTTCCGAATCGTAGTTGAACTTGTATCCCCCACGCAGGAACAAGAAGTCCTTGAACGCGTATTCGCCGCCCCAGTTGCCGCGCTCGGCATTGTCGGGCGGATGCGAGAACTCGACGGCGGTCAGGAAATTATGGGCCCCCTGCTGGTAGAGCATGATCGAGCTGCCAAGACGGAAGATGATCGGCATCTTCACCGAATCTTCGATGAACTGCATCTCGGCGCCGATGTTGGCGATGGACATCCCGATGCGCAAGGAACGATAGCCGGTGTCGTAGAGCACCCCGAAATCGAAGGTGGCCGTGGATGCATCGTAGTCGGCCAGCGTCTCCTGGACGAAGTTGGCGGTGATTCCCGCCGAGAACTTGTCGGTGAACGATCGCCCGTACGATACACCGAAGGCGAAGTCGCCGGCATCGAAGTAGGTGCCGTCCCCATCGGGGTGGGTGGTATCGGTACGCAGCAACGGGGACATCGAAAGGGCCCGGGCATGCACGGCGAGCATGCCGGGGATGAATCCGACGGAGAAGATGTAGGCACCCTGGTTCAGGTCGAGTTCCGCCGGCCAGGCGGCATGGCTGAAGCTCAGGGTGTTCCCCTGCAAACGCGCGATCCCGGCCGGGTTCCAGTAGACGGCCGACGCGTCATCGGCAATGGAGGTAAAGGCCTCGCCCATGGCCGTGGCCCGCGCGCCGATCCCGATCTTCAGGAACTGACCCCCGATGGTGCCCACCTTCTCGAAGATCTCCGTGGCTCCTGCCTGCGAGGCCGCGAGCACGAGGACAAGGGTCAGCAGGCTAATACGCTTCACGACGCCACCTCCGTGATTCCTCTACCGCCTCTGCGGCATGCCGCGGCCGGCACCGCCGGGCGGGCTTCCTGCCAGGTCCGCGTGCCCATCACCGCACCACCACCATCTTGCCGATCGTGCTGCCTGACGGAGACTCCACCGAGTAGAGGTAGATCCCCGACACGACATCCTGCCCATTGCGGCTGATGAGATCCCAGTAGCTTGTCCCGCCCTCCTGGCCCTCGGGCGTGAGGATCTCCACTAGGTCGCCGGCCAGCGTGAAGATCCGCACCGTCGAACTCGGCGGCAGGTGATTGAACGCGATCTTGGTCCCCGTCGGATCGGTCGGATTGGGCTTGAGATCCCAACCGGCCCCACCCAGATAGGGGTTCGGAACGACTGTGACACGGCCCGCGTCTCCAGCGGCGGACGAGGCCGGGAACACCGCGGACTCCTCGCTCGAGGCGGGCCGGGTGTGGAGCTCGACCACCTGCTGCTCCCCCTGCACCTCCTCGACGGTCTCCGAGTAGGCGGTCACCACGTAGAAGTAGGGGTATCCCGGCAGCACGTTGCGGTCGGTGAACTGGTAGAAGCCCTTGCACCAGAGCGTGTCACATACGGTACCGATGAGCGAGTCCTGTTGCACGTAGTACATCGCGCCGCCGATGTCCTGCGGCTGCGCCACCTGCAAGAACCGGTCGCGGCAGGTCGTGGCGTCGATGGGCTGATAGCCGCCGGAGCGATCGATCAGGTAGCCCAGCGGACAGGACCCGATGTCCTTCGAAAAGACAAGAGCCGAATCCACCACCAGGTCCGGCCGTGATCCGCCCATGGTGAAGAAGGGGTCGTTCTGCTTCCGGGTCTCGATGACCGAGATCGGACACGGGCTGTCCTCGGGGCGGACGAGCCCGTTCAGATAGGTCTCGAACGCCTCGTGGCTCGAGAGACAGAAGTCCCAGGTCACGTAGTCGTTGTTGTCGAAGGGCGGCCCCGTGGCGTCGGGCTTGAGGGCCGTGAGTCTGGTGCAGCTCGAGTCGGCGACCTCCGAGAAGTCGCCCAGGAGCTGGAAGCTCTCGGTCGGCACGCTCGAGGACTCGCGCGTCCAGTTGGCCGCCTTCCACACGCGATAGCCCTTGAAGTTCTTCTCGCCGGTGATCGGGTTCACCGACTTGTCGACGAGGTTGTCCCAGGCGATCGCGATCTCGTTGGAACCGGCATACGGGATGGGCCCCCCCAGGCAGTCGACGTCGGCATCTTCCATCCCGGTCACACGACCGGCCGTGGAGACGGCGATGGGCGGCGCGGGCGGCGGCGACACACCGATCCAGTTGACCCGCGCTTCCTTGCCGTCCGCCCCCGTGCAGACGTGAGCCGGGTTCTCGCAGTCGCCGTCGATCCAGGTGCAGACCGAGCGCTCGCAGTTGACCTCGGCATTGGTCGGATCGCAGTCGTCATCGATGGTCGAGAGCGGCCCGCCGCCGCCGCAGAAGACGCACTTCTCGCGTCCGCGGGTGCCGGTGAGAGCATCACCGTCGAGGTTGAAGAAATCACCATCGAAGATGCGCTGTGCATTGACGGCGTTGGCCTTGAGCCCATTGGGCCCTTCGAAGCCGTCGCCGATGACGAAGGCGACCTGGAAGGTGAGGAAGGTATCGGGCAGGAGCTCCGAGAACGGCCCGACCGCGAGCACGTAGCGATAATCGCGCGGATCGGCCGGTGTCTCCTGGATGAAGCGCCCCTCCTCGGTGCGGGAGTTGCGCGAGAGGAGCTCGTAGCGCTCGAAGTCGTTCTCGGGGTCACGAATGGCGCCACCCTGGGCAAACCAGACGAAGGTGCGGATGCCGACATCGGGCGGAGCCACGATGCCCGCCGGGTCGGTGGAGTGCCCCAGGAAGAGCCCGCCGAACCAGCCCGGGACGTCTCCGGTGTCGGTGATCGAGTGCGTGGCGTCGGGAAGATCCCGCATGTAGCCCGCCTGAATCTTGACCTGGGTCCGCCGGCAGTTCGCCGGAGTGGACGGCCGGAGATCGATGATCGTGGTGTCGATCTCGGCGAACCCGACCAGGTCGTCGAGATACATGTTCGGGTACTCGTCCGAGTCGGCAGGGCCGACGTCCGAGTCGACGAAGAAGCCGAGGTAGATGTCCCTGAGCGACCGACCACCATCGTTCCAGATCTTGTAGTCGATACCGATCATGTTCTCGGCGCCGCCCGAGGACCAGGAGAAGCTCCGCTGCTGGACCCGGAGGAAGAGCGGCACGTGCTCGTTGAAGAACTGGGTCGAGACCTCGCCGTAGTCGGTGTACTCGGCGGAGAACATCTGCTGGGAGATAGCCTCGAAGTCCTCGTCGATCAGGCCGTCACCATCGTCGTCCTTGCCGTTGCGGAAGTCCTCGTTGATGTGACGCTGGTCGTTGATGTCGGTGGCATCCCGGTCATCGTCGGCCGAGGTTGCGTTGCCCGAGCTCGAGTAGCGCGCCCCACCCCGCTCCCCTTCGTAGCTGACGTAGATACGGTCGCGAAGGTCCTCGAAATCGGGCAGGAACTCGGTCTCATAGGCCCCGGTGGAGACGTGCGGGTTGCCGTCGGCATCCACGGCGCCCACCCAGAGGCCGGCCATGAACAGGTACTCGTCGTTCGATCCGGGAGGCCACTCGCACGACGGACGCGAGCAGAAGCGCCCGAAGAAGTCGCCGACGAACCCCCCGTTCGACATGTGGAGGAGGAGATTTCCGGCCGAGTGGATGAAGGTGCAGCTCCGCTCGAAGATTCCTTCCGGATCACGCCCTCCGGTGTACTCGTCGAGCCCCGGGTAGTACCGGCCGTCGAATCCCGGGGCCTTGACCTGGTCGGAATAGGCCCCTGCATCCATGACCAGTCCCGAGACGGCGCCCGCGATGAGCGCAGCCGCGAGAACGATTCCGGAGGCCCCCCGCCCGGTCCATGGCTTCCGGGTCGCCATCGGGATCTGATTCATCAGAAAGTCACTCCCACGCCGATTCGCATGACTCGCGGCTCACCGAAGACCCGCGGATCCCCCAGCGGCACCCAGTCGGAGAGCCCATCCCCATCCAGATCGTCGCCGAGGTAAGCACCACCCGCGAGCTGCGTCTCGGTGTAGTAAGCCGAGTAGTCGATGAGATCCTCGCTCGAGGTCAAACCGGGAGGCCAGTTGTCCGGCTCGAGATCGGTGATGTTCGCCGCGTCGAGGAGATTTCGCGCCTGGAGGAAGAACGTGAAGTTCTGTCCCCAGATCCGGAAGAACTTGTCGGCCTGGACGTCGAGGGTCGACGTGGACGGCAGCCGGCCGGTGTTGGTGTCCTTCGGGTCGAGCTCCTTCTGATAGCGGCTACGCGGGGTGTAGGGGAAGCCCGAGCCGTAGCGCCAGACGAAGCTGGTCGACCAGTTGCCCGGATCGGAGATGTACATGGTCCCGCTGATCGTGTGCCGCTGATCCCAGTCGAGCGCTTGCTCCGAGATCGGAAGGTAGAGGAGCTCGTCCGAGTTGCGGAGCGTCTCCTCCTCATCCGAGGCCACGCCGGTTGCGATACCGAACGTGTAGTCGAAGTTGGCCGAGAAGTTGTGGCTGAAGCGCTTGGTCATCGAGATTTCGAAGCCACGCGACGAAGCGTAGTCCTGGTTCACATAGGTCGCCACCAGGTCGGGCGAGCCGGGCGCTACCAGGCGCTGCGTGGTGAGGAGCCCGAAGATGTCCTTGAAGTAGACCGCGAACTGCCCGACGACGGTGGGCGAGAACACGTGCTGAACACCGGCCTGATAGGAGATCGTGGTCTCCGCATCGAGATCCGGGTTGCCACGGACGATGGCCAGCGGTCCGCGGTCCTCGAAGATGAAGATGCGGTCCGGCACCTGGAAGTAGCGCCCGTAGGTGAAGCTCATCACGTCGCGGTCGGAGATCGGGAAGGCGATGCCGAGCCGCGGCGAGAGCTGGGTCTTGACGCGATCGGTCACCTCGCCGGCCGGAATCTGATCACCGACCGAGAACACGTCGTAGCGCAAGCCGGCGTTGATCACCATGCCCTCGTGCTCCCACCGATCCTGCAGGTAGAGGGAGCCCTCCGGGTTGTAGTAATGAAAGGCCGTCTTGTCCGAACCGTAGGTGCCCTGGACGTTGATCTCGTTCGGGTAGCGCAGCGAGTTGACCAGCAGGTCGTTGTAGATCCCCTGAACGCCCCACTTGATCAAGTGCTTCTGCTGCTTCTTGGTCCAGTCGTTCTTGACCGTGTAGACCTTGTTATCCCGCGTGTAGAAGCGAGGGTAGTCACCGTTGGTCACGAAGTACGTCTCGGACACGTCGTTGATGTTGTCGACCCAGTAGAAGGGCCGCTGCTGCAGGTACTCCCACGGCTCCCGGCCCTGCACCCGGCGATCGGTTTCGTACGCGGCGCGGGAGAGCCGCAGGTTGTAGAAAGTCTCGTTGGAGATGTTGTGCCGCCACACGACCTTGTACTGGTCGAAACCCTCGTCGCGGTTCGGAGTCTGCGATGGCGCGTTGTACGGCACGAAGTTCTCGTTCTCACGATAGAGGCTGAAGCGCCCGTACTCGGTGAACTCGCGGCCCTGGGAGTCCACTGACTGCCGGGTCTCGACATAGCCGGCACGGCTCCAGCGGTGGATGTAAGCGTCGGAACGCGTACTCGAGTTCAGGTATTCACCGGTGAGCTTGACGTTGGGAGTGATCTTGTAGGCGAGCTTGCCCTGCAGCTTGACGTCGTTGTACTGACGATCGCCAAGCGAGACGAAGTCCATGAAGATGTAGCGGTTGCGATCCTCCGACGTCTTCAGGTACGTATCCTCGAACGTGCCCTCATAGGACAGGAAGTAGGTGAGTCCCCGCACCGGCGTCGGGCCGCCGAAGCCGAGGCTGACGCGATCGAAGTTGTTGAACGTGCGGTCGGGAGCTCCATAGTCGTCGGTATAGAAGCGGAACTCGCCCCCGAAGTCCTCGGTCCCTTCGCGGGTCTCGAGATTGACGACGCCGGACTGGGCATTGCCGTACTCGGCCTCGAACCCACCGGTGATGACCTCGCTCGACTGGAGAGCGGCGGTCCCGATATCGACGCCGGTCTGCCCCAAGGGGATCGCGGACCGGGACGCCGTCGACGTAGAAGGCGACCTCTCCCCCACGACCGCCACGGAAGTGCAGCTCGCCACCTTGCGAGACGACACCCGCCTTGAGCGCGATCGCCTCGTTGACGTCATCCACCGGCAGCTGGCGCAGCGTCTCCCTGGTCACGTTGTGGTGCGTGTCGGCACGCTCCTTGGAGACCATCGCGGCCTTGGCCTCGACGACGATCTCCTGCTCCCGGAAGGCCTCGTCGCGGAGCTGGAAGTCGGCCGCGGCCTTGCCGTCGGCAGCCACGGCGATGCCGGACTTGGCCATGCTCGTGTAGCCGATGTAGGAGGCCTGGAGCTCGTAGGTTCCGGGAGGCACGTTGCGAATGACGAATGTGCCGTCATCGCCCGAGATGGCACCCATCTGGGTGCCGAGGATGACGACGTTGGCGTAAGGCAGGGGTTCCCCATTCCGGGCATCGCTCACCTTCCCGGAGATCTCCCCGACGCCTTGAGCCAGGCTCGAGGTGCATGGAAGCACCAGCAAGAAGAGGGTACCCAGGAGAGCCAGTCCGGCCGGGGGGAGCCATCTGTTGACGCGAGCGCGCATGGCGAACAAGCTCCTCACTTGCCTTGGGCAAGCTCGATTTCTATGCCGCAAGGGGGGGGACGGGTCGTTGGGGACGCCAGCCGGGGGCTAGTCTAAGGGTCTCATCACTCAGCGGTCAAGTTCTGGCCATGAAACCCCTTGCCCACTCATGAGCCGGCTTCCACCGACACCCGCCTCCTCTCGCGACATTTGCCAGTGCTGCCCCAGTCCGGACGGGCCTGCGCCCGCCGATCGGACTAGAACAGCGTCCGCAGCTGCAAGGTCACGGACTTGCGGTCCTGGTCCTCGACCACCTCGTCCGCGACCCCCGCCTCCTCCGCCCCCGAACTCTTCCATTCGTAGTTGAAGGCGAAATCGATCAGTATCCTGGCCGACGGGGTCCGATAGCCGGCACCCAGGGCCAGACGATGGGCCGTGAACTCGCCTTCCGGATTGGCCTTGTCTCGGTTCTGGTCCTCGAGCGTCAGCCTGTATCCGGCGCGGGCCACGACGGGCAGCGTCACCGTATACTCCCCTCCGACACCCAGCGCCCACATGGAAGCCCCCACCCTCTGTGTCGGCGGGGTGATGCTCTCGTCCCGATCCAGGAATCCCCAGGCCATCTCTCCGGCCAAGAGGCCACGTCCCTTCGGCAGGAAATAGCTGCCGCCCCCCGAGAGCTCCCAGTCGGTGATCCGCTGGTTCCGCGCCGTCACGAACGAATTCACGTTGGTTCCCGGGAGCACCCAGTATTCGCTCTGCCCGGTTCGGAACCCCAGCCCGAACGAGGCCGGGATTCCCGGCGGCTGCCCTTCCCAGCGAGTCAGGAAGCTCTTGCTCCGGAACCCCTCGTCGAAGACGCTGCGCTCCAACAAGATGGTCTCACTCGTCGGGTTCAGGGAGAACTGCGAGGACCAGTTGTACTGGGCGCTCTCCAGGCCCTCGAAGGATCCATAACGGAAATCGAGCCCGCCCTTGATCCACTCGAGCGTGTGGCCCAGCAGGTGGATGTTGAACCCTACGTTGTTCCGGTCCCAGGCGTAATCGTCGGTGTGCAGGTCATCGGCGGAGCGGCCATCGATCCGGGTGCTGGCCAGGAGACCATTGGCACCCAGCGACCAATTCTGAAACGGTCCAGCCTCCTCGAACAGGCGGCCAGCCAGGCTGCCCTTGACCGACCAGACATGCGATTTGTGGTCGATAAGGTAGACGTTCGGAGAGGTCCGTTGCTCATCCTGGAGCGAATACCCACCCAGCAACCCGAAGGCGAACCGGTCCGCGAGCCGCCGGGCGTAGTGGATCGCGAAGTCCCCTCCGGACATCTTGGATCCGATCTCCGAATCGAGACTGCTTCCCGACTCCGGGTTCACGACCGGCATCCCGAAGGTGCGCAGGAACTCGTTCGACACCAGCCGCTCGGCGGTCGAGCTCGTGTAGGCCATGGATCCCCCCAGCGCGTAGCGTGGGTTGGGGATCGCGTTGGCGAGAAAGCCCGTCGGGTAGTAGCGAAAGTCCTGGTCCGGGTCCTCGGGCGTCGTGCGATCGACCCACCCGCGCCACCCACCGAAGGCATCGACGTGGCTCGTCGGCTTGTCGTCGATATGCCCGACGAGGTTCCCGGCGAAATCGAGGAGGTTGACCTCGTTGTTCTCGTCGGGAACAGCCACCTTCATGCCACCCATGGCCTCGAGACGAGCTTGGGGGAGACTCGGCCGGGGATCGAATCCCGAGCCCAGGGACCAGGCCTCGATGATCTGAGCCCGGGAAGCGCTGGCTGCGAGCAAGAGCCAGAGCCCGACCAGACCCAGGACCACGGAAGGCCCGAGTGGCCGCCTGCCGCGCCCGCTTGGAGCTGAGGTTTCAGGTATCACCGCACCCTCGTCGCGTCGCCCCGGGTCAGAAGCGGAGCGTGGAAGAGAAGTAGAGATTGGTCATGGTCTCCTCGAGCTCCACGATGTCGAGCTGCACCCCGGGCGGGGGCGCGTTCCCGAACAGGAACTCGGAGAAGGTGTGCTTCGTGAAGTCGAGCGAAACATCGAAGGCGACGCTCGGGAAGTGGATCCCGGCGCCGAACGCCCAAGTATTGCCTTCGACGCGACTCCCCCGGAAATTGCGATAACCATCGGCGCCGATTTCAGTGCTCAGGCTGTCCACGTTGGCCTGCACGCTTGGCGCGCTGTGGAAACCAAGGCGAAGCGGCACCTGGACGTCACTGTCGCGATTGAAGACATACTCGCCGCCGACACTGACCGTATGAGTCGGATAGCTGAAGGTTTCCAGCTCCACGGGGCCCTGTTCCGTGTCCGCGACCGATTTCATCTCGTTCCAGGGGCGATACTGGTAGTCCGCCGCGATCAGGAGACCGCTCAGCGGGGATGTCGACAGCCGGTAGGCGGCGCCGATCCCGTACATGAACGGCACGTCGCTCGTGATATCGGGCACCTCGTACTGGATCAGCGTATCAGCCTCTGGAACGCCCGCTCCGGGTGCGACCTCCAGTCGGACCCGCCCGCGCCCGTTCGTCTGCTTCAAGTCGTAACTCGGGCGCATCACGCCGGCCAGCTTGAGATCGGTCATGGGCTCGATCGTGGCCCCGAGCTCGAAGGAAAAGCCTCCGAAATCCGAGCGCTGCTGGGTCTCGGCCCGGTAGAACTCCTGCCCCTGGAAGGCCACGACCTGCTCGTCCGTAGCGGAGTAGGTGTTCGTGAGGAAGTTGAGGTTGAAGCCCAGCGCCACCAGCTCATGGGCGCGACCGGCCAGCGACAGCGTCCAGGCGTCGATACCGCCCTGTTCATCGACGATGTGCTCGAAGGGAATCGTGAACCCGCCGCCGGGATCGAACTCGATCAGCTGCTCCCGGCCGATGAACCGATCCATGACGCGGCGGTAGACGAGGGACCCGACAAGCCCGTAATCCTCCACCCATCCCTTGATCGGAAGGGGAGCCGCACCACCGATCAGGTAGTAGGTGAACCGGCTGGACGGAGTGTCGGTGAAGTTGTCGACGGGAGCCGGGGCGCCGCCACCGCTGAAGATCGGGATGCCCTGCGTGACCGTGCCGCTACCGAAGTGGAGCCTCATGTCGGCCGCGAGGCGGGGCCCGCGGATGAAAGCAAGCCCGGCCGGATTCCAGCCCACCGATTCGATCCCATCGCTGACCGCTGTGTAAGCGCTACCCATGCCGCGGGCGCGCGCACCGACGATCGCCAGATCCGGTCCTTCTTCCGCGGCTGCCGGCCGTGGTCCCGCGGCGGCGGCGATGGCCAGGACCTGCACGATGGTCACCAGCAAGCGACCTGCCCGGCTGGCGAAGCGACTGGCCAGAAGCCTGCGCATGAGTCCCTCCCCCATTCGACCCGTCTCCTATTCCGCCGTGGCAGCCAAGCCGACCGCCAGGATGAGCCCAGCCCAGAACACGGTCTCCACGACGCTGCGGCGGCGATCGATGGTGATCAGCGAAACGGATTCCACTTCGTCCCGGGCGAGCAGGGCATTGCCGACCTGGGGCCGCTCGACAACGGAATGCGCATCTTCTGCGGCCAGCCTGAGATCGGTCCAGTCGCCGCCGCGCCCCGACTCGACCACCAGCTCGGGACTGGAGAGGCCGATGAACTCATCGGTCACTTCGCCGACTTCCGCCGTGAACAGGCTGTCACCCTGTTCGAATCGAACCTCGGAGCCGCTCACGAAACGGCCGCTGACGACCCGATCGCCCTTGAACTGGACCTCGAACTCGCGGCCGTCGGCGATGTTGACGTCAGACGTGCTCACCGCCACGCGCTTGGTGCACCCGGTGGCCGCGAGCGCCACCACGGCGAGGAGGAGGAGCAGAGCTCGCGTGATCGGGCGTCTCGTCATCCCCAACGGTCTTGTCATGAGCACCATCCTCGTCTTCATCACGTCATTGCTGAAAGCGAAGCTCGACTACCGGCGTTCCGGAGTGGATCCGGCCGCTGTTGTTCATGAACGCGATCGCCAGGTAATAGGGCTCTTGGCGCTGCGGGTCGAACTGGATGTCCTCGGCATTGCCGACGCTCAGGATCCGGCTCATCTCGAGAGTCCAGGTCCCCTTGCGCTGGTCACCACCAGGACTCACGACCTCCTCCCAGCGCCCCCGCGCCTCGACATCGTGCCGGCTACGACGGGCCTCGTTGTTGACCGGGCGGTTCAGGAGCATTGCCGAGAGATCGTCCCCCGCCACCCACTCAAGGACATCCACCTGCTCGAACTGCCGGCAGGGATTCGCCCGCGAGTTACACGTGAGAGCGGAACCCGTCGGATCATAGATGTACTCACAGGGCCGCATGTTGTCGTTGATCCGAGTCGTGGGCTGTTGATTCGCATCGAGGGCGACGGGGAGCTTGAGAGGAACCGCCTGCTCCGAGCCATCCCCGCAGGGCACGAACCGGTAGTTGTCGCGATAGAAGCTGAGGCCTGGATCATCGACGCGACCGGCGCCGTTCGCAAATCCGTCGTCGGCGAAGCCGACACGAAAGCTCCCCGACAAGGGGAAGTTGAGCGGGTTGGTGCGCGCCGCCCGCCACTGCCAGATGTCGACCGATCCGCTGATCGGATGCATGTTGCCGTGACAGGCCACCTGGCACCCACGCTCCTGGAACGTGCCGGCATTGTCGCGCGCATCACCCATATCCCACATCACGGCCACGCGATCCTCGTCCGCCTCGATCAGATCCCAGGAACAGCCGAGGAGCAGCGTATCGCAGCCGCTGGGCGTGAGATTGCGCTCCGGATTCCATGCCAGTCGCGGCCCCAGGCGGTCCTGGGTGGCGTCCGGCCACTGAAGGAGCATGAAGAGGCGCTCCGAGTCATGCGTCGCCTTCATGGCCACGATGAAGCTGCCGCCCTGATTGCCGTTCTCCGGACCGACTGAGATGTAGGTGTAGGGGACCTCACTCCACTCGGGATCGGTCGCCACGCCATCGATCAGCCAGCGGCGCGGCACGATATCCCCGCCCGGGATGGTGACGTCGTTCGTCACGGGGATGACTTCGACAAAGGACGGGTTCTGCGGACCCTCGTCGAGGCTGCAGCCCGGACCGGCAGCGAGGGCGAGAGCGAGAGCGAAGAACCAACCGGACGATACGAGGTGGGAGCCGATCACGAACCGCGAGGTTGACCGACGGCGCGGCGCCTGGACGCCTGCCACTCGAGGAAATGACACCGGCATCGAGCCTCCAACCAGGTGGCCTGGCCACCCAGCATGACACACAAAGACCGCTAATCTATTGACTTGCAGTCGATGCGTCAAGGCCCGGGGAGCCGCCGGCGGGGGCGATTCCTGCGGCCAGGGCCCAGCCATGTGCGAACGCCGCCAAAGGGGGAATCCGTGCCGGATCACGACGGTCACGCCCGCCCCACCCATCCTCGGATCCTTGGCTCACCCCGGCCTCACGGCCGCGAGGGAGCCCGGGGTGCTAAGGGACCGCTGGCGCCGACGATACAACCACCAGCGCTCCGGCGAAACTGGCCTCGAATCATGAATCTCGGCCGGCATCGGGTCAAGGAAGAATGAACGGAACTCGGCGGCGAGTTCCCGGTCCAATGGCTCGTTCCGGTCCCGGCGGCCATCTCCCGGCCCGATGGCGGGCCTGCCCCCCACCGCGGCCCGGGGCTTCCCCACCGGGCCGCCCTCAGCCCCGCCTGAACCACCCGCGCCGCCAGAAGATGCCGAGCAAGACCAGGGACATGAGGACCATCCCCCCGAGCATGATGAGAAAGCCGTATTCGGCTCCCGCCCCGGGGAGATTCCTGAAGTTGGTGCCGTAGAGTCCGGCGATCAAGCCCAGCGGGAGCATGATGGTGGCAAAGATGCTCAGAACCTTGACCGCATCGTTGGTGCGCTGGGAGACGAGGGAGATATAGGTGTCTGCAGCGCCGGCGATCAGATCCCGGTAGGCATCGAGGGTATCGTTGATTCGATTGAGGTGATCGAAGACATCCCGCAGGTAGTAGCGGGTGCGTTCGTCGACGACCGCATACTCGTGGTGGACGAACAGTGACAGCGTATCCCGCTGCGGATTGGCGAACCGGCGCAAGCGTAGGATGAGCTTCTTCAGGCCGAAGATCTCCTCGAGGGTCCGTGCCGTGGCTCCGCTGAAGAGCTCTTCCTCCAGCCGGTCGAGTCGATCATCCAGGAGATCGAGGAGCGGGAAGTAGAGATCGACGGCCGCGTCCAGAATGGCATGAAAGAGATCGTCGGCTCCGCGCGCCAGCAAGGCGGGATTGCTCAGGATGCGCGCACGAAACTGGTCGAGGAGCGGAAACGGCTCGGTGTGAACCGTGACCAGGTAGCGTTCGCCGAGAAAACCATCGAGCTCGATGAAGTCGAGATCCTCGTCCCGCCTCTCATCCTCCCCACCACCGAGTCCGGTGATGGCATGAAAGACGAAGAACAGGTAGTCATCGTACTCCTCGACCTTGGGCCGTTGCACGCCGTGCTGACAGTCTTCGATGGCGAGCTGATGGAAATGGAAGTGCCGCGACAGCCAGGCGTAGTCCTCCGGGGTCGGCTCGGCGAGGTCCACCCAGATGACGGCGGGCTTGGTCCCCGGCGGCGGCTCGGCCAGGACGTTCGCGAGCGCGGCATCCTCGATGTCGCGGGCGATGCCGAGACCGCCATCCGAGACCAGAATCGTCCGGGCCACACTCCCCCCTCGCCCGCAAGCGCCGCCATCGAGCGCCCGCGGAGTGAACTTCAGGCGGCGGCGAACGCTCGAGCCATGAGCTCGAGCACTCGAACTCGCGCGTGGTCGCCGCCGGCCCGAGAGCGCTCGATCTCGGCTGCGACGTAGGCGCGCAAGGCCTCGGCCACGAGGAGGCGCGGGTCCTTGCCATAGGCCTTGAGCCGCCCATCGATCCACCGCCCGAGCGTGGCCACCTCTTCCGGGGGAACCGCTCCGGACCCTCCCCCGCCGGTGAGCCGTGCCGCCTTCTCCTCGTACTCGCGCACGAAGCGCTCGGCAAAGTCGACCTTCTCGTCGAGGGCGACGAGGCCCGAGATCTTGAGCGCCCACGTGGGGAGGCGGATCCCGATGAGCTCGAGACAATGGGCCACGAAAGCCTCTTCGAGAGCTCGGGCGCGGGCCATCACCCGATCGCGCTCGGCGGCGAGATCGGTGCCAGGATCGAGCGGCGGACTCGCCGCCTCGATGTAGGTCTTGTTCTTGGGCTCGGTGCCCGACGGGCGAATCACCACCCGCGAGCCGCCCTCGAGATGGAAGACGAGGACGTTGCGCGAGGCGCGGTCGGTCGCGGACACGATCGGACCGAACCGCGAGCCCGGAGCCTCATCCCAGTGGTCGATGAACCGGCGCACCGCGACGCCACCGATCGCAACCGGCGGATTCTGCCGCAACCCGGCCTGGATGCGCTCGATCGCCGCCTGCCCGGCCGCTCCGCGCATCACCATCGAGGTCAGACGGTTGGCAACGACCCCATGGCGACGGTGCAAGTCGTCGAGAAGGTCGGGAACGGTACGCCCCTCGGCGCGCACGCGGGCCGCCATCTCAGCGAGCACGAGCGCGGGGCCGGCGGCGTCCTTGTCCCGGATCTCGCTCGTCAAGAGGACGCCATGCGACTCCTCGACCGCGACCACGAAATCGCTGGGCCGGCCCTTCACATCACGGTATTGCCCGTGGCGCTCGAGCTGATCGAGGACTGCCGCGACGTACTTGAAGCCGACGAGGAGGTCCTCGATCACGGCGGCCCCATGGGCGCGTGCGACCCGGGCCACGAGATCCGACGTGACCTCGGTCTTCATGACGATCGGGCGCGCGGGCAGCGTCCCGAGGGACTTCCGTCCGGCGAGGGCCTCGTTGACGACGAGAGCGCAGATCTCGTTCCCGGTGAGGAAGCGATACTCCCCTTCTCCAGCCTTGACGATGGCGCCGATGCGGTCGGCATCGGGATCGGTGGCGAGCACGAGATCGGCTCCGATCCGACGCGCCTCATCGAGCGCAAGCTGCATCGATTCCGGCACCTCGGGATTGGCCACACCGAAGGGCACGGTCGGGAAGCGACCGTCCGGCTCGGCTTGACCCGCAGGGTACGTGGGCGGGAATCCGGCCGCGGCCAGCACTTCACCGACGGTGGTCGTCCCGGTGCCGTGGAGTGGCGTGTAGACCACCTTGGCCCCGCCGCGTTCGCGCCGGGTGCTGAGCCCCAGGTTGAGCTCGATGTAGGCCCGGTGAACGCCCGTGGGAATGGCCTTCAAGAGCCGCCCGTCACCGCTGGCATCGACTCGCGTCACGCCGGCCACGCGATCCACCATGGCCTGGTCCTCGGGGGGGATCTCCTGGCCCCCGCGGTGGTCGTAGAACTTGCCGCCGTTATCGTCGGGCGGGTTGTGGGACGCCGAGATCACCAGCCCGCCATGCGCTTCGAGCTGGCGGATGGCGAACGAGAGCTCCGGCGTGGCCATGATGCGTTCGCTCAGGAAGACCTCGACGCCAGCGGCCGTGTAGACGCGGGCCGCAAGCTCGGCGAAGGAGCGCGAGCTCACGCCCGCCAGCGGACCCAGGCGATCGGCGGGATAGAGGCCGCGCAGATCGTGGAACTGGCGCGAGTCATAGCCGATCACGACCCGGAGCCCGCTGGGGCCGAACCGCTCGCGCAGGAACTCGAGGTGGCCGGCCACCGAGGTGGCGAGCGTCCAGGGGTTGAAGCGGTTGGGGCCCGGACCGACCGGGCCGCGGCGCCCCCCGGTGCCGAAGGGCAGCACCTGGTAGAAGGAATCGAGGAGCAGTGGAAAGGCCCCCGTCGCGATGAGCTCGTCGAGGAGAGGCCGATAGGCCTCGAACTCCGGGCCCGTGAGCCAGCGCGCGAGGTTCTCGCTCGCCGCCACGCGTACGGGTGGCTCGACCGGCAACGCGGCGAAGCCCTGGGCGATGGCCGACATGAGCGTCGAGTCCCCCGACCGGTCATGTTTCCTCCTGACTTGGGTGGCCCTAGTTCATCCGCCGCCGGAGCCAGGCCTCGATGAAGGCATCGATCTCGCCGTCCATCACCGCGGTGACATTGGACGTCTCGGCGTCGGTCCGGAGGTCCTTGACCAGGGTGTAGGGATGGAACACATAGGAGCGGATCTGACTCCCGAAGGCGATCTCCATCTTGGACGCCTCGATCGCTTCCATCTTCTTCCGCTCCTCTTCGAGTGCCAGCAGGTACAGGCGCGACTTGAGGATCTCCATCGCCTTGTCCCGGTTGCGATGCTGGGAGCGCTCGTTCTGGCAGGCGGCCACGATCCCGGTCGGTAGATGGGTGATGCGCACCGCCGAGCTGGTCTTGTTGACATGCTGTCCGCCAGCCCCGGAGGAGCGGTAGGTGTCCACGCGCAGATCGGCTTCCTTGATCTCGATCTCGATCGAGTCGTCCACGCGCGGGCTCACGAACACCGAGGCGAAAGAGGTATGCCGGCGATGACTGGCATCGAACGGCGAGATCCGCACCAGCCGGTGCACGCCGCTCTCCCCTTTCAAGTACCCGTAGGCAAAGTCCCCGCTGACCTCGATCGTGGCGCTCTTGATTCCCGCCTCCTCGCCCTCGCTCGTGTCGAGGATCTCGTAACTCATTTCGCGGCGCTCGACCCAGCGCAGGTACATGCGGAGGAGCATGGCGGCCCAGTCCATCGACTCGGTACCACCCGCACCGGCGTTGATGGTGACGATGGCGCCGAGGTGGTCCTCGCTGCCCGAGAGCAGGCTCTTCTGCTCGAGCGCATCGATATCAGGGGCCAGCGCGCTGACCGCTGCCATGGCTTCGTCGAGGGTCGCGGCGTCATCCTCCTGGGTGCCGAGCTGGAAGAGCACCTGCGCCTCCTCGAGACGGTGCCAGGCTTTCTCCCACGGCTCGACGAGGGCGCGAGCCGTCTTCAGCGTGCCAATGGTGGCGCGAGCGCGATCCGGGTGATCCCAGAACCCGGGATCAGCCATCTCCTCTTCGCAGCGAGCGATGTCCGTCCGCTTGCGCTCGACCTCAAAGAAACTCCTTGAGCTGTTGCAGCTTCTGATCCAGCTCGGCAAGCTGTTCCTGGGTCTCTTGCGGATCCATGCGCTTCCTTACCTCCTTGCGCGCAGGTGCGGCGGCTCGCGACTAGAGTCGCGCCGCCTCGCTCCTGATCTTGCGGGCCAGCCCGTCAGCGGCCGCAGCCAGCGCCTCGAGACTACCATCGTTGATGACGATGTGGTCAGCCGCTCGGGACTTCACCTCATCGCCCCACTGCAGATCGAGCCGGCGCCGTGCTTCATCGGCATCCATGCCCCGGGCCACGGCGCGACGGACCTTCTCCTCGTTGGCAGCGACCACGACCACCAGGAGGTCGTAGAAGTCGCGATGGCCGCTCTCGAGAATCAGCGTGGCCTCGATCACGACCGCTTCGGTCCCGGCCTCTTGCAGGCGCTCGACCTCGCTCGCCAGCTCGGCCCGTATCCTCGGGTGGAGGATGGCGTTGAGCTTTGCCTGTCCCTCCGGAGCCGCGAGCGCGCGCGCCGCCAGGGCGGCGCGATCGAGCCGCCCGGCGGCGTCGATGAGCCCTGGACCGAAAGCCGCCTCGATCTCGGACAGCGCCGGGGATCCCGGCGCGGTGACGGCTCGCGCCACCTGGTCGGCATCGATGACATGGATGCCGCGTGCCGCGAGGAGCCGGCACAGCGTCGACTTCCCGGCCCCAAGGCCGCCGGTGACGCCCACGACCAGTGGCCGCTTGCGCTCGGCACTCACGCCTGACCCGCCGCGGGCGGCTCCGGTCGGCGGTACAGGCGGTGGCCCAGGATGTAGTCATGCACCGCATCCGGAACCAGGTATCGGATCGAGAGGCCGCCGGCCGCGCGGTCGCGGATCACGCTCGAGGAGATGTCGAGGCGCGGCGCGGCCACGCGCTCGAGCCGCCCGGCAAGATGGGCCGGGGCGGTCTCGAGGTCCCATCCCGGGCGATCGACCACGAGAAGCCTGCACTCCCTGGCCAGCGCATCCGGTTCGCGCCATGTGGCGAGTTCGACGAGACTGTCAGCACCGAGGATCAGAGCCACCTCGTCTGCCCCGTCCGCCTTCAATCGCCGTACGGTGTCGATGGTGAACGACGGCTTCTCCCCCGCCTCGAGCTCGAGCTTGGAGACAGCGAAGCGCGGATTGCCCGCGATCGCGAGCTCGACCATGGCCAGGCGATGAGAAGCGGCCGAGATCGTCCGGCCTTCCTTGTGCGGCGGGCGTCCCGCGGGGACGAAGAGGACACGTTCGAGGCCCGCGGCCTCGGCCACGTGCTCGGCCATGACCAGGTGCCCGAGATGGATCGGATCGAAGGTGCCGCCGAAGATCGCGGCGGTCATGGCCCGCTTCCCAGCTCACGCTCGAGGGCGGACAAGCCCGGTTCATCAGGGCAGTTCTCCTGGAGCCACTCCAGCTCGGTCCGCGCCTCCTCCCGGCGCAGGACCTGTGTCAGGAGCTCCGCCTTGAGCCGGCGCGCCGGACACAACCAGCTCGAGTCTGGATAGTCCTCGGCGACCAGGTTGCAATAGATGATGGCTGCTTCGGGTTGACCGAGCCGTTTGTAGAGCTCTGCCGCGCGGAAATGTTTCTCGGCCAGGCGGTCGCGCGCGAGGGCCGCGATGGAATCGGCCGCGGCAGCATCCTCATGGTTCGGGCAACGGTCACGGTAGCGGTTCAGCTGATCCAGTGTGCGCCGGGTCTCCACCTGGTCGTAGCTCGGCTGGCGCGACTCTCGCCAGTAGCAAAAGCCAAGGGCATATTCCGCATCGCAGGCATAACGGCTCTCGGGAAAATCGCGCACCACGCGCTCGAACTCGGTGGATGCCATGATCCAGTCCTTCTGGCCCATGTACGAGCGGCCAAGGAAGTAAATGGCCTGGTCCACCAGGATGCTACCGGGATGCTGATCGATGAAGGTGGTGAAGAGCTGCACCGAGTCGTAGTGATGACCCTCTTCGTATTCCTTCTTCGCGCGGGCGAATTCGTCTTCCGGGGTCGCCGCAGGCTTGGGGTCTCCCGCATAGGCGCAGCCGAGGAGCACGAGGATGAGCGCGAGCCCTGGCCGCCAGGTCGCAGCCTGCCTGCCGCTCTGGGCACGGCGCATCCGCTGGGAATGGCATCCCGAATCAGAATCCCTGACTGTCGTGTGGCGCTTGATCGTCGCCCTCCCGCTTGCCGGCCGCCGTCGAGCGCGTCGCGGCCGGATCCGAACGCGGGCGCGCAGCGCCCGCAGGCCCCGCTAGCTCCGGTTCGATACGAAGAGGAAGACCAGCCCGACCACGATGACCGAGACGATAACCGGCTCGACCCAGCGCGTGGAGCTCTTCTGCGGCAGCGTCGGTGCCGTGAACGGGTACCGCTGGCCCTCGAGGATCAAGAGCTCATCCTTGGGAACCTCGTCGATCGCCGACGCTTCCCCGAGTCCCGACCAGCGGACGATCGCGCCATCGTCGCTCCTGAGATCACCGTGCAAGCTGGCGGCGGCGAGGCGTTCGACCTTGGTGCCGCCGAAGATGAAACCCGATTTGTGGGTCTTCGTGTAGCGCAGCCCGAGCTCGATGACCCGGAGTTCGATCTCGGCATCGACGGGCAACAACTCGGCGGCGGACGGGGCCGCTGCAGCGGACTGGGCGGCACCGCCGGCCATGACCTTCTCGGGCGAGCCCGCGGAGGCCAGGGCTGTCCCGTCTCCGGCGGCGCTCCCGAGTTCATCGCCCGGAGCGGAGGCGGACGCCGAATCCCCTGCGGCCGGGGCTGATCCGGCGGGCGGGGGCTCCTGCCCCGACTGCTGCATCGCGGCCTGGGCTGCGGCTCCGGCCTGCGCCGCGCCGCTCGGCGGCGTGTAGGCCTGGTCCCCAGCCGCCTGCGGCGCCACCGGTGGCGTGGTACCCGCACCCGGTGGGGGTGACACCGGTGTCGTGGGCACAACGACGACCTCGTAGCCGCGGGCCCGAAGATCCTGCCCGACCAGGTCCTCTACCAACCACCCCGCCTCGTGAAAGGGCTCGACCTGGATGCGTACACGGCGGCCGGCCGGTGGCAGATCACCGAGCATCTCGGTGACCGCTTCCGAGGCCACCTTCCGCACCAGCTCGAGATTGGTCGGGTACCGACTCGGCTCGCCGGCGAAGGGTGCTGCCGCGAGACCGAGCCCGAAGAGGGCGGCAATGGCTGCTCCTGCGATCACCCTGCGCCCACGCTCACTCTGGATTGCGCGCGGTGCGCTTCCGCTTGCCTTCGGCGACATGGCTTTTATTCTCCCACCGCTGGCGCAGCCACCAGATCTCGGGCTCCCGCCGCTATGACCCGCACCGGGACGAGAGTCCCCGGCGGTCCGACCTCCCCCTCGACGAAAACACGGCCATCGATCTCGGGAGCGTCCCATGTCGAGCGAGCCGGCGTCCGCCCGCCGACAGGCGGTCCGTCGACCATGACCTCGATCGTCTCCCCGACACGCGCAGCATGAAGGGCGAGCCCCACCTGCCGAGCGGCGCTCTCCACGCGCTCCAGGCGTTCGCCGACCACCGCTTCCGGCACCTGATCGGGATCCTCGCCGGCGGGCGTGCCCTCTTCCTGCGAATAGGCAAAACAACCGATGCGCTCGAAGCGATACTCGGCGATGAAGTCCGTGAGCTCAGCGATGTCCGACTCCTCCTCGCCGGGGTGGCCGACGATGAATGTCGTGCGCACGGCCAGGCCGGGGATGCACCGCCTGAGCTCGGTGAGGATCTTCCGCTGGCGGCGGGCCGACAGACCGCGGTTCATGCGCCGGAGCATCCGCTCGCTCACGTGCTGAATGGGCACGTCGACGTAGGGAACCACATGCTCTAGATCCGCCATCGCGGTCATGAGATCCCTCGTCCACAGCGCCGGATAGGTATAGAGGAGGCGAATCCAGGCCAGGCCAGGGATCGCGTCCAGAGCCTGCAACAGCCGGACGAGCTCGGCACGCCCTCCAGGGAGATCCGTTCCATAGCCGGTCGTGTCCTGAGAGATCAGGTTGAGCTCGCGCACACCGCTCGCCACCAGGCGCTCGGCTTCGGCCACGTTGTCCTCGACCGTACGGCTCCTGAGATCGCCGCGCAGAGCCGGAATGATGCAGAATGCGCAGCGATGGTCGCAACCTTCAGAGATCTTGAGATAGGTCGAGTGCCTGGGTGTCGCCAGCACGCGGGCGGCGAAATCGCGGACCGGCGCTCCCGGCGCGGCCACGTGCACACCACCTTCCCTGCCGCCGAACAACGCTTCCACGACTTCGACCACGCGCTCGAGTTGACCGGTCCCGATGACGGCATCCACTTCGGGGATCTCGGCCACGAGCTCGGCCCCGTAACGTTGCGCCATGCAGCCGGCGACCACGAGTCCCCTGAGCCGGCCTCCGCGCTTGTGCGCGGCGACCTCGAGCACGGCATCCACGGATTCCTGGCGGGCCGGCTCGATGAAGCTGCACGTGTTGACCACCGCCACCTCGGCCTCGGCCAGATCGCCGGTCGTCAAGTGCCCGGCCCGCCCGAGAAGGCCGAGCATGGTCTCCGAGTCCACGAGGTTCTTGGGGCAACCGAGAGTGACGAGGGCGACCTTGACTCGCGGCTTGGCGCTGCCCGTGGCTATCGGGGCATGGGCTGGAGCGGACACTCCGGCTTTCAGGATGGGAATTGGGGTCGCGCTCATGACATAGAGACGGCCGCCCGCCGCGGGCGGCCCGCGAAGAAGGGAACCGGTCGGATACGGTAGCAGATCGTGACGGGAGGCGAAAGAACACCGGCAAACGCCGGGGCTCCCATGGCCACGAGCCGGATCATGGTCCTTTCCCGACCCAACAGGCCTCTAGTCCGGCAGGTCGCCGGGGCGGATGAGAACCTCCCGCGCCTTGGAACCATCTGGTGGTCCTACCACCCCGGACTGCTCGAGGAGGTCCATGAGCCGGCCGGCCCGGGCATACCCCACCTTGAGCCGGCGCTGCAAGAGCGAGGTGGAACCGATCCCGGTCTGCACCACGATGCGGCGGGCCTCGGCGAAGAGCTCGTCCTCATCGCTCTCGTCCCCACCCTCGCCACCCCCATCCTTGAGCGGCAGCCGCTCCACGTCGAGCTCGGGCGAGGGCGGATCGAAATCCGACCAGTGGCGAACCAAGTCCTGGATCTCCCGGTCCGCGACGTAGGCGCCATGGATGCGCACCGGGTCCGGGCGGCCAGCAGGCAAGTAGAGCATGTCCCCGCGACCGAGCAGGGCCTCGGCCCCGTTCTGGTCCAGGATCGTCCTCGAATCGACTTTAGAAGCAACCTGAAACGCAATGCGGGAAGGGAAATTGGCCTTGATCATGCCGGTGATGACATCCACCGACGGACGCTGTGTAGCAAGTACCAGGTGGATGCCCACGGCCCTCGCCATCTGGGCGAGACGGGCGATCGGATCCTCGATCTCGTTGCCCAGGGTGAGCATGAGATCCGCCAGCTCGTCGATGAGGACCACGATGTAGGGCAAGTGCTCCTCGTCGGGAGGCACCTCGGGCGTCAGTCCCGCGTGCTGGTCCAGCGACGCGTTGTAGGACTCGATGTCGCGCACGCCGCGACGGGCCAGGCGCTGATATCGCCGCTGCATCTCGGCCACCATGAAACGGAGCGCCTTGGCAGCCGTTCGGGCCTCCGTCACCACCGGCATCAACAGGTGCGGGATCCCGTTGTAGCTGGTCAGCTCGAGCATCTTGGGATCCACCATGACGAGGCGGAGGTCCTTGGGGGACAGCCGACTCAGCAGGCTCAGGACGATGGCATTCACGCACACCGACTTGCCGGAGCCGGTGGCTCCTGCGATCAGGAGGTGCGGCATCTTCTTCAGGTCCGCGACCACCGGAACTCCGGAGACGTCCTTGCCCAAGGCGAGGAGCAGACCCCCCGGCCGCTTGAACAGCTCCACTCCCACCACGTCACCCAGGTGAACGGTCTCCGGGTGCAGGTTCGGAACCTCGATACCCACCGCCGCCTTGCCGGGAATGGGCGCGAGGAGACGCAGCCGGTGGGCCCTGAGCGCGAGGGCCAGATCATCGGCGCGGGACAGGATCTGATTCACCTTGACCCCGGGCGCAGGCTCGAAGGCATAGCGCGTGATGACGGGCCCTGGAACGACCTCGGTCACCTTGCCCGTGATGTCGAAGTGAGAGAGCGTCTGCTCGAGCAGGCGCGAGCTCTTCAGGATGTCGGCTTCGGGAATCTGCGTCTTGGCATCGGCCTTCGTTTCCAGGAAGGAGAGTTGCGGCAGGGCGTACGCGGTGCCACGCGGACGCGATGGGGGCAGCGGCTTCCCGGCGGCTGGAGCCCCGGGGCGGGAAGCAGACCGAGCGGCCACGCCGCCGGCCGACGCTGCTTCAGGCGGAGCGAGCCGCGGCTCCAGCGCGGTCCCCCGCTCCGACGATGCGGCCCGATCGGTGGATGACCGAGCTTTGGCCTCGTTCAGAGTCTTCAATCCGCTGGCGCCGCTCTTGGCGAGGCGTTCCGATCCGGCGCGAGCGGCATTCGCCTGGGACCCCGCCTCGGCGATGGCGGGCTCCTTCACCGCTCCGGCTTGCTCGACTCCTGTCGAGCGACTCCCCGTACCCGCAGGAGCCACGGGGGCCTGCGCGTCCACGCCGTGTCGCACGGACTCCTCGGGCCGCGCCACGCGCGGCGGACTCAAATCGGAAGCCATGGCCGCGGCGACTCGATCGCGTTCGGCACGGCGGCTCTTGCGGAGATCGAGCAAGGCTTCCTTGAGGTTCGTGGCCGCCGCCGAAGCGGCACTGGCCACCCCGGAAGGCGGCGCGGGCGCCGGCGATTGCAGAGAGGGCGGCGCGCCGCGCTCGAGAGAGGGCAGGCTCGGTGCACCTGCTTCGGGACCCTGCACGTGGTTCGCTCCCGGCTGGGCCTGGGCCCGCGTCCGGAAGGCATTGCCCCACAGCGTGAGCTTGTGCCTGAGCGCTGCCCAGGCCGCCCCCAGGGCGCCCATCACATCGGCCAGCCCGAGGTCGAGGAGCGACAGGACCGCAACGAGGAGTCCCGCCCAGAGCACGACGTGAGCTCCCACCGCTCCGAGCCAACCGGTGGCCTGCACACCGATCGCCTCGCCGAGGTATCCCACCCAGAAGCTGTCCCTGGCGTGCGACACCCCGAGGATGCCGATGATGAAGAACAGGAGCGCCGAAGCGGCCAGGGAGCGAGCCAGTAGCGCCGTGGGCGGCCGCAGCAGGACGCGGTTCGCACCCCAGGCCACGAGGGCCACGGGAACGAGAAGCGCCGGGATCCGCCCGAAGAGGCCGGCCAGGAGCCGGGCCAGGAAGGAGCCGGCGAACCCACAGGCGTCGGGACCAAAGCTCGCCACCAGCGCCCCCCGAGGGCCGCCCATCGTGAGCAGGGAAAGGCCCGACAAGACGCCGAGGGCGATGAGCAGGATGCCCAGGATCTGCTGGCGGCGCGCGAGCGAGAGTTGAGCGAGCACCGACAAGGCTACCTCCTGCAGAGTGCCATCACCGGGGACGCACTCCGATCAAGGGGCCTCGCCGGATCGGGGCACGACGAGCGGGCCGGTGGGAAGCGGGCCCCGCCTGGAGCGGGGCCCGTCCCGACGCTGGACCCTAGGTCCCGGCCGAGTAGTCGGTGTCGTAGGCCTTCTGCTCGGCGGTGAGCTTGTCGATCCGGATCCCCATCGTCTCGAGCTTGATGCGGCCGATCTCCTGATCCTGCTCCGGCGGAGAGCTCGTGCACGGCCTTGGTCATGCTCCGGCCGTCCCGGTGCAGCTTGAGCAGCGCGAGGAACTGGTTGGCGAAGGTCATGTCCATCACCTCGGACGGGATGCCCCTCGGCGGCGGCCAGGTTCACCAGCCGGCCCTGGGCCAGCACGTAGATCCGGCGGCCGTCGGCGAAGCGTGTACTCCTCGTTGTTGGTCGCGGATCGTCGCGCTTGCCCTTGGCCATGCCCTCGAGCTCGTCGAGGTTGATCTCGCAGTCGTAGTGGCCGGTGTTGCAGACGATGGCGCCGTCCTTCATGACCTCGAAGTGGCGGTCGACGATGACGTCCTTCATGCCGGTGGCGGTGATGAAGATGTCGCCGACCTGCGCCGCCTCGTCCATCGTCATGACCTGGATGCCCTCGAGCGGGCCTTGCAGCGCCGCGGTCGGCTTGACCTCGGTGACGATGACGTTGGCGCCCATGCCCGTCGGCCCGCATGGCGCACGCCGCGGCCGCAGTGGCCGTAGCCGGCGACGACGAAGTTCTTGCCGGCGAGCAGCACGCTGGTGGCGCGCAGGATGCCGTCGAGCGAGGACTGGCCGGTGCCGTAGACGTTGTCGAAGTCCCACTTGGTCTCGGCGTCGTTGACCGCGATCACCGGGTACCGGAGCTTGCCGTCGGCGGCCATGGCGCGCAGCCGGTGCACGCCGGTGGTGGTCTCCTCGGTGCCGCCGATGATCTCGTCGGCCAGCTCCGGGTGCTTGGTTGTGCACCGTGAAGATCAGGTCGGCGCCGTCGTCCAGGGTCAGGGTCGGGCTTGAACTCGAGGGTCTGGTCGATGCACCAGTAGAACTCCTCGGTCGTTCATGCCGTGCCAGGCGTAGATCGAGATGTCCTCGGCGGCCAGGGCGGCGGCCACGTCGTCCTGGGTGGAGAGCGGATTGCAGCCCGACCAGCTGACCTCGGCGCCGGCGGCGCGCAGGGTCTCGCACCAGCACCGCGGTCTCCTTGGTCACGTGCAGGCAGCCGGCGATGCGCGGCGCCGCGGAACGGCTTCTCGCGCTCGTAACGCGCGCGGAGCGCCATGAGCACCGGCATCCGGCTCTCGGCCCACTCGATCTTGAGCCTTCCCTGGTCGGCCAGCTTGGGATCGGCGACCTTGGCCTTCGCCCCGCCCTGGGTCTGAGTCTGAATCGTCACGGGATGTCTCCTTCAGCTTTTATAGAGGATCGCTCGGTATACGGATCGTTGGGCCGGCGGAATGGGTGCATGCGCGTGCGGGCCCATCACGCCCGGCATGGGTGAGCCGGAGCCCCAAACACACCGCGCGCGCCCAACAGCGGGCGCGCGCGATGATGGCGCAAATCGCGGCGAAAAACAACCCTATCCCGGGCTCGACGGCTCCCGGTCCCGCTGCCTCCTAGATGCCGCGGCGGAGGTCATCGACGCGGTTGCAGATCTCCCAGGTGAAGCCCTCGTCCTCCCGGCCGAAGTGCCCATAGGCGGCTGTCCGGCGGTAGATCGGCCGGCGGAGGTCGAGCTCGTTGATGAGCCCCTTCGGCGTCAGGTCGAAGAACTTCTGCGCCATCTCGGCGATCTTCTCGTCGGGGATCTGCCCGGTACCGAAGGTGTCGACCATGACCGACACCGGATGCTCCACGCCGATCACATAGGCGATCTGCACCTCGGCACGGTCGGCCAGCCCCGCGGCGACGATGTTCTTCGCCACCCACCGGGCCCCGTAGGAAGCCGAGCGATCGACCTTGGTCGGATCCTTGCCCGAGAAGGCGCCGCCGCCGTGGCGCCCGGCCCCGCCGTAGGTGTCGACGATGATCTTGCGCCCCGTCAGCCCGCAGTCGGCCATGGGACCGCCCCGAACGAAGCGCCCGGTCGGATTGACGTGGACCAGGAGCTCGCCGTCCTTCACGTACTCGGCCGGAACGATCTCCTTCACCACCTTCTCGATCAGGTCCATCTTGACCTTCTCGACCGAGACGTCCTGATGATGCTGCGCGGCGATGACCACCGTCCTGACGTAGAGCGGCTTGCCGTTCCCATCGTACTCGACCGTGACCTGCGTCTTGCCGTCGGGCCGGAGGTAGGGCAGGACCGCGCCCTTGCGCACTTCCGCCAGCTTCCGCGACAGGCGATGGGCGAGCAGGATCGGGAGCGGCATCAGTTCCTTGGTCTCGTTGCTGGCGTAGCCGAACATCATGCCCTGGTCGCCGGCGCCGAGGCGGTCGACGCCCACCGAGATGTCCGGCGACTGCTCGTCGATGGAGGTGATGACGGCGCACGTCTCGTAGTCGAAGCCGTAGCTGGCGTCGGTGTAGCCGATATCGCGGATCGTCTTGCGAGCGACCTGTGGAATGTCGACGTAGCACTGGGTCGAGATTTCACCGGCGATCAGGCAGAGCCCGGTCGTGACCAGCGTCTCGCAGGCCACTCGCCCCTGCGGATCCTGGTCCAGGATCGCATCCAGGACGGAGTCGGAAATCTGATCGGCGATCTTGTCCGGGTGCCCCTCGGTGACCGATTCCGAGGTGAACAGGTAGGCGCCCTTCATCCCCGGCTTTCGCGCCGGGTCGTGGCGCATGTTGCTCGTGTCTGCCGCTGCCCTGCCCACCGTGCTCATTCAGTTCCTCCTTGCTTCCTCCGGCGCCCGCGCGCCGAATCCTTGTCCGGCCCTGGCGGGCCGCTCAGATCAGCTCCACTTCGGACGAGTCGCCGACGTTGAGCTTCTTGAATGCACCACGGACCACGGCGTGGTCCCCGATCACCGAAGCATCGAGGAGCACATCCTCGACGATGGCGCTCTCGTTGATGATGGCGTTGCGAACGATCGAGTTGCGAACCACGGCCCCGGCGGCCACCGAGACATGGGGACCGATGATCGAACTCATGACGGTGGCCGAGGGGTCGATGGCCACCGGCGCCAGCACCACTCCCGTACCCTCGGCCGAGAGTCCCCCTCCCCCTTGCATGTCGAGGAGGGCCCGGTTGGTGGCCAGGAGGGTCTCCGGCTGCCCGCAATCGTACCAGCCCTGGACGTGGAAGATACCCATCTTCTCGCCCCGCTCGATCATCAGCTGGAGGGCGTCGGTGAGCTGGTACTCGCCCCGGGTCCGGATGTCGCGCTGGATCAGCTCCTCCAGGCACTCATAGAGGACATCGCCATGAGCGATGTAGTAGATGCCGACGATGGCCAGGTCTGAGGTTGGGTGCTCGGGCTTCTCGATCAACCGGGCCACCTGGCTCTCTGGACTCGAGTTCCACGATCCCGAAACGTCGGGGATCATCCACGCCCTTGACCCCGATCAGGCTCACGGGAGAGGCAATCACCTCACCGAAATCGGCGCGGAAGATGGTGTCTCCCAGAACGATCAGGAGCCGCCGCCCGGGCCACTGGCCGCGGGTGAGGTGCACGGCGTGGCCGAGACCCTGACGGTCGAGCTGCTCGACATAGCGCACGTCGAAATGCCGGTAGTCGCGCCCGACGAAGTGACGGATGCGTTCTCCCATGTGCCCGACGACGAGCGTGACCTCACGGACACCGAGGCTGGTGAGCTCGTCGAGAATGTGAGCGAGCATCGGCTTGCCAGCCACGTTGATGAGCGCCTTGGGCACGGTGTGGGTATGCGGCCGGAGCCGGCTGCCGACGCCGGCCACCGGAATGATGGCGATGGGCTTGTCCAGCTCAGGCACCGGGCACCTCGGTCTCGCCGGCCTTGAGCTGGGCCAGGCGGCTCTTGATGGTTTCGATGGCCTCGATCGGAGTCGGGTTGACCCGATTCAAGACCGCCAGGTACACGCTCACGTAGTCTCCGAGATGAAGCAGCCCGAACAGGCGGGCCAGTCGCGAACCGTGGCCGCTCCAGACCTGGCTCACTTCCGCCCCGTTCTCCATGATCATCTCGCTCGTCACCTCGATGCGCCGCTGGGTGCGGGCCTCGTCTTCGGCATCGCGGAGAGCGATGACATGGGAACCCTTGATCACAGGGCTCCTTCCCATCCATCCCACAATCTCGTTGTGGGTGAGCTCGGGATGGAGGGAGTGGAAGGCGAGCGCCTTCGCGTTCTCGCAGAGCTGCGCCTTCCAGCGCATGGCAACGGCTTCGAGGTGATCGGCCGAGGCGTGGATCACGGCCAGTCGGCCGACTAGCTTGCGGGCGAGCTGCTTGGCAATGTTCTCGGCGGTGGGCACCTCGACCGCACAGCGATCTCCCGCTTCCCGCACTCGGAGGAGGAGCTCGTCGAGCTCCCCCCAGCGCGGGGGCACGATCTCCAAACGCCACAGGGTCGTGAGCACCGGAATGAACGTGTACGCCACGGCGGCCCGTGGCGGAAGACCGCCGGGAACCCGGATCCACGGCACGCCGTCCCGCCCGCACTTCTCGGCCAGCTTGCCGCCGGTCGTAAGGCAGATGACCCGGGCTCGCTTGCGGCGGGCATCCTCATAGAGAGCAAGCGTTTCCTCGGTGTTGCCCGAGTAGCTCGAGCACAGGACCAGGGAGCCGTGGCCAACGGCCCGGGGCAGCACGTAGTTGCGAACATTGAGTATTGGAATCTCGGTGGTGTCACCCAGGTAGCAGCGCAGGAGATCGCCGGCGATCGCTGACCCCCCCATCCCGGCCACGACCAGGGTCCGGAAAGGACCGTGAGCCGTACCAATGGCGGCCTTCTGGCCGATCTGGATCGCCGCCTCGCACTGCGAGGGAAAGGCCGCCACCAGATCCAGCATTCCCTGGCGATCGGTGCGCCCGATCACCGACTTGGAATCGAGTGAGATCTTCCGTGGATCGGCATCCGACGTCTGGGTCCCCGACATCATCCCAACTCCTCACGGCAACAGAAACTGCGGCAAAAGGCCGGCCATCCGCGTCAGCACCAGGGCGTGCACTGCCGCGGCCGAATCGAGACGCAGGGCTTCCTCCGCCACCTCCCTGGCGTCGGCATAGGAGATGGCACGCACGACCGTCTTGACCTCTGGCACCAGGAAGGGACTCACCGAGAGCTCATCGAACCCGAGACCGACCAGGAGCACGGCGGCCAGCGGATCCGCGGCCATCTCGCCACAAATGCCCACCCATATCCGCTCCGCCCGAGCAGCGTCAACCACATTCCGCAAGCTGCGCAGAATGGCGGGATGGAGCGGCTGGTAGAGGCCTGCCGTCTTCGGGTTGGAGCGATCAGCGGCCAGCGTGTACTGGATCAGGTCGTTCGTGCCCACCGAGAAGAAGTCGGCCTCACGGGCCAGGACATCGGCGATCATCACCGCCGACGGGGTCTCTATCATGATCCCGAACTCGACCTGGTCCCCGCGCGGGATGCCGGCCTGATCGAGATCGGCCGTGACCTCGGCGGCGAGGGCGCGGGCCGCGCGCAGTTCTTCCACGGTGGCGATCATCGGCAGCATGAGCTTGACGTGTCCGTGGCGACTGGCCCGGTAGATGGCCCGGAGCTGCGCGCGGAAGGGACCACGGTGTTCGAGGGAGAAACGGATCCCACGCCAGCCGAGGAAGGGGTTCGACTCGCGATCAGCGCGATCGGCACCCAGATAGGATGCGACCTTGTCGCCGCCCAGATCCATCGTGCGGATGATGACCGGCCGCGGGTGCATGCGTTCGGCCACCTCGCGGTAGGCGGCGAACTGCTCTTCTTCATCGGGCATTCGCGCGCGATCGATGTAGAAGAACTCGGTGCGGTAGAGCCCGATCGAGTCCGCGCCGTGAGCCAGAACGTGCTCGATGTCGGCCGGGGTCTCCACGTTGGCGCCGAGCTCGATGCGACGACCGTCCGTGGTGACGGCCGGCTCATCCCGTAGGTGCTCGAGGCTGCCCTCGAAGGCGCGGTATTCGGCGAGGCGACCCTCGTAGGACTCGAGCTGCTCCGGCGTGGGATTCACCACCACGGTCCCGCCCAGTCCGTCGACGATGACGACATCCCCGTTCTCGACATCGCGGAGGAGCCCGCGCACGCCGACCACGGCCGGCATCCCCTTCGAGCGCGCCATGATGGCGGCATGGGCCGTCATGCCTCCGTACTCGGTGACGAATCCGACGACTCCGGCCCGTTCGAGCATCGCGGCATCGGAGGGAGAGATGTCGCGCGCGACCAGGACGCAACGCGGCGGGAACACCGGTCGATCCTCATCGAGCTCGAGCAGCAACCGAAGCACCCGCCGCTTGATATCGCGGAAGATGTCGACCCGCTGGCGATGGAACTCGTTATCCGAATCCTCGATCGCCTCGATCATGCGCGCCACGTGGTGGCGGAAGACGAGAGCCGCCGGCTTCTGGTCGCTCCGGATCGCGGCGATGACGGGCTCGATGACCAGCGTATCCTCGAGGAAGAGGAGCTGGGCGTCGAAGATGCGCGCTTCCTCCTCCCCGATGTCCTCGGCAACTCGCGCCCGCAGGAAGAGGACCTGCTCGCGCGCCCTGTCGATGGCGCGCATGAACTGCTCGACCTCGGGCTCCACGTCGTCGGCGGCGAGATCGGTGTCGGGAACCGTGATCTCCACCTGGACGTGCACGTGCGCCGGGCCATAGGCGAAACCGGGAGCGGCCCCGATCCCGGACAGGGCGACGGGCAGGCGACCGGAGCCCGCAGGCGAGGTGGGGCCGTTCGTCTCCGCAGCGGACGACGATGCGAGCCGGGTGCGAGGAGGGGTTTCTTGAGTCACGTCCTGGACCTGTCTTCTGTCGCCGCGGCGATCCGCTGTGTACACGGTCGGTGCATGCAACTAGTCCTCGCCGAAGCGGGAATCGATGAGCGCCTGGAGCGCTGTCAGCGCCGCTTCGGCATCCTGGCCTTCGGCGCGGATATCGACCTCCGACCCCAGCTCGGCCGCCAGCATCATGACACCCATGATGCTCTTGCCATTCACCTCGAGCCCATTCTTGGCCAGGAATACATCCGACCGGAAACGCGCCGCCTCCTTGACCAGAAGCGCCGCCGGACGCGCATGCAGTCCGAGCCGGTTCTGAATGATCACCCGCCTAGTGGGCATGTCGAGTTCCTTGTCCCCTGTTCGCCATCCGGCCAGGCCATCCTCCGTCCTCTCAGCGCCAGCTGCCGGCCACCAGCAGGAAGCCCAGCACGATGATGCCGACGCGCTCCGGGGGAATCCGAAAGCGCGCAGCCCCCAATCCCAAGGAAACGCCCGCCACCAGGAGCGCGGCGCCCGCGCCGCCGCCGGCCGAGGTCGTGGCAGCCTGACCCACCACCTCGGCGCCGATGCGACCGGCAAGCGCCCCCAGGAGAAGCGGCCCCAAGCTTTCGCAGAAGTCGGCGATGCGGACCAGCCCGAAACCGCGCGCCGCGCGCGCGCGGTCACGGTCCTCGCCCCGGCTGAAGGCCAGGCCGTGACCGACGGCGCGCCACCGGGTCACGAGGTGGGGTCCATTATAGAAGGCCAGGGCGGCCAGAACGGAAGCCCAAGCCCACCATTCTCCCCCAGCGAGAGGCGATTTCGGGGTCGGCTGAGCCATGAATCGTGCCACGGCGGAGCCGCCATGACCGGGCCAGAAGAGAAGGAGGGCTCCCAGGACCCCGAGGAGAGGCCGGAGCCAGCCCCAGAAGGTACGGTCTCCCAGGGCGGCCAGGCCGCCTTCGAGGCGGCGTTTGAGCCCTGTCACCCGGGCAGTCACCTCGTCCGAGCTGTCGCCTGCGAGCCAGGCCCTCTCCTCCGCGGTTTCCACCGCTCCGAGGAGCACCCCGGACAGGGCCGGATTGGTGTTCACATAGGCGAGGTGACGGCGCACGAACTCCGCCTGAGCCTTCCGGTCCCGGCGCTGGACCTGAGGCAAGAGGGCGAAGGCGAAACCGAGGCCCTGCATGCGCTCCCGATTCCATCCTGTCTGGAACAAGAGGCCACGGAGGAACAGCTGGATCCGACTCACGGCAGCCCCCCGAGTACGTAGGCCACGGCGGCCGAGACAGCGGCCAAGAGGACGCCCCGACGGCGACGCGTGCCGAGGAGCCTCTCGCCAGCCGCCAGGCCAATCCCCGCCACGAGGGCCACGACGACCACCACCCCAGGCCCCCGGACCGGGGCCCGGTTCAACCACAGAGTGACGAGCGGTAGCGCCACGGCCACAGTGAGCGCGCCGCGGAGGGCTGCCAGCGAGAGTGCGGACCCCACGGCCCGGCTCACGGCCCCTGGCGTCCCTTCGGCCTCTGCAGCCTGGAGGAACCTGAGGTTCCGGCGGCGGGTCCAGGCCTCACCATGGCGGCCGAGATCGGCCAGGATGAGTCCTAGCAGGATGGCGAGGGCGAGGCTCGAGCCGAGTCGCGCCGCGGAGACGTCGCTCCCTGCCCAGATCGAGCGAGCGAAGCTCCCCGCGGCGATGACCGAGGCCACCCCACTGTCCGGCGGCACCACTCCTCCCACTGGACGATGCCCGGCAAGGATGAGCCCCATGAGTGCCCCCACCAGGGCCCCCGCGAGCGGCTCGCCGCCGATGGCTCCGGCCAGCGTGCCTGCCACCAGGGGATGCGCGAGCTGGAGCTGGGCCACCGCGACCTGGTCCAGAGCCACGATCGCGCCCAACAGGACCAGCACGCTCTGACTGCCGAGCAGCGATGCCACGGCGTCCATCATGGCGAAGATGGGGCGGTTGGAGATGGAGGGGTGTCGGCGTCGAGGAGCGGCGCCAGATCGATCGCCCGCCGCTTCGGTACGTCCTGAGCCACAAGGACCATGCCGCGGCCGCTGAGCCGGCGCAGGTGATCGCGGTCCGTTCCGTCGAGATAGACGTAGTCCAGAACCCGCTCCTTGCCGCTCGCGTGATGGAGCCCGCCGATCGTGATGGTGTCCGTATCGAGTCCCAGCTCGACGAGCGCCAGCGCATCGGCCGGGGTGGCAGCGATCATGAAGACCCGCCCCCCGAACTCACGAGCCGCCGCCCATGCCGCGGGGAGTGGAGCGACGATGAGACGTACCCCGGGCGGCAATGCGGCCGCATAGAGCTCCTGGGTGAAAGCATCGGCAGCGGCGCGATCGTTGGCGACGACAATGAGACCGGGGCGCAGCGCTTCGATCCAGTTCTCGACGACCTGACCGTGCAGGAGCCGGTCATCGATGCGGAAGCCGACGAGGCTCACGCGCGCACCTCAGACGGCGAACTCGGGGCTGGAGGCTCTCCTGCTCCCGTGCTCCCCGGCGGGGGCGCGGGAAAACAGGCGATCCCACGGTGCGCCCGCATGAGGATCGCAGCGACCAGACCATCGAGACCGAGCTTCTGATCGCGGGCCTGGAGGAAGGCGATGACCATCGGCAGGTTGACGCCGGTCACGAGCCGGACGTGACTCCCGGCGAGCAGAGCGGCGCAACCCTGGGCACAGCTTCCGCCGAGGAGGTCGACGAAGACGATGAGCGGCGTCGCCGGGTCCTGCGCATGGAAGGACTCGACTTCGGCCGCGATCTCGGCAGCACCGAGCCCGCGGTTCGACATCGCGGTAAGGCCTTCCGAATGGCCGACGATGAGGGCCGCGGTGGCCAGCATCTCCGCCCCCAGCGTGCCGTGGGTGAGGATGAGGCCACGGGCCGGCGCCGGCTCCGGACCGGTCCTGGTCGCGTCGCCGTTCACTCCCGGTCATCCAGAAAAGGCGGGTGGATCATCGGATTGGCCTTCAGGTGCCTGGTCAAGCGCTCATTGAAGGCCTTGGCCGGATGATGCGCATACACCTTGACCAGGTAGTTCAGGGCGACGGCCTCGGCGATCACCGTGATGTTCTTGCCGGGGAAGATCGGAATGGTGACGAGAGGGATCCGGACCCCGAGCATCGTCGTCTGGAGCTCGTCGATGCCCACGCGCTCGTAGTCCTCCTCGGCGTCCCACTCCTTGAGATTGACTTCAACCTCGATCCGCTTCTGCACGCGGATGGCACGGATACCGAAGATGGCCTGGACATCGATGATGCCCAGACCGCGGATTTCCATGTGATGGCGTAAAATGTCGTTCCCAGAGCCAATGAGGATGTCATCGTGTCGGCGAGTCACCGTGACCACATCGTCGGCCACCAGCCGGTGCCCGCGCTCGACGAGATCGAGAGCACACTCCGACTTGCCGATCGCGCTCCGCCCTGTGAACAGGAGCCCGACCCCATAGACGTCGACCAACGATCCGTGCACGGTGGTCTGAGGAGCGAAGATGACATCCAGGTAGGCCGTGAGCTGGTGGATGAACGGTGTCGTCGATTTCGCGGTGCGCAGAATGGGCACCTGCTGGGCGTTGCCGAGCTCCAGGATGCGCGGCGGGATGTCCAGCGACTTGGAGACGATGATGCACGGAATGGGGTACTGGAACAGGCGACCGATGGCGGCATCCCGCTCCCCGTCGGAAAGCGTCGACAAGTACCAGATCTCCGTTTGCCCGAGGATCTGGATGCGCTCGAACAGGAAGTTCTCCTCGAACCCGGAGAGCAGGAGACCTGGCCGGCTGATGTCGGCCACGGTGATGTGGGTCCGCGACTCGACCGAATCGGTGAGGACCTCGAGCTCGAGATCCTCGTGCTTGTCTCGGTAGAATTGCTCGACAGTCAGGCGCTCCATGGTTCACCTAGTCGGTCGGCTCGATCAGGCCGTAGCTACCATCCTCTCGTCGATAGATGACCGTGGTGCGCTTGTTGGCGGTGTTCTCGAAGACCAGGACCTCGCCCCCCTCCTCGTCGAGGGCGTTCAGGGCCTCATCGACCGAGAGCGGCTCGGGTTGCTCCATGGTGTCGCGCAAGCTGATGACCGGGAGGGCCGGGCCCGCGTCGAGCGCCGGCTGCCGCGGGTTGCGGCGGCCGCGCGAGATCCTCTTCTCCTTGTAGCGCTTCAGCTGCTCAGCCAGCTTCTCGATCACCTGATCGACCGAGAGGTACATGTCCGCCGATTCCTCGCGGCTGGTGAACAACCGGCGCCGGGCCTGCAGCCCGACCTCGGCGATGAGCCGGTAGTTCTCGGCGGACAGGGTGACGCGTGCTTCGCGGATCCCGTTCTGGAACAGCACGAGCTTCTCGAGCTTGCGCGTGATGTACTCGCGCAATTCCGGAGCGATCTCGTAATGCCTGCCGGTGAAGTGGACTTCCATCTCCCAACGTCCTCCTGCTGGTCACGAGCCCCCGGTCCGGCACCGCGCCGGCGGGCGGGTTCGCCGCGCCGAGGCGGTCATGAATGGCGCTTCCGATAGCGGGCGGGCAAGATGCCCATCTGCTCACGATACTTGGCCACGGTGCGGCGGGCGATTCGCAGCCCGCGCGAATGCAGGATGTCGGCGATCCGCTGGTCGGACAGCGGCTCCCGCTTCTCCTCTCCATCGATGAGATGCTGGATGATGTCGCGCGCCGTCTTCGCCGACATGTCCTCTCCGCTAACGGTCTCGAGACCGCTCGAGAAGAAGTACTTGAGCTCGAAGACCCCGCGCGGCGTCTGCACGTACTTCCCGGTGGTGACCCGACTCACAGTCGACTCGTGCATGCCGATCTGACTGGCCACCTGCTGCAACGTGAGCGGCCGCAGCTGGCTGATGCCCTTGTCGAAGAAGGCACGCTGCTGCTCCACGATGCAGTTCATCACCTTGACCATGGTTCGCCGCCGCTGCTCGATGGTCTGGATCAACCACTTGGCCGAGTTGAGCTTGCCGAGGATGTACTCCTGGGTTTCGTCACCCTTCCGGCGATGGGTGAGGAGTTCCCGATAGGCGTTCGACACGCGCAACCGCGGCACATTGCGATCATTGAGGTAGACGACATAGTCGTCGTCCACGCGGTCGACGACGAGATCGGGGATGACGTACTTGACCTCGTCAGCTGCAATCTCGTTTCCGGGGCGTGGATTGAGCGTGGCGATGACATCGGCGGCTTCCTGCACCTGCTCGACCGTGATCCGCAGCGCCCGCGCGATCTCGTGATAACGGCGCTCCTTGAGGTTGTCGAACTCCCTGTCGACAACCTGATAGGCCAGCGTGTCATCGAGGTTTCGGGCCCGGAGCTGGATCAAGAGACACTCACGCAGATCACGCGCGCCGACACCGGGCGGGTCGAGACTGCGCAGGAGCTCCACCGCGGACGCCACATGGAGGGGATCGGCGGTGAGCGCATCGACGACTTCCTGGTCGCTGACCATGAGGAACCCGCGATCATCGATGTTGCCGATCAGGTACTCGCCGATGCGGACGAGTTCAGGGTCCGAGGTGGCCAGGCGATACTGGGTCGTCAGGTGATCGGCCAGCGTGACCTGGGTTACCGGCACCTTGTCGTAGAAGTCCTCCGCGCTCTGGACCTCGCCGCGGCTGTAGTGCCCGTCCGAATCCCCCTGCCAGTACTCCTCCCATTCGGCGAGGCTCTTCTCGGCTTCGGCCTTGGCCGAGATCTCGGACTCCGGATCGGGATCCGTATCCGGAGTCTCGACCGTTTCCGGCTCCTGGTTGTCCGCCTCACTCTCGTCATATTCCGCCACTTCCTCGAGCAGCGGATTCTGCTGCAGCTCCTGCTCCAGGATCTGCTGCAGCTCGAGAGTCGGCACCTGCAGCAGCTTGAGCGCCTGCTGCAAGCGCTGCGTCATCACCAGCTTCAGCCTTTGCTGCAACTGCAGCCCGTGTTTCATTTCCATCGCGGTCGACGCCTCAGAGTCTGAACTTCTCGCCCAGGTAGATCTCGCGAGCCCGCGCGTCTTGAGCCAGTTCCTGCGCGGTGCCGGAGATGATGATCTTGCCTTCGTACATGATGTAGGCGCGGTCGGTCGTGGACAACGTTTCGCGAACGTTGTGGTCCGTGATGAGCACCCCGATCCCCCGCCGGCGCAGATCCCCGATCACTTCCTGCAGGTCGGCGACGGCAATGGGGTCGATACCGACAAAGGGCTCGTCCAGGAGCATGAAACGCGGGCGCGTGGTGAGCGAGCGCGCGATCTCCACGCGGCGGCGCTCACCCCCTGACAGGTTGTAACCATGTCGCTTCCCGAGGTGAGCGATCTTGAGCTCCTCGGTGACCTGAGCGTAGCGTCGCTTCCGCTCGGCGGCATCGATGCGCAAGGTCTCGAGAATGCCCATGATGTTCTCTCGCACGGTCAAACGGCGGAAGATGGATGACTCCTGCGGGAGATAACCGATTCCCAGCCGGGCCCGCAGGTACATCGGCAGCCGGGTGACATCCACGTCGTCGAGGGTGATCCGCCCGGAATGGGCGCGGTGGAGTCCGACGATCATGTAGAAGGTCGTGGTCTTTCCGGCCCCGTTGGGCCCGAGCAATCCGACCACCTCGCCACCGCGGACATCGAGACTGACGCCGCTGACCACCCGCCACTTCCCATAGTACTTGACCAGATCGGTGGCGCACAGGAGCGGCCGATCATCATCGGAGACGCGAACCGGTGTCGGGACTTCAAGGGGTTCCGGCATCGCTCTCGTCCTCGTCGACGGCCGGCTGATCCGCCGTTTCGTCCCTCGCGGAGCGGTGGGCGCCGCTCGCCGCGCCGAGATCGGGCCCGATCGGGGGGACCGACTCGTCGCGCATCGTCGCGCGAAAGTCGCGCTGGATCTCGAGCTCGCCGCCCCTGAGATCGGGGTCGGTCTCGAGACCGTAGCCGGTGAGTTCGTCCCGACCGCGCAGCACGCGGACGAACTCGTCCGTATAGATCTTCTCGCGATCGCCGGAGTAGTGGAGCTCCTCGGTGAATAGTTGATCGCCATCGCTGTTGCGCACGACCACATGGCCCGAGGCCTGCATATCGTTCGTGCGGCGCTCGATCACGGCGCGATCGGCCACCAGGACGGATGCCACCTGCCCCTCCGGATCGAAGAAGTCAATGTGGATCTTCTCGGCCTCGACTTCATCGCGAGCCTCGAAGATCCGGGCCTGTTCCGCCCGGAAGATCCAGGCCACGCGTCCCGACTCGTCGGTCTCGCGGAGGACGAACTGGCTCAGTTCCTGGCTCGGGATCGGCTCCCCGACCGACGGGGGGCGCTCGGGTGGCAAGTCGGTGCGATCATCTCCGGGCCGACATGCTCCGGTGAAGGCCACTAGAGCGGCGACGAGGATCAGGAGCCAGCGATGGGCGACCGGGGTCCGCCCCGATGGCGCGAACGGCCTCTTGGCCGCATACCGATCCGGTGCCTCCTTCTCAGCGGGAGGATCGTCGACCGCGAGATCGCCCGGACCTGAACCGCTGCCGACCTTTCCGTTCCCAGACCCCGCTTCGTTCCCGGACGCGGGAACAGACCACAGGTCGTAGCTCCAGGACCACTGGGCCGGGCAGCGCCAGATCAAGGACTCCAGGCTTCTCGCCAGCGCCGCCGTCGCCGCGACCACCGCGCCGGGGCGCTCCCAGTCGATCTCGATCGGCGGCAACACGGTGATCCGATGCCCCATTCCCTTCCGCTGGATGCCCATGGGCACCAGCGGGGCTCTGGTCCGTCGCGCGAACTCGGCGGCTGCCGTCGTCATGTGGGCGGGCCGACCGAAGAAGGGCACCCAGGCGCCAGGCCAGCGACGACCTTGATCGATGAGGATGCCGAGCACCTCATTGCGGCGAAGTGCCCGGAAGGCCGGCCGCAGATCACCGCTCTCATGCACGACGCCGACTCCGAGCCTTTGCCTCAGCCTGCTGATGAGCTTCTCGAAGCGCGGGTTCTTGAGGGGCCGCGCGATGACCTTGACGGGTATCCCCCGCTGCACGTAGTAGCCGCCAAGGAGTTCCCAGGCCCCGATGTGCCCGGTCACCGCCACCACCCCCCTACCTTCGCCGAGCGCGGCGCGAAGATGCTCCTCCCCCTCGATCTCGATCAGACTCAGCAGCTCTCGCGGAGGCCGCCGGAGGAAACGCAGCCCATCGGCCACGTTACCCGCTGACTCCACGAACACCCTCTGCCCGAAACGTCCAGCCGCTCTCGTGTCGAGCCCGGGCGCCGCCTGCCGCACATGCCTGTCGATCAAGCGCCGCTCCCGCGCGAAAGCAGCCCAGCTCACGTACCCCAACCCGGAGAACATCGCGTGCGCCACGCGCAGGGGCGCGAACGCACACACCCATGCAAGCGCGCGAATGGCCTGATAGCCCGCTGCGTGCCGAATGCGGCGTCCAATCCTCACCCGCTCCGGCCGAGGCTGAGCGCCAAGTCTTCCCTTGATCTTCATCGGCATCATGGAGCGTATCTGAAGGGTGACCGGCATTTCAAGCAACTAATATGCCAAGGTGGTAACTCCCACCCAGGTGGGCTGCTCGGCCGGAGACGGTGAAGGTGGCGGGGTCCCTAGCTGCGGGCGGGGCGCAGGCAGTCATGGAGGTGAAGCACGCCGATCGGAGCGCCACCTGGTCCGACCACGACGAGCGACGTGATGGGACCGGGCTCATTCTCCTCCATCAGGCGCACGGCTTCGGCCACCAGGACGTCACGTCCGATGGTGCGCGGCTCGCGGCTCATCACCTCATGCACCGCGAGGTCGAGCGGATCGGCATGGCGAAGCAAGATGCGTTTGAGATCCCCGTCCGCGAGCACCCCGATGAGCCGTCCATCACCATCGACCACGGTCGTCATTCCGAGGCGCTTCGACACGATCTCGCCGAGCGCTTCGCGCAGGCTGGCCGTGGCCGGGATCCGCGGCAGCTGATCGCCCTGATGCATGAGCGATCGGACGGGCATCGTTGCCGTGCGCCCGATCAGCCCTCCAGGATGGAGGAGCGCGAGGTCACCGAGCGAGGTCCCGCGGCGCAGCATGAGAGCCACCGCGAGCGCGTCGCCGACGACGCCGGCGGCTGTGATCGAGGAGGTCGGCGCCAGACCATGGGGGCAGGCCTCGCGCGGGCGCCCGTGGTCGAGGACCAGATCCACCGCACGCGCGAGCGTCGAGTCGGGGTTGCCGGTGAGCAAGAGGACCGGAACCCCGAGGCGGCGGAAGGCCGGCAGCAATCGATCGAGCTCTTCGGTCTCCCCGCTCTTCGAGATCAGGAGCACGGCGTCTTGAGCACGCACGAGCCCCAGATCCCCGTGGATGGCGTCCGCCGGATGGAGGAAGGCAGCCTGCGTCCCGGTGGCGGTGAGAGTGGCGGCGATGCGTTGCCCAAGGAGGCCCGACTTGCCAGCTCCGGAGACGATGAGACGTCCCTCGAGAGCAGCCAGAAGATCGACCGTTCGATCGAACGCCGGGCCGAAGCGGCCGGCGAGTTCGGCGACCGCACCCGCTTCGAGCCGGGCCACCGCCTCTGCTACGGCATGGGGCGGGAGAGAACGCAGAGCCTCGAGGGAATAGCCCGCGCTCGGAGCGGCCGGGGACTTCTCCGAACGCTCCGTCTCAGCCACGGCTCTTCCTCCGTGCGCTGGACTCGGACTCGGTTCGTTCAGTCAGGGCCCGATTCAGCCAGAGGATCGTTTCGACCGCCTCGCGCACCGCGCCCTCGCCACCCCGGGCCGCGGTGACGATATGGGCCAAGCGCAAGGCCGGAGGAGCCGCGTCGCAGGGCGCGACGGCGAGCCCGCAGAGGCGCATGGCATCGAGATCGACGAGATCATCGCCCATGAAGGCAGCCGCAGCCGGCGCGACACCGAAACGCGCGCAGGCCGCCCGTACCGCCCTGGCCTTTTCGCGCACGCCCTGCAAGGCCTCCACCGAGAGCTCGGCGGCGCGGCGCCGCACAGCCTCCGAATCGCGGAACGTGACGAGCACGATCCTGAGCCGGGCACGATGAGCGATGTAGGCTGCCGCCCCATCTCGAGCGGTGAACCGCTTGAGCTCGAGCCCCTCCGCGAGAATGATGCCGCCATCCGCCAGGACGCCGTCGACATCCAGGAACAGCACCTCGATCGGGCGGAGGAGCAGATCGGGAGCGCGCCCGGCGGGGCTCATCGCTCGCGAGCGGGCCCCGGATTGAGCTCGACCGTGGGAACCGCGGGGAGCGCGCAGGACTCCGACCATCACACCCTCCCGCCGGCCGCGGGCCGCGGAGTATCCGCCTGGATCGCCGCCCGGACTCGCACCAGCTCGACCAGCAAGGCCTCGACGCTGGCCAGGGGGAGCTGTGTCGCGGCATCGCTCCTGGCGCGCTCCGGATCGGGGTGCGTCTCGAGAAAGACCGCAGCCGCTCCGGCGGCCACCGCGGCGCGGGCCAGCGGCAAGGCGAACTCGCGGCGCCCGCCGGTGACCGGACCGCCGGGCGTCTGCAGGCTGTGGGTCACGTCATAGATGGTGATCACGCCGGGAAACGCCATGCGCAGGAAGGACCGCATGTCGACGACCAGATCGTGGTAGCCGAACGTCGTTCCGCGCTCGGTCAGGAGCACCCCCGGACAGCCGGCACCCTTGAGTTTCTCCACGGCTCCGATCATATCCTCGGGGGCGACGAACTGGCCCTTCTTCACGTTGACCGGCTTCCCGGTGGCACCGCAGGCCATGAGGAGCGGCGTCTGCCGGCAGAGAAAGGCCGGAATCTGCAGCACGTCAAGCACCCTGGCTGCCACCGCCGCCTCTTCCGGGGCGTGCACGTCCGACAGCAGGGGAAGCGCGGTGCGGGCGCGAACCTGGGCGAGCATGTCGAGCCCGGCCACGATCCCCGGACCGCGATAGGAACCGGCGGAGCTCCGGTTCTCCTTGGCGTAGGACGACTTGAAGATGAGGGGCAGGCCGAGACGGTCGCCGATCCGCTTGAGCTCGGACGCCACCTCGAGACAGAGGCCCAGGTCCTCGGCAACGCAGGGTCCAGCGATCACGCCGAGCCGGCCGTCGCCCAGGGTGGTTCGTGAATCGATGGCGACCGTCATGGCTTTGTCTCGACTCTCTCTTTCTTCGCTCAAACGCTAGCGCGTCGGGGCGGGATCGAGCTCACCGGAACGGAGGACAGGCGAAGCTCCAGACCCGCCGCCGGATCCCCGGGCCCTGGCGATCGCGGCGCCGATGAAGTCACGGAACAACGGATGCGGAGTCTCCGGCCTCGAGCGCAGCTCCGGATGAAACTGCACGGTGACGAACCAGGGGTGATCGACGAACTCGAGGATCTCGACGAGCCCGGAATCGCTCCTCCCCCTCACCTTGAAACCTTGCTCATCGAGAACCTGGACGTAGTCCGGGTTCACCTCGTAGCGGTGGCGATGGCGCTCCTTGACGCGGTCGGCGCCGTACGCGGCGCGCGCCCACCCCGCGGGCTCGAGGTTGCAGGCGTACGCCCCCAACCGCATGGTGCCGCCGAGCACCGACTGCCCGCGCTGGTCCGGCATCAAATCGATGATGGGGTGAGGCGTCTTCGAATCCAACTCGGAGGAATTGGCATTTTCCAGCCCGCACAGATCACGTGCGATCTCCACGGCCGCGACGTGCAGCCCAAAGCAGATGCCGAGGAAGGGAATCCGCTGCTCGCGCGCATATCGCACCGCCTTGATCTTGCCCTCGCTGCCGCGTTCACCGAAGGCACCGGGAATGAGCACGCCGTCGACATCGGACAGGAACGCCCCCGGGCCATGGGCCTCGATCTGCTCGGCATCCACCCAGCGCACCTCGACCCGGCTGTCATGGATGGCGCTGGCATGGGCGATGGCTTCCGCGATGGACTTGTAGGCATCCCGGACATGGATGTACTTGCCGCACACGGCGATGGTGGCCGCAATCGGCGCCGAGCTCAGCTTCTCGACCATCGCCGCCCAGTCCGTGAGATCGGGTGTCGCCCCGCCGAGACCGAGACGCCGCACGATCAGATCATCCAGTCCTCCCTTGTGGAACATGAGCGGCACTTCGTACACGGTCGAGACGTCAATGGCCTCGATCACCGCCCCCTGGTCCACGTTGCAGAAGAGCGCGATCTTGTCCCGGACTTCCCGCGCCAGATGGACCTCGCTACGACAGAGCAGGATGTCGGGCTGGATACCGATCTCCCGCAGGGCCTTGACCGAATGCTGGGTCGGCTTGGTCTTGATCTCGCGCGCGGCCTGGACGTAGGGCACGAGGGTGAAGTGGATGAAGATCACATTCTCCCGGCCGCGCTCGAGACGGAACTGGCGGATGGCCTCGAGGAAGGGCAGACCCTCGATGTCGCCCACCGTCCCGCCGATCTCGATGATCGCGACATCGATCCCGGGCGCCTCCCCCACGCTGGTCATCCGCAGCTTGATCTCGTCGGTCACGTGCGGAATGACCTGCACGGTCCGCCCCAGATAATCGCCACGCCGTTCCTTGGTGATGATCGCGTCATAGATCTGCCCGGCGGTGACATTGTTCTGCCGGGACAGACTCAGAATCCGTGAAGCGCTCGTAGTGCCCCAGATCGAGGTCGGTCTCGGCGCCGTCATCCGTGACGAAGACCTCGCCGTGCTGGAACGGGCTCATGGTGCCGGGGTCGACGTTGAGATAGGGATCGAACTTCTGGAGCACGACTTGGAGCCCGCGCTTCTTGAGAAGCAGGCCGATCGACGCCGCGGCGATCCCCTTGCCGAGCGATGAAACCACTCCGCCAGTCACGAAGATGTACTTGGCCATGCCTTCTCTCGCTTTCAGGGGCCCCAGCGTGGTCAGCGCCTATCTGCAGCTCCACCGCCTTGCCTGAGCAGGACCTCGGCCCGCCCGAGATCCTCGGGCGTATCGACGCCCTGCGCTTCCCAGTCGACGATCTCGACGCGGATCCGGACTCCATGCTCGAGCGCGCGTAGCTGCTCGAGGCGCTCCGCTTGCTCCAGCGGCGACGGCGGAGTGCGCGCGAGCAAGAGCAGAGTATCCCGCCGGTAAGCATAGATCCCGATATGCCGGAGGTGCGCCGGCGGCTGCTCCGGCGCGCGGCGCACCCGATCTCGGATGTAGGGAATAGGATGGCGGGAAAAGTAGAGCGCATTCGCAGCGCGATCACACACGACCTTGACCGCGTTGGGATCAAGCGCGTCCACTGCGCTCACTATATGCGCCAGAGTGGCCATGTCAACGGCCTTGTCCGCAAGGAGCGGCCCGGCGCAACGATCGATGGCCGATGGCGGCACACACGGCTCGTCTCCTTGCACGTTGACGAGGATCTCCGCATCGAGGTCGCGGGCCACCTCAGCCACTCGATCCGTCCCGCTGGCATGGTCGGGGGAGGTGAGCCTCGCCTCGGCACCGGCATGCACGGCCGCAGCGGCGATACGGTCATCATCGGTGGCGACGATGACTCGCGGCGCAAGGCTGGCCGCCAGCGCGCGCTCGATGACGTGCGCAATCAAGGGGCGGCCCAGGAGCGGGGCCAGGGGCTTGCCCGGGAAGCGGGTAGACGCGTAGCGCGCCGGGATGACGACGGCGATCGCTGGATCAGCCACGGTCGCCACCTTCTCCCCAAATGAGGAGGGGACTCCCATTCCGGGGAGTCCCCTCGCATTTCCAACTCGGCTCTGGGATCAGCGGCGCTCCGCGCGCCGCCGTGGCCGCGCCCGTCATGGTCGCAATCGCGTTCTAGCTCCCAGCCGTGGCCGGCGCCTGCCGCTCCGGCAACACCGATACCTGCTTCTTGTCCCGGCCCATGCGTTCGAAGATCACGAACCCATCGCGGAGGGCGAACAAGGTGTCATCACCGCCCTTGCCGACGTGGATTCCCGGATGGATCCGCGTACCGCGCTGGCGCACGATGATCGATCCGGCGGTCACGAACTGATTACCGAAGGCCTTCACGCCCAGGTACTGCGGGTTCGAATCCCGCCCGTTGCGTGAGCTGCCCACACCTTTCTTATGCGCCATGACTCTACCTTACGACTCTGATCGATGAGTCCAATTGAAAGCCGGTTAGCCGCTTAGTTGGTTTGGATCGAGCGGATCCTGAGCTCGGTGAAGTCGGCTCGAGCGCCCCAGCGCCGACGATAGTCCTTCCGGCGCTTGTACTTGATCCCCGTGATCTTGGGCCCGCGACCATGCCGGACGACCTCGGCGAGAACCTTGGCTCCTGGCACGAGGGGAGCGCCCACCGCAACCGCGTCCTCACCGCCGACGAGCATGACCTCGTCGATCGGCACCTCGGCTCCGACCTCGGCCGTGAGCTTCGGTACTTGGACCAAGGCATCCGGTTCGACCCGGAACTGCATCCCCTTCACGCGCACGACGGCAAACATCTTCCCGCCCTTCCAAGACTCACGCGGCCCCCTGAGCTCCGGAGCCGCGTGGTCCAGTCTCGACCTGAATGACGAACAAGGAACCTGAGCTCCAGGGAGCTTAGCGGGCAGCCTGCGGGGTGTCAAGACGGACGGGCGCGGCCAGCCAGGCCCCAACGGGAATCCGGCCACCCACCGGAACTCGTGTCCACGGGTCGGCCGGCCCCAGCGACCCGGCGCCCGGAGGCCGTCTAACGCGTGACCACGACCCGGGCTGCATCGCCGGCCGGCCCAGCCACCCAGACCACTCCGGGGCTCGAGGGCCGGTAGCGGGCAACCCCATCGCCCCCGGGCAGGATCCGGGCCAGCACCCGGCCACCAGCCGAGATCACTCGCAGCTCGGTGCCCGCCGCCGCCCCCTGGATGGTGACCCAGCTTCCGGAACGCGCCGGCAGCGGACTGATCCGGAGGCCCGGTATCGAAACGGCGCCACCGGTCGCCGTCACGGCGGTCGTCGCCCTCTGATTCTCGAAGACATAGTTGCCGATGTTGCTATCCCAGTTGGTCACCGCCAGATCGAGGTCGTCGGAGACCCAGTAGTCGACCGCCAGATCCTGAGCCGGGGCGGCTGCCACACTGATCCAGCCCTGATCGAGATCGCAGGCGAAGGTCCCGGGCGCGAGCGCCACGCCGTCGGCTCGCACCTCGACCAGTCGCTGGATCGGCCGGCGGCTCACATAGAAGAGCCGGCGTGAACCATCCGCGGCCAGGACGTCATTCCGCGGCACGAGCCCATCACCGTCCACGTCGCCCGGGATGATGGCCTCGATCACACTCGTTGTCTGCGAGATGAACGCGGCACCGGTGGTCAGGGTCCCGCCCAGATTCTCGAAGACGAGGAGCTGCCCCCACCAGCTGCCAGCCACGAGGTCCTCGTCCCCATCGGCGTCCAGATCGGCAAAGGCCACGGCCGAGCCGTAGACATTGCCCACGTTGGAGGTCCACGACGGGGTGCTCGACAGCGTGCCGTTCTGATTCAGGAACAGGCGGAAGCGACCGGTGCCGCCGATCTGCCGGTTGGTCGCCACGGCCAGGTCGAGCCAGCCGTCCCCATCGACATCGCCGAAGGCCAGCGTGTTGCCGTCCTCCGCGATCGTGGAGCTCCAGATCGCCGTCGTCGAGAGAACGCCGCCCTGGTTGTCGTAGAGTCGCGCCGGCGTCATCGAGTTGATGACGGCCAGATCGAGATCTCCGTCGCGATCCACGTCCGCCCAGGCCACGTCATAGCTGGATTCGATCTCGGATGACTGCCATACCGGGAGCGGCGTCAGGGCGCCGGCTTCGTTGCGGTAGAGGTCGTTCGCGGCGGGCCCGGTCACATAGGCCTCGCCGTTGGCCACCGCCAGATCCATGTCCCCGTCGAGATCCACATCGCCGAGGGCGCAGCTGAAGGAGTTGTCCAGATCCGAGCTCTGCCAGGACGCGGTGGTCTCGAACGCGGCGCCGAGATTGCGGTACATGATGAGACGCTGGGGCGCGAACGAGCCGTAGTTGGCAACGACGAGATCCGGATTCCCGTCGCCGGTCACGTCTCCGACCGCGCAGTGACCCGAGTACTGCGCGTCCGTGGAGACCCAGGACGGGCTCAGCTCGAGGACACCGCCCAGGTTGCGGTACATCGTCTGCGGCTGCACCGCCATGTCGTTCCCGTTGGAGACGACGAAATCGAGATCCTGGTCGCCGTCGACGTCGGCCAGCGCTCCGCCGGTGGAAACCCGCGACGCATCGCTCGAGATCCACACCGGTGTCGGGCTCAGCTGGATCGACAGGGTGGCGTCCGGAGCCAGGGGCGGCGGCGGGGGCGCCGTGTCGCGCAGGAGCTCGAGATCGGCGGCCCGCTGCGCCTGGGCGCCGCCGGTGACGAAGATGAGGGCGGCGGTCGCCACGCCAGCGACCCAGAGCGGGTACCGCCGGACGCGGCCGGGGCGAAACGAGTGGTGGAGCATGGCCGGTCTCCCCTTGGGGCCATCGAGACCACCGGGACGGGATGCCTCTATGGTCGCAGCTGGGCGCCCGGCTGGCAAGTCGGGCCGTCGGCCTAGATGTCCACCTGGTCCGTCACGTCCTCGGAAGTACCAACCACCTTGAGCCGGCGCTCATTGCGCCTGAGCGTCGGATCATCGACGATGTCGACCTCCAGGCCGTGCATGCGCTCGATCTGCCCGATGCGCCCCCCGCGCTCCTCCATGAGGAAGACGGCAACCTCCGGGGAGACATGGAGCTCGAGCCGCTTCTCCTTGAGCTCGCGTCCGGCGCGCTTGAGCATCCGCTCGACCGCCATCCCCACCGATTCGAGCGACAGCACCTTCCCCACCCCATCGCAGGTGGGGCAATCATCCGAGAAGTAGTGGAGGAGACTCGGCCGCACCCGCTGCCGGGTCATCTCGACCAGGCCGAGGTCGGACACACCGAAGGTCTTGGTGCGGGCTCGATCACGGCGCAGGACGTTGCGCAGATCCTCGATCACCGCCCGCTTGTTGGCCTCGATCTCCATGTCGATGAAATCGATGACGATGATGCCGCCGATATCACGCAGCCGGAGCTGACGGGCGATCTCGCGGGCGGCTTCCAGGTTCGTGCGGAGGATGGTCTCCTCCTGCGATGCCGTCTTGCCCGTGTAGCGACCGGTGTTGACGTCGATCGTGACCAGAGCCTCGGTGTGCTCGATCACGATGTAGCCGCCACGCTTGAGCCAGATCTTCCGATCGAAGGTCTTCTCGATCTCGGGCTCGATGCCGAAGCGATCGAAGATCGGTGTGTCCTGCTCGTAGAGCTCGACCCGGTTGCGCAGCTCGGGAGCATAGGAGCGGAGGTAGGCGTTGATCTCCTTGTGCTCCTTCTTGCCGTCGATGATGACGCGGTCCACTTCCTCGGTGAAGAGATCGCGGATGAGACCCGTGGTGAGCTCCATCTCACGATGGAGAAGCGCAGGCGCCTTCTCCTTCTTCGATTTCTTCTGCACCTCGTTCCACATCTTGGTGAGGAAGCGGACATCGGACCGGAAGTGGCGGAGATCCTTACCCTCGCCCACCGTTCGCACGATGATGCCGCCGCCGTCCGGCTTGACCTCGGCAAGCATCTGGCGCAACCGCTGCCGCTCGTCTCGGTCCATGATCTTGCGCGAGATGCCGAGATGGTCGAGCTGCGGCATGTAGACCAGGTAGCGCCCGGGCAGCGAGATCTGCTGGGTCACGCGCGGCCCCTTGGTCGAGATCGGCTCCTTGGTGATCTGGACCAGGATCTCCTGCCCCGGCTTCAAGTGGTCCTCGATGCGGGGATGGGCGTCCGGCCCGCGGCGAGGCAAGCGCTGCCGCCGCCCGCCCCGGCGCGGGGCGGGGACGGCGGACTCCATGTCCTCGCCGGCGTCATCCTCGATATCAAGGCCCTCGGCCAGCTTGGGGCGCGCCGTGGCCAGATCGGAGGCGTGAAGGAAGCCAGTCCGCTCGAGGCCGAGGTCGACGAAAGCGGCCTGCATCCCCGGCAGAACCGCATTCACCCGGGCCTTGAAGATGTCGCCGACGATGCGGCGCTTGTCGGGTCGTTCGAACAGCAGCTCTACGAGTTCACCATCTTCGAGTATGGCGATACGTGTCTCGGCCTGATCGGCGTTGATAACGATCTCTTTGGACATCGGGTCTCCCATCGCCTGGCGTGGGACCACCCGCCGATCCGGGTGCGGAAAGCGCACCGACAAGCTCTTCCCCTGCTACTGCATCGAAGGGGGTGATCAGATGATCGCCCCGCACGTGGTAGAGCCGAAGTCGTGCCACGCGCAGCAGCTTGGGATCGAGCCGATCCTCTCCCAGAAGATGCCCGAGGAGAAATCCGGCGAGGTCGAGCGGCCGCACCGCCCCGTCGCCCGCGATGCGCAGGGCGAGTTCGAGGACGGGAAAGGCGTCGTCGCCCTGGACAGCGGCCAGGCGCCGAACGCCGCTCGTGAGCTCCACCGGACGCTCACCATCGGGGCCGCGCTGCATGATGAAAGCGCGGTCATGGGAGAAGAAGTGGCGGATGGCCTCGTCGAGCGAGGCGCGGAACGGAATCGAATCCGGATCGCCGAGGAGCCGACGCACATGCGGGGTGAAGCTCAGCCTGTAGTCGGCATGGTCGATCAAGCTCATCAGCGATTGGACCTTGGAAAGAAGAGGCTCGGCCTCCAGGACCTGGATGCCGGCCGGCAAATGCGTGTTCAGAAGTTCGACGAACTCTGCAGGGCGCTCATCCACGAGCTCGACGTCGAAGTACTCGTCGAGCCCGACCATTCCGACCGGGAGCGGAGGGCCGAACGAGAACTTCGGATGACGGCTGTAGCCCGTCGAATAGGCGACGGTGATGCCCGCGCGCCGGAGCGCCCGGTCGAGAAGCCGCACCGTGTCGAGATGAGAGATGAAGCGCACCGGTTCCGTCTTGGCGAAACGCACGCGGTGGCGGCGCGAAGCCTGGCGACTCACGCGCCGGCGCTTCGTGCTCCGGCCGTAGAGTCCCGCCCTGGCCTGCACCGCGGCAGCGGTCGCCCCGGCCCCAGCCCCCCCCGCGCCGGGTTCGTCGGCGGGCAGCGCGAGCGGCGTCTGGGCAAACAGCCCCTCGGCCCCTGGCGGTTGTGGCCGGAGGGAGAGGACGATCGGGCGAAGCGGTGAGATCTCGCCCCGATGGGCGGCCTCGCGTTCGGCAGCGAGATGAGCTTCGCCTTCACCGAGCGCGAGATGAGACCACGGAAGGGGATGGTCCGTCGCACGCGGTCCGAGCTCGGTCGCCAGATCCAATCCGGCCTCCGCCAGGACCCGCCACCAGATCGCCGGTCGCACGAGTTCCGACCAGCTATCCAGACGGGCTCCCGCGCGATAGGCATCCCCGATCACTGGACCCAGCCGGCGATCACCGCGGGCCAGCAGCGCTTCGAGCTGTGCGCTCTCAGGGTGACCCCAGCGCAGTCTGAGCGCACGGCGGTTCAGGAGTCCACGCAACCGCTTCACTCGTCGGCGCATCTCATCCAGCGGAAGCTGCGCCTCCCATTGCAGTGGCGTGTGAGCCCTGGGGACGAAAGGGTGAATCGTGACCTGCACGGCGAAGCGCGATCCCGGACGCGACCCTGCCTTGCATACGCGGTCACACAACTCGGCGATGGCACGGAGATCATCGTCGGTCTCGGTGGGCAGGCCGATCATGAAGTGCAGCTTGACTGAAGGCCAGCCGAGCCGAGCCGCCTGGCCCACGGCCTCGAGCAGGGCATCCTCGTCGAGCGGTTTGCCGATGACACGGCGCAGCCGTTCACTTCCCGCCTCGGGCGCAAATGCCAGTGTGGTCCGCCGGACTCGCGACAGCTCCGCGAGGACGCCCTTGGATACCCGCTCCCCGGCGGCCGCACCGAGCGAGAGCGCGACTCCCGTGCCGAAAAGCTGGCGACCGAGTGGCTCGATGGTCGTGTCGAGGTGACTCCAGTCACATGGCATGAGCCCACCCAAGGCGAGCTCCTGCCAGCCTTCCCCCCTGACCGCACGTCCCATCGCGGCCAGGACCTGATCGGGACTGAGCTCCCGGACCTCACCCGCCACTCGAGCCGGCTGGCAGAAGCGGCAGCGGCGGGGACATCCGCGCTGGACTTCGATCTCGAAGACATCACCGCGCGCCTCCATCAGAGGCTGCAGCGGCGCGGCCGGCGGCGGCACGGATTGCGTGTAGCGCGCCGTCACCGGGGCAGTGCCGGCCGCCGCGACGAGACGCCCGTCTCGAGCGGCCACCACCGGAACCCGAGCCGGGACATAGACACCTTGGACCTCGGCCAGCTGATCCAGGATGGTCGATCGCTGGCTCCGGCCCAGTGGGTGATGCTTCATCACCCCGACGAGATCTCGGAGGATCGCCTCGCTATCGCCCAGGAGAACGGCATCGAAGAAATCAGCGAACGGCTCGGGATTGCCGAGTGCGGGACCCGCACCCACAACGACCGGATCATCCGGGCCGCGTTCGGCGGCCCGGATCGGGATCCGGCCGAGGTCGAGGATCTCGACAACGCCCGCGGCCTGCAGCTCGCGCAGGACCGGAATGATGACCAGAGGGAAGCGGTTGAGTGGACGTCGCGATTCGAGGGCGTAGAGGGGGAGGTCGTGCCGGCGCAGCTCGTCCTCGAAATCGATCCAGGGCAAGAACGCCAGCTCGGCACCCGCACCAGCCGCAAACAGCCCGTGGTAGAGAGCGGGAACGACCGGGTGCATGATGGCGGCCTCGAGAAGATCCGGAGCGACGACGACAGCTTCCACCTCGACCGAACGTCGCTCGCGAAGCCCCATGATCAGCGGCTGATAGCGGGCTGGCCGGCTCACCAGTGGCAGAAGCGCGTCCTCGACGTCATTCACCTTGAGAGCCAGACGCTCCTCCGGCATGTCCACCCCGTCGTCCTGGGCAGGGGCAAGATAGTTCTCCAAGTTAACACCCTTAAACATCTTAAGCTAGCATTCCAGGACCGGCCAGGCAACGGGAAAGCTCGCCGGCATGCCCCGCCCCCGGATAGGGGAGCCAACCGGGCCCTGGGCCTCCGTCTCGATTCCCTGTCTTGACGGGCGACCGGGCGCCGCCTACGGTTCTTGGGCCCGATGCCGTCCGGGATCCAGACAGCCCCGGCATCTGGTGGACCCGACAGCGGCAACCAGCGCGCTGGAAAGGACCTGCATTCCGGCACCCAACCCCGTGAGGACCTGGCATGGCGAGCGGACAGCGGCCCCCGGCGAGCAACGCACCCCCGGTGCAGTCGATCGGCGTCGAACTCGGAGAGCGTGAATCGGAGGGCATCTATTCCAACCTGGCCCTCATTTCCCATACCCCTTCTGAATTTATCCTCGACTTCGCTCGCATCCTCCCTGGCGCCCGCCGGGCGCGCGTTCACGCCCGTATCGTCATGACACCGCAGCATGTGAAGGCGCTGCGCGCTGCTCTCGACCAGAACATCGCCCGCTACGAGGGCGACCACGGCACGATCCCGTCACCGCCGGGCGAACTGGCCCCGCGGCATATCGGGTTCACGACTCCCATACCCACCGAATCAGGTGGAGCGCCACCGCAGTCGTGAACGGAGGCCGGCCGCGTCGGGACCGGTCGGCACCGAAGCGGATCGGGGACCGAAAATCCACAACGAAGATTTCAACTTCCCCGCACACGACCCAGCTTGACAGGCCAGGAGTCGGCGGCTAGCTTGTCGTCAAGCGGAGCGGGGTTCCCTATCGCAGTCGCGCCCGAGACCACTCCAGGTGACCGTAACACTCGGCCCTAGAGAGCGGACGTGCCCCATTCAAAGATGTGTGGGGTCGCCACGGATGGCTAGCGGCGTGAAGGCGATGGGGAACCTTTTTGTGTTCCGACTTGCATCCCGCCCGGCGACGACTTGGTGTCCCTCTCTTCCCCCGGCGGTCTCGTCTTCCATCGGCGATGAACCCAGTAGTACTGCTCGGGGTGGAGGCAGATCAAGCGCTCCAGGCTGGCTGCGGCATGGGTGGTGAGCCGGCGCACCTCATCCGCCAGGGGCGCCTCGGTATTGGGATCGATGGCCGGCTCGATCGAAACCCGGTGGTGCCCATCAGGTAGGCGGAATATGCCGCCGGTCAGGATCGGCGCCCCCGTCCGGTGGGAGAGAACCGCGGCCCCTGTCTGCACCGAAGCCACGCGACCGAGCACATCGAGAAACTCCCCACGCGGCCCCGCATCCTGATCGAACAGCATGCCCAGCATTTCGCCTTGGCGCAGGGCGCGATAGACGCGCCGGAGCTCGGGCCCGGGGTTGAGCACGCCCACCCCGAGGTGCTTGCGACGCGTGCGGTCCATGTAGCGGTCGACATACGGATTGCGCTGCTCCTTGGCGAGGAAGTGAATCGGGTAGCCGTACATGGCGACAACCGCACCGATCAGCTCCCAGTTTCCGAAATGACCGGTGACCAGGATGGCACCGCGACCTCGCTCCTGAACTTCCTTGAGATGTTCGACGCCACGCACTTCGACCCACTCGCGAAGGCGTTCCGGATCCAACCGGCGGAAGCTCCCGTACTCGAATAGCGTGCGACCGAGGTGGTGGTACACGCCGCGGGCGATCAAGTCGATGCCAGCCCGATCCAGGGTCTGGCCCAGGGTGGCGCGCAAGTTGTCCTCGACCACCCGGCGACGAACGCGCAGCACGCGATACACGAACTCACCGGCCCAGTCGCCGGCGACACCCATCAAGGAGCGCGGCAGCAGACCGGCCGCTTCCATGGCCACGCGCAAGGCGAGGTACTGGCTGCGATAGCCGATATCCAGCCAGAATGAAACCGGCCTTGGCTGCTCGGTCTCGACGATCTCCTCGCTCATGAACCCCGTTCCTCCGTGTTCCTGCCCGGGCGTCGGCGCCGGCGATGATCGCCGTCATCGGCCCATCGTATCCGCGCGGAACGAGCCGCGCGAGGAGTCAGCCGCACCGCGCTTCCCGGAAGCCTCTCGACCAGGCCGGCCAGCTCGAGTCGGAGGAGGCCCGCGAGCACCTCGGTCACCGGCGTGTCCAGGGCGACGGCCAGCTGATCGGGTGCGCGGGGGACGAGGTCCAGCTCGGCGAGCAGGCGGCGATCGACTGCTGCGATCGGTGGCACGAGCGGGGGATCCAGCCCTCCCCCCGCCACCGTCGTCACTCCGGATGTCGGGACCTCGTAGCCAGCGACAGCGCTTAGCACATCCTCGATGCCGAGCGCCACCCGGGCTCCAGCCGCGAGCAGGCGATTGGAGCCCGCGTTCTCCGGCAGGATGGGGTCGCCCGGTACGGCGAGCACGTCGCAGCCGATCTCGGCGGCGTGATGGGCGGTCAGGAGGGCACCGCTCCGGGCTGGAGCCTGGATGACGACAACGGCCCGCGCCAGGGCGGCGAGTAACGCGTTGCGCTGCGGAAAGTGCTCACGGCGCGGCGGCGCGCCCGGAGGAAAGGGACTCAAGAGGAGCCCGCGCTCCGCTATGGCAGCGTAGAGATGGCGATTCACGGCAGGATAGCAGCGATCGACACCGGTCCCGAGCACGGCGACCGTCACTCCATCCCTTTCGAGCGCTCCATGATGGGCCGCTGCATCGATGCCGCGCGCGAGCCCCGAGATCACGCACACTCCCGCCGTGGCGCAGCCGCGGGCCAGGCCGGCGGCAAGCTCCCGGGCACTCGGGGTGGCACGGCGCGTGCCCACAATGGCCACCGTGCGGTCAGGAAGGGCGCTCGTTCCCAGGGCGTAGAGCCAGGCCGGCGCCCACTCGAAGGGCGTGAGACGAAGCGGATAGGCAGGATCCGTGGCCGGGAGGAAGCGCCCCCCGCGGGCGGCAAAGGCCTCGGCTCGGGCCCGCCAGGCGGAGCGCGCTCGACGATCCTGCCATCGCGCGCGCTGGGCGCTGAGCTTCGGTGACGTGAGAAGGATGCCGAGCGGCCCGAGATGGTGCTCAAGACACTCTTTGCGTTCGCGGGGGCCGAGCCGTCCCCCGGGCGTTTCATCGAGGCAGATGGCGGCCGCCAACTGGTCTGGATCCAAGAGATCCTCCGGCGGTCGCCCGATGGTCTCTCGTCCCGCCTGCAGGCCGGAGCGCCTCAGCTCCCTGCGTGTCCGTCGGCCGGGGCATCCCCTCCCGGCTTGTCCCCCCCCGGGTCCATGCCCGGCCCCGGGTCGTTCTCTCGCTCCCTGGCCCGATCATCCATGAATGCCTGAGCGAGAGCGGCGAGCTCCGGCGTGTTCCGCGCGCGGTCCGGGTCGATCCCCTCCGTTTCGAGAGCAGCCCGCACGGTTTCGCCACCATGCCGCCGAACCATGGCCGCGAGGGCAACCGATACCGCCCTGCGCACGGTCTCGTTGTCATCACCGAGCCGGGTGGCCAGCGTCCTGAGGCTGGGAACAGCCCCGATCTTCCCCAGGGCCTCGGCGGCACAAGCTCGCGTGTACCAGAGACCGTCATGAAGCAGGCTGGAGAGCGGCGCCACGACCTCCTCGCCCCGCTCGGCAAGGGCTTCGACCGCCCTCTCCCGCACGTGCCAGCTCTGATCACACAGGAGCTCAAGCAGCAGAGGGACGGCCTTATCAGCCATGTCGCGGCGCAGCTGAGTGATGACTTCGAGCTTCCCCTGCAGGGTGCGGAGCCGCGGATCAAAGCTCGACGGATTCGAGCGCGGAGTCATGTTGGAATCTCTCCTCCGGCGTTGTTGGGATGGTCGGCGGCCCGGTCCCCGTCCCCAGCGGGCGGGGCCGGGACGATCCCCCTGGTCGCCGCGACCTCCGGGGTCGCCGCTGGCCCGGTCAGTCCCAGCTCGCGAGCGAGGCGGTTCTTCAGGCGTTCCAGATGTTCGCCGGTGGCGGCGGAGATCGCCAGGGCTTCATCCCTTCCCACCCGGGCAGCCGCAGCCTTCGGCAGCGGCTGCCCGGCCAGGAGATCGAGCTTCGAGTAGCAGATGAGATGGGGTTTGTCGAGCAGGGCTAGCGAGTAGGCCCCCAGCTCATGCCGCAACAGGTCGAGGTCGGCTTCCGGGTCCTCATGACTCACATCGAGCAGGAAGACCAGGACCTGGGTCCGTTCGATGTGCTTCAGGAACTGAATGCCCAGCCCCTTGCCCGCGTGGGCTCCGGCGATCAAGCCCGGCAAGTCGGCCATGACGAAGCTCACGCCCTCCGCGATCGAGACAATCCCCAGATGCGGCTCCAGGGTGGTGAATGGATAGGAGGCGATTCGCGGCCGGGCCGCGGACAATCGCGACAGCAAGGTCGACTTGCCCGCGTTGGGCAGGCCGACCAGCCCAACGTCGGCAATCAGCTTGAGTTCGAGCTGGATCCGGCGCGCTTCGCCCGGAGTGCCCGGCCGCGCGAAGCGCGGCGCCTGACGGGTCGGGGTGGCAAAATGGGCGTTGCCCCACCCACCGCGGCCGCCGGCGGCGATGACCACGGACTCCCCTGCCACTGTGAGATCGGCAAGCATCGTGCCGGTCTCGACATCTGTGACCAATGTCCCCGGCGGGACGGGGACCAGGAGATCGGCTCCCGAGCGTCCGTACTGGTTCTTGCCTCGCCCATGCTCGCCGCGCTCGGCCGCGAAACGGGCCCGATGGCGGAAATCGAGCAATGTACGCAAGTTCTGGTCGACAACGAGGATCACGCTGCCGCCGTGACCACCATCACCACCGTTGGGACCGCCCTTGGGCACGAACTTTTCACGGCGGAAGGAGATGCAACCATCACCCCCTCGCCCGCCTGCGACGTCGATCGTCACTGAATCGACAAACATCGGCTGCACGTCTCCGCTGTGGACAATCTCGTTGCCGCTGTGGCCGCCGGCAGCGGTTAGGGTGCCACCCTCGTGGGCCCGGCGGTGAATCGGGCCCGGAGCCGTTTCGTCACCCCGGGCGTGACGAACGCCTCGATCGGCCCTCCCATCCGGGCGATCTCACGCACGACGGTCGAGTTCAGATAGATGTGGCGTTCGCTGGGCATGAGGAAGATCGTGTCGATCCCCTCGTCAAGCCGGCGGTTCATGAGAGCCATCTGGAATTCGTACTCGAAATCCGAGATGACGCGCAGTCCACGGATGATCGCGCGCACGCCGCGCGCGCGCGCGAACTCGACGAGCATGCCGTCAAAACTCTCCACCTCCACGCCGGAGAGATCGGCCGTCGCCTCCCGAATCATCTCGACCCGTTCCTCGAGAGAGAACAGAACCCGCTTCTCGCGCTGCTCCGCCACCGCGACCACGATGCGGTCGAAGATGGTCAACGCGCGCCGCACGATGTCGAGATGACCCAGGGTCACCGGGTCGAAGGTGCCGGGGAAGATCGCTCGGTCCACATGTCCTCCTGCCGGTCGGTCGTTGGGTGACGAGTGGAGACCGAGGCCTCCACCGGGGGCGGCCCAAGCTCCGGAGTGGCGAGGATGATCAGGGGCGCCACCACCCCTCGGCCACGAAAACGCCGAGGAATCAGCTCACATCCTTGGCGATCTCGAGGAAACGAGCATAGGGGATCGCCGTCCAGGACTCGGCCTTGACCGCGCCCTTGGAAAGCGAAATCAGGGATACCTTCGCCGCCGTCTCTTCGTCCGGCGCCTCGAAGATATCCATGAAGTCGTAGGGACCAAGGAGCGCATAGTGGGCCACCCACTTGACCCCCGGACACTTCTGATCGACCGCGGCCTTCCACTGCCGGCCGATCTCGGCCCGATGGTTGACGTCGCGGGTAACCTCCGGTGACAGCTTGGTCATGAGGATGAATGTCGCCATGGCTCACCTCCTTGCCCTCCGATCTTGCCAAAGCTCGGAGGTTTGCGCCACCCCGCCCTAGGGCTCCCCGACGGGTGCGTCCCGGGCCCGGAGCAGGGTCACGACCGTATCCCCGTATCGTCGTTCGTCCACCTGAACGAGGAGATCCTCCGGCGGTGGTGTGGCGCGGCGGTCGTGCTCCCAGGCCACGACTCCAGGCGCGGCCAGCACATGCTTCCGGACGAGATCCTCGAGCACCGAAATGATCTCGGGATCGGCATAGGGTGGATCCACGAGCACCAGGTCGAAGGTGCGGTTGGCAGCGGCGAGGCGACCGAGCCAGAGACTGGCGGAGCCGATCAGGAGCTCGCTCCGCGCCTCGAGGCCGAGCGCCTTCAAGTTGGCCTCCACGACGGCCGCGGCCTTCCGGCTGGTCTCGACGAAGACACAGTGCCTGGCGCCCCGGGACAGGGCTTCGATGCCAAGCGCTCCTGAACCGGCGAATAGATCGAGCACCCGTGCTCCGGGAAGCCCTCCGCTGAGCACCATGAAGAGGCTCTCGCGGACTCGATCCGCAGTCGGACGCACGTCGCCGGAGGGCACCTTGAGGCGCCGTCCGCAAAGCTCGCCACCTGTCACCCGCATGACTCGCCCAGGGCCGCCATGATGAGGTCGACGACCCCTTCCGGCTCCCTCCCGTCAGTATCCACCGCATGGTGCGCCCTGGCGTACCAGGGAGCACGCTCGGCGTGCAGCGCCGCCAGAGTCGCCATCGCATCCGCTCCGGACAACAAGGGACGCTCGGCGCACGCCGCGGGCGTGAGTCGGCTGGCGAGGGTGGCGAGGCGGGCCCGCAGCCAGACCACGGTGGCGGTGGCGTGGATCCGGCGCACGTTTTCTTCGCCGACGAACATGCCGCCGCCAAGGGCGAGCACATGGCCGGAATAGGAAGGCAGCTCGGCAATCAGCGCACGCTCGCGCTCGCGGAACATCGGTTCGCCCTCGATTCGGAAGAGCTCGGTGATCGAGCGACCGGCCGCCCTCGAGATGACCCGATCGGTGTCAACGAACGGCCGCCCGAGCCGCTCGCCCAGGAGACGACCGACGACGGTCTTGCCCACCCCCATCAACCCGACCAGGGCGATGGGCCGGCCGGGCCCGGCGCCGATGGGTGAGCCGGGCTTTCCGTTGTGTGCGTGCTCCGGCATCTGTTACCGTCCGCCTGCGGTTCGCCTGGCGAACCGCGATCCACCGTCCTGGTCCCGGTTCCCGTTGTTGAGAGAGGGCCACCGCCCCCGATGCGGATCAGCGATTACGTCACTGCCGATCGCATTGCCCTCGACCTCCATGCTGGCACGAAGAGCGAGATCCTCGGCCAGCTGGTGGCCCGGCTCGCCGCTTCGCTCGCTTTCTCCGATCCTGAGGCCATCCTTCGCGACGTCATCCGCCGGGAGGCCGTCATGTCCACGGGCATCGGGGACGGCATCGCCATCCCCCACGCCGCCGCCGCCATCGAGGCGCCCGCCATCGTCATCGGCATCTCCCCGGCCGGCATCGACTTCGATGCCGTGGACGGGGCGCCGGTCCACATCTTCTTCCTCCTCATCGGGAGCCGCCAGGCGCCAGGCCCGCAGCTCAAGGCCCTGGCGCGTATCGCCCGGCTCACTCGGCGCCATGAGTTCGTGGCCAGCCTGCGCGCGGCCCGCTCGGCGGAAGAGGTCCTGGCCCTCCTCACGCGTGAGGACGCGGAGGGCGCGGAACTTCCGTTCCCCCGGGGCGACACGACCTGAGACCCGAGGTCCTCACGACAGCACCTTGAGGATGACCAGCGTCAGATCGTCGCCCGGCACCTTGCGTTTGGAGAAACTGCGCACGGCGCGTTCGATCGCCGCGGCGATCTTCGCCGAGGACCGGGAACGCACGGTCACCGCCATATCCAGGAGCGAGGAGGTTCCGAACTCCTCTCCCTCCTTGTTGGCAGCCTCGGTCACACCATCCGTATACAGGAGGAGCATGTCCCCGGCACGCAGGGTCACGTGCCCCTCACCGTAGTGCTGGTTCGGAAAGGCCCCGAGCACGGTCCCCCCCGCGGCAAGCTCCTCGACCGAGCCATCTTCGTGCACGAGGAGGCCCGGATAGTGCCCGGCCGAGGAGTAGGTGAACCGGCGTTTCTCGACATCGAGCACACCATAGAGCGCGGTGACGAAGCGACTCGGCTCGGTCGTCTCCAGGAGGAGCTCGTTGACCTTTCCGAAGATGGTGGAGATCGAGTAGTTGTTCCGTATCTCCGCGCGCATGCTCGAGCGGAAGCTGGAGAGGATGAGCCCGGCGGCCACCCCCTTCCCTGCGACATCCGCGATGGCGATCCCGAGCTGCCCGGGGGCCACCTCCACGAAATCGTAGTAGTCCCCGCCGACCTCGAGCGAGGGCATGTTGAACCCGGCCAGATCGAAGCCCTTGAGCTTGGGGGACGCCTGGGGCAGGAACGAGAGCTGGATCTGGCGGGCGATCGCCAGATCCTCCTCGAGTCGTCGGGCGCGCACCGCCTCCTCGTGCAAGCGCGCCACCTCGAGCGCCACCGCCGCCGAATCGGCGAAGGCCGAGAGACGCTTCAGATCCTCATCGGAGTACGCAGCGAGGCGATCACTCTCGAGCACGAAGGCACCGAACGGTTTGCCCCGCGAGACGAGCGGGGCCACCAACTCCGAGTGCGTGCTCTCCCGCGAGAGCACATAGCGTGCATCGGCGAGCACATCCGGCACGATCGCCGGCTTGCCCGTCTTGATCGACCATCCGACGATACCCTCCCCCACCTTGAGCTGTGCGCGCTCGAAGCTGTCTTCCTCGTAACCGCGCAGGATGGTGTATTCGATGGTGCCGTCCCGGCTCAGGAGAAAGATGCCCACGGCATCGAAGTCGACCAGCCGGCTGAGACTCTCGACGATGCGCTCGAGCACCTCCTCGATGCTGAGCGTCGAGAGCAGGACGCGGCCGGCATCGCGGATGAGCTCCAGGGCGAGCTTCTCCCTGGCCAGACTGGTCACGAGCGATGCGTTGCGCAGCGCGATCGCGATCTCGTCGCCAACCGCGGAGAGGAATCGCTCGCTGGATTCATCGAATCCGCCTTCCCGGTTCACCACGTCGAGTGCGCCGAGAATCCGGCCATCAGCACGCAGCGGCACCGAGAGCAGATTGCGAATCGCCGGCGAGAAGTCGTCGGCGTAGGGCTTGAAGCGCGGGTCCGCCTGGGCATCATCCAGGCGCAGGCTCTCGCCCTTGAGCACGACCCAGGCGGCCGTGCCGCGCCCCGGAGCGATGAGCGGCTCGGCGGGAGCCGGGGGGGGCGGCGACGATGGGGATTGCGGCGGTCCATCCGCCCGCTGGTGGAGAACTCGGGCCACCAGGCGCGGCGGTTCGCCGTCGAGCAGGTAGAGCGAGCCGGCCTCGGCCCCCAGCGCGCCGGCCGCCCTCGCCACCACGACCGGAAGACGATCGGAGGGATCGACGGCGGCATTCAGCTCGCGCAGGATGTCGATGAGCGCGGCAAGCTCGCGCCCTTGGGGCGCCGGCATCTTGACCGCGTCATCGGCTCTGGGTCCAGTCATACCCTCGCTCACGGCGTGAGATCGCACGCTAGGGGTCTTGCGCCTTGCGGCGGCGAGCGAGCTCGGATTCGAGGATCGCCGCCGTCCGTTCGGGATGAACGCGTCCTCGAGTCCGCTTCATGATCTCGCCCATGAGATAACGAAACACGCTAGCCCGGCCGGCCCCGTAGGCCCGGACCTCGGCTGGATGCACCGCGAGGACATCCAGCACTTGGGACCGGATCTCCTCGTCATCGGTGATCTGCTCCAGGCCGCGATCGTCCACGATCGTGGCGGCGGACTTCCCGGAAGCCACCATCGTGGCGAACACCTCCTTGGCGAGCCGCCCCGAGAGCTTGCCAGCGGCCACCAGGTCGAGGAGCTCGGCCAGGTCCTCCGCCGCGACCGGGAAGGCCTCGATCTCGATCCCACGTTCCGCCAGATATCCCCGTACCTCGGTGAGAATCCAGTTCGCCGCCCGCTTGGTCTGACCATGGCGGACGGCGACGCGCTCGAAATAGTCTCCGAGACCAGGGGTCTCGGCAAGCAGCTGGGCATCGTACTCCGAAAGGCCCAGCTGCGTCATGTAGCGCGTTTCCTTTGCGCCGGGGAGCTCGGGCAGCACGATCCGGGCCGAGTCCACGAATTCCCGGTCGATCCGGAGCGGGAGGAGGTCGGGTTCGGGAAAGTAACGATAGTCCTGCGCCTCCTCCTTGACCCGCATGACGACCGTGCACGCGCGGTCGACATCCCACAGCCGGGTCTCCAGATCCAGGCGCTCGCCGCGACCGAGGAGTTCGGCCTGACGGCTGATTTCATACCCCAGGCTGCGCTCCACATGGCGGAAGGAATTCAAGTTCTTGATCTCGGTCTTCACCCCGAGCCCGGGCGCGCCGCGCGACCGGAGCGAGACGTTGGCGTCACAGCGCAGGCTCCCCTCCTCCATGTTGCCGTCGGACACATCGAGCCAGCGCACGAGCTGACGCAGCCGGGCGAGACAGCGCGCCGCCTCGCGCGGGGTGATCGCTTGCGGTTCGGTCACGACTTCGATCAGGGGAACACCCGCGCGATTGAAATCGACGAGGCTGGCTGCACCGCCCGGGCTCGAGTCGTTGTCGTGGACCAGGCGGCCGGCGTCTTCCTCGAGATGGATGCGTTGGAGACGCATCGCCTGCTCCGCGCCGCCGCTCCTGAAACTCACCGCACCGCCGACCGCGAGCGGTTGCTCGTACTGCGAGATCTGGTAGCCCTTCGGAAGATCGGGATAGAAGTAGCTCTTACGCGCGAAGACCGATTCGGTCGCGATCTCGGCTCCGACGGCCAGCGCAAGGCGGACAGCCAGCTCCACGGCACGGGCATTGAGCACCGGGAGCGCTCCCGGATGGCCGAGGCAGACCGGGCAAACCTGGGTGTTGGGCGCGGCCCCGAACACCGTGGAACACGAGCAGAAGATCTTGGTATCCGTGCGCAGCCGGCAATGCACCTCGAGCCCGATCACCGGCTCGTAGCCACCGACGGGCTCCACGATCTGGTCGCTCATGGCGCCATCCCCGTCTCCATCCGGGCTGCCCTGGAAACCACCATCCTCATCGGCAATCACTCACGAGAGCGGAGGCGCCTCCGCCACGGCCCCCACCCGGCGCACCAGCTCGCACAGCGCGATCTCGGCACGTGGCGGACCGATGAGTTGCATCCCCACCGGGAGCCCCGACTCCACTCCCCGCCCGGCCGGGAAGCTCAGCGCCGGTAATCCAGCCAGGTTCGCCGGGATCGTGAAAAGATCGCTCAGGTACATGGCGAGGGGATCGCCGGCACGTTCGCCGAGGGGGAACGCAACCGTGGGCGATGTAGGCGTCAAGATCGCATCCACCTCGTGGAAGCAGGCGGTCAGCTCGTGCTGGATGAGCGCGCGCGCCTTCTGCGCGCGCACGTAGTAGGCATCCACGTAGCCCGCCCTGAGAACGAAGGTCCCGAGCATGATCCGCCTCTTCACCTCGGAGCCGAAACCTCGACCGCGGGTGACTTGAACCAGCGCCTCGAAGCTCGCCGACTCCTCGGCGCGCCACCCGTAGCGCACGCCGTCGTAGCGGGCGAGGTTGGCTGCTGCCTCGGCCGTGGCCACGATGGCATACACCGCGAGCGCATGGTCGGGATGCGGCAGCTCGATCTCGACGATCCGCACACCGGCAGCGCGGAAGCGCTCGAGGGTCGCCGCAAACCCCTCGATCGTGTCGGGGTCGAGGCCCTCGGCCAGGGCCGCGAACGGCACCCCGAGACGCGCCGGAACACGGAGCTCCGGATCCGGGAAACGAGCTGCGTCGGGGTGTGAAGTCGAATCGGCCGGATCGGGAGCGGCGATCACCCGGAGCGCGATCTCCAGATCATCGACGGTGCGCGCCAGGACTCCCACCTGATCGAGAGAGGAGGCGAAGGCAACGAGTCCCGAGCGCGATACGCGACCGTATGTCGGCTTGAGCCCGAACACACCGCACAGCGCCGCCGGCTGCCGCACCGAACCGCCGGTGTCGGAGCCGAGGGCGAGCGGGACCATGCCGGCGGCGACGGCGGCCGCCGACCCGGAGCTAGACCCCCCCGGCACGCGCGTCGGATCCCACGGATTCCTCGTCGGACCGAAGGCGGAGTTCTCGCCCGAGGAGCCCATCCCGAACTCGTCCATGTTGGTCTTGCCGACGATGACCGCTCCGGCGGCACGCAGGCGGGACACGGCCGTGGCGTCGAACGCCGGCCGGAAGCCCTCGAGCAGGCGCGAGGCACACGTGGTGGGAGCATCGAGCGTGGTGAGGTTGTCCTTGAGGGCGACGGGAACCCCGGCCAGTGGCCCCGGGTCTGCGGTGTCCCTGCGCGCACGCCGCGCATCGAGCATCGCCGCCGCCGCCAGCGCCTCGGCGCCGGACACGTGGAGGAACGCATGGAGGACTGGATCCCCATGTTCGATCCGTGTCAAAGCCGCCTCAACCACGTCGCGCGCCGGGACTTCGCCGGCACGGACCTGGCCCGCGATCTCGGCCGCCGTGAGGCGTTCGCCGTCGGCCGGCATCAGGTGAGGACCTTCGGCACACGGATGAGACCGGCGGCGGTGGTGGGCACCGGAATGAGCGCGGCCGTCCTGGCTTCCTTTGGTGCGACCCGGTCGGCGCGCAGCGGCGTCGCGCGCTCGGTTTCATGGCTCACCGCGGGCGACACCCCGAGATCGAGCTCATCGAGACGCGCCACATAATCGAGGATGGTGGTGAGGTCTCGGGCAAGGCGTTCCAGCTCCTCGACACTCAGATCGAGACCGGCGAGGCGCGCAACCTGGGCGAGTTCTTCTCGTGAGATCATCACGGGGCCACAAGGCTCAGGAATCGTGCCACCACGCGCTTGGTCAGCCCTCCGGCAAAGCGCACGGTGAGCCTGGCCTCGGGACCATGACCTTCCTGCCCGACGACGACGCCTGCACCGAACTGTGCGTGGTGCACGCGCGCGCCGACAACGCGGGTCAGCGCCTGGTCGAGATCCGGCTCGACGACCCGCCCCGATCGCTCCTCGCCGGCGGGCTCGCGGTGGAGGACACCACGTGCCGACACGGGGCGCGACTCGGGCGGGTAGCGCCGCGGCATCCCGGGGGCGTCCTCGCCGCGGCGTTCCCAGGGACGCCCGCCACCGCGGCGCCCGGCCGCGGCCGAGCCCCGCCAGGAACGAGAGGCCTCGACCGCGGAGAGGTCGCTCACCTCGATCAGCTCGGCCGGGATCTCCTGGATGAAGTCCGAGATCTCGGCGCTCATGTATCCGCCCATGCGCCGCCGCTCGCGTGCCGCGGACAGGACGACGTGGCGCTCGGCGCGCGTGAGCGCGACATAGAAGAGCCGCCGCTCCTCCTCGAGCTGGCGAGGGTCATCGAACGACGACGCATGCGGGAACAGCCCCTGCTCGAGCCCAGCGACGAACACCAGGGGAAACTCGAGCCCCTTGGCGTTATGGGCCGTCATGAGCGTCACGCGTTCCGCGTCCTCACTCATCCGATCCACGGCGGCCACCAGCGCCACCTCGGCCAGGAAGCCGGCGACCGTCGGATCTCCCGTCACCTCGGCATAGTGCGCGGCCGCGGCCACCAGCTCGTCCAGGTTCTCCCGCCGCGCGCCGGCCGTATCGGGATCTTCCTCTTCGAGGTGGTCCAGGTAGCCGACCGCCTCGATGACAGCCACGATGCGGTCGGCCGCCGGCATCTCGGCACTCGCCCCGAGCCGATCCAGGAGGGCGATGAACTCGCCGAGCCGCTTGATCGCGGCCGAACCCAGGTCCGGGATCTCCCCCAGCCGTGCTCCCGCCGCCCTGAGCCCCAGTCCCTCGCGCCGCGCAAAGGAGGTCAGGCGCTCAACCGATGTCGGACCGATGCCGCGCTTGGGGACGTTGACGATGCGGGCCATGCTCACATCGTCACCGGGGTTGTCGAGGATGCGCAGGTAGGCCAGGATGTCCTTGACCTCCTTGCGCTCGTAAAACGAGATGCCACCCACGAGATCGTAGGCGATACCGTTGCGGCGCAGCGCCGCCTCGAGCGGGCGCGACTGGGCGTGGGTGCGATAGAGAACGACCGCGTCGCGGTACCCGAACTCCCCCCGCAGCACCCGACCGCGAATCTCGCCGATGATGCGGTCTGCTTCGCGCTCCTCGTCCGGCAACATCCAGAGCTGGATCTTCTCGCCGGCCTCGTTCTCGGTCCACAGCTCCTTGGGCTTGCGGCCCACATTGCGGGCCACCACGTGGTTCGCCGCCCGCAGAATGGTCTTGGTGGAACGGTAGTTCTGCTCGAGCCGGATCACGCGCGCGTCGGGATAGGTCTCCTCGAAGGAGAGGATGTTGCCGATGTCGGCGCCGCGCCAGCCGTAGATCGACTGATCGTCGTCGCCGACGACGGCCAGGTTCCGGCTCCCGGAGGCCAGGAGCGAGATCAGGACATACTGAGCGTGGTTGGTGTCCTGGTACTCGTCGACGAGAACGTGACGGAAGCGTGCCGTATAACGAGCGAGGATGTCCGGCTCCCGGCGGAAGAGCTGGATCGTGCGCAGGATCAGATCATCGAAATCGAAGGCATTGGCCGCCTCGAGGCGCCGGTCGTACTCGCGATACAGGCGGGCTACGGTGCGCTCGAAGATGGAGGCCGCACTGGCCTCGAAGGCACTGTGATCGACCAGGTTGTTCTTGGCGCGGCTGATCTGAGCGTGCACCACTTGCGGGCGGTACTCGCGATCGGAGAGCTCCACGGCCTTGAGGCAGGCCTTGGTGAGCGCGATCTGATCATCGGCGTCGTAGATCGAGAACGACTCCGTCCGGTGCGCCGCCTCGGGATGAGCGCGCAGGATGCGCAGGCAGATGGCATGGAAGGTGCCGACCCAGAGGCCGGGGACATCGCCGATCAGGGCGATGATCCGCTCTCTCATCTCGCGCGCCGCCTTGTTGGTGAAGGTGAAAGCGAGGATGTGCCGGGGATCCAGCCCCCGCTCGTGGACGAGGTGCGCGACCCGGTGGGTGAGGACGCGGGTCTTCCCGCTCCCCGCACCGGCCAGCACGAGGAGGGGGCCGTCCCCGTGGAGCACGGCCTCGCGCTGGCGGTCGTTCAGGCGAGCGAGGAGATCGTTTGGATTCGGCATGGGGTGAGTTTGGTCAACGGGACCGCCCGGAATCAAGCCCGAAGCAGGCCGGCTCGGGTGAAGCTAGAACTCCCAGCGCAGGTTCAGATCGATCGAGTAGTCCTGGTCCACATCCTGGCTCGAGCGGCTCTCGGTGAGACCGCTGCGCAGCACCGAGCCCTTGAGGTACGCGATCCGGCTCAGCTCGTACTCGACCGACAGGTCCTGGGCTGATCCCGATGAGAATCCCTGATAGGCGGAGAGGAAGAGCTCGGGCGCCACATAGGTTCCCACTCGCGCTCCCCAGGTCGGCTCGGCGCCCTCCTCCAGGGTCCGTGCCTCGACGCGGACGGAGAGACCCGGGATCTGCCGGCTCAAGCTCCGCTCGAGGTCGCGCATGAACGGGGTCAACGCCATGCTCGTCACCTGCTCGGCATCGGTCGGCACCAGGAATCGCCACAGCGTAGCCTGATCATAATCCGGCTCCGAGGTCAGCGTGACCTGGCGATCGGAAGCCCGGCCGGTAATCGTGGCGAAGATGCGGGCCTCCGGAATGCGAGTCTCGGCGCTCACATTGATCTCGGGATCGATCACCTCGGGATCGGTGAACAGGATCTCCCCGCTCGTGATCCTGAACGTGTGTCCAACCAGATCGTAGCGCCCCCGGATCGTCTCCAGGTCGCCGAGAATGATGCGCCCGGCGACGTCGCGCTCGTACGTGAGCTCTCCCTTGAGCTCCACTTCGAGGTCGTTGTTACGGATCCATGCATTGCGCGGGAGCTCGATCTCGAACCGCCCGATCCAGCTCGAAGGTCCCGGCTCACCCACCGAGCGACCGCCGACCACCTCCCGCACGTAATCGAGCCGGCGCACCGAGATCCTCCCGCCATACTCCGGAAGCCCGGTGAGTCCGGCCACCTCTCCCTTGCGGAGGGTGAGCGCACCGTCGATGGTCGCAAGGTAATCACCCGTCATCCCGACTTCGTACTCCCGGAGGCGCACGCTCATATCGTATCCCGCCAGTCGCGCTCCCGTGACATCGAGCACGCCGGTCGCGCGGAGGCGCCCCCGGGCCCCGTCGGTCGCCTCCAGATCGACGAACTCGATCCGCTGGCCGGTGAGCTCGAGGCGCGCTGTCAGATCCTCGATGGCTTCTTCCCGCCCGCCGATGACGATTCGACCGTCCTTGATGACCACCGTGCCGAAGAAGGACGGGGCATTGAGCGAACCGGCAACGCGGATCTGGCCATCGATGACGCCCTCCGCCTCGGCGATGCTCCGGCTCAGGTAGGCCGCCAGCGCCAGGCTGGCGCCATCCAGGTCGGCCACGAGATCGATCGGCCCGTCGCGATCGAGAGCCGGGGGGGCGTCGAGACGGAGATGGAGCGGGGTCGCGCCGCGCACGCTGAACGGCATCTCGGCCACCCCGAAGCGAGAGGTGGAGAGGACCACCTGGCCGCTCATGAGCTGCGCGCTGGCCACCGCCGGAGCAAAGGCGCGCCCGGCGAGCACGAAACGATCGCTTCGGATCTCGAGCGTGCCGTCCGGAGCGGACATGGCGCCCGTGATCTCGGCGTTCAGGGCGATCGACCCGGCGCATTGATCGATCGTCGAATGGAGACCGTGCCAGCTCTCGAGATCGAGCTGGGGTGCGCTCACGGCGAGATCGACGGACGCGCGAGCGAGAGTCGCCTTCTGAAACAGCCGCGGCAGGTTGCGAAAGCCGGTGAGCTCGGTCGCAAGCCGGATTTCGCCGTTCACCTCGATCTGGCCGCCCCGGTGGAAGCGGATCGGGTCGAGACGGATCGCATCCCGGGTCAGGGTGGCCGCGATCGAGAGCCCCGCGGCTGCGAACGCTCCGACCCGGAGCGAGTCCGACTTCAAGGCTACGTCCAGGTTGAAATCCGGCCCGCCGCCGCCGGCCACGAGACGGAGATCGAGGACGCCAGCCGGCGCCGCCCCACCTCCCAAGGCGGCCCCGAACGCAGCCAGGTCCAGGCGATGAGCCTCCAGCGTGAACTCGGTGTCGCGCCCGGCGGCGTCGATGGTACCCCTGGCGCCGAGCTCTCCCCCGGCTCCCACCAAGGCCACATCATCGATCACCCACAGCGAGCCGCGACGTTCCGCCCGCACCGGCTCGGTCGCTGTGAAGCGCAGATCGCCGATGCGGAGGCCCACCGTGTCGGCATCGAAGAGGGTGGCTCCGGCCAGGAACTCGATATGGCCGGAGCCATGCACCTCGGATTGGGCCCGCACCATCTGGAAGTGGCGAGCCTGGATGGCACCGCTCGAGTAGCTGAAGTCGACCGCAAGGCTGTCGAGCCCGAGCCCGCCGAGCTTCCCGCGCCCGGCGGTCGCCGCCAGGTCGAACGCGAACTGCGGGCGCGCTGTGCCGTTCTCGACGTGAACCTGGACCGAACGCAGGAGGAAAGGACCGGCGGCGAGCGAGTCGAGATCCCCTTCAGCCGCGAAGCCAGGCGCACGCACCGGACCGGAGAGGGTCAGATGCAGCATCCCCCGACCACCGAAGCGATTCTCCCCGACCATCCCGCCCAGCGCTGCGAGATCGGTGATGGTTAGGTCCTGGATGAGTGCGAGCTCCCCTCGCGGATCGATGCGCCCGCTCCCGGTGATCACGGCGCCGCGCGTGGTCACCGCATATTCCTCGAGATCGATGACCCCGTCACGGCCAAGTCCACCACGAAACCGACCCGGCGCGATCACGAATCCCGCAACCTCGCCCCGAACCACGTCGAGCGTGAACGGCCGGCGCGGTCCTTCCGGCCCGCGCGTCTCGCCCGCCACGTCCACGGCTCCTGCAAGCCGGCCTCGAGGCAACCAGGCCAGATCGCGGAGGAACGGGAAGTTCTTGAAATCGACCTCGCCAAAGGAGAGACGAGCGGCGGACCGTGCTCGTTCCGTGCCGAGTCCGATCCTTCCCGAACCGTTGAATGGCACCTCATCGATCCTGAATGCGAGTTTGTCGATGGCGATGGCGCGCGGATCCGCGACGCCGGAAATGGCGAGCCCATCGAGGCGGGCCTCGCCCACTCTGGCCTCGCCGGTGAACGCATAGCGCAGGTCCACCCACTCGCCGTCCAGGGTGACGGTGCCGCGAATCCAGCCTGGATGCCCAAACAGCGTCGTGCTCAGTGCGGCCTCCAGATCGGCCCACACCAGCGAGTCGAGCTCGACACGCACCCGAGCTCCCCGCAGGCCATCGAGCCCGCCGCCGAGCAGCGCGTGGGAGAGCCCGCTGCGGAGTTCGAGGTGGTCGAAGTAGACACCCGATCCCCGCACCTCGATGCGGCCCGCTGCGTTGATCGGTGGGCGGTCGGCGAGCCTGGCCCGAAGCGAGTCGATGTCGACCGCCACGAACTCACGGCCGATCTCGAACCCGGTCCCCAGAGTGAAGTGGACCGTTGGCCCGCCGTGAGTCCCGCCCGACGCGGGTGTCGCACCCTCGTTCCCGGCGGTCGGCACCGAGTCGCGGGTGAGGGTGGCATCGATCATCACCAGATGATCGATGCTAAGACCGAGGCCGTCCGTGCGGGATGGCGCTCCCCGGCCCTTCCGGAGTCCAGGCCAGGCCTCGCCTGCCGCGGGCAAGACGATCGTGGGTGAGACCAGCTGGACCTCCCGGATCCGGGGCCGGCGGCGGAGAATCTCCAGCGGCGCATAGCTCACCCGCACTTCGGATGTGGCGAGGAACGCTTGCCATGGCGAATCGACCGCAGGGATCGCCGCGGCTCCGCCCGGTGCTTGCCGCACCTCGAGGGCGACCTCGTGGAGCACGATCCCGGTCAACGGATTGCCGGAGATATCGGCGATGCGCAAGCGCGTGGTGGCCGGATCGAGCTGCTCGGTCAGGAGCTCGCTCGCGGTGCGCGCCAGCTCGGCGCTGCCGACCGTGCGGCGGACGATGGCCGCAGCAGCCAGAAGAGCTCCGGCCAGGATGGCGAGAGCGGCGAGCGCCAGGAGGAGATGGTGCGCCAGCCAGCGGATCATGCCAGAGCCTCCCGGCCCTGGCCCGACCTGCTCGCTCGATCCCGTTGTGGCCGCATGGTCCTGCCCACTGCCCGCCTAGAAGGCCTGGCCGAGACTGAAATGCCATTCCCCGCCACGCGTGGCCGCGACCACGCGCTCGGGCTCTCCGCGGACGAGAGTATGCCCGTAGTCGAGCCGGAGCGGGCCCACCGGCGTGCCGAGCCGGAGTCCCCCTCCGGTCGTGTAGCGGACATCCTCGATCTTGGCATTGTTCAAATCGGGAAAGAAGTCATCGAGGCTCAGATCGTGGACTTCCTCCCAGACGTTGCCCCCATCGAGGAACACCGCCCCCGAGAGGCGCCAGGCGAGAGGAAACCGAAGCTCGACGTTGCCGATGAGCACGAAGAGGCCGCGCAGCGTGGCTGGAGCCTGCTGGCCAGGGGTGAGGATCTGGGGACCAAGCGAATCCTCGGGATAGCCGCGTACCGTGACCGCGCCTCCGGCGCGGAAACGATCTTCGAAGGGCACCATGGAGAGCGGCGTCACCCCGGGCGAGACGTTGAACGGACGGATCCAGCCGCCGCGCAGTCGAGTGGCCAGGACCACGCCGCGCAGCGGACGGTACCAGCTCGCGGACACGCTCAGCTTGAAGAAGTCCGAGGTCCCACCGAGGGCTCCCCCGAGATCTCGGTGAACACGTTCTGGAAAGAACCGACCAAGGGGTCGAACGGATTGTCCCGTCGGTCGCGCTCGACGAGGAAGTTGACCGAGCGGGCGACGAATTTCCGGGTGGAGTCGGCACCGCCTTCGAGCTGGTACTCCTGTGTCACCCACCGTTGCTGCAACGTGGAGCGGAGCCGACTGCGGATGCCGAACCGGCGCTCGGCGGCCAGGGCGATGCCGTTCGCCGCCTCGGTGCCCGTCCCGCGGACCGGGCCGCCCTGACCGGTTTGCACGGTCGGCAGGCGGGAGGTCTCGCGGAAGACGGTCGCCGAGCCCAGCGTGCGCGTCGAGAGCAGCCACGGCTCCACGAACGAGAGCTCCACACCGCTCTGCGCGACCGACGGCAAGCTCTCGTCGAAGATGGCATCGGCATCGAGGGCGACACGCCCCCGAGCCACCAGGCGCTGCGCATTACCGAACATGTTGCGATGGCCCACTTCGCCCGAGAATCGGACCTGATTCGAGGAGTTGTAACCGATACCACCCAGCATCCAGCCCATCTTGCGCTCGACCACGCTCACATGGAGATCCATGAGCGGTGGAGGTAGGGTCGAGTCGACGAGCGCGGGCTGGACCCGGGCGTCGCGGAAGAGCCCGGTCTCGAGCAGTTGCTCCCGGCTCTTCAGCACCTGGGTGCGACGGAGAAGATCGCCGCGCTCGAGGGTGACCTCGCGTCGGACGACGTATTCCTTGGTGCTCGTGGCACCCTCGATGTCGACGGTGCGCACGCGAGTTCCCGGAGCCTCCTCGATGAGGAAGACGACCCGCGCTCCGAGACTGTCGATCGCCGTGGAGTCGCTGACCAGAGTGTAAGGTCGGCCGCGGTCGGCATAGAGCTCGATCAGCCGCAGCCGATCGAGCGCCACCCGGTTCTCCGAGTACGGCTCCCCGGCAGTCGTCTGCACAGCCTTGATCAGCACCTCCTGCTTGACCGCGCGGTGCCCGGCGAAGGCGACAGCCAGAACCCGGGTCAAGGGCCCCTCCGTGACCTTGATCACGACGTGCACCCGTTCGGCAGGCACGCCTGGCTCCGGGGCGAGCAACTCGGTGGTAGCCGACAGATAACCCTGGTTCCGGTAGTAGGATTCGATGCGGGTCAGGTCTTCGAGGAGGATGTCGCGCCGGTATGGGGCCTTCGAGAAGGGACGCCAGAAGGACTTGCTCCGTGTGCGCATGAGGTCGCGCACGCGTCCGGGCGAGACATGCTCGGCACCCAGGATCTCGATGCTCTCGACGTCAGGTAGGGCGCGGGCGCCGCGTGCAGGCGGCGCCCAGCCGATCAGGAACAGCCCGGCCAGGGCCAGCGACAGGGGGGGGATCAGGACTCCATGATCCCGGCCGGTCACGGTGATCGTTCGGCGGGCGCTTGCTGGTTGAGCTCCTTCCGCGCGCGCCAGTGATCGAAAGCGCGGAGCGAGTCGTTCACCAGGGCGAAGATGAAGAGACTCCCGATCACCACGAGTCCGACCTTCTGGAAGGCGATTTGACTCCTCTCGGATATGCGTCTCCCGCGCAATCCCTCGATCAAGAAGAGGAAGGCGTGTCCCCCGTCGAGAATCGGAATCGGGAGCAGATTGAGCGCCATGAGCGCGACCGAGATGAAGGCGATGAGGTGAGCGGCCCGCCCGGCCCCGCGCTCGACCGAGGCGCCGGCGATCTGGGCGATGGTGATCGGACCGGCCACCTGGTGCATGGCCTCCTTGGGCGCGGTGACAAGGTCGAAGAACCCGCGATAGGTTATACCCACCATGTACCAGGTCTGGGTGAATCCCGCCGTGACCGCCGCGCCGGGCGGAAGCGTGACCTTGACCGTCGGCAGCGTGATGCCGATGACCCCGACGCGCGCCCCGGTGTCGGGATCCTCCTGCGATAGCGTGCGCACCTTGGCCGAGTAGCGCTCACCATCCCGCTCGAAATCGAGATGGACCTCGTCCCCGGGTCGAACGCTGATGAGCTGCCGCATTTCCTCCCAGGTGGTGACCGGAGTGCCATCCACGGCCACGATGCGGTCGCCGGCCTTGAGACCCGCCTGATCCGCCGGCATGCCGGGCGCGGCATCGCCGACCAAGGACTCGGCGTATGGCGTCAACGCATCAGCGACCTCGACGCTCATGCCCGCCGGGATGACGAGCGCGGCCGTTCCCGTCGAGCGCTCGACCTCGATCTCGGCCGGGCGATCTTCCGGGACCCGGTCGAGCGCCTCCAGGAACCCGTGCCAGGATCGGACCGGCTCTCCGCCGACCGCGACCACGCGATCGCCGGCGAGGAAACCGGCCGCCGCCGCCGGCCCCGAGGCGGTGTCGATCAGGTTGGGCGGCGTCGACAGCTGGTAGCCGAGGATGCCGACCAGGCAGTTGGCCACGATGGCGAGCACGAGGTTGGCCATCGGGCCGGCGACCACGATGGCGAAACGCTTGGCCCAGTGCTGTGAGAGGAACTCGTCCGCGGCGCCGGCCCTCCCCGCGTCTTCCACGTGCTCACCGGCCATCTTCACATAGCCGCCGAGCGGCACGGCCGATATCGCATACACCGTGTCACCGATGCGACGCGCCACGAGGGATGGGCCGAACCCGATCGAGAACTTCTCCACGCGAACGCCGAAGCCGCGGGCAACGAGGAAGTGTCCGAGCTCGTGGATCAGGACCACGAGCCCGAGAACGAGAATGCCGTAGACGATACTCATGATCCTCCTCCGGTCGTTTCGGAGGGCAATGAAACTGGGTCTTCCCGTACACCTGGCGGCGCGCTGGCGAGCCGCCGCTCGACCGCTTCGCGCGCCCAGCGGTCCGCTGCCAGGATGTCATCGAGATCCGTTGCGGGACTAGGTTTGTGCTCAGCCAAGATCTCGGCCAGGATCTCCGGCAGATCGATGAAGCGCAGCCGGCCGGCCAACAGCGCCCGGACCAGCGCCTCGTCGGCGGCATTGAGCACGGCGGGCGCGGTTCCCCCCTGTTCCGCTGCGACCATGGCCAGGTCCAGACAGGGGAAGCGCTCGCGGTCAGGCTCTTCAAAGCTGAGAGTGCCGATACGAGCGAGATCGAGGGGGTTCCAGGCCGCCGGCCAGCGCTCTGGATACGAGAGTGCGTACTGGATCGGAATGCGCATATCCGGACTGGACATCATGGCGAGTACCGAGCCGTCGTTCAATTCGAGTACGGCATGCATGATGGACTGCGGGTGAATGAGCACCTGGACGCGAGCGAGTGGGAGCCCGAACAACCACCTCGCCTCGATCACCTCGAAGCCCTTGTTCAAGAGGGTGGCGGAATCGACCGTGATACGCGGCCCCATCGACCAGGTGGGATGGTTCAACACCTCCTCGAGAACGACGTTCTCGAGCTCGGCCCGTGGCCGGGTGCGGAACGGTCCGCCGGAAGCGGTCAAGATCAATCGCTCCACTTCGTCGGCTTCGGTCCGCGCCAGGCACTGGAGGGCTGCGTTGTGCTCGGAATCGATGGGGATGATCTCGGCTCCGTGGCGCGCAGCCACTGCGGTCAAGAGCTCACCGGCAACCACCAGGCTTTCCTTGTTGGCCAGCGCCAGGGTCTTTCCGGCCTCGAGAGCAGCCAGCGATGCGCGCAGCCCGGCGGCGCCCACGATCGCATTCAGCACGATGTCCGCGTCCTCGAGGGTCGCGAGATCGAGGATCGCCTGCTCCCCTCCCGCCAGACCATGACGCGCGGCCGCGTCGCCGTCGGCCACGGCCACCCGGCGGACGCCGAAGCGCTGTGCCTGTTGGGCCAGGAGACCCGCCTCGCGCCCGGCGGCGAGGCCGATCACTTCAAGGCGGTCAGGGAATTGGGTCGCGACCTCGAGGGCATTCCGGCCCACGGAGCCGGTCGAGCCGAGAACGACGACACGCCGGGGGGCAAACCCGCCGCCCGTCCTCCCGGCCTTTGATTGCGTTGGCGTCAAGCGTTCTCCTCGATGATCGGTCAGGTGGAGATCGGACTCCCCTCAAAGCAGTATCGCACGGAGCACATAGTAGAAGACCGGCGCCGCGAACAGGATCGAATCGAAACGGTCCAGAACCCCGCCATGTCCGGGGATCGTCATCGCCGCCACGGAGTCCTTGACGGCCGCATCACGTTTCAGGAGCGACTCGACGAGATCCCCCACCTGACCGCTACCGGCGATCAGGAGCCCAAACCAGAAACCCCGGCCGGGCCCCAGCAGGTCGGCGAATGTCATCCCCGCCGCAAGCCCGAGGAGCCCCCCGGCGACCAGCCCGCCGAGCGCCCCCTCGACCGACTTCTTGGGACTTACCCGCGCCAGGAGGGGATGCTTCCCCGCGGCTCGGCCGGTCAGGTAGGCCCCCGTATCGCACCCCCAGGTGCAGAGGAAGAGGAACAGGATGAACTCGGCTCCGCTCCCGTAACTGATTCCCGCCATTCGCGGTAGCTCACGCAACGATACCAGATGACTGCCCAGCCAGGCGACGTAGAAGACCCCGAACAGGGTTCCACCGATGGCGTCGACCGCCCCCCGGTTGTCGGCGCGAAATAGCTCGACGGTCATGGTCAGGACGAGAACGACCGTCAAGAGGAGGTTGGCATGGACCCCGAGCCGGAAGTAGACGGAGATGACGAGCAGGAGCCCGGCCGCCACGCCCAGGATCCGGTACGGCCGCTCTCCCTTCGCCATGAGCAGGCGGTAGAACTCGAGGAGCCCGAGAAGAACGAACAGGAGAACGAACCCCAGGAAGACCGTCCGCCCAGCCAGAGAGAGGGCGATCAGGATGGGGACGAAAACGGCCCCGGAGACGAGACGCAGCATGAGCGAGTCCCGGCCCACCCGCGGGCTGGGCCCGGTCGCTTCATTCCACGCGACCAAATCGCCGCTCTCGCCGGTTGTACTCCTCCACCGCTTCGATCAGGTGCTGGCCCCGGAAATCGGGCCACAAGACCTTCGTGATGTAGATCTCGGCATAGGCGAGTTGCCAGAGCAGGAAGTTGGAGATTCGCATCTCGCCGCTGGTTCGGATCAGGAGATCGGGATCGGGGATGCCGGCGGTCGCGAGATACCCCGCGAACGCCTCCGGCCCGATCTCACCCGGCTTGAGCTCCCCACGAACGCAGGCCTCGGCAAGGCTCCTTGCAGCATCGACGATCTCGTCGCGCCCACCATAGGATAGCGCGAGAACCAGGGTCAGACCGGTCGAGTCCTTCAGGAATTCGATGGTCTCCGCAAGTACTCGCTGCACGTGCTTGGGGAGCGCCTCGACATGGCCGATCGTGCGCAGCCTGACGTTCGAGCGCTTGAGCTCCTGCCGCTCCTCGATCAGAGTGCTATCGAGGAAGCGCATGAGCGCTTCCACTTCGGGGCGCGGGCGGCTCCAGTTCTCGCTCGAGAAGGTGTATAGCGTGAGATATTCGACCCCGAGACGACTCGCCGTCTCGACGACTTCGCGCACCGACTTGCGCCCCTGCTGGTGCCCCCAGATACGCGGCATTCCCCGCTGCTGCGCCCAGCGCCCGTTGCCATCCATGATGATGGCCACATGACGCGGTGCCTTCTGCGGCAGGGCGGCGGCGGAGGGGGCCTCTTTCTGGCTCTTCGATTCCTGCATGGTTGCGCGGTTTCTAGCGCCGGCGCCCACCCCGCGCCCGGACTACGGCCGCGCGGCGTGGACCAACAACAACAACCAGGGCTAGACCTCCATGATTTCCTGGCGTTTCCTCTCCAGGATCTCGTCCAGCCGCTTGATCGCCTGATCGGTGTGCCTCTGCACGTCGGCGGTGGCGCGATGGGCCTCGTCCTCGCTCATCTCACCGTCATGCTGCATCTTCTTGATCTCGTCGTTGACTTCACGCCGGATATTGCGGACGGCCACCTTGCCGTCCTCGGTGAGCTTGGAGGCATGCTTGGCCAGTTGCTTGCGGCGCTCCTCGTTCAGCGGCGGAATCGGTAACCGAACCAGTGTGCCATCGCTCGAGGGATTCAACCCGAGATCCGCCTTCTGGATCGCCTTCACCACCTCGGTCACGATGGTGCGCTCGTATGGCTGAACGACCAGGAGCCTGGGCTCGGGCACCGTGATGGCTGCGACCTGATTGAGAGCGGTGGGGCTGCCATAGTAGTCGATCCGGATCCCATCGAGGAGGGCAGGCGACGCGCGTCCGGTGCGAATGGTCGCGAGTTCGTGCCGGACATGCTCGACCGCCTTCTCCATTCTCTCTTCAGCCTTCTTTTCCACGTCACGCTCCTACCGAGACAAGGGTCCCCACCTTCTCCCCGAGCACAACGCGCTTGATGTTGCCACGCTGCGTCAGGTTGAAGATGATGATCGGCAGTTTGTTATCCATGCAGAGGGATATGGCCGCCTTGTCGATCACTTGCAGGCCACGATTCAGGACATCGAGATAGCTCAGCCGATCGAAGAACATGGCGCTGGAATCGAGCATCGGATCGGCGCTGTAGACCCCCTCGACCTTGGTGGCCTTGAGGATGACATCGGCCTCGATCTCGATCCCGCGCAGGACGGCGGCGGTGTCCGTGGTGAAATAGGGATTCCCGGTACCGCCCGCCATGATCACGACCCGACCCTTCTCGAGATGGCGGATGGCCCGCCGTCGGATGAAGGGCTCGCACAGCTGCTGCATGTTGATGGCCGACTGGACGCGAGTGTACACGCCCATCTGCTCGAGCCGATCCTGAAGGGCAAGACCGTTGATCACGGTTGCCAGCATGCCCATGTAATCGGCATTGACGCGGTCCATGCCGGCCGCCGAGGCCTTGAGACCGCGGAAGATGTTGCCGCCCCCGATCACGATGCCGATCTCGGTGCCGAGGGCGCGCACCTCGGCCACTTCCTCGGCAATCTCGGCCAGCCGGTTGGGCTCGATGCCGAATCCCTGCTCGCCGGCCAGGACTTCGCCGGAGAGCTTGAGCAGGATGCGCTTGTAGAGGGCTTTGGCCAACTCGACCTCCAAGTCGCGCGGCCGGCGCCGATCGTTGAGCGCCCGACGAAAGACGGCGCCCTGGGCCCGCGTCGCCCGTGCGGTCCCTGCTACTCCTCGCCGAGGCGATACTTGGTGAAGCGGCGCACCGTGATGTTCTCGCCGAGCTTGGCGATGGTTGCGGTCAGCAAGTCACGCACCTTGCGCTCGGGATCGCGGATGTAGGCCTGCTCGAGGAGGACGACATCGGAGTAGAACTTCTCCATTTTGCCTTCGACGATCTTGTCGGTGACTTGAGCCGGCTTGCCCATGGCCTCGACCTGGGCCCGGAAGATCGCGAGCTCCTCCTCCACCCGATGGGCAGCCAGGCCATCGCGATCGACAGCCACCGCATCCGTCGCCGCCACCTGCATGGCCATCTCCCGGCAGAAGTTCTGGAAGTCATCGGTGCGGGCCACGAAATCGGTTTCGCAGCCGATTTCGATCATGACGCCGACGCGACCGCCGGGATGGATGTAGGCGTAGACCTGTCCCTCTCGGGTCTCCCGACCCGAACGCTTGGCCGCGGACGCCACGCCCTGCTTGCGCAGGTGCTCGATCGCTGCCTCCATGTCGCCGCCGGAAGCCGCCAGTGCCTTCTTGCAGTCCATCATCCCGACGCCGGTCTTCTCGCGCAACTCGCGCACGCGGGTGGCGCTGATCGTCTCGCTGCTCATGGTCCCCCCGCTCATGACGTCTCTCCGGACGACGCGGTCGTTTCCGCGGTCACTACCGTCTCCGTGGAATCGCCCCCGGCCGCTGCCGCCTCGCTGGGTGCCACCGCCTCACCCTCCGTCATCTCGCTCTTGACCTTGAGGATGACGTCGCCAACAAAGCGCGCGTAGAGTTCGATCGCGCGCAGAGCATCGTCGTTGCCCGGGATCGGGTAGTCGATCGGATCCGGGTCGCAATTCGTATCGACGATGCCGATAATGGGAATCCCGACGCGATTGGCCTCGTTGACACCGATTCGTTCATGCTTGGTGTCGACGATGAAGACCAGGTCCGGAACATTTTCCATCTGCTTGATGCCGCAGAACACCTTGTCGAGACGCACACGCTGCTTCTCGATGCGGGAGACTTCCTTCTTCGAAAGGCGATCGTAGCTGCCGTCGGCAGCCATGGTCTCGATCTCGAGCAGGCGCTTGACCGAGCTACGAATGGTCTTGAAATTGGTCAGCATGCCGCCGAGCCAGCGCTCGGTGATATAGAACATGCCGCAGCGCTCGGCTTCTCTCATCAACGGCTCGCGGGCCTGGCGCTTGGTACCGACGAAGAGCACCGTGCCGCCCCGCCGCGCTACGGTCTCGACCGCCTTTCGCGCCGCCTCGAGTGCAACCACGGTCTTCTGCAGATCCAGAATGTAGATGCCGTTGCGCTCCATGAAAATGTAGCGCTTCATCTTCGGGTTCCAGCGTCGGGTCTGGTGCCCGAAGTGAACTCCCGCTTCGAGGAGTTCCCTCAGACCGATCTCCATGGATTCCTCCGCCATTCGGTTTGGTCCTCCGCCGCCCGAGCCGTCCCGCGATGGGGCGGCAACCGAAGGGGGGCGGCGTGCTTGTTGATGGCGATCGAGATCCGAGCATCCACGACCGCCGGGAGGCAAGCCCGCGCGTCAGCCGCCAAAGCAGCGACTACCGCTTCGAGAACTGGAAACGCTTGCGCGCACCAGGCTGCCCGTACTTCTTGCGCTCCTTCTCCCGCGAGTCGCGAGTCAGGAAACCACCCTTCTGCAGACTCGGCCGCAGTTCGGGGATGGCCCGCGTCAAACCGCGGGCAATACCGTGACGGAGCGCGCCTGCCTGGCCGGTCAATCCACCGCCGACCACCATGGCTTCCACATCGAAACGATCCCTGGTCTCGGTGGCGGTCAGCGGTTCGAGGGCCTGGATGACGAGCACATCACGCTTGAAATAAGCCTTGAGCTCGCGGCCGTTCACCATCAGCTTGCCGCTGCCAGGGCGCATGAACACACGGGCCACCGAGCTCTTGCGTCGCCCAGTGACGAGAATCCTCTCCTCCATCGACTCTCCTTAAAGAGACCTCTGACCGCAGCCCGGTCCACGTCTTCGTGGGTCCAGCAGCCGCACGCCGCGGGTGATCCGCGGTGATCGGCGCGGCAGCGCGGCCCACTGTTGAAAAGGCCTATCCCTGGAGCTTGAGCGGCTCCGGCTGCTGCGGGGCGTGCGGATGCTCAGCGCCTCGATAGACCTTGAGCTTCTTCATCATCGCGCGCCCCAGCCGGTTTCTCGAGATCATGCCCCGCACCGCGAGCCGCACCACTTCCTCGGGCTTCTTGGCCAGAAGAACCGCGATCGGGGTGGCGCGCAGGCCGCCCGGATACCCCGAATGGCGATAGTAGGTCATCTGCTCTTCCTTGCGGCCCGTGAGCAGAACACGCTCCGCGTTGACCACCACGACGTGATCACCGAGGTCCAGATGCGGCGTGTAGGCAGGCTTGTGCTTGCCCTTGAGAATCTTCGCGACCTCCGAGGCGAGGCGTCCGAGCGGCATGCCGTCGGCATCGACGACGAACCACGACCGCGACCGCCGGATGTCCTCTTGCTTCGGAATGTAAGTCTTCATGAGAATGCTTCCTGACGTGGCATGAAGAGCGGCCCCGAGCACAAGGCGCACAACCCCGTCGACCCGATCGGCCTCACAGACGAGGGAGCCGGGCCCGAGGGCGCTTGCGACAGGGCAAAGTAGCCAAAGGGAGGAACTTAGCAGGCGGGTCCGATGGGTGTCAACTGACATTCTCCCACCCGGTGGCCCGGGCCGAAGGCCGGAGAGCCCCGGAAAGCCGGAGCCCAGCGGACGAACGCGGCCCGGCCGCCCCCAGCCTGAGGTCGGAGATCACGGACCTCTAGGCCCCTCTCGTCGCGTAACCGGCTGTCGGGAGGCGCCTTCCAGCTTTCCGGCATAGGGTGGTCGGATCACTCCTTGCTCGGTCACGATGGCCTTGACCAGGGTGTGGCTCGTCACATCGAAGGCCGGATTCCACGCCCGGATCCCCGCGGGCGCCGTCCTCTTCCCGGCAAACCCGGTCACCTCCGCTTCCGCCCGCTCCTCGATCGGGATCTCCTCCCCCCGCGCCAGCCCGGGATCGATGGTGGTCGTGGGAGCGGCTACATAGAAGGGCACCTCGTGCCGGTGGGCCAGTACCGCGAGCGGATAGGTCCCGATCTTGTTGGCGGTATCTCCGTTCAGCGCGATGCGATCCGCTCCCACGACGACCAGGTCCACTCCCAGCCGAGCCATGGCCGATCCGGCCATCGAATCGGTGATCAAGGTGACCGGAATGCCGGAGCGGTGAAGCTCCCAGGCGGTGAGGCGCGCGCCCTGGAGCAGAGGTCGGGTCTCATCGACGAGAACGCTGACCCGCTTGCCCTGATCATGAGCGGCATAGATGACGGCGAGCGCCGTGCCCAAACCTCCCGTGGCCAACCCGCCCGCGTTGCAATGCGTGAGGATGCGGGCGCCCTCGGGCACGAGAGCGGCACCGTGATCGCCGATCGAGCGCGACTGAGCCAGATCCTCGGCGTGAATGGCCAGGGCCTCGGCCTCGAGCCTCTGGGCGAGCGCGTCGCCATGCAGCTCGACACCGGCGCGTTCCAGCGCCGACTGCATGCGATCGAGCGCCCAGAACAGATTGACAGCCGTCGGCCGCGTGCTCCGGAGTCCGGCGATCGCAGCCTCGATAGCATGCAGAGCTCGCTTCGCTTCCGAACCGGCGGCGGCCCGCGCGGCGAGCGCGACCGCCATCGCCGCGGCCACCCCGATCGCCGGGGCGCCACGGATGGCCAGGGTACGGATCGCGGCAGCGACTTCGCGCCAATCGGTGGTCTCGATATGGATCTCCGCCTCGGGAAGGCGGGTCTGGTCGATGAAGCGGAATCTCCCCTCCGCATAGCTCACGGTCTCGATCATCGCTTGCTCTCCGGGCGCGATCGCGCCCCGCGCTTCGGCGCCGGCTGCCGGCCGGCCCGGGTTCCGGCGATGAACGGGTCGCCGAGCACATCGACCAGCATGCTCCGGAGCCGCGCCACCGGCAGGCCCACCACATTGAAGTAGCACCCCTCGATCCGATCGACAAAGAGCGCGCCGTGACCCTGGATCCCGTAGGCCCCGGCCTTGTCGAGCGGCTCTCCCGTGGCCACATAGGCGGCGATCTCGGCGGAGTTCGCCTTTCGCATGTGCACCTTCGTGTCCTCCCACGACAGGCAGCGCACGCCGTGATCCACGTCGATGAGCGCGAGCCCGGTGGTCACGACATGGGTGCGGCCCGCCAGCCGCCTGAGCATCGCCGCCGCCTGCCGCGCATCGGCCGGTTTCCCCAGGATATCGCCGTCGAGGATGACGATCGTATCCGCGCCCAGGACGAGCCCCCCACGCAGCTTGCGGGCCACAGCGACCGCCTTGTGCGCTGCGGCGCGCATCGCTGCTTCCCGCGGCGGCACACCGGGCTCGAACTTCTCTTCGACATCAGCGGGCTTCACGCTCACGGGCACGCCAAGTCGGCGCAGGATCTCCACCCGACGCGGCGAGCGCGAGGCGAGGATCAGCGGGCGGTCCCCGGCGAGCAAGAGCTGCCCCGCGTGACGGCGGGACATCATGAGGACCCCGCGGCGTGACCCTCGCTCCGGTTCGCGCGCGGGCTGGGCGCCGCTGCGGCGGTATCGAGGAGAATGGTCACGGGGCCCTGGTTGACGAGCTCGACATCCATCATGGCGCCGAACACTCCGGTGGCCACTTCGAGTCCCCGGGCGCGCAGCCCGTCGGCTACCCGAGCGATGAGAGGCTCGGCCTCCGCGGGGGGAGCGGCATCCGTATAGCTCGGCCGCCTGCCCTTGCGAGCATCTCCGTAGAGGGTGAACTGGGAAATGAGCAGGACGCCGCCGGCGCTCTCCTCGATCGAGCGATTCATGCGCCCCTCGGCATCGGGGAAGATGCGCAGCTCGGAGAGCTTCCGCACCATCCATTCCCCCTCGGCGGCACCGTCGCCGTGCCCGATGCCAAGGAGAACGAGCAACCCGGGACCGATGCGGCCGACCTCGGCGCCGTCAACCCGCACTCGAGCCTGGCTCACCCGTTGCACCACCGCCCGCATGATGGTCTAGCCGACCTCTTCCTCGGGCTGCGCGAGATCATCGATCCGCGCATCGCCGAAGACCTGATGCCGTTCGACGCCGGTCACGCCCTTGGCCTCCCGCACGGCGCGGATCACCCGCTCCAGATGGCGGAGATTCCGCACCTCCACATAGAAGGTGCCGCGCGCCAGCGCTCCGTCGGAATCCACCTCGGAGCGACGGATATTGGTATCGGCGGCGGAGATCGCCTTGGCAACATCAGCCAGGAGCCCGCGGCGCTCGACGCCGTTGACGAGCAATTTGACGAGGAAGGCCTGGTCGCGGTCGGCATCCCAGTCGACGCGGATGCGCCGCTCCGGCTCGACCCGCCCATCGAAGGCGTTCGGGCAATCCACGCGATGCACGGTGACACCTCGGCCGCGGGTGACGATGCCGGTGATGCGATCTCCGGGAACCGGCATGCAGCACTTGGCGAAGGTGATCATCAGGTTGTCGAGGCCCTGGATCGATACGCCCCGCGCCGGACGGCTGGCAAGCTGGCGCAGGCCCTCCAGCGAGAAGGTCCGCCGCGGCCGCTCCTGGGGCTCGGCCAGATCCGGGAAGGCCTTGGCGATGACCTGCTTCAGGCTCACCTCGCCGTTGCCGAGAGCCACCATCAGGCTCTCCACACCTTCGTAACCCAGTGACTGGCCGACATCGGCCAGGGGCTCCGGATCGAGCATCTTGAGCCGCAGTCGCCGCACCTCCTTGTCCAGCATCTCCCGTCCAAGGGCCAGCGACTGGTCGTGCCGCTGCGCCTTGACCCAGCGGCGGATCTTCGATCGGGCGCGGGAAGTCGCCACGAACGCAAGCCAGTCGGCGCTGGGCTGACCCTGCTGTGAGGTGATGATCTCGACGTGATCGCCGGAGGTGAGCTGGTGACGCAGCGGCACGATCCGGCCGTTGACGCGGGCTCCGACCGTGTGCTCTCCAACCTGGGTGTGGATGTGGTAGGCGAAGTCGACCGGTGTCGAGCCCTGCGGCAAGTGGATCAGGTCGCCCTTGGGGGTGAAGACGAACACTTCATCCTGATAGAAGCCGATCTTCACGTACTCGAGGAACTCATCGGGCGTCGCCGCGTCCTCCGACCACTGCTCGGTCTGACGCATGATGGCCGCCCAGGCGGCGCCGGCGGCCGCCTCCACCTCCCCACCCTCCTTGTAGGAGTAGTGAGCCGCCACCCCGAGCTCGGCCAGCCGATGCATCTCCCGGCTGCGAATCTGCACCTCGATCAGGTTATTGCGCGGCCCCACGACGGTCGTGTGCAGCGACTGGTACATGTTGCTCTTGGGCGTTGCTATGTAGTCGGTGAAGCGATCGTGGATCGGATTGTAGAGATTGTGTACCGCTCCCAGAGCCTTGTAGCAGTCATCCGTGCTGGTACTGATGATGCGCACGCCGAGCAGATCATAGATGTCCTCGAAGGGGCGCCCCTGATCCTGCATCTTCTTGGCGATCGAATAGAAGTGCTTGGGCCGCCCAATGACCTCGGCTTTGATTCCCATCTGCACGAGGCGGCGATGGATCTCGGCCCGCACCTCCTCGAGATAGCGTTCACGCTCGCCTCGCCGCATCTCGACCTTGCGCGAGATCTCGCGGTAGAGGTCGGGATTGAGGTGCTTGAACGCAAGATCCTCGAGCTCCCACTTGATGGTGGCGATTCCCATCCGGTGCGCGAGCGGAGCGTAGATGTCCAGGGTCTCGGTCGCGATCTCACGCGCCCGCTCCCGCTTCAGGTGCTCGAGAGTGCGCATGTTGTGCAGGCGATCGGCGAGCTTGATCAGCACAACGCGGATGTCCTTTGCCATCGAGAGGAGCATCTTGCGGAAGGTGTTGGCCTGCTCGTGAAGGCGGTCGACCATCGACAGGCCGGAGATCTTGGTGAGCGCATCGACCAGTCGCGCCACCGCCGGACCGAAGCGTTGCTCCACCTCGGCCAGGTCGATGGTCGTGTCCTCGACCACATCGTGGAGCAGCGCGGCCATGATCAGCGTCTCGTCGATCCGAGATTCGAGGAGCTCGACGAGAATGAGGCCGACCTCGACACAGTGGGTGATGTAGGGGTCCCCCGAGCGTCGGAGCTGATAGCCGTGCGCGCTCTTGGAGAAATCGTAGGCCCGGCGCACACGGTCGACATCGAATCCCGAGCGCACGGTCTTGGCCTGGGTGAGGAGCCCGGCGAACAAGATGTCGGGATTGCGATTGGACCGCGGGAGGTAATCTGCCATGGCGAGACCGGATCCGTTGGTTGTGAGTTCCTCTCGAGCGACGATCCCCGCGCCCAGCGCGTCGTTCGCGCCGGCGAGCCGCCGCCGGCGCGAACGAGGCCGGAGCCAGTGGTAAGCCGGGTTCTGTGCCGGCCCCGAGGGGCCTGGCGACCATTCATCTGGGACGTCCGTTCCCGGACGCCTCGAGCAGCCTACCCGGGAGTCATGACGAGGCGGGCCGCCTCTCCTCCCCTATTTGGCCTTGCTCCGGGTGGGGTTTACCGAGCTGCCGGCGTCACCGCCAGCACTGGTGAGCTCTTACCTCACCGTTTCACCCTTGCCGGCCCCGCCGAGGCGGGACTTAGGCGGTCTATTCTCTGTGGCACTTTCCCTAGGATCGCTCCCGCTGGGGGTTACCCAGCACCCTGCCCTGTGGAGCCCGGACTTTCCTCGAGCCGCCTCTCGGCGGCCCGCGGTCGCCTCACCGACTCCGGCCTCATCCATCACCCATTCATTAGGATCATCGGCCAGCGGGCCCCGGTCCTGGGGCCTTGCGCCTACCTCGCCGATTCTCCCCTTCCTATTGTGCCGGGTTCCCTATGCCCCGTCGATCGCTTCATTGGCCAGCCGATCGGCCTCCGCGTTGGCGGCCCGGGGCACGTGCTGGATCGAGAACCGGGTGAATCGGCTGCGGAGCTCGCTGGCCTCGGCATGGAGGACCTTCAAGGTGGGGTTCTTGACCTGATATTGCCCCAGCATCTGCCTCACCACGAGCTCGGAGTCCATATGGACGGTGACCGACGTGGCCCCGAGCCGGGCAGCGGCGGCGAGACCCAGGATCAAGGCCCGGTACTCGGCCACATTGTTGGTGGCATTGCCGATGTAGGCGGTCACTTCCTCCACCACATCACCGGAAGGCGTCGTGACGAGGACGCCGGCGCCGGCCGGCCCGGGATTGCCGCGGGCGGCCCCGTCGACGTGGATCACGAGATCGGGCTCTCGTCGGCTCAAAGGGAGCCGCGCTCCTCGTCCCAGATGAGGATGCGACTGCAGCCGTCGCAGAAGACGAGACGCTCCGCCAGTCGGGCTTCGTTGACTCGTTGCGGCGGTAGAGCGGTGAAACAACCGCCACAGGCTCCATTCACCACGGGCACCACGGCCAGTCCGCCCTTGGCCCGAGCCAGCCGCTGGTAGCGGGATCTCAGTTCGGGATCGAGTCCGGCAAGCAGCTGCGACCGCTCCTCGGTCTTGGCGGCCAGTTCGGCCTCGTTCTGCTTCCGCTCCGCGTCGAGGGCGGCGCGATCCTGGGTCAGCTCGGCAAGCTCCTGGTCGACGTGCTTTCGATCCTCTCTGAGCTTGCGGCCAAGAGCCTCTTCACGTTCCATGAGCTCGAGGGCATCGTTCTCCAGTGCGGTCTTCTTGTTCTTGCCCTCGGCGATCTGCTTGAGCATGGCCTGGTACTCGACGTTGTTGCGGATGCTTGCCAGCTTCCCGGCGTCGCTTGCGATCTGCGCGTCCAGGGCGAGCGCGTCCTGCTCGCGCTGGCGCCGTTTCTTCATGGCCTCGTCCAGTTCCCGCTGAGCTCGCTCCTGCTCTGACTTGAGGCGAGCCGCTTCGGTATCGATGCGGGCGATCCGCGTTGGAATCGCATCCAGACGGTCGTGAATCTGGCGCCACTCACCGTCGATGCGAGCCAGAACGATCAGGACTTCTACCATGGCGGCTTTCATGGTTGCGTCACCACCCTCCCCCAAATGAAAAGGGAGCATGCCGTAACGGCATGCTCCCTGGTCTCGGGTCCGGCGAGCGCCGGCTCCACCCGACGGGAAGCGAGGTCATCTCCACGCTCGCTCCCCACCCCCGATCGGGGCCGGAGCGGGGCCAGGCCGCACCGCCTTTCCGGTGCCGGCTCAACATGGTGGGCGGGACAGGGCTCGAACCTGTGACCCCCAGGTTGTGATCCTGGTGCTCTGCCAGCTGAGCTACCCGCCCTTCTTCTGCACGGACCAAAATGAATGCCCTGTTCTGCGTGGTCCCTGGCCCGTCGCCCCACACCGTGGGCCCACTTGGATTCGAACCAAGGACCAGCCGGTTATGAGCCGGCCGCTCTAACCACTGAGCTATGGGCCCACAAACCAGACGAGGAAAGTAGCACCAAAGCCGCGGCACCCGCAAGCCCCGGACCGGCGCCTGGTCGCGGCCCACCGCCGGAACCCGATGCCGCATCTAGACGAACTCGACGAAACCCTTCAGGCGCCGGCGCCGGGTCGGGTGCCGGAGCTTGCGCAGCGCCTTGGCCTCGATCTGCCGGATGCGCTCGCGGGTCACATTGAACGAGGCGCCGACCTCCTCGAGCGTGCGCGGGCAACCGTCCTCGGTGAGGCCGAACCGCAGCCTGATGACCTTGGCCTCGCGCGGAGTCAGGGTCTTCAAGACATCCGATACCTCGTCCTTGAGCATGGCGAAGGCCGCGGAGTGCGCCGGTGAGATCACGCTCGTGTCCTCGACGAAGTCCCCGAGGTTCGAGTCGTCGTCCTCACCGATCGGACGATCGAGCGAGATCGGCTCCTGGGCCGCCTTGAGCACGCTCTTGATCTTGTCGACCGGCATGTCGAGCTTGGCTCGGCGATCTCCTCCGGGATCGGCTCGCGACCCAGCTCCTGCACCAGGCGACGCGAGGTGCGCACCACCTTGTTGATGGCTTCGATCATGTGCACCGGGACCCGGATCGTGCGCGCCTGATCGGCGATGGCGCGCGTGATCGCCTGGCGGATCCACCACGTGGCGTAGGTCGAGAACTTGTAGCCCTTGGTGTAGTCGAACTTGTCGACCGCCCGCATCAGACCGGAGTTGCCTTCCTGGATCAGGTCGAGGAACTCGAGCCCGCGGTTCGTGTAGCGCTTGGCGATCGAGATCACGAGCCGGACGTTGGCCTCGATCATCTCGCGCTTGGCCTTGTCCACCTCGCGCTCACCCTCGAGGATCATGCGGACAATGGCCCGCTGCTGATCCCGCGTGAGCTGGTCTTCGACCTCGATCCTCTTCACGCGCTTCTTGGCGAGCGTCAGATTCTTGAGTGCGTCACCCAGCTCTTCCTTGCCGAGGCCCGTCTCGCGCTTGACCTTCCGCAGGTCCGGCGCGCCCCGCCCTGCCCGCTTGGCCAGGGTGGTGATGTCCTCCGAGGACATGCCCACGCGGCGCTCGATGTCGGCGATATCATTCTCCGCCTCCCGCATGCGCTCCCACGCCAGCTTGGCCTTGGCCGCCAGCTTGTCGATCAGCTTGGGATTGAAAGGGACCCCGGCGATATCCAGGGCGATCTTGGTCTCGAGCTTGGTGGCCGCTTCCTCGAGCTCCCGCTGGCGCTTCTGCGACACCTTCCGGCTCAACGCCTGACGCAGTCGGGAGAGCTCAGCCTGGACCTCCACTGCCTTGTGGATGACGGCGATCACGCGCGCCCGGTCCTTGCGGGCGGAGCTCCCCGAGCTCCAGCCCCCGAAATCGAGCTGCACGACATCCTCGAGCTTCACCTTTTCCTGCTCGATGCGCTCGGCGAGAACAAGAAGATCCTTCAGGCAAGTTGGCGACTGGAAGACCGCCATGCGGATCTTGCGACCACCGTTCTCGATGCGCTTGGCGATCTCGACCTCGCCCTCGCGGTCGAGCAATGGCACGCGACCCATCTCACGCAGGTACATCCGCACCGGGTCGTCGTACCTGAGGACCTGGCTGGCGACGGCTCGGGCTTCGGTCTTCTTCTCCTCCTGCTTCTGGACCTTGCGGATCTTCTCCTGCGCGTCCTTCTCGGAGTCGAAGACCTCGATCTTCATCTTCCCGAGCATGATGTAGACCTCATCCATGAGGTCGATATTGGTCTCGAGATCCATCGCGTTCTCGATCTGATCGATGGTCATGAAGCCCTGTTTCAAGGCCGCTTGACGCAGATCCTCGAGAACAACCCTGCCCTTGGATCTCTTACTCATGGTCGCCCTCCGCCCTCGCTTGCCGAGGAACACGATCGCCCAATCGAACCTGCCACCTGACGCCACGACCCCGCCAGGCGCAGGACTGGCATGGGGCTGAATGATCTAGCTCGAGCACCGCCTTCACTCGGATTGGATGAGGACTTGCACTCGTTCGAGCAGCGGTCCGATCTCCTCTTGGCGGCCGGCCGCCTCGTGCTCGCGAATCAGCTCGCGCAGCCGGGTGATCTCCCGATGGCGGCGACGCGCCTTGAGCCGTGCGATCAGCTCACCGGCCGCCGCCGCGGCGTTCTCGTCGCCGGCCGCGGGATCGACCGCCAGCTCGGTCACGAGATTCGCCAGGGTCGCATCGACATCGGGACCCACCAGGTCGGCCGGACGGATCGATTGATTCTGCGCTTCGCGGGCCAGGAGGAGTTCGGCCACGCGTTTGAGATCGGGTCCGGAGAAATCGTCGCTCGTGAGTTCATTGCGGATCTGGCGCACCAGTTCAGGCCGGCCCAGGGCCAGAGCCAGGAGCAGCCTCTCTGCCCCGCTCCCGGAAGTCCTGGTAGCCCCGATGGTTCCGATGCGCGGCGGGCCGGTGAGTCGCTGCCCCCCCGACCGCCGGTGAGGTGCCCCATCCCCCGTGCTGGTCCCTGGTCCAAGATCCTGCCCTGCCTGGCTGCGCGCCCAGCTCGTGGCCCCAGCCTGCCTTGCCCGCGCCGCCCGAGCTATGGCGATCTCACGCCCCAGCGATGGTTCGGCAAAGCCGAGGAGACGTGCCGCATCTTCGGAAAACAAGCGCAGCGCCGCTCCCTCAGGGACAAAAGACCCAAGGTTGACGAGCTGGCGCAGCGCTTCCGCCCTCGCCTCTTCTTTGGAGTGTGCCGTGTAGCAAAGGGTAACAACAAATTGTACCACAGATGTGGCCCGAGCGACCACCCCCTCGAGGGCCTCTCGGCCCCCTTTCCGCAGGAGGCTATCGGGGTCATCCCCGCCAGGGATCATGGCCACCCGGACCTCGAGGCCCTCGCCCAGAAGAGGCGGCAGGGAGCGGAGGACAGCCGCCCGCCCCGCATCATCCCCGTCGAAGAGGAGGAGGGCCTGCCGGGCATGACGGCCCAGGAGGCGGGCGTGGCGGTCGCTCAGGGCGGTGCCGGAGACCGCAAGGGCGGCTCCGAACCCGGCCTGATGGAGGGTCAGGACGTCCATGTAGCCTTCCACGATCCAGGCCACCCCCTGCCGGGCCAGGGTGCTGCGGGCGGCATGGAGGCCGTAGAGCACCTCACGCTTGTGGTAGACCGCGGTTTCCGGGCTGTTCAGGTACTTGGGCTCCGAACCGTCCAGGCTGCGAGCCCCGAACCCAACCGGATGCCCTCCCGGTCCGATGATGGGGAAGATGAGCCGATCGCGAAACCGGTCGTAGTTGCGGTCCTCGCCGCGGTCGACGAGCAGTCCAGAGGCGATGAGCGTCTTGAGCCCGTGGGCGTCCCCCAGTCGACGCCGCATGCTGTCGTATCCTGGGAGCGCATACCCGAGGCGAAAGGCCCGGGCCACGCTCTCGTCGATGCCGCGTTCCTCGAGGTAGGCCCGAGCCCGACTCCCCGCCTCGCGTTCCCACAGGTTGCGCTCGAAGAACTTCGTCGCCTCTTCGAGCGCGGCCAGCAGGCGCCCGGCGCCCGACTCGTCCAGGGCCCCGCGCGGCTCGGAACGGCGCGGCAGCGAGATGCCGGCTCGGCCTGCCAGGAGCTCCACGGCCTCGCGGAACTCGAGGCCCTGATGCTTCATGAGGAAACTGAAGACATTGCCGCCGGCTGAGCACCCGAAGCAATGGTAGGTCTGGCGGTCCGGACTCACGATGAACGAGGGGGTCTTCTCCTCGTGAAAGGGGCAGAGCCCCTTGTAGTTGCGCCCGGCCGCGGTCAAAGGCACGTATTCGCCGATCACCTCCACGACGTTGGTGGCCGCGCGTACCTCATCTATCAACTCGTCCGGAAGACGCATGCTCTCGTGTTCTCGCTACCCTACCCCTGCTCCTCGCTACTGAACCCGGCATATCCACCGTGAGGTCCAGCTCGCCTCGGGCGCCGTATCCAGGCCGGCACTCGCGACGTCTTCACCCCATCTCGGCCACGGTCACTCCGGCCCCGCCCTCGCCACTCTCCCCCAGCCGGAACGAAGCCACCCGGGGATGCGAACGCAACAGATCCTGGATGCGCGCCCTCAGGACTCCGGTGCCCTTGCCATGAATGATGCGGATCATGGGCAGCCCGTGCACCGTCGCCTGTTCGAGAAAGCGCTCGACGGCTGCCACGGCCTCGTCGCCGGTGAGACCACGCAGATCGATTTCCATCCCGCTTGGGGCATCGACTTCGACATGCGCCAGCGGGCTATGGGGAACCGGTCGGGCTGCTTCCACATCCCGGGCTGTCGCCGGGCGCAACCGATCAACGGAAATCTCGAGCTTGATCGCCCCCCGCCGCACCAGAACGCGCCCGCTGGCATCCGGTGGCTGGAGCACCTCGACCACGGAACCCAGCTCGGGAGCGAAGAGCATCGCCCCCGCACTCACGCTCGGGACTTGACCTTCTCGATCCGGCTCGGGCCGGGGCGCCGCATGGACCTGCCGCAACTGCTCGGCGAGCGACTCGATCTCCCGGCCCAGTCCTGGTGCACCCGGGGCGACCGCCTCGCCTGACGGGCTCGAGCCACGCGCCTCCACGCCGCGGGAACCTGCCAGCCGGAGCGCCCGGCGAGCGGCCCGCACCAGGTCCTCGGCTTCAGCGAGGATCTGCCCGGCGCGCTCCTCGGCGTGGGAGAGGATGCGATCCCGGGCGTGGCGAATTTCCTCGAGCCGCGATCGGTACTTCCCCAGAAGTCCCACCAGGGCTGAGCGCGCCTGGACCATCTCCCCACGTTCCTCTTCCAGGGCTTGCCGGCGCCGCTCCACGTCGGCGATGAGCTCCCCAAGGTGGTGCTCGCCCTCCGGCACGAGATCGCGCGCCCGGGCGAGAACAGGCCCCGGGAACCCCAACCGCTCTGCCACCTCGATTCCCAGGCTGCGTCCTGGCACCCCGGGCACCAGTCGATAAAGCGGAGTATGAGTTTCGGGCTCGAAGGCCATGGAAGCATTGGAGATGGCCGGATTGGACATGGCCATGCCCTTGAGTGATCCATGATGTGTGGTGACGACGGCAATGGCCCCCGATGCCGACAGCACCTCGAGCACAGCCTGGCCGAGCGCCGCCCCCTCGGCAGGGTCGGTTCCCGCTCCCAGCTCATCGAGCAAGACGAGACTTCCGGCTCCTGCGGTTTCAACCGCATCGCGGAGATTTCGCACATGTGACGCGAACGTCGAGAGATCTTCCTCGATCGACTGCTCATCGCCGATGTCGGCGACGATGGTCGGAAAGAACCCGAGGCCCGTGCCCTCGGCCGCCGGCACCCCCAGCCCAGCCATGGCCATGAGCGTGAGGAGACCGAGCGTCTTCAATGCCACCGTCTTCCCCCCCATGTTGGGGCCGGTGATGACGAGAATGCGCGGCCCGTCTCCCAGATCCAGCGTGAGGGGGATGACCTCCTCTCCGCGAGCCTCCCGAGCCCGGGCGACCAGGGGATGCCGTCCGCTCCTGAGATGGATGGGGCCGCTCATCTGGAGCTCGGGCAACACGCAGTCCCAGTCTCGGCAGAGTCGAGCCTTGGCTCGCAACAGATCGAGCTCGCCGAGCACGGTCGCCGAATCGAGCAGCGCCGGCGCGATCTCCCCGGCCTGGGCGGTGAGCTCGCCCAGGATGCGGCGCACCTCGGCTCGCTCGGCCTCCTCATCCTCTCGCAGTCGGTTTCCCATCTCGACAACCTCGAACGGCTCGAGGAAGACGGTGGCTCCGGAAGCGGACCGATCGTGAACGACGCCACGCACGCGATTGAGCCATTCGATCGGGACGGCCACCGTGTAACGACCGCCTCTCTGAGTGACGAAGGACTCGGCGCCGATGCGACCTGCCCAGCGCTCCAGCCGCTCGCTGATCGCGGCCCGCGTCGACTCGATACGGCGACGGAGCTTCTTGAGCGCGGGGCTGGCCTCATCGCGGACTTCGGCGCGCTCATCGATGGCGCGCTCGACCGCCTGCTCGAAGCCGACAAAGCGCCCGAGCCGCGGGGCGTGGGTGGAAGCCAGAGCTGGAGCATCCGCGGCCCGCGCATCGAACATGGCATGAGTGAGCCGCGAAGCCTCAGCGACGCGCGCCAGGTCCAGGAGCTCCTGCGCGTCGAGCACTGATCCGGACGCCTCCGCCCGCCGGAGGGAATCGCGGACATCTGGAAGCGCGAGAGACGGCGGTGCGGGATCCCCACTCTCGAGCCGGAGCCACTCCCCGAGCACGGCCAGGAGCTCGTGCGCATGGGACAGATCGCACGCGGGAGCCACCCCCTCGGCGTTTTCGCGGCCGAGAACAGAATCGGCCCGGCAGGCGATCTCGGGGAGGATCTTCCCGAACTCGAGAACGGTGAGCGTGTGTGACGGGATCCCCGTCGACACCTGGGTATCGGGCATCAAATCTCGTTGACCCGGGGCTGGGTTGCCTCGCCGCCCAGGACTTCATCGCGGGCCGAGGCCAGTCGCTCGGCCAGCGGAGCGAGCACCGGCAGCGGCCGGGCCAGAATCTCCATTCCCTGAGCGCCGGCGGTGAGCAAGAGGGGTGCCGCGCGACCCTGCGCTACCGCACGCGAGGCGGCATTGGGCAACGGTAGTCTGAGCATGGCCAGAACCACGAGGCTCAACATGAGCACGCCGATCACGGCGGCGAGCACCGCCCCCAGGAGATGGTCGGCGGGCGCGATCGGCAATTTGTGCCAGAGGCGAGTCACCTTCGAGGCGAGGGAGCGCAGCAAGGCCAAGACGATACCAAAGGTGAGAAAGAAGGCCACCGGCACGAGGACCAGGAGCCAAGCATCGGGAACAGGAGTCGCCGCCGAAGCCAGCGTGACGGCGACGCCCGCGACGAGGCTCAGAACGACAGCCAGGGAATAGAGGGCGATCCCGACCAGCCCCCGGCTGAAGCCGATGCCGGCGATACCGAGCAGGATGGCGGCAAACACGAGGTCGGCCAGGTTCAAGAACGCCCTCGCCAATGAAGGCCTCGCCCCACCCGTTTCAGCACGTCCGAGGGGTAGGGTGAGCCCGGCCGCTGGTCATCCCGGAAGGGGCGCGGAGGTTGTCACCGGCCCCTTGGGCTTGCGCGAAGACTCAGTCGCGGTCGAGAAGCATGCGGCTCATGGCCTTACGCCGAGCGGCATTCGCCTTGCGCTTCTTCCTCTCCGAGGGCTTTTCGAAGTGCTGGTGCTTGCGGAGGTCCGAGAGGATACCGGCCTTCTCGCACTTCTTCTTGAAGCGCCGGAGCGCACTCTCGAACGACTCGTTGTCCTTTACCCTCACGCCCAGCATGAAGACCGACCTCCTCGACGATCCACTAGCCAAAAAGCTCACGGGATTTGTCTGCAAAAAGGGATGCTGCTGCGCGAGAGGCAGCAGTCTGTGACGAGATGCGGTCGGATGACCGCAAGACAGCATGGTAGGACTTGCCCGAGTGGCACCTGGTGAAAGCCGAACCGACGCCGCTGCGGATAGCCCAAGCAGCGATTATAGCTAGCGCTTGGATCGAAAGTCAATCTGGCCACCCAGAGCCTGGATCACCCCGCCTTCGGGACTCCGCACCGGCCCAGGTGACCGGCTATCCGGGGGGAGATGCCGCCCGCAGGCGAGCGCCGAGGAGGGCCAGCCCGACGACCGCGGCCGTCTCGGCCCGCAGGCGCCTCGGCCCCAGATCGAGGAGCGTGGCGCCAGCTCCCAGAAGGGCCCCCACCTCGTCCTCCGTCAGGCCGCCCTCCGGGCCGATGACCAGGGCGTGCCCGCGCTCACCACCCGGCAGATCGGGCCAGGAGGCAGGGTCCGCCCCCCCCGACCCATCCCGCGCTACCGGTCCGTGCGCGACCCAGATGCGAAAGCCGGCCAGGGCTCCCGGTAGCTCAGTGCTGGCGATGGGGCCACGAAGCTCGGGAATGTGGTGACCGAGGGACTGTAGCGTGGCCTGACGCATGACGCGACACAACCGCTCGCGGCGAGCGGCGCTCAGCGTATCGTGCACGGGTGAACGCACGGCATCGAACAGCAGCACGCCGCGCACGCCGACCTGCACGGCTCCATCGAGAAGCGGTTCCATGCGGGTGGGCCGGATTCTAGCCTGCACGAGCCACGGTGCTGGCGGTTCGGTGGCAGTTGACAGCTCTTCGCAGATACGCGCGGTGAGACGGTCGCCGCCGACCTCCCTGTCCTCGATGGTGACGAGATACAAACCACCGCGACCATCGATCACCCACACGCGATCGCCGGCCCGGTGACGCATCACGCCGAGAACGTGATGGGCCTCCTCTCGGTCCAGGAAGACGCGCCCGCGCTCGCGATCGACCTCCTCGGCCCAGTACCTCCGCTGACCGGGGGCATGGGCCAGGTCTCCTGCTTCCAGATCCCTATCCGCTCCAGGCATCGCGTATCCGCCCGAACCAGCTGGACTCGCGCTTTTCGCCGGGGGCGGGTGGCTTCGATTCCACCTTGCGCAACTTGGCCAGGAGCTTCTCTTCCTCCGCGCTCAGCTTCTCCGGAATCCACACCTGCACGCGCACCAGGATGTCCCCGCGGCGACCACCGCGGAGACCTGGCAGTCCCCGGCCCTTGAGGCGCAGGATCTTTCCGGATTGAATGCCGCGGGGGATGTCGAGCGACACCAAGCCATCGAGAGTTGGTATCTCCTCCTCGCCGCCGAGCGTGGCCTGGCTGTAGGTGATCGGAATCTCGAGCAAGAGATCGGTCCCTCGCCGCTTGAAGAGGGGATGCTCCTTCTCCTCGATCACAACGATCACGTCACCCGCCTCACCGCCGCGCCGGCCGGCTTCGCCCAGCCCACGAAGCTGGATGTAGTTGCCGGCCGCGATTCCCGGGGGCACGTTGACCGAGATCGTGGCCTCTCCCGGCTCCCGCCCCTCACCGCGACAACGCGGGCAAGGATCATGCATGATCTGCCCCGATCCCTCGCAATTGGGGCAGATCGAGACGTTGATGAACTGCCCGAAGAACGAGCGCGAGACCTGTCGGACCTCGCCCCGCCCGCCGCATGTGGTGCAGTTCTCGAGCCGGCTCCCGGACTTGGCCCCCGACCCGCTACATTCCTCGCAGGAAACCAGCTTCCTGAGCTTGATCTGCTTCTTGGCTCCCTGTGCGATCTCGTCGAGCTCGAGCTCCATGCGTACCTGGAGGTCGCTGCCGTGGCGATCGTCGCCACGGCGCCCTCCACCACCGAAGAAATCGAAACCACCAAAAGCGCCGAAGTCTCGCATGAACGTGCGCAGCGCCTCAGAGAGATCGAAATCCACGGCCTGGCCCCCGCCACGGACTCCGGCGTGACCGAACCGGTCGTAGCGGGCGCGCGAGTCGGGATTGCTGAGCACCTCGTAGGCCTCGGTCGCCGCCTTGAATCGCTCCTCGGCTCCCGCGTCCCCGGGGTTCCGATCCGGATGATTCTCGAGCGCTTGTTTGCGATAGGCGCGCTTCACCTCATCGACGGTCGCGTTGCGGGCGACACCGAGAACTTCATAGTAATCGCGCTGGGTCATGAACGCTCCATGGCGACCACGACCCGCACCGGGCGCAGAACTCGATCTCCCAGGAGATATCCACGCTCCAGCACCTGGGCCACATGCCCTCCGGGCACCTCGGCCGATTCCACCTGCATCACGGCATCGTGCACCTGCGGATCGAATATCTCGCCAGCAGCCGGAATCTCGACGACGCCCTGGCGGCGCAGGAGATCCTCGATCCGCGCCCGGATCAGACGCAGCCCGGTGACGATCGGATCCTCTCCCGGTGTACCCGCGCCTCGGGCAACGGCGTCCGCCGGCTCCGGCATCTTGCCATCGCCATCGGCCTCCGCCCCTTCTTCGCTGCCGCTCGCCGCAAGCGCGCGGTCCAGATCGTCGAGAACACCCAGCACCTCGAGGAGCACTTCGGCTCGCGCTCTGTAACCACCCTCCTCGAGCTCGCGCGCGGTGCGCTTGCGGACGTTCTCCAGATCGGCAGCGGCCCGATACCACGATTCTCGGCAGCGCTCGGCCTCGGCTCGCGCCTCGGCCAGATCGGTCTCAAGGGCAACCATGGGATCCGGGGAGGGCTCGTACGCCACCTCCTCCTCGGCAGCTTGCTCCCCTGCACCGGGCTCCCGCCCGGGGAACGCCGCGGCGCTGCTTCCGGGTTCTCGCTTCTCGCGCATCTCCATCTCGTCCCTATCGTTCACCACGGTTCTCCATCACGCCAAGTACTCGAACAACAAGCGGTAACTTGGCTGCCCTGCGATGTCAAGTTGACCGCTCACCTCGGCTCTCGATGACATGCCGGTAGACAGCGCGCGTGCGCTCGACCCAGCGCTCGAGCCCGTACTCGTCCTCGGCGCGGGCCCGCGCCCGCGCGCCCATCGCCCGGGCCCGCCCCGGATCCGCGAGGAGGGTACCCAGCGCCCCGGCCAGGGCGGCGGCATCACCGGGGGGAACAAGGAGCCCGGTCTCGCCTTCCAGCAGGAGCTCGGGAATCACACCGACGCTCGAGGCGATGACCGGAACGGACATCGCCATGGCCTCGAGCACCACCCGCGAGATCGCCTCCGACCCGAGCGACGGAACGGCGACGATATCGAGCGCCGCGAGCAAGGGTCGCACATCTTCCTGATACCCGAGCCAGTGCACGCGATCCCTGATACCGAGGGCACTCGCCTCAGCAGCAAGACCCGGGGCGCTGAGCTCGGCATCTTGCCCTGCCAGGACGAGGTGGGGCCGTGGCCCGGCGCTCCCGAGTCTTGCCAGTGCTGCGAGCATGACCCGATGCCCCTTGACCGGGGAGAACCGCGCCACCATTCCGATCAGGGGAGCAGCCTCCGGGATGCCGAGGGACTGCCGAAAGGCGTTGCGATGGCGCGGATGGCGCCACTCTGGAACATCCTTAACACTTTCTTCAGCAATTGCTTCCGGCATTTGGATCGAGTAATGATCGAGGTCGATTCCGGCCGGAATGACCACCACCCTGTCCGCGTCCAGCCCGGTTTCGAGGATCAGCCTGCGCTGCATGAACGTGCCCGGCACGATCACGGCGGCCGTCAGCTTCCGGTGCACGAAGTTGCTGAGCGGATTCCGGCGCGGGGCTCGAATGTCCCCTCGTGTGCGCACCACCGGCGGCCCGTTCGCGAGCCCGCTCGCAAGCGCGCCCAGAGCATGACCTTCAGCCCGGTGGGCATCGATGATGTCGAAATCACGAATGCCACGGACGAGAGCCGGGAAATCGACGGCTGTCTTGAGCGGGTTGGGATCGGCAAAGCGTACGTCCGTCCAGGTGCGGAGGCCAAGGGTTCCGGCCACGGCAGCCGGCGGGCTCCCGGGGCTCGCCGCGACGACCACGTCGTCGCCCGCTCGGGCCAGTCCCTGAGCCAGACTCACTCCGTAGTAGGCGCAGGCGTTCCACCAGCGCACATCGATGATCTCCAGGATCCTCATCTTGGGCATGCCGGGAGCATTCTAGCGGAGCCCGGGGGCTCGGGGGGGGCGTCCGGGGAGGGGTTGCCTTGCCTCGCCGCCGCGGTCAAGATGCCGGGGTTGTGCGCCCGAACACCCTTATGCCGGAGACCATGCGACACCATAGAACGCACGAACGAGCTCTGAGCCCCGGCCGGGAGCTCCAGAGTCCACGCTGCGCCCTTTCCCGGGTGGCGCGGGCCGGAGCTGTCCTCGCCCTCGCAGGATGTCTCTTCTCCTGCACGAAGGCCCCCGGCCCTTCGACTCTCCTTTCCGAGGATGCGCTTCTCACCGCTCCCGATGGCGACTTCCTGGCTGAGCGCCTGGCCCTTGTCGAGACCGGCCGCTACGATGAGGCCCAGGCCCGCTGGTCCACACGGGCCCTGCTCATTCCCGAGCAGGGAAGCGCGGAGATCCCCGACCTCGGCGAGCAGGCATGGAGCCACGAGATGGATCTGGCGGCCCGCGCCCTCATCGAGAGCGGCGAGAAGAAGCGCCGCCTCGAGCGACTCGGACGCGCCTATGCCCGTGCCGGGTGGTTCCGTGAGGCACGCAGCGTGCTCTCCCGTGCTCAGGGATTCGGCGCTCTCTCCGGCGACGCGGAGCGGCTACTTGCCATGGCCACGACACTCACTCGCTTTCAGGCTGCTACGGACTCCCTGCTCGGAGCCCAGCGGCTGGCAGCCGGCGGCGTCGAGCCGATGCGACCGGGAGCCGACGCGCTGGAGCTCGCCAGGGGGTTCGGCCTGACGAGCGAGGCGCTGCGGGCGCAGAAGCTCTACTTCGGCCAGCGCCCGGTTCCGGGGCGCCCTGGTTCGAGCGACCTCGAGCTGGCAGTGATGGTGCATCACGAAGGTCCGTTCGCCGTGCGCCTGGGAGACACCGAAGTCAGCGCCCGTCGCGTCATCCTCGATGACAACACCCTCACCCCGACCCACGAAGGCATGGACTGGGATCCCGGTTCGATCGTGCTCGTCGAGGAGGGTTCCCTCCTCGTCTATCACCACAGGAGCGACCTGCGCCGAGCCGCCACGCATCTCTTCCAGGATCTCGAACGACGGGCGGGCCGGGCTCCCGATGCCCCGGCGGATTCGAGCTTCACGGCACTCGCCGCCGCGTTGCGACTCAACGCCGCCCTTCCGCTCTTCGACCGCATTCGAGCCGAAGGGATCTCGCGAACCGAGACCCGCCGCCGCTTCGTCCTCGAGACCATGGCCGCGCGCATGACGCAGGTCGAGATGGCAGGGGCTCGCCACCTGATCGACCAGCGGGAACATCCCGGGGAAACCAGCGGCGCCGCCGCGGCCGAGCGCCGCCTCCTTGCCAAGCTCGAGCACGGCCCCGTGCCCGGACTCGCTCTGGCCGATGCCGTGGATCTCCTGGCTCATCCCGAGTCGGCGGACGAGGAAACGGTGGCGGCGGCGCGGGAGGTGATCCGAAAGCTCGAGGAAAGCGCAGCCGATCTGGCCGAGCCGGGAGCCAAGGCCAGGCCCGGCGACCCGCTCCTCGGCCTCAGCGAGTCGGAGCTACGCGCCCTGGCCATGATGCAAAGGTAGCGATGGCATAGCGTTCCGCCGTTCAGACGGGTGACGGCTGGAAGGAGGAAGCGACTCGGCGGGCTTCGCGGGACCCACGTCCATGAGGGGGATAGCGCCTTGAGAGCTGTGGCCCGCCCAGCCATAATCCCGCGAGCAACCGGCCGGTCGCCCCGATCGGCCCGCCCATAGCGGGCAAGGAGGTTCCGTGGCCGAAAAGCTCGGCGTCGGCGTCATCGGAATCGGCTTCGGACAGAAGATCCACATACCCGGATTCCAGGAGCACCGCCGCACCAAGGTCGTTGCGGTGGCCGCACAGCACGCCGAGCGGGCGGCCGAGGTGGCCGAGGCGTTCGATATCCCCTTCTCGACGGGTGATTATCGCGAGCTCATCGCCCATCCGGACGTCGACATCGTGACCATCGCCACGCCACCGCACCAGCACGAGGCGATGGCGCTGGCCGCGATCGCCCGGGGCAAACCCATCCTCATCGAGAAACCACTCGCCCACACGCTCGAATCAGCGCAGAAGATCACGACCCAGGCCGAAGCCGCCAAGGTCCCGGGGATCATCGATTTCGAATTTCGGTTCGTTCCAGCCTGGATGCTGATGCAGCGGGAGCTAGCGCAGGGGTTCATCGGGCGTCCGCGTTACGTGTCGGTGTCCTGGCTCGTCGACATCCTCGCCGACCCCGAAGGCCGCCGCTTCGGCTGGGCAAGTCAGCAGGAGACCGGAGGCGGCATCCTCGGCGCGCTCGGGTCCCATGTCTTCGACTACCTGGAGTGGTTCCTGGGCGAGATCAGTGAGGCCACAGGCTTCCTCGCCACCGGGCTACGCACGCGCGCGCTGCCCGATTCGCGAAGCACGGCTCCGGTCACGGCGGACGACACGTTCGGCGCGCATCTGCGCTTCAAGAGTGGAGTCGTGGCCGCAGTCGAGGTCTGCGCTGTGGGCTGGCACCGGGCCGGACATCGCATCACCGCCTACGGCGATGACGGCACGCTGGAGCTCCGCCAGGAATCCCCGTCCGATTACATTCATGGGGCGCTCCTCCTCGCCGGCCGCGCCGGCGATCCCACCCTCGAGGAAGCCGAAATCCCGGAGGAACTGAGCCTCCCGCGGGAGTATCCGGATGGCCGGCTGGCCCCATTTGTCCAGGTCGCCGATGCCCTGGTACGCGCCATCGACGGCAAACCTCAGCCGGGGGATCCCGATCTCAGGGCCGGCCTCAGGGCCCAGGCCATCATGGACGCCGTGACGCGGGCCCATGCTCATGGCGGATGGATCACGCCTGCCGTGCCGCTCGTGACCCGCTCGCACCAGGGCAGCCGCCGGCAGTGAGCGCGACCCGATCCTCCCTCCGGCCGCCCGGCGGGGCATCTTGGCAGGAAACCCGGCGGCAACCGGTTACGTCGTATTCTCAGGTTTGAAGAGGCCGTTTCGGCGACCCGGTCCACCGGGAGCACCCCGGGCATTCACCGGAGCCAAGGCCATGGGCACAATGAAGATGAAGACCCGACCACTCACCGTCCCGGTCATGGCGGCCATCGTCCTGGCGATTCCCGCCCTCTGCTGGGCCAAGACCGAGCTACTCGACTGGCGGGACATGGAGCCTGGCAAGCTCAGGGTGGGATACCTCAAGGTCGAGCGACCGGTGGCCCTCCAGATCAAGGCCGTGGCCACGATCGGAGCCCGCGAGAACGAACTCATCGCCTATCCGTGGATTGTCGATTCGGAAACGCGAAAGGCGGTCTGGATCCTCGAGGCCGACAAGGCCAAGAAGGATGCCAAGCCGAACAGCAAGGAAGGCACGGTTCGCGTCAAGCAGGAGGGGACGGTCCAGCTCGAACCCGGGTCGTACGAGGTCTATTTCACCACGGTCGGTGACGCTCGCCGGGTCAAGATCTCAACCTGGTTCGGCCTCAACGTGGGCAAGAAGACCTCGGTGCGCCAGATTGCCGCTCCCCGCCCCGATGACTGGCGGCTCACGCTGACCGTCGAGGACAAGGACAAGAACGCGATATCCGCCGGCGACCGGCATCGACCGAGCTTCAGCCCCCTGCTTCGCACCGGGGAAGTGAAGCGAAGCGAGTCGCAGCGCCTCCCCTTCCGCCTCGATGCCGCGTCCAGTGTGGTGGTCTATGCGATCGGCGAGTACGACAAGATGAACCGGACGCTCGCCGATGGGGCCTGGATTGAGCGCGGGAGCGATCGGGACATCGTGTGGAAGATGACCGAGGACAACACGCGCTATGCCGGCGGCGCCGAGAAGAACCGCATGTTCCGCGATACGGTGGCGCTCGAGCCGGGGGTCTATATCCTCTGCTACTCGAGTGACGACTCGCACGGCCCCGGCGACTGGAACATGAATCCCCCGCTCGATCCTGACTTCTGGGGTGCAGCCATCTTCGACTTCCGCGGAGCCCGCGCTCACTTCACCGCAGGCGTCGAGGACCCGATCATGAGGAACCGCATCGTCGATCTATCGCGGCAACGCAATGACGAGTTCGCCATGGGTGGCCTGCGCGTGAAGCGTCCGATCACGGTGCGCATCTACGCCATCGGGGAAGCCGCCGACAAACGATTTGTCGACCGCGGCTGGATCGAGGAGGCTCGCACCCACCGCCTGCTGTGGTCGATGAGCTACGGCGAGACCGAGCCGGCTGGAGGAGCGAGCAAGAACCGCGAGGCTCGGGCCGAGCTATCCCTCCCTGTGGGTGACTACCTCGTCTACAACATCACCGACGGCTCTCACGCCTTCGGATCGTGGAACGCCACTCCCCCCCGGGATCCGGAAGGCTGGGGCATCCAGGTCTGGGGCGCCGGGGACAGCTTCGAAGCCAAGTCCGTCGAGCGATACAACTCGGAGCAAGATCCACTGATCCTGGGTCAGCTCATTCAGATCCGGGACTCGAGCGACGCCGTCGAAAAATTCACGATCAAGAAGAAGACCCGCGTGCGCATCATCGCGGTCGGCGAAGGCCTGCACGGCCAGATGTTCGACTATGGCTGGCTCGAGCGCACCGACGATGGCACCGGCGAATATGTCTGGCGCATGCGCTACGAGCGAACGACCCCTGCCGGCGGCGATGAGAAGAACCGCCGCGCCACCGAGGAGATCGAGCTCGACCCCGGAGCCTACGAGCTCCATTACGTCACCGACGATTCGCACGCTTTCGGCGACTGGAACGCCTGGCCACCTGACCAGCCTCATCTCTGGGGAATCTCGGTCACCCAGATCAAGTAGCAGGCGCGCCGACCTCTTCCACCGCGGCGATCACGTCAGCGGGAGTGATCTCTCTCAACGAGCCATCCAGCACCCGGTCCCGGGGCCCGAGGGGCCGGTAGCGCGCCACGTCCCCGATCCGGAACACGGTCACGCATGGAATGCCAAGGGCCGAGGCCAGGTGCATCGGTCCCATGTCACCCGAGACGAAGACCGAGAGCCCGCTCAGAAAGGTGGCGAGTCCGCGCACGTCTGTCGGCGGAGCGTAGATGAGATGAGGCCCGGGCGGAGGCATCAGCGGCAGGAGCGGTCTTTCGGCGGGACCGGAGAAGACAACGACCTCGAGCCCCCGCCGGGCGAGCTCGCTGGCAACGGCAGCGAAACGTTCGATCGCCCAGCGCTTCTGCCTCCGTCCTCCGGGGTGGAGCCCCACGATCGTGCTGCCCGCAGGAATCCCCATTCGCTGATAGGTGCGGGCGGCGACCGCAGCCGATCCGGCCGGGGCCACGACCATCGGCCGGGGCGCGGGGGGCAGGTCCGGCTGGAGTGCACGCAGCAGGTCGTGCAAGGACATCGATTCGTGCAGGACGGCGGCTCCGGCCGGGATCGGGACGAGTTCAGTGAGAAAGGCATCGGCGTCCGGCCGATCAAAGCCGAGGCGGACCTCCGCCCCCGAGAGCCGGGTGATCGCCCCGTTCAGGAAGCTGGTGGCATGATGCGGTGATGCATCAATGGCGAGCTGTGGCCTCACCATCCGCAGTTCGCTGCTCCATGACGCAATGTCCCAAGGATGGGAGAAGAACCGCCGGTGATCGATCGCGATGATGCGATCGACAGCCGGATGGCCGTCCAGCACCGGGGCGAAGCGATGCGGGGCCACCACGGTGATCTCGGCATGCGGCGCCACGCGGCGAAGGCCCTGGAGCAGCGGAGTGATGAGCACCAGGTTCCCGAGCCGGCGATCCTGGCGCACGACGAGCACACGCTCCAGAGATTCGAGCCGGCAGTCCGCTGCCGGGCGCAGCGCCGGACCGAGGAAGCTCCGGACCAGAGCGACGCTGCATCGCTTGAGCCCATGCTCGCAGACCTTCCCGATGCCCAAGGCGCCTGGCCTCCCTCTCAACACCCCGGAAAACGCCCGAGCCCGTCCCGGGGCGGGCAGGCGCTCTGGCACGTTTCTCGCCCTGTCACGACGCGTGCCCCCGGCGAGCGCCGGCGCGCCGTCGTAGCTTCCATCGCCGGCATACGTTAGCACGTCCGCGGAGCGGCCGACGGGAATGCGGCCGCCTGCGGACCGTGCAGGATGCAACGTGTCGGCGCATTTTGGCGCTCGCCGATCGGCGTCGCCTGGGGTGCCCGGCCTGGCCGCGGAGGCGGGATGAACCGTCGGAGATCTTTGCTCGCATTGCGCTGGGTGGCGAGTTTCACCCTGGCTCTCCTCCTGCTCTACAGCCGCCCGCTCCCGCTCTCCCTCGAGAGCCCCGATCTCCACGCCTGGATCGTGTGTGCGCTCCTGTTCGTCTCGAACATCGCGCTTCACTTCCTGCCCCGGGAGATCTTCCGCCGCCAGGCCTTCCACTTCCTGCTCTTCCTCCTCGACCTGGTCCTGGTGTCCGTGGCCGTCTACCAGGCCGATGCCACGGGACTCGCGTTCCTGGTCGTGCTCATGCTCTGCATCCTGAGCGGAGCGGTGACGGGAGACGCTCGAGCGAGCTTCGTCTTCGCCCTCTTCGCCGGCCTCTTCTATCTGGCGCAGCTCCGGATCTCGGTGCCGACGATGGCTCTCTTGCTCGATCCCGGCACGCTCTTGCGGGTACCACTGCTCCTCGTGTTCTCGCTCACGGCAGGCCTCCTCTCGCATGGAGCCGAGCGAACCAGCCGGCGGCGGGCCGAGACCCTTCTCGCCTTCGATCGGCGTCTCCGCATCACGATGTCGCCGGAAGAGGTCGCGGACGCGATCGCCGAGGTGCTCGCGACCACCGGGCTCTACCGTCGCGTAGCGCTCTATCTTCTCGACCCCGACCAGGTCACCTTGCGCCGCGCCGGAGATACGAGCTTCCCCTCGCTCCTCGACGAGCGCGAGCTGCCGGAGAAGATCCGCACGCGGCTCCATCGCGGTCGTCCCGTCTACGCCGAGCACCTGTTCGCGGAACGGCGATTCTGCCGCACGCTGGACCTGAATCCGGTGGCCGCTTTCCTGGTCCCTGCCAGCTTCTCCGAACGACCACTCGGACTCCTGGTGACCGAGTACCGGCGGCCGCAGATCGACTCCGAGCCGGAGGCGGAGTTCCTGAGCCACCTGGCCGAGCGTGCGGCGCTCGCCATCATGAACGCGCGCATGATCCAGACCGCACAGGAATCGGCCATCGGCCTTCACTCGCTCCTCAAGATGAGCGAGGCCGTGGGCTCGTCGCTGCGCATTCGAGACATCCTTGGCCTGCTCGATGAGTTCAGCCAGCGGCTGGTCGGCGTGCGCGCCTGCCGCCTGTGGGTCGCCAGGTCCGCGCTCGGCGTGAATCTGCCCGATGCCGCATCGACCGAGGCGGCGGTGGGCGACCTGGTCCCGCTCGGCACCGCTCCCACCCCGCTCGAACGTGCGGCCGCGCAGCACGTGGCCGAGACCGGAAGCGAGCTCTTCCTCAACACGAGCGAGGCCCTCGCCGCGTTTGTGCCCGAAGCGGGAGTGGCGAACATGATGGCCATTCCACTGCGCGCCAAGGACGAGGTGCTCGGCGTGCTCGAGGCCATCGACAAGCCCGGGCCGTTCAATCAACGCGATCACTCGCTGCTCGCCGGCCTTGCCAGCCAGGCAACGATCGCTCTGGTCAATGCCCGGCTCTACGAGGGGCTCGAGGAGCGCGCCGACCGCATCGCCCGTCTGGTGCAGACCCTGGGCGCCGAGAAGCACAAGCTCGAGCACATGCTCGCCAACATGGAAGAAGGCGTCGTGATGCTCGATCGCGAGGAACGGGTGGCGCTCATGAACTACGCCGGACGCCGGCTCCTGGCCCCACGCGGGCGGGTCGAGCTACCGGCCCGAGCGCCCGATTTCACCGATCCGATGGGACTCCTGCCCCGCCTGTCCGGAGTGCTCGCCGATCAGGGCCCGTTGCGCGAGACCTTGCCGTACGGCGAGCGCTACTACGAGCTCTCGGCCACGATCCTCAAGGGGGGGGACGGCGCGATCGCTGTCCTGCGCGACATCACCGAGATCGTGCGCATGGACGCCATGCGCTCCGACTTCATCTCCCACGTCTCCCACGAGCTGCGCACCCCGCTGGCGGCCATCATCGGTTCGGTGAAGCTGATCCTCGACGGACGAGCGGGACCGCTCTCCGAAAGTCAGGAGCGCCTGCTGAACGTGGTCGACCGCGAGAGCGACCGGTTGATCCGGCTCGTCAACGACATCCTGGATCTGGCCAAGCTGGAAGCGGGACGTACCAACCTCGATCTCGACGAGGTGGATCTCACCAACGTGATCACCGAGGCCGTCGAAGCGCTGGCGCCGCTGGCCGAGGCCAAGTCGATCCAGATCGAGACCCGGACCGAGCACCTGACCGGCATCATCACCTGCGATCCGTCGCTGGTCCGCCAGGTACTGCAGAACCTCATCGGCAACGCCATCAAGTTCACGCCCGAGGGTGGACGGGTGCGCGTGGAAGCGGAGAACGGAGATATTGCGGTCGAGGTGCGGGTCATCGATACCGGCATCGGGATCCCGGAGGACAAGCGCGAGTCCGTCTTCAACAAGTTCGAGCAGGTCGGCCAGCACAAGGGACCGATCAAGGGCACCGGACTCGGACTCGCCATCTGCCGCCAGATCATCGAGCGCCACGGCGGACGCATCGGCGTGGAGAGCGAGGAGGGTGTGGGATCCACCTTCTTCTTCACGCTCCCCCTCGGCGAGCCGGCTCAGGGGGAGATGGCCCCTGCGGCCTAGGATATCGAGCGCCGGCGGGGATCTGGCCGGCGCGGGAGAGAAGATGGTCAAGACTCATGTCCTCATCGCCGACGACGATCCGAGTCTCAATCTCGTGATCGCCGAGACCTTTCGCGCCGCCGGGTACCGGGTCACCGCGGTCGCAGATGGCGAGGAGGCCCTGCGCGCGCTCGCCGACGACCCCGCCGATGCGGTCGTGCTGGATGTCGGCATGCCCGGCCGGAACGGCTTCGAGGTCTGCCGCGAGCTACGGACCCGCGACGAGAGCAAGACCCTCCCGCTCATCCTCCTCACCGCGCGGAGCACTGACGCTGATCGCCACTGGGGCCTCGATGCGGGCGCCGACGAGTATCTGACGAAACCCTTCGACCCGAATGCCCTCATCGCCACCGTGTCTGGACTGGTCGAGTCGCGCCTGCGCGGGGAAGAGCGGAACCCGATCACGAAGCTGCCCGATCTCTCGAGCGTGCTCCACCGCGCCCGGGAGTTCGAGCGGGCACGGGTGCCCGCCATGGTCGCCGTGATCGAGTTCGAGCCGGAATCAGCCCTCATTCACCGGCAGAAGTACGGAGATCTGCGCTCGGCCGAGGCCCTGCGCGTGGCCGCCACCTGCCTGCGCCAGGCGCTGGCCGGAGCCGCCGTCGAGGGTGACATCCCGGTCCCGATCGCGCTCGGTCATGCCGGCGATATGAGTTACTCGCGGTTCGTGCTGGCCGGCCCCGCCCCGCTGCTCCGCCTGGCGATCGAACGAGCGCGGATGCTGTTCGCCCACGAGGCGCCGGGCCTGTACAACGACGTGGATCGAGGCCGGGGATACGTGGCTGTGCGCGGTCCCCTGGGTGACGGGCGCCAGGTTCCCCTCCTGAACCTCGTCGCCGATCTCGTGCCCCTGGCGGTGCTCGACGCGGAGATCCGGGAGGCGGAGCGCCGAGCCGCGTGAGGCGGCGGCCGCCGCCGCGGCCGGATTCCCGAGGTCCACCACTCCCCGTTGCCGCCCAGAGCGCCATCGCCTAGAATCGTCGCCCACGGAGGGACGACGATGGAAACAAACACGCTCAACGTACCGAAGTCCGGCGACAAGATCCTGATCCAAGACAAGAAGCTCCAGGTACCCGACAAGCCGATCATCCCCTTCATCGAGGGTGACGGCACCGGGCCCGACATCTGGCGGGCCAGCGTCCGCGTCATCAACGCGGCCGTGGAGCGCGCCTATGGCAGCCGGCGTCAGATCCAGTGGATGGAGGTCTACGCCGGCCAGAAGTCATTCGACAAGTCCTCGACCTGGTTGCCCGACGAGACCGTGGAGGCGTTCCGGGAGTTCCTGGTCGGCATCAAGGGCCCGCTCACGACTCCGGTCGGGGGCGGCATCCGGTCGCTCAATGTCGCCCTCCGCCAGATGCTGGATCTCTATGTCTGCCTGCGCCCGGTGCGCTGGTTCAAGGGAATCCCGTCCCCGGTGCTCCATCCGGAGAAGGTGGACATGGTGATCTTCCGCGAGAACACCGAGGATATCTATGCCGGGATCGAGTTCGAGAGCGAGTCGGAGGATGTGAAGAAGGTCCTCGCCTTCATGCGCGAGACCTTCCCCGCGCTCTACAAGAAGATCCGCTTCCCGGAGACGACGGCGATCGGGATCAAGCCGGTGTCCAGGGAGGGCACGGAGCGGTTGGTGCGCGCCGCCATCCGCTACGCGATCCAGAACAAGCGGAAGAGCGTGACGTTCGTCCACAAGGGCAACATCATGAAGTTCACCGAGGGCGGCTTCCGTGGCTGGGGCTACGATCTCGCCGACCGCGAGTTTCCCGCCGATACCTGGAGCTGGCAGCGGTCCGACCGGGTCAAGGCGGAGCGCGGGGCCGATGCCGCTGCCGCCGAGGACAAGGCGGCGCGCGAGGCCGGGAAGATCGTGGTCAAGGACGCCATCGCCGACATCACCCTGCAGCAGGTGCTCACCCGACCCGATGAGTTCGACGTCATCGCCACACTCAACCTGAATGGCGACTATCTGTCGGACGCCCTGGCGGCGCAGGTTGGAGGTATCGGCATCGCCCCCGGCGGCAACATCAACTACGACACCGGCCACGCCGTGTTCGAGGCCACGCACGGCACGGCTCCCAAGTACGCCAACCTCGACAAGGTGAACCCCGGTTCAGTCATCCTCTCCGGCGAGATGATGCTGCGTTACCTCGGCTGGACCGAGGCTGCGGATCTCGTCATCCGCGGCATGGATGGCGCGATTGCCAGCCGCTCGGTGACCTACGATTTCGCTCGACTCATGGAAGGTGCGCGCGAGGTCCCGACCAGCGCCTTCGGCGACGCGATCATCTCCCACATGCGGTAGTCACTTCCATCGAACATGCGTGCGGCCCGAGCCGGGATCTCCGACTCGGGCCGCCGTGCTTCTCACGCTGGATGAGCGCAACGATCGCATCACAACCAGTAGAGGATGCGACCGCAGTTCTCGCAGGTCTCGATGCGGTCGGACTGGGCCGAGTCCGTCCCGATGTTCTTGGTCGGCAGATTCATGAAGCAGCCGAGACAGATCTGCCCTTCAACCGGAACCACGGCGCGTCCATAACGGATCCGGACCCGCTCGTAGAGCGTGAGGTTGCGCTTGCTGATCTGGTCGGCGAGCTTCCTGCGCGAGTTCACCAGGGCGTCGATGTTCTTCACCTCGAAGCCGAGCTTCTTCATCGCCTGCAGCTTTTCGGGATCGCGAGCCTCGCCGAGCATCTCATCGACATCCTGGAGCGCGATGAGCAGCATCAGCTGACCGTTCATGAGGCTCCTCCCCCGACCACGCTCAGGAACTCATCGAAGGTCTTGAGCTCGAGCAACCGGCGGCGGGTGGACTCGCTGGCCACCAGCTCCACGATCTTGCCCAGGGCCGGAAGGTAGCGGTTTTCCTTGTCCTGGTAGGGCGCCAGGATGAGGAAGATGAGCTTGACGGGCTCACCATCCTCGGCGCCGAAATCGATCCCGGGGCGAGAACGAGCGAACAGGATGGAGAGCTCGGGGACGACGAGCGAGCGACCATGAGGCACGGCCACCCCACGGCCGATGGCCGTGGGCCAGATGCGCTCGCGCTCACGAACCGTGTTGAGGATCACCTCGCGGGCCTTCACCCGCCCGCTCGCCACGAGATGGTCCACCATCTCGACCAGAGCTTCATCCTTGCCCCGGGTCTTGAGTTCAGGGACAAAGAGACTCTCGTGACAATAGGAAGCAAGTCCGGCAGCCGGCATCGGTGCGGTCTTCTCCTCACCCAAGAGCGACGCCTCCATTGTGATGGGGCCCGGAGTATAGGAAGCAAGCCCCTGTCGGTCAATCCCCACCCCCACCGCTGCTTTCCAGGGGCCGAGGAGAGCGTGCCGCATGCATGGCCCCGTTGCCGTATGCAACGGCCAGGCTCTCCCCCCCCCGCTCGGTGCCCCTGGCCACCCCGAGACCGCTGTGGGAACGACAGTTGCCCGCCGGCCTCTCCGCCATCCGTGGCACAGCTCTTGCCGCATTCGGTGCGGGCGGTAACCGGTTGCAGGTGGTGACAGCCGGCCACCGACGCCCGCCGCTCATCACGCTTCTCATCGGCAGGATCTCGGAGGGTTGGCTGTGGTCGATCGGCTCTCAAGGAGCGCCAAGCTCTGCCCATCGCTCGCCATGTTCGCGCTCTTCGCGCTGGCGTGCGCCGTGCCGCAGGCGCATGCCGCCTTCGAGACCGCCCGACGTTCGGCCATGGGCGATGTCGTGCTCGTGCGCGAGGGTGGTGGTGGTGGAACCAATGTCGCCTTCCGCGCCGTCCCTGCGCTACCCGATCGCCCGCGGTTGATCCCGCTGCCCCTCGGCCTGGCCCAGCTGGCAGCTCATCCGCCCGTCTTCGATGCGAGCGACCCCAATTTCTCGGCCCTCGCCATCGCCGACCGCCTGATCATGAACCCGCCCGATGATCTCCGGCTCATCTCGCCGCCGAGCGGCGAGGATGCCGACATCACGGTGCGGCTGGCCGAGGACGAGATCATTCTCGACTTCGGCACGGCCAGGAATCTCGTGCCTACCGAGCCGGTCACGGCAGGTGGCCGTTTCTCCGCCGATCTGGTCTCGACACGCATCGCGGCCGTCGACTTCGCCCTGACGCCGCTCGTGATCTCGCAATCGCGCCTCGAGCTCTCTCCGGATCTGACCCGCGCCCTACGTCTGGCGGAGCCCGTGGTCGCCAGCGGCGTGTACAGCCTCGAACAGGACAGCGAGTCCCTGGCCGGCCTCGCGTTCGGCGTCACCTTGGCTCGACAGCTTGCCGGACCGCAGGTCGTGGTCGATCCCGATCTCCCCTATCCAGATCCGCCCGGTCTTCGTCTCTACGGCGGCGTCGGTGCCCGCTTTCTGCTCGGCTTCGCCTACTTCGCCAACGAGCTCGAGGGCACGGTGATCCCCCAGGAACCACTCCTCGATCCCGATGACCCGACCCAGTTCAACGTCTCGGGAATGATCCGGAGCTCCGTCGCCGGAGCGGGAGGATCGGCCGGGCAGGGGATCGCGTTCGACCTGGGCCTCGTCGCCCTCCACGGACAGGCGTGGGAGGTCGGTCTGGGGGCGACGGATCTCGCCAGCTGGATTCGCTGGCGAACCAATCTCGATCAGGTGGTCGTCGATGACAACGGCGATCTACGCACGCTCGCCGTGGCACGCGATGAGTCCTACACCAGCCACCTCACCCCGCAACTCACGTTCAATGTGGCCCGGCACTGGGGTGGCGACCGGACCACCGTGGCCGCCGACCTTCGCCGCGGCATCGACGGGGTCACGAGCCACCTGGGCGCTGAGACCCGTTTCGGTCGCTATGCGGTGCGCGGCGGGGCGTTGATCGACACGGCAGGACGCTTGCAAGGGAGCGGCGGCGGGGGGGTGCGCCTGGGGCGGATCGGCATCGACACCGCCCTGCACACCCGGGGCGCCAACCTGGTCGGCGATCGCGCTCTCATGCTGGGGCTCTCGCTGGCCATCCATTGATGCGGAGAACAAGGAGGATTCGATTCTGATGATGCGGGCACGCTACGGAGCCGGAGCTTCGGCATCGAAGCCAGGGGCCCCCGCCTGGCGGATCCTGACCATGATCGCAGCCGCATGGATGCTCCTGACCCTCGGCGGCTGCGGTGGCAACGACGTGGCCATGACTGTCGACGTGCTTTCCTTTGTCTCCGAGTCCGAACGGAGCGATGATTATCTGGTGCCCGAGGGGCTCAGGCTCCCCCCCACCACGATCGAGCCACAGATGGTCACGCTCGGCAGCGGCATCGCCGAGCGGGTCGACATGGAGCGCGTCGAGATCCACTACGTCGTCGAGTTCGAGGGCACCCCGACGAGCGGCCTGGGCTTCGCGCTCGTGGCCCTCTATCTTGCACCGAGCGATACCACGAGCATCAACCCCACCATCTACCAGTCGGCGCCCACGCATGATGCCCGGGTGGAACTCGCCGGTACCACGCGGGCCCTGGCCGGGACCATCGAGGCCACCGCGGAGAACGGCCTTCTGCCGGTCTTCCAGCACGGGGAGTTCGTACTCGGTCTTGCCATCACGTTCGATGCCACGAACGCCGAGGCGCCCCTCACCGGGCGGTGGACGATCCGGCAGATCGACGCCCTCATCCTGGGCCGCGGCGATCCGTTCTGATCGAACCTCCGACACGGCGGCGCGCTGGCGGGAGGTGGTTCCTGCTCACCGCGGGGGCGCCGCCTTTCCGCTGTCGCTGGCGGCCGGCTTCTTCTTCCCGAAGAGCCCTTCGAGCCCCTTTGCAGCTTCCTTGACCGCCTTGTCGAACTGCTTGGTGACTTCCTTCTGCACCTCTGCCTCGACCCGCTTCTCGGCACCCGCGACCACCCGCTTCTGGATCTTCTCGAGGTCGACCGTCACCTGGGGATCGCGGACGGTCCCCGTGATCCGGAAATCCACCGGCACACGCCCTGAGCCATCGGTGACGAGCGCGACCAGCTCCGGGCGGCGCGTCACATCGGGCGGCAGGTAGCGCTTGGGCAAAAGGGCGGCCACCGCGTAGTCGAGAGTCCCGTCGAGCCCCAGGGATCCGCTCACATTGAACTCGCCCGAGCGGGCCGATCCGATCTTGGTATCCCGGAACTTGACGCGACCGTGGTCCACCTGGAACGCCGCGACCAGACGCTGGAAGTCGATCTGGCTCTGGCCGTCGGCCAGGAGTCCCATCTGGCTCGCGATCATGCCGAGGGGGCCGTCCGCGGCGAAGTAGCCCTCGCTCACCGTGGCATTCCCGAGCCCGTCGAGGAGCGCTAGCGGTGTCGAATCTCCGGCCTTGACCCCGGCCAGGTCGAGCGTCCCATCGAGCTTGCCGTGAATCAGGTTCTTGATCGGTGTGGTGGCGGTGAGGATCTCGTTGGCCTCAACGCCCTTCACCTGGAGATCCGAGGTGTAGCGCACCGAGTCCGGATCGGCGAGGTTGACCACGACGTTGCCGTCCACGGTGCCGCCAAGAAGAGCGGCGTGCATCTGGTCCAGGCGGAGCCCGCCCTCGTCGAGCGCGACGATGAAGCTCGCATTGCGCGCGACGAGCCCCTTGTAGATGAGCTCATCGGCCCGGACCGTGCCGCGCATGGGAACCGCGAACGGTTTCTCGTCCTTCTCTGCGGCTGTGGTGGTGGCTGGCTCTCGTTCCTGCTGCGGGCCCATGAGCTCATCGAGGTCGATTCGCTTTCCGTTCAAAGCGAAGTCCAGGCGCGGCGGATCGAGGCTCGAGAGCGCGAGCCGGCCGCTCAGGTCGGAACGGCCGAGCGTCATCCGGAAGGGCTCGATCGTGCCCTGGCGCCCGGAGAGGCGAGCATCGAAATCGAGATCGCCGAGCGGAACCGCGACCGCCGGCAGCTTGCCGGCGATGTTCTCGCCGCGCGCGGTGCCGCGGAGCGAGAGTGAACGCACGAAGTCGGGCGCGCGCGTGGCGAAATCGAGATCGGCGGCGAGCGTGCCGCTCTCGATCGCCATCCCCGGCGGCAGAGTCGCGAGCGCGGCGAGATCGGTGAGCTTGGCGGTGAAGGAGAAATCTCCGGTGACCTCGGGCTTGGCGAAGTTCTCGACCGTGGCCGACATCTGGAATGGAGTGCCGGCCAGGGCCCCACGCATGTTCCGCGCCGCGAGGGTGGTGCGCGTGAAGCCGATCTCGCCGGCAACTCCGGTCAGGAGCGGTCCGGAGCGGTCCGGGGGAGTCACGTCGACGCCCGATAGCGTCAGCGAGCCCGCCATGTCGGCGGTCTTGGCCGGCCCGCGAACCGTGGCCGAGAGCTTGGCCTTGCCGGCGACTCGGAGGCCCTGCGGCAGGGTCTGACCGACCAGCGAGAGCACCTTCTCCGGCTCGAACTCACCGGATACGAGGCTGAGATCGAGCACCGGCTCGGCCTTGGCGCCAGGGGCGGGGGGCGGCGAGTCGATCCGGCCATCGACCCGGAGCTGGATGGCGGCCAGACCGAGTTCGGCGCCACGCACGAGGGTGACGCCGGTTCCGGGAGCGTGCGCGAGTTCGGCCTTGAGAGCGAGCGGAAGCGGTCCATAGGCTGCTCCCCCGCCGGATCTCATGTCGGCGCGCACGCCGCCGATCGCCAGGTCAGCGCCGAGCCGCACGGTGTCCGCGTCGACCCGGGCTTTGAGATCGCCGGTCAGGCCTTCGACGGCATACTGCGTTCGCGTCGCCTCATCGATGTAGAGGAGAGTGCCATCCTCGATGTGTGCTGCCGGCACGGCGACGAGAAGGCCGGCTGTCTTCTCGCCCGCCGGCGCCTGGCCGGCCTGGGACACCGGCCGCTCGACCTTGGCGTTCAAGACGCCGCGCGCATCCTTGTAGAGGAAGACCCGCGGTTTCGTGAGCGAAAGCCGCGTGACCTTGAGCTCGCGCGCCAGCAGCGGAAACAGCTCGACCCCGAGATCGAGACGCTCGAGACGGAGCACCGGATCCTCGGTGGCACGCGCCGGATGGCGCACCGAAACGCCTTCGAGACGCACCTCGATCCCGCGCAGGGAGAGGTGGAGGCCGGCGTCCTCGAGGGCGAGGTCATAGCCGGTCGCAGCCTCGGCCCGCTTGACGACCTCGGCCCGTATCCGCTGGGGGGGAAAGATGACACGCAGGAGGAGGAATCCGGCCCCGACGACCAGAATCAGACCCGCGACAACGAGAACGATGAGACGCGGCAAGCGCATGGGTTCCATCCCCTTGGCCAGTCCATCCTGGACCGGAACTCGGCCTCGGATCCGCCCGCCGGGCGGAGCGGGGCCTGACTCGCGCCGGCACGGCCGGCGCTCCCGAGCCTCGGGGCCAGACTCGTCTCCGCGAGGACAATAGCAGCAACCGGGATCGCGGGTTCACCTCGAACGGGCTCGTGCGCGGCTCGTGCTCGTCAAGAGGCGGAGAGGCCGCTATGGCCTGGAGTAGCCGACGAGCGCCGCCGACACGCGCCAGTAACCGAAGTGCCCGTCCTCGCCCTTGGGCCGCACGCCGCGAACGTTCACGCCCAGCGTATGCCGGCCCGGTTCAAGGAACGAGCTCAGATCGACCTCCTCGGGGAGGACTTGATCTCCCGGGCACCACCCGCTCCGGCTGTAGTCGGCCGACCAGCTACCATCCGACCAGCGCCGGCAATACGGGTTCACGGCGCGAAACTGCTTGCAGTCCGCGCGCCAGGGCCTTAGCCGCGCCACCTCGCGGCCGTCGACGGTGATCACGTGGTCCCTGGTCTCGAACTCGTCGGCGCCGCGGCCGTCCGTGCAGTGCCCGGAGGCGAGGTAGCGGAGGACCACGCGGCCGCCGGAGGGCGGAATCTCGACGGTACTCAGCACACCATCCCCCCTCAGCCGCTCGGCGGTGAGCGATTCCTCGTAGAAGACCGGCTCCACCCAACCGGTGATCAGGCTGTCCGCGAGCGGGGCGAAGCAGAGGCTGAAGTCCATCTTCCAGGCCGGACTCACCCAGGTATCGATGAATCCGTGAAAGGTGGCGCGGCCGGTGAGAAGCGGCCCGAGCTCGGTGACGTCGAGCTGATACTCGGTCGCGCCCCCGTATGCGGTGATGAACTTGACGATCTCCACATCGGACCGACCGGGAACCCGGAGACGCACGTTCCCGGCGCGGTCCCAGCGATCGTGGACATCGGTTTCGTCCTTGGCGATGGGCCGCACGGCCACGGTGGCGGTGATCCGCACTGGATACTCGCAGCGCGGCAGCTCGACCATGCGGGTGATGACGCGACCGCCATGCGTTGCGGTCACGGCCCCCGTGTCGTATCGGCTCGAGTCGGCAGGAGCGAAGTGGATGTCGTGGTCGTAGAAGACGTGGACGGTGATGGGATCGGGGAGCTGAGGGGCACCGGCCCAGGCTGCGGCCGCGAGGAAGAGCGCGAGAAGGAAACCCGCCATCAGCGCGGCCATCGCGATGCGGCCCCACGAGATCTCGGCAATCGCTTGAGCCCAGTCACCCGCACCGGCTATCTTCCCTGCCATGAACCCCTCCACCGTGAACGCCACCGTCGATCGCCTGCGCCAGGCCTTCCCCGCCCTGGCCGGGGAGCTCATCTTCCTCGAGAACGCCGGGGGATCGCAAGTGCCGCGCGTGGTCGCCGAGCGCATGCGCGACTACATGCTCGAGACCTACGTCCAGGTCGGTGCCGGCTACCCGCTCTCCGATTTCTGCACCCAGCTCATCCATGACGCGCACGAGTTCGTGCGCTTGTTCATGAATGGCGGCCGCGGGCACGTGATCCTCGGCGGGTCGACCTCGGCGCTCCTGCGCATGCTGGCCGACAGCTATGCCGAGGTGCTGCGCCCCGGTCGGGAGATCATCCTCGCCGAGACCGCGCACGAGGCCAACCACGGGCCGTGGACACGGCTCGAGCGCCTGGGTATCGTCGTCCGTCACTGGCGGGTCGATCCCGAGACCTTCACCTGCCCGCTTCCCGAGCTCGAGCGGCTCCTCTCCCCGCGCACCGCACTCGTCGCCTTCCCCCATGTCTCGAACTTGCTCGGCGACGTCGTGGACGTGGCGGCGATCACCCGGCTCGCCCATGACGCCGGCGCGCGCGTGGTCGTCGATGGCGTGGCTTATGCCCCGCACCGGGCGATCGACGTCGATCGCTGGGATGTCGACTGGTACGCCTACTCGACCTACAAGGTCTACGGGCCGCACATGGCGGCGCTCTACGGCCGAGCGGATGCGGTGGCCGAGCTCACCGGGCCCAACCACTTCTTCGTTCCCAAGGAGGAGCTTCCCTACAAGTTCGAGCTGGGCGGGCCCTCGCACGAGGGCTGCGCCGGGATCCTCGCCCTGGCGGACTACCTCGCATTCGTGACCGGGACGGAAAGAGTGGAGCGCGATCGGAAGACGATCGAGAACGCCTTCGCCACGATGAGCGCCCTCGAGCTCCCACTTCAAGAAAGCGTGATCCGGGGCCTCGGCGAGATCCCTGGCATCCGCCTCATCGGCCCCCCCACCACCGATCGCTCACGCGTTCCCACGATCAGCTTCGTCAGCGCCAGGCGGCGCTCGAGCGAGATCGCCGCCGCCATCCAGCGCGCCGGCATCGCGGTGCGCAACGGCCACATGTACGCCTATCACCTCTGCCACGCCCTCGGCTTCGCCCCCGAGGAGGGAGTGGTGCGCGCGAGCTTCGTGCACTACAACACGGCGGCCGAGGCGGAGCGGCTCCTCGAAGCGGTCACCGCGGCGATCTAGCGCGGGGCGGCGCGCCAGCAACGAGCAGCCCCGACTAATTGAGCGCGAACTTGACCGGGATCTTGACCCAGCTCTCGACAGGCTTCCCGTCGAGGATGCCCGGCGTGAAGGTTGCCTCGCGCACCGCGTTCAGGGCCGAGTCTCCAAGCTCGGGGTAGCCTTCCACACCCGATTCGATCTCGGCCTCGGCGACCTTGCCTTCCGCCGAGACCTTGGCCTTGATCAAGACCATCCCCTCGGCACCCGCCTTCCGCGCCGACTCGGGGTACTCGACCTTCCCCATCTCGATGAGCTTCGGCATCTCATCAAGCTCCTGCATGTCCGCTGCGGCGCCTTCCTTCGTCACGGCCACGGTCGCCGCCGGGCTCGACACGGGCGACTCCGTCCCTGCCGTCTGATCGGACTCGGACCCGCAACCCGTGATCACGACGGGCGCCAGGGATCCAGCCGTGACCAGAACCAGGGCCGATAGCAGCATGATTCCAGAGCGACTCATCACTGTGAACCTCCCCCGTCTCGTCAAGGAGATGAGACGGCGCTTGAGAAATCCGCCTTCCGCCATCGCCGCCGCAAAGGACGGCCTGTCTGCCACGAGGTTCGAGGCGAGGCAGCGGGCCAGGGCGCGGCTGTAGCTCTCGGCCGGGACCCCAGCCCGCAGCACGAAGTCATCACAGACCAGCTCGGCGCTCTCCTCGAGCTTCCCCCGCAAGAACCACCACACGGGGTAGAAGAACAACACCGCATCGAGAGCGCGGTAGAGGGCGCGCCGGAGCGGATCCCGCCGGCGAGCGTGAGCGTGCTCGTGAAGGAGAACCGCAACCAGGTCCTCGTTCGTCATCTCGTGGACCAGGCGAGATGGAAGATGAAGGCGCGGGCTGAGGAGGCCCGTGACGAAGGGCAGCGTGTCCCTGCCATGGACCACGATGCTCTCGATGGGAACCCCGGCGGCGGCCGCTGCCCGCTCGAGCTTGATCCGCTGCGGTCCGGCCAGGGCAACCACCTCGGTTGCGTCAGGCCGGCCGAGCTCCTTGACCGATCGTAGGATCGACACCACCGCCACCACCGCCCAGAGCACGGTCAGGAGGAGAAGAGCCGGTCCGAGCAGCGTCGAATCGCGCGCGGTTGCCGTGACCCCGAGCGAGGGGTCGATGACACGAATCCAGGTATCGGCTGGAGACACGGTGGCAAGGCCGAGCCTGGACAGCAGCGGCGCGATGTGAGCGGGCAGAGCCATGAGTTCCGCGATGAAAGCGGCCGGAAGGAGCAGCTTGAGGAGCGCGAGCCCCCACAGGATGTCGAGGGCGCGGGCCGGCACCCGAGCGAACCAGCGCGCCAGGACGAGGACCGGAACGAGAACGATCGCGGTCTGCCAGAGGTGAACTCCGACGGCGAACCAGACATCTTGCAGGAAGACAGCGAGGGAGTTCATGCCGGCCTCCTTGTGCGCTGCGGTCGCCCTTCGCCGCGAGCGGTATCCGGGGCGTTCTCGTGCGGTCGCTCGGTGTCGAGGAGACTCTCGATCTCGCGGATATCGGCGAGGCTCAGTTCATCCATCTCGGCGAGATGGGCGACGAGCGAGGCCGCCCGACCACCGAAGAGGCCGTCCAGGAGACGCCGGATCTCCTTCTGGATCATGGCCGAGGACTTGACCGCCGAGCGATAGACCCATGCCCTCCCGTCCCGGCGGACACGGAGGATGGCCCCCTTCTCCTCCAGGCGCTCGAAGATCTTGCGCACGGTGGAGTAGCTCGGCGGGGACGGGAGATCGGCGTGGATGTCGCGCGCCGTCGCTTCGCCCCGGGTCCACACCCGGCGCAGCACCTCGAGCTCGAATCGAGAGAGATCGGGCAGCGGCTCGCCCATGGTTCCTCCCTGGCCGGGCGGCCCCGGAAGCGGGGCCGCGGTGGCCTATCCACCCTGAACGGAAGCTTCTGCGACATTTGTCGCGCATAATATGCGACAAACGTCGCAGTCTGTCAAGAAGGGGGCGGGGCACTGGCCGGGGGGGCTTCGCCCAGTCTCTCCACGCTCCCGGCCCCGGAGCCTGGACGGCCCGTGCAGCGCTCGTCGCATCGCGATCGCCGGCGAGAGGAGGCCGGAGGAGCCCGTACGCTGGGGCGATATCAAGGGCACCTACAAGCAGTGATGTTCTCGCGGTGGCCATTGGGCATCGCGCCGCCAACAGGGCTCAGGCGGCCCTTCCGGGCACCTGCCAGGGACGTGGGCGCGTTGACCGTGGGGAAGCGAGTGCTAGATGTGAGGACTTGCCGAGGTGCGGAGAGCGTGAGGAGCTGGGATCATCGGGCCGATCGCGCAATGCGAGACTTCAGCCAGGGAGGCGAAAGAGTGCCAAGGTCGTTCGTGATCGGCGTCCTGTTCTTGCTGCTGATGACGCCGCGGATCTCTCCTGCGCAGCAATCCGCCCAGGACCTGGCGCAAGAGGCAGCCAATCCGATCGCTGACCTCGTGAGCGTGCCGCTACAGCTCAACGATGACTTCGGACTCGGCGAGTTCGATCGCACCCGGAACGTGCTGAACATCCAGCCCGTCATCCCGCTGGCCGGGGGGCGGATCGTGACCCGCACCATCTTCCCCGTCGTGTGGCTACCCGACATCACGGCCGAGAGTGGCCGCTTCTCTTCAGGCCTGTCTGACATCGTGTTCACAGCGTTCTACGTACCGCCCAGCGGATCGGTGACATGGGGTGTGGGACCCGTGCTCGAGATCCCCTCTGGTGGAGAACACCGCGGCACGGAGAAGTGGAGCCTGGGGCCGTCCGCTGTCGTCCTGTCTCAGAACGGCCCCTGGACGTTGGGGCTCCTGGCCAACAACGTGTGGTCGTTCGCCGGCGACTCGGATCGTGACGACGTGAACAGAGGTCTCCTCCAGTACTTCATCGTCCGCCAGCTCGGCAACGGCTGGTACGTGAACAGCGCGCCCATCATCACGGTGAACTGGAAGGCCGAGTCCGATCAGCGGTGGGTGGTGCCGTTCGGGGCGGGAGGAGGCAAGCTGCTCTTCCTGGGCAAGCTGCCGCTCAACGTGCAGTCGCAGGCCTACTACAACGTCGTCAAACCCGATGTCGGCCCCGACTGGCAACTTCGCCTGCAAGCCCAGGTGCTCCTGCCGATGCCAGGATCCTGATGGGTTGGCATGTCCCGGTTCGATCTTCTAGAATGATCCGGTAAGGAGCCAGCCTGGGGCTCGACTTCCCGTCCCGGAGGTAGTTGCATGCCCATCCCCCACCTGCCGATTCCTGGTCTTCTCGCGGTCATCGTGGCCAGTTCCCTGCTCGCCTTCGGGCCGGGACCGTCCGCCGCGGCCACCATCCGCGTTCCCTCCGCCGCGCCCACGATCCAGGCCGGTGTTGACGCCGCCTCACCGGGCGACTCGGTCCTCGTCGCACCCGGCCTCTACACGGGGCCCGGAAACCGCAACATCGACTTTGGCGGCAAGGCGATCCGCCTCGTCTCCGAAGCGGGGGCCGAGGCCACGATCATCGACGGGGAGCTCACCGATGCGCGCGGCATCCACCTCCACAACAACGAGGGGCTGACGACACTCATCGAGGGCTTCACGATCCAGAACTTCAGGCCCACGGCGGCGAACATCTCGCCGGACGGCGCCGGAATGCTCATCGCGGCGGGGTGCTCGCCGCTCGTGCAGAGCTGCGTCTTCACCGCCAACATCGCTGCGGATGGACGCGGCGGTGGGATGTACACGGCCGGAGGCTCGGTCCAGTACTGCTTGTTCGACGGCAACGGCTCCGGAGGCGGCGTTCCCGGGCTCGGCGGGGGCGTGTTCGTCGACAACGCCACGCTCTTTCAGTGCACGATCCGCGGCAACTGGGCGAGCGACTTCGGCGGGACGGAGGGCAGGGGCGGCGGGGTCGCCACCCCCGACGGAGCCGTCAACCGCTGCACGATCATCGGCAACTCGGCGGGGATCGGAGCCGGGCTCTTCGCCGATTGTCCCTTCTTCAGCGTCTATCTCACGAGCTCGACGATCGCCGGGAACTTCGCCAGCGCGAGCGGCGGGGGCATCGCCGTCAGCTGCGCCGGCCAGGCCGATGTGGTCCTCGATCGCTGCATCGTCTGGGGCAACGGCACCTGCGGGGTACCGGATGTCACGCTCGATGGATCGATGGTGACCACGGCCTTCCTCTGCAGCCTCGTCGATCCGGCGAGTGTCGCCGGCACCGGCATTCCGGACTACAACTCGGCATGCGTGTTCGAGGATCCGCTGTTCTGTGATCCCGAGGAGTGCGCGGGCGCCCCACCCTTCTCGGATGGCTACAATCTCACCGCTCTCTCCCCTGCCCGCCCCCAGAACAACGCCTGCAACCAGCTCATGGGCGCGTCGTACGACACCTGCGCGGCAGCCGCGATCGGCGACGCCGCCGGCGGTGACGCCGCGGCCCCCGGCTCGCCAGCCCTCGGCCGACCGACTCCGAATCCCGCGGCGACCGCGGTCCGCCTGGCTCTTGGGCGGCCGCTCACCACGGATGCGCGGGTCGAGGTCTACGATGTGGCGGGACGGCTGGTGCGCACGCTTCGCGCCGGCGGTGCCGACTCCGGCGCCGGGATCCGCGGCGGATCGATCACCTGGGATTTGCAGGATGCGTCGGGCGCCCGCGTATCCAATGGAGTGTACTTCGTACGACTCCGCACCTCCGGTCGCACCGAGAGTCGTGTCCTCGTCGTGGCGCGTTAGCCTTCCGGCCTCTGACCAGCCTGGTTTGCCGTTGTGCGAAGGGAAGACAACATGATTCGACTCTCGGCCTGCAGCGCGTTGCTCGCTCTCTTGATCGTGACCTCGACCGCAGTCGGCTCCCAGGAGCTCAACCTCCTCGGCACCCTCGATCCGTGTGACTGCAACTACCCTCCCTTCAACTGGAGCTACAGCGATGTCTGGGGGTTCGCGGCCAACGGCAGCGAATTCGCGGTCCTCGGCTCCTCGCTCGGGGTCTACATCATCGATGTCACCAACCCGGCCGTTCCGGTCGTCGCCTCCTTCGTCCCCGGCCCGCAGTCGAACTGGCGGGACATGAAGCATCTGGGCGACTACGTGTTCTCGGTCAGCGAGGCTTCCGGAGGAATGCAGGTGATCGACGTATCGAACCCCTACGCCGCGTTCGACGCCACCCGGTGGGGGACCACCGCCCACAACCTCTATATCGATGAGACGACCCAGCGCGCCTACCTGTTCGGGGTCGGCAACAACAATCCCATCCTGGACATCTCCAACCCGCTCGCGCCCACTCAGATCGGTGACTATAGCGACCGCTACCTGCACGACGGCTATGTCAAGGATGGCATCCTCTACGGCGCCAAGATCTACAACGACGCTCCCCACGGGTCGGGTCTGTATATCCTCGACGTGACCAACCCTGCCAGCATCGATACCGTGACCATCGTCACCTGGCCGAACGCCGTCTGCCACAACGTCTGGACGAACGAAGACGCAACCATCGCCGTCACGACCGATGAAACCCAAGGCGGGCACCTGCGGATCTGGGATATCACCGATCTGGGCGCTGTCCTTCCCGATGGCGAGTACACGGCGACCGGCGCCGAGGCGCGCATCATCCACAACGCGTTCATCCAGGAGGGGCTCGTCTACATATCCTATTACTGGGAGGGCGTGCGCGTCGTCGACATCTCGGATCCCCAGAACCCGGTGGAGTCCTACTTCTATGACACGACTCCGGGAACACCGCCCGCCACCTACGGTGGCACCTGGGGGGTCTATCCGTTCCTGCCGTCCGGAAGGATCCTCGCCAGCGACGTCGAGACCGGGCTCTACATCTTCGAGAGCGTGCGGGGCACGGCCGGCCTCCAGCTCGATCCCGTCGCGGCGTCCGAGCGCCAGGTGCTGCGCGGCGTCTTTCCGAATCCCTTCAACCCGGCGACCACCATCTCGCTGCTCACAAATGACTCGAGCGTCCCGCTACGCGTTGCGATCTACGATGTGCACGGGCGCCTCGTCCGATCACTCCATCACGGCCGAATGTCCGCGGGCGAGCATCGCCTCAGATGGAACGGCGACACCGACGCCGGCCAGACCACCGCAAGCGGCGTGTACTACCTGCGTGTGACCTCGCCCACCGGCACCGAGACCGAGCCGCTCGCCCTCATCAAGTAGCCGCGGGGGACGCGCGATCCGCCTCCCGCCAGGACGGCATGAGGACGCCGTAGGGACGTCATCCACGTGCCGGTCAAGAGATCCCGTGACGGGAGCAGGGGGTCTGCAATGAGCATCCATACGGACTGATGTTCCTGGCCGTGGCATGCGTAGCGTGGGCCGTCGTGTCGGCCGTGGCCATCACGGCGTCCTTGGATCGTCGGGGCATCACAACCCCGTCCCCTTCTCCGCGCGCTCATCTTTAGCAATCTGATCCGGTACAGAGAGATCACGCGCCGGAAAACCGGCAAGGTCGGGCGCCTGTTCCACTCGTACGTCGATCCCGCGTGGCGCGACCAGTGGCCTCAGGTGATCCGGGCGCGCCAGGCGCCCGCTTCCTCAACGCTATCAATCATAGAGCGACTTCAATCGTCCCCAGGTCGTCTCGTCCGTGGGCGTCGGGCTAAGGGGCTGGAAGAAGCCGCGGATTTCCCCCCCGGGAAATTCGCTCGTGTGGATGTTGAGGTATGCCCTGCCATCAGCGATGGCCTGGAACAGGGCAGCTTCCGCACCGGCTGCGGTCCCACCGTTGGCGGCCAGGAAGCTCGCGCTGTAGCTGGTCGGCAGGGTCATGTCGAATGTATGGTCATAGATCCCGGCCGTAACGCCGGCTGGGAACCCGGGAAAGGTCGGCGTCGCCACCCCCACGGTCCCTGTCCCGGGCACCGCGGTCGGCGCATGAATATGACAGACAGTGGTGGTGCCCATCAGCCCGCTGAAGGTGACCCTCATGCGCATCGTGTGCGCCACGGCGTCGAGTTCAACCAGACCGTTCCCGATTCCGGGGGATGCGTTGGGTGGAGACTGGCTCTGCCCGTCGAGACTCGCCTCATAGATGACAGCCTCGGCGTGGGCGGTGGAGAAGGCTCCCGCCGCGACCAGAAGGAACACAACGAGAAGTGCACGCGGACCAGACGGCCGATTCCAGCAGGTGTGCATGGATGGGATTCCTCACCTTCGGATGATCTTGTTCTTTGTTAATGACTCATTGCGGGCTCATTCCGGAGCTTCTGACATTACACGATGGCGCAAGCCGAAAGGTGCGGCATTCACTCGTCGCAGCTCTCCAGGCTCCAGGAAGTCGGATGAGGACCTCACCCTCCCAGCAACCGCCAACTCACAAGAAACAGCGACCCCGGCGGAACGCTCCCCCGGGGTCACTGAACGATAGCTAGTTGAGGGACGACGCTCTAGCGGTACATCGCCTTGATGGACCCCCAATTGGTCGGGTCGATCGGGATGACATCGCAGAGCGTGTTACCGCCCGGCGATTCGTTGAAGGCAGTCAGACACTGGATGAGCGGCGATGTGACCTCAGGAGGTAGATGTCCAGTTCCAACCGGAGGCACAACCAGCATTCCGACGAGCGCATCGGCGTCAGCAATGCAATCGATCGGGTCGGCACCACAGGCAACGTTGAGCTTCGCCGCGATGAGCTGGTGCGCAAGCGAGACAAGGCCGTTCCCCTCCACTTCCAGCCACAGGATACTGAGCAGCTCGTCCTGGTTGTACACAACATCGCCGAGCTGCAGCGACTGAGCACACCACAGATAGGGGTGATTCTTCCAGAAGCCCTGGGTGCAATTCGCCGAGGTGATGGATGGTATGAACAGAAGAGCAACGAGCGAGACAGCGAGACACGTGAGCAATCGATTCATTGTGCGACCTCCATGTCCGTGATCCCTGTGCTGCCAGATGAGGAGAGGGGTTCCACCGGCAGCTGGAGGAGCTCCAGCCCTCACCTATTGTGCGCGATGATGGACCGCAGTCAAGGAGTATTGGCGCTGTGCATGCATCCAACCAATTGCTGAGATGGTCATGCACAGGCGATCTTGGAGTACGTCAAATACCTATACGCGTACGCACTTTGGCCGTCTCCGTGTCTTCAGCAGCGCCCCCGCGCTCGCAACCCGTGCTGACATGACCTCCGCGACACTGATGACGCGCGTAGTTGGAGAGAAGTCGTCTCAGGGTTGCGCGGGACCCATCAATGGAGCCAGGGAGTCGCGGCTGGGTATTCCGGACCAGACCCCCAGGCTTCCGAGCGGACTCGTGATGCTCGTCCCCGAGAATGAGAAACGAACTGCGGGGCGCAGTAGCATGCTGCGCCCCGCGGTTCGCGTCCCCTTCTCACTTCAAGCGCTCACCTGAGCACGACGAGCCGCGTCTCGGCGTGAGCCGCGCCGGCTCGCACCTGGATCAGGTAAACCCCACTCGCCAGCCCCGCGCCCGAGTCGTCGCGCCCATCGAAGGCGATCCGGTGCTCACCCCCCGCCATCTCCCCCACCGCCAGCGTCCGGCGCACGCGGCCCGCGACATCGACGACCGCCACCTCGACGCGTCCCGCAGCCGGCAGAGCGAGCCGGACCTCGGTGCCACCGGCCATCGGGTTCGGAGTCGCACGCACCGCGAGCGTGCCGATCCCAGGCGCTCCGTTCTCGCCCACACCAGCCGAGGCCTGCACCGTCACCTGGATGTTGGTCTGGCCGCGCACGACACCACCCTGCTTGAGTGTCACCTGGAGCGGGATCACATGGCCGCCCGGCGCCCCGGCGACAACCGTGAACTCGAGCGGGTCGCTCGCATTGTTGCCGACTTCGAGCGGCCCGAGCACCGGGAACGGCTTCTCCGGCACAGCGATCGTCACATAGGGGTCGGCCGACGCGAGAGCCACCGTGAGATCGCTGGCGGCCGACCCGAGACCGAAGTTGCCGGCGTCGACGACGACCGGTGACGTGGCTCCGGCCGGCACCTCCGGTCCCGCCATGGCCCCGGTCAGCACCCCGCGCGCTCCGGCGATCCAGGCCCAGTAGAGATTCGGGCCGCGGTTCTCCTCGGCGAGCGGCACGATGCGCGAAGACGGCGGCCAGAACCCGTCGCTCTGGCTTCCCACCTCGGGGATGAAGGCGAAGACCTTGTTCTTCTCGGTCTGTTCGCCGTAGCTCCAGTCGACGGCGTCGCCGTTCACCGCGTAGTGGACCGTGCCCCACGAGTTGCCGACGAGATAACCGTTCATCGCCGAGATCTCGCTGCCGTAGAAGAGATACAGGCTGTAGTCGGGCTCCGGCGGGAACGCGGTCGGCGCGATACCGAAGGGATGGATCTCGTAGTTGCCGTAGGTGTGATAGTGAAAGGCAGTCGTGATCGTCGGCCCCTGGTGGAAGTTCCGGATCGCCGACGTCTCGGGCTCGGAGAACGGCGCCGGCCCACGGTAGGTGCTCGAGCTCGGGGTGGGGCTCGAGCCCTGGTTGTCGTAGCCCCAGTAGAAGCTGTAGTTGCGATTCAGATCGACCCCGTAGATGCCACCGCCGTTGTCGCGCCGGTTCTTCCGCCACATGCCGCCGCCGGAGGGATCGGTCGTCTGGTTGTAAACGTACCCGTCGGGATTCATGACCGGCACGAAGTACATCTCCCGCTCGTTGACCAGGTACGTGGCCTCGGGATCGGTCCCGTAGTTCTCGAGGAGATGGAACATGTAGTAGACGAGGAGCATCATCCCCTCGGGCTCACGGGCATGAGTGAGTGCCGTGTAGAGAACCGCCGGCTCTCCTTCACTCTGGTCGGCGTTGTCGGATATCTTCACCATCCACACGTCGCGACCCTCATGCGAGATCCCGAGGCTCTGCTTGGTGGTAACGAGCGTCGGATAGTCCGTCCGCATCTCGTCGAGCTTTCCGATCACCTCGTTCCAGGTGTAGTAACCGCCCATCGAGCCGAGACCGAATCCCGGCGTGTCCGCGGGGCTCGCTCCCTGCCACAGCGAACGCTCGGCGAGGAGCCGATCGGCGTAGTACGCCTCCATGTCGGCGATCACGACCTCGTAGTCGATCCCCGCCGCCGCGAGCTGGGCCAGGTCCCAGTCGCCCGCCACGAGCATCACGCGGCTACCTTCACGCGTGACGTGATCGAGCTCGAGGCCGAGTTCAGTGAGGCCCGGGGCATCCGCAGGAACGCTCACGAGCCGGGTCGCCGCCTGGGCGGGGATCACAGCCGCCATGAGCAGGATGCCGACCACGAGGAATGGCCCGAGACGACCAGCAGCGTGGCGGCTGAGATCGAGGAATCGCCGCATCAGAGAGTCTCCTTCTGGCAAACGGTGAAGAGGCGCAGGCCCGGCGGGTGAAGCCGCCCCGGGGCGCCCGAGTGCGGACCGCTCGGCACGGCAAGTGACGGCGGGGACCGAAATTAGTCTACGCTTCGCGTCGGGATCCGTCAAACCTCCGCGCCCCGGTCAAGATCCAGCCCTCAGGCTATGGCTGCCACCCGTTCCCGGCGTGTATCAGCTCCCGCCCGGCGCCGTCGGTGATCCAGGAGCCTTGTCCCGCGTGCTCCTTGCCCCCCGAAATCCAGGTGAGGCGCGGACCCGGCGTCAGCCGTAACCCACCGGAAGAACCGGGATCGCGGCCCATCACTGTCTGCACGGAGCGTGCAGAACCACTGCGGAGGCCATCATGGTGAAGAGCTCAATGTCCCGGAAGCAGGCCCTCGTCCTCGACCGCATTCCGCGCCCGAAATCAAACGGGGAAGATCATCCGCATCGCCGGCGCGCCGCGCGCATCGCCTTGCCCGTCGTGCTCGGCTCGCTGCTATGCCTGTCCCTGGCCACCGCCGGCCTGGCCCAGATCCCCCAGGGGGACATCACGGTCGCCCTCGAGACCGTCGCCGACGGACTCACGGCGCCGCTGGGCGTGACCCACGCCGGAGATGGATCAGGTCGCCTCTTCATCTGGGAGCAATCCGGGAAGGTCTGGATCGTCGACCAGGGCGTGTTATTGCCCACGCCGTTCCTGGATATCGGAGACAGGCTCCCGATGCTCAACACGTTCTTCGACGAGCGGGGGCTCCTGGGCCTCGCCTTCCACCCGGACTACGCCACCAACGGGCGCTTCTTCGTCCGCCACAGCTCACCGCGGGAAGGAAGTCCAGGCGAGCCCTGTGTGGGCACCTCGCGTGGCTGCCACGAGGAGATCCTGGCCGAGTATGCGGTCTCGACCACCGACCCCAACATCGCGGATCCCAGCTCGGAGCGAATCCTGTTCCGAGTGGATGAACCTCAATTCAACCACAACGCGGGTCAGCTGGCCTTCGGCCCCGATGGTTTCCTCTACTTCACGCTCGGCGACGGCGGCGGCGCCGGTGACGGACTGGCAGACGATCCGCCGTCCCACGGCCCCATTGGCAATGGCCAGAACATCGAGACTGCCCTCGGCGCCATGCTGCGCATCGATGTCGATGGACAGGATCCCGGGCTCGAGTACCGGATCCCGGCCGACAATCCCTTCGTCGGCGTTCCCGGCCTCGACGAGATCTATGCCTATGGCTTGCGCAATCCCTACAAGTTCTCGTTCGACGACGGGCCGGGCGGCACCGGCGACCTCTTCGTCGCCGATGTCGGCCAGGCCCTCTTCGAGGAGGTCAACATCGTCGAGCGCGGGGGCAACTACGGCTGGGTGATCCGGGAGGGGCTCCATTGCTTCGACCCCCTCAACCCCACCGTCCCGCCGGCGACCTGCGCCACCACCGGCCCCCTGGGCGAGCCGCTCCTCGACCCGATCGTCGAATACAGCCATGAGGTCGGGGGCATCAGCATCACCGGGGGCTTCGTCTACCGCGGCTCGTGCTCTTCGGCCCTCCGCGGCAAGTACGTCTTCGGCGACTTCGCAGCCCAGTTCACCACGCCTTCGGGCCGCCTCTACTACCTCGTCGCGCTACAGCCCGGGAGCTACGAGATCCGGGAATTCCGGATCGGCGCCGGCAACGTACCCTACGGACTCTTCCTCAAGGGATTCGGCGAGGACGAGGCGGGCGAGATCTACGTCTGCGGGTCGAGCGAACTGGCACCCTTCGGAACCGGCGGTGTCGTGCACCGTCTCGTCCCCGAGGACTGCGCCCCCACTGCGGTCGAGATGGCCTCGGCCGAGGCGATTGCGCAGCCCGGCGCGGTGGTCATCAGCTGGCGTACGACCAGCGAGATGGACAACCTCGGGTTCCACATCCATCGCACGGTCGAGGGCGAACACCCGGCGCGCCTCAATGACGCGATGATCCCGAGCACCGGGGACACCGCCGACTACGAGTTCGTCGATCGGACGGCGACACCGGGCGAGACCTATATCTACCGGATCGAGGCGGTCGATCGCTTCGGCGGCAGCCAGACATTCAACCTGGCTCCGGTCACGGCGCTCGGCGCCCCGCCGACGCGGCTCGCGCTCCACGCCGCGCGGCCGAACCCCTTCAATCCCTCGACCACCATCGGCTTCACCCTGCCTGCGACCGGCCCGGTCCAGCTCACCATCCATGACCCCAGCGGCCGCACGGTGCGCACGCTCGTCGACGCCATGCTCGGAGCCAGCGAGCACACCGTGGAATGGGATGGACGAGATGACCGCGGTCACCTGGTGGGCTCTGGCGTCTACATCTATCGCTTGTCAGCCGGCGGTCAGGTGCTCACCGATCGCATGGTCCTGGTCAAGTAGTAAACGGCAGGAGGCAACATGAATGCGAATCGCAGGCACCTGATCGTGCTCTCGGCCACGGCGCTCACGCTGGTTCTTGCCGTCCGGGATGGCGCGGCCTTCAGCGGCGGCCCACCCGACGGGTACGCGGGCAACCCGCCGAACCAGCTCACCTGTGTCGCCTGCCACGGCGACTTCCCGCTCAATGCGGGGAACGGGCAGCTCGAGCTCCTGGGCGTTCCGGCAACCATCAGTGCCGGCCAGACCTACAGCCTCACCGTGCGCCTGAGTGATCCCGGACAGTCGCGCTGGGGCTTCGAGCTCACCGTGATCAACGCGCAGAACGAGTCGAGCGGCACGATCATCGTCACGGATCCGGACAGCACGCAGATCAGCGACAACCCGGCGCCGGCCCCCGATTATCTGAAGCATACGAGCGCCGGCACCCGGCGCGGCACAGCGGGACCGCGAGAGTGGTCCTTCGACTGGACCGCAGGCCCGGATTCTCAGGTCGAGTTCTACGTGGCCGGGAACGCCGCCAACAACGACGGCACCACGTTCGGCGACTTCATCTATGCGATCCACGAGACGGCCGGTGGTGTGGTGGCGGTGGCTGCCGCCGAGCCGGTTGCCGGGCATGAGCGGATTCGCTTGCTACAGAACCAGCCGAACCCCTTCAATCCGATGACATCGATCCGCTTCAATCTGAGCGCTGACAGCCGCGTCTCATTACGGATCTTCGACGCCAAAGGTGCCCTGGTGCGGAGCCTGATCGATGGCGAGGTCGTTGCCGGTGACCACACGGTGGCCTGGGAGGGCACGGACCTTGCCGGCGCGCCCGTACCCTCGGGCGTGTACTTCTACAGGATCGAAGGAGCCGGGGTCGCGGTGACGAAGAGGATGACCCTGCTCAAGTAGCTGCGCCGGGTCACCGCGTCGCAACCATGACAGCAAGGACGGGGATCGCTCCCCGTCCTTGCCTCTTCTTGTACTGGATACGGCGAGGCTACTGCGTGCGCGCCACCACGTTGTCGATGTAGAAGGTCCCCGCCCCGTCATTCCACGAGGCGAAGCTCAGGTGGGTGAGCTTCTTCGGCGTCTTGCCCTTGGCGGTGAAGGCCTCGAGGTCCTTGGCAACACCCATGCCCTTGACCATGGCCTGATACCGCTCCTTCTTCGGCTGCACGGTGACACTGATCGTGTACCACTTGCCCAGATCCAGACCGCTGGCCACGATCGTCTTCTCCTCCCAGCTCTTGGCCCGCTCCCGCGCGAAGAGGTTCATCTTCCCCTTCTCGGTGGCGTTCTCGAACCCCAGGAACACGAATCGCTCGCTGCCGGTCGAGTTGGGCCCGTTCTTCTTGTCGGTGCTGGTACCGCTGAAGAAGAAGGCGGAGTGATTCTCCTCGGGCATGATCTCACGCACCAAGATGTCGAACTCGACCGTGAAATCGCCGGCCTGCTCGCCGGGAAAGCGCTGCGTGAGGTACGTGTTGAACTTGCGGTCGCCCTTGACCATGGCCTTCTTGGTGGCGTTCCCCGCGATGTCCTTGGTGCTCAGCATGAGGAGATCGTGCCCCTCCTTGCCGTCCTTGCGACTCTCGTACCAGTCCTGGCCCTTCGCGTCCTTGCGCAAGTCTGCGCTCTTCTGGTTGGCCTCGAAGTTGCCGTCGACGATGAGATCGGCCGCGGTCGTCGACTGGCACGCCATGATCGACAAGAGCGCGGTGAACGTGGCGATGCGCCTGCAAGTCCTCGGGAATGACATCTGCTCCATTGCCTCCCACAGCCGGCAGCTCTCGAGCCACCGCCATTAGCGACCCCGCACCCACGGACCGTCCGGTCCGAGGCGGCATTATACCTGGGTCCAGGGATCGCCTGGGGGCGGCAAGAAGATCGCCGCCCCAGGCGCGCCGGGGGCGGCGATTCACTGGCTGGGGCCGGGCCGGGTCCTAGGGTCGGGGCCGCGCCGGCTTCCAGTCCGGATGGCAGTCCGTGCTCGCGGCCGATCCCCCCCCACCCCCGCCCCCCCCACCTCCGCCGTCCTCACCGGCCGTGGTGAGATTGACCGGACAAGAACCGGAGGCATCGATGCGATACACCTCCGGGTTCCCTTCGCGGTCGCTCCGGAACACGATCTGCGACCCGTCGGGGGACCAGGCCGGGAACCAGTCGAGGGCGGGGTGGGTGGTGACACGGGTCGCAATACGGCTGCTTAGCTCCAGGACGTAGATGTCGTCGTTACCACCGCGGTCGCTGGCAAAGACGATCTTGGATCCATCGGGTGACCAGTTCGGCGCTTCATCCGAGGCCGGGTTATTGGTCACATTGATGGGATTGGAACCATCGATGTTCATCACGAAGATGTCGAGACTGACTCCGCTCCGGGAACTGACGAAGGCGATCTTGGTTCCGTCCGGAGACCAGTCGGGATACAGATCCAAGCCGGGGTCGTCGTTCCCTTCCGGACGGTTGGTCAGGTTCTCCTGGCTCGAACCGTCGTCGTTCATGACGTAGATCTCGCTGTCACCGTCACGATCGCTTTGGAAGGCGATGCGCTGGCCGTCGGGGGACCACCCTGGATGGACATCCTCCGCGGAGTTGTTCGTGAGCTGAATCACGTTGCCGCCGTCCGCATCCATGACGAAGATCTCGTCATCGCCATCGCGATCGCTGACGAACGCGATGCGCTGGCCGTCAGGCGACCATGCGGGGTGCTTCTCGAGGTCGGAATTGTCGGTCAGATTGACCATGCCCGTGCCATCGGCGTTCATCGCATAGATTTCGAAGTCGCCGTCACGATTGCTCTCCAGGGCCAGAGCTCCAGTCGCTGATGTGGCGCAGACGACAACGAAGTCGATTTCCACCGTGTCACCGGCCGACACCGCCACGGTGCGGGGGTTGTCACCCACGACACAGCAGTTCTCGGAGAGTCCCGAGAGCGAGACTGTATGTTCCCCTCTCGACACGTCCGCGACGATAACGGAGGCATTGATGCCGATCGCAGCGGGTGCCCCGGTATCGACTTGAACTCGGAATCCGTTGTCGTCGAGGTCGTCGCCGCCGGTCGTGGTGGCGATCGCGATCGAACCGCTGCCCGCGCCCGGGCCGGCCGGCTCATTGTCGTCGCCACAACCGAGGATGGTCACAAGGAGAGAGGCAAGCAAACAGCTGAGAATGCGCTGCGCGAGGAAGGACATGTGGGACCTCCGGGTCTGCAGACGGAACCCGTCTCCCCGCCGGCCGGGCCCGACGCAGGTGTCCGGAGGGGGCGGCATCCTTGGAGAGCCGGCCGGGGGCCGGCGCCATCTTGCACTAGCCTACTTGGCCCACGGCCGGCGCACAACACCGGAATCGCTGTCCCCGTTCTGTTCCAACCCGAGCACCGGCGCGAGAGACACAATCTCCATGCGGTTGTTAGCGTCGGGATGCCGGAGCGACGGCCCTTCGGTCAGGAGAGCGATGTCTCCCTCGAGCCCATGATCGAGCACCCAGCGGCGCACGAACGCGTTCCAGTCCTCCGGCTCGGACTCGACGTATTCCGGATGAACGCCTGATGAAAACGCCAACCCCTGGCAGGTCTCCTCGCGCGCGCTCACGGCCACGATCCAGACCGGGTTCCTGAAGACCGAGAGCCGCCTGGCCGTCGCGCCGCTCAGGGTCGGAGTGAAGATCGCGGCGGGATCCGAGTAGCCGATCGCGGCCTCGACTCCGAGCGCCACCAGGTTCTCGGGCCGGAGCCGGCCCTTGAGCTCGATCCCCGCGTAGAGCTCGCTCACGGTGAAGGGATGGCGCACCGCTTCGGCGGCGGCGGCGATCCGGGCGAGCATCTCGACGGCGTCCACGGGATAGCGGCCCATCGCTGATTCGCCGGACAGCATGACACAGTCGGTGCCGTCGAGTACGGCGTTCGCCACATCGGTCGACTCGGCGCGGGTCGGCCGCGGATTCGCGGTCATCGATTCGAGCATCTGGGTCGCCGTGATGACCGGGCGCGCGCGTTGGTTGGCGCGCCGCATGATGTCCTTCTGGATCGGGGCGATCTTCTCGATCGGGACCTCCACCCCGAGATCGCCGCGCGCGATCATGATGCCATCCGCCGCATCGAGGATACCGTCGAGATGGCGCAGCGCATTGGCGCGCTCGATCTTGGCGATCAGGAACGGGTGGTAATCGAGCGCGGCCGCGGCCTCGCGCACGGCGTCGATATCGGCTCGCGACTCGACGAAGGACTGACTGATGGCATCGATGCCCTCGCGAGCGGCGAAGGCGAGCAGCTCGTGATCCCGGTCAGTGAAGGCGCTGATGCCGAGATCGATGCCGGGCAGGTTGAGCCCCTTCCGGGACCGGAGCTCGCCGCCGACCTGGACCACGCACTCGACTTCCGAGCCGCGAACCGCCTTGACCTCGAGCTGGATCAGTCCGTCGTTGAGGAAGAGGATGTCACCTGGCTTCACCACCTCGGGCAAGCGGGTGAAGGAGACAGACACCCTCGCCGCCGACCCGACGAACTCCTCGCGCGAGAGCACGATCGCATCCTCCGGCTGGAGCTCGACGGGCTCCTCGGCCAGGATGCCGATCCGCATCTTGGGCCCCGGCAGGTCGGCCATGATCGCAAGCCTACGCCCCACATTCCGGGCTGCGGCGCGAAGGTTCCGGATGATCTCCCGATGGCCGGCCAATTCCCCGTGGGAGAAGTTGAGACGGGCCACGTTCATGCCCGCCCGCAACATGCGTTCCATGATCACCGGAACTTCCGACGCCGGTCCGATGGTGCAGACGATCTTGGTCTTGTGTGAGGGCAGCATCATGGCCTCCCCGCTCGGTTCCGCTTCAGCGCTCAGGACATCCGCCTGGCCGATTCTACTGCAGGGGCCCCCCGCTCGCAGCCGCCGGCTGTTCTGAGGCTCGCCGGCCATGCGTGGAGGCGCGGGCGCTGGTCTTGATGACAGCAGCGTGCCTCATCTGCTAGGATCGCCGGCTCCCCCCAGAGCTGGGCTTCGCCGCCCATGAGTGGCGCGGCCGATCATGTCCCGATGACCCTGACCCGCAACAAAGAAGATCGTCTCTTCGTGCGTCACGGGCGGCGCCATTACCGACCCCGGCATTCCATGGCCGAGGTCCGGATCGGCGCCGCGATCGTCGTCGGCCTCGCCCTGCTTGCCGTCTGGATCGCATGGAAGGGCGCCCACCCCGACCCGGCGCTGTTCGATGTCTCGGCGACCCTCCTCCCCTCGAACCCGTCCGTGGCCGATCGCGGTCCGCTCCCGGAGGGACTCGCGGGAACGGGGTGGAGCGCCGGCCCCGTCTCGCACTTCGATGGCTCCAATCTCTACGAGAAGATCGACGGGCGAGAGGACTTCTACAAAGCGCTCGGCTTCGAGCATCTCTATTTCCAGTCCCTCGCCAGCGACGAGGATCCTACGGCTACCGTCGACATCGAGCTCTTCGACCTCGGGACCGCACCGAACGCGATCGGCGCCTTCGCCGGCGAGCGCTCCGCCGATGCGCCGTCAGTGATTGCCGAGGGCGGGCTCCTGCAACTCGCCCGCAATGCGCTCCTCATGACGCGTGGTCGCTACTATGCGCGCGCGATCGGGTCAGAGGAATCGCCACGCAACTCGGCCCAGCTCGAGCATATCAAGCAGACCCTGGCCTCCGGGTTACCCGCGGTGGAGCTGCCCTGGGCCTACGCGCTCTTCGTGGGCGAGCTCGGATTCGATCCGGGTCGCATTTCATTCACCCCGGAGAATGGCTATTCGCTCGAGTTCGCGAGCAATGTCTATTCCGCGCTCGGCGACGACCAGCAGACCGAGAGCTTCGTCATTGCGACAGCGGATCCCTCTGCCGCCCGGGTGCTGGCAGCACGTTTCGCCACCGGGCTCCTCGAGTACGGGACCGCGGCCGGCACGAAGCTGGGGGTCGAATGGGTCAAGGACCGCTACATCGGCGCCGTGTCGGGCGCGCGAGCCGAGGGCGCGTTCGTGGTCGGGATCTACGGAGCCCCTGATGTCGAGAGCGCGGCAGATGCCCTCGGTTCGCTGATCGCCGGCATCGATCGGCTCCCCGCCGCCGAGCTCGAGCGCATCGCCAGAGAGGCTGCGGCTCCGGCGGACGCCGGTACCGGCAACGAGTCCACGACATCCCTGACAGGCGACACCGAGTCGCCAGGCGAATACTGATCATGAGCCACGAACCGAACCCGAGAATCACTCCCGCCGCCCCGGAGCCCACCGCTCCCGCCGGCGCCGACGCCTCGCGGCGGCGCTTCTTGCGGCAGGTGGGATCCATCGCCGGGCTCACCGCCGCCGCCGGCTGGGCCGCGCTCGCCCCGCCCGAGTGGCCGTTCTCGCTCAAGGATCCCGACGGCGAGCGCGGAAAGCCGCGCCGACCGACACTTCACCTCCCCGACGGGTGGATTCGCGGTCGAGGCCGCGGCATCCGCAGCGATCCTCGGCGTGGCGCGCGGCGCCGACATCCCGGCCATGGTCCGCGGCGCCATCGACGCGATCGGCGGCATCGCGCGCTTCGTCCAGCGCGGCGACGTCGTCGTCATCAAGCCCAACGTGGCCTTCGAGCGCGCCGCCGATCCTCGGCGCCACCATCGAACCCGGAAGTGCTCGCCGCGCTCATCCACCTGGTTCGCGAAGCCGGCGCCGAGGAGGTGCGCGTCGTCGACAACCCGATCGAGTCGCCGGAGAGCTGCTTCGTGCGGAGCGGCATCCAGCGGGCGGCGGTGGACGCCGGGGCCCGGGTCTACCTGCCCGCGACGCGGCGACTTCGAGATCGCTGAACGTCCCGGGCGCCACCTGGATCGAGAAGCTGGCCGTTCTTCTGGCGGCCCTTCCGCGGCGCCACCAAGGTCATCGGCGTGGCGCCGGTCAAGGACCACAACCTGTGCCGGGCCTCGATGACCACCAAGAACTGGTACGGGCTGCTCGGCGGGCGCCGCAACCAGTTCCACCAGGACATCCACGGCATCATCTCCGACCTCGCGCTCATGATGCGCCCGACCTTCGTCGCTCCTCGACGGCACGCGCGTCCTCTTCCGCAGCGGCCCGACCGGCGGCAGCCTCGAGCGACGTGCGCCTCGGCGACGACCATCGTCGCCTCCACCGACTCGCCTGGCCGCCGACGCCTTCGGCTGGGACGAGCTGCTCGAGCGCAGCAGGCGAGGAGCTCCCCGCCTACTTCGCCCAGGCTGCCGCCCGCGGCCTGGGCGACCCCGACTGGCGACAAGTTCCGCTCAAGGAGGTGCAGGTCGGATGAGCGACAAGCGGCACGAATCGGCATCGCTGCTGTCCGTCAGCCAACCGCGACGGCACGCCGTGGTACGGCCCGGGCCTTCCGCATCACCACGATCCGCATCGTCTCCCAGGTCTTCTTCTTCGCGCTCTTCATGTTCCTCGCTGTGGGTGACCTGGTTCAGCCGGCTCGGCGGCTACCCGGTCTCGCTCTTCCTCGAGGTCGACCCGCTCGTCGGCTTCGCCACCGCGCTCTCCACGCACACGGTCTACCGCTGGCTGTGGCGCGGGCTGTGGGTCCTGATTCCCACGCTCGCTGCTCGGTCGGGTCTTCTGCAACTGGATGTGCCCGTACGGCACCCTGCACCAGTTCGTCGGCTGGCTGTTCAACATCCGCGGCAACGAGGACAACATCGACAAGAACCGCTACCGCTCGGTCTACCAGCTCAAGTACGTGCATCCTCGACCGTCTTCCTGGTGCTGGCCGCCTTCGGCTCGCTGCAGATCGGCCTGCTCGATCCGATCTGTCTGCTCGTCCGGACCATGACGACGACCGTCGGCGCCGGCCTCCGACCTCGCCGCCGCGAGCATCTGCCGGCTGCCTGGGCGAGCGCGGTCTCGACCCGACGCTGGATCTCGGCCCTGTCCTCGGCGCCCGGCGCCCCGGAGCAGCGCATCTTCGCCGGGGCCTGGTTCGTGGGGCTCATGATCATCGGGCTGGTCGGGCATGAACCTGGTCATCCCGCGCTTCTTCTGCCGGGTGCTCTGCCCGCTCGGCGCGTTCCTCGGCGTGCTGTCGCGCTTCTCCCTGTGGCGCATCGACCGCGACCTCACCAAGTGCACCGACTGCGATCTGTGCCTCAAGCACTGCGAGGGCGCCGTCCGACCCGCAGGCCGCGCTCCGCAAGAGCGAGTGCTTCGTCTGCTTCAACTGCATCGACGACTGCCCCGAGGACGCGCTCTCCTTCCAGCTCGACGCCGGTGCCGGTGAAGGACCGGATCGTCGGCAACGATCCAGGAGGGCGACCGCGACGCTCTTCGGCCGCAAGCGTGATCTCCAAGCGCACCCGAAACCGAGATCCGGGCCCCGCCGTGCCGCGCCGGCGCTGGGTCCTGGCCGACCTTCGCCGGGCGTGCTCGCCTATCCCGTTCCTGCGGCTCTCGCGCGCGGTCAACCAGCGCGGCTTCAACGAGAAGGCGATCCGCCCCCCGGGCTCGGTGGCGGAGAGCGAGTTCCTCGAGCGCTGCATCAAGTGCGACCAGTGCATCAACGTCTGCCCGACCAACGTGCTCCAGCCCTCGACCCTCGCCGAGGGCGGCCTCGAGGGCCTGTGGACGCCGGTGATGGACTTCAGCGTCGGCTTCTGCCAGCTCAACTGCACGCTGTGCAGCGAGGTCTGTCCCACCGGCGCCATCCAGAAGATCTCGCTCGAGCGCAAGCTCGGGCGCGGGCGAGTGCGGCGAGAAGGGACCGATCCGGGTCGGCACCGCGTTCTTCGACCGCGGCCGCTGCCTGCCCTGGGCGATGGAGACCCCGTGCGTGGTCTGCGAGGAGGTCTGCCCGGTGAGCCCCAAGGCCATCGGCACCTACGACGAGGAGATCACCCGCTGGGACGGCACCAAGGTCACGCTCAACAAGCCCTACATGCGACCGGAGCTCTGCATCGGCTGCGGGATCTGCGAGCGCGAGTGCCCGGTCGTCGACGATGCCGCCGTCTACGTCACCGCGGTCGGCGAGACGCGCTCGAAGGACCGCTCGCTGCTCCTCGGGAGCAGATCGAGCACGTGACATGAGGCCATGTCTCGACACTCGATGTAGAATGGACCGACGAGCCGAGCCCTGCAGCGACCCAGGAAAGGAGATCCCATGAGCCATCATCGCAGCTTGACCCGCCGTGATCTGCTCAAGCTGGGAGTCGTGCGGCGCAGGAGCCGGAGCCTTCGCCGCTCGCCGCCCAGTCGCTCGGCATCCGCCCGGCGCGCGCGAGCGACCGCCGCCGACGACCGTCGCTGCCGCAGGTGCCGCGGCGGGTCCTCGGCAAGACCGGCGAGTCGATCCCCATCCTCCTCATGGGCGGCGGCATGAAGCTCGACCCGCGGTTCGATCCCAAGCTGGCCGAGGCGCTGCGCTTCGGCGTCAACTACATCGACGCCGCCGACTGCTACTCCGGCGGCACCTGCGAGACCGCGGTCGGCAAGCTTCCTCAAGCGCGGCGCCAGAGCCGCAAGCAGCATCTGGATCACCAGCAAGAGCGACGAGCACGACCCCGCAGGGCTTCGAGAAGCCACTCGTCCACCAGAGCCTCGAGAAGCTCGAGACCGACTACGTGGACATGTACTTCCTGCACGCGCTCAAGGACGCGGACTTCCTCAACGACGAGCTCAAGACGACCGTCGAGCGGCTCAAGAAGGAGGGCAAGATCCACCACTTCGGCTTCTCCTGCCACGACGGCAACGTGGTCGAGCTGCTGCAACCGGCGGCCGAGACCCCCTGGGTCGAGTCGGTGATGTTCCGCTACAACTTCCGCCAGTACGGCGACAAGAAGCTGAACCAGGCCATCGACGCCTGCGCCAAGGCCAACGTCGGCCTGATCGCGATGAAGACGCAGGGCTCGGAGGCCTCCTTCCAGGACGCCTGGAAGAAGTTCGAGCAGACCGGCAAGTGGACCAAGCACCAGGCGGTGCTCAAGGCGGTCTGGGCCGACGACCGCATCACGGCCGCCGTCTCGCACATGGACACCTTCGAGAAGCTCAAGCAGAACATCGCCGCCGCGGTCGACAAGACCGACCTCGGAGCGGTCGAGCTGCGAGGCGCTGCGACGCTACGCCGCGGCCACGCGGGCGCATGCCTGCGACGGCTGCGATCACCTCTGCGGCGCCGCGGTCGACGGCGCCGGTCGAGATCGGGGCCACCATGCGCTACCTCATGTACCACGACGTCTACGGCGAGCCGGAGAAGGCGCGCGAGCTGTTCCGCGGCGCTGCCGGCCGCAGGCACGGCGATCTGGCCGCGCGTGGACTTCCGCGCCGGCCAACGCCGCCTGCCCGCACGGCGTCGACGTGGCCACGCACATGAAGCGGGCGGCGGAGGTGCTGACGGCGTAGCGCGCCGGCGGGGTGTCCGTCGTTCCACGTGCCACTGCGCGTCGGGAGGTGCAGGAGGGAATCGTGTTTCGCAAGCGCCATCCACCGGTCGGCGCCCGACCCGGCACCTTGATGATCGCCCATGACTCGCCGGCGCCGCGCATCCAGCGCATCTTCTTCTCTGGCTCCGCCCTCGAGCGCGAGGACATTGCCGACCCGGCGTCCATCTCCCCTCCGGCTCCGGACGCCTCCGGTGTGACCTGGATCGACGTCCAGGGTTTCGGGGACCGGCGTGTCATCGAGGCCATCGGCGCACGCTTCTCCATCCATCCCCTTGCTCTCGAGGACGTGGTCAACACCCCGCAGCGACCCAAGACCGAGACCTATGACCATCATCAGCTCTACATCACCCGCATGGTGCGGCTCCTCGATGAGAGGCTCGACATCGAACAGGTCAGCATCTTTGTCGGCCGGGGCTATGTGCTGACGTTCCAGGAACGGCACGGGGACGTCTTCGACCCGGTGCGCACGCGCATCGACCAGGGCAAGGGACCGATCCGCAACGCCGGGGCCGACTACCTCGCCTACGCCCTCATCGACGCCGTCATCGACGGCTACTACCCGGTCATCGAGAAACTCGGCGATGAGTTCGAGGCTCTCGAGGACCGGCTCGTCTTCGAGGCGAAGTCGAGCACGCTCAATGAAATCAACCGGATCAAGCGCCAGCTCCTGGGTTTGCGGCGGGCCGTCGGACCGCAACGGGATGCCATCAACATGCTGGTGCGCGGAGACAGCGACTACTTCGGAGAAACGGCGCGGCTATACCTCCGCGACTGCTATGACCACTGCGTACAGATCGGGGACTTGCTCGAGTCCTATCGCGAGATGGCAGGTTCCCTTCTCGGCACCTACCTGTCCTCGATCAGCAACCGGACGAACGAGGTCATGAAGGTTCTGACCATCATGGCCAGCATCTTCATTCCGCTGACGTTCCTGGCCGGCATCTACGGCATGAACTTCGAATTCATGCCGGAGCTGCGCCAGCGCTGGGCCTATCCGGTCCTGATGGTGCTGATGGTAGGAACGGCGACCGGCATGCTCCTCTACTTCCGGCGCCTGGGCTGGATCGGCCGCCGCCGACCCAGCGAGGACGAGGAGCGCGATCGCGCTCCCGGCATGGGGAATGGTGATTGACCGGCGGCCTTGGAGCGCTGCGCCTCGCATGGACACGCGGGCGAACGCATTGGCCGGCCTGGCCCCGGTCCCAGTCCCTATCCCGGGTCGGGGCAGGATCCGCAGCCCATCTCGTCGGGGCCATCGGCGGTCAAGATGGGCAGGGCGGCAGCTCTGGGCGCAGCTTGCGCAGACTGCGGCACGCGGGTGGCGAGAATACGAGCAGCCAGAGCAAGGTAGCCCACGCTGCGTGCGCTCGCCGCCGCTCCGAGACGGCGGGCGAACTCATGAGCGAAGACGCCGAGGTGCGCGGCGATGAACGTGTCGCGCGCCCGGGCCGTGGTCGTTGCCGCCTCCGGGTTGCCCTCGTGCTCGGCGAAGGCCACCTTCAGGCTCAGGTAGCCGACTAGCCCGATCTCCTGCGCTACGTGATCGACGGGATCCTCTGAGATCGGATGAAAGGCAAAGGCACGATGAAAGGCACCGATGTCGGCAAGGAGCCGTCCCGGATCTTCCATGCCGCGGTAGCCGACCTCCCGCGGTGAAACGGCGCCACCCGGACCAAGAAGCGCCAGGTACTCCCCTTCGGTCGCCGCCGAGGCCGCCTGCGCCGCCGCCTTGAGACCCTCGCTCGCGACCTCACGGGCGAGTGCGGCGATCTCCTCTCGCCAGGCCGGGCGCGGCCGCTCGAACAAGAGACCCAGCAGTCGCCACTCGGCGCTTTCGATCAGCTTCGGCGCCGGAGAATGCGATTCCGGCGGCGGATGAGGCATCAATGTCCTCCTCCCTTCCCTCCCGCTTCCTCGATGGCCAGCGGCACCCATCCGGTGCGCATCTTTCGCGCCCCCGCCTCGTCGTGGCCGCCTTCCCAGACCGCGAACGCGACCTGACCGCGCTCCGCCTGTCTGAGCTCCGCCGGTAGGGGGCGCGTGATCACCACCGCCCACCCCGTCTGCGTGCGCACGCCGCGACCGTCGGAGCTGAGCTCGGGCGCCTCATGGAGAGTGCCTGGTCCCTCGGCGATCAGATCCTCGACCGCCCGCTCTCGCGGGCCCGCCATCCGGTTGCCAAGCGTGCGAGCCGGCGCGTAGCGCGCCGCCATCGCCTCCTGGTCCGCGGATCCGGCCTCGAGCGTCGGCGCCTGGAATGGATAGTGATCGACGGCGGCGCCAGGATAGAGCGCCTTGATGTCATCCGCCCGCCCATCGACGACCGCCTGCCATGAAGCCCGCCAGAAGCTGATCTCGACCGGGCGTCCAGTCTCCCCCATCTGCGGGGCCGGCACATCGGGAGAGAGGGTGACCGGGAGCTGCACCGCGCAGGCATCCGAGAAACGGCTGGCCCCGGGGAGGTCGCTACCGCTCGAGTCGATCCAGGCCAGACGGAAGGCGATCCGGCTGCCGTCGGTCATCGCCTGTACGTCGACCGATGCCGTGGAGGGGGTCAACAGCCGGGGCTCGACCATGTCCTGTAACAGGAGCGCCGCCGTGTGCACCGGCACCTGCCGCCATTCGTCGGCCGCCGGGTCCGTGGCCATCGCGGCCCGGCTGAGCACGAGCACCTCGGATGGCGAGCGCGGCGGACCGCTCTTGCCGCAGGCGGCCGTGAGAACGGCGATCCCCCCGAGCACGAGCACCCCGCGCCCCAGCTTGCTACGCAACAATCCTCTCATCACTGCTCCTTGGCGGGCACTCCGGCGCCCGGACCATATCGATCACGACACATTGCTGCGCGCCACCCCGCGGGCCGAGTCGAAGGCGAGCCGGATGTGTACCGGCTCCCGGAGCGGTACCCGCACGATCTCCCGGCCGTCTTCCTCGAGGCCGAGCACGGTGTCGCCGGTCCGCTTCCAGCGCGGCACCACGCGCGGCGTCGAACCGAAGAGCGAGAGCAACCCCGAGAGATCGGGATCGTCGGCCGCACCCCGGTAGATCTCGATCGCCTGCTCGACGGCGGGTCCGAACATCTGACGTAGGAAAGGCGGCGGCACGTGCACCGGCGGGATGTAGTAGACGTTGGGCTCGAGACCGAACTGCGGGAACAGCGGCAAAGCGAGTTTCCGCACGTGGACGAGGTAATCGAGCGGGTTGTCGGCACGGGCCCGTTCGGGAGTCGAGATCCAGCCCGCGAAGCGGATCTTGCCGATGCAGTTGACGAAGCACTGCGGCTGCTCGCCCATCTCGATCTTGGGGAAGCAGGCGATGCACTTCTCCGAGGTGCCGGTCATCGGATTGAAGAAGACCTTCTTGTAGGGACAGGCCTTGACGCACTCCTGGTAGCCGCGACAGCGTCCCTGATCCACGAGCACGATCCCGTCCTCGGGTCGCTTGTAGATCGAGCCGCGCGGGCACGAGGCCAGGCACGCCGGATAGGTGCAGTGGTTGCAGATGCGAGCCAGGTAGTAGAACCACACCATGTGCGGCACGCTCATCCCGGCGCCTCTCTCGATCGTGCCGAGGCAGTCGTCCTCACCGACGTTCGGGTTGGCGTAGTCGATCTCCTCCGGCCGCCAGCCGAGGACGCGCTCCCCGGCGGCGGCCGCCTCGAAGACGGTCCGCCCTTCGTAGCGGGAACCGGACCAGCCCTGGGAACCTAGCCGCTCGAGGAGGTGAACGTCCCACCCCAGCGGATAGAATCCGTAGGGCTTGGTTTCGACGTTGTTCCACAACATGTATTCCTGGCCCTGCCCCGACGTCCAGGTCGTCTTGCAGGCCAGGGTGCAGGTCTGACAAGCGATGCACTTGTTGATGTCGAAGACGGCGGCGAACTGCCGCTCGGGCCGCGACTCCGGGTACCAGTAGGACATCTCGCGGCCGATCTGCCAGTTCTTGACGCGTGCCATCAGACCTGCCCTCCCTTGTTCCCCTGGTCATCGTCCGGTGTCGGCTTCGCGGCGGTGGCGCTCCCGTCTTGAACGAACTCACCCTTGAGATACTTCTGCATGGCGTCGTTCTCGTAGCGCGGCCGGAGCCCGAGCGCCGCCGGCCGCCACAACCCCTTCCCTTCGAGTCCGCCGGGCTCGGCCTTGGTGATCTTGACGATCGCCTCACGCGGGGCGCCGGTCGGACAGTGGACGTCGGGCAGGAACCCCTTGCCGAGCTTGTGGCCGAAGATGTCCTTGCGCACGAGCGTGTCGGTCATCCAGGTCGGCTTGAGCCAGCCGCGCGTGGCGGACTGATGCGATCCCGAGCGGAACATGGCCTGGTAGCCGGTCCGCGGGTTCTTGGCGAGACCATCGGGGCGCGATGCCGCACCCTCCACCGAACCCGGGGTGGCGCCATACATGTTGAACCACATGCGAGTCACCCCGCGGGGCGTACCCGGGTAGTACCGCGCGCGGCAGATCAGGCGTGCGAACTTGTAGTCCTCCTTCTTCTTCTGCCAGCCGCGGAACGGGCGATCGCTCGGATCGGAGTCGATCCAGACGTAATCGCCGTCGTCGATGCCGAGCTCGCGAGCGTCCTCGGGATTGATATCCACGTAGCCCTCGGCGACGTAGGGCGAGCGCCGGTCATGGCGATAGACATCGCCGAAGGGACCGAAGAGAAGCGCCACCATGTCGGTGTCGATCGGCATGGTATGAGCACCATGCCGGTACTTGGGCGTGTGAAAGACGAAACGGTAGCCATCCTTGGCCAGCGGGTGCGCGCTCACCATGGTCTCGGCCCAGGTCTTCACCACGTTGCGACCCTGCCGCACCTCGTTCGAGAGGTCGCCGGCCTCAACGCCGTAATCACCGGGGCCCTGCGGCCGGATGGCCTCGTGCTTGGGGGCGACGATGACGTTGGGCTCGTAGAAGGTGGAATCGATGGGCTCGCGGTGAACCGGCAGGTTCTCCCCGGCCTCGATGAACTCGGGCTCCTCGCGGTAGAACTCGAGCCGTCCGCTCTTCGTGTACCAGGGGCGGGACTCGACCACCTGCTCGTACCCAACCGCCTTGGGATAGGTGCGGTTCATGAGGAGAGCGGGAATCCCGGCCTGAGCCTTCTTCTCGAGATCGAAGATGTCATAGCCCTTGGCCAGGTTGGAGTGGTCGAGGACCCGCTGCAGATAGATCTCCACCTTGCCCTCGTCGACGAAGCGCCAGCAGTCGGCGAAGCGGCGGTCGCCGGTCCGCTTGGCCAGCTCCTTCCCGACGAGCGCCAGCACGTCGATGTCGCTCCGGGTCTCGAACATGCGCGGGAGCGGTGTCCGCGGGAACACGTTGAGGAAGGGATTGGTGACCGAGGCCGTCATGTCCGGATACTTGAGTTCGGCCCAGGAGTCGACAGCGAAGACCACATCCGCCCATTCGCACGAAGTCGACCACCACCACTCCTGGACGGCGATCATCTCGATCCGTGGCAGCGCGTTGACGACCGTGTTGTAGTGCCACTTGACGTTGCCGAGGATGGAGTTGGCGTTGGCGAACCACAGGGACTTGGTGGGTGCCGGCATGTGACTCTTGCCGGTGAGCATGCGCTTGCCGACCTTGAGCGGATGGTCCTCGTGGTTGTAGAAGTGCGCCGACTCAGCTCGCCAGAACTGGCGTGGCCGCGCCGGCTTCGCCGGATCGAGCTCGAGGTCGAACGGGTTCTCGTTGATGTACTGCGGCGACCCGTTGAAGAGGGCGACGCGGTAGTTCCCGGCGTACGAGCCCACGTTGCCGGCGATCTTGCCCACGTTCCCGGTGAGAGCACCGAGGAGGAAGATGGCGCGGTCCTTGTTGTCGTTGTTGAAGAACTGGTTCGGTCCCATGCCGACGGCGAAGAGGGTGGTACCAGGATGGGCCGCCAGCTCGCGAGCGAGCCGCGTGACCGCCGTCGCCGGGGCCCAGGTCAGTTCCTCGGTCGTCTTGGGATCGAAGTGGGCGGCGTACTCCTGGACGAGATCGAAGACCGGACGGCAGCGCACGGTGGTGCCGTCCTTGAGCTTGAGGTCCACCGCACCCTCGAGAAGGGGGTCACCCACCGTCGACCTGGCGCCCACCTCGTCCCGGGTCAGGCGCCGCGGGCCGCCGCTCGCCCGATCCCAGGTGACGAAGTCCCCCCATTCGTTGCGGAGCTCCTCCGGGATCAGCATGTCGCGCTGGGCGCCAGGCGCCGGCGTCTTTTCGCCCTTGGCGACGACGATCGTCTGATTGTCGAGCACTGCCGGCGCATCACCGAAGACATCCCCGGCCCGGAGATAGGTGAGGTTGTCCATGCGCACGAGGATCGGCAGATCGGTGAAGCGCCTGACGTAGTCCGCGTCGTAGAGCTTCTCGCGCATGATGACGGAGGCGAGCCCGAGCGCAAGCGCCGGTGTCGTCCCGGGACGGACGACGATCGCTTCATCGGCCTTGGTCGATGTTGCCGAGTACTCGCAGGCGATGACGACGATGCGCGTGCCCTTGAGCCGAGCCTCGGTGAGCCAGTGCGCATCAGGCATCTTGGTCGTGATCCAGTTCATCCCCCAGACCACGACCGTCTTCGCCTGCTCGACCGCGTGCAGGTCGAACTCGACCGTTTGCTGGCCCGTCACCATCGGATGCCCGGGCGGGAGATCGGTATGCCAGGAGTAGTTGTCGAAGCCGCGGCCGCCGAGCGCCTCATCGGGCCCGACTCCCCGGATCTTCGCGTCGAGGAGCGCGATCGAGTTCGCCATCCGGTACATGCCGAAGACACGGCTGATCCCGAGGAGCGGCATCCCACCGCGGAACTTGAGGGCCTGGACGCCGGCTCCGCGCATGGCGGCGATCGTCTCCTCCTCGTAACCCTGGGCCTTGAGCTTCCGCGCGCCCTCCTCACCGGAGTAGGTGGTGGCGATGTTCTCGAGCGCCGCAGCCACGATGGCGGCCGCCTCCTCGTGCGTGGCACGAACCCACTCATCCCGCGCGCGCTGGAAGTACTCGACGGGCGGCTTCCCGTCCTCTCCGCGCGGGAAGCCGGCGTCGACCCAGCGCTTGTAGCCGGCGCGCACCATGCAATGGCGGAGCCGGCGATCGCCGTAGAAACGGCGGGTGAGAGCCAGCCCCTTCTGGCACACCCGCGGATCCCAGCGGTGGGAGGAGCGATTGCCGTAGAGATCGGTCGCCTCGCCATAGCGCATGGTGGGACCGATGCGGGTCACGACCCCGGATCGCACGTAGGCGTTGAGCAGGCAGTTGTGAGTGTCGTTGGGTGCGCAGAGGAACGTGTACGTCGAATCGACCTGCCACAGATCCCGGTAGACTCGCTCCCAGTCGCGATCCGGGTAGAAGGCCAGCGGGTTATCGAGCGCCTCGAGCGCCCAGGCTCCGGCCACCGAGCCGACGAAGGCTCCGAAGCCGGTGGCGGCGGCGGCACGCAAGAAGTCGCGCCGGGTGATGCCGTTGGCGGCAGCGGTGGCGCTGCCCGTGGCGTTCGTTCCGGATGAGCTGCCGTTGCCGGGCGGGATGCCGTTTCCGGTCATGGTCGCACCTCCCACGTGCGGATGAAGGCGACAATCGACTCGATCTCGGGATCGGTGAGGAGCCGCCAGGTCGTCGACGGGGTCGCGAACGGCGGCATGGTCGTCGAGCGGCGGCCGCGACGGATGGTTTCGATCAGGTAGGTGTCGGTCGCGGTCGAGAGCAGCACCTGATTATGGAGCGCCGGGCCCTCGCCACCCTCGCCCGCTTCGCCATGGCAGCGGGCACAGTTGGCGAGGAAGAGGCGGGCGCCGGCTTCGGGGTCGGCCGTGACCCAGCGCGCAGGGCGGCTGTCGGCCGGCTCCGGAACACCGCCCATGCCCCGCACGTAGGCGACGACGGCCTGGATCTCCTCGGGCCGGAGCCCCCCCGCTCCCTCACCCCAGGCCGGCATACGCCGTCCCGGCCGCCCGCGCCGCACGGTCTCGGTGATGAAGTCGTCCGTCGCGAGACCGAGGAAATCCGCCGTGCCGATGGCCGGGAACGCGGTCGTCTCCGCGTAGCGCATCCCCTGGCCTTCGGGCCCGTGACAGGCTGCACAGAAGGTGCCGTAGAGCGTGGCGCCATCTGTGGCAAATTCGCGCTCGCCGAAGCGCTCGGCGCGGATGCGGTCCCGGGGCCAGAAAGCCTCGGGGAGATCAGACCGCCGCAGCGACAACATGTAATAGGTGAGCTTCTCGATCTCCTCCGCCGTCAGCCCGAGGACGGGCATTGCCGACCCCGGGACGACGCGCCCCGGAGCCCGGAAGTGCTCGGCGAACCAGTTGGCAAGGGTCGGCGCGCCCGGGACATGCGTGAAGTCGAGCTGCCCCGGATCCTTCTCGCCCACGCGCGTGAGGTCGGGCCCATCGTCACCCCCGACACCACCCACCTTGTGGCAACCTCGACAACCCAGCGAGTGAAACGCCACCTTGGCCGCGACGAGCCCGGGTGCACCGACCCGCGAGTGGAGGAAGATATCGAGCGCGGCGCGATCCGTCGCGGCGATCTCGCTCATCGAGGAACGCCAGGGACCGCTTCCAGCGCTGTCGCGATGCGCGAGGTGCCGGACGTACCAGTCGGCATCGAAGCCGCTCGAGCCGGCGCGCGAGAGATCGGGACCGCTCACCATCCCCTGTCCCGGCCTGAGGGTGCCTCCTCTCCCGTCCAGGGCGTGACAGGCGAGACAATCGAGGCGCTCGAAGAGCCCCCGCCCGCGCTCGAACTCGGCGGCCGCCGGCACCGCGAGATGCGTGTGGCAGGCTCCGCAACCGGCATCGGACATCGCGGCTGGGATCATCGGCTGCGGCCAGTGGTGAACCGTGCCGTGCGCATCGGCGCTCCGCGTGGCCCGACCCTGACCGCCATGACAGATGACGCACCCGATCTCGCCCGGCTCGTGTCCGACAGCGGCGTGGCGAGCGTAGAGCCGATCGCCGTCGATACCACTCTCTCCCGGCGCCATGCCCACGTGGCAGCTCACGCAGCGATCGACCGCATCGACCTGGGGCGAGAAGATCTGGCGGAGCTGTACCCTGAAATCGCGCGCCTGCTCGGCGGGCAGCCGCGACTGGTAACGGCGCTGGAGCACGCGCCACTCACTGGCCACGTTCTCGCGGAGCGCCGCCCCCACGAGCAGCACGAGCGTGGCGAGGCTCATCCACAGGAGGAGGTGCTTGTTCCGCCCCGTGTTCATGTCGCTGCCCCGTTCACTGCTCTCCCCCTCAGTGCGCCGGCCACTGGGACCGGGACCAGAAGAACTCCCAGTTTGGGCCGCGGAAGGTCGTGCCCACGATCGTGAGCACGAGGAACCCGGCGAGGAAACAGGTGAACAGCCCGAGCGCCCCGGCACGAGTGGAATCGTAGCGCTTGACGCACCAGATCGAGTAGCCGGCATAGATGGCGGTCAGGACGGTACCCGGGTTGAGGAGCGTGATGACGATCTGCGGGACCGCCGGCCACCATTGCCGGATCCAGCCGAAGTGGATGGCGATGACCTCGACGAGGAGCACAGCAGCAAGTCCGAAGAGGGCGGACCGGAGAACGAGGCGGCCCCCGCCCGGCCCCCCGAACCACTCGCCCGTGCCTTCCGTCTCGCGATCCAGATACGGGATCAGGAGCAATCCGAGGATGACAATGGCCGGGATCCCGATCCCGCCCATGAACGCCGAGTACGAGACCAGCTCCTGCAGGCCGAGGAAGTACCAGGGCGCCTTGGCCGGATTCTCGGGCACGGCGGGGTTGGCGAGCTCCTTGAGGGGCGCATCCCAGCCGAGAGCGAGCGCGAGACAGACGAGCACCGTGAGCATGAAGACACCCGCCTCGGCATAGAACAGATGAGGCACCGCCGGCACCGTCTGCTCGGGACCGTTGCCGACCGCGGGGGTCTTGCCGGCGACGACCGCGGCCAGGTGATAGGTGCGCTTCGGCTCCTCGGTGAAGACGGGATAGGTGCCGGCGGGCGGCGGCCCCAGGCGGCGATCGACATCAGCCGGCCGCGCGAGCCCTCCGTCCTTCCGTACGCGCCAGAAGTGCACGCCGGCGAGAGCGGCGAGCACGAGCGGCAGGATCATCACGTGCAGGAGATAGAAGCGGATGAGCGCCTCCTCCCCGATCTCCTCGGAGCCGAGGAGGAGGAGCTTCTGCAATCCTCCGATGTCGAACCAGCGGGTGATGCCGAGCGCATCGGTGACTTCGCGGGGCGACTGCGCGATGTTGGAGCCGATCGTGATCGCCCAGTAGGCGAGCTGATCCCAGGGCAGGAGATAGCCAGTGAAGGAGAGCCCGAGCGTGACGACGAGCAGTCCCATCCCCATCACCCAGTTGAACTCGCGGGGCGTCCGGTAGGCAGCGGTATAGAAGGCTCGCACCATGTGCAGGATGACCGCCACCACCATGATCTGGGCCGCCCAGCGGTGGATGTTGCGGATGAATTGCCCGGTGGGAACGACGAAGTGAATGTCTTTGATCGAATCGTACGCGGCGCTCGGATAGGGTTTGTAATAGAACATGAGGAGAATGCCCGTCACCAGCGTCAGGAGGAACGCGGAGAACGAGATCACGCCGAGCCCGAGCGTGGTCCGCCAGCGCAGCGTCCAGCGGTGAATGCGCACCGAGTGGAAATGGAGGAAGAGGCTGTTGAAGACGAATGACGAGCGGCTGCGGTCGGTGCGCGGCGTTCCCGAACGATAGAAGCTCCGGGCGAACGCGCGCGGGATGGCGCGCAGATTGGCCGAGAAGCGCTCGAGCCCCGTGCTCATGCCATCTCCTTGGTCCCGGGTGATACTTCTTTCCCCTCGTCCACGATGTAGGTGCCCGCTGCGGTCCGCTTCACCTGGAGCCAGGGCAGCGCTTTCGGAGCCGGTCCCTTGGTGACCTCCCCGTCGGCGGCGAAACGCGAGCCGTGACAGGGGCAATCGAACCCGTTCGCCACGTGCTTGACGATGCACCCGAGGTGAGTGCATATGAGGGAGATGGCATAGACGCCACCGGCATCACGGAACACGGCCACCGAGCGGCCGGGGGGAAGGAACGGCGCGCCCGGAACCAGCGATTCCGGCAGGCTGACCCGGAAGCGCCGCGAGGGCGCGGGGATGACCGCAGCCTTCGGCAGCCGGAGCATCCCCAGCGTGGCGAAGCCGAGTGCGAGCAAGGCCGAGAGCGTCGCGGCCAAGCCGAGAAAGTCGCGGCGCGGCATGGGCTCTGGGGCGAGACGGGAACGCTCCGGCGCGACCGGAGAGGGCGCGCCGAGAACCGGCGAGGGTGTGCTCATGAGGACCTCCACGCGGTCGTGAACTGAACTCGCTCCATGGTGATCGCCGCCACCGGGCAACGCATGGCGCAAAGCGCGCAGCGGATGCAGCGATCTTCGTCCTTGAGGATGGCGGAGTGGGCGGCGGGATCGACGTCCGGACCGAGAAGGCAGTCGATGAGACTTCGAAGCCCCTCCGTCGGCTCGAGATCGGCGAGCGGGACCAGCTTGAGGCAAGTGGTGGGACAGACATCGACACAGCCGCCGCAGAGGACACAGCGCGTGCCATCGAAGACCGGGGTGACACCGCAATCGAGGCAACGCGAGGCCTCGCGAGTGGCGCGCGCGGTGTCGTAGCCGATCTCGACCGCCGCTCCCGGTCGGGCGAAGCGTTCCTCGGGTTCGAGGACCGGAATCTCGATCCGTCGAATGCGCTCATATCCGGGCTCCCGGCGGTAGGCGCCGAGATCGAGGTGCGCTTCGAGGGCCTCCGGCCGGAGCTGACGGCCGGTCACGTGCGTGTAGATCGAGCGCGCCGCCCTCTTCCCCGAGGCGACGGCGTCGATGAGAAGACGTGTGCCATGAGCCAGATCGCCCGCAACGAAGACGCCACGGCCGGTCGTCGCCAGGGTGTCGGCATCGACCCGGGGCCAGCCCGGGCGGAAGCTCTCGATGTCCATACCGCCCTCGGCGAGGAAGGAGAGATCGGTGGTCTGGCCGGCGGCGATGAGCACGGTGTCGCAGCCCAGCGTCCGGCGATCGCTGTCGTCGTAGATCGGCGCGAAGCGGCGCTCATCGTCGTAGGCGCGGACGCAACGGCGGAAGAGGACACCGGATACTCGGCCGTCGCCGGTGCGCTGGATCTCGACCGGCCCGTAACCGCCGACCCGTTCGATCCCCTCCTCGTCGCCCTCGACGATCTCCAGCGTATCGGCCGGCATCTCCTCGAGCGTCTCGAGCGAGACGAGCCGGACCGAACGCCGGCCGGGAAGACGCGCCGCGGTGCGCGCGGCGTCGTAGGCGACCTGGCGCACGACGGTGCGCGCGACATCGTAGGCTACGTTGCCGCCGCCGATGACGACGACCTCACGACCCAGGTCGACGGACTCGCCGAGAGCGACTGCGCGCAACAGATCGACGCCGCCGAACACGCGCGGCCCGGACTCGCCGGGCAGGTTCAGGCCTCGCGGGCGCTTGGCGCCGACCGCGATCAAGACCGCGGCATGCCCGCCGCGGAGGTCGGCAAAGGTCACGTCTCGACCCACCAGGACCCCACACCGCACCTCGACCCCGAGGGCGCGGATGACCTCGATCTCCCGGCGGATGAGTTCGCGCGGCAGGCGGTATTCGGGGACGCCCAGGGCGAGCATGCCGGCGGGGACCGACTCCATCTCGTAGACGATTGGTCTCAAGCCGAGCAGGGCCAGGTCGTGCGCGGCAGCGAGCCCCGCCGGGCCCGAGCCGATGATCGCCACGGACTCGCCTTGGGCCGGCGCGAAGCGCCCCTGGACCGCGCCGCGCAGGAGATGCGCCATCTCCTCGGCGTCGGCGGCAACCGCCGGAATGAAGCGGCGCAGATCGTCTACGACATCCTCGGGCGGGCGAACATCGGGTCCCGCCTGCTCGCAGGCAAAGCGCTTGAGAGCGCGGATGGCGACCGGGCGGTCCGGACCCAGATAGGCGCCGTCGGGGTCGAGGCGAGGGATGCGCCCGCGGCGGCAAGCAGCCTCGCACGGCGCCCCGCAGATGCGCCCGCAGATGGATGCGAAGGGGTTCGGCCCGCGGGCGATGAGGTAGGCCTCTTCGAAGCGACCATCCGCAATGGCGCGCACATACCCGCGGGCGTCCGTGCGGACCGGACAGGCCTGCTGGCAGGAGATCAGGCTGCGGTGGTAGCCACCGCCGGGGACCTCGACTCCCAGTCGAACTCGCGCGCCGCTCGCCTCTGCCAACGACCGACCTCCCTGGCCTCGTTTCCTGTCCGGGCTTCGTGGGGCTCCAGTCGGCAGCGCCGAGGGCCCAGGTCGATGGCGGATATTTTCAGATATCACGCTCTACATGTCAACTATATCCCGCTGGCAGCCAGGGCTGGCGTCGTTGACGTAAACCAATGTTATTAAAAAGATTATATGGAATCATGAGACAAGACGAAAGGTCCATCTACCTTGAGCACTTTCCATCACTAACCATATAAAGGGATCTACTAGTCGATTAATTGCCGTCGGCCTGGTCGCGTTTCAGCGCAGGACGACCAACCGCGCGTGCGTGGCTGCCGGCCCGACCCTGAGCCTCACGACATAGATACCGCCGGGCAAGGGCGCCCCTTCATCATCCCGCCCGTCGAAGGCGACGCGGTGCTCGCCGGGCGAAAGCTCCCGCGTGCGGAGATGGCGCCTCACGCGGCCGGTCACATCGACCACCGTGAGGTCGACCGTCTGCCGCCCGTCGACGGCAAACCGGATCTCGGTCCCCTCCCCCATCGGGTTCGGTGCAACACGAACCCAGAACCCATCGAGGCCAGGCGCGCCGGTCTCGGCCACCCCTGAAGCCGCCGGCGTCGACACCTCGATGGTTGTCTGCCCCCGCTGCACGTTCCCCTGCCAGAGCGTGACCTCGAGCGCGATCCCATGATTGGGCGGCGCGCTCCCCGAGACGAAGAACTCGAGTGGATCCGTGCTGTTGTCTGCGATGGTGAGCGGCGGGACCACGGGGAACGGCTTCTCCGGGACCCCGATCGTGACGTATGGATCGCTCGAGGCGAGCGCGACCGTGAGATCGCTCGCCGCCGCACCGAGGCCGCGGTTCTCGACCGCGACAACCACGGGCGACATCGCTCCCAGGGGAACCTCGGGTCCGGCGGTCACGCCGTCGAGCTCCGCGCGGGCCCCCGCGATCCAGGTCCAGTAGAGATTCGGGGGCAGATGCAGCTCGGCAAGCGGGACGATCCGGGAGGACAGCGGCCAGAATCCGTCGCTCCCCGTACCCACTTCCGGCAAGAACGCGAAGACCTTGTTCTTCTCAATCTGCTCGCCGTAGCTCCAGTCGAGGGATTCGCCGTTGGCCACATAGCCAAGCGTCTGCGCGAAGTTGCCGACGAGATAACCGTTCATCGCCGAGATGTCGCTGCCGAAGCGCTCGTAGAGGGCCAGATCGGGCGCCGGTGGAAGGGCGTTGGCGGCGTAGGCGAAGGGATGGATCTCGTAGCCGCCGTAGGCGTGATAGTGGAAGGCCGTGGTGATGGTCCGCCCCTGATGGAAGCCGCGGATGGCCGAGGTCTCGGGCTCCGAGAACGGCCCCGGCCCACGATAGGTTCCGGAACTCGGCGTCGGACTCGATCCCACGTTGTCATAACCCCAGAGGTATCCGTAATTGCGGTTGAGATCGACGCCGTAGATGCCGCCACCCGAATCGCGCCGGTTCTTCCGCCATCCGCCGCCGCCCGCTGGGTTGGTCGTCTGATTGTAGACATAGCCATCCGGGTTCAGGACCGGGACGAAGAACATCTCTCGCTCGTTCACCAGATACGTCGCCTCGGGGTTCACACCGTAGCTCTCGAGCAGGTAGAACATGGTGTAGAGGATGACCTCCATCCCCATCGGCTCGCGGGCGTGCGTGAGTCCCGTGTAGAGGATCGCTGGCTCGCCCTCGTTCTGGTCGGCGTTGTCGGAGATCTTCACCATCCAGATGTCTCGACCCTCGTGCGAGAGCCCCAGGCTCTGCTTGGCGGTGACCAGAGCGGGATAGTCGGCCCGCATCTCATCGAGCTTCCCCACCACCTCGCTCCACGTGTAGAAACCACCCATCGAACCGAATCCGAATCCCGGCGTGTCCCCGGGATCAGACCCCTCCCACAGGGACCGCTCGTCGAGGAGCCGCTCGGCGTAGAAGCGCTCCAGATCGGCGATCACGACCGCGACCGGAATGCCGGCGCCGGCGAGGGCGGCGAGATCCTCCTCGGTGGCCGGGAAGACGACCTCCATACCCTCGCGCGTTGCATCGTCGAGGGCGAGACCGAGATCGAGGAGTCCCGGCGCGCCGGCGGGGGCACGGACGAGGGACACGGCTCCGGCCGCGCTTCCGGCGGACAGGGCCACGGTGAGGAGCATGAGGCCGGAGGCGGACATGGCGCGCAGCCGGCGGCGAGAAGCGAGGAACGCGTGCATGGCTCCTCCAGCAGTGGGGGGTCGGGATCGAAGAGCATCAGGCCACCCCGATCGCCGGCAAAGGACTTCGTCATCAACAAGGCTAGCGAGTGCCCGGCAAGCCGTCAACTCGTTGCGCTTGACGCCGTTTGGCGAGGCGGTCATGATCTTTGTTCGCCGTTCTGTGACGTAGCCCGCGGCAGGGCGAATCCCTACCATCCGGATCGAAATCATGATTGCCTTGAAGATCATCCCCCTCGATGGCGCGCCCCGCGAGGAACCCGTCCGCGCGGAGAAGGTGCGCATCGGCCGCAGTCCCGACAATGACATCACCATCCATGACCAGTCGGTCTCGCGCGTTCACGCCAGCCTGGAACAGGCGCCCGGCGGCCATGTCGTCATCGAGGACCTGGGCAGCCGCAACGGCGTGCTCGTGAACGGAGAGCGCATTCAGGGACCCACTCGCGTCACATCCACCGATGAGGTTCGGCTCGGAGACGTGACCCTGCGCCTCATCGCCGCGGGTCCCGATGTCACGATCTCCGACGATCCCTTCCAGGGCAAGGTCGACACCACGGTTCTGGCCTACGAGGGGACCGGCAAGCTGGACGCGACCACGTTCATTCCTCTCGAGCAGATCACCGGCGCGGCGGAACGCCCAGGTTCGGGCGCCATCCTTCAGTTCTTCCAGGAGATCACCGAATCGGTCCTCGCCGCTCGCCCCTTCGGAGACGTGATCGAGGAGATCGTGCGCCAGCTTCTGAAGATCCTGCCGGAAGCGGATCGTGCCTGCCTGATGCTCCTCGAAGGCGACCCGCCCGAACTCAAGCCGCGCGTGGCCCGCGCCCGCTCGGGACGCGAGGTGCGGATGACCGTGAGCCGGACCATCGTGGGCCGCGTGGTCGACAACCTCGACTCGGTGCTCTCCGCCAACGCCCAGGAGGATCGCCGCTTCGTCGGCACCGAGAGCCTGGTCATGCAGGGCACCTTCTCGGTGATGTGCGCCCCGTTGGTCGCCGAGGGCAAGGCGACCGGGGTCCTCTACGTCGACACGCTGTCGCCCTTCAAGCACTTCGACCGCGAGCAGCTGGCGCTCTTCGCCGCCCTCGGCAATATCGCGGCCGGTCACATCCAGCGCCAGCGGCTCCTGGAGGAGGCGATGGAGCGACGCGCTCTCGAACGCGAGCTCTCGCAGGCCGCCGCCATCCAGCGCCGCCTGCTTGCGGCGGAGCCGGTCAACCGGAGCGGATACGCCTTTCACGCCGCCAACCGACCCTGTCTTGCTGTTGGCGGCGACTACTACGACCTCATCGATTGCGGAGACGGCGGCGTCTACTTCGCCATCGCCGATGTCTGCGGCAAGGGCATGGGAGCCGCACTTCTCATGTCCATGCTCAAGGCGATGCTGCGCTGCGAGGTACGGGCCGGAGCGAGTCCCCTCGACATCGGCCGGCGCGTGAACAACATCCTCTTCGACTCGATCGACTCCGACAAGTTCGTCACCATGTTCCTCGGCCATCTCGACCCGGCGACCGGGCGCTTGACCTACGTCAACGCCGGACACGACGCGCCGCTTCTCCTCCGCAATGGCGGGGATCACGTGGAGGAGCTCGCGGCAACCGGACTCGTGGCCGGCATCCTGCCCGACGCCCCCCTCGAGTCGGCGGCGGTGGAGCTCGCCCCGGGCGACATTCTGTACGCCTACACCGATGGCATTCGCGAGGCGCTGGCACCCGATCAGAGCGAGTTCGGAGTCGAGCGGGTGACCGAGCTCCTGACCGCCAACCGCGAGGCTGAACCGGTCGAGCTCGCGCGCACGATGGAAGCCAGGGTCCGCGAGTTCATCCAGGGCGGCGAACCCCAGGACGACATGACCCAGCTCGTGGTCCGCCGCCTGGCCTAGCTGGCCGCTCCCACGGCGCTTCCGGTCACCCCTGCGGCCGCGGGTATTTTTCCCACACCGGAATCGTCTCTAGAGCATGACGACGCCCTGCTCCCGGGAGGCTCCCGGCCGAGACCCCGATTCGAGGGACGAGGCCAGGGGATCGAGGGGCCGCCGCGGCCCGGAGCAGTGAGCACGACCGGCGGCCCAAGCCCTTTTGTCAACTTAACCGCGTCCTGCGCGCGATCAACAAGGAGGCTACGTCTCATGCTCCGTCCCGCATCGACCTCGCTTACCACCGGCGCCATGGTTGCCGGCACACTCCTCGCCCTTGCGATCGCCAGTCCGGCGCTGGCGCAGTGGGCGCCGCAGGTGAGCGGCACGACCAATATCCTGAGCGCCGTGTGGTTCACGAGCCGAGACAACGGATGGGTGGTCGGCGACGCCGGGACCTCGCTCTTCACCGTCGACGGCGGCGAGACCTGGACTCCGGTCAATCTGACGGCCGAGGATCTGGGAGATGTCGCCTTCGCCACCCCCGCGATCGGTCTCATCGTCGGCGACAACGGCGTGGTGCGGCGCACGACCAATGGCGGCGTCAACTGGACGCCGGCAACGAGCGGAACCGCAAGCAACCTGCGCGCAGTGGCCTTCGGCAGTCAGGGGATGGCCTATGCCGCAGGACGGGACGGCGTGATCCTGCGCTCGACCGACTCGGGAGCCACCTGGAGCGTCGTCGAGACCGGCACCGTGCGCTGGCAGAACGCGGCAGCCATCGGGTCGCAGATGGCCTGGATCGTGGGCGACGGCGGCAACATTCGCGCCACCACGGATGGCGGCGTGACCTGGTTCGACCAGACGAGCGGCACGGGCAGCGACCTGAGCGGCGTCTTCTTCATCTCGGCCACCGAGGGCTGGGCCGCCGGCCAGAACTCGACTCTCATCTACACCAACAACGGCGGGACAACATGGACTCCCCGCGAGACCGGCATCAACGTCGGTCTCGACAGCGTCTTCTTCGTGAGCTCGACCGAGGGCTGGGCCGCCGGAAACCTCGGCACCATCTATCACACGGTGAACGGCGGGCTCAACTGGGCACCCGAGACCAGCGGCACGGCAAACGAGCTCAACGACGTGTTCTTTGCCGGTGCCGGCTTTGGGTGGGCGGTAGGTGATATCGGCACCATCGTGGCCCGCGTCCAGCCCGCGGGGATCGCGGCGGAGGCAGTCGCCGGACCGCCCGCCTTCATCCAGGCCTATCCCAACCCGTTCGCCGCGGCGACGACGATCGAGGCCACTCTCGCCCAGGGCGGACCTGCCAGGCTCACGATCGTCGACAGCCTGGGCCGCGTCGTGGCCACTCTTGTCGACGGCGAGATGGAGGCCGGCTCCCACCAGCTCAGCTGGGAGGCAGGGAACCTGGCGAGCGGTGTCTACTTCTACCGCTTCGAATCCGCCGGCCGCACGTTCAGCCAGAAGCTGATCCTGAGCCGGTGATCCGGCTCCCAACGGCGCAGGGAATGGATGAGGCGCGGGCGACCCCGCGCCTCGTCTATTTCTGCTTGCTGAAGAGATAGTGGGAGACGAGCCACTCCTCACCGCCACCGAACGCCCAGAGCTCGGCACAGGAGAGGAAGAAGACCCTCCACCGCTCATACCAGGCCCTGGCCGCCTCCGGCCCGTAGACCCGGGCGAAGATGGCGAGCACCGCGGTCCGCCGCACCTCGAGATTCGCAAGCCAGGCCTCGGCGGTCCGCGCATAGTGGATCCCGTTCACGCGCCAGTGATCGACGAGGGCCAGATCCCGCTGGAATCGGGGGAGCATGTCGTCGGAAGGCATCAGGCCGCCGGCGAAGAAGTATCGGGCGATCCAGTCCTCGGGATCGGCGGTGTCGAAGGAATAGGCGAACCGGGCGTGGGTGAAGATGTGGATGAAGAGGAACCCATCGGTCGTCAGCCACCCCGCAATGCGAGCCAGGAGTCGCTCGTAGTTGCGCATGTGCTCGAACATCTCGATCGAGACCACACGATCGAACCGGCGATCGGTCGCGAAGTCGTTCATATCGGCCGTCACGACCTCGAGGTTCTCGAGTCCGCGCTCAACGGCTCGCCCGAGAATGAACTCGCGCTGCGAGCTGGAGTTGGACACGCCCAGCACGCGGGCCCGCGGGAAGCACTCGGCAAGCCACAGCGTGAGAGAGCCCCAGCCGCAGCCGAGCTCGAGGATCTTCATGCCATCAGCGATCCGAGCACGCTCGGCGTAGAGCTCGAGCATGCGTTCCTCGGCCGCGGCCAGATCGCGGATATCCTCTGGCCAGTAGGCACAGCTGTACTTGAGCCGCGGACCGAGGACCTCGCGGAAGAACTCGGCGGGCACCTCGTAGTGCTGTCGGTTGGCTTCCGCTGTGTGCAGCGCGATCGGGCCGGAGCGCATCTCGGTCAGGAGCGCGGACAGACGCTCCGCCACCCCGGCCGGGCCACCCCTCCCCTGGCGCGCGAGCTCGAGGCGCAGGAAACGACGAATCCCGATCCGAATCAGCCAGTCGGGGACGAGGCCGCGCGTGATGAGCGGCTCGTACCACATCACCGCTCCCGGCGTGGAAACCACGGAACGAAGGCACTCGTCGTCTTCTGGTAGCGGCGGTAATCGTCACCGCGCGAGCGCAGCGCCTGCTCCTCGGTGGGCGGGATGCCGGTCAACTTGAGAATGAAGAAGAGCATGATCATGGGCGCGCCAACGGCAACCCAGCCGTTCGCGGCGCCGAGAGCCAGGATGGCGTAGGCGCACCACATCAGCCACTCGCCGAAGTAGTTGGGGTGGCGTGAGTAGCGCCAGAGACCGCGGCGGCAGGTGAGACCGCGATGGGCCGGGTCCGCCTTGAAAGTGCTGAGCTGGCGGTCGGCCGCGGTCTCGATGATCCAGCCGGCGAGCCACACCACCAGCGCCACGACATCGGTGACGGACGGCGCTCGGGTCGCATCGCCACTGGCGAGAAGAAACGGCACCGCGAGCAGGATCACGAGCAGACCCTGTGCGGCGAAGAAGAGAAGAAGATTGCGCTGGGCATGCGCGCCCCACTCGGCACGCAGCTTCCGGTAACGCCCTTCCTCGGGATGCCCGAGCACGCGGTCCCGGAGGAGATGAAGGGCCAGACGAAAGCCCCACAGCCCGCCGAGGACGCCGACCAGGAGCCGGCGCCAGGGATCCCCCGCCCCGGCCAGGGCGAAGGTGACAGCGAGCGCGCCCAGACCCCCGGCCCAGCCGGCATCGACGATGCCGGCGTTGCCGGTCCGCCGCTGCACGAGCCAGAGCCCGAGCATCATGAGCATGACGGCGCCGCCACCCATCTTGAGCAATGCCCAGGAGTCCATGCTGTCCTCAGCCCGACCGCAGCCGGAGCGGCGACCGCCGGCGCCATTCCGGCCTGGCCAGGAGCAGCTGCACATCGCCGATCGTTCGCTCGCGGAATCCGCCCTCACAGTAGCAGAAGTAGTACTCCCAGAGTCGCTGGAACTCCGCCCCGAATCCGAGCGCCGCGATCCGCCCGCTCTCGGCCGTGAAGCGCTCGCGCCAACGAACGAGGGTCTCGGCGTAGTGTGGGGTCAGGTCCTCGAGCCCGACCAGCAGCAGGTCGGAGACGTTGCTGATCGCGCGGGTCAGAGCTCCCAGGGACGGCAGGAAACTCCCAGGGAAGATATACCGCTTGATGAAATCGACCGAGCGCCGGGCATGCTCGTAATGACGATCCGGGATGACGATCGACTGCAGCAGCATGATCCCATCCCGGGCCAGGAGGCGATCAACAGCGACGAAGAAACGATCGAGGTTCTCGGCCCCGACGGCTTCGATCATCTCGATCGAGACGATCCGGTCGTATGTTCCAGTGAGGTCCCGATAGTCACGATCAAGCACCTCGATCCGGTCTTCGAGGCCGGCGCGGCGCACGCGCTCCCGGGCGAAGGTCCATTGCTCTGCGGAGATCGTGGCCGTCGTCACCCGACACCCGGTGCTCGCCGCAGCGAACTCGGCAAAGCCACCCCAGCCACCGCCGATCTCGAGCACGTGATCGCCGGGGCCGAGCTCGAGCTTGCGGCAGATCAGATCGAGCTTCGCCCGCTGCGCCTCGGCCAGGGACATGCCCTCGCCAGGGAAGTAGGCGCACGAGTATGTCATCGTCTCATCGAGGAAGCTGGCGAAGAAATCGTTCCCCAGATCATAGTGCTCGGCAATGTTGCGCCGGTCTCCGCGACGCGAGTTGCGCTTTCCTGCCCGAGCGAGGTAGCTGGCACCACGGCCGAGTAGCGCCCAGGCCCCATCGATCCGATGAAGAACCTGCTGGTTGACGGCGAGGATGCGGATCACGTTGGTCAGATTGTCCGCAGTCCACAGCCCGTCGGCATAGGCGCGCCCGGCACCGACATTGCCGCCCCCGATGACGGCGGTGTAGAAGGCGGGATCATGCACGAACACGACGGCGCTGAGGGTGTTCCCGTCGGTCATGCTCCCGAACTGCCGACTACCGTCGCCGTCGATGATCGTGATCCGGCCGCTGGCGAGCCGGGACAGGATCCGAGCCATCACCGAGCGGGCAAGGGCCGGAAGCCCGCGCACCGGTGCCAGGGGGCGGGCGGCTGGGGCAGGCGCGGGCGTGAGCTCAGCCGCAGGCATGCCCGCGCGACGTATCGCCTCCTGAGGAAACGGGGCGGATCGCACCAGCGCTTTCCCTTGGCTGGTGCGGGTGGACGAATGTGTCACAGCGCTTCTTCCACAGCTTCAGTGCCTGCCAGTGAATGCCTCCGATCACCTGAGCGGTCATGAGTGGGTAACGGAGGAGGACCTTCCCAAGATTCCGCGTCGTCACCTCCTCTCTCATGAGAGTGAGCGTAGCATCGAAGTAGGTCCCGTCCTGCTTTCGACTCTCCATGTGGACGGCGAGCGCTCGCCCGGGCGTATCGAATGTCCAGTCGTACTCGACATCCATGTCCATGAAGGGTGACACGAAAAACGACTTTCGAAAACGATAACGCTTCTTCTCCTTCGAACCCAGGTTCCAGGGCTCGGAGCAGACATAGCTGTAGCGTTCTCCCCAGGGTGTGTTCGTGATCTCTGCGATCACCGTCTCGAGCTCGGTCCCGGTGCCGTCGAAGCAGTAGTAGAAGCTGACCGGATTGAAGCAGTATCCGAAATAGCGAAGGTGGGTCAGCAGCCGGATAGGACCTGCCGGCCGTTTCCCGGTGTGGGTCTGAACGAGGTCGCTCACCGCCTGCACGAGAGGCACGGCGGGATCCCCGAGGTGATCCCGCCGCCTGAGCCAGGCGAGCGCGGGGCGGCGATGGGACCACAGTGCTCGGCCCGAGAAAAGCTGGTCCAGCTCCTCCAGATCGACGTACATCATGAACAGCCGATAGGCGAACTCGTGACTCACTGGTCGCCAGCGCCGGTGGCGGACCACCCCCTCGTAGATGCAGCTCTGCATCACAGGAGATCCTGGCCGAGCTGGCGGCAAACCGTGACGGCGCTCCGCACGCCGTCCTCGTGGAAGCCGCTCCCCCAGTAGGCGCCGCAGTAGTAGGTCCGGTTGACCCCGTTGATCTCCGCCCACCGCGCCTGGGCCGCGAATGCCGCCCGCGTGTAGATCGGGTGGGCCATCGTGACACGGTGGATGATCGCCTCCGGCATGATGGCCTCCCCACGGTTCAGGGTCACGAGCACCGGAGTCGTGACCGGAAGCCGCTGCAGGCGGTTCATGTGGTAGGTCACCGTGACGCAGTCCCGTGATCGGGCCGGCATGAAGGCGTTCCAGCTCGCCCAGACCCGGCGGCGCCGCGGCAGAACCTGCGGGTCGGTATGCAGGATAACATCATTCTCCTGGTAGCGAACGGCACCCAGGATCTCCTGCTCGGCCGGGCTCGGATCGGCAAGCAAGCGGAGAGCCTGGTCCGAATGCGTGGCGATGATGACGAGATCGAACCTCTCCCGATCGCCGCTGCCGACGGCCACCTCGACGGCGTCCGCACGCCGCGTCACCGCGGTCACCGCGGCCCCCAGGCGAACCCGCCCTCTCAGGCGTCCGGCCAGCGCCTCGACATAGCGCGCGGCCCCCCCGGTGATCGTCCGCCACTCCCGGCGATGGAGCAGATTGAGAAGGCCATGGTTGGCCAGGAACCGGGTGAAGGCCAGCGCGGGGAATTCGAGGATGGAACGCGGCTCGGCGGACCACAGGGCCGCCCCCATGGGAACGATGAGACGATCGATGAACTCGCTCGAGAACTGGTGCGCCGAGAGAAACTCGCCGAGCGTGACCTCGCCCTCGCCGTGAAGGGAGAAGTCGCGAGCGACACTGTTCCAGCGCACGACCTCACCGAGCATGCGGTAGAACGAGGGCCGGAGCAAGTTACGCCGCCAGGCGAAGACCGCGGCCGGCGACCGCCCGCTCCACTCGAAGCCCGTGCGCTCGTCCTGCATGCTGAAGCTCATCTCGCTCGGCTGTGATTCGACCTCGAGCCGGGCAAGGAGCCGGGAGAAGAGTGGGTAGTTGACCCGGTTGAAGACGATGAACCCGGCGTCGACGGCGAGGCGCTGACCGGCGATATCGACATCGAGAGTGCGAACGTGACCACCAAGATGCTCACCCGCCTCGAACAGTGTCACCTCGTGCTCGGCGTCGAGTAGGTAGGCGGCCGTCAGACCGGAGACCCCTGCACCGACGATCCCGATTCGCATCGTGACCCTAGCCCCCGGTCTGCTTGACGACAGGCTTGAGCATGCGTTCGGGAACGGGTCGCAGATCACGGATGATACCGAGCCGCTCGAGCAGGAAGAGGATGTAGTAAGTCACATCGACCTCCCACCAGAAGAAGCCCTGGCGGGCAGAATTCGGATATTGGTGGTGGTTGTTGTGCCATCCCTCGCCGAAGGTGAGCACGGCGAGGGCCGCATTGTTGCGGCTCGTATCCCTGGTGGGAAAGCGGCGCGATCCAAATCGATGTGACAGCGAGTTGATCGTGAAGGAGGCGTGGTACACAGCGATCGTCGAGATGAAGAATCCCCACACCAGCATCTGCGGGCCGCTGGTGCCGAGGCCGGGAGCTTGCCGGGATAGGGTGTCCCCGAGCATATAGACCCCGAGGGCGAGGAGAGCGGGGACGAGGATATGGTGGCGATCGAGAATCCGGAGCTCGGGAAATCGAGCCAGATCGGGCACCATCTCACTCCGCGTGGCCAGCGAGGTCCGGGACATGAACCAGCCCATGTGGCTCCAGAAGAAGCCGTGCCGGTCCGGGGAGTGAATGTCACCCTCGCGATCCGCAAAGCGATGGTGATAGCGATGGTGGGCAGCCCACCACAGAGGGCCCTTCTGCACCGTGGAGTTGCCGAGAACGGCGAACAAGAGCTGCCACCCGCGACTCGCCTTGAAGGCGCGATGGGAGAAGTAACGATGATAGAAGGCGGTGATGGCGAACATGCGAATGAGATAGAGCGCCGCGCCGACCGCCACCGCGATCGGACTCACGCCGACCACGAAGACCAGCAGACAGGCGGCATGGAGCGCGACGAACGGAACGCTGTACAACCAGTCAATGGCTGTCAGGCGCAGGACAGGCGCGAGATCTCGTGAGGTGACTGGCTCGAGGGTGACGTGATTCGGCATGGGCTCCTGCTTCGGGTTGCGTGCAGAGGGTAACCACCCGGATGGGCTCGCCCTCTGCCGGCGTCGCTCCGCATGTCCGCACCGCGTGGGGGCTGGGAACGAACGGTCGCACAGGGTCCGTCCTCTACGGCTTCATGTCAAGGCTCGAGCACGAGCCTGCCGGAGCACCGCTTGCGGAAGGCTCGCGCTAGCGGCCTCCGGCGCGTGCTTCCCGCATCCGGCGCGCGGCCGCAAGCGCCCAGGCGGCCGCCTCCCCTGCATCGTCGAACCGAGTCAAGGCCGGCACGGGATGTCCTGGCCGGTCGAGCTCCCAGCTCCGGATCGCGGCCACTGGCAGGCCGATCTTGAGGGCGAGAGCCACCTCGGAGAGCGTGCCGTAGCTCCCCCCCACGGCCACCAGGGCCTCGGCGGTGTGTACGAGGACCACGTTGCGGGCATGGCCGAGATCGGTGACGATCGGGATTGAAATCCACGGATTGGCGTCAGAAGCTGTGTGACCGGGCAGGATACCGATGGTGACCCCACCCGCTTCCTGCGCCCCGCGCGCCGCGGCCGACATCACGCCCCCCAGCCCCCCGGTCACCACGACGGCTCCCCCCTCCGCCAGCGCGGCGCCGAGCCGCGCCGCCAGTTCGCGCGCAGCCGGCAGGCCGGGATCATCGCTGGCGCCAGCTCCGGAGACCGCAATGCGAAGCGGAGGCACCGGCGGCAACATCAGGCTCCGGCTCGGGAGATCGTGCTTCCGGCTTCCGCGGCGGCGGCCTCGGCATAGAGGGGGTGGCTCTGCGCCAGTTCCTGGACCTCGCCGCGAACAGCCGCCAGCGTCTTCTCATCGCCCATGTGGTCGAGGACGCGGCCGATGAGCCGGCCGACCCGCCGCATCTCCTCCTCACCGAATCCCCGCGTCGTGAGCGCAGGCGTCCCGATACGGACGCCGGAGGTAACGAACGGCTTCTGCGGGTCGAAGGGTACGGCATTCTTGTTGACGGTGATCCCCGCGCGCTCGAGGGCCGCCTCGGCGTCCTTGCCCGTGAGCCCGCGCCGCCTCAGGTCGACGAGCACGAGGTGGGTATCGGTACCGCCGGAGACGAGGTCGACATCGGCAGCAAGCAGGGCCTCGGCAAGCGCCTTGGCATTGCGCACGATCTGGCGGGCGTAGGCGCGGAACCCCTCGCCCATCGCCTGCTTGAAGCAGACCGCCTTGGCCGCGATGATGTGCATCAGGGGACCGCCCTGCATGCCGGGGAAGTTGGTCTTGTCGATGGCCTTGGCGTGTTCCTCGGTGCAGAGGATGAATCCCGAGCGGGGACCGCGGAGCGTCTTGTGCGTCGTCGAGGTGACGATGTCCGAGAGCGGAACCGGGCTCGGATGCTCGCCGCCGGCCACGAGGCCCGAGAAATGCGCCATATCGGTGAGAAGGACCGCCCCCACCTGGTCGGCGATCGCCCGGAAGCGCGGAAAGTCGAGGATCCGCGGATAGGCGCTCCACCCCGCCACGATCATCTTCGGCCGCACCTCCAGGGCTTGCTTCTCGAGGGCGTCGTAATCGATGCGCCCTGTGGCCTCGGCCACGCCATAGTGACTGAACTGGAAGAAGCGCCCCGAGAAGTTGACATGGTGGCCGTGGGTCAGATGACCGCCGTGAGCCAGGTTCATGCCCATGATCTTGTCGCCGGGCTCGAGCAGCGCGAAGTAGGCCGTCAGGTTGGCCGTGGATCCGGAATGCGGTTGCACGTTGGCGTGGGCCGCCCCGAAGAGCTGCTTGGCCCTCTCGCGCGCCAGCTCCTCGGCGCGATCGACGAATTCGCAGCCGCCGTAGTATCGCTTTGCCGGGTAGCCCTCGGCGTACTTGTTGGTGAGCACCGAGCCGGCCGCCTCGAGCACGGCGGGGCTTGTGAAATTCTCCGAGGCGATCATCTCGAGCGTGTCGCGCTGCCGCGTCAGCTCACCGCGCAGCACCGCGGCAATCTCGGGATCCACCGCTTCAAGGGCTGGGTTGTGGTCGAGCATGATTTCTGGGTTCCTTACGGGGACAGGGGGTCAGCGCGCAACGCGTTCCTCGATACGGGGCAAGATGCGCGCCAGGTGAAGTCCGATCCGGCGCAAGCACTCGGCGTAGATCTCGGGCGATCCGCCGATCGGGTCGTGGATACCCTCGACCGGATCACCCGGAGTTGCCTCGAACTCGGCAAGCAGGTGGATGCGATCGCTTCGCTCCGGGGCCAGGTTCCGCGCCGCGTCGGCATGCTGGCGCTCCATGCCGAGAACGAGATCCGCGGCCAGCACGCGTTCGCGGGTGAGACGACTGGCGCGATGAGGACGGAGTTCGAGCCCCGCCGCGGCGGCCGTGGTGACTGCCTGCTCGGTGGCCGGGCTCCCCGGATCGGCATGCACCCCCGCCGATTCGACGACGACATGCGTCAAGCTGGAAGGGAGCAGCTTGGTGAGCAGCGCTTCAGCCATCGGGCTGCGGCAGGTATTGCCCGTGCACACGAAGAGGATCTTGAAGCTCTGGTCGTCCACTGTGAGATGCTAAGTCGCCCTTTCTTGAATTGTCAAGGCGAGCTACCGAGAAGACGGCTGAGACGCATCACATCGACCGCCGCGGCACCGGCGCGCACGATGACGGGCGGGTGCTGCGTAAGATCGACGATCGTCGATGGTTCCGACGGCGAGAGCATTCCGCAGTCGGCCAGCACATCGATGGCATGGCCGAAGGCGCGGGCGATCGCATCCGGGTTGTTCAACGGCGAGTCGCCGTGGCGGTTCACCGAGGTCGAGACCAGCGGCACGCCGACCGCCTGGAGGAGGGCCCGCACCCGACCCGCGCCGGGAAGGCGGACGGCGACCTTGCCCGCCGTCCCGCGCAGGAGCGGGATCAACTCACGGCGCGCCGGCAAGAGCAGGGTCACCGGACCCGGCCACACCGCCTCGAGGGCCGCCTCCGGCGGCGGCTCGGTCGTCAACAGCGCGAGATCGGCCTGATCTCCGATGAGAAGGAGAAAGGGGGCCTGTGTGTCACGCCCCTTGAGCGCGGCGATGCGACGGACCGCGCTCGGCCTATCGTACCGCGCGGAAACCCCGTAGATGGTGTCGGTCGGAATGACGGCCACACCCCCCGCCCTGAGCGCGTGGGCCGCCGCCCGCAGCGCCGCCCCTCCCTCCTCCGTGAGCTGGAGACGAAGCATCGTTCACCGGCTCCGCTAGACGGCGCCGCCGACTCCGGACTGCAGCTCCTGGCTGAAGCGCTCGAGCCGAGCTGCGATCTGGGGATCCGCGAGCGCGAGCATGCGCGCGGCGAAGATGGCCGCATTGCGCGCTCCGGCCTTACCGATGGCCATCGTCGCCACCGGCACCCCCGCGGGCATTTGCACGGTCGCGAGCAGGGAATCGAGACCGAGCAAGGACGAGCCAGGGAGCGGCACGCCGATCACGGGAAGATTGGTATGCGAAGCGACGACTCCGCCGAGATGGGCTGCCATGCCGGCGCCGGCGATGAGCACCTTGAGGCCGCGCGCCGCCGCTTCCTTGGCGTAGCGCGCCGTGCGCTCGGGATTGCGGTGCGCCGACATGACATGAACCTCATACGCAATACCGAAGCGATCGAGATACTCGCCGGCGGCGGCCATCAGTTCCCGATCGGATTCCGACCCGAAGACGACTCCGACGATGGGCTTGTCAGCCAACATCCACCTCCGTTTTGCGCCCGGCCGCTAACGCCGGGCGAGTGACTTGAAACCGATGTCGCGACGCATCTGCTTGCCTTCGAATTCGACCGCCTCCGCGACGCGATAGGCGCGGCTGAGAGCGCCGGCCAGATCTGGACCGAGTCCGGTGACCCCGAGGACCCGCCCGCCGGCGGTGACCAGGTCATCGCCGACCTGTCGCGTGCCCGCCTGGAAGACGAGGACCTGCTCCCGGGCCAGGGCCTCGCGTCCCGCCAGGCCCCGGATGGGGCTCCCCGTGACCGGGGACTCCGGGTAGCCGGGGGCGGCGAGGACGACGCAGGCCGCTGCCCGGGCCGAGGCTGCCGGGGGCACCGCGGCGCGCGGCGGGAGCTCTCCCCGCGCAGCCGCCGCCAGGAGCGCGCCGAATCCCGGGCCGACGAGTGGCAACACCACCTGGGCTTCCGGATCGCCGAGCCGTACGTTGTATTCGACCACTCGCGGGACACCGTCCTCGATCATGAGTCCAAGGTAGAGGAATCCACGGTAGGGAGCCCCGATCTCGCGCAATCCGGCGAGCGTGGGCTCGACGATCTCCTCGATCGCGCGATCGAGGAGATCGCCGGCGAGAAGCGGGGAAGGAGCACAGGCCCCCATCCCACCGGTGTTGGGGCCGGTGTCTCCATCTCCGAGCCGCTTGTGATCCTCCGCCGTCGGCAACACGACGAAATACCGGCCGTCGGTCAGGATGAAGAGGCTCGCCTCCTGCCCCTCCATGCAGCGCTCGACCAGGACCCGCCGGCCGGCGGCGCCGAGAGCCTCCCCGGCGAGCATGCGCTCGGCGGCGGCGAGGGCCTCGGCCACGCTGTGCGCGACGACGACACCCTTCCCCGCGGCGAGGCCATCGGCCTTGATGACCACCGGAGCGCCGCGGGCGCGGATGGCACGCGCCGCGGACTCGACATCGGTGACGAGCTCGGCCTCGGCGGTGGGGATGCCCCGCTCCCGCATGAACTCCTTGGCGAAGGCCTTGGAGCCCTCGAGGCGTGCCGCCTGGGCGCTGGGTCCGCAGACGGGGATTCCGGCGCGCTCGAGGTGGTCGGCAAGCCCCTGGACGAGCGGTAGCTCGGGACCGACGATGACGAGGTCGACCGCTTCGCTTCGCGCCGCGGCGACGAGGCCCGCGATATCACCGGCCGCAACCGGCAGGCAACGCGCGTGCTCGGCAATGCCGGGATTGCCCGGCGCCGCGATCAGCGTGCCGATGGCCGGATCCCCGGCCAGGCGCCACGCCAGGGCATGCTCGCGACCGCCGCTGCCGATGAGAAGTGTCTTCATGGGTTCCCGATCCCTGGGTAAGGAGGCACGCCGCCCGCTGAGCGACTGGGGGCGACTAGCGTACCCCCCGCCTGCGCGGGCGGCAAGCCGGCGCCCGGCTCAACGCTCCCGGGGTCCGATGCGGAGCGTTCTCTCGCCTCCAAAGCATGAACCGGCGCGCCCCGCGATGGAGGCGCGCCGGCTCGGCTCCAGGGCAGGCCAGAGAGCCTGCCCGTCGCTGGTTCGACTAGGTGTCGATGATCTTGGGCGTGATGAAGATCATCAGCTCGCGCTTCTGCTTGACCTTGCTCGTCGAGCTGAAGAGCCAGCCGAGTCCAGGGATGTCCTTGAGCACCGGGATACCGCGGACTCGCGTGCCCTCGTTCTCGCGGACCAGGCCGCCCATGACCGCGGTGTCACCGTCATTCACGAGCACGCGGGTGTCGGCCTCGGCGGTGTTGATGATGATCCCGCCCTGCACCGTCGACTGCGAGGAGAGATCGGAGACCTCGGGGTGCACATCGAGCTCGATCTGGCGATCCGAGTTGATGTGCGGTCGCACCTTCAACTTGATTCCGATCTGCTTCAGCTGGACCACGGTGTTGAAGGCCTCATCCTGGACGATGAGTGGAACCTCCTGGCCGACGAGGATCGCCGCCTCGCGGTTGTTGACGGTGGTGATCCGCGGATTCGAGATGATGTTGGCCTTCCGGTCCTCGGCGAGGGCCTGCAGAACCATGTCGAGAGTCCAGTCCGGGCGGATGGCGCCGACGCTCAGCTGGCCGGCCGGGTTCCCGATCGGATTCTGCGAGGTGAAGCTCTGGGGTCGGCCGAGATCCCCCGCCCCCTGGTCGGTGACGGTGAAGGTCCAGGTGATCCCGATATCGCTGGTATCGCTCACATCGACGTCAACCAGCTTCGAGTCGATCTGCACCTGCGGCGTGCGGGTGTCGAGCTGGCGAATGAGCGCAGCCGCCGCCACCACCCGCTCGCTGATGTCGGTGATGATGATCGAGTTGGTGCGCGAGTCGATCTCGGCATGACCGCGCGGCGTCCATAGCTTGTCGACCGAGACCTTCATCTCCTCGGCCTTGGCGAAGTTGAGCGGCACGACCCGGGTCTCGACCGGAAGCAGCTCCTCCGCCTTGCGCTCCGCCGTCTGCTGGTCGACCTGCTCCTTGCGCAGTTGCTCGAGCGAGGCGATGCGCAGGACGCCTTCTTCGTCCGTGTAGCCCATACCGCGGGTGAGGAGCACGATGTCGAGCGCCTGCGGCCAGGGCACATCCTCGAGGCGGACGGTGACGTCACCGCTCACCTCGTTGTTGGAGACGATGTTGCGACCGGCGATCTCGGCCAGCGTGCGGAGCACGGTCTGGATCGAAGCCCGCTGCACGTCGAGCGATACCTTCTTCTCCGGAAGATCGGGCCGCGCATCGAGACGATCACCGCCGGAGAGATTGTAGCCGGGGGAGAAGACCGTCTTGTACTCGCCCTTGGGTTCGATGACGAAGACCGGTTCATCCTTGCCCTTGGTGGCGCTGGACTTGCCGACCGCAGCCGGCTTCTCCGCGTCGGGCACGACCTGCACCTCGGCGGAGGCCAGGAGCGGACCCGCCGTCGCGGCCAGGTGGTCCTCGTCGTAACCGAGGCCATCGGCCGACCCGCCGGCGTCGAGCACGACGACCAGCCCGCGCGGGCGCTCGGCGATCGAGTAGGAGGACGGACCTGTGAGCTCACAGATCAGGCGGCTCTTGGGATCCCCATTCTTGCCGGTCCACTGCGCTGTCGTGATCGAGCGCACGCGGCTACCGCTCGACTCGAGGTCGATGGTCGCCGGCAACAAGCTCGTCGACTCGAGGCAGTCGATGACCAACCGCTCCGGATTGCTGAGCACGAAGTCCTCGTAGCGCACGGGACCATCGGTCTCGAGGGTGAGCTGGGTCATGCTGCCGCGCTCCTCGACGTTGACGCGCTTCACCACGGTGGCGGTGGCAGCGGAGCTCGCGAGAATCTGGGCGGCAATGAGGATCGCCGGCAGGAAGAACTGGCCGGCCGGACGACGCTGGTTCATGTTAGTCACCCCCGCGAATGGGAAGATCAATGGTGATGGTGGTCGATTCACCGGCAGACGTCTGCAGGAACGTCACCGAGTCGCGCTCGATGCGCAGGACCCTGCCGCTGCGGACCGGGTCACCCTCGCGAAGAGCGTGACCGAATCCACGGCTGTCCTCGACCATGGCGAAGCGGTCGATATCGTCCCAGGCGATGCCGACGAGCTTCATATCGCCGACGTCGACGAGACCCACCTCCCCATCCGATTCGAAGTTGCCGCTCACGAGCGAGCCGAACGGATCGCGTCGGCCAAGGGAGGCGTAGTAGTAGGGTTCACGCTGCCAGTGGGCGAGGCGATCGGTGGGATCGCCTTCGGGCTCTTCCGCGAACGCAGCACCCGTCGCGCCGGACTGCCCGCTGACGGCGGAGGCCGCTGCGTTGCCGGCGGCGGCCGGAGTCGCCCCCGGAGCTGCCGAGCTCGGCGCCGTGGAACCCGCCATGGAGGCGGCCACGGGGCGTGCCTCGACCGCCTTCGCTGCGCCGCGCGCCGCCTGGATGGGCGTCGCGCTCGACGCCGCAGCCGGTTTGGCCGGGCCGCCCTTGGCCGGACCCACCTGGGCCAAGTTCACGTTCTTTGCGTCCTCGCCGCCGAGCCGGGGGCCGACGATGAAGGTGGCACCGGCGGCCACCGCGACGAGGAGGATCAGAGCCAGGATCGCTTTGCGGTTGCGCCAGGGCCTCACTTCTTCCCCTCCGCCTTAGCCGCCCCCGCCACCTCGGGCTGTCCCAGGTTCTCCTGGAACGCGTACGCCTCGGCAGTGAATGCGGCGACCACGGTGCGCTCCGGCAACTTCTCGTCCGGCTGCGCCGCCGTCATGTTGAGGTCGACGATGTTGACGATACGGTCCAGGTTGGCCACTTCCGCCAGGAACCGGCCCACCTGGTGATAGCCGCCCTCGACCCGGACCTGCGTCGGGTAGGTGACGTAGAAGTCACCTGCCCGCGGCGGTGCCGGCTGGAACAGGGCGAACTCCACTCCCGACTCCTGGCCGGCCAGCGTCACCTTGGTGAGCAGACCGGCAATCTCTTTCGAAGTCGGCAACAGCTCCGACATGATCTCCCAGCGCTCATGCACCTCGGCACACTCACGCTCGAGCGCCGGCAGATTCGCCACCGCCGCCCGCGCCTTGGCGACATCACCGGAGAGCTCCGCCATCTCGCCCTCGAGCTTGGCGGCCTCGGCGGCACGCGCCTTGTAGGTGAAGGGCACGTAGGTGGTGAAGAAGTAGCCGTAGAGGATGCCGAGGCCCAGGATCGCAACCAGGATGATCTTGAGGGTCCGCGGTTCACGCAGGTTCATCGCTCAGCCCCGCTTTGCACAGGTGTTGGTTGCCGGTCGACGGCCCGATCGAATCGCCGCCATGTCGCCGCTAGGTTCCGCTCGATGCGGGGGTCTGCCCCGCCACCGGCGCCGTGCTCAGGGCCTGACCGACCGGTTCGGCCGGCGCCGGATCGGGCGCCGTCTGCCGGCGGGCACTGAGCGTGAAGTTGACGACCTGGCGGTTGTCGATCGTCCCGCGCTGGGCCACGACCAGATCGACCTGGTCGAAGAGCACCGAGCGCTCGAGGGTGCGAATGAGCTCCGCCACGAGCAGATTGGAGAAGGTGACGCCATTGACGGTGATCGCCCCGCTCTGCTCGGAAAAGCCCGTCAGCCAGAGGTAATCCGGAAGCCGTCGCGCCATCTCGTCGGTGAGGCGAACCCGAGCCAGGCGGTCCTGGTCGAGACTCTCGATCACCGTGAGCCGCTTGAGCGTGAGCTCCCGCTCACGAGTGAGCTGGTCGATGCGCTGGATCAGCGGCCCGAGCTGGGTCGCCTCGGCCTGGAGCGCGGCGATCTCGCCGTTGATGTGGCGGATGCGCACGTTCTGCAGAGTCGAGACTGCGGCGAGGACGCCGATCAAGACGCAGAGAATGATGACAGGCGCGGCCGAGGAGATGCTCGGGAGCACCATCTTGGGCCGGACCTGCTCCGTTACCGGAAGCAGGTTGATTCGAATCATGCGCTCGGCGATTTGCATCAGTTAGCCACCTTCCGCAGAGCGAGCCCAACCGCCACCGAGTATTGCGCCGCCTGCTCCGCCCACTGGGCGGCATCGACGCGTTCGGTATCGATCTCGAGGCGGGCCAGCGGATCGACAACTTCGACCTCGACTTGCGCGCGCGCCACGAGGAACTCGCGCAGTCCGGTCACATCGGCCCCGCCGCCGGCGATGAAGATCCGGGTCACCCCGTCCGCCTCGCCGGTCGACTTGAGATAGGCGACGGCACGCTCGACAGCGGAAGCCAGGTCTTCGAAGATCTCGGTCACCGTGGTCTGCAGGTCAACGTCGGCATCGCCGGCGCCGGCGGTACCGGCGAGGACGGCCTCGGCTTCCTCCTGGCCCAGGGCGTAGCGGCGCTTCAGACCCTCGAGCAGGGTCGACGTCCCGAGCGGGATGTCCTTGGTGTAGAGCGGTACGCCGGCGCGCACGATGTTGAGGTTCGTCTCCTCGGCGCCCACGTTGATGAGTGCGGCCACCTCGTCATCCGCCATCTCGTAGTTGGCGAGAACGGCGTTCTGCAAGGCGAAGGCGTCGACGTCGATGACCTCGGGGTTGAGCCCGGCTTCCCTCAGCAGGTCGGCGTGCGAGAGCACCATGTCCTTCTTCGCCGCGACCAGGAGAACCTCCATCTGCTTGTCGGCCGGATCGGAGTTCAGGATCTGGAAGTCGAGCGAGACATCGTTGATGTCGTACGGGATGTGCTGCTCCGCCTCCCATTGGATGGCGGCTCGCGCGTCTTCCTGCTCGAGCCGGTCCATCCAGATCTTCTTCACGATCACGGCCCGGCCGGACACGGCGGTGTTCACGCTCTTGGTCTTGATGCCCTGGCTCGCGAACAGACCCTGGATGGCCTCGATCACCGCCTGACGGTCGATGATCTCCGAGTCGACGATGGCCTCGTGGAGGAGAGGGGCCTGGGCGAAGCGAACCAGCTTGGCCTCGTGGCCGCGAACCTCGAGCTCGACGAGCTTCACCGAGCTCGAACCGATGTCCAAGCCGATGACGGTCTTCTGCTTCCTTTGCCTGCCCAGCATCTCGAGTCTCCAGTGGGTTGGTTGACGCTGCGGCCGCAGCGCGCATGAGGCACGGCTACCCGCCCATTCGCGGGTGCCGGGATGCTGCGGAGCAACGCATGTGCCATGTTGCAAGTTCTGGGTGAGACCACCCGGGCGCGCCCGGAAGTGCTTGCGGATACGTGACCGCGATGGTCGATGCAAGCGTGGGCCGCGATCCGGCAGCCGTGCGGTAGCTCAAAATCCTGCTCCCCGGCTTGCAACCTGCACGGGGAGAAGGACAAAACCACCCGCCAGCCCCCGGGTCAGGCGCCGCCACGCACGAGCCCCAGGTACCAGCCGACGAAGGCGGGTCCGTAAAAGAGGACGATGATCCCGGCCGGCGCGAGGAAGGTGCCGAATGGGAGCGCGGTCTTCGCGGTCCCCCGTCCACTCGCCATCATCACGATGCCGATCAGCGAGCCAACCAGCGAGGCGAGGAAGATGGTGAGGAAGACCCCGCCCAGGCCGAGAAAGGCCCCGAGGAGAGCGGCCAGCTTGATGTCGCCAAAGCCGAGCCCCTCGACCCCGGTCGCGCGGCGGTAACCGGCGGCCACGAGCCAGAGCCCGACCGCTCCGCCCAGAGCCCCGCTCAGGGCGCGCAGCGTGTGCGCCGGGAACGTCGCCGCCGCTCCCGTCGACCCCATGAGCTCGAGCGCCAGGGCCGCGGCCAGACCGGTGATCACCCCGGGCAGCGTGATCGCGTCGGGGATGATCTGCCAGTCGAGGTCGATGAAGGTGATGGCGATGAGCGCGGCGCCGAAGGCGAAGTAGGCGAGGCCAGCGGGACCGGGACCGAAGCGCACGAGCACGGCGAGCGCGAGGAGACCGGTCAGAAGCTCGACCAGCGGGTACCGCCAGGAGATCCGGCCCTGGCACCGCCGGCACCGTCCGGCCAGGAAAAGGAAGGAAAGGAGCGGCACGAGATCGAACCAGGCGAGCTGGGCCTGGCAATGTGGGCAGCCGGAGCGACCGGCGAGGCCCTCGCCGCGCGGCAACCGGTAGATGACCACATTCAGGAAGCTCCCGATCGTCAAGCCGAAGACGAAGGCGAAGACTCCGAGGATGAAGGTCGGGTCCGACATGGCAGTCCTCACGAAGGCTCTCCGGCGCGGGCGGCGAGCTGGGCCCGGATCTCGGCCACCTTCTGCTCGGCGAGCGCGCGCATCGCCGGATGATCGGAGCTCTCGAGCAGGTCCTCCCACAGCGCGAGCGCGGCGGCGAGATCCCCCACCTGCGTCGTGGTGTAGGCCGCAAAACGCTTCACGTACGGTGGAGCGCCGGGCAAGCGGCTCGAGCGGGTGAAGAAGCGCGCGGCCTGAGCGTGGTCCCTGGTCGAGACGTAGTGCACGAACCCGGTCCAGAACGGCAGTTCCCAGCGCTCCGGATTCCAGGCGATTCCCTGCCTGAGCAGGACGAGTCCGCGATCGAGATCACCACCCTCGGCGGCGAGGACGAGCCCGCCGAACATGTAGGCCTCGACGAAGTTGGGATCGAGCTCGGTGATCACCTCGAAGATGTGGCCGGCCATCGGGAAACGGTTGTCGCTCATCCGGTGCTCGCCGTAGTACTGGATGGCGCGCAGCCAGAGGAAATCGGCGAGCGTGAGCGGGTGTCCGACCGCCATCGGCTTCAAGAGATAGCCCGACGGGAAGTACATGAGCTCCCCCCCGGCCCGCCCATCGCGGCGGAGCCGGAGGAGCTCACGTGACGTGGCAAACGACGCCGTCGCGCACACGAAGGCAAGGAGGAGAAGCAGCCAGCGTGATCTGTGCATGCTGTCTCTCTCCTTCCCTAGCGGAGCTCGCGCCGCTCGAAGACCATGACGGCCAGGACCAGGGCCAGCACCGCGTAGCTCGCGCCGTGGGCCGCGGTCAGGAGGAGCCGCCCCGACTCGATGGGAAGCCCATGGACGACCTCCGGCCGGACGTCGAAGCTCGCGAGATTGGGGAGCGCGTAATAGGCCCAGGCCATGGCGGAGGCTCCCGCCGCTGCCGCGAAATCGGTGAGATCGGCGACCAGGTGGCCGGCGACATAGGTGGCGACGGTGAGAAAGGCCGCGACCAGGGGGCCGGCGAAGCTCGCATAGAGCACGACCACCGCGGCCAGGGTTGCCAGCTCGAGAAAGACCATGGCCCCGCCGAGCATGGTCCGCGGCTCGAAGGCGCCGGTGACGAGGACCCCGGCCACGAGCAGGAAGGCGGTCTGCACCACCACGAGGATCGCCAGGGTCATGACCAGACCCAGGTACTTCCCGAGCACGTAGTCGGCCCGCCGGATCGGCTTGGCGAGCAACACGTCGACCGTCCGGCGCTCGATCTCGCGCGCCACCACGTTGATCCCGAGGAGAGTGAGGAGCAAGAGACCAAGGATGCTCATCGCCGTGAGCCCGAGATCGATGACGATGCGCTGCACCTGGCCGAGCGCGATCGGGGCCAGGAGCATCGATCCCGCGATGATGATGAGGCCGGACACGCCGAGGACATAGAGCACCTGCGCGCGCATGGCCTCCCGTACGGTGTGCATTGCGATGGCCCAGATCCGGCTCATGCCGCGTCCTCCCCGGCCGAGCGGACGAAGAAGTCCTCGAGCCGCTCGCGCCGGCGATCGAGGGTCTCGATGCGTCCCCCCGCTTGCAGCACGCGCAGGATGAAGCGGTCCAGGTACTCGGGGTCGTGGAGCAGCACGCGCAACGTGGGCCCGCGCTCTTCGAGAACGTCCTCGGGTCCGCACAGGCGCGCCACGAGCTCCGGGGACACGTTCCGCACCAGGATCTCGATGGCATGGAGGCGCACGGTCGTCAGTTCCTCGATGCGGCCGATGCGAGTCAACCGGCCCCGGTTCAGGATCCCGACGCGGTCGCAGATGGCCTCGACGTCGGGCACGATGTGCGAGCTGAAGAAGACGGTACGGCCCGCCGCGCGCCAGCGGTCGATGAGATCGCGCACGTCGCTGCGACCGAGCGGATCGAGGCCCGACATCGGTTCATCGAGGATCAGGAGTTCCGGCTCGGAGAGGATCGCCTGCGCGATCCCCACGCGCTGCACCGTGCCTTTCGAGAGCTTGCGGAGCCGCGTGCGGGCGAAGGGCTCCAGACGGAGCGCGGCCACGACCTCGTCGGTGCGCCGGCGGCGGTGCGGTGCCGGGAGCTCGCTCAAGCGGCCGGCCAGGTCGAGCACCTCGATCGGAGTCAGATGATCGGGAAAGGCGGGATTCTCGGGCAGATAACCCAGGCGACGGCGGACGGCCGGCAGCCGCGGGTCGGCGCCGAAGAGTCGAACGGTTCCCCGTCCGGGCCGTGAGAGTCCCGTCATGCAACGGATGGTGGTGGTCTTGCCGGCGCCATTCAGGCCCAGAAAGCCGAAAACCTCGCCCTCGATGACGTCGAGGCCGAGGCCGCTCAAGACCGGCTTTCGCTGCAGGGTGAGTGGCGATCGAAAGCTCTTCTCGAGTCCCGCGATGCGAATGACGAAGCGGGCCGGCTCGGCAGCGAGCCGCGGCCCGGTCTCCATGGCGTCCATCCCATCCAGCGTCGCATGCGCTCCCTGCACGGCGCGTCCCCCTCTCAGGCGCGAGATGGCGGCGCCTCCGTTTCGAGCGGAGGCGCCGCACTCATCGGATCCGGATCGGAACCGACTGCCACGCGCTATCGGCTACGAACCGTTGGTCAGCGTGAGCGGAAGGAGAGCATCCTTCCCGTAGCCCGAGATCACGTAGCTGATCGTCGCGTTGTTGACCGTGTTGTCGACGTAGCCGACAGCACCCTGCGCCGCCGCCGTGGCGTCGGTCGGCAGGGCGATGGCGCCCGTGAACGGATTCACGAAGCCCGAGGTGTCGGGCAGGGCGCCCCTGAAGTCCGCAACGTTGTCCGGGTAGTCGCCGTTGTTGCGAACGGCATAGTCCTCGGCCGCGAGCTGGGTCGTGTGCATGTTCGACTTGACCGCAGCTTCCTTGGCACGAGCCTGCATCTGTACGAAGTTCGGAATTGCAATCGCGGCCAGGATACCGATGATCACGACCACGATCATGAGCTCGATGAGGGTGAAGCCCTTCATGCTGCGCATGAACCTAACCTCCTCTTCCGGATCCGGCTTGTTCGCCGTGAAGTCTCGGCGCCGAGTCGCGCCGTGCTGACACTCGCTGCGTCCGGGGTAGCATCGGCCATGCCACCTTCGATCGCCGCTCGTATCATGTTCTGTTGCGGCCGGTTATGCTGGAGAGCGTGTGCTCCCCGCAGTCTCCTGCGGCCATCCGGCCGCGCGCTATTCGCCTTCGCCGTCGCGTTCTGCATCGTCCGTGCGATGTGCATGGCGCCGCATCAACCTGCAATGCCGGCGCCCGCTAGGCGGCGATCCGCCCCTCGTCATCCTCTCCGTCTTCCGGCGTCTCCTGGCCTTCCATCTGATAGGCCTGGAGCTTGCGGTAGAGAGTCGACGCATTGATGCCGAGGATCTCGGAGGCGCGCTTCTTGTGCCAGCTGGTGTGATTGAGCACCTTCAGGATGTACTCGCGCTCGAGCTCCTCCAGGGTCATGGAGGGCGAATCGATGACCAGGCTGCCGCGGCGGATGCCGCCGGTGCGGATCTTGATCGGCAGATCTCCGGCATCGATGATGCCGCCCTCGTTCAGGATCACCGCCCTCTCGATCACGTTCTCCAGTTCCCGCACGTTGCCCGGCCAGTCGTACTTGATGAGAAGATCCATCGCGTCGCGGGCACAGGTCTTGAGCTCCTCGTTGCAGCACTTGCGGAGAAAATGATCGACCAGGAGCGGGATGTCGTCGCGCCGTTCACGGAGCGAGGGCAGGCGGATCGGAATCACGTTGAGGCGGTAGTAGAGATCGGCGCGGAAGCGCCCCTCGGTCACCTGCCGCTCGAGATCGGCGTTGGTGGCGGCGATCAGACGCACATCGATCTTGATCGGCTTGGTGCCGCCGACCGGGATGATCTCGCGCTCCTGCAACGCGCGCAGGAGCTTGACCTGAGTGGCCGGCGAGGTCTCTCCCACCTCGTCCAGGAAGAAGCTCCCGCACTCGGCCACCTTGAGCATGCCGTCCTGATCGCGGATGGCGCCCGTGAATGAACCCTTGACGTGACCGAAGAGGTTGGACTCGAGGAGATCCTTGGGCAAGGCGCCGCAGTTGATGGAGACGAAGGGGCCGCTGGCCCGCTTGGAGCGATAGTGGATCTCGCGGGCAATCAGCTCCTTGCCCGTGCCGCTCTCGCCATAGATGAGGATGGTGGAATCGGTCTCGGCGACCTTGTCGACCATCTTGAACACCGACATCATCTCCTCGCTCTTGCCGATGATGGGGCGGTCTTCGTGTGTGCGTTTGAGCTGGCGCTTGAGCAATTGGTTTTCCGATTGCACCTTGCGGATTCGCAGTGCGTTCTTGACCGTGACCTTGATCTCGTCGTTGTTGGCGCTCTTCTCCAGGTACTGGAAGGCGCCCTTGTTGACGGCATCGATGGCGGACTGCCGCGACGCGAATGCGGTCATGATGATGACGGGAATCGAGGGATCGATGCGCTTGATCCCGTCGAGGACGGCAATCCCGTCAATGCCCGGCATCTTGATGTCGGTGATGACGCAATCGACCCGGGATTCCTGCGCCTTCTCGAGGGCCTCGACCCCCGAGTTGACGGTTGTGACCCGGTATCCGTCCTTGCCGAGCAGGATCGAGATGAATTCGGTCATGCTCTGCTCGTCATCAACTACCAGGATGTGTTCGCCGGTCATCGGGTTACCTCAATGAAGCCAGTGCCGAGGTGTGGCCCGCGCCAGCGGATGGCGCGGTGGAGCCGGATCGCAGCTCCCGAGCGTGTATCGGAAGTTCCTGGGCCCTTCTGAAGCCGGGAATGCAAGCTGCGAGGCCTGGAGGGCGGGGCTGGGGCAAAACGCCCGGGGGCGGGCGCGCGCCGGGGTCCCCGGAGGCCGCTCCCGGGGGCGAGCCCCCGGGGGCGCCGGGTGGGCCGGGCGGCCCCCTAGGTGCGGCGGAAGCGGGCCACGAGCTCCAGGTGGAAGGTCTGCGGGAAGAGATCCACGAGGTCGATGTGATCGAGATGGTAGCCGCCGGCCAGGAGCGTCCGCGCATCACGCCCGAAGGTGGCCAGATCGCAGGACACGGCCACGATCCGGGCCGGGGCGAGATCGAGGAGGAGCGGCGCCTCGTCGCGGAACCCGGTGCGGGGGGGATCGAGGACCACCACGTCGAAAGGTTCCCCGCTCGCGCGCGCCCGGGCGAGTGCTGCGGCCGCGGTGGCGCGCTCGATGGTGACCTGCCCGATCTGGCGCGCGGCGCGCCGGAGCGCCGCGGCGTTCCGGCTCTCGCGCTCGACGGCATGGACCGAGCCGCCAGGCGCCACCGCGTGGCGGGCGAGGGCCAGCGTGAAATTCCCGGCTCCGGCGTGGAGCTCGAGAATGCGACCCGGCGGCGGATCGGATACGAGATCGACCACGCGCGCCCGGAGGAGATCGTTCGCTTGGGTGTTCGCCTGGGTGAAGACCGCAGGCGGTAGCTCCACGAAGCCATCCATCTGGCGCACGCGCTGCTTCACCGCGCCGTAGGTTCGCATCCAGCCGCGCCCGGCGAGAACGATGCCGGAGACGGCGGGCGTGCCGGCCAGGAAGCGCTCGATGCGCCCGCCGTCACCGCGTACCAGCGGTCCCAGCGTGGTGAATGTCAGCACCGCTTCCCGAAGCTCTCCCCGCGTGCTGACATCGCAGCTCTCGACCGGAGTGCGTAGCTGGCGCACGAGTCGCCGTGCCGGCACGATGGCGGCCGCGACCGTGGCCTCGGCAATGAGGCAGGATTCGATCTCCACGATCCGGTGGCTTCTCGCATGCATGAAGCCGACCCGACCTGCGGGGTCCACGTGCAGATGGACGCGCCGCCGATAAGCCCACTCTTCGGGCGCGGCGATCACTTCACCGAGGCTCACATCGCCACCGAGTCGTGCCAGCTCGCGCCTGACATTGGCGACCTTGGCCGCGAGCTGAGCGGGGTAGTCGAGATGCTGCCACGAGCAACCGCCGCAGAGCGGATAGGCGGGACACGGCGGGTCCCGCCGTGACGGTCCGGGCTTCAGGATCTCGACGAGCTCGGCCACCAGATGGCGCGCATGGCGGCGGGTGACACGCGCGGTCACCTCGTCCCCCGGCGCCCCACCGCGTACGAACACCGCCTGGCCATCGAGATGACCGATGGCATGCGGCCCGTGCCCGAGGCTCTCGAGCGTGATCTGGATCTCCCCTGCCTTTTCCACGACCGCAGTGTAGCGCAGTCGCGGTGGCGCGTGCGGCTCGAGCTACGCCCTCGCGGGGATCGGCTCGGCGAGCTCGGGATGGGCGAGGGAGGCGCGCTCGGGGAGCCGGATGAGGAATGTGGCGCCGCGCCCGGAGCGATCGGCCGCCATCTCGAGCGATCCACCGTGCCGCTCGATGATGCCGGCGGCGATGGCGAGCCCGAATCCGGTGCCGCCCGGCTTGGTGGTGAAGAAGGGCTCGAAGATGCGGCTGGCGATGTCCGCAGGCACTCCAGGCCCGGTATCGGCGACCGCGATGCGGGCGGCGGACTCGCCCGGGACATGCTCCGCCTCGCGGGCGAGCCCGAGGTGGAGCTCGCCTCCGCTCGCTCCCATCGCCTCGATGGCGTTCTGGACCAGGTTCACCAGCACCTGCTTCATCTGCTCGCGATCGATGAGAGCGGTGAGTCCGCGCGCCGACTCATCGATGCGGATCACGACGCGGATGCGGTCTCCCCCTTCGATGCGGGCCAGCTCCTCCACCTCGGCGAGCAGTTCGCAGAGGTCCACCGGAGCCGGCACCAGCGGCGTGACCCGCCCATAGTCGAGGAGCGCCTGGATGAAGCGACCGACGCGCGTGCATTCGCGGGCGGCAATGTCGAGTAGGCGCTGATTCTGACCGGTCATCGCCGATTCTTGCCTGAGCACGTCGAGCGAGCCGGCGATGGGACGGATGCCGTTGCGAATCTCGTGCGTGATGCCGGCGACCAGCCCGCCGATCGCGGCCAGTTTCTCCTTGCGGGCACGCTCGGCCTCCTCGCGCCGGGCCAGGGTCAAATCCTGAAAGACGACGATGAGCCCATGCTGGCCGACGCGAGAGCCGCTCATCCCGATGGGCATGGTGAGACCGGCGGGGGTCGTGATGTCGACATGCTGGCGCATGAGCGGCACCGTGCCACGCCGTGCTTCCTCGATCCAGCCGACGAAGGCCTGCGCGCCCGGGCCGAGCGCGGCCAGGGGGTGGCCGACGATCGCCGCCGGATCCAGGCCGAGGATCTCGCCTGCGGCCCGGTTGAAATGCAGGATGTGGCCGTCCTCGTCCAGGGAGAGGAGCCCGCTCCCGAGCTGCGTCAGCACGAAGGCGGTGTCGATGCGCGCGCGCGCCAGCCGGCGATTGGCCAGCTCGAGCGCGCTCACACGCTCGTGGAGCAAGCGCCCGGCAGCGCCGGCGAAGGCACCGACCGCGACGAACATGCCGACGTAGAGCCCGACCTGGATCAGATCCACGCTGCCGTGGACACCGAAGGCCCGCGGCTCGGCCCCGGCATACCCGATGGCCGCGATCCAGCCCCCGGCCTCGAGAACGATCAGGGCCACATAGGCCACGGCCGCCGCCGTGCCGACCACCAACCCCCCGCGCCCGGCGAGCACGATCCCGGCCACCAGGATCAGGAAGAGATAGAGGACGACGAACTGGCTCTCGATGCCGCCGGTAAGGTGGACGACCGCGGTCGTCAGGGGCACGTCGACGACGAAGAGCGTCAGGAGAAGAGCACGGCTGACCCCCCGGCGTGCGACCAAGAACGCGGCTCCCGTGGTCAGGTAGGACGCGCCGAGAACGACCAGGAACCCGAGGGAAGAGCCGGTTCCCGCCCTCCCCACATCGAAGGCCAGGGCGAAGACCGTGACGAGGGTCATCACCGCGGCTCGAGCCGCGATCACAGCCAGCGGGCGGCTCACCAGGAGCTCGGGTTCGACAGCCCGCTCAGCACGCGCGCGGGCCCTGCGCAGGTTGGTGCGCAGGGCCCGCAAGCGATCCGTGCTCGTTGTGTCCGTCATTACTGGGTGATGGCCGAGACCATCTCGAACATCGGCATGTACATGGCGATCACCATGCCGCCGACGATGACGCCCATGATGACGATGAGGACCGGCTCGATCACCGAGGTCAGCGTGGCGACGGCGGTATCCACCTCGTCATCATAGAAATCGGCGATCTTGTTGAGCATCTGATCGAGAGCACCCGTCTCCTCGCCGACGGCGATCATCTGCACCACCATCGGCGGGAAGACATCGCACTTGGCCAGCGGACCGGAGATGGTCTCTCCCTGTCCGATCGAGTTCCGAGTTTCCTTGATGGCATCGGACAGGATGATGTTCCCGGCGGTCTCGGCGGTGATCTCGAGCCCCTTCAGGATCGGGACACCGCTCGCCACCAGGGTGCCGAGCGTGCGCGTGAAGCGAGCCACCGATGCCTTGCGCAGCACGTCGCCGAGGACCGGGATCCGCAGCATCTGCCGGTCGATGACGTGCTGGCCGCGGTCCGTCTTGTAGAAGTTCTTGAGAGCGAAGATACTGGCCCCGATGGCAATCAGGATCGCCCACCATGCGGCCCGCAGGAAATTGCTCATTGAGACGACGATCTGCGTCGGGAGCGGCAAGTCGGCGCCGAAATCGGAGAACAGCTTGGCGAAGGTGGGGATGATCGCCGTCAGCATGAAGACGGTGACACCGATGGCCACGGTGAGAACGACCGCCGGGTAGGTCAGCGCGCTCTTCACCTTTCGCTTCAAGCTGTCGGTCTTCTCGATATAGGTGGCCAGACGGGCCAGGATGGTATCGAGAATGCCTCCGGCTTCGCCGGCGTTGACCATGTTGACGTAGAGGCCGTCGAACACCGAGGGATGCTTGGCCAGCGCCTCGTTGAGCGTCGATCCGGACTCGACATCGGTGGTCGTCTGCTCGATGACCTTCCGGAAGTGGGGCTTGGTGGTCTGCTTCGACAGGATCTCCAGGCACTGCACGAGCGGCAGCCCGGAGTCGATCATCGTCGAGAACTGCCGGGTGAAGATGGCGAGATCGCGCGTGCCCACGCCCTGCTTGAACGGCAGCTTGATCTGGAAGCCGGCCGGCTTCTCGCGCAGGGATTGGACGATGATGCGGTTCTTGCGCAGGAAGTTGAGCACCTCGTCGCGGCTGTCGAAGGTGACCACCCCCGACTGGGTCTGCCCGGCGAGTGTCCGCCCTTTCCAGATGAAGCTAGGCATGTCGCTGACCTCCTCGATATCCGGCTTGCGGCCGCCGCTAGGCGGCGATCGCCCCGTTCACCACCCCACCCTTGTCGTACATCTGCTGCAATTCCTTGGGATCGGCGGAGCGCTCCAGCCCCAGCTCGAGCGTGATCTCGCGGCGCGTGATGGCGGCATAGAGCGACTGGTTCATCGTCTGCATGCCGTACTTCTGCCCCGCCTGCATCAAGCTGTAGACCTGGTGGATCTTGCCCTCGCGGACCAGCGCTCTGATCGCCGGCGTGGCCACCAGCACCTCGCAGCAGAGGATCCGGCCGCGACCGCGCGCCCGCGGCAGGAGCTGCTGCGTCATCACCCCCTGCAGGACGAAGGAGAGCTGAGCCAGCACCTGCTCCTGCTGATCCGAGGGGAAGAGGTCGACCACACGGTTGATCGATTCGTAGGTCGAATTGGTGTGCAGCGTGGCGAAGACCAGGTGGCCGGTCTCGGCGATGGTGAGCGCCGCCATCACCGTCTCCAGGTCGCGCATCTCACCGATCAGGATCACATCCGGGTCTTGTCGCAGGATGTACTTGAGCGCCTCGGAGAAACCCTCGGTATCCGCCCCGACCTCGCGCTGGTTGACCAGACACTGCTTGTGGTTGTGGACGAACTCGATCGGATCCTCGATGGTGATGATGTGGCCCTGTCGTTCCTGATTGATGGTGTCGATCATCGCCGCCAGGCTGGTCGACTTACCGCTGCCGGTGGGGCCGGTCACCAGCACGAGTCCCTTCGGCTTGCGAATGAACTCGTACACGACCTTCGGCAGACCGAGGTCCGGGAGCGGCGTCACGGTGTAGGGAATCTGTCGCACCGCCATCGACACGACACCGCGCTGCATGAAGACATTGGCGCGAAAGCGGCTGAGCCCCTTGATGCCGAACGAGATATCGAGCTCGCGCGTGTTCTCGAACCGCTTGCGCTGCTCCTCGGAAAGGACCGAGTAAGCGAGCCGCTGGGTGTCCGAGGGCTCGAGCGGCGGATACTGCGACTCCGGCAGCAGATCCCCATCGACCCGGATCATCGGCGGCACGCCGGCCGAGAGATGAAGATCCGAAGCACCCTTCTTGACCGCGATATCGAGCAGTTCGCGAAGGCTCTGCGTCTGGACTTTGGCCGGGTTCGGGTTCTGACCGGGCGGCGGCGTGACGGATGGTTTCTGCATTGAATGGGCCCAGGGCGTGGCGTGGTTGAATTCCGCCGGCGAGCCTCTCGATCGCGAGGCGCATTGACTCCCGATGAGCCATGCGCCCGTCCGAACCGGGCGGATCCCCACAAAGACATGGTCTTCGGGCAAGATCTGTGCCCTCGGACGCTTCGATCCACGGTCGGGGATCTGTGGCCAAACTCTGCCGGTAGCGATGGATGAAGCGGCCGATGCACCAGGTCGGGGTGCTTCGCGGGGGCCAGGCCCCGAGGGATCGTGCATGGCGCACGCCTCAGGGCTGCTCGCTGCGAGACGCCCGCGCCGGCCACGCGCAAGCCACGACGACCGGTGCGCCCACCGCCTCCAATCTGGATTCGGCCGTCCGCGGGCCCGGCTTGAGCCCGCAAGAGCGTCCCCGGCGGCACCGATCCCTGCCGTCAGGCGCCGCGGATCGAACCGGTGGCAAACCGGAGGCCCGGGCCCGTATGCTCCCCCGCATGACCCGACGCGATCCGATCCGCCCGGCGCCCGGCCCCGGCGCCCCACCGACCCTGCGTGCCTCGCGCGCCGAGCTCCTCGGCCTCGCCCTGGTGGCCGCCGCAGTGATCGCGAGCGAGATCGTCCTCACCCGCATCTTCTCCTTCATCACCTGGCACCACTACACCCCGCTCATCATCGGCATTGCGCTCCTCGGTTTCGGGTTCGCCGGCTCCTTTCTGAGCACACGCCCCGATGGAACGCGCCGCGACCGTTCCGCCTTCCTCGGACGCCTCGAGCGCGAAGCGCTGGCCTTCGCGCTGGCGCTGCCGCTCTCCCTTCTCCTCTGCGGGCTCGTGCGTTTCAATCCGAGCCGCATCTTCGCCGACTGGACGCCGCTCGCCTCGCTCTTGATCTATCTCGTGCTCGTCGCCGTGCCCTTCGCCCTGGCCGGACTGGTCATCTGCCGGCTCCTCGATCGCTACCGGACCGAGGCGGGACGCGTCTACGGCGTGGACCTCGCCGCCTCGGCCGGAGGCGTGCTCCTCGCGCTGGCCCTCATCACCAGGGCGGGAGCCGAGGCCACGATTCTCATCGCCGCGCTCCTGGCCGCTCTCGGCGCCCTTCTCTTCAGCGCCGCCAGCGGCCGGATCCGCCGCGCGCCGCTTCTCGGCGCCCTGGCGATCGTGCTGGCTCTGGCCGCGACCCTCATCGCGCCGCCCAGGATCTTCCATCCCCCGCCCTCGAAGGAGATGGCCGTCTTCGAGCGCGACCCCGCGCTGCGCGCGGTCGGCTTCTGGTTCAGCCGCTGGAATCCGATCGCGCGCATCGACGTCACCCGGGACATGACCGGGCCCGCCCCCGATTTCGGCGGCGAGCTCGCCCCGGCCGCGCGCTCCGGGGCCGGCATCGAGCACTACCGCTACCTGTTCCAGGACGGAACCGCCCCCAGCGCCTTCCTCCGCATCGACCGCCCATATTCAGAAGTTGCGATCATGCGCAGCTATCTGCAATCGGCGCCGTACCAGATCCGACCCCAGGCCAAGGCCCTCGTGATCGGGCTCGGCGGCGGCATCGATCTCGCGATCGCCCTCGCCCACGGGGCGACCGCCGTCACCGGCGTCGAGGTCAATCCCGTCACCCTCGGTCTCCTCCGCTCCGACCTGGCAGCGTATGTCGGCGGGCTCGCTACGGATCCGCGGGTCACCCTCGTCCACGGCGAGGGCCGGGCCTTCGCGCGCCAGTCACACGCCACCTATGATGTGATCCAGCTCTCGGGCGCCGACACCTTCGCCGCGCTGGCCAGCGGTTCGGGCTCCCTCACCGAGGGCTATCTCTACACGGTGGAGGCGGTCGCCGATTTCCTCTCCCGTCTCGAACCGAGCGGGGTCCTCTCCTACTCGCGACCCTACTTCACGCCGCCGCGCGAGACCTTGAAGCTCGTTGCCACCGCGGCCCGCGCCCTTCGTGCCCAGGGGGTCCAGGATCCCAGTGCTCATATCCTCGTCATCGCGGGACAGAAGTGGGCGGAGACCCTGATCTCCCCCTCCCCGTTCTCCGCGAGCGACGTGGCAACCATCGAGACCTTCGCTCGCGATTCGGGCTTCCATGTGCTCGCGACCCCGACCGCCGGCCTGCGCACGCCCTGGGATCGCTATCTCGCCCTCGATGCGGCGGCGGCCGCGAGCTTCCGCCGGGACTACTTCTTCAATGTCGAACCGGCGACCGATGACCGCCCGTTCTTCTACAACTACGCCCGCTGGGCCACCATGCTCAGCAATCGCAAGCTACCGCTCAACATCGGCCTCGAGGGCTATTACACGGTGGAGTCCCCGTTCGGACCGCTGCCCATCGGGAACGTGATGCTCGCCGCGGCTCTCGTCGTCCTCGCGCTCCTGGCGGGCACGCTCATCGTCTTCCCGCTCCGCTCGCGCGCCGCAGCGCTCACCCGGGAGCCCGCCCTCACCGCACGCGTGCTCGCCTACTTCGCGGCGCTGGGTCTCGCCTTCATCGCGGTCGAGATCACGCTCATCCAGCATTTCCAGCTCGCGCTCGGCGGCCCCACCCTCGCGCTCGGGGCGGTGCTGTTCGCGCTCCTCGGGGGCGCCGGGCTCGGGAGCCTCCTCGGGCAGCGCCTCCAACCGGCGGCGCTCCGCTGGGTCTTGCCCCTCCTTGCGCTCGTGCTCGTTCTCGCTCTCGTCGGCCTGCCGAGCGCCACCCGCGCGCTGGCGTCGATGCCGGTGGCGCCACGGGTCGTGCTCGCCGCCGTGCTCATCGCCGTTCCTGGCGTGCTCATGGGGATGCCCTTCCCGCTCGGCATCCGCGCCATCGCCGGTCGCGGGCAGGCGCTCGTGCCGTGGGCGTGGGCAGCGAACGGGCTCTTCTCGGTGATCGGCTCGGTTGCGAGCCTCCTGGTCGCCATGGCGATCGGCTTCACGCTCGTGATGGCGCTCGCGATCGGGATCTATCTCATCGGCTTCGCCGCGCTCTCCCCGGAGCTGCGATCCGCGGCGCGCAGCGCGAGGTAGGCTGCGATGTAGGTCAGGGCCGCGATCGCCACCGTGGCCCGGAAACCGATGCTCATGGCGAGGAGCACGGAGAGGATCGAGCCCACGACCGAGGCGAAGCCGTTGGCGCCGAAGGCCCAGCCGACGAGATCGGCGCGGCGTCGGGCCAGAAGCCGCACGCCGGTCGGCAGGAACATCCCCATGCCGAAGCCGGGGACGGCCACCCACAGGATGGCGGCCAATGCCCGGAGCGGCCACGGCGCGCCGAGGAGCACGGTGAACGCCGGGCCCGCGAGCACCGCCTCGATGAAGAGCACGAGGCAGACTGCGGCGATCACCCGACCGAGGCGGCGGCCATCCGCCCCGAGCGCGCGCGCCGAGACCAGGCTCCCGGTCCCGGAGGCCAGCAAGAGCGAGAACAGGACCACCGAGACCGCATAGGTGGGATGACCGAGGACGAGCGCGAACTGCTGCATGGCCGCGATCTCGAACAGGATGAAGGCGAGGCCGAGCCCCACGAAGTAGACGACCGCCGCTCCTTCCGCCCGCCCCGGAGGTCCGAACCCGTCGCGCCGCCGCCGGACCAGCAGCGGCAACAGGATCATGACCACCCCCACCGACCCGGTCACCACGAGCACGGTCAGGAGCAGCGAGTGCCCGGACGGCGCCACCAGATCGTCGCGCGTCGTCGTCGTGTGGAACAGCTTCGCGTCGCGCAGGCGCCCGTACTGGAAGAAGAAGGGCCGATCATCGTTCACCGGGTCGATGCGGAGCGCGTAGTCGGCGATGAAGCGATCGGGATCGGGACCGGCAATGAGCTCCGCGATCGGATTGCGCACCGGCCCCCCCGGCACGTAGATGAGCTGCGCGTTCTGGGCGATCGCGGTGCGCACGAACTCGAGACACTCCTCGGGCGTGAATGGCCTGACGCCGATCATCACGGTGGCGTAGGGGCCGGATGCGGCCACGAGGATGTGACCGGCCGGGGCGGCCACCCCGCGCCGGATGAGCGCGGCCCGGGCCACGGCGCAGAGCCGGAGCACCTCGCGCGGCGGCTCGTGCAGGAAGCGGGTGATGGCGAACACTCCGTCCGGGGTCAGGTGCTCGAGATAGTCTCCAAACGCCTCCACCGTGTAGAGATAGCTCTCCGAGAGGCTGTATGCTCCGGCGGCAGTGGCCGCGAAGGTATCGATGAGGGACATCTGGATCATGTGGTAGCGCCGCGGGCTCGCCCTGACGAAGCTCCGGCCCTCGCCGACGACGACGTGCACACGCGGATCGGCGTAGATCCCCCCCGACCAGGCCCGGTAGCGACCGGTCATCAGCTCGTGCGTGACCGGATTCAGCTCCACGCCCTCGACGAAGCGCGCTCCGGCATGAAGCGCCGCCAGGAGATCGATCCCCCCGCCGGCGCCGATCACCAGTACCGATTCGGGCCGCACCACGGCATACGGGAGCGCGGGCGGGATCGAACCGAGAAAGTCATATTCTGCGGGATCACGCTGAATATTGATGATCGGTGTCGCCGCATCCCCGTCGTAGATGATCTGATGTTCCGCCGGCACCTCGCCGCCGGTGGCGGGCACGGTCCAGGTGACCGCCACCGCATCCTCGACGACATCGACGCGAGCCAGTGGATGCCAGCGGGTGAAGGCGAGCCGCGCCCGCGGGCTCGTCGCGGGATCGAGCCAGTCGCGGATGCCCTTGCTGGGCCCGAGCGGAATGTCGAGAAGACGCGGGGCCAGGGGCAACAGGATGAAGAGGACGGCCGCGCTGCCCGCGAAGATCCGGCGGCCGGGCATCACGCCCGCGGCCAGGGCCAGAGCCGAGGCCCCTCCGACCATGGCGCAGGTCGCCGCCAGGCGCGGCGCGCCGAGCGGGGCCAGAACGAGGAGCGGCAGGATGGCGCCGAGGGCCGCCCCCACCAGGTCGGCCCAGTAGAGCCGGCCCACCTGACGGGGGTAGGTCTGGAGGACGACCGCCACCGCGAAGCCGGCGCCGATGAAGGGCACGGCGAGTGCGAGCACATGGACGAGCAGGATGAGCGCCTGCACCGGATCACGACCGAACTCGAGCGGATCGAGCGGGAGGGCGCGCACGACGAGGAGCGCGATCCAGGTACCGGAGGCGAACACGAGGGCACCGGCCGCCGCCCACTCGCGTTCGCGGCCGGCGATGCGTGCGGCGAATAGACTCGCTGCCACGCCGCTGGCACCGAGACCGAGGAGCGCGATGGCAATGACGAAGAAGGCGTAGTGGTACCAGATCGTGAAGGAGAAGATGCGCGTGATCGTGACCTCGAGCGCGATCACGGCGAGGGAGAGCAGGAACATCCCAGCGACGGCGCCTCGTGGCGGCGGCAGGGGCCTCGACTCCCCGGGCCGGGACGCGTCGCTGGACCGCCGCGACCCGCTCATGCACCGGCTCCCGCCGGAGCGACCTTCCGACGCAGGAAGAGACCGACGATCACGAATCCGAGCACGCCCACCGCGCTCGCCACGAGCCCCGGAACGAAGCCGCGAGGCCGGTACCGCAGGCGCACATCGTGACGTCCGGCCGGCACCGGGACCGCCTGGAATCCGAGATCGGCCTGGTAGACGGGCGCCGGCTCGCCGTCGACACGGGCCTGCCAGCCCGGATCGAACGACTCGGCGACACGGATATACCCGCTCACGGGCGTATCGACGGCCACCACGAGCTCGGCGGCGGAGCGGCGGATGAGTCCGACCCGGCTCAGCACCCACGCAGTATTCGGCTCCTTAGCGTTGTTTTCTACGGCAGGCACCCCCAACAGCACGGTTTCCCGGGTTGGGTCGATATCCTCGGCCTCGAGGTGGGCCAGCGCCTCGCCGGCCGAGCCGGCAAACCTGGCGTGCGGAACGAACCACGCGTGCGGCATCGGCTCCGGGAGCGAGTAGGTGAACACCGGCGGCCGCACCGCCACTTCCTCGAGCCGGGGATCGGAGATCGGCCACAACGAGAACAGCGTACGCACCTCGGCCAGGCGGGCGAGGGTGAAGAAGCTCGGCGCCAGAACCGCCTGGCCGTTCTCGACACGCACGCTCCGCTGCAAGAGCCCCGGCACGTAGTGATCGCCCCAGACGAGCGCGGTGGGACCCGGCACCGGATTGGCGTAGCCGTCCGCGGCACGCACACCGAACATGAGATTCAAGCTGGGCTGGAGGAAACGACGTTGCACGACGAGCGGCGTCACATCGGCCCAGCCGCGCGCCTTCTCGTAGGCGAATACGTGGGCCTCGCGCGATCCGAGGCTCACGTAGCGGCTCCCAGCGGGAACGTCGCCCACCGTGGCCGGCGGATCGAGCCACTCGGCGCGCGGCGCCCAGCCGTTGAGGGGGCGCTGCGCCCAGGCCAGATCGAGAACCAGGAGCAGGATGATCGCCACCGGCACCGCGGTGACCACGCGGCCAGTCCGCCCGTGAACGAGTTTCGGCAGGAGCCAGGCCAGACCGTGAGCAGCGAGCACCGACACCGCGAGCTCGCTCACCACCAGGAAACGCGCCGGAAAGCGGAACCAGGCGAGCCCGGGCAGAAAGGCGACCGCAAGCGAGTAGAGGCCGGCCCGCCGCCCGAGGGCCAGGAGGAACGTGACGCCGAACACCACGGCCCACGCTCGCGCGATGCGCCGGCGGCGGTGGGCCACCAGCCCGATCAGGGCGAGCGGAACGGCGGCGAAGCCCTGATACGAGTAATCCTCCCAATGCAGCCCGCGTCCCCGGTAGCTGCCATCGCCGGCCATGCCCACGGCGCGCGCGTGAAACCACGTCGTGAGATTCCTGGGCTCGAGCGGGATCTGCTCCGCGAAGTCCGTGCCCCGGAGTTCCGCGCGCACCGAGCTCCGGGCGAGGAGGGAGGCCGGCACGTGCTGGACGGCGGCGACCGCGGTCCCGAGGACGAAGGCGAGCACGAGGAGAAGGACCCCGCGCAGCGCCCGGCGCGACATGAACGGCACGCCGGGCGAGGCATGGGCCCTGGACCTGGCTCTCACCTCCTGGTCGGCGCCCGGAATCATGACGAACGACAGGTAGAACACGGTGCCGGCGACCATGCCGATGTAGGCGACCTGCGGATGGCCGGCGAGCCCCATGGCCGCCACCGCCAGCCCGGCCAGCAGGAAACCGCTCCCTTCCCGACCGCCGCCGCGCGCGATGCGCAGCAAACCGGCGAACATCCAGGGCATCCAGGCCGCGGTCGCGACCATGGCCACGTGCTTGAGATGAGCGAGCAGGAACCCGCCGGCGGCGAAGCTCAGGGCGCCAAAGACAGCGGGGGCGGCGGAGAGGCGTTCCTCCCGGAGCAGGAACAGGACCCCGGCGCCAGCGAGCAACAGGTGCAGGAAGAGACCGAGGTCGACGGCGGCCGTGGCATCCCCGACGAAGGTGAGCACCCAGTTGGGCGGATAGAAGAACCCGGCTTCGGGAGCGGCGTGAAGGGGAAACCCGCAGTAGATGCCCGGGCACCAGAAGAGGCTCGTCGAGCCCGCGAGCGCGCGCTGGAGGAAAGCGCGGAACGGCATCCCGGCCATGGTGATGTCGCTCACGAACCCGTCATCGGTGATGAGGACGCTTCCGGGATCGAGGAGCGGCCAGGTCACGGCGACCAGGGCGAGCGTAAGCGCGAGGGCGCCGACGGCCCAGCGCGGCGCCGGGGCGCGCCCTGATCGCACGGGCGTCCGCCCCGGTTCTCCGCTCTCGCTCGCGTGCTCGCTCTCAGCCATGAACATCTCCTGGCATCACCCCGCCTCCCGGCCCTGCCGGATCGCTCCGCCCGGCCGGAAAAACCGCGCCATGATAGCATCCCGGAAAGGCCCCGCGAGACGGGCGGCGGCGAGGACCAAGACCGGAGGCCGATCCAGGAACCATGGACGCGACGAGAGAACGCTACCGCAAGACATACTGGGAAGATCAGCTGCGCCTGATCGGGGAGATGCTGACACCCTACCAGCGTGCCGATGGCGTCCTCCTCGACATCGGCTGCGGCATCGGACGCAACGCCCACCGGTTCGCGGATGGGTTCGGCCGCTACGTCGGGCTGAACCTCGACGCCGAAGAGCTCGAGATCGCGCGCGAGAAGAATCCGGGGCCGCGCTTCGACTTCGTGCGCGGGAACGCCATGGACATGACGGCGATCCCCGAGGCGAGCGTCGACGCCGCGCTCCTGATCTTCGTCCTCGAACACATCGCCGACCCGGATCGTCTGTTCGCCGAGCTCCAGCGAACCCTCAAGCCCGGCGGCGGCGTTCTCTTCGTCGCGCCCAATCTCCTCAACGTGAGCTCCCTCGTCATTCGCATTCTGCCCACCGGCGTGCGCATGGCTGTGAAACGCGTGCTGACCGGAAAGGATGAACCGCCCGACTACCCCATCTACTACCGCTGCAACACGGTCGGCAGTATGGACCGGACAGCGGCTCGCCATGGCTTCGCTCGAGATCGGGTCGAGATGCGTTCGAGCATCGGCTACCTGTTCCGCTTCCCCGGCTTCTACACCTGGCACCGCCTCTCCGACCGCGTGACCGCACTCGGCCCCCTCGACCGACTGCGCGAGTTCATCTTCATCACGTACCGTAAGGAGAGTGACACGACCGGTGTCACGAAAGCGAGATCCTGATCGGCCAGGTCCGATCGGCTGCCGGCCCTGCCGTCGACCTGCCCGGGTGTTGCGCGAGCCGGTCTGTGGTAGACTGCAAATCGAGGGATAGAAGACGCTGGCCGAGCAGCGATGAGACTTCGTGGAGACGCTCTCATCGCCGGCACGGTCGCCTGAAGAGAAAGGAGTGTCGTGGATCCGCTGCCAACCATCCAGCTTCTAGCCGCAGCGATGGTGGTCCTGCTCTTCGTGCAGGGTCTTGTTCTGGTGGTCGCCGTTCGCATCCTGTCCCGGCTGGCAGGGCAGGTCGAGAGCACCCTGGAGAAGACCCAACAGGACGTTGCGGCGGCGCTTCACCAGTCGCGCGTCACGCTCGAGCGCGTGGAGAGGCTCGCGCGAGCGTACGATGGTCTCGCTGAAGAACACGTGGCCCCAACGCTCGAAGCCACCCGCTCGCTGCTCGGGGAGGTAGAGCAAACGGCCCGTTCCGTCCGCAGCGGGGTCGATGGGCTCCAGGGGGCCGTGCACAACGTGGCATCGGCCTCCGGCTCGGGCGTACTTGCGCTACTCGGAAGAACGGTCTATAAGAGAAGCGGTAAACTAGGACTGGTGGTTCTGGGCCTCAGTGCCGCGCTGCGCGCTCTCACCGCTCCGCGCCAGAAGGCCCGCCCCACAACGCGGAGGAATATCGATGCAGGACGATGATCGGGAGAAAAATCTGATTCTGGGTGTGCTCGCGGGAATCGGCATCGGCGCCATCGTGGGTGCCGTCGCCGGCCTCCTCTTTGCCCCGCAGGCCGGCACGGATACGCGGGGGAAGATCGGGGGCCAGCTCCAGGGTTTCGGTACGCGCCTGACTGATCTCACCGACGAGGTGGCAACGCGCGTCCGCTCGGCAGTGAACGCCGGCCGCCAGGCGGCGGTCGACGCGGGCGCCGAAGAGGGCGGTGATCGGATGTCCTCGTAGCACCGCCAGCGCCTTGCGCTGACGAATGAAGGCTCCGGGCGGTCGAAGCCGTCCGGAGCCTCTGCTTTTCATCCGCCTTCGGAGGATCAACCGCGGTCGGCTGCCGTCTCCTTGAGCACCTCCTCGGCACTCGTGATCCCTTCGCGCACCTTGAGCACTCCATCCATACGCAGGGTGAGCATGCCTTCCTCCAGCGCCCTCTTCTTGATCAGCGAGGCCGGCGCCCGGTCGAGGATCATATCGCGCACCGTGGGCGAGATCGGCATGACCTCATAGAGACCCTGTCGCCCACGGTATCCGGTGTTCGAGCAGTCGGCGCAACCACGGGGCTCGTAGGCCTTGAGGGGGTCGGACTGCTCGATACCCAGCTCGCGCCTCGCCTCCTCGTGGAGCTCGATCTCGGCCTTGCACGCCGTACACAGCTTCCGAACGAGGCGCTGCGCGACGACCACGTTGGTCGAGGACGCGACGAGGAACGGCTCGACCCCCATGTCGATCAAGCGGCTGACGGTCGCAGGAGCGTCATTGGTATGCAGGGTCGAGAGCACGAGGTGGCCGGTGAGCGCCGCCTTGATGGCGATCGAGGCGGTCTCCAGATCGCGGATCTCGCCGACCATGACGATGTTCGGATCCTGGCGCAGGAAGGCGCGAAGCGCAGCTGGCGAAGGTGAGTCCGATCTCGTCGAAGATCTGAACCTGGTTGATGCCCTCGATGTTGTACTCGACCGGATCCTCCGCGGTCATGATGTTGGTACCCGACGATATTGATCCGCGATAGGGCGGAGTAGAGCGTGGTCGTCTTGCCGCTGCCGGTCGGTCCGGTCACCAGCACCATGCCGTAGGGGCTCTCGATGGCGCGCAGCAGGTCCTTGAAGGCCTTCTCGGTCATCCCGAACTGGGTCAGATCGATGCGCAGGTTGCCCTTGTCGAGGATGCGCATCACCACCTTCTCGCCGAAGATCGTCGGCAGGGTCGAGACGCGCAGGTCGATGGTGCGGTCGACGATCTTGATCTTGATGCGGCCGTCCTGCGGGATGCGCCGCTCGGCGATGTTCAGCTCGGACATGATCTTGAGGCGGGAGATGATGGCGGCCTTCATGCGGAAGGGCGGCGACATCACCTCGTAGAGCGTGCCGTCGATGCGATAGCGCACGCGCATGTACTTCTCGTAGGGCTCGATGTGGATGTCGGAGGCGCCCTTGCGCACGGCGTCAGCCAGGAGCGAGTTGACGAGCTTGACCACCGGCGCCGACTCGTCGCCGACCTCGCTGAGGTCGGCTTCGTCATCCTGCTGCTCGACGACCTCGAGCTCGTCGAGACCCTGCATGTCCTGCATGACGCGCGCCATCGAGTCCGCCTGATCGTAGTGGCGGTCGATCAGCCGCTTGATCGCGCTCTCGGCCGCCACCACCGGCTCCACCTCGCAGCCGGTGATGAACTTGATGTCATCGAGGGCGAAGATGTTGCCCGGGTCGGCCATGGCCACCTGCAAGCGGCGGCCGTCACGCCTGACCGGCAGCACCTGGAACTTGGTGGCGATGTCCTGTGGGATCAACTTGATGGCGTCGGGATCGATCGCGGAATCGGCCAGGTTGACGCCAGGCACGCGGTAGATGGTCGAGAGCGCCTGGGTCAGCGTGTCCTCGGAGAGAATCCCGAGCTTGACCAGATTCAGGGTGAGGCTCCCGCCGTGAACCTTTTGCTGGCGGGAAACACGCTCGAGGGTGGCTTCGTCGATCGCTCCGACCTCGACGAGCTTCTGGCCGATGTCTTTCACATTGTTCTCCAGCTCGGGCGCGTGAACGCTGAGAGGCTGCTGGCGCTCAGCTACGGATTGCGGTCAGGCGTGCTCCACTGCGAGCCAGGAAGGCAACCGCACGCAGGTCCAGCCACGAGGCAGCACGAGAGAGTCCGATTGAGCGGGGGCAAAATCCGTGCCTTGCCGCCATCTTGGCGGCGGCCATGCCTCGGAACCAAGCTGTTGATCGGCAGGGAGTTGAGGAGTCTCAAGGCGTTCCACCCCGTCCCCGGGTGCGGTCGCTCATGCGGCGACTTGCGCCCTGCACGCCGGGCCTTCCATTCCGCTCGACCCTTGGGACTTGCACTCCCCCGCGCCGGGTCGTCGCGTCGCCGGCCGAAGGGCGCGATGGCCCAGCGCCGTCATCCCTACTCGAGGCGGCCTGCGGCTCCGGGCTCCCCTTCGATTGCGGGGGACGCGACCTCGAGATCGACAAAGGCCTCGTGCCTGAGCGCGGCGATGGTGGCCGGTCCAATGCCCTGCACGCGATCGAGGTCGTCCACCGAGCGGAAAGGACCCCGTTCGGAACGGTCGGCGAGGATGCGCGCCGCGAGCGCCGGGCCGATGCGGGGCAGGGTCTCGAGCTCGGCGGCCCCGGCGCGATTGAGATCGACGCGCCCGAAGCTCGCCGTGTCGATCTCCGCCAGTGCGCTGGCGACCTCGGGCGGAGGACCGGTGGCCAGCCCTTGCAGCCAGGGCTCCACGCGGTGGCGCGCGGCACCGAGAAGCAGCAGACCCGCGGCCAGGAGGACAAGCCACTCCTCGCCCTCGGCGGGAACGAGGATTGCGAATGCACGGTCATGGATCGCCGATAGCGTGCGCGTGAGGCGGCGCATGGACGCATCTCCTGGGGTCGACGGCAGGCGCGAGGAGACTCCGCTCCTGGCGACGCGAGCGCCTAGTTCAGGAAGCGCCAGCGCAGAGCGAACGCCGCCATCCGTCCCGAGTCGGCGTAGAGATCGCCGGACGAGGGATCGTATACGGCGAGCGGATAGCGGCGGTCGAGCAGGTTTCGCGCCCACACCTCGAGGTCGACATCCCCGCCAACGACGCTGATGACCGCGGCGTCGAGTCGCCCGTATCCGGGCAGGCGCTCGCCGGCGAGGCCGGTGCGATCACCGACGGCAAGAAACTCGGCACGCGGCATCACGACGAGATCGCCGCCCAGAAGCGAGATGCGGAGACTGGCGAACGCCCGACCGACCTCCTCGGGAACGAAGGGGGCCAGGTCGCCGCGGCCGAAACTCTCATCGTTGAAGAACCGGCTCCCCCACGCCCCGGCGGCCATCCCGAGCGGACCACCGGTGAAGGAAAGGGAACCCCGCACTTCCCAGTGCCGCGAATCGCTCGTCGTGACGGCGAACTGCGGCCAGGGACGATCGTGGATCTCCTCGGTCACGAACGGTTGATGCGTGATCTCCCGCCATGCGGTCACAACGCCGAAGCTGATCAGGCCCTCGCGGACGACGCGGAGCGCGATCGAATCGTGCCGCTCCGGGTCGGCCACTGGATTCTCGGGAACGAGCACTTCCTGATCGTACGTGGGCGCATGCTGCACCCGGCCCCCACTCATACCCACCACCAAGGCGGCCGGAAGCGCGAGGCTCAGCTCGGCGCGCCCGCTGCCCTTGAGCGCATGCCGGTCGCTCACGCGGAGCCCGCCCGCCAGATCGATGCGGCCGGCGCCCACGGCGAGATGCCCTCCCGCCTCTCCCTGGATCCGTGTGACCCGCGGCGCGTAGGCCCCCTCCGCGTGGCGCACGGCGAACCAGTCGCGCTCGCCGACGATCCGCGCGTATACCGGCCGGCCCGGTCGCTCGTAGCTCTGCACTTCGATGACGAGACCCTTGCGCTTGAACTCGACGCCCGGGAGTTCGCTCCCGGAGAGCCGGTCGTCGCGACCCACCACACGCAAGGCCCATGCCGGGCCCAGGGTATCTCCGGCCACGAAGTCGGCCGCCATGCCCTGATCGAAGTTGTTGATGCGGCGGCCATCCTTGAAGCCGATGGGTATCTCCGAATTGCGCAGATGGATACCCAGCCGGCCGCGGTCGGCTGCCCACCCCATTTCCACGATCGACACCCGCGGTGACGCGTCCTGGATGCTTCCCGAACGCTTGGCCCGCGTGTTGTCGGCGCCGAAGCCATAGCTCAGGCGGCCGCGATGATCCGAGAACAGGATCCCACCCCCTGCCAGGCCGAAGCTCCCGGTCTCGATCGCCATGCGACTCGATGCGCTGTCGCCGACCGGCTCGGCCGGGGCGAGGCGAACTTCCGGGGTCTCGGGACCGAAGAGCGGAGTATCGATGACGCGAAACTCGCCAGCGGCCAGCACGGGAACCCACGTCGCGCCGGGTCCGAGCCGGTCGAGCAGAAGGCGTGAGAGATCCATGCCCTCCATCCGCGGCTGACGGATGGTCCAGGCATCCGACGAGCGGGGGGGAAGCGCGAAGGATCCGGCCTGCGTGACGGCGCCGAGAGGTGCGGTGGCCGACACCTCGAGAGCGTGGATCCCGGGAATACGAGACAGTAGCTCGGGGAGTTGATGGGCACCGACGCGATCGACCTCGTAACGGCCGAGGACCAGGGTGTCGCCGGGCGCGGCGAAGCGTTCCCACGGAGGTCGGTCGGCAGGGATCAGCGCCTTCTCTTCGCCCTCGAGGGCACCGGGCCGATAGGGTGTCAAGACCACCGAATCCGGGCGTCCCAGCACCCCGGCCGGTGGGCGGGGCGGCGGCAGGTCCTGACCCTGCGCGCTGTCGCCCGGCGCCTCCGCTGCACCGGCGCCACGCGCTAGAGTGATGAGCGCAAGACCCAGCCACAACACGCTCACCGCTCTCATCGGTTCCCATCCTCCGTGCGCCCTCCCCCGAGACCGAGATCGCGGAGCACGCGCAGCCCTCCCCCCCCGAGCACTGCGAACACGAGCATGTTGGAGATGATGTGCACGACAGCGAAGGCGAGACCACCCGCCAGCGTGGCCCACACCGGTCCGAGATGAACTCCGAGTCCGAGATTGGTGATGACATCGAAGAACAGGGTCAAGGCAAGGCCGGTGACGGCCAGGACCGTGACGCGGGCAATGGCGCCAAGGCGCAGCATATGGCGCCCGAGCGTTCCGCCGGCCAGGCCAAACAGCCCCATGCCGGCGAGCTGGGCGGCGAGCACGAGGGGAAAGGTGGGCCCGAGCGGGTTGATCCCGGAGAAGATGAGCTCGGCCGCGACCCCGATCAGGATCCCGGACACGGCCCCCGTCGCCACTCCACCGAGAAAGACGGTGAGGCTCACGAGCTCGACATTGGGCAGGACGGAACCCCCGTACCCCACGGCGACGGCAAGAGCGATGAACAGGGCGGTCAGGGCAAGGCGGGACCAGCGGTACACGTCAGCGCGATCGAATGCAGGCCCGGAGCGGAACCAGGATCGACTCGGGAACGGGCTGATCGCCCACGGTCGAGTCGCCACGCCCGGAACCATGGAAGTCGGACCCACCCGTGACGAGCAGATGGTGCTCTTCAGCCAGGGCCTGATAGTGGCGCACGCGTGCCGCATCATGCTTCGGGTGCCAGATCTCGATCCCTTCGAGCCCCCAGTCGACGAGACTCGGGATCAAGTCGTCGCGCCGCAGGGAGCCTGGGTGCGCGAGCACCGGGACTCCACCGGCGCGCTTGACCAGGTCGATCGCGCCCTCCGGGTTGAGCGTCCGTTTCGGCACATAGGCCGGGCCATGATAGCCGATGTAGCGGTCGAACGCCTCGTCAATGCTCCGGACATGCCCGGCCTCCACGAGCGCGGCGGCGATGTGCGGGCGCCCGATCGGCGCCCCACCGGCAAAGGCCTGCACGCGTTCGCAGCGAATGGGGGCGCCGAGCCGCTTGAGGAGATCGAGGATCTGGACCGCGCGCAGAAGACGTCCGTCACGCAGTAGTTGAAGCTCTTCCGTGAGCCCGGGGGTGGCAGGTTCGACGAAGTAGCCGAGGATATGGACGTCGGCATTGCGATCGGAAGCGGACAGCTCGACTCCGGAGATGAAATCGATGCCGGCTTCTTGGGCCGCCGCTTGACCCGCAACCACGCCATCCAGGGTGTCGTGATCGGTGATCGCCACGGCGGAGAGCCGGGCCTGACGGGCAAAGGCGATCACCTCCTCGGGCGTGTGCACGCCATCGGAGTGCACGGTGTGCAGATGGAGGTCGATGTATCCGCTGGGCGTCGAGGCTTCCATTCCTGCCATCCCGGGCCTGGTTCCTTCCTTGGCCCCGATACGATCACGGCGGCCGATGCCTCGGCCGCCGCCTTCGACGTGAGCTATCCGTCGCGCGCCGAGTTCGAGATCCGATCAGGCGCCGAGCGCCTGCAACCGCTCGTTGGCGTCGAGGAACTTGGGATCGCGGCGCACCACCTCGCGCAGCTCCTCCCGCGCCGTCTCGACCTGACCCGCGGCAGCGAGGCTCACAGCCAGCTCGTAGCGGAGAGCGAGTGGCCCCTCTCCTGTCTTCAGCGCCTCGTCGAGAGCCGCCCGCCAGTGAGAGGCCGCCTGCTGCGGTTCGCCGGCGCGACTATAGCACGTGGCCAGGAGCTCGAGGCAGCGGCGGCGGTAGGTCGCACCGCCGAGCGCCTGACGGAACTCGGAGATGGCCTCGTGGTAGAGCTCCATCTCCATGTACGCCATGCCAAGGTCGTAGTGGCTCGCATGGTCTCCGGCCCCGAGCTGGGAGGAGACATCGCGCTGGAAGCGCCCGATGACCCAGGCGAGCTGATCATCGGTCGCCGGGTTGGGCGGCGGTTCGGTCGCCTTCTTCTCGTCACCGTGCCCGTTGCCGCGGGCTCCGGTAAGCCCGGAAACCCCATCGAGCGCGGCGCCACCTCTGAGATCGCCGGTGAGATCGCCAGCGCTCTCGATGAGCATCTCGGGGATGGGTGATTCCCCAGCACCGGAGCCGGGTTCGACCCGATCGATCTCGACCACCTCGGCCTCATCGTCGGAGGCCAGGAGCTCCATCTCGATGAGAGGCTCGCCGGCAACGACCGGCTCGTCATCGCTGTCCTGCTCGCCGACCGGGGCCACCTCCGCCTCGGCAATGGGTTCGGCTTCAATGATCGGCTCGCCCTGGATGGGCTCCGCCCCGGCGAGTTCGGCCTCGGCCTCGAACGATGTCTCGTCGCCGGCCGCGCCCGATTCCATCTTCTGGATTCGCTCGTATCGCCTGCGGGCAAGCGACTCGGTGGGATCCAGCTCGAGCGCCCACTCGAACGTGGCTTGCGCCGCGCTCAACTCCCCGCGGGACAGCTGGATCTCACCGATCTCAGCCATCCATCGCGCTTCCGCTGAGGTGTCGCTGCTGGCCTTGGCAATCTCGCGGAGCTTCTCGGCAACCGGGATCTCGCGTCTTCCGAGCGTCCATAGCTCGAGCAGGAAGCGACGAGCCGCCGTGTTGCGTCCAGCTGCCGTGCACTGCGAGGCGGCCTCGTCGAGCACCGCTTCGGCAGCCGATCGATCCCCGGCCTCGAGGTGAGCGGCCACGTCGCTCGCCCAGGCGCGGATCTGCGCATCGAGTGGATCCTCCTCAGGATCCGCCTCGTCCGCTTCTTCCTCGGCAACCGCTTCGTCCGCTTCATCCTCGGCGACCGCTTCGTCCGCGCCTCATCCTCGGCGACCGCTTCGTCCGCTTCATCCTCGGCGACCGCTTCGTCCGCGCCTTCGATCCCGGCCGCGGTCGATTCCTGCGCCTCTTCGGCGCTCGCCGGCATCTCCGGTTCGATGGTCTCCGGCTCCTCCTGCTCGGCCATCTCGGCACCGGCCGCTTCGGCCTCCATCACCTCGGCCCCGACTTCACCTACCTCCTCTTCTCCCTCCTCGCCCTCTTCCTTATCCCGAGGCATCGAGAAGGTCTGATCGAGGAAAGACGCCGGTGGAGTGTCGACCGGCTGGAAGAGCCCGCCCGAGCGCTCGAGCCCGGGCATGACATCGCCGGGCGATGGCGCGGCCTCACTGATCTCCTGGCCCCCTGTCGCCGGCGAATCCCCGGCCTCGCTGACCCGCGCTTCGAGCTGCGGGATCTGAATGGGCTCGTCCGGGATCGACAGCTCACCCTCCGGCATCTCGTCCGCCGGCGCCAGACTGATCTCGGTCCCGGCGGCGACTGTCGGGGCCAGTTCCGCCGCCCGCGCCCTGAGCTCGGCGGCGCGATCGGCCTGGCCCCGGCCATCGAGCTCGCCCGCCATGCGCTCGAGCTCGATGGCCGCCCGCTCCCTGTCGCCGATCGCAACACAGAGATCCGCAATGCGCCTCGCCACCTTGATGTTGGCGGTCCCGAGCTGGGACACGATCTCGAGCACCTGGCGCGTCTCCTCGTCACGCCCGGCCTCGAGGCACTTCGAGCCAAACTCGAGGTAGTGCGACATCGACTCGGCCATGAGCCCTTCCCGGGCATAGAGATCGGCGAGACGGCGCAGCGTTTCGACCTGGGTGGAGTCGAGGCGCTGGATCTTCTTGAGGACGGCGATTGCATTGCGGCACAGGCCCTGCGCCTCGTAGGCGTCCACGGCCTGCCCGTAGCGCTTGAGCGCGATGTCGCGCGTGCTCATGCGCACGGCGAGATCACCGAGCAGGATGTAGGCGTAGGGATCGACAGGCTCGAGCGCGAGGAGCTTCTCGTACTCGGCCATCGCTTCCTTGAGAGAATTGCGCTGGATGTGGGCCTGGGCGCGTTGCTTGATCGCGGTTGCCTTGTCCAATGGGCTCTCTCCGCCGCAGTAGCGGGCTCTGGCGCCTGGCGTAGGGGTCGGCCTTGACGGAAGCGCACCGGGCGCGCGCCTCCCGCATCAAGTTTCGGCACTGCCCGTCGTAACGTAAGCGAAGTGCATGATCGCGTTGAGAAATGGCCCATGCAGCGGGGCTCGGGGTGGGTGATCCCGCCCGATCCAGCCCCCCGGTGGCCGCAGGGCCGGGCCGGCGCCTCGGCGCCGGCCCGATGTGATACGGCCGCTGTCGCAGACCGGGAAGAAAGCGCCCCCGGGGCTCCCCCGACGAGGGCCGCCCTCCGCCCCACGCCCCCCTTGCACCCGGCGGAGTTCTGCTATCCTGCCGGGTCGTCGTCCCGTCAGTGCCCCGGGAGAATCGCCCGCAGGAGTGAATATGAAGAAGTCCGTCGCCGTCATTCTCAGCCTCGTTCTCATCGCCATGGCAGTCGCCATCGCCTACCTTGCCATCCAGCGCCAGCAGCTCACGTCGCGGATCGTCGAGACCCAGCTCTCGGAGGAGATCGCACGCGAGCAGTTCGGCGCGGCGCTCCAGTCGATCGCGGAGATCCAGGACAGCCTGAGCGTGATGCTGCCGGCGGAGGAGCGGCTGGCTCATATCTCGCACAGCGCCGAGATGGGAGGCACGCTCACCCAGTCGCAGAAAGAAGAGATGCTCGACACCATCTCGGATCTGAAGCTGAGCGTCAGCAACACCAAGCTCAAGATCGAGGAGCTCGAGAAGAGCATGCGGAAGAGCCAGGCCGAGGTGACGAGCTTGAACCGGGTCATCGAGAACCTCAAGCGGTCGGTAGCGGAACGGGAGGCCACGATCCAGCGCCTGACGGGCGAGGTCGAAGCGCTCAAGTCCACCGTGGCCGGGCTCGAGACCGACGTGCAGATGGGACAGGCGAAGATCGCCGAGCAGCAAAGCACGATCGACGCCAAGACGCGGGAGCTGAGCGCTATCTACTACGTGATCGGCACCAGGGATGAGCTCAAGCAGAAGGGGATCATCACGGTCGAGGGCGGCTTCATCGGCATCGGGAAGACCGTGCGGCTCACCAATACCTACGATGAAGCGGACTTCACCGTCATCGACTCGGACCAGACAACCGAGATCCCGGTCCCCTTCGACAAGCCCGAGGTCCTGAGCCGGCAGAGCCAGGCGAGCTACGAGCTCCGGTTGCTCGCGGACCGGCAGTCGAAGCTCGTCATCACCGACCCGGTCGAGTTCCGGAAGGTGAAGTACGTGGTGATCATGGTCGAGAAGTAGCAGCCGGCGAGCGCGGGCGCAGAGAGGCCGCTACGCGCCGAGGATACGGCCGGACTCGACGGCAACCTGGCCGCCGGCGACGACCGCCGTCACGTGCGATGGCCCGATGTGATAGGGAAGCTGGCGCACGCCGGAGAGGGCGACGATCTGGAGGTCGGCGCGGGCGCCGGGGACGAGGACCCCACGGTCGGGGGTCCCGGCGGCATGCGCCGCGTTGCGGGTGGCGGCGATCAGAGCCTCCTCGGGAGTCAGTTGGAGCCCGAGGCAGGCGAGGCTCACGATGAGCGGCATCGAGGCCACCATCGAGCTCCCGGGGTTGTAATCGGTGGCGATCGCGACCGGCAACCCGGCCTCGACGAAACGCCGCCCGGGCGCGAAGCGCGACATCCCGAGGAAGAACGAGGTTCCGGGGAGAAGGACCGGGATCGTCTGTGAGCTCGCGAGAGCCTCGAGCCCGGCGTCGCCGATCGCCATCAGGTGATCGGCCGAGACGGCCCCGAACTGGGCGGCGAGGGCGGCTCCGCCCGAGTCGACGAACTCGTCCGCGTGCAGCTTGAGCGCGAGCCCGCGCTCGCGCGCCGCGGTGAAGACGGCGCGCGTCTCCTCGGGGCTGAAGAACCCCGGCTCGCAGAAGACGTCGCAGAAGCGCGCGATTCCCTGCTCGGCGACCTGCGGCAGCATGTCCTCGATGACGAGCGCAACGAACCCGGCGGTGTTCCCCTTGTACTCCGGCGGCACCGCATGCGCGCCCATGAAGGTGGGAACAACGGCCACCGGATGGGTGCGCTCGAGCTCGGCCAGCACCTCGAGGCCGCGGAGCTCGTCCTCGGTGGTGAGTCCGTAGCCTGTCTTGCACTCGACCGTGGTGGTGCCGAGGAGCAGCATCTGATCCAGGTCGTGGCGGGCGCGCGCGAAGAGCTCGTCCGACGGGGCGGCGCGAAACGCTCGCACGCTCGAGAGAATGCCGCCGCCCGCGGCTGCGATCTCGAGGTAGCCGAGGCCGCGCATGCGCATCCCGAACTCGTCCGAGCGATCGCCGGCGAAGGGGATGTGAGTGTGGGGATCGACGAACCCGGGAAGGACGGTGCCCCCGGCGGCATCGAGGACGCGCGCCCCGGCCGCGAGTCGCACGGTCGAATCGAGCTCGCTCTCGGGGCCGATCCAGGCGATGCGTTCGCCGGCGATCGCCACCGCGCCGCGCGGGATGAGACCGAGCTCGCCGAGGGCGGGACCTCGCGCCGGGCCGGGGAGAGGACTCGGGTCCCGATTCCCCGCCGCCGCGCGCTCGGCCGCGGAACGCTCCGCTGCCGAGGCCATGGTGGCCACCTCGGCACCGCCGCGCACGACGAGCGTGGCTTCGATCGGCGCGCCCATCGCCCCTGTCCCTACGTCCCTTCCTCCAGCATGGGGATGCGGAGACCCTGCGCCCTGGCGGTGGCCTTCGCGTCCTCGTAGCCGGCGTCGGCGTGGCGCATGACACCGGTGCCGGGATCATTGGTGAGGACACGCGAGAGCCGCTCGTCGGCCTCCTCGCTACCGTCGGCGACGCACACCATGCCGGCATGAAGCGAGTAGCCGATGCCGACTCCGCCGCCGTGGTGGATCGAGACCCACGCCGCCCCCGACGCCGTGTTCAGCATCGCGTTCAGGAGCGGCCAGTCGGCGATCGCGTCCGAGCCATCCTTCATGCCCTCGGTCTCGCGATAGGGCGAGGCCACCGAGCCCGAATCGAGATGATCGCGGCCGATCACGATCGGGGCCTTGATCTCGCCGCGGCGCACCAGATCGTTGAGCACGAGCCCGGCGCGATCGCGCTCCCCGAACCCGAGCCAGCAGATGCGCGAGGGCAGTCCCTGGTAGGCCACGCGCTTGCGGGCCAGCGGGATCCAGCGGGCGAGCACCGGATCGTCGGGGAATGCCTTCAAGAGCGCCTCGTCGGCGCGCGCAATGTCGGCCGGGTCTCCGGACAGGGCGGCGAAGCGGAACGGTCCCTTGCCGCGACAGAACAGCGGCCGGATGTACGCGGGAACGAAGCCCGGGAAGTCGAAGGCGCGCTCCAGACCAGCTTTTCGCGCCTGAGCGCGAATATTGTTGCCGTAGTCGAAGACCACGCTCCCCCGCTCCTGGAACACGAGCATGGCGCCGACGTGCGTGGCAATCGACTCCATGGCGCGCTTGATGTAGAGCTCGGGGTTCTTCTGCCGGAGCTCGGCCGCGGCCGCGAGCGAGACGCCGGCCGGCACGTAGCCGTTCAGCGCATCGTGGGCCGAGGTCTGATCGGTGACGACATCGGGATGGAAACCGCGGCGAAGGAGCTCGGGCAAGACCTCGGCCGTGTTCCCGAGGAGCGCGATCGAGAGCGGCTCCCGTGCTGCGCGCGCGGCCTCGGCGAGCTGGATCGCCTCCTCGAGCTTGTCGGTCATGCGATCGACGTACCCGGTCTCGAGCCGGCGCTGGATGCGCCCAGGATCGACCTCGACCGCGATGCAGACGCCGCCGTTCATGGTGACGGCGAGGGGCTGGGCCCCACCCATCCCGCCGAGGCCACCGGTGAGCGTGATCTTTCCCGCCAAGGTGCCGCCGTAGTGCTGCTGCGCGAGCTCGGCGAGCGTCTCGAAGGTGCCCTGGAGGATGCCCTGGGTGCCGATGTAGATCCAGCTCCCGGCGGTCATCTGCCCGTACATGATGAGACCGAGCTTCTCCAGGCGCCGGAACTCCTCCCAGGTCCCCCAGGCCGGGACCAGGTTCGAGTTGGCGATGAGAACGCGCGGCGCGAGGGGGTGCGTGCGGAACACCCCGACCGGCTTTCCCGATTGGACGAGGAGCGTCTCGTCGGACTCGAGGCGCCTGAGCTCACCGACGATCGCGTCGAAGGCTTCCCAGCTGCGCGCCGCCCGACCCGACCCGCCATAGACGACGAGATCGGCGGGGCGTTCCGCCACCTCGGGGTCGAGGTTGTTCATGAGCATGCGGAGGGCTGCTTCCTGGAGCCAGCCCTTGCAGGATAGCTCGGTGCCGCGCGGGGCACGGACGGCGGGGCGAGCGGGAGCGGCGGCCGCGGCCTTCGCCGTCTGGGCTTGCGCCTTTGTCGAGGGGGATGAAGTCGCTTTCATGATGGTCGCCATCCATGGGGAACGCCAAGACGAGCCGGCGCGAACCCGCCGGCTCGCGAAGAATAGCCTGGAACGGCCTGCCGGGGCAACGCGCCAGCTGGCAAAGACCTAACGGCTGATCGGCCTCCCGCTAGAAGCGTCCGGCATCGACATCGTCGAGGAACCGGATCAGGCCGCTCATGTACAACTTCTGGTCGTCGTAGATGGCGAGGTGACTTCCTCTCTCGCAGAAATGATAGCGCCCCCGCTCGACGGCGCGCGACATCTTCTCCAGGTACGAGGGATCCATGGTGTCGTAGCGCGCCCCGATGACGAGAGTCGGCACCGTGATCTGCTTGAGATCCCCCATGCGGTCCCAGTTCACGAGCTTTCCGCTGGCGCCAAGCTCGCTCGGCCCCTGCAGCGGGATGTAGATCGCGTTGTTGACGTGCTTGAAGCTGCGATTCACCCCGTCCGGCCACTCCTCGAGGGGCATGCGAAGGATGTGCTTCGTATAATGGTGCTCCATCAGGAGCTCCATGTACCGCGGGTTCTCGTATTCGCCCGCCGCCTCGATCTTCTTGAGCTCGGCCAGCACGGCCGGCTCCATCTGCGGCATCAGCACGCTCTCGGCGTAGGCGTTGTAGGCGGGAATGCTGGCCATCATGTTGGAGATGATGAGCCCCTTCAGGTGCTCCTGGTACTTGAGCGCATATTCGATCCCCAGGACCCCGCCCCAGGAGTGGCCGTAGAGGTAGAAGTTGTCGCGGTCGAGACCGAGCGCCTGCCGCACTTGCTCGACTTCCTCGACGAAGCGCGGGAGCTCCCACAGGTCCGGCTCGTCGGGCTGGTCGCTGTAGAAAGAGCCGAGCTGGTCGTAGAAGGTGTACTCGATGCCAGCGGCGGGCAAGTAGCTGTCGAAGGCCTCGAGGTATTCGTGCGTCATCCCCGGCCCGCCGTGCAGGATCAGCACCTTGATGGTCGGGTTGTTCCCGAAGCGCCGGGTCCAAACGTGGAAGGTCCCTTTCGGCGTTTCGATCGGGATCATGCGCACGCCGCCGCTCAGGGCGTCGGCGCGGCCGGTGCTGTCGAGATACCTCGCCGGGACATCGCGCTCGGGCGGGGTGGCACGACTGCAGGCGGTCACGGCGAGGGTGGCCGCCGCGGCGGTGAGCCAGAGCAGGCGGTGGAGCTTCCGATCCTTCTCGACGAGCAGTCTCTTCATGGCGATCCCCCTTGAGAGGCCCAGGCGGCGGATCCTACCAGACGAGCGCCGCCCCAAGGGAAGAGGGGAAGCCGCGCCGGGCTCCCCCTCTCCCATCCGCGGTGCTCGATCGAGAGCCCCGCCTGTCACTCTCGACGCTGACCTCCTAACGGATGAGGAGCGCCTTCCGGTGGAGTTCCTGCCCCCCGGCCTCGAGCCGGAAGAGGTAGATCCCCGAACCGACCTGCTGGCCGCGGCCGTCGCGACCATCCCACACGTACTCGTGGCGGAACTGGCCGCGGAGATCCTCATCGAGGAGCGTCCGCACCAGCCGCCCCGCGACATCGTACACGCGGAGCGCCACGTGTCCATCGCGCGGCAGATCGAACTGGATCGCCGTCGTTCCCGAGAACGGATTGGGGGCCGCGGGATGCAGCGCGACGAGCGCGATCGGCGTCGGACTCGGCGCGGGCTCCTGGATCCCCGTCGTCGGGAGATTCCGGCAATCGAGCGCCACCGGGCACGACGGGCTCGGATCGTACGGTAGCTCGGGATCGAGCGTCCAGTTGAGGAGCTGCCCCGCCGGTTGGTTCAACTCATCGAAGAGCTGGACCGGAGCCACGAGCTGATATGGATCGAGGGGCGGGATCTGATTCACCGGCGCCTCGAGCCGCGCCGGCTGCTCGTTGTGGAGGGTCCGCCCCTCGAACGTCATCGTGATGAAGACGTCGAAGAAGCTGTCCATCGGGAAGAGCGGCCCGGGATCCGGCTGCACGAGCGCCCCGGTGGACGGCGGGCTGGGTGATGTCGTCACGACGATCGGGGCGGCGCTCACGAGCTGGAGCTCGAGGATCTCGATCGGGATCGTGGTGCCCCAAGGCTGCGGCAGCGGCTGCGGATCCAGCCGCCGGATCACGATGTCGCCCACGAGCCCGTCGAATGTCTGCACGCTGGTACCGGTATCGACGGTGAGCTCCGAGACGCTGCAGATGCCGTCGATTCCCGCCGGCGGCGGCGGCGTCCAGGCAAAGGAGGCGCCGACATCGAGCTGGTTCTGGAAGAGGATGCCGACCGGCTCCTGCGTGTCGCGATCGATCAGGGCGACTGGATTCTCACCTTGATAGACGTCGCCCGGGAGCGGCGGCAGCGCGCCGATGCCGTCGGGATCCCGGAGGTGAACCGGACCGTCGGTGACGAGCACGCGACCCGTGTTCTCGACCGTGATCTCGTAGAACACGTCGAAGGTGCTCTCGGCGGGGAACTGGAGGTACGGCAGCCCGGCGAAGACGATGTTGCCGTAGCTGGGCTGTCCGGGCTGGAAGACCCTGACGACGATCTCCGAGCCCAGCACCGGGCTGAAGCCGCGAAGATCCATCTGGACGAGCTCGGTCGGGATCACCCAGTTCGCCCCGTCCCAGAACACCGCATCGTGCTGGATGCCGGTGGTGCCAGGGGTCAGGATCAGGTCGGGCTGGCCGAAGAAGTCGATCCCGAAGAGCCCGCCGACGAAGATGCAATCGATCGGCGGCTGCGGGGTCAGGCTCCAGGCATCGAGCGTACCCGCCGGCGCGCCGTTGCCATCGACGAGCGGTACGGGATCCGTGAGGCTGTAGGTATCGCCGTAGGGCAGGATCGAGTTGATGGTGCCGGCGATGTGGATCGGGTTCTCGTTGTGAAGCGTGAGCCCGAGCCCCGGCATCTCCACCTCGACGAAGACATCGAAGAAGCTATCCATCGGGAAGCAGGGAGATGAACCCTGCGGCACCGCCTGCCCGGTCGAGGGCCGGGAGTCGACGGTGCGGATGATGATGGGGCCGACGCAGGTGAGTCGCGGCAATGTCGTCTGCCCGGGCGAAGGCATGATGAGGTCCATGTCGACGATGGGCGGCAAGCTGCCGATGGGCGGATCCCAGGTCATGATGAGCGGCCGCTCGCCGGTGAGGGTGATCGGGATCGGCTGCGGCGAGGTGAGGGTCATCGACAGGATCTCGGTCGCGATGACCGGTACTGTCGGTTCCGACTCGGTCGGCGGCACCTGGCACTCCTTGGCGCACACCTGATCGACGCAGTCGCGGAAGCCCTGGCTGGTGACGCTGGTCCCGGCATTGGAGCCGGTGCCGTCCGAACGGCAGCCGCCGTGGGTGTGGATGCCGGTCACGCCACCCGAGGCGTTCGTGATGGGGCCGCCCGAGTTCCCGCCCCGGGTATCGGCCTTGTGCTCGATGGTGGTGCCGTTGACCCCGGTGACCTGGCCGCTGTCGTCCTGCTGGATGAAGTTGTCGGCGCCGTCGTCGGCACCGTGGCCGGTGACCTTGACCGTGTCGCCGACGTTCGGCGTCGAGTCCTTGAGGTCGTGGTGGGATCCCTGCGCCTGGGAGGGGTTCTTCTTGGTCTTCTCGTTGGGCTTGGCCTTGAAGACGCCGTAGTCGTCGCCGCGCCCGTTGTTCCGGAAGCAAGGCGTGACCGCGGTGTCGATCTTGTACTGGTCCGCGGCACCCGGGTTGTTGGTGGACCCGTCGGCATCCGAGGCCGGCACGTTGTGCTGGGCGACCACGTTCCCGGGCTTCGTGAGATCGACGCCATCGAGGCAGTGGCCGGCGGTGGCGTAGCAGCCGTTGTTGCTGATGAGGAAGGCGGTGCAGACGTAGGTCTTGCCGTCGTTCTTCTTGATCTTGAGGCGGGCAACCCGGGCGTCGTTCGAGGACTGACGGTTGTCGGCCCCGCATATCGTGTCGGAGGGTGGCGGGATGAGGCCGACATCGATGAAGTCGGCGTGGATGCCGCCACCGGCGCCGCCGGGGACGGCGTAGAGCTCGACCAGGACCTCGTCCCCATCGAGGAAGAGCGAGTAGTACTCGAGCGGTGAGAGCACGGCTTCGCGACCCTCGACATCGTAGCTGTCGCCGGTCTCGGTGCTCGTGAAGCGGACGAAGTCGCGCAGTCCGATATCGAAGAGGTCGAAGTGGATGCGGATCCACGGCACGGCGGGGTCGCTCGCCGCGATCGTGAAGGAGCAAACGAGCGCGGTGTCGGGCGTGGCGTTGGAGTAGGCCGGGCAACCAGCATCGGCCGGTTCCTGGGCGCTGATCGGGATCAGGGGCTCGGGGCCGTCGATGGCGGCCATGGCGGCGCGGATCGCCAGGTTCTTGCAGTTGGGGAAGTCGGCGTCCTTGACCGGAAGCCAGCCGGGAGCGGTCTGCGCGTTGGTGTGGTCGACGGGCGTGGGCTCGGTGCCGTTCTCGTCGGCGCCGATGAACCACTCGGCCTCGGCCCCCGCCCACTCCGGCCACCAGGCGACCCAGAACTCGCGCGGAACCTCGACCTGGCCGAAGTCGACCGTGCTCTCGACGAAGCTGGGGAAGTTGGGGACGACGCCGGGGTCGATGCCGGAGACGCGGAGGATCTCGGCTCCCGGCCTCCCGTTCTGGGCATCGTGGGCGTAGACGATCGCGGTGTAGAGCGATGCCCCCTGCGGATACTGGGGCACGGTGGTGAAGAAGAATCGCGCCTCGCAGAGGAGCACGGTCGGGTCGGGGTAGGGGGACTCGAAGTGCTTGGCGAAAGCGCCGGTGTCGGGTGGCGCCACTTCAAAGAAGTTGTAGGCGTAGCCGTTCTCGAACGTGCCATCGTCGAGCTGCATGAGGGAGCAGCCGCCAAGGAGACGCTCGGAGTCAGTGGTTGGAATGGAGTCGGGTGTCCTGCCGGCTGCGGCACCCCACGTGCTTGTGAGCGCGGCGTCGATCGAGCCGAGGTCGAGGGCCTGGCCCGTCGAGACCAGGAGAAGGAGGGCCGCGGCGATGGCGACGGCCGTCGTGCCTACGGGCGATGGGAAACGGGAAGGATGGGACGATCGCAAGCGGGCAACCATATCTGCCTCCGTGCCGTTGCGGCGGTTGCCGGAGTAGACGGGCAGCCACCGGCCCGGGACTGGGCAGTCGGTGGCGGTAGGTGCCGGGATTATAGCGCGTCGGGCGCGGAAGGACCAGGAAGGGACCTGGACAGGATCGATTGACCGTCCGGGCAGCCGGTAGTAACCTTCTCTGTCTTCAATGGCAGGGCGGTCCAGTGTTGACGCGCAAGCTGCGCTCTCCCCAACCGATCCGCGCACAGCCTCATCCCCGAAACGGAATTGCAGTGATTGCCACTGAACGGAATGGAGGTCTTTCAGCCATGAGACGCATGGGAATCCTGTTCGTACTTTTCGCCCTCGCCGTGAGTTCGGTAGCCCTGGCGCAGGAGGGCACGGTCGGCCGCAAGGACGCACTCGAGACCACCCGCGCCGATCTTCAGGCCAAGCGCAAGGCGAAGGTCGAGGCCAACTTGAACCTCACGGAAAGCGAGGCCAAGGCCTTCTGGCCGCTCTATGACGAGTATCAAGCCGAGGTGGTCAAGATCGGCGATCGCCGAGCGGCGCTCGTCACCGAGTTTGCCCGCGACTACGAGAAGCTGGGCGACGACCAGGCCAAGAAGATGATCACGGAGTCGCTCGACATCACAGAGGACGCCTTGGCGCTGCGCCGTGCGACCCTCAAGAAGATGGAAGGTGTCCTGCCGCCGCAGAAGCTGGCGCGATTCCTCCAGATCGAGAACAAGTTCGATGCGCAGGTCGATTACGAGCTGGCCAAGATGGTGCCGCTGGCGGAGACCAAGTAGCGGGCACGGAGTGCCTCAAGGGCACGGCGGAACGGACCGCGGACTCCGTCGGCCCAGGTTATGCGTGACGCGGCCAGGTCGGATCGATGACGAGAGGCAGACTCGAAGCATTCAGTGATGGTGTGCTCGCCATCATCATCACCATCATGGTGCTCGAGCTCAAGGTCCCCCATCGAACGGACCCGGCCGCGCTGCTTGGCCGGGTTCGCGCCGCTGCAAACGCGTTCGTGAGTCCGCGGTCACCCGCCGCCGCTGCAAACGCGTTCGCGACTCTCCCGGCGACCGCCCCGCCGCTGCAAACGCGTTCGCGACTCTCCCGCCACCTAGGCCCCAGCTCTGCCGGCCATGCCGGAGCCAGCGAGCGAACCGGGCTGCCAACGCCCCGCCAACACCAAGCAACCGCGACACCGCCGAGAGCGCGGTCGCATGGAACATTCGTGGCCAGCTCAGACATCCATCGCTCCGATGTCCATTGGACGGGCTGGGCCATCGTGCCCGGCCGCCAGGCGGGCACCGGGTCCCAGTCTCTGTCCACTCCGCTGCAATTCCAAGAGCAGTAATCGTACCGAGGCGACCGATGGACGAAGGCGTGAGCGCTTCGAGAACGCGCTCCTCAGATGGTCGCGCGCCCACCCCATCTGCGACCGTCAACCGCGTTTCCACTTTCGGAAACCGGGTTGTCGCTGGGTTCGCAAGCCGCCCAAACGCCGCTGCCCAGGCGATGGTCAACGGAGCGCCATCACCTGGGCGGCGGTCGAACTCCACCTATGTTCGCGCGGCGGCCGCTAATCGACCTTCTCGACCCCCGGCGGCGCGTAGAGCGGATCCAGGGCCGAGGGCCTGGGCAGGTACATGCGGAGGGTGAGCGAGAAGGGGCCTTCCGGAGCCGGCAACCAGTTCGACTCCTTCGCCTTGCCCGGTGACTTGGGCTGCAGATAGATCGCGAGCGATCCATCCTTGTCGATTTTGAGGCCGCGGGTCCGATCCCCGATCGAGTAGCGATGGATCGGATTGGCGACCATGAGCTGCTCCGGCAGGTTGTACATGGTGATGGACCAGAAGGCATCCACCGGCGGCATCTCGTCCTTGGTGAACCGGAGCACGTAGCGGTTCCCGGAGCCGTCGAGCGTACCGCCGGCTGAATCGAGGCTGGTGGTCGGGTAGTAGGCCTCCTCGAGATCGTTCCCGTAGAGCCCGAAGCGTGCCGCCGAGGCGCGGGTCAGGTACTGGCCCTGCATCACCTCGCGGGTGCCGAAGACCTTCCCGGTCAGGCTCCAGCTGTTCTTCTCGCCCAGGTTCCCCACGTTCTTCTCGATCTCGTCGATCGCCTCGCGAATTCCCTCGTCCATGGCATGCAGCACGGAGATGTCCAGGGCTGACGCCTCGAAGGGTCGGTTCGGACCGATGCCGATGCGGCCGAACTTCTCGATGAGCTGGCGCTCGGAGGGATGAATGTCGACCTGGCCGAGAAGGAAGTTCAGGTACTTGATGAAGTCGGGGGTGTCGGCCTCGACGCGGTTGTAGGTCGGGAGGACGATCGCGGGCGGGGCCGGCGGGGCGGCCTCGCCGAGGTAGGCGCTGAGCGACTGGACCTTGTACCCCTCCTGGATCGCGAGCACGTTGGGAAGATCCGCTTCGCCATCGACTGCGGTGCGGCCGAGACAGAAGACGAAGTTGCCCTCGGTCGGGAAGACCTGGCGGATGTCGGGCGGAGGCTGTGAGGGATCGCCGCTCCACGACGGGCCGGCGATCAGGTAGCTCCCGGCCTCGGTGCCGGTCGCTCGGGTCCCGATGTAGGCGAAGTTGTGTGTATAGAGATCGACGAGCTGGAAGGAGTAGTAGCGATCGGTGATCGCCGGCACGGTGACCACGATCGGCTCGGCGCGCAGATCGAGCCAGGCGAAGGAATAGATGGTGTCGTTATTGGGACGAACGACGTCCGTGAACTCGGGGCCGAGGAGTGTCGTGCTGTGCTTGAACGTGTTGAACGGGCCCTGGTAGCCAGGCGATGAGGTGTCGATCGCCTGGATGTACATGGTCTTGTAGTTCTCGAGCATGGGATAGGCGAAGATGTACGCTTCCTTGGCGAGAGCGCGCGCCTCGACGGGATCGGGGCCGCGGGAGCAGGAGAAGGAAGATGCGGCGAGGACGAGCGCCAGGGCGGCGAAGAGGATACGGTGGGCGGCGGGCATCGAGGGCCTCCTTTCGTGCGGTCGAGGGCCGGGCGGGGTAGTGGCGGCGACTGCGGGGCAGGGTAGCAGATATCAGGCGAGGAGGCGCGGAAGACGATACAAAGCCGAATTCAAGTGTACTGAACTAGTTACAATCCAATCTGACATCGGCACTCACTCGTCATCACTTCTTCGGCCAGGCACATCGGATGGCGCGGCACGGAGGCTCTCGACCACGATCGTCGCCCCCTCCTCCTTCACGTACGTTCTCCTTTGCCACGCCGTGGCCCGCTCCCGCACTCGATCGGCGTCGGGTTCGCCCTCGAACCCCTCATCCCATCCATCAACCAGGTACACATCCTCGGCCACCGATTGCGGGCTCCGCTTGGTCCCGCGGCGCCCGCGCGGGCGCCGCCCATCCCCCGCGCCCGCCACCTCGCCCGTCGCGAACCACTCGGCCACTGCCTCCGCCAAGAGCTCCCCGGCCACCATCATCGGCCTGACCGGTAGCGATCGCCGGAACACCTCGCCGTAGCTCGATGTCATCAACCGTGGATCGAGACAGATCACCGCTCCGCGATCATCGAGGCTCCGGATCAACCGCCCGAAGCCTTGCCTGAAACGAAGCACCGCCTCGGGCAAGAACAAGCTCGAGAACGGCTCCTCCCCCAGCGCCGAGAGCTTCTCGCTCCGCGCCGCGATCAGCGGCTCCGACGGCACCGGGAACGGAAGCCGCGTGATCACGAGGACCTCGAGCTCCTCGCCGGGGAAGTCGACGCCCTCCCAGAAGCTCGACGTCCCGAGCAAGATCGCCCCTGGATCCTGCCGGAAGCGGCGGGCGAGAACCTGGCGCGGTCCATCCATGCCCTGGGCGAAGAGCGGGCGGCCCTGCGCCTCGGCGATCGGACGCACCCGCGCCCACACCTCGCGCAGGAGCCAGTTCGAGGTGAAGAGGACGAGCGTGCGGCGCTTGACGCCGAGGACGAAGGAGATCAAGAGGTTCGCGACCGCCCCTGCATAGCCCGGAGCATTCGGCGGCGTGAAGCCGGGATCGGCCAGCAGCACACACTGGCGCGCGTGCTCGAAGGGCGAATCGAGCGCCATCAGGTGGAGGCGGCGGCGATCGCGGCGGTCGAGACCGAGGCGGGCGACCAGGTGATCGAAGGAGGCGGCAACGGTCAAGGTTGCCGAAGTCAGGATGGCCGAACGAAAGCGATCGAGAACGCGGTGGGCGAACGTGTCGGCAACGTCGAGCGGAAGCGAAGAGAGGCGCGCGGCGCCGTGATCGAGATCGATCCAGCACACATCGGCGTCGTCGGGCTCGGCGAGAGCCGAGAGATCGGCGCCGAGTCGCCCCCAATCACCGGCGAGGCCGGTCACCTCGACGAGCCAGTCCGCGGCGGGCTCGCCGGGGGCCTGCTCCGAGGTGACGCGATCGATCGCAGCGGCGAGATCGCGCAGCGACCCACCGAGATCCTCGAGGGCCGTCCGCGCCCGATCGATCTCGAGGCCGAAGAGGTCGGAGGCGGTGTCGGCGTTGTAGCGGTGGGGAGCGCCGGGGCCGGGGAAGGCGCCCCTGCTCGATCCATGATTACGACCGTTCGATGCAGAAAACGACCTATTGCTGCTCACCGATGTTTCCGCGGAAACATCCAGGAGCCGCCGACCCACCGCCCGCAAAGCGACCGCGACGAGCCCCGCCGCCCCTTCGATCCCGTCCCGCACCTCGCTCACGCGCTGGCCCAGGTTCAGGCGATCCACCTCGGAGGGAATCGCACGCAGGCGTTCGGCGAGACGCCCGAGCTCGCCCACGCGCGCGAGCTCCGCATCGCCGAATCCGAGCTGCTCGCCCGGGCCGACCCCGGCCAGCGACCCCGCTCCCTCGTCGTTGGCCTCCTCCGTGGCCCCCGCCGCCCTCGTCCCTAACGCGCGCCCCACGAGCCCCTGCACCTGCTCGATCGACACCTCGCGCCCGCAGGCATCGGTGAGCGCCCGCTCGAGATGATGCGCCTCGTCGAGGACGAGCCCATCGGCATCGGGGAGGTAGCCCGAGTCGCGGAGAAGATGATGGAAGAGCAGGGCGTGGTTCAAGATGACGAGGTGCGAGGTCTGAGCGCGCTTGCGCACGCGGCGGAGGAAGCAATCGTCGCCCCGATGGCAGCGCGCCCAGGAGCAGCTCGCCGGATCCGAGGCCAGGCGCGCGGCGTGCTCGCCGAGCGGGCCGAGGACGGCCTCGGCCTCGGTGAGCTCCCCGGTCTCGGTGTCGACCACCCAGCCCGCAAGCCGCTCCAGCATCCCGGGCGGGAGCGGGATCAACCCGCGCCGCGCCTCCTCCCAGCGCCGCCGGCAGAGGTAGTTCGATCGTCCCTTCAAGACGGTCACGCGGAGCGGGCCCTCCCCGATCGACTCCAGCACCTGGGCGACGACAGGGACGTCCTTCTCGAGAAGCTGATCCTGGAGGTTCAAGGTTCCGGTCGCGATCGCGACCGGGACCTGTTCGCGGAGAGCATGGAGGGCGGCCGGAATGAGGTAGGCGAGCGACTTCCCGATGCCGGTCGGGGCCTCGACGGCGAGCACCCCGCCCGACTCGAGCACCTCGGAGACGCCGCGGGCCATCTCGAGCTGACCGTCGCGATGCTCGAACGTGGGGAGCAGATCCGGAAGCGGGCCCTTGGGACCGAGGAGATCGTCCGTCGAGTGGGGAGACAAATCGCTTCTGGCGCTCCGCGGGGCAACTGGATCCATCCGGTAGCCGGGCCAGGGTCGGGGCGAGAGCCCGAGGCTCGGCGATTGCGGCGGGCACAGGGGCGGAGTCTAGCAGGCGGGGGGAGCGGGGCTCAAGATGTCATGGCACGCCAGTCGCCGATTGCCCTGCTGCTCTCACTCAGACTCGGACACCTCCCGGGGTACGAAACAGGGCCCGCCGCACATTGGGCTCGACTTGGGGAAGCGGAGAGGACTCACTGCGACTTGGGCAATCAGTTCGTCCAGTGCCGCCAGGAATCGATGGCCTAGCCTCTCAGCTGTCGCCGCTATCCGGGTCCGCTTCGAAATCGCGGATCCGCTCAGCGATCACGCGACGATGCCATTCGGGCCGGTCACCCCCCGCGGCGAGACCAACCCCGCCCGCTCTGCGAGCTCGCGATTCGCCATTCCACCGACCTTCTCAGGAGGTGAGCCCAGACCTCCTGAGCATCCTGGTCGAGGAAGCGTTACTGATGAGCACCGTTGGCCAGCTCAACCGAAGCCAGCAAGGCCTTCTCCCTGCCCGTTCCGAAGGCTGGTACGACTGCAGCGGACCTGCTCGCTGCCAGGCCCAAGCGAGCCCCTACTTGAGCATCACGACCTTCCGCTGCGCCGCCCGCCCCCCGGCCTCGAGCTCCGCGAAGTAGATCCCCGATGCCACGCGCTGCCCATCTTCGTTGCGCCCGTCCCAGGTGGCCTCATGCCACCCCACATCCATCTCCCCCGCCACGACGATCCGCACCAGCCGCCCCGCCGTGTCGTGCACCGAGAGCCGCACCACGCCACGCTCCGGGATCCCGAGCCCAAAGGTCGTCGTCGGGTTGAAGGGGTTCGGATACGCTCCCCTGAGCTCCAGGCGCCGCGGCGCTCCCGCCACCCCCGCAGCCACCTCGATCCCCGTCCCCGTCGACACGCTGTTCATCGCTCCCGGCGTGCCGTGAGTGGCAATCGACGCCGCCCAGTTCTCCGCGAGCCCGTTGTCGACGAAGGCATCGATGAGTTCGAGCGTTGGCCCCTGTCCGTCCGGTTCCGGCGGCCAGGGTGCGCCATCGTCATACGCAACCCAGTCCGCGAGCACATCGCCTGCATCGAAGAGCCGCACCAGTTCCCCTCCGCCATCCAGCCCGAACGACATGTCCCCCACAACGTTCGTCACGCCCGGAAACCGCGCCCCGAACATGGCCAGGTCCCGGCACAGCACGAGATAATCCCCGGCCGGAAGCACCGTCCCCGGAGCGAAGACGTAGACATGCGCGTCATCCGCGTCCTTGAACTGCCAGCCGGAGATATCGATGGCCTGCCCCAGGGAGTTGTGGAACTCGACCCAGTCCTCGGGATCGAAGTCGGGCGCCGAGTTGTAGTTGATCTCGTTGATGACCACTCCACCCTCGGCCGGCGCGAAGAGAGCGAGCACTCCGTAGTGGCTCTCCGGACTGATCGTCACCGAAGGCTCCTGGGGCAGACTGGGATCGGACCACCCGGCGAACGCGTAGCCAGGAGCCGGCACCGCGGTCAACGGAATGGGCACCGTCTTGAAGTAGGTCCCCGACCACAGGGTGTCGATCGTGATCGCCGTCAGCCGGATGCGCCCTGACCCGGGCGGCTGGACGCCGAGGGTGAGATTCAGGGTCCCCGGCAGCCCGAACTTGCCGAGGATGTGGTTCACCGCATACGCCGGGCGCTGGGTGATGAAGGTCGAGATCATGGTCATGTGGTTGTACCAGCTCCCGATCGGCCACTCCCAGCGCGCATAGTGCCGCTCGACCTCGGGGAGGAGCGTGGAACGGAATCGGTCCCGGTGCGCCAGCATCTCCGAGACCTTGAAGGTCGTGTTCAGGTGGTCGGCGTAGCGGTTGATGAACGCGTTCTTGAACCCTTCGTTGCGGAGCAAGTTGACGAGCAGGAAGGTGGACCAAGGATGGACCCCGCCGGGCCCATCCGGATCCGTGGCCCGCTCGAGATCGATCCCGCCATAGCCCCCCATGGTTCGATCCAGATCGAAGTAGAGCCAGCGCCAGCGGCCGCCGGGCGTGCGCGGGCGCCAGTACTTGATGTTCGTCCAGGGCCAGTCCTGGTTGCTCAAGTAGATCTCATACAGGCAGTACTCGGCGAAGTTGGCGGTCTCCATCATGGTCTCGACCACCTCGAGGTTCTCATCGAGGCTGAGATCGTGGCTCGCGATGAAATCGAGCATCGCAAGGTAGTGATCGGCGTCGCCTTCGACCACTTCCTGCTCGTCCTCGAGAATGTCGAGGTTCTCGGGATCGACCGGGAAGTAGGTCCCCAGGTAGTGCTCATCAAGCCGCTCGCGGATGTTGTGGATGCCCCAGTACTCGCCGTTGATGAACACGATGGCGGGGCTGTAGGCCATGCGCTCGATGTCGCCCCGCTCCGCCAGACGGTGGCAGAACGCATCCCGGAACATGGACAGGCACCAGTCCTGCCCCGCGTTACGGAGGATGATGCGCTTGAAGCGCGTGTTCTCTCGCTCCTCGAACAGGGGGTAGTCGATCTCCTCGGTGCCATATCCGCTTCGCGCCAGGATGAGGAGGCTCTTCTGCGGGAAGGACCGGCTGTGGTTGCCGTGGATCTTGACGCCGGCGTCCAGGCGGAAGCCGAGGGCCCCACCCGGCGCGAAGTACTCGACGTGGACCGGCCGCTCCCAGTCCTGCCAGAAGTTGGCGCCGAAGTAGGGCGGAATCGGGTTGTAGTCGGGCCCGAAGGTGTAGATCCCGATCTCCTCGTCCCAGAGGTTCGGCGGATCGGTGGTGAGCGACACCACCGGCAGCGTGATCTCCTCGTCGATGAAGTAGGTCCGGGTCTGGATCGCGCTCGGAGCGAGGCCGGGAGCGAACGATCGCGCCCTCACGACCATCGTGCTGTCGATGAGTAGCGGAGCAGTATAGGACGGGGATGACGGCGAGGGATCCCCGCCGTCGGTCGTGTAGGTGGTGACGGCCTCGGGGAGGGAGTTGCTCAAGCTGACCGCGACCTCCCCCGCGTAGAACCCGGCGGGCATGGAGAAGGCGGGATCCGGGGTGAAACCCGGATAACCGGGGCCGGCGTTGCTCCCGCCGGGAGAGGGTGCGGTGAAGAAGAACCATTCCGGGCTTCCATCCGGGCTCCGGCCGCGCGACACATCGGTCGTCATCGGCCCTGTCGCGATGCTGTCGACAAGCTGCCCTGCGCCATCGCGTAGCGCCACCATTTCCCCCGCAGCGTCGATCTTGAAGTTGGTGTGGAGATTGGGGAGCTCGAGTTCGAGCACCTCGGGAGTGCCAACCGGATCGGGCGGCGGGGCGACCATACCCAGGGTCATAAACGGGATCATCGTCATGTCGCTCGAATCGAGCGCAATGTTGTGAGCCTGGATGGCAAGGACATTCGTGCCCGGTTGCAGCAAGGCGGAGGGGTCCAGAGCCACGCGGAAGGCCTCCGGCGGCAGGCCCTGGTACATCAGCGCTTCGTGCTCTCCCGACGCCGACTGGTCGAAGGGGGGGTGATCGCCGGGCTCACCGACATTGGCCCGCGCAATCTCGACGTCGTTCAGGTAGGCGACGAAGCCGTCATCGTAGTCGACATGGAGGAGGATGAAGGTGATTTCGTCTGGATCGGCGACGATGAACCGCTTGCGGATGTGAAGGGAGATCGTGTTCGGAATGATCGTCGCATCATCGCCATCGCCGTATCCGAACCCGCTCGGCCCCTCGCTCCACGATGAGTCGTCGAACCCGAGGGTGCGCCATGTCGATGGCGGCTCGGAGGTTCCGATTCGGTACCGCCACTCATCGCCCTGGTCGATGACCGTCTCGAGATGCCCCGCCCAATCCCGGCGATCCTTGTCGGAGGCAAAGACGAGAAGGAAGGCGCCGGGATCGATGACGGTTCGGGAGAAGATCCACTTGAGGGGCACACCCGGATCGTCCGAGAGGGCGAACCCGGTCAGATCGACACGGGCTGGACCTGTGTTGTAGAGCTCGAGCCAGTCCTCGTGGTCGCCGTCCTCGTCCTCTATGCCGAAGGCATTGGCGGCGAGGTACTCATTCAGGACAAGGACCTGTGATGCGGCAGGCGGGGGCTTCGCGGCTGCAGCCAGAACGAGGAGAAAGGCAATCGCAGGGAGACGCATCCGGACCTCCCTCGCGCGCCGCCTCCGGCGGTGGATTCCATGCGACCGAGCGGCGTGCTGCGGCTACTGGTCAATCGATCCTAGCAGAGCCGGAGCAACCGAGGAAGTCGGCGGGTCCGGCGTCCTCCTGAACCCCTTGTCATGTTGCCCGGTACGGTTCACTCGTCGTCGGCGCGGTGCGAAGTCGCGTCGGCATCGACCCAGTCCGCCTCCTCCCAGCTCATCCCCCGTCGTCCGGGGACCTTGCGCGTGCTACCCGCCCGATAGAGCCGGCAATTCTTCGGGCCGTAGCAGAAGGTCTCGAACCGGTATCGCTTCAGTCCGGGATTCCAGTGATCCACAATCATCTCTACCGGCATCCGACAGCCCCAGATGCAGCTGAAACACCTGCTCTCGTACGTTCGTGGATCGAGCCGCCGATGTCCGCGCTCCCGGTAGTCCGCCAGCTCCGGCGGGACACCGTGCCAAGGAGGACCGGCCGATCTGATCTCCGCTTCTTCCCGCCCGACCAGCTTCAACGCGCTTGCCTTGTACAGGTCCACTGCTTCCAGCCGAGGGTCCGGAACTGCCTGCGCAAGGCCCGCAACCCGGTCACCGACTCGGAAGCCGTGTTTCGCCTGTGCGGCCTTCCCGATACCGACCGAGAACTCCGACTCGGTGTCATCCCTCTTACCGCGGACGCGAAGTGCGTAACCCAGATAGCTGTGGCTCCGCTCGTCGAAGGACCGCATGAGCCGGATGCGCGGCTGAACGGACACCACCACTCCCTCCCAAGACAGCTTCCTGATTGATTCAGCATTCAGCATGTCCCGAGTCTCGCTCCTCGCTTGAACGATCAGCGCGAAACCGCGTCTCCCAGCGCTCGGAGGAGCTTCCCGCCGTCGCCGCGCCACGCGCTCCCATGCATGCAGGCGAGTGTGGTCGGCCCCGTCGCCGCCAGGCGCTCGATCATCGCCCGCGTGTTCCTGGCGTGAGAGTAATAGTCCATCTGCGCCCGGAACGCCTCGCTCGGCCCCAGGATGTCCGTCTCCACCACGGCCTCCGCCCCAAAGCCCGGCTGGGTGAAGAGATCGCCGCAGAAAAGCGTCTTCGTCCTCGACTCGAAGATGAACCCGCATTCCCAGCCGTGCGGCAGGTGTGGCGCATCGAACCACTGGACCGCATGCTTCCCCAGCGAGAGCGTCTCACCGTCGGCGAGCGATCGCGCCGGCCGGTCGGCGAGATCGTCGACCGACACGAGAGCGGCGATCTTGCCGCACAGGGGCGACGACTTGGGAGCCGCCGCGAGCCACTCGTTCAGCGATCCGCACTCGTCCGACTCGACATGCGAGAAGCCGATGTAGCGAAGCTTCTCGACCGGCGCCACGCTCGCGACCGCCTCGCGGACGAGAGGGAACATCCGGCGCGGCCCGGTGTGAAAGAGCAGCGGCTCCTCATCGACGATGAGGTATTGATTGAACGAGAACTCGGGACCGCCGGGAATGGCCAAGGGCGTGTTGATGCGGTATATCCCTTCGGCCACCTCTGCGATGTTGGTCCCCGACTGTTTGTTGGTGATCGGCATTGGCTTCTCCTTGCCCGCTAGCCGAGCTGCATCGCGCCGTCCGGGAATCAGACTCGCTTGTAGCTCCCCTCGAACATCGTCATCCACTTCTTACCGTCTTCCGACATCTCCATCTTCGACTTCATCTCTTGCGGGTTGCTCAGGTCATAGGTGAGGCGCGCATGCGTCCCCGGTCCGCCGTGCGCGGCGACCAGGATGTCACCCTGGAAGCGCCCCGTGAAGACCTCGGGAGGGGTGCCCATGCAATCGAACCAGTGGAGCGAATAGAGATCGTCCTTGGCGTTGTAGGTCATGACGCTGTGGCCGGTGAACGTGACCGTGCCGCCACGCTTCTGCTCGTAGTCGCCGATGAGCGCGAATCCGCTCAACGCATACTCGCTCTTCATGCTCGCGATGGCGGTGCCGCCCTTCGGATCCCACTGGGAGGGATGCATCTTCTCCTCCCCTTCCCAGTGACCCGCCATCCTCTCCAGACGCTTGTGTCCCGGGCTCGGCTTCGGCATTTCCATGTCGGATTCTCCTTACATCTAATGACATCGTCGCGGTGTAGCCGGGGAGATACCGTCCAGTCTTGTCAATGACGATCAGACTGTCAATCACGGTCTCGGTCCGGAGACGGCTTTCGCACCCGGAAGCGAAGGAAGTGCGCCACGACCTGCGCATCATCGGCATGGCGGAAGTAGTCACCGACCTCGACGGCATAGGACATGCCGTCGGGGTGGCGGAGAGTCCGCCGAAGAGGCGTATCGAAGCGGGGATGCGTGATCGAGAACTGGAGGAAACCCCCGGGCTTCAGGACGCGATGGGCCTCGCCGAGCACGCCATGGCTACCGGCTCTCATCTCGATGCACCGTTTCGGGCGAGAACGCCGGGAGGCAGATCGCCACGTACTCGGCGCCCTCCGCTCCCGGCGTGCTATAGCGCACCCACTCGCCCGCGGGAACGACGACGGCCTGCCCGGCCCCCACTTTGAGGGCCGAGCCCTCCGTCTCCACTGTGAGCTCTCCGCGGAGGACGACCGTGTACTCGGTGAACTCCGGCCTCTGTCCGGGTTCCTGCCACCCGGCCGGGCTCGTCATCCGCGCGATGCTCACCTCGGGCGTCCCCGAGTTCACCCGCCCGACGAATTCCTCGATCCGCTTTGGCAGATTGCCGGCAGCGGCAATGACCGTCGGTGCCGTGATCAAGGCGGCCACCATCGCCTCACTTTCCGTTGCGGAACCGTGTCATATCACGACACGCCCTGCGGCTCTCTCGCATCCGTTCTCCCGACCCGCGTCGCGGCTCGGGATTGCACCTTCGCCGCCTCAACTACGCGGTTGCGCGGCGGCGCGGTTGTCACGAGCGAATCGAGGAGCTCCCGGGCCACCGCCGAAACCCGGTCGACAGCCTGTCCGAACGCAGCTTCGTTGGCCCGCGACGGCCGCGTGAACCCGGTCAGCTTGCGCACGAACTGAAGCGACGCAGCCTGAATCTCCTCATCCGTGACCGGCGGCTCGAAATTGAACAGCGTCCTGATGCTCCTGCACATGGCCCGATGACCTCCGCCGGGGCGGCCTCACCGCGGCGTTGCTTGCTGGCAGCGTCAATCGTTGAGGAAATGGACATCCGGCCTGTCGAGCACGCCGGCCTTCTGCATTGTCTCCCTGAGATCGGCGGACTCGGCAAACGCCTTGGCGCGCTTCATGTCGCCGACCTCGAAGAGCACGACCACTTCATTCGGGTCGTTCGAACCGTGCAGAAGTTGCCGCTCCGTGAGCGTCGCTTCGTTACGCTTAGCCAGATGTTTGTCGTACTCCTTCTTCCATTCCACGAAGTCCCGCACCCGGTGCCGGATGAGAACGTAACTGGCCATCGCAATCCTCCTCCTAGTCGAAGTCCCAAAACGCTGGCGTCCAAGAAGCGCCAGCCGCTTCCCAGGATTTACTAGGCAGGGGCATGGCGGGTTCCAATGATTGCACTCTCCGTTCACCAGCAAACATCATGCATTTGTCCTGATTGCCGATGTCTGGCAACCTGGCACTCTCACCCGCCACCTTCATTTCGTCGCGGAAACAGGAGGACAACCGGAATGGCGAAGGCCATGCTGCCCACAAGCGACAGCAACACGAACCAACCCCACCCCAGCCGGCTTACCCCCCACCGCCGGAAGAGGTAGGCGAAGACGAAGACCAGGATCAGCGCTTCGATGATGAACGCAGCCGCCAGCGGGTTGGCGAGCGCCGCACTCAGAGCACCGGGACGGTAGAGGAGGCCATAAGCAAACGCGCCGTTGACGCCCAGGAGGCCGCACACGCCGAGGATGAGCAGCCAGAACCGTTCAGTGGGAGTGTATTCGATCCCTTGACGCATCGGCTCCTCCTTTCTTGCGCCAGGGCCTGGGAGCCCCTACTTGGCACGGAGAGAGAGTGAGAAATCGACCGCCTTCTCGACCCACGCCTTGAGGTCCCGCTCCGACGCGAAACCCGCCGGCTCGACGAAAACGAACCCGCGCATCGGTTTCCCCGTGAAGTCCATCGGCCGCACATGGGGCGCCGCGAGCGCCCCGTCATGGGCGTCAGGCCCGACCCGGAGCATGAGCTCATCGCCGAGCACGCCACAGATCATGTGCCCGCGAAGCATGAAGGCCAGCCCGCCGAACATCCTCTTCTCTTCGAGCTGGCGGCGCCCCTTGAGAGCTTGACGCACGCGGTCCGCCACCGATTCGTCGTAGGCCATATTCTCGTTCCTCTCTCAATCGACCGTACGCCACCCGGTAGCCCGCACTCAGCTACACGATCGAAGTGCAGGCGGAATGACGCGCCGGATCGAACGGTTCGAAATAGGCCGCGCCGATCGCCAGCATTCCGCGCTGCGGAATCCAGAAGTCCCCCAAGCGAGCCTGCGGCGTCACCGGCCCTGGGGGCCCGACATCCTCGCCCGCCACGACGGCCCGGCTGTCGGCGACCGCCCACAGGACGTGTGGATTGGCGATGAACCGCTGGCCGTTGGGCGCGCTTCCCTGGAGACCGATGCGCCCCACACCCAGGAGCGGTCCAGCCACTGCCCCCATGGCAGCGAGAACTGCCGGGTTTCGCCAGGCGCCGCCCGGAAGGAGCCGGGCCATGGCGTTCATCAATCGGGTCGCCCCGGTCTCCTGGACCACGATGTCCCATGCGAGCGGGACGTCCGGAACGGCGATACGCAGGCGAGACGGCCCCGCCCACGCGATCTCGATCTCCGCCTCGACCGCCCTGGCCGCGCTCGCCCCGAAGAACCGCGTGCACGCCTGCCGCGGCGGAACATTGGCATGGAACACCCAAGCGCCGTCCGGAATGTCCCGAGGTGACGTCTTGATGCCTTTCCGATCCTGCACCGTCAGATCCCGATCCTACTCGATGATCCCGACCGCGCTCGGCTCGGGCCATCCGTGCCAGGCGATGCCCCACGCCAGAAAGCACAGGGTGGCTACCGTGTAGCCCACGAAGAAGAAGACCAGGAGCGGTTGGCGGCAGACCCTCCGCCATCCCCGCACGCCGAGCAGGCCAACTGCCAGCACGGCGAAGGGAAGGCCGAGGACCGTCGTGGCTCCCTCCACGATCGCGAGAAAGTAGGTCATACCATAGAGGATGCCGGCTGCGATCTCGAATCCCGGTCCACCGGGTCGATCGGACACCGGGCTCCACCATTCGCGATGAATGAGAAGGGCCGAAAGCCCGGCCAGACCCGTATGCCACATGAAGTGACTCAGTCGCTCATCGATGAAGTGAACGAGAGCGGCGGCCGGCGTGCCGGCGAAATCCTCGCCGAGATGGCCGATCGCATTGGCCGCGAGGTGCATGCCCTGGCCCTCGACCCAGAGCGCTGCGAGAACGAGGAAAGCCACGGCGCGAGCGCGCCCGGGCGCGCTCGCGCCGCCGTGCTGGAAGAGGAGCCAGTAGAGAGGAATCAGCACGAGCGGCGTCAGGAGATCGAGGATATCGCCGCTCCTCAAGAGCGCGTACGGACCGAAGGGGCCCGAAAGCAATGCGGGGCCGACGATGAAGAGCGCGAGGAGAACGGCGAAGAGAAGCGTGAGATGGGATAGCTGCTCGACTCTCAACGGAATCTCGTCATCGGTTCGAGTCGCCGGTGCGGAGGTCGCATGCGAAGAGAATGCCACGGCCACCCGTGAACCGGACCTGGGGATGGAAAACATCGCGCGTCAACTCGACGAACCCGAGCCGGCGGTGGAGTTCGATGCTCACGACGTTCTTCTCGTTGGCGACGTAGTAGGCCCGATCGCTGCGGCTGGCGATCCAGCCCAGTCGCGCCCGCGTCAGGAACGTTCCCACACTGCGCCGCCTGAGAGCTGGACTGACGACGACGCCGGTCAGGTACCAGCCTTCCGGGGCGACGTTCGCGGGCGAGCCCGCAGGGGGAACGAAGGCCGCTGCCTTGCCGTAACCGGCCACGACCGAATCGAAAACGGCGACCAGAAGCAGGGCCCGGCCGGCGCGGCTCTCCTCGTAGATGCTCGCGAAGGCCTGGAGCCAGTCCGCCACCGGCTCCTCTTCCCTCTCGGCGGCGATCGCCGCCAGCTCCGGCAGATCCGATTCACGCGGCGCCCGGATCACGAGGCCGTCCCCGGCGGAGAGCCGACGCTGCCGCCTCGAATCCGCATCGAACTCCGCGAACTTGCTCATCGGATCTCCCGCTCACCCGGCGGTCAACCGGCCGCTGGTGGACCCGTTCCCAGCGCCCCCAGGCGCCGATCGAGATCGGCGCACGCGGCCTCTCCGTTCCTGAGGATCTCCTCGACCCGGTGAATGTCGTACAGGCCGATGTCCCCCATTTCGGGCTGGAGCAGAATGTCAGGTCTGCCTCTCTCGAGCTTGTGCCCCAGCTGCTTGAATTGCATGATCCTGACAGCCCGCAGCAGGGCCTTGCTGGCACTCGGTACGTTTTCTTCGCCGGGAATGCCGCCGCTTCCAACATCAACGGCGATCGTGAAGTCGGTCTTGCCGATCAGGAGATCAAAGGGCACCTGATTGACCAGTCCGCCGTCGACCAGGATCCGGCCATCGTGCTTGACCGGGGCGAACAGCCCGGGCACGGCTAGGCTGGCACGCACCGCCGGCTGGATCGGACCGGTAGAGAGCACAACTTGCTCTGCGGACCGGAAGTCGGTGGCCACCACGACGAGTGGAATCTCGAGCTCGGCAAAGTCAGCTTTCGCCACCGATCCCAGGAGCTGATCCAGGAGCCGATCGACATTCAAGAGCCCGCCGTGTCTCAGAGTCGGAGTCAGGGCGAAGGCCCACTTGAGAATCGCCGGCCCCTTGTGCAGGATGTCCCGCCAGGTGTCCTTGCGGTGGATGGTATGGGTATCGATCAGCTCGTGGATGGCCCTGCCGGCCCACCCGGCCGCGTAGAGCGCGCCGATGATCGCACCCATGCTGCAACCGGCGATGAGCGACGGCCTCATCCCCAGGCGGTCGAGACGCTCGAGGACGCAGACATGAGCGAGCCCGCGCACACCGCCGCCGCCGAGCGCCAGGCCGATGCGGGTCATGTGCCTTCCTCCCGGCCCGAGCTCAGGCCGCCACCGTGCCGAAGAGCGCGCCGATCCCGGCAGTTATCGCCATGGCCACAACACCCCACAAGGTCACTCGGCCGGCGCCCACGGCGACGCCGGCGCCGCCGGCGCGTGCGGCGACCCCGCCCATCACGGCCAGGGACGCCAGGGAGCCACCGGCGACGACGGGGATGATCGTCTCGTACGGGGTGAGGAGAACGAACAGGAGCGGCAGGGCCGCCCCCAGGGCGAACGTGGCGGCGGAGGCCCCTGCCGCCTGCAGGGGGCGAGCGCTGTGGACATCGGACAATCCAAGCTCATCGCGCGCATGTGCCGCCAGCGCATCATGGGCCATGAGCTGATGGGCAACCTGCTGCGCAAGCGACGGTTCGAGACCGCGGGACTCATAGATGCCGGCGAGCTCCTTGCGCTCGTACTCCACGTCGGTCTCGAGCTCGTGGCGCTCCCGCTCGAGATCCGCCTTCTCGGTGTCCGCCTGGGAGCTCACGGACACGTACTCGCCGGCGGCCATCGACATCGCCCCGGCGACGAGACCCGCAACCCCGGCGATCAGGACCTCGCCTCGCGCTGCATGGGCTGCGGTGACTCCCAGAACCAGGCTCGCCGTGGACAGGATTCCATCGTTGGCGCCCAGCACGGCCGCTCGCAACCACCCGATTCGCTCGGAGTAGTGCCGCTCGAAATGATGTCGACGCACTTCTGCCGCCCTCCCTTGGTTTGCCCTACGTCCACCCTCGACCCGGCGTCAGCGCGAAGCGCGCCCACCCCGTCACATCTCGACCAGTTCCCGAGTATAGCGGAGCTCGATCAGCTCCCGACCACCGTGCTCGATCATCTTCCTCGCGCTCACGTCCTCTGTGAACCCGAGTGCTGCGTAGAACCGGCGTCCCGCCGCATTCTCGGCGAGGACCCAGAGCGTCACCCGGCTGTATCCCTCTTTCCGGAAGCGCGCGCCCGCCTCATCCATGAGGAGGCGCCCCGCTCCCCGGCGCCATGCCGCGGGATCGACATAGATCGCATAGATCTCGGCGATCCGCCGCGCGTCTTCCCGGCGAGCCTCTCGAATCGTCAACATGGGCGCGGGAGGATCTCACTCATGCTTGATGAACGTCCCGTCGCGGAGCTCGGTCATCGCCTGCTTCAGCTCCTCCTGGGTGTTCATCACGATCGGTCCGTGCCAGGCCACGGGCTCCGCAATCGGCTCCCCCGACACGAGCAGGAATCGAACGCCCTGATCCCCGGCAAGCACGACCACCTCGTCGCCGGTCCCGAAGAGCACGAGCGAGCGGTTGCCGGCCTGCGGTGGCGGCGCCCCGTCCCCGAAGCGACCGCTCCCCGCGAACACGTAGGCGATCGCGTTCCGCGAGGATTCGACTGGAATCGCCTTCTCGACGCCGGCGGGGACCTCGACATCGAAATAGCGAGGGGCGGCGGCAACCCCATCCACGGGGCCCTTCTTCCCACCGTAGGTTCCGCACACGATCCGGACCCGGGTGCCGTCGGCGTCGACCACCTCCGGGATATCGCGAGCGCGAATGTCCTGATAGCGGGGCGTGGTCATCTTGAGAGAAGATGGGAGATTCGCCCACAGCTGGAAGCCCTGCATCCGCCCGCGGTCGTCGCCCTCGGGCATCTCCTGATGGAGGATCCCGCTCCCGGCCGTCATCCACTGCACGTCTCCCGGCCCCAGGGAACCCTGATTACCGAGGCTGTCGGTATGGCTCACCAGTCCCGCGAGCATGTAGGTGATGGTCTCGATGCCCCGGTGCGGGTGCCAGGGGAAGCCGGCGAGATAGTCCTCCGGGTTGTCGTTCCGGAAGTCATCGAGGAGAAGGAAGGGATCGGTGTCCTTGGTGTCGCCGAATCCGAAGGCCCGATGCAGCTTGACGCCGGCTCCCTCGATGGTCGGCTTGGCGGACGTGATCTTCTTGACTGGTCGGATGGACATGGCACCTCCTGCGGGGAGCCTGATGGTCGGCCGGCATTGAGTTCTCTTCGAGAGCACGCACGACATCCAGATTGGTGGGAATCTGATCCATTATCGAGAGCACCCTGCACGGTATCAGTCATCTTGCCAGCGGGTGATGCGACGTGGCAGATCTTGCTCCCACCAGTCACGGCACATGGCTTCGAGCCCGCGGCGCGCGCCGCGCCATTCGAGATCTGCGAGCTCCTCGGCGAGGGGAACATCACGGCGCAGCGTCGCCAGTCGTCGATAGAGCAGTGCCTCTTCTCGGTGCGCCTCGAGGCTCTCTGCGAGACGAGTGGCCCGGTTCATCGGCATGCCCCACGCCGCAGGATCCTCCGGAATCGACTCCAGATGCTCGAAGCGCGACAGCACGGCAGCTGATGACTTGGCTCCCCATCCCGGCACCCCGGGGAAGCCATCGGAAGCATCGCCCACGAGCGCGAGCCAGTCGGGGATGGAGCGGGGCCGCACCCCGAACTTCCCGACCACCCCTTCCTCGTCGAGCACGATGTCACGCCGGCGATCCCAGCACACGACCCGTGTGCCATCGACCAGCTGGGTCAGATCCTTGTCGGGCGAGCAGACCACGACTTGCTCGACGCCGGGGGCGTCCTGGACCCTGGCAACTCCGGTGGCCAGCGCGTCGTCGGCCTCGAACTCCACCATCGGCCACACGACGATGCCGAGCGCGGCCACGGCTTCCTCGGCCAGCGGGAACTGGGCGAGAAGGTCCGGCGCGATGCCATCGCCCGTCTTGTACGCGGGAAAGAGCTCGTTGCGGAAGGACTCAATGACATGATCGAAAGCACAGGCCACATGGGTCACACCCGGCGAGGACAGGAGCGAGAACAGACTCCGCACGAGGCCGAGGGTAGCGCCGACCTCGCGGCCGTCGGGCGCCCGCTTGGGCGGCGCTCCGAAGTAGCTCCGGAAGAGCTCGTAGGTTCCATCGACCAGATGAACCTTCATGTGCCGTCGTCACCTCGACTCTCAGCTGCGGGATGCGTCCCGGACGTCAGATCCTTGTACCACAGGAGCTGAATCTCTTCTGGCAAACCGGGATAGGCGAAGCGGTGAATGCCGCCGAGCACGCAGCCCCGGCCGGCGTAGAACCGGCACGCGCCGACGTTCACGTTCTGCGTTTCGACCTTGAGCTGCCGGCAGCCACGCGCCCTGGCCCAGTCCTCGGCGGCGGCGAAGAGCACCGCGCCGACGCCCTGCCCCCGGTGCTCGGGGGATACGCGGAGATCCCACAATACGGCGAGGTCCTCGCGGTCATCCAGCATGCACAACCCCTTGGTCCGGAAGGCGATCGCGGCGCCGCCGACATGCACGCCGCCGGACCATGCCGAGAGCAGGCCCCAGTTGGAGAGGTCGAACCTCTGCTCCCAGTGGAGCGGATGATCTCCCTCGACCGAGTCGTAGTCCTTGACATAGGACGTGTCGAGTCGCCGCTCGGTGAGCTCGATGCCGCCCAGACCTCGATCACGTATTGCGATATCGAAGACCCGGTCTACCTTGAACGCGATCGAGATCCGTGAGTGCTCCTCGAGAGCGGTCAGCGCTTCCTCGCGGATCTCCATGCCCATCAGAGAATACTCGACCATCAACGACGTGCGGTAGTCACGGTGAGAACGGCCTGCGACAAGAGGATGCGCGGGCGCGCTTCACAAGGCTAGTCCCGTCGGCCGGCCGAAAGCAAGCCCCGGGCCGCGTGGCCGGCGGGAGCCGGGCCGTTGGCGAGCGGGACCCGGGCACGCCTAGTTCCAGAAGGCGGTGTCGGCGGGCGCCCAGGTCAAGCGTCCGCTGAAGGATCAGTTCTACGGGGATCGCAGTGGAACGATCGTGGACCCGGCAGGGCACGAGTGGACGATCGCCACGCACAAGGAAGACCTGAGTCCCGAGGAGATGAACCGGCGCGCGGCGGAGGCAATGAAGCAGGGCGCTGCGCGACTCGCTGAGCTCCTAGGCCAGCGGTCCAACGCGCGAAGCGTCGGCGTCCTGCCGGGGCTTCTGCTTCGTGATCTCGCAGAACACGCTGGAACCATCGATCTCCTCGACCCGGGCCTCGAGCCCCAGGCTCGAGCCGAGCCGGCGGAGTTCCCCGGGCGTGAGCCGCCCGGCACGGAAGCCATCACGGCACACGATCGCGCCATCACGGCTGGCCCCGTGATCGATGGGGCCGAGGAGCCCCTCCGCCGCCTGCGCCTCGAACCAGGAGAGACGGTGGGGCCAGAACCGATCCGAGTAGGTGGACATGAGCAACCGCCCACCCGGGCGAAGGACCCGCAGCGACTCGCGGAGCAGAGCCTCCTGATCGACCCCGAAGGCGCAGATCCCGTTCTGCACGCAGACCACGACGTCGAATGCGCTCGGCGGAAATCCCAGCGCCAGGGCATCCATGCACAGGAAGTGGATCGGGTCGCTCGAGCGTCCTGCCTCTCTAGCAAGGAGCAGGCTCTCCCGAGAGGTGTCGATCGCCACCACGCACCGGGCTCCGCCGCCAAGCCTCCCGGCGACGCGACCATATCCGCAGCCCAGCTCGAGCACGACATCGGTTGGCCGAAGGCGGCTCAGGACATGCTGGATCTCCGCCTCCAGGTACTGCTGCACGCGAGGTGCTGCCAGCTCATAGCAGCGCTGCAACCTCCGGCCGGCGAGCTTCTGTGCGTAGTACTCCGACTGCATGCCGCTTCCCGTGGCGGATCCTCGGGCTTGAAGGGCGCCCTACCCCTCGCCTCCGCCATCCAGCTCCAGGATGAACTCCTCGATCTCCTCGCCGCGCGCATTCGCGAACCCCTTGTCCTCTCCCACGATCACGAACCCGCACTTCTCGAGCACACGGATGGAAGCGACGTTGTCCTTGGCGACCCGGGCATAGACGGGACGCAAGGTGAGGACCTGATCCAGGAACCGGGCGAGCGCCGCTGTGGCAATACCTCGCCCCCAGAACTCCCTACCGATCCAGTAGCTCACCTCTCGCTTGCCGAGCTGCTCGAAGCTGAGGACGTGCCCGGCCACCTGTCCGTCGCAGATGATCGTTCGGATGATGGCGGTCTCGTCACCGAGGATCTTCTGCCAGTGCGCCAGGAAGGCCATGTGGTCCGCCGGATTCCTGGCCGTGAACGCCGCCATGTGGTTCGCGTCCGGGTCCCGATGGTGGGCAAAAAAGACCGGAAGATCGTCCTCCCGGACTCCCCGGAGCCGGACATCGCCGATCATGAGCCCTCACCTTTCGTCGCGCGCATAGGCGGTATCGACGGCCAGCATCTCCTGGCCGTCGGGAGTCACGTTGTACATCACCATCCGGAAGCCGCCGCCGGCCAGCGGTTCGAAAGCGATGATCCACCCCCAGTCGGGCCCGGTCGGCGCCGGGTAGAAGCCCTTGACGCGGATCGCACCGCTCGGCTCGATGACCCCTTCGCACGGCATGAACCTGCTGCCCATGTGCCATGAATCGACCCAGACCGCCTGCGTAACATCCGAGCCCCGCTCCTGCGAGATCACGAGCATGCCTTCCTGCTCGTCGTCCTCGAACCAGGTGTACCGGATGGTGGCGAATTGACCGCGCGCCAGAAGGGCGACAACGGCCCGGGACGGGGATTCGCGCACGGGATCCTCCGGAGAAAGCCACAACCGGTTGGTGCCTTGCCATCTCCCGGTCCTGGCGACAAGCAGGGTGGGTGCTGCCATGGGCGATCTTCCTCCCTCTAGCCGGCTTCCCGTCGCATGCCGGCGCCGACGATCAGAATGCTCGCGGCGGCGCCGCCGCCCAGGATCAATCGCACCTGGCTGGCATACGGCGTTCCGCTGAGAACCGAGGCGGCGGCGATCACGACCACCGCCCACACGATAGCGTTGCCGAGGACAACGGCTGTCCGCCTGGTCATGGCATCACCTCCCAAGGACCTTGAGGGAACGATCGCGGGCGACCACGCCCGGGATCAGCGCGTGAGAATCGGCAGATAGGCCTGCCAGGGTCCGGTATCGCGAGCATAGCGCCGGGCGAGAACACGCGCCATCTGGCCGATGTGGTTCAGATCGTGGACGACCCACGTGGCCAGGAGCTCCGCGAGGGTAACCGCTCCAAGATCGGGATGCACACCCTGGAGCCCCAGCTCGGCCGGCGTGAGCTGCCAGCTCCGGAGCAGCGCCAGGTTCTCCTGGCGGCTCCGGGCAAAGAGATCGAGGAGTTCGGGGAGATCCTTCCCGGCGAACCGCTGGAACTGGGCAAAGCGATCGAAGGGCGGGAAGGGATCGCTCCTGCCGTCGAGGATCATCTCGGCGCGAGGGATCCAGTCCGTGTCCTCACCATGGATGAGGTGACCGAGAATGTCGCGAGGGCTCCAGGTGTCCGGGCCTTCGTTGGTGGCGAGCCACCCGGCCGGCAACCCCGCCAGGAGCGAGCGCAGGACCCCGGGCGTTGCGGAGAGAACAGCGATCGACTCATCGATCTGGAAAGACATGATATCCCTCCTTCACACGATGCCGGGGCGGGGCAGCTCCTTGACGAAGCGGAATCCATTGGCGACGTAGCCCTGGCTCTCGTAGAACCGGTGCGCCGCGGTGCGCTGCCGGCCGGCGTTGACGATCATGGCACGGGCGCCTTGAACCCCGGCCCAGCTCTCGGCCGCCCGGGTCAGCTGCCTGCCGACACCGCCGCCGCGCTCCCTCTCCTCGACCGCGAGCACCAGGAGGCGAGCATAGCGACCGTTCCGCTCGTAGTAGCGCCCGAGACCCACGCCGACGACCCCCACCACTCGTTCACCCCTCAGCGCGACGAGAGTGCGATACGCCGGATCCGCGGCCAGTCCCGCAAGCCGCTCCGCCATCTCGACTGCGGTGGTCGGGTAGCCGAGCTGGGTGATGAGCTCGGCGAGCGCGGCCGCATCGGCGGTTACGGCGTCACGGATGCGCAGCTTCATGGTCTCGGCTGCGCTCCCTCTCGATCCCCCGGGGGATGCGGGTGGCGATGGTGGAGATCCGGCCAGTGTGGATGGGCATGGACGAGAGCCCGATGACGGTGGCGGTGCGTGTGCCGGACCGAGTTCGATGAGTCACGGTCGTGGCCCACCGCATCATTCTCATCATGGTCGTGATCGTGGTGCCCATCATCGTGGCGATGGGCATGCTCATGCTCGATGGCCCCATGTTCGTGAACATGTCCATGCTGTTCCAGGGCCAACAAGCCGATGGCCGTGACGAACAGCAGTCCCGAAGCGACGTGGGCGGGTCCCAGCGAATCTCCCAGCACGAGGATGGAGAGCGCAACTCCGAAGAATGGAGCGCTCGCGAAGACGACCTGCGCACGCGTGGCGCCGATCGCCTGCGCCCCGGCGATGTAGAGGACGATGCTGAAACCGTAGGACCAGACACCGATGGCGAGCGCGGCGAGCACCGGATACAGCTCGGTGATCGGATCCAGGGCCAGGCCGATCGTCAGGTTGGTCGTCCCCGCGATCAGCCCCTTCCAGAACGTGCTCTCGGCCGGCGTGATGCCGTCGATGAGGGCCGTGAGATGGTTGTCGAGCCCCCAGCACACGCATGCGGCGAGAATGAGCCCCCCCGCCGTCCATCCCGCGGCGCCGCCGAATGCCGAGAGCAGGGCCGATGCCCCGAGGGCGCAGGCCACACCCGCCCACCCGGGCAGGCCCAGATGGTCGCGGAAGAACAAAACCCCCAGGAGAGCCGTGGCCGCGACTTCGAGGTTGAGCCAGAGTGAGACCGAGGACGCCGCCGCCAGGCGCAGACCGAGGAGCAGGAAGATGGGACCAAGGATCCCACCGGCAACGATCGCACCGAGCAAGCGCCATCGGTTGCGCCGGTCCTCCCGGCCGGGGAGACGGATTCCCGCTCCGCGTCGCCAGGCCGCCGGCGCGACGCCGAGGGCGGCTCCCAGGTAGAGGAGTCCGGCGAGCTGGAAGGGCGCAAGCGAACCAAGGAGCATCTTGCTTGCCGGGGTCGCCGCTCCGAACAGCACCGCCGCCGCGAGAGCCATGATGATCGGTCGTTGGAACATAGTGGCTGATCAGCGCGCTCCATCTTCCTTGGACATCACGATCGCACGAAGACCGACATTCCAATATGCCACAGTTCGGCCGGCGATGGCGCTCCCGGGGTGGACCCGCGGCTATGTCATGCCCGTGATCTGCGCGAGATCGCTGAGCAGGAGCTCGCGTTCCGCCTTGTCCTCGATCTGATCCGTGAGCGCCATCGCCTTGGCCGCATACTCCTGCGCCTCATGGCGATCGCCCGCCAGCATCGCCGCCCGCGCCAGCGCCTCATAGGCATAGGCATGGTAGAAGGGCGGCAGCTCGCGGCTGTAATGGAGGCAGACCTCTGCATAGCGCCCGGCCTCGGCGGCGAGACTGAGGAGCGCATGAATGCGGGATGCCTGCCAGTAACCGACCGACATCTGCTGGTCGCCGCAGTCCTCGCGTTCGGTCCAGTGGTAGATCGAAGCCTGGTTCAGACTGATCATCAACCGGTCTTCCTCGGGCGTCCGGTTCTGCTTGTCGATCAGGTCCCAGGCCTTGTTGAAGCAGTCGGCGGCAAAGTAGCGATGAGCAGCTTTGACATCGAACGCCGGCTCCGCGGTCATGATCGCCTCCTTTGTTCCGGGCCATTTCGGACTTTCATTCGCGGCTCTCATTCATAGTGGATCAGATGCGGCCAGGCCTCCTTGAAAGTCACCCTGGGACCGCGGGCGAGCCAGATCGGCACCTCGTCGCGCCAGGGCATGCAACCGTCGCAATCATGGATCCGCGCCATCCGGACCTCCCGGTAGAGCTGCCGCACGGTCGACTCCTCAAGTCCGATGATGATGGCGACCGGCACGGGATCCGGGGGCGGCCCCCACTCCGAGTAGCTGTTCTGCAAGGCGTAGACGGGCGGGAGGCCGCGCCCGCGGCCGAGCCGCTCGATCGCACCACCCTGCCCGTAGCTCGGGGCGAGGATGATCGCCCGGTCCCGCTCCGCCGGGTCGATCTCCGCGGCGACGGCGACCACGTCGGCGACGAGTTCCTCCCAGCCCAGGCGATCGGCGAGCCATTGTGGTATGGGCGTACGCTTGCCCTCGCCGCTCTCGATCTGCGGAGTGATCCCGAGAGCCGCGGCATAAGCGCCCGTCAGGCGCGGCGAGAGCAGCGGCAACCCGAGCGGCGCCAGTGCGCCTCCCCCGATGACGAGTGCCGCGGGCAACGCGAGGCGGAGCCAGGCAAACCCGCGGCGCCGGGCCAGCTCCTCGAGCACGAGCCCGCCGCCGGCGAAGAGCGCGGTGTAGGCGCTCGCGATCCGGTCCGGCCGGCTCTTCTGTCCCACCAGCATGAGCGCCAGGAGGATGACGAAGATCCAGCCCAGGTGGCGGAGGGAGCGCCCGCCCGGAAGAAAGAGAAAGAAGATGAGACCCGCAAGCCACACCGGAAGCGTCGCCGGGTTCATGAACAGCACCTGCTGCCACAAGACCTCGAGGGGCGGGGTGGGAACGTTCTTGTAGAGATCGGCGTTCCGGTAGAACTCGATCGACGGCCAGCCGTGCGCGGCCTGCCAGAGCACATTCGGTAACAAGATCCCGAGCATGACCGCGAGGCCGAGCCACAGCCAGCGGCTCGCCAGATGGCGGCGAGCCCGCGTCAGGATCATTCCGGCGGCGAGCCCCAGGAGCAAGAGGACGAAGGTGTGCTTGTTCTGCATCTCGAGGCCGGCGAGGGCGCCGACGACGAGCCACAGGCGGGGCTCATCGCGCCGTTCGATCTCGATCAGGATCCAGAAGCAGATGGTCCACATCAGCGCGGAGAGCGCGTTCATCGAATAGAAGCTGAACATCACCTGGAGGATCCCGGCGGCCGCCACAGCACCCGCCGCCAGGCCCTGGCCCCAGGCGCCGGCGCCGAGGCGCCGGGCCATGAACCCGGTGAGGAGGACAGTCGCCGCGCCCGCCAGGGCGGGGACGACGCGCAAGGCGGCGAGCGAGTCGCCGATGGCGGCCCGGATCAGCCAGAGGAGGACGATCGATAGCGGCGGATGATCCACGTAGCCGAATGCGAGATGGTCAGCGCACGCGAGGTAGTAGAACTCGTCGATGAAGAAGCCATACGGCCCGCTGATCCCGGGCACCCACTCGACAAGGAAATGGAGCGCGGCGAGACCGATCAGAATCGCGTTCGCCCGACGCATGTCGCGATCAGGACTCATGCCGAGTGTCCATCATGGCCGAAGGCCCACGAAGACTTCGCTCGATCCCGGCTCGATTTCGCTGTGCTCGAACGGCACGGAGGAGGGCTTGAATCCCGCCACGGCCAGGAGCTCGAGCCAGCGCCGGCGCGGGAACAGGCCCATGACGTGGCGATCGTACTCGACCCTGGGCGCTTGAGTGCCCTCGCGCAGCAAGTACGCGAAATCGGCCACGGTCTCGGTGTCGGCCGGATCGGGATCCCATTCCCACTCCAGATATCGCATCGACCGCTCGGCACCGTCATGGCCTCCGCAATGCGAGCGCGGCCGGTAGGTCTCCCGCACATGGTCCGGAGCGAAGAGCGCGACCCCTCCGGGCCGGCAGTGGACGAAGGCGGTCTCGACGGCCAGGGCCAGGTCGGCCTCCGTGGTCATGTACATGATCGCGTCGTGGATGAACACCGCATCGTAGATCCAGCCGAGACGAACGCTGCGCATGTCTCCCAGGTGGTGCTCGCACTCGGGATTCAGCAACCGGCTCACGGCCAGCATGCCGCGAGATGCATCCACCAGGGTGAGCTCGAAGTGGTTCTTGAGGTGGAACGCGTTGTTCCCGCCGCCGCATCCGATCTCGAGCAAGGATCGGGGCCGGGAACGGGAGACGGAAAGGAGGGTATCGCGATAGAACGCCGCTTCCTCGGCATAATCGGCGGGAGCCGAGAGCAACGGCCACCAGGCCGCGAACTCGGCATAGAGGCGGGGCCCGACCCGGGCGGGCCGCTCTGAGCGCTCACTTCCCGCAGACATCGTCGTCCACTTCCATGAGACCGGATTCGCCGCGCGGATCGGGCCACACGAGAAAGTCGGCTACTGACTCCAGGACCAGCTCCGGATAGCGCTCGGCCACCGCCGCTTGCATCTCCTCGAGGGCCCCGGCATCGACCGGAGGCGCGGCCGCTTGCTGGCGCGCCTCCGCGCTGGGCCACTGCGCGTAGCCGTACCAGAGCCCGTCGGGTCCGCGGTGGAGCCGCGATCCCCACGAGCCCCTCTCCTCGCGCAGCTTCCTCGTGACGCGCGACCAGGCGGCGATGAACGACGCTTGCATGCCGGGGCGGAGCCGCCAGCGATACAGGACAACGAAGCCCGGGCCGTGGTCCATCATGACCTCCCTCGTCGCGGTCTGCTGTTCCTCTCCATCGCCGGCCATGGCTAGAGCCGCACGATGCGCAGGTGCAGCGGCCACCGCACGGTGAGGGCTCGATCGCTCTCGCCCCAGATCCGCTCCAGCTTCCGGCGAATGAGGACCGCTGGATCCTCGCCTCGCTCCTGGATGTACCGCTCAGTCGCGCTCCAGCTCCGGATGAAAGCGAGCATCTGATCCAGGGTCCAGCGGGCGCTCATCCAGAACTTCTCCGCCACGATCCCTGCGCCCGGCAGGTCGAGTGTCTCGTACCGCTCGTCCACGGCCTTCACGGCGGGTGCAAAATAGGGCCTGATGACCTCCTGGTAGAAGCGGGCGAACACCTCGTCCAGGGGTGGCTCGACCCGACCCACATGATACGTCCAAGCCGCGAGCACCCCCCCGGGGCGCAACACGCGCACCGCCTCGATGACAAAGCGCTCGAGATCGAACCAGTGGATGGCCGCGGCGACCGTGACGAGATCGATGGTCCCGGCTGCGAGCGCGGAGTCCTCGGATCTGCCGGCGACATAGTCGATCTTCGGGTGCGGCGCCGCGTGGCGGATCTGGGCCATGCTGACATCGGTCGCCACCACGTGTGCGAAGTGTTCGACGAGCCCCAGCGCGGCCTGACCGTTCCCGGTGGCGCAATCCCAGGCCCGGCGCCTTCGATCCACGAGGGCAGCGAGGAAGGCGAATAGCTCCTCTGGGTACCGCGGCCGGGCCTGCGCGTACAGCGACGCCAGCGGTGAGAAGTCAGGAACGGTCATGGCTCCCTCGTGAATCGATCGGCGCGACGGAAACCGGGGCCACGCTCGCTAGTGGTCGGGTTCCACTCTCATAGGGGGAATGAACGCGGTCGCGGTGGGGCCGCAGCCCGCCTCCTGGTAGACCGCCTCCCCGTCCCTCGCCCAGATGTAGTGCGGCACGTTCGCCGGCGCGACGTAGACCGCGCCGGCCGGGACCGCGAGCATCGCCGCCTCATCGAACGACTCGCCGAAGCCGACGTAGATGGTGCCGACAAGCACGGTCGTGCTGCGTTCATCGGGATGCGTGTGCGGGGGGATGCGCGTTCCCGGAGCCAGCTTGACCCGGAGGAGATAGCAACCGGTCGCGCGCTCGGCGCCCAGGACCCAGGCGCCCTTGAGTCCGGGGATCTGCGGCGGGCCGCTCCACTGGAGCGTGTCCGGCAGGATCGGGACCGGCGCTGTCGGCCCCGCCGCAGCGGGGCCGACCACGAGGGCGCCCGCCAGACACCACAAGATGAACCGCACGAGCCACCTCCTTCCCGGTTCCGTCGCCCACGGCATCCTACTTGCGATCTCCAGGGCGATAGAACCGGACCTCGACCTTCTCGACCGTCGCGAGCCCCTCCTCGACGGCCGCATCGATGACCACGAGAAAGGACTCGATGTTCTCCTCGGTGTCGACGATCTCGACGACAATGGGCAGGTCGGTGGAGAGCCGGAGGATCTTGGCCGTGTGCAGCAAGCTATGAGCGCCAAAACCCTCGAGGCCACGGAGCACGGTCGCCCCGGCCAGGCCGCGGCGGCGGGCCTCGCGGACGATCCACTCGTAGAGCGCCATTCCTTCGTGGCGGTCGTTTTCACCGATGAAGATCCGCAGCAGCTTGCCGTTTCTGGGCAGAACCATCCCTGCTACCCCCACGCCGCGAGGACATACCCGAGCCAGACGCAGGCGAGACCGACGAGCACGTGGGCCAGCACGTTGAGAAGAGCTCGCATGTGTTCGGCATCACGCAGCAGGGCGAAGGTCTCGTACCCGAACGTCGAGTATGTCGTGAACGCGCCGAGCACGCCGATCAGGAGGAACATCCGGGCCTCGGCGGTCAAGACCTGTCTCGAGTCCGCGAGTCCGGTCGCGACACCGATCACGAGGCATCCCAGGAGATTCACGGCGAGCGTCCCCCAGGGGAACGTGGTTGCCGGGAAGAGCCTCTGCACCGCGCCGGCCATTCCGTAGCGGAGGATGGCCCCGGCGAACCCGCCGGCACCGATCAAGAGCATTCGGATCAGCATGGCGGCTCCCTCTCGCCCCGCACCCTGATGGCCAAGTCGATGCCCCGCAAGTCCTTCGGGACCCACGCCGGGGGACCGGCTCGAGCCACGACCACGGAGCATAACAGACGACCTCCGGAACCCGCTCCGCCAAGGCGCTTGACCCCTGGCCATTGTGGTCATATGCTCATTTCCAGAACGAACCGCCGGATCGGGTCATCAAGGAGGGACGATCATGAGGATTGCGGTAGCAAGCGACGACGGCGAGCATGTCGCCACCCATACCGGCCGTTGCCGGGGGATCTTGATCTTCGACATCGATGGTGAGACCGTACGTGCAGTCGAGGAACGACCGAACACCTTCACGGCACACGCGCTCGGGGAATGCGATGGAACAGCGCCTGTGCACCGGGGCGAACATCACTCTCATGACGGGCTGACCGCGGCCCTGTCTGATTGTCAGGTGCTGATCACCCGCGCCCTGGGACCGCGCCTGGTCCGGGATCTGAACGCTCGCGGAATCGAACCCTATGTCTGCTCCGTCGATCGCGCCGGCGATGCGGCCAGGCTCTTCGCGAAGGGACTCCTGCCCCGCGTGGCAGGAACGGGCTGCGGCCATCATTCATGAAGCAACCGCCGCCACCAGGTGGAGGAGGATCGCCGGTGAACACTCGACAAGATGAATCGCCGTCGGCCACTCTTGCACTGGACAAGCCGGGGAGGGCAGCCCTGGCCATGTGGCGTTTGCGCGCCACCTGCCATCCCGCCTGCATCGGCTGCCGGCCGCGGCGCGAGGGGGGGCTCGGCCTCGAGTTCGCTTACGAGAACGGTGGCGGCGTCAGTGCTCGCTTCGACAGCGACCCGCACTACCAGGGGTATCCCGATCGTCTGCACGGCGGAATCATCGCCACGCTACTGGATGCGGCCATGACGCATTGCCTGTTCAGCCGGGGCCTCCAGGCGTACACGGTGAAGATGGAGCTGCGATTCCGGCAAGCGGTGAAGATCGGAATCCCGGCGACCGTACACGCTGAGGTGATTCACTCCCGGCCGCCCTGGTACCGGGTTCACGCCGAGGTCAGTCAGCATGGCGAGGTCCGCGCGAGCGCGGAGGCGGTGTTTCACGGGCGGAGTTCGATCGAGTCGACTGACGAGGCGCGACGATGATGCACTGAGGCTCGACGCGAAGAGGCGGAGAGCACATGCCGACTTCAGACCTGTTGCCGTGGATCGTCATCTTCAGCCTGCTGGGCAGCATCGGTGCCCTGGCTGGAGCCGCCCTGATGCTCGCCTTCCCGGCCGGAGTCCGCCGCGTCCTCGTCCCCTGCTTTGTGAGCTACGCCACGGGCACGCTCCTGGCCGCGGCCCTTCTCGGCATGATTCCCGCCGCCCTCGAGCACGCGCCGGCCGTCACCGTCACCGCCAGCGTCCTCGCCGGCTTCGTGCTCTTCTTCATCCTCGAGAAGGTCGTGCTCTGGCGACACTGCCACGAGGCGGAGTGCGACGTGCACAGTCGCGCCGTGCCCCTCATCCTGGTGGGCGATGGTCTGCACAATCTCGTCGATGGGGTGGTGATCGCCACCGCTTTCCACACCTCGATCCCGCTCGGTGTGGCCACGGCTCTTGCCGTCATCGCCCATGAGCTGCCGCAGGAGGTCGGGGACTTCGCCATCCTCCTCGACAGCGGAATGGCGCGCGGCCGGGCGCTCTGGCTCAACCTGCTGTCAGCGGCGACCACGATCCCGGGTGCCATCGCGGCCCATTTCTGGCTGGTCGCCGCGCGCGGGGTCGTTGCCTATGTCCTGGCGCTTGCCGCGGCGAGCTTCATCTACATCGCCGCCGCCGACCTGATCCCCGGGCTCAACCGGCAGGTGCGACCCGGAGTAGCGCTGCGCCAGCTCCTGCTGCTTCTCGCCGGCATCGCCACGATCGCTCTCCTTCGCCACGCTCACTGAGATGCGCGCACGGGCAGCCCGTGCACGGGCTGCCCGCTCCCTGCAACGGTGATCGGGCCCCAACCTACAAGGACCATCGAGAGCAACCAACACTACTTCGGGATCAACTGCTTCCACATTTCCATGCGCTCCATGGCCATCTTCCCGGTGACCCCGAGGACCGCGCCTGAGGCCTGTAGATGCATGCCTGCCCGCATCATATGGGCGACCCACTCCTTGCTCGCGACCAGGGCCTCGAGCTGAGCGGGTTCGCCACGGATGAGGAAGAACCCATTCAGATCCCCGCCATGCGGATTCAGGAAGACGACGTCGACCCCCTGCAGCTTGCCGCCCTTCTGCAATCCGTCCATGTACTGCACGAAATCCTGGAAGTGGTCACCGCTCAGCTTCTCCCGTCCAGGAATGGAACGATTCCACCCGAACAGCATGACATTCGAACCCATGACAAATCCTCCTGTGACATGAGAAAGTCGGTTGGTGCGCGCCCGGCGCCAGTGGACGGGAGACGATGTCGGCCGGGACCAGGGCGACTCTGCCTCCCGCCGGGACCGAGGCCGAGTTTGCCTGAGCGCCGCGGGACCAGCCCAGTCTGCCCACATCGACGCCCTCAATGCAAGGACGCAGCCCACGCTCGCAGCCCCGCGGGTCGACTCAGCCAGCGAGTCCCATCTTCTCCAGGAACTCGCCCCAGCGCGGATCGCGATGCAGATGGGCGAGCAGCCGGTCGGTCTTCATGTCGGAGAGGCCCGGGTCTCGACTTGCGTAGCCACGATCGAGCCAGGCAAAGGCCTGATCGGCGTCGCCGCGGAAGGCGAACACCTGTGCGATCTGATACGCGCTGTCTCCACCCCACTGGGCAATGACTTCGCTGAGCGCCGCATCGGACTCCGCCGCCCGTCCGGCCGCGTGGTGGGCTAGAGCGATCCCCTGGAGGCGAGCGGCCTCGCCCGGCTCGCGCCGGAATTCACCGAGCGCCTCCTCGGCACGCCCCCGCGCCAGGTGAACGAACCCGAGGAGATAGTGCGAGTAGTTGCTCTGCGGATTCCGCTCGAGGAGCTTGTGGATCGCTTCCTCCGCTTCGCCGAACCGGCCGGCCGCGAGACAGTGCACGGCCAGGTTCCGGAGCGGAGGCACGCTCACCGGGTCGAGCTCGACCGCTTGACGATCGAGCATGATGGCTTCCTCGAGCCGGCCGCGAACGCCGGCGAGGATCGCGGCGGCACGGACGACATCCGCATTCCCCGGAGCCAGTTCGAGCGCGCGAGCGATGGACTCCGCCGCGCGTTTCCAATCCCAGTCATGAACCATGCGCACGCCACCGAGCGCCACGTGCGCCTCGGGGAGGTCCGGCTCGAGGGCGAGCGCCCGTTCCGCCGCCCTTCGCGCCCGATCATAGCCTTCAGTGACCGGCACCCAGGCCCAACCCGATTCGAGCGAGTGGGCTCGTGACAGCAACGCCCAGGCCATCGCATAGTCGGGCGCGATCTCCAGGGCGCGCCGCAGACACGCGATACCGCGCGTCAAATCCTCGCGACTGTGGCGATCCACGAAGAACCGCCCCTCGAGGTAGAGACGGTAGGCCTCGGCATTCGCACTCCGGCCCCTGGCGGCCATGGCCAGCTCCGCCTTGAGATCGGCCCGGGTCGCCGTGTCGGGAACCTCCCCCAGGAGCGCTGCCCGGAGTTCCTTCACCACCGAGTGGGCGATATCGTCCTGCACGGCGAAGATGTCATCGAGCTCGCGGTCGTACGTCTCCGACCAGAGATGCGAATCGGTGGCGACGTGGATGAGCTGCGCCGTGATGCGCACCCTCGTCCCTGCCTTGCGCACGCTGCCCTCGAGGATCGTTGCCACCTTGAGCTTCTCGGCCACGGTCGGGAGATCCATCCCCTTGCCCTTGAAGCTGAAGGCCGAGGTGCGCGAGGCCACGCGCAGGCCGCGGATCTTGGTCAGGACGTTCAGGAGCTCCTCGCTCAAGCCATCCGCGAAGTACTCGTTCTCCGGATCCGGGCTCAGGTTCACGAAAGGCAGAACGGCGACCGAGGGTGCGCTGGCAGCGAACGGCGTCGAGATCGCCGCGCCGCGGACGATCCGCTCAGGTCCACCACGGAGCGATTCGAGATCTGTAACCACCTCCCGCGCAGCCTGATAGCGGGCTTGCGGTTCCTTCTCCAGGCAGCGGCGCACGATGCGGCTCAGGTCCGGTGGCAGATCGGGGCGATGCGCCGTCAAGGAGGGCGGCGTATCCCGCAGAATGGCGGCGCTCACCTCCGACAGGCTCTTTCCCGCGAATGGATGCCTTCCGGCGGCAAGCTCGTAGAGGAGGATCCCCAGCGCGAAGAGATCGGACCTCCCGTCCACGGGATCGGCACCCAGTTGCTCGGGTGACATGTAGGGCACCGTGCCCAGCATGCCGCCGGCACCGGTCATGGGCGTCACCTGCATTGCCCGCGACGCCACGGTCGACTCGAGATCCGGGGGGGTAAGGAGCTTTGCCACCCCGAAGTCGAGCACCTTGACCCGTCCATCGCGGGTCACCATCACATTGGCTGGCTTCAAGTCGCGGTGCACGATGCCCTTCGCGTGTGCGGCGCCGAGGGCGTCAGCGATGGCCGTACCGATCGCGATGAGCCTGCCGAGCACCATCCCGCCCGGCGACACGAGCCGGGCGAGGTCTTCGCCCTCGACGTACTCCATGGTCAGGAAGCGGAGCCCCTCGCTCTCCTCGATCGAGTGCAGGATGACGATGTTCGGATGATTGAGCGCGGCGACAGCGCGCGCCTCCTGTTCCAACCGCGCGAGGCGGGCGGCATCGCGAGCATAGGCTTCGGGGATGAGCTTCAACGCGACGTCACGTCCAAGACGCCGGTCGTGCGCACGATAGACCTCGCCCATGCCGCCGGCACCGAGGAGCGCGACGATCTCGTAGGATCCGAAGCGGGTGCCGGGGGTCAACGCCATCGTTGCATCAGCGTTGCGCTGACCTCTGCCTGGGGAACGGCGGCGCGAAGGCTCCACCGAGCACATCGCGCGCCAGGATCTCGATGTCGCGGCTGAGCGCCCGATCGCTCTTCACGGTCGCCACGCGGGAGCGCACCCACGCATGGGCTGCCTCGACGCCCGGTCCAGCGGTCAGCGGGCGGCGGAACTCGAGCGCCTGGGCGGCGGCAAGGAGTTCGATTGCGATCACCCGCGCCACGTTCCGCACCACGGCTCTCGCCTTGCGCGCCGCGATCGGGCCCATCGATACGTGGTCCTCGATATCGGCGCAGGTGGGGATCGAATCGACGCTCGCCGGATGGCACAGGACCTTGTTCTCCGAGACGAGCGCCGCCGCCGTGTACTGGGTCACCATGAGCCCGGACTGCGTCCCTGCGCGCTTGGTGAGAAAGGGCGGTAGCCCGGATCGGGCGGCGTCGAGCATCTTGAAGGTTCGCCGCTCGGAGATGGAACCGGCCTCGGCCAGAGCGATCGCCAGGTAGTCGAGGGCGAGCGCGACCGGCTGCCCGTGGAAGTTCCCGCCGGAGATCACAGCTCCCGACTCGGGGAAGCAGAGTGGATTATCGGTGACCGCGTTGATCTCGACGGCGAGCACTCGAGCCACGTGCTCGAGCGCGTCCCACGAGGCGCCGAGCACCTGCGGCACGCAGCGCAGGCTGTACGAATCCTGGACCACACCGCAGTCTTGGTGTGATCGGTTGATGGCCGATGGACGGAGAAGCCGGCGCATCCGCCGCGCCACGCGCTCGTGGCCGGGATGAGGACGCGCCCGCGCGAGGCGGAGATCGAACGGCGCATGGCTCCCGAGGAGGGCCTCGATCGACATCGCGGCCGCCACCTCCGCCGCCCCGAGCACCGCCCGCGCCTCGGCGAGTCCGAGGATGCCGATCGCGGTCATGATCTGCGTGCCGTTCACGAGAGCGAGGCCTTCCTTGGCCTGGAGCCGGAGCGGGGCGATTCGCGAGCGAGCGAGAGCCGTGGCTCCATCGAGCCGTTCTCCTACCACCCAGGCTTCGCCCTCGCCCACGAGCACGAGCGCAAGATGCGCGAGCGGGGCCAGATCGCCGGACGCCCCGACCGAGCCCTGGGCCGGGACCACCGGCGTCACACCGCGATTCAGGAGGGCGATGAGCCGCTCGACCACGACCGGGCGGACACCCGAGTGCCCGGCAGCCAGCGAGTTGGCCCGCAGGAGCATCGCCGCCCGCACCACGACCGGCGGTAGCGCCTCTCCCACGCCTGCGGCGTGACTGCGGAGAAGATTGAGCTGCAGCTCCGCACGTTCCCGCGGCGGGATCACCACCCGCGCCAGGGCTCCGAACCCGGTGTTGACTCCGTAGACGGGACGATTGCCGGCGAGAACAGCTTCCACGAGGTGGCGTGAGCGGCGCATCGCGACCCGGGCTCGTGGCGAGAGCGCCAACCGCGCCCGACCGCCAGCCACGAAGAGGACATCCTCGAGCTTGAGCGATCGGCCGTCGATGACGACCCGGCGTGAGCGTGGGACTTGACGGCGAGCCATCGGCCGCCCTCCGTAGGCGTTGGATTTCGCTTCGAAGCGTGGCGCGGAGTCTAGCAGCGGGACAGGTCGCGGTCCAAGCAAGCCTCAGGAACCGGCAGGCGCGGCGAAGGGCGAATCCGTCTGACCCCCCTCCGCGCGCAGGCGCTCGGCGGCCGCCATTTCCCCGGCGCGGGCGAGGATGTCGGCCAGGCGACGCGTGCCCGCTCGCACCAGCAGATGAGAGGACCCGTAGGCCGCGGCAAGCTCAGGAAGGCGCTTCTCGAGAAGCGGACGTGCCTGGGCGTCATCCCCGAGTTCGGCCCGGCAGGCGCCGAGGAGACACTCGCAGATGGCCTCGAAGTTGGCGATGCGTTCGATGCGCTCGCGCGGAAGACCGAGAGCCCAGCCGAGATTGGCTTCCGCCGCCTCGAGGTCACCCTTCTCGAGCAGGGCAAAGGCGTGGTTCTCGCGGGCGAACGCCACCCACGGGTGCTCCTTCCCGAGCACCATTTCATAGATGTCGATGGCCGCCCGGTAGCAGCGATCGCTCTCCGCATAGCGCCCTTCCTGCAAGTAGAGAAAGGCGAGGTTGTTCCAGGAGGTGCCGACGTCGCGATGGTGGCTGCCGAAGGCGCGCTCGTTGATCCCGAGCGCTTCCTTGTAGAATTTCTCCGCGGCACTGAACTCGCGCTTGAGCTCGCACAGCCGAGCGTAGCCGTTGAGATACGCTCCCATTTCGACGTGCTCATCGCCAAGGGTCCGTCTCGCTGATGCCACGAGTTCGACATAGATGGGCTCCGCTTCGGCGTATCGCTTGCCGTTCACCAGGTTCGTGCCGAGCGCGTTCATCGCGGCGAGGTAGGAAGCGCCTCCCCGATAGCGCGGACGTCCCAGAACGGCGATGGCCGCACGCAGCGCCCTCTCCCCCTCCTCCCGCCCTGCATAGAAGGTGAGGAACGCCCCGAGCGCATGCCAGGCGAGCCCGACCTCGATGTGGTCGGAGGGAAAGTTCGTGAGCACGAACTGAAGCAGCTCGCGGAATCCCGCCTCGGCGCCCTCGGGATTGCCCGCTGTTTCGAAGAGCTTGGCGCGGTACCGTAGTAGTTCCGTCTTTCGCACGGGATCCCACTCGGGAACTGCGCCTTCCGCCGCGTTGAGGATCGCCTGCGCCCGATCGTACCTTCCCTGTCTGAAATGAAGCATCGCGAGCGCGAGCTGCGTATCGCACCAGGCGACCGGATCCTCCTCCACCCCTTGCAAGGACTCGGCCGCCCGCAGATGCGACTCGGCCAGATCGAAGAGGGAGAGGCTCAGATAGGTGCTGCCGATGGTGCGATGGATCTCGGCAGCGACCTGCGGCTGGTCGGCCAGCTCGCTCTCCACGCGTTGCGAAGCTCGGCGCAGGAGCTCGCGCAGGAGCGAGGTGTCCTGTCCCCGGGCCAGATCCGGATGGATCGAGCTCAGCATGTCCTTGAGGAACGCGCTGACCTGATCGGCCTTGGTGCGATGAGCCTCGGCGAGCACCTGGAACTGCCTGGCGGCGCGCCGGGCGCGTTCGGCCGCTGCGAACAGCACGGCCGCCAGGACCACTCCCCCGGCGAGCAGCACGAACATCACGACGCGCAGGAACGCGCTCGTGGTGAAGGCGCTCAGGCCGGCGAGCAGGAGTAGCCCCAGGGTGGTGGCGACCACGGCGAGCCGGTGGCGGCCCGCCCACTTGCCGAGGCGGTAGTACACCGTCTCCGGACGGGCGCTGACCGGCAGCCCCCGGCGATAGTTCTCGATATCAGCGGCCAGGCGATCCACCGTGGCATAGCGTCGCTGCGGGCTCTTCTGCAGGGCCTTGAGCACGATCGTGTCGAGATCGCCGCGCAGCTTGCGCGCGAGGTGGCGGCCGCTGACCCGGCGCGCGGCCGCAGCCTTGTCGGAACACACGGCCGCGATCGTGCTCGGGCGCTCAGGTTCGGTCTCGAGGATGCGATCGATAGCGATGCCCTGGGCTGCGCTCAGGTTCCCGTAAGGTGAGGCTCCGGTCAGTAGCTCATAGAGCAGCACGCCGAGCGAGTAGACATCGGTGGCCGTGGTGATGGCAGCGCCCCGCACCTGCTCGGGGCTCGCATAGGCTGGAGTCCAGAGGCGGGCGCTCGTCATGGTGAGTCCGGGCTCCTCGGTGGAGAGCACCTTGGCGATGCCGAAGTCGAGGAGCTTGACCGTACCGTCGGCGGTGACGAGGATGTTCGAGGGCTTGAGATCGCGGTGTACGACGAGGTTCCGGTGCGCATGATGGACCGCCTCGCAGACCTGCCGGAAGAGGTCCAGCCGCTCGTCGATCGTGAGCCGCCGCGCATCGCAGTGCGTATCGATCGGTTGCCCGTCGACGTATTCCATGACCAGGAACGGCTGCCCATCAGGTGTCGCGCCTGCGTCGTAGAGTCGCGCGATGTGAGAGTGCTCGAGCGAGGCGAGGATCTGGCGCTCGTAGCGGAAACGGCGGAGGATCTCCTCCGTGTCCATGCCGCGCCGAACCAGCTTGAGCGCCACGCGCCGGTGATATTCCCCGTCGATGCGCTCAGCGAGATAGACAGTGCCCATCCCCCCGTGACCGAGGGTGCCGAGGAGACGATAGGGGCCGATCAGCTCGCCCGGCTGATGTCCGGCATCCTTCGGGCCGCGCAGTTCGGACTCGAGGCCCGGAAGAAGGGGCGCGGCGAACTCGAGCGCCGAGTCGCCGAGCTTCTCGGCGGCCTCGACTTCGGTCTCGAGGAGCGCTTCGACCTCCCGGCGCAGATCGGCATCCGCGCCACATGCCGCGGCGAGGAATGCCGGGCGCTCCCCGCGTGGCTTGTCTAGTGCTGCTGCGAACAGATCGTCGATCTGGCGCCAGCGCTCCCTGGAAAGCTCCCGCATGATTGAGCTCGACACCCCTCCCTGAGTTCGACCCCTGTCTTCGACCGCTTGACTTCTCTATCGGAAAAACAACGAGGCCCGTATCGCGGGCCCTTTCGGGGAATCCCATCCTGGTATCCGATTGCGGCTAGCTCTCGGCCGTGACCTCCCCCTCCTGGGCCATGGCCCGGTAGAGCCAGGCTCGCGCCCGCTGCCAGTCGCGCTTCACGGTGGGCACCGAGCGTCCCGTCGTCTCGGCGATCTCCTCGAAGGTGAGCCCGCCGAAGAACCGGTACTCGACGATCTCGGCCAGGCGTGAGCTGAAGCCCAGGAGGTCGTCGAGAGCGCGATTGAGTGTCAGGAGCTCGAACGCGCGTTCGCTCTCGCTCACCCCGCCGGCGCCGGCTTCGATCTGGATCTCCTCGAGCGGCAGCTCGCCCTTTCCCCCGCCGCGCTTCTGCGCGGCCCGGGCCCGCGCGTAGTCGACCAGGATGAAGCGCATCGCCCGCGATGCCAGCGCAAAGAAGTGAGCCCGATCTTGCCAGCCCACCTTGGTGGGCTCGACCAGCTTGACGTAGGCCTCGTGCACGAGCGAGGTCGTGCTGAGAACGGATCCGGGACGGAAGCCAGCCAGCCGCTGGCGCGCGATGCGGCGGAGCTCGTCGTAGACGAGCGGCATCAGGTCGTCACGGGCGGCGCGATCGCCGTCACGAGCGGCCTGGAGGAGCGCGGTCAAGCGAAGGTCAGGAGTCATGAACGAGCGGGTCCGGGGGCTTGCCTTTCCGATCCGACAGGCGATCCCTGGGCGGCTTCATCAGGAAGAACTCAAGAAACAGCATTCTACATTCCTAATCCATTGTCGTCAATGGAATTGCCTGAATGATGCAGCGCCCGTGATCCGTTTCGTCACGCGTTTCCGATAGATACAGCAAGGAAGATACAAACCCGGCGAGCTCTCGCCGGGCCGGACCTTGGACAGGAGGTGCACATGAGCATCAGGTTCCGCGGATGGCTGCTGGTCGGACTGGTGGCCGCTCTGCCCAGCGCAGCCGGGGCCTACCGCTTGGCCACGGATGCCATCCCGTCCGTCGCCGGTTTCGCGACCGGGGCGGGACTCCGGCTGGGCGTCACCGTCGGATTGCCGGTGGTCGGCGGCGGTTCGAACCCGGACTACCGGGAAGAAACCGGATTCTGGCTGCAGCAGCCGGGCACGACGACCGCCATCAACGGCGAGAACGGATCGAGCCCGGTCCCGCTCGCGACACAGCTCGATCAGAACTTCCCCAATCCGTTCAATCCCATGACCCAGTTCCGCTTCCAGATCGCAGGAGCGGAGAGCGAGACCAGGGATGCGCGGCTCGAGATCTTCGATGTCTCAGGACGCCGCATCGCCGTACTCGTCGATGGCTCGCTCGCCCCCGGCTTCTACGAGGTGTCGTGGAACGGCACCAACACCATGAGGCAGCGCGTTGCCAGCGGCGTCTATCTCGCTCGCCTGACCGCCGGCGACTATTCCCGGACCATTCGCGTCGTCGTGACGAAGTAACAGGAGGAACATCCATGCTCCCGGTAACCAAGAAGGTTCTCGAGTCGCAGCGACTGGCGCTGGCTCTACTCGCCCTCGCTGTCTTCATCCCCCCGACGGCGGCACTGGCCGCAGGTCCCAACATGGTTCACTACCAAGGGTACCTGACCGATGACGGCGGGATCCCGGTGACAACACCCGTCGCGCTCATGTTCAAGATCTACGACACCGACAACGGCGGCACTCCGCTATGGACCGAGGATCAGGGCAACGTGACCCCGATCAACGGGGTCTTCAACGTGATGCTGGGATCGGTCACGGCGCTCACGCCCGATCTTTTCGCGGGCGGCCCGCGCTGGCTCGAGACCGTGGTCGACAACACGGCGCTCACCCCCCGGCGCCAGTTCCTGAGCGTTCCCTATGCGATGCACGCTGCGGTGGCCGACTCGGCCCTCACCGGTGGGGGGGGTGGCGACAGCGTGTGGCAGACGAGCGGCAACAACGTCTATCGCCTGCTCGGCAACATCGGAGTCGGCACCAGCAACCCGACCTCGCACCTCACCATCTCCCGCGACAGCCAGGCCCAGAATCATCAGCTGGAGCTGCGCAACGTCGGCTCGATCCAGCAGCCCAACTACGACGGAATCGTGTTCACCCAGGGCTCGAGCGGGCAGACGACGCTCGGCTCGATCCAGCTCGATTACCGCAACAGCGGCAATCCCGACATGGGCTTCAGCCTGCGGGGTCTGTCGAACGTGCTCTACCTGAAGGGGGCCACCCCGGCCGATCCGCAGCCGTGGGGCCGCGTCGGGATCGGCACCACGACGCCGACCTCGCGCCTCGATGTGGTCTCGAACACCAATCCCATCATCAGCGCCCAGCACAGCGCGACCTCCGGCGCCGATGGCGCGATCGCGATCCGCGGCTCGCGCAGCACGGCCACTGCAACCGATGCGGCCTATGTCGATCTCCGCAACTTCGATGAGGACGAGGGGGGTGGAACCGACTTCGCGATGGGCCGGATCGGCGCCGGCATGAACGATGCGTCGGGACAGACCGGGTACCTCCGATTCTCGACCAACAACGGGACCGGCATCGCCGAGCGGATGCGGATCGACAAGACGGGCAACGTCGGAGTGGGCACCACCACCCCGGCCGCGCGGCTCCATGTCTTGCGCGATGCCTTCAGCACCGAGACGCTGGTCAAGATCGAGGACAACAACAGCAACAACAATGCGCTCACCGTCAACAAGACGGTGGGTGACGGCAGCGCCGGCTCCTTCGCCATCACGAACGCCGCCAGCAATCCCAACGCTTCGATCTACGCCCTCACCACGGGCGCCGGCCAGGCCGGGCTCTTCCAGATCAACAACGCCGGCAACACGAGCCCGGTCATCGAGACCTTGCGCAACGGCGGCGGCCTCCATGCCCGCTTCAACGGCAACGTCCAGGTGACTGGCAACCTGACCAAGGGCAGCGGCACCTTCAAGATCGACCACCCCCTCGATCCGGAGAGCAAGTACCTGAGCCACTCCTTCGTCGAGAGCCCGGACATGATGAACATCTACAACGGGAACTCGGTCTGCAATGCACAGGGTGAAGTGGTGGTGAAGTTGCCCGACTGGTTCGAGTCGCTCAACGACGACTATCGTTACCAGCTCACGTGCATCGGCGGGGCGGCCCCGGTCTACGTCGCCAGCGAGCTCGAGAACAACACGTTCACGATCGCGGGCGGCGCGCCCGGCCTCAAGGTGTCGTGGCAGGTGACCGGCATCCGCCGCGATGCCTATGCCATGGCCAACCGGGTCCAGGTCGAGGAGCAGAAGCCGGAGCACCTGATCGGCTTCTACCTCCACCCCGAGGCCTTCGGTCTCCCGGCCGAGCGCAGCGTGGCGGCGGCCGAGAACCGAGCTGAAGCGGGCGCCGAGCACGCCGCGGCCGATGCGGCCGGCGACCCGGCCGAACTCGCAGCGCGCTAGACGACCAGGAGGTCTGGCCGCAGCGCCTGGAGCGGGCCGCGCCGGGCGCTCACGAAGCGGCGGTTCCCTTCGGGGGACCGCCGCTTCTCATCTTGAGAGGCGAGGGACCACTCGAGAGGTCAGGATCCGACGGCGACCACCGATAAGAGCATGGACACCTGAAGCAGATCCGCATCAGGATGAGACACAAGCCGGTACGCCGGCGGAGGGTCGATGAGCTACACGGTGACCACGCACAACGGAGCCTTTGTCATTCGCATGGAGGCGAGCCGCCTCGACTACAAGAACTCCCCCGCCTTGAAGATCGAGCTCATGCGCCTCCTCGAGAGGAGACCCTCGATCGTGATCGTGGATTTCGCCATGGTGCGATTCGTCGATCCCAACGGCCTGGCGGCGCTGCTCTCGGGAGTGCGGGTCGCCGCGCGCAGCGGGGGGCGGATCCGAGTTGCTGGTCTCTCTCCGGACATCCACGCCATCTTCGCCCAGGCCCAGCTCGATCGCATCTTCGACATCTTCCCCACACCGAAGGAAGCCCTCGCCAGCGGCTAGCCAGCTGGTAGCGGAAGGCCGTCGCCGCGTGAAACGCCCGGGGAAGCGGCAACTAGAGCAGGTCTTTTCGTCCGCGGCGTTCCAGCTCTTCGACGATACGGCGCACCTCCTGTGCCTGGTCACGCCGGCAGACCAGCACGGCATCCGGGGTCGAGATCACGACCACGTCCTCGATGCCGACCAGGGCAACGAGCGGACCGCCGGCGTGGACGAGGGCGTTGCGGGTGTCGGCGAGGACTGCGTTGCCGATGATCACATTGCCGTTCTCGTCCTTGGTCCTGATGTCATAGAGAGCAGTCCAGCTGCCGACATCATTCCAGTCGCAATCGACCGGGAGCATCCAGATCCGGCGCGAGTGCTCGAGGACACCATGGTCGATCGAGATCGCACCGATCCGATCATATGCCAGAGCCAGAGCCGATGCGGCCTCGGAGCCGCCGGCCAGGAGCGCCGGCGCGGAGAGTTCGCGAGCGAGGGCCGGGAGATGGGTGGCCATCTCGTCTCGAATCGTGGCGGCCTGCCAGATGAATACGCCGGCGTTCCAGGCGTGCCCCCCCCCGGCGACGTAGCGCTCGGCGGTTTCGCGGTCCGGTTTCTCCCGGAAGGCGGAGACGTCATAGAACGTGAGCCCGGCGAATTCGGCGCTGGCGTCGGCCCTTTCGATGTATCCGTATCCGGTTTCCGGGCGGGTCGGCGTGATCCCAAGGGTGACCAGCATCGAACGCTCACTGGCAGCCTGCGCCGCGGCGGCAATCGCCGCGCGGAAGGTCTCGACCTTGCCGATGGCATGATCCGCCGGGAGCACCACCATCACCGCATCCGGATCGCGACGGAGAAGATGCGCGGCCGCGAGCCCGATCGCGGGGGCCGTGTTGCGGCCAACCGGCTCGACCAGGAGCTGGTCTTCCGGCAGGAAGGAGAGCTGACGCGCCACCTCGGCCGCCTGCTCGCGGCCGGTCACGACCCAGGTGCGCTCGCGGGGAACGAGTGGAGCGATGCGCTCCCAGGTCTCCTGGATCATGGTCCGCTCGCTCACGATGGGCAGGAGCTGCTTGGGCCGCCTCGTGGTCGACAGCGGCCAGAACCGAGTTCCGCGCCCACCGGCCATGATCACGGCATGGAGGTGCTGATCCACCATCTTCTCCTCCGCTGGTCGGGTCCGGCGAGAAGCTCGACCATGCCTCGAGCGCGGTCAAGCAGGAAAGAGGGGGCGCCGACATGCGCCCGGAAACTCCTTGACGCGTTCCGCGACACGGCCGAAGATTCCGCGCCGGAGGCCAGACCACCCGAACGACATCTTCCCACCGCTGCCGGTGACCCACGTGGCCCAGACCGGAACCGAATCCGGAATCGAGGAGATGCCATGAACGGAATGCATCCGCGCCGCAGTTTCTCTAGCCCGGCGGTCCGGCTTGCCGCCCCCATCCTCGTCCTGGCGACCCTCATCCTCGCCTGCAGCTCGAGCCCGCCCCCGGGCCAGACGACCGCGGCACCCCCGCCGGCAACGCCCCCACCCGCAACGCCCCCACCCCCCGGCGCGACGCCGCCCCCGGGGACGGCGCCGGAAGCGCAGCCCGGCACCACCCGCGAGCTGCTCTATCGCTTCACGATGGACTCACCGGCCAACAGTGACTTCGCGTTCAACGACGACCTGGTCTTCATCTACGTCCGCCCGTACAAGGATTACCTGTCCATGAAGGTCCAGGCCCGCCGGCAGATCCCGATCAAGATCCACTGGAATGAGTCCGAGCTCGTCGACATCCTGGGACGGCGCTACAAGCTCGTTCCGCCGACGGCAACCCTGGAGATGGCGGCACGAAACATCCTGACCCCGACCGAGCTCAGGGCGGATGACATCTTCAGCGGGCGCGTGCTGCTCCTCGACCCCACGCTGGCGCAGACGATCCGCAACCTGGGCAGCGCCCCGGTGTTCCCGGTCGTCCCGCCGGATGCCGGCCCACCGGAACAGATCCGCGGCAAGTCGTTCACGATGCGACTGGCGCTCGAGATCAATGCCGTCCGCACCACCTACGACTTCATCTTCAGCATCATCGACTCTTACTATCGGTAACGGATTCGCGCCGGCGAGCTCGAGCGGAGCGGCGCCCGCCGAACCTCAGCCCGCGAAGTCGATCGGTCCGCAGGGTGGAAGGAAGCCTGCATCCTGCCCGCGGCTGAGGAGCTCGCGGACCGCCTCGCGCCCACGCTCGCCGAGATCGAGAGTCCAGTCGTTGACGTACATACCGACGAAGCGATCGGTGCGCGACTCGTTCAGGCCGCGCCCGTAACGCGCGGCATGGTCGAGCGCCGTCGCACGGTGCGCGAGCCCGTGCTCGATGGAGGCCTTGAGGAGGACGGCAAGGTCCGCGATCACCCGGGGGCCCAGATCACGCCGCACCGCATTGCCGCCGAGGGGAAGCGGCAACCCCGTCTCCTCCTTCCACCACGCGCCGAGATCGACGACGGCTTCCAGTCCCTGATCGGTGTAAGTGAGCTGACCTTCATGGATCAGGAGCCCCAGGTCGGCCGCTCCGCTCTGGACCGCGTCCGGGATTTCATCGAAGGGCACGACCTGGAGAGCCAGCTCGGCCCCGGGTGCCACGGCTCGCGCATGGAGGCGAAGAGCCAGGACGGCCGTTGTTCGCTCGCCCGGGATGGCGATCGTCGAGCCTTGAAGCGGCACGCCGGGCCGGCGCGCGACGAGGATTGGACCATAGCCGTCGCCCACGCTCGACCCGCACGACAGGAGCTGATAGCGGTCGGCAAGGAAGGGATAAGCCGCATAGGAAACCGCAGTCAGCTCCAGCTCGCCGGCCAGCGCCCGCTGATTCAGGGTCTCGATATCCGAGAGCTCGTGCTTGAACTCGTAGGATCCGGTCGGAATGGCGCCTGCGGCGAGCGCGTAGAACATGAACGCATCATCGGGATCGGGGCTGTGAGCGATTCTGATCGGTCGCTTGCCGGCGGTCGCTGGCATCAGACCTCCGCGGTACGGATACACCGGGCGAGCGCGGACGACCATCGCCCGCCCCCGGTGGGCACTCGGTGAAGCCTGCGATCCTAAGCGAGGCGCGTGCGCCCGTCCACCGTCAGAACGCCGAATCAACGGCCACATGCAGCTTCCCATCGAGCGGGCCGTCGCCTTCGCCGAGCGCGTAATCCAGGCCGACCAGGCCGAGGCGCGTGCCGAGGCGGATTCCCACCCCATAGCCCAGCTTGAAGAACTGGTCCGGCTCACCAGGCGACGCGAGGACCGTGCCGCGGGTCGAGATGTGGCCGATGTCGACGAACCCCACGAGCCGCGATCCATCCGTGCCGAGCAGATAGCGCTGCTCGAACTGCAGGAGCTCGACGTGGGCACCACGGAACTGCTCCTCGCGATAGCCGCGGAGACTCGTTGCACCCCCGAGCGGGAACAGCTCGTAGAACGGCACGATCTCCTCATCGGTCTTGATCCCCACGCCGCGCGCCCGAACGAAGCTCACCCAGCTACGCCCGAGCCCCTGGGCGCGTTCGATGTCCACGCTCAGGACCCAGGACCCGAAGTGCAGGGCCTCGGCTTCGGGAGCGGGAACGAACTCCTTCCGCCCCAGGGTGAGATCGCTCCGGATCCGCATGCCGCGCCTGGGATTGAGACTCGAGTCGCGCACGTCCCAGCTGCCGCCGACGAGCAGGGCATCGCGCTTGGCACGCCGCCCCACGACGGTGGACTCGATGGTCGACTGTCGTTCCCAGCCGGCCTCGGCGGAGAAATCGGCGGCGATCGCCAAGGCCCCACCCACGCTGACCTGGGACTGCGTGTAGAGCGGCCCTTGGATGGTCCGCGCCAGCTTGAAGCGAGCGCTGACCGGGGAACCGAAAACCCAGGGCTCGTCGTAGCTGAATCGATAGAGCTCGACATCGTTGCCGCGCCCCTCCCAGTGGGCGCTGCCGCGACGTCCGGTCCCGGCGATGTTGCCGAGGGAGAGATCGAAGAGCCCCGTGAACCCCGCCTCCGCTCCCGCGTAGCCGAGGGCCCCGGACACCGTGTTCGTGCGCCCTTCACGGACACGGATCAGGACCTCGTTGCGCGTCCGATCGGCACCCTGCGCCAGAGCGATGGGCTCGACCTGGGAGAACAATCCCGAACGCCGGAGCCGGGCCTCGGCCCGCTCGAGTTCCGTCTGGGAGAACGCATCGCCCGGCTCGAGCCGGGCGATGCGCTCGACGACCTTCGGCCGCGTGACCCGGTTCCCGGAGATCCGGATGCCATCGATCGCCACCGGGGGGCCTTCGTTCACGGCCAAGGTGAAGCGGACCACCTCGTCCCAGGACAGGTCGCGGGGCTCGATGGCGGCGTACGGCCGGCCCTCGTTCTCGTAGCGACCGAGAAGGTGCTCCAGGCCCGCCTCGAACTCGGCCGGCCGGAATGGCTGACCCTCGCTGAGCCCGAGCATCGCGCGAATTTCTGCGTCATCATGTAGTTCATTGCCGACGATGTCGACGTCGCCGAGCAGGACCGGATCACCCTCGTCGATGTGAAAATGAAGGCTGACGCCGCCGGCCGTGGGCTCGGCCTCGGCCGCCATCACGGCGGCGCTCAGGTGGCCGACCTCGCGGTAGCTCGACAGCACCGCCGCGAGCGCGCTCTGGAACGTGCGCCCCCGCCATGGGCGCTCGAAGGCCGGCGAACCGGTCTCGGCGGTGAGCGCCCGCGCCACCGCCCTCTCGAGCGCACCGGGCGAGCGCACATCGGTACCGCTGAACTCGACTCCGACCACGGGAGCCCCGCCTGCCACCAGCGAGTCCGGCGCCATCGCAGCCGTGAGAGGAATCGCCGCGGCCGTGGCGGCACAGACGAGGCCGGCCGCGACCAGGGCGATCCCCGCCGCCGTCATCGCTCGCCTGAGTCTCTTCTCGCGCCGCATGGCCGGAATCGCCTCCAACTAGAAGAAGATGCGCACTTCGAGGCGCGCGGTGTGATTGAAGGACTGGGTCGGCAGTCGGATGCCCTCCAGGCCACCGGTGAGGGTCACATGCTCGAGGGGGCGATAGTCCATGTTGACGCCGTACTCGCTGCGCGTTCCTGGCTGGAAGCTGGCGCGATAGCTCGGAGGGAAGACCCCGGTCCGCTCCTCACGAACGCGCCGGTAGCGCAGGTCCACTCGTGCCCGCCGCCAGTAGGTCGTCACGCTGGGCGTGAGCTCGAGAATGTCGGCCTCGGCCGTCCCCCCCGTGACCTGCTCCACCTGGCGGCGGACGAGGAAGCCGATCCGCGTATCGCGCCCCGGACGCGAGGTGAGCTCGAGTGCCGTCGACCCGGTGTCGAGATCGAGGCGGCTCTCGCCCAGGCTTGGGCTTCCGGCGCCGGTCGCCGCCTCGACATCGCTGGCGGTGCCCCAGGTCTGCTCGAGCTCGGCGGAGAACGGCGACCACGGAGAGGAACGCACGCGAAGCCCTGTCGTCCTCGCCTCCCGGTCCTTGCTCACCCCGGAGACCCGGTTGTCGAGCTCGTTCCGCAGCTCGCCGCGGACTCGGAAGCTCAGGAGCATGTTGGACTCGAGGATGTCGACATCCTGCCGCAGGTAGAACGTGCCACGGAACGTGGCATCCTCACGCTGGTAGTTGGAGGGGAAGAAGAAGTAGCGCGGGCTCGAGAGGTTGAGCCGCGTGAGCTCATCCACCTGCATCGTGGTCTCGGCGCCGAGTGCCGCCAGGACGCGCCGGGCACCGCCGGCCGAGGGCTCCAGGAAGCGACGCGGGCGGACCTCGGCCCGCGCCGCCAGGCGCAGCCGGGTGCGCAGATCGGGGATCCCACCATTGGTCTGGCGCAGGACGTAATCCCCGCCCGGACCCACGTAACGCCCGTACTCATCGAGCACGCCCTGCCCCGCACCGACGTAGACCAGCTCCTGGTTCTCGCCGCCGACATCCGTGGTCGTGACATCGGCGTGGGTTTCCGATTCGACTCCGCCCCGCTGTGAGGAATGCACGATATCGAGCTGAATCAGGTCCGACACCTGCCGCACCGCGCGCAGTCGATCATCGGAGGTACGGCGCGTGAAGGCACCGCTCACCGAAACCGCGCTCACCCGCGGCACCTCGAGGCGGTAGCTCTGCTCGAAGGCGGCAACGGTCTCAGACCACGGGCTCCCGGTGCCGAGGACACGATCGTCACGCTGGCGGAAGTCGAGGGTGAGCCGCGCCCGCGACGGCAGGCGCACCTCGGTGCCACCGCCGAAGACCGTGTAACCGGAGCCGACGCGGACCGCCCCGCGGTATTCGATGCGCTCGTCGCGTTCGTAGCGCAGCCGCGGCGTGAACATTCGGACGTCGGTGGCGAGCTCTCCGCTCTCGTAGGCACGATCCAGATCTGCGGTCACGGCGGCGATCCCGGTCGAATCGGCCGCCGGTGCCCCGCGATCCTGGCCGGCGATGCGTTCGAGCCGGAAACGGCCGCGGAGCTCGCGATCGAGCGCGATGCTCATCCCGGAACGATCTCCGGCGAAGAGCTCGGTGCGGGTGGAGCCGAAATCGCCGCCGATGCTCACCCCCCTGAGTGGGGTGACCTCCATCCCCAGGTCCCGCAAGCGCTCGCCCTGATCGAAGGCGCCGGCCGGAGCGTTCCACGTGTAGGCGTAGTCGGCTGGGCGGATACGACCGAGCGTGCGGAAGCTGGTGCCGACATCGCGATAGCCGGCGCGGACCGCGACTCCCACTTGATGGCCAGCCAGGGTGACGGTCGGCGAATAGCCCAGCCGAAGGCCGGTGGCCGTCCCGGTGTTGTCGAGGTCGTCGCTGCTCGAGAGCGTGTTGAGATCGAGGCCCGACAGAGCGAACTCGCCGCCCAGCTCGAAGTCGCCGAGACGACTCTGGCCCGTGAAGTCGAGAATCTGGTGGCTCTCGGGTGCGGCCAGGAAACGCCCCGGCTCGTAGCTTCCCGACCCCGCCCCCACCCAGCGATAGGCCTTGCCCCCGCTCACGGTCAGCGAGTCGAGGTAGTCTCCCGCGCCAAGCCCGACATGGAGGAAGTTGACCTCGTAGTTGCCGCGGTTCGGTCCGACGTATTGATAGCGGAGCGCCTCCGTGCTCTCGCCGAGTGCAACGTAGTCCCCGCGACCATCACCGACCAGGACCGCTCCGGCCTGCGCCGTCGCACGCAAGGTATCGCCGGCAGCCGCCAGGACCGAACGCTCGGCGTCGCTCAGGGATCCGATCGGGTTCTTGGCATCGTCGGACTCCGAGACCACCGACGCCCCGAACGAGAACTTGTCGCCCCCCAGCGAGCCCCGCGCGCCACCGACGTAGAAATTGCGCTCGAAGGCCTCGGTGGTGTATTCGAAGTCCACGACGATGCGCGAATCACGAGTGATGAGACGGCGCGTGGTGAAGGTGACCTCGGCTCGCCCGTAGTCGATCGTGTAGTCGTTGCCGTCACCTCGGGTGAGGCGTTCCCCGTTCAGCCATACGGCCTCGGATCCAGCAACGACGACGATCGATGTGTTGCCCGAAGCGTCGGTCAGCGCGTAGGGCCCCTGCTTGCCTTCGAGCGCGGGCACCGGCAGCGAGATGAACTCGCCCTTGGCCACGGCGGCCGCCATCACGAACTCGCGCCCGTCGTGTCTGCCCTCCGCCTTCACCCCCTCGAGCCGTTTCGAGTAGCTCAGGAAGCTGCCGCCGAAAGCCTGTACGTCGTAATCGCCGAGAGTGGCGGCGAGGCTCTTGGAGCGGACCTCCAGGAGGATCTTGTCGAGCTCGTTGAGTGTTTCGGTATCGCCCTGCGGCTGCAGCGGCAGGTCCCGGTCGGTGAGGATGGCCCGGAGTTCGACCCCGCTGGCGACCTCGCCGCTCACATCGAGGTCGAGCGATTGGTTGAGACTGGCATCCCGGTTGGAACCCACCCGCACCGCGAAGCTCTTGTTGCCGCGGATCTGGAGCCGGCCGCCGGACGCCGGTGGGATGGTCGCCAGGCGCTCGTGCCGCTCGATCGGGATCACCGTGTCGGGAGGAGCGCCGGCCGGCACCTCGAGGGGAACCGGATCGCGATGCACGTAGCGGGTGGCGAGCGGGAACGGGAAATGAGCGTACTGGATCTCGAGATGGGCGCCGAGGAACCGGCGGGGATCGGCGAAGGTGAGGCAGCCCGCGGCGGCATCGAGCGCGAAATCGCGCCCGGGCACGAGCTGACTCTGCCCCAAGCGCACGATGAGAGTGGATGGATCGAGATGGCGGTGCTCGAGACAGAGGCGGTCGCCGGAGACCATCATCGTGACGCGGGTACGGTCGAGCGCGATGAGAGGGAACGGAGCCGGAGTCGCGGCGGACGAATCAGGATCAGCCGCCGCCCGGGCGGGAGCCGGAACCAGGGCGAGCAGGAGTCCGAGCCTGACCGCGGGAGCCATCAGGGATCGCCAGCGGTCGGGCGCCCTCCCGGAGGCTCCATGTCGCACGCTCGTCGGCTGCCTCATGATGCCCTTTGCTCCGTGCTCATCCTCCGGTTCCCGCCTGCCGCCCTGCTACGGGCTCGATCCGCCAGCGCGTTCGATGATGAACCGGGCGAGTCGATCGTTCTCCGAGTCGGCGACGATCAGGCGATCCCCGATCACGCACACGCCCGACGGACCGCGGAGAGAACCCGGCCCCCGGCCCTCGGCCCCGACCGAACCGAGCAGCTGACCGCTCCTGCCGAGCGCGAGCACGCGGTGGCGGCCGGCATCGGCAACGTAGATGACGCCGCGTGCGTCCACCGCCACGCTCATCGGCCGCCCACCACCGGGCACCGGCCAGCTGGCGATGAAGCGGCCCATGAAGTCGAGCACCTGGATGCGCTCGTTGCCCGAATCGGCGACCAGGATGCGCTCGCGATCGGTCGCGATGCCCTCCGGATCCGAGAACGACTGCGGCCCCGAGCCGAATCCCCCGATGACGTGAAGGAGGGCCCAATCCGGGGCGAAGACGAGGAGCCGGTCCCCTTCGGAGTCGGTGACGAGAATGCTGCCCGAGCGCCCGACGGCGAGGCCGCGGGGATCGACGCGTCCCAGCCTATCCTCGAGATCGGGCCGCCGGAAGTCGAGAGCGACTCCTTGATATTCCCCGCGGATATGGAATTGATGGATGCGCAGGCCAAGTGCGTCGAGCACGTAGACGGCCAGTCCGCTGGCCACGGCGGAGGTGGGCCGGCGGAGGCTTCCTTCGGCCGTGCCCAGTCCTCCCGCCTCCCACAAGTACTCCCCGTTCGCATCGAGGCTCTGCACACGGCTGTTGCCGGTGTCGACGACGAGCACCCCGGATGGCGATTCCGAGACGGCGAGTGGGCGCCGGAACTCGCCGTGCTCGTTGCCGCTGTGCCCCAGAATCGACTCGAAGCGCAGATTCAGGCTGTCGGCGGATCCGGGAGCACGAGCATCGGTCGCGACGGTCGCGAGGGAATCGGGCTCAGCGGCGAGGACCGCCGTCATGGCCACGGCGGTGAATGCGGCGAGGAACGCCGCGGCGATTCTCTTGAGATGGGATTTGCGGTGCGCTGGCATCGACATGGGGCTGGCCTGGGGCGCGGGCTTCAGGACCGCGGAGCGCACCCGGCGCCTGCGGCGCCCGCGCGGGGGGTCAGAACGTGTAACGCACACCGAGGCGACTCGACCCGAGGGCGAAGTCGCTGTCGGCAAACGGCCGGGCCGTCCGCTTGACACCACTGTCCGCGGCCGGCTCTTCCTCGTCTGCTGTCAACCAGACGGCATGCAAGACGCTCAGGATCCGATTGACCACGAGCCCGGCCACGGCGTAATTGGCCCGATGATACGCCGTTTCGGAGGAGATGCGAATGTCGGCGTAGTCGTAGCGGCGATCATCCGATTCCCAGTCCCAGGCCTGCTCCCCGGTGATCTCGTTCTCCCTGATGTATTCCGCCTGCTGGGCTTGATCGTCGGGATAGAGCTCGCGCGCGCGAAGACGTACTTCGATCTCGTTGTAGCTTTCCGGGCCGCCCGGCTCGCCCGAACGGTCGTAGCGGGCCAGAGAACCGTAGTAGGAGCTCGACTGACCGCTGGCGTCACCGACACCGGCAAAGCGCTCGGCATACTGGATGTAACGATCCTCGCGCTGGCTGCCCTGGACCTGGAAGGTGGCATAGCTCGTCCAGCAGACCGCCTCGCCGATGAGGAAGATGGTCCCCATGGTCTTGTCGCCGGCGTAGAGCTGGCCCATCCCGGGAAGGAGCGCGGAGTAGAGGATCGCCTTCGCCCGTGAAGGACCGCCGGTATCGACGGGGCTGACTTCGGGATCGGGCCGCTTCTTGTCGTCCTCGTCATCCTGGTCCCCGCCGCGGGTCGGATCGACCTGGGCGAGCTGGATCGCGGCTTCGACATCGAGCTCGAATGGCGGGAACGAGGAAGCGAGCGCCGGCTCGGGCCCGCTGGTGGCGGCCCCATCCCCCGCAACGGACGGCGAAGCCGCAGCCACCATCGCGGCAACGGCGAGAACGAGAACCGGTGTGATCGGGAAGCGATGAGTCACGTTCAGAACTTGCGCTTGAAGACGACCTTGCCGCCAGGATTGCCGAGCGACGTCTTGATCGTGAATTTCATGTCCACACCCTGGGGCAGGCTGGCGTTGAAGCCCCGGGCGACCATCAGAGCATCGAAAGCGGAGGCGATGTGATTGATGAGCACCACCATCGTCGCGGTGCGCGCGTTGGAATCGAGCGAGTTGCGGTCATCACGCAGGCCATTGTACTGGATGTAGTCCCGATCCTGGGCGGCCGCCTGGTCCGCAACCCATTGCCGGTAGGCGGCCTCTTGACCGGGCTGGCTGGGATCGGGCGGGCAGCCCAGATCGCCGAGATCGCAGTTCTCATAGGTGAAGCTGCCGTCGGACTGCACCTGCACACCCCATCCGGGCTTGTAGATGGGGTTCTTGGAGATGATCTCGTAGTACTCGCCCTTGTCGTTGAGGTAGAAATTGTTGATGGCGTCGAGAGCCTCCTGGCAAGGCTGGCCCGGCTGCCCGACACATCCGGTTTCGAAAGCCGCGATCGAGAAGCTACGGTCGGCGTACGCGTAGAGCTCGTCTTCCTTGTTGCCGGCGCTCGACTTGTACGAGGCGTACGTGATCCATGCTGCCGCTTCGACGCCGAGGAAGATGTACCCGCGATTGGAACCGCTGTAGAGCTCACCGAGGCCCGGGACCGCCGCGGACAGGAGGAAGGCCTTGGTCGGGGACTTGGGCTCGATCTCGGTGGTGAGGGGCGGCGGCTCCGGGATCGAGAGCTCCGGCGGCACTTCCTCGGCGGGCTTCTTCTTCTCTTCCTCGTCCTCGATGGCTCGCTGGGCCAGCCCCGGAGACTGGTCCGGGAATCCGAAGAGGCTGCGAATGGGGAAGAAGGGCGAGGGCTCCGGATCTCCGAGACCGGCAACGGCCGGAGCGGCGAGAAGGAGAGAGCCGAGCACGATCGCCAGGAGCCCCGCCGCGAGGCGATAGGGCGCCCTCGCCCGCTGCCGCGGCGGTGCGGCCTCCCTCTCGCGAGGCCTCTTCATCCTAGAGGCGAGATGCATGCGGTTTTGCCTGACTCCCCGCCGCGTCCTAGAAGCGGGCGTTGAACGAGAACCGACTCACGCGATCGAGGCCAGGGGCCTGCGGAACGCTCGCGTAATCGAACGAGAATCCCTTGTATCGGAGTCCGAGACCGAATGATGGACCGTTGATGGGATCGATCTGGGAGAACCACCCCTCGTAGACCCAGCCGAAGCGCCCGGCGAGGTACTGGCCGAGTTGATACTCGGCGCCCACGTTGAGCAGCGGGCCGTCATCGACGCGGACGAAAGGCTTGTTCAGATCCCCAGCCAGGATCACGGTGTGCGCCTCCGTCGCGAGCAGCCAGTAGGCAAGGCCCAGCTTCAGGTTCCGCGGCAGAGGATCCGACTGGTCCTCATCGATGAAGGCCAGATCCGGTCCGATGTTCTGGAAATTGAAGGCTGCGTTCAAGCGGTACTTCGGGATGCGCCACAACATGGCGCCGTCGAGCGCCACGGTCGTGCCGCGGCCGTCGTGCCCGTCGCGGGTGACCGCCGCCGGCGCCAGGTCCACCCAGACGAACTTGAAGTTGACCCCAAGACCGAGGTTGTCCATGAGCTTGGTCCCGAACGAGACCGCCGGCACCACTTCGTAGCTCGTGAACTCGCCGATCACCTGACCCGAAAAGTCGGTGGCCACATTCTTGCCATAGGTGAGGTAAATGAGGCTGACACCAAATCCGCCGAGCCCCTTGATGCTCGAGGTGTAGCCGAAGAACTCGTAGAAGACATCGTCGGCGAGACCAGGCACGAGCTGGCTGTGCATGAGGGTGGCCTGGCGATCCGACTCGAAGGCGAGGGACGCGGGGTTCCACCAGCTCATGGTGGCGTCATCGGTTACGGCGACAAAACCCTTCCCCATCCCGTTGGCCCTGGCGGAGGGTTCGATTTGGAGCGAAGCCGCGCCGGCCTCGGATTGAGCGTGGGCGGCTCCGGCGGCGAAGAAGAACAGGGCGAGCGCCGCCATGAAAGCGCGAAACATCACCGATCCCTCCAGCAATGATTTGTACAGCAAGGACTTAGCCTCGTCATCGTATCACCCGCTTGGGGGAGGGTCAACTCACGGCCCGGGTTCGGATCCGGGTCACCCGACCCAGCCTGGAAGCCCTCTCTGGTTATCGGCACCACACTCCGCACATGGGAGTGGTTGCTCGGAGCAGGCTGGCCACCGGTCACGTTGATAGAACCCTCGAGCGGACAAGAGGTTCGCCCGCTCGACTAGCGGCGGACGACGGAGCGCAGGATGACCTCGTCCCGGGTCCCGGAGAGGCTCCCATGGGCCGCGATCGCACACAGATACACCCCGTTGGCGACCAAATCTCCATCCTGATCCCGCCCATCCCAAAAAACCTGCGTCGTCCCCGGGGACAAGGCGCGGTCGATCTCGGGAAAACGGTCCCGGACGAGCTTGCCGCTGACCGTATAGATGCGGATCGACACCTCGGCTGGCTCGGGCAGGGTGAAGGACAGCACCGTGCCCTGGCCGGCGCCGAGGTCGAACGGGTTCGGGTAGAAACCTGCGTTCCGGATGCCCGTCTCCCCCGCCTCCAGGATGCTGAACGGGACATCCTCCTCGCTCCGGTTCAGGTAGTTGTCGGAAGCGTAGATACGGATGACGTGAGGACCTCCCTCGAGGTCCGGCAAGCTCACGTCGATGGTTCCCGCCGTCGCGCTCCCCGGCTCGTAGACGAACTGCTCGTTCATGACCACGGTCTCGCGCTCATCGATCCGCATGAAGACCGAGTTCGAGGGGGTATTGCCCACGATGTTGATCCCGCTCTGATCTTCTAGACGGATGTGGAGCGTGGCATTCGGCGGGACGGCATCAGAATCCGGAGCATCGAAGGAGACCGTGATGCGGGGACCCCCATCCGAGTTCGGCTCGGTCGGCTCCGCATCCTCGACGTTGAGGAAGAGCACGTTCAAGCCGGCTGCATCGAAATCCGCCCCCCTCGCATAGACCCTGGTCTGTCCCGCGCCGCGGCCCGGAGAGAGGCTCTGGGCGGCATCGATGGGAACGACGAGCTGCGACTTGAGAGTGTCCCCGGAGACGGGCAGGGTCGAGCGGAAGAGGGAGTTCCCCGGAAGGAGGTAGCTGACCCCGCTGTTCACGGTCCCATGCCGGGTGACGACATCGGAGTCCCTGGCCCGCAGCTCGGCTGTCCACGAGCCAGAGGGCGGTTGCCCATCGAGCCAGCCCCGGACCATCGAGGGCACCCCGGCAACGAGCTCCGTCGTGTCCCCGCGCACCACCGCACCCGGAAAGTCGAGGAGCAGGCGCCGGTTCGGCGTGCCGGGACTGAGCGCCGGATCTCCGAGCAGCACATACTTGCGCGCCCCGGACGTGTCACCGGCGGCGGCCAGTGCATTCTTGGTGTCGCCGAAAGCTCGGCCGAACGTCTGCGGCAGGAGGAGATCGGAGTTCTCGTACATGCGGGCGTAGGTACCCTCGTTGAGCACCAGATTGGAGGAAATGAACGCAAGATCGGTCGACCCGATCGAGGCCACCGAACCCCCGCCCTCGTGGTTGACGAGCGCCTCGCCGATCCCCTCGCTCGCCGGCTCATCGAAGCGGTTCACCGTGCAGGAGAAGGTCGAGAAGAACGGCAGACGGCGGCTGTTGGTGAGCTGGCCCACGTTCTCGATCTTGAAGACCGCCTCGTGCGCCAGGACATCGGGGGCTCCGTGGCCGATGTAGTTGATGAAGGCGGCCCCGTCGCTGAAGGCGTTGACGAACGCCTCGCGCGCCGCCGGCTTGGCGCGCGGGCTGGTGCACGGATTGCACGGGTAGTCGGTGAGGTAGATCTTCTGCCGCTCCAGCTCCGGCGGCAGGAGCGCGGCCACCTGCTCGCTGTACTGGACATGAATGAAGCCCTCGTAGCGCGGCGGATCCCCACCGGCGTACTCGTCGTCGGCGAGGATGAGCGCCCGCTGCCGCCATGGCCCGAACTCGGGATCGGTGAGGAAGGGAATCGTCTTCTGATCCACGGCGATCTGCGCCTCGCTGCGGCTCCCCGCCGGGATGCGGCCGACGTAGAGATCGCTCATGACGTCGGGCGGCGACTCGAGCGCGTCGCCGAAGGTGCGAACGTAGTAGTCGTCCGAGATGTAGTCCGAGCCGCCGTACGACCCGCCGATCCAGTTCCAGAACTGGGCCGCAGGGACGAGATCGGTCTCCCGGGTGCCGTCCCCGTAGTTGTCTTGAGGATCATAGGAGGCGTCGCCGAGAAGACAGATGTAGAGCGGCGGGGCCGACCACTCGTGGAAGGCCCAGTCGACGAAGTTGCGGATGGCGATCTCGCTCCGGAGTCCCCAGCCGAACTCGTCGACGACGTCCGAAAGCCGGACCGCGAGGGGCGGCCCCGGCGGCGCGCCCTCGGGTGGAGCGTGGCGGGCATGAGCCTCCGCCAGGCGGGTGGCCTCCGCGATCATCGAGTCGTGGGCGATGACGATGTACCAGGCCGCGTGGTCGGCCCGCCGGAGGTGCGGCTGGCTCTGATCCACCTCGACCGCCGCCGGCGCCGCCGGCGTGACCCCGACCAGGAACTTGGGCGGCGACGCCGGATCGAGATCGGCAGCGAAGCGCAGGACCGTCCCCGCGCGCTCGATCCCGGCGAGCTCGATCGGTCGCCACGGATCGCTGACGTCGAAGACCCGGGCCCCGGCGGGCGCCCCGTTCACCTCGACGGTGGCCGGACCAGGATCGCCGAACGGCACCGCCTCCCCGCCGGCCTCGCCGGCGAAATCGAGTCGGCGCACCCATCCGAAGTCATACCAGGCCATGAGCACCTGATCGCTCCGGTTCGGGTTCAGCGGATCGTTGACGACGAGGACATCGAGCTGCAGGCGGTTCTCGCCGTCGAGGAGCTGAAGCGTCTCGCTCGTCACATCCTGACGCCCTGTCCTCTGGAACCGCGGCCCATCCCAGATGAAGGTGTCTCGTCCGGCTGGAGTGAGAATGGGCTCACCGTTGAACCAGGCCCGCAGGTAGTGGTCGCGGATGGTCGCCTGGTTCCCCATGCTCGTGTACCCCCACAATCGCAGATTGAGTGCGCCGGGAGCGGTGACATCGGGCTTCTCGGGGCGGATCGGAAAGTAGACCGCGGCATCGTAGTCGGTGAGGATGGCATCGAACCAGCGCTCCCACTTCTGGCCCGCCTCGTAGAGATCGGAATAGTAGCGGCGATTGCGTTCGAAGTGAATGCGCGCCCGGCCCCGGGTCACCACGGGGCCGCCCGCCGGCGTTGCATCGCGCGACGCAATTCTCTGCGGCGGATCGGTAAAATCCCCACCCCAGGTGAGCCAGTAGACCCCGGTCTTGACTCGCGCATGTTCGACGTAGTCGAGCGCATACGTCCCGCCACGGAAGTCATCGCGCCAGCCCGATGCGCCCTGACCGAGGAAGACGACGGCGTCACCGGTATCAAGCCGGCCGTCGCCTCCATCCACGACCTCGATCGCGCACTCGTTCATGAAGGAAGCCGCGCTCGGCGATCGCGGGCTCACCCCGGGCTCGGGATCGAGCCCTCCACCCCAGAACACACGCAGGCTCGAGGGATCGATGGTGGCGATGTCCACACCGGCCGCGGCCAGACGGGCGCCATCGACCCGGACGAGACCACGAGCGGCCACCGAGATCCGGACCCAGTGATTCGAGCTCTCGAAGCTCGCCCCTTCCTGACGTCGAGCGGTCCGGAAAGGGGACCGCTCCCGGCCGAATCCGCGGGCCGCTTCCTGGTTGACGACGGCGCTCACGGTGGACGGACCGGCGCCGACGTCGGACCCCGAACGGCGGGAGACCCCACCCTCGGTGATCACCTCGATCTCGATGCGGGTGGCGAAGCGGATGAGCGAACGCTCTGGATCGAAGACGGCAGGCCGGATGGTGACCGAGACCACATCGAGATCACCCATCCGCATGACCGGCGACAGGAGCACGCGCTCCTCGGGGTAGGAGCTGGCGTAGAAGACGGCGTCCTCGCTCGGGAGCCAGGTCGGGATCGCGCCGGCTTCGGGCCGGGGGCCCGGCACGGGGATCGGGGCCACGCGGACCTGGGAGATCTCCTCCTCGCCGCCCATGGTGACCCGGAGCCGGGGCCGCGCCCCCGCTGGAATCGCCACCAGGACCGACCGCCCCGGAAGGTCGGGAGCCCCCGGCGGGCTCATGGCCGTGAATCCATGGATCGCGACCCGCACTCGTCGGGTCGGATCCGCCCCATCCTCCTCCCCCACGGGAACGAGCTCCGGCGGGCCGGCGGTGCAGAGGAGGGTCGTGCCCCGCTCATCGCTGGCCACGAGCTCGACCGGATCCACAGGTACCGTGCGGGGAAGAGTCGACGGCCGGGTCGCCTCACCGGGCGCCGGCTCGCGAGCGCTCGCCGCGACCGGTCCCAGCGGGCCGGCGGCAAGGAGAAGGTGGCCAGCGAATACGATGACGGCGAGCGCGCCGAGCGCGATCAGCATTTTGCGCACGTGCAGGAACCCTCTGCGGCCTGTCTGGATCATGCCGTAATTAGCTGCGCCGACACGCAACTATCCCAAACGACGATGCGATGCCGGCGTCGCCCGATCTCTAGCTCCCCGCCCCACCGCCTGGCTGAGCCCCCGGCGCCGCCCCGAGCCGCTCAGCCTCCTCGACCAGCATGATCGGGATGTCATCCTCGATCCGATACCGGAGCTTGCAGGCATGGCAGGTGAGGCGTTCGTTGACGCGATCGTAGTCGAGGTCGCCCTTGCAGGCGGGGCAAACAAGAATGGCGAGGAGCTGTTCGGAAAGCGGCATGCGTCGCACTCCTGAACGTGGGCGTTGCCGAACCCGGCGGCTGCGAGTAGCCGAGAGCGGTCCGCCGGAGGCGGTCGAGCTCAGCGGGCAGCCACCCCTGCCCCGGCCGGGACCGGGCCCAGGGTTCTCGGCATCGGCGCCCTAGTCTATCCGCCAGAGCCATGGGGAGCAAGGAGCTACGGGCGCCCCTGGAGGGAAACGCCAGGCTCGGAGCCGGCCGGGGCTATGCCTCCTTGTACACCCCCATCGCCTGGAATTTCCGGGCCCGCTTCTGGCGCCGCTCCTCCGGGGACAGGGCGTCGAGCTCGGCCAGGTGGCGGAGCACGGCCTCCTCGATGGTCAGAGCGGTCTGGTCCGGATCCCGGTGGGCGCCGCCCAGTGGCTCGGGCAGAATCTCATCGATGACCCCTAGCTCCTCCAGGTCGCGGGAGGTGATCTTGAGCGCTTCGGCTGCATCCGGCGCCCGCGCCCGGTCCCGCCACAGGATCGCGGCGCAGCCCTCGGGCGAGATGACCGAGTAGATCGCGTTCTCGAGCATCAGCAACCGATCGGTGACCCCGATGGCCAGCGCTCCCCCCGACCCCCCTTCCCCGATCACGACCCCGATCAGCGGAACCTCGAGCCGGGCCATCTCGCGCAGGTTGCGGGCGATGGCCTCGAACTGGCCGCGTTCCTCGGCGCCGATGCCGGGGTAGGCGCCGGGGGTGTCGATGAAGGTCACCACCGGCAGGCCGAAACGGCTCGCCATCTGCATGATGCGGAGCGCCTTCCGATATCCCTCCGGGTGCGGCATGCCGAAGAAGCGCTTGATGTTCTCCTTGGTGTCACGACCTTTCTGATGGCCGACAACGGCGACCGAACGCCCACCCAGGCGGCCGAAGCCGCAGAGGATGGCGTTGTCATCGGCGAAACCGCGATCGCCGTGTAGCTCGATGAAGTCGGGAACGATGCGCTTCAGGTAGTCGAGCGTGTAGGGCCGCTGCGGATGTCGGGCGAGTTGCACTCGTTGCCAGCGCGTCAGCTTCGAATAGACATCGACACGAATCTTCTCCGCCTTGCGCGAGAGCTTCTCGTACTCGTCCTTGAATTCGGGATCGCCGCGATCGGCGAATGTGCGCAGCTCCTCGAGCTTGCGGTCGAGTTCGACGATCGGCCGCTCGAACTCCAGCCAGGAACCATTCAGCGATGGTCGCAACCTAGAAGTCCCTCCTACGCCGAGACCGGTGGGCCGGGGTGGCCGGGGAGAGGCTAGCAGCTAGGCGAGCCCGGCGGGAATGGGCTCGCGCTGGCAAAGCCGGACGCGCTCCTCGCCCACGAGCTCGGCCACGTCGCGCACCAGATCCCCGGACAGGGCCACCTGGCGGCCCCGGGCCAGCACCCGGACGGCATCGCCAGAGTCACCGAGCACCTTGAAGATGAGCTGTCCCGACCCCGGATGGCGGGCGAGGGCGCGGTCGATCGCCGCCACCAGCTCGGCCCCCGGGGTGGCATCGAGCGCGATCTCCAGGGCACCCACCATCTCCTGGCGCGCCCGCTCGAAGGACATGATGCGTGAGGCGACCAGCTTCGCCTCCTCGTTCTCGCGAGTGGATACCCGGCCCTCGACCGCCATCACCTCGTCGACGGCCAGCTCGGACCCGGCCGCCTCGCAGGCGTCGGAGAACACGAGCACCTCGACCAGACCGGCGAAGTCCTCGAGGGTCACGAAGGCCATCGGCTTGCCCTTGCGATCGGAGATGCGCTTGATGGCGTTCACCAGCCCGACCAGACGCACCTCGGAACCGTCGGACATCGACTTGAGCACCTGCGAGTCGGCGCTCGAGATCGCGCTGATCTCCTGGCGCAGGGCAGCCAGCGGATGATCGGTGAGATAGAACCCCAGGAACTCCTTCTCGCGCGCGATGCGCGTCTTGGTGTCCCAGGGTTCGGCATCGGGAAGGCGCGACGGTTCGATCTCGGCGGCGGCCGCTTCGCCGAACAGGGACTCCTGTCCCCGCGCACGCTCGCGCTGGGCGCGCTGCCCGACCGAGAAGGCCTCCCCGACCGCGGCCATGAGCTGCGCCCGGTGCCCGCCCAGTTCGTCGCAGGCACCCGCGCCGATCAGGCTCTCGATCACCCGCCGGTTGACGCGTCCCAGATCGACGCGCCGGCAGAGATCATGGAGGCCGAGGAACAGCCCTTCGCTCTCCCGGGCGCGCAGCATCTCGGCGATCGCCCCCGGCCCGACATTCTTGACCGCCCCGAGCCCGAACCGGATGCGCTTCCCCTCGACTGTGAACTGGGCGTAGGACGCGTTCACGTCCGGGGGCATGACCTCGATCCCCATCCGCCGGCACTCGTCGACCAGGATGACGATGCGATCGGAGGAGTCCATTTCCGAAGTCAGCGAGGCGGCCATGAACGCAACGGGATAGTGCGCCTTCAAGTAGGCAGTGACGACGGAGATCAAGGCATAGGCCGCCGAGTGCGACTTGTTGAACCCGTAGCCCGCGAAGTGGGCCATGAGCTCGAAGATGCGGCTCGCCTTCGCCTCCGGGATGTTGCGGGCGGCGGCCCCCTTGACGAACGCCTCCCGCTGCTTGGCCATCTCCTCCGGCTTCTTCTTGCCCATCGCCTTGCGCAGGATGTCCGCTTGAGCGAGCGAGAAGCCGCCGAGGGCGGAGGCGATCTGCATCACCTGTTCCTGGTAGAGAATCGTGCCGTAGGTCTCACGGAGGATCGGCTCGAGCTCCGGGAGCTCGTACTCGATCTTCTTCCGGCCGTGCTTGCAGGCGATGTAGTCGTCCACCATGCCCGAACCCAGGGGCCCGGGACGGAAGAGCGCGTTGACGGCGATCACATCCTCGAAGGCCTCGGGCTGGAGTCGCCGGAGGAGATCGCGCATCCCGCTCGACTCGAGCTGGAAGACCCCGATCGTCTCGGCGCGCTTCAGGAGCTCGTAGGTCGCCGGATCGTCGATCGGAACCGTCTCCATGGTGAGCTCGACCCCGTGCAGCTCCTCGAGCATGGTGAAGGCCTTCTGCACCACCGTGAGGGTGCGCAGGCCGAGAAAGTCCATCTTGAGGAGGCCGATCTTCTCGACGGCGCGCATGTCGAACTGGGTGGTGACCTCACCCTTTGACGACTTGTGGAGCGGCACGTTCTCGATGAGCGGGGTCGGCGTGATGAGAACTCCCGCGGCGTGAACCGAGGAGTGCCGGCTCAGGCCCTCGAGGGTGCGTCCCGCTCGCAGGAGCTTGTCATAGACCTCGCCCTTCTTCGGCAGCTCACGCAGCTCGGGCACGCGCTCCACAGCATCATCCAGGGTGATCCCGATCTCGGCCGGCACCAGCTTGGCGATGCGATCGACATCGGCGAACGGCAGGTTCAAGACCCGGCCCACATCACGCAGCACGGCCCTCGCGCCCATGGTGCCGAACGTGATGATCTGGGTCACGCAGTCCTCGCCGTACTTCTGCACGACATAGTCGATGATCTCGCCGCGGCGCTCGTAACAGAAGTCGATGTCGATGTCCGGCATCGAGATCCGATCGGGATTCAGGAAGCGCTCGAAGAGGAGGCCGAAACGCAGTGGATCGATATTCGTGATGCCGAGCGCGTAGGAAACGAGGCTGCCCGCCGCCGAGCCGCGTCCGGGCCCGACAGCGACACCGATCTCCTGCGCCCGGTGCACGAAATCGCGCACGACGAGGAAGTACCCCGCGTAACCCATGCGAATGATGACGCCGAGCTCGTAGTCGAGGCGGGACTGGATCTCGGGCGTGATCTCGCTGTAGCGCCGGGCGAGCCCGCGGTTGGCGAGATCGCGCAGATAGTCATCGACGCTCGCATAGCCTTCGGGCAGGGGGAAGTGCGGCAGATGGAGCTTCCCGAACTCGAGCTCGAGGTTACATCCCTCGGCGACGAGGAGTGTGTTCCTGATCGCCTCCGGCTGCTCGCCGAACACCTGGAGCATCTCCTGGGGCGACTTGATGTAGAGCTGGTTCGAGCCGTACTTCATCCGCCCCGGCGTGTCGACGGTCTTTCCGGTCTGGATGCAGAGCAGGAGATCATGCGCCTCGGCGTCGTTGCACTCGAGGTAGTGACAATCATTGGTGGCCACGAGGGGGATCCCGGTCAGGCGCGAGATCTCCAGGAGCTCCGTATCCACCTGCTTCTGCGCCGGAATGCCGTGATCCTGCAGCTCGAGGAAGAACTGGCCCTCGCCGAAGATGTCGCGGTAGCGGAGGGCGGCGGCCACCGCGGCGTCGCGGTTGCCGCGTAGCGCATGATACGGCACCTCGCCCTTGAGGCACGCCGAGAGAGCGGTGAGCCCGCCGGCGTGAGCGGCCAGGAGTTCGTGATCGATGCGCGGCTTGTAGTAGAAACCCTCGAGGAAGGCCCGCGAGGTCAGGCGCATCAGGTTCTTGTAGCCCTCGAGGTCACGGGCGAGCAGCACCAGGTGAAAGTAGCGGCTCGACGGATCCCCGCCTTTCTCGCGCTCGGTGTACTTGCCGGCGGTGATGTAGGCCTCGATGCCGATGATCGGCTTGACTCCCGCCGCCCGGGTCTTCTCGTAGAAGTCGATCGCACCGAAGAGATTGCCGTGATCGGTGAGCGCGATCGCGGGCATGCCGAACTCCGCGGCTCTCCGGGCCATGGCGGCGAGCGGAGTGGCGCCATCGAGGAGGCTGTAGTCGGAGTGATTGTGCAGGTGGACAAACTGTGGATGACTCATTGGCGCTCGACTCCTCAAAGCTCACCCCCTCTTGTAGCACACGCAAGACGGCGATGACAACTGCGCGCGGGCGGGCACGAGCGCGCGCGGACACCTTGACGTGGTGATCGTCTGGGTGAGACTTGTCGTTCCCGGCGCGCAGGTCAGCGCACGGTCACGTTGAGCGATCGCCGAGTCGTGTTGCCGGCGCGGTCCGTGGCCTCGACGACGATCGTATGGGGACCGGGAGCGAGCGGCCTACGCGTTCGATAGCGTAGGTCGCTGGCTTCGGGATTCCATTCGCTTGGTACGCGCCGCCCGTCGATGAGGAAGGTGAGGCTATCCTCGGCGAAACCCGACTCGAGATCCCGCACGCGGGCTCTGAGCAGTGGACGTCCGCTCGCGGCGAGAACCGTATCGGTGGGCGACAGGAGCTGGACCGACGGCGGGCGCGTGTCACGCGCCAGAACGAAGGTCGCGAGCCGGCGCACCCTGGTGCCGATGAGACCGTCGCGCACCTCCGCCCCCTGATAATCGATGTCGCCGCCGGCGATGCGATAGAGGGCCACTCCCTCGCTCGCGGGGGCGGCGGATGCCACCCCTCCCGGTCCCGGGCGGATACCCACCCATAGACCCTGGTCGAGAGGAAGGTCGGCCGGCTCCATCCGGAAGACGCGGCTCACCGGCTCGAGACCCTCGGGGAGACTTGCCGCTCCAGCCTGTTCCTCCACCCACAGGTAGGCATCCTCGAAGAAGGCCCGGGCGGGGTAGTCGATCCGCACACTGCCGTCCGGGGTCGCGTACCGACCGGCCCGCGCTCGCGATACGGCCGTCCACGGGAGATCCAGCCCGAGGACCTGATCCCCCCCCGCGGGCGCCGGAATCTTGAGCTGGAGCGGTGTTTCCCCGCGCGCATCGATGGTGGCGACGTAGCGCACGGAGCTGGTCGCCTTGAGAGGTATGGGGCGCCCGGCACCAGGCGCCAGGAGCACCGGGGAGCGAGCTGGGGCCCGGGCGAAATCCAGGGTCAGGGTGGCCACTCTCGCTCCCGGGTCGAGATGGACCTTGGGTGCCTGAGGGACGCCACCGGCCAGGGGCAGACCGGTCCCGGCCAGGAGTGGGGACTCCGTGACCTGGTCGTGGACGAGCGCCTTCTCGGCCTTGACCCGGATCACCGCACTCGCCGTCGTCACGTTGCCGAACGCATCGGCGGCCACGATGCGGAGATCGTGCCCCCCCGGGGCGAGCCGCACGGCCGGGCCCGGAGCCGCGACCGTCGTCTCCGCCATCATTCCCTCCAGGATTCCGGACCATGCCGCCAACCCATCGTGAAAGTCTCCGGTCACCCCCGGCGGCACGAATAGGTTCCGCACGGTCCGCCGGCCGGCCCGGGCCTCTTCGAAGTCATATTCGGCCTCGACCTCATGATTGCGCAGGTAGTCGAAGCGGTCGAAACGGGCCACGAATCGCCGCTCGCCATCGACGAACAGCTCGGTACGGTAGATGCCCAGGCGATTGCCCACGTCACCATCGAGATCGAAACCCCGGACTCCGACCCCGACCCGGCCGCTGATGGTGACATCCTGGATCGCCGCGAGCTCCCCGCTCTGGTTCTTCCGGAGCGGAATGCGCATCTTTCGCGACGATCCGTTGATGCGGGCGGTGCCATCCAGGGGAGTCAGAACGAGGGTCTGGAGCAGGGGCGCGCTGGCATCGGCGGCGGCAAAGCCATGCAACAGCGGGTTGACGGCAATATCCCCCTCGCGCAGCTCGAAGTGAAAGTGCGCTCCGCCGGCACCGGAGCTTCCGGAGCGCCCGATGACCTGACCTCTGGTCACTGGAAAGCGCCCGCGCTCCGGGTAGAGATCCACGCGATAGCGCCCGAGCGAATCCTGCACGGCCTCGACATATTCGGCCAGCGGCTCCATGTAGGCCGAGAGGTGGGCGTAGACCGCGAGCTTTCCGTTGCGCAGCTGGATGTAGATGGCACGGCCATACCCGATCCCCGAGGCCCGAACCCGAACCACTTCCCCGTCGTCGACGGCCATCACTGGAATCCCCTCCCGACCCGATGTCGAGAGGTCGACCCCGGCATGGAAGTGGCCCTGACGGTATTCACCGAAAGTGGAACTCACCCGACGCGGATGGTCGAGGGGCCAGTGGTAGCTGGATCCGGCCGTGGGCTCGGCGGCCTCAGCCGAGGCAGCCCCGAATAGCGGCAGCGAGATCGCAAGGATGAGGGCCAGGCTCGGCGCTGCCCGCATCAGGCCGGCACCCCGCGTTTCATCATGAGTCGTGACGTTCACTGGTTGTGCCATCTCCCCCGCTTTTCAATCGGCGCGCCCCGGAACGATCTCGACCTCGGGCGCGGAACGCGAGCTTCGAGTGGGCGGAGCCTAGTGATTCGGTACCCGGAGGGTCAAGGTCGGTGCTCACCCGGGCATCATTCGGCACCCGGTCGCGGCGCCGGCGTCCGATCGGCGCCATCCTTGACAGCCCGGGACGTGACTCGACATCGTCTGGATCATGAGCGAATCGAATGCACAGTCGTCATGCCTTTTCTGCCGCATCATCAGGGGCGAGATCCCATCACGGCGCGTCCACGAAGATGTCGAGATCGTCGCCTTCGAGGACGTGAATCCGCAGGCGCCTGTGCACATCCTCATCGTGCCGCGAGTCCATATCGCGACCCTCAATGAGCTCGACGCCCAGGCGGAGGGACTTGCCGGGCGGATCATCCTCGCGGCCAAGGACATCGCTCGAGCCAGGGGCCTGGCGGAGCGGGGCTACCGTCTGGTGTGGAACTGCCTCGAGGAAGCGGGGCAGAGCGTCTTCCACATTCACCTGCACCTGCTCGGAGGCCGGCGAATGGGCTGGCCCCCCGGGTAGCGCAGGCCGCGATCAGGCGAATCGGGGTCACCCGAGAAGCCTGGGCCCCGGAAAGCGGTGAGGCCCTCCGTCACAAACGTGTCCCGCTGACTCAAAGGACCGGGTCAGGCCCGGTGGGTTAAGCCGCTCTCGGATCACGAGAGTTACAGAGGACCTCAAATCGTTGATTGATATGGACTTGAGATCTTTATCTCGAATCAGGACGAAGCTTTCCCGACGGTCGGCCTGCGTCCCTCGCTCTGATTCAAAATGATATACCCCGGGATGCGCGCCGGAGTTTCGGATTCCGAGAGCAGGGGAAGGTCCGCTTTGGGGCTTGCCCCCTCCCCGGCTCGCCTGTAGAATATTTGGACATTCAAAGGGATCTTGCGCCAGCCTCACCCGCTGCCCCTGGGCGTCTCCCCTCCCGCCCGTCAGGGGGCTCTCCAACAGACCTCTTGGAGGTTCATCCAATCGATGCGAATCGTGCCCCGAGTTCGCTATTCGGTCTGGCTCTTCGCAGCGGCGGCCGTGTTGTTCACTCTCATGACCCCGCGGGCGATTGACGCCTTCCGACTCGAGTTCAAGCCCCCGTCCGTGGGTCCCTTCTGTCTCCTGACCGCCGCCCCGGCCATGACCCCCTCCGGCATCTGGGAGCTCGAGGCCGCCGAGGACATCCTCCCCTTCGACCTCCTGCTCGAGGGGTACCCTCAATCCGCCTCCGGCGACCACGGCCTCGTGGTGCGCGTGACCTGCACCGCCTACACCAGCCGAGTCGCCGAGACCGATTCCACGCCCGACCTGACCGCGAGCATGAAGCGGACGCGCCCCGGCTACATCGCCCTGTCGCGAGACCTGCTCGCGGAATACACCCCGGGCGCGCCGTTCCGCTTCGGCGACAGGATCGAGATCATCGGTAAGGGGGTCTATCAGGTCGAGGACACGATGGCCCGGCGCTGGCGGCGCCGCGCGGACATCTGGGTGGATTCGATCGATGAGGCCAGTCACTGGGGACGGCGCACGGTCCTGATCGCGCGCCTGACCGAGGATTACGCGGACGTCGCGCTGCTCGATCCCATCAAGCGCGACGGCACCTGATCCCATTCAAGGCGACTTCCATGGATTCTGCCGCGTCCCATCGCCATCGCTCGCGGGTCGGATTCCTGGCTCTCGCCGGGCTCCTGCTCCTTGGCGCGGCATGCCAGGGAGATTTCGCACCCCCCGTGCTCGATAGTCCCCGCGACCCGGCCAACGGTCTCACACCGCCACCCCCGTCGATCAGTGATCTCACCGTGTTCTGTGCCGGCGACGAGCCGCAGATCCGCGTGCAGTGGACGGTGGTCGAGACGACCGGGCTCAGCGGATTCCAGATCTACCGCTCGCGATCGACAGGCGAGGATCCCGGGACGCTCGTGGCTTCGGTGCCCGCCGATCGTCGCGACTTCCTCGATGGCGCCGCGCCGGGCATCCCCGGCCTCTCCCCGAACTCGGTGTACTACTATCGAGTCCGCGCGCTCGGCGTCGACGGCGTGCCCGGGCTCCGCTCCCAGCCCTCCAGCCGCGTCACATCGACCTGTCCCTAGCAAGGAGCGCTCACCCGACGAGCGCCAGGACCTGGGCGCTGGCTCGGTGGAGCGCGGCCTCGAGACGAGCCGGATCCTCCCCCCCCGCCTCTGCCCAGTTCTTCTTGCCCCCTCCCCGGCCGAAGAGGACGTTGGCGGCATCGCGCACGATCGGGGCGAGATCGATCTCCACATCCGGAGCAGCGGCAGCCACCACCCGCGCCCGACCATCCTCCACACAGCCGGCGAGGGCGATCACTCCCGATGCCGCGACCAGGGCGGTGACCAGAGCGCGCGTCGCCTCGAGGCCGTCGGCCGACAGGTGGCTGATCAGCCGGTATCCCCGGTCACCCACCGGTCTTGCTTCGTCGATGAGGGCACAAGCGCGGTACGTGGCCAGTTCCACCTCGAGATCGCGAACACGCCGCTCGAGCGACCTGCGCCCCAGAACCAGATTCGAGACGAGCCCCGGCACCTCGTGCTCCCCCGTGGTGAAGAGAGCGGCCATTTCGCGCATCGCCTCATGCTTCCAGGCGTAGTCACGCAGACCGCGCCAGCCACAGAGGAAGCCGACACGGGTCTTCCCGCGCACGCGCTCCAGGCGCCGCACCTTGACCGGACCGATCTCCCCCGTCGCCCGGACATGCGTCCCGCCGCATGCATTGCGATCGAAGTCGGTGATCGTGACCACGCGCACCCGCCCGTCCACGCCGGGAGGACAGGTCACACCGAGAGCAACAGCCTCCGCCGCGGAGATCTCCTCCGCCTCCACGCTCCGATTCTCGAAGACGACTCGATGGGCGAGCTCCTCGACCTCGGTGATCCTGGCCGGCGGGAGATCGGTGACATCGAGATCGATGGTCACTTCTCCGCTGCCCAGATGGAAGGACACGGTGCCGGCGCCGGCGAGGATCTCGAAGCAGCGCGAGAGGAGATGCTGCCCCGTATGCTGTTGCATGTGGTCGAAACGGCGACCCCAGTCGATCACGGCCTCGTGCGTGCCGGGAGCGAGCGCCCGGTCGAGGTAGTGGACGATCGTGCCGTCCGCTTCTTCCTGGACATCGAGCACGCGGGCCGGGCCGAGCTGTCCCTGATCGGCCGGCTGACCGCCCCCTTCAGGGTAGAAACACGTTTCGGCCAGGACGGCGGCCGGCCCGTCGCGGCGCTCCAGGCACGTGACGACCGTGGCCGTGAACTGGCGGCGATAGGGATCGTCCAGATAGTCGCGTCGGGTAGGTTGCATCCTCTCGATCCGGATCGTCGCCTCGCGCCAGGGCCGCCTCGAGCACCCTCCCCACTCGGCCGCCCACCCGAGAGCGCTCGCCGGGAGCGAACGTCAGTCGAGCCCGCGCTCCATGAGATCGTCCTCGTCCAGGCCGAGGTAGTGCCCGATTTCATGAACGAGGGTGATCCGCGCCTCGTCGAGTAGATCCTCGCGCGAGGCGGCGATCCGCTCCAGATTCCGCTTGAAGAGGTAGACCGCGGTCGGTTCCGCGGCCGTCTCGAAGACGCTCTCCTCCGGGTGGGACGCGCCGGTGAAGAGCCCGAGGATATCGGGGGCGAGCAGCTCAGGACCTTCCAGCATGCTGCGAGCCGGGAGGTCCTCGATGATGATCGGGACCTCCTTGAGGACAGCCGCGATGGGCGCCGGGAGCGCGCGGAGCACCTCTTCCAGGTCCCGCTCGAGCTCCTCACGGCTCACGCGGAAGGGCAGGTGGTAGCGCTCCGGATCGATGCGGGCGCATTCGGCGAGGAGCTCATCGGCCTCGCGGTGACTTCCGCGGCGCTCGATGACCATCGACAGCCAGTACCGGGCCTCGGTCGAATCGGGATCGTCACGAATCGCCGAGCGGAGGAGTTCCTCGGCCTGTCCATCCTCGCCGAGGACGAAGCACGAAGCTCCGGCGAAGGTGCGGATCACCGGATCGTCCGGGCTGTGCTCCGCCGCCTGCCGCAAGTAATCGTGAGCCGGCCGGAACTCCCCGAGATCGAAGAACGCGACCCCCACCACGAAGTAGGCCTCGGCCTGGTCGGGCCGGAGCTCGATCGCCTCATGCGCGAGGTCGATCGCGCGCTCGTAATCCTCGTGATCGAGAGCGTTCTGGGATTCATCCACCAGTAGATCGTAGCGCTCATCGGCGCCCGAAGTTTCATCACTGCTTGCCATGGAGAGAAGGTGGCAGAGCGACCAACCGCCGGTCAAGTTGCTTCGGGCGGGCTCCGGTCGAGCCGGGCCGGCCCCCGTTTGTTACGATCGCCCGGATGGACCTCCGTGAGCCGACAGCGAAGGGCCGCCGCCAGGCGGTCGCCGGATCCGGACCGCGCTCGCGCGCTCTTCTGGATCGCCTCGCCACGGTGGAGAATCCGGGCGTCACGGGCCGCGGCCCGCGCTTTCCCGTGGTCTGGGAGCGGGCACGGGGGACCCGGGTCTGGGATGCGGACGGTCACGAGTATCTCGACCTCACCGCCGCCTTCGGGGTGGCCGCCATCGGCCACACCCATCCCCGCGTCGAGGAGGCCGTCACCAGGCAAGCTGGAGAGCTCATCCACGCCATGGGTGACGTGCACCCGGCCCGGATCAAGGTGGAGCTTCTCGAGCGCCTGGCCGCGATCGCTCCCGGCGACCTCGGAGTGACCCACCTCGGCCTGAACGGTACCGACGCGGTCGAAGCGGCGCTCAAGACCGCACTCCTTGCCACCGGCAAGCCCGGAGTGATCGCCTTCGCCGGTGGTTACCACGGTCTCTCCTACGGGGCCCTGCCCCTCGCGGGTCATGACCACTTCCGCCGGCCGTTCGCCGCCCAGCTGGCGGGGCACGTGCGACAGGTCCCCCTCACGGCCCCCGACCACGCCGATTTCAGCTTGATCGAGTCAATTCTTGCGGATGGCGATATCGGCGCGGTCGTGATCGAGCCGATCCAAGGTCGTGGCGGCGTGCGACCGGCCCCGCCGGGGCTCATTCCCGCGCTCCACGCCGCCTGCCGGCGCCACGGCGCGCTCCTGATCGTCGACGAGATCATGACCGGGCTCGGGCGCACCGGGCGCTGGTTTGCGGTCGAGGATGAGGGAATCGTCCCCGACCTCCTTCTCATCGGCAAGGCGCTGGGCGGCGGCCTCCCGCTGGCGGCGGCCGTGGGCTCGGCCCAGGTGATGGACGCGTGGCGAAGCCATCCCGGTCCTGCCCTGCACACGGCGACTTTCCTCGGTCATCCGCTGGCGGCCGCCGCGGCCCTGGCTGTCCTCGATGTCATCGCGTCGGAGCATCTCGTCGAGCGCGCCGGAGAGCTTCGGCACCGGGCTCTTCGCCGGACTCGAAGCGGCGCTAGGCGAGATCCGATGGAATCACGGCGATCCGCGGGCGCGGCCTGTTCGCCGGCATCGAGCTGCGCGACCCCGAGACCGGCGCGCCGGACGGGGAGCGAGCGGCGGCGGTCATGGTCGAACTCTGCGCCCGCGGGGTGCTGGTCCTCACCGCGGGCCGCGAGGGCGAGGTGATCGAGCTCACGCCGCCGTACATCCTGAGCGAGACCGAGCTCGCACGCGGCGTCGAGGCCATTGCCGACGTCCTTTCTCTCGTGCCGCCGAGCCGACACCCGGAGTCGAGATGACCACGCTGGATCCCGATCCCGCCGAGCGCCGCGAGGCCGCAGTCCTCGACCAGCGCATCATCCCCTTCATCGCGGAAGCAGCTGCCGCCTGGAAAGCGGATCGGGACGCTCTCGATGCGCTCCTCCTCGACGTCTTCGCCTACCAGGTGCGATGGAATCCCGCCTACGCGCGCTATGCCCGGGCGCGCGGCGCGGATCCCGATCACATCAACCGGCCCGAGGACATTCCGCCGGTACCGGCCCGCGCCTTCGGTCAGATGCGCATGGCGACGTTCCCTCCTCCAGCCACCGTGCGCCGCTTCCGCTCGAGCGGTACCAGCGGAGGGCAGCGCTCGGTGCTCGAGCTCGACACGCTCGCGCTCGCCGACTCGGCTCTTCTGCCTCCCTTCGTCCGCCATCTCCTTCCCGACCGGCGCGAGCTCGCATGGATCGCCCTCCTTCCGGACCCGGACGGAGCTCCCGAATCCTCACTCGCCTACATGGTCGGCTCCGCGGCGCGCCAGCTCGGCGCCCGGCCGCGCTACTTCGTGACGGCCAGCGGCGCGCTCGACGCGGATGCCGCGATCGCGGCGCTCTCGACAGCGGCCGCCGCGGCCGAGCCGGTCCTCATCGCCGCCACCGCCATCGCGTTGCTCGCGCTCGTCGATGCGCTCACCGCGGCCGGGACCCGGATCCCGCTGGCGCCCGGTTCGCGGGTGATGGAGACCGGAGGATTCAAGGGGCAGCGGCGGCAAGTGGAACGCCACGAGCTCTATGCGGCGATTGCCGACCGTCTCGGTGTGCCGGTTCATGCCATCGTCGCCGAGTACGGCATGACCGAACTGGTGAGCCAGTTCTACGACACCACGCTCCACGCGGCGCTCACGGCGCTCCCGGCCGGCCAGCACCCCGCCGCCAACGACCCGCGGGCGCCCCGAGCGAAGGCCGCGCCACCCTGGGTACGCACGATGATCCTCGATCCCCTCACCCTGGCCCCGGTGGCCGCGGGCGAAGAGGGGCTCCTCGTCCATCTCGATCTCGCCGCGCGCTCGAGCACGGTCTCGCTCCTCACCGAGGACCGGGGCCGGGCGCTCGGTGATGGGTTCGAGCTCCTGGGCCGCATGCCCGGCGCATCGGCCCGCGGTTGCTCGCTGGCCTTGGATGATTTTCTGCGTCTGGACGCCATAAGCTGATGACCGACGGCAGCCTCGTCTACTTGCCCCCCACCCTCGCACCGCTCGCCGGCACCGAGCAGACCGCGCGCGGAGGATATACCTTCTCGAGCTGGCAGCCGTCGGCTCAAGCTCTGACCGCGGTGACCGGCGGCCTCGTCGCCGCGGCCGCCGGCCTGGAGCGGCGACTGACCACGTCGCGCCTGCTCGAGAGCCTGGGCGCCGTGGCGGAGATCTGGCTCGACCGCACGAACCCGCATCGCCTGGTGGCCGAGCAACAGCTCGCCGCCACCACCGGCTTCGCCCCCGGCATGGTGGCCGAGGCCCTCGATCGGCTCTTCGACTCGCTCCGCGCCGAGCGGCTGGCCGAGCTCCTCCGCGTCGAGGTCGGCCACCTCCACGCGGCACCTCCGCGGCTGGTGCTTGCGATCGCCGCCGGCACGGTCTTCCCGCCGGCCATCGTCACCGCGACCGTCGCTCTCCTCCTCCGATCGGCGGTGCTCATCAAGACGGCGACTGCCGAACCGATCCTCGCGCCGCTGTGGGCCCGCTCGCTCGAAACCTGTGATCCGGATCTGGCGGGGATGGTCGCCGTGCTCAACTGGTCGCGCTCGAACACCGCACTCACGACGGCCGCCCTCGCCGCCGCCGATGCCGTCGTCGTGCACGGGGACCGAGAGACGGTGATCCGCCTGCGCGCGGCGCTCCCCGAGCGCACGCGCTTCGTGGCACACGGACCGAAAGTATCAGCCGCCATTCTCTCCGCTCGCGCCCTCGCCGCTGATTCTCGTGGCCTGGCGCGAACTCTTGCACGGGAGGTGGCGCTCTACGAGCAGCAGGGATGCCTGTCGCCGCACACCGTGTTCATCGAGGAGAGAGCGCCCGATGCCGCGCGCGAGTTCGCCGGCCGCCTCGCCGCCGAGCTCGAGCTGATCGGGCAGCGCTGGCCGCGCGCTCCCCTCGAACCAGCCCGGGCCTCGGCCCTCCGCCAGTTCCTCGGCGCGCGCGAGCTGGCTCAGACCCCCCCGACGAGCGAACTCTTCGGCGGGTTCGAGGCCGGCTTCGCGGTCCTCCTCGATCACACGCCTCACTTCGAGTTCTCGCCGCTGGGCCGCACCGTGATCGTGAAACCGGTGGCGAGCGTGGCCGAGGCCGGTGCGGCCCTCACCCTCGTCCGCGATCATCTGCAGGCGGTCGGGCTGGCCGTTCCTCATGCCGACCGCCTCGCCCTCGCGGGCGCCCTCGGTCTCTACGACGATGTGGAGACGAATCTCGACTGGGTGCCGCGGGTTCGCTTGTGCCCGGTGCAACGCCTGCAGAGCCCGCCGGTGACATGGCCCGCCGATGGCCACCGACCCCTCGGCTCGCTGTGCCCGCGGCCGGACTGAACAGCGCCCCGCCATCCCTCCCCCCCGCCGGCCGCGTCCGCATCAGGGCGCCGCGGAACCCAGCCCGGACCCGCCCGCGGGCCCGGTCAGGAAGAGCGTGAGCCCTGGAACGTAGGTGATGATGAGAAGCGCGACCAGGAGAATGGCGAGGAAGGGCAACGACGCGTGATAGAGGGACGCAACCGGTTTCCGGAAGCGAAACGAGGAGATGAAGAGGTTGAGCCCGACCGGCGGGGTCGAGTAGCCGATCTCGAGATTGACGAGGAAGATGATCCCGAGGTGCAGGAGATCGACCCCATAGCCCTGAGCGATCGGAACGATCAGCGGAACCACGACGATCAGGGCCGAGAAGATGTCCATCAGCGCGCCGACGACCAGGAGGAAGAGGTTCAGCATCAACAGGAAGAGGAGCTTCGACTGCACGAACGCTTGCATCCAGTCGAAGATCGCATAGGGCACCTCGGCGTCGATCAGGTAGTTGGTGAGACCCGAGGGCCGCGGCGAGGATGATGAGGATGCCGCCGACGAGCACCATCGATTCCCTCATGATTCGTGGTAGCTCGCGCGGCGTCGATGTCACGGTAGATCAGCACCTCGACGACGAGTGCATAGAAGGCGGTGAGCGCCGCCGCTTCGGTGATGGTGACGAGTTCCCGAGTAGATGCCGCCGAGGACGGCGAGGGGCAGCGGGAGCTCCCAGGCCGCGCCGCGCGCCGCGGCCCAGACCTCGCGCGCCGTGAAGCGCTGGCGCGGCACATGGCGCGGCCGACGCGCGATCGAGTAGAGGGCGAGCATCAAGATCAAGAGCAGCCCCGGAATCAAACCGGCGAGGAAGAGCTTGTCGACGCTCACCTGCGCCACATAGGCGTAGAGAATGACGGGAAGCGAGGGCGGAAAGAGCAGACCGAGACTGCCGGAGGTGGTGAGGAGACCGAGCGAGAAGCGCTCGCCGTAGCGTTCGGCGATCAGCGCCGGCATCAGAGATGCCACCCATGGCGATGATCGTCACGCCCGACTGGCGCCGGTGAAGGCGGTGAACACGGCGCAGGCGACCAGGGCGACGATGGCGAGCCCACCCGGAAACCACCCGAGGAGCGCGCGCGAGAAGCGGACCAGACGGGCGGGCGATCCGGCCTCGGCGAAGAGGTAGCCGGCGAAGGTGAAGAGCGGGATCGCGATCAGCATCGGCGCCGTCGCCAGCCGGTTCATCTCGACGATCACCGCCGCGGTGTCGATGCCGGCGCCGCGGAAGGCGAGGAGCGCGATCGACCGCGAGCACGCTGAAGAGCGGCATTCCGAGCACGGCGAGGAGCACGATGAGCGAGGCCGATCAGGATCATTGGCCGCTCCCTTCCCCACGGCGCCCTGATCTTCGATCGCTACCAGCGCATCGGCCGGCGGCAGCATGATCGCTCGATCGATGAAGCGATAGGTGAGAACGGCGAAGCCGACCGGGATCACCAGGAGGAGGACCCAGCTGGGAAGCCGGAGGAACTCTCGCGTGTCGTAGGCGTATTCGCTGGCCAGGTAGCGATAGGCCGATTCGCAGAGCACAGCACAGGTCGCGGCAGCGGCGAGGCTCGTGACACGCCCGGTGATCCGGCGCACACGCGGGGTCAGAACGTGAGAGAGGACATCGATCTGGATGTGTCGGCCCTGGGCCGCGGCCACCGCGGCCCCGATGAAGCCGATCCACAGGGTGGCATAGCGGAGGAGAGGATCCACCCACAGAAAGCCGAAACCGAAGGCATTGCGGAGGAGGATCTGCAGCGCCGAGAGCAAGACCATGCCGAGGAGAAGGAGACCGAGCAATCCCATCTCGATGCGGCCGGCGAGGCGGAAGAGGTTCTCGGCCGGGGGTCGCGAACGGAAGAGGCCGCGTCGCACCAGGACCAGCGCGAAGGCCAGGAACAGGAGCACGAGGAGCACGGCCGGGGTCGAGCGGGGCGCGGCAAAGAGCCACGCGCCGAGCCCGGCGATGAGCCGGCCCTCGGGACCGACGGATGCCGACTCGAGCGCCTCGTCCACGCTAGGGGGTCCCGCCCGCGCTGGCTGGCGCCTTGCCGCCGGACCGCGCTTCCTCCACCGCGGCGATGACCTGGTCGAGCAGCGATTGCGGGTAGAGCTTCCCCACCTCCGCCCGCCACACCTGCCGCCCGATGGTGGAGAACTCGGCGACGCGGGCGGCATCCGGAGTCACGATCGTGATCCCGCGCTTCTGCATGACCGCGATCGACTCCTCGTTCTCCTTCCGCGTGCGCTCGACGAGCTGGCGGAAGTGGGCGGCCGCCAGCCTGCGCACCGTGGCCTGATCGGCGGCGGGGATCGGATCCCAGGTGCGGCGATCGACGACCACGGCGCCGATGCCGTGAGTCAGGCGCGCATCGGTCATGTGACTGACCCGCGTGAACCACTGCAACGCAATGCAGGCCAGGGGCGAAGCATAGACACCATTGATGAGTCCGGTCTCGAGGGCGGTCAAGACATCGGTCACCGCGAGCGGGATGGGTGAGATGCCATAGGCGCTGAAGAAATCGGCCGCCAGCCGATCGCCTTCCCACAACCACATCTTGACCTGCTTGAGGTCCTCGGGGCCCGCCACCGGGCGGTCGGTGAACAGGTAGATGAACCCGACCTCGGCCCAGCCGAGAAGGACGTAGCCCTTGTCTCCCAGGATCTTCTCGAAGGTCGGATCGAGCTTCTCGTGCACCTGATCGACCTCTGCCGGGTCCTGGAAGAGAAAGGGGAGCTCGAGCACGCGCAGCTCGGACGCGATCTCGCCGAGCCCGAGCCCGGTAAAACCACCGCCGTGGAGCTGCCCGGTGCGGATCTTCTTGAGAACGACGAGCTCGTCGCCCTGGACCCCTCCCGGATAGAACTTGAACCCGACGCGGTTCTCGGTTTCCCGGCGCACGGCGGCGTCGAGCTCGTGCATGATGTTCATCCATGTCGAGCCATCGGGGGCGAGCGTGGCGAGCTTGATCTCGTGCTGGGGCTTGGGCCGACGCGGGCTCGCGCCCGGCGCCTGCGCGTGGGCCAGCGCAGCGATCATGAGCAGCACCGCGCCGGCGATGAGAGCGAATGAAGAGCGACTGGGTAGGCAGGTGGTGGTCATGGTTCCCATCATCGGAGTCGAGGTATCGCGGAGCCTGAGGGTCAAACCCCGCCCGCCGGCCGATTCTCCTCGCGCCTAGAACAGCTCGTCCCGCATGGCGAGGAGATCGCGCGCCTTCCTGTGAGCCACCGCGTTCAGGAGCCGGATGTCCGGCGCAATGTCGACCGGGGTGGCGAGCGCGCCATTCAAGAGACGTGTGAAGAGCTCCTCGTCGAGGATCGACCGCGCATAATAGCGCGCTTCGAACACCGGTGCGAGCAGCAGCCTGCCGTTCCCCACCTCCTCGGCACGCGTGAAGTACCGGCGGGCGGTTTCGGGGTCGCCACCCAGGATCGGTGGCCGCGCGGCGTGGAAGCTGCCGAGGAGCAGCGGCGGCACGCCGTGGAGGTAGCCCTCATCGAGCTCCACCGCCCGCTCGAGGAGCACTTCGATCGAGGGCAGATCCGCGACGGCTTCCGGGTCATCGAGGCTCAGATTGGCCCAGCTGGCCCACGCCGCGGCGGTCCAGACGAGCGTCGGTGAATCCTCGCGATCGAGCCGCTCCAGCGCCGCGGCCAGGGCCTCCGGATTGCCCCCGGCCAGCGCCGACCGCACCTTCTTGTCCGCACCGAGCGCGCGTTGCCCGTAATCGCGACCGGTCCGGTAGAGGCCGCGGGCCCGTTCCGGATCCTCGTCCTCGATGAAGGCGAAGGCGTAGCTGAAGTAGAGCTGGGCGCCGAGCGCCAGGAGATCGGGGCGCGGGTCGGTACGGATCAACCCATCGAGCAGCACGAGATTGCCGGGCATGCCCTCGCGCACGAGCTCGAGATCGGCCGAGCTCAGCCCGGCATCGACCGACTCCTCGAGGATCGGCACCATCGAACCCACCGCGAGCTTGGTCGTGGAGCAACCGCCGGCCAGCCCGCCGGCGGCGAGCACGAGGAGCACGGATGCGGGAAACCGGGACTTCAAGAGTGGCAGGACCATTGCCGGGGGAACTTACGGAGCGGACCGGGTGCTGTCAACCGAGCCTCAACGCTGGCAGCGGGAGCAATAGAAGGTGCTTCGCCCCAGCTGCACGATGCGGCGCACGGGACGGTGACAGCGCCGGCACGGCTCCCCTTCGCGGCCATAGACCTGGAGATCCACCTGAAAGAGCCCCTGGCGACCCTCGCCGTCGCGGTAGTCGCCGTAGTCGTCGAGACTGGTCCCACCGTCGGCGATGGCCGCCGCCAGCACCTCGCGCACCGCCGACAGCAAGCGCTGCCAGCGCCGCGGACCGAGCCGGCGGGCGGGCGTACGGGGATCGATCCCCGCCCGATACAACGATTCGCAGGCATAGATGTTGCCCACACCCGCAATCAGCCGGGCATCGAGCAGCGCCGCCTTGATCGCCGCCTTCCGCCGCCGCGTGCGTGCCCTGAGGACCGTGGCGTCGGTCGCACCGGGTTCGAGCGGCTCCGGTCCGAGACCGGCCAGAAGCGTCGACCTGGCGATCCCTTCAGCGGCGAGGACTTGAGCCAGGCCGAAACGCCGGGGGTCGCGAAAGCGCAGTTCCTCCGGAGGCCTTCCGGGGCGCGGGGCGAGACGGAACAGGAGATGGTCGTGGGGGTCGAGGTCGGCGGCGCGCGGCACGACGGTGAGACGCCCCGACATGCCGAGATGGATCACCAGCACGTGGCCGCCGGCCAGCCGGATGAGGAGGTACTTGGCCCGCCGCTCGAGGCGCTCGATGCGGCGGCGGGCGACCCGGCGCCCCATCGCATCGACGTCGACCGCAATCCGCAGATCCCCGTTGCGCACGACGACGCTCGTGATCGTGCGTCCTTCGAGATGCGGGGCCAGGCTCCGGCGGATGGTCTCGACTTCAGGCAGTTCCGGCATCCGCGGCATGCTAGCACGGTTGTCGGGCCCGGGCCGTGGCCTTACAATGCCGCGCATGTCGACTCCGCTCCGCACCAACAAGAACCGGCTGGTCATGCAATCGGTGATCGGCGAGATCGCGAGCCCGCTGACCACGATGACGGCCTATCGCATCGGCGCCGACGGCACACCCCGGGTGTCGCCCGCGACCGGGGGCATCGTCTACAACCGCCGGATCGGCGACTCGGCCGTGGATCTGGTCGGTGACCATGTCGAGCCGGGAGTGTCGATCCGCAACCTCGAAGGCGATCGAAGTCCCACCTCGCCCACCAACCTGGCGCTCAACACGCTCGCCTGCATCGGCAATCGCGCCCGCGTCACCTCGGGGGATGCCAAGGGCGAGGTCGGTTACGTCACCGGCCTGCATGGCGGCATCAACCATGTGCTCGTCGACTTTCCCGCCATCGTTCTCGATCAGCTCGCGATCGGCGACCGCATCCAGATCAAGGCCCACGGGATGGGGCTTCTGCTCCTCGACTGCCCGGAGATCGCGGTCATGAACCTCGATCCGGATCTCGCCGAGCGACTCCACTGGCGCACGACCGGCGACGGCGAACTCGAGGTGCCCGTCACCCACCGGATCCCGGCCATGATCATGGGCTCCGGCCTCGGCCACCCCCATGCCGCCAGCGGCGACTATGACATCCAGATGTTCGACCGGCGCGTCGTCGAGGAGTTCGGTCTCGACAGCCTGCGCTTCGGTGATATCGTCGCCATTCTCGATGCCGCTCACGAGCATGGCCGCATCTACTACGGTGGAGCGGTATCGGTGGGTGTGGTCGTGCACTCACGCTCGGACGTCGCGGGGCACGGCCCAGGCGTCACCACCATCATGACCTCGCGGAGCGGCAAGATCCGCCCGCTCCTGGATCCCGATGCGAACCTGAAACGGCTCCTCTACGGCTGACGCCGCGGAATCAACGGGCAGGCCGGCTTGACTCGACCGCGCATCCTCCATCTCTTCGCCGTCACCGCCCTCGGCGGCACCGAGCTCGGCGCGCTGGCCTACATCCGCCGGCAGCCCGATCTGGCGCACCATGTCCTCTTCATCGAGCCGCCGGGACCGGCCACGCGGCTCTACGACGAAGCCGGCGTGCCGACGGAGAGCCTGGGGACCCCGCTCGCCGGCCCGGCCGGGCCGCTGCGCGCCTACCTCCGGCTGCGATCGGCGCTCCCGGCGCTGGGCCCGGACCTGATCCACAGCTATGGTCTCCGCCCGAGCCTCCTCGTTCGCTTCCAGCGGCCACGGCCGCCGCTCGTGCAGTCCCTGCACTCGATCGACACCCATCGCCCCCCCTGGCAGGCCTATCTCGATCGCGAGACGGCTGATCGCGTCGATCGCTACATCACCAATTCCGGTGCCGGAGCGCAGTTCTTGATGGTGGAGCGAGGCGTCCAGCGCGCGCAGGTCGCCGTGGTGCCCAATGGCATCGACGTCGAAGCGTTCGCCACGGCCGCCGCCCGCCGGGAGGCGGCGCGGGCGGCCCTCGGCATCGATCCCCACACCGTTCTCATTCTGACAGTGGCCAATCTCCGCCCCCCCAAGGGACTCGACGTGCTGGCCGAAGCGGCAGCCAGACTCGCATCCACCGTCTCCCCAGCGGCCGCCCATGAGGCTTCGGTTCCACCCCGCTTCGTCTGGCTCGTCGCCGGCGACGGTCCTCTCGCCGCCGGTTTCGCGGCCCAGATCGCCCGCCGGGGCCTCGCCCGGCTGGTGCGTCCCCTCGGCTTCCGCCGTGACATTCCGGAGCTCATGGCCGCCGCCGATCTCTTCTGCCTCACTTCCCGGCGCGAAGGCGTGCCGGTGTCCATCCTCGAAGCGATGGCGACCGGGCGGGCGGTCGTGACGACCGATGTCGGCGGCGTGAGCGAACTCGTCATCGCCGGTGAGACCGGGGTCATGGTCCCGCCGGATGATCCCGCAGGCCTTGCCGCCGAACTGGCGGCCCTGGTTGCCGACGCGCCCCGGCGCGCGGCCCTGGGCCGCGCCGGACAGACGCGCGCGCTCAACCACTTCACCCTGGAGAAGGCGGCGACGGCGATCGCCGCCGTATACGACGAGCTCCTGGCGGGAGGCAAGAGCGGTACCAGGGGCGTCTAGCTCGTCGAGGGGGCGGGTATTCCCAGATCGACCCACACCGGACAGTGGTCGCTTGCCTCGTTGTGATCGCGCACCACCCCGGCGACCGGCGGCACTTGCAGGTTGAACCCGCGCACGAGGATGTGATCCCAGGAGAAGACGAGGACGGTGCGCTCGAGCCTCGCTGTCGGCCACTCGAATCCGGCCTCGTTCACCATCTCGGCGAGCGAGTAGCTGTTGAAATCGCCGGCGATGACGGTGGGGTCCGGTGAGGCGGCGGCGTCGGCGATGAGAGCGGCCACCTGGTCCCGCCGTTCCGCGTCGTCGAGGCCGAGCACGGTCTCGAAATGGATGCTGTAGACGCGGACGCGCTTCGCCCCCACCTCGAGCGTGGCCACGACCGCCGCCCGCGTGAGGCCGTTGGTGCGGCTCTGGTGTGGCAAGACGACCTTCCGGCTGTCCACGATCCGCCACGGAGAGAGCACGGCATTGCCGAAATTGCGCCCGCTGGCCGGATGCACCGCGCTCGGGTAGTAGACGTAGTTGAGGCTGAGAGCGCGCGCTACCTGCTCGACCCCCTCCTCGTCCATCTCCTGGAGCGCGAGAACATCGGGCGCCCGGAGCTCCTCCACCTGCTCGAGAGCGGCGATCGCCTGATCGACATGGCGAGCGAACTGGATGTTGAAGGTCACGATGCGAAGCGCCGAATCAACCCGGCCACCCAGGGAGTGATTGCCGGCGAAGCGGGGCCGGTTCTGATCGGGGTAATTGCGCGCCGAGGCACAGGCGGTGGCCACGGCGAGCAGGGCGGCGAGCCCAAGAGCGAAACGAAGGCGCATATCGGAATTATCTCACAGCGGCTATCCGCGCCGGCCGGTCAGGTAGTCCTCGGTGAGCTGGACGCGAGGCCGGGTGAAGAGCTTGGCGGTCTCATCGACCTCGATCAGCTCGCCGAGCCAGAAGAAGCCGGTCCAGTGGGAAACGCGGGCCGCCTGCTGCATGTTGTGAGTGACGATGACGATCGTATAGTCGCGGGCCAATTCGTCCATGAGGGTCTCGATGCGCAGAGTGGCGACCGGGTCGAGGGCCGAGCAGGGCTCGTCCATGAGGATGATGTCGGGCTTCGTCGCCACCGCTCGCGCGATACATAACCGCTGCTGCTGGCCGGGGTTAAGGAGCTGGGCCGGCCCGTCGAGGGCGTGCTTCACCTCGTCCCACAGCCCGACCTCGACCAGGCTCTCCTCGACACGCGCGGCGAGCTCCCCCGGGCCTCCGGTCAGGCCGAGGACGATCGGCCCGAAGGCCACGTTGTTGAACACGCTCTGGGGAAACGGGTTCGGTCGCTGGAAGACCATGCCCACCTGCCGCCGGAGCTCGACGACATCCACCCCGGGATCATAGATGTCGCGGCCGTCGATCCGGATCTCCCCGACGGCCCGCGCCCCCTTGATGCGTTCGTTCATGCGATTGAGAGCACGCAGGAACGTCGTCTTCCCACAACCGGAGGGCCCGATGAGGGCGGTGATCTTCCGCTCCTCGATGTCGAGGGTGATGTCCTTCAGCGCCTGAAAGTCGCCGTAGTAGAAGTTGAATCCGCGAACGGTGATCTTGGCCCCCATGGCACCAGAGCCTACCCGAAACGGCCGGTGACGTAGTCATCGGTCCGGGGGTCCGAGGGCCGCGTGAAGATCTCGGCGGCCGTGGCCACCTCGACGAGCTCGCCGTCGAGCAGGAAGGCGGCCCGATCCGCCACGCGCGCCGCCTGCTGCACGCTGTGCGGCACCAGGACGATCGTGTACTCCTGCTTGAGCTCGTGGAGCGAGGCCTCGACGGTGGCTGTCGACAACGGGTCGAGACCGGAGGTCGGGTTGTCGAGCAGGATCACATCCGGCTCGAGAGCCAGGCTACGGGCAAGACACAGGCGCTGCTTCTGCCCCCCGGAGAGGGCGAAGGCCGAGCGGTGGAGCCGGTCCTTGACCTCGTCCCACAACGCCGCCTGCCGGAGCGATCTCTCCACCCGCTCACCGAGCAGTCGCGGATCACGATGCCCCGCCATGCGCAGGGCATAGGTCAGGTTCTCCCACACCGTGCCGGGAAGCGGGCTGGGGATCGCGAATACCATGCTGATCTTACGGCGAAGCGCGCTGACATCCACCTCCGGCCCGAAGACATCATGCCCCTCGAAGAGAACCTCACCCGTGTGGCTCGCCCCCGCGTAGAGATCGCTGAGCCGATTGAGAAGGCGAAGCAAGGTCGACTTGCCGGCACGCGCCGGCCCGAAGAGCACCGTGATCTGACTCGGAAAGATGTCGAGCGTCACGTCGGCGAGGGCGCGGATTCCGCTGGCATAGGTCAAGGAGACGTTCCGGAGCCGGATCATGGGCTCGCGCGGCGGAGAGGAAGCGTCCGCGTCCGGCGGGATCCTCGCCCCGATCTCGACCTTCATCCGAGTCACGCCCTGCTCGCCTACCACTCCCGCCGCCCCCGCACCCGGCTCCGGATCACGCTCGCCACGAGCGTCAACGACAACACGAGCAAGAGCAACACGAAGGCCGTCCCGTACTGGATCGAGAGGGGCATCCCCGGCACCTGCGTCGAGATGACGTAGAGGTGATAGGGCAGCGCCATCGTCGGGTCGCTGATCGAGTCGGGCAGCGACGGCAAGTAGAAGGCCGCTGCCGTGAAGAGGATGGGTGCTGTCTCCCCGGCTGCCCGGCTCAGGCCGAGGATGATTCCGGTCAGGATGCCCGGCAGGGCGTGGGGCAAGACTTGATGCCTGATGGTCTGCCACTTGGTGGCGCCCAGGCTCAAGCTCGTGACGCGAAACTCGGCGGGGACCGCCGTGATCGCTTCCTCGGCGGTGGAGATCACCACCGGAAGCGTCATCAGGCCAAGGGTGAGCGAGCCGGCGATGATCGAGGTGCCCTGGTTGAGGAAGAGAACGAACATGGCGAGGCCGAAGAGACCGTAGACGATCGACGGGATCCCGGCCAGGTTGACGATGGCGAGCCGTACCGCAGCGGTCAAGCGCCCCCTGCCGGCATACTCGGCGAGGTAGATGGCCGCCCCGATGGCCAGCGGGATGGAGGCAATGGCGGTGCCGAAGGTGAGGTACACGGTGCCCAGAAGGGCCGGCAGGATCCCGCCCTCGGTCATGCCGTTGCGCGGCATGGTGAAGAGAAACCGCGGGTTCAGCCCCGAGATGCCGTTGGCGATGATGTAGAGGATCACGGCGATGATCGGGATCACGGCGATCGTGGCCACCAGGGTGATGGCCGCCGAGGCGATGCGCTGCGTGTGCTGGCGTTTCATCGCCCGCCTCGCTCGCCACCCGAGGCGCCGATGATGCGCGCCGCCACCGAGTTCACGGCAAACGTGATCACGAAGAGGACGATCGCGATCGCGAACAGCATGTGATAGTGCGGGCTGCCCTGCGCCACTTCCCCCATCTCGGCGGCGATGGTAGCCGTCATCGTGCGCACGGGCTCCACCAGCATGCTGCGGCCGAACGGCATATTGGCCGCATTGCCGGTGACCATGAGGACGGCCATGGTCTCGCCGATCGCTCGCCCGATGCCGAGCATGACCGCCGTCACCAGGCCGGAGCGGGCAGCCGGCAGGACCACCCGGTACGTGGTCTGCCAGTCGGTCGCCCCGATGGCGAGCGCCCCGTCGCGGTAGGTGCGCGGCACGGCATCGATCGCGTCCTCGGCGATCGAGATGATGGTCGGCAACGCCATGTAGGCCAGGATGAGGCCCCCGGTCAGCGCGGTGAGCCCGGTCGCCGCCCCCGCCTGCTGGACGAGCGGAGCGAGCGCCACCCAGCCCAGGAAGCCGAGCACGATCGACGGGATACCGGCCAGGATCTCGATGATCGGCTTCAGGATATCGCGCAGCCACGCCGGTGCCATCTGGCCGAGATAGATGGCTGTCGTGAGCCCGATCGGAACGGCGATGACCACGGCGAGCAACGTGACGAGAAGCGAACCGTAGATGAGCGGCAAGATGCCGTAGAGCCCTTCGATCGGATACCAGAGGGATCCGAAGAGCTTCGCCGGGGGCACCACCTCCAGGGTGGGCAACCCCTCTCTCAGCAGAAAGGCAAAGATGAGCCCGACAATGAGGATGGCGGAGACGCCGGAAGAGCGGATGAGACCTTCGATGATCCGCTCGCCGATGCCGAGGTGGGTGCGGCGGGTCCAGCTCCCGGCGCGCCCCATCCTGGCCCTCATCTCCACTGCCATCCTCCCTCCTCGACGACACCGCTCCCGACTCCGGACGCCATGCTGTGATGCCGCCTAGCGCGCCGCGCTCATCTCCCCCTCGGTACCCAGAGGCACGAACCCGAGCTGGGACACGATGCGCTGGCCTTCGGGTCCGGTGATCCAGTTCATGTAGTCAGCGATGTCACCCGATGGCTCGCCCGCCGTGTACATGTAGAGATCGCGTGCGAGCGGGTAGGAACCTTCGGCCGCCGTGTCCTGAGTGGGCGGCACGTAGGGCTTCCCGCCGCCGCGTGACACGGCGATCACCTTCTCATGTTCCGTCACATAGCCGAGGCCATCATAGCCGATGGCCTTCGGATTGCGCCGCACCTCGCTCGTGATCCCGACCGAAGAGGGCATGAGAAGGGTCCCCGGCGCGAAGACATCCTTGTTCTCCTTCTCGCCGCGGCGCACCACCTCCTCGAGGAAGTAGACATGGGTCCCCGAGTTGGTTTCGCGTGAAACGAGGACGATCGGGGCATTCTGCCCTCCCACGTCGCGCCAGTTGGCGATGCGCCCGGTGAAGATGTCGGAGAGCTGGGCGATGGTCAGCTCGTCCACCGGATTGGCGGGGTTCACGATGACGGCCAGGGCGTCGATCGCCACCGTCCGCTCCACGGGCTCGAAGCCCCGCGCCCGGGCCTGCTCGATCTCGTTGTCCTTCATGCTCCGCGAGGCATTGGCGATGTCCACGGTGCCATTCAAGAGAGCGGCGATCCCGGTGCCCGAGCCGCCGCCAGTGACCGCGACCGTGATATCGGGGCGCACCTCGCGGTAGGCCTCGGCCCAGGCCAGAGCGAGATTGACGAGGGTGTCCGAACCCTTGTTCTCGATGGCCGAGCTCGCGCTGCGTGTCGCGCTCGAGGAGCGGGAAGAACACGCGGGAATGACCCCCAGCGCCGCCACGAGGAGGCCGCCAATGAGGATCGACCGCGTTCGCTGCGGGTCTCGACCGGGGCGGGGTGCCATGAGCGATCCGTGAGCGCTGGATCCGGGCCTCGCCGGCGGCAGCGACATCGTCGCCTCCCTGACTAGCCCGCGGGCTTGGGGGATCCGGGTGGCTGGCCCTCGGCGGTCCCGGGATCGGTCAAACGCTTGGTGGCCTCGGCCTGCAAGGCGGCCCGGAGCTTCGCCTTCTCGTGGCGGACATCGGCCCCCATGACCATGAAGATGGTCTGCTCGGCGATGTTGGTGGCATGATCGGCGATGCGCTCGAGATGGCGGGCAATGAAGAGCATGCGAGTCGCCACGGTGACCGAAGACGGCGACTCGACCATCTGCCCGAGAAGGTCACGGAACACCTTGTCGTACAGGCGATCCACGCCGAGATCGGCGCAGACGACTTCCTTGGCCTGGTCCGAATCCTCCTCGACGAAGGCGTCGAGGCTTCGCCGCACCATCTCGCGCACCGCCTCGGCCATTCCCGGGATGTCGATGACGGGCTGCAGGCGGGGCTCCTGGTTGATCTCGAGCGTGGCGCGCGCGATGTTCACGCAGAGATCACCCATGCGTTCGAGATCGGTCACGATCTTGAGGGCGGTGGTGATGTGGCGGAGATCGGTGGCCGCCGGCTGCCGCAGCGCGAGGATGCGGACGCAGATCTCGTCCACCTCCTTCTCGAGGGCATCGATTTCCTTGTCGCGGATGAGGATCTGCTCGGCCTTGACCGAATCCCGCTCGGTCAGGGCATCGACCGCATGGGCGATCAGGCTCTCGACCTTGCTCGCCATGAGGAGGAGCCTGGAGCGTAGGTCTCTCAGCTCGTCCTCGAACTCGCTGGACAGGTGACGTTGTCGGCTGGCGTCCAACATATTTCGAGCTCGGGGCCGCTTCGACCTAGCCGAAGCGGCCGGTTATGTAGTCCTCGGTGTGCTGGTGCTCAGGGTTGGTGAAAATGCGCTGGGTCGGCCCCATCTCCACCACCTTTCCGAGGTAGAAGTAGGCGGTGATGTCGGAGACCCGGGCTGCCTGCTGCATATTATGGGTGACGATGACGATCGTATAGTGCTTTTTTAGCTGGCTGATGAGCTCCTCGATCTTGGTGGTGGCAAGGGGATCGAGAGCCGAGGCCGGCTCGTCCATGAGGACCAGCTCCGGTTTCACGGCCAGGGCCCGGGCGATGCAGAGGCGCTGCTGCTGCCCGCCGGAGAGCTCGAGCGCCGACTGGTGCAGGCGATCCTTGACCTCTTCCCACAGGGCGGAATCGCGGAGGCTCTCCTCCACCCGCTCCTCGATCACGGCGCGGTCGCGAATGCCATTGATGCGGAGCCCGTAGGCGACGTTCTCGAAGACCGACTTGGGAAACGGGTTCGACTTCTGGAAGACCATGCCGACCCGCTTCCGCACCTCCACCGGGTCGATCCCGCGGTCGTAGATCTCCACTCCCGAGAGCTTCACCTCTCCCGTGATCCGCGTCCCCGGGATGAGATCGTTCATCCGGTTCAGGCAGCGCAGGAAGGTCGACTTGCCGCACCCCGAGGGACCGATGAGAGCCGTCACCTGGTGCTCGGGCACATCCATGCTGATGTCGTGCAAGACCTGCGCCGGACCATAGAAGAAGTTGAGGGAACGCACGGCCACCTTGACCGGCTGCTCGGCCGTCATCGGGCCGGTGGCGCTCATCGCCTGAGCGGATGGCGCCAGGGTCGCGTTTCGATTCTCGTGCATGATCGATCCCGGCGGCCTGCTGCCGCGCCGGCAACAGGCCCTTGTTTTCTACTGGACTGCGGCTCTAGCTAGATGGCGGTGCGCGTGGTCATCCGCCGCCGGAAGAGGTAGCGGGACACGATGCCCGCCAGATTCAGAACGAACGTGAGGACGACCAGGACGAGCGTCGTCCCGTACTGGATCGGAAGCGTCTGGCGGGTGTCCGTGGACTGGGTGGCCATGATGAAGATGTGGTAACTCAGCTCCATGAACTGGTCGAGCGGGTTGACCATGGGGATGACCCCGAACAGATCGGCAACCGGCAGACGCGGCAGGAAGTAGGCGCAGCCCGTGAAGAGGATCGGTGCGGTCTCCCCGGCGCCGCGACTGACCGAGAGAATGGCTCCGGTCAGGATCCCCGCGCGGGCCTGGGGTAGCACCACGCTCCAGATCGTCTGCCAGCGAGTGGCGCCGAGCGCAAGCGACGCGTCACGATGGCTCTGCGGCACCGCTGTGAGCGCCTCCTCGGTGGTGACGATGATGGTCGGCAGCACGAGGCAGGCCAGCGTGGCCGCCGCCCACAGCATGATGGGTTGCCCGAAGAGGAGACCGCTTGCCGCCGCTCTGCCTTGCTGCCCGATCACCTGCTCGACCGCCGCCCGCCCCCCGGGGCCAAGAGCGGCATCGATGTGACGCCCGACGAAGAGAATGAAGAATCCGACGCCGAAGAGACCGAACACGATCGAGGGCACGCCGGCCAGGTTGTTCACGGCGGCACGGATCACGCGGGCCATGGGGTTCGACCCGGCATACTCGACGAGGTAGATGCCGGCCAGAGCACCGAGCGGCAGCGCCATGATGATCATGAGCAGGGTGATCGCCACGGTGCCGAAAATGGCCGGGAAGATGCCGCCCTCGGTCATGCCCTCGATTGGAGCCTGGGACAGGAACTCCCAGCTCAAGACGCCGGAACCGCGGCTCACGATGTGCCCGACCAAGAGCACGAGCACGCACAGGACGAGCACGGTGGCGGCGCGACAGAGACTCGCCATCAGCTCACCCACGCGATCGGGGCGAGGCCGGGCGGGAAAGGCCAGGGCCGCCGCCGATGTGGTCGAAGGGTCGGAACCGGTCATCGCTCTCGCCTCACATCCGCAACCGGCGTCGCATCCGGGACACGATGATCTCGGAGACCAGGTTGAAGAGGAAAGTGATCGTGAAGAGGACCGCACCCACGAAGAAGAGCGCATGATACTGCTCGCTCCCCTGCGCCACGGCGCCGAGCTCGGCGGCGATGGTCGCGGTCATGGTGCGTACGCTCGAGAAGATGTTGCCAGTCACGAGAGCGGCATTCCCGGTGGCCATGAGCACGATCATGGTCTCCCCGAGAGCCCGTCCGAACCCGAGGATGGTGGCCGCCGTGATTCCCGAGATGGCGGCGGGAACGACCACTCGCGACACGGTCTGCCAGCGGGTGGCGCCGAGACCGTAGGACGCCAGGCGGAGCTGCTCGGGCACGGCGCGCAAGGCATCTTCGGTGAGCGAGGCCACGACCGGGATGATGACGAGCGAGACTCCGAGCGCCCCGATGAACGCGTTCAGACGGAAGTGGGTGTGGGTGATGCCGTGCACGAGGCTGGCGACCACGGTGAGCATGATGAAGCCGATGATCACGGTGGGGATCCCAGCCAGAAGCTCGATTGCCGGCTTGACGATCTCACGCACCCGGTGGTGGGCCAGCTCGGCCAGGTAGATCCCGACCAGCACCCCGATCACGGTCGAGATCAACGTCGCAGGCAAGGCAACCAGGAGCGAGCCATTGATGAGCGGAATGAGCGAGTACTTGGGCTCCTCCGAAACAGGCTGCCACACGGTGGCGAAATCCCGGACCTCGGTGAAGGTATCGCTTGCCGGATCGTAGCTGGCCTTGATCTCGGTCCCGCCGATGAACTGTATCGGCTGCAGGTCCCGAAAGGCCACGATGCCTTCTCGGAACAGGAAGATGAAGATGAGGGCGATGATCAGGATCGCGGCCGATCCGTTCAGGAACAGGATGCCCTCGATCACTCGCTCCAGCATCCGGCGGCCGTGCCTGACGGTCAGATCGAGGGATCGTGGTGAGGATCGCGGGACTCCCGGAGATGGCCCAGCATCGAGAACGGGGGGCGCAGCGGCGGCCGGCCATGCCGGCCGCCGGAGCGGACCCCCTTGCCCTCCAGGGGCCGGAGACGTGGGTCCGGCCTCGCCGCTGGTAGCCTCGGGCACCGCCGTCTCCTCCGTTCTCATCAGTTCCATGCCTGGTTCAGAGCTGCGCCCGAACGTCAGTCCGTCCCGCCGGCCGTCGTCGCGGATTGAAGCGGAACGTATCCGAGCTCCTCGGCGACCTTCTGCCCCTCGGTGCCCAGGACCCAGCTCATGTACTCGGCGAGCGCGCCCTTCGGCTTGCCAGCCGTGTAGCAGTAGAGGTAACGCGCGATCGGATACTCGCCGGAGTACACGACCTTGAAGTCGAGCGACTTGCCATCAGCGGCGACTGGAGAAACGGCCGGCGCGTCCTTCTCTTTCTTGACATTGATGATCCGGACGCTGGGCTGAGTCAAGAAGTAGGCAACACCGCCATAACCGATCCCGGCGGGATCCGCGGCCACTGCCGTGGTCACCGCCGCCGTGCCGGGCATGTTCTGACAATCCGCAGCATAGTCCTGGTTGCCAAGCACATGCTCCTTGAAGAAGACGTAGGTGCCGCTGTTCGACTCCCGGCTGTAGCGCACGATGGCCTGATTCGGACCGCCCAGGTCCTTCCAGTTGTTGATGGCGCCCGTGTAGATGGCCTTGAGCTGGTTCATCGTGAGCTCGTTGATCGGACTGTCCTTGTTGACGACGACGCTCAGGGCATCCATCGCCACCTTGGTCTCGACGATGTCGATGCCGGACTCCCGACCGCTCTTCTTCTCGGCAGCCTTGATCGGGCGGCTTGCATTGGCGATATCGGTCGTCTTGTTGAGAAGGGCGGCAATGCCGGTCCCCGACCCACCGCCGGTGACCTGGATGGTGACGTCCTTGTGCTGCTCCATGTACTTCTCGGCCCAGCGCTGGGCGAGCAGCACCATGGTGTCCGATCCCTTCACGGTGATGTTCCCGGCGTGAGCAGGAACGGCGGCAACGAGCCCCGCGAGAACGAGCGGCATGAGGGCCTGACGAATCATATTGGATCTGACCTCCGCGTGGCCGCCGAGCCGACTGGAGGGGCTCACCGCACACGCGCACTCCTCGGCGTGGCGGACAGCGGCCTGGCCACAGGGCCGCTCCCCGGCGGATTACTGCACTGAACGGCAATGATGATCGGCGAGCTGTGTGACAGTCATGTCACGGGCCGGGTACGTTTGCGTGATGTCGCCGGTCGCTGCCAGGAGTCTCCTCCTTCACCGGCAAGCACTTAGGACGGCGGGGCGGCCGCTGAGGGAGAATCGTCATTCGTGACAGGAAGTTCGAACAACCTAGACATCGGCGTTGAGGGCTGGGGGCGATAATTCCCCTGTGGAAGCTCAAGCCAGCGCTCTGCGCACCCCGATCATCAGTCCGACGGCCGCCATGAAATCCGTTCTCGTCGTCGAGGACGAGCCCGATGTTCTCGAGCTCGTGGCCTTTCATCTGAGTCGCGCCGGGTTCAACGTCCTCCAGGCCGAGACCGGAGAGCAAGCCCGCTCCGAGCTCAGGCGAGGCGCTCCCGATCTCGTCATCCTGGATCTGATGCTCCCGGACATGTCGGGGCTCGAGTTGCTGCAGATGATGGGCCGGGACCGCCACCTCAGCACGGTTCCCGTGGTCATTCTCTCCGCCCGCGGCTCGACCGAGGACCGCGTCCTGGGGCTCGAGCTCGGCGCCGTCGACTACGTGCCCAAGCCGTTCAGCCCGCGCGAGCTCGTGCTCCGCGTGCGCGCCGTCCTCACACGCAGCGCCGAGACCGAAGGCGAGAAGGCCCTGGTCATCGGACCCTTGACCATCGACCGGGCCCAGCACCGCGTCCTGGTCGATGGGCACGAGATCACCCTCACCGCCACCGAGTTCCGTCTCCTGCGCTTCTTCACCGCTCACCCGGGTCGCGTTCACGAACGCGACCGTCTCCTCGATGAGGTCTGGGGTACCGATGTCTACATCGGCCCGCGCACCGTGGATGCGCACATCGCCAACCTGCGAGGAAAACTCGGATCGGCCGGTGACATGATCCAGACGGTGCGCGGCTTCGGCTACCGGTTCGATCCCCCACCTGCCGACTAGGTCACGCGCGGTTCGCCCGCACGGCGAAGGGGCAGGTCGAGCCGGAGCGTGAACCAGAAGGTCGAACCGACCCCCGGCTCGCTCGTCACCCAGACGTCGCCCCCGTGCTTGAGCACGAGATGCTTGACGATGGCGAGTCCGAGTCCGGTTCCACCCTCCGCCCGCGAGCGGCCGGGATCGACGCGATAGAGCCGCTCGAAGATACGAGGCAGATGGATGGAGGCGATGCCCATCCCCGAATCCTCCACCGCCACCCGCACCTGATCCCCCGCGCGCACCGCTCTCACCTTCACCGTACCGCCCTCGCGGTTGTACTTGATCGCGTTGTCGATGAGGTTCGAGAGGATCTGCTCGAGAGCGGCCGGGTCGGCCAGAGCCGGCGGCAGGTCGGGCTCGAGCTCGGCGCTCAGGACGAGCCGCTTTCCTCGGCCCTTCGCTTCGTGCAGCTCGAGGACATGTTCGACGGCGACGTCCACCCGGCATGGCACGAGCTCGAGCTGAAACTCCGGGCTATCCAGCCGAGCCAGGGTAAGAAGATCGTCGACCAGATTCGAGAGCCGGACCGCATTGCGCGCCGCGGCGGCGACGAAGCGGTGGCGCTCCTCCGGTTCGAGATGCGGGTCGCCGGCCAGCGTATCGATGAATCCGCGGATGGCCGTGAGCGGCGTACGCAGCTCGTGGGAGATATTGGCGACGAACTCGCGGCGCACCGTCTCCAGCCGCTTGAGATCGGTGATGTCATGCAGGACGACGACCAGTCCACCCTCGGCCCCGGCCAGCGGGATGACCCCCGCATCGAAAGCACGCGCCCCACCCCCGAGGCTGACCTGCCCCCGGGCCGGCTCCCCGCTGGCGCGCACCGAGTTCAATAGCTGGTCGAGCTCGGGAGAGCGAGTCACCTCGAGCGGGGTGCGGCCCGCGAGCTCCTCGCCATGGGGCAGCGCGCCCCGCGCCGCGGCGTTGGCCAGGAGAATACGGCCGCCGTCACCCACCAGGAGCACCCCCTCCGCCATACCCTCGAGCACGCCGCGCAGTTGCTCCTTCTCGCTCTCGAGCTCGCTCACGGTGCGGGCGCGATCCGCACTCAGCCGGTTGAGCGCCGTGGCCAGATCCCCCAGCTCGTCGCCAGGGCGTACGCGCAGCCGTTCGGCGCGCGACCCACGGGCGAGCTGCTGGGCGACATGCGTCATGTTGCGGAGCGGGGCCGAGACGGCGCGGCCGACCGCCAGACTCAGGAGCAGCCCGAGCACGAGCGCGGAGCCCGCGGCGAGCAGGATCCGGCGACGGATGCCGCGAATCAGGGCGTCCACCTCGGATTGGGGCTCGACCAGGCTCACGACCGCCCTTTCTTCTCCCGCCGGAAAGGCAACGGCAGCATAAGCGAAGGCCAGCTGACCGCGGCCGCGGAGTTCGAGGCTCTCGCCCTGCGTGAGCGCGAGCAACACCTCCGGGCGGGTCACTGGATCGCGAGTCGCAAGGATCACCCCGGGATCGAGGTCGGAATCCCCCACCACCCGGCCGTCATGGGCAAAGAGAATGACGCGCCCACCGGAGACAGGCGCCATGCGATCGGCGAGCGGATCGAGCTGAGCCACGGCGCGGGCCCGGGCCGTTCCCCCCGAATCGGCCGCCGCGGCCAGCATGGCGGCGGCCTCGGCGCCCGCGAGGTAGTCCGCAAGCAAGCGCGTGCGGGCGAGCAACTCCCGGTCACGGTGCTCGTTGAGACCGGCGGAGATGCTGCGATCGATGACTAGAACCGCGGGCGCCCCGACCGCGAGGACCACGAGCACGTACGTCATGGCCAAGCGGATCGAGATCGGCAACTTGAGGCCCGGCGAATCCTGGGTCGCCTCGGTTCCAGGCAGGCGCGGCTCAATGCTCATCGCTGAACCGATATCCCACACCGCGGACGGTTTCGATCAGATGTCCCGACGCGCCAAGCTTCTGCCGCAGGCGCTGGACATGAGTATCGACGGTCCGTTGCGTGACATAGACATCCTGGCCCCACACCGCGTCGAGGAGGCGATCGCGATCGAGGACGCGCCCCGACCGCTTCATGAGGTAGGCCAGCAGCTTGAACTCGGTGGCGGTCAAGTCGATCGGCGATCCGTCGACCTCGACCCGGTGGCCCGCGGGATCGAGAAAGACCGCACCGCTGCGCAACGCGGTTTCCTCTTCCACTTCCTTTCGCCGGCGCAGGACGGCGCGAATGCGCAGCATGAGCTCGCGCGCACTGAACGGCTTGGCCACGTAGTCCTCGCCGCCGAGTTCGAAACCGACGACACGGTCGACCTCGCTCGAGCGCGCCGAGAGGAAGATGACCGGGATCGTCCGCGTCCGTTCCTCGGCCTTGAGCGCCCGCAGCACCTCGGTGCCCTCCATGTCCGGGAGCATGAGATCGAGGATGATCAGATCCGGCCGATCGAGAGCGAGCCGAAGGCCCTCGGCTGCAGACCCGGCACCGACCGGCTCGTGACCGTTGGCCTTGAGGTGATGGCTCACCAGATCGACGATGTCCGGCTCGTCATCGATGATCAAGACCTTCGCCATTTCCCCCAACCTCGGCGTGTGCGGCGCGCCGGTCACCCGTGCTACCCACAAGATATTGTCCGCAGTTACATGAAACGAGAGTCGCTCCCACCGCCGCGGGGGCTGACCCTACAAATCGCTTGCGGCAGAGTAACGCGGTACCTTATCATGATGTCGGTCATTTGAGCGGCTGTGCTGCTCGAAACTGATCTTGCCCCTGTAGCGCGACAGCCCGTTTGCGGCCAACGGGTCGAGCCTGCGGGGGCTTTTTCTTTGCTCCTGGAGGTACTCCTCCGCCCCGGTCGCCAGCTCCCAGCCGCACAGCCCCGTCCCCTCCTCTCCCTCGCCCGCTTCCCCGCCCCGGCCCAGCCCGCTCGCAGCCAACTTGTACCGCGAGTGTGACCTGACCGCCACATTCCGGCCGTAGCTTTCCACGCTGGCCGGCAGAGGCCCGCGCCGCCGGTCGCTCAGGCCTCAGTGTCAAAGTCGCTCGCAGACCCACAAGGAGATCGGGTTATGGGTAGCTCATGGGCCAAGGCCGCCGTCGCCATCGCCGCCTGCGCCGCATTATCCGGGGTGGCGGTCCCTGTCGCGCTGGCAGGAGCCGAGGCCACGGCCGGCTATGCCGACAAGAAGCTCGGAATCGAGGGATTCGCCCAGGTCCGCTGGCAATACGATCACATCGGGGAGCGCGGCCAGATCGGGTCCTTCGATCAGAACTACTTCCGGCTCCGACGCCTGCGCCTGCGCGTCACGGGAGACTGGAACGAGCACTTCCGTGTCCGTGTCCAGCTTGCCCTACAGGAATTCGCGCGACTCTTCGCCGATGTCCTGCCTGGCGAAGGCGGACAGGTGCTCGAAGATGCCTACATGCAGTACACGCAATCGGATGCCTTCGCGATCCTGCTCGGTCAATTCAAGATGCCGATCAGCCGCGAGGAACTGCGGTCCTCGAGCGACCAGCTCGTCGTCGACCGCAGTCCGGTCGTCAACTCCAACTTCTCGCGCAGCCTGTGGATCGCCCGTGACGTCGGCGTCATGGTGCAGGGGAATTTCTACGGACACGACATCCCCCTCGAGTACTACGCGGGGGTGTGGAATGGCGAAGGAAAGAACAATCCCTTCGACTTCCGCGATCTGAACGATGGCAAGGTGTTCGGCGGGCGGGCCGAGTACGCGATCCTGCCCGGCGTGGAGATCGCAGGATCCTATCTCGCCAATCCGATCCTGAGCGGCGGCATCTACAGCTATGGCGCCAGCCGCTTCGTGCTCCCCGAGGAGGCGGGCTACACCGAATGGACCTCGGTATGGGGAGCTGATGGCAACTTCACCCGCCAGTTCACCACGAGCCGCCTCATCGTCGAGGGCGAGGTGCTCCAGGGCACCAACACCCGCGTCTTCGCCCGGGATGTGGGCAACGCCCTGGCCGACGGCTCGTCCCTGCCGACGCCGGGCGATGCCGGCTACACCCAGCGCGGCATGCAGGTCTCCGGCAACATGCTCTGGCGCCGGGAAGGCGCCCTCAAGGGGTGGGAGATCGGGGGTCGGCTCGCCGACTACGACCCCGATGTGGATGCGGACCAGAACTCCCAGACCGAGCTCGCGGTAGCCGTCGGCTTCCACATCCTGGGCGACCCCGAGCTCAACAAGGACCGGTTGCAGCTCGAGTTCACCAACATCTTCAACGAGCGCGAGAACACGGCGGATGACTGGTCGGTGAAGGCCCAGTGGCAGATTCGCTACTAGCCCGCGCTCGGTGACGGCACCTGAGGCCGGGGGGCGGCGCCCAGGCGGTCCCCGGCCTCGCCGCATCCCCCGCCGCCGCCGAGGCGAATCAGGAGCGAATCCGGCCACCGGATCCAGGGGGCTCTGGGGCCGAGGCCGGCGGCTCCGGGAAATCCATTGAAAGAAGGGGCCCCCTCGCCTAACCTTCCTCGTTCGGTCGGTCCCCGAGGCTTCGGAGAGGCCCCGTACCGCCTGGTCATCCCCTTGCTCGCCACATTTCATCCCGAGATCAAGTCCCGCAACCGGAGGAGAGCTCCTGGTGCCAGCGAAGTCGCCCCTAGGGCTCCTAGGATCATTGGCCTTGAGCTTGGTCCTGGGAGGCGGTTGCGGCAGCGGGGAACACCCGGCAGCCGGGGGCGCCGCGGGCGACCGGGATCAAGGGGCCGCCCCGGTGACCGCCGAGACGACTCCGCTCCCGGCGGCCGGATCGGGAACCGCGATCACCGGCACGGTGCGCCTCGAAGGCGCGGCCCCCGCCGGTCATGCTCTCGACATGGCGGCCGATCCCTACTGCAAGACCCAGCATGCCGCCGCCCCGATGGCGGAGGGCCTCGTCACCAATCCGGACGGGACCCTGCGCAACGTCTTCGTCTACGTGAAGGAAGGCCTTCCCGACGGTGTCCGGTACGCGCCGCCGGCTGAGCCCGTGGTCCTCGATCAGGTCGGCTGCCAGTATCGGCCGCACGTCTTCGGAATCATGGTCGGCCAGGAACTCACGATCGTGAACTCCGACGGCACGCTGCACAATGTCCACTCGCTCGCCCAGACCAATCGAGCCTTCAATGTCGGGTTGCCGGATCAGGGCATGAAGGTCAGAAAGTCATTCACGAGCGAGGAGATCATGGTTCGCATCAAGTGCGATGTGCACCCATGGATGGAATGCTGGGCTGGAGTCCTGACCCACCCGTTCTTCGCCGTGAGCGGCGACGGGGGGGCGTTCACGATCTCGGACCTGCCGCCGGGTTCGTATCTGATCGAGGCCTGGCACGAGCAGCTCGGGGTGAAGACGCAATCCGTGACCGTCACCGCCGGGGTTCCGGTCGAGCTCGGTTTCACGTTCCAGGTCACGAGCTAGATGCCGGCGTTCTCGAGCAGACTTTGGGAGAACCAGAGATGAGTGAACGCGTAGCGAGCACGGCCGAGCCCAACCGACGGGCCAGCGCGCTCCATATCTATGCCGTCCTCACGGCCGTGGCCACGCTGGCTCTCATCACTGCGGGCGGGCTCGTGACATCGACCGGCTCCGGGCTCGCCGTTCCCGACTGGCCACTCTCCTATGGCAAGGTCTTCCCGCCCATGGTCGGTGGGATTCTCTACGAGCACGGGCACCGTATGGTGGCGACGACGGTCGGCCTTCTCACCATCATCCTCGTCATGTGGCTCAAGAAGAGCGAACCGCGGCTGTGGGTCCGCCGCCTCGGTCTCTTCGCGCTCGCCGCGGTCATCACGCAGGGGCTCCTCGGCGGAATCACCGTGCTCTTTCTCCTGCCCACGGCGATCTCCGTTCTGCACGCCTGTGTCGCCCAGGCCTTCTTCTGCCTACTCGTGACGATCGCCGTCGTCACCTCTCCGGCCTGGCTGAGCGCCGAGCCAGGCGGATGGCGGGCGCACGCCGGCGAGGGGTATGTCTCTCCCCGGCTCGTCGCGCTCACCACCGTCACGACAGCGACGATCTACGTGCAGCTCATCCTCGGGGCCCTGACGCGGCACACCAAGGCCGGTCTCGCGATCAGCGATTTCCCGCTGGCCAACGGCCACCTGATTCCACCCTTCACCTCCTCGCTGGTTGCGATTCAGTTCGTGCACCGGATGGGGGCGCTCCTGGTTACAGCTCTCGTCGTCCTCACCGTGGTGCGTGCTCTGACCGAGAGCCGCGCACCGCGTGGGGTCCGCAGAGGCTCCGTCCTCCTGCTCGTGCTCCTGGTCGCTCAGATCACCTTCGGCGCACTCACCGTGCTGACCAAGCTGGCCGTGCTGCCGGCGACCGCACACGTGACAGTCGGCGCCGCGCTGCTCGGGACGAGCCTGATCATGGCGCTCATGAGCCGACGTAGCGTCCTCGAACCCGCGGCCCCGATCGGCGCCGCTTCCCGCTCGCTGGTGAATCGCCCAGCGACCTCAGGCGCATGAGTCGATCCCCACTTGCCTCCGCATCACGCACCGGGACGATGACGACGTCCCCGCCGGGCCCCCTCCCTGGACGAGGAGCCCGGGGCACGGATCAGCCCGCCGTCGACTCACCGCGCGGCGAGGTCGGCGCTGCCGTCGCCCGGGCCGCCGATTTCTCGCAGCTCACGAAGCCGCGTATCACCACGCTGGTCCTGGTGACCACGCTCCTGGGCTACACGCTCGGTGCGGCGAGCTTCCCGGAAGTGGGTCGGCTCGTGCACCTGCTCGTTGCCACCGGCCTCGTCGCGGGGGGAGCCAGCGCGCTCAATCAGTTCCTCGAGCGCGAGGCCGACGCGCGCATGCATCGCACCCGGCGGCGGCCCCTACCGAGCGGCCGGCTGGGACCCGGCGAGGCGCTCATCTTCGCCGTGGATCTCTCGGCGCTCGGCATCGTGTGGCTCGCCGTGGCGGTCCATCCGGCCGCGAGCCTGGTCGCGGCGATCACGCTGGTGAGCTATGTGTTCGCCTACACACCACTCAAGCGCACGACTCCCTGGTGCACGGCGGTCGGCGCGATCCCCGGAGCCCTGCCGCCCGTGATCGGGTGGGTGGCCGCGCGCGGCGAGCTGGGGGCGGGAGCGGTCGCTCTCTTCGCGCTCCTGTTCGTCTGGCAGCTCCCCCACTTCTTCGCCATCGCCTGGCTCTACCGCGAGGACTACGCCCGCGGGCGGTTTCCAATGTGGCCGGTGATCGATCCCAGTGGTAAGTGGACATTCCGCCAGATCACCGGGACCAGCATCCTCCTCACCGTGGTGAGCCTGATCCCGACCTGGATCGGGATGACGGGGCGCATCTACTTCGCCGGCGCTGCGCTCCTGGGCGCTCTGTTCGTCGCCCTGGCGGTGGTTCTCGCTCGCACGGGCGAGGATCGCGCCGCGCGCCGGGTCTTCCTCTACTCCGTGCTCTACTTGCCGGCGATCATCGCGCTCATGCTGATCGATCGCGTGCCGCACTAGAGGTAAGTGATGCCGACCGCAGGAGCTCAGTTCCTGTCGCGGCCCGGGCTTCCCGGGCCGTTCGGGGCGCTGATGGACGAGTATGCGCGCGCCGCCGAGGATTTCTGCCGGATCCTGGAGGGGCTGCCGGCCGGCGCTCTGGACTGGGAGCAGGCGAGCCAGGATCCCGACACCAGATCCATCCGCGCCCTGGCGGCGCACGTGGTTCGTGCCGCGCGCGGCTATGCCAACTACATCCGCAAGGCGCGCGGGCTCACCCACGAGGAGAAGGTGGAGCTCGATCCAGCTCTGCTCGGCATGACGAACGACGTGCGCGCTCGCCTGGCCGACGCACTGCGCTACACAGAGGGCGCTCTCGATGGCCTCTACCATGCAGACGAGGCCACCGTGGCCGCCATTCGCTTTCCGGTGCGCTGGGGTCCGACCTACGACCCGGAGATGATTCTCGAACATGCAATCGTGCACCTGCTGCGCCATCGGCGGCAGGTGGAGCGCTGGCCCCGCTAGCGGCGACGGGCCGCCGCTCGACCGGTCTTCGGGCACTCGACCGCGAGAGGGAAGGAAGTGCTCGACCCCGCGTGCCGCGCGTGCTAAAAAACTGCGGCCTCGCCGGGCTTTACGGGGCGAGCGTCGTCCCGGCCGGGCATTTCTTCATGGGGGGATCATGCTGAAGCTGAGCCGCACCTGCGGGGTGCTTGCCAACCTGTTGTCTCATATGGCCTTGAGGACCACCGCCGGACGCTTCACCGCTGCGGCGGGGGTCCTATTGCTTCTCGCCGGGGCAGCACCCGCGGCCCTCGCCAGCGAGGCCGAGCTCATTCTTCCCGACCTCACCTCGGTGTCCTTCTTCGGCATCTCCGGGTGGTTGCTCCTCTTCCTCGGCATCGGGATCTGCCTCCTCGGCGGGCTCTTCGGCCTCATGACGGCGATCCAGCTCAAGAACCTGCCGGTGCACCGCTCGATGCGCGAGATCTCCGAGCTCATCTACGAGACCTGCAAGACCTATCTCATCACGCAGGGCAAGTTCCTCATCTTGCTTGAAGTCTGCATCGGCATCGTCATGGTGGCCTACTTCGGCTACCTACGTCATTTCGCGCTCGAGCAAGGTGATCGTCATCCTGCTGTTCAGCGTGATCGGGATCGCCGGGAGCTACGGGGTGGCCTGGTTCGGCATCCGCGTCAACACCTACGCCAACTCGCGCGCGGCGTTCGCCAGCTTGAGAGGCAAGCCCTTCCCCACCTATGCCATCCCGATCCGGGCCGGGATGTCGATCGGGATGCTCCTGATCTCGACCGAGCTCATCATGATGCTCGCCATCCTCCTCTTCGTCCCGCGTGACTACGCCGGACCATGCTTCATCGGCTTCGCCATCGGCGAGTCGCTGGGCGCTGCGGCGTTGCGCATCGCCGGCGGCATCTTCACCAAGATCGCCGACATCGGCTCCGATCTCATGAAGATCGTCTTCAACATCAAGGAGGACGACGCGCGGAACCCGGGTGTCATCGCCGACTGCACCGGCGACAACGCCGGCGATTCGGTGGGCCCGACGGCGGACGGCTTCGAGACCTACGGCGTGACCGGGGTCGCCCTCATCACCTTCATCCTGCTCGCGGTCAAGGACCCGACCGTCCAGGTTCAGCTCCTGGTCTGGATCTTCGTCATGCGCATCCTGATGATCATCACGAGCGGTCTGGCGTACAACGTGAACGAGGCGATCGCCCGCTCTCGGTATGCGCACGTCGATGAGATGAACTTCGAGGCCCCGCTCACGAGCCTGGTGTGGGTCACCTCGCTGATCTCGGTGGCGGTGACCTATGGCGCCTCGATCCTCCTCATCCCGAGCCTGGCCGGGGACACCTCCCTGTGGTGGAAGCTCGCCACCATCATCTCCTGCGGCACGCTCGCCGGGGCCATCATCCCCGAGCTGGTGAAGATCTTCACCTCGACAGAATCCGGACACGTCAAGGAAGTGGTCACCGCCTCGCGCGAGGGTGGCGCCTCGCTCAACGTTCTCTCCGGACTCGTCGCCGGCAACTTCAGCGGCTACTGGATGGGGCTCACCATCGTCGCCCTGATGGCGATCGGCTACGGGGTGTCGACGACGATGCCCTTCGGCCTCATGCTGGCGCCCGCCGTTTTCGCCTTCGGACTCGTCGCCTTCGGCTTTCTCGGCATGGGCCCGGTGACGATCGCCGTCGATTCCTATGGTCCGGTCACCGACAACGCGCAATCGGTCTACGAGCTCTCGGTGATCGAGCAGATTCCAGGTATCAAGGAGGACGTGCAGAAGGAGTTCGGGTTCACTCCGAACTTCGACCGCGCCAAGCACTACCTCGAATCGAACGACGGCGCCGGCAACACCTTCAAAGCCACGGCCAAGCCGGTGCTCATCGGCACCGCGGTGGTAGGCGCGACCACCCTCATCTTCTCGATCATCGTGCTTCTCACCAACGGGATGACCGAGGGTGTCGAGAAGCTCTCTCTCCTGCATCCGCCATTTGTCCTCGGGCTCATCACCGGGGGTGCCGTCATCTTCTGGTTCACCGGGGCCTCGATCCAGGCGGTGGTGGCCGGCTCCTATCGCGCCGTCGAGTTCATCAAGGCCAAGATCCGGCTCGACTCCGGAGCCCAGAAGGCCTCGATCGAGGACTCCAAGCAGGTCGTCGAGATCTGCACGCAGTATGCCCAGCAAGGGATGAAGAACATCTTCTTCACCGTCTTCTTCTCGACCCTCGCCTTCGCCTGCTTGGAGCCGTTCTACTTCATCGGCTACCTGATCTCGATCGCCACCTTCGGCCTTTATCAGGCGATCTTCATGGCCAACGCCGGCGGCGCCTGGGACAACGCCAAGAAGGTGGTCGAGGTCGATCTCAAGCAGAAGGGAACGCCACTACACGCGGCGACGGTGGTCGGCGACACGGTGGGCGATCCGTTCAAGGACACCTCGTCGGTGGCCATGAACCCGATCATCAAGTTCACGACCCTGTTCGGCCTGCTCGCGGTCGAGCTCGCAATCGAGCTCAATCGCACGACGAGCGCCGTAGCGGCGATCATCTTCCTTGCGATCGCCATGTTCTTCGTGCGGCGTTCGTTCTACGGGATGCGGATCCAGGCCGGGACGTCAGTCACCGACCGCGCCGCCTAGCTCGAGCCCGAGAGCGGAGGGGACGATGCTCACGCTCCTCCTCGATGCCGATGTCTTCGCACCCGAGCCGCTCGGGCGCCGCCATCTACTCGTGGCCGGCGAGAAAGTGGTGTGGATGGGGAGCAGCCCGCCCACCCTTCCTCCCGCCATCGAAGCCGAGATCGTCGATCTCGGCGGGCTCCGTCTCCTTCCCGGCTTCATCGACTGCCATGTGCATGTGACCGGAGGCGGCGGCGAGGGCGGACCGCAGTCGAGCGTGCCGCCCATTCCCCTCTCGCGCTTCACGCGCGGTGGAACCACCACCGTGGTCGGGCTCCTCGGCACCGACGATCTCACGCGATCGCCCGCGGCCCTCGTCGCCCGCACCCGGGCTCTCGCCACCGAGGGCCTGTCCGCCTACTGCTGGACCGGCGGCTACCACGTCCCGCCCGTGACCCTCACCGGCAGCGTGCGCGGCGACATCGCCTTCATCGAACCCGTGATCGGAATCGGCGAGATCGCGATCAGTGACCACCGATCGAGCCAGCCGACCCTGGAGGAGATCCTGCGCCTGGCCGGCGAGGCGCGCACGGCGGGAATGCTCGCCGGAAAGGCCGGCGTCCTGCACCTCCACGTGGGCGGCGGCGCGCGCGGCCTCGAGTTCATCCGCGCCGCCCTCGACTCGACGGAGCTCCCGCCGAGCGTCTTCCACCCGACGCATGTCAATCGCCGGCGCTCGGTCTTCGCGGAGGCGATGGAGCTTGCCGCGCGCGGAATCACCATCGATGTCACGGCCTACCCGGTCGGAACCGGCGGTGACGAGACGATCCCGGCCGCCCACGCCATCGCTGAGTTCCTGGGCGCTGGTCTCCCCCGGGACCGGATCACGGTGTCGACCGATGCCGGCGGCTCGCTCCCGGTCTTCGATTCCGGGGGACGCTTCTTGCGCATGGGAGTCGGTCGCCCCGAGGGGCTGGCAGCCACGCTGGCCGAGCTCCTCCGGCAAGGCCACGCGCTCGGCGACGTCCTCCCCCCCTTCACGGCGAATCCGGCTGCTCTCCTCCGGCTTCACGCCAAGGGACGGATCGCCACGGGCGCCGACGCTGATCTGGTGGTGCTCGACGAGGAGAGCGTCATCCGCGACGTGATGGCCCGCGGCCGCTGGCATGTGCGGGAACGGAGGATCCTCGTCCGCGGCATGTTCGAAGAGGCGTCCGGGAACCAAGTTTGACCGCGGGCGGGCCCGGCGGGATACTCGAAGCCCATCCCAGCCTGGCCCCATGCCGAAGGGCCGATTCTGAAAGGACGGCACCATGGCGACCGCAGGGCTTCGACCCTCCACGGCCAGCGTGCTTGCACCGGCCGCAACTCTCCTCACTTTGAGTTTCTTCCTCATGATCGGCGCCGGCCCGGCCGGCGCCACCACGATCCGCGTCCCGGAAGACCAGCCGACGATCCAGGCCGCCATCAACATCGCTGTCCCCGGCGATTCGCTGGTCGTCGCCGCCGGGACCTACACCGGTCCTGCGAACCGCGACCTCGACCTCGGAGGCAAGGACCTCATCCTCTTCGCCAGCGAAGGCCCGGCATCGACCATCATCGATTGCGAGCAGCAAGGCAGGGGCTTCCTCTTGATGCGGCACGAGACGATTGCCTGCCGTATCGTCGGCTTCACAGTTACCAATGCTTTCGCCGACGGCGAAGCAGGCGCTGTCCTCATGAGCGATGCCGGCGCCAGCTTCGAGAACTGCGTGTTCCAGAACAGCCGGGGTGACGCCGGCGGCGGCATCTGGTGCAACCGCTCGATGGTCGTCATCACCGACTGCACCTTCTCCGAGAACATCGGGGACGGAAACTCCGACTATGCCGGATATGGCGGCGGCCTCTGGATCGACCGGCTCTCCAACGCAACGGTCACGAACTCGAGCTTCGAGCGCAATGCATCGAAGCGCGGCGGCGGGGTCTGGGTGGGCGGCGGCGCCATCGCGAACCTCGTCGATTGCACGTTTACCGCGAATGCGGCGCGATCCTGGGGCGGTGGCCTCGCCACCGGCGGCGTGACGACGGTGCTCCGGGTCACCCGTTCGACATTCACCGGGAACTCGGCGACGAGCGCGGGTGGCGGGGCGTTCATCCTCGACACCGACCCCGAGTTCACCGATTGCCGCTTCATCGAGAACACGAGCCCATCGCGCGGCGGCGGGCTCTTCATGTCTGCGTCGGCTCCGGTCCTGGAGCGCGCCCTCTTTGCCGGCAACTCGGCGGTCGAAGCCGGGGGCGGGCTCTTGAGCTACGGTTCGATGCCGATCATCCGGAGCTCGACCTTCCATGGCAACTCGTGCCCGCTTGGTGGAGGGATCTATGTCGGAGCGACCGACGGCCCTTCAGCCGCGGTGGTCGAACGTTCGATCATCGCCTTCGGCACCGCCGGCGAGGCCATCTACTGCGAGCCCGGCTCGAGCGCCGATGTAGCATGCTCGGATGTCTTCGGCAATGCCGGGGGCGACTGGGTGGGCTGCCTGGCCGACCAGCTCGGCCAGGATGGGAACTTCGCCGCCGATCCCATGTTCTGCAATGCCGCCGGCGGCGACTTCCGGATCGATGCGTCCTCCCCCTGCGCACCGGCCAACTCGCCACCCGGCTGCGCGCTCATCGGCGCCTTCCCCGAGGGCTGCGGTTCGGCGGCGATGGCAGGCGGCGCCCCGCCGGTCCCCCACGGACTCCGTGTGGCGCCCAATCCGCTCTTCGGCGACGGGAAGATCGAGTGGACGAGCGAGGGCCGGACCCCGCTCGCACTCGAGCTCTACGACGCGACCGGACGGCTCGCGGCGAGGCGGGATCTCGAGCCCCTGGCGAGCGGCCGCCATGCCCTCGCCTGGAGCGATGTGTTCGCCGGGCGGCGCTTCGCTTCCGGGATCTACTTCTTGCGAGCAACAGGCGGATCGGATGCGTCTGCGGTAGTGCGCGTCGTGATCATGCCCTGACAGCGCCCGGGAATGACGAGGGGCCACCTCTTGCGAGATGGCCCCTGCTCCTTCTTGGCGGTCGATCAAGGCAAGTAGGCGATACCGAAGGGATTCAAGCCCACGGTCACTTCGGCCATGAAGACCGGAACCGGACTCTGACTGCTGATCGCGTAGACTGTCACCTTGTCCGAAGTGCCTCCGGAATGCGTGAGGTAGAGCCGGTGGCTGCTCGAGGTCAGGGCGATGTTGTGCGGTACCGGATACGGGCTGTCCACCGCATCGCCGACGACCGAGTTGGTACTGGTATCGATCGTGAAGAGCGCGTCGCTGCCGCCGCCCGGCAGGTTCGCCGTGTAGAAGTAGCGGCCATTCTGCGCCATGCCCGCTCCGTGCGCACCCGGGACGGTGACGCTGCTCTCCATCGCCATCGTGAAGCGGTTGAGGATGATGACGACATCGCTGTTCTGGCAGGGGACGTAGAGCCAATCGTTCTGGCGGGCCAGCGAGACGTGGGGATCCTTCCCCACCGCAGCCCTCGCCACTTCGCTGAAGGTCGAAGTGTCGAACTGAACCACGTAGTCGTTGGCCCCGGCGACGCCGAGGACGGTCACGTACGCATACATCCCGTCCGGAGCGAGGATGACATCGTGCGGCTTGCCGCCCAGAGCCACGAGGTCGGCCGGAGTCGGCACCGTGGCGATCACGGTGAGTGTGCCCGGATCGATCACGGTCGATGTATTGTCGATGTCATTGTTGACCCAGAGCTGCCGGCCCTGGGGATCGGCCCACATGTGGAAGACGCCGTTGCCGGCGGCCACGGTCCCCTCCACCTTGAACGAACGGGCATCGAAGACGGCCACGCGATTGTTGGCCCGGTCCCCGACGAAGACCCGGCGGTGCGTCGAGGTCGGGACCACGTACATCGGCTCGGGAGTCGGCTCCCCCATCTCGGCCGGAAGCTCATGGGTGCCGACGACCTGATCCGTCTTGGTGTCGATCACCGAGATCGTGCCGGAGGCTCGATTGGCAACGACCACTCGCCCGCGGGCGACAATGGGCATCGCCCGACCAAGACTGTATTCGTCGCCGCGTCCCAGTTCGGCACCAACGGGTCCGGTGGCAACCTGGTCTCCGGCGCAACCGGCGACGGCCAAACCGATTGCGGCAACAAGGATGATCCACTTCTGCATCACAAAACCTCCATCCAGTGGAAGCCAGGAGGATCCCTGACAACGGACATACGTCGCCACCGGCCCGGATGTGACCGCAAAGTGAAGCACGCGGGGCTCAGGAATGGACCGATCTGATCAAGAGGGACTGCTGTGGCCTAGCCCGCGCCTCCTCACTTCCACAGAGACGCGAGCGATGAGATCGGCCAACCATCAGTCGTGGGCTCCTCCTCTCCTGGAATGACAATCAGCATTGAGGTTGCAGGCGAACGCCGGAAACACAGCTCACTTGTTCATGACATGATGAACCTGCATTACAGGCAAACGCCTCAGCCGGTCCAACGTTATCCTGATGATAGGACTTGAGTTGTAACCTCGATTGAGGTACGCTGCGACATCTACTGGCCAAGCAAATTGGCCTGTCCCGAACACCTCTATTCCTCAAGGAGGCCCACCCCATGCAGAGGCTATCGATTCTCACGGTGGCTGTTGCCCTAGTCACCCTAGTCCCGGCGGGAGCCATCGCTTATGACCAGACAGACGGCGATGTGCCCATTCCGGATCCGAATCTGATCTACTCGGACGACGTGATCGTCATCAACGGCACCCTGGGGAGCGGCGCTCCCGGCTGGCCTGCCAACTCGGGCCAGCAGGTAGGCCGCCTCAATCGCAACGGCATCGCGAGTGCCTGCGGTGCTCCGAAGGTCTGTGACATCTTCCTCACCGACCCGGGCCGTGCCTACGACGCGTACGCAATCCGCAACAACTGCGCCACCACGACTTGCGTGCAGATGCAGTTGCTGGTCCTGACCCAGGAAAACTGCAATCTGCAGGCGAACGCCTACCTGGGCAGCTTCGACCCGAACAATATCTGCACCAACTATCTTGCCGATCCGGGTTTGAGCAGCGGCATCCCGCCAACTCCGGTCACGATGTCCTTCGACGTGCCGCCTGGCCAGACCCTCGTGATGGTCGTTCACACGACGAACCCCGGCGAGATCGGTTGCGATTACGAACTGACACTCGCTGGCGCCGACGCCTGGCCCTGTGATGCCACGCCGGTCGAGCCTGCCACCTGGGGCGTCATCAAGTCGTTCTACAACGACTAGACCCTGGGCACTCACCAAGGAAGACCCGGTTGCCCCAGTGGGCAACCGGGTCTTCTGTGCCTGCCTAGAGGCCGGGGAAACCACCCATCCACCTGGTGGGCCCGCCTGACACGAGCCTCCTGGAACCACCGTCGAGCCAACAAGGCGGTGAGGGGATGAAGGGTGGTGTCCCCAACGGGATTTGAACCCGTGTTACCGGCGTGAAAGGCCGGTGTCCTAGGCCAGGCTAGACGATGGGGACGAAGAGGTTGGCGTGCCACTCGGAGCGCTGGCCGCAAGCCAGAGCACGGGCCGCACCCGAGTGCAGGGAGAGGCACTATAGCGGCCGCGATCGAGGCCGTCAACCAGGAGGCAGGCCAGGCCCCCGGCGGCATTCCAGCCCGACGAGTCGCCTTGGCGTTTCCCGCGCTACAGCTTGCGGAAGACGCCGATCACCTTGCCCACGAGCTGGAACGACTGGTCGCTCCGCACCGGGATCGGCGAGTAGGCCGGGTTCGCCGGCTCGAGCAGGACCTCGCCGCGGTTCTTGCGCAGCCGCTTGACGGTGGCCTCGTCCTCGATGATCGCAGCCACGATGTCCCCATCGTCGGCCCTGTCCTCGCCATTCACGAGGACGTAATCCCCATCGAGGATCCCGGCGTCGCGCATGGAATCCCCAACGACCTTGAGCAGGAAGGGGCGCTGGCCTCGCACCCAGGACCGATCGAGCGAGATCTCGTCGACAATGTTCTCGACGGCGAGAATGGGCTCGCCGGCGGCTATGCGGCCCACGACCGGGAGCACCATGACCTGATCGGACTCCCTGACGGCAGCGCTCCCTCCCGAGATCCGCGCCAGGGGGAACTCGATCGCGCGCGAGCGTTCCCGCGTGCGCACGATCCACCCCTTGCGCTCGAGCGCACCGAGGTGGTCAACGACTGCGCGTGTCGAGCGGAATCCGAAATGACTCGCCACCTCGCGAATCGATGGCGGATAACCGCGAGATTGCCAGAAGCCGACGAGGAAGTCGTAAACCTCCCGCTGGCGATCGGTCAGATCTTCTCTCATGATTCCTCCATCCGGTCAGGCTGATCAGGCCGCACCAGCCGCGGTGCGTAGATCCGTCTCTGTCATCGGTGCTGCCCGCTCGCCAGCGGGGCCAACGAGCCGCACGCTCTCCGAGCCGACAAGGACCCTCAGGTCCTCGAGCAGACCATCATCCACCGTCACTCCGAGGCGGCCCAGGCCAAGAGCTGCCACCTGGGCTCGTTCACCGGATCGCGCGCGCACGTGCACTGGCGATCGCCCCGGGCTCTTCAGCAAGCGCAGCTTGAGGGCGCGCAGGCGGCGAAACCCTTGCGGCAAGAGAATCTCGAGCGGCGGTTGTTCCACCTGAGCCAGGAGCTCGAGTGGAATGGCGCTCTCGACGACGAGCTCGACTCGGCCCTCGCGCAAGCTCACGCGGCCCGCCACCACGACCGGCCGGCCGAGCGGAACATCCTCGGCGGTGTCGAAGAGCGTGGGCAGGAGCAAGAGATCGACAGCGCCGCCACCATCCTCCAGGCTCCCGCGAGCCAGTCGCCTTCCAGCCCGGGTCACGAGGCCACTCAGACTGCGGATCACACCCACGGTCCGCACACGGCTTCCCTCCGCTGTGGCCACCACCCGATCGAGTCGCAGAATGCCGTGGCGCGCCAGGGTCGGTGTGTAGATGCGCTGGCGCTCCGCGGGTCCGGAAAAGAGCTCGAACTGCATGGCATCTCCCAGGGGTTCGACGGTGGCGTGACCGCGGCGCGGGGGATGGATGGAACGGCGTGCGGATACGCGCTCGCGCTGCGCTCGCAACGCCATGCTGGGTCTCGATCCGGCTTCCTGCCCCGCGATCATCTCCCCACGAGCGGCATTCCCGAGCAGTGCGCGCAGCCGCTGCTCCGGGATCCGGTGGCGAAGCCGGCGCACGACATCCTCACGATCGGAGAACGGGGCCTCGGCGCGCAGGCCCGCCAGGACCTCGGCGGTGGCACGGTCCACGCCCGGCAGGTGAAGGAGCCCCAGCCGGATGAGCCTCGTCTCGCCGTGGGCGCCACTGGCCCGGGAATCAACGGCGCTCGAGTTCAGATCAGGGCGGAGAAAGCCGATCTTGAGCGGCTTGGCCCAGGTTGTGATGGACGGCAGTCGATCGGGAAGGAGATCCGCCATGGCCGGTGCCAGGACCTCCGGCGAGCGTGCGGCAAGATCGGCGAGCAGCGAAAGGGCCTGCGCCCGGGCGAGCCACGGCCCCTCGCTCTCGAGATGCGGGACGATGCGCACAAGAGCGCCGAGGATCGCCTCGGCTCGTTCTCCGGACCCGCCAGCCGCTTCGAGATCGCGGACGAGATCGGCTCTCATCGCCGCCATCGGACCACCGCGTCCTTCAGCCGCGCGGCGCAGCAGCTCGCCGGCCGTCTCTTCCCCCACTCCCGCGCGCCGCAACGCAGACGAGGCATCGGAATGGAAGAGGATCTCCGGGCGCGTGCCGGGGCGCGCGGGAGACGCAGGCGCTTCCCTCCCGGTCATCTGGGGCACATGCGGGGCCGGCGCATCGGGGGCGCGGCGGGCGAGAGCGAGAGCGCGCGCCAGATCGGGGACCGTGGCCGGCTGACGTTGGCGGAGCAAGTGGGCGAAAGCGGCCCCCCCGCGTCCGGCCAGAGGTCCGGCCAGTAGGTCCGCCAGCTCCGACCAGGGAACCGGTTCGGCACCGCCCGCGGCCAACCGGCGACCACTCACGGCCGCCCGCTCGAGGAGCGAGAGAGTCGGTGTGGAGCGGACGCCCACTGCCAACCCGCCGGCCGCGGTCGCATCGGCGGTGAGTCGATCAATCTCCCGCCCAGCTATCGAGAGCGGCGACCAGACGCGAATGGTGGCGTCACCGGCCAGATCGATGATGCGCCCGGCGAGCTGCGCAGCCACGGCGACGAGCCTCCGGGATCCTGCGGGCGCCCGCTCCCGGGCCGGCGATCGGCCGGCCACCAGAGCCGCGATCCGCCGTAACGAGGAGGAATCGTATCCGCGCTCCGTGGCCAACCAGCGCACGGCCTCCCCGGGACCGAGCCGGATCGCGACCCGGGGCTCCTGCGCTCCGGCGATCTCGAGCAGGGCGAGCAGGGCACGCGCACCTGCTTCACCCATCTCGACGGTGACAGGCGGCAGCGGACCATGGCCATCGACCCAGCCCGGCGGAGCAGCAGCCACGCGCGGTGGCGCCGTGGTCAGGCCCAGAGCCCAGCCCACCCAGCTTTCGCACCATCCCGGATCCACACCCAGGTGCACCCGATCGCCGAGCGCCCGCAGCGCTTCGGCCAGCTTCGCCAGAGGAACCAGAGCCCCGCGGCGGGCGATCGCTTCGAGCTCCGCAGTGAGCACGGATTCGGGCGGCAACCGGCGTTGAGCCGCACACATGGCCAGGACGCGATGACGAAGCGCCGCGATCGCCTCCGCATCCGCCACCAGGTCTGGCAGCGGGGGCTCGACGAACTCGTCTGGCACCGCCAGCTCGGCGAAGAAACGCTCCGCATCTGGAGCGAGCTCCCGGCCGAGGATGGATGCCGCGGTACCAAGCGCTCCGGGCTCGAAGACCGGTCGGCCGGGCCGTGGCGTGCTCCCTCCACTCTCGTGGTCCCCCCGGATCATCACGAGCAGACGGTGAAGCAGCGCATCCTCGACCTCCACGATGTGAACCGGCGGTGCAAGCACGCAACGGAGGGCGAGGTCACGGCCCAGCTCGACCAGCAAAGCGGAATCGCGAAGATCGGGCAGCGCGAGGGCGAGTCCTGATGATCCGACTGCGGAACGCAGCGCGCGCAAGGCCGTGGCGAGCCGGGATACCGCATCGCGATCGGAGATACGGGCCGCGCCCGGCGCTGGAATCTCCGCATCACTCCCGTGATCGGCGGCGGGGTGCAGCACGGCAAGGACCCGGAGGCGCTGCTCTGAAACCGCCTCGCCGCCAATGGTCGACAGCTCCTGCGGGGCGACCTCGCCCCGGCGGGCGAACTCGGCGAGCACGGGCCAGGCTCGGGCGTCTCGGGGAAAGATCAGCACATCGAGCCCCGATGTTCCCTGCACCCGGCAGCGTACGCCGACCCGAGGCTCGATCCCCGCGGCGCGGGCGGCACGCACGAAGACCGGAGCCGCCACCAGGGTGCCGCGGTCGGCAAGGGCCAGACCGCGGATCCCGAGTGCGGCCGCACGCCGGACCAGCGCCTCGACCGCGGCGCCTCCTTCGGGCAGGCTGAACTCGGACTGCACATCGAGTAGGATGCTCATCTCGACGACAGTTTGCTACACAGGCGGGTAGCCTGTCAAGACGAATTGAGCTGAGAAGGGGTGATCGTCACCCGGGATGGGGGCCTCCAGCCAGGGCCTTGAAAGTCATATATTGCTATATAGTAATATCTTATAGGACTCATTGGCCACCGACCGCCGGTTCTGCTACCCTGCTGACATCGTGCCCGCCTCCGGGGCCGCCCCCCCACCCAACTGGACCCGATCCATCTCGTGAAGCATCCCGGACCCCCGCGCCGCTCCCGGCCCTCCCTCATGACCGCCAGCGCCAGACGGCCTCATGCCCTGGTGCATGGACCCGTTGGGACCATCCTCCCGCTCGCCCTGGCCATGCTCCTCGGGCTAGCGGTTCCGGCTCATGCCCTCGTCGACTTCGATTTCGAGCAACGCGTTGTCCTCGAGCCCGGCGCCTACATCAAGGATCACAGTCTCGTCTTCCGCGACGGCGTCTATCACCTCTACTACACGGTCGGCAACGAGGGCGAAGGCTGGGGACAACCCGGGAACGAGATCGACTTCGGGCATGCCACATCTCACGACCTCGTGCACTGGACGTTCGAGCCACGCATCCTGGGCATCGACCCAACGAGCTGGAAGAACCGAAATCTCTGGGCGCCTCACGTCGAGAAGGTCGGAACTCTCGGCTACCGCCTCTACTACACCGGTATCGACTCGAGCGTGGTGCAGCAGATCGGAATCGCCTCGAGCGCGGATCTGATGACGTGGACCGATGAGAGCGTGGCGACAGCGGCCTATCACCCGGACACGACCTGGGCGTTATGGGCGCCGGGACGCTGGTCCAACTGCCGCGATGCCTTTGTCCTCGACCTCGGCACGCAATGGCTCCTCCTGGCCACGGCTTCAGCGAAACCGGCCTATGCGGGTAGTGAACGGGGCGCCCTGGCGCTGGCCTTCTCGCCCGACGGCATGACCTGGACGGATGCCGGTGCGCCGTTTGTCATGAATGACGGCCCGCGAGTGCTCGAGTCACCTTTCCTCTTCGGGATGGATGACCGCTACTACCTCCTGTTCACCGAGGCTGGTGTGACCGGCGTGCAGCTGGCGAGCTCGAGCTCCCTCCTCTCCGGATGGGATGTGACGCAAGCCAGTGTCTTCGAAGACAAGGGCTTTGCTGCCGAGGTCGTGACGGTGCCCGGCGCGACGCTGATGACACGCGTGCGCGGCCTCTACCAGCCTGATGGCACTCTTACCCGGAGCGTTCTCATCGATACTCTCTACGCGACCGGGAACGGCCCACGGCTCGGCGCTTCGAACCGTCTGTGGCAGGAGTGGATCCCGATCGCGGGTGACACCGCCTTCATGTACCAGCCGACATTCGGCGATCGGCCGCTGGCGCGCACCGGAATCCCATCTGGCGTCGAGGGCCATTTCTGGATCAACACCGCAGAGCGGTATGGCGATCCGGTCACCGATGGATGCCACGACTGCCCGCCCGATGAAGCAATGACTGGGATCATCCGCTCCCATGTGTTTCCTGTGACCGGGCAGCGCATGACGCTCTGGGTGGGTGGAGGAGCGGATGAAGAGAGCCTCTACGTGGCCTTGCGCCGGCTGAGCGACGGGGAGTTCCTCTTTCGTGAGACCGGCACGGGTGGCGACGAGTTGACCGAACGCACCTGGAACCTGGATGGCCTGGCCGGGGCTGCCGTCCAGATCGAGATCGCCGATCTCGCCACGGATGGTCATGTCAACGTCGACGCCATCCGCGAGCAGGACCCGGTGATCGGGATCGGTTCGAGCGACGGCGACACCGGTGACGGGGCGCCGGGAGTGGATCCCGCCGCTCTCAGGGTCACTGTCGCCCCCTCCCCGGCGACCGCAGGGGATCCGGTGCGCATGTCCTTCGCCCTGCCCCGGAGCGCTGCCATCGAACTCGATGTGGTCGATCCCACGGGTCGTCGCGTGGCGCGTTTGCTCCGGGAACCCCGCGCTGCCGGCCTTCACCGTTGGCGCTGGGACGCGAGACTTGCGGATGGACGTCTCGCCCCGCGCGGGATCTACTTCGTGCGCCTGGTCGCCGCCGGTGAGACGACCGCGACCAAGTTCACCTTGAGCCGATAGGGCAGCAAGTGCCGGAGCCACGCCGTGAGGGAGCGCGGGGGGGGAAAGCGGTTGATGACAGGCACAACGACCTGCTAGCATCGCGCGTTCGTCACTGTCATGCGGGCAAACCGCCATCAAGCTGCACACGCCGTCTCCCACGAGACAGCCACATGTCACGATCGGCCTTCATAGCGCTCGCCATCGCCGCTTCAGTCATGACGGCTACGCTCTCTAGCCGGCAGGGCGCGGCGGCGGTGCCGGTTCTCGAGAGCGAGCGCCTCGACAACGGACTCGAGGTGCTCATCCTCCCTGAACCTGGGCGGGAGGTAGCGGCGGTCCTGGTCTGGTATCTCACGGGATCGCGCGATGAAGAGCCTGGGACGTTCGGCTATGCTCACCTCTTCGAGCATCTCATGTTCTCCGGCACGCAGGACGTGCCCGACTGGGACGAGGCCGTGGCGGCGCTCGGAGGCCGGAGCCAGTCCATGACCACGTCGAACTGGACGGCATTCGAGACCGACATCTCGCTCCTCCATGTCAACCGCATCATCGCCCTGGAAGCCGACCGCATGCGCGGCTTGAAGCTCGATCGCGCTGCGGTCGCCCAGGCACTCGATGACATCCGGCTGGAGCAGGTGGCGCGGGGGCGGCAGCCGCTCACTGTCGGCGACCTGGGGGACCTGCTCCGCCCGCTCGCGTTTCCCGATCACCCCTTCGCTCTTGCGCCCAAGGCCACCGACCTGGACCCCGCGGATCCCGAGCTCTGCCGCGCCTTCTACTCGCGCCATTACGGACCCGACCGGGCCATGCTGGTGGTCGCCGGCGGCGTCGTTGCGGATTCCATCCTGGCCGCGGCCCGGCATCACTTCGGGCCGATACCGTCCACAGGCGCGGTGCGGTCCCCACTGCCGGCGTTACCTCCACTGCCCGCGGAACGCCGGAGCCTCGTGCCGGGACGCGGTTCGCCCACGGTGGCCGCCGGATACCGCGTGCCCCGCCTCGGGGAAGCTGACGCCACGCTGTCCCGTCTCGTCCACGCCGTGATCAATCAGGGCGCCGCCCCCATCCTCCGCGAAGCGGTGCGGGATGGCGGACCGCCGGCGGTGGCGGTGAGCGCCGCCCTCGATCAGAGCATCGGACTGCTCACCGTGGCTGCCCGCCTGGATCCCGGAGCCGACCCCGACACGGCTCTCGACCGACTGATCAACGCCCTTCCCCTCGTGGTGGAGGCCATCGATGAGCAGCTTATTGCTACATCGCGTGAACAATTGCGGCTAGCGGATGCGACCCTGTCCGGGACCGTGAGCGCCCGTGCCGCCGCCGCCGCGCAGGACTACATGGCGAAAAGCGAGTCTCCCGGGGACGAGTCGGTCCCTGGCGCACATCTCGTTGCCCTTGGATCGGACGACTGCACTCGCTTTGCTCGCACCTATCTGCAACCAGAGGCCGCCGTGAGCCTCGTGTTCGCCCCAGCTCCGGGTGAGAGCACGAGCGCCGAGCCCGAATGAGGAACCGATGCCGATGTTCAAGCACCGCTTCGCGCCGCGCCTCGTCGCTGCGACGATCTCTGGGGGCCTTGCCGTTCTCGTTCTCATCGCGGCCCTGATCCCGGCTGCCGCGCGCGGTCAGACCGCCACCACCGCCGGGCCATCGATCGTGCAGCATCAGCTCCAGAACGGCCTTCGCATCCTCGTGCTCAAGGACGAGGCGGCGTCCAAGATCACCGCCGGCCTGTGGATTGCTGCTGGGTGGGTGCACAACCCGAGGGGCAAGGAAGGGCTCGCGGACCTGGCCGCCACTCTCGATCATCTGCGCGTGCGCCAGGCCCTGACCCGGGGTGAGGTGGGAAAGACCTACATGGCCCCCGACTGGAGCACGGACGTCACCACCGACCATGCCGTCTTCGCGACCAGCGCCCTGCCCGAGGATCTCGACCCGCTCCTCGCGGTGTTGCGGGCGGCGATCCCCGCCGAGGATGACCCGTTCCTGGCCACCCCCGCGCTCAAGCGGGAAGCGCTGCTCAAGCTCCTGCAAACGCGCAGCTCTGCGGACCTGGTATCGCGAGAGGCCATGGGCGCCCTCCTCTATGGCGACCGGCGGCCCCTGGGTTTCTCGGCGCGATTTCCCACGATCCTCAGCATCATGCCGGGCGATGTGGAGGCGTTCCATCGCGACTACTACCGGCCGGCCAACGCCATCCTCACCGTCGCTGGAGCCATCGAACCGGAGGCGGTCCAGGCGGCGGCCGAGCGCCAGTTCGGCAGCTGGCCTGCAGGCGATCTGGGTTCGCCGGTCTGGGGCCATGCGGCCGACCGGCCCGCCCGGCCCGGTGTGACCGTGATCGACGATCCCGATGCGCTCTCGGCTCTCATCCTCTGCGGTTTCACCGGCCCGGGGCGCGAGGATCCTGACTTCCTCGAGATCCAGCTCCTCCATCAGGTGATCGGAAGCTCTCGATTCGAAGACCTGATTGCTGCCCTGGCGGCAACCCATCCCATGGGATATCGGTACCGCACCCAGCTGCGCGCCAGCGCCCGCGGGAGCGAGCTCACGATAGAGGTCGCCATCCCTCACGACCTCGTGGCCCGCACGATTCAGGAGATCGACGGCGCTCTGGATGATCTGGCGACCTCGGGTCTATCCGAGGAAGCCTTCACCGGCACCGTGAGCGCGCGGTCAGCCGCCCTGGCCCTGCGCTACGAGACGCCCGAGGCACGCATGTTCGAAGCCCCGGGGCTCACCTTCGCCGGGCAGCCCCTGGCCGCGATCGAGGACCCGGGCGCGGCGCTCGCGGCGCTTGATCGCCAACAGGTCAATGCGCACTGGCGCGAACTCCTCGCCGCGGAACGGCGCGTGTGGATCGCCCACGGCCGCAACAGCGCCCTCGCCGCGGACCTGGCCGCGGCGGGAATCGAGGGCCACGATGCCGATGTCTTCACCGTCATCACCGGCCGCCTGCTGACCAAGGAGCCCGACCCGCTCCTCAAGCAGCCGAGCGCCGCCGCCACGGCTCAAGGCGAGGAGCTCCTGGTGGCCGCCATCGAAGCCAAGGGCGGCTTCGAGGCGATCGAACGAGTCGAGAGCTATGCCGAGGTGGAAACGCTCTTCGTGCGGCCCGGAGGACAGATCATTGCCGGTGAGCGTCGGCTCTCCGTCAAGTTTCCCGATCAAATGCGCGAGCAGCTCCGAGTGGGGCCGCTACAGGGTGAGGGGCTGGTGCAAACACTGAACGGGACTCGAGCCTGGCGCCAGCAGATGGGAAAGAACACGGACTTGCCCGAGTGGCGGCGCCAGGATCTCGTCGGGCGCATGTGGCTCGACGGTTTCCGCGCCTTTCATCGCTATGGCCAGCCCGGTGCGAACATCTTTCTCGTCGATCCTCAGGCCGTCGCCGGGACCACCCTGGATGGGTTCCAGATCACATCGCCCGACGGCTACTGGGCTCGCTATTACTTGCACCCCCAGTCACGTCAAGTCGTCAAGCGGGTCACATCACGACTCATCGACAACGGAACGGTGAACATCGAGGAGCTCTTCACGGACTACCGGCCCGTAGAGGGAGTCTTCGTACCGTTCATCAGCGCTACCTACATGGATGGGGAGTACTCCAGCGAGTCGCAACTGCGCGCGATCGAGATCAACCCCGAGCTGCCCCCGGACCTGTTCAAGCAACCGCAATAGCCGCCCATCATGGGCGGCGACCGCGGCGCGACCGCCGCCTCGCTTCGACCCGATTCCGGAGTTCGGCCTCGAAGCCCGATTCGCGCGGCTCGTAGTAGCGCCGCTCCTCGAGCTCGGCCGGCAGATAAGCCTGATCGCTGTCCGGCTCAGCGTGCGGGTAGCGATAACCGCGCCCATGACCGAGCTCCTTCATGAGGGGGGTCGGTGCGTTGCGCAGATGGAGCGGCACCGGCAGACCACCGTGATCGATGGCATCGGCGCGGGCCGCTTCATACCCGACATAGGAAGCATTCGACTTGGGTGCGGTGGCCAGATAAGTCGTGGCCTGGGCGAGCAGAAGGCGTGCCTCGGGCATTCCGATGGCGTGCACGCCATGGAAAGCCGAAACAGCAATGGTGAGAGCGGCCGGATCGGCATTGCCGATGTCCTCGGCGGCCAAAATGACGAGCCGCCGGGCGACGAACAGCGGGTCCTCGCCCGCTTCGAGCAGGCGGGCCAGCCAGTACAGTCCAGCATCGGCGTCCGAACCGCGCACGCTCTTGATGAGTGCCGAGATCAGTTCGTAGTGAAGATCCCCGGCGCGATCATGGCGGAGAACCTTGCGCGCCAGCACTTCCTCGGCCAGCGCGGCATCGATGCGGGGTGGTTGCCCTCGCCGCTCGGCCACGGCGGCACATGCCTCGAGCAGATTGAGACCCGCCCGGGCATCGCCGTCGGCGAGCGCGGCCATGGCCTCCAGAGCGCCGTCGGCCAACTCGAGGTTTCGATCGCCGAGGCCCCGCTCAGGATCGGCTAGCGCACGCTGGAGCAAGGCCTCGATGCTGGGAGCCCCCAGACGCTCGAGTACGGCCACCTGGACCCGCGACAGGAGGGCCGAGTTGACCTCGAAGGAGGGGTTCTCGGTCGTGGCACCGATGAGGGTGATCAGCCCCGACTCGACGTGGGGCAGGAAGGCATCCTGCTGCGCCTTGTTGAAGCGGTGGATCTCATCGACGAAGAGCAAGGTCCCTCGGGCTCCCGGTCCTGCGCCGCCGCGCACGGCATCACGCGCTGAGGCAACCACCGCGCGAATCTCGGCCACTCCCGACATCACCGCCGAATAGGAGACGTAGCGGAAATGGGCTGTGGCGGCGATCACGTTCGCCAGCGTGGTCTTGCCGCTGCCTGGAGGGCCCCACAAGATGAGCGAGGGCACGACCCCGGACTCCACGGTCTGGCGCAAAGGACGACCGGGGGCGACGAGGTGTTCCTGCCCGACCATCTCATCGAATGACCGCGGTCGCATCCGGTCGGCGAGCGGCGCACGAAGGCCGGGGCGGGAGGTGGCCTCTCCACTGGGCGCACCAGGCTTGGAGCGACGTCGTTGCGGTGGGCGGGCATCGCCCGGCAACTCAGGTTCGGTTTCGAAGAGATCCATGGTGACCTATCGTCGGAGGCGAGGTGATACGAACGGGCTCGTAGAACCCGAAGATTGTACACCGTGGAAGATGGCCCGCCGGCCGCGCTCCCTCCACCTCATGGGAGGCGGGAGCCTGGGGCGAGAGCCACCGGATGGCGCGGGCGGCAAGGTCGTCCCCGGCAGTCGATGACCTCCCCTAAGTTCATGAGTCAGGCCCTGTTCGGCCGCAACGTGGACAGCAGATTTCCGTTTGACGCCCCCTGGGGGCTCTGCTAGCTTGAGAGATCAGCGAAGCGGAGTTCCCTGCCGCATTTGAGATTTACGCGTCCGACGCCCAACCTAAGTTACGAGTCGCAAGACATCGAGGTTAGGGGTGCTCCCCGGCGTAAAGAACGATGTTCGGCGGGGAACTTTCTTTGTGGAAACGCCGTTCTCGCTGGGCTAGACGAGCGCATCTTGGTCACGTTCCCGCTTGCCTACCGCTCGTGGTCAGCTCCCCGCGCCGACGACCTAGCGTCCTTCCCCCACGAGGAGTGCGCTTTGACATCGACCACGCGATACCGCTGTGGTGACGAGTCGCCTCTGGCGGATCGACAGGCGCGTGTTTCCGCCCCCCGATGGCCGGCCCTGGTCCTCCTCACCGCGACCCTCTGCACGCTTCTCATGATCGCGGGATGCGATGAGGACGTGACTCTCGTCGACCCAGGTCCCTTCTTTTCCTACGACCGGGAAAACGCCTGGCCGGCCCCGTGTGCGGGTCCCCTCGGCAGGTCCTCTCCTGAAGAAGGACCCGAAAGGGGTGCCTCCGCCGTACCGCCCCCCGCCGGACTCGCCATCAGCGCCTGTCCGAACCCGGCCCCCCCGGGGACGAGAGAAATCGTCATCACGTTCCGTCTCGACGTGCGTCGGCCGAGCGTCAACCTCGCGATCGTCAACGACCGCGGTCTCATCGTGGCCCGCCTCCTCGAGAACTACGCTGCCGAAGTGGATCGAGAAGTGAACGTCCCCTGGCTGCTCGATGGCGTGCCGCCGGGGAGCTATCGGGCCTACTTCCTCGCGGGAGACCTCGAGAGCGAGGGCGATCTCCGTGTCGACTGAGATGATGACCGGGCGGCGTGAAAAGCGCGGCCCCATGTTCCGCAGGTCGATCACCCTGGTGGGGCTCGCCATCGGTCTCGCCGGCGCCTCGCCCGCCTCAGCCGATGTGCTCGCCGCCGGGGCCGCCACTCGGGGGTTCTATGACTGGGAGGTTATGGGCGGGTACGAAGTCGCCCTGCCGATCAGGAACGTCCCGCCCAGCTACCATCTCGACTTTCCCGCGCGCGTCGAGGGCCACTTCGCCTACCGCGACAATGTGGCAAACGTGGCGTTGTCCACCTATCTGCTGCTGCGCTTCGTCATCCCTGGTTTCGAAGGCGGGGCCTTCAGCCCATGGCTGGCTACCGGCCCTGGCGCTCACGTTGTCGGCTCCTGGAGCAGCCTCGGCGACTTCGGCGATGTCCTCACGGACTCCCGGGGTGCTCTCAAGTGGCATGCATTCGTCGGAGCACGCCTCATCCATGGGAGCAAAGTCGACCTCTACACCGAAGCCCGCTACACGCTGCCGAGCGAGTACGACTTCGACTACATCGCCTTCGGCCTGCGTTTCCATGGTGCCGAGGACGACACGACAGAGACCAGCCGCTGACCTGCAGCGGCCGGTCCGCTGCCATCCCCGCAACCACCTCCCGGCTCCATCAAACTGGTTCCACAAAGAGAGGGCGGCCCAGTCCGGGATCACCGGTCTGGACCGCCCCTCAGGACGTGCCCCGAACGTCCGACCTACATGGTGAAGATCGAAGGAAGCTCGGCTGCCAGTTCCTTCTTCTTGCGAGTGGCCTTCTTGCGCGTGGCCTTCTTGCGCGTGGCCTTCTTGGCGATTGCCTTGCGGGCAACCTTCCGGCGCACTGCCTTCCGGGTGGCCTTCTTGCGCACAGCCTTGCGCGCAACCTTCCGGCGCACTGCCTTCCGGGTGGCCTTCTTGCGCACAGCCTTGCGCGCAACCTTCCGGCGCACTGCCTTCCGGGTGGCCTTCTTGCGCACAGCCTTGCGCGCAACCTTCTTGCGGGTGGCCTTCTTGCGCACAGCCTTGCGCGCAACCTTCCGACGCACTGCCTTCTTGCGCACAGCCTTGCGCGCAACCTTCCGGCGCACTGCCTTCTTGCGCACAGCCTTGCGCGTAACCTTCTTGCGCGTGGCCTTCTTGCGCGTGGCCTTCTTGCGCGTGGCCTTCTTACGAGCCGCCATTCCGTTTACCCCCTGTGAGAGACCAGTCTCTGACCCGGGCACGAACCCTGGCGCTCAGCGCGCCGGACCGACCAAGGTCTCGACCTCAGTGATCATCGCCCCGAGATCGAATGGCTTGGTGATGTAACGTTGGACTCCCAGCCGCCTGGCTTCGGCCTTGGTCTCCGGGCTGTCGTAGGCAGTCATGAGGATGACTTTGACATCGACATTACCCGCCTTCAGCTTCTTGAGGAGACCGAGCCCACTTCCCTTCGGCAACCGGTTGTCGATGATGATCAGATCGAACTCCGAATCGGCGTTGAAGAGCTGCTTCTCGGCCGTCTCGGCGCTCGAAGCGACCCGCGTATCGAATCCTGCCTCCATGAGCGCACTGGACAACGTACGCGCAATGAGGCGCTCGTCGTCGACGATCAGCACGCTCTTTGACAAGACCAGGACCTCCATAGCGGGTCTCACCTCGCCTGTCACAGATGCAACCCGCGTACCAATTCACGAATTCACGGCGTGGTAGCGCACTGCCCCGTGTATCGTGAAGAGCAGCATAGAATTGAGCTGACCGTCCGGCCCTCGCCAGCGACCTCTTCTACATCATAGAAGGCACTTCCAAACCACCCTTTTTGCCCAGTTTCTTGATAGCTCCATATGAGATTGCGGCCGATTGCCTGCAACACGTTGCCTATCAATGGATTGAACCGACCATGGCGAAGCGCTCCAGCCGCCAAGTTAATGGACAGAGTGCACACACTTTGCATGGTTGTACTCAATCAGGAGAGGCGCATGAAGCGATCGATGTTCGCGAACCGTAGTAATTGATGTCGAGCAGCGTGCAGATGGATCAAGCGCGCTCGGCGCCATGCTCGATTGCCTCGACCTTCATGCGCTTCAAGCGGTCGAGGAGTCCTTGACGCGAGATACCGAGCACGCGGGCGGCACGCGACTTGTTCCATCCCGTCGACTCGAGAACGGAGAGCACATGGCTCTCTTCCACCTCGGCGAGGCTCTGCAGGCGGCCGGAGCCGTTGGCCTTGACGCAGCGCGTGACCTCGGGCGGGAGGAGGTCCGGGGTGAGCTCAACGCCATCCTCCAGGAGGACCGCGCGCTCGAGCACGTTCTTGAGCTCCCGGACGTTCCCCGGCCATGAATAGGCCAGGAGGATCTTGGAAGCAGCATCAGATATCTGGCGGAAGTGCTTCCGGAACTTGCGACTATACTGAGCAAGGAAATGCTCGGCCAGGATCAGGATATCCTCGCCGCGATCGCGGAGCGGCGGCATATGGATCGAGATGACCTTGAGGCGATAGTAGAGGTCCTCCCGGAAGGAACCTTCGGCGACGGCGTCATCCAGATCCTTGTTCGTGGCAGCGACGATCCGGATATCCACCACGATATCCTGGACGCCTCCCACGCGCTTGAATGTCTTCTGGTCGATGAAACGCAGGAGCTTGGCCTGAGTCGAGAGCGGCATCTCCCCCACTTCATCGAGAAAGAGGGTGCCCTTGTCACAGAGCTCGACCAGCCCCTTCTTGGCCTCCCGGGCATCGGTGAAGGCCCCCCGTTCGTGCCCGAAGAGCTCGTTCTCGAGAAGCGCCTCCTGGAAGCTCGAGCAGTTCACCTCCTGCAGGGGATAGGGAGCTCTGGCGCTGCCGTAGTGGAGGGCCCTGGCAACCAGCTCCTTCCCGGTTCCGGACTCTCCGGTGATGAGCACGGAGGTCGCCTCGGAATGCGACACCTTCTCGATGAGCCGGGCGATCTCCTGCATGGCCGGGCACCGGCCGATCATCTGGTCGGCATGATGGCGCTCCAGGGCACGGCGACGGAAGCCGTCGAGCTGGGTCTCGCGCTCCAGGTTGCGGACCGCTGATCGCACAGCGAGGAGAAGCTCCTCCAGCTCATAGGGCTTCTTCAGGAAGTCACCCGCCCCCGCCTTCATCGCCTCCACCGCCTGGTGGATATCCCCGTAAGCCGTGATCAGGATGGTCTGGATACCGCGGTTCAGCCGCCTCGCCTCTTGCAGGATCTCGAGCCCGGTCCCGTCGGGGAGGCGCAGATCGGAGATCACCACCTCGGGCGGTGAATTGAGGAGGACCGCGCGGCCGGCGGCCACCGAATCCACGGTCTGGACATCGAAGCCGGCATCGGACAGGGCCCGATTGAGCGAGGTCCGGACCGACCTCTCGTCATCCACCACCAGGATCGAGTGCTTCACTCCTCTACACCTCCCGGTGGCTCCCCGGCCCCGAGGGCCGGGAGGCTCACTCGGAACGTGGCCCCGCCATTGCGCCGGTTGCGGGGGGCGATGCTGCCCGAGTGGGCGCGGACGATCTGCAAGGAAATGGACAGCCCGAGCCCGGTACCCATCGAGCGGGTGGTGAAGAACGGGGCGAAGATCTCCTCTATGTGCTTTTCAGGAATGCCGCAGCCCGTGTCCGAGACGAACACATTGAGCCGCTGCTTGCCAGAGGGACTCCGCCGCACCGTGGTCGTCACCTTGAGCTCACCCCCTCCGGGCTGCATGGCCTCGATGGCATTCGATACCAGATTGAAGAAGACCTGACTCATCAGATCGGAGTCGCCGAGCACCGGGGGCAGGTCCTCGGCGAAGATGCGCTTGACGACGATGTTGCTCTCCTCGAACCGGCCCGCCAGGCTGTCCAGGACCTTGCCCACGAGCGGGTTCATGTCCATCGGCGCCGAGCGCACCGGCTTGGGGCGGGCGAACAAGAGGAGGTCCGTGATGATCTGGTCGATGCGATCGAGCTCGCTGATGACATCATCCAGGTCCTCGCGCCGGGGATCCCCCGCCTCGAGCTTCGACTGGACGAACTGCACGGTTGTGCGGATACCGGTCAGGGGATTCCGGATCTCGTGGGCAACCGAGGCCGAGAGCTCTCCCAGGGAGATCAGCCGGTCGCGATCGGTGTGCAGGACCTCATCCTCGTCGGCCGCCTCCGTGAAGAGGGCGGCCGTGCCCAACACCACTCCCTCGGCATCGCGCAAGGGAATGGTGCGGGAGCGGAGGATGATCCGATTCCCGTCCTTCACTCGGCGCACCCGGTGGAACTCCTCGGTCGAGACCCGCTCCGGATCGTAGACCAGCCACCGTGAGTTCCGCGGGGTCCGGAGCACGTCGGCAAGCACCGCGCCGCAGAGTTCCTCCCGGGTCAGGCTCAGGATGCCCTCGGCGATACGGTTGACGAACACGATGCGGTTCTCCGCATCGATAGCCAGCACGCCATGATCGAGACTGTCGAGGATGGTGTCCGCGAAGCGCAGCGTGTCGAGTGTCGGGCTCGATTCGGCCATTCCGGGATGTCACCTCGTAAACCGGGGCCGCCGGCGGGCGGCTCGAGCCGCGCTCGCATCGTGCGAGCGATGCGACTCGTTGCACGCGGCCAAAATAGCGATGTTGATTTCAACTTGTCAACGGAGAATGCACAAGACTCGTCAACTCGCACCCGGTCCCGCCTCGACAATGCCCTTTCCACGCGTTTCCTGATCCCGTCCGGAGCGGGACAGTCGCACCCAGCGCACGGCATAGTCGTCAGCCTCCTCGACACGGAGCCGCACGCCACGGAAGCGCACCGACTCCCCGGGGCGCGGGACGCGACCAAAGCGCTTCAAGAGAAGCCCGCCCAAGGTGTCGTAGCGCTCCTTGGGCAGGGCCAGCCCTAGCTCCTGGTTCAGGTCATCGACATCGGTACGCGCATCCACCAGGTAGGCATCCGGAGCGACGCGGCGGATCCGGGGCGCGGCCTCCTCGTGCTCGTCGGTGAGCTCGCCCATGATCTCCTCGATGATGTCCTCGACGGTGACGATCCCGATCACCATTCCGAACTCGTTCACGACCGCGGCCATGGACGCCCGCCGGGCCTGCAGATCCCGGAGCAAGCGATCGATGCGCTTGGAATCGGGGAAGATCGGGATGTCGCGGCGGTAGTCGGCCACCCGGGGCTGCGGGGCCTGGTCGACCAGGAGATCGAAAACGTTGACGAAACCCGCGATCCGGTCGGGGCGCTGGCGATAGACCGGGATCCGGGTGTGCCCGTGCCGGCGGACAAGATCGAGAAAGGCCTGGCGGGGCGCCTGTTCATCGATGGCGACCACATCCGAGAGGGGAATCATGACCTCGCGGGCCACCGTCTCCGAGAAGTCGAAGACGGACTCGAGCATCTTCCGCTCCCGAAAGCGGGACCCCGCTTCCTGGGTTGCCTCGCGAACGAGCACGAGCAGCTCTTCCCGGCTCACGAAGAGACTCCGGGGGCCAGGCAGAAAGAGGCGGTAGGCCGCCGTGATAGCGCCGACGAGCGGGGAAGCGAGAAGCAGAACCAGACGAAGGATGGGCGCTGCAAGGAGCATGAGCTGGTCGGCGAGCTGGCGAAAGAGGGCCTTGGGCATGATCTCGGCGAAGATGACGTGGGCCACGGTCATGAGAATCGTCGCCAGCAGCGCCCCGGCGTCGCCCATCCGGTGCTCGAGCAGCGAGGTGGCCACCGCGGCTCCCGACACGGTGAAGAAGTTGATGCCGAGGAGACAGGTGGTGAGCACGGCCTCCTGGCGATCGAGGAGGCGGCGAAGGACGAGGGCAGTGCCGCTCCCGCGCTCGGCAGCCTGACGCAACCTGAGTCGGTTGACCGAGATGAGCCCCATCTCGGCTCCGTTGAAGAAGGCGGCAGCGACCACCGTGGCGGCAACGAACATCCAGGCCAGGAGCTCGGAACTCATCGTGGCCCCCGCCTCCGCCCGGCGCCTGCGTCTCTCGTTGCTCGCGTGCCGGCACCGGAACGGCCTGCACTGCCTTCCTCTTCACCCCCCGGGCTCAAGCGCTGGATCTCGCAGCGGTGGACGCGGTGGCGGCGCACTTCGAGCACGATGAAGCGCAACCCATGGTCCTCCAGGCGCTCCCCGGGGCGCGGGATGCCGCCCAGATAGTCGGCCAGGAGACCGTTCAAAGTGACTGCCTCGGTATCGAATGACACGCCGAAGCGTGCCTCCAGCTCGTCGACGGCGGCCCGCCCGCTCACCCGATAGCGATCCGGACCCACCTTCACGATGGGTTCGGACTCGGACTCGTATTCGTCGTAGATCTCGCCGACGATCTCCTCGACCAGATCCTCCTTGGTGATGATGCCAACGGTATGGCCGTACTCGTCGACCACCACGACCATGCCGATCCGCCGGCGCTGGATTTCGTGGAATATCTCGTTGGCCGGCTTGGTCTCCGGGACGAAGAGCACGGGCTTCAGGAGCTCATCAAGCCCGGCGCCCGGATCGAGGAGGTACTCCTTGGCGCTCACGAAACCGACAATGTGATCGATGGAGCCTTCGGAGATGGGAATTCGCGCATGGCGTGAGGTCCTGATCACCTCGGCCAGGGCTTGACGGCTGACGCGACGGTCGGCGCTCCGGATATCGACTCGTGGAGTCATGACCTCGGCCGCCCTGGTGGCCGAGAACTCGAAGATGCGGGCTGCAATCTCGCGCTCGGCCCGGCTCAGGACCTGATCCTCTCCCACCTCTTCGAAGAGGGTGCGGAGCTCGGCCTGGGTGAGTCCCCTCAGGCCGGTGAACGCGCCGCGAATACCGAAGGGCCGGAGTGCGGCGTAGGCAAGGCGTGACAGCACGAGAACGACCGGGCGGAGCACCAGACTGATCACCTGCAGCGGACCGGCCACGCGGGGAGCGATCACCTCGGCCCCGCGGATCGCCACCGTCTTCGGCGTGATCTCCCCGAAGAAGATGATGAGGATCGTGGCCACGACCGCCGCCTGGACGGCCGCCTGCTGCGGTTCCAGTCCCAGTCGATCGAGGAGGAAGTCGGTGATGAGCGCCGTGAAGGCCACGTTGACCAGCGTATTGGCCACGAGGATCGCCGACAGGAGATCGGCGGGGTGCTCCAGCAGGCGGACCACGGCGCGGTCGCGACGGTGGCGGGAGCCCTGCAAGCGCCTGATCTGAATGCGGTTCAGGCTGAAGAGGGCGGTTTCAGACGCAGAGAGGAACGCCGACAGCACGAGGAGGCTGACTAGCAGGACGAGCGTCGTCTCGAAGCCCATGGTGCCGGAGCAACCTCCTTCTCCAGGAGTCAGGTCGCATCTGCGGCTCCCAGCTCGGCGGCCGGAGGCGCGCGAAGTCTAGAAACGGGACCCTGGTGCGTCAAGGAGAGCCGGTCGCGCCGGCGAACCGGAAGACCCGGCGCCTCGCCACCGACCCCGCACCGGGACGAGTCCCCGGGGCCGGGAGGGTCGAGCCCGGCCTTGAATCAGAGCCGGCCCTATGGTTCAATCTTTGGTCCTTCGCCCGCCCGCGCTGCGCGCCGCGGACGGGATCCGAGGTGGCCTCGTCCCTTAGCGATGCGAGCCGTAGGCACCGTCCCCCAGGCTCGCGCCCAGGAAGATCGAACTCATGCTGCAAACCCTGCGTAACAACACCCGCATCATCCTCTGGTTCGTCGTCATCGCCTTTGTTGGTTTCATCATCCTGGTCTGGGGCGCGGACCTGCAATTCGGCAAGCAGGGAACCGCCGGCGCCGTCGGCTGGGTGAACGGCCAGGAGATCCCCTACCAGACCTACCAGCGGCGACTCACGGCCAACCTGCAGGCTCTGCGCGCCCGGGGTGACCGCGAACCGACCCTCGAGGACGAGCGCCGGGTCGCCGACCAGACCTGGCAGCAGATGATCGATGAGATCCTGGTGAGCCAGGCCGCTGCCAAGAGAGCTCTCCCGCTCTCCGACGACGAGGTGGTGTTCTGGGTGCGCCAGAACCCGCCGGATGAGCTGCGCCAGAATCCCGCTTTCATCGACACGGCCACGGGTCAGATCAACGTCGCAGTCTACCAGGAAGCCCTCCGCCGGACCCCTGAGATGTTCACCTGGTATGAGGAGCTGACTCGCCTCCAGCTCCCCATGTCGAAGCTCGAACGCGCCGTGCTCTCGGCGGCCAAGGTCTCCGAGGGGGACGTCGACGCGTTCGTCCGTGACCGTTACGAAAACATGCGGGCGAGCTTCCTCTGGATCGACCCCCGCAATTTCCCGGCGTCCTCGACCGAGATCAGCGACGCGGAGGCTCGGGCCTACTACGAAGCCCACCCGGAGGATTTCAAGGTCGGTGAGCGGGCCCAGCTCGTCGTGGTACGACTTCCCAAGACCCCGAGCGAAACCGACGAGAACGAGGTGCTCGAGGATGTGCGCGGGTTCATCTCGACGATCCGGGCCGGGGATGTGACCTTTGCTGGCATCGCCGAGAGCTTCTCCCAGGACGCCTTCGCGGCGCAGGGCGGCGATCGCGGCCGCTACATGCAGAAGCGCGAGGTCGAACCCGAGCTCGCCGATCAGGTCTTCGCGCTCGCCCTGGGCCAGGTCTCGGAGCCAATCCGGATCGCAAACCGGGTGATCCTCGTCCAGGTGACTGCCGACTCGGTCATCGGGGGAGAGCCGGCCCGCCGTTTTGCCACCATCGAGCAGCGCATCACGCCTGGAGCCGAGACCCTTACCGAACTGCGCGGCGAGGCGCGCACCCTCGTCGACCAGGCCAAGCGCCACGGCATGGCGGCGGCCGCCGCCAGCGCCGGAGTCGAGGCCGATACCACTGCCCTCTTCGAGCGCAACTCCTTCAGCCCGCTCCTGACCGGAGCGCGCGAGGCGGTCGAGTGGGCCTTCCAGCACCCAAAGGGCGCGGTGGGCACTCCGATCGAGACCGAGAACGACTTCGTCATCTTCCAGGTGGAGGACCGGCGCCCGGCGGAGACACTCCCGTTCGATGAGGTCCGGACGCGCGTCGATCGCGAGGTTCTCCGCTCCCGCCAGCACGAGCTGGCGCGCACCAAGGCTGAACGGGTGATCGCTGCGGTCAAGGCCGCCGGGGCCCTGGAAGCCGCGGCCCGCGCCGAGACTCTCGAGGTCAGGGACTCGAACAAGTTCGCGCGCAAGGGTTACTTCGGGGAGGTAGGCGCCGATCCGGAGCTCATCGGCAAGAGCTTCGCCCTGTCAGTCGGCGCGATCTCCGATCTCATCGAGACCGACAAGGGCTTCTTCGTCGTCCGTGCCGACTCGCTGTTCCCTCCCGAACCTGCCGACCGCGATCGCCAGCGGCAGACCGCTCGCCAGATCCTCGAACGCGAGCGCCAGAACGGGGTGCTGGAGGCCTGGCTTGCCGACATGAGAAGTCGATCGGACATCGAAGACCGGCGCTCGCGCTTCTTCTAGTTTCCTGCTGCGGAAGAAAAAGCGGGCGCCGCGCCAGCGCGTCGTGGAGCGCGCCACTGCGGGACTCTTCCGTTACCTCGCTCGAGCGCGCTAGGAGGATGGGCGCGTCGGCTTGTCCTTGTCGTCGTCCTTCCCCGAGACCGACGAATTGACCTCGTCGGTGATCTCCCGAGTCGCCTTCTTGAACTCGCGAATGCCATGCCCCATGGAGCGAGCGATTTCGGGGATCCGCTTGGCTCCGAACAGGAGGAGAACGATGACTAGGATGATAATGAGTTCTTGCGTACCGATACTGCCCATGGCCTTCAAGCTCTCCTGACCCGTGGCGGCGGGCAGATCTTGCCCGCCACGAATGCGAGCCTAGCAGCCCCCGGGGGGCGAGGCAAGGCGCTCCCGGGCGAGGCCGCCTGCCGCATCCCCACTCATCGCGCCGGGCGGGTCACCAACCATCCGGTCCTTCGTCTCAGTACCAGCGCAGGAGCTGGGCGAGGACGATGACGCCGAGCACGCCGACCACGTTCACGTCGATCGTGAATCCAATCGTGACCGTGAAGACGATGAAGTTGATGGTGTGGGGGCCGAAGACGTAGTTGAAACCTTCGACAAAGAAGCTCCGCACCGCCCCTTCGGGCAGGATCACGCCGAGCATCTTGCCGACCGCCGATCCCGTCAGCAATCCGAGGAACAGGATCAAAGCCAAGAGACCGAAGCGGATCTTGCGCGTCGCCAAGCCCCCTCCTTGCCCGATCCCGACGTGGCGGGGTCAGGGCACCTGGCCGGCCAGGGTTCCCTTCCACCGGCCTCCGTCATACCCCACGATGACCGTCACCGCGTGGGAAAGCCCCGCTTTGCGCTGCAGAACGATGGGCGGGTCTCCAATCGCCCGGGCCACGGCTCGCGCCACCACCCCATCCCCAACCCGATCCACGACCACCGTTTCCTCGAAGTCCATGGTGTCCGCGTTGCCGATCTCGACGACATCGATCCCGGCCATCTGCCGGAGGACCGAGGTCATCTTGCGGCCGGCTCCATTCACACCACAGCCGTTCAGGACCTGCACTCGGATCGGCTGTTCCGGGACGCTGCGAGCCGAAAGGCCCTGGCCCGCGCCAGCGGCGAGGTCCGCCGCGGCGGCGCCGCGGGCGGGTCCCGGGTGGCCACCGTCTTCGCTCGTCGCCCCGACAGCGGCTTGGTGGTGATCGATGCCGCTCCTCGGCTCCTTGTGACCCGCCGTCAGCCCTCGCCACAATGTGGATACGAGGAGCAGCCCAACGACCATGCTCAAAGTCACGATCGTGGCATCGAGGACGGCCTCGCGAACTGGCCTCTCGCTCCGGCCGCGTCGCCGCCTGCTCATGGCGACACCGGAGGTGGCCATGAGCCGGCCGGCCCCAGATCCGCCAACGCCTGGCGCAGCCTTTCGAAGGTTCTCCCCAGAGCCTCAGGAAGAACCCTGGCCTCGCCGATCGCGGCCATGAAGTTGGTGTCTCCGCTCCAGCGCGGGACCACGTGAACGTGCAGGTGCCCGAGCACGCCGGCTCCAGCCGCCTCTCCCAGATTGACTCCCATGTTGAACCCCTGAGGGCGATATTCCCGGCGCAGGATCTCCTCGGCGCGCCCGACGAGAGTCAGGAGATCGACGCGCTCATCATCGTCGAGTCCAGAAAAGGAATCGACATGCCGCAGGGGCGCCACCATGAGATGACCCGTGTTGTAGGGAAATGCGTTCAGCATGGTGAAACACGTCCGCCCGCGCTCGAGCAGGAGTTCCTGCTCGTCATTCCCCACCGCCGGCTTGGTGCAGAAGATGCAGCCGCTCTCTCCTGTGCGTGCCGACTCGATGTAGCTCATGCGCCAGCCGGCCCAGAGACGTTGCACGGTCCTGCCTTCCTGTCACTCGGAACAGCCGTGGCCGCACCCTCGCCTAGGGCTCGCGTGACGAGGACGACTCTTCGGCCTCGCTCACTCCATCGCTCTGTCCGGGGTGAGCTTCAGTCCCGTTCGCCCCACCGGCCCCCATGCCGGGCATGAACTCCATTTCCTCTTCGTCTTCGTCCTCGTCGAAGCTGACTTGCGGGCGCGCCTTCTTCGGCGGCTCGGGTGGCTGCCGCTCGCGATAGATGTGATCGGCCTCGCGGAGCTGCACATGGTCATTGATGCCCATGACCTCGATCGGATCCTCGGCCTTGATCGCCCCGACGCGACTGCCGGAACGGCGCAGGTAGTCAATCGTGTCCGTGAGATAGAGCTCGCCCTGATGGTTCTCACCGCGCAGCTGAGTCAGGACCTCGCGGAGCTTCCTGTAGTCGAAGACGTAGACGCTGGAGTTGATCTCGTGGATCTCGAGCTCTTCCGGCGAGGCGTCACCGTGTTCGACGATGCGCGCCACATCGCCACTGGCATCGCGCACGACTCGTCCGTAACCGGTTGGATCGGGAATCTCTGCGGTGAAAAGAGTGGCGGCGTAGTCACCCTCTTCATGGAACTCGACGAGCCGGCGCATGTTCTCGGGCCGGAGAAAGGGCGCATCCCCGGGCAGGACGAGGCAGCTGCCGTCGTAGCTGCCCACGCTTTCCACCACGATCTGGAGGGCGTGACCGGTGCCGTGCTGATCGGCCTGCACGACGTATTCGATCGGATAATCGGCCAGGGCCTCGATCACCATGTCGCGGCGATGGCCGACAACCACGATCACCCGGCCCAGGCCGGATTTGAGCGAGGCTTGGACCAGGTGCTCGATCAGCGGACGGCGGCCGACCCGGTGGAGCACCTTGGGGAGAATGGAGTGCATCCGCTTCCCCTCCCCGGCGGCCAAGATGACGGTGAGCGCACGAGCCGGCATGAACCCTCCTACCGGGTGGGATTCGGTCCGCGGCGGCGACTGCGGCCGATGCGGACGATCACGTTGTCGATCAGTCGGGCCCGTCCCAGACGGGCGGCGACCGCGATCAGGACTTCGGGCGGAACGTGATCATGCTCAAGGAGATCGATCAAGTCAACCAGGACGACGTATTCGGGCCGGAGGAGCGGGGCCTGGCCCAGGCGAGCTGCGATCACGCGGCGGACGACCCGGGTCCGGCGCTCGCCGGCGCCGAGGGCGGCCACCCCGGCCCGGAGGGCGGCATAGATCGCCGGGGCCTGCGCCCTCTCCTCCGGCGTCAGGTAGGTGTTCCGGGAGCTCATGGCCAGCCCGTCCGGCTCGCGCACCGTGGGGCCGACAACGAGACGGACCGGCACATCCAGGTCCCGGATCATGCGCCCGATGACGATGGCTTGCTGAGCGTCCTTCTGCCCGAGAAGAAGCAGATCCGGCTCGACCTGATGGAGGAGCTTGAGGACGACCGTCGAGACCCCCTGGAAATGGCCCGGCCGGGAAGCACCGCACATCCGGCGAGCGAGATCAGGCACGGTGACTTCGGTGCGAAAGCCTGGCGGATACATGGCCCGGGTATCCGGGATGTAGACCAGGTCGACCCCGGCCCTCCGGGCGATGGCCAGATCGCGACGCTCGTCCCGGGGGTAGGCGGCGAGGTCCTCGCGCGGGCCGAACTGGAGCGGATTGACGAAGATCGAGAGCACGACCCGATCCCCGAGCTCGCGCGCCCGGCGGAGGAGGGACACATGCCCGCGATGGAGGTAGCCCATCGTGGGGACGAACGCCAGCCTGTGGCCGCGGCTCCGAAGCCGCCGCGACAGGGCGCGCATCGCCGCCGGATCCCGGATCGCCTGCATCGAATGCTCGCGCTGTCTCCCGGCCCGTGCCCGGCGATCGGCCTTACTCATACGAGTGGGCCGGCGCCGGGTAGTCTCCCCGCCGGACCTCGGCGGCAAAGCCCTCCACCGCCTTGAGGAGCGCCTCCCCGACCTCGCCGTACCGCTTGACGAACCGCGGCAGCGGGGCCTCGGAGATACCGGCGAGATCGTGCAGCACCAGGACCTGACCGTTGGTGCCGGGGCCGGCGCCGATGCCGATGGTGGGGACAGGTACCGCCGCGGTGATCTTGCGGCCCAGAGATTCGGGTATCCCCTCGAGCACGATCAGGAACACTCCCGCATCGACGAGGGCACGGGCATCATCGAGGATCGCGGCCTCGGCGTCGGCGCCCCGTCCCTGCACACGGTAGCCGCCGAAACGGAGGATGGACTGGGGAGTGAGCCCGAGGTGGCCCATGACCGGGATCGAAGCCCTGGTGATGGCCTCCACCGCGGGCAGGACCACGCGGCCTCCCTCGAGCTTCACCATGTCGGCCCCGCCCTCGCGCACGAGCCGGCCGGCGTTCTCGACGGCACGCTCCGGACTCACCTGGAAAGAGAGGAAGGGCATGTCGGCCACGAGGAGAGCGCGGGGCCGGGCCCGGGATGCCGCCGCTGTATGTCGGACCATGTCTTCCATGGTGACCTGGAGCGTCGTTTCGTGGCCCAGGACCACCATGCCGAGGGAATCCCCGACGAGAATCACATCCACCCCCGCATGATCGACGATGCGGGCCGTGGGCGTGTCATAGGCGGTGACCATCACGATCGGCTCACCGTGCTGCTTCTTCTTCCTGAGATCCTCGATCGTCACGCGCCGGGCGACGGGACCGGCGGCGGGGCGGGTCGGGGCCTCGGCGGCGGGAGCCTCGTGGCGAGGACCCGCCCCAACCCCCTTCCTACGTGTTGCCGCCTGGCGAGTAGTAGGCGATCCCATGGCGGTGCCTCTTGATTTCCCGGATCAAGTCCTCGAGATCATCCTCACGAGCGTCGAAGTCGACGCGCGTCGAGTTGACGATCAGGACCGGAGCCAGTTCGTAGTGAAAGAAGAAGTGATTGTAGGCATCGTTGAGCGTCCGGATGTAGTCGCGATCGATGCGGCGCTCGAAAGGACGTCCGCGATCACGAATGCGATCGAGCAGGGTCTCGACCGGATGCTGGAGGTAGACCACCTTGTCCGGCACCGGCACCTCGCGCTCGAGGATGCCAGCCACCCGGTTGTACAGGTTCAGCTCGTGATCGGAGAGAGTCAAGTTGGCGAAGATGCGATCCTTCTGGAAGATATAATCACAGACCACGATCTCGCGGAAGAGATCCGGCTGCTTCAGCTCGACTTGCTGGGCATGCCGGGACAGGAGGAAGAAGAGCTGCGTCTGGAAGGCGAAGCGCTGGCGGTCCCGATAGAACGACTTGAGGAACGGATTTTCCTCGACTGCTTCGAGGACCGGCTCCACCCCGTGGCGGGCAGCGAGCCGCGCGGCCAGCGTGGTCTTTCCAGCGCCGATGACGCCTTCGATGGCAATGTGACCGCTCAGCAGCGGACTCGCGTCCTGGTTGGCGACCTGATCCTCGGCCACCTTCCCCCCCCGCCCCTAGATGGACAGCCGCCCGCGCCGGCGGACGCCGTGTTCGGTGGGGAGGCGGTCGCGCAGCTCAGCTATGGTGAGTCCCAGCGAGGGATGATCGAGATCCGCGGCGAGTTCGGCCAGGGGAACGAGAACAAAGGCCCGCTCCTGGAGCAGGGGGTGGGGAACAACGAGACCCTCTTCGTCGATCACGTCGTCACCGTAGAGGAGGATGTCGAGATCGATCGGGCGGGGACCCCAGCGCCTGGTGCGCACGCGCCCGAGTCTGCGCTCGATGAGGAGCAGATTCCACAAGAGGACCTGCGGCTCGAGCTCGGTCTCGATCATGACGACGGCGTTCAGGAAACGTGGCTGGTCCACCTCTCCCACCGGCTCCGTATCGTAGATGGAGGAAAGGCGAACAACCTGAGTATCGTTGAGCTGGTCGAGCTCATCGAGCCCGCGCCGGAGCATCTCGACACGGTCACCCAGATTGGACCCCATGGAGATGAAGACCGAAGTCAATTTCCCGAGCCTCGTTTGATGTTACGTCTGGCCGTCCGCCCGCGGGCCTTGGCCTCGCGGGTGAGCTCCACCTCGATTCGCCCACCGGAGAGCGGCAAGTTGACCTTGCGGATGCGCACCGTCACTCGCCGGGCGGAGAACCGGGTGATCAGCTGATCGGCGATGGTAGCGGCCAGGGACTCGAGGAGGTTGAAGCGCTCGTCCCGGACAATGCCCCGGACCTCCTCGTGGACGTCCATATAGTTTACCGTGTCTCGAACATCATCGGAAGCCGCTGCCGGCTCCAGATCCAGATCGAGCTCCACGTCCAGCTCGAGGAGGGTCCCGGCCTCCCGCTCGGCCCGGCTGACCCCGTGGTGGCCGAAAAAGGGGACGCTCAGGAGACGGATCGCGCCCACAGTCCGGCCTCCGCGAGCCGCGTCATGGCGGCCCGCACCTGGGCCACGTCCGAGCAGAGGGCGATCCGGAACCAGCCCTCTCCCTGGGATCCGAACCCCACACCCGGGGTCACCACCACCCCGGTCGAGTCGAGAACCCGGCCGGCGAACTCCACCGAGCGCATGTCCGCGGGCACGCGGGCCCAGACGTAGAAGGTCCCTCCGGGCGGGAAGACGTCGATCCCGAGCTCGCGGAGTCCGGCGAGCGCGGCCTCCCGGCGCTCGGCATAGACCCGAAGCAAAGCCGGAAGGTGCTCCTCGATCAGCGAGAAGCCGTGGACAGCCGCCATCTGGATCGCTCCCGGCGACCCCGAATCGAGGTTCGACTTGAGGGCGACCAGCGCCTTGATGGCCGTCGCATTCCCGGCGGCCCAGCCCATGCGCCATCCGGTCATGTTGAATGTCTTCGAGAACGATCCGATCTCGATCGCGACGTCCTTGGCACCTTCCACCTCGAGGATGGAAGGCGCCGGCTCGTCCGCCAGCTCCATGTAAGCGGCATCGGCCACGATGAGCAGGTGGTGGCGGTGTGCGAGATCAACCAGGCGCGCGTAGAAGTCGCGCGGGGCGACGGCGCCGGTCGGATTGTTCGGGTAGTTGATGAAGATGAGCCGCCCGCGATCGACGCCGTTGGCCTCGAGCGCGTCGAGATCGGGAAGAAAGCCGTTCTCGGCGCGCAGCGGCATGAAGCGCGGCGCGCCGGCCGCGAAGATGGTGCCCGAGAGGTAGACGGGGTAACCGGGATCGGGGATCCACACCTCCTCTCCCGGATTGACGAGGGCAAGAGAGACATGCCCGATGCCTTCCTTGGAGCCGATGAGGTTCGTGATCTCGGTGTCGGGATCCAGGATCACCTGATGGCGTCGGGAATACCACGCGCCCACAGCCTCACGGAAGGCGCCGATTCCCTGCGATGGCGGGTAGCGATGGTGGGCCGGGTCCATGGCTTCTCGGGCGACACGCTCGAGAATCCCCGGAGGCGTTGGCAGGTCGGGGTCCCCCACCCCCAGATCGATCACATCGAGTCCCCTGGCCCGGCGGCGATCCTTCTTGCGATCGATCTCCGCGAACAGGTAGGGCGGCAACATGGCGAGCCGGTCGGCAGGTTTAAAATCAAGCATGAACGGAAGTTAGTGGAGCCAAGAAGGAATGTCAAGATGACTTGGCGTCCACGTCATCCCCACCCCCGTCCGCCCGGGCGGCAACCAGGGCCACGATCGGTGCTCGCGTGATCGAGGACAGAGCGTCGGCCGCCGCGACGAGCGTGGCACCGGTGGTGACGACGTCGTCGACGAGGAACACGGGGCGGGTGGCCAGATCCCGGGGGCCTGCTCGCCTCCCGAGCGGCAGCGGAGCGAAGGCGCCGGCCACGTTCGCCGCCCGCCTGGCGCGATGGAGGGTGGTCTGCGATCGGGTCGAGCGCTGGCGGACGATCAACGATGCCACCACCATCGCCGGGAAACGCGCCGCCAGGGCATGCGCCACGAGGGCGGACTGGTTGTAGCCGCGAGCACGCTCGCGGCGCCCGTGAAGCGGTACCGGTACCAGGAGCGGAGCGAGATCGGATGATAGCTTCGCAAGAAGGGCGCCGTTCTCGGCCATGCGAGCGGCCAGGAATCGCGCCACGTCGCGCCGGCCGTGGTACTTGAGCACGTGAATGAGATCTCGCGCCGGACCCGCATGCCGGAACAGCGCGTGAACTTGCAGATCGCGGAGGACAAACGGCTCGGCAAGCTCGAGATGCGCCAGGCATGATGCACAGAGCGGAGGATCGCTGGCGGAGCCGGAGGCACCGCCCAGGCCACGACCGCAGGACACGCAGACGCGCGGCAGCAGGAGATCCAGAAGCACGGTCGCCGCGGCGCGGACCGCCCCGAGAGCTCGATTCATCGGATGCAGCGATATGCAAGCTCCGCGCCGAACGCTCGCAGACCCGGTGCTTCAGCTGCCTCCTCGCCAGGGCTAACGGGTGCGCACGATCTTCTCGACCGCTTCGTCGCCGCCCGCCGTGAGCCGGACGAAGTAGACCCCGCGGGGGGCATGCCCGGCGCCGAGCCATGTGAGCTCGTGCTGCCCCGCTGCGAGCGGCCCCCGGTGCAGGCGCTCGATGGCGCGGCCCGTCGCGTCGTAGATCTGGACCTCGACCTGGCCGGCTCGGGGCAGGTCGAATGCGATCGCCACCGGTCCCGATGCCGGGGTCGGCGCAGCCCTGAGCTGGAATCGGGAAGCGCCGGGCGCGTCTGCGACCGGGGCCGCCAGCGACACGAACTCGTAGGCCCCGATGTCGTAGTAGGTGACCGCGCCCCCGCCCATGTCCGGCACCCAGGGCACGTCGACGCGTGGGTTGCCGAGGATGTCCAATGGCGGCATCCCGGTGGAGAGGCCGGCGTCGATGGCCGGGGAATCGGGAGCCAGGGAGAAGACGAATTGGTCCGCGTTCACGAATCCGGGATCCGCGTTCTTGTTCCCGAGTCCGGGATAGGGCGCTGGCGTATCGAGGATCGAGTACCAGACATCGGCAAACGACAGGGAGTCGAGATAGACCGGAGTCACCGTGTTCCACGCGATCGAGTTGCGGATGGTGAGGCGGCCGCCGCCGTATCCCGGGTTCCTCTCGTAGGAGGCGAACCCACGATTGCAGTTGTAGGCAACGCAGTTGTACAGGTTCAATCGCGAGTCATCGGTCGCGGTGAAGCCCTCATTGGCATCGGCCACGACCGAGTTCTCGACCGTGACCGAAACCGAGAGCTGGCTGGTCGAGATCCCCTTGTCGTTGCAGTGGTAGACCTGGAAGCCGCTGATCCGCTCCTGGGCGCCGAAATGATCGATGTCGAGACCGTCATCGCCGACATCGATCGCGACGTTGTTGCGGAAGACGAGCTCGTTTGCGTTCACCGTGGTGATGCTGTAGGCGTCGTCGAAGCAATCCACCACCCGGCAGTCCTCGACAGTCGAGTTGCAGTGATCCCAGCTGTTGAAGCCCTGCCGGTAGGTGTGCTGGACCAGGTTGCGGCGAAAGACCACACTTCCACCCTGGAACTCGGTGGCGTCACGGCCCGCGTTGGAGAGCACGCAGTCCTCGATGATGGTGTCGCCGCCGGCGGCATTGGAGATCATACCGTCATGATCCGTGTTGTACATGATGGGTACGGATGAGCTCCACTCGAGGCGGCAGTGGCGGAAGGTGAGATCGGCATCATAACCGGCAATCACACCCCAACGGCCGGCCTGGTTGCGTTTGAAGACGATGGTCGAATCGGGCGTGCCCTGAGCCAGGAGCGCACCGGTGTCGACCACCAGCGACTGCCCGGGGTCGAGCTTCACCTGGACTCCCGGGCGGATGGTGAGCGTCACCCCGGGCAGCACCCGGACATTGCCGACCACGATGTAGGGCGAACCGGCCACGGTCCAGGTGGCGTCAGCCGGGATATCGCCAGTGACCTGCGTATCAGCGGTGGCGGCTCCGGGAACGAGGACTGCGAGGAGAAGCCCGACGCCAACCACGAGGGGGAGATGGCGGACGAGAACTTTCAGGTCATGACGGCAGGGAAAAACCGGGAGTCCCGCGGGGCGGACCATGGTGCACCTCTGTGGGTGGGAGGCTCGGGCGACCATATGAGGATAATGCCCTTGGTCCAAAGTCGCAAGACACGGTGTCAGTACTCCGCCGCCGGCACCGGAGTCATGAGATGGGAGATGGTCCCCCCGTGTAACCGACCGCACGGGCCATGGCGGCCAGCGGCGGATCATGGCCGGTCCACAGGGTGAAGCTGAGAGCCCCCTGATGGACGAGCATGCCGAGGCCGTCCCAGGCCTGGAGGCCACGGCTCCGAGCCGAAGGCACCAGGCTCGCAGCCGGCACGCGATAGGCGAGATCGGTGACGCGCGCGGATCGGGGCAGCCGCTCGATCTCGATGGCGGACGGAAGAGGATCTGCGGTTGCGTTGACGAGGAGGTCGGCGTGCGACAGCTCCTCGCGAAACTGCCGATCTGCAAGCGGGACGGTTGCCAGCGCCGACTCGCTTGCCAGCGGTACCAGACGATCGGCCGCTTGAGAGAGCCGTCGCGCGTCCCGGTTGGCAAGGACCACGTGCGCCCCGCGTTCGAGCAAGGCATGGCTGATGCTCATACCGGCTCCACCCGCCCCCACCACGACGGCCCTCAGGCCGGGCTCGATCTCGACGCCGTGGTCCTTGCACGCAGCCACAAACCCGACGCCGTCGGTGGAATGGCCGACCGCCTCGCCGCGGGTGAAGACGATGGTATTGACGAGCCCGAGCGCGGCCGCCGTTCCATCCAGGCGGTCGACCAGCATGGCCGCCGCTACCTTGTGCGGCGCCGTCACGTTCAAGCCCCTGAAGCCCAGGGCGCGCACACCGCGAAGCGCCGGGACGAGTTCTTCTGGATCGACGTCCAGGGCGATATAGACCCAGTTGAGGCCGAGCGCGGCGAAGGCGGCATTCTGTAGCGCCGGCGAGAGGCTGTGGGCCACGGGTCGTCCAATGATCCCGGTCACGGCGGTGTCGCCGGCGATGGCTCCCGATCCCCGAGCTTCGCCCGGCGTGCTCGTCACGCTACCTCCCGCCCCCGCTGCCGGCGCTGGCGGCCGGCAGTCGCGGGCCCGCCATGCGCGCGAGCCCGAAGATCGCGACCACGATCAGCACGAGGCAGAGGACCTGGGTCAGGCTCAGATGTGCGCCCAGCACGGCGACCGACTCACCACCGGGCTCGTAGTGGCGGAAGAAGTCGACAACGAACCGCGAACCCGATTCGAGGAGGAGAAACACGAAGAACAGCTGACCGGGACGCTTGAGACGCCCGCGCAGCGCCCACAGCAAAGCGAAGCTCATGAATCCGGCCAGGGCCAGATAGAGCTGGGTCGGATGGAGCGGGATCCCCGGATAGACACGTCCCGCGAATGAATCGGGATCGAAGGTCACGCCCCATGGCAAGGAACAGGGGTGGCCGAAGCAGCAACCGTTCAGGAAACACCCGAGTCGCGTGATTCCGGAGCCCAGCGCAATGGCCGGGCTGAAGGCATCGAAGACCTCCGCCACCTGCATGTTGTTCTGGCGCAGGTAGATGAGCGAGACGAGAAGGGCGGCCACGAAGCCGCCGTACATGGTGAGGCCCCCTTCCCACAGCTTGAGGGCATCGAGCCACCGCCCCGCGTAGGCGTCGGGGTGGCTTGCGATGTACATGAGGCGGGCTCCGCCAACCGAGGCCACGAGAATCCACAGGCAGAGCGTCGCCAGCCGCGCCTCATCAAGCCCGCGGCGACGCGACTCGGCCAGAGCGAGTTGCATGCCGACGATGAAGGCGATCGCCAGCATCAATCCGTAGCTGTGGATTTCGAGCGGCCCGATCTTGAGAAGAGTTGGAATCACGCTGTCATCTTCTTCCTGGCACCCCTCTCGGGAGCTCCCCACCGTAGTGTCTAGTACTCGTGGCGCCTGATCCCGATTCCGATCACCATCCCGAGCCCGACCAAGTTCATGAGAAGGGCGGTCCCACCGTAGGAAAGAAACGGCAGGGGGAGCCCAGCCACCGGCGCGAATCCGATGGTCATCGCGATATTGACGACGACGTGGAAGAACAACGGCGCGCCGATGCCAAAGGCGATCAGGCTGGCAAACCGACTGCGCGCGCTCTTGGCGATGCCGATCACTCCGCTGAAGAGCACGAAATAGAGGACGACGACGAGGAGGCATCCGGTGAACCCGAACTCCTCGCCTACCACGGAGAACACGAAGTCGGTGTGCTTCTCGGGCAGGAACTGGAAGTTCTTCTGCGTACCCTGCAGATAACCCTGACCGAAAAGCCCCCCCGACCCGATGGCAATCTCGGATTGGATGATCTGGTACCCGGAGCCGAAGCGATCATGCCCCGGGTTGAGAAAGGCCGTGATCCGATCACGCTGGTACTCCTTCATGGAGCCCCAGATCTGCGGCGTGGCCACCCCGACCGCCAGGTTGATGCAACACAGCGCGATCACCGGAGCCCAGCGCAAGCGATAGCGCGTCAAGGAGTAGTACAGCGTGACCACGAAGGCCACGGCGAAGATGCCCCAGGTGGCAGCGGAGAAAGCGGCCAGAAGGCTCAAGACCGGAGACACCAGGAGCGCCAGATAGGAGAACGGCAGCCCCGCCCAATACAGCATGGAGAAGAGAATGAAGGGAAACGAGAGCGCCGTTCCCAAATCGGGCTGCTTCAGGATCAAGGCCAGCGGCAACAGCACGAGCATGCAGGGCAGGATCAAGCTGCGGACGCTCATCAGGTCGCGACGGCGGCGCGAGAGATAGTAGGCCAGAACAACCACCGTCGTCAGCTTGGCGACCTCGGACGGCTGAAAGCGGATGCCGCCGATGTCCAGCCAGCGCTGAGCTCCGAGGCTGGTCTCTCCGATCAGCGGCACGAGCGCGAGGAGCAGGATCGATATGGCCCAGCCCACGTAGGTGCGCAGTCCCTCGTAGATGGTGAAGGGAATCGTCACGGCGCCGGCCATGGCGATGATCCCGAGCCCGAGCCACAACAGCTGACGCTGATGATGATTGGTGATCGCCGCGAAGCGCGAGCCAGTTGCCGCCGAGTAGATGAGGAGGATCCCGAACGCGGAGAGCAGGATCGCGGAGACGAGCACCGCGAGCTGCGATCCCGAGAACAGCCCTCTGGCCCCGCGCCCGGTCATCCGTCACCCATCAGTCGGCCTCGGTCGCGGACGGCGCCATGCCTCCGGCCGCCAGCTCGCCGCCGCCCCGCCCAAAGTAGGCGCGAAGGATCTGCCCCGCCACCGGGGCGGCGAATTCGCCGCCATGGCCCACGTTCTCGATGATGATCGCGACTGCGATCTGTGGATCTTCGACCGGAGCGAAGGCGGCGAACACGGCATGATCTTCCCCGTGCGGATTCTGCGCGGTCCCCGTCTTGCCGGCCACGCGCACGCCCGGCACCCGGGCGCGCTTGCCGGTGCCTCTCTCGTCCATCACCACGCGCTCCAGGGCTTCCACGACCCGTGAGCGCACAGCCGGTGCGAGCTCCAGCGGCCGTGGCTCGGGCACGGGCAACGGCCGGCCATCGAGGCTCTGCATCACGTGCGGCACGGCGACGTTCCCCGTGCTGATCGCGCTCATCAGCACGGCCAGCTGGAGCGGCGTGGTCAGGATCTCGCCCTGGCCGATCGAGAGATTGAGAAGAAGCCCCTTGCTCCATTTGCCCTTGCCGAAACGGCGATCATACCAGGCCGTATCCGGGAAGAAGCCCGACCGTTCGCTGAGCTCGATCCCGGTCGGCTGTCCAAGACCGAAACGCCGCGCGTAGTCGGCCAGATGGTCGATGCCCACGCGCAGCCCGGCTTGGTAGAAGTACGTGTCGCACGACACCATCATCGCCTCGCTGAAGACAACCGGACCGTGCACATGATGGCAGCGGAAGAAGCGCGTGCCAAACTGATATCCGCCAACGCAGCTCTTGAGATACTCATGGGGGCCGACCGCATTGCGGTCGAGCACCGCCGAACCCGTCACGACCTTGAACACCGAGCCGGGCGGATACGCCGAGCGAAAGGCCCGATTGAGCAGCGGGTGCGCTGGATTGCTCTCGAGCTCCTGCCATGCCTTGCCGGACAGCCCGGCGGAGAATTCGTTGGGATCGAAGGCCGGTCGACTCACAGCGGCCAGCACACCACCGGTGCGCGGGTCGAGAACCACGAGGGCGCCGATCAACGAATCCGGGAACGCCGCCTCGGCCGCCAGCTGCAGGTCGAGGTCGAGCGTGAGCACCGCCTCCGCGCCGGCCACCGGGGGCCGCACCTTGGCGAATCCGCTGAGCGGCATGAGCTCGTCCACGCGCCGGCCGAGAGCATTCACCTCGATCAAGCGCACTCCGTTCAATCCGCAGAGGTGTTCCTCGAAAGTGGCCTCGACGCCGGAGCGCCCGATGAGATCGCCGCGCTGGTAGCGGCGGCCGATGAAGCCGGCGGACCCGTGCCGCTCATCCAGTCCACGGCCGGCAGCGGGGGCCATTGCCTCCTCGACCGTCACACCCACCTCCTTGTCCGCGATCTCGCCGACGTAGCCCAGGAGGTGAGCCGCCGCCTTCCCATGCACGTAACGGCGTCGGGGCTCGATCACGATCGACACCCCTGGGAGCAGCTCTCGATGCTCTTCGATATAGGCCACGGTTACCTGATCGATGTTGCGCTTGACGTGGACAGGCAGATAGGAACGGCCCCTTTCGCTGGCGATCTTCTCGGCCATCAGCTCCGGATCGACGCCGATGATCTCGGCCAGTCGCGACAGCGTCCGGTCGAGCACGCCTTCCTCGCGAAAGGCTCGGTCGAAGGGATCGACGGCGACCGAGGATGAAGGCTCGGAGTCGATGAGCGTACGCCCCTGGCGATCGCGAACGACACCACGGATGGCCGGCAGCACTTCCTCGCGAAGGACGTTCTCCTTGGCCAGCTCCCGCAGCCGTGTGTGATCCACCCACTGCAGGTAGAGGAGGCGCACGATGAGGATCATGAAGGCGATCGCCATCACCTGGTAGGCCCAGCGAGCGCGCGCCGCCGAAGCGCGGGCCGGCTCGCCCCCCGCGCCGCGGCCTCCTCTAGTTGATGCGGAAGATCCGTTCATGAAGCCGAGGCCCCTTCGCGCGCAGCCAGCTCCAGGCGGTCACGAGGAGAGGGCAGAAGATGGCCGTGTAGATCGCCGTGGGCAAGCCGACGCGGAAGAAGAGCGACAGGAACTGCAGGGCATCAGCACGGGAGATGAAGGTGAAGACGACGAGATCGTGGCCCACGCCCGCCAGGAACAGGGTGAGAGTCTGGGCCCGCAGATTGTCCTTGAAGATCCGTTGTTCAGCCCAGAGCTTGCCGATGGCGAAGCCGACCAGGCACTTGGCCAGAGCATGGACCCCGAGGTCCTGGGGCGCCGAGAGATCCTCGAGGAGACCCACGAGGAATCCGAGCACGGCGCCCGGCACCGCCCCCTGGTAGCGGGCGAAGTAGTAGGTCAGAGCCAGCAGGAGGTTGGGCTCGATGCCGAAGGCTGCCAGCCGGAAGGTGACCGAGGTCTCGAGCGCCAGAGCGGCTAGCACGAAGCCGGCGAGCACGAGGGAGGATCGGCGCCACAGCGCATGGTCGACCGGGCGGCGGGCGTTCATCGCGAACCTATGAGGCCGCCGTCCTCCGCCGGAGGCGTGGCGGGGGCCGGACGAACTGAGTTGAGCGGCCCGGGCAGGCGTTCCTCGCTGCGCCCGAGATTCTCCGTCCGTGGGTCCCCCGCGACTCCGACTTCCGGCGCGGAATCGCTGAGGCCGGCCGAGTCCGGCGATCGTGCCGCTTTCTCCATCGCAAAGACTTCTTCCAAAGCGCTGAAATCGACGGCCGGCTTGACGGTGATGTCGAGGACGAGACCCGTGTCATCCGGGCTCACCTTGGTGATCCGGCCCACGGGGATGCCTTCCGGGAACACCCCACCCAGGCCCGAAGAGATCACCAGATCGCCCACCTTGACATCGGCCAGATAGGAGATGTTGCGGAGCTTGAGCGCGCCGAACGCTCCTGGCGACCACTCGATGATACCGGCCACGCGGCTCCGCTCGATGCGCACCGCCACGGCGCAATCGGGATGATTGAGCAGGATGGCATGCGAGCGCTCGGGGCGAACCTCGACCACCTTGCCGGCCAGACCCTCGCGGCCCGCGAGCGGCTGCCCGGTGCGGATGCCCTGGTCGTAGCCGCGGTTGAGGAGGACGATCGTCCCTCCCAGCCGTCCCGCGCCCTCGGCCAGCACCTCGCAACCGATGAGCTCGATCCCTTCGCGGGCCTGGAAGCCGAGCATCGCCCGCAAGCGCGCGTTCTCACGTCGCATCTCCGCCGTCTGGGCCAGTTCGATCTTGGCGGCCGCCAGCTCCTGCTCGAGATGCTGATTCGAAGTGAACGCAGCGACCATGTGCCGGTAGCCGCGATCCACTGTCCGGAACGGGCTGAGGACGAAGTCCTCGACGTGGCGCGCGATTTGCGCCTGGGTCGAGTCGCTGAAGAGCATGAGCACGATGGCGAGCGTGGAGAGGCAAAACACGACCGCGAGCTCTCCGCGGCGGTCGAGGAGGCCGGCTCGGCTCCGCGATTCAGGGCTTCTCTCCATGGACAGGTTGGCGCCAGGGTCCGTCCCGCGCCCAATCTCCGGGATCAGTCCTCGGTGGTGTTCATCACCACCTTTTCGTACGTCTCGAGGTCTTCGAGAATCTTGCCGCTGCCAAGAACAACGCACAGCAGCGGATCCTCGGCCACCGTCACGGGCAGGTTGGTGTGCTCGCGCAGGAGGGCGTCGAGCCCGCGCAACAGCGAGCCGCCTCCGGTCATCACGATGCCTTTGTCGACGATGTCGGAAGCCAGCTCCGGCGGAGTCCGCTCGAGAGAGCGCTTGACCGCATCGACGATTGAGTTGGTCGGTTCGAGGAGAGCTTCACGCACCTCGGCTGACGAGATCTTCATGGTCTTCGGGATGCCGGCGATCAGGTCGCGTCCCTTGATCTCCAGCTCCTGCTCCTCACCGATTTTGAACGCCGACCCCACCTTGATCTTGATGTACTCGGCGGTCTGGTCACCGATGAGCATGTTGTAGGCCTTCTTCATATACTGAACGAGGGCCTCATCCATCTCGTCCCCGCCGACACGGATCGACTCGTGGTGCACGATGTCGTTGAGCGCCATGACCGCGATCTCGGTCGTACCGCCGCCGATGTCGATCACCATGTTGCCGGTCGGCTTCGAAACGGGGAGTCCGACACCGATGGCGGCCGCTATGGGCTCGGCCACGAGCAGCACTTCGCGCGCGCCGGCATGCTCTGCGGAGTCACGCACAGCACGCTTTTCGACCTCGGTGATGCCCGACGGCACGCAGATGATGACGCGCGGGCGAACGAGGAACTTGCGACGCTGGACGCGCTGGATGAATGACGAGAGGAGATCCTCGGTCTTCTCGAAATCGGCGATGACGCCGTCACGCAATGGACGGACAGCGTCGATCTTGTCCGGAGTGCGGCCGAGCATCGCCTTGGCAGCATGCCCGACAGCGATCACCTTGCCCGTCGCCTTCTCGACAGCGACGACCGATGGCTCGTTGAGTACGATGCCCTTCCCCTGCACGTAGACGAGAGTGTTGGCCGTACCCAGATCGATGGCGACGTCGTTCGAAAGGAAGCCCATCAGATAGCTGAACATGGTGCTCCCGGTGCGAGCGTGGAGCGCACGAGGCACTCCACACCCGGCTAGAGGAGAGTTCCTGGCGCCCGTCCATGGCGGCGTGGAAGGACCTCCTGGCCGCGAGGCGGAGGAAAACCGGCCTACCGACGAGGACGAGAGAACGGAGATCGGAGCCTGGATCCCGACCCCTGCTCATCGGGCCGAGCAACCTCCATTCCACTGGCAGATCTGCCGTACCGCTCGCGTGGACGGCCATCCCGCGCCGGCGACGAGCGCTCGGACCATCCAGCAAGTCCAAGGATAAAGCCGAGTTGCAAGCTACCAGAGGGGCCCGGCCTTTGCAAGCAGCTTCACGGCCGCAAACCGCGGGAAACCCCTCGATAGGACCCGCCGGCTCAAAATCTGGCGGCTCATTTTCGCACAGCTGGCCAGGCCTTCCCCACCCCGGACCTGGACCCGTCATCCGGAGGGGGTCGACGGCGGGGAGACTCTCCTCGCGACGCCCGGGCGAACACGAAGCACGTCCCGAGGCGGGTTTGACACTTCCGAGACCCCGGTGCTAGCCTCCGATCGGGCCCCGAGTGCTCACGCGGAGGTGTTCACCATGAAACGCCTTGAGTTAGCCGCTTGCGCCCATCGCACCCAGCGCACCATGCGATCTGTTCGGCTTTCCGGCCGGTTCCCTGCTCTTCTCATCCTCACCCTCGCCATCGGCGTGCTCTTGGCACCGGCCGACACCCTGCCTGGGCCAGCCACAACGGACACCCGTCCTCCTGATGACACGCTCAAGCCGCAGCGGGATGTACCGCACGGCCTTCTCCCGGTCATGAAAGGCGAGACCCAAGTCCTCGGAACCGTGCTTGATCGCACCGAGAAGCCGCTGGCCGGGATCCAGGTCAAGCTGTTTGTCGACGGCATGATGTGCCGCGAGGTCCTGACCGACGCGGTGGGCCAGTACGACTTCAAGCAGCACATCAACTTCACCGGCAAGGAGACAGTCGCCATCTGGTTCGTCGACCCCTCGCACAAGCTCGTTCCCAAGGCGCTGATCCTGGCTGAGAACACCACCAGCAAGGAAGCCAAGCTGCTCTCGCCCTGCTTCACGCGCATCATGTTCGAGCAGACGGTCGAGAGCCGCGTGCACCTCTTCGACAAGGACACGCGGACGCAGCAGGTCTTTGCGAGCGGTTGCATCTAGGTCCAGGATCGCCGCCGGAACGGGAGGCGGAATCAGGCGGCATTTCCTTCTGGAGAGCGGCGGCTCGTGAATCCTCTGGCCCGGCGCAGAGCCAGGCACTCCGCCCAGCGCGGGGATAGCGAGCGCGGATCGATGTCGCGGTAGATCGCACCTGCCGCCTCCTGGTCACCCAGGAGCTGCTGGAGGATCTCCGCGGCCAGAAGGCGTGCCATCTCGGCCTGGGCCGGGTCCTCCGCCGACTCCGCGAAGTCCAGGAGCGCCTGGGCGCTCGTCTCGAATTCGCCCTCCATCCGTAGGCCGCGAGCCATCTTGAGCTGGTCGCCGGCATGGAGGCCAGCAGCCGGGAGCAGGCGCTCGAGCTCCTGATAGAGAGCCGTGGCCGCCGCCATCCGCCCCCTCTTCAGCTCCCCGTGCACGGCATCCCGGTAGAGACGAATCGCCCGTCCCCGCCTCTTCGCCGCGACCAGCGCTCGGGCGTAGGCCGAGAGCACGGCCGGGTCGCGATCCCTGGTGAGACGGAGCGCCGACTCATACTCGCCGCAGGCCTGGAACCAACCACCGCCCTCCATGTAGCGCCCGGCTCGAGCAAGCCGCCGCTCGTATCGCCCCGCTCTGAGCGCGCCTCCCGCCACGGCCAGCGCCCCTCCTGCCAGGAGGCCGCCAAGGTGGGACCAATAGGCAGTGTGACCGCTTGGCGAGAAGAGACCATAGGCCAGCTGGAGAATCATCCAGGCGGCGACGGCCACGGGAACCGGCAGATGGCGCACCCCGACCTTGTTCACGCCGTGCAGGAGCATGAGCGTGGCCGAGGCAACACGAACACGGGCATGAGGCAGCCGGACAAGGAGGGCACCGACCACACCCGCCACCGCGCCCGATGCGCCCACCACCGGATAGTCCGCGAAGGAAGGCGCGATCGTGAGCACGACGGCCGCCTGGACGACCATCGCCAGCACGCCGGACATGAGATACATGACGAGAAACCGCCCGCGCCCGAGCCGGTCCTCGACGGCCGGCCCCAGCAGCAACAGGTAGAGCATGTTCCCGGCGAGGTGCAGTGGCCCGGCATGAAGGAAACAGGCGGTGAGCGCTGACACGAGCGTGGGAGCCGATGGCTTCCAGGCCAGGGCATAGGTGATCCGGGGATCGCCCAGGATCACCTCGGCCACGAGGTAGGCGCCGATGTTGGCCAGGACCAGGAGCGGCGTGACCAGGCTCCGGCGCCGGCAGGTGACATCGGTCCCGATGGGGACAAAGAAGAAGTAGTAGTACATGCGGGCTCTTGGCAAGTCGGGCCGAGCAGCCGTGAGCGGCCGCCCGGACGCGGACCGCGGGCGGATCTCCCCCGTCTCGTTATCGGCGCGCGCGAGACGATCGGGAGTCGGGTCGGGACCGAGGAGCAGGGCCGGAGGATCGGGGGGTGTCATCACCCAGCCGGAAGGCGCCGAGGCAGATCGCGCGCAGTTCGGGACGAGCATCGGTACCCGGGCCGGAGAGCTGGGCTTCCTCGACGCGGCCATAGGCATGCACGAACCGCGGCGGGGCGGTGAAGATGGCGACGTGGTTCACAGCGCCCTCACGACCGAAGAAGAGAAGATCCCCGGCCTCTGCCGTCTCTCTCAAGCCCAGGGGACGAGCCACGCGAATCTGGTCTGCTGCGTCGCGCGGCAGGGCGCGGCCTGCGAGGGCGAATGCCCACTGCACGAGCCCGGAGCAATCGAATCCCCAGCTCGAAGCCCCTCCCCACAGGTAGCTGACACCGCATTGGGCACGAGCGAGCGCGGCGGCTCGGAGCCCGGAGCGGAGCCGTCCGGACTCCCGTTCCCATCGTGGGCCGATCTCCGGAGCGCGCATGTAGCCGATCCATCCCTCCGGATGGCGAACCCGGACCCAGGATTCCCCCCCGTGGTCGAGCCTGGCGAGCGGCGCGACTCGGGCTCCCCAGGGCAAGAGCAGGCGGGCCGGCGCACCGGAGTCGGGGGCGACGCGCAACTTGACGGCGTGACCCCAGGCACAGGCCTGGGCCGCATGGGCCCAATCCCGGGCCTCGGCCGGGCTCAAGATCGCCAGCGACCAGTCGCGCACCCATCCACGGTAGCCATCCCAGGCCGCCACTAGCCACCAGGAGCCGTGGCGCTCGATGAGGCGCACCAGCTCCCCGCCGAGACGCTGGCTCTTGAGTTCGGCGCGATGATCGGGCTTGGCGTGCAGATGGGCCAGCGGTGTCACGACCACGGCAGCTGGGGGCTCGGGGTGGCGGGCCATGGCACCTGTCACCGGCTAGAATGGACTGGATGGCTGGACCAGGATGTATTCGCCGAACCCGCCGGTGTCGGCGAAGACAAAGGTCAGATTGCGGCTCGTGTAGCGCCAGATCTCATAGGCCGGTGCGTTGAAGCCGGCAGGCACCTGCTCGATGTCCTCGGGATCGCCATACCGGATGTAGACCTTGCCACGGTCGGTATCCCAACCCGGCTTGCCGCGTTCCGGGAAACGATCAGCCGCAACTCGGATCCGGGAAATGAACTCGTCGAGGCGCTCGTTCTCCGGAGTGCCGGGATCGGGATCCCTCTCCTTCCAGAAGGCATCCCAGCGGGCACGCCGCTCTCCCGGCGGCGCGCCGCGCAGTTCCTCGGCCTCCTCGCCGAGGTAGTAGCGCACCAGCTCGACATAATCATCGTAATTGCGCTCGATGTCGATCCGACTCGCGTCGATCTCGAACTCCCGCGATGAGGTTGCGTTCTCGCCGCGGTATGCCGCCGTCAGCTCGAGCACATAGGTGCCGGGGCCGAGACTCTCCACCGGCATCGGGATCAAGAACGCCGTTCGGGTGCCCACCACGATCAGCGTGTCAACGGTGGTCGAATGGCCCTGCCCGCTGCGGTCGATGGTCTCCATGGTGAGGATCACCGCCTCCCCGGCCCCTGCGCCCCGCGCGAAGACCTCGCCGCGGGCGCAAACGTGAGGGAGCGGGTCGCCGAAGCGACGGGTCAGACTGGCCGTGAAGGCGGTGGCATCCGGACCGGCCACCCCGGAGAGGGAATCCGCGCATGACCCGATCTCGATGGCCGAGACCTGCACGCCCTGGCTGGAGAGGGGGCTCACGTAGACGACGCGTGTCGCCGACGAGCCGCCGGAGCCGCCGACCGCCGAGACATGAACGACCAGCGTGTACTCACCCGGTTCCAGAGCGAAGTCAGCAGTGGCGGTGTAGCTCTTGCGGCTGGATGTGGTCTCACGATAGTGCTCGGCGGTCGTCTTGTAGCGCCAGACGTCGCCCGTCACCTGCTCCGCGTTCTTGTCATAGAAGATGGCCGACATCTCGAACTCGGCCTCGTAGCCCCCACCCTGACGCTTGGTGAACGGCAGCTGATTGAGGGGCGCGGAGACGGTGACGCGAACCCCGGTCGAGGATTCGTCGGCGACCAGGGAGGTGGTATCGACGTAGAAGGCCGGCGGCGCGTCGGACCGGGTCGGCATGTCGGTCAGACCGGGCGGGGGAGCAGGCGGCCCACTCGAGCCGCACCCGCCGGTGCAAGCGGCGACCACGGCGAACATGAGAGCTAGTAGGAGGAAGTTCGGCCTCATGGGTGCAATCCGGAAGACGGGCCCGGGATCGGCTGCGGGCAGACTAGGCAGGCGCGGGGCGAGTGTCAAGGATCAGCGCGCCGCCGCGAGCGCGCGCTTCACGAGCTCATCGAGCGCAAGCGGTTCCTCGGCTGCGGCGAGCACCCGCTTCGCCGCCGCCTGGGCGGCGGAGGCGCTGTAGCCGAGCGAGACCATGGCGGCTACCGCGTCGCGGTACATTTCAGGGGGGCATCCGAGAGCGCGGGCGGCATGCGCCGCGGCCGACTCCTCGGCCCCGGCCGCTGGCAGGCGGTCACGAAGGTCGACGACGAGGCGCTCGGCCGTCTTCTTCCCGATCCCGGGGATCGCACGCAAGACGTCGACCTCAGCGCTGGTGATCGCGTTGCGCAGACGACCGAGCTCGATTCCGGAGAGGATGGCGAGCGCGGTCTTGGGACCTATCCCCGACACGGTGATGAGCATCCGAAACAGCTCGCGCTCCTCGGCCGTGCCGAACCCGAAGAGAAGGGCTGCATCCTCGCGCATGACGAGGTGGGTGAGCAGCACGACCCGGCTTCCAGGCTCGGGTAGGCGCTGGAACGTGGAAACGGGGATCGCGATCTCGTAACCCACTCCCCCGACATCGACCAGGACCTGGGTCGGCAGCTTCTCGACGAGGTTTCCCGCCACTCGCGCGATCATCGCCGCCCCCGGGAAGAGCCCGCGCCGCCGGGAACCGCTCGGGCCAGCGTGGCCTGGATCTGCCGCCGCTGCGCGTGACAGAGGGCTACCGCCAGGGCATCGGCGGCGTCCAGCGCCAGTCTCGGCGGGGTCGTTACCAAGCGGCGCACCATCGCCCGTACCTGCTCCTTGGAGGCGGCGCCGAGGCCGGTCACCGCCATCTTGATCTCGCGCGGCGCGTATTCGGCCACCCCCGCGCCGCGGCTGGCCGCCGCCAGGAGCACGACGCCGCGGGCATGGCCGAGGACGATGGCCGTGCGCGGGCTCCGGGCATGGAACAAGCTCTCGACGGCCACCTCATCCGGGGCGTGGCGATCGACGAGCTGGCGCAGCGCCTGGTCGAGGGCAAGCAGTCGATCGGCAAGCGGCACTCGAGCAGGTGGGCGAATGACGCCGGAATCGAGATAGTGCCACGCGTTGGCATCCCCGACGAGAAAGCCGTAGCCCGTCGCGGCGGCGCCGGGATCGATCCCGAGGATCACCACGAGGCACCCATCGGTCGGATCTCAGGCCGCCGAGGTCAGGCTGGACATGACATCGTCCGGAATGTCGAAGTTGGACCAGACGTTCTGCACGTCATCATGATCCTCGAGCAGGTCGAGGAGCTTGAGCACCTTGCCGGCGGATTCGCGGTCCAGAGGCACGGTGGTCGTCGGCATGCGAACCCGGCGCACATCGTGATGCGGGATCGATTTCTGCTCGAGATAGCGGGCAACCTGATGCAGGGCGTTCGGCTCGGTCAATACCTCGAAGGTCTCCTCCATCTCGATGTTGACATCGAGAGCTCCGGCCTCCGCTGCCACCTCGAGGATCGTCTCTTCATCGCATACCTTGCGGTCAACTTGAATCGAACCACGGTCGGCGAACAGAAAGGCCACACATCCCGATTCACCGAGATTGCCACCGGCGCGTGAGAGCAGATGGCGAATCTCAGAGGTGGTCCGATTCTTGTTGTCGGTGAGAACGTCGATCATCAGCGCAACGCCACCAGGAGCGTATCCCTCGTAGCTGAACTCTTCGTAGCTCTCACCCTCGAGTTCGCCCGTGCCCTTCTTGATCGCTCGCTCGATGTTGGCCGCAGGCATGGCATTGGCCTTGGCGGTCTGGATGGCGGCACGCAGCCGCGCGTTGCCATCGGGATCGCCACCGCCATCGCGCGCAGCGATGGTGATTTCACGGATGAGCCTGCCGAAGAGCCGCCCCCGCTCCTGGTCGGCCTTGCCTTTCTTGCGCTTGATCTGGCTCCACTTCGAATGGCCTGACATCGCCGCTCCTTAACGGTCCCCGCACACCGTCCCTAACTGACCTTTTCCTTCTCGGCTTCCTTGTCACGATACCTGGCCGCCTCGGCCACGATCTTCTCCTGCACGTCGGCGGCCACCTCCTCGTAGTGCGAGAACTTCTCCGAGTGCCAGGCCCGACCCTGGGTGAGCGAACGCAGGGTCGTCGAGTACCGATACATCTCGGCCTGGGGAACCTGGGCCCTGAGGAGCTTGCGCTTGCCCACGGTCTCCATGCCCAGGATCTTGCCCCGCTTCGAGGAGAGGTCGCCCATCACGTCACCCATGTATTCGTCGGGAACCGTGATCTCGACGTCCAGGATCGGCTCGAGGAGCACCGGATGGGCCTGCTCGAATCCTTCCTTGAAGGCCTTGGCGGCAGCCAGCTTGAACGCCATTTCGGACGAGTCGACGGCGTGATAGGAGCCGTAGAAGAGGGCCACGCTCACGTCGACCACCGGACACCCGGCGATGACCCCGTCGGTCATGATCTCGCGGACACCCTTTTCCACGGCAGGGATGAACTTGCCCGGGACGACGCCGCCAACGACCTCGTCCAGGAACTTGAAGCCCTCGCCGCGAGGCAGCGGCTCGATCCGGAGGTGCACGTCGCCGAACTGGCCGCGGCCTCCGGTCTGCTTCTTGTGCCGCCCGTGAACCTCGGTCTTGCCCCGGATGGTCTCCCGGAACGGCACTCGCGGCTTCACGAGCTCGACCTGGACGCCGAAACGCCGCTTCAGCCGCTTGGTGAGCAGGTCGAGATGCAGGTCCCCCATTCCCGAGAGCAGGATCTGATGCAGCTCGGAGTCATTGGTCAGATGGAGGGTGGGATCTTCCTCGCTGAGGCGAGCGATCCCCGTCGCCATCTTGTCCTCCTCGCCACGGGCAGTGGAACGCACCGCTTCGGTCAGGGTCGGAGCGGGAAACGGGATCGGAGGCAGAATGACGTTGACGTCGCGTTCGCACAGGGTGTCCCCGATGTGCACGTCCTTGAGCTTGATCGCCGCCCCCAGATCTCCGGCGATCAGGGTGTGGACTTCCTTGCGTTCCTTGCCTTGCATCGAGGCCAGGTGACCCAGGCGAGGCGTCGTCGAGCGAGCAGGGTTCGCGAGATCGAGCCCGGAGGCGGCCCGCCCCGAATAGATGCGAACCAGAGCCAGCTCGCCGGCCTGGCCTTCGCTCATCGTCTTCCACACCAGGAGTGCGGTCTTGCCACTGGGATCCGGAGCGAGTTCGACCTCCTTGTCGCCGCGCTTGGCGACGACGGGACCTCGTGCCACTGGAGAAGGCAGCTCGGCCACGATCATGTCGAGGAGGAAGCTGACGCCGACGAGACTGAGCGCAGCCACCGGCACGGCGGGATAGATGGCTCCGGCCAGGATGCCGGCCGTGAGCCCGCCCGCTATCTCCTCGGCTGTCAGCTCGGTGCCCTCGAGGTACTTCTCGAGCAAGGCATCATCGCCTTCCGCCGCGGCGTCGATCAGTGCCGATCGAGCCTTGTTGACCCGTTCGGTCATGTCGCCCGGGATGGGAATCTCGGCGCGCGCGCCATCCCTGAGTTCATAGGCCTTCATCGCCAAGAGATCGACGACACCCTTGAAGTCCGGGCCCGCGCCGATCGGGAGCGCAAGCGCCACCACGCGATCGGCGAGCTCGCTTGCCGATTCGAGCACGCGATCGAAATCGGCGTTGTCGCGATCCATCTGACTGACCACGATCACGGTCGGGAGCTGGGCGGCACGCACACGTTCCCAGACATTGTCGGTAGCGGCCTCGACGCCGGCATCTCCCCGCAGCAGGAAGAGGACCGCATCGGACACTCTCAGGCCGGCGACCTGCTCGCCGACGAAGTCAGCATAGCCTGGGGTATCGATGAGATTGATCTTGTGGCCCTTCCACTCGACATGGGCGAGCTTGGCCGAGATCGAGATCTTGCGCTCGACCTCGTCCTCCGTGTGATCGAGGATGCTCGTCCCTTCATCGACGCGGCCGAGCCGGTTGGTGACCTTGCCGAGGAACAGCATGGCCTCGGCGAGCGACGTCTTGCCGGTGCCGCCGTGCGACACGAGCACCACGTTGCGGAGCTCTTGTGTCCCGTACTCCTTCAAGATGCAACCTCCCCGTCATCCTCCCGGCCCCGCCGGGAGCCGGCGACCGCGCCGGACTCATGACCGTGACGAGCCGTCGCGAGCTGAGGGTATCCCAGGACCGCCCGCGGCAACTGCCACTCGGGCTTAAGTCACTGGAGTTATTATAGATAGGTAATCGGTCCGGAAAGCCGAGGGCCAGGGACGTCGGACGCGCCTGCCCCGCCACCTGCCATCGGAGAACGCTATCACAAGGCCCGGTAGTCCGAAAAGGAGACCCTACGAGAACGAGGGTTCCCGCCCGGCCGCCAGGCTCCCGCCGACGTTCCGGCCAGCTCCTCTGCAGGGTTCGGCGGCATTCCCAAGCCCATACCAGATTGGTGGATGCACCGGCGATTCGGTGCGCTCAGGCCGGTTTTCCCCTTTACAGGTCCCGGCTGTGCTCGTTTAATGGTAGCCTTCTTCGATCTCGGGTTGGTGGAGGGCGAGACTGCATGGATGAATATGTTGTTGGCCTGGAAGACATTAACCGTGCCAAGGTGAGCCAGGCCGGCGGCAAGGGGGCGCTTCTCGGTGAGGTTCTCGCCCGTGGCGTTCCAGTACCGAAGGGCTTCTGCCTCAAGGCTCTTGCCTACGACGCCTTCCTCAAGGACTCCGGAATCGGGGACGCCGTCACGGCCTTCCATGCCCTGCCTGAAGGTCCCGATGTCCTCTCCACCGCCGAGACCATCCATGCCCGCATCCTCGAAGCGGCGATTCCCGCCGAGGTAGCGTTCAGCCTGTCGACCGTCTACCGCACGCTGGGCCAGCGTCCCCGCGTGGTCGTACGCCTTTCCTTGGCCTGCGACGATCTCATGCGGAGTCCAGTCTCCGGACATGCCGAGCCGCATCTCAATGTGCTTGGAGAGAAAGATCTCTTCCAGGCCGTGCGCGACGTGTGGGCTTCGATCTGGCAGCCGTCGGTGATCACGGCGGCACAGCGCGCCGGGGTCGATCATGCCCGGTTGCGCCCTGCGGTGCTCATTCAAGTCATGGTGCACCCGGTGTCCTCGGGCACCATCTTCACCGCGGATCCCGGCACGGGCGACCGGGATCGGCTGGTCATCACTGCTTTCTGGGGCATGGGTCAAGGCTCGGCGGCGCAGGCGACCCCGGACATCTACCATGTCGACCGGCGGACGATGGCTTTGCGCTACAAGCGGATCGTCACCAAGGACATCATGGTCTCGGCAAGCGGCATCGTGCCGGTGCCCAAGAACCGCCGGAACTCGGTCGTGCTCAAGGACCCGGCCATCCGCAATCTATGCACCATGGCGCTCGGCGTGGAGGAGATCCTTGAAGAGCCGGCCGAGATCGAATGGTGCATGGTGACGAGCGGCCAGACGATGGTTCTGGAGGCTCTCCCGGTGGGCGAGATCGATGGGCAACCACAACCATCGCCTCCCCCCGCGGACGAAGCCGGGGTTTCAGCCCCCGAAGGGCTGGATGCCGCGCCGGAAGGCGACCGCGATCCAGAGGACCCGGATTCCGCCGCCACGCAGGGAAGTCCAAGTGGCGACGCGGAATCTTCAGGCGAGGAAAGGGCTCTAGACTCCACATTCTGATCTTGTTTTGAACCCGCGCTGGCAACGACCGCATTCTTCACGCCGATCTGCTGCATGTTGCGGGTTCTTCCCCGCCGTCCACAGTCGGGACCCACGAGGGGCGATGGCTTGGCCGGCACTCTCAATGGTTCAGGAGCTACGAAACGCATGGGTAACAGGGTTTACGTCGGCAACTTGCCATACAATGTCAGCGATGATGATCTCGCGCAGATGTTCGCGGCACACGGGGCTGTGCAGTCGGCACAGGTAATCGTGGATCGGGAGACGGGTCGTTCCAAGGGATTCGGCTTCGTCGAGATGGGCTCGGACGAAGAGGCCCAGGCGGCCATCTCGGCGCTGAACGGCATGGAGATGAAGGGCCGGGCTCTGACGGTCAACGAGGCGAGACCGCGTGAGGGCGGCGGTGGTGGCGGCGGCCGTGGACGCGGCGGTTACGGCGGAAGTAGCTACTAGATCCTGGCGACCACGCGACGACGACAACGGCACGCCGGCAGGCCTGGGAACCGCTTGCCGGACCTACAAGGGCAGGTCGCGCAGGTGCGCCACCAGCTCGGTGACGACCGTCGGGTTCCCGGCAGCAATCCTGTAGCGGCGGTCGGGCTCGTTGCCAGGCTCGTGGCCAAGAGGGAAGATGGTGCTGCCGTCGAAACTCAGGGCCGAGCCTCCTCCTTCCTCGATGAGGAGCACGCCGGGGGCGATGTCCCACAGGTGCGGCCTGTTGGCCACCAGTCCGGCGAGCGCACCGCTGGCGGTGTAGGCGAGTTCGATCGACATGCTACCCAGACTGCGGAACTTCCTCGACGGCAGGGCATCGTAGATTCGATCGGCCTCGCGCCGGAGGAAGCGATGCCTCACGGCAATCAACGATGATGGATCGAGGGGGCGGGGGTTGACCCTGATGGGATCATCCTCGCACCATGCCCCACCCCCCCTGTGCGCCGTGTAGCTGACCTGCCGCACCGGATCGTGGATCACGGCCACGGCGGGCGAGCGCTCCATGAGCACCGCCAAGGCAACGGCGAAGAGCGGAATCCCCGCCAGGAAATTCTGCGTTCCATCGAGACCATCCAGCGTCCAGCACCAGGTCTGGTCTCCCGGCACGAACCCGCCTTCCTCGGCCAGGATCGAATCCCCGGGGAACTCCCTGGCGACCCACTCGCGCAGGATGTCCTCCGCGGCGTGATCGGCCGCGGAGACCATGGACCCACCCTGCTTGAGGCGCGATTCGAGAGGCTTGCCGAAGTACTGCCGCAAAGCGCGACCGGCCTCGAGGGCGGCCGCCGTAGCCACGCGCCGTCGAGCCTCGAGCGCAGCATGATCTGCCGCCATCATCCGATTCCCCTTCGTCCGTCCGGGACCATCCACCCACCATGCGCTAGGGACCGTGACTCAACCACGATTCACCGTCCCGGTAGATCTCCTTCTTCCAGATCGGCGCCCGCGTCTTGAGCTCATCGATCACATACTTGCAGGCAACGAAGGCCTCCGCACGATGCACCGCAGCCACCGCGACCACCACGGCCACGTCGCCCAGGGCCAGCTCACCCGTGCGATGGTGTACGGCGACATCGAGAACGGCAAATCGGTCGCGGGCTTCGGCTGCGACCCTCTCGATGACCTTGATCGCCATCGGCGCGTAGGCCTCGTAGACGAGACGGATGACGGCCCGCCCGCGGTTCTCGTCACGCACGGTCCCGATGAAGAGGACCAGGCCCCCGGCGCCGCTACCGGCGACGAGGCCCGCCACCTGGGCCGCGTCGATCGTCGTCGCGGACAGCGCGACACGCGGCGGCGAGACCGGCGTCATCCGCCACACGTAGGGGGAATGAGCGCCACTTCATCCCCGGTTGCGAGCTCTCGGCCCGGGTCCGCGTACTCGCAATTGACCGCGAGCCGGAGGCTCGGCTGGTGCTGCGCCACTGCCGGATGACGCGCCACGACGGCGGCCAGGGCATCACCGGCCGTGGCTGGCGCGGGGAGAGTGAGGCGCACGCGGTCCGTGCCGATGGCATCGCGCAGTACGGCGAAGAGAAGCAGCTCGACAACGATGCTCCCGGCCTCCGCGGCTTCTGGCCCGGGTGGGAGGCGATTTCCGCCGCCCAGGTCGTGCCGGGCCAGTTCGGCTGCAAAGACCTGATAGGCCTCGGCTCCCCACAGGCTGAAGGTCACGCGCCGGAGGTGGCTCCCGGGAAGCAGGAAGGCAATCACCGTTCCCAGCATGATCGCGGCACACCGGTCGATGGGGAATCCGAACACACCGGTGGAGAGGGCTGGAAACGCCACCCAGCCGAGCCCGCGCTCCTCGGCCAGGGTGAGACTCGCCCGGGTCGCCCGGGCGAGCTTCTCGTCCTCGTCGCCTTCCCCCCAGCGCGGCCCCACCGCATGGATCACGTGCCGCGCGGGGAGCGCGCCCCCACCGGTCAGGACCGCCTGCCCCACGGCGATCGGCGCCAGAGCGGCGCACTCCGCTTGGATTGCCGGGCCGCCCCGCTGCCGGATCGCGCCGGCGACCCCCGCGCCGAGCTGGAGCTCCGCATTCGCGGGGTTGATGATGGCATCCGCAGGGAGCGCGGTCAGATCGCCCTCGACGAGGTCGAGGCGCGTGGAACCGATCATCACTTCCATGGCACTTGAGGTCTCGGCGGGGGGATCGTGCTCCAGCGCGACGCCGGAGCGACCGGTGGTCTATGCTTCAAGCGAGGGCCAGGTTCGACCTGGCGCGACGCGAGCACATCATGAGATGAGGATCTTAAGGCGCTACCCGCGCGGAAGCAACCGCCGAAGCCATGACGGAACACGACCTCCCGATCCCGATCACTCCCCGCCTGGCCGAGCGTCTCGACCAGGCCCCGCGCTCACCCGGGGTCTACCTCATGCGCGACAGCACCGGCGAGGTCCTCTACATCGGCAAGGCCAAGGACCTCCATAGCCGCGTGCGCTCGTACTTCCGCACCACCGGCGACGGGCGCTATCAGGTCGAGTTCCTCGTCGACCGCGTGGTCGATATCGAGTACCTGGTCACCACGACCGAGAAGGACGCGCTCCTCCTCGAGAACAACCTGATCAAGAAGGCGAAGCCGCGATTCAACGTGCGGCTGCGAGACGACAAATCCTACGTCATCCTCAAGATCAACGTCGATCACCGCTGGCCACGGGCCCTGGTGACGCGGGGGGCGAAGGACGACGGTGCCCTCTACTTCGGACCCTACTCCTCGGCCGACAAGCTGCGTGCGACGATCAGGGCCCTGCAGCGGGTCTTCCCGCTCCGGTTGTGCACAGATCACACTCTAGCCAATCGAAATCGTCCTTGCGTCTACTACGACATCCGGATGTGTTCCGCTCCTTGCGTCGACCATCGTGGGCGAAGACATCTACCGGAGCTATGTCGAGGGGCTCATTCAGTTCATGCGCGGTCGCAACCGCTCGGTGCTCGAGGAGCTGCGGCGCCGGATGCAGGAGGCCGCAGCAGCGCGACGCTTCGAGGAGGCGGCCGAGCTCCGCGATCGCATGGGCGCCATCGAACTCACCGTCGAGCGGCAGCACACCGAGGTGACCGGAGAAAGCTACGACCGTGACGTCTTCGGCTACCACTGGGAAGGCGGTGAGTTGGCGATCCAGACGCTCTTCTTTCGCGAGGGCAAGCTGGCGCACTCGACGGCCCACCGGTTCCGCGCCCTGATGCCGGTGGGCGAACTCCTATCGAGCTTTCTCGTGCAGTTCTATGATGGCGAGAAGATGGTCCCGTCCGAGATCCTGGTGCCGGTCGAGATCGAGGATGAATCGGTGCTCGGCGAGTGGCTCGGGGAGAAGTCGGGACATGCCGTTCGCATCCGGGTCCCCAAGCGAGGGGACAAGCGAGCCCAGGTCGAGATCGCGAACCGGAACGCGGCCCAGGCGCTGGTCACGAGCCGCGCCGAGCGCGATCGCCACGCGGAGCTCCTCGAGTCGCTACGCGAGAAACTCACCCTGAACAGCACACCCGAGGTCATCGAATGTTATGACATCTCGCACCTCGGGGGCCGGGAGACAGTGGGTTCGCGCGTGACCTTTGTCGGGGGTGTGGCCGACAAGGACCGCTACCGGCGCTATCGCGTGCGATCGGCGCAGCCGGGAGATGACTTCGGCGCCCTCGCCGAGGTGCTCTCCCGTCGCCTCGAGCGGGGGATCAAAGAAGGATCATTACCCGATCTCCTCATCATCGATGGTGGCAAGGGCCAGCTCGACCGGGTGCGCGAAGTGATGGCCGAGCACAACGTGGTCGATATCGATGTCATCGGGCTAGCCAAGTCCCGGCGAAAGCGGCGCCCGGCGCTCGGCGGGAGCGACCGGGCTCCGGCCGCGATCCGAACGGAGGAACGCGTCTACACGGCCGACCGTGATGAACCGATCGTTCTGCGCCAGGATTCACCCGAGAATCACTTTCTGGTTCGCATCCGAGACGAGGCGCACCGCTTTGCCATCACGTATCAGCGGCAACTCAAGCGGCGGAGTCTGACGCTCTCCAAGCTCGAGGCCATTCCCGGAATCGGTCCCCGGCGGCGGAGCGCCCTCCTGACCACGCTCGGCTCGCTCGCTGCGGTGAAGGAGGCATCGGTCGAGGAGCTCGCCCAGGTGCCCGGAATCGGACGCGGCGCGGCCCGGGAGATCCATGACTTCTTCCACCCGGCCTCGGATGCAAGCGCGTGGGAGGAGCCTGATCACGAGCCGGAGGAGGAAGCCTGATCGCAGCCGCGGCCCCATCCGCGCGCGCTCCCGTGGGGGACACGGCTAACCTGGACGCCCGTTGGCAGCGAAGAGATCGGTCCCGCGCCGGGCGCGCGGCGCCGCCCGGTGCGTCACGTAGCGTTCGATCGCGAACCGCCCATCCGGGCCGGGCACGCTCCTCAGACGCTCGTAAAAGGCGAGCTGAGTCTTGTGGCAGAAGATGGCGCGACGCTTGACCTCGGCGAACGCCGCCGTGTCGAGCTCGATCGTGATGTCCTCATCCGGCACGAGAGGCATCTCGCGGAACTGGATCTGGCGCACCACGGAGGCCGGAATCGTGTAGTAATGCAGCTGGAGGTCCGTGCGGTGGTCATCCGGATCCCCTGTTCCCTCGGTCCACAGTCGCTCCACCGCCGCCGTGGCGAACGCGGTCATGGTCTGATGATCGACATGCCCGGAGATCCCGGTGGGGTGGAAGGCCACGACAACGTGGGGTTGGACCGCCTGGAGCACGCGGTAGACATCGGCCATGCCGCGTTCCTTGTCCACCGCCGACACTCGCCCGTCCTGGTAACCGAGAAAGGTCAACCCGCGGAAACCGAGGACCTCGGCTGCGGCCTCCAGCTCCGCTTGCCGGATCCGCCCGAGAAGCTCGGGACCATAGGATCGCGAGTGTCCGATCGATCCAGCCTCCCCTCGCGTGCCGCAGACGAGATGCATCTCGACCCCGGCAGCCGCATAGCGCGCGAAGGTGCCCCCGGGGCCGAAGGTCTCGTCATCGGGGTGGGCGAAAACGGCGACCAGCCGCTTGCCTGTGAGGCGGTTTCCCGGATTGGATCGTCGGGACCTGGACATGAGATCACCTCGGCGCCGCCCGCCCGGCGAGGATGGCGCGGCCGCGGTCAACTGAGGACGCGAATGGGGGCGGCGGGACAACCAGCGCCGCTGCGGGGGGAAGGCTCAAGACCGGGCGGAGTTTACCCCCTACCCGCCCCGGTGCTCAACCGGCCGCGGGGGGCGACCGGGCACGCCTTGACAACTCGGCTCCGCTCCCCTATCTTCCCAGCTTCCCACATGTTACTGTGCTCGATGTTCACCTTCCCCTACGGGTTTTCAATCATGCGCCATGACCCGTCTCGGCCACCCCGCCGTCCGCCCATCCAGGCGGCCGTGGTACTTGCCGCTCTCCTCGCCCTGGCCATCGTCGCCTGTGATGTGGATGATCCCCCTCGTCTGACGGCGAATCAGCGGGTGGTCCCCGTCGTCTACGATTCGCGAACGGCCCTCGTTGCCGCGGGCGATCTCACGATCGAGCCTGGCGGCAACCAGATCACCGTGGCCGTGACCGGCCTTCCCGTGCTCACGGGCCCGGCTTCGGGCCAGCTGGGGTGGGCCTACGAGGGCTGGATCAGCTACCCCGACACCGGGGAGTCGCGAGGCTACATCTCCACCGGGCGCTTCCGCATCCCAGCCACCAATCAGGATCCGGAGTTCCCGACCGGGGTGGCGCGATTCACCTACATGCGATCCGGGGGCTTCGAACTCCTGTCCACGGGCATGCCGCTGGCCCAGGGCCAGCCGATGCCCGACACGCTCGACTTCACCGACGGGGTCACCTTCCTCCTCGCCATCGAGCAGGATCCGGATCCGGACCCCAACACCGTGGGCTACTCGCACATCCTCGTTTCGAACGGCGATCTGCCCGCAGTCGCGGACACGACGGTGACGGTCATCATGCCGCTTAACGTCGGCACGCCCGAGGCCGGTGACTTCAGCACCCTCGATGGAGAGGCGCTCCTCAACGCCGCGACCGGCGAGTTCCAGCTCCAGTTCCAGCGTATGCCATACTTCACTCGCAGCTCGCCGCCAGCCGATCCGGGACTCATCTACCAGGCCTGGTTCGTTGACGACGACACCTCCCCGCCGCGGTACCTGAGCATCGCCCGCTTCAATCCCAACATCGTCGGCGATGCAACCCTCACGGGTGCGGTCAATCCCGGCGATTCGGACGGCGACGGACTCCCCGAGCCGCTCGATCTCGAGCGGGTAATGATCTCGATCGAACCCGACATGCTGAACGCCCAGCAGCCTCCAGGCCAGGGAGTGGATACCGACGGCGCGATCTTCCAGCTCGTTCCCTACCGGGCCACCCTGCCCGACGTGATGCCGTAGAGTCAGGCCGAACCCAGGAACGAGAAAGGGCTCGCTGCTCGAGCAGCGAGCCCTTTCGCTTGGCCGGCAGGCTCCGATCTCACCACTTGAGGAGACGGCGCAGGCGCTTGGCCTGAGCCCGGGACAGCGGGATCTCGGTGCCGGTCTTGTCGGCCGTCTTCAAGCGGTAGGTGCCCGAGAACCATGGAATGATCTCGACGACCTTGTTGATGTTGGCGAGATAGCTGCGATGCACGCGGATGAAGACATCCGGGTCGAGATCGGCCTCCAGCTCTTCCAGCGTCCGGTAGCCGGTCACCTCACTGGCCGTCTGGGTGACGGCATACACCGTGCCGTCGGCGATATAGGCGTAGACGATGGACTCGGAATCGATGAGCCCCAGCCGTTCTCCGCGCCGCACCGGGATCCGCTTCAAGTGCTCGCCGCGCCGGCTGAGGACCCCGATCAGGGCTTCCAGATCGGGAGCGCCGGCATCGACCTGACCGAGGCGGCCCTTGACCTTCTCGATGGCCGCCTTGAGCCGCTTCTTCTCGACCGGCTTGAGGAGGTAGTCGGTGGCGCTCACCTCGAAGGCCCGGATGGCATACTGATCGTAGGCGGTCACGAAGATGATCTGGGGAGCGATCTGCCGGCGATCGAGGTTCTTGACCACCTGGAACCCGTCGGCCCCCGGCATCTTGATGTCGAGAAAGGCGATGTGCGGCCGCAGGCGCTCGATGAGCGCCTCCGCCTCAACACCGTTCTGCGCTTCGCCCACCACTTCGATCTCGGGAAAGCTGGCCAGGAGGTGCACGAGCTCCTCGCGGGCAAGTGGCTCATCATCGACAACGACGACCCGCAGCCGGGTGATGGGTTGGGTCGTGTCCGCCGTTTCGTTGCGCGTGCGCATGAAGACCTCCTGGTAGGCCGGAGTCAACGGGCTCGGATCGGGGATCCGTTCGCCGGCTCGCCGCCACGTACGCTCCCCTGGACCGCTTCGCTGGTCGGGATGGCAATGCGCACCTCGGTGCCCAACCCGGGGCGACTGGTGAGCTCGAGACCGTGGTCCGGACCGTACATCACGCGCAGCCGCTCGTTCACGTTGCGCACGCCGATACCTCGCGTGAGGACCTCCGACGCGCGTTCGATCGGCATCCCCACCCCGTCATCGGCAATCGTCAGGAGGAGCTGGCCATCCTGGCGTTCGGCACGAATCAGGATGGTGCCACCCTTGAGCGAGGCGGCTATGCCATGTTTGATCGCGTTTTCGACCAGCGGTTGCAGCATCATCGATGGCACCGGAACCCCGAGCAAGGACGGGTCGATTTCCTTGACGACCCGCAGCATATGCGGACCGAAGCGCACGGTCTCGATGTCGAGATAGTCATCGATGAACTGGAGCTCGTCCCGGAGGGGAACCAGATCTTCGTGAGGCTCGAGAGCTCTGCGGAGAATGGCCGACAGCTTGACGATCATCTCCCGCGCACGATCCGAGTTGGTACGGATCGATGAACTGATCGAGTTGAGCGTGTTGAAGAGGAAGTGCGGATTGATCTGGCTGCGAAGGGCATCGTAACGCGCCTGGGCAAGGAGCCGCGCCTGGTCCTCGAGCTTGGTCTCCATGCGCTCCGAGTTGAAGACCTTGATGGCAATGCCGATGGCGGAGAGTACCCCGGCCCACACGGCGATCCGCGTGCCGACGTGGTCGGGCTGGACGCTGTAGAGCCAGTTCGGTTTCAGGCTGCTGACCGAGTCGCGGGCGATGCAGAGGACGAGGGCGGTCCCGGTGAGGATTCCCCGCGGGTCGAGACCGTGGCCGGTGACCGCGCGGCGGAGCGTCTGGTAGACATCGAGCGGCGGGATCGGCGAGAACTCCCAGATCGATTCTCCCAGGAGCCGCCCGCGACCCACGAGGCCACCGACGGCGCCGACCGTGACCATGGCCGGGAGCGCCAGCCACTCCCCGCGGACGAGACCCGGCGCCCCGACCAGGGCACCGACCAGGAGCCCGGGGTGGATGCCGCCCACGAGCCCGGCCACGTACGCACCCTCGAGACTCAGGTCGAGAGCCTGGTAGTTGAGGATCACGCGGAGGAGGCTCCCCAGCATGAAGGGAACACCCAGCCAGAGGGCGATGATGGCCTGGGTGCCCACCGTTCGCCGGCTGGTGAAGAGCGCACCGGCGAAACGCCGCGATCGGACCAGAAAGCTGGTGAGGCTCGCCATCACCCCCAGCTTGACCAGGGCCAGGACGAGGATGAACTGATCGCCGGTGAGAGTGACTTCGCGCATGGAATGATCTGGAGACCGGGACCCACTTCTTGGCTGGACGCCGCTTCCGGACGGTCGTGACGCTCCGCCACGGATGCTAGAATCGGGCCCTCGGGGTGTCAAGCAAGCCTCTTCAAGATGGGATGCCATGCAGATCGCGATCATCGGCCTGCCGTGGACGGGAAAGACGACGTTATTCCGCACCCTGGCCGCTTACTCCGGCACGGGCGCGCCGCCGGCCGGCGGGGGGCCGGTCGCCCACTCGGTCGTGCGCGTTCCCGATCCACGCCTCGACCGCCTACACGCCCTCTATCCGCGCGCCAAGCGCACGCCGGCGACGATCGAGTATCTCGACGTGCCGGGGCTGGACTTGCGGCGCGAACGCGGGCACGGCGTGCCGGGATCGATCCTCGTCCACATCAAGAACTCGCGCGCCCTGCTCGAGGTGATCGGGGGCTTCACCGACCAGCCCGCTGATCTCGCCGATCAGGTGCGCGCCTGGCGCGCCGACGCCGAGCTCATGGAGACCGAGATGCTGGTCGGCGATCTCGTCATCGTCGAAAGCCGCCGTGAACGCCTCGGCCGGCAGATGAAGAAGGGAAAACGACCCGAAGACGAGCGCGAGGATGCGCTCCTCCAGCGCTGTGAAGTGGCGCTCGGCGACAGCACCCCGCTGCGCCGGCTCGAGCTGACCCCCGAGGAGAGAACCATGCTCGGCGGTTTCCAGCTGCTCACGCAGAAGCCGCTCCTGCGTCTGGTGAACGTCAGCGAGGATCGAATGCCCGAGTCCGAGCGCATTGCCGAGCTCTGGGGCGAGGATCCTCCGCTCCTGGTGGCCGCCAAGATCGAGGAGGAGATCGCCGCGTTGCCGGAGGAGGAGCGCCCCGCCTTCCTCGCCGACCTCGGGATCACCGAATCGGCGCTCGACCGTCTGGTCCACGCTTGCTACGGGCTCCTGGGCCTCATCTCCTTCTTCACGATCGGCGATCAGGACGTGCGGGCGTGGACCATCGAAGCGGGGACGGTGGCGCAAGCCGCCGCCGGGGAGATCCACTCCGACCTCGAGCGCGGGTTCATCCGCGCCGAGGTGGTGAGCTACGAGCACCTGATGGCCTGCGGGTCGCTCGATGCGTGCAAGAAGCGCGGCATCCTCCGCCTCGAGGGCAAGGAATACGTCCTTGCCGACGGGGATGTGATGACGGTGCGCTTCAGCGTGTAGAGCGCCGGGATTGATCTAGGACGGATTCAACTCAGGGGCGTTGAAGGTGTCGCCCTGCTGGAGGTCGCCGCTCTCGAGTCCGCGCCGGAACCAGTAGACGCGTTGCTCGGACGTGCCGTGGGTGAAGGACTCCGGAACCACGTAGCCTTGTGTCTGCATCTGCAAGCGATCGTCGCCGATCGCGCTCGCCGCCCTGAGCCCCTCCTCGATGTCGCCGGCTTCGAGTATGTTGCGCGCCCGCTGCGCGTGATGAGCCCACACGCCGGCGAGGAAATCGGCCTGCAATTCGAGCTTCACCGAGAGCTGATTCGCTTCTTCCGCACTCACCCGGCCGCGGGCCGACTGCACCCGCTCGGAGATTCCGAGCAGATTCTGTACATGATGGCCGACCTCGTGCGCGATGACATAGGCCTGAGCAAAGTCCCCGGGGGCACGGAAGCGATCGCGTAGATCTTGATAGAAGCGCAGGTCGATGTACAACTTCTCGTCGTACGGGCAGTAGAAGGGACCGACGGCGGCGCTGGCGTAGCCGCAGGCGGACTGCACCTGGCCGGTGAAGAGAACGAGCGTCGGCTCGCGATAGACGTAACCCTGGCGGGCGAAGAGATCCCGCCACACATCCTCCGTATCACCGAGCACCACCGATATGAAATCGGCCATCGGGTCTTCTCCGGGGCTCGTGCTCGGCGCCAGCCCCGGGGCGGGTTCCTGGACGGCCACCTGCTCGAGGAGGGATTGCGGGTCGGCACCAAAGATGAGGGCCAGCAGGATCACGAGGAGGAGCCCCAGCCCGCCACCCACCATGGCCCGCGGCGCCATGCCGCGGCGATCTTCGACATTCTGGCTGCGTCTTCCGGATTGCCAACGCATCAGTCGCTTCCTCCATCGCCCTTCTGCCGCAGCGGGAAGGGGCTTTCACCCGTGATCAGACGGGCACCGCGGTTCCAGGTGAAGTAGTTCCAGGCCCACTGGATGAAGACCAGGAGCCGGTTCTCGAAATCGACAAGCGCCATGAGATGAACGAAGAGCCAGGCCAGCCAGGCCAGCCATCCATGCAGGCGAACGCGGCCCAGTTCGGCAACCCCGGCACCGCGCCCGATCACCGCCATGTTACCGCGATCGCGGTAGCGGAAAGGCGCCGGCGCCGGCGCCTCACCCACGCGGGCATGCACCACCTCGGCCACGTACCGGCCCTCCTGGATGGCCACCTGCGCGACACCCGGCAGTGGATTCCCACCCTCGGGGGCGGCGCTCGCCAGGTCGCCGATAACGAAGATCTCGGGATGCCCCGGCACCGTGAGATCCGGCCCGACGACAACGCGACCGCCGCGATCAAGAGCGGCCGCGGCTCGCTCGGCGAGCACCCGCCCAAATCCCGAGGCCGCCACGCCGGCTCCCCACAGCACGGTGCGAGCCCTGATGACCTCATGCTCCTCCCCGCGCTTGAGCACCACCTGCGCCGGGTCGACCCCCGTTACCAGCGTCTGCCTGCGCACCTCGACTCCCAGCCGCGCGAGCGATGCCTCGGCTTGACCGGAGAGCTCAGCCGGGTAGGACGGCAACAGGCGGTCGTCCCCTTCGACGAGCAGGATGCGGGCCGCTCGGGGATCGCTGCGGCGAAACTCCTCGCGCAGCGTGTGCTGGGCGATCTCGGCGAGTGCTCCCGCCAGTTCGACGCCCGTCGGCCCGCCGCCGACGATGACGAAGGTGAGCCACTCGGCACGCCGTGCCGGGTCCGGCTCCCGCTCGGCGGCCTCGAACGCGAGGAGCAAGCGGCGGCGGATCTCGGTTGCGTCCTCGATGGTCTTGAGTCCCGGCGCGAGCTTCTCCCACTCGGCGTGTCCGAAGTAGTGGTGGTGAGACCCGCAGGCGACGATGAGGGAGTCGTATCCGATCTCGCCATCGGAGAAGAGGACCCGACAGCCGCTGGCATCGAGATCGACAGCTTCGGCGAGCAGGACTCGGGCGTTCCGCTGGTGGCGAAGGAGCGCGCGCAGCGGAGTGGCGATATCCCCTGGCGACAGCGCGCCGGTCGCCACCTGGTAGAGCAGAGGCTGGAAGAGGTGGAAGTTTCGCCGATCAACCAGCGTCACCGCGACCGCCGAGCGAGCCAGCGCCTGGGCTGCGGCCAGGCCACCGAAACCGCCGCCGAGAATGACGACGCGGTGCGCGGCTCTCTCTTCCCTGTCGATGTCACCCATCACCGACTCCCCCTCTGATCCTTGCGCCCGCGAGGGATGAGGGCCAGTAGCTTGCGGCTGGCCGTCGTCACCGGCGCCGCCGCGGCCGCCGATCGGGTCAAGGCCAGGATTCGCCCATCGAGGACCCAGCGCGCGCGCACCCGGTACGCGGTGAGGCGGGCCCGGCGATGGAACATGACGTGCTCGGCCCGGGCCAGGATCTCCCCTACCTCGATCCTGGTGGCCCCGTGCTCGGCGATGGCGTGGGCCAGCGTGGCACGGGGATCGGCGCCCGGGGGCACGTCGGCGCTGGGGAACTCGAGGAACCCGGCCAGGACGCCGCGCTTCGGGCGTCGCACGTAGACCAGGCGATCATCTCGGCTCACCGCGATCGCCACCGCCACCTCGACTCGCGGCGGGGACTTCCTGCGCTTCGGCGCGGGGATTTCATCGACGCGGCCCAGGGCTCGAGCGACACAGAAATCGGCGACCGGGCAGGATGGGCAAACCGGGCGGGACGGCGTGCAGACGAGCGCTCCGAGTTCCATCAGGGCCTGAGTCCAGTCGCCCGCGCCCTGCTCCGGGACCAGCGCGATGGCGGCGGCGCGGAGACGCGAACGGACCGTCGCCATCGCGAGGGGACGATCCTCGCCCAGGAGCCGCGCCAGGACTCGGTCCGCATTTCCGTCCACGGCAGGGAGCGGCCGATCGTAGGCGATCGAGAGCACGGCGCCGGCGGTGTAGGCCCCGACCCCGGGCAATGCCATGGCCGCATCGAGATCGTCGGGAAACCGTCCCCCATGGCGTGCCACGACCAGCTCTGCGGCCGCCTTGAGCTGCCGTGCCCGCCGATAGTAGCCGAGCCCCTGCCAGGCCGCGAGAACGTCATCCTCGGCCGCCGACGCCAGGTCCTCGAGCTCTGGGAAGCGGGCGAGAAACCGCTCGTAGAAGGGCACGACCGTCGCCACCTGGGTTTGCTGCAACATGATCTCTGCGACCCAGATCCGGTAGGGATCCGACTCGCGGCGCCACGGCAGATCGCGCGCGGCACGGGCATACCACCGCAAGAGCGATCGCCGCATTCGGCGGCGATCTTCCGCGGAGCATTCCGACACAGGTGCCAACGGCGGACTCAGAAGACTCTCTTGGCACGGGCCGCCGCCCAGATATCGGTGCGGAGATCCCGGATCGTCGTCGTCTCGGTGCAGCCCGGGGTCGAGACCTCCTCGTAGGTCGTTCGATAGCGCCCGTAGTAATCCCACCAGCCGCTGGTCTGGACCAGATTCGTCGAGCCCGGGACGTAGCAGGACTCCGTCCGCTTGTCGGTCTCCAAGCTGATGAGGACGCCGTCATAGCCTCCCTCGCGGAGCATCGTACGCACCGTCATCGTGTCGGGGAAGCAGAGGTGGACATCATCACGGATCCTCGAATTGGACCGCGGGGTCTGGGCCGGGCGCGACCGATGAGCAGGGGACCATGCCGGACGTGGTTCCGACTGTCAATCCCCTCCGCGTACTGCGCGATGCGCACATGGGCCTAGCGAAAGTAGGAGGCCCCGTTGACATCGATCGTGATGCCGGTCAGGTAGTCGGCCTCATCCCGCGCCAGGAAGGCCACCACCGAGGCCACTTCCTCCGGCGTCGCCATCCGGCCGAAGGGGATCTGGTTCATGACCTCGGCTTCATCGGTCATGCTCGCCCGGGCCATGTCGGTATCGGTCCAGCCGGGAGCCACGGTGTAGGCGTAGATCCGCTCTCCGGCCAGCGCTCGCGCCAGGCACACGGTGAGGTTCACCATTCCCGCCTTGGACACGCCGTAGGCAGGGAATGTGGTCTCGCCCCGGAATGCGGCGCGTGACGCGATCTGGACGATCTTCCCGCCGCGCCCGCGCATGTGGGCGGCGGCCAGGAAGGCGAGGTCGGCGGCGGCATCGAGATTGACCCGGAGCGTCCGGCGCCAGGCCCGGCGCCAGGTCTCGAGGCTCTCGGCGGTAAATGGCGCTTCTTCGTAAATACCTGCGTTATTGACCAGGAGATCGAGTTGCCCGACGGCAGCGAGGGCCGCGGTGAACAGACGCTCCGGCGCATCCTCGGCAGCGAGGTCGGCGGCCACGAAGGCGTGCCCGCTCCCGGAGAGGGAGCTGAGGACATCGGGCGTGGGCGTCCCGCCGTCCCGGCCGTGCACGACGACGCGATAGCCATCGCTGGCCAGACGGACCGCGATGGCCCGCCCGATGCCCCGCGTCGAACCGGTGACGAGCGCTGTCCTTCCCCTCGCCCTCATTCCTCGCCTTCGCTCCCCTCATCCTTCTTGCTCGGGGGCGCCTCGGCCGGCGGGTCGACGGGAAGCCCCAGGTGAGCGCAGAGGAAGCGGGCGACCGTACCGTAGGCCCGGATCCGGTTCTCGCGCCGTGCCACCCCATGGCCCTCATCCTCGAAGCGAAGGAACTCGACGGCCAGTCCCCGCGCCTTCAGCGCCGCGACGATCTGCTCGGCCTCGCCGACCGGGACGCGCGGGTCGTTCGCCCCATGGATGACGAGGAGCGGAGCCCGGATCCGATCGACACGTCCGAGCGGAGACAGCCGTTCGAGCAGCTCCCGGTCGGTCTCGAGCGAACCGTACTCGAGCTCGCGGTGCGGCCGGCGATAGGAAGCCGTGTTCTCGAGAAAGGTCACGAAGTTGGCGATCCCGACCTGATCGACGCCGCAGGCGAAGCGCTGGGGATAGAGCGTGAGCGCGGCCAGCACCACGTATCCGCCGTAGCTCGCACCGTAGACTCCGACCCGCGTCGAATCGATCTCCCCCGCGCGCGCCAGATGAACCACGCCGCGCTCCAGATCGGCGACCGAGTCCTCCCGCTTGTCCCGATCGTCGAGAGCACGAAACGCACGTCCGTATCCGCTCGAGCCGCGCACGTTCGGCTTGAAAACAACACACCCGCGGCTCGTGAAATACTGCGTCATGGCGCTGAACCCTGGTCGTGACTGCGAGGTCGGACCGCCGTGAGCGAGGACGACACAGGGTGGCGGGTTCGAGGCCGGCTCGCGCGGGCGGTAGAGAAGCCCGGTGATCGTGCGGCCGTCGAAGGAGGGGTAGCTGACGACCGTGGGGTCGACCATCATCTCCTGCTGGACACCGGCCAGGGCCGGCCGCGTCACCTGGGTGAGCACTCGTCGCACGCGGTCATAGACGTAGACGGTGCCCGGACTGCGGCTCGTCGCCATCGTCACCGCCAGGCGGGAGCCGTCAGGCGTCCAGTCGAGACCGAGGATCACTCCGACCGGGAGGTCCGGCGACGACTCGAGCACCGGCGCCTCGCCCCGGCCGAGATCGAGCAGGACCACCTCGGAGAGACCATTGACGTTGAGGACGAGGGCGAGGTAGCGCCCGTTCGCCGAGACGGCGATGGTCTCCGCATCCATGCGATCCTGGCGCAAGAAACGCAGCTCATGCGTGGCGATGTCGAGCCGGGCCAGCGTCATGTTGTCCCGACCCCGATCGCTGAGCAGCAGAACCGACTTCCCGTCGGCCGCCCAGTGCGGCGCCGAATGACGGGCCGGCGGGGACTCGGCCGTGAGCGCGGTCACCTCCCCGGTCGCCACATCGACGAGGAGAAGCTGGTTCTGATCCGGGCCGATGGCACGCGTGACGAGGAGCTTTGTGCCATCGGGAGAGAATCGCCCGGGAAAGAGGAACTGGTCCCGCTCGACCAGGGGGCGCGATGCTCTCGTCACGAGGTCGAGGAGATGCACATCGAAATGGGCCGGATCGCGTTGATTGGTGCGAAGCGCCATGGTGTGGCCGTCGGGCGAGAAGCCGCCGACACCGTAGACGCTGCCATCGTCATGTGTCAGGCGCACCGGCATCCCGCCCTGGGGATCGATGAGGAACAGCTGCCGGCGCTCGGTGCCCGCCAGATCGCGCTCGACGACGACATGCCGGCGGTCATGGGGAGACCACGAGATCGAGGCCACGCGCTCGCCGAAAAAGGTGAGCTGCTCCGGCCACCCGCCCGTGGCCGGGACCATCCAGGCCTCGGCCACCCCGGTCACGCGATCGAGATAGGCGATCGTGCCCCCGTCCGGCGAGATGGCTCCGCCGGCTTGCCCCCGGATCTCGAGGAAGCGTTCGATCGGGGGCAGCGCGGCGGCCGGTGCCTCCCCGGCCGCGGGGACTTCCCCCGCCGACGTGATCTGGACCAGGGTGAGGATCAGGATCCAGGCCGGCACCGATCGCATCACTCGACCTCCTCTCGCTCGATGATGGCGAAGCCACGCGCCTTGAGCGCGGCGAGGAACAGCTCGCCCGGCACCGCCTCTTCCTGGGGCACGGCACCGCGAACCGCGATATCGCCCCGCCCGAGCATCTCGGCGACGATCGCGGCCGGATAGCCGGTGGTGCGCATCATGGCCGTGTGCCCGGTTCCGGCATGGGCATGGTCGACCATCTCGAAGACGTGGCGCAAGAGGCGCCCGCCGCTCCGGCCTGCCGCTTCGATCCGCATCAGCACGACGTCTTCCCCCGGATCCTGGAGGCGATCGGCCAGCACCGCCTCGAGCACCTCGCGCGGCGAGACCGCGAGACCGCGCTCCCAGGAATGGATGGGCGTCGAGGCCATCAACCCGAGGTCCCGCAGAAAGCGCATCCGCTCGCAATGCCCGGGGTAACGGATGGTCTTGTACTCGATCGTGCGCAGCTTGCTCCCGAGCGTGCTCGGCAGGGTCGAGGATCCACCCGAGGTATGAAAGGCCTCGAGCGGTCCGAAGCCGGGGAAGGTCACCCGCTCGACCCCGCTCAGGGATTCGACCTCGACGATCCTCCCGTCACGCAGTACGCGAGCCGGCTCCACGTACTCGTTGATGAGTCCTTCGGGGGCAAAGACCAGCTTGTAATCGAGCGGCGGCTTGGGTCGCAGCGGGAGTCCGCCGACCCGGATGTGGAGCGATTCGGGCGCAGGATGGCGCTCGACCGCGAGCGCTCCGAGAACGGTCGCCATCCCTGGAGCGAGTCCGCAGTCGGGAATGATGGTGACCCCGGCCGCCCGAGCTTCGCGGTCGAGAGCGAGTTCGCGGTCGACGACCTCATTGTTGCCGCCGAGATCACAGAAGTGCGCGCCGCCGGCGATGGCGGCTCGGCCAAGCTCCAGGTTGAATCCATAGTAAGTGGCCGAGACCAGGACATCCACCTCCTCGGCCAGGGTGGCCACGCCCGCGGTCTTGGCGGCATCGAGCACCCGCGCCTCGGTGCGCCGTCCAGGATCGAGCTCGGCCACGCGGTGCGCCCGTGCACCATCGAGATCGGTGATGATGATCTTCTCGACGTCCTCTTGCTGCGCCAGATCCCAGGCGATGGCCGTGCCCTGCAGACCTGCCCCCACCAGTCCCACCTTCATCGGTTCTTGCCCTCCTCGCGCTGATCCCGCCGGCCATGTCTCGCGCCCGGGCCATGCTCGCTCCCGCCCCGGGGCCGCAGGCGGCGCGGATCGGGGATTCTACGCTCCCGGGAGGCGATGCGGAAGGAAAGCTCGGCCCTCTCCGGCGCGCACAACAAGGGGGCGGCTGCCTCTCGGCAGCCGCCCCCCGTTCACCCGCAGCTCTCTGGCGCGGGAATGCGTCAGGTCCTCACTACTTCATCAGGACCATCTTGTTCTGGAGCACCGTCGACCCCAGCTCGAGACGGTAGATGTAGATGCCCGATCCGACCTGGGTGCCCCGGTCGTCCTTGCCATCCCACTCCACCGCATGCTCGCTGGCTGACATCTCGCCGTTGACGAGGGTACGCACCAGCTGACCCTGCGCATCGTAGATCCGCAGCGCCACCCGCTCCGCCTCGGGCAGGGCGAAGGTGATCGTCGTCGTCGGATTGAACGGATTCGGCCGGTTCTGGCCGAGTGCGAGCTCCTTCGGCGCGGCGAGCGTGACCTGGACCTGGATCGGTCCGAAGACATCGCGTGCACCATAGAGATCGATCGCGACCAACCGGTAATCGTACGTGGCACCACCCTCGGCGGTGCGATCGGTGTACGAGTACTGACCCGGCGTGTCACCGTTACCCGTGATCATGGTCTCGTTGACCTGGGCGAAGTCGGCGCTGCCGACCGCCGCGCGCTCGACATGGAAGCCCGCGTTGTCCTGCTCGAACGCAGTCCGCCATGTGAGAACCACAACCCCGTCCTCGCTATTCGCCGTGAAGGTCGAGATCTCGACCGCCGACGGCGGGAACACATCGGCGAGGGTCGTGCAGCAGCTCTGGGCCCCGTCATCATCCGTCACACAGAGGACGACGGTATAGGTACCCGGGGCTGCGTAGACATGGGTCGGGGTGGCACCCGTTCCCGTGCCGCCGTCCCCGAAGTCCCAGGCGTACGAGACGATGGTGCCATCGGGATCGCTCGAACCGGAACCGTCGAACTGGATCGAGGCCCCGGCATCACCCGAGTACGGCCCTCCGGCATCGCAGACCGGCGGCAGGTTCTCGGCCTCGATCGTCGCCGTGGTCGTACAGCAGCTCCGGGCGTTGTCGTCATCGGTCACGCAGAGGGTGACCGTGTACGTGCCCGCCGCCGCATAGGTATGCGTCGGGGTTGCGCCCGAGCCGGTCGAGCCGTCCCCGAAGTCCCACTCGTACGAGACGATGGTGCCGTCGGGATCGCTCGAGCCCGTGCCGTCGAACGACACCGGCTGGCCGACAAGCCCCGAATACGGACCGCCCGCGTCGCAGATCGGCGGCTCGTTGGGCTCGGGCTGGATGTCGGCCGTCGTCGTGCAGCAGCTCTGCTCGCCGCCGTCATCCGTCACGCACAGGGTGACAGTGAAGACGCCGGTCGCCGCGTAGGTGTGGGTCGGGGTTGCGCCCGAACCGGTCGAGCCATCTCCGAAGTCCCAGTCGTACGAGACGATCGTGCCGTCGGGATCGCTCGAGCCCGTGCCGTCGAACGAAAGCGGCAGGTTGATGGTGCCCGTGTACGGACCGCCGGCATCGCAGATCGGCGGGAGGTTCTGCTCGCCGATCGAGACCGTGGTCGTGCAGCAGCTCTCGGCGCCGTCGTCGTCCACCACGCACAGGGTGACAGTGAAGACGCCGGTCGCCGCGTAGGTATGCGTCGGGGTCGCACCCGAACCGGTCGCGCCGTCACCGAAGTCCCAGCTGTACGACACGATCGTGCCGTCCGGATCGCTCGAACCCGTGCCGTCGAACGAGACCGGCTGGCCGACGAGACCGGAGTACGGACCGCCCGCATCGCAGATGGGAAGCGCGTTGATGTTGGCCGTGGTCTCGCAGGTCGAGCTCGCGCCGTCGTTGTCCGTGACGGTGAGGGTCACGGTGTAGGTACCGCCCGCCGCGTAGGTATGCGTCGGGGTCGCACCCGAACCGGTCGCGCCGTCACCGAAGTCCCAGCTGTACGACGCGATCGTGCCGTCGGGGTCGCTCGAGCCCGTGCCATCGAACGTAACCGGCTGGCCCGCCGTGCCCGAGTAAGGACCGCCCGCGTCGCACACCGGCGGCGTGTTGATGTCCGCCGTGGTCTCGCAGGTCGAGCTCGCGCCGTCGTTGTCCGTGACGGTGAGGGTCACGGCGTAGATACCGCCGGCCGCGTAGGTATGCGTCGGGGTCGCACCCGAACCGGTCGCGCCGTCACCGAAGTCCCAGCTGTACGACGCGATCGTGCCGTCGGGGTCGCTCGAGCCCGTGCCATCGAACGTAACCGGCTGGCCCGCCGTGCCCGAGTAAGGACCGCCCGCGTCGCAGACCGGCGGCGTGTTGATGTCCGCCGTGGTCTCGCAGGTCGAGCTCGCGCCGTCGTTGTCCGTGACGGTGAGGGTCACGGCGTAGACCCCGCCGGCCGCGTAGGTATGCGTCGGGGTGGCACCCGAACCGGTCGCGCCGTCGCCGAAGTTCCAGCTGTACGACACGATCGTGCCGTCCGGATCGCTCGAGCCCGTGCCATCGAACGAGACCGGCTGGCCGGTGGTGCCGGTGTAGGGACCGCCCGCATCGCAGACCGGCGGCGTGTTGATGTTCGCCGTGGTCTCGCAGGTCGAGCTCGCGCCGTCGTTGTCGGTCACGGTGAGGGTCACGGTGTAGACCCCGCCCGCCGCATAGGTATGCGTCGGGGTCGCACCCGAACCGGTCGCGCCGTCACCGAAGTTCCATGCGTACGACGCGATCGTCCCGTCGGGGTCGCTCGAGCCCGTGCCATCGAACGAGACCGGCTGGCCGACGTTGCCGGAGTACGGACCGTCGGCATCGCAGACTGGCGGCGTGTTGATGTCCGCCGTCGTCTCGCAGGTCGAGCTCTCACCGCAGTTGTCGGTCACGATGAGGGTCACGGTGTAGACCCCGCCCGCCGCGTAGGTATGCGTCGGGGTCGCGCCCGAGCCGGTCGCGCCATCACCGAAGTTCCATGCGTACGTGATCGGATCCCCGTCGGGATCGCTCGAACCGCTGCCGTTGAATGAGACTGGCTGGCCGGTGGTCCCGCTGTAGGGTCCCCCAGCATTGCAGACCGGCGGCCGATTGCCCGTGCCGGCGAGGTCGACGATGAGCGGGTTCGGCGGCAGCACGGGCGCGTCGGCGGTGATGATGAACGTGCCCGCGACGGGGCCCGGGTTCGCCGGCGCGAAACGGATGGTGACCGGAACCTGCGTGCCGTCACCGGGGATGGTGAGCGGGAGCGGCGGCGGGCTCACGAGGCTGTAATCCCCCGGAGCAATCTGCAGGCCGGAGATGGTGAGTACGCTTGTCGGATCGGCTACGTCGTTGAAGAGGTTGATGGTCAATTCCGCGCCCTGGCCGACGCAGACCTTGCCGAAGTCGAGGCTGGTCGGATCGACACCGATCACGGGCGTCAAGGGCAAGAGGGCGGTTTGGCCGTCGCTCTCCAGCGGCGCATCCGCTGCGAACGCGGCGGTGGCCAGGAACCCGATACTCAAGGCCACGAGCCACGATACCCAAGCTCTCTTCATGATGCCTCCCAGGCTGATCATCGTTGACTATGTCGTTGACTTTCCGGAGACAGAATCAAGGCGGGACAACCGAGGGATCCCTGGCGGGAGCTCCCGAAAGCCAGCCAAAGCGAAATCGAAAGACCAGCGAGATGGTGGTTCGAACGGATGGCGGTCCGAGCGGGGGGCGCTGGCGGCTGGATCAGGCTTTGGCTCGGGTGCGACGGGTACGGGCTGCGGAGCAGCCACGAAGGCCACCCTCGCTGTAACCCGCAGACCATAGCAGATAACCCTACAAAAGGCAACGACTTATTTGAGACGCCGCTATTCGTGCAGCTCCACGATATCCCGGTCGGAGAGCGGGTGGTCGCGGTGCACGGTCTGCCCGTCGAAGGTCGCGGTGCCCCAGACCCGCGCGAAGCGCAGCTTGGCGGCCAGATCCTTGTGAATCAACGCCGCGAGGTCCCCGACGGTAGAGCCGCGCTTGAGGACGAAGGGCCGCTCCCGGTCGGCCGGCTTACCCGGCTCCTTCGTGTAGACCCGGATGACATCGAGGAGGGCGTAGACCCGACTCCGGAGTTCCTCGAGCCCGCGGCGATCAACGGTGGAGACGGTGGTGAAGGGCAGGCCCCCGGCAAGGAACTCGCCAAGGAGATCCCGGCCCATCGTGGCGTCCTCGAGCTCGGCGTGCGTGCCGACGACCACCGCCTGCACGGCCTCGGCGGAGGGATCCTCCGGCGGGCTCCCATCGCCGGGCGGGCGGAGGTGCACGCGGGACTGAGCCATGCGATCGAGGGCGAATTCCACCTCTTCGAGCAGGGCTGGCGAGCTCAGATCGACGACGAGGAGCGCCAGATCCGCGGACCGCACGAGTCCGGGAAGCCAGGGCGGGGTGTGCTCGGCGGCGAGGGCCGGGGTGTCGACCAGCTGGACCATGACATCTTCGAACGGCATCATGCCCGGCTGCGGCACGTGGGTGGTGAAGGGATAGGGGGCGATCACCGGCTCGGCGCGGGTCAACGCCCCCAGGAGCGAGGACTTGCCCGCATTCGGTGGACCGATCAGGACGACCTGCCCGGCTCCTTCACGCGGGACGTGGTCGAACGTGGTTCGCCGCGCCCCACCGCGACTCTGCGCTTGCTGCGTGAGCTTGGCGATCCGCTGTTTGAGATCGCCCTGCAACTTCTCGGTGCCCTTGTGCTTGGGCATCACCGCCAGCATCTCGCGCAGCGCGGCGAGCTTCTCTTCGGGATCGGTGGCGGCTCGATAGCGCTCCTCGGCCGCCTTGTACTGCGGGGTCAGGTTGGCCGGCATGGGGTCTCTCCTCCGTCATTCCCTAGCATACTGCCCCCGGGACTGATCGGGGAGGGGGCGGCTCGGCCGCCATCCGGGCAGCCGCTCCTGATCGCCCTCCCGCAGCCGCGTCATGCCATCTATCCGGGCAGCGACGCCTCACCGCCCTTGCGCGCAGCAGCCGACTGCGGTTCAATCGCACGTTCCGTCGCCCGCGCGATCGGCGCGCGGCGGCGGCAGGAGACTGCATGCGCTCGAAACCGCTCCTCATCATCTTCTTCACCGTCTTTCTCGACCTCCTGGGCTTCGGGATCATCATCCCCATTCTCCCCTACTTCGCCGAGCGATTCGGCGCCTCGCCCGCCGTCATCACCCTCCTCATGGCGTCCTATTCACTCATGCAGTTCCTCTTCGCGCCGGTGTGGGGGCGACTTTCCGATCGCATCGGGCGGCGCCCGATCATCCTGATGAGCCTCGCGGTCTCGACCGCCGGCTACGCCCTCCTGGCCGTCGCCGACACGCTGCCGCTCGTGTTCGCCGCACGGATCCTCGCCGGCATAGGCAATGCCAACATCCCCACCGCTCAGGCCTACATCGCCGACGTCACGCGCCCGGAGGAGCGGGCCCGCGGCATGGGCCTGGTGGGCATGGCCTTCGGTCTCGGATTCGTCTTCGGCCCGGCGCTCGGCGGCTTCCTGGGCGGCATCGCCATTCCACTCCCCGCTGTCGCGGCCGCTGTGCTCACCGGGCTCGACCTCATCCTCGCCGCCATCATGCTCCCCGAGCCGGCCGCGCGCCAGGTCAGCGCCGCCGGGCAGCGCGGGGTTGGAGCCAACGTGCGCGCCTTCCTCATCGCCATCGAGCGGCCGAACGTGGGCGTGATCCTCGCGCTCTTCTTCCTCGCCACCTTCGCCTTCGCCCAGCTCGAATCCACCTTCTCGCTCTATATCGAGCATCGCTTCACGCTCGAGCAACCGGCCTTCGGGCCACCACCGCCGGTGCTGCCCGCGATCGGCGACCATTCGACGCAGAGAGCGGCGGCGCGCGCTACCGGGGCTGCGCTGTTCGTGATCGGGGTGATCTCGGCCCTGATCCAGGGCGGCCTGATCGGGCGCCTGACGCGCCGCTTCGGCGAGGTCCGGCTGGTACGCACGGGACTCGTCCTCCTGGCCCTCGGTCTCGCTCTCTTCTCCTGGCCAGCGAAGATCGGATCTCTCTATCCCGTGCTGATCCTGATCGCTGCCGGCAGCGGGCTCCTGGGGCCGACCTTGCAGTCGCTCCTGTCGCGTAACGCGGCCGCGGACGAGCAGGGAGGCACGCTCGGCATCGGCCAGTCGCTGTCGAGCCTGGCCCGCGTCCTCGGACCGATTCTTGGCGGGAACCTCTTCGAGCACGTCGGCATCGGAGCGCCCTACTGGGTGGCCGCCATCCTCATGGCCGGCGCCGTGATGCTCACGATCCCGCTCCGCCCGGCCCCGAACTCCGGTCCCGCTCCCGCGCCAGCGCACCTCGGATGAAGCACCGGTCCGTATCGTCGAGGACCAGGCGATTGGCGAGGACAGCGGCCAGGACGAACCCGATGGCGCCCGCGGCGAAGAGCGCAGGCCAGCTCGGGAACCACCCACCCCGCGCCGCCAGGGCGAGAGCGAGCGTGGTCACGATGAACACCACGGCCGACGGCAGGTAGATCCGTCGCACGTAGGCGGAGACCGGCGCGCCCACGACATGCGCGCCATGCACCGCAAGCCAGGAGTTCCTGAGGACCATGGGCACCAGCGTGCCGAGTGCTACGCCGACGAGTCCGAACCCGGCCCTCACGAGCCCGATCGAGAGCGCTAGGTTCAGGAGCGCGGCCAGGACCTCGCTCACCATGAGCGGGCGGGTGTGACGCAACCCGGTGAGGACCGCGTTGGTCACGTACTGACTCATGGCGAAGAGATTGGCGACGATCAGGAGCACGAAGATCCCGGCGCTCTCCCGGTAATCGGGGCCGAGCCAGCGCTCGTAGAAGGGAACGGCCACTCCGGCCGCCACGGCGCCGAGGACCGCGACGAGCAAAGTCGAATAGCGTGTCCCGCGGAAGTGGAGTTCACGCCGGCGCTCGGGTGTGGTCGAGGGATCAGCCGTTGCCGGCATGAAGGTGCGCGAGAGCCCGTAGGAGATCTGGCGGAAACGCGTGATCAGGCTCGAAGCCACCGTGTAGTGCGCGACCGCCGCCACTCCGAGCATGCGGGAGATGACGATGTTGTCGGTCTGATACGTGAGGAGAACGCTCACGTTGATGACGAGGAGTTCTCCCGAGAAGCCGAGCACGGTCTTGAGCTCCTGCCAGTCGAGCGCTCCGGCCCGGAGCCGAGCCCCGCCCAGGTGCTTGAGTGCAAGACTCGAGAGGACCGCCATGGCCAGGGTGTGCGCGGCCAGATGCGAGAGACCCAGCAGCTCGAGCGAGGGGCCACGCCAGCGAAAGGCAGCCACGGCGAGGCCCGCATAGAGGACCTGACCGACCGCCGGGATCACGTCGATCAGGTCGTAACGGTTGGCGCTCATGAGGAGCCCCAGGAAGGGAGTCGCAACCTGGCTCACGAGCACGGTGCCGATCAGGGTGTAGAAGCAGAAGATCGCTTCGGCGCGAAAGGCCGGCGGTACGCGCATGGCGTCCACCAGGGGGCCAGCGAGGACGAAACCAGCAACCGCCGTCAAGAGCGCAACCAGGCCCGAGGTGACGACCGCATTGGCCAGCACGCGAGATCGTTTCTCGGGATCGTCCCCGGCGTGGGCGTACTCGCGGCCGGTCGAGGAGTGCAAGGGGCCACCGGCGAGGTTGAGGTACGCCAGGAGCGAGAGCAAGACGCCGAAGGTGCCGAAACGCGCATCGCCGAGCCGGGTGAGGAGAAACGGGGTGAGGAGAAAGGTGACCGGCAGTCTGAGCCCCATCGCCCAGAACGAGGCGGCGAGATTCGATACCAGGCGCCGCGACAACTCGGGCGATGTCGTCATCCGCGGCGCTCCGGACGGCTGCGCGCGAGGAAGGAGGCCAGATACAGCTTGAGCCCCGGCCGCAATTGACCGCCGCGGACCGCTCGCCCGAAGTAGTCACGCGCGCGAACGAAATCTCGAGCCCGGTAGGCGCGGAGCCCGCTTCTGAGATCCAGGCCGGCGCGAGCGCGGACGAGCACGGGGCGGTAGACGGCGGGTGCCCGCTCGAACGCCGCCTCGAGCACCGCTTCTCCAGCGCGGTGCAGCAGCGAGAAATCGCCCCCGGCAAGGCTTCCCTTGCGCTCGCGGTGCTCAGCCCAGGCGTTGGCGATGTGCTCGACGCGACCACGCTCGGCCATCTTGAGCCAGAGATCCCAGTCCTCGGCGAAACGGAGATCGGTGCGGAAGCCTCCCGCAGCGAGGACCGCCTCGCGCCGCGCGATCACCGTCGAGGTGCCGATCGGATTGTGGAGGAGGATGGTGCACGCCGCAGGCTCGACGAGCGGCGGGCACCGGTGGCAGCGGCGCGTGCCGCGCACGAGATCGCGGATCACGTAATCGGAATAGACGAGATCGGCCCGGGCGAGCGCCTGCGACTCGGGCGAGCCCGTGGCCAGGAGCGCGTCCACGCGTCCCGGAAGCCAGGCATCGTCGGCATCGAGGAACGCCACGTGTTCCCCACGGGCGGCGGCGAGCCCCGTGTTCCGCGCGGCACCCGGCCCTTGGTTCTCCTGGCGGAGCGCCACGACGCCGCGCATCGTGGCCACGACCTCCGCCGAGCCATCCGTCGAGCCGTCGTCGACGACGATGACCTCGACGTCGTCGTGCAGAAATGCGGCCACCGAAGCCACCGCTTCAGCGAGCAGCGAGCCCGCATTGAATGCGGGGATGATCACGCTCAGTCGGATCATGCGCTCCGGATCATGCGCTGGTCACGCGCGTGGCGGCGGGCCCCTCGAGGCCGGGCCGGCACCGGCCCGACCCACCAGGGGAAGAGTAATCCAAGACGCCCTGCGCGGCGAGGATCTTGGCAGGGATTCCTCCCCCACCGCGACGGGGGGCCGGCTCTCTGCTATTCTCCCGCCTTTCCGTTGCCTCGCGCCTTTGCCTCGGCCCGCCCCGCGGGCCGGCCCCTGGAGTGCGATCGTCCGCCGCGGGCGGATGCGGCGGACGCACAAGGAGCCCCCGCATGAGCGACGCGACCAGGCCCACCCGCCGCGAATTCCCCACGAACCCCGCCGGCGGCCGCACGAGCGCCCACGATCCGCACCGCATTCCCTACATCGCGGCCGGCGAGAGCCCGCCCGAGATCACGTTCCGCGGCGTGGCGATCGGCGTCCTGATCGGCGTGGTCTACGGTGCCGCCAATGCCTACCTGGGCCTCCTCGCGGGCCAGACGGTCTCGGCCTCGCTGCCCGCCGCCGTCATCGGCATGTTCCTCCTCTCGACCGTGTTCAAATCACGGAACGTGCTCGAGAACAACATCGTGCAGACCATCGGATCGAGCGGCGAGTCGCTCGCCGCCGGCGTCATCTTCACCGTGCCCGCGCTCATCTTCCTCGGCGAGCGCCCATCCCTCGCCCTCATCTTCGCGCTCGCCGGGGTCGGTGGTCTTCTCGGCATGCTGTTCATGATCCCGCTCCGCCGCTACCTCATCGTGCGCATGCACGGCAAGCTCGCCTATCCCGAGGGCGTGGCCTGCGCCGAGATCCTGAAGGCCGGGGAGCACGGCGGGATGCAGTTCGGTCTCGTCATGCGCGGGATCGGGATGGGCGCCGTCTACCGTTTCGTGGTCGAGATGTTCCAGCTCTGGAACCGGGAGTTCACCTTCACCTTCCAGCGGCTCCACCAGGCCACCGTGGCCGGCGAGGGCATGCCGGCGCTCCTCGGCGTCGGCATGATCGTCGGCCCGCGCATGGCGACCCTCATGTTCGCCGGCGGCTTCCTCGGCTGGATGATCATCCTGCCGCTCCTGCACGCCTACGGCTCGAGCCACCTGAACCCGATGTTCGCCGACCAACCGCTCTCCACGATGACACCATCGGAGATCTGGGGCCGCTACCTGCGATACATCGGCGCCGGCGCGGTGGCGGTCGGCGGCTTCATGGCAGTGATGCGGTCGGCGGGTCTCATGGTGGGCGCCTTCACCGCGATCTTCCGCGACGTGCGCGGAACGCGCGGCGCGGGCGACACGCGCCTCCGCACCGAGCGCGACCTCTCGAATCGCTGGCTCCTTCTCGGCTCCGTCGTGGCCATCGTCTTTCTCTGGGGCTTGCTCGGGTTCGGGGAGTGGCGCGCTTTCGTCGGGGTGACGACGACGACGATTCTCTCCTTCTTCTTCGTTGCCGTCGCCGCCTACATCTGCGGGCAGGTTGGCTCCTCGGCCTCGCCGGTATCGGGCATGACGATCACCGCCCTCCTCGTCACTTGCCTCATTTTCCTCGGCGTCGGCTGGACCGGGACCTCGGGCATGATCGCGGCGATGACGGTCGGCGCCGTGATCTGCATCGCGATCTGCATGTCCGGGGACATGTCGCAGGACCTGAAGACAGGCTACATCCTGGGTGCAACGCCATGGCGCCAGCAATCGATGAACGTGGTCGGCAACTTCGCCGCCGCCGCCACCATCGGCTTCGTCCTCTATTTCCTGCACGAGACCAAGACCATCGGCTCGGAGGAGCTGCCGGCGCCGCAGGCGACCCTGATGTCCCTCATCGTGCAGGGGCTCTTCGGGGGCAACCTGCCCTGGACCCTGGTCCTGATCGGCATGGGCATCGGCGTCGCCTCCGAGCTGGCGCGCATTCCGACCCTGCCCTTCGCCATCGGGATCTACCTCCCGTTCTCGACCTCCACCGCCATGTTCACCGGGGGCATCGTGTCGTGGCTCCTCGGCCGTTCGCGGCCCGGCACCGACCCGCCGGCATCGCGACTCGAACGCGGCGTTCTCGTCTCCTCGGGGCTCGTGGCCGGTGACGCGATCATCGGACTCCTCACCATCGGTCTGATCGAGATCGCGCACATTCACTGGGGGATCCAGCCATTCCTGGGCGGATTCGCGTGGGAGGCCTATTCCCTCGTCATCTTCCTGCTGCTCGCGACCTGGCTCTACCGCACGGCGAGGGCACAGCGCTCCGAAGCGGCGTGAGCCTGCGCTCGTTCTGTGATAAGCTAAGGTGCAGCCATCTTCGCAACCGCCTTCGACAACTTGGCCCGGCTTGAAGCCATGTCCAGGGAGGAGTCATGCCCTCGATCCGCTTGCGATCCGCCGCCCGTCCCGCACTCGTGCTCGCCGCGGCGCTCCTTCTCGCCACGGCGACTGCGGGCAACGCGCCTGCCGCCGACCCCACCGCCCGTGATGGTCGCTGCCTGACCCAGGTCGCGCGCAGTCTCGTGCCCGAGCCGTTGCCGCCGGCCCCCGATGGCGCCGGCCCCGAGGTGACGCCGGCGGGACCGCCGCCGAACCCCGGCCTCGGTGACGAGTGGTTGTGGTACATCTGGCGCCTGAACGGCCCTCCGGTGGCCGACCTCTTGCCCTGCACCATCCGCGGCGTGGGACAGAACTGCTACGTCGTGGTCGAGGACTCGCAGTGGAACGTGAACATCGACCAGGCCGACGTCGACCGCATCATCGAGCGCTTCGACCTGATGTCCATCGGCCCGCACCCCGACCAGGGCATCTACGACATCAACGTCGCCGCCTTCGGCGTCCCGCCCGACGCCCTCGACAACGATCCGCGCATTTACATCATGTATTACGACTTCGACGTCAGCTCCGACGGCTTCTTCTGGATCTTCGACCAGTATCCGGATGGCAGCCAGCCCTACGCCAGCAACGAGTGCGAGGTGGTCTACATCAACGATTCGGACAACTCCCCCAGCGGCGATTACCTCCTCGGGGTGCTGGCCCACGAGTTCGAGCACATGATCCACTGGCAGCATGACCAGAACGAGTCGTCGTGGGTGGACGAGGGGCTGGCCGAGGTCGCCATGTGGCTCTACGGGAATCCGGACAACATCAGTTCGTTCAATTCCCAGCCCGACAACAACCTCACGGTTTTCAACGGCGCCTGGGCCGACTACATCAAGACCTACCTGTGGTCGCTCTACTTCTACGAGCGCTACGGCGGCGAGGCCGCGCTCTACGATGTCGTCCACGAGCCGGGCAACTCGATCGCCGGCTACGATGCGGTGCTCGATCGACGCGGCTACACCGACAACTTCGAGGATGTGTTCGCCGACTGGGTCGTCGCCAACTACCTGGATGACCCGGCGATCGGCGATGGGCGCTTCGGCTATGTGGGTGAGGATCTCCCGCCCTTCAACCACTCGGCGACACACTCGACCTATCCGGTGGGGCCGATCAACGCGACGGTGAATCACTGGGCCGCCGACTACATCCAGCTCCTGAACCCGCAGAGCGGAGTGGGTTTCGATTTCGACGGCAATGACATCACGCGCTATGCGTTATGGGCGCTCGAGCTCGACGCGACGCTCCCGCCACGCGTGACCCGGGTGGCCCTCGATCCGCTCCAGGCGGGGACGATCGATCTACCGGATGTCGGCCCCGTCTACGATCGCGCGGTCATGGTGTCGGCCGGGATCTCGGCCGCTGGCGGCACCAACTACACCTACAGCGCCGAGACCAACGTGACCGCGGTGGCCGACCCCGGCGCCAGCGCCCCGGGTGCCGGTCCGCTCCTTCTCGCCGCGTCACCGAATCCGTTCGCCCCGGCAACCACGGTCCGCTTCACCGTGCCCGCGCCAGGGCGGGTGAGGCTGCAGGTCTTCGACGCCGGCGGCCGACACGTGCGGACGCTCGTCGATGAGTCGCGTTCGGCCGGCGCCAACGCCGTCGTCTGGGACGGGCGCGACGGCTCGGCGCGCGAACTCGCGAACGGCGTCTACTTCCTCCGTCTCGAGGCCGCGGGGCAGGAGACATCCCTCCGCGCGCTCATCGCCCGCTAGCGGGACGAGAATCCAGGCCAGAATCACACCGGCGCCCCGGTCCCTCCCGACCGGGGCGCCGTCTTGTGTGCGCCTGGATTGCGGCCTCTATTTGCGGCCTAGGCCTGCGGCCAGCCCGAAGGCATGAGGCGTAGCACGCGCCTTCCCGCAAGCACGTCGAAGGCTCGCAGGTAGACATTGCATGCCCGACACGTCTTGGGACCGTCCCGGTACATGCAATAGGAATTGGTCCAGCAGGGATGACGATCATCGTGCAACTGCCAGCACTCGGATGCCCGTTCCACGCCGCATCCGCGCAGTTCCCAACATGGGAGCATGCCCAGCATGTGCCGGATGCCGGCGACGTTGAGGCCCTCATCGGAGATGAGATCGCGAATGCGCTTCAATCGCGCGAGGTCGCTCGTCGTGTAACGGCGGGTTCCTGCGGATGTTCTGGTGGGAAGAATGAGCCCTTCCCGCTCGTAGTAGCGGATCGTCTGCGCGGACACATAGAGCATCCGCGCCACGTGACCGATCGAGTAGGAGCGCTCGTAGATGGGAAATGCTCGCGCGCCGTTCCCGTTACCGACCTCTCTGCGGTAAGCAGCGTGCGCGGCCGGCGCGCTGTTTGCTGTCGCGGCGGATTGTCTGGTGCGCATCTTCGCCTCCCGGATCGTTGGCGCGAGGAGACGGAAGAGTTATCTGCAATCACCATTTTACACCTCGAAATTGACTGCTCCTCGTATTTCAACCCCGAACCGAGCTAACCTCCCTATTTTCTTATGTGTCCATTCGCCCGACCGGAGCCGAGCGACTGCGCCATTGCGTCTGACGCTTGCGACAGAATGACCGATCCGACCCGATGCATGTGACAGAATGAAGCCGTGAACCGGAGTCCCACGATGTGGTGAATGGGCGAAATCGCCGTCTTGAGAATGAGTTAAGGGCACAGCTCGGGTCCGAAATGCGCGGCACATGTTATGCGCAGGGACCTGACGTTGGTCTGATGCCCTGGCCGCTGATGGAGGATCGCCGGTGGTCTCTCCACCCCTGCCAACTGAACTTGCTGATCTGGTCGAGCGCATCGCCCGGCATCCGCATGGCCTTGGATTCCTGCATCAGGCCTACCTGGAGAGCGTGGCGGTGACCCTCGGCGTGCATCCGTTCGTCGTCGACGCCGCACGCGCCTATCTGGAGACGGTGGACGGCCGAGCCGTCCTGATCGAGGAAGTGCGCCGGGCTCACGAGCGGATGCGGACCGGCAGCGAGGGCGGAGGACAGGGGGCGGCAAGGGCGGCGACCGTCGCCTCCCCCACCGCGGATTGCCTGGCGGCGAAGGAGCTCGTGCGCCAGGCGGAGGGGGACACTCGCGGCGTGCGTTTCCTGGTCGAGGGCCCGCCGGGGGAGGTGGCCGCTGCTTTTCAGGTGCATCCCTATCTCGTGTTCCGGGCGCGTGGCATGCTCGAACGCCATGAGGAGTGCCACGAGTAACTAGAGCCTTTGCCATCAGGCCCGGGTTCGCTGCAGCGCACCCGGGCGCTTTCAACGCCACAAGACGGAGCGAAGCATGGATGTCGGAATCGTCGGCTACGGGGCGTACGTCCCGCGCCACCGCATCAAGGTCGAGGAGATCGCCAAGGTCTGGGGCGCCGACGCCCCGTCCTACAAGCGCGGCCTGATGCTGCGCGAGAAGTCGGTGCCGACCCCCGACCAGGACACGATCACGATGTCGGTCGAGGCGGCGCGGAACGCGCTCCGCCGCGCCGGCAACGTCGATCCCGCGAGCATCGGTGCGATCTACATCGGCTCCGAGTCCCATCCCTACGCCGTGAAGCCGAGCGGCACGGTCGTCGCCGAGGCGCTCGGGGCCACGCCCGAGATCCACTGCGCCGACCTCGAGTTCGCCTGCAAGGCGGGCAGCGAGGGCATGTTCGTCGCGCTCTCGCTCGTCAAGGCGGGCCAGATCGACTACGCGCTCGGGATCGGCGCCGATACCTCGCAGGGCGCCCCCGGGGATGCCCTCGAGTACTCGGCCTCGGCCGGGGCGGCGGCCTTCATCTTCGGAAGGGAGAAGCTCCTCGCCGTCTGCGAGGAGACCTACTCCTACATGACCGACACGCCCGACTTCTGGCGGCGCGAGTACCAGTTCTACCCGCGGCATGCCGGCCGCTTCACCGGGGAGCCGGCCTACTTCAAGCACATCCTGGGTTGCGCCCACGGGATCATGGAGAAGTCGGGGACCAAGCCCGAGGACTTCCGCTGGGCCGTCTTCCACCAGCCGAACGGCAAGTTCCCGATGCGGGCCGCGGCCGAGCTCGGCTTCCCCAAGGAGCAAGGTGGAGCAGGGCTGGCTCTGCCCGACCCTCGGCAACACCTACTCCGGCTCGTCGCCGATGGGGCTCACGGCCATCCTCGATGTCGCGAAGCCGGGCGACCGCATCCTGATGGTGAGCTACGGCTCGGGCTCCGGGAGCGACGGCTTCATCTGGCGGGTTACCGATCGCATCACCGAAGCGCAGACGCTCGCCCCGCAGACGCGGGCGCAGCTCGAGGACCATCCGATCTACGTCGACTACGGGACCTACGCCAAGTTCCGCGGCAAGATCAAGAAGCTCGCCGAGGCCTAGAGAGGGAGATCGACCATGCGTGACGTGGCAGTCATCGGGGTAGGCATGAACCGGTGGGGCGAGCTCTGGGAGAAGTCACACCGCGACATCTGGACCGAGGCCGCGCTCGAAGCCGTGCAGGACGCCGGCGTCGATCGCGTCGATGCGATGTATGTCGGCTGCATGTCCGGCGGGCTCTTCGTCGGACAGGAGCACCTGGGGGCACTCCTCGCGGAGCAGCTTGGTATGGGACCGATTCCGGGGACCCGGGTCGAGTCGGCCTGCGCCTCGGGAGGCCTCGCCTTCCGGCAGGCAGTGCTCGCGGTTGCGGCAGGCGAGCACGACATCGTGCTCGCGAGCGGGGTCGAGAAGATGACCGACGTCGACGGCGGGGCGGCGACCTATGCGCTCTCGACCGCCGCCGATCAGGAGTACGAGTGCTATCACGGGATCACCTTCCCGGGCCTCTACGCCATGATGGCCAACGTACACATGCACCGCTACGGGACGACGCGGAAGCAGCTCGCAGCGGTGGCAGTCAAGAACCACGCCAACGGCGCCAGGAACCCGCTCGCCCAGTTCCAGAGCAAGGTGACCGCCGAGCAGGTGATGGAATCGGTGCTCGTCGCCGATCCGCTCCGCATCCTCGACTGCTCGCCCATCACCGATGGGGCGGCGGCGGTCGTCGTCGCCTCGCTGGATGAGGCGAAGAAGATCAAGAAGGGACCGCACGTCAAGGTCCTGGCGTCGGCGCATGCGACCGACACCATCGCGCTCCATGACCGCGAGGATCTGTGCTGGCTCAGCGCCACCGCGAAAGCGGCCGAGATCGCTTACAAGAAGGCGGGGATCGGCCCCGAGAAGCTCTCCTTCGTCGAGGTCCACGATTGCTTCACGATCGCTGAGGTCATGGTGATCGAGGCGCTGGGACTCATCGAGCGCGGGAAGGGCGGGAAGGCAGCGGAAAGCGGGATGACCGCGCTCGGCGGCAAGATTCCGGTCAACCCCTCGGGCGGGCTCAAGTCCAAGGGGCACCCGGTAGGCGCGACGGGAGTCGCCCAGATCCGCGAGGCGGTGCTCCAGCTCCGCGGCGACGCCGGGGAGCGCCAGGTCCAGGATGCGCGTTACGGACTCACGCAGAACATGGGCGGGACCGGCGCCAGCACGGTCGTTCACATCTTCGAGCGCGTGTAAGGGGGGAGAAGAGAAATGATCGGATCACCACGCTACTGGCGAGAGATCCCGCAGCGCTACCGCTACGAGGCGGCCCAGTGCGCCAAGTGCGAGAAGATCTTCTTCCCTCCGCGACTCGTGTGCAGCGGTTGCTGGGGTCGGGTCTTCAACAAGGTGACGCTGCCCTTGGATGGCACCGTCGAGACGTTCACGGTCATTCGCGTGGCACCGAGCGGGTTCGGCGACGAAGCCCCCTACGCGGTGGGCATCGTCAAGCTCGCGAACGGGGTCAAGGTCACCGGACAGATCGTCGACTGCGAACCCGAGGCGATCAAGATCGGAGACCCGGTACGGCTCGAGTTCCGGCGCGTGCGCCAGGACGGCGAGTCGGGCGTCCTCTGCTACGGGTACAAGTTCGTGCGGACCGCGAGATAGGGCGGGGCGGAGGAAAGCGCCTCATAGCCTTTCCGCGCCGCCCGTGAGGGCGGAGGCGGAGGAAGCGCCGGCGGTGCGACTCAGGCGGCGCGCCGCCGGCGCCGAGCTTTGTCAGGCCGGCATCCGGATGAACATCGAGACAGAGCCCAGGTCCTGGAACCCGAGTCCGAGGTACACGGAGTGGCCAGACTCCGAGGACTGCAGAACACCGACGCGATAGCCAAGGCGATGAGCTGTACGTAGTGCTTCCGCCGTGGCGTACGCACCGAGCCCCTGGCCTCGCATAGGGGGCAGGGTTGCCACGCTGTAGATGCCCGCCAGCCCGTCAGCGAGAAAGAGCATCGAGGTTGCAGCCATCTCTCCACCGCGGGTGATCCCGAAGAACTGCACCGGCGCATCCACCGCCATGTCCGCACCCAGGCTCTCCGGCGAGAAACGCCGGGCGAGAGTTGGCGGCATATCGAAGCACTTGGCCAGCACGTCGGACCAAGCCGACCCACTCCCATGCGCATCCACGCGCACCCAGTTGAACCCTGGAGGCAGTGCTCTCGCCGGCAATCGCTCGATATCGATCGCCATGGCCGGCATTGCTCCCCCGGGCACGAAGCCACGGCCAACCAGCGACTGAGCAACGCCTTCGGTGATGCCTTCGGTGTAGAGAACCATGGCCGGCAGGCTCAGATCGATCAAGGGCCCCACGGCCGCTCGTGCGACCTCCAGGTTGCTGGCGTCCGAGATGATGGCCACGTTCCCCAGTGGGTGGTTCTCTCCAGTCATCACCCGAAAGAAGCCGTCACCCTCCACGCCATCGCGCCCACGCATCATGTCGCGCCAGCAGTGGTCGAGGTGTCGTGCCGAGCGAATCCCCATGGGAATGTCGCTCGCAGTGATGGATGCGATGATCGGGGCTGCGTTCATGGACCGCCTCCGGACGAATGTCTCCAGCAGCTGCGGATCCTCCCTACCGCCAACCCGTCCGCACCGCCATTCACTCCTTCTTGGGCAAGAGAGGGGTCGACCGGCGCCAAGCTAGCAAGTCGGTCAATGGTCCGGCAAGGCACTTCCGGCGTCAGTCGCTGGCGGAGTAGATCTCGAGCATGTTGCCATTTGGATCGCGGAACCTGCAACAGAACCCCGTGCCGGGCCCAAGCTCGTGGCGCCCACGGACAATATCGCACCCGAATTCCTGCAGCCGCGCCTCGTACTGCTGCACGGAGGGTATAGAACCGCTTTGCTGCCTCCAGATCAGGAACAGGGATTGTAATCCACTCGATCAAGCATATCGGCACAGAGTTCACACCCCATCCGCTCCGTTCGCCAGGAGGGCCGTTTCGCGTCACACCTCGCCATGTCGGAAGCACTCCACGATATGGTCATTCACCATGCCGACGGCCTGCATGAAGGCATAGCAGATCGTCGGGCCGACGAACTTGAACCCTCTACTCGAGAGTGCACGGCTTACTGCCATGGACTCGGGCGTCTGCGCCGGCACATCCCGCAGGGTGCGCCAGCGATTTACCCGCGGACATCCGCCCACAAGAGTCCACAGATAGGCGTCGAAACTGCCGCATTCACGCTGAATCGTCACCACGGCACGCGCATTGCTCACAGCGCTCTCGACCTTCAGTCGATTGCGGACGATATTGCTGGTCTTGAGCAGGAGCTCCACTCGCTCGGGCGTGAACCGCGACACCTTCCTCGGATCGAAGCCGGCAAACGCCTCCCGATATGCCTCTCGCTTCTTCAGGATCGTCTCCCAGCTCAGACCGGCCTGTGCGCCCTCGAGCGTCAGAAACTCGAACAACACAGCATCGTCGTGAACCGGAACACCCCACTCGGTATCGTGGTACAGGACGCTGAGAGGTGTCCGGGCCCAATCACAGCGCTTCTTCATGCTCAAGAGCGGGTCCGCCCAGGCAGAATGAACGGCGCCGCGCGCATTGACATCTTAGTGGCGGCAGGAACGGCAAGTATCCTCATCGATCGATCTCCTCTCATGTCCCGACTGGCCGAACGCGGCGCGGTCGTCGCCTGATTGCGGCAGGTTGCCCACCGCTCATGCCTCTGAAGTCTCGGGCGGATATCTCCGGGGTCGGCCTCATCGCGATCGGTGCGCTTCCAGCTCGATCTCGATCATGAACTCGGGAAGCGCCAATCCCTTGACCTCGACCCAGGTTCCAGTCGGAAAGGTTTTCGTGTAGATCGTGTTGCGATAGGAAGACAGCTCGAGGAACTTCGCCATGTCGGTCGTATAGACATTCTCGACGATCACATCGTCGAAGGTGCAGCCGTAGTGCTTCAAGACCTTGTCGAGGTCGGAGTAGGCGTTCTTCATCTGTTGCTCAAGGTCCCCAACGGCGGTGGGCTTGCCCTCATCGTCCATGCTCACCGCACCGGAGATCTTGATGTCGTCGCCAATCCTGACGGCGTGCGTATAGCCATAGGCCTTTTCGACCTCCGGTCGCAAGAGGAAGTACTCCGGCGCTTCGCCTCCCGATGCCGCGGTCGATGCTGCGACCTCCTTGCTCGGTTCTGGACTGCCACAGCCGGTAAGGACAGTCGCGGCCAACATGACGAGCGTGAGCAGGGCCCTCGTGATCATCACCACTCTCCATTGGTTAGAGTTGTATCGGGTGGGCTCACGCCCATCAGTCGGGGAGAGCCTCCGTCAGGTAATCGCGCACGTGAGGGAGAAGCGCGAATGCCAGTGCCTCCACCGGAGTGCACCAGAACGCCGCGACGATCTCCCGGTTATCGATCCGCGGGAACGGCGGGAGGGCGCAGTCGACGGCCCAGATGGTGACCGTATCATGCCGATCCTCGAAGAAATGCGTGCCGGACCACGCCTCCCTCAGAGCATCGGGTTCGAGCGTGATCGCGAGCTCCTCCTGGAGCTCCCGGAGGGCGGTGTCCCGCGGTGACTCCCCTCGGCGCACGCTCCCGCCCGGGAGGAGAAGCGGGCGCCGGTAGCTCGTGCGCACGAGAAGGACGCGGCCATCGTACCAGAGAGCAACCAGGGAGCCTTCGGAGCGGGGATGGCGAATGCGCCACCAGGTCCGGAGCGAGAGGAACGCCGCTCGATAGGCCAATTGCCAGGCGCGGTCGATCAGTGGCTGGAACCGGTGCGCTTCAGGGATCTCGAGCGTCATGAACACGCTGTTCGGGTCTGGAATGTAGTCTCCGAACGGCGGACACTCCGCGAACCCATGGCGACGATATAGCGCCAGCGCCGGCTGGAAGTAGGGCGAGGAGCCGGTTTCCAGGCTGAGGCGCCGGAGACCACCCATCCGGGCAGCGGCGATGATGTGGCGCAGGATGGCAGTGCCCACTCCCGACCGACGATGGAGCCCGGCCGTGTGCATCGACTTGATCTCGCCATGGGTGTCGGAGAGCCGCTTGAGTGCACCCACACCCAGGAGCGTGTCCCCCTCCCAGGCGGACCAGAACTCGATGCCGGGTGACATCAAGTCGCCGATGTCCAGCGCATGCGCGCTCCCCGGGGCCGTCTCCGCGCGCGCGGTCATGGCGTGGTGCTCCAGGAGCGCCTGAATGCGCGAATCCTCGAGTCCGCCGCGGATGACCTTCATTCCAGTCCCGGCCTGCTCCCCTGCCTGGATGCCAGCAAGGGTGCGTTGATCAGGATCTCTGTTCCAGATGGCTCCCGGACTGAACACGAGCGAACCGGTTCATACATCAACTGGTCACTAGGCGCATCGCCGGAGCCGCCCGCCTCAACGTAGGTTGGTGGGCCGAGCACCCGCTGATACCGTGGAGACCTGCAAAGGCAAAGCGCCGCTCGGGTGAAGGCCGGGTGAAGAACGTTCGGCGGTAGGTTTCGTAGTCCATTGACGGCGAGCCCTCTCACGGCCTGAACGGTATGGTCGGAACGGCTGGAGGTCAACTCGGAAGGACTGCTGCGACCCACGCGGTCGACGCCGCGCGTCCACTAGCGCTCAGAGCACTGCCACGTCACCAGCAATAGCGGGCCAGGATGCGTTCGGTGGGGTCGATCGCCACGCCAGGTCAATCGGCATCCTCTTCTTGGTACTCCGTGGTGCTGAAGGAGTAGGAGACAACATGACCCGCCTGATTGAAACGGACCACGAGATCGGTTGTGCTGTCCTCGCCGAACAGGCGGTACCGGTACTTCCCATATGTCCAGGTGGTCCGCCCATCCTCGACGCCAACCCGCCACGGATCTCCGAACATATCACGGATCTGCTCCTGCGTCGTTTCCTCCATGCGGATGTCAACGACTCTGTTCGTCGGGAAGTCTCGGCCCACCGTAGCGCAGCCCGCAACCAGGAGCGATACCCAGGTCAAGAGCATAGCGATTACGCCCAGCCTCATCCGACGATGCGCGATCTGAGTCTTCACGCGAGATCTCCTTGTTGATCACCCTTCACCTATGTGTCTCGAGCTGACGCTTAGCCGCCAGCGATACCGATCAGGAGGCGCGACCAGTCAGAGTGATTGACGCGCTATGGTCGAGTTCTCAAGCACGATCGCCTGGATTCTCCGGAGTTCCCATGTCGAAAAACCTGTGGACCGAGCCACGGACCGGATTGAGTCAGAACTTCGCCAACATCCCTTCGCGCTGGACGTGAAGTACGACCCAGCGCTCGCCAGCGGCCGGAAGATCGAGCAGGTCGCGCAGCGGAGCGGAGGGCGGTCCCGGACCCTCCGGCCCGGCAGGGGGATCGCTGAAGCAATCTCGACGTGCAGCCGGGGCCACCTCACATGCGGAGGGCGGGACACTCTCGTGGAGCCTAAGTCGACGCCGGGCGCAAGCTGCGTTGGCGAGCGCTGTGATGGCTCGTCAGCGCACCCTCCGAGGGGCACGGCCAGCGTGAAGACGATTGCACCGGCGGCCACGAGCTGCACCATTTCTCCTTCTCGAGCCACCACCCCTGTTCACCGACCGCGACGGCGCGGCTACTTCAGCGCCCGCTGCACGACCACCGTATCCGTATGCTGCGTGAACGTCGCGACCCTGCCGCCTTGGAGCTTCCAGACATGGACGAAGGGAACCTTGATGCTCTTACCCGTTGCCTTGTACGTCCCGCCATAGTCACCCAGGGCGACCACCGTGTCGCGCTCGGCTACGAGCTCCCGGGGAACCGCGGTCCAGCCATCCCACTCCGTACCGAGCTTCATGAAGACGTTCTGGAGGACGGCATCCGGACCGACAAAGGTACCGCCGTACGGGAACCCCTCGGCCTGGGTCCACTCGATAGTGGGCGCGAAGGCCCCCAGGACCCCCTGAATGTCACCGCGGGCAAAGGATGCGTACAGATTGCGGATCGTCTCGACATTGCTGGGCATGGGATCTCTCCTTTCTTCATGTGAGAATGCGCTCCACATGGATCGAGCCATCGCTTCCTTACCATCAGCGATGCATCTCGTTCAAGCCACCCCATGCCGGTCTTGCCCATGCCCCTTGGGCTCCGGTCATGCACCGTGCACAAGCGCCGACGGCGTGAGACGACCCACGATCGCCGGTGCTTCGTGGACCAGCTCGTCGTTCTCGAGGGCCGCGACCATGAAGAGAGCGAAGTCCACCCGGCGCGTCTTGTTGCTCTCGAGGATCGGGTCGCCGACGTGCCGGCTCCACACGGGCAATCCCTGGCTCTCCCCCTCCTCGAGGTCGCTCCCGCGAACCACCGTCCACCGGGTGTCGCTCGTGAAGATGCGCCGGCATGCCTCCACCTGGTCGTCGATGTCGGCGAAGCGGACGAGCCGCGCGAACCAGCCGAAGACTCTGACCAGCGCCCTGAAGGCGGGCGAATACGTGTCCTGCCCGTCCCGTGTGATGTGCCAGCCGCAGGAGAAGACCAGGCGCGCGCCTCGAGGCGCGTGGTCGAGCACCGCTTGCGCCGTTCCCGTCGAATACTGCTCGACGCCCCAGGGCACCAGCACCGTGAGCACGCCGTCACACCCGGTCACGGCCCGCTTGATGACCTTGCGGTCGTTCGTGGCGCCCGGAACGACCGTGATCCGCCCCCTGAACGCGTCGAGCTTGCCGACGCTCTGCTCGCGGCAAACGCCGACGACGTCGTGACCTCGGTCCAGGGCGTGCTGCACCATGTACCGGCCCAGCTTCCCTGAAGCCCCGACGATGCAGACCTTCATCTCCTCCCCATGGCCTCCTCAAGACCGGGATCAGATAGCGTGGCCGTCCGCCCAGGATGGCTCCGTCGCGACGCCGGGGTAGTTGAGTTCGATCATGAGCCCGTCGGGGTCGGCGACGAAGATCTGGAAGAGCTGGATTTCGGCAATGTACCGGGTCCGTGAGGGCAGTCCGTGCTCACTCAGACGCCGGGCGAGCTCCCCCGGATCCGTGCCTTGAAATGCAATGTGGTCCACAACGCCGGCGTTGTCTCGTGCCGATCGTGCTGATGTGCCGAAGTAGAGACTGGCCTCGCCTGGAATCCCGTCCGGGCCCATGTGGACCTGGATCTTGCCGCTCACGCCGAGCCAGTAGCCAGGAAAGGGCAGGTCTGGCCGTGGCATGACGTCGAACCCGAGCACGTCGCAATAGAAGGCCCGGGAACGCTCGAGATCCTTGGTTCTGATGAAGTAGTGGTCGAGTTCGGTCAGCGACATCAAGATCTCCCGGATAGATGGGCCAGCATGCCGAGATCAGGGCATCCTGGCTGGAGCATCGCTCCTGCACTCCTTCAAGGACTCTACCGCCCTTGTGTGACCGCGAAACAACGGCGTGATGGGGAGCCCGGATGCCGCAAGCGGCGGCAGACCGATGTTCCTGAATCGCCTTGACAACGACCTTCTCCATCCGGCGGCGTGGTTTCTCCCAAGGGAGCCCGGTGGCGAGACGGTGCTCTCGATCGACACAGGCAGCGGCGGATTGGATTTCATGACCTGATTCTAGGCCATCCGTTGCCAGCTCGCCATCGGCGCTACAAGCGGCCATGGGCTGGGTTCACTTGACCTTGCCCAGGAAGTCGAGCACTGCCTTGTTGAATGCATCCGGCACTTCCAGGTGACACAGGTGTCCACTGCGAGCCAGCACCACGCGCTCGGATCCACCGATCCCGGCTTGAATCGCCCCGATATGCACGTGAACGTCGGGGATGTCGGATTCCCCGGCCACGATCAACGTCGGCGCATGGATCTCGGCCAGTCGACCCAGTGCCGGCTGGTCCGGGCGGCGGGCATATCGCCCCGATCCTTCCATGTTCTGGGGATTCGCGATCAGTAACTCGCGCATGCGCTCTCTGGCGGCTGCGCTCTCAGGAGCCATGATCCAGGGATCCTTCCGGCTCCAATACTCGATCCTCTCCTCCACAGGCGCATCACGGCCTGGTTCGCCCCGCTGGCCACGTGTCCTGAAGTGCTGGGAGAATCCGAACCCGCTGACGATGGGACCGACGAGGACCAGCGATGAGACCATCTCCGGATGATCGAGCGCAAACTCGATGGCCAGGAGTCCGCCCGATGAACACCCCATCAGTGTTGCGCGCTCGACCCCGAGAGCATTCATGACCGCAAGCAGATCATCACGGGGGGAGAACGGAGCTTGTGGTTTGTCGGACCGTCCGTAGCCGCGGCGGTCCCAGCGGATCACCCTGTAGCTCTTGGCGAAGGCGTCGACCTGAGGATCCCATGTCTCGTGGTGCAACAAGCCATCGTGGATCATGACGACCGGCGGACCGTGGCCTGCCACCTCGTAGAAGATCCTGCCGCCATCGACCTCGACGTAGCCTTCCTCAACGGCGAGAGGCTCGGTCGCCTCATCCGCCAGTGAGGGCATGGTCGTCACCATGCAGCTGGCGGTCAACAGAACGGTCGGCCACAGCGGAGAAACGCGCTTCTTCATTGGACTCCTGCCACTTGACCGCGAAGAACGCCCGATCGCTACCTGCGCCATCGCCAGGGCGACACCCACATCACCAGCGGAAGCAAGGCGATCGGGCGTCTCGAGGAAGTCATCACAGGCCCGGAGTGTCGCTCCTTTCGAGCTTGGCGTCGAGGATCCGGAGCGTCTGGATCCAGGTGCCGGTAGTGAGGATCGCCACAGACCCCCGGGGGGCTTGCGTGGGTCCATCCGAATGAGCCCCGGCCGCCCCGCCGCCGCCCCCGGCCCTCCCCCCGGCCGCCCGGCCCTCCCCTCCGGCCGCCCCGGCCCTCCCCCCGGCCGCCCGGCCCTCCCCCGGCCGCCCGGCCCTTCCCCCCGGCCGCCCCGGCCCTCCCCCGGCCGCCCCGGCCCTCCCCCGGCCGCCCCGGCCCTTCCCCCCCCCCAGGCCTGGACGTGCTATCATCCGCGTGACTCCTGTCCAGGGAGCGGGGTCTAGCCACCCTGGGCGGGGGGAAGTTCGATCGATCCTCAGCATCTTCTTGCCTTGTCGCAAGGGACCTGGCTCGAGGACGGGCACGAACGAGTTGTTCGAAACATGCCCTTCCGGTTACGCCACCGTTCTGGTGGGGTCGCCGTAAGAAAGCAGATAGAGAAAGAGGAGTCCCAAGATGGGCAAGAAGTTGTACGTGGGAAATCTGTCCTACGACATCAATGACAGCGATCTCGAGCAGTTGTTCTCGCAGTACGGTTCGGTGGAGTCGGCGCAGGTTATCGTCGACCGTGACACCGGCCGTTCCAAGGGTTTCGGCTTCGTCGAGATGTCGAGCGATCAAGAAGCGCAGACGGCGATCGCCGAGCTGAACGGCACCGAGGTGAGCTCGCGCACTCTGACCGTGAACGAGGCTCGTCCCAAGGAGTCGGGCGGCGGCGGCCGTGGCGGCAGCCGTGGCGGCTATGGCGGCGGCGGGCGCGGTGGCTATGGCGGCGGCGGGCGCGGCGGTTACTAATCCCGACTAGTTCCGTCTTCGCGCCGCTCTTCACGGAGCCAAGAAGAAGGGGCCGGATCCCGGGAAGGGATCCGGCCCTTCTCACTGTTCTCGGCCACCGCTCAGGCGTTGCGCCTCTCAGGCATGGGCCGCGGCCGGTACACCGAAGTGCGCGATCTTCGGCTGCACGAGCCGCCGGAAATCGCCGAAATCCATGCGGACCGCCTCGGTGTGCGTTCCCGCATTGAACACGATCGACGGGTCTTCCGCCAGCCTCTCATCGACATAGACCGGCAACCCGTACAGGTTTCCGAACGGCGGCATCGCCCCCAGCTCGCACTCCGGGAAGAGCTGCTTGAACTCCTCCTCGGCGGCGAGCGCCACCGACTTGGCGCCCACGATCTCGCGGAAGGCGCTCATGTCGACATGAACCGGGGCGGGCATGACCGCCATCACGAACTTGCCGTCCACCTTGAGGACGGTGGTCTTTGCCAACTCCCACCCGTGGATGTGCATCTTGGCGGCCACTTCCTGGGCGGTGAAGGCTCGGGAGTGTTGGATGCTCAAGTACTTGACGTTCTGCTCGTCGAGGAACTTCTTGAGTCGTGCCGATGGCATCGCCCCCCCCTTTCCGTCGCGAGCGTGCGACTGAAGCGTCCGGGATGGCGCACCCATGATCGTAGCGCCGATCGGGCGGGGCGTCAAAGGGCCAGCGGCAGGAACATCCCCCAATGTGGCGGAGGCCGGACCCTTGGCGACCCAGCCTCCGTTCATCCCCGCCCGCGCTGCGCTAGAAGCAGACTGGTCCGCAGGAGAGTCCGCCCGCGACCGCGCGCGGCAGGGGCACGCCGACGATGCGGACGGTGTTGCTGAACGCTTCGCACAGGTTCATGGTCTGGCCATCGTCGGTGAAGGTGATGTCGATGTCGACACAGGTGTCGTCACCATCCACGTCCCCATCACCATCGGTGTCGACCGCGACCGGGATCTCGGCCGTGGACCCGGCGAAGGTGGCGAGTAGCCGCCCGCGGTGAGTGGCCGAGCCACTCACGTCAGCCAGGATCTCCTGCGTTCCTGGATCGAGGCGGAAGTCGGCGAAGCTGGCGGCAATCACCATCCCTGGATTCTCGGCGTCGTCCGAGCGGCCGAAACCAAAGACGATCGTGATCTCCTCCGGCATGTCGTCGACCACGTTCCACTGGTGGAGGTCGAGGGCGAGCACGTAGTTGGGATCGGGGGCGGTGTCGACGGCGAGAAGGGCCGTGCGCACATCCTCGGTCGTGGCATCGAGAAGGAAGTCAAAGGCCAGGTTCCCGATGTAGCAGTTGCTGAGGCTGTTCGGGGCGTCGACGTCTCCGAAGGCCACGCGGCTGTAGCCGCCCGCTGTCTCATCCAAGGTGGCGGCAAACGGGACATGGATGAGCGGAAGCGCGATCGGATCGACCTGGATCTCCCATACGACGTGGGTCAGGAAGGACTCGACACCGACCGTCTCCAGCACGATCTGGAGAAAACGGATCTCGCCGGAGACATGGCGCTCGCCGGTCCCCCCCCGGATCACGAAGTCGTCGTCCTCGCTGAAATGGAAGATGAGCCCGTCTGCCGGCGACTCCGAGACGAACACCCAGCCCGGGAAGGGCTCGGCCGCGCTCGTCACGTCGCGCTCGTAGGTCCCGAAAGGAACGCTCGCACCACCCGCGACCCGGCTTCGGGAAGCAGTCAGTGACGGTCGAGTGATCCCGGCCGCCGTGAAGTCGAGAGGCATCACGCCGGCGCCCCAAACGGCATCGAGCCTGAAACCGATGCGGCCAAAGAGATCCTCGACGGCGGCGTTCCCCGTCATCTGAAAGGCCGGATTGGCGGTGAGATCGGTGGCGAAGTCCCCGAGATCGGCGAGCGCCGCGTTCATGGTCTCGGCGTTGGTCTGGCCATCGTCCCCCTCGTCGCCGCAGCCGCTCGCGAGAAGCGTCACAGCAGCGACCAGGAGGGTCCAGAGGACGCAGCATCGCGTCGGCGAGCGGCGCGACCCCGGGACCCATTCCGCCCATTCGATAATGCTGGATGACCTTCGGCCAGACATGATTCCCCCCTCGTTGCGGGATGCGCGGCGGCGCGCCCACGACGCCGCGGGAGCGCGGCAGACGCGGGTGGGCCCGCGCCCGCGCCGCGGCGCAGGCCGGGTCAAGCACCTGAGGAGTTATCGACGCCCGGGATCGGGGCCTTGACGGGTGGGCTGAGAGGGAGGTCCGAACACGTCGGGCAGGCCCCGCCGGGCGCACCCAAACCAAAGATATGACATCACTTATCGCTTGCTACTTGCCGGGGACGCCGAGCCAGCCACGCGACCAGTAGTCGCTCATCGTGATCAGGATCAGGAAAACGAGCCAGACGAATCCCGAGGCCACCACGAGCCACGTGAGACGGGTCGCATAGCGCACGTGCATGAAGTAGAGGACGACGAGGGTCATCTTCACCACCGCGATCGAGAGCGCCACGATGTTGTTGAGCGGACCGAGGTCCTGAAAGGCAACGTAGATCGTCGTCGCCGTGAGGGCCATGAGGGCGGCGAAGATCAGCACATAGGTGCGAGCCGGAACGACGTGCGCTGCAGATTCGGACATGCCTCGAAACGCTCCTTAGTGCCGCCCGATCAAGTAGAGCAGCGGGAAGAGGAAGATCCAGACAATATCGACGAAGTGCCAGTAGAGACCCACGCACTCGACCGGATCGTAATAGGCGGCGCTCCAGCGCCCGGCCAGGGTGGGTTTCAAGAGCCAGATCAGAAGCCCCGCCCCCACCACCATGTGCAGGGCATGGAGGCCGGTCATGGCGAAGTAGAGCGAGAAGAAGATGCGGGCATGCCGTGGATCCACCACTTGGGAGTGCGGCGACACTCCACTCGCTGCGTGGTGGGACACGTCTCCCCGCGCTGCGGCGGCTGCCAGATCTGCCGTGGCATGCGTCTGGAACTGGAAGCTCGGCCCAGGGAACAGGTGCTCCTCGAACTTGTGGTGATACTCGTAGGCCTTGATGCCGAGGAAGGTGAACCCGAGGATCAGGGTCAGGACGAGGAATCCGGCGGTTGCCGTGCGCTTCCCGAGCTGGGCGCCGCGCACCGCCATCGCCATGGTGAAGCTCGAAGCGATCAGGACCGCGGTGTTGATCCCGCCCAGGCGCACGTCGAGGTGATGGCTCGCCGCGTTGAAAGCCTCATGGAAGGCGTTCCGGTAGACCACGTAGGCGGTGAACAGCCCGCCGAAGAACATGATCTCGGTGACCAGGAAGATCCACATCCCGAGCGAGGTCGACTCGTCGCTGCTGCTCGAGGGTCTCGAAGTGATGGGCGAGCGGCGGGGCCGCGCTGCCTTCGCCTGCGGGCCCATGAGCGCTAGACATGCTGGCTCCTCGCATCCAGGGCCTCGTAGTCGTAGGGGCCGGTGGTGACGATCGGAATCTCGTCGAAGTTGTAGGTCGGCGGCGGCGACGGCGCCTCCCACTCGAGACCGGTCGCGCCCCACGGGTTCGGCGCCTGCTCGCCGTCCGGCCAGCAGGGACCAGGTGAGGTAGATCACCGGCAGCAGGTACCCGATGCCGAGAATCGACGGCGCCCGCGGTCGACAGCACGTTGAGCACCTGGAACTCCTCGGGATAGGCGTGGTAGCGGCGCGGCATGCCCAGGTAGCCGAGGACGAACTGCGGGAAGAAGGTCAGGTTGAAGCCGACGAAGATGATGATCGCGGCGAGACTTGGACCAGAACTCCGAGTACAGCCGGCCGGTGATCTTGGGCCACCAGTAGTGGAGGCCGCCGAGGTAGCCCATGATCGTGCCCGCCGACCATCACGTAGTGGAAGTGAGCGACCACGAAATAGGTGTCGTGCACGTGAACGTCGATGCCGAGCGTGGCGAGCATGACCCCGGTCAGACCGCCGATCGAGAACAGGCCGATGAAGCCCAGGGCGTAGAGCATCGGCGTCTCGTACGAAATCGATCCCTGGTAGAGGGTCGCCGTCCAGTTGAAGACCTTCACCGCCGAGGGAATGGCCACGAGCATCGATCAGGACGGAGAAGATGGTCGCTGCGTACACCGACTGCCCGCTCACGAACATGTGGTGGCCCCAGACCAGGAAGCCGAGGACGGCGATGGCCACCGTGGCCACGACGACGAACTCGTAGCCGAAGATGCGCTTGCGGGCGAACGCCGCCACCAGCTCGCTGATCCACCCCCATCGCCGGCAGCACCATGATGTAGACCGCGGGATGCGAGTAGAACCAGAACAGGTGCTGGAAGAGCACCGGATCGCCGCCGAGCGCGGGATCGAAGATGCCCGACATGGAACGCACGCTCGAAGGCGACGAGCAGCACGGTGATGGCCACCACCGGCGTGCCCAGGATCATGATCAGGCTCGTGGCGTAGTGAGCCCAGATGAACAGCGGCAGCCGGAACCAGGTCAGCCCGGGAGCACGCATGCGGTGGATGGTGACGATGAAGTTGAGCCCGGTGAGGATCGAGGAGAAGCCGGTGATGAAGATGCCGACTCCGGTCAGGATGCACGTTCGAGTTGGAGTAGGTGGTGCGGAACGGCGTGTAGAAGGTCCATCCGGTGTCGACGCCGCCGGCGAGAATGGCGAGGAGCGTGAACAGACCGCCGACGATGTAGATGTACCAGCTCAGCAGGTTGAGCTCGCGGAAAGGCCAGGTCCCGGGCGCCGATCATGAGCGGCACCAGGAAGTTGCCGAGCACAGCCGGGATCGCCGGGATCAGGAAGAAGAAGATCATCACCACGCCGTGCATGGTGAAGAGCCGGTTGTAGGTGTCCGGCTGCACGAGATCGCCCTGCGGCGTCAGCGAGCTCGAGACGGATCAGGGCGGCGAAGATCCCGCCGATCACGAAGAAGAGGGTGACCGAGAACAGGTAGAGCATCGCGATCCGCTTGTGGTCCGTGGTCAGGAGCCACGAGCGGAGACCGTAGTTCCGCGTTCAGATAGTTGACCTCGGTCGTCATCGTCGCTTGCGCTGTGCTCATCGTCATCTGGCCTTGGTTCCGCCGTTTCCTACGCGCCGTCCGGGAGGGAGCGCCCGAGAGCCGCGGTGCCCGGGGCGGCCGCGGTACCGGCGGCCGCCGTCGAGTCCGCGCCCGCGGGCTTCAGCGTCTTCAAGTAGCTCATGAGCTGGATCAGCTCCTCCTCGGTGATCTGCCCCTGGAAGGTGGGCATCACCGGCTCGTAGCCGGCCACGACCTTCGCCGCCGGGTTCAAGATCGACTCGCGCAGGTAGTTCTCATCCGCCACCACCTGCGATCCGTCGCGCAACAGCACCTTGGCACCGAAGAGACCGTGGAGGATCGGCGCCCGCGCCTTGGTGTCGGGCCGGTGGCAGGTGTTGCAGGCCCGCTGCGTGAAGAGCTCCTCGCCGCTCGCCACGACCGTCTGGCCGGTCGTCACTCCGGCGAGCCAGTTCTCGTAGTCGGCGCGCTCCATGACATAGATCCAGCCGCCCATGAGCGAGTGCTCGGCGCCGCAGTACTCGGCGCAGAAGAGGTGGTATCGGCCCGGCTTGGTCGCCTCGAACCAGATCGTCGTGTAGCGCCCGGGCAGGACGTCGGCCTTGACGCGGAAGGCGGGGACGAAGAAGCTGTGGATCACGTCCTCGGAGGTCATCGTCAGCTTGATCGGCGGTCCGACCGGCACGTGCAGCTCGTTGATCTCGCGCTTGCCGTCGGGATGCTGGATCTTCCACATCCACTGCTTGCCGACGACGAAGTACTCGACGGCGTCGGCCGGCGGCCGCGAGAGGGAGAAGAAGACCTTCGCCCCCCAGCCGAACAGGAAGAGCACGATGGCGAGCGGAATCACCGTCCAGGCGATCTCGAGCTTGGTCGAGCCGTGCACGGGCTTCCCGAACTCGCCGGCCGCCCGCCGCTTGTAGCGGACCATGAACAGGATGATGAGGCCGGCGATGAGGATCGAGAAGAAGATGGTGACCGCGACGGAAGAGGAAGATCGCATCCACCTCGCCGGCGAGGGTCGAGGCGCGCTCAGGAAGGAAGCGAAAGTATTCCCACATCGCTAGACGATCCTCGGTGCCGCGGGGCCGCCGGTAGCGGGGCCATCCGTACCGCCGTCCCCCCGCCGCGCGCGCTGGTCGCGGCGCCACGAAAGGAACATGAAGAGTCCGATTCCAGCCAGCGTCAGGACGCCGCCGGCGCGGATGCCATTGATCGCCGCCGCCCCGTAGGTGCCGGTCTCGGGATCGTAGTGATAGCAGAAGAGGAGCAACTGATCGACGAAGCTCCCGATCTTCCCCGCCGAGGCCTCGACCAAGGCCAGGCGGATGTCCTTGGGGGCGTACTCGATGCCGAACAGGTAGCGCGAGATCTGGCCCCCCGGCGTCAGCGCCATGATCCCGGTGGCATGCGCGTACTGGTCACTCTCCGGGTCGTATCGATAACGGAACCCGACGGCGGCGGTGAGTGCTTGAATCGACGGTTCGTCGCCGGTGAGGAAGTGCCATGCCGTCCCGGCTCCGGCACGCCCGTACTCGGCGACATAGTTCGCCTTCTTCTTGGCAGCGAGCGGCGGCTTCTCTCCGGGATCGAAGCTCACGGTCACGATCTCGAAATCCTGACCGGGATCGAAAGGAACCGCCTTCAGCGCCGACGCGACACCGTTCAAGACAAGGGTGCACAGCATCGGACACTCGTAGTACGAGAGCACGAGGAGAACCGGACGCTCCCCGAAGTACTGGCCCAGTTGAACCTCGGCCCCGCTCTCGTCGCGGAAGACGAGAGCGAGCGGGACTTGCGCCCCCAGGTTCTGATCGAAGCCGACGCCCTCGAGATCGGCCGGCAGCCCCTTCTCCTCACGCACTTCGCCCGGGCCTGGCGCCGGAGAACCGGGCAGCGCGAGGGTCATTCCGGCCAGGTTGCCGAGCCAGATCGCAAGCATGAACGCACCGATGACCCCGATCCGTCTCATGGTCGTGCCTCCGCAGGCGGGGGTGGGGGAACCGGGGGCAGGCCGCGCTCGGCGACCAGATCCAGGGCGCGCGCAACCGGAATGCGGACCCGGCCTGCGGCCCGGTCGGTCCAGCCGTATCCCTCCAGCACCGCGCTTTCCTCGGCCCGCATCGTCTTCAGATCCGTCGCCCCGTCCACCTGCAGGCGCGGCGCGGGTGGGGGCGGCGGCGCCGTGCGCTCGACGATGGCAAGCGGCTGTGGATCACGTGCCACCTCCGTGGCGAGGAGACCCTTGAACAGGAACCACATGAGACCGGCCGAAACGGCCGTCGCCACCATCACGATGACCAGGAAGGCGACGATGCTCCGGACATTGATCTCGCGATCGATCTGGCCTGGGGCATGCGAATCCTCGGCCGCCGGTGGCTTGTGCCCATGCTTGTCACGCATGATGGAGCACCTCCGCGAGACGGGGATCGTTGGCCGGAAGCAGTGGGCGCCGCTTGAGGAGCGTCACGAAGAGGGCGACCCAGACCCCGCCGATCGCGGCCACCACGGCCAGGTCGAGCCAATGGAAGGGCGGCCCCACCTCGTGGAAGGGCGGTCGAGTCTGCCACAGAAAATCCACCCAGCGCATGGCGAGCACCAGGAGCGCGATCCAGCTCAGGATCCGTATCGACCCCTTGGCGGTGCGCGTGATCAAGAGAACGAACGGCAGCGCGAAGTGGAGAATGGCTAGGGCGAGCGCCAGCTTCTGCCAGCTGCCGCGCAACCGGTGCATGTACCAGGTGATCTCCTCCGGCAGGTTCCCCGACCAGATGATGATGAGTTGCGACACCGAGAAGTAAGCCCACAACATGATGAAGGCGAACAGCAGGTTGCCGTAATCGAAGAAGTGCTTGCGCTGGAAGATACCGGCCATCGGCTCACGGGCGGCGAGGAACGCCGCCACGACGATCGTGAAAGCCATCCCCGCGAGCCCGGCGGCGCCGATGAAGTAGATGCCGTAGATACTCGAGAACCAGTGCGGCTCGAGCGACATCATCCAGTCGAAAGCGAAGAAGGTCGCAGCGGCGCCGAAGAGGATGAGACCGGGAGCCGAGAGCGAACGCATCCGTTGCGCGTGGCCCCGGTCCCCGTCGCGGTCCTGGGCCGCAGACCAGCGATCGAGAAGGAAGGTCAGGGACAGGAAGATGGCGAAGTAGCCGATGTAGCGCCCGGTGAAGGCGCCGGGATTGAGATAGGGCGCCTTGTGCTCGAGGAGCTCATCTCCCGCGACATGCTCGGGGAGAGCCCACTCGTACAGCTGACCGAGCCCATAGAGGACCGGCAGGCCGAGCACGAGCATGAGCGGGAGCGTGCGCGAGGCCGCCTCCAGGACGCGGCGGATCAACATCCCCCAGCCCCCTCCGGTCAGGTGGTGCAGCATCATGATGGCAAGGCACCCGAGCGGGATGGCGAGCCAGAAGAGATAGCCCAGGAGATATGAGCGATAGAACTGCGGCATGTTCGCCATGCCCCCGACCACCGTGAGGATGATCCCGAGAACGCCGATCACGAGCGCGTTCCGGCGGATCTTGTCGAGGTCGGCCGGAGGAAGATGGGAATTGGAGGTCGCGCTCATGGGCTCTGGGCATCCTCATGGGATTCGGGCGCCGGCGGGGCCGCCTCGAGATCTCGCCTTACCTCGGCAGGCACATCTTCGAGGGTGGCGTTCTGGCTCAGCTGCAGCGCGCGGATGTACGCCACGATCGCCCAGCGGTCGGCAGGCTGCACCTGGCTCGCGTAGCTCGGCATCTTGGCGAATCCGTTCGTGATCACGTCGAAGTAGTAGCCGGGCTGGGCGCGGCGTAGGCGATCGATGTGGAAGGAGGGCGGTTGCATGTAACCCCGTCGCACCACCATCCCGAGGCCGTCTCCGGTCTGGCCGTGACAAGGCGCGCAGTAGATGTTGAAGCGCTCCCGGCCGCGCTCGAGGAGAACCCGATCGACCGGGAGCGGGATCGAGGCGGCGAACGCTTCCCCATCCTGGCCGGTGTAGAACGTGCGGTCTTCCCGGAGCTGCCCGCGCGCGACCGTTCCCGCCGGAATCGGCCGGGCTCCAACACCGTCGGCGAAGAAGCGGGACTTCTCGAGCGGATCGATGCGCGGCTGGTCGCGCAAGTCCCGATGGCAGCCGGTGCTGGTAGCGAGCAGGAACAGGCCCGCCAAGATGAACAGGGCGCGCGGGATCGGCCCGCGCCGAAGCTTAGGGCTCAACCTCGATCACCTCGCTGGGGTTCATACCCTTGAGGAAACGCTCGGTTTCCGCGCGGTCGTACCGGGGATCCGCACTCTCGATGCAGAGGAAAAACCGGTCGCGGGACGCGCCGGCGAAGCGCGCAGCGTTGAAGACGGGATGGTAGGGCATCGGTAGCCCGCACAGGACAATCAGGCCGACGACACAGGAGAGCGCCGCCAGGAGCACAGTGAGCTCGAAGGTCACGGGCACGAAGCTCGGCCAGCTGAAGAACGGCCGGCCGCCGATGTTGAGCTGGTAGAAGCGAGCGAACGATACCCACTGGAACATGAAGCCACCGATCCCGCCGATGGCCCCGCCGATGAGCACGATCCAGGGCAGCGGCGACGGGGCGTGCCCCAGCGCCTCCCCCATCCCCTCCACGGGGAACGGGCTATAGGCCTCGACCTTCTTGTAGCCTGCGTGGTGGGCGGCGTGAGCGGCGTCGAGCAACGCCTGTGCTGAGGCGAACTCGGCCATCAGGCCGAAGATCGGGGTTGCGGTGTGCTGCTTCATGAGTGCTTCCCTTCACGCACGTGCGCCTCCGGCAGCAACGTGCGCATCTCGAAGATCGAGATCACCGGCAGTAACCGGACGAAGAGGAACATGAGCGCGAGGAAGAGACCGATCGATCCGGCATAGAGCGACCAGTCCCACATCGTCGGCTTGTACATGGCCCACGACGACGGCATGAAGTCGCGGTGCAGACTCGTTACGATGATGATGAAGCGCTCGAGCCACATCCCGGTGTTGATGATGAGCGCGATCACGAACAGGATCGGCGCTGAACGCCGCACCGACCCCAACCAGAGCAGCTGGGGAATGGCCACGTTGCACAGGATGAGGGCCAGCCACTGGTAGCGGTAGGGCCCGGTGATCCGGTTCAGGATCATGTACTGCTCGTACGGGTTGCCGCTGTACCAGGCGATGAAGATCTCCATCGCATAGCCGTAGGCCACGATGAGCCCGGTCGTGAGCATCACCTTGGCCATGTTGTCGAGATGGCGGAGGGTGATCAGGTCCTCGAGCTTGAAGAGCCTGCGGAGCGGGAGAGCGAGGGTGAGCACCATCGCGAACCCGGAGTAGACGGCTCCGGCGACGAAGTACGGCGGGAAGATGGTGGTGTGCCAGCCGGGCACGATGCCCACCGAGAAGTCGAAGGAAACGACCGTGTGGACCGAAACCACGAGCGGGGTCGAGAGCGCTGCGAGCAGGAGGTAAGCGCGTTCGTAGTGGTGCCAGTGCGACGCGGCGCCGCGCCAGCCCATGGACATCGCGCCGAAGATGGCGCGGGCAACCTTGTTCTGGGCCCGGTCGCGCATCGTCCCCAGGTCGGGAACGAGGCCGACGAACCAGAACAGGAGCGATACGGTCGCGTAGGTCGTAACCGCGAACACGTCCCAGATGAGGGGGCTCCTGAACTGGGGCCACAGGAGCATCGTGTTCGGATAGGGCAGCATCCAGTAGAAGAGCCAGGGCCGGCCGAGATGCAGGATCGGGTAGAGGCCGGCGCAGGCGACCGCGAACAACGTCATCGCCTCGGCGAAGCGGTTGATCGAGTTGCGCCAGTTCTGCCGGAGGAGGAGCAGGATGGCCGAGATCAGGGTCCCGGCGTGGCCGATACCGATCCACCACACGAAGTTGACGATGGGAAACGCCCATGCCACCGGCATGTTGTTGCCGAAGATCCCGACCCCGGTCATGAACAGATGAGTGACGGACATGAGGAAGACCATCACCAGCAGGAAAGCAGCCCCGAAGGCGAGGTAGAAGGACTTCGGGGTCTTCCGGAAGACGATGGAGCTGATCTTGTCCGTCACCGTATCCAGGCGGTGCCCGGGGCCGATGACCGGCGGCTCGCCGAGAGCCGAGCCGGGGACGATCGGGGCGTCGTGGGTGACCTGGGTCATCCTGGGGACTTCTCCAGCTCGGGGTTGGGGTTCGTGACCTTGGCCAGGTACGTTGTGCGGGGCCGTGTATTGAGCTCGGTCAGGATGCCGTAGTTCCGCGGGTCCTGGTGCCAGCGGGCGACCTTGCTCTCGGGATCGTTGAGATTGCCGAAGAAGATGGCCTGGGTCGGGCACGCCTGCCCGCAGGCGGGAACCACCTCGCCATCCCGGATGGGCCGATCCTCACGCTTGGCGGCGATGCGGGCGTGATTGATGCGCTGCACGCAGTAGCTGCACTTCTCCATGACGCCCCGGTTGCGGACCGTGACGTCGGGGTTCCGCATCAGATCGAGCACCGGCGTCTTCTTGTCCGTGTACTGCAGGTAGTTGAAACGACGCACCTTGTACGGGCAGTTATTGGAGCAGTAGCGGGTGCCGATGCAGCGGTTGTAGGCCATGTCGTTGAGGCCTTCGCTCGAGTGCGCGGTGGCCGTCACCGGGCACACCGGCTCGCACGGCGCCATCTCGCAGTGCTGGCACATGACCGGCTGGTGGTCGATGGCGGGCGCATCCAGCTCGCCGTGGAAGTAGCGGTCGATGCGGATCCAGTGCATCTCGCGGCCGTTGAGCACGTTCTCCTTGCCCACGATCGGGATGTTGTTCTCGGCCTGGCAGGCGACCACGCAGGCGTTGCAGCCGAGGCAAGACCCGAGATCCACGACCATGCCCCAGGCATTCCCCTCGTAGGGGAACTCCGGATAGAGGGTGAGATCGCGGGGTGGATCCTCCGCAAGGTGCCGGGCGAACTCGGGATGCTCCTTGTACTCGCCGAGAGTGGCCGAGCGCACGAAGGGCCGGCCCTCCATGCTGTGGTGGTCCTGCGTCGTGGCCAGGCGATGACTCTTCCCGGTCTTCTCGATAACAACCCCGGGCAGGTGCCAGGGCGTCGAGACCGTGCGCAGCGCATAGGCATTGAAGCCGACACCATTCCCCACGCGGCCGGTCCGCGCGCGCCCGTAGCCGAGGTGAATGGTGACCGCGCGCGCGGCATGTCCGGGCAGGACCCAGACCGGCGCGCTCACCGTGCGCTCGCCGGCCCTGAGGGTCACCACATCCTCGTTCTTGACGCCGAGCGATTCGGCGGTGCGCGGGCTCATGAGGACCGCGTTGTCCCAGGTGAGGCGGGTCCACGGCTTCGGCAGCTCCTGGAGCCAGCCGTTGTTGGCGAACCGGCCGTCATGCGTGCACGGGTCGAGACGCAGGTTGAGCTCGAGACCGCTCGTGGCACCAACCCTGGGAGCCGCCAGATCGAGCGCGGCCGTGGCGATGGCGTCCTGATCGATGGCAACCCGCCGCGGCGCGAAGGCGCTTCCCGCCACGAACCCGTCATGCAGGCTCCGGCGCCAGAACGCCTCGAAGTCGCTCCCCTTCGCATGCCGGCGGCGGAGCGTCTCCCGCACCAGATCGATGCCCTTGGCCTCAGGTTGTCCGGAGAGCGCGGCCACCACCTCGTGCACCGACTTGCCTCCATATAGGGGCTCGATCAGCGGCTGGACGATCGTGTGCGTGCCATCGTAGGCACGCGCGTCGCTCCAGGCCTCGAGATAGTGGGTCTCGGGAACGTGCCACAGGCAGCGCTCCGAGGTCTCATCCTCGTAGAGCGAGACGTGCACGCCGAGCCGCACCTTGTCCATGGCGGCCGCGAAGTCGAGATCGGCAGGCGCCGTGTAGACCGGATTCCCACCCAGGATGAGGAGGACATCGACCTGGCCGGCGTCCATGGCCTGAACGAGATCGCTCAACGCTCCAACCTGATTGCCGGGGCGGACCACGACCGGATCGGTCGCGATCACGGTCGCACCGAGATTGCCGAGAGCGGCGTTCATCCCATGAACGACGGTGTGCACCGCGGCCGGCAGGGTGTCTCCGGCGACGATCAGTCCGGCCCCGCGATGAGCGGCCAGGTCGCGCGCGATCACGGCGGCAACGCGCATGAGTGCGGGGGCCAGGTCCGGGCGCCCGGCGCCGGGGACCCCGAGCTCGGCGGCCATGGCCAGAGCAAAGGACTCGATCTCGCTCGCCGGAACCGGAAACCGATGATCAGCCAGGGTGCCCGTGGCGGTCGGCATGCTCTCGACGGCATAGAGCCGGTTCATCGCGGGCTCGCCCTCATCATGGGCGAAGCGGCGACCCGCAGCGAAGTCGCGGGCGTAGGCAAGCGCTCCGGGACCCGTGGCGAGGAAGTCCGAATCGAGGGTGAGGATCGTCCGCGCCGCCGCCACGTTGTAGCGCAGGTCGACCGGGGCTCCAAAGGCGCGCCGCGCACCCTCCAGCGCCTGGTCCCGGTTCCCCGGCTCGTACTGGACCCATCGCGCCTCCGGCATCTCGGCCAGGAGCGATTCGATCTGCGCGGCGAGCGTCGGTGAGCTCACGGCTTCGGTGAGGATGGCGAGTCCCTGGCCTTTGAGCGCGACGAGCGCCGCAATCGCCGACGCCATCTCCTCGGTGAAGAGCTTCCAGGTGCTGACCTCGGCGCGCTTGCGCAGCGCCTGTGAACGATCGGGATCGTAGAGGCCGAGGATCGAGGCCTGGGTCCAGGCATCCGCGGCGCCGTGGCTGGCCGGGTGATCGGGATTGCCCTCGATCTTGGTCGGGCGGCCGGTATGGCTCTCGACGAGGATGCCGTTGGCGATACCGCCCAGCACCATGGCCGAGGCGAAGTAGAGGGGTTTCCCGGGAACCAGCTCCTCGGGTTGCTTCACATAGGGAACGATCTTCTCGATCGGGCGCGGGCTGCAGGCAGCGAGTCCACCGAGCGCCAGGGAGGCACCCATGAGAGAGAGGAAACTGCGCCGCGACACGCTCTCGTCCCAGACGGCAGCTTCGCGCGGGAACTCGCGATGCAGGAGATCGGCGAAGGCCTCGGTGCCGGCCAGTTCCTCGAGGCTCCGCCAGTACTCCGGCCCGCGCGCGGCGGCCAGCTCGCGGCGCAGGCGAGCGATATCGATCGGCTCGGCGACGGGCGCCAGATCATCATCGTGACCGTGGTCCGTCCCGGCTTCCGGATCGAAGGCGGGGTGTTGGGATCCGTGCGACAAGGCTCGAGTTCCTCTCTCGATCTCGCCCGCTCCGTCAGCGTGAGCAGGCAGCGGCAACTAGCGGTGGCAGACCGAACAATGCGTCAGGCTCTGGATCTTGTACTTCTCGACGAGCGCTCGCCCCAGGCTGTCGGCATTGGCCGGCGGCGCCCACGCCAGGTTGAACACTTCCTCCCGGGGCCGCACGTAGCGCTCGGGGTTACGATGGCAGTTCAAGCACCACTCCATGCGCAGTGATTCCTCCTGCCACATGAGCGGCATCTTGTCCACACGCCCATGGCAGGTAGCGCAGCCGATGCCCTTGGCGATGTGAATGGAATGATCGAAATAGACGAAATCGGCGAGGTTGTGGACCCGGGTCCACTCGATGGGCTTCCCGGTGCGGTAGCTTTCCCGCACCGGCTCGAGCATCGGGCTGTCCGACCAGATCTGCGAATGGCAGTTCATGCAGGTCGCGGTCGGCGGCATCCCGGCGAACGAGGCGGTCTCGACCGAGGTGTGGCAATAGCGGCAGTCGATCCCGATCGAGGCGACGTGGTGGTCGTGGCTGAACGGCACGGGCTGGCTCAGGATGACGTCCTTGCCCGTCGTGTAGCTCGAGCGATCAAGGGCGTAGACGACGTAGAGGAGACCAGCGACGAGTGCCGCGGCGACGACGATCGACGCCTTCGCGAGCGCGTTGGAGCTGCGAGGGAAGAGCTGGGCCATGTAGACAGCACGGTTTGGGGGTCGGGCCGCCGAGGGCGGACTAGGGCTACACGGAGGCTAATTAAAATGAACGGCGCAGCCTAGCACCGCCTCGGCCGCCTTGGCAAGCCCCGAAGGGCGGGACGGACCCGGACCCGCCTCTCCCACCGGGAGCGTGGGTGGAGAGCCCCCAACGCCCGAGCCGGGGCCGCCCGAGATCCATCGGCACCCCCGCCGGGGTCCCGATCTCAGGAGCGCTCGACCGGGTAGACCCGGCCCTCGACCTCGACCCGATCCCCGCAGCGGAGCATTCGCCCCCGGCGTGTCTCGACCACCCCGTTGACGCGCACTTGACCGCCCTGGATGAGGACCTTGGCTTGACCGCCGGTGGCGGTGATGCCCGACCATTTGAGGAACTGGTCGAGCTTCATCACACCAGCCAGGTCCCGTTCGGCCCTGGCGTCCTCGCCCCCACCGTTCGCTTCTGCTGGCATCGCGCCTCCCTCCAGCTGCTACGATAACCGCAGCGCACAGGCCGCGGCATCTCCAATCCCATGGAGAGTGAATTTGCCCGCACCACTCATCGAACATCTTCTCGCCCGGAGGAGAGCGCCTGCCGGCAAATGGAGTGACGGTCGTCGCATCGGGCTCGTCGTCCAGGGTGGGGCGATGCGGGGCGTCTTCACGGCGGGCGCCCTGTGCGCGCTCGAGGAGCTCGGGCTCAGGAGCATCTTCGATGCGGTCTATGGATCCTCGGCGGGAGCCGTGAACGCGAGCTACTTCCTCTCCGGTCAGGTAACGCTGGGTACTTCGATCTACTACAGCGACATCAACAACCGCAACTTCATCGACTGGCGGCGCATCCTCCGCGGTACAGCGGTTGATATCGACTTCTGCTACGAAGAAGTGGTGGGCAGGAGAAAGCGGCTGGCGATGGAGCAAGTGCTGGCCAGTTCCACTCGACTTCACGTCTACGTGACGAATGTCGAGCGGGCCAGAACGGAGTGCTTTACCCAGAACGAGATGGATGGGCCGCGCGACCTGCTGACCCTGCTCAAGGCCTCGGGGGCCATGCCACTCGTCTACCGCCGCCCCATCGTCCACCGCGGCTCGCGATACGTGGACGGCGCCCTCTTCCTTCCGGTACCGATCCTCGAGGCGATAGCGGACGGTTGCAGCGATGTCCTCGTCCTCTTGAGCCGGCCGCTGGCCAGCGCCGAGACGACACCCCAGAGCTTCCTGATGCCGCTCGTGTGGCGGACGATCGACCATCGGCGGGCCGGTGCCCTGGCCGCCTCCTACGCCGCCGGGATGGCGCGACTCCACGAGGGCTTGAGACTCCTGCGCGCCGGGCGACACGAAAGAGGGGAAGAGGCCCGCCTCGCCGTGGTGGCCCCTCCCCCCGATCTTCCGGTCACTCGCTGGACGACGGACCGCCAGCGCTTGATCGCCGCCGCAGAGTCAGGGGTCCAGCGCACGCTCACCCTGTTCGGGGTCGCCGAGGGCGCTGTTGCCCCACGCGCCGTGCTGGGGCCGCTGGCCGCCTGATCTACCGCCGGCCCACCTGCGGATCGTGGGCGCTCCGGCGGCGCCGCCTACTTGGCGAGCACCATGCTCCTGGATTGCGAGGAGCCCGGCGTCTCGAGCCGGAGGTAGTAGACGCCACTCGCCACCGGCTGAGCCGCATCGTTGCGGCCGTCCCATGTCACCGACTGCGCTCCCGCACCGAACGGCCTCTCATCCACGAGCACGCGCACGATGCGACCCGACGCATCGAAGATGCGCAGCTTCACCGGCATCTCTCGCGATAGCTCGAACTGGATCTCCGTCGTGGGATTGAACGGATTGGGGAAATTGCCGCGGAGAGCAACCGGCGCTGTAACCGGACCCTCGTCGGGTTCCTCGACACCCGTCGTCGCCCCGCTGTCGAAGATCTGGAAGTCATCGATGGCTGCCTCGACGATCGATCCCGGAGTCAGGTCACTGGCGGTGAATCGCACCTGGAACTGGGACAGCGGAAGCGTCAGGTAGTCGCCCAGACGCCGTGAGATCTGGATCCAGGAAGCCCGGGCGGCGAGCGTGCTCTCGATCGCGACCCAGGTCGCTCCGCCGTTCGAGCTCACCTCGACAACCCAGGGGTCGTCGGCGTTGCCATTGGCATCGTTCGAGAACCAGCGCCAGTAATCCAGCACCGGATCCGAGAGAGCGCTGAGATCGAAGACATGGGTGGTGAGGATGGTGGATCCGTTGTCGACATCGTTGTCCCCGATGGCCCCGCCGGGGACTCCGTTTCCCGTCACCCAGCACAGGACGCCGGGAGCCCGGGTGTGATCATCCTCGGGCTGCACGGGGTCGCCCCCGTTGAACGTGCCGACCGGATCGACGCGCACCCACTGGCCCGAGGTGGCGTTCCCCGACACCGTCCAGTTGCCGGGGCTCGTCTCCATGTCGCTGGCGAAGTACGCGGCCTGGAGCACGAAGTCATGGCTCGCCTGCTGGGAGGCGACGATGGTGACCGGCGCGGTCTGGGATGCGTACCCGAACCTGAATGCCGTCGCGCTGTAGCTGCCCATCGGCACTGAAGCGAAGGTGTAGACCCCGCTCCCGTTGGTCTCGGCGCTGAGCGGAGTGCCATCGATCGTCACGGTCGCCCCGGCGATCGGAGTCTGGTTCGAGTCGCGCACGACACCGGTCAAGCCACCGGCCGGAATCGGGTTCAGGTTGAAATCGAGAGTCGTCGTCTGCTGGGTCGTGATCGTGGCCTGGGCCGACCCCGGGGTGTAGCCGAAGATCGAGCAGTTCACGTTGTAGATGCCGGGCTGCAGGGAGAAAGTGTAGGTCCCCTGGGCGTTGGTGGTCCGCGTCGAGCTCGCCTCCAGGACCTCCACCGACGCCCCCGCCAGCGGTTGCTGGTTCTGGGCGTCGCGCACCGTCCCCGAGAGCGTCCCGAGGTCGTTGGAGTAGCGCAGGATGTAGGTCCCGGTCTGCATATCGGTGATGTAAGCGATGTTGGGGTCCGTGGCCAGGGCGTAGCAACCCCAGGCCCCGGAATAGCTCTGTCCGCTCTGCGGGTGCGTGTCGTACCAGCCCACCGGCTGGATGTTGTAGGGATCGCTGATATCGAAGACCCGGAGACCGTCCCGGTAGAACGAGGCGAACACGAGGTTGCCCCGGATGTAGGCATTGTGCGCGATCGATCCCGTGGGCGAGTAGTACTCGTCCGTCAGCGTGATGTTCTGGAGGTTGCTCACATCCCAGATCTTGATGCCGAAGCCGGTGACCTCGTCGGTCGTCACCAGGTAGCGGCCATCCGCGCTGGGCCAGGTGTTGTGCGTCGACGCTTGCGGGTAGGTCCACTGGGCGAGGATGGGCGGCGTTCCCGAGTTGGTGACGTCGAGGACGTAGACGATCCCGTCGTAGATGGACGCGGCGTAAGCCCGGCCGTCCTTGATCGAGATGTCATGGACGTAGTTCACGTTCCAGTCGCCGCGCAGCGTCGGGTTGGTCGGGCTGGCATTGCAATCGAGGATGACGAGCCCGCGGCTGGGCTGGCCCGAGCCCGGGCTGGTGCCGCAGACATAGAGGAAGCCGGTCGTGGGATCCGCCTTGATCTCGTGAGCGGTCGCATAGAAGAAGCTCGGCGGATTGAGCGTGGCAACGAGGGCCGGGCTCAGGGGATTCGAGAGGTCCACGACCTGGAGCGCGGCGCCGGTGGCCTCGGTCACGATGTAGCAGTAGTTCCCGAGGGTCGCCATCTCGCGCCAGGTCGAGTTGGGGCCGGGAATGAAGGCCACCTCGTAGGCATTGGCGGGGTCGGTGGCGTCGATGAAGGCGGTCCCGGTGGTCGTCCCGGAGATGGCGAGCTCCGTGCCGTCGGGCGCCGTGTAGCCCCAGTTGCCGCTGTAGGTGTCGCCACGATCGAGGTTCTTCAGGAGAACCACGTTCTCAGGGGGGTTGACCTGGGCGCTTGCCGGGTCCCCAGCGCCGATGAGGGCAGGCAGAGCAGCCAGGACGAGTAAGAACGAGGTTGATCCACGCATCGCGCTCAATCCCTTTCAACAATGTCAGTTAGGACCGGGGGGTCGGGTGGTGGACAGGGTTGGAGGAGGACCGTGGCTCAAGCCGCAGCAGCCATCCAGCTCGCTGCGACACCGGAACCCAGTAATTATAGCAGAAATGGGCCGTCCAGGCAGAGACCTGGACGGCCCTCATCTTGGCGGTCGCTCCGCTGGGCCTGGCTTGGGAGGAGCCTTCTCACCGGCAGGGGACGGCGGGCAGGATCTTCCGCTAGCTCGTCCCCGCATAGCTGGCCAGGGCATCCTGGAGGGTTTCGTATGACTCGAAGACCATGGACAGCTTGGTGATGAGGAGCAGGTTCCTGATCTTGTTCTCGAGCGCGCAGAGCTTCACAGACCCGCCGCGCTTCGTGTAGTTCGAGTGAGTCGAGACCAGGAGACCGAGCGCGGTCGAGTTCAGATGATTTACCTTGCCGAGGTCCAGCACGAGGTGTTGATTCCCCTGCTTGATGAGGTTGTCGATCGCCTCCTTGAGCTGGGAGGTCTCGTTGCCGCCCCACAGAGTGCCCTCAGGAGTAACCACCGCAACGGACCCATGCATGACGGTCTTGACTGCCATTCGCTCCCTCCGGTTTCTCCTTAGCGTGACCCACGCCCGGCCGCGCAGGCCATATGTCAGCAGACAACGGCGCGCTCTCCGCCGCGGCGCTTGCCATCCTGAGCGCCAGTGCCGGCCCTTCTAGTAGAGCTGGAATCTGAACGGGATCGCCACCCAGACCGCCACCGGCTTCTTGTTCTGCATGGCCGGCTTGAAGACGTAGTTCTGTGCGGCGTCAAGAGCGGCCTGATCGAGAATCCCGTTGACTCCCTTGCCGATGATCGCGTCCTTGACCTTGCCGTCCTTGCCGACGAGCACCTTGACGATGACCGTACCTTCGATCTTCGCCATCTGGGCCAGTTCCGGATAGACCGGAGGCTGCTTCTCGATCAGCACCGGCTGCTCTTCCACCGGGACGAACTCGTCCGGCGAGGGCATTGCCTCTTCGTCCGTGATGACGATGTCACCGCCGCCCTCCACGCCCCAGGGTACCCCCTCGCTCAGATCGGAGCCGAGGCCGGTATCGCCCTCGGTCCCAGCGAACGGGATCTGTGCCTGACTCGCGATCGTCGTCACTGCCGCTTCCTCCTGGGGCACCGGCACCGGAATACCGGTCGGCGGCGCCTTGAAGGTCGGGGCCTTGAACGAGAACTTGGGCGGCTCGGCCGGTGCCTGCTGGAGCGAGGGCGGGGCGGCCAGGTCGCGGTAGGGCACGAGCTTCACCTGGCGCGTCGCCTGGTGCGCCTCAGCGCGTTCCTTGAGCCGTGAATAGCCCATTCCTCCCAGCATCACTGAGAAGAGCAGCACGATGCACAGCATGAGAGCGGTGGCGAAATGCCGCTGGTAGCGGCCTCGGGCCAGCCGTCGCGCCGACGGACCGAGACTCTCGATCAGAGGACGCTGCAGGATGTATGTGCGGAAGCTCACGATCCAGTTCCCCCGCCCTGCAGGGCCAGCTTGTCGTCTTCGGTCAGCGGGGCCAGGCTGAAGCGCTCGAGCTTGCCGAGGGTGACCTCGTCCAGCACATCCACCATGTAGTGGTAGGGAGCGGCGCGATCGATCTTGATCACCGCCGCGAGCGCCGGGTTCTGGCTGCGTTCCTGATAGACGATCTCGTTTACCTTGTCGACCTCGACCGGGGTCGGCAGGTCGAGCCCCAGATGCCAGTACGCCTTGCCGTCCTGGTCGACCAGGATCGACATCACGTTCCGCTCGGGGACCTCGACCTCGTTCTTCTCGCCGGGCAGCGTGATCTCGAGCGCCTGCGGCCGGCGGAAGACGGTCGTGACCATGAAGAAGATGAGGAGCAGGAACGCGATGTCAACCATGGGGGTCATGTCGATGCGAATCCCGCCACGGCGGGTCTTCTTCTTGCCCTTGCCTTTCGGGGCGCCGACGTCTACCGCACCCATGGCTCACCTCCACTCGCGGCCGCCTCCGGGCGCACGGCGTCCGAACCGGCCTGGGCCAGCTGGTGCCCGGCGCCGACGCCGTAGCCTTCGAGCGGCTCGCCCTCAAGGGCTTCGGGAAGCGTCTTCTCCCCCTGTTCCGCTCCTTCGCCCTCGGTCATGAGCACGAAACGGTTGGTCCGTTCCACCTGCAGGACATCCATCACGTCCTGCATGACCCCGTACTCGCAGTTCTTGTCGGCCTTCACGATCATGCGCACGCGCGGGTTCCGCGAACGCTCGCTCCGGACCCAGCCTCCGAGCTGGCTCATGTCGATCTTCTGCACCGAGCTGCGCGGATCGTTCTGCACGAAGAGGTCACCGGTCCTGGTGATGGTCAGGATGAGCACGTTCGACTCCGGCACCTTGTACTCGGCGCTCGAGCGCGGCAGGTCGATCGTGACCTCTTCCGGCGGCTTGAAGGTCGTCGTCGTCATGAAGAAGATCAAGAGCAGGAAGGCAATATCGACCATCGGGGTCATGTCGATACTGACTCCGATTCGCTTAGGCTTGCGCAACCTTTCGCCCCTTCCCCATGGCCGTGACCTGATCCAGCATCTCGTGGGCTGCCTCGTCGATCGTGTTGTTCAACGAATCGACCCTGTTGACGAAGTAGTTGTAGCCAACGATGGCCAGGATGGCCACCGTCAGACCGCCGGCGGTGTTGATCAGAGCCTCGGAGATCCCGAGGGCGAGCTGGATGGCATCCGGCGCCCCGGTGGTGGCCATGGCCCTGAAGGCGCGGATCATGCCGATGGTGGTACCGAGGAGGCCGACCATGGTCGCAATCGATGCGATCGTGGAGAGCGCGATCAGGTTTCGCTCGAGAATCGGCGACTCGAGAGCGTTCGCCTCCTCGACAGCACGCCGGGTGTAGTCCGTCCGCTCGTAGTCCGAGAGGTTGAAGTGGAGCGCATCCTGGAAGCTCGAGAGACCAGCCCGCAACACGTTGGCCAGTGAACCGCCCTGCTTCTCGCACGCGGCGATCGCCTGGTCCATGTTTCCCGCCTGCACTTCCTGGCGGAACTTGCGCACGAAGGTATGCAGACTGCCGCGACCCTCGGCCTTCTTGATCGTGATGGTGCGCTCGAAGACGTAGGTGATCGTCAGCACGAGGAGCACGATGAGCGACATGACGAGCGGACCACCGGCCTTGACGTACTCCGGCAGGAAGTAGTTGAAGACGACCCACGCGATGATGATCGCGATGGTCAGCACGATTATGAAGAACCACGACTGTCTCACGTTCGGCTTCCTCCTAGGCTAACTGGCTCACGAAGCAGAGGGCCTGCGCTTCTTCTGCTTCTTCGTTACTTCATCGATCATCTGCAATCCCTGCCGCGCCTCCTGCGAGCTGGGATCCACGCTCAGGGCCTTCCGGAACAAGGATGCGGCCGTATCGTAGTGCTCGACCATGCCGTGGCCCTGGGCGAGCCAGACGAGCCCCTGCACGTTGTTGGGCTCGAGCTGATCGGCCTTGGTCAGGGAATCGATGGCTTCGCCATAGCGATTCTGGTTGAGCTGGGCAAAACCGAGGCCACGCCAGGCTTCGGCGCTCTCGGCATCCATCGCGATGACCTTCTCGTACTCGGCCGCCGACTCGCCCCACTTGGACTGGACGGCATAGGCCTGAGCCAGCCAGATCCGGCTCCGCGAGTCGTCGGGATCGAGATCGACCGCCTTCTGGAGCATGGCGATCCCTTCTTCCGGCTTTCCGACCTGCAGGTAGCAGAGGCCCAGGTTCGAGAACGCCGCCGTCGACTTCGAGTCGATCGCGATCCGCCGCTCGAAGTACGGGATGGCCTCCGCGTACTCGCGCGACACGTAGTGGGTGTAGCCGGCGTAGAACAGCGCGTCGGCCCGGGTCGGATCGAGCTCGGACTCCTTCAGGAAGGCGTTGCGGGCCTGAGGGTAGTCCTTCTGCTCGAGGAGCGCCTTCCCGATCGCGTCCCAGTCGTCGGCGCTGAGCGCCGATGGGTCGATGCCCTGGAAGATGGTGACGGCTTTTTCCCGATCGCCGCTGGCGTAGATGGCGCGGGCGAGTCCGACCTGCGCCTTGGCCGGGCCTCCGGCTGCCACGGCCTTCTCGAAGAGCGGAGCCGCGCTCTGCGGCTGTCCGGCCTCCATCCAGGCCTCGCCCGCCGCGGCCCAGTTCTCTGCCGTTGGTTGCGCGATCGCCAGTCGCTCCAACGTCTTGGCCGCAACCGGCTTGCCGCCCTGGGCGCGAGAATAGATTCCGGCGATGCCGCGATAGGCCTCGACCGCGGTCGAGTCGACGGCGATCGCCTGGCCATAGGCCTCCACGGCCTCCTCGTACTGCTTCGAGTCCTCGAGAATGCGCCCCCGGCGAACATGAGGAGCCGGATCTCCAGGAACGAGCTTGGCACGTTCGTTGAGCCGCTCGACGGCAATGAGAGGCAGGTCCTTGGCGAGGGCGATGGAGACCAGTGAGTCCGCCATCTCCAGCCGAACCTCGTCTGCGGGGCTATCGCCCCGGGCCAGGTCGAGTCGGCTCGCGCCCTGCAGGAGAAGCCTCTCGGATTCGTCGAGATTGCCTTCCTTGTACGCCGTAAGCCCCATGCCGAGCATGTAGATGCCCTCGTACTGGGGCTTGTCCTTGCAGGACTTGAGGAGCTTCCCGGCATCCTTGGTCTCGCCGCGCACCAGGGCCACGCGGGCGAGCCCGTAGTTGGCCAGGCAGAGCCCCTCCTCGCGGGGCGCCGTCCCGGCCTGGAAGCTCTTGGCGGCCTCATAGGATTTCTGGTACTCGGCCTCGGCCTGGTCGATCTTGTTCAGGGCAAACAGTGAATCCCCAGCAGCTGCGAGGGCGTAGGGGACTTGAGGGTCGGCGTCGGCAGCCCGGACTTCACTTCCGGCACCGAGCGCCAGGAGGCACCCGGCAGCGACGAGGATCCCGAGGAAGCCGCGGCTGTGGCGTGTGATGACTTTCTCCATTCTTCTCTCAGTCATGATCTGGATCCAGGGCTCTTCGGCTGGCGGGGCTAGCCCTCGGTCCGAAACCGGACGGGCACGGTGGCGGGGACGAAACCCATCTCGGCGACGACCTTCTGGCCGCTGTTACCCATGACGAAGCTGACAAAACCGGAAATCAGGTCGTCCCGCGGGATGCCCCGGGTGCCAAAGTAAAAGGTACGGACTAGAGGGTACTCCTTCCGATAGACCGTTTCCCTGTTGAGAACCCTGAGTGGCCCACCCTCGGGCGGAGAGAGAGGCAGCGCTTTCACGCGGTCGTCGAGCTCGGCCATGCTGGCGTAGCCGATGGCGTCAACGTGCTGGGCCACCGAGTCGACGATCCCTCGGGTCGTGGTTGCCCTCCCCGCCCCTGCGACGAAGTCCGCTCCGCCGAGCAGGACCCGGCGGACGAACTCGGTAGCGCCGTTTTCAACACCGGTCGTGTAGACGCGGATCCATCCTGGGTCGGCTCCAATGACCGACCAGTCCGTCGTCTCACCGGTGAAGAGCGTCCGCGCCTCGCGGAAGCTGAGGGCATAGGCCGAGTTATCGCGGTTGACGATGATGGCCAGCCCATCATAGGCAAAGGGATAGAGTGCGATCTCGACCCCGACCTCGGCGCCTGCCTTCCGCTCGCTCTCCAGCGGCTCGCGGGAGAGAACTGCGATTTCGGCCTGCTTGTTGATCAGGGCCTCGAGCCCGGCCACGGTGCCTCCTCCCTCGACCGTGACCTGTGCTCGCTTGTAGTAGGAAACGAATGTGTCCGCTGCGGCCTGCACCATGGGGCGAGCCGCTTCGGATCCCACAACCCGGAGCGTCCCGGCGGTGACACCGCGATGGGAAGGCTCGCAACCCGCGACCCCGCCGAGCAGGCATGCGCCTGCCGCGAGGAGGGCTGCCGCCCGGCTCCTGAGACACCACCTCCCCACCCTGGGCATTCCCAGTCTCACAGCTACATGCAACGGTATGGTTAGACAGTGTTTGGCGGGAATAGCCCGCCCGGTACGGCCGGGCCAGCGCCGACCGCGCGCCTGCCGGGGATCATCCCGCAGTGAACGCCTGGCTCGCCTAAGTTGCATTTTGACAGGCGTTTATCCGGCCTGAGGGACGGGCCAAATGCATGGTCCGGAACCTCGAGGATTGGCCCGCAGAAGGCTACAGGCCACCCGGACAGGTGTCAACCGCCGATTCTCCCGCTCTCCTTGGGGGGACCCTCCTGCCTCCCCTCACCACCTGCTCCCAGCACTACCTCCTCTATGGAGTAACCACCAACCGCCCGCTGGTTCCGAGTCCAGGGGCATCGAGACGGTAGTAGTACACGCCGCTTCCCACCCGGCGACTGGCCCCATCGCGGCCGTCCCAGGTCACGGCCTGCAGGCCCGTCGCCATGGAGCGATCGGCCAGGGTACGGACGAGTCGCCCCGACGAGTCGTAGATACGGAGGCTCACCGGCCCGGGCTCGGCCAGGGTGAAGCGGATTCGCGTCATGGCCCGGAAGGGGTTGGGAGAGCTGATACTGCCCGGAGCGCTGGGGGCGATCGCCTCGGGGTCGAGAACGGCGACCGGCGGAGCCACGTAGCGGAGGATATAGGTCCCGGTGTCCCGGTCGCTGATGTAGACGATCGTCGAGTCGGCGGCGAAGCAGAAGCAGCCCCAGGCGCCGCGTGATGTCCCTCCATCGGCCGGGTGCGTGTCATACCAGCCCACGGGCCGGAGGGCGTAGGGATCGGACACGTCCACCACGCGCAGCCCATCCTGGTAGTGCGACATGAAGCACAGACTCCCGCGCAGGTAGGCGTTGTGAACGAGGCCCCCCGTCGGCGAGACCCACTCGTCCGTCTGCTGGATCTGATCCAGGTCGCTCACATCCCACATCCGGAGATGGCCGCCTGCGTTCTCGTCGGTGGTGACGAGAAAGGACCCATCCGCGCTCGGCCAGGTGTTGTGGGTGAAGGCGCTGGGATACGTCCAGCTCTGCAGCACGGGCGGAGCACCGGGCTGCGTGACATCGAGCACGACCACCTCGCCGGCATAGATGTTGGCGCAGTAGGCCTTGCCGTCGAGGATGGACAGGTCGTGCACGTAGTTGTCCGTACTCGCCCCCGAAATCGGCCAGCTGCCAAGATGGACCGGCTGGAGCGGGTTGACGTTCAGATCGAGGATGATGAGTCCAGTGTAGGTCGAGCCATTGCGGGTGCCCGCGACATAGCAGAGTCCCGTGGTCTGGTCGATCTTGATCTCATGGGCGCGGCTGAAGGGCAGCGCCGGTGGATTGAGGGTCGCGGCCAGGCTGGGGCTCAACGGATCGCTGAGGTCGACGACCTGCAGCGCGGCCCCCTCCGCCTCGGTGACGATGTAGCAGTAGTGGCCGAAGACCGCCATCTCCCTCCAGATCGAGCCCGGCCCGGGGATGAAGGCCACCTCGACGGCGGCCGTGGGCACGGTGGCATCGATGAACGTGGTCCCGGCAATCGTGCCCGAGATGGCCAGCTCGGTCCCGTCGGGCGCGGTGTAGCCCCAGTTGCCCGAGTACTCCTCGCCGCGATCGAGGTGGCTCAGGAGAACGACGTTTTCCGGGGGGTGCTGCGCAACCGCCGGTGTCACGGCGAGCCCGGCCGTGGCGAGCGCGAAGAACACAGCCAACCGGCACTTGGTCATAGCGTGCCTCTCCTTGCGAGGGGGGGATGGGGGCGGGACCGGGACGGTTCCGGAACCTGGATCGAGTATATCGCCTGGGCGATTCCCGCGCCTCTCCCGCGTGGGCTGTGTTACCATCATCGCCCCAGCACAGTCTCCCACCGTTCTGAACTCGGATTCCCCAGCGAGCAGAAATCAAGGAGTGCTCCGATGACGCTTCGGCTTTCCAAGCAGATCTATTCGCCGCTCGGTCACGGACTGGTCCTCGCGAGCCTCGCCGTCGCTGTGGCGCTTACGGGATGCGGCAGGGGCAAGTCCGGAGAAGCCACGGAAAGTGCGGGAGCCGGGAAGGAGAGGGCCGCGTTCAGCACCGAGGACCTCGTTCTCGAGACCTGCACTCCCAGCTTCGACCCCCAGGCGGGCGACGCCAGCGTCCCCGCGGAGCTCGGCGGTCCCGGCTTCACCGGCGAGGGCTGGCAGACGGCAAGCGAATATCCGCTCATCGGCGACCCCAATGCCATCAAGGGCGGCACGGTCCGGCAGGTCATCTACGACTGGCCCGCCACTCTCCGCCAGTGCGGTCAGGGATGGAACGACTATGTCAACTACCTGATCAGTGGCCTCTGTTACGAGTCCCTGATCTCGATCCACCCGGTCACCCTCGAGTTCGTCCCTGGGCTCGCCACCCATTGGCAGATCTCCGACGATCAAGTGACGTATCGTTTCCGCATCAACCCTGCGGCCCGCTGGTCGGACGGTCACGAGGTGACCGCGGAGGATGTCATCGCCACCATCCGTCTCAAGACCGATCCGGGCGTTCAGGATCCTTCGGCGGCCTTCACCTTCGGCAAGATGGAGAAGCCGCGGGCCATCTCCAAGTACATCGTGGAGGTCAGGGTCAAGGAACGGAACTGGCGGAACTTCCAGTATTTCGGCGGCACCTCCATCTTCCCCGCGCACGAGATCGGGAAGATCGACGGCAAGACCTACCTCGACGAGTATCAGTTCAAGTACACGGCGGTGAGCGGGCCCTACATCGTGCTCCCTGAGGACATCGAGAAGGGTGTCTCGATCACGCTGACGCGGCGCCCGGACTACTGGGGCCAGGACGATTGCCTGGCCCAGGGCCGCGGCAACATCGACAAGATCAAGTTCGTCGTCGTCAAGGACGAGAACCTCGCCTTCGAGAAGTTCAAGAAGGGGGAGATCGACATCCTCCAGATCCCCAAGGCGCAGTGGTGGGCCGAGGAGGTGGACAAGATCGACGGCGTCCAGCGCGGCCTGATCCAGAAGCGAAAGGTCTTCACCGATGCACCGATCGGGGTGAGCGGGCTCGCCATCAACACGCGCCGGCCGCCGCTTGACGACCTCCGGGTGCGGAAGGCTCTCTGCTACCTCATGAACCGCGAGCTCATGATCGAGAAGCTGTATTACAACGAGTACAAGGTCCAGTGCTCGATGTACCAGGGGGGGATCTACCAGAACCCCGACAATGAGCCCATCCCCTATGATCCGGAACAAGCGGTGGAGCTCCTGGCCGAGGCGGGCTGGACCGAACGCGGGTCCGACGGCATCCTGGTCAAGGATGGTCAAAAGCTCCAATTGGAGATCCAGTACGAATCCAAGCTCTCCGAGCGCAGCCTCACCATCTTCCAGGAGGATTGCCGGCGGGCCGGTATCCAGATCGACCTCCAGCTCCTCAACCGCTCGACGCGCTGGAAGAACCTGATGGATCGCAAGTTCGCGCTCACTTCCACCGCCTGGGGCGGTCTCGTCTTCCCCAATCCGGAAACGAGCCTCCACTCGCGGCTCGCCGATCTCAAGGACAACAACAACATCACCGGATTCAAGGACGCCAGGGTGGACGAGCTCTGCGAGGCCTATGACAGGTCCTTCGATATCAAGGAGCGGATCGCGATCATCCGGGAGATCGACGGCATCGCCTACAACCAGCACCACTATGTCATGGAATGGTATCTACCGAGCCAGAGGTTCGCTTACTGGAACAAGCTCGGGCAGCCCCGCTGGTACCTGAGTCGCGTCGAGGACTTCGATCAGATCCTCTACTCATGGTGGGTCGACCCGGAGAAGGAGAAGGTCGTCGAGGGCGGAAAGACGAACCCCCAGGTGACGATGCCGCAGGGACCGACTGAGATCCACTTCTGGGAGGCCTACAAGCAGGCGACCGAGAAGGCGACGGCCTCGCTCTAGAACCGGCGATCGAAGATGGGAACCTACTTCCTCCGCCGCCTCCTGCTCATGATCCCGACCTTCCTTGGGATCACCATTCTCGTTTTCATGATCATGCAATTCGTGCCCGGCGGGCCGATCGAGCAGGCGATCATGAAGATGAAGATGGCAGCTGCCGGCGAAGGGGGCGCCGCGGGCGGCGGGGCCGGCCCTGGAATGGCATCGGTCGAGATGCCGGCTGAAGCCATCGCCGAGCTCAAGAAGCAGTTCCGCTTCGACAAGCCGATCCCGGTCCGCTACATGCTCTGGCTCAACGACCTGCTCCATCTCAATCTGGGGAAGTCGTACAAGTACAACGAACCGGTATGGGACGTGATCCGCTCCCGCTTTCCGGTCTCGATCTACTTCGGGCTCATCGGCTTCACGCTGTCCTACCTGGTATGCGTCCCACTCGGAGTCCTGAAGGCGCTGCGCCACGGTTCGCGCTTCGATTTCGTGACGAGTGCGATCGTCTTCATCGGCTACTCGATTCCAGGATGGGCACTCGGGGCCGTGCTCCTCGTGCTCTTCGGCGGCGGCAGCTTCTTCGACGTGTTTCCGCTCGGAGGCTTCCGCTCCGAGGGCTGGAGCGAGATGAACCTCATCGGCAAGATCACCGATCAGCTGCACCACACCTTCCTGCCGGTTCTTTGCTACATGGTGGGGAGCTTCGCCACCCTCACCGTGCTCATGAAGAACTCGCTGCTCGAGAACCTGGGCCAGGACTACGTGCGCACCGCCTTCGCCAAGGGGCTGAGCGAGCAGCGGGTCGTCTTCCTGCACGCCATGCGCAACTCCTTGATCCCGATCGCCACCGGCCTCGGCCACGCCATCTCGCTGGTCATGGCCGGCTCGTACCTGATCGAGAAAGTGTTCAACATCAACGGCATCGGCTACCTGGGTTTCGATGCGGTGGTCGAGCGCGACTATGCGGTGGTGATGGGCATCCTGGTCATCAACACCTTCCTGACCCTGACCGGGAACATCATCTCGGATGTCTTCTATGTCCTCATCGACCCACGCATCCGCTTCAGCTGAGAGCACGACCGCGCCCGCCGCGGCTCCACGCTCCGAGTCGGTGTTTCGCCGGCGGCTCCGGCGTTTCCGACACTTGAAGCGCGGCTATTACTCGTTCCTCATCATCGCCAGTCTCTACCTCCTGAGCTTCTTGAATCCGTTCCTGATCAACAACCGCGCCATCATGGTTCGTCACGCGGGCAAGCTCTACTTCCCCACCTTCAAGTACTACGATGCGTCGACCTTCGGCCAGGCGGGACTGGGCGAGGCCCGCTACCGCGACCTCGCCGCGAAGTACCGCCGCGAAGGGCAAGGGGACTGGGTGATCATGCCGCCCTACCCCTTCCATCCCAACGAATCGCTCCTCCTCGAACCCGATCTCCAGGGTGAGCCACCCCACGCCCCGAGCCACCGGCACTGGCTCGGGACGGATGACCGCGGGCGTGATGTCTTTGCCCGCCTCTCCTACGGCTTCCGCATCTCGATCACCTTCGCGCTGGCCGTCGTTGTCCTCGCCTACTCGTTCGGCATCACGGTCGGCTCGATCCTCGGATTCTTCGGGGGCCGGGTCGACGTGCTCGGCCAGCGCCTGGTCGAGATCTGGGCCGCCCTCCCGTTCCTCTACACGATGATCATCGTGAGCTCACTGGTGCGACCGAATATCGCACTCCTGGCGGTGCTGCTCTCGCTCTTCGGCTGGGTCGGCATGTCCTTCTACATCCGCGGCGAGTTCTACCGGGAGAAGGCCAAGGACTACGTGGCAGCTGCGATCGTTCAAGGCGAGAACCAGCGGGCCGTCATGTTCCGCCACATTCTTCCCAACGCGCTGACGCCTGTGATCTCCTTCGCTCCCTTCGCCATCGTCGGCTACATCTCGGCGCTCGTCGCCCTCGACTTCCTGGGCTTCGGGCTCCCGGCCCCGACACCCAGCTGGGGCGAGATGGTCGGGCAGGGGCTCGCCCACATCACCGCCTGGCACCTGGTCATCTTCCCCCTCGGCGCCCTGTTCGGGACCCTGATCATGGTGGTCTTCATCGGTGAGGCCGTGCGCGAGGCGTTCGACCCGCGCGCCTTCTCGAGGTTGCGCTAGATGACGACGAGCGGCGTCATGGGCACTCCACTCATCTCGGTGAGGAATCTGCGCACGGTCTTCGACCTCGACGGGCGCGAGGCTCCGGCCGTCGACGGCGTGAGCTTCGACATCATGACCGGCGAGGTTCTCGGGATCGTCGGCGAATCGGGCTCGGGGAAGTCGGTGACCGCGCTATCGATGCTGCGGCTCATCCCCAGCCCGCCCGGACGCATCGCGAGCGGGGAGATCTGGTTCAAGGATCGCGATCTCCTCACCTTCGATACCACCGCCATGCGCGAGGTCCGCGGCAAGCAGATCTCGATGATCTTCCAGGAGCCGATGACCTCGCTCAATCCCGTGTTCACGATCGGGATGCAGGTCATGGAGACGCTGCGCGAGCACGAGGGGATGAGCGAGGCTGAAGCCTTCGAGCGCGCGGTCACGGCCCTCGAGCGGGTCGGCATCCCGGCGGCGCGCTCGCGCATGCGCGACTACCCGCACCAGTTCTCGGGCGGCATGCGGCAGCGCGTCATGATCGCGATGGCGCTCGCCTCCAACCCGCTGCTGCTCATCGCCGACGAGCCGACCACCGCCCTCGACGTCACCATCCAGGCCCAGATCCTCGACCTGATGCTCGAGCTCAAGGCTGCGCGACCCGAATCAGCGCTCCTCCTCATCACGCACGACCTCGCCGTGGTCGCCGAGACCTGCGAGCGCGTGATCGTGATGTACGGCGGCAAGGTGCAGGAGATGGGCCCGGTGGAGGCCATCTTCGAGCATCCAGCCCATCCCTACACGCGCGGCCTGATGCGCTCCCTGCCACGTCTTGATACGAAGGGCGGAAGGCTCAATCCGATCCCGGGCATCGTGCCAGGGATCCTCGAGCTGCCGCGAGGCTGCAAGTTCTGGACACGCTGCGACGAGGTCTTCGCCCGCTGCGAGACCGAGGAGCCAGAGCTCCTCGAAGTCGGACCCGGGCACTGGGCGCGATGTCATCTGGTCGAGGACAGCGGACGATGATCACGCCGGTGACACCCCTGCTCGCGGTCGAGGATCTCCGCGTTTCATTCCCCATCTATGGCGGGCTCCTGCGCCGCAAGGTGGGGGCCGTGAATGCGGTCGACGGCGTCTCCTTCGCCCTGGCTCCGGGCGAGACGCTCGGCCTCGTGGGCGAATCGGGTTGCGGCAAGACGACGGTGGCCCGCGCGATCGTCAACCTGCTCCGGGCCATGGTGCCCGGGATCCACCTCTCCGGCACGATCAGCTACCTGGCGGAGAGCGGTGTGGTGGACCTGCTCACGCTGGGGGCCAAGGCCATGCGGCCCTACCGGGCCGAGATCTCGATGATCTTCCAGGACCCCTTCTCCTCGCTCAATCCGCGCCTCACCGTGCGCGAGATCGTGGACGGGCCGCTGCGCCTGCACACGAAGCTAGGCCGGGCGGAGCGCGAGGAGCGGGTACGCGAGCTCCTTGCCCGCTGCGGTCTGCAACCCGATCACATCAACCGCTACCCGCACGAGTTCTCGGGCGGGCAGCGCCAGCGGATCGGTATCGCTCGCGCCCTCGCCACCCATCCCCGGCTGATCGCCGCCGACGAGCCCGTCTCCGCGCTCGACGTCTCGATCCAGGCCCAGGTCCTGAATCTTCTCGCCGAGCTGCGCGAGGAGTTCGGCCTCTCCTACCTCTTCGTGGCCCACGATCTGAACGTCGTGCATCACATCGCCGACCGCATCGCCGTCATGTACCTGGGGAACGTGATCGAGCTCGGTGAAGCCGACGAAGTCATCCGCCGCCCGCTTCACCCTTACACGGTGGCACTGCTGTCCGCCGTACCGCAACCGGTGCCGCGCTCCGGCGGGCGCGGCCGCCGCATTCGCCTGACGGGCGAGGTCCCGAATCCCCTGGCGAAGCCTTCCGGATGCGCCTTCCGCACGCGCTGCCCGATCGCGCGCCCCGACTGCGCCGACACCGTGCCACCGCTCGTCGATCGCGGCGCTGAGCATTTCGTCGCCTGCCCCTACGTCTAGCTAGGCCGCGGCCAGGGCAAGGAGGATGTCCTGGCAGAGCTCGGTGAGCGAGGGATCCCGCGCCCCCATGACGAGCACGAGATCTCCCGGTGCGGCGGCCTCAGCGATGCTCGCGACGAGCGCCTGGCGATCAGGGGCCACCATGGCGGCGATGCCGCGGGCGGCGATGCCGGCGGCGAGGTCGGCGGAGCTCATGTCCCTGGTCGCCGTGCCGCCCGCATAGAAGATGTCGAGGAGCCAGAGGTGATCACGCGGCTCGAGCGACTCGGCGAAGGCCTGAATGAGATCCTGCTCGAGGAACCGCGTCGGACCGAAACCGTGGGGCTGATAGACGGCGAGGATGCGCCCGGGCTCCCGCAGACGCGCGGTCGCGAGCGCCGCCCGGATCTTGGCGGGATTGTGCGCGAAGTCATCGACGACGGTGACCTCGCCGGCCACGCCGAGCACCTGGAAACGGCGTCCCACGCCCCTGAAACGCGCGAGCGGGCCGGCGAGATCCGAGATCTCGAGGCCCGCGGCGCGACACGCGGCAAGCGCGGCGAGCGCATTCTCGACATTGTGCCGGCCCGGGACCGGGAGCCGGTAGCGTACGCCCTCGACCGTGAACGCGCTCCCCTCAGCACCCAGCTCGATCTCCTCGCCCCGCAGGGTCGCAGCCTCGCCGCAGCCGAAGACGAGCGCTCCGGCGCGCATCGGCGCCAGGTTCTCGCCCTCGCCGACGACGAACGACTCGCGGCAGCGGGCACGGAAGGTCTCGAACATCGCGCGCACCTCGCGTTCTTCCTTGTGGTCCTTCTGGAGGTTGAGGACGACTCCCGTCGCCGGCTCGTAGCGGACCAGAGAGCCATCGCTCTCATCGGCCTCGACCACGAGGAGATCGGAACCTCCGACCCAGGCATTTCCCAGGTAACCCTCATCGCCCAGGACCAGGAGATCGCCCCCCGTCACCAGGGATGGGTCGCGTCCGGCGCCGCGCAGGAGCTCGAAGATCATCGCCACCACCGTCGACTTGCCGCTGGTGCCGGCAACGGCGATCGTGCGTCGCGATGCGATGAGCGCGGCCAGGAGCTCCGAGCGATGGAAGATGGGCACGCCGGCCGCCCGCGCCGCCCGCACGTCGGGCACCGTGTCCTCGACCGCGGTCGAGACGATGAGGGCGTCGGTATCCGGGAGGATGCCGCTCCCGTCCTGGGGCACGATGGCCACCTCAGCCCGCTCGAGGGCCGCGCGGATGGCCGGCACTCCGCCGCGGTCGAGAGCACGATCGCTCCCTGTGGCCCGCCCGCCGAGCATGCCCTGGAACTGGGCGAGCGCGCTCATTCCGCTTCCGGCAACCCCGGCGTAATGGAAGCGACTCTCTCGTGGATCGGGAAGCGTCGACGGACCGTCGAGGACCACCACCGGATCGCCCTCCCGGACGCGGTCAAAGAGGCTCACTATCTCGTGGTTGGCGAGGCGAATGCAGCCATGGGAAGCCGGTCGACCGAGCTCGTGCTCGTGGCTGGTGCCGTGGATGTAGATGTATCGTGCGAGCGAGTCCCGACCCGGGCCGCGGTTCACTCCGTCTTCCCTGCCATCCAGGGTGAGGACCCGGGTCAGGATCAAGTCCTCGTCGGTCGGTTCCCCTCGCCACAGGGTCCCGGTCGGTTCACGGCTCTCGAAGATGGCACCGAGCGGCTGGCCTTCGCCGATGCGCGCGGCGATCGTGTGCACACCGGGCGGCGTCTTGTGCGAGCCCTCGGCCCCGCCGACCCCGGCGGCCGCGGTGGAGACGGGCAGATCGAGGACGACACCATCGCCCTCGACCAGATGGAGACGCTGCGCCGCGACGTCGACAACGACAAGGCGGGATGCCCCCCCGCCGAGGACACGCTCGACTCGGGCGCGGGCCGGAACCAGGAGCTGCTCGATACGGCGTCGGTTCATGGCGGCCGAATATAGCATCGAAGCCCCAGTCTCGGTGCTCGCGGGGCTGAGCAATGATATGCTTGCCGGCGGAGGAACTGTCATGAGTGAGAACTATCACCACACGCAGGTCGGTAAGGTGATGGTCATCACATTCGCCGTGGCCTTCGCCGCTCTCATCTGGGTCGGAGCGCGGGAAGGCTGGCCGGCTGGCGTCGTCGGCGTCCTCCTCGCGGTCGCCGCCTGCGTGATCCTCTTCACCACCCTCACGGTCCGTATCGGTGACGGCACCATCGAGGTGCATTTCGGCCTCGGTCTGCCGCGCCGGACGATTCCGCTGGATCAGATCGCGAGGGCCCGGGCGGTCAAGAACTCCTGGTTCACGGGTTACGGCGTCCGCTGGGCTGGATCGGGCTGGCTCTACAACGTCTCCGGACGCGACGCGGTCGAACTCGAGTTCAAGAACGGCCGGACCTTCCGCATCGGCACCGACGAGCCGGACGAACTCCTGCGCGCCCTCCGCCGGGCCGGAACCGGAACCGAGGGCTAGGCTCCAGCCGGGCAGGGCATCTCATCTACCCTCCCTGACCCCGTGGTGCTACCCTCCCGCACCATGCAGATGCTCGCCCTGGTCTTGAAGGCATCGGTCGCGGTGCTCGTCCTCGCCACCGGGCTCAAGGCCAGGCTGGAGGATGTGGCCTGGCTGTGGAAGCGCCCCGGCCTGCTCGTGAGATCGCTCCTGGCGATGTACGTCGCGGTTCCCTTGGTCGCGATCGGGATGGTCGAGATACTCGATCTGCCGCGGGGAACGGAGATCGCGATCCTGGTCCTCGCTATCTGCGCCGGGGCACCTTTGCTTCCGCGCAAGCTCCTCAAATTCGGCGGCGACCCGCACTACGTGATCAGCCTGGTCGTGGCCACCTCGCTCCTGGCGATCGTGGCCGTTCCCGCCTGGCTGACCGTCATCCGGACCTGGATCGGCAGCGAGGACATCGTGCTGCCAAGAGAAGTCGCCGCGCTCCTCTTCAGTTCTTTCCTTCTGCCGATCGGTGCGGGCATTCTCATCCGCGCCGTCCTGCCTGGAATCGCCACCAGGATCGACGATCTGCTGCTCAAGCTGGCAACCATCGCCCTTGGCCTGTGCGCGATCGTGCTGCTCGTGGCCCTGAGGAAGGACGTCCTCGCCCTGGGATGGCCGTCGTTCCTCGGCTTCGCGGCATTTGCCTTGATGGCGATCGTCGTCGGCCACCTCCTCGGCGGTCCCGACCCCTCCCACCGCACCTCGCTCGCCGTGTCCTGCACGACACGCCACATCGGGCTGGCCTTGCTCGTGGCGGCGGGATCTCCCAGTCGGCGCACGCTCGCCCTCGTGATCGCCTATCTCCTGGGCACGATCGTCGTCGGGATGATCTACCTGCGCTGGCGGCAGAAGGCCCAGGGCACCTGACCGGAAGGAGCTCCGGTCAGGACATGACCGGCGCGGCCTAGGCCTCGGCCCGAGCCAGGATCACCGTGATGTTGTCGATCCCTCCGGCCTCGAGCGCGAGCGCGACGAGAGCGGCGCCGGCTTCTTCGAGAGAGGCGGCCGCCCCCACCGCCCGGGCCATCTCCTCGTTGCTCACGAGACCGTGCAACCCATCGGTGGAGAGGATCAGGACATCGCCCGGCATGAACGTCCATTTCAGGTGCCCGGCGTCCACCCGGACTTCGGGCGTGAGGCCGACGCTCCTCGTGAGCAGGTTGCGCCTGGGATCGACGCGCGCCTCGTCGGCCGTGATCTCCCCCTCCGCAACCAGATGGGCGACGAGCGAGTGGTCCTCGGTCACCTGCGTCAGGCGGGCGGCGCGGAGCAGATAGACGCGCGTATCGCCGACGTGAGCCAGGAAGATATCCGGACCTCGCACCACAGCGGCGGTCAGCGTGGTCCCCATGCCAGGTGGCTCCGCCACGCGCACGTTCTCGACATAGAGCGCCCGGTTCGCCGCGGCCAGGGCCGCGCTCAGTTCGGCCAGCAAGTCCAGGCCCGGCGCTTCGCGCATGGCGCGCATCGTGGTCTCGACCGCGAGACGGCTCGCCACATCTCCGGCTCGACCACCGCCCATGCCATCGGCAACGACGAGGAACACGCCGCGGCGCTCGATCTCGGCTGGGTCCTCCGGCACCCACACGCCGTGACTGTCTTCATTGCGCGACCGGCGGAGGCCGCGGTCGGTCACGGCGTGTACGAGGACTTTCATGAACCGACTCTCGAGGGTGAAAGAGGGAAGCCCTCGCCGCGCGGTGATGGCGGCGAGGGCTTCCGCTCAGGCTGGTAGCGCTACGGGGATTCGAACCCCGGTTTGATGGCTGAGAACCATCCGTCCTAACCCCTAGACGATAGCGCCACTCCGTCAGGACCTGACTCGATGATCCGCGCTGCCGCGAAGCGTCCATGACTCCGAGCAGCAAAATCTGGCTGGGGAGCGAGGATTCGAACCCCGGTACCGTGGTCCAGAGCCACGTGTCCTACCACTGGACGACTCCCCAACGCGTCATGAAAGCGAGCGTCGTGACCAGCCACGCGCCGGGGCGCCGTCCCGGCACCCCTCGGGCGAAGAACGATGCTAGCAGACCCGCCATGGCCCCGGCAACACTCTGCTCCAAGCCTACAAAATCTTGCCAGACAATAAATTAATCCATAGGGCCAGGCGCCGCCTGGTGGGCGGTGTCCAGGTCGCCTTGGCTAGTTCGCGCCGGCCGGCGGCGGCGGCGAGACCTCCTCGATCCGGTCTGCGAGGGCCTCGGCCACGAGCCGGTGGCCCTTCCTGGTCCAGTGCACATCCCCGCCGAGGAAGAGATCGCCGGCCGGGGCCGCCCGAAACACCTGCTCTCCATCGACCCATGGCAGTCGATGGCGCTCGATGACCCGGCGGATCATCGTGTTGGGCCTGAGGCCGAAGCCGGTGTGTGCCAGCCAGCTCATCACACCGCCTCCATCCCCGAGCACCTGGTAGCGCGAGGCGTTGACCACCACCAGGACGTCGAGATCGAGCGCATCGGCACGGGCGAGGATCTGCTCCCACAACCGCTCGCTTCGCTCGAGGTTCTTCCCGGAACGGGCCTCGAGCCACAACCGGAGCGGCATGGCACGATTCCAGAGCAGCGTGAACAAGCGGCTGTGTGCGTTCAAGAAGCGCTCGAATGCCGTGAACTGCGTCCCCCGCGCCTGGTACTCACCGAGACGATCGGGAACGTAGGGAGCAGCCCGCCAGTCATCGACCACATCATTGGAGGCGCTGAATTCGACGATGATGCCGTCGAGCCCATAGGGCCGGAGACATTCGAGCGCCGCCAGACGCTGATAGGTGCCGAATCCAGGCAAGGCCGCGTTCACGACCTCGTAGCGCACCCCGTGATCCGGACCGGCATTCAGCAGGCGTTCGAACTCCGCGGCATAGGTCTCGCTCTCCTCGACCCCCCAGCCGAAGCCGTACGAATCGCCGAGCACGGCCCAGCGTTTCACGTCCGCAGCCTTGGGCTCCACCACGGGACCGCGGAAGCCGAGATCATTCGAGCGGACGGTGGTGTCGAATCCCCGCCGCCGGAAACGCTGCACGCTCGCGGGGCGGAGCGTCCAGCCCAGAAGGTCGGACGGCACATACTCGGGAGTGACATCCCGGGCGGCCGAATCCGCATCGGCGTCCGCTGCCACCGCCGGCGGGCGTCCGGTCTCGCGGCGCTCCACGAGGCGCAGCGCCATCTCCAGAGCCACGAGCGTGAAGAGGATGCTCGCAAGAAGGAGAAAGAGATTGGCAACCAAGCCCCCGGCTCGTCGTCGTTGCCTGGGGCCATGCGCCGTGAATCCTGCCACCTGATTACTTGACGAGGGTCAGTTTGCGGGATGCGGTGAAATCCCCGATCGTGACCCGGTAGAAATAGACCCCGGCCGCAAGACCCCGGCCGCCTTCTCCGCGCCCGTCCCAATCCACCGCGTGACGGCCGGGCGGGAGCTGGCCGTCCAGGATGCGCGCCACGAGACGGCCGTCCACATCATAGATCGACAGGCTCACCGGGATCTGTCCTGATCCGGGCACATCAAAGGAGAGCGTGGTGCGCGGATTGAATGGGTTCGGCCGGGCCGGGTGAATCACCGCGAGACGGGGGCCATTATCCGGGGCCGCCCCGGGTTCGGCGATGGCGACAGGGAGGATCTCGCTCCCGACATAGCCCGTATTGGCGACATCATGGCGGAAGAAGGGCCAGGGGATGCGCGTCGGGTTCCAGGCATAGGGTAGATCCCAGATGTAGACGTTGGCGTCCCAGCACACCAGGCCGACCTCGACCAGGCCGTCATTGTCGATGTCCCAGATGATCGACGAGCCTCGAACCTCCCCGCCGAGCTGGATCGGGAAGCCGGCGACCGGAGCGCCGTCGTGGTTGAAGGCGTGGAGCCTTCCGGTCTCGTCCCCGATGAGAATCTCCATCCTTCCGTCGGCATCGAGATCCCCCACCGTCGGTGACGATTGCGTCGCCTCGCCGGCCCCGGAGTAGAACCGGACCGGGAATCCCGGAAGCGTCGCGCCATTTCGGTTCCAGACCCAGAGCTGACCGTCCGAGCTGGGGAAGACGACATCGAGGTAGGTGTCGTCGTCGACATCCGCGAGGACCGGGGAGCCGGTCCGCACCTGCGCCGTCACGGCGGGAATGCTCTTCGGCCATCCCGGGAACACCGTACCGTTGGCCCTGAACACATGCACGCGCCCACCACCCCGCTCCGAGGCGACCACGACCTCGTTCACGCCATCGCGATCGAGATCGCCGATCGCTGGTGAGGCCGTGATGGCGGAAGGGTTGGCGGGGTCACCGGTCGCGACCGGCCAGCCGGGGACGAGGGTGCCGTCGCCGTTCACGGCGTAGATCGGGCCGGCATTGTCGGTCGCAAAGTTGAGGCAGAAGACGATCTCCGCCTCCGGATCCGCATCGAGGTTGGCCGCCGCAGGAGATGAATAGCAGTATGACGCTCCGGTAACGCGGTAGAGGATGCCGTGCGTCGAGGGATTGTTGTCGCCGTCGGCAACCTCGCTGCCGTCATGGTGCCAGGCGAGGAGACGTCCACCCTGTGCCGCCCACACGACGAGTTCGAGATCGTCATCGCCGTCGATATCGGCCATCAGGGGCGACGGCCAGTTGAAATCACCGAACACCGGCTCAGGCCACCCCGATAGCAGCTCGCCGTCCGCGTTCCAGAGGTAGGCCTCGGGCAGCATCCAGCCCACATTAGCGATCTCCACGTTGCCGTCTCCGTTCATGTCACCGAGCGCACAGGTAGCGCTGAACGATTTCGAGGACGAATAACCATCCGGGGCGAGGACCCCGCTCGTGCGTGGATCCCCGTCGCCGTCGACGATCTCGCTGCCGTCGGCGTGCCAGCCGAACTGGTAGTCGGCCGCGGTGAACACCTCGTTATCGCTGCCTCCGGCCACATCGGCGAGCTGGAGAGAGGACTGGGCCTGCTGGCCGAGCTCGATCGGCCATCCCACCGCGAGTGGCGGGTTCGTGGATCCGGAGACCGCTGTCGAGAGCGGTCCCGCATTGAACGACGAGTCTCGCGGCGCGATCTTGTAGGTGTAACGGGTGAGCGGCATGAGATCCGGATCCTCGAACACCGCGGCCCCCTCCGCCAGATAATCGTTCACCCGGACGAAGGGCCCGCCCGGACTCGGAGCGCGGAAGATCTCGTAGCCGAGCACATCGGGATCCGCTGGCCGCTTCCACTTGATGAGGAGCGAGCTGGGCGCCCCGAAGACGACGAGGCTATCCACCGCGCCTGGCGGTACGACATCGAGGTACTCGGTGCGAACCGGTCCGTCGGCGTCGTCATAGGACACCGCGAGACGAAGCGAGTCCGGATCGAGCCCCGGATCGAGGGCGAATGCGAAGCGGTCCCCGGTCAGCGTGGCCCCCACCGCGACGCTCCCGAAGCTCGAGTTCCCGTCGCTCACCGTGACCAGGGGTTCGGGGTCGAGCGTACGGGCCTTGACCGCCGCCAGCGTGGCCGCCACCGCCTCGGCTGCATCCTGCCCCGAATTCCTGAGCGAGATCGAGTACCAGATCTCCTCTCCGGCTTCGATCACGCCGTTGCCGTTCCCGCGCGGAACGGCGTCATCGATCACGTGGGTCACGTGCTCGAGAAAGGAGCGCCGTACCGGCAGGACGAAGACATCCGAGAAGATGCCCTGATCGGTGGCGGCGCGGAGCGTGAAGACGGGCTGGAGGGCATAAGGCGCATCGGGCGCGATGGCGATGACGAAGCGCCCTGCTCCGCTCGATGAGCCGCCGGCCCCGATCGCGATGTAGCTCACCGTCGAATCGACGAGGGTCACGAACCCACCGGCATCGGCCACGCGCAGCACGGCGTTGACCCCGGTGGCGCCCGCGCCACCCGCGTTCTTGAGCGTCACCGCGATCTCCACCGTCTCGCCGGCGTCGGCGCGCCCGTCGCCGTCGCCGCTCGAGGGCGGGATGATGTCGTCATCGACGAGGACCGATTGCACGTGGAGATACGGCCCGCTCGCCGCGGTCACCGTCACGGTGGCCTGATACACGGCATATCCCGGCCGCGATACGGTGAGCGTGGCGGGACCCGTTGTCTCCGGCGCGAAGGCGAGAGCGGCCACCCCTCCGGCATCGGTGACACCGCGGGCGTAGGCCTGGCCCTCTTTCCACAGGGTCACCTGGGCGCCAGCAAGCGGCGCGCCCGCGCTCGTCACCGCCAGCGCGAAGGACCCCGCACCCAGCGCGATCGTCGGCGCATGATTCACCGCGATCGGCGCGATGCCATGGGTGTGGAGGTCGACCTCCGGATCCCCGAGCAACGTGACAGCGAACAGCGTCCAGCGAAAGCTGCTCTCGTAACCGGAGAACGGCACGAAGGGGAGACGCGACACGGCGCAGACCTCTCCCAGGCTACGCAACGAGTCGGGGCTGGCGAAGATCGCCGAGAACCACTCCTCCTGGTACTCGCGCGATGCGCTGACGAAGGCCTGCCGGGAGGTGCCGATGTAGGCGATGGAGCCGCCATCCGGATTCTTGACGAACCGCTCTCCGATCGCATTGAAGTCGATCGAGGCTGCGCTGCAGTTGATGGCGAAGACAACGGACTGACGAGCGCCGTTCACCAGGGCATCGGCATCGGCGTTGATGAGCACGCCGTCGCCGATCGACATCGTGTTGCGGTAGCCGTGGCCGATGTGATACACGATGCCGAAGCCGTTGTTGATCGAATCGATGACCGCCGAGTAGGTCTCCGGCAACGCCTGCGGCCAGCTCGCGTACTCCTCGTAGAGCTTGACCCGCTTGAACCAGGGCGGCACGAGCGCATTCGCCTCCTCCGCGATCAGGGCGCCGTCGATGTTGGTGAAGAGACGCTCGGCGAGATAGAGGATCGACGCCGGGTAGCCGCCGTTGCCTGTCGCGGGATTGCGATCGTAGGCGATGGTCTTGGCGACGAAGACCGCTGCCTGCTCCGGGGTCGAGACCGGGGCGCGCCCGGCATAGACCTCGGGCATCAGATCCACGTTGTCCCCCGGGTTCTCCGGCCCCTCGAAGGCCTCCCCGAAACGGGCGTCCCCGTCGGCGTTCCAGTTGCCCTCCAGACACATGTAGTAGTAATCGGTGGGAATCGATTCGCCGCCCAGGATGTTGGCTTCAGCATACCGAACCGGGATCACATCGGTGTCGCCGCCCAGGAGGACAAAGAGCGTGCCCCAGTTCTGGTAGGCGTCCCGGATGAAGAAGCGCACCCGCTCGGCCCGATCGACGCCATTGGGGTAGGTCGCATCGATCCATTCGACCGTGCGCACCACGGCCTGAGCGCCCTTCTCCGTCTTCCACTGGACGAGCGGCTCGAACTCGCCGGCCAGGGCCTCCGAGGTGATGACGACGTACTCGACCGCGCTGCCGTCCGTCGTCGGGCGGAAGGTGGGCTGGTAGGGGCCGGGACCCGCCGGCGTCGCGCCGTCGGGGAGGACCGCGTCCGCACCGCCCGCATCCGCTCCGGCAGCACGCCCGCCGGCGCCGAGCACGTGCGCCAGCCCGCGCCCGAACTTGACCTCGGTCTCGGGCATGACGCGGTGGCGCGGCAGGATTTCCTGGGATGATGGGCCGAGCTCGTAGCGCAGGCGGATACGGGTCAGGAGCACGAGCTGGCCGCTCTCCGGGTTCCAGCGCACCGGGTTCACGACGAACTGGAAGAGATGGCGCCCGCGCATGGCTCCGGAACCTTCGAAGGTGGCGATCGCCGCGGGGAAGAAGCCGTCGGCGAGCGAAGATGGGGCCGCGGGCGGGGCGACCGCGATCTGACCGTCAGCCGACCGATCGGCCGCGGCCCTCGCGATCCGGTGCACTCCCAGCTCCTCGACCTCGAGCACATCGACTTCCACCGCGATCACGGTCGACGCCGGCGGGCCCTCCAGCAACACGGCGATGCGCGGCAGATCGGGAGCACCCTCGGGTGCGGCGCGAAACCCGCCCGGGTAGTCGATGCGCGTCTCACCGGATTCGACGGAGAGCACGAGACGATCGGCCGGGAAATCGAGGATCGTCTCAGTGGAATGCGGTCCGGCCCTGGCCACCGAGGCGAGGGCCATGAACCCGGCGATGCAGGCCGCCGTCGTGCGGATTCGACGAGCCATCACTTGATCAGCGTCACCTTCTGGTTGAACGCGTGGTTGCCGATCTCGACCCGGACGAAGTAGATCCCTGATCCGAGCACCGTGCCGTTCCGGCCGCGCCCATCCCAGACGAGAGCATGATGGCCCGCCTCGACCGGGGCATCGATGAGCTGGCGCACGAGCCGTCCAGCGACATCATACACGCCGATCGCCACCGGCACCGCCCCCTGTCCGGAAACGTCGAAGGCGATCGTGGTCGCGGGATTGAAGGGATTGGGATGCGCCGGCCAGACACGTGCTGTGGGCGGCTGGGGTGCGGCGTCCGGCTCGGCGATGCCGACGGCCAGGGGCGCCGTCTGCGTCCATCCGGTATTGCGCACGTCGTGGCGGAAGAAGGGCCAGGGGGTCCGCAGGGGGTTGAACTCGCCGGGCAGATCCCAGATGTGGATCTGGCCGTCCCAGCCGGCGACGGCGACCTCGACCATCGTGTCCTGGTCGATGTCCCACACGACCGGGGTCGAGCGCACCTCGCCCCCGAGCTGGATGGGGAAGCCGGCAACGAGGGTGCCGTCATGATTGTACCCGTGGAGCTTCCCGGTCTCGTCGCCGAAGAGGATCTCGAGTCTGCCGTCGCCGTCGATGTCGGCGATGGATGGTGTGGACTGCGTGGCCTCGGTGAGGCCGGCGGCATAGACCACGGGGAAACCCGAAACCGGCGTGCCGTCGCGCTTGAAGGCGAAGAGCCGCCCATCCGAGGCCGGGTAGGCGATATCGAGGTAGCCATCGCTGTCGAGATCCCCGAGCGCGGGCGAGCCCACGCGCGACTGGCCGGAGGCGCTCGGAGCCGAGCGCGGCCATCCCGGGAGATCGGCACCGGTGAGGCCATTGAGCGCATAGATGCGGCCCCCGTTGCGGTCGGCGGCGAAGATGACATCGTTGGTGAAGGCGCCATCGAGTTGAGTGATGGCCGGTGACGACGTGATCTGCGACGGCTCGCTCGCGTTCCCCGTGGCGCGCGACCACAGGAGCGTCCCGTTGTCGTTCACGGCGTAGATCATGCCGCTCATGTCCGAGGACAGGTTCACGGCGAACACGATCTCCGGGCGGAGATCGCCGTCGATATCCCCCACCGCCGGGCTCGAGTAGTTGTAGGAGGTGCCGAGCACGCGGTAGAGGATGCCGTCCGTCGCGGGATTGTTGTCGCCGTCGGCGACCTCGGTCCCATCGTGATGCCAGGCGAAGAGGCGCCCGCCGTTCCCCGCCCAGAGGATGATCTCGAGATCGCTGTCGCCATCGAGGTCGAAGAGGACGGGGGACGGCCAGTTGAAGTCATCCATGATCCACTTGGGCCAGCCCGGAGCGAGCTGACCCTGGTGGTCCCAGACGTAGAGCGTGTCTGCCGTCCAGCCGACATTGACGATCTCGAAGTCGCCGTCGTCGTCCAGATCCCCGATCGCGGTGGTGGCAGAGAATCCCTTGATTGAATTGTAGCCGTAGCGGGAGTAGGGACCATTGGTGCGCGGATCGTCGTCGCCATCGAGGATCTCGGTCCCGTTGGCGTGCCAGCCGTACTGGAAGTCCGCCGCGGTGAAGATCTCGTAGTCGGATCCGCCGGCGGTGTTGGAGAGGACGACCGAGGACTGGGTCTGCTGGGCGATCTCGATCGGCCAGCCGGGGGTGTTGGGCGGGTTGGTGGTGCCCGAGATCACCGCCGACGGCACCGATGCGTTGTAGGACGAGTCCCGCGCCACCACCTGGTAGTAGTACCGCGTCAGCGCCGGCAGACCCGGGTCCTCGTACGCCGCCGTCCCGTCCACCGTGTAGGCGTTGATCCGCTGGAACGGTCCTCCCGGCGCGCTCGACCGCAGGACGTCGTACCCCTTCGCGTCCCCCGCCTCCGCCCGGTTCCACGTCAAGCGGATCGAGGACGGCGAACCGAATGCCTTCACCGTGTCCGGCGAGTCCGGATGCAGCACGTCCAGCAGCTCGACGGCCGCCACCCCGAGCGCGTCGGTGAGCGTGAGCTCGAGGAGCACCGTCGTCGGATCCGCCTGTCCGCTCAGCGTGAACGCGAACCGATCTCCCTCCACCTGCTGACCCGGCGCGAGCGTCCCGAAGCTCGATGCCCCGTCCCCCACCGTCACCCCCGGGTGCGGCTGCCGGTCCGACACCTGGAGCGCCCGGAGCGCTCCCGCGAGCCCCACCGATCCGTCCTGCCCCGTGTTCTTCACCGTCACCCGGTAGTAGATCTCCTCCCCCGCCTCCACCACCCCGTTCCCGTTGCCTCGCGGCGACGCGTCGTCCACCACGTGACCCCAGTGCTCCAGGTACGGCCGCCGGAGCGGCAGCACCACCGGGTCCACCCACGTCCCCTGCGTCCCCGCCGCCACCACCGTCAGCACCGGCTGGTACGCCACCGGCGCGTTCTCCGCGATCGTCACCACGAAGGCCCCACTGCCCTGCGTGCTACCCCCCGGAGCGATCGTCCCGTAACTCACCGTCGCCTGGACGATCGTCAGCGCGTTCTCCGGATCGTTCTCCGAGATCGTCCCCACCAGCCCCGTCACCTGCCCCCCTCCCCCGTTCCGGAGCGTCACCCGGAGCTCCACCGTCTCCCCCGCATCCGCCCGCCCGTCCCCGTCCCCGCTCGACTGGCCCACGTTGTCGTCGTCCACCACCAGACCCGTCACGTACACGTACGGCCCGCTCGCGCTCGTCGCCGTCACCGTCCCCACGTACGGCCGGTAGTAGCTCTTGTGCACCGTCACCGTCATCGCCCCCGGCGTGTTCGCCCCCACCGCCAGCTGCGCCTGACCGTTCGCTCCCGTCACCCCCCTGACATAGCTCTCCCCCGCCTTCCACAACGTCACCGTCGCTCCCGCCACCGGCGACCCCCCGGCCGTCACCGTCACCGACAAGGGCGAGCCCCCGATCGGTGTCGTCGAGGCATGCGTCACCACGAGCGGCACCACCGCGTTCGTGTACAGATCCACCTCCGGATCCCCCAGCAACGTCGTCGCCAGCAAGTTCCAGCGGTTCGCCGAGTCGTAGTCGGAACCCGGGATGAGGGACTGGCGGGCAAAATCAGTGACAGGACCGAGGCTTCGCACCGAGTCCTGCCACACCCGGGCATACCACTCGCCCTGGTAGGTCTCGGCAGCCGCCACGAAGGAGAGACGGGAGGTGCCCAGATAGGCGATCGAGCCGCCGTTCGGGTTCTTCACCCAGCGCTCCCCGATCGAGTTGAAGTCGATCGAGGCGGAGCTGCAGTTGATGGCGAACACCACCGAGTTCCGCGGCGCGTTCACCAGGTTGTCCGCATCCCCGTTCGACATCGTGCCACTACCCAGCGACATGGTGTTGCGATAGCCGTGGCCGACATGGTGCACGATCCCGAACCCGGCGTCGATCGAGTCGATCGCTGCGTCCTTCGTCAGCTCGATCGACCCCGGATAGCTCGCCGACTCCTCGTACAGCCGGACGACGCGCATCCATGGCGGCAGGAAGTCAATCGCCTCCTCGGCGATGTCGGCACCGTGAATATCGGTGAAGAGGCGCTCGGCGAGGGCGAGGAAGGAGGCCGGGTAACGGGAGGAGAGCGGCGGGTTCTGCTCGTAGAGGAGCGTCTTGTCGACGAAGGTATCGGCCTCGGCCAGCGTCGACACCGGCGCCCGCCCGACGTTCACCTCGGCATAGAAGTCGCACTCATCCCCACCGCCGAAGAGCGATTCTCCGAAGCGCGAATCCCCATCGGCGTTCCAGTTCCCGTCGAGGCACGCGTAGTAGTAGTCAGCGGGAATCTGCTCGGCATTGTAGACGACCATCTGCGCGTAGCGCGGGGGTACGATATCGGTGTCGCCACCGAGGAGCACGTAGCGCGTCCCCCAGTTCTGGTACGCGTCACGGATGAAGAACCGGACCCGCTCCGCCCGATCCACCCCGTTCGGGTACATCTGGTCGATCCACTCGACCGTCCTGACCGCCGCCTGCACCCCCTTCTGCGTCTTCCAGTCCGCCAGCCGCTGGAACTCCCCCGCCAGCGCCGCCGACGTCACCACCACGTACTCCACCGCGCTCCCGTCCGTCGTCGGCCGGAACGTCGGCTGGTACGGCCCCGGACCCGCCGGACCGCTCCCCGCATCGCCCCCACCCTCGGTCGCCGCCGCCGGGGTGAACCCGCGGATCCACTTCGATGCGTCCGCCTCGAACTTCGACTCGATCGCCGCCGACACCCGCCGCCGCTCGACCGCCTCCGGCATCCCTGCCGGCCGCCCCGGCTCGAGGACGAGCTCGACCTCGACCACGCTCGCCCGCTCGAGCCGTCCCGTCCCCGGCGACCACCTGACCGGCGACACCAGCACCCCCGCCAGCTGGTGACCGCGGAGCGTCCCCTCGCTCGCGAGCACCGCCCACTCCCCAGGCACCGGCCCCGCGCTCCCGTACACCTCCGCGTCCGCCACCGCCGCCTTCTCTTCGTCGCTCACGCGCACGTCCGGCGCCACCGGCCGCACCCGCACCACTCCCAGCTCCGCCACCCCCTGGGCCCGGCTCTTGACCCCCACCACCCGCATCCCCGATGGCACCTCGATCCACACCGGCACGAGCGGCAGATCCGGCGACCCGGCCGGCGACCCTACCGCTCCCGGGTAGCGCACCACCACCGTGCCGTCCGCCTGTTCCTCCAGCCGGAGATCGCTCGCCGCGAAGCGCACCTCCTCGACCCTTGTCGCCGCCTCGGCCTCGATCGCCTCCATGGAGGCGGAGGATCCCAGCGCAGAGAGACAGAGCAGCAGAGTGAGAATCGAGCGATTGCAACCCGTGCGCGGCTTACGGCGCCCCTTCATGTCTGTGCTCCTTCAACGCATCGCCGTTCATGGCAGGCGGTGCGCGATGACCGGCCGGTCTCTCCCGGCCCTGTTCTCGTAGCCCGCGGTCGGCCCCGAGGACCGACTGCAAATACTGACTGGACCCCGATCGCGGCGTCGCCTCATCGCACGAGCGTGAGCTTCTGGGTGGCGGTGAAGCTGCCGATCGCGATCCTGGCGAAGTAAACGCCGGAGGGAGACATGCCTCCGCTCGACTGGCGCCCATCCCAGACCAGGGCATGGGAACCGGTCTCGACGGGGCCGTCGAGGAGGCGACGCACCAGACGTCCCGAGACATCGATGATGTCGAGGGTCACCGGTCGCGCGCCGCCTGCCTTGCCAGGCACGTCGAAGGCCAGCGTGGTCGCCGGATTGAACGGGTTGGGTCGCGCCAGGTGGAAAGCGGCCACGCCCGGCACCGGCACCGCATCCGGCTCGTCGATTCCGATCTGAACCGAAGTGAGGAAGCGTCCCGTGTTGCGGATGTCATGGCGGAAGAATGGCCACGGGATGCGCTGTGGATTGAAGCGTCCCGGGAGATCCCAGGAATAGACATTGGAGTCGTAGCAGACGGCGACGACCTCGACCCGGTTGTCCCGGTCCAGATCCCAGATCGCCGGAGTCGAACGGACCTCGCCCCCCACCTGGATGGGGAAGCCCGCCGCCAGTGTGCCGTCACCGTTGTAGCCGTGAACGAAACCGGCCTCGTCACCGAAGATGACCTCGGGGTCGAGATCGCCGTCGACGTCTCCCACGGCCGGTGTCGACTGCGTCGTCTGCGTCTGGGCGTTGGGATAGTAGACGACCGGATATCCGGGCAGGACCGCGCCGTTGCGGTTCCAGGCCCAGAGGTTGCCGTCGGTATCGGGAAAGACGACATCGAGGGAGGTGTCGTCATCTAGATCCGCGACCACGGGAGATGGCAGGCGCGCGTCCTGGGTATAGGCAGCAGCAGCCTTCGGCCATCCCGGAACCACGGTCCCGTTGCCATTCAGCACATAGACGCGGCCGCCGTCGCGCTCGGCTGCGAAGATGATCTCCTCGTCTCCGTCACCGTCGAGGTCGGCCACCGCCAGGGATGAGCTGACCTCCGATGGATTCTGCGCGCTGCCGGTCAGGAAGGGCCAGCCGGGAACCGGGGTCCCGTTCGTGTTGAAGGCATAGACGCCTCCCGTATTGTCCGTGGACCGATTGACCGCAACGAGGATCTCGAGCTGAGGATCGGCATCCAGATTGGCGACCGCGGGGCTCGAGTAGTTGAACGACGCGCCGAGGATCCGGGCCAGGATGCCATCGGTGGCGGGATTGGCGTCGCCGTCGACCACTTCCTGCCCGTTGTGATGCCAGGCGAAGAGGCGACCGCCATTCGCCGCCCAGGCCACGATCTCGAGATCTCCGTCGAGATCGAGATCCGGAAGCATGACCGAGGCCCAGTTGAAGTCGCCCATGACCCACTTGGGCCAACCACTCATCAGCTGTCCGACATTGTTCCATACGTAGAGCGAGTCGGCTGTGAAGCCGATGTTGACCACCTCCAGACGACCGGCGAGGTCGATGTTGCCGATCGCCGGCGTGGCAGCGAAGCCGGAGGTCGTGGTCCGCCGGCCGTAGAGGGAGAAGGGGCCGTTGGTCCGATCATCGTCGTCGCCGTCGACGACCTCGGTGCCATCCCCATGCCAGGCGTATTGCACGTCGCCGCCGCACATGATCTCGGTGTGTGAGCCACCATCGATGTCGGCGATGACGGCGGAGGATGCGCTCTGCTGGGCGAGCTCGATCGGCCAGCCGGGGGTGTAGGGCGGGTTGGTGGTCCCCGAGATCACCACCGACGGCACCGACGCGTTGTACGACGAATCCCGCGACACCACCTGGTAGTAATACCGCGTCAACGCCGGCAGCCCACGATCCTCGTACGCCGCCGTCCCGTCCACCGTGTAGGCGTTGATCCGCTGGAACGGCCCCCCGGGCGAGCTCGACCGGTACACGTCGTAACCCTTCGCATCCGTCGCCGCCGAGCGGTTCCACGTCAAGCGGATCGAGGACGGCGAACCGAAAGCCTTCAGCGTGTCCGGCGAGTCCGGATGCAGCACGTCCAGCAGCTCCAAGTCCGCCACCCCGAGCGCGTCGGTCAGCGTGAGCTCGAGCAGCACCGTCGTCGGGTCGGTCGCTCCCCCCAGCGTGAACGCGAACCGATCCCCCTGCACCTGCTGACCCGGCACGAGCGTCCCGAAGCTCGATGCCCCATCCCCCACCGTCACCCCGGGGTGCGGCTGCCGGTCCGACACCCGGAGCGCCCGGAGCGATCCCGCGAGCCCCACCGATCCGTCCTGCCCCGTGTTCTTCACCGTCACCCGGTAGTAGATCTCCTCCCCCGCCTCCACCACCCCGTTCCCGTTGCCTCGCGGCGACGCGTCGTCCACCACGTGACCCCAGTGCTCCAGGTACGGCCGCCGGAGCGGCAGCACCACCGGGTCCACCCACGTCCCCTGCGTCCCCGCCGCCACCACCGTCAGCACCGGCTGGTACGCCACCGGCGCGTTCTCCGCGATCGTCACCACGAAGGCCCCGCTGCCCTGCGTGCTACCCCCCGGAGCGATCGTCCCGTAACTCACCGTCGCCTGGACGATCGTCAGCGCGTTCTCCGGATCGTTCTCCGAGATCGTCCCCACCAGCCCCGTCACCTGCCCCCCTCCCCCGTTCCGGAGCGTCACCCGGAGCTCCACCGTCTCCCCCGCATCCGCCCGCCCGTCCCCGTCCCCGCTCGACTGGCCCACGTTGTCGTCGTCCACCACCAGACCCGTCACGTACACGTACGGCCCGCTCGCGCTCGTCGCCGTCACCGTCCCCACGTACGGCCGGTAGTAGCTCTTGTGCACCGTCACCGTCATCGCCCCCGGCGTGTTCGCCCCCACCGCCAGCTGCGCCTGACCGTTCGCTCCCGTCACCCCCCTGACATAGCTCTCCCCGCTCTTCCACAACGTCACCGTCGCTCCCGCCACCGGCGACCCCCCGGCCGTCACCGTCACCGACAAGGGCGCCCCCCCGATCGGTGTCGTCGACGCATGCGTCACCACGAGCGGCACCACCGCGTTCGTGTACAGATCCACCTCCGGATCCCCCAGCAACGTCGTCGCCATCAGATTCCAGCGGTTCGCCGACTCATACTCCGCGTTGGGATAGAGGGCCATGCGGCCCAGGTTGGAGACCGTCCCGATCGAACGCACCGAATCCTGGAAGACGGTCGAGTACCAGGCGTTTTGATACGCCTCGGAGGCAGCGATGAAGGCCAGGCGGGAGGTGCCCAGATAGGCGATCGAGCCGCCGTTCGCGTTCTTCACCCAGCGCTCCCCGATCGAATTGAAATCGATCGAGGCGGAGCTGCAGTTGATGGCGAACACCACCGAGTTCTTCGGTGCGTTCATGAGCGCATCGGAGTCGGCATTGTTGAGCGTTCCCGCGCCCACCGACATCGTGTTGCGGTAGCCGTGGCCGACGTGGTGCACGATGCCGAATCCGGCGTTGATCGAATCGACCGCCACCTGCCGGTTTAGCTCGATGGATCCAGGGTAGCTCGCCGACTCCTCGTAGAGACGCACCTTGCGGATCCAGGACGGCACCAGGGCCAGCGCCTCCTCCGCGATGTCGGCACCATGGGTGCTCGGGAACAGGCGCTCAGCCAGCACCAGGATCGACGCCGGATAGCGCGCCAGGATGGGTGGGTTCTGCTCGTAGAGGAGTGTCTTGTCGACGAAAGTATCCGCCTCGGTCAGCGTCGAAACCGGCGCCCGGCCGACCGAGACGTCGAAATGGAAGTCCACTGAATCGGACTGCACGGCATAGAATCGCGCTTCACCGAAGCGCGAATCTCCGTCGTAGTTCCAGTTGCCGTCGAGACACGCGTAGTAGTAGTCGGCGGGAATCGACTCCTGGCCGTAGTAGGAACTCTCGATATAGCGGGGCGGCACGATATCGGTGTCGCCACCGAGGAGCACGAACATCGTCCCCCAGTTCTGGTACGCGTCACGGATGAAGAACCGGACCCGCTCCGCCCGATCCACCCCGTTCGGGTACGTCTGGTCGATCCACTCGACCGTCCTGACCGCCGCCTGCACCCCCTTCTGCGTCTTCCAGTCCGCCAGCCGCTGGAACTCCCCCGCCAGCGCCGCCGACGTCACCACCACGTACTCCACCGCGCTCCCGTCCGTCGTCGGCCGGAACGTCGGCTGGTACGGCCCCGGACCCGCCGGACCGCTCCCCGCATCGCCCCCACCCTCGGTCGCCGCCGCCGGGGTGAACCCGCGGATCCACTTCGATGCGTCCGCCTCGAACTTCGACTCGATCGCCGCCGACACCCGCCGCCGCTCGACGACACCCGAAGTTACCGCTCCCGGCTCGAGGACGAGCTCGACCTCGACCACGCTCGCCCGCTCGAGCTGACCCGTCCCCGGCGACCACCTGACCGGCGACACCAGCACCCCCGCCAGCTGGTGACCGCGGAGCGTCCCCTCGCTCCCGAGCCGGGCCCACTCCCCGGGCACCGGCCCCGCGCTCCCGTACACCTCCGCGTCCGCCACCGCCGCCTTCTCCGCCTCACCCACGCGCACGTCCGGCGCCACCGGCCGCACCCGCACCACTCCCAGCTCCGCCACCCCCTGGGCCCGGCTCTTGACCCCCACCACCCGCATCCCCGATGGCACCTCGATCCACACCGGCACGAGCGGCAGATCCGGCGACCCGGCCGGCGACCCTACCGCTCCCGGGTAGCGCACCACCACCGTGCCGTCCGCCTGTTCCTCCAGCCGGAGATCGCCCGCCGCGAAGCGCACCTCCTCGCGGAGGCTCGCCGGGCTCGAGTGGGCGGCGCCGACGGATACCAAGAGCATCAGGATCAAGAGCGGCATGCCGTGGCAGCGGTTCATCATCAGTCGACTCCAGAGTTTCGCTGTTGCAGGGACTTCGTCATGATTGGACCTCAGCGCACGACGACGAGCTTCCGGGTGGCAACAAAGTCGCCGATCGTGATGTGGGCGAAATAGACCCCCGAGCTCACCTGAGCTCCGGCGACCGTCCGACCGTCCCATTCGACCGCATGGGATCCGGTCGCGATCGGTCCATCGATCAACTGCCGCAAGAGGCGGCCGCCGACGTCGTAGATGGCCAGCGTCACCATCTGAGCGCCACCGGTCTCGCCCGGCACATCGAATCCGAGGGTCGTCGTTGGATTGAACGGATTGGGGTGAGCGCCATGGAATGCGGCGCTGGCAACCTCAGGAGCAGCTGCCGGCTCGGCGATACCGATCGGCTGCACCGCGGTCACGAAGCGCCCGGTATTCCGCGTGTCGTGGCGGAAGAAGGGCCACGGCAACCGCTGCGGGTTGAACTCGGCAGTGAGATCCCACACGTAGACTTGGGAATCGAACCCGACGACCGCCATCTCCAGGAGCCCGTCGCGATCCAGGTCCCAGAGCGCAGGCGAGGAGCGCACCTCTCCAGTGAGCCGGATGGGGAACCCGGCGACCAACGAGCCATCGGCGTTGTAGCCACGCACCACACCCGACTCGTCTCCGAACACGATCTCCAGTTCGGGATCCCCGTCGATATCACCGAGCACCGGGGTCGACTGCGTCGCCTCGCCTGGCGGATCGGGATAGTACCAGAGGGGAAATCCGGGATGCAGGGCGCCATTGCGCTCGAACACGAAGAGCTTGCCTTCGGTATCGGCGTAGACGATCTCGAGCGCGCCATCGGCATCCACGTCGCCCACCGCGGGTGATGGCAGTCGCGCATCCGCAGAGAGCGCGATCACGTTTTGCGGCCATCCCGTGGCCACGGTGCCGTTGCCATTGAGGACGTAGAGGCGACCGTAATCGCGCTCGGCTGCGAAGATGACCTCCTCGTCTCCATCGCCGTCGAGATCAGCGATGACCGGGGAGGAGCTGACCTCGGAGGGAGTGCCGCTTCCGGTCGTGAAGGGCCATCCTGCTACCATGCTGCCGTCGATGTTGAAAGCGTATACGCGACCCGTGTCATCCTGGGAGAAGTTGACGGGGGCCACGATCTCGAGCTCGGGATCCTGGTCGAGATTGCCGACGGCGGCTGATCCGTAGTTGAAGGATGTGCCGAGGACACGAGCCAGGATGCCGTCGGTGGCGGGATTGGCGTCGCCGTCGACCACTTCCTGTCCGGTGTGATGCCAGGCGAAGAGTCGACCGCCATTGGCAGCCCAGACGATCATCTCCAGGTCGCCATCCCGGTCCAGATCGGCAAGCACCACCGATCCCCAGTTGAGGTCATCCATGACCCACTTGGGCCAGCCGGGGAACAGCTGTCCGTTACCCTGCCACACGAAGAGAGAATCGGAGGTGAACCCGACACTGGCGACCTCGAGGTCGCCGTCGCCGTCCACATCGCCGACGGCGGGGGTGGACGCGAACCCGAACGAATCCGTGCTCCACCCGTGGAGGGAGAAGGGCCCGTTGGTGCGCGAGTCATCATCGCCATCGACGACTTCGGTGCCGTCTCCGTGCCAGGCATACATCATATCGGAGCCGCAGAGGAGCTCGATGTGCGCGCCGCCGTCGATATCGGCGATGACGGCAGAGGAGGAGCTCTGCTGGGCCAGCTCCTGGGGCCAGCCGGCGGCCGCGGGCGGGTTGGTGGTCCCGGAGAAGACAGCCGACGGCACCGACGCGTTGTACGATGAGTCCCGCGACACCACCTGGTAGTAATACCGCGTCAACGCCGGCAGCCCACGATCCTCGTACGCCGCCGTCCCGTCCACCGTGTAGGCGTTGATCCGCTGGAACGGGCCCCCGGGCGAGATCGAACGAAGCACGTCATAGCCACGGATGTCGCTTGCCTGCGCTCGCTCCCAGGTCAAGAGAATCGTCCCCGGCGAGCCAAAGGCGGAGAAGGTGCCGGGCGGAGAGGGTGAAGTCAGATCGATATACTGAACGGCCGCCACCCCGAGCGCGTCGGTCAGCGTGAGCTCGAGGAGCACCGTCGTCGGATCGGTCAGGCTGCTCAGCGTGAACGCGAACCGATCCCCCTCCACCTGCTGACCCGGCGTGAGCGTCCCGAAGCTCGATGCCCCATCCCCCACCGTCACCCCGGGGTGCGGCTGCCGGTCCGACACCTGGAGCGCCCGGAGCGATCCCGCGAGCCCCACCGATCCGTCCTGCCCCGTGTTCTTCACCGTCACCCGGTAGTAGATCTCCTCCCCCGCCTCCACCACCCCGTTCCCGTTGCCTCGCGGCGACGCGTCGTCCACCACGTGACCCCAGTGCTCCAGGTACGGCCGCCGGAGCGGCAGCACCACCGGGTCCACCCACGTCCCCTGCGTCCCCGCCGCCACCACCGTCAGCACCGGCTGGTACGCCACCGGCGCGTTCTCCGCGATCGTCACCACGAAGGCCCCGCTGCCCTGCGTGCTACCCCCCGGAGCGATCGTCCCGTAACTCACCGTCGCCTGGACGATCGTCAGCGCGTTCTCCGGATCGTTCTCCGAGATCGTCCCCACCAGCCCCGTCACCTGCCCCCCTCCCCCGTTCCGGAGCGTCACCCGGAGCTCCACCGTCTCCCCCGCATCCGCCCGCCCGTCCCCGTCCCCGCTCGACTGGCCCACGTTGTCGTCGTCCACCACCAGACCCGTCACGTACACGTACGGCCCGCTCGCGCTCGTCGCCGTCACCGTCCCCACGTACGGCCGGTAGTAGCTCTTGTGCACCGTCACCGTCATCGCCCCCGGCGTGTTCGCCCCCACCGCCAGCTGCGCCTGACCGTTCGCTCCCGTCACCCCCCTGACATAGCTCTCCCCCGCCTTCCACAACGTCACCGTCGCTCCCGCCACCGGCGACCCCCCGGCCGTCACCGTCACCGACAAGGGCGCCCCCCCGATCGGTGTCGTCGAGGCATGCGTCACCACGAGCGGCACCACCGCGTTCGTGTACAGATCCACCTCCGGATCCCCCAGCAACGTCGTCGCCAGCAAGTTCCAGCGCTGAACGCCATCAAACTGGGCGGCCGGAATGAAGATGGCACGCGATTCATCGGTGGCGAGACCGAGCGATCGAGTCGAATCCTGGAAGACGGTGGCATACCATTCGCCCTGGTAGGCGCGCGAGGCCGTTACGAAGGCCAGGCGGGAGGTGCCCAGATAGGCGATCGAGCCGCCGTTCGCGTTCTTCACCCAGCGCTCCCCGATCGAGTTGAAGTCGATCGAGGCGGAGCTGCAGTTGATGGCGAACACCACCGAGTTCCGCGGCGCGTTCACCAGGTTGTCCGCATCCCCGTTCGACATCGTGCCACTACCCAGCGACATGGTGTTGCGATAGCCGTGGCCGACATGGTGCACGATGCCGAATCCGGCGTTGATCGAATCGACCGCCACCTGCCGGTTGAGCTCGATGGATCCGGGGTAGCTCGCCGACTCCTCGTAGAGACGCACCTTGCGGATCCAGGACGGCACCAGGGCCAGCGCCTCCTCCGCGATATCCGCTCCGTGAAGCGTGGTGAAGAGGCGCTCAGCCAGCACCAGGATCGACGCGGGGTAGCGTGCTTCGACCGGCGGGTTCTGTTCGTAGAGGAGCAACTTATCGACGAAGCGGGCGACCTGATCCGGAGTCGACGCCGGAACCCGACCCACCGTCACTTCGAAGTGCAGATCGCACTGATCCCCAGGGGGACCGCCGGAAAGCGACTCGCCGAAGCGCGAATCTCCGTCGTAGTTCCAGTTGCCGTCGAGACACGCGAAGTAGTAGTCGGCGGGAATCCGCTCGTCGAAGAGGACCATCTGCGCATAGCGGGGCGGCACGATGTCGGTGTCGCCACCGAGGAGCACGTACATCGTCCCCCAGTTCTGGTACGCGTCACGGATGAAGAACCGGACCCGCTCCGCGCGGTCCACCCCGTTCGGGTACGTCTGGTCGATCCACTCGACCGTCCTGACCGCCGCCTGCACCCCCTTCTGCGTCTTCCAGTCCGCCAGCCGCTGGAACTCCCCCGCCAGCGCCGCCGACGTCACCACCACGTACTCCACCGCGCTCCCGTCCGTCGTCGGCCGGAACGTCGGCTGGTACGGCCCCGGACCCGCCGGACCGCTCCCCGCATCGCCCCCACCCTCGGTCGCCGCCGCCGGGGTGAACCCGCGGATCCACTTCGATGCGTCCGCCTCGAACTTCGACTCGATCGCCGCCGACACCCGCCGCCGCTCGACCGCCTCCGGCATCCCTGCCGGCCGCCCCGGCTCGAGGACGAGCTCGACCTCGACCACGCTCGCCCGCTCGAGCTGACCCGTCCCGGGCGACCACCTGACCGGCGACACCAGCACCCCCGCCAGCTGGTGACCGCGGAGCGTCCCCTCGCTCGCGAGCACCGCCCACTCCCCAGGCACCGGCCCCGCGCTCCCGTACACCTCCGCGTCCGCCACCGCCGCCTTCTCCGCCTCACCCACGCGCACGTCCGGCGCCACCGGTCGCACCCGCACCACTCCCAGCTCCGCCACCCCCTGCGCCCGGCTCTTGACCCCCACCACCCGCATCCCCGATGGCACCTCGATCCACACCGGCACGAGCGGCAGATCCGGCGACCCGGCCGGCGACCCTACCGCTCCCGGGTAGCGCACCACCACCGTGCCGTCCGCCTGTTCCTCCAGCCGGAGATCGCTCGCCGCGAAGCGCACCTCCTCGCGGAGGCTCGCCGGAAGAGCCGCCACCACACCGGCGGCAATCACGGAGGTAAGGAGCAAACAACTCAGCACCGCGGCCGGTTCTCGAATGGAAAGGAGGATCGATCGTCGCTGGTTCATCTCGCGCGTGTTCTCTCTCTAGTAGCGATCATCCAAGCTCTCTTGCTTCCGCTTCAGCGGATCACGACGATACGGGTCGTCGCTTCTCCTCCGGGCGCAGCAAGATGGATCCAGTAAACACCTGAAGGGGCCGGCGCGCCGGAATCGGTACGGCCGTCCCAGCGCATCCGGTGCTCGCCACGAGCCAGGGGACCGGCATGCAAGCGGCGGACGGCGCGGCCGTCCACGCCATAGAGGACGACCCGGGTCGGACCGCCTTCCGGCAGCAAGAAGCGGATCTCGGTCGCCGGATTGGCCGGCGTCGGCTCTGGAGCGAATAACTGCGGTCCACGATGGAATGCTGCGTCGGGATCCAGATCCCGACTCCCTCCTTCCGTGGCGCGCGGCATGGGTAACGTGACGTTTCCGCTGTTTCGCACATCGCGATGGAAGAAGGGCCAGGGCACCCGATCCGGGAGCGCCTCTCCGGCGAGATCCCAGACATAGAGATTCTTGTCCCAGCCGGCGACCACCAGTTCGAGCAGGCCGTCCCCGTCGACATCGCCGAGGGCCGCCGCCCCCCGGATCTCACCTTCGGTCTGGATCGGGAACCCCCCGGCCACACTGCCGTCGTCATGCCAGCCATAGAGCCGCCCGTCCTCGGCCCCGAGCAGGATCTCGAAGCGGGTATCACCGTCGACATCCCCGATGACCGGCGTCGACTGCGTGGCGCCCGCATTCACCGCCTCGGGGTCGGTGGCAAAAGTCACGTTCTCGAATCCCGGGAACACGGAGCCATCGTCGCGAAAGACCCTGAGATGCGCGACATGGGAGGCTGCTCCCGAGTTCTCGGCGAACACGATCTCGAGTCGTCCATCGCCGTCGAGATCCGCCAAGACGGGCGAAGAAGTGCGCGCCGGGGCGTTCCTGATGAAAGCCCACTGCGGCCAGCCGGGCCTCGGCGAACCATCGGCTTCCAGCACGCGGAGCGAGTCATCCTCGACCGCGATCACGATCTCGAGTGTGCCATCGCCGTCGAGATCGCCGATGGCGGGCGAAGCGGAGATCTTGCTCCCGAGGAAGCGCGGGAATCCGGGCACCTCGGCACCGGTCGCCGTCAGGGCATGCAATCCTCCGACCCCCCCGGTGAACGGGTAGATGTCGATGCCGATCACGATCTCGAGCCCAGGATTGCCGTCCAGATCGGCAAGCGCCGGCGTGCCGAAGCTGAACCGGTCCCCGGTCGAGAGCAAGACGCCGTGCGTTTCGGGGTTCCCGTCACCATCGGCCACCTCGCTCCCGTCGTGGTGCCAGGCATAGACCTGACCATCGCCACCGCCGAGCACGGTCACCTCGAGATCCGAGTCGCCGTCGAGATCACCGACCGCCGCCGACCCCCAGTTGGGCGCCCGGCCCAGACTCTGCGGCCAACCCGGAAGCAGCGAGCCGTCCGTCCTCCACGCAAACACCTGGGCCGCCTCCCAGGCCACGCCGATAAGGTCGAGCTCGCCATCGCCATCGAGATCGGCGATCGCCGGCACCGCGTGAAACCCGCGAGACCCCGCAACAATGCCGTCGGTGGTGAAAACGCCGCTCGTGAGCACATCATTGTCACCATTGCGGAGCTCCGTGGCATCGCCGTGCCAGGCATACAACGCATCGGCTCCGGTCACGATCTCATCGGCGCCATCGCCGTCGAGATCGGCAAGGACCGGCGAGGACGGCGTCTCGCTGCCCATGACCACCGGCCATCCCGGATGGAGCCCCGGATTGGTCGTGCCCTCGACGGTGGCCGACACCACGCTGCGATTGCCGGATGAATCGACGGCCGCCACCCGGTAGGTCAAGGTGGCGAGTTCGGGGAGCGCGCGATCGGTGAACGAGGATTGCGCCACCGGGCGCGGCGTCACGAGAACGAACGGCCCGCCACCATCCTCCGCCCGTTCGACCTCGTAGCCAGCGAGGTCGCTGTCCGGGGGCGCAGTCCAGCTCACGAGCACGGCGCGCTCCGAGCCACGGGTGCGGAGCGCGGTCGGCGGCCCCGGGGGCACGAAATCGAGGAGACGAGCTGGTTCCGCGCCGAGCGCCGTCGTCACCCGCACCTCGAGATGAAGGGAATCGGGATCGACCGCGGAACCGAGCGCGAAAACGAAGGGATCTCCGGCGGTCGTCTCCTCCGGCCGGAGATCGCCGAAGCGCGAGCGACCATCGAGAAGCGTGACGCCGGCCGCGGGCTCCCCGGTCGCGATATCGAGGACGCGCGCCGCGGCGGTCACGGCCCGTGCCGGGCCCCCGCCGTCGTTGGTGAGGAGGAGCGAGTAGCGCACGGTCTCGTTGGGATCCACTTCCCCGTTGCCATCGATCACGTGCCCGGCCAGGCGGAGCCGCGGCCCGCCCACCGCCAGCACGCGACGCACCGATCGCCGTTCGGGGCCCGCCTCGATGATGATCTCGAGCGCCAGGATGTCCCCGTCCGCGGCCCCACGATCCACGGCCAGGCTGAAGGACCCGATGGCGGCCGAGGCACCGGGCGCGAGAGATGGCAACGCCGCCTGCCCATCGATCATGGCGCCGGGTCCGGAGCTGAGCGCGATCCGCGCCTCTCCTGCCGATGACACTTCCCCGCCGGCATTCTCGACCGTGATCCCGAGACCCACGGTCTCGCCCGGTTCGGCGCTCCCGTCGCCGTCGCCGTCGGCTCGGTCATCGACCGTGAGATCGCGCACCACGAGGTACGAGCCCCCGTTTCCGACGACCGCCAGCCCCGAACGCGAGGGCCAGCGATCCGGGAAGCTGGCGGCCACCATGAAGGGACCCCGGGCCCCCACCGGGACCGGGAGCATGACGAGACCTGCCGCGTCGGTTCCCGCGGTGGCCAGGCTGCCGTCGGCCCCCAGGAGGGCGACCGGGGCATCCGCGATCGGCGCGCCGCCGGCCGTGACCTGGATGGCCATCGTCTCGGTCCCCGGCGCGATCGATGGATCGTGATGCAGGACCAGAGGCTCGGGACGCCGGGTGAACAGCGGCGTCATCGGGTCCCCGACCACCGTGAGCGCGAACTGGGTCCAGCGGTGCGCCCCCTCGATCACGGCAAGCGGGGCGAGCAAGCTCCGCGTGCGCTGCAACACCTCACCGACCGTGCGCAGGCTGTCGGTGAAGGCAGATCGGAAGAAGGCCTCCTGATAGAGACGAGCATGACCGGGGAAGGCATAGCGCGAGGACCCGACATAGGCGATGGCCCCGCCGGCGGGGTTCTTGACCAACCGCTCGCCGATCGAGTTGAAATCGATGGCCGCCGATGTGCAGTTGAGCGCGACGAACACGGGCAGCCGCGGCCGGTTGCCCAGGCCATCGATGTCGGCGTTGTTGATGGAACCGGGGCCCACGGAGAGCGTGTTGCGGAACCCGTGACCCACGTGCTCGACAACCCCGTACCCGTGCTCGAGGGCGGCGAGCACCGAGGCCGGGGTCTCCGGCTCGGATCCCGGATAGGCCGCGGTGTTCTCGTAGAGGCGAGTAGCCGACACGTCCGGGGGCAGGTGCTGCCGAGTGTCCTCGGCGATCTCCGCCCCATCGAGGGACTCGAACAGGACCTCCGCCAGGAAGAGCACGGAGGCCGGGTAGTCCTCGGCGGCGCCTGCACCCTCCTCGTAGGAGATCTGGCGCTCGACGAACTGCCGCGCTTCCGCCGCCGTCGAAACCGGCGCCCGCCCGAGGAACACATCGGGCACCAGATCGACATCGTCCCCGGGATCGCCCTCGCCTCCCGGAGCCTCACCGATCAAGGCATCGCCGTCGGCATTCCAGTCGCCATCGAGAGCCGCATAGTAGAGATCGGCGGGGATCAGCTCGTAATCGCTGACGAAGTAGCGCGACACGGCGTAGCGCGCCGGGATGATGTCGGTATCACCGCCGAGCAGCACCCACATCGTGCCCCAGCGAGCACGGGCATCCGCGATGAAAGCACGGATCCGCGCTGCCAGATCGGAATGCGGCGCCCCGGCGTACTCGGACTCGATCCACTCGACCGTGCGCACCACGGCCCGGTGCCCGAAGCTCGTACGGTAGTGAGCCAGGCGCTCGAACTCCGGGCGCAGCGCTTCGCTGGTCACGATGACGACCTCGATCGGGCTGCCATCGAGCGTTGGCTCGAGCGCTGGAGCGAACACGGGATCCACACGCAGCGGCGGAGCTGCGCTGGTCACGGCAAGGTCACCGTGCGCCCGGGCAAAGCGCGCCTCGAGGTCCGGCTCGGAGCGATGGTCGGCACGCGGGTCGCGACCGAGATCGACGGTCACTTCGATGGTGAGCCGGCTCAGCGGAAGCAGATGCGTGCCGTCGAACCCGGCGACCCGCGCCACGACCTGTGCGGTGGCCCGATCCCGCGCCCGGGAGAGCTTGGCGGCAAGGACGGCCGGGACCCGGGCCGGGGCTGCGGGGCGCGCCGGGCGCGCTTGCGGCGAGCCCTCGCCCGAGGCCTCCATCGCGGGTATCAGGAGCGGGCCGGCGAGCGGGATCGGCGGCGCAGCGGTCGATGCCGCCACCTGCGCCGCGATCGATTGCGCCGCCGGGCTCACCGGAACCTCGAGGACCAGGAGCGGCAGTCCGTCTTCTCCAATCATGATCTGCGCTATGCCGCCGTTTTCGGTGGGCCAGGAGGCCGGATGCGGGGTCAGGGTCACCCCGGCCGCGTCACCGGCAAGCTCCCACGGCCCGGCACCCAGATCAACGCCAACCTGCAGGGTCTGGCCGCGCACGGGTGCCGCAGACAGCGCGAACAGGAGGATCGCGAACGCTAGCTTGCCTGGTGATTGCATCATTGCCGCATCACTTCATGAGTACGAGCTTGCGCACGGCGTCGAAACCGGGACCATCCGCGCGGAGGAAGTAGACCCCCGAGGGCAGCGCCTGACCCTCACCATCCCGTCCATCCCACACGAACCGATGGCGTCCGGCCGCGAGGGGCGCTTCGAGAAGGGAGCGCGCGAGCCGCCCGCTCACATCGTAGATGCGGATCGCCACTCGCGAATCCGCCGGCAACGCCGGCACGTCGAGCGTGATCTCGGTCGAGGGATTGAACGGGTTCGGGCGCGCGGGCCACAGCTTGAAGCTCACGAACTCGGCCGCCGCCGCCGGATCGTCGATGCCGATCTGGGTCGAGGTCCCGGCGTTGCCCGTGTTGCGAAGGTCGTGGCGGAAGGTTCCCCAGGGCACGAGCGCGGGATCGTAGGTCCCCGCCATGTCCCACACATAGACCTTCTGGTCGTATCCCGGGACCACGATCTCGACGAGCCCGTCGCCATCGAAGTCGGTGATCGTGGCACTCGACCGCACCTCGCCCTCGAGGAGGATGGGGAACCCGGCGAGCTCGGTGCCGTCGTGGTTCCACCCGTAGAGCCGGCCGTCCTCGCCGCCGAGGAGCACCTCGAACTGACTGTCGCCGTCGACATCACCCACGGTAGGCGTCGACTGGGTCGCGTCCGCGTCGAGCGCATCCTGGGCGAAGAGGACGTTCGACCACCCGGGGAGAACCGTGCCGTCTCGCCGCCAGGCGTGGAGGCGACCGTCGTTGGCCGCGAAGAGGATGTCGAGCTGGCCGTTGCGGTCGAGGTCGACGACGATCGGTGATGAGGTGCGCGAAGTCGGTGTGAAGACCTTCGCCCACCGCGGCCATCCCGTGTAGCGGCTGCCGTCATGACGGTAGACATAGACCGAATCGTCCTCGGCGGCGATCACGATCTCGTCCCGGCCGTCCCCGTCGAGGTCGGCCACCGCGGGCGTCGACGTGATCTGGCCGCCGGTGTCCCGGGGCCAGCCCGGGAGGAGCGTCCCGTTGCCGTCGAGCACATAGACTCGGCCGTTCGCCGAGTTGACCCCGAACACGATCTCGTCGAGGGCATCCGCGTCGAAGTTGCCGAGCGCCGGCCCGCCGTAGGCGAAAGTGGTGCCAGTCAGAAAGAAGGGCCCGATCGTCGATGGGTTGTTGTCTCCGTTCAGGAGCTCGGTCCCGTCATGGTTGAACGCATAGAGGACACCGTTCTGGCCCTGCATGGTGACGACCTCGAGCGAATTGTCGGCATCGATCTGGCCGACGACCGCCGAGCCCCAGTTGAAGGGAAAGCCGAAGGTGCGCGGCCAGCCCGGTCGCTGGCTGCCGTCGGGTGCGAGCACGTGGAGCTTGCCTTCACCGGCATCGGCTCCCCAGCCGGCGAAGATGATCTCGAAGGAGCCATCGCGGTTGAGATCGGCGATCGCCGGATCGCCGCGGAAGCCGGCGATCCGATCGTAGCCCCAGGTGGTGAAGGGTCCCGATGTGCGCGGGTCGTTATCGCCGTCCCGCACCTCGAGGCCGTCCACACGCCAGGCGTAGATGTAGTCCGACCCGGTCACCAGTTCGGCCCGGCCATCGCGGTCGAAGTCGTACACCTGCGCGCCCGCGGTCGTGACCTGACTCATCTCGATCGGCCAGCCCACGGTGAGCGGCGGGTTCGTCGATACCGACACCACCTCCGACTGCACCCCGGTGTTGAAGGAGGAGTCGCGCGCGGCCACTCGATAGTAGTAGCGCGAGAGCGGCGACAGGGGGAAGTCCTCATAGAAGGACATGCCGACCACCGTCGTCGAGTTGATGCGCACGAACGGCCCACCAGGGGCGATCGACCGGTAGACGTCGAAGCCATAGAGATCAGGGTCGCTCGGCCGCTCCCACAGGATGCGAATCGTGCTCGTGGATCCGATTGCACGCAGGCTATCCACGGCGCCAGGAATCTGGAGATCGCTGCGCTCGACGGTGAGCGTGTCGTAGTTGTCCTCCACCGTGAGCTCGAGGCGCAGGTTCGCCGGGACGGCCGTCGGACTCAGGCTGAACGCGAAGCCGCCGCTCCGGCGCTCGCCGGGGTTCATGGTGCCGTAGGCATGGAAGTTGTCGCTCACCGTGACCTGCGGGTCGGGCAGACCCGTGAGCTTGTTCAGGACACGCAGCCATCCCTCGACCCCGACCCCCTGCCCGATACCCGAGTTCCGGAGCTCGACCGCATAGCTCACGCTCTCCCCGGGCTCGACGACCCCGTTCCCATTGCCGCCCGGCGCCGGGTCCGTCCACAGATGTGCGTACTGGTCCATGGCCACGGCGTAGACCGGGAGCACGAAGACGTCCGACCACGTGCCCTCGTTGGCGACGATGTCGATGCGGAAGCGCGGCAGGAATCCGATCGGGGCCGACGTCTTGATGCGAACCACATGCGCCTGACCGCTCGCCACGCCACCCGCCGGAATGTTGGCGTAGGTGACCGTGATGGTGAAGATATCAACGTACTCGGCGCCGTTCTCGCAGACCAGCGTGGCGGTGATCCCCGTGGCCGGCGAGAGTCCGGTGTTGCGAAGCGCCGCACGGAGCCAGACAGTCTCCCCGGGATTGGTGAGCCCATCCCCGTTCCCGACCGATCCCCCCGCGTTGTCGTCATCGACCTCGACGCCGTCGACGAAGAGGAATGGCGTTGCCGAGGCGTTCACGGTCGCCGTCCCCTGATAGGGTAGATAGTTGCGGCGGGTGGCCGTGATCAGGAACTGGCCCGTCGTCTCCGGGTCGAAGGGCAAGGTGACATCACCGCCGGTCCCCGTGAGCCCGCTCTTGTAGTCCTCGCCCTCCGCCCACAACGTGACCCGGGCTGCGTTGACCGGGGCCCCGCCCGCGTTCACGGTCGTCGTGAAGCTACCGGTGCCGAGGGTCATGGCCGCCAGATGCTGGCCGGCGAGCTGCTGGGGCCGGTTCGTCCACAGGGGCAGATCGGGATCCCCGAGGAGAATGAGGGCGAACTGGGTCCAGCGATCCGGGTTGTCCGACTCGGAGCCGGCGACCCACGGCAGGCGGGACATGAACAGGCACTCGCCCGCGGTGTCGACCGAATCCGCGAACGCCAGGCGGTAGAACTCGTTCTGGTAGCGCCGCGACACCTGAGGATAGGCGATCCGGGTGGTCCCCACGTAGCCGGCCCCACCCCCGAGCGCGTTCTTGAGCCAGCGCTCCCCGATCGAATTGAAGTCGATCGAGGCCGAGCTGCAGTTGATGGCGAAGATGAACGACTGCCGGCCGCCGTTCGTGAGTCCGTCGACATCCTGGTTGCTGATCTGCCCGGTCGGTCCCACCGACATCGTGTTGCGGAAGCCGTGTCCCACATGATGCACCCAGCCGAAGCCGGCATTGATCGAGTCGAGAGCAGCGGCCTTGGTGAGCGGGATCGCACCCGGGTAGCTCGCATGGTTCTCGTACATGCGCACGCGCCCCATCCAGGAATGGACCTGGGCGTAGGCCTCCTCGGCGATCGCGGCGCCGTCGGTGGCGCCGAGATCCTCGGCCAGGAACACAACGGAGGCCGGATAGCGCGCGCTCACCGGGGGCGTGCGCTCGTAGTCGAGCGTCTTCTGCACGTAGGCCTGAGCCTCGGCGAGGTTCGTCACCGGCGCCCGCCCGACGAAGAGCTCGGGCATCAGGTCCACCCCATCGACCAGGGCCTCGCCCACGCGGTCGTCCTTGTCCGCGTTCCAGTTGCCGTCGAGACAGGCATAGTAGAGATCGGTCGGGAGAACCTTGGACGGTTCATCGGGCAAGACGAAGAGGTCGGAGTAGACATAGCGTGTGGGAACGATCTCGGTGTCAGCCCCGATCAGGACCCAGAGCGTTCCCCACACCGAATAGGCATCCTCGAGGAAGAAACGAACCTGCTCGGCGCGATCGGCGCCGTTCGGATAGTTGGCGTCGATCCACTCCGTCGTCACCACCGCCGCGCCGCCGGGCCCCACATTGTCGCTGCCGGGAAGTCCCTTCCTCATCTTCCAGTCGGCGAGCGTCTGGAAGGCGGGAGCCATCGCCTCGCTGGTGATGATGACGTAGGGCACCGGGGAGCCATCGACCGACGGCGGGAAGGTGATCCGGAGCGGAGTCGGCGCCGCGGGCAGAGCGCGCGCCAGCACCGGAGCGGGAGTGCGGCCGAGGGCGCGATCGAGCGTCGCGGTGAAGCGATCCTCGATCTCGGAAGCGGTCCGCCGCTGCTCCCGCGGGCGATCCGTGGCCGGGGCGGTCTGGAGACGGAAGCGAACGACCTCCGCGAACCGGAGTTCGCCGGTCTTCGGCGCGTAGCGGGCCGGGGCGATGTGGACCGTGACCAGGCGGTGGCCGCGGGCGAAGCCTTCCCCGGCGACGCGGACCCACGACGCCGGCAGCGGCTCCGCGGCGTAGAGCTCCGCGTTGCGGGCCGGCGATGGATAGACCGTCTCGCCCCAGGCGGGCTTCTCGGCGGCAGCCACGTCGAGATGAGTGGCCACGACCTGCTCCTCGACGGCGATCACCTCGACGCCGGTGGCGGTCTCCGTGACCGGGATCTCGAGCACGACAGGAACGATGGGGAGTCCCGGTCCACCGGGCGCATCGGCCGTCCCGATGATATCGCCAAAGCTCACGCGCGTGCCGTCAGCGGACGGCTCGAGCTTGAGATCGGAGGGAGAGAAGCGAACGATGTAGCCGTCGCCCTCGGCCACCGCGGCGAAGGGCGCGGCGCCGGCCTGCCCGACGAGAATCCAACTCAGGGCCGCGCTCAGGAACGCAATCGTCATGGCTCCCCGCGGCCCCGGAGAACGCATCGTTCCGATCATTCGACCTCGCATCGCCGCCGGACCTCCTCGCGCTTCGATGAATGGCGTTCACCTTGGCGGGATCCCCGGCAAGGCATGACGCACTCGGTTCACGAATCTGAACGGAATCAACCACGAAGCCCGCTCGCGAACGGATCCGCGCAAGCCCTAGGATGTTGGAATGGATCGGTCGAGATCAGGCAACGGGCGCGGGAGTAGCAAGGACTGTGGATGCCACCTCGGTTGGGTCGGGGCGTTGTGCGCGGCGGTCGCCGGCGGCGGAGCCGACGGTCCAAGAGTAGGGCGACTGCGGAAATATAGCAGAGAAGCCCCGCGGCTGTCAACTAATGGTTGATATGACTTGAACTTAGCAGGCTTGCAGCGGCCGCGGGGGCGGCCGCGGGCCCCGGATGGGCCTCGGGACCGGGCACCCCGATCGAGGGCGCCCGGCCCCGGCCCTGCCTAGCCTGCGTTCCGTTCCTTGATCTTGGCCGTCAGCTTGGGCATGACCTCGAAGAGATCGCCCACGATCCCGTAGTTGGCGACCTTGAAGATCGGGGCCTCCGGATCCTTGTTGATGGCGACGATGACGTCCGAATTGCGCATGCCGGCGAGATGCTGGATCGCTCCCGAGATGCCGACGGCGATGTAGAGCCGCGGGGTCACGGTGCGGCCGGTCTGTCCGACCTGGTGCGCGTAGGGGATCCAGCCGGCATCGACCACCGCGCGAGAGGCACCGACCGCGGCCCCCAGGCTCTGCGCCAGCTCGCGAACGACCGAGAAGTTCTCGGGTTTCTGCAAGCCGCGGCCGCCGGAGACCACGATCTCGGCATCCTGCAGGTTGACCTCGCCCTCGCCGCCGCCGGCGATGAACTCGATGACGCGAACCTGATCCCGCTCCTCGGGCTTCAGGTCGGCAGAAATCTGGACCACTTCCCCGCTCTTGCCTTCGGCCGGGGACGGAGCCGGGAAGGCCTTGGCCCTGACCGCGGCGATCACCGGCTTGGCGACCGCGGTGATGTCAACCGTGCGGTTGCCACCGAAGCACGGACGCGTGAAGCGAAAACCACCACCGTCCGCCTCGATCGCCGCCACGTCCACAGCGAGACCAAGGTCCAGCTGTGCGGCGAGTCCGGCCGCCAGCTCCTTGCCCCGTAGCGTCGAGGGCACGAGCACCGTATCCGGGCCTTCGCGCTTCACGGTCTCGGCGGCGATCCGCACGTAGGGCGTGAAGCGGTATTCAGTCAGATCGGCGTGATCGGCTGCCAGCACGCGGTCGACACCGCGGGCGAAGAGCTCGGGCGCAAGACCAGCGGCCCCGCCGCCGAAGACGAGACAATCCACCTTGCCCCCGGCGGACGCCGCCAGCGCCTGCGCCTTGCCGGTGAGCTCGAACGTGATCGGGGCCAGCTTCTCCCCATCCCTCTCAGCGATGACCAGAATCTTCATGACTCCACTCCCCCCGGTCCCGGCCTAGCCGATCAGCTTGGTGCCGACGAGCCGCTCGACCAGCTGATCGACGGCGTGATCCACGTCGCCTGTGAACACTTCACCGGCCGAACGCGCCGGCGGCATCTGGATCTCGCCGACGCGCACCCCCGAACCGCTGCGACCGATGGCTGCGGCGTCGAGACCGAGATCGGCGGGTTTCCAGGTCGGGATGTCCTTCTTCGCCGCCTTGCGGATGTTGATGAGAGAAGGATATCGCGGCTGGTTCATGTCCTTCTCGGCGGTCAGGACCAGGGGCAGCCTGGCTTCCAGCACCTCGCGCCCCTTCTCGATCACGCGCTCGGCCTTCACCGTCCGCGCCTTCCAGTCGACGGCGACCACCTTGGTGACGAGCGAGATCACGGGGATGCCGAGCATGGCGGCGAGTCGCGGGCCAACCTGATGCATCTCGCCGTCAATGGCCCGCTTGCCGCAGAGGATCACGTCGAACTCGCCGATCTTCTTGACGGCGGCGGCCAGGGCGCGCGCCGTGGCCAGGCCGTCCGCTCCCTCGAAGGCGGGATCATCGAGGAGCACCGCCTCGTCCGCTCCCATCGCCAGACACTCGCGCATCGCCTCCTTGGTGCGCTCCGGCCCCATGGCGAGGACCACCACCTTCCCTCCGTCCTGCTCGCGCATCCGGATCGCTTCTTCCACCGCGAACTGGTCGTAGGGATTCAGGATCTTGGTCGCTTTGTCGATGTTGAGGACCTGGGTCGCCGGGTCCCACTCCACCTGGTTGGGCGTCTCAGCCACCTGCTTGATACAGACGATCGCGATCATCGTCCTCCCCCATTCACTCCACGAAACCGTGATGACAATGGCGCCCGGACCTCCGGGCGCGGAACACGAGCTCGAGCGGTGCGGACCGCCGTCTCACTCGACCGGACTCGGGCCGGCCGGCTTGCTGGCGCTGACCGCGACCCCGGCCTCGGCCAGGACCTGGCGAATCTCCTCGTCCGCGAGGATCCGCGCGGACTCCTTGGCCTGAGCGAAGATGCGGGCGACCAGCGCCGGATCGGCGGCGATACCGTGCCGCTCGAGCCAGAAGATGACGTTCGACTCGCCGGACATCGGACCGATCTCGATCTTCTGCTCGAGACCCACCCAGTGCGCCGGCACTCCCGAATAGACGAGGTCGGCGAGCCAGACATCGCCCTTGCGCAAAGCCTTGATCACGGCCGCGGCATGGACACCGGTCCCGGTGCGGAAGGCGTCCGGCCCGACCATCGGGTAGTTGATCGGAATCGGCACGCCGACCGCTCGTGACACCGTTTGGCAGTACTCGCCCAGAGCCGAGAGATCGTTCTTGATCCAGCCGAAGAGCCGGAGATTCACCATGAGCTGATCGATCGGCGTGTTGCCGACTCTCTCGCCGATCCCCAGTCCCGTACCGTGCACCCTGTCGACACCGGCGCGGACGGCGACGATCGAGTTGATGACGCCAAGTCCGCGATCGTTGTGACCGTGCCAGTCGAGCTTGACATCGGCGCTCTCGGCATCGATCAAATCGCGTGCGAAGCGAACCAAGGCCTCTACGCCGCGCGGCGTGACATGACCCACCGTATCGCACAGACAGAGTCGGCCGGCACCGGCGTGGATGGCGGCCTTGAAGAGCTTGGCCAGAGTCTCGGGGTGGGCGCGCGTCGTATCCTCGGTCACGTACATGACCGGGATCTCGTGTTTCACCCCGTAGCTCACCGCTTCCTCGGTATGCCGCAGCAGGCGCTCGATCGACCAGTCCTCGGCGTACTGCCGGATCGGACTGGAGCCGATGAAGGTGCAGGCCTCGACCGGAATGCCGACCCGCTCCGAGATCTCGATGATCGGCGTGATGTCCTTGATCAGCGTCCGGGCGGCGCAGTTGGGACGGATCTTGAGCTTGGTTTGAACGATATCGCGGACGAGATGCTCGCAGGACTGCGCGTGCCGCGGGCCGGCGCCGGGCAGTCCGACATCGACCGCCTGCACCCCCAGGCGATCCATGAGATGGACCAGTTCGATCTTGGTCTCGACGGATGGATCGATCACCGACGGCGACTGCAACCCGTCGCGGAGCGATTCGTCCACGAACTCGATGGTGCGCGGCCATTCGCGGACGTCCCCGCCGCGTATGTTCCAGTCATAGATGAGCTCGGGCTTGGCCTGGACCGACATTGCGCTCCCTCTCCTCGTTTTCGCCGTAGTCGGTTGCGTGTACTTGCGTTGCGTCAATCTATCAAGAGCGCGCCTGGGCCGCAACCCGCGAGAACGAGCCCGAATGCCAGCCGCTTGGCGGTGGCCCGGCGCCCCTCGCCGGGAACGGTATTGCGGGAAAAGACACGCCGGGAACGGGGTCGCCTTCTTGCACACCTCACCCCCATCCTGCCCTCCGCCGCGGCGGTGGTCGTCGCGCTCGTGATCCGCGGTGGGCTGGAGGAGGTGCGAGCGCGATCCGCGAACTTGGCTTTACCCATTGCATTGCCGTAGCGCGTGCGTTCCGTCTCGCGGCCCTGATCGCGTTCGCGATCGCGTTCGGTGCCGGCGCCGGCGCGGGTGAACCCGCCGATCCAGCGGTGGATCTCACCCTGCCGCTACGCGCCCTTTGGCGCATGGAGGCGGGTCAGGCGCCCCTCTCGACGTGGCGCGCCCCGCTCACGGACGGGATTCTCGTCCTGCCGGCGAGCGACGCCGTCGAAGCCCGGCAGGTGCAGGACGGCGACGTGGTGTGGCGGCGCGGGGTAGCTCCGCTCTCGCCGCGCTGCGCGATGACGTGCCGCGATCTGGTTCTGGTCGGCGGCGTATCTCCCACTGGTATGCCCGATCTGGTGGCGCTCGATCGCGCGAGCGGAGCGCCGCGCTTCGCCATCCGCCTCGGCGGCGTCTTCGCCGCGCCGATCGCCGTGGACTGGGGGTTCATCGCCGCCTCGACGCACGCGCTCGCCGCCTTCGACACCGCAGGCTCTCGGCTCTGGCAAGTGGACTTCCCGCGTACGGCAGATGGCCTGCCCGGCGGCCCGGCCCTGGCGCGCCCCGCTCTGCTCGAGGACCTCGTCATCGCCGGCGCCGCCGACGGTCGCCTTCATGCCTACGCGCTGGCCGACGGTCATGAAGTATGGTCCGTGGAACTTCCGCGCCGACTGCTCTCGGGGGCAGCGAGCGATGGCCATCAGGTCGTGGTGGCGACCCGCGACCTCATCATGGCCTTCGATGCCGACGGCAAGGAGCGCTGGCGGCACCCGATCGCGGGTGATCCGGCCTACGCTTCACCGGTGGTCGCCGGCGGCATCGTGTATGCCGCAACCGGGACCGGTGCCACCGTTCTGGCCCTGACGGCCGCCGGCGGGGATCTCCTCTGGCAGCGTCCGATCGGCAATGACTGCTACAGCCAGCCCGCCCTCGCGCGCGACCACATCGTCGTCGGGGATATGGCGAACCGGCTCGTCGTGATCGAGAGGTCGACCGGGAGGATCGTCGGCGAGAACGCGCTGGCCGGCACGGGTGGAGTCTACCTGTCGGACCCCGTGCTCGCCGACCACGTGGTCGGGGTCGGCACGGCCGACGGCACCTATCATGTTCTGGCCCCGGATGCGGCTGCGCCACCCGGCCCTTCGACCGACCACCACCTCGTGACCGCTCCCAACCCGTTCACCTCGGAGGTCCGTTTGCTCGAGGTCCCGGCCGGGCTGGCCGCGGGAGCCGAGCTCCGCGTCTTCGACGCGGCCGGTCATCTCCGGCGACGGATCACCGTGACAGGAACGAATGCCGCGTGGGACGGGAGGGATGACAATGGACGCGTGGTCCCGGCCGGAATCTACTTCCTGCGCTTGAGCGCAGGAAACAATGCTGCCGAGGGAAAGGTCATCCTGATCCGCTGATCACTCACGGCTCAGCTTCCCTTCTTCGCTTCCGAGCCGGATGCTGCCGGCTGAGCCGACGACCCCTGGAGTTCCTGTCGCTTGGCCTCGCGCTCCGCCAGTTCCCTCTCGGCATCGGCGATGATCTCGTCCATCAACTTGGCGTTCTCGAGAGCGCGGTCCGCGGTGCCCCGATCACCCTGGTCGCCAGCCGCGAGCTCGGCACACCGGCGCCACGAGCGCGCGGCGTCGCGATAGAGACCCGACTCGGCAAAGGCGATGGCCAGCGAGTAGTAGGTATTGGGAAAGGCGGGGTCGATGCGGATCGCCGTGCGATAGGCATCCACGGCATCGTGGTAGTCCTTCTGCGTGAGCAGGACATCCCCCAGGTTGATATGCGCCAGAGCGTCCTCCGGATTCGCGGTCACCGCCCGGCGGAAGGACGCCTCCGCATCCTCGGTGCGTCCGAGCTCCTTCAGGACAACACCACGATTCACCCAGGCGCGCGACTGGGCGGGATCGATATCCACTGCCTTTTCGAACTCGCCGAGGGCCGAGAACAGGTGGCCGCCCTCATGATAGGCATTGCCCAGCTTGTAGCGCAGATCGAAGTCGTTGGGAGACTTCTCCACCTCGGCGAGCAACCGATCGATCTCTTGCTCGCGCGGATCGGTCGCCCTCGTCTGCAGGTTCTCGCGGCGCCTGGTCTCCATCTCGACGCTCTTCTGGTCGATGGCCGCCTGTTCCTCGGGTGTGGGCTCCTTCTCGGTCGGGTTTGAGTCCTGACCCTGAGCAACCCCCGCGGCCACCACAGCGAAGACGAGGACAGCGAGGGCGGAACGGAGCGAACGGATGGACAGCATCGCACAACACTCCTGGGATCTCCGGGGAATCCCGGAACAAACCTGGGGGAAAGGGCCAGATAAAGCGCACTTGAGGATACGCGGAGGTTCAGCCACCTGTCAAACCGGCGCGCGCCCGGAGGGGACCTCCTCCAGCGCCTGAACGGCGCGTCGTTGCCGCGACGGCGGGGGCAGCTTACTATTCCCGCACAGGAACGCTCGCTTCATTACAGGGAGGGGATCATGACGCAACGGCTCATCGTGTTCGAAGACATGGCCTACCGGCACTTCGCGCCGTTATCCCATACCCGCCCGGTCTACGAGCTCCTCTGCGGGCTCATGAGCCTGCGCGAGCGCTGCGAGCGGGCTTTCGGAGGAGAAGCGGCGCTCATCTGCCGGCCCCATCTCGCCCCGCTCCTGGCGGAGGCGACGGGGCGCCCCGTCAACGAGCTGCCGCGCGGCAGCGGATCCCTCGTGCTCGTCAACGGACGCCTGCTCGCTCCTCATGACCTGGCCGCGCTCGTCGCTTCCGAACCCCGTCCCGGCTCGTGGTGGAACGGTGACGAGCTCCTCGCGGCACGGATCCCCGACGATGACGGGAACGGTCTCCTGGACAATCTCGATGCCAACGGCTACCTGTTCGATCCCGGCATGGTGGCGGGTCTGCCGCGCCATGTCGCCGCCGCGGACATCGCGGAGCAGCTCTGGGAGCTGGTGCTCGCCAACGGCGCGATCATCCACCATGACGTGGAGACGCTGCCCCCCGCGGCGAGCCCCGCACTCCCACCCGGCGTGCATGTGATCGGAGATCACCCGATTCACATGGCGCCCGACGCGGAAGTGGAGCCGGGCACTGTGCTCGATCTCCGTGGCGGACCCATTGTCCTCGGGCGTCGCGCCCGGGTGGCCGGCCTCACGCGGCTAGAGGGTCCGGCCGCCATCGGCGCCCGCACGCAGGTCCTCGGCGGCCGGATCCGGGCGGGCACCACCCTCGGCCCCGGCTGCCGCGTGGCGGGCGAGGTCGAAGCCTCGATCTTTCAGGCCAACTCGAACAAGTACCATGACGGGTTCATCGGTCACGCCTTCGTCGGTGAGTGGGTGAACCTGGGCGCGATGACCACGAACTCCGACCTCAAGAACACCTACGGGACGGTGAAGGTGTGGCGCGACGGCCAGCTCGTCGACACCAACGAGCAGAAGGTCGGCGCCATGATCGGAGATCATGTGAAGACCGGGATCGGCTCCCTCATCGACACCGGCACGGTGATCGGCGTGGCGGCGAACGTCTATGGCGGGAGCGCCGTCCTGGCCACCAAGTGGGTGCCGTCCTTCGCCTGGGGAGCGCCCCCCAAGCTCTCGCTGCACGATCCGATGCGCGCCCTCGAGACCATGCAGGAAGTCATGCGCCGGCGAGGTGCGACGCTGAGCGAGGCCTATCGGGGGATGATGGACGGCGTGTTCGAACTCACGCGTCCCGAGCGCGAGTTCGCCGGCATTCGCGAGCTGTGAGCGACACGACAAGAGCGGGGGCCGGTCTTCGCCGTGCCCCCGCCCGCTGGTCGCGCTCTCCGCGCTCTACTTCACGAGCTGGATCTTCCGAGTGAACTCGTGTCCCCCGGCTGTGAGCCGCACCAGATAGACACCGGATCCCACCGACACCACCACGGCCGTTCCGTCCGTCCCACACCGCCGCATGTTCGCCGGGAGCGAAGTCACCCTCGACGAGCGTGCGCACCAGCTGCCCGCTGACGTCATAGATCCGCAGACTGACCATGGTCGCCTCGGGCAAGAGGAAGCGGAGCGTGGTCGATGGATTGAACGGATTCGGTTGCCCCGCGAGCAGGTCGAAGCGCGCCGGTAGTGGAACGGCGAGGGCTTCGCCCACACCCGCCGGCTGTGGCTCGTCGCCGAGGAAACGGTTGTGGAGGTCGCGCAGATCTGCGACCACGATGCGTACGTCACCGCGCCCCCGAAGCCGGATCCGCGCCACCTCACCCGAGCCAACGATGGCGGAGCCCTGGCCGAGGACCGCAGCATCGATCCCCACCACCGGAGCCGGAAGCGGATGGAAGGTCACCGGCTCTCCCTGCGCCGCGAGGAGATCCCCCATCTCGACCTGCACCAGAGCAAGCTCGGGATCGATGTCGAGCCGCGCGCGGATGCCCTTCACGTTGCCGGCATGGGCCTCGAGGAAGATCCGCGCCACGAGACCGTCAGCGGTCGCCTCCGTGCGCAGGACGAGTTCGGGCCTCGCGACCGGCATCTCCTCCGGAGCCACGGGCGCAGTGAACCCCACCTCTCCATAGTTGATGGCGAACATCATCAGGTCCTCGAAGTTGAGGACGTTGTCCGTCGTGGGCCGGCCGTGGACCGAGTAGTCGGTGGTGGGTCCCACATCCAGGTAGTTGAAGGGATCACCGGGATCGAGGCTTGCGAAGTAGTGATCCCCGAGCAGGCTCACATCTGGCATGCCGACCAGGTTGTCGCCCTGCCCCGGAGTCGCACCGTCGCTCACGTCGCCCAGGTGATAGTTGAGCGTTCCTCCCGTGATGTTGGATACGGCGGATGTCCCCCCCGACGCGTTCTTGGTGAAGACGACGTAGTGCCAGAAGTCGCGGCCGGGCGGATCATCGGTCTGGCCGCTCGAGTTGACCGCGGTCAGCACCCAGGGCGCACCCGGCGGATAGGAGGGAACGGCGGGGGTCGCTCCCCCACCGTCGTCGTACTCGGGATACACGCCGAACGGGGCGCGATAGACCTCGGCGGTCGCGGCCTCCGGCGGCACCGTGAAGCTGAGTGTGATCGCGGTCGTGCCATCCCCGCCGTTGCCGGCCGTGACCTGCGCCGCGGCGAGATCGGTCACCGGCGCCGGCACCGCCGAGCTCCCGGTCGTGAAGGTCCAGATCGAGCTCGACCGCGAGCGCGAGCCGTCGCTCACCGTGGCATACCACTCGTACTCAGTGAGGGGATCGAGTCCGGTCCACTCGACCGTGGCGTTGCCTCCCGACGCCACCACCTGCGACGTCCCGATCATCGCCCAGTCGGGAGCCGGATCCATGGCGTAGGGCAGGATGAACTGGCTCGATGAATCGGCGTCGGCCTCGAACTGGTCGAGCCACGGCGAGTAGGTGAAGACGGCGATCTGATCCAGGCCGGGGCGGAATTCGAGGATCCGGAGCCAGCCGTTGCCGCCGTTCGTCCGGCTCTGGTAGTCGGAAAGAAGCGTGTGGACGGTGCTCCCGTTGTACGTGTCCGTGCGACGGCCTTCACCCGGAACATGGCCGCACACCATCAGGAAGAGATTCGGGTTGTCCTTGAGCGCGTCGTAGATCGCCTGCCCCTGAGGACCGAAGCTCCCCGGGTTGCCCGTACCGATCAGGTAGTGGCTGGTCACGATCGCGCGCCGATCGCTGTGTGTGGTGAGGAGATCATCGGCCCAGGCGAGGACGGCGGCGTCGGGCGACGTGTCGTACTCGAGGCTCACCAGGATGAAATCCATCCCGCTCGCGCTGAACAGCGTGTAGTGGTTGTCATTGTTCGCCCCGTAGTGGCCGCCGTAGTAGGCGCGTCCGGTGAAGCGCGACTCCCCGAAGTACTGGTTGTAGAAGGTGGTCGTGCCGTCGGCATCGCCGTTCGGTGACTGATCGTGGTTGCCGACGCAGATCCCGTAGGGCATCCCGTCGGGCTGGCTCGTGGACACCTGCTCGAGGATGGTCATCGACGTGTCGGCGCGCATCCACTCGATCGGATCTCCGTTATTGTCACCGTGCTCGGTGCAGTCGCCGAGCTGGTGGGCAAGAACGAGGTTCCGCGCCTCCCGGTTGGCGATGACCCACTCGGTCTGCGCCTTGAACATGGCGTTCGATCCGCCGTTCTGCTGCGCCGTGTAGTTCTGGGTATCGGGCAGGAACACGACCGTGAAGTCGGGAGCTGCTGTCGTCACCCGCGGGCGGCCGAAGAAGGTGACCGTGAGCGGATCGTCTTCCGGATCTGTCACCGTCACATCGAGGGTGGGGCTCAGCGGCACACCGGTCGCCATGTGCGGGGGTGCGTTGAGGACCGGGATCGCCGGTGGCAGGTTCGCATCGAGCGGGGCTCCCGCCGTCCAGACCCAGTTGGAACCAAGAATGGTGCCGTCGACCGGCGTCCCGGCGCTCGAGCTCACCGTCGTGCCCATGCCCTCGTTGAGACCCCAGCGGGCGACGAGCCCGGCTACCGGCCCCGTGATCTCGATGTTGATCGTGTTCTGGATCTCACCCGTGATGCGTGCGACGTTCCAGATCCGCACCTCGTCGAGGACGCCGTCGAAGTACCCTTCCGGCACGCCGGTCGAGTTGAGCGCGCCGCCGAGGGCGGCGTGCTGGATCGAGTCGGAGCGCGGGGGCTGGCCGACCGCGAGCTCGGCCTCTTGGGCACCGTCGAGGTAGAGGCGCCAGGTCGAGCCATCGTACGTCGCCGCGGCGTGATGCCAGACGCCGCTCGTGACCGGCGTCACGCCGACAATGGGGTGGTTCTGGCCTGGGCTCGCGCCGCCGGAGCCCTCCTCGAAGTCGGCGCAGAGGACGCCGTCCGACCCGCGGATGCCGAGGAAGTAGTTCATGTCGACGTTCGAGTTCTCGTTCTCGCCCCGGCCCTTGGTGACGAGCGGAACGGCGAGGACCCCGTCGGTGCCGGTGTTCGTGGTCACGCCGTCGCCATCCCGCCGGAACCAGCACTCGAGCGTGAACTCGCCGAGTCCCAGGGTCGAGGTCGGCCCGAACGTCACGTAGGCGTTGGTGCCGCCGAGGTGGAGGCCGATGTTCCCGATGTCCGGCGTCGTGGCGCAGGCCTGGTTCGAGTAGGTCGAGGCCCCGTTGCCGTTGACCGCTCGCACCTGGTAGCAGTACTCGGTGAGCGGATCCACCGCGAAGTCGGCATAGCTCTCGGCATTGGCAGCCACCGTGGTGAGCAGAGCGAAAGTCGTTCCTCCGTCCGTCGAGCGCTCGACCTCGAACCCGGACTCGTTAGTCGCGTTGTCGGTCCAGGTGAGATCGATCTCGTTGAAGGCGACCGCGGTGGCGGTGAGATCGCTGGGCGGCGCATCCGGCGGGTCGAAGGTGATGTCGAACGGAGCACCCGGGCTGAGCCAGGAATAGCCGGAGTTCAGGATGTTCCCGTCGATCGTGGTCCCTGCACTCGAGCTCACCGTCGACCCGGCGCCCTCGTTGAGCCCCCAGCGCCCCACGAGACCGGTCTGGGAGCCGGGTATCTCGCCATTGATCGTGGCCTGGATCTCGGCCTCGGTGCGTGCGAAGTTCCAGATCCGCACCTCATCGAGGACGCCGTCGAAGTGGCCGGAGGCTGCACCTGTCGAGGTGAGCGCCGAACCCAGCGCCGCATGCTGGATCGAGTCCGAGCGCGGAGGCTCGCCCACCGCGAGGCTGCGATCGAGATTCCCGTTCAGGTAGAGCCGCCAGGTCGTGCCGTCATAGGTCACGGCCGCGTGGTACCACTGACCGGTGACGATCGGTGTCATCCCGGCGACCGGGTGGTTGAGCCCTGGGCTCGCGCCTCCACTTCCCTCCTCGAAATCGGCGACCAGGGCCGCACTCGTGCCGTCGATGCCGAAGAAGTAGTTCATGTCCCGGTTGTCGCCGTCCGCCTCTCCTCTCCCCTTGGTGACGAGCGGGATCGCCGTCACGCCACCGGTCCCGGTCGACGCGGTCGCACCGGCCCCATCCCGCCGGAACCAGCACTCGAGCGTGAACTGCGGCGAGCCCGAGCGTCGGTTGCGCCGGCCCGAACGTCACGTAGGCGGAACCCGTCCCCAGATCGAGCGCGAAGTCGGCATCGGGCGTCGTGGCGCAATCCTGGTTCGTGTAGGAGGAGGCCCCGTTGGCATTGACCGCCCGCACCTGGTAGCAGTACTCGGTAAGCGGACTCAGGCCTGGATCGGCGTAGCTCTCCGTGTTGGCAGGAACCAACGTGAGGAGGGCGAAAGTGCTGCCGCCGTCGGTGGAGCGCTCGATCTCGAAGCCCGACTCGTTGGTCGAGCCGTCGGTCCAGGTGAGATCGATCTCATCCGGCGCAACCGCTGTGGCCACGAGGTTGCTGGGCGGGGCATCCGGGGGGTCGAAGGAGATGTCGAAGGGCGCGCCCGGAGTGAGCCAGGATGAGCCCGAGCTGAGAATCGTGCCGTTGACGGTCGTTCCGGCGTTGGCATGAACGACCGTGCCCGCGCCTTCGTTCAACCCCCAGCGGGCGACAAGACCGGCCTGCGCAGTCGAGATCTGCGCATTGATGTCGGCCTGGATCTCGGCCTCGGTGCGCGCCGCGTTCCAGATCCGCACTTCATCGAGAACGCCGTCGAAGTGGCCGGAGGCGGCTCCCGTCGAGTTGAGCGCCGCACCCAGCGCCGCATGCTGGATCGAGTCCGAGCGGGGGGGCTGGCCGACCGCGACCTCGGCATCCAGGTGACCGTTCAGGTAGAGCCGCCAGGTCGTGCCATCGTAGGTCGCCGCCGCGTGATACCACATCCCCGTAGCGATCATGGTGGTCCCGATCACCGGATGATTCTGCCCGAGGGGGCCTGCGCCTCCCGGTCCCTCCTCGAAATCGGCCGCCAGCGTGCCGGTTGTACCGTGAATGCCGAGGAAGTAGTTCATGTCGACGTTGGATCCCTCGGCCTCCCCCACACCCTTCGTCACGAGCGGCACCGCAGAGAACCCGCCGCCGCCCGTATTGGCCGTCGTTCCCGCGCCATCCTGACGGAACCAGCACTCGATCGTGAACTGCGGCAGTCCCAGCGTTGGGAGCGCCGACCCGAACGTTACGTAGGCGGACCCCGTTCCCAGATCGAGTGCGTAATCCCCCTCCGCCGGTGTGGTCGCGCAGTCCACGTTCGTGTAGGCCGAGGCCCCCGCCCCGCTGACCGCCCGGACCTGGTAGCAGTATTCGATCCCGGGGTCGACGGCGGGATCGCTGTAGGTGGTCGTGTTCGCGGGCACCGTCGCCAGCAGCGTGAACGGTCCTCCGGCGCCGGTCGTCGAGCGCTCGATCTCGAAGTTCGCCTCGTCGGTCGAGTTGTCGGTCCACTGGAGATCCACCTGCGCCCAGGTCGGCGCCGTCGCCGTGAGGCTCGTCGGTGCAGCGGGAGGCGTGAAGCTCAGGTTGAACGGCGCGCTCGCCGCCCAGCGCCAACCGGACCCGGTGATGGTCCCGGCGATGGGAACGACCGTACCCGGAACCGACGACCCGGTCACTTCATCGAGACCCCAGCGCTCGACGAGACCGCTTTCTGGCGTCGTCATCTCCACGTTGATGTCGGCCTGGATCTGAATCCCGGTTCGCGCGTAATTCCAGATCCGAACCTCATCCAGGGTACCGTTGAAGTAGCCATCCGGCGCCCCGGTCGAGGTCAGAGCGCTCCCGAGCGCGGAATGCTGGATGGAGTCCGAACGGGGGGGCTGCCCGACCACGAGCTCGGCGTCCAGGATGCCGTCGAGATAGAGGCGCCACATCGTCCCGTCGTACGTCGCAGCGGCATGGTGCCAGACCCCGCTCGTGACCGGCGTCACACCGAGGATCGGATGGTTGAGACCCGGGCTCGACCCGGCTGCCCCCTCCTCGAAATCGGCGGCGAGGGTGCCCGTCGTGTTGTCGATGCCGAAGAAGTAGTTCATGTCGACATTCGAACCATCGCCCTCGCCCCGGCCCTTGGTCACAAGCGGGATGGCTGAGTCAATGCCACCGCTGCCCGTCGTGGTCGTCACGCCGGCCCCGTTGCGCTTGAACCAGCACTCGAGCGTGAACTGGGGAAGTCCGAGCGCGGCGGCGTTGCCGAATGTCACATAGGCGTTCGAGACGCCGAGCTGCAGCGCGCTGGGCGGCAAGATGCCCGCGACCCACAGCGGCCCGTTGGTGAGCGTCCCGCTGACACCACCCGGAACCGAGTTGCCGGCCGTGGTCCCGCTGCCCTCGTTCAGGCCCCAGCGACCGGTGAGCCCCGTTCCGGCTATCAGCTCCGAGAACATGTCGGCCTGGATCGCGGTCTGTGTGCGTGCGACATTCCAGATGCGTGCCTCGTCGATGACGCCGGCAAAGTACCCGGCCGGGGCTCCGGTCGACGTCATCGCGGTCGCAATCCCCGCATGCTGGATCGAGTCGAAACGTGGCGTGGCGTTGGCCGCCAGCATGGTCTCGAGCTGGCCGTTCAGGAACACCTGCCATGTCGTTCCATCATAGGTCACCGCGGCGTGATACCAGGTGTTGTTCTGGATCGCAGTGATCCCGGCTACCGGGTGATTGCCACCCGTGGCCGTGTCCTCGAAATCGGCACACAAGACGTTGTCCGATCCGCGAATTCCCAGGAAGTAGTTGCAGTCGCGATTGTCGCCATCCGCCTCGCCGCGACCTTTGGTGAGCAGCGGCACAGCGGAGACACCCCCGCTCCCGGTCGAGGCGACCACTCCCGCGCCGGTCCGGTAGAACCAGCACTCGAGCGTGAACGTCGACGCACCGAGACTCGGCGCCGCTCCGAACGTCACGTACTGGTTGGACCCATTGAATTGCAACCCCGTCTGCGCCAGCGCTGGTCCTGCCGTGACCAGCAGCAACGTCGCGGCGAGCGCAACGCCGGCTCTGGATCGTGTTTGTCCTGGGAAGCGGTGGCGGAGCGACGAAGAACGGTGGGAAAGGCGGCCGTCATGAGCCGAGCGGACGACGAGCTGCGGCGACTGCATCGTTGAGTTCCTCCAACGGGACTCCGGTGATTATACCACCACGGAACCCACCGGAGTCCCGCGGGAGAAGCCCCCGCCATGAGCCGCCGCCGCCCGTGCCCTACCCGGTCTGGAGGTTCTGCGAGAACATGATCCGGTTCCCGTCCGGATCCTGGAACGTGGCGAGCTTGACCATGCCCTCGATCGTCACCGTGTCGCCCAGGAAGCGAACGCCCTTCGCCTCGAGAAAGGACCGTGCCGCAGCGATGTCCTTGACGCCCCAGACCAGGGTCGCGCCGCCGGGCACGATGGGCTCAGCGGTCTGGGAAAGGCCAACGGTCACGGTCTCGATCGGCGTCCTGAGCTCGCACCACCCCATGTCATCGAGCTTGTAGATGACCTCGAACCCCATACGCTCGTGGTACCACTTGATCGCACGCTCCAGGTCCTTGACGCTGAGCGAGCAGGTGAGATCGCCCTTGTAGGAGATGCTATCCATGTCTCTTCCTCCGGGAATGGGGGGTATGCGGTACGGAGATTGCCAAAGTCTAGGCGAGAGCGCCCGGTGCGACAAGGAGCATTCAGCGCACCATCGGACCCCAGGACAGCGTCTCAGCGTTGCCGCACCAGCTCGATGATCTCCGCACTGACCCAGCACACGTCATTCATGTCCTGGCTCGCCCGAAGGAAGAACAAGTAACGTCCATCGGCAGTGACCACCGGGCTCACCTCATTGTGCTCGGAGTTGATGCCGTTTCCCAGGCGCATGGCCTCGCCTTACCCCCCATCGCCCCGCCGGAAGCTGATGAACAGATCCGATCTCCCTTGCGGAGGCACGGTGCGCGTGAAGGAGAACTGCCAGTGCGTGGGGTGTGCGGCCACGACACGAACACGGCGACGGCGGCATGGGTGGGCCATCCCTGTTTCATCCATCATCCCCGAGTTCAGAGAGGACGCCTTCGACCCAGTTGATGAACACCGTGTCGGGGGCGCTCCTGGCATGCTCGAGCGCGAGCGCCTTCTCGTAGGCCTGGCGGGCGCCTGCGGAGTCCTCGGCCTGGCGGCAGACCTCCCCGAGCTGGAAGTGATGGATGGGCGAGTCGGGTTGGGCCTCACACTGGGCTCGCACCACGGCAATGGCATCGGGACCACGGCCTTCGGCCAGGAGGCTTCGCGCGAGGGCGGTATAGATGTGGTCCGGCACGTCGATACGGTAGCCCCACCGGGCGGAGAGTGCAGCGTAGTGGGCCTGCAGCCCGCCGAGCCCCGCCCCGAAGGCCTCCTCCGGAAGGAACCAGTCGGCGAAGAGAGCACGTAGCCCATCGATGTAGGCCTTGAACGGCGCGTGGTTGTGATCCTCCCCTGGAATCTCCACGAAGGAAAACTCGAGACCGGCGACTGGCTCCTGGTCCCACCGCCGCACCAGCTCGTGCACCGCCTCATAGCAGAGCCCGCCCTCTTCCCCGGTGCCAATGGTGAGGACGAGATCTCGCTCCCGTGCTCCTTCACCGGTGGCCAGCTCCGTGCCGCGCTCCACCAGGAGCCGGTGGTCCCACCACAGGGAGGGACTGATCGCCAGGTGCCCGCCGAAGAGCTCGGGTCGCTCGAACAGCGCGTGCATCGTGAGCAATCCACCCAGCGACCACCCGGCGAGCATCCGGTGGGGCTCTGTCCGGAAGCGCGCGTCGACGAGCGGAATGAGCTCATCACCGAGGAATTCGAGGAACCGATCGGCACCGCCGCTGGTCGGGAAGGTCATGCCATGCTGGGATGGACACCGGGTCGGTGTGTCTTCTTCGTTGCGGTCACGGGACACGACACCGACGACGATGAGACGAGGAATGCGGTGACTCCCGATGTAGGAGGTTTCCGCCAGAGCCCGCACGGCAGCGAGAGCAGGCAGGAAGTGCCACTTGGCGTCGAGCACGTAGAGGACTGGATAGCGCCCGCCGGAGGTCTCGTAGTCGTCGGGGAGCCCGACCCACACCTCCCGCGTCTGGCCGAGCGTCGCCGACTCGAGCGTCAGGGACCTGACAGCCCCGAAGATGGCGCAATCGAGCGGTTCGCCGCACCGGCCGGACCGCGCCGTCAGAAGGGATGCCGCGGCCAGTCCCACCGCGACGACGAGGGTCGGCAACCGCATGGATTCCTCCCTTCCCGCAGGGGCAGAAGCTGTTCTGGAGGACGGAGCCCAGCCCCAGCGGGTTGCGCCGGTGGATGGGCCGCCGATCCATGCGAAAGGACCCGGCGGGCCATCGCCCCGCCGGGTCCTCCCTTCGATCCCTATCGAAACCGCTACTTGATGAGCTGCACCTTCTGCGTGAGCTCGCGCGCGCCGACTCGGAGCCGGACGAGATAAACGCCCGAGCCGACCGCCTTGCCGCGCCCGCTCCGTCCATCCCACGCGACCGCGTGCTCCCCGGCAGGCAACCGCTCCGCCACGAGGTTCCGCACGAGCTGGCCGCTCACGTCGTAGACCCCGACCTCGACGTCTCCCGCTACCGGCAGCCGGAAGTGGATCGTCGTCGAGGGATTGAATGGATTGGGCCGCGCCGGCAGGAGCTCGAGCCGGGTCGGAAGCGGAGCTCCAGCGACGTCGATCCCCGCCGTCTCCCCGGTCGTGAAGGACCACACCGGTCCGGTCCGCGTCTGCACGCCATCCGAGACCGTCACGTACCACTCGTACTCGGTGAGGACCTCGCGATCGGGCCAGACGACGGATGCGTTCTGCCCCGAGCCCACGACCTGGGTCCCGATCAGCTCCCAGTTCGCCGCCGGCGTGAAGTCGACCGGAAGGATGAACTGGGAGTCGCCGTCGGTCTCGAACTGGTCGAGCGTCGGCGAGTAGGTCTTGACCGCCATCTCGTTGTTCGCCGGCGAGAACTCGAGGATCCGCAGCCAGCCGTTTCCGCCGTTCGTCCGACTCTGGTAGTCGGCAAGCAGCGTGTACACGGTGCTCCCGCGAAGATGTCGATGCGCCGACCCTCGCCCGACACGTGCCCGCAGACATCAGGAAGAGGTTCGGGTGGTCCTTGCAGCGCGTCGTAGTCACGCTGTCCCTGGCGGCGAAGGACGCCTGCGTCCCGGTGTTCATGAGGTAGTGGCTGACCACGATCGCCGTGGCGCGTCGCATGGGTGGCCAGCAGCCCCTCCGCCCAGTCGAGCACCGGCCTGCATCCGGCGTCGGTCGTACTCCAGGATGACCAGATGAAGTCCATCCCGCTGGCGCTGAAGAGCATCGAAGTGATTGTCGTTGTTCGCTCCGTAGTGGCCGCCGTAGTAGGCGCGGCCCGCGAAGCGAGAATCGCCGAAGTACTGGTTGTAGAAGGTCGTCGTCCCGTCGGCATCGCCGTTCGGCGACTGGTCGTGGTTGCCCACCGCGATCGCCGATAGGGAATGCCCTCGGCGAGCAGCGTCGTCACCGGGTTCTCGAGGAGGGTCAGCGACGATTCGGCCCGCTGCCACTCGATCGGATCTCCGTCATTGTCGCCACGCTCGACGCAGTCGCCGAGCTGGTGCGACATAAACGATGTTGCGGGACTCCCGGTTGTCCACGATCCACTGGGTCTGCGCCTGGTAGCATGGCGGTCGACCCGCCGTTCTGCTCCGACGTGTAGTACTGCGTGTCGGGCAGCCGCACGAGCGTGAAGTCGGGCGCCGTGCTGGTCGTTCGTGGACGACCGTAGAAATTCGACGGTCAGGTTCGTCGCCGTCTCCGGATCGGAGACCGTCACCTCGAGCGTGGGCGAGGTCGGCACACCCGTGCCACCATCCAGCGGGGACACGAGCACGGGGAGATCGGGAGGCAGGTTGATCTCGAACGGAGCACCCGCGGTCCACGACCAGGTGGAGCCCAGGATCGCGCCATCCACGGTCGTCCCGGCCCCGCCGTGAACCACCGTGCCCATGCCCTCGTTCAGTCCCCAGCGGGCGACGAGGCCGGGCTGGGCGGTCGTGATCTCGATGTTGAGGGTCGGCCTGGATCTCGGTCAGCGTTCGCGCCGTGTTCCAGATCCGCGCCTCGTCGAGGACGCCGTCGAAGTACCCGGCCGCCACCCCGGTCGAGGTGAGCGCACTGGCGAGAGCCGCATGCTGGATCGAGTCGGAGCGCGGCGTCTCGCCGACCGCGAGCTCCGCATCGAGGCTGCCGTCGAGGTAGAGCCGCCACGTCGTCCCGTCATAGGTGGCCGCTGCGTGGTGCCAGACGTCGGAGGTGACCGGCGTCGCTCCCACGATCGGGTGGTTGCCGCCCGTGGCCGCGTCCTCGAAGTCGGCGGCGAGGACCCCGTCCGAGGCGCGGATGCCCAGGAAGTAGTTCATGTCGACGTTCGAGCCATCCTGTTCGCCGCGGCCCTTGGTGACGAGCGGCACGGCATCGACACCGCCCGATCCGGTCGTCGTGGAGACGCCAGCACCGTCGCGCCGGAACCAGCACTCGAGCGTGAACGTGGCGAGGCCGAGGTCGGGCAGCGCCGGACCGAACGTCACATAGGCATCCGTGCCCCCGAAGTCGAGAGCGAAGTCGCCCTCGCCGGTGGTCGTCGCGCAATCCACGTTCGAGTAGTCCGAGGCCCCGGCGACGTTCACCGCCCGCACCCGGTAGCAGTACTCGGTCTCCGGATCGAGATCGGTGTCGATGTAGGTCGTCGTGTTCGCCGGCACCGTCGCCAGCGGCGCGAACGGCCCGCCGGCGCCGGTGGTCGAGCGCTCGATCTCGAAGTTGCCCTCGTCGGTCGCGTTGTCGACCCAGGCAAGATCGATCTGGAACCCGCCGGCCGCCGTCGCGACGAGATCGGTCGGCGCCGCCGGCGGCGTCGTGACGCCGATCGGCGCGCCGTCGGTCCAGCTCGAGCCCGTGCCCACGATCGACCCGTTGACCGTGGTTCCGGCCGAGCCGTGCACGAGGAGGCCCGCGCCCTCGTTCAGCCCCCAGCGGGCGACGAGGCCGGTCTGTGGGGTGGTGATCTCGACGTGGCGCGTGGCCTCGATCTCGGGCTCGGTGCGCGCCTCGTTCCAGATCCGCACCTCATCGAGCACTCCGTCGAAGTGGCCGGAGGGCACCCCCGTCGAGTTGAGTGCCACTCCAAGCCCCGCGTGCTGGATCGTGTCCGAGCGCGGCGGCTCGCCCACCGCGACCTCCGCATCCAGGTTCCCGTTCACGTAGAGCCGCCACGTCGTGCCGTCGTAGGTCGCCGCGGCGTGGTACCAGACGCCCGAGGTGATCACGGTCATGCCGATCACGGGATGGTTGTGCCCCGGACTCGTTCCGCTCGCACCTTCCTCGAAGTCGGCCGCCAGCACGTTCTCCGGCGACTTGATGCCGAGGAAGTAGTTCATGTCGACGTTGGACGCCTCGGCCTCCCCCACACCCTTCGTCACCAGCGGCACCCCGAGGAACCCGCCCGTGCCCGTGTTCGCCGTCGAACCGGTCCCATCCCGGCGGAACCAGCACTCGAGCGTGAACTGCGACAGCCCGAGGGTGGGCAGCGCCGGCCCGAACGCCACGTGGGCGGTCCCGGCTCCGAAGTCGAGCGCAAAATCCCCCTCCGCCGGCGTCGTCGCGCAGTCCACGTTCGTGTACGCGGACGGCCCCCCGCTGTTCACCGCTCGCACCTGGTAGCAATACTCGGTCACGGGATCCAGATCGGCGTCGCTGTATGTCGTCGTGTTCGCCGGCACGGTCGCCAGGAGCGTGAACGGGCCCCCCGCACCCGTCGTCGAGCGCTCGATCTCGAAGCTCTGCTCGTCCGTCGAGTTGTCGCTCCACTGGAGATCGACCTGGGCCCAGCTCAGCGCGGTCGCCGTGAGATTGGTCGGCGGATCCGGCGGCGTCGGATTGACGATGATGTCGAAGGGCGCACTCGCCGCCCACGACCAGCCGCTACCCGTGATCGTCCCCGTCACCGCCGTCCCGGCTGACCCGTGGATCGCCGTCCCCGCACCCTCATCCAGCCCCCAGCGCGCCACGAGTCCCGTTTGCGCCGTCGTGATCTGGGCATTGATATCGGCCTGGATCTCGCTCTCGCTGCGCGCGAAGTTCCAGATCCGCACCTCGTCGAGCGTGCCGTCGAGGTGTCCGGAGGCGACACCCGTCGAGTTGAGCGCCGTGCCGAGTCCCGAGTGCTGGATCGAGTCCGAACGCGGGGGCTGGCCCACGGCCAGTGACCCATCGAGGCTCCCGTTGAGATAGAGGCGCCAGGTCGTCCCGTCATACGTCACTGCCGCGTGGTACCACTGCCCGTTGAGGATTGGCGTCGCGCCCGAGATCGGATGGTTGAGCCCCGGGCTCGCCCCCCCGGCCCCCTCCTCGAAATCCGCGACCAGCACGGCGCTCGTGCCGTCGATCCCGAAGAAATAGTTCATATCCCGGTTGTCGCCGTCCGCCTCGCCCCGCCCCTTGGTGATGAGCGGGATCGCTACCACACCACCGGTCCCGGTCGAAACGGTGGCCCCGGCTCCGTCCCGCTTCAACCAGCATTCCAACGTGAACTGGGAAAGCCCGAGCGTGGGTTGGTTACCGAATGTCACGTACGCGCTCCCCGAGCCCAGCGCCAGCGCGTTCTCGAGTGCGAACGGCGTCCCCGGTACCCACAGCGGACCGTTGGTGAGCGTCCCGCTGACACCGCCCGGAACCGAGTTGCCGGCCGTCGTGCCGCTGCCCTCGTTCAGACCCCAGCGTCCGATGAGGCCCGTCCCCGCGGTCACCTCCGAGAACATGCCGGCCTGGATCTCGGTCTGCGTCCGCGCCACGTTCCACACCCGCGCCTCGTCGATGACGCCGGCGAAGAAGCCGGCCGCCGCTCCGGTCGACGTCATCGCGGTCGCGAGCCCCGCATGCTGGATCGAGTCCGAGCGTGGGGGCTGTCCTACAGCGAGCGTCGTCTCGAGCTGCCCGTTGAGATAGAGGTTCCACGTCGTCCCGTCATAGGTCACGGCAGCGTGGTACCACGTGTCGTTCCGGATCGTCGTCACACCGAACACCGGGTGGTTGAGCCCAGGGCTCGCCCCGCCGGCTCCCTCCTCGAAGTCCGCCGCCAGCACGTTGTCTGTCGAGCGGAGTCCGAGGAAGTAGTTCATGTCGACGTTGGAGCCCTCGGCCTCGCCGCGACCCTTCGTCAGAAGCGGGATGGCCGACGTGATGCCGCCGGTTCCGGTCGAGGTCGTCGTCCCGGCGCCTTCCCGCTTGAACCAGCATTCGAGGGTGAAGGTCGCAGCCCCCAGGCCGGGAGCGCTGCCGAAGGTCACGTAGTCATTGGCGCCATCGAAGTCGATGGCGTTCTGCTGCGCGAAGGCACTCGGCGAGTGCAGAAGAACAAGGAGGAGGATCAGTCCGCCGGCTGCGGAAGGTGCGGCCAGGGCGCGTCCAGTGCGGTGCAAGAACATAGGTCGACTCCTTCAACAGACGCGGAATGGGATAGGGACATTGTAGCATGAAACGTGCGCGCCGGTCTGTCGAAGCTGGACTCCGGCTCCGGGGCCGGCGATGTTTCCGCGGAAACATATGCTTGAGGTGTTTCTGCTGGAGCGCGGCCGGCCGAAGTCTCCGCGGAAACACGGTAGGCCGCCCGCCGCTCGTGCGCCTGCCACGGCCGCCGGTCGCGCGAGCGGTAGTAGGTCGAGCGCAGCTCCTCCGGATCCCCGCCTGCGGCTGCGGCGGCCTCGATCGTCTCCATCTCCTCCGGCGCCACTCTCCCGCTCTCCGCCTCCCGGAGCCACTCCCAGAACTCCTCGTCTCCCATCGCCCCGGCTTCTCCCAGCACCCATCGCTCCCCGCGCACCGCCACGAACCGGAGTTCCCCCTCCTGGCCGCTCGCAGCGCAAGAGCCCCGCGTGCACCAGCTGATGGTGGAACCGGCAGAGGTAGACGAGGTTCGACCGCACATGCCGCCCTCCCTCCCACACCGGCACGAGATGATGGAGGTCGAGCCACAGCCGCCGCCGGCAGCCCGGGACCCGGCAGCGATGCCCATCGCGGAGCGCCACCGCGCGCCGCGTCACCTCGGGCACCGTGCGCGTGCGACGGCTCGCCGCGAGCCCCTCCTTCCCCTCCCTGACCACCCGAAGCGCGCAGTCGCAGAGGAGCCGCTCGACGACCTCCCGCGGTAACGGCGCCTCCCCCGCCGCGTCGTCGGTCTCGACCCAGCTCCCACCATCCTCGCCCACGTGCACCACGACCTCGTAGCGCTCCGCCGTCCTCACCTCCCCCACCTCCCCCGAGAGCGAGTCCGCCGCCAGGTAGACGAGCGCCTCCGACCCCGAGAGGCTCCCGCCAGCCTCACGCCGGATCCGCTCCAGCGCCCGCATCACCACCATCATCTCCTCCGCCGGGAGATCCACCACCATCCGGGTCGTGTGCGCGTTGACCGCCTTCGTGAGGAGCCGCCTCCGCACCGGCTCCCCCCGCGTCGCCCGCGCCGCCATCACCTCGAGCTCCTCCGCCGTCCGCTCCCGCGCCGCACGGAGCCACTCCCCCTCGGTCTCCGCCGTCGCCACCCGCGTCACCGCCCGCACCTTGGAGTAGGAGAGCTCGCCCCGCTTGAGGGCCGCCTCGAGCGCCGGCAACGACTCGAGGGCGAACGCGACCCGGATCCGCTCCCGGGCCGCGACCCCGGTGATGCCGCACGTGAGCTCGAGGTAATGAGCGAGGGTGGTGCACCCGAAGTGCTCGTAGCCCTCACAGGCATCCATCTCCCGGATGAGGACCAGGAGCCGCCACGTGTTCCAGCTCGCGACCCGGGCCTGGCGGAGGAACTCCGTGTGCAGGGTCTCCGCTGTCAGATTGGTGGGAGGAAGCGTGGGCGCGACTCGATCAGGCACAACCACGGGAACGGAGGTCGACATGGCGATACTCCTTCCGGGGGTCTTGCTGAATTGTCGCGGGGAGGGAATACCGGATCAGGATACGAACGGAACCACTACCGATCAAGCACTTTCTTCACTCGAGCGCACATTTCTGTGGCTGACAGATCACACGCACCAACACTTACTCGCCTCGCCGCTCATCCACTCGCAGCATATCCACTTCGTCAATCACACTTCGCGAAACCTGGTTCGCAAGAACCCACTTCGCGAATCTGAGTTCGCGAAACAACACTTCGCCAGACCGGGTTCGCGAAACTCACACAATCACGAACTCTGAAACCCGATCCCGACCTCAGGACCTGGCTTTGCCCGCGCCACGTTCGTCCGCTGCGGATCGATCACGTCGGTGATCCCGTGCCGCTCGAAGGCGTCAAGAAGTGCCTCCGTGCCCTCCCGGAGCTTGAACTCGAGCTCCTCCCTGTAGAGCGGCACCACCGCCCAGAAGTGGATGTTGCATCCACCCCGCCGCCTGAGCGTGAAGAAGCGGCCTCCGAGCGTCACTGGCGGCAGGAGAATGACCGCGCTGAGCCGGGTGTTGGAGGCGAAGGGAACGCCCGGCCCATCGGCGTCGCTGAGCGAGTGACCGTAGCCGAGCCAGGTCTTGTGCCGGTGGGGGTAGCGAGCGAGATCCCTGATAAGCTCGAGCGGCCACGAGTTTCGCTCGTCATCGCCGGCCGGCCCCAGCAGCGGCCAGCCGGCGGGAAGGAGGGCGACCAGCTCCGCATAGCGCGGCACATGGCTTCCTGCCGGCGTCGACATCGGGCGCGCGCTCATCCCTGATGTGACCAGGACCTCGAACGGACGGCCCCGTGTCGAACGGACGTAGTGAACATCGATGTGCACGAGTTCCGATTCGAGCTCGTGGAAGACGAACGCGGTACGGCCGACATGTCGACTCACGTGGGCGGAAACAGCATCGATCAAGGCAGGATCGCCGGACATGACTCCACTCCATGTCGCCCTACGCCTCACATCCTCCCGGGGCACGGCATCAGCGATGGGTCTCTCTCCGCTCCAGTCCGCGATACTGGAGTGCCTCAGCGAGGTGGTCCTCCCCGATATCGCGAGCGCCTTCGAGATCCGCGATCGTTCGCGCCACCTTGAGCGTGCGGTCGAGCGAGCGCGCGGTGAGAGCGAGCTTCTCCGCCGCGGCGCTCATGAGCCGGAACGTCGCTCCGCGCACCACGCAATGCCGGCGCACGAGCGCCGGACCGAGTTGCGCATTGGCGAAGACACCGGGCTCCGCACGCAGACGTACCGCCGCGCGCCGGCGTGCCTCGGCCACGCGCTGGCGCACCGCCGCCGTCCCCCACACGCCCGACCGGGGCTGCGCGGCGAGGAACTCCCCGGGCTCCACCCGCCCCACGTCCACGCGAAGATCGATGCGATCGAGAAGCGGCCCGGAGAGCCTTCCCATGTAGCTCGCCACCGCCGCCTCGCTACACCGGCAGGCCACCCGGGGATCGCCGAGATACCCGCACGCGCAGGGGTTGGAGGCTGCGATGAGGGTGAAGCGGGCCGGGAAGGTGACCGCACCCGCAACCCGCACGATCGTGACCCAACCCTCTTCGAGTGGCTGGCGCAGGACCTCGAGAGCCGTGCGGCGGAACTCGGGTAGCTCATCGAGGAAGAGCACCCCGTGATGAGCGAGGCTCACCTCTCCAGGCTTCAGCGGCTGCCCGCCGCCGACGAGCCCCGCTGTCGAGATGGTGTGGTGCGGAGCACGAAACGGGCGATGGGCCATCAGCCCCGCACCGGCAGGGAGCAGGCCGGCAACCGAGGCGATCTTCGTGGTCTCGACCGCTTCCTCGTGGCCGAGCGGGGGCAGGATGCCGGGTAGCCGGCGCGCGAGCATGGTCTTGCCGCCGCCGGGCGGACCGACGAGGAGGAGATTGTGACCGCCGGCCGCAGCCACTTCGACCGCGCGCTTGGCATGCTCCTGGCCGAGCACGTCGTCCAGGTCCAGCTCCGCGGGAGAGACTGGATCCGGCGAACGCGGGCGCGCCGGGTGGGGTTCGTCCGGGGTGCCGAATGCGGCGAGGAGCCGTGCGGCCTCATCGAGCCGCTCCACGCCGTGCACGCACAGGTCCGTGACATGGGCTGCCTCGGCAGCGTTCGCGACGGGCACGAGCAAGCGCCGGATGCCTGCGGCCCGCACCGCCGCGCCCATGCAAAGCGCCCCGCGAATCGGTTTCACCGACCCATCGAGCGAGAGCTCGCCCGCCGCGGCAAAAGGACCCTCGCCTGACGGCGGGATCTGTCCTGAAGCGAGGAGGATGCCGATGGCGATCGGGAGATCGAAGGCAGCGCCTTCCTTCTTGAGTCCTGCCGGCGCCAGGTTGATGGTGATGCGCCGCGTGGGGTAGGTGAAGCCAAGATGGCGAATCGCCGACGAGATGCGTTCCCTGCTCTCGCGCACGGCGGCATCCGGAAGACCGACGACCTGGTAATTCGGGAGCCCGTCCGCGGCATCGACCTCGACACGCACGAGACAGCCATCGATTCCATGGAGGGTCGCCGATATCAGAGTGGCCAGCAGGGCGGTCTCTCCAGTGATGAGGAAGGCCTTCCCCCGGGGCTCTCCTTGCCGCAGGCCTCCTGGACCAACACCGACAACGCCGGTGTCCAGCGCGTCACCAGCGTGCGCGATTCGCCCTGGAGCCCACGGCACCAACTGGCGACAGGGACTCGGACTCGCACCGGACTGCCGGCTCGAGGTGGCAGGAACCGGGCCAGAAGCGGATTTTTCCTCTTGTCAGGGCTCCGGATAGCGTGCTATAAATACAGCGACGAAGTTGGAAGCGGGGCTCCCAGCCCCATCCACCGCATGCCGGAGGATCCTAGAATCCCACCTTGCTAAAGCTGAACGGCCACGAGCTCTAATCCCAGAGCCGCGCACGATACCGAGAAGGCCTATTCCGCTTCGTTAAAGACGCCTTGACAACCTAGTTTCGCGTGTCGCGCTCCGGCGCGGGTGTCTCGGTGACCAGAGTGTCATTCGAGCTGCGGGAGGACTTGTGCCTCTTCGCCCACCGCCCGAGGGAGCGACCGGGACGGCACCACGGCTTATTGCGAGATGTCGCAGTAAGCTGCCGTACCGCCGACCGTTTCACCGGCGGCGGCAACGGCTCGCCCCAGGAACTAGTCGGGTTGGGCAGGGAGCACCAGGTGACTGAGTGACTCAGTTGACCGCGATGGTGGGCGACGTGGTCGGTGTTCCCTGCCTGCATTCTTCGCCGAGTGCGCGGTGTTCCGAGCCCACCGCGTCTCGGCCAGCGCACCCCGCCTCCTCCATCTCATGGGGGCGGGGTGCCCCCTCCGAGGGGCCGCCCCGCCCTCCCCGCTGGCGGCGGCGGCCCCTTTCCTCCCCCCCGGCACTCGCCCCGCCAACTCCCCCAAAAAGCGCAAGGGGCTCCTGCCTGGAAGGCCAGGGAGCCCCTGTTATGCCCGGTAGCGCGATGTGACGGAACCCATTCCGTCGCGCCATCTGAGTTCCGGCCGCTCGCTCCTTCAGGAACAGATGGCCGTCCCTCGGCAGGACGGCGTGGTCGCTGGGGCACGAGGTCGGTCGGTTCGCACGCGGCGTACGGATCCCGAATGAAGACAGCCTACCACATCTCGCCTGCATTCTCCAGCACGCTATCCGCCGCGTCCAACGCAAGCGGCTGCCCAACCCGACCCAAGCGAAAGGGAGCTGGAACCCCTGCTCACGCAGAGGGCCCCAGCTCCATCACCGCGGCACGAGGGTGCGGCTTCAGCCGCCGATCATCGGCGAGCTAGCGCTCGATCGTACCTATGTTGTCGCGCACTCCGCCCGAGGGCAGCGATTGGTGCAAGATCGACGCCTGATTGGAGGCCGAGCTCTCGTTCGTGCTCTGATCGAAGGCTGTGATCTCGTAGGTGTACTCGTGACCACGCTCGCGCACCTCGTTGTAGCCCGTGCTCGTCGCCGGCACCACAGCGACCAGCTCGAGGGCTGCCCCATCCACAGCGGAGTAGACATTGTAGCCGGCGAGGTCGGTCTCGGAGTTGGCATCCCACTCCAGATAGACGGTCGTGTTTCCGGCCATGGCGCGCAGACCGATCGGGGCTGCGGGCGCCGTCGTGTCGGTCGCAGTCACCTGATCCTCACCGCAACCAGCGATCAGACCGCCGAAGGCGATGACCAGGATGAAGAGGCCCAAGTAACTGCCCGACATGTTTCGAATCGACATGGTCAATTTCCCCTCCTTGATCACGGAGAGCCGCACCGCTTGCCCTCGAGTTTCGCGCCGCGAAAAGAAAGCACGGCGACTCAGGAATCAAACCGGAGGGGGGAACGGCAAACCCTGTGCCAAGGCGGCGGCATGATCGGTTGCATCACGCGAGGCGAGTTGCAGAGCGGACATACGGCGTTAGTGTCCCGAAGCGAGATGCAAGAGGCGGCGAGCGGATTGCACGGGGCATCGGACCCTGCAATGTCGCATCGTGCAAAGCGGCCACGGCAGGGAAGTCTCGGGGCCAATGCCCGTCGCGGGAAGAGCGGGGATCAACGCCTGGCAAAGGCGAATCGAACGGGCAGGGCCTCCGAGCGGGAAGGGAGGATACGCCGGGCTAGTCCTGCTTCCAGCGATCGAGGCGGTCCTTGGCCCGAAGTGCCTCGTCCGAATAGGGGTACTCGTTGACCACCCGCTCCAGATAGGCGCGACCCAGATCCTCCTTGCCTGCCTCGAAGTAGGACAGTCCAGCCTTGAGGAGGGCTGCCGGAACCCGGTCGCTGCCTGGATACTGGTCGACGACGGTGCGGAACTCGATAGCGGCCGTGGGATAGTCTGATTGTGCGTAGTAGGCCTCGGCGATTCCATACTGCGCCGCGTCGCCGAGTGCTCCCTCCGGGAATTTGCCCAGGTACTCGCGGAAGCCGTTGATGGCAAGCGGATATCGACCTTGCTGCAGATGCTGGAGCGCGGCGTTGTAGAGTCCCTGCTCCTCGAGAGCCGGCCCCCCGGCGGTCTCAGGGCGTGTCTCGCTCCCTTGAGCCGTGTCGGTCGCCGCGGCTCGTGTGGTGGGTTGCACCGCGGGCCGCCGCAGCTGGCGGCTGGTGTAGTCGAGCTGGTTACGCAAGAGCTCGATCGCGCTCTGGAGCTCAGCCGTGTTCGAGCTCTGGTCGGCGCGCATCTGGCGCAGGACCTCCTCCTGCGCCGTGATCATCGCCTTGAGCTCCTCCACCTCGCGAGCCAGAGCCTCTTGCCGGCGCTGCACGTCCGTGACCTGCGCCTGGGTTTCCGCCAAGCGATCGGGCATGCTGAAGAAGCCGCCGCAACCGGAAAGGCCCAGCGCGAGCGTGACGCCGAGCAGAACCGATGAGGTGGCTCTCAACCGGGGATCGCAATGACTCGGGAGCGTGCCACGGCGCACAGGCGAAATCACCATCCGCCTGGGCGCCGTCAAGCCGCGTAGTGTCATGACGTGCCTTCTCGTAGGCTCCTTGGCGACATGGCGGGAGTGCATTCCCGCCATGTCGCTGGCATGGCCGCAGTCGCTTCGCCTATCGTGTCACGAACTCGGCGCGCCGGTTCCGAGCCCAGGCTGCTTCGTCATGGCCCGGATCGGCAGGACGCTCCTCGCCAAAGCTCACCGTGGACATCCGGTCGGCCGGAATGCCGTAACTCACGAGGTAATCGTAGGCCGCCTTGGCGCGCTTCTCGCCGAGCGCCAGGTTGTACTCGACGGTGCCGCGCTCGTCGCAATGCCCCTCGATCGCGATTCGCGCCTCGGGGTGGTCCTGCAACCCCTTGGCGTTCGCGGCGAGCGTCATGCGCGCATCATCCCTGAGCGCGTACATGTCGAAGTCGAAGTAGATCGCCTGCAGGCTGAGCGCCGGCTTCTCGACCGGCTTGGGCGGCTCCGGTTTGTCGGGCGGAGGCGGAGGAGGAGTCACGACTTCGGCTGCGGGTGGCTGGGCCGGCTCCTCCGGCGGCTTCTTGCCACCACAACCGCCAACCAGCACCGCGAGGCAAGTCAGCGACAGGATGACGAGCTTCCACGATCTCATTACCACACTCCCTCCTCATGTGGGGCGGGGCCTCATGTTGAAAGCCAACTGCCAGCCCGCGCTCCATCCCAGTAGGACCCACCGCCATCCTGGCGGCAGGGTCCAGATCTTCCGGGTCGGTAACCACCCCCAACACCTCCCGGACAGCCGCAGCATCGAACGAATCAGGCACCCTGTCAAGCGGCGGCCGAGAGCCGCTGCCATCCCCTCCTATCTCGGCCTTCAGTCGCCCCTTCGGCCTCGAGCCCCCATCCCTATCGGCCCCGCCCTACTTGGCCGCGGGCCGAGGAGACCAGGTGGGGTAGAAGCACATCTTGTCCTTCGGCGTCAGCCGGCGCTGATTCGAACCGTCGGCGAGCATGACATAGATCGCGCGCTCGCCGCTCCGGGTGGAGCTGAACACGATCTGGCGCCCGTCCGGCGACCACCGCGGGTTCTCGCTCGACCCCCAGCCCAGAGTGAGCTGCTCGACGATGCTGCCGTCGAGCGTCGCCACGAAGATGTCGAAGTTGCCGCCTCCCGAACGGGCCGCATACGCGATGCGATCGCCCCGCGGGGACCAGGCCGGTGAGTCGCAGAAGCTCTGCGGCACGGGGAGCCGCATGGCGTCGAGGCCCTCGGAATCGGTGATGAAGATCTGCGGCGATCCCAGCCGGTCCGAGATGAAGGCGATCTGCCGTCCGGTGGGCGCGAAGCTGGGTGAGGTATCGATGCCCGGATGAAACGTGATGCGCTCGACGATCTCGCCGTTGCGACGGATGATGTAGATGTCCGGGTTGCGCTCCTTCATGCTCAGCGTCACGGCCAGGAACCGACCGTCCGGGGACCAGGAGGCCGCGGTATCGATGCCCGGATACTGGCTGATGGTGTAGGCCTTGCCGTCATCGGCATTCACTCCGTAGAGATCCGCCTCGCCGCGCTTGAACGAAGTGTAGGCGATGACTGCATCCACCGGTGACCATGCCGGACCGAGGTTCGACGAGTTGTCGCGGGTGAGCTGTCGTCCACCGAAGCCGTCGTAGTCGAAGACCATGACCTCCCGCGCCTGGGAGGCCGAGCAGATGCACGCCACGCGCGTCTGCGCAAGGCCCTGCTCGCCGATCAGGTGGAAGACGATGTCGTCGCTGAAGGCGTGCATCACCGGCCGCACCTCGCCGCTCACCGGATAGGTGCGTTCGAAGATGAGCTTCTCGGCCGGATGGCTCACCACCCGGCCGATGAAGCGCGTCTTGCCCCCTTCCATCACCAGGCGGCCGCTGACGATCGCCGTCAGATCGGGTCCCTTCGAGCGCGCCACCACGGACCCCCGCGGCGCGAGATCGGCGGCCACCGGGCCGTCGACCCGGAAGTACCCGGAGAGGATGAGATCATCGAGGAGCACCGACTCGCCGTCCTTACGCATGGGATCCAGCTTCTGGCCGTCCCCTTCCGTCGTGAAGGGGTCGAGCCAGATCGGCTGCCGTATCCCTCCCTTCTCGATGCCCGCTTCCCATTCGATGATGGCTCGAGCGGACGCCGCCGGCATGAGGAGGAACGCGGCAAGGAAGGCCACGGCCGGTAGCGTGCGCCGCAGCTCGAAGATGTGAAGAGGGCGTGGCATGTTCATCACCATCAAGGCTGATACCTGAACCGGAAGTGCACTCCCACCATATCGTCCGGGAGCTGGGCTGGGAGCGGAGGGAATGGACTCGATTCGACCACGGCGCGCAGCGCAGTCTGGTCATAGAAGGGAATCCCCGAGGATTCCTCGACCCGCGCCCCGACCACGGCGCCAGAGCGGATGATCCGGAAGTAGATGATGCAGGCCGCCTCTCCGGAAACGAAACCGGGCGACCAGTTGGCGGCGATCTTGTTCTGCATCGCGAGCCGGTAGTAACCGAAATCGCCGAAGCCACCGCCACCGCCGCCGCCGCCATCACCGAGTCCAACCTCGATCCCAGCGGCGACCGTGCCGCCGCCCGAGGCCGGAACCTCGGCCACTCCCGCCAGGGCGGCATCGGCCGGGGTCTCCATCGGCCGGGCGGGTGCCGCTGCGGCGGCCTTGGTGGTGTCGGGTTTGGTCTTCACCGCTTCCTTGGTCTGATCCGAGATCTTGACGCCATCATCCACGACCTTCGGCTTCGGGGGTGTCGGCGGCTTCGACTCCGGCTTCGGCTCGGGCTTCGATTCGACAGGCTTGAGCTCGGGACGCGGCGCGGGCGGTGCCTTGGGCTCGGGCACCCTTGTCGTCCGGCTCCGGCCCCGCAAGGCTTCGGGGCCGACCATGGTGACCGGCGTGAAATCGCCCGGCCCGAAGCCACCGAGGGTCATGGTGCGTTCATAACGCCCACCGACGAGAAAGACGACGATGAAGGCGGCATGCATGCTGAGGGATATCACCGCTGGCAGCCGCATCGCTCGTTTGCTAGCTCCGCTTGCGGAGCCAGGCCTCCGATACGGGCTCGGTCACGAGCCCGAGGTTGACGAACCCCGCCGCCTTGATCGCGCTGATCACCGCCACCACGAATCCGTAGTCGACGCTCTTGTCGGCACGCAGGTAGACCGGCGCACCCGGCTCGACCTCATAGCGGCGGGCCAGCTCGGGACCGAGAGCTTCCATGTCGAGCTTGACGTCCTCGATGAAGATCGTGCCCTGGGATGTAACGGTCACGACCATGCCTTCGCGCGTATCGCGTCCCGTCGTGCGCGTTCTGGGTAGATCGATCTCGATGCCACCCTGAATGAACGGTGCTGTGAGCATGAAGATGATGAGCAGCACGAGGATGACGTCGACCAAGTTGATGATGTTGATCTCGGCCATCGCCTTCGGGCGCTCGCGAGTCATCCGGATCACGGGTTCCCCCTCCTTGCGCCGGGCTCGAGCCGGCGCCGGACTCGAGCGCGGGGCTCGAGCCCGATGCTCAGCGCAACGCCTCGCGCGCGAAGGCGCTCAGGAGCTCACGCGAGAAGGCTCCGAGCTCCTCCTCGAGGATGCGGACTCGCCCCAGGTAGTGGTTGAAGGCGATCGCGGCCGGGATGGCCGCGGCGAGACCGCATGCCGTGACGATGAGCGCCTCGGCGATACCCGGAGCCACCGCCTGGATGTTGGCCGAGCCACGCAGGCCGATCGCCATGAAGGAGCTCATGATGCCCCAGACGGTACCGAAGAGCCCGAGCAGCGGCCCCACGGCGGCGGTCGTGGCCAGGAACGGGAGCCGCCTCTCCGCCCGGGCGACTTCCTCCTCGATGGCGGTGACGAGCGCGCGCTCGACGTTCTCGAGAAGCCCGCGGCGGCGCGTCTCCTCGCCGGGCTGGGTCACAGGCGCCATGGCCGGCCCTGGATTGGCGCTGCGCTGGAACGAGAGCTCGTACTCGTCCATCGCTGCCTCCGCGATGCGGGAGAGCGGACCGCTCCCGAGCTTCTGGGCCACCGCGGTCAGGTTGACGAGACCGGTCGTCGCGAACAATCCGCGAAAGCGCTTCATGTGCTCGGCGGCCATGCGGAAGTAGCGCCAGCGGTCGAAGATGACCGTCCACGAGACGATCGAGATGAAGAGCAGGATAAGAAGGACGCCTTTGGCCAGTGGGCCTGCCGCGAGCACAAGCGAAGCGACCTGTGCGGTCCAGTCCATAGAGAGAAACCTCTCGCGCGGTATCCCGGCTGTTCAGGGCCGGAGGGAACCTTGGAGCATCGTGACTGCTGGTCCAGAACGGGCCGGGGCTGCCCGCTGTGATCCTTCTAAGTCTCTGATCTTATGCAATTTACAAGAATAGAAGACCGGACTCGGGGCACGAAGGATCTGCTTGGCACGCTACACGGCCGCGCTGGCACCGGTCAAGGAATCTCGCCGGATCCGGGGCCGAGACCACCGCGGCCAGCCGCAAAGCTAGCCCTTCAGCACTCCTAGTGGCCGGAGCTGGGCGATCTTGCGCCCGATGCCCGCTCCGTGGACCGCGTCCACCACATCCGCCACATCCTTGTACGCTTCAGGGATCTCCTCCGCGATGGTGGCGAAGCTCGCGCCTCGCACCTCGATGCCCCGCTCGCGGAACTCCCGTTTGAGCTCGCGGCCGCGGGCCTCGTGACGAGCGGCGTTTCGCGACATCCGCCGGCCGGCGCCATGGCAGGTGGACCCGAACGACTCGCGAAATGCGCCCTTCGGTCCCGGCCAGGACGTAGGAATACCGCCCCATGTCCCCCGGGATCAGCACCGGCTGGCCCGTAGAGCGATACACCGGAGGAAGCTCCGCGTGTCCCGGCGGAAAGGCGCGGGTGGCTCCCTTCCTGTGGACGCAGAGCTTCCGCACCCGGCCTTCCACCTCGTGCTCCTCGATCTTGGCGATGTTGTGCGCGACGTCGTAGACCAGACGGAGCCCGAGCGCTGCCTGCCCCTGGCCCAGAACCCGGCTCACGGTTTCGCGCACCCGATGGGCCATGATCTGGCGGTTGGCAAAGGCGTAGTTGGCGGCGGCGTTCATCGCCCCCATGTAGCTCCGGGCCTCCGCGGAACCGAGGGGCGCGCACGCGAGCTGGCGATCCGGGAGTTCGATCCCGTACTTGCGGGCGGCACTCAACATGATCTTGAGAAAATCGTCGCACACCTGATAGCCGAGCCCGCGCGACCCGGAGTGAATGAAGATGGTCATCTGATCGAGCTCGAGACCGAACGTCCGGGCCAGATCGTCGTCGAAGACCTCGGCCACGTAGCCGACCTCGATGAAGTGATTGCCCGAGCCGACGGTACCGAGCTGAGCCCGCCCGCGCTCGATGGCCCGCTCGGAGACCTCGCCCGGATCGGCGCCCGGGAGGCGGCCGCCGGCCTCGATGCGTTCGAGATCCTCGGCGAGCCCCTGACCCTGCTCGACCGCCCACTCGGCCCCGCGCGTGAGCACCTGGGTCACCTCGCGCGGACCGAGCTTGTCGCGATAACCGTGCCCGACCCCGGCCGGGATCGAGCGCTGGATCTCGTCCATGAGCGGAGCGATCACGCGCTCCACATCGCGCCGGTGTACGTTCGAGCGCAGGAGGCGGACCCCGCAGTTGATGTCGAAGCCCACCCCACCGGGAGAGACGACACCGCCCTGCCGCCGGATCGAAGGCGGCGACACCCCCGATGGCGAAACCGTAGCCCCAGTGGATGTCGGGCATGCCGATCGAGCGCCCGACGATGCCGGGGAGGGTGGCCACATTCGCCACCTGCGAGACCGCCTCGTCGCCGGCCATCGACCGCACGAGCTTCTCGGTAGCGAAGACGAGCCCTTCGACGCGCATCGCCCCCTGCCGAGGAATGCGCCAGCGGAAATCGTCGATTCGTTCGAGATCGTGCTTCGCCGCAGCGCGGCGGCCCGCGGGCGGTCCGCCTCCGGCCACCGATCCGGAGTCGGGCTCCTTCCCCTTCCTGTCGGCCACGGAGTCCGTCCGCCGGGAGCGATGATCTGGACGATCCGCCCGCCCCCTCCCCTTCCTTCCTGATGGATGCTTGCCCATGGCTAACCTGTCTTTCTCTCCGCCAGCTCGAACCCGGTATCGAGCTCCAGCGCGAAGCACCCCCGGCGCCGCGACACCAGGCGCACGTCAGGACATTTCTCCGCGAGCCGCTTGCGCAGGAGGATCAAACGGCTCTCGAGGTTGTCCTTGATCGGAGGCAGCCCGAGCGCTGGGTCGAGGCGCAACTCGCGGTTGGTGAACTCGGTGCGCCCCTCGCGCTGGTTGAGCCCGAGGATCTTCCAGAGAATCTTCGCGGGGACGTTGCGGATCAGGTACTCGCCGTCAACGAAGATACAATCGTCGTTGATGTAGTAGAGGAAGTTCCGCGTCCGCCGTGGCGCCGGCGGCGTGCGCGACCGCTTCGTCTTCCGCTCCGCGGCGGCCGCCGCGCCTGCTTCGTGCGGCCCACCTTCGGACTCCTCGCCGGTGGCCTGCATGTGATCGATACCCATGGCGATCTGGTTGGCGAGGATCTGCAGGAAGGCTTCATCCCAGTCGTCGAAGCAGAGGGGATCCCGGCTCTCCACCGCCAGAACGCCGAGCAGGCGGTCGCCAGCAAGAAGCGGCAGGCCCAGCTGCGCCTGCGCGTCGGGCAGGCCGGGGAGAGGAATCTCGGCGCTCAGGCGGCCGGATTCCCCACACTCCACAACGCGACCACGTATGGCCTGGCCGTACCGGATCTCGCTTCCCACCCCCGCGACCCGGACCATGCGGCGGTGCTCCGCGACCGTGCCGATCAGTCCCTCGCCGAGCGGCACTTCACCGCCGATTCCCCTCGTCCCGTAGCCCCGGTTGGTGATCGCCACCAGCCGATCGCCGCTCGGCTCGAGGAGGAACACCATCGCGTGAGAGAACCCAAGGAGTTCGTCGAGCGCTTCCATCGTCCCGGTGAGGAGGCTATCGAGATCGTCGGCCCGCGTGATGCGCTCGGAGATCATCTGCACTCCGCGCAGCTCGGTGAGCGGCCCGGACGGCATCTCCCCGGATGCAGCGTCGAGCACGGGATCCGGAGGCAACAGGAACCCCGGCACCGGCTCGACCGAGAGCACCTCGTAGATATCGGCCGAGAGGAGCCGGAACACCCCGGCCATCCCGGTGTGCGAAGCGATCACCTGGATCCTGAGGGCCATCTTCTCGAAGAGCGGTCCCTCGAGCTCGGAGCGCATGAAGCGCAGCTTGAGACGCCACGCCTCGAAACTCACCGGGTGATGGAGGATCACCGCCGCGAAGGGATTCTCCGCGATGTTGCGCTTGGTCTTGTTGAAGAACTGGCAAGACAGTGCGACATGCCGATCATCGACATGATAGACCTGCGAGAGATAGGTGACGTTCGGCTCCCCGTCGCGACCCGAAGTGGCGATGATCGAAGGGATGATCCCCTGGAAGCAGGGAGCGAGATCAGCGAGTCGACAGTTCATGATGACGCCGGGAGGCCTCGGCCGAGCACACTGCCCGCTCCCGGCCCCGGGGTCTGATTGAAGACCGCTTCCGCACGCAGCCGGACCGCGTGGCAGGGCCAGTGCGCCATGCGCAGGGTGATCCGAGGCGGGATACCGATCTCGGCCCAGGCTCCGGCGAGCGCGCGCCGGTAGCGCAGGACCTCCCGGCGGTCCTCCTCGCTCGCGTCCGCGATCGTGAGGACCCGGCCCTTCACTTGCACCGATCGGTGATCGATCGCCCGCGAGAAGCAAACGGCGAGCCGTCCGTTGTCCCGCAAGTTGGCCACCGTGCACTCGGCGGTCGCCACCGGCAGGAACACGGTGAGCTCGGAACCGCCTGCGTCGACGCGCGCGCCCACGGCGCGGCAGGCTTCGGGCAACAGCCGATCGCTGCGCGTTCCGCACAGGATCGAGAGTCCGGACTGGAGGAATTCGCAGAGTTCGGCGGGGATCATTCGAGCGCACTCCGTACGGTCGATGGTACGGCTCCGCCCCCGGACCCGCAAGGAGAGCCGAGGGCGGAGCCGCCAGGAGCCGACGGGCGCTCGTTCCGGATCAGTTCCCGGTGGCCGGCGGAAGCGGCTCGGGAACCCGGTTCTTCAGCGCGGGGATGCTCTGCAGGTAGGCGAAGACGGCATGGAGATCCGCGTCGGTGAGCCCGGCCAGGTTCTGGACGGGCATCGGCGGCAGGATCGGCCGCCCGCGTCCCAGGTGGCGTCCGGACTGGATTGCGGCCTTGAAATCGGCCTCGGTCCAGTTGCCGAGCCCGGTGTCCTTGTCGGGCGTCAAGTTCGCCGCGAAGCTCACCCCCCAGGGACCCTGCCAGGCCGTGAAGGTCGGGGATGTCGCCACACCCCACGGTGCGGGCAGCGACGTGACCCCGGAGATCTTGTCGGCCTCGGGATGACCCGAGAGCATGCGCGTCATGTCCGGCGCGGGGCCCTCAGGCCCCATCTTCCAGGGCGTGTGGCAGTCATTGCAGCCCATCGCGTTGACGAGATACTGGCCCCGCTCGACATCGGGATTGGACCCGGCAGCAAGCGCCTTCCCGGTGGGCGCGGGCCAGTCGATGACACCGATGACCACGCCCAGGGCGACGAAGATCGGGAGCAACAGGAACACAAGGGACCGGGACCGTTCAGTGGCATGGGGGACGATGGCCGTCATGGCTTTTCCTCTGATTGGGTTGGGTTGTGAGACGTGGTTTCGACTCCCTGCGCGGGCAGGTCGTCGCGGATCCAGGCAGTCAGGAGCGCTACGGCTTCGTCGTCCACCAGGTGCGTCCCGAGCGGGGGCATCTGGACGGCGGCAACGCGTGAAGCCATGCGTTCGAGCAGGACACTGTGAGCCGGATCGCCGGGAACGATCCGGATGTCATTCGCACCCTCTCCCGCGGCCGGCAGGTGGAAGTGGCTCTGCCGGCCCAGGCTCGTGGCCAGCATCTCACGCCCGCTCGCTCCACGGCCGCCGGTGAGGCAGGCTTCGAGCGTCAGGTCCAGACCCGCTATGGGGCGCGTCGGATTGTGGCAATGGCCGCAGTTGGCGTGCAGGTAGCCGAGCGCGGCGCGGGCACGCGGGGTGGGGACGTCGATTCGCGGAGGCTGGGCGTCACGCAAGGGGAAGGACTCGACCCACCCGCGTGCTTCGAGTTCATCGAGATCGATGGCGCCAGGTGCGGGTGCCGTGGCATGCGGTGCGAGCGGGTCGCGATCCGCCGAGAGCTGGAGCGCGCTGAAGCCGAGCACGCGTCCGGGCTGCCCTTCGTGACAGGCGAGACAATCGTAGCGGCCGGGGATGTCATGCCGCACGCCGGGACGGATCTCGCAGACGCCCTTCACGCCCTTTTCAGGAGCCAGAACCGCGTCGGATTCACCCTCGTTCCAGACATAGGAGGCGAAGATCCACTCGCCGCTCTCGGTGAGTTCCATGTAGCGAGTCTCGACCGGGCGGCCGAAGGAGAACTCCTTCCAGAACTTGGTGCCGACCGGGAAGCGCCAGTGGTCGGGGTCTGAAGCATCGATCCTCTTCCCGGGCGGCAGGTGGACCCATCGCCTCTTGGCGGCGCCATCGGTCCAGAGCGGATACTGGGGCTCGTAGAATCGATTCCGGGGACTGATGGTCCCGGCGGCGAAGTCGGCGTAGAGACCCGTATCGGCGAGCCGTTCGGGGATCCGTGATCCAGCCGGGGCGGCCCGGCCCCGCACCCAGGTCGCGCCGAGCGCAACCCCGACCACGAGGGCGACGACGGCCAGCAGCGCGATGCGGCTGCGCGGCCCCCGCCCGCCAACGGCGCCCGGCGCCGGGGTGTCGACACCCTCCGATGTCATGATGCCTTCCTTGATTCCCCGAGTTCCATGCCGGCTTCGAGGGTGGCGCGCTCGCCGGGATCGATCGCCGGCAGGATGATCTCCATCCACTCGACCATCCGCACCGGTGGAATCGCGGCCAGGATCCTCTCGTGAAGCTCGATGATCTCCGCGTCGGTGTGATGCGCCCATAATACCCGGTTGGCGATGGATTCTTCACGCTCCATGTGCCTGAGATGCTCGGCCACCAGACGACCCATGCGCAGGTGCAGTCGCTTGCCGAGCGCGGCGCGCTCTTCCGCATTTGCACATGCGAAACGGTCGAGATGCAGAACGAGCTCCCGCCCGAGGCCAGCCACCCGGGTGTGTTCGGCCTCGAGCTCGACGTGCAGCCCGGGATCGAGCCGCGCGATCTCCGGCATGATCACGCGATCCTCGTGCTCGGCATGCTCGTCGAGAAAGCCGGAAAGCCGGCGGAGAACCGCCACCGTCTGCTCGGTCGCCGCCGGGTCGCGGAAGTCGGTCCGGGCGACCTCGAGCGCGGCTTCGAACATGGCCGCCCTGAGGCCCTTGTGCACTGTCGTGTAGAGATCCATGCGTTCCACGGGACACCTCCTTTCAAGGTTGTCCCGAGCATACGCAGGAGCGAGCGAACATGGTTGCTAAGTGATCGCTTCCAGGATCCTAAGAATTTCCTAAGCGCGCCGGGCGTATAATCCCGGCGGTCGTTCGCCGCCGCTCCCCGCCCGTCTTCCAGCGCGGCGCGGAGAAGGAAACGCCGAGAAAGGAATCCCGCGAGTCTTGACCCAGCTCGATCTGATCGCCACCTCCACCTTCGGGCTCGAAGCCCCCGTCAAGCGCGAACTCGTCGCTCTCGGATACGAGGCCGAGACCATCCAGAATGGCCGCACGCTGTTCCGCGGCGACGAGTCGGCGATCGCTCGCGCCAATCTCTGGCTTCGCTGTTCCGATCGTGTCCTGGTCCGTATCGGCACCTTCGAGGCTACCGACTTCGGCGCCCTCTTCGACGGCACGCACAGCCTCGCCTGGGAGGAGTGGATTCCACCCGATGCCGCGTTCCCGGTCGGTGGACGGTCGGTCAAGTCGCAGCTATCGAGCGTTCCTGCCTGCCAGAAGATCGTGAAGAAGGCGATCGTCGATCGTTTGCTCGCGGCGCACAGGGTGGCTCGACTACCCGAGACCGGTCCGCCCGTCGCCGTCGAGGTGGCGATCCTCGCGGACACGGTGACCCTGACCATCGACGCCTCGGGTTCCGGGCTCCACAAGCGCGGCTATCGCCTGCGGGGCGGTGAAGCGCCACTCAAGGAGACGCTGGCCGCGGCCCTCGTGCTCTTGAGTTACTGGCGGCCCGACCGGCCGCTCATCGACCCTTTTTGCGGCACCGGCACCATCCCCATCGAGGCGGCGCTCATCGGGCGCCGCATCGCACCCGGTCTCAAACGCGAGTTCGCAGCCGAAGCATGGCCGCGCATCCCGGCCCAGGCCTGGCGTGAGGCGCGATCCGAAGCTCGCGATCTCATCACCGAGGGGATCTCCGGCTTCATCATGGGTTCCGATATCGACGCTGCGGTGCTCGACCTGGCGCGTCACAATGCCGCGAACGCCGGCGTGGCGAACGACATTCACTTCCAGCAGCAGCCGTTCGCCGAGCTCTCGAGCCGGAAGCTCTACGGCTGCGTGATCTGTAACCCACCCTATGGCGAACGCCTGAGCGATCGGCCTGAGGTGCGAGAGCTCTATGCCTCGATGCCGGCCGTGCTCCGCAATCTCCGCACCTGGTCCCACTACATCCTGACCTCCTATCGCGGCTTCGAGCAGCTGATCGGCCAGCCGGCGGATCGCCGGCGGAAGCTCTACAACGGACCCATCGAGTGCACGTACTACCAGTTCCAGGGACCCAAGCCCGACCGGCCCCGCCCCGAAACACCCGAGAGGACCGCGCGTGAGGCCCGCCGCCAGGAGCCGACAGCCGAGATTGCGGTCGCGGCACCGGCCTTCGGCGGGATCACACCGAAGATGCGGGAGCAGGCCCGCGCCTTCGGGGATCGACTCGCCAAGCGCGCGCGGCACCTCCGCCGCTGGCCGGCGCAGCTCGATATCACCTGCTACCGGCTCTACGAGCGCGACATCCCGGAGGTGCCGCTCGTCGTCGACCGCTACGCCGATCGGCTCCACATCTCCGAGTACGAGCGCCCCCACACTCACACGCCGGGCGAGCACGCCGACTGGCTCGACCTGATGGCGCACACGGCGAGCGAGACGCTGGCGATCCCCCGAACCCATGTCTTCGTCAAGTACCGCGCCCCACAACGCGGCTCCCGGCAGCACGAGCGACAGGCGGATCTGGGGCACACCATCGAGGTCACCGAGGGTGGACTCAAGTTCCTTGTCAACCTCTCGGATTACATCGATACCGGGCTCTTCCTCGACCATCGCATCACGCGCTCCATGGTGCGCGAGGCGGCCCGTGGCAAGCGATTCCTGAACCTCTTCGGATACACCGGCACCTTCACCGTGTACGCCGCCGCCGGCGGGGCGTTGACCACGACCACGGTCGATCTCTCGAACACGTACCTCGAGTGGGCGCGGCGCAACATGGCGCTCAACGGGTTCACCGGCAAGGAGCACGCCATGATCCGGGAGGATGCGATCGGGTTTCTCGCTCAGCATCCCCACCGCGCCAGCTACGACCTGGCCGTGGTGGATCCGCCGACCTTCTCCAACAGCAAGAGCATGGAGACGATCTGGGACATCCAGCGCGATCACGTGGGGCTCTTGAACCGCGTGCTCGCGCTCATGTCCCCCGGCGGCCTCATCTTCTTCTCGACGAACTTCCGCCGCTTCAAGCTCGACGCCGATGCGATCGCTGCGGCGACGATCCGCGAGATCAGCGCCCAGACCGTTCCCGACGACTTTCGCAACCGGAAGATCCACCGTGCGTGGCAGATCGTGCGTGGAGCCTAGAAGAGAAGGGGGTCTGCGCCGATTTCCGGCGCAGACCCCGTTCGTTCGACAACGGCCCGTGCGCGACTACTGAACGTCGCCGGCCACGAGCTTCTTGTAGGTCTCGAGCTGATCCGGCGTCAGGACGCCGGTGACCGCCTTGTCGAGATCGACACCGATCTTGTCGAGAGCCGCCGTCGCGGCATCGATATCGGACTTCTCGAGCTTGCCCTTGGCACCGAGCTCCTGGAGCAGGTCGAGCGTGCCCTGGGTCGACGAGGTCACGGCGGGCTCGATCTTCTTCACTTGCTCATCACTGAGGTTGAGCGCCACCTGCATGTCGCTGAGGCTCTTGGCGGCCGACTCCTGGACGAAGGCCTTCTCGATCTCGACCCGGAGCTCCTGCATCTGCTTCTGCTGCTCCGGCGTGAGGATCTCCTTCGCCTTCGCCTGGAACTCGTCCTTGATCTCCTTGCGCTCTTCGAGGTAGGCGTTGATGTTCGGCGGGTTGCCGGCCTCGAGCTTGTCGAGGGCGGCATCCCCCTTGATCACGCGATCCTTGATGATCGGCCTGAGCTTCTCGACCTGGTCGTCGGAGAGCTTGAGCCATTCCTTGAGGCTGGTCGCCGTCGAGGAGCCCGTGGCGTCGGCGGCCAGGGCTACGGTCGCGGAGGCAAAGAGCATCACGGCTGCGAGGGCAAGCAACCGGCGGCTTGTCGATGCACTGAGGGTCATGGGGCAACTCCTATTGACTTGGAATTCAATGGTTGAAGGGGCGACGCGCAGCACATGGCGCTGCGTGGCGAAGGAGTATCCCTGAGCGCGGCTGCCCCGTCAAGAAGATCAGCGAATCAGCACGATCTTGTTGGCGCGGTCTGTGTTACCCGCGCTCAGACGACAGAAGTAGACGCCGGCAGACGCTGCGTATCCCCTGTCGTCACGGCCGTCCCAGCGCACATGATGGCTGCCCGCGGGCTCCATGGTGGTGCCATCCCGTAGCGTGCGCACCAGCCGTCCCTGGGCATCGTAGATCTTGATCGTCGCCGCCGCGGGCGCGGGAAGCTCGTAACCGATGGTGGTGGCGCCGCGGGAGGGATTGGGCGAGCCGGGACGTAGACCCGGCGCCGCGTGATCCGGCATCGCTGCTTCCGCCACAGTGGTCGAAGCATCGATGCTGTAGGTCATGATCCGCTCCGCGATGTCCCACAGGCCGCCGGTCGACTCGCCGTTGGTGAGGACGATGCCACCCACATCCTCCTCCGGGAAGAGCCACATCAAGGTCCTGGTTCCGAGGAACACACCTCCGTGGTTCCAGCTCGGAAGCCCGATCCAGTCCTCGCCGCTCCACAGGAGTCCATAGGCGTAGAGGTCGGGGTAGTGAAGGGTGAGGATCGTGTCGACCGTCGCCGGCTCGAGAATGCGGGCGCCGCCCAGCTCGCCACCGCGGATGAAGGCGGCTACGAAGCGCGATAGTTCGCTGGCACTCGTGTGCAGGGTGGTCGAGGGATACCAGGGCATCCCGAGCTGGCAGAGGGGATTCTGGACTCCATTCTCGTAGTGGTAGGGCGTGGCGAGATGTTCCATGTCCACGCCGGAGAGGAACCAGGAGGTCCCGTTCATGCCCAGCGGCGCGAAGAGATGCTCCTGGCAGGCCGATTCGAGGGTGCTCCCGGGCTCGATCGCGGAGAGGATGCACTCGACCAGGTACCCGGCCAGGCAGGCGCCGATGTTCGAGTAGCGATACTCGGTCCCCGGAGCGCTGTCGGTGAAGTTGAGATCGGGATCGTAGAAGGCCCCTCCCGGTGTGAAGTACTCCGCGAGGAAGTCGCCGAGCGCCACCGGCGAGTCCATGTCGCAGACCATGACCGATTCCATGACGTCCCAGTTGTCGTCGATGCCGCTCACGTGGGAGAGCAGCATGCGGAAGGTCATGATCGAGTCCGGGAACAGCGGATGATGGACCGCGAAGGGCAGGTAGTCGTCGATGTCGTCGTCGAGAGCGAACAGCCCGCGGTCGTGGAGCTGCATGAGCGCCGCCCCGGTGACCGGCTTGGAGACGGATGCAATGTAGAAGAGGGTCGAGTCGTCGACGGCACGAGCCGTGGCCATGTCGGCCAGACCGAAGTTGCCGCGCCAGGAGACCCCTTCGGGACCGACGACGGTGGCCGCCGTCCCGGGGATGCGGTGGGCATCCATCAGCACCTCGATCGCGGTTTCGAGCACGGTGGTCTCGGCGATATCGAGCTCGAAGGGGCCCTCCCCTCCCGGTCCGGAATCGACGACGATGAGGACTTCCTGGCCGGCGGCGAGCGGGATGTCCTTGAGGAGCGCGTTCAAGGGGCAGCGCGCATCGTTGCCGCAGATGAAGTCCTCGGGGTAGCGCGGCTCGTCCGGGCAGGTGTCGTCGTAGAGCAGTATGTCGGTGTTGAAGGCCTCGCTGTGACAGGTGGAGAAGGTGTAGAGGCCCGCGGCGGGCGCGGTCCATTTGTAGGTGGCATCGCCTCCGATGCATGAGGTCGAGCGCCAGCGCTCGCCCTGCCAGCAATCGGGGCGGTCGGGGAAGGGCCCGTAGTCGTTGGCCTTCCCCGCCGTGGTCCCGGTCACGGTCAGGGGCAGGGGCATGCCGGTGAGGTCGATGGCGTCCGAGCAGTCCTCGTTTCCGGAGGCCGCGGCAACCGCGAAGAGAAGCGCCGCAACGAGTCCAAACACAAGGATGGGAAGCCTCTTCATGGCCGCACGTGTCTCCCCGCTCCGGGTCCAGGGGGGCGCCGGCGGACAAACGTCAACGCTCGGCCGCCGGCATCATTATAGAGCACCCAGGCGCTTGTGCTGGCAGCCATTGCACACCGGAACCCAAGGGACTAGACTCGACTCACCCACTCCAGAAGGAGCTGCGATGGAGTCTGACGATCGAGCTGGGCTCGATCGGCGCCGGCGTGAGCTTGATTCCCAGGCGGGCGCGGCCCTTCCCTCCCCCTCCGTGCCATCCTGGCTCGTTCCCCTCACCGCCATGGTGCTGGCTTTCACCCTCGCCCCGCCGGCCGGCGCCATCCTCGAGCGCGCGGGCGAGCATATCCATGACGCCGGGGCGGTGCGTCTCTTCGTCACCAACCTCGGCGTGCTCGGGAACCCCACCTACCCCTCCTTTTCCGACCATCCCTCCCTCGAGTGGCCGGCCGGCAGCGCCAACGAGTTCCTGCTCGAGGCGGGGCTCTGGATCGGCGCCAACGACCGCAGCGGCGCCCTCATCGGGGTCTCCACGGCGGCGCCGGTGAGCGAGCTCCGGCCCTCGCTCGCTGAGGTGGATCGGATCTACACGAGCTTCGACGGCGATCAGGGTACACGCCGCTTCGGCAGCACGCGGGAGGTGGAGGAAGCCGACGATGATCGGGACGGCGCGATCGACGAGGAGTTCCTGAACGGCAAGGACGACGACGGGGACGGCCGCGTCGACGAGGACTACGTCGCCCTCGGCAACCAGACCTTCGCCTGCGAGTATCGCGACGATACGCCCGAGGCTCGGGCCCAGCTCCTCGCCCACCGGCCGCTCGGACTCAAGATCGAGCAGTCATCCTGGACCTGGGCCGAGGGTGTGGCCGGGCTCGATCGCTGCGTCGTCGTCCAGTACACGATCGAGAACGTGTCCGGAACCACGCTCTACGATGTGCGCGCCGGCTTCTACGTCGATCCGGACGTCGGCCCCAAGGCCCACGACGGCTACTGGCGGGACGACCGCTACTCGATCGAGACGATCCGCGGCACCTTTCCCAACCGCGCCGAGTTCCCGGCGCCGGGATGCGCGACCGTACCCTTCGAGCGCCCGGTGGTCATCGTCGAGGATGTTCCCGATGGCACAGAAGGTGCGGGCGGCGATGCGCCGGGGCTCGTCGCCGCCGTCCTCCTCGATCACACGACCCAGTTCTTCGGTTTTCGCGCTCCCGACCGGGTGGGCCCGTCGGGTATCGTCCACCTGGCCGGTCGCGTCACCTTCGACCGCACCCGGGAGGAGCTGTCGGATGCCGAGAAGTACGCGCTCCTCGCCCGCACCGGGTACCAGGGCGACCTGCGTGTCGACGACCATCGCTTCATCATGAACGCCGGCCCGTACTCGGAGCTCCTGCCGGGAGCGCGGATCGAGCTCACGACCGCCCTCATCGTGGCCGCCGACCGCGCCGAGCTGGCCGCCAATCTCACCACGCTCGAAGAGCAGTTCCACGGCCGCTGGCTCGATCTGGACGGCTCGAGCTTCTCGGGCCGCAATGGCTTCGAGACCTGTCTCACCAGCGCCGACGCGCCCTTCTGCTACTTCTCGCCGATGCGCGTCGACCACGATTGCGACGAGAGCCAGACCCTGGATCGCCGCCATGCGGGCTGCCTCAACTCCTACATCCAGACCTTCTGTCCCGGACTGCCGGAGAACCGATGCACCGATCGCGTGCGCGTGCTTGGCCTGCAATGCGTCTTCGTGGATGCCGACTGTGACAGCTGCACCCCGAATGCCGTGGGCGGCGAGTCGCTCACGCGCTGGGCGGATACGGCCACGCAGGTCAGCTCGCGGCCGATCGGCAGCCGCTTCACGCCCGGCGACCGGCAGGTAATGATCGAATGGGACAACGCCGCCGAGCTGCCGACAGCCAAGGAAGTGCTGCCACCCGTCGCCGGCTACCGGGTGTGGCGCGCCGAGGGCTGGACCCGGCCACCCGGTTCGAGCGGGCCGACACGCGATGAGTGGCAGGTGGTCGTCGATCTGCCGCTCCCGTGGTCGGGGCTGCCGCCGGCGCCGGTGCCGTTCGTGGTGGAAGGCACGGAGATCATCGCGGCGGTTCCCGGTCCCGACGATTCCCTGATCGCCCATTATGCGGTCGGGCGCTACCGCTTCGTGGACACCGGCGTCACCAACGGCTTCGCCGTTTTCTACGATGTAACGCCGTTTTCAGTGGAACCCCAGCCGGGCGGGACGACCATCGTCCGGAGCCTCGAGCCGCGGGCCGCCGCGACGAGCCTCCTCTATCCGGAGGAAGGACCGGCGCCGGGCGCCGGCGGGCCGATCCGCGCCGTGCCGAACCCCTATGTGGCGCGCGCCGAATGGGATCTCGCCCCCAACCGCACCGATCCCTCGGGGCGTAAGATCGAGTTCATGGGGCTGCCGGCCGGGCGCTCCGTCGTGCGCATCTACAGCCTGGGAGGGGATCTCGTGCGCTCGCTCGAAGGCGAGGGGCAGACCGGAGTCGTGGCCTGGGATCTGCTGTCGCGGAACGGCCAGCCCGTCGCCCCCGGGATCTACATCTATGTCGTCGAGACGCCCTATCAGCGCCTGCGCGACAAGCTGGTGATCGTGCAATGAGGACGAACGCGGCCCACCCGGGATGGCGCGGGCTACTCGCAGCGGCGCTCCTCGCGCTCGTGCTCCTCTCCGGCTGCGGGGACGATGGCGGCGGCACCCCGGTCGCTCCGGATCTCGACCCGCCCGAGGTCGTGAGCGCGAACCCGGCCGACGGCGCGGTCGGGTTCCCGGCCTCGTCCACCGTTTGGTTCGCCTTCGACGAACCGATCGCCCTCGCCGACACGGCGGCGGCCCTCACGGTCCGCGGCCCGCTCGGCCTCGTCGGCGGCGATGTCGCCCTCGACTCGACAGCCACCGTGATCTCCTTCACACCATACGTGCCCTTCACCATCCCCGCGGACTTCACCGCGACGCTCGCCGCCGGCATCGCCGACCAGGCCGGCAACGCGCGCCCGGACTCGCTCGTCGTCCGCTTCACGACCGCGCTCGCCCTCCACGAGATCGGCCGCTTCTATTGCGCCAATGCCGGCAGCAACAGCCTCACCGTGCTCGATGTGAACACCTACGAGGAGGTCGAGGAATCCCCCGTCCCGCTCGCGGGTTCGCCACGCCGGCTGCGCGCCGAGCGTGGCGAGGGCGTGGTCTACGTCCTCTACATCGGGCCCTTCCAGCAGGGCGCGGGGGTGCTCGTGGTGGACGGGCGATCGCTCATGGTGCTCCGCGATTCCGGGCTCGTCTTGCCCTCGGACGCGGCCGACCTGGCGGTGAGCCCGGAGCACCAGCGCGTGTTCGTGGTCGCGCCGGGCGCGCCGGCGGTGCACATCCTCGATGCCACGACGCTCGCGGTGGCCGCGCCGCCGCTCGTCTTCGATCGCCCCGATGCCGACCCGGTCCGGGTGGAGGTGGCGCGCACGCTGGGCATCCTCCTCGTCGCCCTCGACGGCGGCGCGGCGCTCGCCGGGTTCCGGCTGCCGGGACTCGAGGTCGTTCAGGGCTTTCCCGCCGAGAGCGCACCCTACGCGCACTCCATCCTGGTCGACGAGCCGCGGGGCCGGGCCTGGGTCGGCGGGGCCCAGCGCTACGCGGTCGTCGATCTGATCGCGCCCGAGCGCACGGTGAGCTTCCAGATGCCGGCCTGCAGCTGCGATCGCCTGTGGTCGATGATCCTCTCCCCGGTGCGCGACCGGGTCTACTTCATCGGTCGCTACAACCACGTGCTCGCGGTCAGGGCTTCCGACCTGGCGCCCGTCCCCGAGTCACCGGGGCAGAACCTGTTCCGTGTCCTCGGCGACCTGGCCGAGAACCCCCGCACCGGCGATCTTCTCGTCCTCTCGTGGCGGAACCTGGAAACCCCGGTCGTGCTCGTGAGCTGGCAGACGCTCTCGCGCCTCAACCGGCCGCTGCCGCTCATGGAGAACAACGCGCTCGATCTCGAGGTGCTGCCATGAGCTCGCGCACCCTCCTCGCCGGCAGCGCGCTCGCGATCCTCGCCGCCTTGCTTCCCGGCGGCTGCGCCGAGGACACGACCGGCGTCCGCACACCCAATCAGATCCCGCGCATCCACATCACGGTGGGACCGACCGCCGACTCGCTCCATATCCACCGCGTCACCTTCTACTGGTCGGCCGAGGACACGGACGGTCGCGTGGCCGGCTTCGAGTATGCCGTTGACGACACCGCGGCGGCCGACTCGATCCGGGCCACCGCCGAGACCGAAGCCCAGCTCGTCTTCTCCGCCGATGACTTCCACGACACGGTGATCGAGATCCATGACGGCCGCCCGGTCGAGCTCCAGCGCTTCGGCCGCCATCACACCTTCTTCGTGCGGGCCAGGGACAACGAGGACGCGTGGTCGCCGTTCACCTTCGCCTCGTTCTTCGCCGTGACGGTGGCCCCGACGACGGCAATCCTCAACCCCTTCCCCGGTGGCGTCCCCACCGTCGGTCTCCGCTTCGAGGTGACATGGGAGGGCGAGGACCTGGACGGCCGCTTCCCGCCGCAGCTCTACTCGACCCGTCTGGTGCGCGTTCCCGATGACAGCCTGCTCACGATCGAAGCCGCTCGGCTCGACGCGCCGGAGGCCGGGCCGCCGTGGTCGGCGTTCACCCAGCGCACGCTCGAATCCTTCGAGGTCGACGAGGGGAGCTACCTGTTCGGTGTGCGCGCGATGGACGAAGCCGGCGCGGTCGAGCCGCTTCTGGTCGGTACGCGGAACGTCCTTCGCCTGCGCGCCCGCACCGCGCCCGGCGTCCCCGTGGTCGAGCTCTCCGGCCCAGGGAAGACGGTGACCTTGCCCACCGGGAACGAGGAGGCCAAGACCTTCGATCTCATCTCGGGGCGCGCCGCCAGCTTCAACTGGTCGGCGGATGCCTCGTCCTACGGCGGGCGGATCAGCGACTATGCCTATGGCGTCGATCTCGAGAGCGTCGAGCCCGACGATCCGGGCTGGATCCCCGTGCCCAACCCGGCGGTCACGATCCGGCTCGACAACCCGGTGGGCGTCGAGGAAACGCAGCATGTCTTCCTGCTCCGGATCCGGGACACCCTCGGCCAGATCCTCGTCGTCGATGCCTACCTCCGGGTGGGCCCCCCGGATTTCGCCCGCGAGATCCTCTTCATCGATGACATCGGCGGGGATCGGGCCGGCAGCCTGTCGTTGCCGCCGGATGAGGAGCACGACCGCTTCATCCGCGAGGTCCTGCTGGCCGAAGCGGCGCGGCGCGGATTCCGTATCGATGAGGTGGAGTTCACGGATCCCGACGGCCGGCCGGTCGAGGGCACTCCGGACCTGGCCATGCTCCGGCGCTACCGGCTCCTTGTCTGGAACGTGGCCGGCAACAACACCGGGCTCACGCGGGCCGCCGACCCGGAGGGCAACCTGCCGCTCGCGGCCTATGTCGCGCTCGGCGGGAATGTCTGGCTCTTCGGGCAGGAGGTGCTGACCCGTTCGAAGGCGGGGATCGTGGCCGAGTTCTTCGGCTTCGACCCCGGGGACTTCGGCTACGAGTTCCTGAAGATCCAGACCCGGCGCTCCGGCAGCCAGATCGAGGCCGGAGGATTCCTCCGGCCGCGCGGGAACCTGGCCGACCAGCGCATCGACGGCATGGACGGGGCCGTCCTGACACCGGAGGCCATGACCGAGGGCTGGCCCGCGCTCATCGTCACCAAGGAGCCCTACACGAGCCCGCTCATGGGAATCCCCCGGGTCGAGGGCATGACCATCGGCTACGATCAGCCCCCCGAGCAGGCGGGCGACATCGATACGCTCTACACTTACATCACGAACGGGAGCCGCATCGAGCCGATCCCTGTCCCGTCGCGCCTCGATGCCGCGCCCTGCGCCTTCCGCTTCGGGGGCACGAGCGATCAGGGGAAGGTGCTCGTGTTCACGTTCCCCGTCTTCTGGTGGTCGGACGGCGCCGTCGACAGCCTGGGGGCGCGCGCCATCGAGTGGTTCTGGCGGGAGGAACGGCGATGAGAGCCGACGGCTCTCCGCACCCCGCAGCGCGAGGCGGGCGTGCGCCGCGCAGGCGCCCGCTTCCGCCCCTTCTCCCCTTGCTGGTACTCGTGCCGATTCTGATGAGTCAGTCCGCACCCGCGGCCGAGAACGGGGCGATCGAGGGCACGGTCGTCTCCAAGGTGACCGGCCTCCCGGTGCCGGCGGCGAGCGTGATGCTCCTCGACACATCCTACGGCGCCATGGCCGACATGGACGGCCGCTACCACTTCGTCGCGCCGGCCGGGACCTACACCGTTCAGGCGCAGTCGCTCGGCTATCTGACCGAGCGCCAGATGGACGTCGTCCTCCTCCCCGGGGGCAAGGTGCGCGTGGACTTCCGCCTCGGTCCCGGTGAGGACATCGAGCTCGAAGCCATCGACGTGCGCGCCCGCGACGCGCTCATCCAGCCCGAGAGCGCATCCAGCGGCCGCTTGATCCTGGGTGACGATGTGCGCTCGATCCCGGTCGACGATGTCCTCGAGGCGATCAAGCTGATGCCGGGCGTGGTCTCCGCCTCGGGCGATCTCCACTTCCGCGGCGGCCGCTCCGGGGAGGTCCTCTATCAGATCGACGGCATCCCGGCCCGCGACCCGCTCGCGCCCGAACCGTTCTCGATCTCGACCGTGGCCCTTGCCGAGAGCGAGGTCCTGACCGGCGGCTTCGACGCCGAGTACGGGAACGCGCAGTCAGGCATCGTCGATCTCAAGACCCGCGACGGCGGCGAGACGTTCTCGGGTGAGGTGCGCTACGAGACCGACGACTTCGGGGCGCCGGACCGCACGTACACCAACTTCGACCGCCTCTCGCTGGGCTTCGGCGGCCCGCTCGGCTGGAAGCGCCTGTCCTACTTCGTGTCGTATGAAGGCACGTTCGACGACACCTATCTCGAGACGAACGAGGAGCGATCGCACCGCACCGTTCTCGACTTCATCTCCCTCGGCGGCCGCCAGTCGAACCAGGTGCGCTGGACCGGGAAGGTCACCTACAAGCAACCCCGCGAGGGCGATCGCTTGAGCTTCGAGCTGCTGCAGAACCGCGATCTCGGGGACTTCTACACCCACCCCTGGAGTCGCGCCGGATACGTGCAGGTGATTCCCGACGTCGATGCCGAGGGCAATCCCATCGTGCGCTACGGCGCCTGGTCATCGACGCCGCTCGACTCGACCTATGTCGCCTACAATGCTCCCGAGCACACCCCCAACTACGACACGCGGATCTCGGTCGCCAAGATCACCTGGGGGCATCTCTTCGGCAGGACCAACCTCGAGACCCGCCTCGCCTACCTCCGCTCGACCGCCACCGCCAGCGTCCTGGGCAAGGACCCCGAGGACTATGAAGCCTTCTTCCCGGACTACTGGGAGGGAAACTTCGATGAGGGGTTCTACTACGTCACCCACGGCGACTTCCCCTACTGGTCCGAGCGCCAGAGCGAGGTGTGGACCCTGCGCGGCGATCTCACCCATCCGACGAGCAAGCACATCGTGAAGGGCGGATACCTGCTCCAGCTCAACGATCTGAGCCTCCTCCAGCTCGACTTCCCCAACGAGGTGAACGCCGGCGGCACGCAGGGACGCTACCGCTCGGAGCTGGCGATCGACAACCCCGAGGGCGCCTTCTATGTCCAGGATCAATGGAAGCACGAGGGCATGGTGCTGAGCGCGGGACTCCGCTACGACTTCTTCTCGCTCGGTAACCAGTTCGACGCCGCGGCCGCCGATGAGCAAGTGCGCGACCAGTGGAGCCCCCGGCTCGGTATCGCCTTCCCGATCAGCGATCGCCAGGCGCTCAGCTTCCACTACGGGAGGTACTTCCAGGTGCCCGATCGCCGCTTCATCTTCGAGGAGCGGGATTCCAACGTGCGGATCCGCGGCAACCTGAACCTCGAACCCGAGGTGACGGTGGCCTACCAGGCCGGAGTCCAGCATCTCATCACGCGCGATGTCGCCATCACGGGCACCATCTTCTTCAAGGACATCTTCGGGCTGCTGACGACGGAGCGGCGCGAGGTGCCCGGCTTCGTCGAGCTCGTGGATGTCTGGACCAACCAGGATTTCGCGAGCATCCGCGGCCTCGAGGTCGCGCTTCGCAAGCGCACCGGCGCGCCGCTCTGGGGGGAGATCGCCTATACCCTGAGCCGGGCCACCGGTGTCGCCTCGAGCGCCGAGGAGCGGTTCGAGAACCAGGATGTCGAGACCTCGCGCGCGGCCGAGGAGCGACCGCTCGACTGGGACCAGCGCCACACGGTGAACGCGACGCTGCATGCCGGCTATCCCGGCGACTGGATCGCCACCTTCGTCGCGAGCTATGGGTCAGGGCTCCCCTACACCCCCATCCAGCTCGGGGAGCGCACGCGGCGGACCGCCGACCAGATCAACTCGGCGCGGCTCCCCGGGACGTTCCGGGTCGATGCCGACTTCTCGAAGCACTTCGGCGCCTGGGGGCAACGGTTCGTCGCCTTCCTGCGCGCCTACAATCTGCTCGATTCGGAGAACATCCGTGAGCTCGCACCCGACAACACGCCGCACGCCTTCGTGAGCGAGGACGATTACGTCATCTACTACACCGAGACCGGGCAGGCCGGAGGCGCGGCGATCGACGTCGACGAGTCCGGCGGCGCGCGCTTCATCCCCCTCGACGATCCGCGGGTGTGGGAACGGGGGCGGGTGATCCGGTTCGGAATGAGCTGGGCCTTCTGATGCGGGAACGGGCCAGGTGGCGAGGCGCATTGGGCATGCTGGCCGTCGCCGTCGGCTGCCTCGCCGGCTGCGATGACTACCCGTCTCAGCCGCCGCCGCCCTCCAATCGCTCGCCCGCCGCCACCATCTTCTCCCCCGCCACGGGCGCGATCTACGAACCCGGAGAGCTGGTGCAGCTCCAGGGGACAGGCACCGATCCCGAGGACGGCGCGCTCGTGGGCGGCGCTCTCGGCTGGAGCTCGAGCCTCTCGGGCTTCCTCGGCACCGGCCAGACCGTGACCATCGACACCCTGGCCACCGGCGAGCACACGATCATCCTCACCGCCACCGATTCGGAGGGCGCGACCGGCGCCGACACCGTGCGGATCCAGGTCCTGGTGCCGCCGCCGATCCTGCCGCTGCGCTGGATATCGCTCCCGGCCGGCAGCTTCCTCATGGGTTCGCCGCCCGACGAACCGGGACGGGACGAAGACGAAGGCCCCGAGCACACGGTGTCGATCTCGGCCTTCTCGATCACCCAGACCGAGGTCACCACCACGCACTATGCAACCTGGCTCGACCGCGCCTTCGCCCGCGGCCTCGTCGCCGTCACGGACACTCTCGTCGTCGGTTCCCCCGGCGGCCTCTATCCCGGAGCGACATACCTCGAGCTCGGTGATTCGCACATCGCCTTCACCGGCATCGGCTTCACGGTCGATGGAGGCCACGAGAACTTCCCCGTGCTTCGCGTCACCTGGTACGGGGCGAGTGCCTTCTGCCAGGATCAGGACTGGCGACTGCCGACGGAGGCCGAGTGGGAGTACGCCTGTCGCGCCGGCACCTCGACAGCGCTATACAACGGTGCGATCACCGAGCTGGAATGCGGTGCCGACCCGGCGACGGCGGCCATCGCCTGGTACTGCTCCAACTCGGACGAGGCCCCGCACCCGGTGCGCGAGAAGGAAGCCAACGCCTTCGGCCTCTACGACATGAGCGGGAACGCGCTCGAGTGGGTGAACGACTGGTATGGGAGCGGCTACTACGGTGAATCCCCATTCGCCGACCCGCCCGGTCCCGAGAACGGCGCCTACAAGGTGGCGCGCGGCGGGGACTGGGGCAGCTTCGGTAAATTCTGCCGCTCGGCAAGCCGGGTCTGGCGTCCGCCCAGCTATCTGCAATCAACCACCTACGGCTTCCGCGCTGCACGCTGATCGCGCTGACCCCGCGCGCCGCGAACGGTGGCGCCGCCGGCCTCGATCCCGTAGAATGCACGCGTTTCGTCCCCAGCCCTGCGAGCCGGCTCTCGCCTCCGCCGCCCGCACGAGCGCCAGTACACACAGGAGACCGACGATGCCCAAAACGATCGCGGAGCTTTTCCACCGCATCGCTCCGAAAGTCGATTTCTGCTCACTCCGCCTCGTTGACGAGCGCTCCGAGATCCTCCAGGTCCGGCAGAACGTCCTCCAGCCGACCGTGCACGCGAACGACGTCGGCGCCATGTTGACGGTGATCGATGGCGGCGGCCTCGGCTATGCCGCCACCTCCGATCTCACCGAGCGCGGGATCGCCGATGCCCTGGCGCAGGCGCGGGCATGGGCCGAGAAGACGGCGCGTATCGGCGTCACCGACTTCTCCCGGATCCCGATGCCGTCCCCGCAGGGTGAGTACGCGACACACGTCGACAAACCCTGGGATTCAATCCCCCTGGCCGCCAAGATCGATCTCCTCAAGCGCGAGAGCGAGCGCCTCAAGATCGATCGGCGCATCGTCGACTGGGAAGCATCCCTCTGGCACACGCGCTCGCACACTCAGTACATCACCAATCAAGGCGGCGATGTCGAGCAGCACTTCTCCTTCATGGTGCCGGTGCTCAGCGCCACCGCCAACGAAGGCTCGGAAACCCAGACCCGATCGCTCGGCGCGCGCGGCACCTGCCGTCAGGGCGGTCTCGAGGTGCTCGACCAGATCGGGTTCTACGATGCGGCACCGCGCATCGCGAGCGAGGCGCTGGCGCTCCTCGCCGCCCCCAACTGCCCGACGGGCAAGATGGACCTCCTCCTGGCTCCGGATCAGATGATCCTCCAGATCCACGAGTCGATCGGCCATCCGCTCGAGCTCGATCGCATCCTCGGTGACGAGCGGAACTACGCCGGCACCAGCTTCGTGACGCTCGACATGTTCGGCTCCTATCGCTACGGCTCGGATCTCCTGAACATCACCTACGACCCCACGCTCCAGGGCGAGTTCGCGAGCTTCGGCTTCGACGATGACGGGGTGCCGGCCCGCAAGGAGTACATCATCCGCAGCGGCATCCTCGAGCGCCCGCTCGGGAGCGTCGTCTCCCAGAAGCGGGCGGGGATCGAAGGCGTGGCCAATGCCCGCGCCTCGAGCTGGAACCGGCCGCCGATCGACCGCATGGCCAACCTGAACCTCGAGCCGGGTACTTCGAAGCTGGAGGAGATGATCGCCGCCGTGGAACACGGCATCTACATGAAGAGCAACAACAGCTGGTCCATCGATGACTCGCGCAACAAGTTCCAGTTCGGCTGCGAGTGGGGCCAGCTCATCGAGAACGGCAAGCTGACCACGCTGGTCAAGAAACCCAGCTACCGCGGCATCTCGGCGACTTTCTGGCGCAGTCTCAAGATGGTGGGAACGGTCGAAACCCGCGACATCCTGGGCACTCCCTACTGCGGCAAGGGGGAACCCAATCAGGCCATCCGGGTCGGGCACGCCTCGCCGGCCTGTCTCTTCGCGAACGTCGACGTCTTCGGGGGGGCATGAGCGATGCAGAGCTACTTCTACGAGCTGGCCGATTTCATTCAGTCGAAGCTCATGGCAGGCGAGGTCGCCACGTCTTCCTTCCGCGCCGAGGACTCGGAGTTCGTGCGTTTCATCGAAGAGTGCGATCCGGCAGGCCGGCCACGTTGTACAGCGCGAGATCGAGATCGATCTGATCCGCGGCCGGAAGCACGCCAGGGGCTCCGCCACGCTCTCCGGCGATCGGGAAGCGGACCAGGGACGGCTCACGACCCTGCTCGGCGACCTGCGCAGCCACGATCCCGCATCTGCCCGATGACCCGCACCTCCTCTATTCCGAGGAAGTGCACTCGAGCGAGAAGCACGGAGAGAACAGCCTGCCCGCGGGGACCGATGCCGTGGGCTCCGTTCTCGAGAAGGGCAGCGGCAAGGACCTGGTGGGAATCTATGCCGGAGGCGGCATCCACTCGGGATTCGCCAACTCGCTCGGCCAGCGCAACTGGTTCTCGAGCTTCACCTTCAACATCGACTGGAGCCTCTATCACCACCAGGACAAGGCGGTGAAGTCCTACTATGCCGGCTTCGCCTGGGACGAGAGCGAGCTCTCGCGCAAGATGGTCTCCGGCCGACGAGCAGCTCAAGATCCTCGCCCGCCCGCGCCGAGACCATCGATCCCGGCAAGTATCGCGTCTACTTCTCGCCGCTCGCCGTCTACGACATCCTCGGGACGCTGTCGTGGGGCGGCTTCGGGCTCAAGGACCACCGCACCAAGCAGACCTCCCTCATCAAGATGGCGGAGGACGGCGCGCGGCTCGAGGCCGGAAGTGACCATCCTCGAGAACACCGCCGAGGGGGTGGCTCCCAACTTCCAGAGCGCCGGCTTCATCAAGCCGCCCCGGGTCGAGCTCATCAAGGGCGGCTGTTTCTCCAGCTGCCTCGTCTCGCCGCGCTCGGCCAAGGAGTACGGGGTACCGACCAACGGCGCGTCATCGTGGGAGACGCCCGAGCTCGATCGAGATGGCCCCCGGCAACCTCCCTCAGGACCGGGTTCTCGCCGAACTCGGCGAGGGGCTCCTCATCAACAACGTGCACTATCTCAACTACTCCGACCGCCCGGCGTGCCGGATGACCGGGATGACGCGCTTCGCGACCTTCTGGGTCGAGAACGGCAAGATCACGGCGCCGGTCAACGTGATGCGCTTCGACGAGACCATCTACCGGATCTTCGGTGACCACCTCGCCGATCTCACGGCCGAGCGCGAGTTCATCATCGATTCCCAGACCTACGGCGGGCGCTCCATGGAGAGCGGCCGCGTCCCGGGCGCTCTCGTCGACGAGTTCACCTTCACGCTGTAGGTGGATTCCCGATCCGCTGCCCGAGCAAGGAAACGGGCGCGATCCAGGTCTTCCCTGGTTCGCGCCCGTCCTCCGTTAGAGCGACTTCTTGACAGCCGGCAACGCGAGGTCGGCTACCTCGAAGCGGGCATCTTCACCATCTTGCGGGTCTGGCTCCGATCGCCGGCCTCGAGTCGATAGAAGTAGACGCCCTGCGGCGAGACGCCGCCCTGGTCGACGAAACCGTCCCACGTGACCGAGTGATCGCCCGCGGGGAGCGATCCGTCGATGACCGTTCTCACCAGACGTCCGCCCACGTCGTAGATCGAGAGCCTGACTCGACCCTCGGTGCTCAGCGTGAACGGAATGTCCGTCTGGCCGATGAACGGGTTGGGGCTGTTCGGGCGGAGCATGGTCAGGAGTCCCCACGCCGGAGTCGTCACCCGAGCCGGTCCGTGGAGCTCAACGCCACCTTCCCGATCCACAGCCTCGATCCTGTAGTAGTAGGTGGTGGTCGGCTGGACGTCACGGTCGACGTAGGAGTACGGGCTCTCCCCGGCGACCAGCTCGGTATTCAGGCGCGCATAGTCGCCGTCGGCGGCGAAGCTCCGATAGACATGGAAGCCGAGGTGATCCTGCTCGAAGGAGGTCGACCAGCGGAGCTCGACCGCGTGCTCTTCGGGATCGGCCACGGCGTCGAAGCTCGAGAGCAGAACCGGTGTCGTCCCGCCGAGATCGATGGCCATGCAGTAGAACCCCTCGATCACGGCAGAGCCCGTGTTGACGTCAGCGGTGAAATAGACCTTCACCTGGCCAGTGAGATCACGGTCGGTCAGGGTCAAAGAGCTGATGCCGGTGAAATCGGTCAGGACGACTCCGGGGTCGAGCACCCCATCTCCATCCAGATCCACCTCATCGCCCTCCTTGAGGAGGAGCATGTCGTTCAGGTAGAGGGCCTCGAGAGTACCGCCCTGGATGTCCCAGATGAAGGCGAGATCCCCATCCTCGTTCATGAAGGCGCCCTCGATGGCACCCGAGAGCGTCTCGCCATCGAGCATGTCGCCTTCGCGAAGGACGATCATACCGTTCTCGAGGATGAACTCGTCGGTGGCGATATCACCGTCCGTGTCGCCGGTGAAGAAGTACTCACCGGCCTCCGTATAGCCATCGAAGTCGAAGTTGTCCCAGTTCTCGCCCGGGAGTCCGCCGACCGCGGCTGGAACCGGGGTGCCTTCCCGCACGAGCGCGCCATCGAGGAGAAGGCCGGCACCGTCGACGACCATGGCGTTGTCCTCGCCGGTGCCCAGGCCATCGATCTGGACCTCGACGATGTAATGGGTGCCGAGCGTCGAGTAGCGGTAGTCGAAGCTGACGGTGGTCCCCGTGTCCAGGGGCCCGGGCAGATTCGGCAGAACGTCCCCGCCGATGATGACCGGATCTCCGTTCATGCCGATGAAGATCCCCCGGTTGGAGGTCGCTCCACCTACCGTCTCCCTGAGGCCACCGACAAGATAGGGAATCCCGTCAGCGGTGATCCCGGGACGGCTCGCGAAGCTCCAGAACTGACCGGGGAGCGTCGGATGAGGATCCCCCTCGACGGCGATCGGGGTGTCATCCTTGAAAACAGCATCGAAACCCCCGTCCGGTCCGCCCGTTCCCGAGGCGCTATAGCAGAGCGCGCCGGAGTCATCCATCCCGTAGAAGGACTCGAACGAGGTCTGGACCAGCGAGCCGATGGTGGTCTCGGTGCGAAGGATCATCCCGGCGCCACCAGTCGGATTGCCCCAGATATGGCTCAGGGTCGCCGCACCGCTCGAATTGAGGGTTGCAGCGTAGCCATCGACACGATTCACCGCGGTGTTGTTGATTCCACTGACGGATTGCCCCGGTGCATCCGGCAGTGGATCGCCTTCATTGATCAGCGAAGACGCAACTTGCGAGTGGCAAGGTACGGCCCATGCGGCAACAACCAGGAGAGCGACTGCCACTGCGACTCTCCCGGCGCCACCTGCGCGCTGCAGTTCCAAGTGAAGCATCGTCCCTCCTTCCAGCATCTCTGCGAAGGTGGTGAACTACCTGCCCGGTCGTTCCCATGAAGTCCAGAGGATATCCGATTCCTGGCGGCGGACCGGGTGCGATGTGTGCGCATCGACAACGTTACATTGCCATCGCTGCCGAATCAACCTTCAGGGGACCCATGGCGCACGATCGTGTCTTCACCAGAACTACAATCAGCATTTTAGATATGCTCGCTGTCATCTCCAGACATGGGCATCGACCTCGAGACGAACAAACCCCCGAGAAGAGTGCTACTCCACACTTTCCTCGGGGGTTAGGCCCGATCGTTGAATTCGCGGGGGCTCTTCTACTGGCCCAGCGCCTTGATCGCTCCCCATGTGGATGGCTCGACCGCGGTCGTCTGGCCGCAGCGGCTGGCCACCACGACCGCGTTGCGGAGGATGGTGGCGCCATCCGTGGTGATGAGCCAGCTCGACGACGATGCCAGCTGGGAGACCGCGAAGAATCCGAGGTCGACGCGCCCACCGCCGAGATCGGTGCGCTCCGCGATCAGGATCTCCCCGGTCGACCAGTCGGCGACCCGGACGGCGTTCGGATGGAGCGGGGCGGGCGAGCGGAAGCTCGACGTCCCGCCATCGAAGGTATTCACATTCTCGACCAGCGGGCTGGCCGGGAGGTAGATCGTCCCGAGCGTCGCGTTCCCGGTCGTGCTCGTTCCGACGCTGCGCTCGATGCAGTAGTAGTTGTCGGTGAGGAACCGTCCCTCGATCGTGCGCGCCGCCGAGGAGGCGCGAATGGCGAACATCGTGAGAGCGACGCCGCCCCCACCATCCACGTAGCCCGCGAGGTTGTCACCGAGGACAGTCGAGCTCTGCGGGGTGGAGTTCGTGTAGACCAGCACCGCGTCGAACGCCTGGAGTTCGGCCAGGGTCGGCGTCACAGCGGTGATGACGATGCCCGTGACCGAGGCAATGCGTGAGTCACCGGTGAGGTTGTTGACCACATCCTGCAGCTGCGTCGATGTCGAGGCGCCGAGGACCGCAACATCGATCGAGCACTGATCGGGTCCGGGCGTCTCGATGGTCCACGCCACAAGTCCGAGCTCGTCCGGAATGGCCGAGCCGTCTTCTGCCGGCCCGTCCTCAACCGGAGGAACGGCGCGTTCGTTCAAGGCCGCGACGACACGGGCGATCTCGCCATTGTCGGCCGCCACGTTTCCGACGCTGGCCACGGCCAGCAGCAACGCCGCAACAATCACGCCCATCTTGATCATCATCGATCCCCCTTCTGCTCTGCATGTAGAGAGTCTGTCCATGAGTCAGGGATGGATCAGGCGATCGCACCTCAGGTCGCGACGCATGATCATTGAGCGATGGGGACGTTAACACGCACGCCGTATCAGGTCAATGTCGGAGATCTTGTCGTCATCGTTGCCGGTCTCTCCTGCAATGCTCACATCGCCACCGGGATGTCGCCATTCACGCCAAGGCGCCACTCCCCACACCTCATACATCGAAGATGATTCGCGCCGTACAGATCCCCTCTCCACACACCATCTCGAGCCCGTGATAGGTGACCGCCTTGATCTCCCGGACCAGCTGGTGATGCTCGGGATCGACGCGCTCCCCCCGCACCCGCGCCACGAGGCGCTGCGGACCAAGCTCCTCGAAGTCGGCTTCCGCATAGAGGAAGTCGTGCCTGGCATGGAGCCACAGGAGCTCGCGCAGGAAATCGACGAGGAGCTCCTCTTGGTCCTCTCCTTCAGCCTCCACCCGAAACTCCTCTCGCGGCGCGATCGGCTCGCCCTCCACGATGAGGCTGAACATGCCGGCGGCACAGCGGTCGAATAGCGATGTGAGATCGGGCCCCGACGCGGCGATGGCCACGTCCGCCGTGTGCTCGATCTGCCAGAAGCGCGCTTCCATCACCTGCCCTTCATACGCCCCACGCTAGCCTCATCGGTCCAGGAGCGTCCTGAACTCCTCCTCGCTCAGGATGGCGATCCCGAGCTCGCGCGCGCGTTCGGCCTTGGAACCCGCATTCTCGCCAGCCACCACGAAGTCGGTGTTCTTGGAGATGGACCCGGTGGTGCGCGCCCCGCGCGCCACCACGGCGCGCTCGGCCTCGGCGCGGGTCATTCCGCTCAGGATGCCGGTGAAGACGAATGTCTTCCCGGCGAGCTCGTTCGAGGTCGGGGCCCCCTCCTCGGCCTGCGGCGCCACGCCGGCGGCACTGAGCCGGTCGAGCACCCGCCGGTTCTCTGGATCGGCGAAGAACGCGCCGACCGCCCGCGCCACCTCGGGACCGACCCCATCCACCTGGAGCAGGTCCTCCTCGCCCGCAGCGCGCAGGCGCTCGAGGGTGCCGAAATGACGAGCCAGGTCGCGCGCCATCGTGGCCCCGACGTGGCGAACGCCGAGGGCGAAGAGGAAGCGCGATAGCGGCGCGCGCTTCGAGACGGCAATGGCCTCGAGCAGGTTCGCCGCCGACTTCTCCGCCATGCGTTCGAGGCCAGCCACCGTGGCGAGATCGAGGTGGTAGAGATCAGCCGCATCGTGCACCAGGCCGCGCTCGACGAGCTGGGCCACGAGCTTGTCACCGAGGCCTTCGATGTCGAGGCCGCCCCGCGAACCGAAGTGACGGATCTTCTCCTTGAGCTGAGCCGGGCACGACATCCCTGCGCAGCGGGAGGCCACCTCCCCTTCCTCGCGCTCGACGTGGGCCCCACACTCCGGGCAGCGCTCGGGCATGACGAAGCGGCGCTCCTTCCCCGTGCGCTTCTCGGCGATCACCTGTACCACCTCGGGGATCACATCGCCGGCGCGGCCCACGAGCACGGTGTCGCCGATCCGCACATCCTTGCGCTCGATCTCGTCCATGTTGTGCAAGGTGGCGCGGCGCACCTCGACACCGCCGATCCGCACCGGTTCGAGCACCGCCACCGGGGTCAGCACACCGGTGCGACCCACCTGGACGACGATGTCGCGAACCCGCGTCGTCTCCTGCCGCGACGGGAACTTGACCGCGGTCGCCCAGCGCGGTGAGCGCGACTTGATGCCAAGCTCCTCCTGCAGCGCAAAGTCATCCACCTTGACCACGGTCCCGTCGATCTCGTAGGGCAAGCGATCGCGCTCGGAAGCGAGTTCCTGATGATAGGCCGCGGCGGCGGCGATACCGGCGCAGCGGCGAGCCAGCGGGTTCACCTTGAGCCCCAGGGCGGGCAGGCCCGCGAGGAGCTCCCACTGCGAGCGGAGCGGGCGCCCACCGCGCTGAACGCCAATCGCGTAGAAGAAGGCATCGAGGGGGCGGGCGGCGGTGACCCGCGGATCGAGCTGGCGCAGCGAGCCGGCCGCCATGTTACGCGGGTTGGCGAACGGCGCCGCGCCGCGCTCCTCGCGCTCACGGTTGTGGCGACGAAAATCGGCGAGCGGCAGGAACACCTCGCCACGCACCGAGAGTTTCTCCGGGATGTCGTCGCCACGGAGATGGAGCGGAAGCGAGCGGATGGTGCGCAGGTTCTGCGTGATGTCCTCGCCGATCACTCCGTCGCCGCGAGTCGAGCCCTCGACCAGGACGCCGCGCTCGTAAACCACCTCGATCGCCACCCCGTCGATCTTGGGCTCGGCCACATAGGCGATCGGCGCCTCGGCGGCAAGATGGAGAAAGCGCCGGATGCGGGTGTCGAACTCGAGGAGATCATCCGCGCCGAAGGCGTTCTCGAGGCTCAGCATCGGCGCTTCGTGCCGCACCGCGGCGAACTCGCTGGCCGGGGCGGCGCCGACGCGCCGCGTGGGCGAATCGGCGGTCACCAGCTCCGGGTAGGCGGCCTCGATCGCCACGAGCTCGGCGAAGAGCCGGTCGTACTCGGCATCCGAGACGACCGGCGCCGCGAGCACGTAGTAGCGATGGTTGTGCTCGTCGATCTCACGCCTGAGCTCGGCCGCGCGCCGGGCCGCTGCCACCTTGTTCTGGGGACGGTCTGGCTTCATGAACTGGAGTTTCGTCTGTCTGGGAGGATGGCGACCTTCTCGCAGGATCCTTCTAGAACGAGAAGCTGGCGAGCCCGATCACCTCTTCCCGATCCGCGGCGTCCTCGTTCGAGGTGAAACGATAACCTAGACGAAAGGTGGTGAACGGGAACGGGATCCAGTCGCCTTCGATCGTGTAGCGCTCGGAGTCCGCGTACTCCTCGTCGCGGTCGCGATCGAGGAACTCGTAGCGCAGGCGGAAGCGGGCCGCACGGCGGAAGAAGTAGTCGGCCTCGGCCCAGGCGAGGAGCAAGCGGGTCATGTCCTCGGCCATCTCGTCCTCGCCGAGATCGAGGGCTCCGAGCAGTGCCAGGTCCGCAAGCGGATTCCAGGTGGCGTAGCCCCCGTAGCGCAGCCGCTCCGTGACCGCGCTCGTGCCGTCCGAGTCGAGATTCACGCTCGCCCCGATGAGGGCGGGGCCGATCCAGTGCGCCACCCGGGCCGTGAAGGCCTTGTTGCGATCGGGGTCGAAGCTGGCTCCGGAACCGTTCGTGAGCGCAGCCTGCGCCATGGCGGCGGTGGTCACGAGGCCCAACTCGATCCCGGTATCGGGCTGGCGCGGGTCGTAGCCGAGCACGCTGTAGGGAGCCCCCACGTCGACGCGCTCGTAGATCGTGTGATCATCGAGGCGGAGACCGTAGGGCAGGCGGAAGCTCCCGGCGCGCACATACATGCCGCCGGGGAGCCCGCTCACCTCCCCCCACAGATCGCGCACGCCGTTCAGATCCTGGTTGTAGTAGACGCGGACCTGCTCGATCGGGGCGTACGAGATGTAGAAGGCGCCCTGCATGCGGAAGAAGGTGGAACTCTCACTGGGAAAACCGTTGCCGCCGGCGCGCTCGTGAAGGGCGTCGTAGAGGAGACGCGCATCGCCCCCCACGGTCAGGTTGGCGACGATCTCCGGCTGCCCTTCGGGAAGGCCAGGGAAGCCGCTCTCGGGCGCCAGCGCGTGGCGATTGCGGAGGTAGTTGAACCCGAAGGCGTTGCGGAGACCGCCACCGGAGGGATCAACATGACAGCTGGCGCAGAGCATCTGCTCGCGCGCGGCGTAGATCGGGAGCGAACGAGCCGGAGCAGGCAGCAGCGTGGCGGCGAGCACCGAGGCCGCGATGACGGTCGCCACTGGTTGCCAGCTCGCGCCTCGAGTCCGATGCCAGGAACCCATGCTCTCCTCCTAGGTCACACCGAACCTGCCGCCCTCGCCCGTGGGCTCGAGCTCGTTGATCTCGACTCCGGCCACGCGGGCCGCCGGCGGCCCTTCGCGGCAGAAGACGATGAGCGCCTCCACCGCCGATGGAGATCCTTCCGCCACCACCTCGACCCGCCCATCCGCCAGGTTCCGGGCGAATCCGCTGAGCCCGAGTTCCCGCCCGCGAGAGGCGGTCGTGGCCCGGTAGAAGACGCCCTGCACGCGCCCGGAGATGAGGAGGCGGACGCGCCGGCGAACGCCACCGCCGTCCCTGGCTGGCGATCGTTCCGTCATCGGCGCTCCGCCTCCCCCGTCATCGGGACGAAGCGGACTGGAATCACGGCCCGCTTCTCGATCGTGCCGTCCGGGGCTCGCGCCACCACCATGAGCTCCTGGAAATGGTCCCCGACCGGGATCACGAGCCGCCCCCCGGGGGCGAGCTGCTCGACGAGTGGCGCCGGCACATGATCGGGTGCCGCCGTGACCACGATCGCGTCGTAGGGTGCCGCTTCCGGCCAGCCACGGTAGCCATCGCCGGCACGCACCTCGACCTGCTCGTAGCCCAAGGCGGCAAGACGCGCTGCGGCGCTCCGGGCCAGCGATTCGACGATCTCGATCGAGTAGACGTGATCGGTGATCTCGGCAAGGACGGCAGCTTGATATCCGGAGCCGGTGCCGATCTCGAGCACCTTCTCCCCCGGGCTGAGATCGAGGAGTTCGGTCATCAAGGCAACGATGTAGGGCTGGGAGATGGTTTGATCTTCACCGATCGGAAGCGGCTGATCGGCATAGGCGAGAGATCGCAACGATTCCGGCACGAAGAGGTGGCGGGGCACGGCCATGATCGCGGCGAGCACCAGGGAATCGCGCACCCCGCGGGCAACGATCGTGTCCTCGATCATGCGGGCCCGCGCCGCGGTCTCGCCGCCACTGGACTCGCCCCCGGCTGCAGGCTCGGCCTCCTGCTCGGCGGCGCCGCATCCGGCGGCCGCAATGAGCGCGCATCCGGCGATGAATGCGATCAAGGTCCGTTCGAGACGGAGGTTCTGGAGCCACCGCGCGCCCAACGACCCTCCTCCACCAGACCGGGCACGATCACCGCTGCGACCACGAGGCGCCCTTGCCTCGTGGCGGCATGCTAGCACATTCCCCCGTCACCCTCCGGGCTGCGGCGGGTTCTCGAGGACACGCCAGACGAGGAGGATCACCATGACGACACCGATCTCGAACTTGATCACGGCTGCCGCCACCCGCCCCAGGAAGGCCGCCCATCCCGCTTGCATGGTGCCGGCGAACTTCCGGCGATAGATCACCTCGCCGATCACGGCACCGGCGAAGGCGCCCGCGAAGGCACCGATGAGGCTCCCCACGACCGGGATCCAACCGGTGCCCAGAGTACCGCCGGCGATCCCGCCCACGAAGGTGCCGAGCATGGCGTGCTTCGAGGCGCCGAAGCGTCGCACGGTGAATATGCCGAGGAACGACTCGATGACCTCCCCCATCACCGCCAGGAAGGCGAGCACCACCAGGACCTGCCACTCGACGCGCTCGAAGCCGGTGACGAGGCCGAGCCCGAGGCCGAGCGCGAGGATGACGAAGGTACCGCCGAGGCCGAGCGGGATCATGAGGAGACCGGCCAGGAGTCCGGTCCCGAACCCGATCCAGCCGAGAAAGCTCCATATCGCGTCCATGGCGCGACCTCCGGCGCCCGGCTCAGGGCCCCTTCGTGGATTGCTGCGCCTGGTCGTAGATATCCCAGTGCAGGCGGTAGAGCGTGTAGGCGATCGTCTCGGGCGCGCGCACCCCGAGCCCCTCGATGCGGCACCACTGGACCGGCTCGAAGACGCCGCCCCGGGTGCCCGCCAGCCGTTCCGGCTCCCGATGCCGGTCGACCAGGTATGCCGGCCGGAAGCGAGCGGCGAACAGGAGTCCGGCCGCGATCTCGTCGATGGGATGCTCATTCACGATCGGGATCAGCTCGGGCGTGACGAGACCGGCGAGATCGATCACCCGGCGCTCGGAATAGTAGCCGAAGGCGCCGATGTCGGCGATCGCGATGGCGCTGCCCGGAGGCGTGTTGTCACGACACCAGCGCCCGAGACCGCCCAGGCAGTCCTCGACCCCGCGGCTGAAATGGTGCGTGTGCGGGTAGACGACACGAGCCAGCACCGCCGCGTTCTGCACGAGGACGAGCACGGCGAGAAGCGCGCCGGCGCGGGCGAGGCCGCGCTCCCCGCGCGCGAAGCGCGTGAGCGCCAGGAACCCATAGAGCACGACCACGGGGATCAGGGGCAGGGCGTAGCGCGAGAGGACATCGAATCCGGTGGCCAGGTAGAGGAGCGGGAGACCGATGAGCCAGAGGAGAGCGGGTCCGTCCCGCCGGATCGCCTGGGCGGCAGGCACCCGTCCCGTGCTCACGGCGCGCGCACCGAGGAGCGCGAGGGCCGCGCCCACCACGAGCAGGATCGCCTCGATCCCGCTCGTGGTCCCGACGGCGCGCACGACGTCGCGCAGGGGGTCGAGATCGATGGCGGCGAGGGCGAGGCGGCCCTTGGCCTCCGCTGTCTCGGGGACGATGGTGCCGAAGGTGCGCTCCGCATAGGCGAACCACGGCAGGAGCACCAATGCGGCGATGAGACCCCCGACCACCGCGCGCCCGGCCGCCCGCCGCCCCCCCACCAGTTCGACCCCGAGCGCGAAGGCGAGTACGAGCGCGGCCTCGGGGCGAGCGAGGACGGCCAGCGCGAGGAGAAGCGCCGAGAGCGGAGCCCGCCTCTCGTCTTCCACCTCTGCCAGGTGGCGCCATAGCCCGGCCACGATGAGCGCCGTGGCGAGCGCGCTCTCCATGGCGGCCGCACTCCAGCGCACGAGCCAGGCGTTGGCGGCGAAGACGATGGTCGCCGGACCGGCGAGCGCCACCGGAAGGCGCCGCCGCGCCCATGCCGCGAAGGCGAGAATCGCCAGGAGACCCGCCGCGTAGGCGATCACCTTGGCCGCTGCGAACGCCGGCAGACCGAGGGCGGCGGGGATCGCCAGCAGGAACACCCAGAGGATCGAGGTGAAGCCGTAGACCGGCTCTCCGGGATTGAATGAGAGCCCGTTGCCGGTGGCGAGGTTGTGGGCGTAGCGCAGAAAGATGAACGTATCGTCGGTCCGATACTCGACGAAGGGCAACGCGAGCGCGGTGAAGACGACCAGCGCGAGCAGGGTGGCGTGCCGTCGCACCATGGGCGGCTCGGTTCAGCTCCCTTGGCGGCGGGGGCTAGGCGTGAGCGAGCGCCTGCTCCACGTCCGCGATCAGATCCTCGGCATCCTCGACCCCGACCGACAGGCGCACGAGCCCGTCGCCGAGCCCGATTCGCGCCCGTTCCGCCGCGGGGACCGAGGCATGAGTCATGGACGCCGGATGGCAGACCAGGCTCTCGACCCCGCCCAGGCTCTCGGCCAGCGTGAACACGCGCACGGCGCCGACGAAGCGCCGCGCCCGATCGATGGTCTCCAGATCGAACGAGATCATGCCGCCAAAGCCGGTCGCCTGGCGCTGCGTGAGCTCGTGCCCGGGATGACTCGGAAGCCCCGGGTAGTGGATCTTCTTCACCTTCGGCTGCCGCTCGAGCCACTGGGCGATGGCCATGGCGTTCTGGTTGTGCCGCTCCATGCGCAGGGCGAGCGTCTTGGTGCCGCGGAGCACGAGCCAGGAGTCGAAGGGTCCGGGCACCCCGCCGGCCGCGTTCTGGATGAAGGCCAGCCGCTCGGCCAGGTCCTGCCGATCGGTGACGACCGCGCCCCCGACCATGTCCGAGTGCCCGTTCAGGTACTTGGTGGTCGAGTGCACGACGAGGTCGATCCCGAACCCGAGCGGTCGCTGGAAGAAAGGCGTCATGAAGGTGTTGTCGCAGACCGTGAGCAGTTTCCGCTCCTGGCCGAGCCGAGCCACCGCCGCGAGGTCGCTCACCTTCATGAGGGGGTTGGTCGGGGTCTCGACGTAGATCAAGCGGGTGTTGGGCCGGATCGCTCCCTCGATCGCCTCGAGGCTCGCGCTATCGACGAAGCTGAACTCGAGCCCGTAGCGCTGGAGCATCATGCTGAAGAGCCGGTAGGTACCGCCGTACATGTCATCGGAGGCCACGATGTGATCCCCGGACTCGAGGAGATGGGCGATGGCCCCGATGGCCGCCATTCCCGAGCCGAAGGCGAAGCCGTAGCGACCGCCTTCGAGCGCGGCCAGGTTCGCCTCGAGCGCCGAGCGGGTCGGGTTCTGCGTACGCGAGTACTCGTAGCCCTTGTGCTTCCCCAGCTCAGGCTGGTGGTAGGTCGAGGTCTGGTAGATGGGAACGGTGACGGCACCGGTCAGGGGATCGGGCGCCTGCCCGGCGTGGATGGCGAGCGTGGCAAAGCGCCAGGCCTTCTCCCCCTCCTGCAGGGAGCGGGGCTCGATGGGGCGGCGAGGTTCGGTTCGGGTCGACACGGCGCGTTTCCTCCGGGGATCAGCCTGGCGAATGGACCTAGGTGGCCACGTATTCGATGAGATCGAAGCGAGTGAGGATGCCACAGGGCTCCCCCGTCTCCTCGACCAGGACGGCGTTGCGATCGGCGAGCAACTTGATGGCCTGATCGACCGAGTCATCGGCCTTCACGCGATGGAGCGGCGGGTGCATGATCTTCTCGACCGGCGAATCGAGCGTTTGCGCATCCTCGAGCACGGTGGACATGATGGCCGCTTCCTCGATGCAACCCACGATCTCCCCTTCCCGGCGCACCGGAAGCTGCGAGATGTTGTAGCGACGGATGAGATCGAGCGCCTTCCGGATCGGCTCCTGAAGCTCGACGGCAACCAGGGCCGGTAGCTCCTTGGACTTCCGTCGCAGGACCTCGCCGACCTTGACGAAGTGAGTATCGAGCAGGCGATTGTCCCGCATCCACTCGTCGGAGTGGACCTTGGTCAGGTAGCGCTCACCGGTGTCAGGCAAGAGCACGATGATCACATGCCGCTCATCGAGCTCCCGGGCCACGGTGAGCGCGGCGGTGATGGCCGCGCCGCCCGAACTGCCGATCAAGATCCCTTCCTCGCGTGACACGCGGCGCGCCCAGTTGTAGGCCTCGTGATCGGAGACCGTGATCATGCGGTCGATGAACTCCCAGTGCGAGGTGCCGGGAATGATGTCCTCGCCGATGCCCTCGATCATGTAGGTGTGGGCATGACCGACCTCGCGCGTATAGAAGTACTGGCAGAGGATCGACCCGACCGGATCGGCGCCCACGATCTGCACCGCCGGGTTCTTCTCTTTCAGATAGCGCCCGACACCGGAGATGGTGCCGCCGGTGCCGAGACCGCCGACGAAGACATCGACCTGCCCGCCGGTCTGCTCCCAGATCTCGGGGCCCGTGGTCTTGTAGTGCGCAAGCGGGTTCTCCGGGTTGAAGTACTGGTTGGCGTAGAAAGCGCCCGGGATCTCCCGGGCCAGCCGCTTGGCCACCTCGTAGTAGCTCTCCGGGTGCTCGGGGGGAACGGCGGTCGGGGTGACCACGACCTCGGCCCCGTACGCCTTGAGGAGATTGATCTTCTCCCGGCTCATCTTGTCGGGCATGGTGGCGATGAGCCGGTAGCCGCGGGTGGCGGCCACCAGGGCGAGGCCGATCCCGGTGTTGCCGGAAGTGGACTCGACGATCGTGCCGCCCGGCTTGAGCAACCCCTCGCGTTCGGCGGCGTCGATGATGGCGCACCCGATACGGTCCTTGACGCTGCCGCCGGGGTTGAAGCTCTCGACCTTGGCCAGAAGGAGCGGCTTCAGTCCCTTGACGATCTTGTTGAGCCGGACGAGCGGGGTGCGGCCGATCGTCTGGACGATGCTCTGGTAGTAGTTGATTCCCCGGTCCCCTTCTTGCCGCATCAGCTGTTTCCTCCGGAGCCGGGACTGGCCTCGTTCTGCCGGCGCTCGCCGCCGGTCAGCCACCGACCGGTCCGCACCGCAACCTCATCCCTTCGCTGTCACCGGCCGCAACCGGCCGCGCTCACTCGAGCGAGTGGCTGGCGTCTGCTTCCCCGACCGACGTCGCCGACTTGCCCAGGACCTTCTTCAAGGCAGCAAGCCCGGCGGCGATCTTCGGTTCCTCGCCGATCTTCTTCACATCGAGGGCCACCGCCTCGCCCGAGTAGGACACGATCTGGTTCTCGGGGCTCAGGACGAGCTTGGTCTCGCCCATGTACTGCCCCCTTTGCCCCGGGCGCACCGTGACCGCCCCCTCCACCTGGGTCGGAGCGACCGTGCCCGGATAGTGCCCGAAAACGACGACGTCGATACCCTTCACCGCCTTGGGCAGCTGGAAGGCATCGGCGGAGCCCAAGTGGGCGAGAACGACCACCACATCCGCCTTCTTCTTCACCTCGGGGACGAGCTTGGCCGCCGTCTCGAACGGCTCGTCGATGGTGAACCCGAGCTCGGAGAACTTCTCCTTGCCCTCCCCGAAATCCTGCCCGATGAGTCCGATGATGCCATAGGTGACATCGCCCGCCTGGTGGATGAGGTAGGGCTCGCCGATCGGCTTGTTGCCGGCCGTGAAGCGGGCATTGGCGAGGGTGACCGGTACCCGGGTCGAATCGAGGATCGACTGGACGTAGTCGGTGCCGCGATAGAGCTCGAGTTCGCCGAGAGTCATGGCGTCATAGCGCATCCCGCCCATGGAGCGCAGGATGAACCAGTTCTCGCGATCCTCGTGGGTCATGGTCGGATGCGCATAGTCCCCGGCGTCGACGAGGAGCACGGCGCCTCGTTCGGTGCGTAGCGAGTCGATTAGGGCAGCCCTCCGGGCCAGCCCTCCCTTCTGGGACTTGTGTCAGCCGCAGGGATCGACCTCGCCGCGATTGGAGGTCGTGGAGAGGATGGTCAGCTCAAGGTCCTTGATGCGTTTGGCAGCTTCGGCCGAGACGCCGGCGCCGGCTACCGCGAGAGCCAGGAGGAGCGAACCGAAGGCAAGACGGTCATGGATGCGATGCACGTTCTCAAGAGCCTCCGCGGCGCCATCGGCGCCGCCTGTCACAGATGGTGGGGAATTCGGACCGGCAGAATCTACCGGCCGGGGGGCCAAGGGGCAACTCGAAAGCCCGGCGCGCAGAGCGCCTGCCTGATTCTACGGAGCCCCTCCCCGGGCCCCTAGTCAAAGCTGGGTAAAAGTCCGGGCCCGGAAGGTCGGAGGGATCCTCCTCTCCAGCGGGGCAAGGGGCCCCGCAACGCGCGAGAGCCGGGACCTCGGTGGAGATCCCGGCTCTCGCTCGGTAGGGACGGGGAAATCGGACCTGAGACTAGCCCTTCTTCCCCTTGATCCGGACGCGCTCCTTGAGGGCCCGGCCGGGATGGAAGGCCGGATAGCGACTGGCAGCGATCTCGATCGACTCGCCTGTCTGCGGGTTTCTCCCGGTCCGTGCCTTGCGCTTGCGGGTCTCGAAGGAGCCGAACCCGGTGATCTGCACCTTGCGACCTGCCGCCAGTTCGGAGGAGATGATGCCACGCCGGTCCGTCGCGAAGATGGCATCGACGGTGACGCGAGCATCCTTGAGGCTGAGGCCAACCCGCTCAGCCACGGCAGCCGTGAGCTCGGTCTTATTCACTACCTACCCCCTTCATCGGGATCCGGTACGACGTCCTCGTACACAGCCGCGAGAGGAAAGGCCGTGATCACGGGACGTCCTTCCGTTCGCGAGGCAAACTACGCAGTGATTACGCGCCCTGTCAACGGAAAAGCGCGAGAATTCTCAGCAGGGCGCAGTTTTCTTCGCCTCGGGATCACGATCCTCGGCCGCCGCTGCGGCATTTCGCGGATTCGAGCTTCGATTGAGCGCGTTGCGACGCGCTCAATCGGCAAGATCGGCTGCGCTACCGGATCAGGCTCGGCAGGTTCGAGCGCTCGCGACCTCTCTCGTAGAAGATCTCCGGCAGATCCTTGATCGCGATCCGGAAGTAGTACTCCCAGTTCCCGACGTCGTAGGTACGGCGGAACTGGGCCTCCCAGCAGTGGAGATCGCGCACCACGGCATAGCTCTGGGCAATCACATCGCGATCCATGAGGTCGTAGCGTAGCCGATATTCGAGCCGCCACTTGGGCGTCGGTCTGAAAGTCGTGTCGAAGCTGGCCTGCAGGGTCTTGTCGCCCCCGCCCCCCCCGGCGTAGGAGATGGTGCCACCGGCGGAGAAGGCGCGCGGGAAGAGTTCGGCCGGCGAGACCGCAGCACCGAGCGCGGCGTCCGAGCGGCCACCGACGTCTCCCGAATCGACGACGGCGCCGCCCTCGGGCTGGCCGTCGTCGCCGAGGCCCAGCATGTCATCTCCGCGCAGCTGACCCGGCGGCACCTCCCCCGGCCGCGCCGTCGACACCGTCCCGCCGGCCCGCACGAAGGTGAATCGGCCGGAGATGTCGTAGCGAGTGGGACGCATGGCGTAGGGGTCATAGGTGGTCGCATACGCCACCTCGATGTCGCGGCCGACGCCGGGGCGGAGGCGTGCATCGAGTCGAATCGGGGTTAAGCGGCGGGCGGAACGATTGGAAAGATCGTAAGTTGAGGCGAGGTTGAAGGTGAGGAAATCACGCACCACGCGAAGCTTGCCCTTGTCGCCCGGGAGCCGCGTCTCGATGCGATTGGACACGCCGAAGTTCAAGGACGAGCTGGCCGGTCCGGTGGAGACCAGGGAGCGCGAGTCGAACCGCTTGGCGAAGGACAGCGAGGCGGTCGGGGTCACGATATGGCGGAAGCCCTTGAAGGGGCCGAGGGCCGGACTCAGCATGCCGTAGATCTCGGTCCGTGTGGTCAGGCCGGCGCTGTACTGCCCGCGGAAGACATCTTCGTCCCCGCGGCGGATCACCCCTGCGGTGTCGGGAGCCAGCTCCAGGTATTCATCCCAGCTCGTGTTCACCGAGAACGATGGGGTCAGGTTGAGCACGCCGGCCCGGCGGCCGTCGGAGACGGTGGCCCGGCCCGAGGCGGTCTGCAGATAGGCGCTCGGAGCCCGCCGGGAATCGAATCCCCGGCGGTAGTCACCCGAGAACGAGTAGTTGGTGGTGGCGAGCGCGGGCCAGCGGCCGTCGCGCCCCTTGGCGTCGGGCCGCCGGCCGATCGGACGGCTCTGAAAGGAATACGAGAGCGACGGGAGGCTGCCGGTGACCGTGCCCTTGCCGGGCTGGGTCTGTCCGCTCAGGTTCTGCAGATTCTGGGTCCGCTCCAGGGTCACGCGCGCGCTCTGGGTGGACCAGCTCTTGGCGAAGGTCACGTTGGAACGCAGCTGGCTCGAGAATCGCTCCTCGTCGGTTTGCCCCTGGTCGTTCACCCGGAATTCACGATCGGAGAGGAAATCGATGTTGGCCTGGAGGGTCCGGCGCTGGCCCAGATCCTGGCCGTGACTGCCCCGGACGTCCCAGCGCTCCTGCCCGCCCCCGAAGCTGAACTTGGATGCGAAGTTCCCGTTCATGAGATACCGCTTGGCGTAGCGAAAGTCGACGTTGCCGATGACATGGGGCGAATACTCGGAGAAATCGCCCCAGATCTTGGTGTCGGCATAGTCGTTGATCACGTAGTAATAGCCGGCGTTGCGTACGAAACGGCCCCGGGTCTGGGAGAATCCGAACTCGACCTGGGGCATGAGGATCCCGGAATGCCGGCCGGCCTTGATCGGGAAGATGTAGTAAGGCAGTGCGAGGATGGGCACGCTGCGGATGAAGAGGCCCACCGGCCGGGTGACCACCTTGTCGTCGAGATAGACCTTCATCTCGTTCCCGGTGAAGTGATAGTGCGGCTCGGCAATCGTGCACGTGGTGTAGTTGGCTCCCTTGACGTAGAAGACCCTGTCCCCCGCTTTGTAGAGCTCCCGCCCGGTGTAGATGCCGCGCTCGAAGGTCGTCTCGCCCTGCCGCACCGCCCCCTCCCGACTCCCGAACTCATACGCCATCGCCTCCCCCTCCATGGTCTGGCTGCCATCGGCCAGCACCGGGGACTCGCTGGCCACGAGGGTGCGGTCCTCGACCGAGAAGCGCACCCGTCCGGCCTTGAGGTGGAGGTCCTCGTGGAAGAGCTCGGCATTGTGGATGAGGAGAATCTCGTTGCGCTCGACGAGGAGCTCGATGCGGTCCGCCTGATAGCGCACGCTCTGGACGATGGAATCGGGAAGGGCGGCGGCGAGGGAGATGGGAGCCAGGACCGCCGTCGAGTCGGCGGCCGCGGCGAGAGCCATCTCGGCCCCGGCGAACGCGGAGTCGGCCTCGGCGAACGCGGAGTCGGCCTCGGCGAACGCGGAGTCGGCCGCAGCTCCGAGGGCCTCCCCCTCGACGGCCCGGGCGCTGTCCATCTCGGCCAGGATGCGGCGGAGCCCGCTCCGAGCGCTGTCGGCAAAGGCGCGAGCCGAATCTCCCAGCACCCCGGCCAGTCTGGAATCGCTGCGACCGAGGGCATTCACCTCGCCCAGCGAGTCGGGGCGCTCCAGGCGATAGAAGTACTCGCCCGTGGCATCACCCTCGAGAACGATGCGCTCGGCTTGCCCCTTGCTCAGCGATACCTGGATCCGATCCGCCTTGGCGACATTGCGTATCGCCCCGGATTCGAGCGGCTCCCCCGCCGGCAGGTAGAGGCTCTCCGCATTTCCGGCGAGGCTCATCTGCCGCGCCTCGCCGTCCTCGAATTCGATGTCCAGGCGATCGGCGGAGATATGAAGCTCCTCCTTCCCCCCGGTCTTGAGCTCGCGGCTGTAGTTTGCCCGCGCCTGACCCAGCGCACCGAGCTGTGAGAGCTTGCCCTGGTCGAAGGACAAGACGAGCGAGTCGCCGGAGACGAGACCGTCGGGATCGCGCATGAGCGGGGACCCGGTGAGAACGGCGCGGCGATCATCCCGGAAGAACGTGGCGTGGTCGGCGGTGGCCTCCGCCTCCTCCTGGCGAATGACGACGCTACCCTCGGCGACGACCTCCGCGCCTTCCTTCTGGTACTGGAGATCGCGAGCCGTGACCGTGACCGGCTGGCCCTCGTCCTCGATGACGAGCGAGGCCTGCTCGAGGAGCCGCAGATCTCCCGTGCTCCTCAGGTACTCGGCGACCTCGCCGCGTAGCACCGCCTCTTCCTTCCCGGTCTGGTCGATGCGCACGTTGCCGAAGGCCATGGCCCGGTCCTCGGCAAACCAGTAGACCAGGCTGTCGGCATCGACGCGGCGCTCCTTGTCCTGGATCTGGACCCCGCCCCGCAAGCGCGCGATCCGGCTCGAACGGTCGTAGGTGGCGTGAGGTGCCCGGATCGTAAGATCCTCCCGGCGGACGACCACACGGCCGACGAGGGTGCCGACCCCGGAGCCGACATCGAACGTGCCATGATCGCCGGTGATCGTGGTCGGACCGTCCACGATGCGAACATCCCCATCGACAACGGCACGCTGGTTCTGGCGGTCGTAACGGCCGACGCGTCCCGTGATCGTGGTCGCGCGATGGTCGATCCGGACCGAATCGACGACGACGATGGGAACACCATCCACCACGACATGCCGCAGGCGGGCGCCGGTTACGCGCGTGGCGAGAGAATCGTCGGCGGAGCCACCGGGGAACGTCGTCTCGAGCTGGGCCCCGGCCGGAGTCAACGCCAGGGCGATCAGCACGAGCCCGATGAGCCCGCCGCCCAGGAGCGCGATGATCTCCCTGCCAGTCCGAGATCGAAGCATCAGCACAGATCCGGTCCATCGTCGAGGGCGAGGAGGGCCGCACCCAGCGTACCGCCGCGATCCCCGAGGGAGGCGGGCAGAATGGCCACTCCTTCGGCCAGCGGTGGCATGACGCGTGCGAGCGCGGTGGCGCGGGCCGTGTCGATGAGCACGTCTCCGGCGAGGGAGACGCCCCCTCCGATGATGACGGCCGCCGGGTTGAGGGCCGAGATGATGTTGGCGACGGCCAGACCCAGGTAGCGGCCCAGTTCGGTGAACACCGCCCGCGCCACCGGATCTCCGGCGCGGGCGGCCTCGCCGACCGTGCGCGCCGTGGCCTCCCCGGATGAAAGCGCGCGCGCCAGCATCGGGCCCGGCCGCTCCGCCATGCGCACGGACAGGTCGAGGGCGAGCGCGACGACGTGTCTCGAACTCAGGTAGGCTTCGATGCAGCCCTGCTGCCCGCAGGCACAGCGCGGTCCTTCTTCCACCGCGAGCCCCGTGTGCCCGAACTCACCGGCAAAGCCACGCCAACCATGAAAGATGCGTCCGGCATGGACGATCGCGCCACCGACCCCGGTGCCCAGGGTCAGGAGAGCGATCGGATCACGGCCCCGCCCGGCGCCGAGCCGGGACTCGGCGAGCGCGAAGACTCCAGCGTCATTCTCGACGATCGCGGGGATCAGGAGCGACTGGCCGAAGGCTTGGGCGGCGGCGAAGCCCTCGAATCCAGGCAGATTGGGACTGGCCATGAGCCTGCCGCTCGCGCGATCGACGAGGCCGGCCAATCCGATTCCGACCCCGACCGCCCGCGCCAGGTCGAGCCCGGCTCCGGCGCACATCGCCCGGGCTTCGGCTACCACACGGGCCACGAGCTCCGTCGCCCCCGCTCGGGACTCGGTGGGCACGCGACTCTCGGCAAGGACCTCATGATCCGCCGCCAGCGCCACCATCTTGGTGAACGTGCCGCCGATGTCGATCCCGAGCGCAAAGGGCATGCAGCCATCCCCCGGCCTGGTTCCCTGGCAGAGCGAGTGCAATCCGGTCCGAGAAGATAGCATCCTCGGCGGCGGCATCGAGACAGCTCTCGTCACGAGCCCGGTCGAGCCCCGGATGTGAGGTCGGCGCGTCAACCGACTTGAGGACGCTGGGGCCTAGAAATCCGGCGGTGGCTCGGCCCAGGCCGGCTTCAAGAGTGCAAGCCCGAGGGCGATCGCATAGAGCAGGGCCGCCACGAGGAGAGCCGCGTCGTACCCGCGAGCGAAGGCCACCAGCAGGATCCCGGTTGCCCCGATCACCGAGGCCGCGCCGTTGACCGCGAATCCCCAGTCGATGAGCTCACCCACGCGCTGCCCGGCCCGGGGAAAGGGCATGCCCATGAAGAATCCCAGGGGCGCCACGAGAAGCGCGGTGACCCCCATCCGAGCGGCGAGCGGCAAGGCGGCAAGCGCATTGGTGGCACGGCGCCAGAGAAGGACCTCGAGGAGGATGAACCCCACGATGGCTCCGAACACGACGCCATCGGGGACCTGGCGGGCCCACCGGCTGCCCAGCCCGGAACTCAGGAGCAGCGTGACCAGGATCGTGACGAAACCCAGGGCCGAGGGGCCGATGAACAGCGCGTAGCGCTGGATCAGGATCACCTCCACCGCCATGAAGGCGCAGCCGATGGCGGCGAAGTAGAGCCAGGGCACGGGGCCGATCTTGGGCCCGCCGCTGGCGACGTAGGGCAGGAGCATGAGGGGGATCACGAGCAGGGCGACGATGAGGAGAACGGTCACGATGAGCAGCCTGGCGAGCGGGAAGCCCTTGACCTCGGCCAGCGGGCTCAGACCGGTGAGCGCATCGAAGGAGAAGTTCTGCCAGCGACCGAGCTGAGCAGCGAACGGGCGGTCATCCGTGCTGGGCGAGAGGTCGATCGGAGCGCCGGCCTGTGCTTCTCGCCATCCGTCACGCATGATCCGGCTCAAGAGGTGCTCCTCCTGGCCGGCAGGCGGGGGATACACGAGCTGGATGTGCTCGGCCACTTCGGGGGTCAGCTCACCGAACGCGCGGTTCACGAGGTCGGCGGTCAGCGGCTGCCGGGAGAGGAGCACCATCTGCCGCCGCATGCTCGGCAGATCGTAGAGCGCGATATGGGCGCCAGGATCCTCGACCCCAAGCCCGGAGAGCGCGTCGAGCATCGCGCTCACCAGGCGCGGCATGTAGAACTGGTGCTCCATCATCATGAAGCCTTGATCGGTGAGTGCTCGCCAGTAGTCCTGGAAGGCCTCGGTCGTGAACAGGTAGTCCTCGGCGAGCGCGAAGGCTCCCGCCGAGAGCGCGGCGAAGGTGTTGGAGCTGAGCGAGTAGATTACGTCGAAGGTCTGCGGATGGCGCCGCACATAGGAGCGCGCATCCTCGGTGGCAACGATGACCCGCGGATCGGCGTAGATATGACCCGAGTAAGCGGCAAGATCTCCCGAGACCATCAGCTCGTTCACATATGGAATGACCTCGACGGCATGCACTTCCTCCGCCCCGGCCTGCAGGGCCTGCAGGACGTCGCTGCCTCCGCCCGCACCGAGCGAGAGGAAGGTGCAGGCCTCGAATCGAGTGATGAGATGGGTGACGTCGATCCCGAACTGGAAGCGCAAGGAATCGGGACGATCCCAGTCCCCGTCAAACCGGTAGACGGGGGAGTTGGCGGCGTTGTCGATGTTGAGACCACGGTGCTCAGGGCCGCGGTCGTAGATCTTCACCTTGGCGATCGAGTCCCAGTGGGTGGCGATCACGGGTGCCGGCTCGCGACGCTGGACCTGGAGGAGATCTCCCCCCCGGACCCCGAGGACGATCATGAGCACGAGGAGCGCGGCCGGTAGCAAGCGAGACCATCGCCGGGCCATGATGAACGCCGCCCCGAGCACCGGCGTCGCGACGGCAAACGTGGCGGATGGAGTGCCGAGCCGCTCCATGAGGAGGACGGCGACGACGACGCCCAGCCCTGCCCCGAAGAGATCCGCCATGTAGAGGCGGTCCAGTCGGCGGTGGCCGCGCTTGAACACGCTGGCGAGCGCCATCCCCCCGAAGAAGTAAGCGGCACCGAGGAGGAGAATGGCGAGAACGAGTTTCCCGGCCATGATCGGACTCCCGACCACGTGCGAGATATCGAGGCCGAGCCGGAAGACCAGCGGCGGGCCGGAAAGCGCCGCGAGGCCGGTCAAGACGAGGATGGCCGGCAGATGCTCTTGCCTGCCGAGCCGTGGCATGAGCCTGAGCACGAGAGCGCCGACACCGAGCCCGAGGACAGCGAGGGATAGCACCAGGAACGCGAAGTTGTAGAAGAACTCCGCCGAGAAGATCCGGGTCCATGCCACCTCGAGGGCAAGGAGCGTGAAGGAGAGCGAGGCGACGAGGATCATCGGCCCGGCGCTCGCATCGCCCCCGGTCCCGGGAGCAGGGATGCCCGCATCACGAGGCAGGCTGGTGGCCGGTGCCATGTCCCCGGCCGGCAGATCGACTTTCACGGGCCCTCCTTCCCCTGCCCGCCGGGACCAACGGGCCAACCCCTTGACCCATCTACGACTTCCGCCATCGCGGCGGTTCTCGAATTTCCATTGTAGATTTTTGCCTTCCATCTCTCCCGGCCAAGTTCGGTCTGGTAACCTACGGCCCGATTTTTCGAGTTCCAGGCCCCCGGTTCGCCAACAGCCGCCGCGGAGGAGGATGAAGATGCGCGTCATGACAGCCCTTGCCATCACGCTGGCCCTGGGATCCCTGGTCCTGGATCAGCCAGCAGCCGCCCAGGACGAGGAGAAGAAGCTCGGCTGGACCGATGCCGCCGAGCTGAGCTTCGTCTCGACGAGCGGCAACTCGAACACCACCACGCTCGGCGCCAAGAACACGACCCGTCGGATCTGGGCTGACGCGGAGTACTACCTCGAGGTGGGTGCCCTCTACAGCCGGTCCTTCTCCGGCGACCGCTTCGGGATCGGAACCCCCGGCGAGGGCAACTTCACCCTGACCGATCCGCCCCGTAAGACCGACACCAACCGGCTCTACGGCAAGACCGGGTACGGCAAGGACATCACGCAGCGACTGTTCTGGAACGTCGCCTTCGATGCTGAGCGCAATCCCCCTGCTGGCATCGAGCAGCGCTACATCGCCGGAGCCGGTCTCGGCAACAACTGGATCGACTCGAACAAGGTCCAGTTCCGCACCACCTACAACGTGACCTACACCTATGAGGATTTCACCGACGAGGAGAGCAGGGATTATCCCGGCTTCCAGCTCGGCTATGGATACGAAAACAAGCTCACCGGGACCACAACCTACACGAGCCAGCTCACGTTCAACGACAGCTTCGATGAATTCAAGGACCATCGTACCGACTGGTACAACGGGGTCACCGTCGCCATGACCGAGAAGGTCGGTCTCAAGGCTGGCTTCCGCATCCTCTACCGCAACATCCCGCCGCTCGAGGAGATCAAGATCTACGACCAGGATCCGTTCGCGGGGGCGGCCACGGAGGTCGGAACCTCGACCGTCGAGAAGGAGAAGCTCGACACCAACCTGACGACATCGCTCGTCATCAACTTCTAGAGCGATATCGCGCGCGGGCTCTAGTAGATCGACTCGACAGGACGCCGGCCGAGGAGGCGGAGCACGGCCCCGACGAGATAGAGCGAGCCGCAGGCGACGACAAGGCCGCGGGGGCCAGCTGCCTGCCGGGCCAGCGCGAGAGCACGGGACCGGTCGGGCTCGACCGCGGTCGGGACCGAGATGCGGCGGAAGCTTGCCGCCACAGAATCGGCCGGCAGGGCCCGTGAGCTTTGCGGCTCGGTGACCACCACGCCCTCGACCTGGCCTCCCAGCGCGCGGGCGAACGCTCGAGGCCGCTTGCCCTTGACCATGCCGGTCAGGAGCACGATCCGTCGCTCGCCGTGGAAGCGTTCGAGATGGGCGGCCAGGGCGCGGGCTCCATCCGTGTTGTGGGCACCGTCGATCAGGAGCCAGGGCTCGACGCGCTCGAGACGCCCCGGCCAGCGGACTCGCGCGAGCCCGGGGCGAGCTCCCTCGACCGCATGGGGAAAGCCGGGGAGCGCCCCCAAGGCAAGGAGAGCACAGGCGGCATTCCGCACTTGATGCCGGCCCGCAAGCCCGAGCGCCAGATGATCCGCAACGAGAGCGTCGCTGCGGAAGGCCATGCGGCTCCCGTCGGCCTGGAGCTCCTCGAGCCGGTAGCGACCATCCTGGCCGATGAGGAGCGGTTCGGCCCCCACGCGCCGCGCGCCCGCCACCAGCTCCGCCCGGGCGGCACCCCGCGCTCCGATCACGAGAGGGCGGCCAGGACGGGCGATCCCGGCCTTGTCCCGGGCGATCGCCCGGATCGTGGGCCCCAGCACCTCCATGTGATCGAGACCGACCGAGACCACGACGGACGCGACCGGATCGACCACATTGGTGGCATCGAGGGTGCCCCCGATACCCACTTCGAGCACCGCCACATCGGCCTCCACCCGAGCGAAGTGGACGAAGGCGAGCGCGGTCATGGCCTCGAAGAACGACACGCCATGGACCTGGATCGGTGCGGCCAGGATCGCCATCGCCGCCTCGACCTCGGCCGGACGGATGGCGCGGCCATCGACCCGCACCCGCTCGCGATACGACAGGAGGTGCGGACTCGAGTAGAGACCGGTGCGATACCCCGCCGCGCTCAGCATCGAGGCCAGAGCGGCGGCCACCGACCCCTTGCCGTTGGTGCCGCCGACCAGGATGGCTGGGACCCGGGCTTCCGGATTGCCGATGGCGGCCAGGAGGGGACGGAATCGGGTGAGCCCGAGCTTCATCCCGCTCCATTCGCGGCCCATCAGGTCCTCGAGGACGCGCACCGGGGAGTCGCGCCGCGAGGTGGAAGCGGAGCCGGCGGTCATGTCGAGCGGCCGTCGCCCCCTTCGGCGGTGCGCGCCACGCGCTGGGGCCGCCGGTCGGGCGTGCGCTGCGGCTCGACCAGGAGATCGATCAGATACCCGACTCGATCACGCATCTCGCGGCGCGGCACGATCATGTCGATCATGCCATGGTCGAGCACGAACTCCGCGCGCTGGAACCCGGGCGGCAACTCCTGATTGATCGTCTGCTGGATGACCCGCGGCCCGGCGAAACCGATCATCGCGCCGGGCTCGGCGATGATGATGTCGCCGAGGGCGGCGAAGCTGGCGGCCACGCCCGCGGTCGTGGGATCCAGCAGGATCGAGATGTAGGGCACTCCCCGGTCCACGAGATCGGCAAGGGCGACCGACGTCTTCGCCATCTGCATCAGGGACAGGATGCCCTCCTGCATGCGCGCCCCGCCGGACGTGGAGACGATGACCAGAGGCATTCGTTCGTGCGCGGCAAGCCCGATCGTGCGGCGGATCTTCTCCCCCGTCGCCGAGCCCAGGGTGCCACCAAGGAAGGCGAAGTCCATGATCGCGATCGCCACGGGGTGACCGGCGATGCGGGCGCGGCCCGTGATCACCGATTCGGTGAGGCCGGTCGAACGGCGGTTCTCCCGCAATCGATCCGAGTAACGCTTGGTGTCACGGAAACCAAGCGGATCGGTGGCCTGGATGGCCGTGAACAGCTCCTCGAAGGAGCCCGGATCGGCCAGGAGTCGCATGTACTCGCGCGCCCGGATGCGGAAGTGATGGCCGCACTTGGAACAAACGAGGAGATTGCGCTCGAGATCCTTGTTATAGAGGATCTCGCCGCAGCCATCGCACTTGCGCCAGAGTCCGTCAGGAGTCTCGCGCTCACGTTGCCGCTGGATTTTGAAGCCGAAGTTGGTCTTCTTGAACCAGGACATGCTGCGCTAGCCTCCTTACGGCAGCGAATCCTCGCCCGCGGGCGGCACCGGCGCCGAAGCGCCGCCTTCTGAACCGAACTCACGGAGCATGATGACCGCGTCCTCCCGGCCGGCATAGTAACCCTTCCGCACCCCTGCCGGACGAAACAAGTAGCGCGCATACAGCGACATGGCCGCGCGATTCCCGGCGCGCACCTCGAGAGTGATGAAGCTCGACCCGTGCCTCTCGGCGCGGGTGATCAGCTCCTCCAGCAACGCGCGGCCGATGCCCTGGCGCCGGCAATCGGGGTGGACCGCGAGGTTTCCCAGATGGACCTCATCGAGGATGAACCAGGCAATGAGGTAACCCACAACACGCCCGTCCTTGAGTGCGACGCGGGCGTGGGCCAGGTCGACCTTGGCCAGTTCCTCGCGAAAGAAGCGCAGCGGCCAGGGGTCAGGGAAGGACCGATGCTCGATGGCATGGATGTCACCGAGCATCGACTCCGTCATCGGTGCAATCTCAAGTCCTTCCGGCCAGGGAGCCACGGCGAATCTCGGCATCTGAGCGACGGACATAGATCGGCTCGACATGATCCGGGTCAACGCCCTCGCCGCGGCGCAGGGCCTCCACCCCGAGCTCAGCGAGCACACCGGCTCGCGGCAGCGCAAAGCCGCGGCGGGCAACAAGAACGTCGGGACCCGCCGCCGATCGCACCGCCTCGGCGCCAGTCCCGACGACAAGCACGCGTGGCCCGAGCACGCGGCAGCGCGCCACCACCTCGGCAGGAGATCCGACCTGGTATTCCGCATCCATGCGCTCGGCTCCGCCAGCACCGAGGTGATAGGCGCAAAAGTAGACTTCGTTCCGGCGAGCGTCAAGGCAGGCGATGACCGGTCCCACCCACGGTTCGGCGCCATGGGCCAGGACGTCGAGCGTGGGCACGCCGACCAGCGGCGCTCCAGTGGCCACCGCCATGCCCTTGGCGAATGCGAGCCCGATGCGCAGCCCGGTGAAGGAGCCCGGGCCGAGAGAGACGCAGACGCCCTTCAAATCGCGAGGGCGAACACCGAGATCGGAGAGCAAACCGTCGAGTGCGATCAGGATCTTCTCGGCATGCCGCCGGCCCAGCTCGAGGTGCAGCTCACCGAGCGGCGTCTCGTCTCGGCGAAGCGCGAGCCCGAGGCGGTCCGTCGAGGTGTCGATCGCAAGCACTAGCATGGGTGGGCCGTTTCCTGTGATCGAGTGCCCTTGGTCATCGTTCCGCGCGCCGCCTCGACATCGGGCCAGCCCAGGGCTCGGGCCAGTTCGCGTCCGACGGCCGCCGAGCGCGGACCGCGCGCTTCGAGCCGGATCAGGCGCCGGTCCCCGCCGCGGTGCTCCAGGCAGAAGACAAAGTGGTCCCGGTCCACAGCACCCTGCGCGCGCTCACCCCACTCGATGAGAAGGATCCCACGGTCCGGTACGAGATCCAGGAGCCCGAGATCGGCCACCAGCCCCTCGTCCTCGAGGCGATAGAGGTCGACATGCACGACCGGCAGCGTCCCCCGGTAGGAGGTGACCAGCGTGAACCCAGGGCTGCGGATCCGCCCCCGGACACCGAGGCCGCGCGTGATGCCGCGGATGAGGACCGTCTTCCCCGCCCCCATCTCACCGCTGAGGAGCCACGTGGTACCGGCTCCCAACGCTCCCGGAGTCCCGCCCGGCACGATCGGTCGCCTTCCCGGCGCCACGATCTCGCCCCCCAGGGCCAGCCCCAGGGCGCGACCCAGACGCTCGGTCTCGGCGGCCGAGTGGGTGACCTGCTCCATGATGAGTGACGACTCGCCAGCGTGCGGCATGCATCCCTACCGTCGCGGCGTGAGCGTGACAACCGGCACGATCAGCTCCTCGAGCGAGATGCCGCCATGCTGAAAGCTGCCGCGATACTGCCGCTCGTAATCGTGGAAGTTCGTCGGATAGACGAAGTAATAGTCTTCCTTGGCAATGATGTAGTTCTTGTTCAGCGAGTCTGCAGGCAACATGTACGCTTCCGGGTCCTTGATGTGGAGCGCCTGCTTCACGTCGCAACCGAGGTTCTTCCCGTACTTGTAACGCAGATTGGTCGATGTCGTCCGATCGCCATAGACCAGCGATGCCCGGCGCCCCATGACCGAACCGTGGTCGGTGGTGATGACAGCAACGCAGTTGTCCTGCGCGGCGATTCCCTTCAAGACCTCGAAGAGGGCGGAGTGAGTGAACCAGGGCCCCATGAGCGAACGGAAGCCAGCCTCATCGGGAGCCAGTTCCCGCAGGATGTCCGACTCGCTGCGCCCATGGGCGAGAATATCGATGAAGTTGAAGACGATGCCCACCAGGTCGAGCCCGGAGAAGCTCGCCACCTGCCGAGCCAGGGCCTGTCCCTCTTCGGTCGAATACACCTTGACGTACTTGAGCGCGAGCGGGCGATTGCCGAGGCGCTTGACCTGCGCTTCGAGGAGTTCCTTCTCGTAGCGATTCTTCGACTTGTCACCTCCCTCGCGCTCCTGCCACATGCCGGGAAACTCGGCGGCGATCTCGCTGGGAAAGAGTCCGGCGAAGATCGAGTTCCGCGAATAGGGCGTGGCGGAAGGCAGGATCGAGTAGAAGTAGTCGGTCGTCATCTCGAAGAAGGGCGCCAGCAGGGGTTCGATCATGAGCCACTGGTCGGCCCGCATGCAATCGATGACGATCAAGAAGACCCGGCGACCGGCCGAGAGATGGGGTTGTACCCAGAGCGGAACGATGTCCGGCGAGAATGCGGGGCGCTCAGCGGAGGACATCCAGCCGGCGTAGTGGGTCTCGATGAAGCGTCCGAAGTCGGCGTTGGCCTCCCGCTTCAGGTCCTCGAGCGACTGAGCCAGTCCCAGGTCGCGCAGGCGGTCGAGACGGAGGTCCCAGTGGGTCAGCTGGTGATGGAGGTCGATCCAGCCCTGAACGTCCAGGCCGCCGCGATCAATGGTCCGAATGCGGCCGAATTCCTCGACGAAGTCGCGCGTGATCTGACCTTCTTCGATCTTCTTGCCCTCGAGTAGCCGCTTGATCGCGAGGTAGATCTGGCTGGGGTTCACCGGTTTGATCAGATAGTCGGAGATCCGCTTGCCGATCGCCTCGTCCATCAACCACTCTTCCTCGCTCTTGGTGATGAGGACGACCGGCACGAGAGGATCGATCTCCTTGATCGCCTGCAGGGTCTTGAGGCCACCCATGCCGGGCATCATCTCGTCCAGGAGCACCGCATCGAAGCGGCGCGCCGAGAAGGCGCTCACGGCATCCTCGCCGTTGGCCACGGCCTCGATGCTGAAGCCCTTGTCCTCGAGGAACAGAACATGCGGGCGCAGGAGATCGATCTCGTCATCAGCCCAGAGAATGTGTCGCGTTTCTGGCATGGTGTTTGGTCTTCTTGCCGTCAGGGGCCCGGGGGGGGCTCGGCCGAGGCTCTTTATTGGGATCGATCCCCTGGCGCCCGCGATGCGCCGGAGACAGCCGGCGGAGCCGCGACCCTCTCGACCCGGCCGGCGCCCGGGGCCGCCGCCTCAGACCGGGAACGAGATCGCCATGGTGGTCCCACGCCCGGGATGGCTTTCCTTCACCCAGATCCGGCCGCCATGGTATTCCTCGATGATGCGCTTAGCAAGCGTCAGGCCCAGGCCCCACCCGCGCTGCTTGGTCGTGAACCCCGGCTGGAACACTCGCCTCTGTTCACCGGGGGTCATCCCCCGTCCATTATCGCCGATCCGGACCTCCACCGTCTCCGTGTCGCGCCGACGTTCGACGACGACCTCGATCCGACCGTCGGGCTTGTCCGTGGCATCGACTGCGTTCTTGAGCAGATTCTCGATCACCCACTCGATGAGTTCGGCGTTCAGGTTGAGTTCGGACGCCGGCGTGTAGTGCTCTTCGATCGTCGGTCCATGACCGAGTCGGGGCAACCGCTTCTTCATGTAGGCCACGGTTCCGGCAACGATGGGCACGATGTCCTGGACCTTGCGCTTCGGCTCGGAACCGACATGCGAGAAGCGAAAGGCGATCTTGTTGAGCCGGTCGACATCGGCCTGCATCTCGGTCACGGTCTGCTCGAAGAGCGATCGCGGCACGGTCACGACATCTTCGCCGGACACGGGCCGGGCACGGTCCTTGACCACCTCGAGCCAGCCCAGGAGCGATGAGATCGGGGTACCCAGCTGGTGCGCCGTCTCCTTCGCCATGCCGATCCAGATGAACCTCTGCTCGGAGACCTTGGCCGAACGGAAACCGAGAAACCCGAGCGCGATGAACAGGAAGAAGGCGGCAATCTCGACAATGGGGACCCAGCGCACCTCGCGCAGGAGCTGCGACTCCCCGAAGTGCACATAGCCGACGACCTGGTCGGAACCGGCGATCACCATCGGCACCGGGGGGTTCTTCTGGTCCATCTCGCGGGTGATGGTCAAGATCTCAGCCAGCGGTCCCGACGCCGGCGGATTGCCGGGATCGAGCTTCTCGCTCATCTCGAGCGTGACGGACTCCACCGGAATGCCAATTCCCTTCCAGGCGTAGGGCCGACCGACCTGATCGGTCAGGACCACCGGGAAGTCGATCTGGTGAATGACGTCGCGAAAGACCTCGCGCATGCGCTCCGATTCGATGGCTTCGAATGTGATCGACGCGCAGAAGTCGGCGAGGATGCGACTCATCGTCTGCGCCTGCCGCTCGAGGCGAACCGTGAGCATGTGCGTGTACAGGAAGAGGCCGGCGATGAGCACCGAGGAGCCGAGGAAGACATAGCCCCGGAGCCAGCCCGGGGTAGCGCTCTCGGTGCCGAGGCGCTTGCTCACGTGACGCTGGGCCATGGCGCCGCTACCGCTTGTCGGCCACCGCGTCCGGAGCAGGCCGGAGCAGGTCTTGACCGCCGAGATAGGGTTGCAGAATCTCGGGCACCCGCACGGCGCCGGTCTCGGTCTGATAGTGCTCGAGCAAGGCGACCAGAAGCCGCGGCAGGGCCACCCCCGAAGCGTTCAGGGTGTGCACCAGGCGAGCCTTGCCACCGCCGGCTGGGCGCATGCGGACGCCGATGCGGCGGGCCTGGAAATCCTCGAAATTCGAGCACGAGGACACCTCGAGCCACTTCCCCTCCCCCGGCGCCCACACCTCGAGATCGTAGCACTTGGCGGCGGCAAAGCTGAGATCACCGGCGCACAAGGCCACGACACGGTAGTGAAGACCGAAGCTCCTGAGCACGCTCTCGGCATCGGCCAGGAGGAGCTCGTGCTCCTCGTAGGAACGATCGGGATGGGCAAACTTCACCAGCTCGACCTTGTCGAACTGGTGGAGACGCAGGAGACCGCGCGTCTCCCGTCCCGCCGCGCCGGCTTCGCGCCGGAAACAAGCAGTGTACCCGACGAACTTGCGCGGGAGATCCTCCTCACGCAAGGTCTCCTCGGCATAGAGGTTGGTGATCGAGACCTCGGCCGTGGGGATCAGGTAGAGGTCATCCCCGTTCACGTAGTACATGTCTTCGCGGAGCTTGGGCAACTGACCGGTGCCGAAGAGACAGGATGGCCGCACCAGATAGGGAGTCCATGCCTCCTCGTAGCCGTGGGCGCCGGTGTGCAGGTCCAGCATGTAGGAGATGAGTGCCCGGGCGAAGCGCGCGCCCTGGCCGCGGAGCAGGCTGAACCCCGATCCCGAGAGCTTGGCCACGCGCACGGGATCGAGGATACCCAGGAGCTCGCCGAGCTCGACATGATTGCGGGGCGCGAAATCGAGGCGCGGCGGCTCGCCCTCGACCCGGATCACCACGTTGTCCTCGGCGGTCCGCCCGGCCGGCACCGTGGCGTGCGGCAGGTTCGGCACCCAGGCCATGAGCTCATCGACCGTGGCGTCGATGCCCTTCAACCGTTCGTCGAGGGTGGCAATGGCTTCGCCCACCTGGCGCATGCGCTCCATGCGGTCACCGAGATCCTCGCCCCGCCGCTTGAGCTCGCCGATCTCCCGCGACACGTCGTTGCGCTGATGCTTGAGCGCTTCCACTTCCGCCAGGAGCTCGCGGCGCTCGGCATCACAGTGGAGAATCCGGTCGAGATCGACATCGGAGCCCTTGGCCGCGATCGCCGCCCTCACCCGCTCGGTTTCGCTGCGCACGAGCTTGAGATCAAGCATGCATGTCCCGCCTTCTGCCCCGCGCTAGGCGGATCGCCGGCGCCGGCCGAAGCGAAAGACCCGCGCCAGCTCCTCACCGGCCGCCCGGAGCGTGCCTCGACGCCGGTCGCCTGGGGGCAGCATGTCGATCCAGGTCAGAACCAGCGCACCCAGCACCGAGACCACACCGGCAACGAGAGCCGCCGTCACCACGATCCTCGTGCGCCTGGGCCGCGCGCGTTTGATCGGCTGCTGTGCCTCGTCCAGCACGGTCAGGCTGGGCGAATCGCGCTCCTCCTCGATCTTGGCCTGCTCGTATTCGGCACGGAGAAAGCCGTACACCTGTTCTCGCACCTTCAGATCGCGCACGAGACGGGCATACTCGAGGCCAATGGCTGGCAATTCGGTGAGCTTGCGGTTGATCTCGGCCAGCTCGGCGCGCAACAGACGCACTTCCTCGTTGTTCTCGCTGAGGATGTTCTGCTTCAATCGCAATGCGATCTCGACTTCCAGCTTGCGAGTAAGAAGCGTGGCCGAGGCGGTCACACCGGCTTCCGTCTGCGGCGACAGCGAGACGAGCTTGGTTTCTTCCTGGTACTGCTCGAGCGCGTCCTCCGCGGCGCGTAGATCGGTCTCGCACTGGGCCAGCTCGCGCTCGACAAAGACCCGCGTCCGCTGGCCCTTGGTCATACGTTGCTCGGCATTGAACGTATCGAGGATCTCCAGCGAGCGATTCACCATCCTCGCGGCCACGGCCGGATCGCGGTCCTCGATGCCGATCGTGACCAGACCTTCCTGTCCCACGAAATAGCTGGAATGGTCATCGAGCTCTTCGAGGGCATCTTCGATGTCCTCCGCCTTGTAGCGCTTGATGAGATCGAACTCCTCGATCAAGGTCGTGCGTGCCGTGCGGCTCCTGAGAATGGCCACCGAGAGATCGCCGGCTTGCACGGCATCAGAGAGGCCGCCACCGGGAATGGCGACCTCGCGCAGGAACGCGGTGAGCGAGAACCCGGAGCGTTCCTCGACCGATGGTAGAAAGCTGGCGCGGGACAGGTACCAGTGCGGAAGGAGGAGCGCGGTCACCGCCGCGACGGCGCCAACGAGCAGCATGTTGGCGAGGATCCAGCGGGCACGACGGGCCACTCCGTAGAGATAATCGATGAGGTTCGCATCGCCAGGTGGCGGCAACGGGTGCGCTGGGACAGGCGGCATCGCTTGCGGATGCAACGGCCGGCCACGGGAGGGCGGAGTGGGCTCGCGATCGGGCAGGGGAATAGGTGCGTCGCTCATGGAAACGGTTGCCTGGTAGGCGACTCGGGATACGAGTCGGAGATCAGCGGGCACTCTAGCATGGGATCGGCCCTCTTCTCAAGCCACCCCAGCGGGCAGACGATGCGCCACCGGACAGGCCTCGCGGCGCGGCATCCCGTCAGACGGACGCCACGCGCGCCAGGCGAAGCCCCAGGATCAAGAAGAGCAAGATCGGTGCGGCAGCAGCCGCCGCGCTCGGCACGCCAGGGCGATGGAGCAGGGCGATGCCCGCCGCGACCGCCACGGCGGTCAAGGCGTAGACGGCGAGCGCGGTCAGCCGCGGGCTCTCGAGCAGGCGGTTGAGTCGATGCGTGGTGTGGTCCTTCCCCGGACTCCATACCGGGCGTCCACTCTGCACGCGCGTGACCGTGACGAAGACAAGGTCGAACAGCGGGTAGGCGATGACGAGAAGAAGACCTGCGCTCTCGACCACCGGCAGGGAATACGGCACGAGCAAGAGAGCGCCTGCGGCGAGCAGGAAGCCAATGGCATGCGATCCGGCGTCACCCATGAAGATGCGTGCCGGATGGAAATTGTAGACGAGGAACCCGCCTGCGGCGCCCGCGGTCGCGGCACAGAGGGCGGCCACCTCGGGTCTCGTTGCGCTGGCAGCCAAGGCGAAACCCACGCCGCACAGGAGTCCGATGCCGCCGAGGATGCCATCCATGTTATCGAGGAAATTGCAGGCGTTCATCAGCCCGACGCTCCCGACCAGGGCCATCGGCACTCCGAAACCACCGAGGGCGGTGGATGCCGGATGTCCCGAGCCGATGACGAGCATGAGCGCGGCAGCGACCTGCCCCAGGAGCTTGATGAGCGGCGGCAGCGACCAGCGATCGTCAACGATACCCAGGGCGACGATCCAGCCCAACCCACCCAGGACCGCCCACAACTCGCGGGGCAGCATTCCCGCTAGCCCGCCGGCCATGGCCCCGGCGAGCATGCCCGCCATGATCACGATCCCGCCACCGAGCGGGATGGGATGCACATGGACCTTACGCGCGGCGGGGCGATCGACGAAATTCAAACGGAGCGCGAGCCAGCGACCCGGCGGGGTGAGAACGAGAGCGGTGGCAAAGGCGACGGCGAACGAGATCCAACTCGACATCGCCGCCCGGTGTCCAGCTACCCGGAACGGACGGCGACGGATTCGGCGACTCGATTCGCCGCAAGCTCGTCCGGCAGGTATTCGATCGTGCGCTGGAGCAACTCGTCGAGACCGACCTCGGGACGATAGCCAACGAACTCGTGGATCTTGGACAGATCGGGCACGCGTCGCCGCATGTCCTCGAAGCTGTGGCCGTAGATCTCCTCGTAGGGAATGTGCACGATGGGAGATGAGGAACCACACTTCTCGCGCACGCGACGAGCGAGCTCGTTGATCGACACCTCTTCATCGGTACCGATATTGAATACTTCGCCATGGGCGTCGGTGCAATCGGCGAGCAACATGACACCGCGCACGACATCACCGACGTAGGAGAAGCAGCGGGTCTGTTCCCCGTCGCCGAAGACCTCGATCGGCCGCCCGGCACAGGCGCGCTGAATCATGCTGGGAATGACCATGCCATAACGCCCGGTCTGGCGCGGACCACAGGTGTTGAAGCAACGCACGATCACCACCGGCAGATCGCGTTCGCGGTGGTATGCAAAGGCCAGGAACTCGTCCACCGCCTTGGAGGAAGCGTAGCCCCAGCGGGAAACACCCGTGGGGCCCATCACGCGGTCGGAGTCCTCGCGGAAAGGCACGTCATCCGACTTGCCGTAGACCTCGGATGTCGAGAAGAGGATGACGGGCTTCCGATCCCGCGACGCCGCCTCGAGGACGTACTCAGCACCGTGGATATTGGTAAGGAGCGACTTGAGCGGGTTCTCCACGACGTAACGCACGCCGACCGCCGCAGCAAGATGGAAGACGCGATCCGCGCGGTCGACCAGTCGCTCGACGACCGGGCGATTGAGGACGCTCTCTTCCAGGAACACCAGGCCGGGATGACCGGTCAGGTGTTTCAGGTTCGCTAGGCTCCCCGTCGAGAGGTTGTCCAGAACGACGACCTCGTCACCGCGGCGGAGCAGGGCCTCGACCAAATGGGACCCGATGAATCCTGCCCCACCCGTCACCAGGTGTCTCATCAACCTCGATCCTCCTCGAGTCATTCCCGCGACGTCAGCTACGCCCCTTCTTCTGCGGCAATCCGTTGCAAAAAGAGGGATTTGCGCTAACCGACCGCAGAGACGCGGGAACGATAAGAAAGCCCTGTAGCCGTGTCAAGGGGACATTCCCCCCCTGGGGCATTACTCCCCCCCGGCCGGAAGTCCTTTTCACACCTATCCTTTGCCGGGGGAGGGGCCCCACCTGGGGTTCTGCAAGGACCATTCCTGCCCCACCGCCAGCCTCCACCGGAACCTGGCCAGACGGCGAGCTTGCCACGGTTATCGGCATGCTCGGACAAGGAGTTGAGCCGGTCCGGGGGGGCTGAGACCCGGCCGGGGTCCGGCATCCTCCGGGATGCCGCCCGATCCGGGCCTCGCCGAGGACGTGATCCTCATGCACCACTCCTGAGACCGACCTGTGACCAGAGGGACTGAAACGGCCCGGGCCCACCCCGGCGGATTCCAGGGCGGATCAGGGTCCCCGGCTCACGTCGCCAATGATGTAGACCACGGTCGCAACCGCTGCGGCCACCGTGATGATCTCGCGCGCCCAGGTCCAGGCTCCGCGCGGCGTCTTCTCCGCGACCCAGATCGCGTCGCCATCGGCAATCGGGCCTGCGCCCTCGGCGTGCTCGAAACCCTCGCGTCCCGCGCGCTGCACATACACACGATCCCGGTCGGCGTTCTTGTCGTAACCGCCGGCCAGAAGGACGTAGTCATCGAGCTCTCGCCCCGGGGAGAAGGGGACCAGGCCCGGCGAGCGGACGCGGCCATCGACCCGCACCGTGCCCTGCGTTCGGGGGACCACCATGCGGTCACCGCCCGCGAGCATCGCCGACTCCGCGAAGGGCTGCTCCGTCCACGCTACAGGGATCTCGCGGCCGGTCGGACCCAGACTCGACAGCTCTTCCTCGCGAGCCGTGGGCGGCAGCTCGGCGAACCTGGGCGACAGGTCGACACCCATCTCGTTCTGGGTCTTCGTCTTCGGCGGGCGGCTCGCTTCGAGGGTCGAGACGGATCCGGGCGCCTGCTGTTGCTCGGCATCGGCTTCGGGCAGCACCCTGCGGAAGAGCCTTGCCCCACCCCGGTTGGCATTCTCCGTGAACCCTCCGGCGCGCAACATCACGTCGGCCACGGTATCGATGCCGGGCTCGATCGGATAGCGCCCGGGGAACACCACCTCTCCGCTCACGTCAACGGTATGGATCATCTGGAATTCGCCGGGTCTGGGCACGACCACGGCGTCACCGCCGGCAAGCACTCGGGACCGATCGCCAGCCACGTTCAGGTTCAGCGTGGTTCGCATCGGGGTCTCGGCCGATGGCTCGAACCGTGTCAACTCGACGGCCTCCAGCCTGGCTCCCGGCAGCGGACCTCCGGCGAGCGCCAGCGCGCTCTCCATCGTCTCGCCGGGAACCAGCTCGTAGGTCCCCGGCCGCCCCACGCCACCGAAGAATCCGTAGTTCGCCTGACGCACGGGGACCTCGATGACGTCACCGCCATCGACCAGAGGGTTCCGCTCGAGATCGCCGATCAGGGCGAAGCGATCGAGATCGACCATGCTTTCCTCGCCGCTCGCTCGCCGGAGTCGGATTTGCCGTCTCGAACCCGGGGGCACGACGCCCCCGGCAAGGGCGATGGCCTCGGAGACGCGGGCGACCGCGCTGGTCTCGACCGCGCCCGGCGTGGCGACATTGCCGGTCACGTAGACCTTGAAGCGCCGCGGACGCTCGAGGCTCAGGGCAAAGGAGCGATCGCGCGCCAGGAGGGAAAGCGCATCCGCCACCGCGTTACGGGCCTCGTTCAAGGTTCTTCCCGCCAACTGCACGCGCCCCGAAGAGCCGGGCAAGATGACCCCGCCCTCGGCATCCACCACGAGCGTGGCCTCCCCCTGGATGACACCGGGGACGATCAGATTGAGCACATCGCCAGGGCCAACCCGGTACTCGTCGGCATCGATCGGCCCCGCGAGCAACGGGGCGTCAGCGGCGAGCACGGTGGTCCGGGGCGGGGCCGGGCGGCTGGCGCGCGGGCTGACGTCGGAGAATGATCCGATCTGCGCCGTCGCCGACGAGACCATGCCCAGGGTGAGGGCGAGTCCGAGCATGGCGATCGCGCCGAGAAGGCCGGGCGCCGGGCTCGACATCACACCCTGCGCTCCAGGCTCAAATCCGGTAGTTCTTCGCGTAGTATTCGCGGAACTCGCCACTCTTCACCTTCTCCCACCAGTCCTTGTTCTCGGCATACCAGCGGATGGTACGCGCGGCACCTTCCGCGAAAACCGTCCGCGGCACGAAACCCAGTCGCTCGCGGATCTTACTGCAATCGAGGGCATAGCGGCGATCATGACCCGGGCGGTCCGTGACGTGCCGGATCAGGGTCTCCGGCAGGTCGAGGGTGCGGAGGATCAGATGGCCGATCTCCAGGCTCGAGTGCTCCACGCCGCCTCCGATGTTCCACACCTCACCCTCGACCCCCTGGGCCGTGAGCAGTCTGGCCAGCGCCTCGCAGTGGTCCTCGACATAGATCCAGTCGCGGAGGTTCTGCCCGCTGCCGTAGACGGGCAGCGGCTTGTTCTCGAGAGCGTTGGTGATGAACAGGGGCCACAGCTTCTCGACATGCTGAAAGGGACCGTAGTTGTTCGAGCAGCGCGTGATGACGACGGGCATGCCATAGGTCGTGAAGAAGGAATACGCCAGGCGATCCGCCCCGGCCTTGCTGGCGGCGTAGGGGTTTCGCGGCATGAGCGGCGCCTCCTCGGTGGCCGGCTCGCCGAGGATCTCGCCATACACCTCGTCGGTCGAGATCTGGATGAAACGCTCGATCCCCGCCTGGCGCGCCGCCTCGAGCAAGACGTAGCTGCCGAAGACATCGGTGAGGACGAAGCTTCCCGGATTCTGGATCGATCGATCGACATGGGTTTCGGCGGCGAAGTTCACGACGGCCCGAGTGCCGGACATCAACGGCGCTACGACCTGCGGGTCGGCGATGTCGCCCTTGACGAACGTGAGTCGGTCTTGAGGTAGGCCGGCGAGGTTGTCCAGATTGCCGGCGTAGGTGAGCTTGTCGAGTACGGTCACCGTGACGTCCGGCGCCTGCGTCAGGACATGGCGGACGAAGTTCGACCCGATGAAACCGGCGCCGCCGGTCACGAGCAGATGGCCGGCGTAGTCCAGATGGCCAGGTCCCTGGCGTCCGGGCACGTTCATGTGCTTTCCTCGTGGGGGATTACTCGGCGGCCTTCGCCACCATCGAGCTCGTACTCTGGCCACGGCCGACGCCATAGTAGCGCAGGCCGGCGGCCATGACCTCCGTCGGCGAATAGATGTTCTTGAGATCGAGGAAGATCGGAGACCGGAGTACATCCTTGATCCGCTTGAGATCGAGCTGGCGGAACTCGTTCCACTCGGTGACGATCAGGACGCCGTCGGCGCCCTCACAGACGTCGTAGGCATTGGCTCCGCACTCGAGTCCGGGCAATGCCTTGGCGGCGCTGGCCATGGCCACTGGATCGAACGCGCGCACGGCGGCCCCGCCTTCCAGTAGCCGCTTGGCGATGCGGAGCGCCGGCGCCTCTCGGACGTCGTCGGTGTTCGGCTTGAAGGAAAGGCCGAGCATGGCGACCTTCTTGCCGGCAAGACCACCAAGCGCCTGCTCGCATTTCTCGACCATGCGGTCGATCTGCCTCTCGTTCGTCTCGACCGTGGCTTGGACGATGGGCAACGCGACCCCGACCTCGCGGGCGAAATGCAGGAGAGCCCGCGTGTCCTTGGGGAAACAGGAACCGCCATAGCCCGGCCCCGCATGCAGGAACTTGTCGCCGATCCGTCGATCGAGCCCCATGGCGCGGGCGACCACGCGAACATCGGCCCCCACCGCCTCACACAGGTTCGCCATCTCGTTGATGAACGAGATCTTGGTGGCCAGGAAGGCGTTCGACGCGTACTTGATGAGCTCGGCCGTCTCCACCGTGGTCTTCACCATGGGAGTTTCGTTGAGGTAGAGCGGGTTGTAGATGTCGGAGAGAATGCCGGCGGCCCGCGTCGTCCAGGTGCCGATGACCACCCGGTTGGGATGGGTGAAATCCTGAACCGCCGAGCCCTCACGCAGGAACTCGGGATTGGAAGCGACATCGAAGGGATGGTCGCCCTGAAGGTGCTTGATGATCACATCACGCACACGCCGGCCGGTTCCCACCGGGACGGTCGATTTCTGAACCACGAGACGGTAGCCCTGCATGTTGAGGGCGACATCGCGGGCCACCTCGAACACCGCGTCGAGATTGGCCTCGCCGTCGTTGCCGGTCGGCGTTCCCACCGCGATGAAGACGACCGGCGTCCGCCCCACCGCAGCCGGAAAGTCGTCGCTGAAGGTGAGTCGCCCCTCGCTGACATTGCGTTCCACGACCTCGGCCAGCCCGGGTTCGTAGAACGGGATCTCGCTGCGCCGGAGGACGGCGATCTTCTCCTTGTCCTTGTCGACACAGATGACCTCGTTTCCGAAGTCGGCAAGGCAAGCCCCCGTGACCAACCCCACATAACCGGTTCCAATGACGGATATTCGATACATCGGCTAGATGGACTCCCTATGCCCCTTGGCGGTGCGAAGGCTCCCGGAGGCGCGTGCCCGGGCTTCGAGCAAGAGATCGGCAAGAGTGCGATCGATCTCGATTTCCGGCCGCCAGCCGGTCGCCCGGGCGAGCTTGGCGGGATCACCGACCAGGTGGGGAAGGTCGGCGGGCCGGAGGCGGGCCGGATCCACCTCGACCCGGATCGGGACATGTGAGGCCGCAGTCAGCTTCTCGACCAGGTCGCGGAGGGCGATACCACGCCCCGTACAGACATTGTAAGCCTCTCCCGGGGTGCCGCGGGTGAGGAGATCGGCATAGGCCCGGATCACATCCCTGACATCGGTGTAGTCCCGGACCACGTCGAGGTTCCCCACGGCGAGCACGGGCCGGTGCTCGCCGCGCTCGATGGCGGCGATCTGCGCCGCGAAGGCGGGCAGGGCGAAGCGCTGGCGCTGGCCCGGGCCGGCGTGGGTGAAGGGCCGCAGGCGGATCGCCTTGAGGTGGTAGGCCGCACCGGCAAGCTGGACGAGGAGATCCTGGGCGGCCTTCGAGGCCCCGTAGGGGCTCACCGGGGCGAAGGGCGAGGTCTCGCGATGAGGCGCTCCCGGAGCACTCGCCCCGTACAGGTCGCCGGAGGTGACGGCCAGGAAGCGGGCGCCCGGGGCCTCGTCGCGGAGCGCGGTGACCAGATGCCAGGTGCCGAGCACGTTGACCTCGAAGGTCTCGCGCGATGCCGCAAAGGAGGCGCCCGCCGAGCTCTGAGCCGCGAGATGGATGACCGCGTCGGGCTCGACCTCGGCCACCAGGCGCTCGACCTGCTTCGCGTCGCGCAGATCGAGGGGCCTTACCGCCTCCGCTGAGGCCATCTCGCCACCGGCGTGTCCCTCGGCGGGAAGACCGGTGGCCACGGTGGTCAAACCCCGCCGCTCGAGCTCCCCGAGCAAGTGGCGACCGACAAAACCGCTCGCCCCGGTGACCAAGACCTTCACGCCCGGTCCCTCGCACTCGCGAGCCCAAGGCTGCCGGCCCGCGGCGCCGGCCCTCCCCTCCCCCACCACGTGCCGCTCATCATGCCTCCTACCGCATGCGCCAATAGTTGAGGAGATCTTCAACTGTCTGCGCAAAGGGAATCTCGGGCTGCCAGCCGGTCTGACGCGCGAACTTGGTGAAATCGCCGCGCAGCACCGGCACGTCCGACGGCCGGAGACGCCGCGGGTCCTGCTCGATCTTGATCCTGGCGTCGGTCATGCCGAGCAGGAGATCGATGACCTGGCGCACCGAGTAGCTGCGTCCCGAACAGATGTTGTAGACCTCGCCGGGTTGACCCTTCTCGAGCGCAAGCCAGTACCCGCGCACCATGTCGCGCACGTCGGTGAAGTCACGCTGCGCGTCGAGATTGCCGACCCGGAGGACAGGTGGCCGTTGACCGCGCTCGATCTCGGCCACTTGCTGTGCGAAGTCGCTGACCACGAACACCGGGGCGCGCCGGGGGCCCTCATGGTTGAAGCCACGAGTGCGGATGATCGGCATCTTGTAGCTCATGAAGTACTGAAACCCCAGGAGATCCTGGCCGACCTTGGAAACAGCGTAGGGAGACAGGGGGCGCAGCGGGTTGTCTTCGGTGATCGGCAGCTCATGGTCGTGCACGAGCCCGTACTCCTCGCTCGAGCAAGCGATCTGGATGAGCGGCTGAAGACCGATCTTGCGCACCGCCTCGAAAACGTTGAGCTGCCCGATGATGTTCGTGGTGAGACTCTCCGTGGGCGCCGTCCATGAGGTCGGGACGAAGCTCTGCGCCGCAAGGTGGAAGATGCGGTCAGGGTGGATGTCCTCGATGACGTCGCGCACCGAGAACGCATCGCGGAGGTCGCACTCCCGGAGCTGGATTCTCGCCAGCACGTGCTGGATGTTGTCGAGGGGGCTCCGCCAGCGGCAGAGGCCGAAGATCTCCACGCCGGGAAGAGCGAGCATGTAGTCGACCAGATGGCTGCCGGCGAATCCCGTGACTCCAGTGACGAGCACGCGCACCCTGGATCCCTCCCCTCCGGCATCGACGCCGGCGACCAGCGGGTCCCGGGCCACCCCGGAACCGCATCACACGAAATCGGAACGAACCCCCGGGCTAGCACCCGCCGGCCGCTGGGGCCGGGGTCATCGCCCTCCGGATCTCCTGGGCGGCGGCCCGCGGATCCACAGCAGCCGTGATCGGTCGCCCGACCACGAGATGACGAGGCGCCGCGTTTGAGCGCATCTCCCGGCCCGCCGGTCCGAACCTGATCATCCCCCGCCGCCGGCGCGAGCCGGATACCGGGCGTCACGATCAGGACCCCGGGCCCGAGCGCGAGTCGGAGGGCCCCGGCCTCGGCCGGTGAAGCGACCACCCCATCCAGACCGGCCGCCACCGCTCCTTCGGCCGCCAGGATGATGACGCGGGGATCGGGAACGGCCAGGCTCGTCAAGACCGTGACCCCCAGGAGCTTCGTCCCGCTCGTGGCCACCGCCTCGGCTGCGGCCCGCATCATCTCCTTGCCACCTGCCGCATGCAGGGTCAGGAGATCGACTCCCAGCTGGCTTGCCGCCCGCGCCGCCCCCCCCACCTGCACTGGAATGTCATGCAGCTTCAAGTCGAGGAAGACTCGCTTCCGGCGCTCGCGCAACCGGGCCACCGCCTCCGGACCGGCTGCAGTGTAGAGGGTGAGGCCCACCTTGTAAAAGCCCACGAGATCATCCAGAAGATCAACCATCTTGAGGGCTGCGGCCAGATCCCCGTGATCGAGGGCCACGATGAGGCGATCGTCGGTCATTTGCCTTCCGTCTCCTTGCCACCCGTGATGATCATTCCCGAACCGGGAGAACCAGCGCTCCACGAAGATCAGAGGGCGAGCGCAATTGATGACGCACAAGATAGTCGCCGAGACCTGCGGCGAGCCGGCCGGCCGCGCCCGGCTCGACGTAGTTCCAGGTCCCGACCTCGACGGCGGTGGCCCCGGCGAGCAGGAACTCGACCACGTCAGCCGCAGACGAGATGCCGCCGATCCCGACCACTGGGATCGTGACCGCCCGCGCCGCTTCGTAGACCTTGGCGACGGCCAGCGGGCGGATGGCCGGACCCGAGAGCCCGCCCGTCACCGTGCGCAGCTTGGGCATGCGCCGCTCGACATCGATCGCCATCCCGATGAAGGTGTTGACGAGCGACACGGCGTCGGCCCCTCCCTCCTCGGCGGCACGCGCGATGTCGCCGATGCGTGTCACGTTGGGCGTGAGCTTGGCCACCAGCGGCTTCCGCGTGGCCCGCCGGGCTGCGGCGACCACCTCGGCACAGCCGCGCGGATTCTGCGACAGGTCGAGACCACCCGAGACATTGGGGCAGGACAGATTGAGCTCGATGGCCGCCACCCCGGGCTCAGGGTCCAGGCGGCCCACCAGCTCGACATAGTCCTCGACCGCATGCCCACCCACCGAGACGATGATGCGCGTCGGCAAGCGCGCGGCCTGGGGCAGCTTGTCGGCAATGAAGACGTCGATGCCCACGTTCTCGAGGCCGATCGAGTTGAGCATGCCCGAGGGCGTCTCGGTGATGCGCGGGGGCGGATTGCCCTCTCGCGGCAGCGGAGTCACGGTCTTGGTGACGAGACCCCCGATGGCGGCGAAGTCGAGCAACCCCGCGAGCTCCACGCCGTAGCCGCAGGTGCCTGAAGCCAGGAGGATGGGATTTTCGAGCTCGAGCGAGCCGAGGCGGACCTTCAGGTCGACCGTGGTGGTGGGGTTCATGAAACCAGGGCCCCTGCCGGATGAACGGCACGCTCGAGCGCCTCCCAGTCCACTTCATCACCGAGGAATACCGGTCCCTCCTTGCACACGGTGCCGTAGCGGGGGTTGCCGTCCCGAGGCCAATGTCCGCCGGGGGTCACGCGGCGCGGGATGATGCATCCGCGACAGATGCCGATCGCACACCCCATCGGACTCTCCAGGGCGACCTGCGCCTCCACGCCGAACGCCGCGGCGGTCTCCGCCACTCGCTTGAGCATCACCTCGGGACCGCAGGCGAAAACCCGCGGCGCGCCGGCCGCACGCCCGCGCGGGCGACGCGCAAGCTCCTCCTCGAGCAGATCGATCACCGTTCCGTGCCGGCCAGCCGAGCCGTCATCGGTGGCCAGATGATGCTCGACCTCCGTGAGGCGAGCGAGCTCCCAGAGGTACTCGCGGCTGCGCGCACCGAAGAGGAACACGGTCTCGCGTTTGCGGCCCGCTCCCTCTTCGAGCAGGCGAAAGAGCGGCACCGCACCGCGGCCGCCGGCAACGAGGACGAGCGGCCCCGCGCCGCTCAGCTCGTAGCCGTTGCCGAGCGGCCCCAGGACGCCGAGGTGATCCCCGGGCGTGAGCTCGGCCAACCGTTCGGTGCCCCGCCCGACGACGGCATACATGATCTCGAGCTCGGCGCTCCCACCGCTCGCGGTTCTGAACCCGAGCACGCTGAAGGGACGGCGCAGGAGCGGAAAGCCCTCGGCCCGCAGGTGCACGAACTGACCGGCGACCGGCGGCGGAAAGGGCCGGGAAGCGGGAAGCAACAAGCACAGGAGCATGCCGCCGGGCATGATCGGGCGGTTCGTGAGAATCTCGGCCTCCGTGCTCACAGGCGACGTGCGCGGCGGTGACATCATGCTCGAGTCCCTCATTCAGGTCCGCGTTCGGTGGTTCCCGCCGAGTCCGGCGGCGTCGGCTCGGGCGGCATCGTCGATTCGGGCGCTGTCGATTCGGGCGCTGTCGGTTCGGGCGCTGTCGGTTCGGGCGGCATCGACTCCGGCGGCGTCACGGGCATCGGTTCCGGCGGCAAGGTGCTCCCATCGGCCGCCCCGGGTAGGACACCGGGGGGCATCGCATGGGGCGCAAGCGAATCCTCCGGGACGGAAGACGGGACGCCCGGGGGCGCCTCGACCCGCGGCGACACGGGCGAGACTCCGCGGTCCGGGGCCATCTGGACCCTCTGGGACCCCACCAGCGAATCCGCCGTCCCGAAGGCCGAGTCGGCAAGCCCCGCGCGCAGCGAATCGCCGGGCACCGAGGCCAGGGAATCGCTGATCGCGGCGAGGGAGTCCCCGCGGGCGGCGGCGGCCCGAGCCAGGGCCAGGGCCACCAGGCTGTCGGCGACAGCCTTGATCTGCAGCACACGTCCGCGGTAGATGGAAAGCGAATCCGAGGCCAGGAGTCCGGCGCGCACGCCGGCTTCGACGCCGAACTCGGTATCGGGATAGCTCTCGTACACCCTCCGGTAGCTGTCCGCGGCGGCCAGCGAGTCACCGAGCTCGTGCTCCTGGATCCAGGCCACCGCATAGGCGGCCTTCGGCGCCAGGGCCGAGCTGGGGTGATCGCGCTCGACCGCCTCATAGGCCGCAATCGCCTCGTCCACCTTTCGCAAGCGGAACAGGGCCACCTCGGCCAGCATGAGAGCGGCTTCAGCCTTCTCCTCCTCCTCGCCTCCCGTCGTCATCTCGGAGCGATACTGGCCGTAGAGATCGATCGCCTGCTTCCGTTCCTCGGCGAGTGTTGTGAACTCGGAGCCCGGCGCCGCCTCCCGCACCTTGCCGTACGCCTCCTTCGCGGCGTCCAGATTGCCGAGGTAGATCTCCTGCGTGAATCCGATCTGGTACAGGGACTCGGCGGCATAGCTCGAAGATGGAAAGTCCTTGATCACGCGCTCGTAGACCGCGATCGCCTCCTCATGACGGCCGAGCGCGTTCAGGACGCGGGCCTTGCGCAGCAAGGTGCGCGGCAGCTCCTTGAGGCCCGGCATCTCCCTCTCCAGCTGCGAGTAGAGATCGAAGGCCTCATCGAGCCGGCCCATCTCCTCGAGACTCTCACCGGCCAGCAGCCTGGCTTCGTAACGATCCTCCTGGACGTTCGATAGGCGCACCGCCTCCTCGAAATCGGCGAGCGCCGAGTCGGGAGCGTCGAGAGCGAGGTAGGCCTCGCCGCGAGCGCGATAGACTCGATCGGGAGCGATGCCAGGCAGATCCTCGGAAGCGAGAAGCGACGTGTACTCCACGACCGCGCTCTGGTAATCGCGGCGCTGGGCTGCGCTCTCGGCCAGCTGATAGCGCGCCTCCGCGCGTCGCTTGTAGTTCGGGTTCTCCTGGAGCAGCTGCTCGAGCGTCTGCCGGCCCGCCTCGAACTCGCCGCCGCCGAGCTGACACAGGCCGATGCCGAACCACGCATCCGGAATCAGCTTCGATTTGGGGTGCCGTTCGATGAGCTCCTCGAAGGCGGCCATGCCCTTCTCGTACTCCTCGCGCCGGAGATAGGCCATGCCGATCAGGAGACGCGCATCATCCACCCACTTCGATTTCGGGTACTCGGTCAGGACCTTCTCGCTGCGCTCGATCGAGCGCGAGTAGAGATCGAGCACGCTCGGCGAGGGATGTTCCTGCCCGCTCGCCTTGAACTGCTCCTCGGCGTCACGGAAGTACTTCCGCGCCGAGTAGAAGGTGTTGTAGTAGGCACATGCCGACCCGATGAGAGCGAGCGCCGCCAGGATGAGGCCGAGTCGGGAACGCAAGCCGACGCCCGCCCTCATCTCGCCGCCGCGACCGCTCCGCACGTGCGATCTTGAAGGGCGGTCACGTCGAGATCGCCGGCCTTGAGCGCATCCATGGCGCTGACGGCCGCCTGTGCTCCCGACATGGTGGTCACGCATGGGACTCCCCGCTCCAGGGCAGCCAAACGGATGGCCTTCTCGTCATAGCGCGAGGGACGGCCAAGCGGCGTGTTGATGACGAGTCGGATCTCGCCGTTCCGGATCAGGTCGACCGCGTTGGGGCTCCCCTCGTGGACCTTGAACACGCGCCGCGCCTGGACGCCGTTCATGGCCAGCAGGCGGGCAGTACCGGCGGTGGCGCAGAGCTCGTAGCCCAGCTCCACCAGGCGCTTGGCGATCCAGGTCGCCGAGCGCTTGTCGCGGTCCCTCACCGAGAGGAACACCGCTCCCGCCGCCGGGAGTTCCCCGCCTCCCGGATCGGCGATCAGGGCCTTGGCGAAGGCTCGCCCGAGGTCGCGGTCGATCCCCATCACCTCGCCCGTCGAGCGCATCTCGGGTCCGAGCAGCAGATCCTCGCCCGGAAAGCGGTCGAAGGGCATGACCGGCTTCTTGACGCACACCCCCTCCGACTCGAGGTCGAGCGGCACCCCCATCGCCGCGAGTTTCTCGCCAACCATCACCCGCGCCGCCAGGCGGGCCAGCGGTACCCCGGTCGCCTTGGCGACGAAGGGTACGGTGCGCGAGGCTCGCGGATTCACCTCGAGGACGAGAATGGTGTCGCCCTTGATCGCGAACTGGATATTGATCAGCCCGATCACATCGAGGGCGCGGGCCAGGCGGCGCGTGTGGTCGCGGAGCGCCGCCACCATGTCCTCGCCCAACGACCAGGGTGGAGTCACACACGAGGAATCCCCGGAGTGGACTCCAGCCTCCTCGATGTGCTCGAGGATGGCCCCGACAACCACCGTCTCGCCATCGGCAACCGCATCCACATCGACCTCGATCGCATCCTCGATGAAGGCGTCGAGCATGAGCGGTCGATCAGGAGTCACGACGACGCTCTCGCTGGCGACCAGGTGCTCGAGCTCATTGGGGTCGACGATCACCCGCATTCCCTGTCCCCCGAGCACATAGGACGGGCGGACGAGAAGCGGATAGCCGAGCTCGGCGGCGGCGGCCATGACCCGCGTGGGATCGCTCACCGCCGCGCTTCGCGGGTAGCGCATCCCGAGATCCTCGATCACGACCTTCATGCGCTCGCGGTTCTCCGCACGATCGATCGCATCCCAGGACGTGCCGAGCAGCGGCACCCCTTGGGCAGCGAGCGGACCGGCGAGACCGAGCGGGGTCTGGCCGCCGAGCTGCACGATGACGCCGAGCGGGCGCTCGCGCGCGATGACATCGAGGACGTTCTCGAGCACGACCGGTTCGAAATAGAGGCGATCGGAGACATCGTAGTCGGTCGACACGGTTTCCGGATTCGAGTTGACCAGAACGACCCGATACCCGCGCTCGCGAAGGGCGAAACAGGCCTCGACGCAGCAGGCGTCGAACTCGATGCCCTGACCGATGCGATTCGGTCCCGACCCGAGCACGATCACCGTGGGCCGCGGATCGGGTATCGCCTCGTCCTCCTCCTCGTAGGTCGAGTAGAGGTACGGCGTCGAGGCGGCGAACTCGGCCGCGCAGGTATCCACGGACTTCATGGTGGGCCGGATATCGAGGAGCTCGCGGCGGGCTCGGACTTCCAGCTCCGGCGACGGGGCCACCACCCCGGCGAGACGCGCGATCTGCCGATCGGCGAATCCAGCCCGTTTGGCGCGCCGGAGGAGTTCGGGAGCGAGCGGCCATCCGGCCTGCGAGATCTCGGCCTCGAGCCCGACCAGACCCGCCAAGGCGTCCACGAACCACGGATCGATCCCCGTCGCCCGGGCCACCGCCTCGACCGAGTCGCCGCCGGCGAGGGCGGCGCCGACCGCATAGAGGCGCTCGACCCCGGGAATGGTCGGATCCCGGGGCTCGCCCGGGGAGAACGGCCCACCACCGAGAGTGCGGTCCCGGGCGCGATCCACCTCGAGCGAGCGCAGGGCCTTCATGAGCGCCTCTTCGAAGGTGCGCCCGATCGCCATCACCTCGCCGACCGATTTCATCTGCGGGCCGAGAACGCGCTCGGCGGCCGGAAACTTGTCGAAGGCGAAGCGCGGGATCTTGACCACGCAGTAGTCGAGCGCCGGCTCGAAGGACGCCGGCGTGGTCCCCGTGATGTCGTTCTTGATCTCGTCGAGCGTGTAGCCCACGGCCAGGAGCGCGGCGAGCTTGGCGATCGGGAACCCGGTCGCCTTCGAGGCCAGCGCGGAGCTCCGGGACACGCGCGGGTTCATCTCGATCACGACTGCCCGTCCGTCGGCCGGGTCGACCGCGAACTGGATGTTGGCGCCTCCAGTGTCGACGCCGATCGCGCGCATGACGCGGATCGCCTTGTCACGCAGATCCTGGTAGCAACGGTCGGTCAGCGTGAGCGCCGGGGCCACGGTGATCGAGTCCCCGGTATGGACGCCCATCGGGTCGATGTTCTCGATCGAGCACACGATGACGACGTTGTCCGCGTGATCACGCATGACCTCGAGCTCGAATTCCTTCCAGCCGGCGACCGACTCCTCGATGAGCACGCGCCCCACCGGGCTCTGCTTGAGACCGCGCTCGACGACCTGCTCGAGCTCGGCCCGGTCGCGGGCCATGCCGGCACCGCCGCCGCCCAGGGTGAAGCTCGGCCGCACGATGACCGGCCCGCCGATCGACTCCGCCAGGTCCCGGGCCTCCGCCACCGAGCGCGCCTCGCCCGACCGCGGCAGATCGAGCCCGGCCTCCGTCATCGCCCGCTTGAACGCCAGCCGGTCCTCGGCCCGCTCGATCACCTCGGCGCGGGCACCGATCAGCTCGACGCCGTAGCGGGCGAGAACGCCGCTCTCGGCCAGCGCGAGGCCGACGTTGAGCGCGGTCTGTCCGCCGAGGGTGGGCAGGAGTGCATCCGGGCGCTCGCGGGCGATCACCTTCTCGACGAACTCCGGGGTGATCGGCTCGATATAGGTGCGGGCGGCGATGTCGGGGTTGGTCATGATCGTCGCCGGGTTCGAATTGACGAGGATCACCTCGATCCCGGCCGCACCGAGGGCACGGCAAGCCTGTGTGCCCGAGTAGTCGAACTCGCATGCCTGACCGATGACGATCGGTCCTGATCCCAGGATGAGAACGCGGTTCAGATCATGACGGCGGGGCATGGCACTCCAGAGAGGTCGGCGAGGAACTGGTCGAAGATCGCGCTGGCGTCATGAGGCCCGGGTGAAGCCTCGGGATGGAACTGCACGGCAGAGAGGCGGAGCGCCCGGTGCCTGAACCCCTCGATGGTCGAATCGAAGAGGCTCAGGTGCGTGATCTCGATCTCGCCCGCCGCTCCCCCGCCGTTCATCCCCTGACCCGGCGCGACCACGGCAAACCCGTGGTTCTGGCTCGTCACGAGGACCCGCCCGGTCGCGACATCGAGGACCGGATGGTTGGCCCCGCGGTGGCCAAAATGGAGTTTCTCGATTCCGAGTCCCAGCGCGAGCGCCAGGAGCTGGTGGCCGAGACAGATGCCGAGAATCGGCAGGTGACCGAGAAGAGCGCGGGCCAGTTCGATGCCGCACTCGACCGGGGCCGGATCCCCCGGTCCATTGGAGAGGACCACGGCGTCGGGAGCGAACCCGAGCAGGTCGGTCGACGATATCGTCGCCGGCACGACGATGACGCGCGCTCCGCGCTCGACCAGGGCGCGTGGAATGCCCGCCTTGGCGCCGAAGTCGACAACGGCGAGACGCGGACCATCCCCGCCGGCGAACGGGTCCGTGCCCGCAATCGGGACCAGGCGCCCATCGGCCAGGGCCTTGAGGAGATGCCCGCGGCTCGTCCCGGTCGCTCGATCGATCCCAACGACCCCGGGCGCCGCGGCGGCGAGCCGGACGAGCTCGGAGTCGGAGAGCTCGGCTCGCTCGTCGGTCGCAAGCACCGCTCGCATCGCGCCGCGCGTGCGCAGATGACGAGTCACGGCGCGGGTATCGATCTCCTCGATCGCCGGGAGCTCGAGCCGGTCGAGGAATCCAGCGAGGCTCTCCTCGGCACGATGATTGGTGGTGTACCGCGAGATCCTGCGTACCGCGAGCCCGGTGGCCCGCGGTGCCTCGGACTCGTGGTCGACCCCATTGATTCCGGTATTGCCGATGAGCGGGAAGGTCATGACGATGATCTGGCCGGCATAGGAGGGATCGGTCAGGACCTCCTGGTAACCGGTCATGGCGGTGCAGAAGACCGCCTCCCCGGCCGCGAGACCGCGGCCTCCGGCGGCGCGTCCGCGAAAGACACGCCCGTCCTCGAGAGCCAGAGCCGCCGGTCCGAGAGCCGCGAGGCCATGCCCGCGATGGAGCGTCTCGCCCATCACACGGCCCCCGCCGCGGCCCGGGCATAGACCTGCCGGCCGCCGACGATGGTCGTCACCACCTCACCCCGGAGGCGGAAGCCTGTGAAGGGGGTGTTGCGCGATTTCGAGCGGAAGCGAGTGGGATCGACCTGCCAGAGGGCCTCGGGATCGATGATCACGATATCGGCCGGCGCCTGCTCGGCGAGCACACCGCCGGGGAGCCTCAGGATGCGACGCGGCGCAAGGCTCATCACACGTACGAGCCCCGGCAGGTCGAGCACGTCCTTGTCGACGAGTTCGGTCAGCATGAGCGAGAAGGCGGTCTCCAGACCGACGACGCCGAAGGGAGCGCAATCGAACTCGAGCTCTTTCTCGTTGTCGGTGTGCGGCGCGTGATCCGAAGCGATGACATCGATCGTTCCGTCGGCGAGACCTTGGCGGAGCGCGAGCACGTCGGCCGCCCGCCTGAGTGGCGGGTTCATCTTGGTCGACGGATCGTAGCTGCGGACCGCCTCATCGGTGAGCGTGAGGTGGTGCGGCGTGACCTCGGCCGTCACCTTGACGCCGCGCGCCTTGGCCTGACGCACGATTTCGACACCTCCGCGGGTGGAGAGGTGAGCGATGTGGACATGGGAATCGGTGAGCTCGGCCAGGAGCACGTCGCGCGCCACCATCACATCTTCGGCGGCAGCGGGGATGCCGGGAAGGCCGAGCTCGGTGGAAACGCGGCCCTCGTTCATGACCCCGCGCGATGCGAGATCCTTGTCCTCGCAATGATCGATGATCGGCGCCTCGACCATGCGACCGTACTCCAGCGCGCGGCGCATGATCTCGGCGCTGCGGACCGGCGACCCGTCATCCGAGAAGGCAACCGCCCCCGCCTCGCAGAGCTCCGACATCTCGGTGAGCTGTCTACCCTCACGTCCCATGGTGACCGCACCGATCACATGAACGCGGGCCAATCCGGCCGCCTTGGCCCGCTCGCGCACGAACCGCACCACCGACTGATCGTCGATCGCAGGCTGCGTGTTCGGCATGCACGCCACATCAGTGAACCCACCGGCCACCGCCGCCGCGGCTCCGGTCGCTACCGTCTCCTTGTCCTCCTCTCCCGGCTCGCGCAAATGCACGTGCATGTCGCACAACCCGGGCAAGACGAGGAGCCCGCTGGCGTCGATGACGTCGACCTGGGACCCGGCCGCCAGGTCGGGACCGATCCTGGCGATCGTTTCCCCGGCGATGGCGAGATCCGCCACGCGGTCGGTGCCGCTCGCATCCACGAGGCGGCCGCCGCGAATGAGGAGCGTGATCGGGGATTCGTCCTTCGCCTTGCGCTCATTCATCGCTGGATCCTCCGTTCCCCGTGGTCACCGAGGTCCGCGCTCGGGCACCTCGCGACCGGCCTCCGCCGTTCGTGCGCACGGACTTGGCCGCCGTCGCTGCGTCCTTGCCCCCGGCGGCGGGCCTCTCCTCATCCGGGGCCGCGTCCGTCCCTTCCTCCGTCTCGATGGCGCCCGGATCGAGACCGCTGGCCCTGAAGAGCACAGCCATTCGCACCGCCACGCCGTTGGTCACCTGTTCGAGGATCACCGAGCCCGGCCCGTCGGCGACATCCTGAGTGATCTCCACCCCGCGGTTCATGGGGCCGGGATGCATGATGAGCACACCGGAACGGGCGAGCGCCACGCGCTCGCGGTTGACCCCATAGAGCCGGGCGTACTCGCGCAGGCTCGGCAGGCGTCCCTGTCGCTGGCGTTCGAGCTGGATGCGCAGCGCCATGATGACATCCACCCCATCCACGGCTTCCTCGATGCGCGAAGTCACGCGACAGCCGAACTCCTGGATGTGAGGCGGTAAGAGCGTCGGCGGTCCGCACAGGGTGACGTCGGCCCCCAGCTTGACGAGCCCCCACAGATTCGAGCGCGCCACCCGGCTGTGCTGGATGTCGCCGATGATCGCCACGCGCAAGCCGGAGATGTCGCCCTTGTGCTCGCGCATGGTGAAGATGTCGAGGAGACCCTGCGTTGGATGCTCGTGCGTGCCGTCTCCGGCGTTGATCACCGCGGCGTCGAGGTGCCGGGCGAGGAAATGGGGCGCTCCCGATGACGCGTGACGGATGACGATCATGTCGACCTGCATCGCCTGGATGTTCAGCGCCGTATCGAGGAGGCTCTCACCCTTTGACACGCTGGACCCGGAAGACGAGAAGTTGACGACATCGGCCGACAGTCGTTTTTCTGCCAGCTCGAACGAGATCCGCGTCCGTGTCGAGTTCTCGAAGAAGAGGTTGGCTACCGTCTGGCCGCGGAGCGTGGGAACCTTGGGGATCGGGCGCTCGAGGACCGCCTTGAAAGCCGCCGCCGAGTCGAGGAGGTGCTCGATTTCGCGGCGTTCGAGCCCGGCCAGCCCGATCAGGTCGCGCTTACGATGGGTCATGGTGGGGCACCTCCCGAATGCTCACCTTCTCCTCGCCGTCGTGCTCCTCGAGGCGGACATCAACGATCTCGTTGCGTGAGGTCGGCACGTTCTTGCCGACGTAGTCGGCGCGGATGGGCAATTCGCGGTGCCCGCGATCGACCAGCACGGCGAGCTGGATCAAGCGGGGGCGGCCGAAGTCGATGAGCGAGTCGAGGGCCGCTCGCACCGTGCGTCCGGTGTAGAGGACATCATCCACGAGCACGACCACGCGCCCGCTGATGTCGAAGTCGATGTTGGTGGCGCGCACGACCGGCTGCGGCCCGATCGTGGCGAGATCGTCGCGATAGAGGGTGATGTCGAGATCCCCGACCGGGACCTCCTCCCCCTCGAACTCACGAATGCTGGCCGCGATGCGCTTGGCTAGCGGCACTCCTCGGCGCAGGATCCCGACGAGGGCCAGCCCTTCGGTGCCGCGGTTGCGCTCGACGATCTCGTGAGCGATGCGGGTCACCGCCCGGCGCATTTCCGGCGGCCCCATGATCAGGCGCGGCTCGCTCTGTTCTCCCGGGCTCGATTGGGGCATGGTTCGCTCCTCCTCACACTCTGGGCATCTGCCGGAACCCCCGCGTCCCGCCCCCCACCCGGCGCCGGTCATTTCCCGGACCGGGCAAGACAAAAAAAAGACTCCCCCCCGAAACGGGGAGAAGTCGCCGCTGCCAGGCAGGCTGACCGATCTTGTCTGGGGCACGCACCAGCGGAGAACCCTTTCCGGTCTCGCAGGACCGGGTTAAAAGGCCCGATTCATCGCTGGTCAAGAGCTCGAGGCCATTGACCGCACGAGACGTTAGCACCCGGAGGCCGGTCGGGCAACAGAATCCTTGGGCCGGGCAGGTGCCGCCCGCGACTGGAAGCCGGACCGGGAGGAAAGCGGGTGATGGGCTACGGAGCGCCGGCGAAGCGCTGCTTGATCCGGCCCCAGGTCAGGGCCTCGACGGGGACCGGGATGACCGTGATCGATCCGTCGATGCCCTCCGCCGGGAGGATCAGATTCGGGACCCGCTCGAGCACGATCGTCCGGAACGAGAGGGGCGACGTCCCTTCACCCAGCAAGTCGACATCGAACAGGGCGAGCGTGCCGGAGCCGACGAATCCGGTCGTATCGGCGGTCGAGAACACGATGCGAAAGATGGAATCGGCCGGCGTCGAGGCGATCCACGCCGCGGGCGGCACGCTGCCGAATGCTCCAGGCTCCAGTGTTTCGGGAAGGGGACGCGCGCGGTCTGGATCATAGGCGATGTCGATCTGTCCCGCCTGCATGCTGTCGGCGTCGGCGATATCGAGCGCGATCTGGATGCGCTCTCCTACCTGGCCACTCGCTGCGGGCAGCGTGAGGATGGCCGGTGGATCGGCCGCGCTCCGGGAACCAAGGGCGATGGCGAGAAGAGTGGCTACCAGGAGCGTGCGGCGAATGCGGGTGGAGCGGTACATCGGCTTGATTCTATCAGATCCGGCCTCGATCAGGCCAGGGGATCCAGCTTCGGGTGGCTCATCCAGCGGGCGCGGCTCGAGAGTCGGCGGTGAGATCGGCATAGAGCGTCGCGGTGTCCGCGATCGCCTTGTCCATGGTGAACTGCTCCTCGACGACGCGACGCCCCGTCCGCGCCATGACCGCGCGCAGATCCGGCTGGTCGAGGAGATCCGCGATCGCCCGCGCCAGGGCACCTGGATCTCGCGGCGGGACGAGGCGACCGGTCTCGCCATCGCGAACGACTTCCGGGATGCCGCCGACTCGACTGGCCACGGTCGGCAGACCAGCGGCCATGGCCTCGAGGATCACGTAACCCAGAGCCTCGTCCCACACCGATGGGCAGACGAAGAGGTCGGCGGCGGCGAGGAGGGCATGCACGTCATCGCGCTTCCCGAGCAGGCGCACGCGACCGGCAAGATCGAGGCGCTCCACCTGTGCGGCGAGCGCATCACGGCGATCGCCATCCCCGACCACGAGCACGGTGAGGTGGGGTCGGTCGCGGAGCAGGTGAGCGGCATCGATCAGGTAGTTCATGCCCTTGAAGTCGATGAGCTGGCCGACACAGATCACGACCTGGTTCCCGGCGGGGATATCCAACCGCTCGCGCACGGCCGCCACCGGCTCGTCGAGCGGCTGGAATCGGGAGAGATCGACTCCGTTGTACAGGACCGAGACCTTGTCCGGGGCAACATGATCGGAGACCAGTAGCCGCTCGCGCACCCAGCCCGACACGGCCAGGATGCGATCGACGTGACGGAGGGAGACCGCGTTCCGCGCGCGCGCCACGGTGTCGCGAAGCAACGACCGCCGGGCGAAGGGCAGCGAGATGTGCTCGGTGGCCACGATGTGCCGAGCGCCCCCCAGGTGAAGCGCCAGCGGCAGGATCGAGAACACGACGCAGAAGTGGAGGTGCACCACATCGGGGGAGATGACGCGCGCGAGCCGGCGGAAGAGCCGGGCCATGGCCAGGTCCCGAGCCGGCCCGGCCGGCCACTCGTCCCGGCCTCCGAGCTCGGGTTCTTCGGAGAGCACGAGCAGCTCCGACCCGGCGCGCCGGAGCTCGGCCTCGAGCCAGCGCGGGGGGCGACCCCAGAACGCGGCGATCGAGCGCCATCCCGCGGCTTCGAGGCGCTCAGCCAAGCGAACGGCGTAGTTCTCGAACGACCCCCGTTTGTCGGGGGTCACATCCATGATGGCGAGATGAGTCGGCACGATCTCTCTCCCGGATCTCCGCCCCGTCTCCGGTTCGCCTCGCTACGGCCGCAGAGCCTCTTCGCGACTCAGCTCGCGGGCGGCGGGCGGCACGCTCGGGGCCGGCATGGGCCTTCCCCAACCCAGCAAATGCGCACCGTAGACCACGAGGCGGGTCAAAGCCAGGGCCAGTCCCATCACGACCATTTCCCAGAGCATGGCCCGGAGGTTGTGCACGACGAAGAGGCTCAAGAAGAAGCTGGGTTGGTCGGGGCTCCTCTGGACATCGAGGAACAGCGGATAGGCCACGACGTAGTAGTGCCCGGTGAGCGGCCACAGCAGAGGTACGCCATTGGGTGGCCGGCGGTCGAGCGAGAACATGTCGAGAAAGAGATGCGAGCTGAAAGCCAGCATCATGACCACTCCGACCTGCAGCGGGTGGCGGGCGCGACACAACCGGGCCACGAGCCCCGAGACCACACCGAACAGGATCGCGGCGCCGAGACTGTGGGCGGGACCATGGTGGAAGCGGTCGGGATCACCGATCAGGAGACCTGGAAGGAAGTCCAGATCGGGTGCGTTGGCAGCAAAGACGAGCATCACGAGGAAGAGCAATCCGCCCAGCTTCGAGCGCCGGCCGGGACCGGAGGCCGCCTCGCGGCGGCCCGGCCACAGCTGAGTCAGATGGCCGACGACGAGGCCGGCGAGGCTATGTCCGACGGGCGATGGCATGTTGTTCCTGTGAGGTGGCGCCAGATCGTGGCTCGGGGGGGGACGAGACCGCTACCGGGCGTTATCGGCCGGAGCCGACGTGATGTCGAGCGGATTCCCCGCTCCGGTCATGGGCTGTGCCCCATTCAGCTCAGGGCTCGCGATACGACGGGCGCCAATCTGCGGAGTTCCGCCATCAGCTCGCGGAACTGCTCGGGATAGAGCGCCTGCGGGCCGTCGGAAAGAGCCCGGTCAGGATCGTTGTGCACCTCGATCATGACCCCATCGGCGCCCACGGCGATGCCGGCGCGAGCGAGTGGGAGCACCTTGTGCCGGCGCCCGGTGCCATGGCTCGGATCGACGATGATCGGTAGGTGGCTCATGCGCTTGACGGCCGGGATGATCGAGAGATCGAGGGTGTTGCGCGTGTGATTGGCGAAGGTGCGCACCCCGCGCTCGCAGAGAACGATGTTCCGGTTGCCCTCGGCAGCGATGTACTCGGCCGACATCAGGAGTTCCTCGATCGTCGCCGACATGCCCCGCTTCAGGAGCACCGGCTTCCGCGCCCGCCCCGCCCGCTTCAAGAGGGAGAAGTTCTGCATGTTGCGGGCTCCGATCTGGATCATGTCGGCATACGCCTCGACCAGGTCGCAGGAGCGCTCGTCCACGGCCTCGGTGACGACGGGAAGCCCGGTCTCCTGCCGAGCCCGGGCGAGGATCTTGAGCCCCTCTTCGCCCAGACCTTGAAAGCTGTAGGGCGAGGTGCGGGGTTTGAAGGCCCCACCCCGGAGAAGCTGCGCCCCCGCCGCTCGTACCGTGCGGGCCACATCGAGCGTCTGCTCGAGGCTCTCGATGGCGCAGGGTCCAGCGATCACCACCAACTCCGGACCGCCGATCGTCACACCACCGACCTGCACCTGGCTGTCCTGCCGGCGCATTTCGCGGCTGACGAGCTTCCAGGGATGAGTGACCTGGATCGCCTCGAAGACACCGGCCATCTCCTCGAAGAGACCGGGATCGATCGCGGTCGGGTTGCCGGTGATGCCGATGGCTGTCGTGTGCACGCCGGGAATCGCGTGCGGCGTGAACCCCAGGGCGCGCACGCGCTCTTCAACCGCGGTGACCTCTGCGGGGGTCGCCCCCGGGCGCATGACGACGAGCATGGACTTCCGGCCCCTCCTTGTGATGGCTCCGCCCGCCTGCGACCCGGCGGCACCGGAGCGACCGGGGATCGTAGCACGTTCGCCCCCGGGGGACCCGCCCCCGGGTGGCGCCGGAGTGTGCTAGCGTCCGCCTTCGCCATGGAAGATCCGGCGGACACCACCCCAGCTCCCTTCTCTCGCCGGTGAGGACCCGGTGACGAGCGCCACCCGCCGCCCATCCTTCAAGCGGCTCCTGGGGCTTGGTGGCATCCTGTTCTGGATGGCCGTCTTCCTGGCCCCGGCCCTGGCCCCGGGGCGAGCGCTCCTGGGCGTCGATCTCCTCTACCGCTTTCCGCCGTGGCAGGCCGAGGTCCGCCCGGACTGGGAAGCAGCCAACTACCTCCTCTTCGACCAGGCCGCGCAGTTCTACCCGTGGCGGCTCCTCACACGTCAGCTCGCAGCCGCTGGATTGCCTCCCCTGTGGAATCCCTACGCGGGCACGGGCTCGCCCCTCCTCGCCAACCAGCAGTCGGCCACCCTGGCCCCCGCCGAGCTGGCGGCCAGCGGCTTCGATCCGCCCCGCGCACCCGCCGTCGCGACCGCGATCCGGCTCACGGTCGCCGGGGCCGGCATGTTCCTCCTGGCCACCGAGCTCGGGATCGGAACGGCCGCCGCGCTCTTCGCGGCGATGGCGTTCCTCGGCTCAGGCTCGATCGCGATCCTCCTCTATCATCCCAACGCAAACGTGAGCATGTGGCTGCCGCTCATCGCCCTTCTCTCGTGGCGCCTCGGAAGGGGAAGTGCCGGAACGCTGCTGGCAGCTGCGCTCCTCGCGCTCGCACAGGGCGCCGCCCTCCTCGGCGGTCATCCCGAGACCGCGCTCTACGTCGGCCTGGTCTCCATCTTCTTCTTCGCCCTCGGGGCCGCGGGGTTCCTCTCCCCGGCCGGAGCCGGGGCGGAGACCGACCACGGCCGGACGGCGGGTGGGCGGTCGCGCCGCGGCGCGGCGCTTCCATTCTTCTTGGCCGCGCACCTCCTGGGTGCGGCCATCGCCGCGCCCGCCATCCTCCCCTTCCTTGAATATCTGCGTGATGGCGCAGTTATGTCAAACCGAGCGGACACTCGGTTCTGGAATCCGCCGGCATGCCTGGTCGGGCTGCTGGTACCGGAGATCTACGGCACCCCGGAGCGACCCAACACCTACTTCGGGCCACGCAACTACCATGCAGTGGCCACTCAGTACGCGGGGATGGCGACCTTCGTCCTCGCCTTGATCGCCATCGTTCGCGCGCTCAGGCCGGGGGTGCGTTTCCAGTCGCAAGGCCGCCGGCGACTCATCATCACGATGGGATCCGTCCTCGCCCTCGCCCTCCTGCTCGTCTACCCGACACCGGTGTGGCGGCTGGCCCAGCATTTCCCTCTGTTCCGCATCTCGGCGAACGTCACCGGACTCACGCTCGCGATCACCTTCCTGCTCGCCATCCTCGGCGCCATCGGCCTCGAGGTGGTGCTCAGGCGGGATCCGGATCCCGGCTCGATCAAGGGCGGCCACAGCGAGCCGGCGCTGAAGCACCGGATCGTCTTCATGCTTCTGGCCCTGGGCGCCCTGATCGCGCTCGGCGCCTGGCTCTTCCTGCCGCTGGCCCGGGACTCCCTGCTCGCCGCTGGAGCCCGGCAACTGGAGGCTCGCCACGCCGCCGGCGACTACGCGAAGCCCGTCGGTCATTACGTGGCGAGGCTGCCGCTCGTGTTCGCGGCGATCCGCTCGGCGCTCCTGTGGAGCGGGCTCCTCGGGCTCGGGCTGGCCTTGCTCATCGGCCCCGGGGCCCGGCTGGCCCGCGCGCGGACGCTCCTCGCCGTCGCCTTCCTGCTCCACCTCGGGATCGATCTCGCCCACTTCGGGCGCGGCTATGTCCCGGCCATTCCGCTCGCCGAGGTGTTCCCCGCCAACGCGGCGCTGACCGAGATCGCGGCGCTACCCGGGATCAACCGCGTGCTCCCCACCGGCCGCGCGCTCCCTCCCAACACGCTGACCGGGTACGGGATCGAGGACTTCCGCCTGCACGACGCGGTCGGCAGCAGGGCTCATTCGCGCTTCGAAGCGGCGATGTCGTCGGCCCCCTTCCTACGCCGGCCGCTCGCGACGTACGATCCGGATCTCCTTGCCGCCGGCGGCATCAATGTCCTCGCCATCGAACCCGACGAGGTCGTGAGCAACCAGGCCCTCCCGGGGCTCGAGCTCCTGGAGCGAGGTCCGCTGACCATCGCGCGCTACGGGCGCGCCTGGCCCCGCGCCTTTTTCTGTGCCAATGGGCAAGAAGTTGCGGATGACTCGGTGGCCGTGGCTGCGGCCCGAGCGGAGGCCCGGGCGGCGACGACCGGAGCTCCAGGCGTGGCAGCGGGACCCGCCCTGCCATCCATGGTGGCCCTCACGCCGGCAGCCACCAATCGCGCGGTCGCTGCGCCCGCGCTGTGGCGTTTCGTGAACCTTCTCTACCCGCGGATCACGGCGCCCCCTCCGGCCGCCCTGACCCGCGAAGCCCCCATCCCCACCGCCCCTGCCGCGGAGGCGGGGCGGTTGGTGCACTCGCCGCTGGCGGTCACGGCCTCGCTCACCGCCCCCACGTCGGGCTGGGTCGTGCTTCTCGATCAGGACTACCCGGGATGGAGGGTGGCCGTGGACGGCGCCCCGGCGCAGGCGGCCCGGGCCTTCGGCGTCTTTCGCGCGGTCGCGGTCGAGGCCGGGCTCCACTCGATCGCCTGGCGCTACGAGCCGGCGAGCTTTGCCCTCGGACTGGCCATCGCCCTGCCGGCGTTGGCGGTCGTTCTCGGCTCGCTCGCCATCGGAGCGGCCATCCAGCTCAGCCGCCGGCGTTGACCGCGAACAGTCGAGTCGACTCGAGCCCGGGGCCAACGCAGGCTACTTCTTCTCCCCCTCGACGACGACGCGCGAGAGATCCCAGGTGCCGGTGAACAGCCCCCGGACCTCGGCCAGGAGCGCCAGCCGCCGCCCGCGCACCGCGGGGTCATCGACCATCACCATCACCTCGTCGAAGAAGCGATCGATCGGCGCCCGCAATGCCAGGAGATCGGCAAGGGCTTCCTCGAAGCGCCGGGCCGCGCGATGGGCAGTGATCCGATCGCCGGCGCGCGCGGCCGCCTCGTGCAACCCGCGTTCGGCCGGCTCGCTCAGCGTCGCGGGGTCGAGCGGCGGGATCGCCGGCGCTGGACTGCCGGCTGGGCCGCGAAGAATGTTCGCCACACGCTTGTAGCCGACGACGAGGGGCACGAAATCAGGCGACGTTGAGTAGGCAGCAAGCGCCTCGGCGCGATGACGCACATCGGTCGGGTCGTCGAGGGAACCCGCCACCGTGGCATCGGCGAGATCGTAACGGATGCCGCGATCGGCGAGAAACTGATCGAGCCGCTGGGCGAAGAAGTCGGCGAGATCGACCTTGATCTGTGCCGGGTCGCGCTCGCCGAGAAAGGGCGCGAAGAGAACGAGCGCGCGGTCCATGAGAGCTTCGAGACTGACGTGGCGATCGGCCTCGACGAGATTGCGGAGAATGCCGTTGGCGGCGCGCCGGACCGCAAACGGATCCTCCGACCCGCTCGGGATCTTCCCCAGGACGAAGGCTCCGACCACGTGGTCGAGCTTGTCGGCGATGGCAAGGATCGCGCCGGCGAGCGTTTCGGGCAGGCGATCGTCGGCACCGCGCGGGAGGTACTGCTCGGCGATCGCAGCGCACACCGGCGCGGGCTCGCCGGCGACACGGGCGTACTCGGCGCCGATCCGGCCCTGGAGCCCCGTGAACTCCTTCCCGTCGCGTACCATCTCGGAGACCTGATCCACCTTGGAGAGGAGCGCGGCCCGTTCGACCACCGGGACCAGTGCCGGGTCCCATGCCTGCGCGATCATGCTCGCCAGCGCCTCCAGACGGCGGGTCTTGTCAGCGAGGGTACCGAGCCCTTCCTGCCACACGACCCCGGCGAGCTCCTTCTCGCGATCCACGACGCCACGCGCCGAGTCCCGCTCCCAGTAGAAACGGGCGTCCTCGAGCCGCGCTCTGAGCACGCGCTCGTGGCCACCGCGCACGCGAGCAAGATCGAGACCGTCATCACCGCCGAGAGGGCCGTTCGCCACGCACAGGAAGTGGTTCAGGAGCCCCTTGCCGCCCGCCGCCTCGACGGCGAAGTAGCGCTGATGAGCCCGCATCGCGGTCGTCACGACATCGCGGGGGAGTGCGAGGAACTTGGCGTCGAAGCTTCCCGTGATGACCGACGGCCAGGAGACGAGATAGGCCACCTCCACGAGCAGATCGGGATCGGGAACCAGGCGACCGCCGGCTTCGCTGGCCGCGGACGCCAGCGCTGACTCGATCTGCCGCCTTCTATCGGCGGCCTCGAGCACAACGCCATTCTCGGCGAGAACACGCAAATAATCGTCGGCGCCCTCGACCGCGAAGGGCCCGCTCCGGTGAAAGCGGATCCCTCTCGTCTCCCGCCCGGCGCGCACTCCGTCCACCTCGATCACGAGCACATCGGCGCCGAAGAGAGCCACCAGCCAGCGGATGGGACGCGCGAAGCGGAGATCGGACGACGTCCAGCGCATGGTGCGCGGGAAGGGCATGGCACGCGTGGCGGCGGCGAGAATGGGCGGCACCACCTCGCCGGCGGGCCGTCCGGGCTGCTTGACGCGGGCGGCAACGTACTCACCCTTGTCGGTCGTGGTCCTCTCGAGCGCTTCGACGGCGACCCCCTGGCCGCGGGCGAAGCCCCGCGCCGCGTTGGTCGGCTGGCCGGCGGGATCGAAGGCCACGCTCACGGCCGGGCCGAGAGCGACCCGCTCGAGATCGGGCTGGTGCTCGGCAAGCCCGCGCACGATGAGGGCGAAGCGCCGCGGCGTGGCGTGGCGCTCGATGGCGGCGAACTCGAGCCGCTCGTCAGTGAGCTTGGCGGCCACGGTCTCGGCAAGAGCGGCGAGCGCCGGTTCGATGTAGGAGGCGGGAATCTCCTCGACGCCGATCTCGTAGAGCAGGTCGCGGCTCATGCCCCCTCCCTGGCCGCGACGCCCGCTGGGGGAGGCGCCGGCTCACTCCCGGCGAGGAGCTTGGCCCGCGTCTCCGCATCGAGGAGCGGATAGCCGATCTCCTTCCGCTTCTCGAGATAGGCTCGTGCCGCCCGCCGTGCGAGCTTCCGCACGCGCGCGATGAAGACCACGCGCTCGGCGGGGCTCACCGCGCCCCGGGCATCGAGCAGGTTGAACAGGTGTGAGCACTTGATGCAGTAGTCATAGCCGGGCAGCACGAGCCCGGCCTCCAGGAGCCGCATCGCCTCGGCCTCGTAGCGGTTGAAGAGATCGCGGTTCAGCTCGGCGTTCGAGAGCTCGAAGTTGTAAGTGGACCACTCGCGCTCCGCATCCACGTTCAACGGCTCCCAGCGCACGTGTTCCGACCAGCGAAGATCGTGGAAGCGCTCGACACCCTGCAGGTACATGGCGATGCGCTCGACACCGTAGGTGATCTCGGCGGTGATCGGATCGAGATCGAACCCGCCGCACTGCTGGAAGTAGGTGAACTGGGTGATCTCCATCCCGTCGAGCCAGACCTCCCAGCCGAGCCCCCAGGCGCCGAGGGTGGGAGATTCCCAGTCGTCCTCGACGAGGCGGACATCGTGGCGCTTGAGATCGAGGCCGATGGCCTCGAGCGAGCCGAAGTAGAGGTCGAGCACGTCGGCCGGGGCGGGCTTGAGCACCACCTGGTACTGGTAGAACTGCTGCACGCGGTTCGGGTTCTCGCCGTAGCGCCCGTCCTTGGGACGGCGCGACGGCTCGACATAGGCAGCCCGCCACGGCTCCGGCCCCAGGGCGCGGAGGAAGGTGGCCGGGTTGAAGGTCCCCGCCCCCACCTCGCTCGGATAGGGCTGGAGCAGGAGGCATCCGCGCGCGGACCAGTAGCCGGCGAGCTCGAGGAGCATTCTCTGCAGGTTCATGGCGGGAGACTCTACCATCTCCGCGCTTCATGCGCCGCGCTCGGCTCTTCCCTCCGGACCATGGGGGAGCGGACCGGCATGCCGAATCCGGCGGCGGCTCGGGCTACTCGCTTCCCGCCTCGCTCACCTCACGGACCACCTTGAGCGAGCGCAAGCCGCGGTAGCGCGGCAAGTGGGCACGCAGGAAAGCATCGAGGGCACGGGCCAGCTCGTCACCCAGCGGACGCGGAAGCACCGGCGCCCCGGCCCCGGCGACCAGCGACACCAGCACTGCCAGCGCCTCCCGGGAGAACGGGGTTGCGGCCGCATCGTGCTCGGCGCATCGCCGGCAAATCAAGCCGCCGCGCTCGGCGTGCCACCCTGCTCCATCACCCACCGATCCGGCGCAACGGACGCACCGCCCGAGCTCCGGGCTGTAGCCCAGCACACCCACCAGGCGTGCGATGTACCCCATGAACGCACCGCGCAGAGCCTCCTCCGGCGCCTGCTCGAGCTCGTCCAGAGTCGATGCGATGAGGAGATAGAGGGCCTCCGCCGGTTCCTCGCCCACGAGCGCTTGATCGAGCAGCTCGATCACCGCACTGGCGTAGGCGAAACGCAGGATCGAGCTGGCCAGCACGGCGCGCCGGCCGAGGATCTCGGCCTGGCTCAAGAACTGCAGGTCGCGGTCGGGACGGTAGTAGATGACCGCAGAGATCGCCGTGAAGGGCTCGAGTGCCGCACCGAACCGGCTCTTGGGACCGCGCACCCCCTTGGCCACGACCGAGAGCCGTCCCCGCGTCGGCGACAGGAGGTGGACGATGCGACTCGTGTCACCCAGCGGATAGGAGCGCATGACTAGAGCCGCGGTCTTCTCGATGCCCATTGGGGTCATCCTAGGCGCGGCGCCGCCTCAGGGTCAACGCCGTGGGAGCATGAGCCTCCGACTCCGACGCTCGGGCGGCGTTCGCTTGAGGCGCACGGTGAGGATCCGGCGCTCATCGGCGGCGAGGATCTCGATCTCTCCACCCTCGATGCGCAGCCGCTCGCCCGCCAGGGGAATGCGCCCGAGCTGCCACAGGATGAAGCCGGCCAGAGTCTGGTACTCGCCCTCAGGTAGCATGAATCCGGTGATCTCGCTCACGCGCTCGATGCGCAGGAGCGGATTCAGGACCCAGGTGTCCCCGTCGAGGCGGCGACTCTCGAACCCGGTCTGTTCCTCGTCCGCCACCACCTCGCCGACGAGGACGCCGATCAGATCGTGAAGATTCGCCAGCCCCGACAGCGCTCCGAACTCATCGACGACGAGCACGAGTGCCGTCCCCACCTCGCGCATCTCCTCCACCAGCTCCGCGACCCGCTTCGACTCAGGCACGATCCTGGCCTCGCGCGCGAACCCATCCACCTTGTCCTCGGGCGTAGCGCCGAGCAGATCGGCGAGGGCCACAGTGCCCACCACCTCGTCGAGCGAATTGCGGTAGATCGGGTAGGTTCCCCGTCGCGTCGTCCGAACGACACGCGCCAGATCGGAAACCGAGGACCCGCTTTCGATCGCCACGACCTCGGCCCGAGGGGTCATCACTTCATCGACGGTGTCCTCGATGAAGCCAAGCACCTCACGTAGCCCGCTGGCTTGCGGCCCCTGCGGCGACTCCTCCGTGGGAGGGGCCGGCGGGCTTGACGGCGGTGGTACCGGAGACGGGGCTTCGGCTGCGGCGGGCCGGGGCGGACGACCCATGAAGGCGGCCAGGGGCAGCGCGGCCAGATCCGCCGCGCGCGACAGCGGATGGAGCGCGGAAGCGAGCGCCAGCACGACCGGCGCAGCGCGACCCAGGAGCGCCGCCTCCCGTCCAGCCGAGAGCTGCTCCGGCAGGAAGACGCCAAGCAAGGCCGCCACTCCCGCCGCGGCCACGAGCGTGATCAGACCGCTCACCGACCAGCTCACGAGCGGCGAGGCGGCGAGAGCAGCGAGGGTGAGGGCAAGGACCGCACCGTTGTCGAGGTCGCGAGCGGCCCGCACGAAACGGGCCAGCACCTCGACGATGGGCGCCTCGTCCCGCTCGACATCCTCCGCTTCATGGCTCGCCGTATCCTCTTCGGAGAGCACCCAGGCGAAGTTCTCGGGATCGAGACCGCGGATCGCCGTCGACAGGAGGCGGAAGAGAAACGCCAGCAGGAGGGCGGCCAGACCGAGGGCAAGAGGAAGGGACCAGCCGTTGCTCATCATGGCAGCAACCTCGAGCCCACCGCTTCGCCGTCCGCGGATGGCGGCGCCGCCAGGATCCAGTCGATCACATCGGCCAGGGTGGCGAGTCCGATGACCTGACCCGCTTCGTCGCGCACCAGGGACATGGTGCCGCTGGCGTGCCGCCATGTGGCGAGCACGCTCGCGAGCGGCATGTCCGCCGTGATGAGCGAGGGCTGGCGCGCGATGCTACCCGTGGTCACTTGGGCCGGGGCACCGACCAGGGCGAGAAAGACATCCTTGAGATGAAGGATGCCGACGACATCGTCGAGATCCCGACCGCAGACCGGAATCCGACTGTGTCCCGAACCGGACATGAGTTCAGCGGCAACGCGAGCTTCCTCGCGCTGTCCGATCCAGACAATGGCCTCTCGTGGTCGCATGATGCGGGCCACCGGTGTCTCGCGCAGGTGGAGCACGCGACCGAGGAACCGCCTGACGAGCGCGGCCTCGAGCATCGCCTCGGCCCCGTCAGCCGCTCCCGGTTCGGCCGTCGCATCCAGGAGCCGCCCGAAGAGCTTCTCCTCGTCGCGCGCCGGTTCGGCCTCGGGTAGCTCCGCCCGGCGGCGGACGAGATGGGCGACGATCGGGCGCAAGGGATAGGCCAGGCGCGCAAGCCAGGGCCCCGGCCCCGAGGCCGGGGGGCCGGTCAGATCGGTGCCGATCCGGAAAGGCAGGGCCGTGGCCACCACGAGGCCGGCAGCGACCGCCGCCACGAGTCCCGCAACGCTACCCAGGACCGGGAGCCACTCCCGCCCGAGGTGGGTGATCAGGAGCAAGGCCGGCGCGAGGAGTCCAAACCAGATGAGATCGGCGGCGATCACATGGGCCCTGGAGGAGGGGGGTGCACTCCCGGCGGTCCCTCCCGGCATCCGGCGCGCCTCGTCGCGCGCCGCGAATGCCCGCGCCCGACCCGCAACCAGGATCAGGACGACCGCGAAGACCCCCTCGACCCAGAGCGTGGCCATACCAGCGGGCGAGCTCATCGCGACTTGCTCGCCCCGGCGCTCACCAGATGGTCGGGCTCGGCCGCGATTCGCGCCATCATCAAGCGCTCCATCGATCGCATGCGGCGGCGCTCGGATGCATAGCGGTGATCGTGGCCTTGGAGATGAAGGAGCCCGTGCACCGTCAGGCGCGCGAGCTCGCGGCCGGGGCTCGTGCGATAGCGACGAGCCTGGACCATGACGCGATCGGTGGACACGGCCACTTCGCCGGTCAGGGGCTCACCGGGAAGGCTCGCTGGACGGAGGTCGAAGGAGAGCACATCGGTCGTGCGATCCAGGCCGCGGAAAGCCCGGTTCAGCTCGCGCATCGCTCCATCGTCGAGCAGGATGAGATCGATCTCCTCGTAGGGTTCCAGGCTGCGATCGGCTGCGGAGCCGGCACCGCGGGCCGGCCGCTGGCTGCGGTCCTCGGTTTCCGGGCGACGCCCGGGCTCAGAGACCTCCAGCACGAGCCGGACGATCCGTCGGAGCGTGCTCATCGAGATGAGGAGCCGCCGCTGACGATTGATCACCCGCACTCGCATTCTCGCCCTCCTCATCTCGCTCGCGAATTGCGACCGACTCATCGCCATCGGGCAGGACGACACCACGCTTGCCACCGCGCTTGAGATCGCGGCCTCCATCTCCGCGCCGTTCCTTCGTCCATGGCGCCATTTCACCCTGCGGCCCGCCAACAGCACCCTCGCTCTCCATGCGCCGGGTCCGGAGGGCCGCCTCCGGGTACTGGATACGGCCATGGAAGAAGCGGTCCAGCACCGTGATGAAGCTGTCGCGCACGCGCGCCAGATCCGACAGCGTGAGACTCGATCCGTCGAGCTGCCCGTCCTCGACGCGCTTGTCGATGATCTGCTTCACCACCGTCCGGATGCGCCCCGGAGTGGGATCCTCGAGTGATCGGGCAGTCGCCTCCACCGAATCGGCGAGCATGAGGATCGCTGTCTCCTTGCGATGCGGTCGCGGACCCGGGTAGCGAAAGTCCGAGGATTCGACATGCGGATCGCGGTCCTGAGCCTTGTGGTAGAAGAAGGACATCAGATTCGTGCCGTGGTGCTCGGGGATGAAATCGATGATGTCATGGGGCAATCCTGCTTCTCGCGCCATCTGGATGCCGTCGCGGACATGGGCTCCGAGGATGAGACAACTCATGTTGGGAGTCAGGTTGTCGTGCCGGTTCTTTCCCGTTTGATTCTCGATGAAGTACTCCGGCATCTGCATCTTGCCAATGTCGTGATAGTAGGCACCGACCTGGGCGAGCAGCGGATTGCCCCCTACGACCTCGGCTGCCTCGCGCGCCAGCTCGGCGACGAGCATGGAGTGATGGAAGGTCCCCGGCGCTTCCATCGCCATGCGCTTGAGCAGCGGGTGATTGCGATCCAGCAACTCGATCAGCGTGAAGTTGGTCGTGATCCGGAAGACCTTCTCCAGGAGCGGCAAGAGCACGATGGCCACGATTCCGGTGAGCCCCGCGTTCAGGACGCCCGCGGCCATCTTGGCGGCGACCGCGGAGAACGGCTCGCGAGCAGCGAGCCCAAGGGACGTCACGGTGATGAGGTTGGCGAGCGCCACCAGGAGCACGGGCTGGAACAGCTCGTGCCGGCGCTTCACGTTCTGAGCGGCAAGCGCCACCGCCACCCCCGCGACACATCCGGCAATGAGGAACTCCGGCGAGAAGTTCTTGAGTCCGACGAGGAGGATCGGCCCGAGGAAAGCGAGCAGCAGCGCGACCCCGCGGTTGAGGAGCACCGCGGCGAGCAACGGCAACATGGCGACCGGCACCAGGAGTTCCGATTGACCGAAGTGGTCGACCAGGAGCCAGGCCGCGAAGAGCTGAAGCGACACCAGGGTGGCCAGGAGCGCGAGCGAACGCGGGCTCGCGTTGATCCGCGGGTGCTGGAAGCCCAGGTAGATCAACATGGTGGCGGTGAGGAGCATGATCAGCCCGAAGCGCCCCAACCCGGCCAGCAGCCCGCCACCGAGGCCGCCACCGAGAGCCAGCTCGCGCCGGTGTGCCTCCAAGGACTGAATCTTGAGCACCTGCTCCGCCGTGATTCGCTCGTGCGAGTCGATGATGCGCTCACCCTTGTGCACCATCCCGACGATCTCAGGGACATCATCACGGGCCTCCTGGGCTCGCTTTGCTGTCTCCTCCTGATTGAGAACGGCATTGATCGCAACGAACGGGACGACGAGCTCACGAAATGCCTCGCGCGCCAGCTCGGTCGGCGGATTCACCTCGGTCGCCGCCTCCTCGGCGGTGGCCCGGGCCGACGCCAGCGTCATCACTTCAGCGGCGGGCCGATAGAAATCGGTCGTCCCGCGGCGCGCGTTGACGACATCGTGGCCGGCAATCAACACCTCGGTCCCGGCCTCGACGATCGGCATCGAGAGCGCCTGCTCGAGATAGCTCGAAGCCTGGTCGATCAGTTGCTGGCCCTCCGGCGTGCGCAGGAACTCGACCGACTTTCGGCTCAGACCGACCCCCAGAGCGCGTTCGAGCGCCGCGCGCAACTCCTCGGGCGGGAGGTTCTCGGAGGGCGGCCGCATGAGCTCGCGTCCGAGCCGCCGGAGCCGCTGCGTGGACTCGGTGGCCAGCGTCGTGTTCAGGTCGAGCACCGGGGGCACGGCGCGCCCGGCCTCGGTGCGTGCCCGCTCAAGATCAATCGGATCGCGGCGGATGGGGAACGAGAAGGGGGCGATCACCTCTGCCTGGGAGATTTCTCCGAGGCGGACCTGGACTTCCGCCTGATCCCGTTCCAGCGGGAACAGCACATGCACGACGATGGGCACGGCCAGCAATAGTGCAATCCGCACCGCGATCACGAGCGCACGAGGAGTCTCCCGCTCTTCGACGATCCGACGCCGAAGCGGTCTGTCCTTGCGCGCCAGGTCACCGCGGTTGAACAGCCAGGTCAATGGCATCGTTCGTTACTCCTCGGGGCTCGCCTTGGCGGTGCCCCGCATGGTTTCCTCGCGCTTGGCCTCGGCATGCTGCTCAAAAGCGCGAATGATGTCGCGCACCAGACGGTGACGGACCACATCCTCTTCGGTGAAGTACACGAACTGAACGTCATCGACCGGTCCGAGAATGGGCTGGATGCGCTTGAGTCCCGACTCCTCCGGGTTGGACAGGTCCACCTGAGTGATGTCGCCGGTGATCACCGCCCTGGATCCGGGACCGAGCCGGGTCAGGAACATCTTCATCTGTCCGACCGTGGTGTTCTGCCCCTCGTCCAGGATGACGAACGCCCGATTGAGCGTCCGACCACGCATGTAGGCCAGGGGGGCGATCTCGATCACACCGAGTTCCATCAGCTTGCGCATGCGCTCGAGTGGCATCAGCTCACCAAGAGCATCGTAGAGCGGGCGCAGGTACGGATCGACCTTCTCCCGGTAGTCACCGGGCAGGAACCCAAGGCTCTCCCCCGCTTCGACCGCCGGCCGCACGAGGAGGATGCGCTCGACCTCGCGATCGCGCAGCGCCAGCACGGCCATGGCCACTGCCAGGAAGGTCTTGCCCGTGCCCGCCGGACCGATGGCGAACACGATGTCATAGTTCTTGATGGCCTCGATGTACGCCACCTGACCGGGGGTGCGAACGCGCACGGTGGTCGCGTCGAGGGCGATCACCCGTGGAGCCGGCCCCTGACCACCCGCCTTCCAGAGGAGGAGATCCGCCTCCTCGACCACCTGCCCGCGACGGGCCTTGGCCAGCATCCGCTCGATGAGGCGAGTCGCGTGGGCCACTTCCCCGGCCTTGCCCTTGACCGTGATCGCGCCGTTGCGCAGGACGACCCGTACCGGAAAGAACTGCTGCAATAGCCGCAGGTTAGCATCCCCGCTCCCGAAGACGAGAAGGGGATCGACTTCTCCCAGCTCGAGTTTGCCCTCGACGTCTGATTCAGCCGACATGCTAGTCCGTGTTCCGGGTAGGAGGGGAGCCGGGGCGCTGGGAGGCCCGGCACATAGCAAAAGGAAAACCCCGGCCGCGTCCTGAATGCGCCGCCCCAGGTTTTCCTGGCCCAGCGAGAAATGCACCCACGCTCGGGGCCCGGGGTTCGCCCTCGAGGTCCGCAAGGCCCCCGGGAAGCCGCTCTGGGCCTGCCCCTGACCCGGCCGTCTGCGGCCCGGCCCATGCCGGTCCGGTCGGGCCTGGACCTTCTCGACCCGGTTCCACACGAGTCCTTTCCCTAAGGCTACGTATCGACGCTACAGCGGCCCTACTGGGGTGTCAAGTAGCGCAGATGGCCGCCGGGGAGCTGTGTGTTCAGCTTAAGTCTATATTTGACAATTTGATATGAAGTTCACGGAGGTCCGAAGGGGACACCTGTGAGGGAGCCCCATCCATGAGGGAGCTTGCCTTCTGGGTCTTGGGGAAGGCGATCGTCTCCCGGATGGAGTTCCTGCCAGCGAGAATCATGACCAGGCGATCCACCCCCAAGGCAATGCCGCCGTGGGGCGGAGCCCCGTGGTCGAAGGCGTCGAGGAGAAAGCCGAAGCGCTCCTGGGCCTCCGCCGGGCTCATCCCGACCACCGCCATGATCCTCTCCTGGATATCACGGCGGTGCACACGAATCGAACCGGAGCCAAGCTCGTACCCGTTCATCACAAGATCATAGAGCTGGGCGCGAACCGCTCCCGGGTCGGTCTCGAGGCGATCGAGATCCGCGGCGAGCGGCATCGTGAACATGTGATGGGCTGGCTTCCAACCTCCGGCCTCGGCATCCGATTCGAAGAGTGGAAAGCGGTGGATCCAGTGCAAGCGATAGCCTGGCGACGCCGTCGCTGTGAGCCGGCGCACCACCTCGAGGCGAACCTGGCCGAGCGCCACCTGGGCAACGGGGCGGCGATCAGCCACGAAGAAGAGGAGATCCCCATCTCGGGCCTGGGTGGCACCGACGAGCGCCGGCAGTGCAGGCGCCAGGAACTTGCCAATGCCCCCGGTCACCCCTCCCCCATCGAGGCGAGCCCAGGCCAGACCCTGGGCCCCGGCGCGGAGAGCCGCTGCGGTGAGCTCTTCCTCGATCACGCGTCGCGATGCCCACTCGGGTGCTGGCACGCGCAGGCAGGTCACCATGCCATCGGGCATTTCCGCGGCGGCCCGGAACGGGCGGAACTCGAGGGTGGATGCGATGGGCGTCACGTCGGTCATGGGCAGATCGAGACGGAGATCGGGTTTGTCCGAGCCGTACCGGCTCATCGCCTCGTCATAGGTGAGGCGAGGGAACGGACGCTCGATCTCGACGCCGACCGCGGCCTGGATCGCCGTCGCCATGAAGGCCTCGACCACCGCGAACACTTCCTCCTCGCCCACGAAGCTCATCTCGAGGTCGATCTGGCTGAACTCGGGCTGCCGATCGGCTCGGGGATCCTCGTCGCGGAGACAGCGGGCAATCTGATAGTAGCGATCGCAGCCCGCGACCATGAGAATCTGCTTGTAGAGCTGAGGCGACTGCGGCAAGGCAAAGAACTTCCCGGGGTGCAGTCGTGACGGCACCACGTAGTCCCGCGCCCCTTCGGGCGTGGGCCGGACCAGGAGCGGAGTCTCGATCTCCAGAAAGCCCATCGCATCGAGTGACGCGCGTACGGCGGCGATCGCCCGATGGCGAAGGGCGAGGATCGACTGCAGGCGTTCGCTCCGGAGCTCGAGATAGCGATAGCGCAACCGCAAGTCTTCACCGACCGCGGGATCGTCCTCGGCGACCGGGAACGGCAGGGGTAGCGAGCGGTTCAAGACCTTGAGGTCCACCGCTTCGACCTCGATGGCCCCGGTCGGCATGTCGGGGTTCACCATGCCTTCCGGGCGCGGCTGGACCCGGCCCTGGACGCCCAGCACGAACTCCTGGCGCAGGAGGTGAGCGCGGCCCAGCACGTCGGGGCGAACCGCCTCGGGACGCACGACCACCTGCGTCCGCCCGAAACGATCTCGGAGATCGATGAACTGGACCCCCCCCAGGTTGCGGATGCGGTTGACCCAGCCCAGGAGCGTGACTTCCTTCCCGATCTGTTCGGTTCTCAGCTCGCCGCAGTGATGAGTGCGCCGCCAGTCACCCAGCCCATCGAGCTCGTGGACCTCGAGTTCTGCGCCGGCCGCCGCCTGCTCCTCGGTCTTCTTGTGGCCTGTCATGCTCTGGGCGCCTCCGTCGCTCCTGGGCCCGGACCGGTCGTGGCCAGCATGGCCGCCACCGTCGCCGCAAATCCGGCGCGGGCGAGATCGCTGCGCTGCGCACCGGTCCTCAGGTCCTTCACCGCGACCGTGCCACGGTCGAGCTCATCCTCACCGGCGATCACGACCAGCGGAATGCCCTTGCGATCCGCATAGCGCAGCTGCCGGTCGAGCCGGTGTTCGTCGGGATAGAGCTCCGTCGGCACGCCCTCCGCGCGGAGCTCTTCCGCCATACGGACATAGTCGATCCAGCGCGTCGGGTCGAGGATCGCGACCAGCACCTTGGCCGTTGCTTGCCCCTGCGCCGAGAGCCCGAGCCGGTCGAGAGCATCCAGCAAGCGGTCGAGGCCGAGCGAGGCTCCAACCCCCGGTAGCACGTCGCGAGTGTAGAGCGAGGCCAGGTTGTCGTAGCGCCCCCCCGAGCACACGCTGCCCAGCCCCGGCTCGTCCCGGAGCACGGTCTCGTAGATGGTCCCCGTGTAATAGTCGAGGCCGCGAGCCAGCCCGAGGTCGATGCGATAGCGGTCCGGTGGGACACCGGCCGCTTCGAGCCCGCTCGTGATCACGCCCAGGCGCGAGATCCCGGTCTGGGCGACAGGATGGTCTCGGAACCGCTTGCCGAGACGCGCCAGGAGATCCGCGGCCTCTCCCTTCTCCCCCGCAAAGGCGAAGATGGCATCGATGGTGGCCGGGGCCGCCTTGGCCTCCCGGGCCAGTTCCCGCGCCACTTGATCGCGCCCCAGCTTGTCCAGCTTGTCGAGCGCACGCAGCACCGGCGCGGCTTCACCGGCGAGACCCAGCTCATCGAGCAACCCGGCCAGAACGCCGCGATCGGACAGCCGTTGCTCGAAGCGCGTGACGCCGAGCGCCACGAGGAGGCGGTCGATGACGAGCGCGGTCTCCAGATCGGCCAGCGGCGAGCGCGTGCCGATGGTGTCGAAATCGCACTGCCAGAACTCGCGAAAGCGGCCCCGGGCCGTGTTCTCCCCGCGCCAGACCGGACCCAGGTGGTAGCGCTTGAAGGGCGTCCCGAGAGTTCGCCCATGCTGAGCCGCAAAACGGGCAAAGGGAACCGTCAGATCGAAGCGCAATGCGACATCGCGCCCGCCCTGGTCCGTGAATCGATAGAGCTGCTTGTCGGTCTCCCCACCACCCTTGCCGAGGAGGATCTCCGTGTACTCGAGCGCCGGGGTATCGATGGGCACGAACCCGAACGAGCGAAACACACCCCGGATGATCTCGATCATCGCCTCCTTGGCGATCATCAGCTCCGGCGTGAAGTCGCGGAACCCCTTGAGAGTGCGCGGCTCGATCCGCGCTGGTTCATTCATGGCTTTCCTCGTATCGTCGCACGGCACTTGCACCAAGGCTCAAGCCGGCCATATCAGCCACCAGATCGTAAACGCTCGACTCCCGCCCCGGAACACGCCGCTGATAGAGCTCGTCGGCCGCCCCGATGAGGAGACCAAGCACCATCACGACCGCGAGCTTCCACGTCCCCCGCATCCGGGGAGGCATCGCCCAGGAGAGGAGGATGGCGAGCACCGCGTACTCGACGGCGTGCACGACCTTATCGAGGTGAGGCACCGACGGGCCGCCTGGCGGGTTCTGCCAGCTCGACAGGGAGAACATCATCGCGACGTAGGCAACGACCGCCAGGATGCGCATCTTGAGATCTGATCCTGCCCGCGGGCCGCGGCTCTGGGCGGGAGGCCTCCCTGGGCAGCTACTGGCGCAGCTTCGCTTCTTCGGCCGCGATAATGCCCATGACCTCGGCCGGGGTCCGAGCTCGGCGCAGGCTGTTCTGCAGCTCCCCGGAGTAGAGGAGGCGGGAGATCCGGGCCAGGATGCGCACGAACCCGCCGGGGCCGTCGGGAGCCACGATGAGAAAGAACAGACCCACCGGCTTGCCGTCGAGGCTCTTGAAGTCGATGTCCCCGCTCGTGCGCCCGAAGGCCATGGCGAGCTTGAGGGCTCCCTTGGACTGCGCGTGGGGAATGGCTACCCCCGACCCCACGCCGGTGGACATCAGGCGCTCCCGCTCGAGGATGTCGGACACGACCGTCTTGGTATCGCTCACCTGTCCGGAGCGCCCAAGAAGGGCCACCAGGGCCTCGATCACCCCGTTCTTGTCGGTGGCGGGTAGATCGAGTGCGATGTTCTCCTCGGAGAGGAGGTCCAGAAGGTTCATGACGGCGGATGGCATCGAACGCCCCGAGAGCGAAAGGACAGACAAAAAAGCCGGGACACCACGGGCCCCGGGACCGAGACCAGGCTCGACCGCATCACTCGGCTCTGTAAACCATGGAAAGATAAGCGCCCGGACCCGGGCGTGTCAAGGCGACCGGGCCCTTGGCGGAGGATCCTCCCCCGGGCCGCCGGATGACCACCCGCCCCCTCGACCTCCATGAGTGAGGCGAAACCAGCCCCCCAGCCTAGCGCCGGCCGAAGGTGACTGGAAACCGGGTCCACATGGCGATCGGCTCGTCCCCACGCCTGGCAGGGGAAAAACGGAGCTTCCAGGCGCTGGCGATGGCGGCTTCCTCGCAGGAGGGGCAGCCACTCGAGGTCTCGACCCGCACCTCGGTCACCTTCCCCTCCTCGCTCACATGGACGGCGAGGACGATGGGGACCTTGATCTGCTTGCGCGCCTCAGGCGGGAACTCCGGCCAGGCCATGGAGATGATCATGGGCGGCGTCACGACCGCCTCCCCGCCCACGGCCCCACCATCACTCGCCTCCCCACCCGCGGCCCCGCCCGGTTCCCCGGACTCCATCCCCGGGCTCCCGCCAGATCCGGCCGGCGACATGGTCGGGCTCGGCTCGAGGACGGGGATGGCCACCGGCTCGGGCTCCTCCGATACCACCTCGATCTCAGGGGATGGAAGATCCTCGGCCCGTGGCGCGGCCGGCACCGCAGGCGCCTCCTGCGCACCGTCCACCGCCGGGGGGAAGGCGAGTTCCAGGACCTGCATGCGCAGGCTGCCCAGAGGCATGGTGAAGCCTTCGCGTTCGAGGTCAACCACAGCCACCGCCGGCTCCGTCGCGGTCAGGACGGGGGGAGGGACATCGATCGCCACGATGGGAAGGAGCACCGCAAGCAAGAGATGAACGAGAACCGAGGCCAGGAGAAAGGGCGCCAGCGGCGCGCTCAAGTTGTCGGTCCGCAGCGCGTCCATGTTCCACCCCTTCTTCCGTGCGACTCGACCGCATCAAAGGCTCGATCGGCGGAAGACCGTTGCCCGACTCGCCGTCGATCCGGTCGTGAGATCGGTGACTTCGAGATCCAGACGGTAGCGATCTGGAGCCAGCGTGGAAACATCGATCGTCAGGTTACGGCGGACGACCTCGCCCTGAGCCTGCTCGACGAAACTCGATTCGATGAATGTCTTCGAGCGCATCGCATTGGTGATGCGCGTCCAGATCGAGTTGCCCTCGCGGTCGGCCGGAGTGATCCGGTAGTGCACCACGTACTCGGCGAGGCCGTCCGCGGGGCGGGGCGCCAGATGATAGACCTCGAAGTAGACGACGAGGGCCTCGCTTCCGCGGACCTCCCCGGTCGCATTCGGCACGACATGAACGGCGCCTTTCTTGAACCGCTCGGGACCGGCCGAATCGACGGCAAACGCGATTTCCGGCGCTGACAGCGCGAGCGAGTCGGCCGGGAAACGATGAACGGCGATTTCTTGCGTGGTGGTGCCCACCACCGCTCCGGCGTCCCCCCGGATCTCGCTGGCCACGATATAGGACCCCGGCTTGAGATCCAGATTGATCTGATGGACGACAGCGCGGTCTGCCTCCCCGGCGATCGTGGCCCCGTCCAGTTCCAGGATCTCCTCCGAGCGAACCACCTCTTTCCAGGATGGATCGAAGACCACGGTGCCGACCCCGACCGTCGTACCCTGATAGCTGGCCAGCGAATCGGCCGCCATCGCCAGGTAGATCTCGGCCCGGGTCCGGGCTCGCAGCCCCCTGAATTCGCCTACGGCCATCACGGGCGTGACCCAGCGCCCACCGTAATCGTGAATGTAGCCCTGCGGCATCTCGTACGAGGCAAGATCGTTCGGCGTCGGCAAACCGGTGAACGGTAGATAGAACATCCCGTTCAGCGCCATGTCATAGAAGGTCACCTCGAGCTCACCGCCGCCCGCAGCGTAGATGTGGTACCAACCGGGGATGGAGAAGAAGAGAGCCCGCCCACCCTGCATGTACTCGGTGTACAGAGGTTCGCCATAGCGGATCAGGAGCTCGCCCCGGGCTGTCTCCCAGCCGTGCTGCTCGTAGCGCGGCAACGCGTACAGGAGATCGGCCATCACGACCCGGCGCCAGTGCTCGATTTCGCGCTCATTGACGGGAGTCACCGGCTGGGGATCCTTCGACCGCCAGAAAACCCGCAGGAAATCCTCTCGCTCATCCGGGACCATTTCCTCGAAATGGCGCAGCTCGTAGGGATCTGCGATCAGGTGCAGGTCTTCGAAGGGGCTCCTCTCGCTCTCGGTCAGGCGGTCGAAAGCCCGTTGGAACGCCGCGGCTGCCTCGGCATAGCTGCCGGGGCGCGCGAGCGCGGCCCCGTCGAGCGCGTGCAGCCAGCCATCATCTGGCCATTGCTCGAGCAGGCGTTCCAGCAATCCGCGGGCGCTATCGTCCTGGCCACCGAGGAGATAGGCTTCAGCGAGGCCCCGTTGGGCGGTGTAGTCCTCCGGAGCGAGATTGGCGGCCCGTGCACAGTGGCCGAGCATCTCCTCGTAGTCTCCGGGAAGACCGAAGCGACGATAGAGCGCCAGATGGTAGCGGGCCAGGGCGAGATGCGCGCCAGGATGCTCCGGGTTGCGGTCGAGAAGCACGTCGAGCTCGTGGCGGGCATCACGGTCGAATCCGCGATCGAGGAGAATCTCCGACAGATCGAAGCGGTAGTCGGGGTTCTCGGGATCGAGAGCGACCAACTCCCGTAACGTGCGTTCGGCGATGCGCCGGCTCTCGATCGTGTTGGCGCGACGGCAGGCTTCAACGAGCAACCGACGGGCCGCGATCGAATCGCGGCGATGCCAGGCGAGCATGTCCAGATCGTGGATGACCGCCGCCGGATCGCCCTCCTCCATGGTCGTGGTCGCCGTGGCGAGCTTGTCGGCGAGCTCGCGATCATCGACCCGGAACCAGGAGCAGCCGCCGAGGAGGATGAGCGCGGGGACGAGGACAGCCCATGGCCCGGAGAGCGGCTTCCGCCGCCGGACGCGAGCGGCCAGGGGCCCATTCGACCGCACATCGGACCAGGGCCGAGCGCGATCAGGAACCCTCATCGAGCTTCCGGGTACCATGGGTCAACTTCCTCTATCAGGGTGCGCCCCGGCCCGGCACCCGGCCCTCCCGAGCCGAGTCCTCCGCGACGGGAAGGCGCCGGGACCGTTTCATCCGCTACCAGGCTAGGAAGCACCATGCGGGAGTGTCAAGGCGGCTCCCAGCCAGGCCCTGGCGCCATTGCGGAGGTCTCCACCGTGCTATCCTCGGCCGATCCCAAACCTCTACGGACAGCATGGGATGGGTTCATCTGATCACGATGCGAAATGTGTGCCGGAAAGGCCCGTTCGCTCGGCCATTCCCCTGACGACAGGGTCTGTCATGAAGCCGATGTCACTCTTTCGCCTCGCCCTCCTTGCCACCCTCCTTCCTACCGCTGCCGGCGCCCTCCCTGGCGCCGTCACGTCTCTCGACGAGCGCGGCATGGACGGCGTCACCTTCATCGTCGAGCTCCCGCCGCTCAAGGAGACGCCGGTCACCATGGCCGGGGAATCGTTCGTGGCCATCGGCGCCCGTGGCTTCGGCTCGACCTCCGCTCCCGGTCTGCCGGCTCTTCCCTTTCGCACCTACACGATCGCGGTGCCTCCGGACCATGAGCCGGTCCCCCAGGTGAGCGTGCTGGAATCCGAAGTGCTCGACGTGATCCCGGCCCCCGCCATGGAGCCGGTGATGGAGACCGGGGGAGAGGAGGGACTCCCTGTTCCCGGTCTCATCGATGCACTCGACCGAGCCTTCTATGCGGGCGGGGAGATCTATCCCGCGCTCCCCTATGAGGCGAGCGAGCTTTCCTGGCTCCGGCAGCAGCAGGTCTTCGACCTCACGCTGTATCCGGTGCGCTTTGACCCCCGCACGCGCCGGGTCGAGGTCGCTCGCCGGGTCGAGGTCCGCGTCGATTTCCGCCCCCGCTCGGCGCGAGCCCGGGCCCCGGAACGTCTGCCGGCTCCCAGCTTCGAGCGCGGCTTCGAGTCCGTGTACCGGAACACGATCATCAACTACGAGAGCGCGCGCAGCTTCCGCGCCGGCCCGAGCATGGAGGCGCGCATGAAGGGAGTCCTGGGGGCGCCCTTCGGCCAGCAGGACGAGATGAAGATCACCATCAGGGAGGGCGGCCCGGTGCGGATCCCGTTCGCCCAGCTCGAGTCGCTCGGCCTGCCGCCGGGACTTCCAGTCGACCAGCTAGCCCTGTGGGAACGGCGCTTCGCGGATGTACCGCCACCAGCGGAGAACTTCGTGCGCGATCCGCTCCCCATCGTCGTCGAGGATCGGAACCAGAATGGTGTCTTCGATGCGGGTGACTGGATCACCTTCGTGGCCAGGGGTTACCGCGATCGTGTGGGCCCCGTACCCTACTGGCACCGCTTCACCGAGAAGAACGTGGTCTGGCTGAGCTGGGACATCACGGGCGGAGCGCGCATGGCCACTCGCAGCGGCTGGTTCGAACCGGCGCCCCCGACTGCGGCCGCTTCCTTCCCCGACACATTCCGTTTCGAGGAGGACCTCGTCTATTTCAACTATGCGCCGCGTGCAGCGACCTCGCCCTCCTACGCCGCCCGTGAGCTCGTCCTCCCCTGGTATCTGACCCGCAACTTCCCGCGACCCGATCTCGGCGATGCCTACTGCGGCGACGCCCAGTGCGTGAGCTTCGTATTCCCCTACGACCTGACCGGGGCCGATGTCGATCCCTCGCAACCGATCCGCGCCCGGACCCGCATGGTGTCCGGAATCGACGGCTTCCGGCATCTCGGGACCTTCCTGATCACGAGTTCGCAGGGTGAGGACACGCTGGCCACGCGGTGGGGGTTCACGGGACATCTGGCCATCGGTGACTGGGAGAGCGCGCCCTTCCCGGCCTCGACCTTCACCCGGCCCGGTTCGAGCTTCAAGTTCATCGGGGAGCGCATGCCGGTCCAGGACACGACGCAGGTCGTCACCTATGCCGGAGCCAACTTCGACTGGTTCGAGTTCGCCTACCACCACCTCTACCAGGCGCGTAACGACCGCCTGATCATGAACTCCGGCGCGGCCAGCGGTCCCACCGAGTTCGCGATCGGCGGCTTCAGCGCGGCGGACATCGTGGTCCTGGATGTCACCAACTACTTCGCGCCGACCGTGCTGACGGGCGTTCAGGTCACCGGTAGCGGGCCCTACGAGGTGCGCTTCCGCGACGAGGTGACCGGCCTCCGCTCCTACATCGCCCTCGCGCGGGGCTTGGGCGAGCTGACGCTGACCGATGCCGCGATCGCCCTCGATCGTCCCTCGTCGCTGGCCAGCCCGGCCATCGAGCCCGATTACATCATCGTCGTGCCGGACATCGCAGACATCGACGGGGACGGGGCGCTGGACGACTTCCCCGCCGTGGCCACGCGGCTCAAGGAGCATCGTGAGCTGCATGGCCACCAGGCGGCGATCGCCCTCCTCTCCGACATCGAGGATGAGTTCGCGGGCGGCCTCCATGGCCCCGACGCCATTCGCAACTACCTGCGCTATGCCTTTGCCCACTGGACTCAACCGCCCATGTACCTCCTCCTGGCGGGCGACGCCTCGGACGACTACCGGGACAAGGTGCCGACCGGGCTCGATGTGATCCCGAGCCAGACCATCTTCGGTCCGGTGTTCGGCGATGTGGATCTGGAGCTCGTGTCCTGCGACACCTGGTACGTCTCCGGCCTCGCCCCGGAGGAAGAACAGTTCGACGTGCACCTCGACATGGCCGTCGGCCGGCTGCCGGCGCAGTCGGCGGCCGAGTTCGGGCTCATGGTCGACAAGACGATCCGCTACGAGCAGTTCGACCCCGGCGACCGCTGGCGGGCCAAGACCTTGACCATCGCCGATGATGCCTGGTCCTCGACCATCAGCTTCAGCGCCCAGTACCGGTATCGAGCGAGCGAGGTCATCTTCGGAGCGATCTGCGATTCGATCGACGCCATGATCGAGGAGCGGTCGGGAATCGGCGATCTCATCGATACGCGCGCCATACGTCTCTCGACCTACACCGATCCCCTTCCCGGACCACCCCCACCCGATGACCCCGGCACCCACACGCCCGGCGAGGCGCAGGCGGCGTTCGACGCCACCGGTTCCCCGATCCTCTACCAGCTCATCTCCGAGGGGAACCTGATCATGAACTACCAGGGACATGCCAACCGGCACCTGATGGCGCACGAACGCATCTTCTCCTCCGAGTTCGATCGTGATCAGAACTCGTTCAATAACCTCGGGCGCCCCGGGATCTGGTTCATCTACGCTTGCCATCCCAACCACCTGAACGAGCTCAACGAGCGCATCGGGAACGTCGTCGGCGGGCGCGAGCGGGGGCTCGGCGAGCTCCTGGTATCGCTGGAGAACCGGGGCCTGGTGGCCGCGATCGGCTCGACGGGCTTCGAATGGCTGCCGGCGGGAAGCAGCCAGGGACCGCCCTACCAGTACGACCTCAACACGCCGCAGTGGGACGCCTTCTTCCTGACCCCGCCCACCGAGAATCCGCGCGGCGAGCCGGTGGGAGCGCGCTGGATCCTGGGCGAGGTGACGAATCTCGCCAAGGAGCTCTACAACCAGCAGGACGCGTTCAAGGGGCCGATCTTCACCTACTGCACGCTCGGGGATCCCGGTCTCCGCATGGATGCGATCCCGCCGCTCTTCGCGGTCACCGCGGCGGACACCACTCGGGCTCCCGGCGCGCGCATCGAGAGCTTCGCCGCGGGCTCTGATACGGTACTGGTGGTAGCCGACATCCGCGACGAGGTGCGCATCGCGGATACAGAGGTGATCGAGCGCAGCGATGCCGGGCCGATCCCGGTGGATCCGGCGCTGTGGCAGGTCACGGGCACCGAGGAACGGCAACGGCGGCTCACCTACCGCGCACCGCTGCGTCCCGACAACTACGAGATCGTCGTCGTCGCCAACGACGCCAACAACCGCACGATCGAGTTCCCGCTCGCCGTGCGCACGGATGTCAGCTGGCGCGCCAATGGCGTGGCGCTCGGCAGCGGCGACTTCGTGGCCTCGAGCACCACCATCGAGATCAACGTGCATGCGCCGGTGAGCGTGACGGAGGGCGATTTCCGCCTGCTCCTCGATGGCTCCCCGGTGGCCGGGCTCAGCGGGCAAAGCAGGGATCCGCTGGGCAAGGACTGGCAGCTCAGAGCGCCCGTCATCCTCGGCACGGGGGCCCACGACCTGAGCCTCGAGATCAGGCACAACGGGATCCTCGCGCTCACGAGCGGCGTCAGTGTACAGGTGGGTGGATTCAGCCTCGAGCAGGTGGCGGCCTATCCCAATCCTTTCGACCAGTTCACGGCCATCACCTATCAGCTCACGAGTCCGGCGGATGAGGTCGTGGTCCGCATCTACACCGTGACCGGCCGCCAGATCCAGGAGCTGACGGCACCGCGCAACGTGGGCTACTCGCAGATCGTGTGGGATGGACTCGATGCCGACCACGACCAGGTGGCCAACGGCACCTATGTCTACCGGCTCACGGCCAAGTGGCCGCTCGATGAGGCTGAATTCACCGGCCGGCTGGTGCGCTCGCGCGACTAGACAGGGTGGGCACCCTCTCTCGGCGGTGGTATAATCCTCGTGGCCCAAGTCCGCGGCGCCGCGAAGTGCCCCAGGAAGTCGAGGAGGGACGACGAGCGCCGGCAATCCACCGCCCACCACAGCTGTCGAATGCGCACGCAAGAGATCAACTTCTTCGAACTACTGCAGCGCGTGCTGCCGACCCAGGAGCTCTCCCCTGAGCTTCGCGAGCGCGTGCGTGAGGCGCTGGCGGCGGGAGACCTCGAGCAGGCCGAGCTGGTCGCCGCCGATGTGCTCCGCGAGCTCGAGGTCCGCGGTCTCGTGCGCTCCGAGGAGGCTGGCGAGCGCCGCCGTCGCTACCGGAATCTGGCGACGGGCGCCACGATCACGGTTCACCTCCCGGCCGACCCGATCGATGCCATCGTCTCGATTCCGCTGCCCGTGCTGCCCGGCGGCAGCCCGGCAAGCATCGAGACCACCCGGGAGCTCCTGGTCCTTGCCAGCCGCATCCTGACCGAGGATGGCACGCAGGTGGCGGAGACCGAGCCTCTCATCGCTCTTCTCCTCTCCTTCACCCGCCAGGTGCTGGCTTGCGACGAGGTCCGCTACTTGGCCATCGAGCGCGACGAGCACGACGGCTTCACCCCATTCGCCGGCTCGGGCTCGCCCTTCGCCTCGGTGGTGGCCGGCGACTGGGAACCAGCGCGCAGCTATGTCTATCTCCTCCGCGAGCTCACCGCCGACGCGCGGCAAGAAGCGGGGGTCGGGGACAGCATGCGCACGGGAGCGGCCATCGGGCTGGGGCGCGCTGGTGACCGGGTGCGCGGGATGATCGAGGTCTATTCAGCTCGTCCCGGTCATTTCACGCGGGAACGACTGGCTCTTCTCGAGCTCATCGCCGACACCGGACGCGAGCTGCTCCTCAACGTGGCGCGCCTGCAGGAGCTCGTCTTCATCGATTCGCGTACCCAGATCTTCAACAAGGCCTTCTTCGAGATCCAGTTCCAGAATCTCCTCGCCCGCGCCCGGCGTGAAGGCCGGCACCTGGCCCTCGCCATCATCGACGTCGACGACTTCAGGAATTTCAACTCGCGCTACGGATACGTCGGAGGCGATCAGGTGCTCTTGCGCGTGGCCCAGACTCTCAAGGGGCTCGTTCGTCCCTTCGACTGCGTGGCCCGCTGGGGCGGCGAGGAGTTCACGGTCGTCCTGGCCCCGCCGGTCGAGCCGGAGGATGCGCGCACCATCTTCGACCGCTTGCGGCGGGCCGTGCAGCAGACGACCTTCCTCATCCCCGGGCTCGACGGTAAGGAGCACCGCACGAGCGTCACGATCTCGGTGGGTGGCGCCATCTTTCCCGACGACGGCGGCGCCGCCGACGAGCTCTGGCGGCGGGCGAACGAGGCCCTTCTCATCGCCAAGTCCCACGGCAAGAACCGGGTTCATTTCCGGCCGCACGAACGCCGCGACATGCGCGTCGCCCCGGCCTAGGAGCGGGCCCTACTCCCCGCCCGCGGTCACCGTCTCCCCGGTTTCCAGGGCGCGGAAGCTCAGGCCCCCGCTGGGATCGCGGTCGACCTCGATGGCTTGACCCTCCTTGAAATCGCCGCGCAGGAGCCCGAGCGCAATCGGGTTCTCGATCTGGCGCTGGATCAGGCGCTTCAGGGGACGCGCCCCGTAGATGGGATCGAATCCGGCCTCAGCCAGGTAGCGCTTGGCGGCGTCCGTCACCACCAGGTCGAGGTGGCGCTCGGCGAGGGCGTGGCGAACGCGCCCGAGCTGGAGGTCGACGATCTCGACCAGATCGTCGACGCTCAAGCTGCGGAAGATCACGACCTCATCGATGCGATTGAGGAACTCCGGGCGGAATGACGTCCGCAAGAGATTCTGCACCTCGCGTTCCATGGCCGCCTGATCGCGCCCACCCATCTCCTGGATGATGGCGCTCCCCAGGTTGGAGGTCATGATGATGACGGTGTTACGGAAATCGACGGTGCGCCCCTGGCCGTCGGTGAGGCGGCCTTCGTCGAGAATTTGCAGGAAGATGCTCCAGACATCGGGATGCGCCTTCTCGACCTCGTCGAGGAGCACGACCGAATAGGGGCGTCGCCTCACGGCCTCGGTCAGCTGCCCGCCCTCCTCATAACCGATGTAACCGGGAGGGGCGCCGATCAGGCGGGCCGTCGAGTGCCTCTCCATGTACTCCGACATGTCGAGCCGGATCATGGCCTGCTCGTCGTCGAAGAGGAACTCGGCCAGAGCGCGGGCCGTCTCGGTCTTTCCCACTCCGGTCGGACCGAGGAAGAGGAACGATCCGATCGGACGCGAGGGATCCCCGAGTCCGGCTCGACCGCGGCGGACCGCGTTGGACACGGCCTCGATCGCCTTCGGCTGCCCGATGACGCGCTCAGAGAGCCGCTCCTCCATGCGCACGAGCTTGGACATCTCCGACTCGAGCATGCGCGCCACGGGAATCCCGGTCCACTTGGACACGACCTCGGCGATGTCATCCTCGTCGACTTCCTCCTTGAGCATCTTCTGCTCGCGCTGGAGCTCGGCCAGATCCGCCGAGGCCTGGGCCAGCTCGCGCTCGGCCTCGGCGCTCTTCCCGTAGCGGATCTCGGCCACCCGCGCCAGATCCCCCTCGCGCTCGGCGCGCGCCTCCTCGGTCTTGAGCTCCTCGATCGACTTCTTGAGCTCGCGGATCCGGGTGATGCCTGCCTTTTCCTTCTCCCAGTGCGCCCTGAGCCCATCGAGTCGCTCGCGGCGCTCGGCCAGCTCGCGCCCGACGGCCTCGCGACGCTCGGCCGTGCCGGGGTCCTTCTCCATGCCGAGAGCCGCCCTCTCCACCTCGAGCCGGCGAATCTGTCGCTCCTCCTCGTCGATCTCGATCGGCATCGAATCGATCTCGATACGGAGCCGCGAGGCGGCCTCGTCGATCAGATCGATCGCCTTGTCGGGGAGGAAACGGTCGGCAATGTACCGGTTGGAGAGCACGGCCGCGGACACCAGGGCCGAGTCGCGGATCTTCACTCCATGGTGGATCTCGTAGCGCTCCTTCAGCCCACGCAGGATGGCGATCGTGTCCTCGACCGACGGCTCGGGGACCAGGACCGGCTGGAACCGGCGCTCGAGCGCGGCGTCCTTCTCGACGTGCTTGCGATACTCATCGAGGGTCGTCGCTCCGATCGCACGTAGCTCGCCGCGGGCCAGGGCCGGCTTGAGCAGATTGGCGGCGTCCACCGCCCCCTCGGCACCTCCGGCACCGACCAGGGTGTGCAGCTCATCGATGAAGAGGATGATCTCGCCTTCGGCGTCAATCACCTCGCGCAGCACGGCCTTCAGGCGCTCCTCGAACTCGCCCCGGTACTTGGCCCCGGCTACCAGGGCGCCGATATCGAGCGCGACCACGCGCTTGTCCTTGAGTCCCTCGGGCACATCCCCCTCGACGATACGCCCGGCGAGACCCTCGGCGATGGCGGTCTTGCCGACACCCGGTTCGCCGATCAGGACCGGGTTGTTCTTGGTGCGACGAGAGAGCACCTGAATGACGCGACGGATCTCGTCATCGCGTCCGATGACGGGGTCGAGCTTGCCCTGCCGGGCCAGTCGCGTCAGATCGCGACCGAAACGCTCGAGCGCCTGGTACCGCTCCTCGGCATGGGGATCGGTGACGCGTGCGGACCCCCGCACTTCCTTGAGAACCTTGAGGAGAATGTCGCGCGTGAGCCCCGCGCGATTGAGGAGAGCAGCCGTCTCGGCAGACACGCCGGCCTCGGTGAGGGCGAGAAGAAGGTGCTCGGTGGAAACGTAGTCATCCTTGAGCCGATCGGCTTCGGTCTCGGCCTGGTCGAGAACGGCGCGCAGCTCGGTGCCGAGGTAGCGCTCGCTGGCGCCGGGGCCGCCGACCCGGGGCTTGGCGGCCAGGGAGCCCCCGAGATCCCGGCGTAGGCTCCCCACGTCGACGCCGGCGCGACCGAGAAGGGCGGGAACCGGCCCTTCGGCTTGCTCGGCCAGGGCATAGAGCAAGTGGATCGGTTCCAGCTCCTGGTGCTCGAACTGGCGAGCGACACGGTCAGCCGCCTGGAGCGCTTCCTGCGCTTTCACTGTGAAACGGTCCAGTCGCATGGGTACTGATCCCTCCCTCCTGCTGGCCGGGGGACCAGCGGAGCAATCTCAGAGTTGTCTTCGGGGGTTTCTCCAGGCGGATTGCGAGCGCCAGGAGAACAGCAAGAAGGCCGAGAGCCTCGAGGCTCTCGGCCTTCTCAAGTCCCTCTGATTCGTGAGGGGGGTCCCGCCTCCGCACCCCGCACCCGCCACGGTCGTTCAGGCCGCGCGTAGCACGTGGATGGCACGCAGGTACCCATCGAGGCTCAAGGCTCCCGATGAACGGAATCGACGTCTCCCTCCGCCGTGGGGACATGCCGGCAGCAGGGAGCTACCCAGTCACACCGTCCGCCGGAATGCCCCGCCAGACTTGTCTAGAGCCGGGCGAGGTCTTTCTTCTAGCGGTACGTGGCCTTGATCTGCCCCCAGGTGGCCGGCTCAACAGCCTCAGGTACGCACTCGCAAGCGTTCAAACCATCAGCGGCAACGCAGATCTTGCCCTCGTTCTCGTCGCGAATCGCGGTCTCCGGCGGAGTCACGTTGCCGTTGATCACGTGATTCCCGAACGGATACTCCGACTCGATGATGGACAGGCAGCCGTCCACGCCGAGCGAGTTGAAGACCATGACGCCGACCGGAGCCAGCGCACCACCGGTGATGAAGTTGAACGCGGTGGTGATGCTGCCCGACAGCGGGCCGGGTGCGGTCGGGGTGACAGCGGAGAGCTGGCCCGTCTGGCAGTTCCAGAGGCCGAAGCCGAAGGACCAGGTCCCTGGCCAATCGAATGCGACCTGCACGCCGTTGACTTCGTCGTAGTTCCGGAGGTACATGACGACGGTGTAGAGACCGACCGGGCCGTCGATCCGAGTCGTCGGCTGCACTGCGGTGCAATCGACATCGGTCTGGCAGTCGGTGTCGATGCCGGAAGCGGCATGGAGCACAACCGTCACGCAGTCATTGTTCTCAGCAAGGGCCATCCCGCTCATACCGAGCAGGACACCCAGGACCACCGCTGCAAAAGCGAAGCGCATCACGCCTTACCCTCCATGGCTCTGGAGACAAACTGAAACTGGACCCCGCGCCAAGTTACAGAGTCCTTCACGTCCCCTGGTGCGACACCCCCCTCTGGGATGGTCGCGGCGGAGGCTACACGGGCCACGGACGGGGGGTCAAGGGACATTTGCCCGGAACCGCGTAAGGAGCTTCAGGGATTGCACTTGCCCCATTCCCCCGGAGTCTGGGACCCCCGCCCAGGACCGGAGGGAGGCCCGCCTCCTGGGGGGCTGGGAAGGCCCCCGGGGGGCAAGCTCGTCCGGACCTACTGGAGAAGGGTGAGCTTCCCGGTGCGAACCTCCCCATCCACTTCCAGCTTCATGAAATAGGCCCCGCTGGCAGCCCGGCCTCCGGCTCCCGTCCGCCCATCCCAGACGACCGCATGCTCCCCGGTCTCGAAGGGGCCACTGGCCAGGTTCCGGACCAGCCGTCCCTCGACGTCGTAGATCCGGAGCTCGACCCGCCGCGAACCGGCCCGCTCTCCCGGTACGACGAAACGGATGGTGGTGGCCGGATTGAACGGGTTCGGGAAGGCCGGGAGGAGGACCGGGGTCTGGAGCACCGCCGGGACCGGCTCGGCGTCGGCGATGCCGATCGACGTGAACTTCGCATCGAAGCGGCCGGTGTTCCGCGAGTCATGACGGAAGAACGGCCACGGGATCCTATCGGCGCGCAACTCGCCGGCGAGATCCCAGACATAGAAATTGCGGTCGTTGGAGGTGGCCAGAAGTTCGACGAAGTTGTCCTGGTCGACATCCCATAGGGTGACCGCGCTTCGCTGCTCGCCGCCGATGCTGATGGGGAACCCGGCCAACGAGGTCCCGTCGTGGTTCCAGCCGTAGATCAGCCCGTTCTCGGCGCCGACCACGATCTCGAGCCGACCGTCCGAATCCAGATCGGCCACGGTCGGCGTCGACTGCGTCACATCGGCATTGAGGGCGTCCTGGGCGAAGAGAACATTGGCCCATCCGGACACCACCAAGCCATCGCGCTTCCACACATGCATGTGGCCATCGTTCGCGGCGAAGACGACATCGAGGAACCCGTCCGCGTCGATGTCAGCGACCACCGGCGAGCTCGTGTGTCCGAAGTCGGAGTTGACGACGGCGGGGCGGGGCCAGCCCGGATAGTCGGTCCCGTTGCCCCGGAGCACGTAGACCGAGTCGGACTCGGAGCAGATCACGACCTCAAGGGACCCGTTATTGTCGAAGTCGGCAAGCGCGGGCGATGCGGTCACCTGGCTGTGCGTCTCACGGGGCCAGCCGGGCTTGACGGCGCCCGTGATGCCCGAAATCGCATAGACGAATCCTCCTGAACTCTGCGTGCCGAACACGATCTCCGGATAGGCGTCTGCGTCGATGTTGCCCACCGCCGGCGAAGAGTAGAGGAAGGAACTGCCGGTCACGAAGAGAATGCCCTGTGTCGCGGGATTGGAATCGCCGTCGGCCACCTCGGTACCATCATGGTGCCAGGCGAAGATGCGGCCGGTCATGCCCGATGGGGCGACGATCTCCATGTCGCCGTCGAGGTCGAGATCCTCGATGACGGGCGATGCCCAGTTGAAGTCGCCGCCTATCGTCTGCGGCCAGCCGGGCTCGAGCGAGCCGTCGATGTTCCACACATAGACCCGGGCCTCGCGCCAGGCCAGGCCCACGATCTCCATGTCGCCGTCGCCGGTGAGGTCCCCGATGGCCGGGGTGGCATGGAATCCGAAGGCTCCGTTCTGGCCGTCGGTGGCGAAGACGCCGGAAGTGAGCGGGTTCGAGTCGCCGTCGCGCACCTCGGTGCCGTCATTGTGCCAGGCATAGATCGCATCGGCCCCGGTCACGACCTCGAGGTCACCATCTCCATCGAGATCATCGATGACCACACCTGCTGCTGTCTGCTGTCCCATCTCGATCGGCCAGCCGCTGGCGATCGGCGGCGTGGTCGTCGCCGAGAGGATCGGCGAAGCGATGCTCTCGTTGAAGGAGCGATCCCGCGCCACCACGTAGTAGTAGTATCGCGTCAGGGAGGGCAGATTCGAGTCCTCGTACACGGCGGATCCGAGAGCGGTGAAAGCATTGATGCGTGAGAAGCCGCCCTGGGCATTCGTTGATCGGTAGATATCATAGCCGGCGACATCGCTCGAATCGGGCGCCGTCCACTCGAGCGTGATGCTCGAGACTCGGCCCTCCGCCCGGATCTCCTCGACCGGATCCGGGGGCACCAGATCGCAGAGATCCAGATGCAGCGCGCCGCGCGCGTCGCGCCAGGAGATCTCGAGCAGGAGATCGTTGACCACGGCACCACCGGCGAGCGTGAAGGCGACAGCATCGCCCTGGAAGGTGGCACCGGACAGGAGATTGCCGAAGCTCGAATTGGCGTCCGTGATCGTGACCTGTGGATCGGGAAGCAACGTCAAGCGGTTCAGGACCCGTAGGGTGAACGAAACCTGGTCGGCACGCCCGGTCCCGTTGTTGCGCGCCGTCACCCGGTAGCTGAGCGCCTCGCCGGGCTCGGGCACTCCGTTGCCGTTGCCCCCGGGCGCCGGGTCCGAGAGCACATGGGCGTAGTGTTCGATGTCATGGCCGCGCACGGGGAGTACGAATCTGTCGCTGAAGGCCCCTTGGCCGGTGGTGATCGCCAGCTGGAAAGTCGGCTGGAAGGCGTCGGGAGCCGCGCGGTCGAGGTCGATGACGTAGGTCCCCACCGCCTGCCCACCCACGGCCACGGTCCCGTAGCTCGCGTTGGCCTGGAAGATGGTAGCGTGAGCGCCTCCCGATAGAACGGACAGGATGCCGTTCACGTTGGTCGCCGTCGTGCTGCCGTCGTTGCGGAGACGCACCGTGACCTCCACCCGCTCCCCGGCATCGGGCTGTCCATTGCCGTTGCCGGAGCTCGGCGGGATGGCGTCGTCGTTGATCGTGACCTGTGTGATGTAGAGGAAAGCGCTGCTGGCGCCGACCGCGTTCGCGTCCTTCTGGGACGGAGCATAGTCCGGCCGCGCCACGGTCACATGGAAGCTCCCGGTGGACGATGGGAGAAACGGCAAGGTGGCGACACCGTTGCCCTGCGTCAACCCCGTGGCAAACGCGTCTCCCTGCTTCCACAAGGTGGCACGGGCTCCGGGGAGCGGTGAGCCGCCGGCCGTGGCCGTGACCGTGTAATTCGCCGTACCGAGGGGATGCGTGAGCGAGCTCGTCACGGTGATCGGAGTCGGCCCCCGTCTCCAGATCGGCATCTCGGGATCGCCGAGCAAGGTGAGGGAGAACTGAACCCAGCGGTAGGATGTCTCTGACTGCGAGCCGGGAATGAACGGCAGCTTGGAGTATCCCACCGCCTTCCCTACCGAGGTGACGCTGTCCTGGAACACGACCTCGTAGAATTCATTCTGGAACGGTCGAGAGTCTCCCGAGGAGGCGATGCGTGAGCTGCCGATGTAGGCCACGCCGCCGCCGTTCAGATTCCTGAGGAACCGCTCCCCGATGGCCGCGTAGTCGAAAGCGGCCGACGAGCAATTGATGGCATACACCACGGATTGCCGGCCGCCATTGGTCAGGTTGTCGATATCGGCGTTGGAGAGGGTGCCGTCGCCGACCGACATGGTGTTTCGGTAGCCGTGACCGACGTGATGCACCAGGCCGAACCCGGCATTCAGCGAGTCGATCACGGTGACGCGCAGCTCGGGCAAGGCGCCGGGATAGCTTGGATACTCCTCGTACATCCGCACGACGCGCATGCCGGCGGGAAGGCGCTGGCGAACATCCTCGCAGTAGGCCCCGCCGTCCGATGACGGGGACAGCCGCTCACCCAGGAGCAGCGCGGAGCTGGGATAGCGATTGGAAGCGAAGATGGCCTGCTCGTAGTCGATGACCTTGCTGACGAATACCCCGACCTGGGCGGGAGTCGAGACCGGGGCGCGACCGACGAAGACCTCGGGCGCGAGGTCGACCGAATCCCCGCCGGCGGGATAGCCCGGGGGAATGCCTTCGCCGAAGACGGCATCACCATCGGCGTTCCAGTTGCCGTCGAGACAGGAGAAGTAGAGATCCGTGGGAATCGGTTCGGGCGGTGTGTTCAGGGCATGACTCGCATACCGCAAGGGCACCTGATCGGAGTCTCCACCGAGAAGCACCCACAGCGTGCCCCAGTTCTCGTAGGCATCGGTGACGAAGTTCCTGAGCTTTTCCGCGCGGTCGACGCCCGGGTACGACGTCGTGATCCACTCGAGGGTACGCACGACGGCCTGCACGCCCTTCTTGGTCTTCCAGTCGGCGAGCACCTGGAACTCCGGCTCGAGAGCGGCCGAGGTGATGATCACGTACTCGACGGGGCTGCCATCGAGAGTGGGCCGGTAGGTCGGGCTCCAGAAACCTTCCACTTCGCCTGTCATCGGCGCCGCCGACTTCGCGCCCGGGGAGCTGCGGAGGTCGACGGCGATCCGCCCGAGGGCTTCATCGACCTTGGCTTCCCATGGCACCGGGCGCGGGCGCCGGCCGTGAACGGCGGCGTCTCTGCGACCGGTGAGCTCGATGGTGAGCCGGGTCGATAGCATGACCTCGCCGCTCACCGGGTTCGTGCGCAGGGGATAGATCGTGACGTAGGCCAGGCGGCGTCCTCTCGACCAGGCCTCTCCGGCGACCTCGGCCGCGCGCGGGGGAATGAAGTCATTGCTCCCGTAGAACGCAGGATCGGCCACACGCTCTCCGCCCCCGTCCGCCGCGGCGGGCGCCAGAGGATGCCTGCCCATCGAGACCTCGTCCTCGCTCCTGATCAACACGTCCTCGACGCGGAAATCGTCATCGACCTGGACGACAAGCCTCAGGATGGGCAGGTCCGGAGCCCCCGGGAAGTGCCAGCGGTCGTTGGCGGTCAGGACCTCGGCGATCTCCAGGCCTTCGCTCTGAGCGCTGAAACCAACGTCGCCGGGTTCGAACTCCACGGTGATCCGGGCGAACGCGGGATCTCCGCTCACTCGAGGGGACCAGGAAGAAGCCACCGCTCCGGGGGGCGACATCCCCGCCAGGATGAGGGCTGCGGCAAGCGCTGGGAGGCACGAGGTGTGGAACCGCATGCTCATTCCTCCGGACCCGCCTCGGGTCCGATGCGGGAGACTCGGAGACGAGCCTCCACTCGATAGGTGTTCAGCACCCAGGGCGGACTGGGTAGCAGGACATCAAAGTCAGTTTCCGGACCGCTCGAGGAAAAGGAACCTGGGTTGCCGCCTCAAGATGGCGGAATCCCTGTTGTGCTCGAGATCGTTAGCCAGGTTCGATGCGGTGTTTTCCTGGGTCGGAGGAGGTCCGACCGCTTGGGGGTTGTGCGCAGCGCGGCTCAGGGCAGGCGGTTAAGCTGTCCTTAACGCTGTAACTATAGTGAAGCGACCCGGTTAAGTCAAGTCAAGAGATGTGGGAGCCGCGGGGATCCGCGGCTCCCGAGCCAGCGACCGTCTCGATCCGGACTTCCTGTCCCATCCCGGCACACCTGGCAGCCCTACTCGCCGCTCGGGGCCTCTCCCGCACCCGCGGACGGCCCGAGCCGCTCCGGGTACCGCTCGACCCCGAACTCGGCCTCGAGGTCCTCAAGCAGGGTCTTCAGCCTGGACTCGGACTCGGCGTTGATCATCGTCCGTTCCACGCGCTCCCGGGCCTTCTCGTAGGGAAGCGTGCCCTTGGGCTCGTGGCTGATGAGAATGAAGACGGTGTGTGCGCCGTAGGCCTCGACGACATGCCCGATATCACCAGGCTTCATCGTGCGGGCGGCTTCGGCCACGGCGCCGGCTGTCGAGGCCTCGCGCCGCCCTGAATCCCGCACCGCTCGCAGCAGATGACCGGTGTTTCCGACCTCGACCTCGAGGCTGTCGAAGAGCGCCGACGCCTCCCTTCGTTCATCGATCGTGACCTCCTGGTTGAAAGCCAGCCTCGAGATCGGCTTCATCTCTCCGACGAGCCACTGGGCAACCGAAGCGTCATCGACCTGGATGAAGGAGTAGCGGAACACCTCCGGCTGCTGGAACTGGTCGGGATGTTCGTCGTAGTAGGCCTTCAAGTCCGCTTCGCTGAACGCGACTCCCTTCATGACATCCTCGGAGTAGAGACGGTCGACGGCCAGCTCCTCGCGCTTGAGCGCACCGCGCTCCTTCCATTCGGGGTCCTTGTCGTATCCACGCGCCCGCGCTTCGCGCAGTCGGGCTTCCTGGTAGAAGATCTCGTTCAGATCGTTGAGGATTCCCTGGGGTGAAAGCCGGCGAGCGAGAAACTGAATGCCGCCGGCCTCGAGAGCGTCCTCGTAGTCGGCTACGGTGATCTTGCCGCCCTTGTATCCGGCGAGCTCGCGATCCGGAGCGGACGGGATCCAACGCTCGTGGAGTGGGGCGTTCCGCAGCACCGAGTCGGCTTCCGATTTCTCGAATGCTGCTCCGGCCTCGGCCAGGGTGGCCATGGCAGCGTCGGTGTCGATCTTGTAATCGTACTTGCGACGATACTCCTGCTGCGCCGCAGTACGCCGTTCGAGCTGCCGCTCGGCAAGGATGTCGGCCTGGATCCCTTCACGCTCGGCATCGAGATCGGCACCCTCCCGCTCGCGAATCGAGTCCACGACGGCCAGGTGCCAGCCGTACGGACTTTCGAAAGGTCCCACCACCTTCCCGATCGTCACCGGGTCCAGAGTCTCCCGGAACTGGCGAATGAGCTGGCGATCGGTGAGCCAGGGCAGGAGCCCGCCGTCCGCGGCACTACGCTGATCGAGACTGACATCCGCCGCCACCTGGGCGAACGGTTCTCCGCCATCGATGCGCTGACGCGCGGAGTCGAGCGACGATTCGGCCCAGTGGATGATGTGACGCATGCGCATCTCGTTGTGCGACCGGGCAAACGCCTCTGCGATCTGTTCTTCGGTAACGGTCGAGTCGATGTGCGACTCGTCGAGCCGGACCTTGCTGCGGAGGAGGTCCTCTCCAAAGCGGGTCGCGATGCTGTCGACACGCGCATCGAAGTACCCGTGCTTATCGGCCGCGAGCACGAGCAGCTCCTTGTGGATGAGCGACTCGTAGAGAGCATCACGGAGGGAATCAGCGTTGGTCCCGGGCATGACCGTGGTCTTGGCCCACTGCTCCTCGAATTCGGTGCGGGTGATCGTGCGATCACCAATCTTGGCCACGATGTTGCGCTGACTGTTGCACGAGGCGACAGTGGCCAGGGCGGCAGCGATGGCGACGAATCGGATCAGCTTGTTCGAGCGATGAGCCTTGGTAGCGGATGCCATGTCTATTCCGACCCTCCCGTGTTCCGGACATATGCCGGATCGACCCACACCGGGTACTTGACACGCAGATCTGCGAGCATGTTCTTGAGAATCTCATCGGCCTTGATGTTGCGGAGCGATGTCTGCACCGTCTTCTTGACCTCATCGAAGGCAGCCATTCGGCCTTCCTGGTGGTCGAGCACGACGAACACAGTCCAGTATCCCTCTTCATCGATCACGCGACCGATCTCACCGGTCTTCATCGGCCAGGCCTTGCCGAAGATGATGGGGTGCTGCTGGTCGTTGAACCACTTGCCTTCCGGGGTCTGCGTCCGGATGAGTCCCCGTGCCATGTGCTCCTTCAGCAGGGAATCTGGGCTCGCCGACCCCCGTAAAGCGTCCTCCATGGCCGCTGCCGCCGCCGGATCGGCCTGGTACTGCAGGCAGGCCAGCTTGACCTGCGATTCGATGATGAACTGATCGGGATGCTGCTCGTAGTACTCCCGCTCTTCGGCAGCAGTGAACTGCGGCTTCCCCAGTATCTCGGTTGTGTAGAACTGGGAGACTGCGATCTCCTCCCGCTTCCGCTCGACCCCCCGCCGAAGTTCCGGCTCCTTGTCGTAGCCCTTGGCCCGGGCCTCCATGGCCTGAGCCGCGCGATAGAAGTCGGCGGCTGCATCACCGACGATGAAGTGCGGGTTGCGCCGGTCGACGATGGCCAGGCCGGGGAGCTGGCTCACGAACTGCCAGTCCTCGAAGACAAGGAAGTAGCCGGAATCCCAGGTTGCGATCGGCTGCCGCAGCAGGGAATCCTCGAGGACGACACTGCGCTTGGCGATTTCCTCCTGATCCTCCCGGCTCGCGTGCGGATTGTTCTCCACCGCGGCGGCCACAGCATCGCGGAAGATCCGGGCCAGCGCATTGACAGCAGGCCAGTTGGGCGAGAAATGATAACGCTCCTTGAGCTGAGCGTAGAACTCGTTGGTGAGCTCCATCTCCTTGAACAGGCGGCAACGATACTCGACATAGGGCCGCTGTCCATCGTTGAGCGGCTCGTAGTTCGGATTGCGTTGCATTCCGTGGAGCTGGATGATGTGGTAACCAGCCTCGCTCTCGATCGGGCCGCGGATCTCACCGGGCTTCATCTCGTCGAGTGCAGCGAGGAAAGACAGGCTCGTCATGCCCCAGGCGAATGGCGGGACCTGCCCCCCCTTGTCTGACGATTTGATGTCGAGCGACACCTCGCGAGCGACGGTTGCGAAGTCCTCTCCGGCATCGAACCGCTTCATCACCGCCTCCGCTTCCTCGCGAGTGGCGACGATGATCTGGCTCATGTCGAAGAGCTCGGCCGACTTGGCGTGGTAGGCCTCGACCTCCTCGGGGGTGACCTCGATCTTCGAGCGCACCTCCCGGTCGCGGACCATGGTGATGAGCTGCGAATCCTCGAAGCCCTTGATCATGTAGTCGCGGGTCGAATCCGGCTCGAAGTAGCCGGCCTCGCGCGCCGCCGCGACCAGGAGGTAGCGGTTCACGAGCGACTCCATGAACTCCTGTCGGGCCTCGAGATCGCTCCTGGGCTTGGTCGTGTCGCGCTGGCTGCGGGCGAACTCGGCCTCGAAGGTCGCTCGATCGATGGCGACGTCACCGATGCGGGCGACGACATCGGTCGGCGCCCCGCTCGGAGCGGCTCCCGAAGCCGGCCCGGATCCCCACGCCTCGATCGTGGCGGCCCCGAGACACAGAGCGAACAGGCACGCAGCCATGACTGGAAAGGACATTCTTGACTTCATGGGCACTTCCGGCGGCAGAGCCTCGACTAGGGTTTCCCTTCGGCGGCCGGCGGGCGGACGGCGTCGCAGGGCCGTAGTCCCGGGCCCGAGCCGACATCGATGCGGCCGCGGGCGGTGACGGGTATGTCCTGAGTCGTGTTCCAGCAGTTCGACACTTCAGGCGGACCGTAGTCCGGATTCGCGCTGTCCTCGATCGTGAGCGACCCCGGACTCATTGCCGTGACCTCGAGATGACCGATGACGACCCGGTCGCCGGTCGTGTACAGGACACCCTTCGGCACCATCGGCTCCCGCTCCGGGTGGGCGACACAATTGAAGACGACCATGTAGGGACGCGCCGATCCGGCGCCGACATCGCCCATGGCGAAGGGCACCTTCAGTTCGGGGTTGAGGCTGAAGCCGCGGACGATCCAGTCCTCGGGCCAGGCCAGAGTGAACGAAACCCCGTTCAGGAGATCGAACCCCCTCGCGATCAGGAAGATGTCCCAGTCCCCGGGTGCAACGGCGGTGACGAGATGCTCACAGTCGCGGGCAAGCGCTGCAATCTCGGATGGGGTGCGGCGCTCGCTCGCCGGAGCGGCATGCAGCGCCAGCGTGACATGGTGGTTGAGATCCAGCGAATCGATCGCTGCCAGCTTGCGCTCGTGCCGGAGTCTCTCATCGAGCTTCGATTGCTCTTCGTAGGTGAGCGTCGTGTCCCGGTAGGCACGCGGATCGGGCGCCTCCGGCGGGAGCTCATGCGTCCCGATGCGGGTGCCGCCGGGAGCGATGCCGGCACGAGCCGAGTCGCCCGCGGCCGTAGCCGACGTCAGGGGCGATTCGGAACCGCCGCCCGGAGCCGCGGTCGGGGCGCAAAGCACCAGCGAAAGGGTCACAGACCCAGGAGGAGAATGGAAGTCCGTTGATTGATCACCATGAGCCATGCAGCCGGCGAGGGAGAATGACGGGGGATTCTAGCGCTCGGGCTCCGAGAGGGCAAGGCGTACTACCCCACGCCGGGTGTCCCATCTCCAAGGCAAAGAACGACGAGGGCGGCTTCCCGAAAGAAGCCGCCCTCGATCGTTGATCATCCGGCCGAGCCGGGAAGGCTACCCGCGGCTCTCGGAGAGCTAGTTGTACTGCGCCTTGATGCCGCCCCAGGTCGCCGGCTCCACCGCCACGAGCGGCTCACAGGCATCCACGCCACCCTCGGTGACGCAGATCTTGCCCATGCGAGCACCCTCGACCACCTGGTCGATGCCCTGCTGGCAGTCGAGAACGTGGTTCTCGAACGGATAGCTGGACTGGACCTGCTCGACGCAGCCGCTAACCGTGTTCACGAAAACCATGCGGCCGACGACTCCGAGAGCCGGACCGTTGAGGAAGTTGAAGGCCGTCGTGATCGTACCGCTGGTCGGCCCGAAGGGCGCGGCCGGGGTCACGGCGCTCAGCTGGCCCGGCTGGCAATCCCAGAGGCCGAACCCGAAGGTCCACGTAGCAGCCGGCTGGAATGCGGTCTGCACACCAGCCACGCAGTCGTAGTTCATCACGAAGAGGAAAACCGTGATGGGACCAGCGGGAAGATTCACCGTCGGGCGATTGCTGAGGCAATCGACCGGCAGATAGCCGTCGCAAGCCTCGAAGGTCGAGGTCTTGCCGTGCATCGGCAGGGTCACGTTCGGGTTCTGGCCGGCAAAGGCGGTCGTCGTGAGACAGAGCGCCAACAAGGCCATCGCTACGGGCGCGTAACGCATTCTGTTTACCTCCTGATCAAGAGCTGCAGGTTCCTGGCTGGTCGAGATGTCGGGTTCCGAAGCAAAGCTGATTGGAGGATTTCCCCCGTCAGTTGCTGACGTTCGCTTTGGCCCCGCTCGCCCTCCCGTCCGCGGCCGATTCGGACATTCTCAGGTGAGAGAGAGCCTTTCCGCCACCCCTCACCCTCTTTTCGGTACTGGGGACCCGCCAGGGGACGGATCCCCAGTACCTACACCGTCAAACACCGTTGCAATTTACCTGCCAGCCGGGGGTATCAAGACCCCGGGACTGGCCCCCACCGCTTACGGAGCGGTGAAGTGCTGCTGGAACGTACCGAGGTCGGCAAGAGCCGTGAGACCATCGAAGTTCGGGCCCAGGTCGCCGACATAGTCGCGACGCGTGCCGGTGTTCACGAACTCCTGCTGGAACTGGCCGAGGTCCGCAAGAGCGACCAGGCCGTCGCCCGTCTCATCGGTTGAGCGCACGCCACCGTCGATCTGGGCATTCGGCAATCCCTGATGATCAGCCAGGGTCTTGAAGACCACGTTCTGCACGAGGACGCGGACCGCGCACGGATCCTTGCCGCCGAAATTGAGGTTCACGTTCCAGGTGACCTGGCCATTGATGTTGCTGTCACCGTCGGCCGGGATCTGATCCGACGGCCGCGTGCTCGGTTCGTTGCAATCGCCGAAATCGAGCTCGAGTTGGCTCGCCGGGAAATTCGCGATCGGCGCCCCGGCGCCGTCACGAATGGTGCCCACGAAGCTGTATCGGGAATTCACGGGCGCCGTGGTGTTCTTCGGGCTGCATCCGACCAGGTTGCCCCACGTGCTCTGATTGGGGTCTGGCTGCCCGGCAAGAACCAGCGTCGAGAGGGCGCCCAGGAGAATCGCCGCTCCGAGGGCACTGACGAGGAAACGCGACATTACACACCTCCTAAGGAGAATCCTGAGTTGCCTAGAGCGAAAAGCTTTCAGGAGCTTGGCCCGAATCGGGCATACCGTGCGCCGTCGAGCACCCCCTTTCGGACACGGCGGAATCTCTGACGCCAGTCAAAAGGTTATCACCGACGGGCCCGATATGTCAATGCGCAAATTCCGCAAATATCTGGGGCAGCGCACGGTAGCGGGAATCGGGTGATGGTGCTCCTGGTTCAAACGGCCCACACCGGCTGTCCGTTCCGTGGATCCGGGGACCCCGAGCAGAAGAGCATGGAAATTCACGGAAGCTCTCCACTGACTATAGCTTAGCAACATCCATTCCTCCTGTCAACGCCACCTCGGGCGGCTGGAAGGCCCGGGGCGGCTGGAGGGGCTTGCTGCCCCCTCGGGGCCATCTCCGCGGGGGCCCGGTGAGCTCCGGCCCCCCCCGGGGGGGGCAAGGCCGTCCGGGATGGGGAGGAGTCAAGGCTGGTGGGCGAAACAGGGATCGAACCTGTGACCTCTTGCTTGTAAGGCAAGCGCTCTGACCAGCTGAGCTATTCGCCCCCCGAACCAGGTCGTGCTTCCAGGGGCCCGGCCCCGGTATCCGCCATCCGCCGGGTCCGCGGTCGGAAGACGATGGCCACCGGGATCAGGACGCAGTAGCCGAGCACAAGCAGAATAGGGGCCAAAGTGATCGACCCCGCGGCCAGGGTCAAATAGCCGATTACGATCACGGCGAGCGCAAGGGCAAAGAGCATGAGGTTGGCGCGCTCGAGAGGGAGATGATCCTGATCGACCTTCCCGCGCTTCTTGCGGCCGTCCGCGGCAACACGCCGCCTATCGGCGCGCGTCTCGGTCCGGTCACGACCTCGCTTCCGACTGCGATCGGCATCGGCCATGGCTAGATTCCCCCCTCTGCCTGCTTCGATTCCCGCTCCGACCCGCCGGCCGAGCGGACTGCGCCCCCCCGGCGGTAGCCGTCTGGATCAACCATCGCCCGCGCGAATCCGGAGGCAACCACTGCGGCTCGGATCCTGACCTCGAGATCCCCGCCGCGGATCCTGTTCATCTCCTCCGGCGCGATCTCCACCCGACCGAGATCCCCATGGTCTCGCACCCGGACTTGCCGGAAGCCGAGAGCCCTCACCGCGGCCTCGGCCCGCTCCGCCCGTCTGAGCCGTTCCGTGCTCACCGGCGTTCCCATGGGCAGGCGCGACGCCAGGCAGGCCATCTCCGGCTTGTCCCAGGAAGGCAGCCCGAGGTGGCGGGACAGCTGGCGGACACGGTCCTTGTCGAGCTGGGCCTCTACCAGTGGGTGCCGGACCTGGCGCTCGGCCGCAGCCCGGAGCCCCGGTCGAGTATCCCCCAGGTCGTCGGCATTGGTGCCATCGACGATGGCCTCGTAGCCTTCTGCCTGCTGAATCGCGCGGAGGCGGTCGAACAGGTCTGACTTGCAGTAATAACAGCGGTCGCCCGCGTTGGCCATGTAGCGAGGATCCAGGTGTTCGTAGGTCTCGATCTCGCGGTGGCGCGCTCCGATCCGGAGAGCGAGGGATCGGGCTTCGGCCCGTTCGCTGGCGGCGAGACTCGGCGAAACGCCGGTCACGGCAAGTGCTTGCTCGCCGAGCACGCGATGAGCCACCGCAAGAACGAGCGTGGAATCGACCCCGCCGGAAAAGGCCACGATCACTCGCCCGAGCGAGGCAAGGACCGCCTCGAGCCGGGCCAGATCCGCCGCGACGGCTTCTTCCGGACCGCCGCCGGGAGAGCGGCCCGCCGCGGGCGAGCTGGAGTCAGGACTCAACATGATGTCACGGGTTGGTTCCATGGGGTGATCGCGAGACTAGCAGAGCGCCACAGCTCTGGCGACCGGTTGGCACGATGACTGCGCCATCCGGCAATATCCGACACGGGCAGGAGCCTCCCTAAGCGCCTAGCGCCCGGAGGGCCCCACGGTCTGGGATCCGGCCGCGCCGTCCCCGCCGCCGGGGAAGCGACTCCCCTGCCCGGTCCCTTGACTCGCCCCCTGGCCACCCTCGTCGCCTCCATTCCGGCCGGCCGCGGAACGGCGTGAGCGGACCCGGTTCACGGCTCGAGCATGCTCCTCCAGCGTGCGCGAGAAGATGTGGCTGCCGTCACCGCGGGCGACGAAGTAGAGATCCCGGACCTCCGCCATGCCCGAAGCGGCCATCACCGCCTCGAGGGCCCCGCGCCCGGGACTGCAGATCGCCGTCGGGGGCAGGCCTGGCACCCGATAGGTGTTCCATGGCGAGTCGATCTCCAGATCCTTGTAGTAGAGCCTGCGCCGGGCGCGCAGAGCGTAGGCCACGGTCGGATCGGCCTCGAGACGCATCCCGTACCGCAACCGATTGAGATATACCGCAGCAATTCGCGGACGCTCGCCAGGTAACCGCGCCTCGGCCTCGACGATCGAAGCCAGGATGACCATCTCTTCCCCATCCGTACCGAGGGGGGGCGGCGGCGGCTGTCCCGCCGTGACCTCGGCGAGCACAGATCGAGCACGGGCAACCAGGGTGGAGAGCACGACCGATGGCGACTCCTCGGGGCGGATGTCATAGGTATCGGGGAAGAGGTAGCCTTCGAGCGTGGGCCGCGAGATGCCGAAGGCCTGGACCTGTACGCTGTCAGTCGCCGCCTTGACGAACCCGGTGGAGTCGATCTCCGCATCACGCATGAGGATGCTCGCCGTCTCCCACAGTGTGAGCCCCTCGGGGATGGTGACAAGATTCTGGTCCATGGGACCCGAGACCAGGAGTCTGATCACATCGAACGGCGTCGAACTCGGCGGCACGGTGAAAGGCCCCGCACGCAGTCTGTGTTGTGCGCCCATCGTGCGGCCGACCAGCTCGAAGGCAACACGCGAGCGCACAGCACCCGAGTCGGCCAGCATGCTCCCGATCTGGCGCAGGGTTGCCCCCTCCGGAACGCGGAGCTTCACGGCCCGGGGTGGCCCTGGCCCAAGGGTCCACACCAGGAGCCCGGCCAGCGCAATCAAGACGGCACCCGTCACCAGGAAGCGGACCACGGTCCGGAGCCGGGCAGGCAGGTGCATGCAGTCGTTCCTCCTCCGATCTCCAGCGGGCAGGTCACTCGGTGTCGAGAGGACCCTCCGGCTTCGCATCCATCCCCTGAATCGCTAGCGGAGCCGGGAGCTCGCGATCATGGTGAGCATCGAGAAAGTCCTGCAGGATGATGGCGGCGGCGGCTCGATCGAGCCTCTGCTGGCGCATCCGCCGCGCATCGCGATGGCGTCTGGCTGCCGCGTCGGCGCCCCGGCCCCTACGGGCAGGACGGACCGCCGAGAGCCTCTCGGCGGCGAGCACCGTAGATCCCCATTCATTCCATAGCCAGATCGGAAGCTGGAGACGCCCGGCAAGGGCGTGGGCCAGGGTCTCGGCGCGCTCCGAGCCTGGGCTCCGCTCGCCGCTCGCCCGTCGCGGATCACCGATCACGATGCCCACCGCACCCTCATTCTGAACCAGCTCGACCAGGCGGTCCACGAGTTCCGGCCCTCCTTCGTGGGCGATCACGGTCAGGGGCGAGGCCAAGGTCCCGGTGGGATCGCTCAAGGCGACTCCGACCCGGCGCTCCCCATAGTCGATACCGAGCAATCGCCTCCCGCTCATCGACCTGCTCCCTGCCGCAGGATCTCGAGGCAAGCGGTCATGTCCGCCGGCAGCGCGGCCTCGAAGGTGAGCCGTTCCCCGCTCACCGGATGCACAAAGGAGAGCCGGAAAGCGTGGAGGGCCTGGCGGCGCATGACCGCGAGCATCTGCTTCGCACGTCCCCGCTCGGATGCCGGCACCGCAATCAAGCTCCGCGGGCGGCCCCCATAGGTGGGATCACCGACCACCGGATGTCCGATGTGCTGGAGGTGGACCCGGATCTGGTGCGTGCGCCCCGTGCGCAGGCTGATCTCGAGTCGGCTTGCTATACCCAGAGACTCCACGACTCGATAGCCGGTTTCGGCGCTCCTCCCCCCCGCCGCGCGGGCGCCATGCGCGTGCGATCGCGCCGGCTGCGGGCGATGGGAACCGTGATCAACCCCGAGGGTTCCCGCAACAGACCCCAGACCAGAGCCTCGTAGCTACGCTCCACCTCGCGCGCCGCGACGGCCGCCGCCAGGCGCCGGAGCGCGAGCGCGTCCCTGGCGATCAGGACGAGGCCGGTCGTGTCGCGGTCCAGGCGATGAACCAGGCCAGGCCGTACCGGATCTCCGGGGAGCTTGCCATAGCGGGCGAGCAACCCCGCGACGAGCGTGCCGCGCCGCGCCCCGGCACCTGGATGCATCACGAGCCCAGCCGGTTTCACGAGCACGGCGAGATGGTCGTCCTCGTAACGGACGTCGAGCGGGATGGGCTCGGCCAGAAGCGGCCCCGGCGGCTCGGGCAAGACCATGACCGAGATGGCCGCGCCGGCTTCCGTCCGGTGCGACGATCGTGTGATGTCCGCCCCTCCCACCCTGACCAGCCCACGCTCGATCAAGCGCTGGACCTGAGCTCGAGACCATTCCGGGACGAGACGGGCCAGTACGCGATCGATCCGTTCACCGGCGAGCTCCGGTGGAACCATGACGATACGCGCCGGCGAGGGGGATGGATCCTGGCGCGATCCGCTCACGACTTCCGGCGCGCCAGGGCGAAGAGCAGGAGGATCACGCCACCGGTCACCGCGATGTCGGCGACGTTGAACACCGGCCAGCGGAAGCGACCAATGCCGACCTCGATGAAATCAACGACGAATCCTGCTCTCACTCGATCGTGGAGATTGCCGAGAGCGCCCCCGAGGAGAGCTCCGAGCGCCACGAGTTCGGCCCGCCCGCGCCCGGGCAGACGGATGAAGAGCGTGAAGATGACGCCGATCGCCAGGAGCGAGAAGATGATGAAGGCAACACGACTCCCGGGGAACAGACCGAATGCCGCCCCCGAGTTGTGAACGAGGGTCAGACGCACGAAATCACCGATGACGGGAATGGGACGTCCGGGCAGGAGCAAGCGTGAAGCCAGGGCTTTGGTCGCCAGGTCGCAGGCGACGACGAGGACTGCGGTAACGATCAGGGTGGGCAAGGGGTGCTGGCCGCTGGGCGGAACTCACCGGCTCACCGGGAGTTCCGCTCCTCCTTTTCCTGGCACTCGATGCAGAGCGTGGCCGAGGGCACGGCTTCGAGGCGCTTGATCGAGATCTCGCCACCACAACTCAGACAAGTGCCGTAGCTACCGCCCTCGATACGGTCGAGAGCGGCATTCACGGCCGTCAGCAGCCGGCCCTCGGCGGACGTTAGCTGCACGGCCTTCTCGCGTTCGTCGGCATCGGTGCCGACATCGGCAAGGTGAAAGACGTACCCCGAGAGGTCTCCCGAGGAATCGCGGGGCGTCGAACGGAGGAACCGGGTCTCCATGTAGCCAAGCTCCTTCATGATGCGGTCCCTCTCCGTCACCAGCCTGGCGCGCAACGTTTCGAGCTGCTGGGAGTTCATGGCCGTCCCTCCTCGTTTCCCCCACGAACCCGTGGGCGACGCGCGGAGAGGCATGAGCCCTCCGCGCGTGGCCGTCGAGTATAGCCAGCCTCCGGGGCGGCCACAAGACGATCCGGACCGGCCGCTGACAAGTCCCCACTCCACGGCGAGTGGTGACCGGGATCTGGCGGCGTTTGACCGCGAGGAAGGGACGGCCGCCCCCTCGGAACTTGCCTCTCGCTACGGGCGCTCCGCGCGGCGGATCCCGATCGCCACCCGCTGCCCGTCGATTTCCCAGGAGCGCTCGATCTCGGCGGTGAAATCCGGAGTTCCCACCAGATCGAGCCCCACGGCGAGCGTCTCCGCCTTGAGGTAGTCCCGGTGCGTATCGAGCGCAGCGGCAAAGTCGGCGGGCGCGTCGATCATCACTCGAATCCGGTCGTCGACCGCAAACCCGGCCTCCTTGCGCATGGCCTGGATGCGGTTCTTCACCTCGCGCGCATTGCCTTCCGCCCGGAGCTCGGGCGTGACCGCGATGTCCAGGCTCACCGTCACGCCGGCCTCGGTCTCGGTGGCGTGACCCTCGCGCTCCCGCCGCTCGATCAGGATGTCGGCGATGGTGATCGGCTGGCCGCAGACCTCGATCTCACCTCCCGCCTCGAGGCGGCGGATGGTGAGGAGATCGAAGCCCTGGATGACCTCGGAGGCACGCCGCATCTCGCGACCGAAGCGTGGCCCGCAGACGCGGAAGTTGGCCTTGGCGCTGACGGTGACCAGGTCTTCCTCGCGCTCGGTGAAGCGCAGCTCCTTCACGTTGAGCTCCTCGAGGACAATGTCCTCGAGGTCGCGGATGAGCGCCTGCTCCTCGGCGGTGCGCGCCACCACAGCGACCTCGCGAAGCGGCTGTCGGGTCTTCACCTTGTGACGCTCGCGAAGCGCGCGCCCGAGACCGACGATGGTGCGCGCCAGGGCCATCTCCCGCTCGAGCACTAGATCGCGGCGATCGGGATCGGACTGCGGGTAGTCCGTCAGATGCACCGACTCGGGACCTGGCGCTCCGGCGCGGACCACGAGGTTTCGATACATCGCCTCGCAGACGAAGGGCAGGAAGGGAGCCAGCATCCGCGAGAACGTGGTGAGCACCGTGTACAGGGTCTGGTAGGCCGCCTCCTTGTCGGCATCCTCGCCCTCCTTCCAGAAGCGCGGTCGGGACAGCCGGATGTACCACCTGGTGAGGTCATCGATGAATCGCTCGAGCGCCGGAATCACCCGGTACAGGTTGTAGCGATCCATCTGCGTGTTGACCTCTTCGATGAGGGCATGGAGCACCGAGAGAATCCAGCGGTCGAGCCGACCCGAGGGCTCGAGCGGCGGCCGATCCGGAGTCCAACCGTCGATGTTGGCGTAGGTGACGAAGAAGGAGTAGGCGTTCCACAGGGGCAGGATGACCTGACGCATGACCTCGCGGACGCCGGCTTCGGAGAAGCGCAGATCCTCGGCGCGCACCACCGGAGAATCGATGAGATAGGCCCGCAGCGCATCGGCGCCGTAGCGGTTGAGGATCTCCTCCGGCTCGGGGTAGTTCTTGAGCCGCTTGGACATCTTCTTGCCGTCCTCGGCGAGGACGAGGCCGTTGACGACGACGTTCTTGAAAGCGGGCTGATCGAAGAGCGCAGCCGAGAGGACGATCAGCGTGTAGAACCAGCCGCGGGTCTGATCGAGTCCCTCGGCGATGAAGTCGGCCGGGAAACTGGACTCGAATGCCTCCTTGTTCGCGAATGGGTAGTGGTTCTGGGCATAGGGCATGGAGCCCGACTCGAACCAGCAGTCGAGCACCTGCGGCACGCGCCGCAGGGCCCCTCGGCCCTGAGCCGAGGGGATGGTGATCTCATCGACGAAGTGGCGGTGAAGGTCGGCGGGATGCGACTCCGGAGAGGCGCGCCAGCTCCTCCCGGCTGCCGACGCACACGAGCTCCTCGCCGTCCTCGGACACCCAAACCGGAATCGGTGTACCCCAGTAACGGTTGCGGCCCAGGTTCCAGGCGCGCGCACCCTCGAGCCAGTTGCCGAAGCGGCCGTCCCGCAGATGGTCCGGCACCCAGTTGATGAGCTGATTGGCCCTGAGCATCGCCGGCTTCACGGGTTCGATGTTCACGAACCACGTATCGATGGCCCGGTAGATGAGCGGTGAGTCGCAGCGGTAGCAGAAGGGGTAGGCGTGCTGCAGCGTCGTCTGGTGGACGAGCTTCCCTTCCTCGCGGAGACGTCTGATGATGAGCGGATCGGCATCCTTGACGAACAGCCCTGGTAGTCGGGAACCTCCTCGGTGAAGCGAGCCTCGGCGTCCAGCGGCATGGCCACCGGCCAACCCTCGCGACTCCCGATCGTGAAGTCGTCCTCGCCGAAGCCGGGCGCCATGTGCACGATCCCGGTCCCCTCCTCGGTCGAGACGAAATCGGCCGGCACGACCCGGAAGGCGCGATCGGCGTAGTGAAGATAGTAGTCGAATGGCGGCTCGTAGCGCCGGCCGACCAGGCTCGCCCCCTTCTGGGTGGCGAGCACCTCGGGCTCCTCCTCCCGGAACACGGCGGCCACCCGGTCCTTGGCCAGCCAGTAGCGATCCTGCCCATCCTGGACCAGGACGTAGTCGATGTCGGGACCGACGGCGAGCCCGAGGTTGGCGGGCAGCGTCCACGGGGTCGTCGTCCACACCAGGAAATAGGTGCGCGCATCGCCTTCCCCGGCTGCGCGCAGGCGCACGGTCATCGATGGATCCTGGACGTCACGGTACCCCTGGTTGACCTCGAAATTGGAGAGCGGTGTCGAGCAACGTGGGCAGTAGGGCTGCACCGTGTAGCCGCGTAGATCAGGTCCTTGTCCCAGAGTTGCTTGAAGACCCACCAGATCGACTCCATGTAGTCAGGCTCCATGGTCTTGTAGTCGTTGTCGAAGTCGACCCAGCGACCCATGCGGCGAACCGTCTTCTCGCCACTCCTCGACGTAGCGCAGCACGATCGAGCGGCAGGACTCGTTGAAGCGAGATACGCCGTATTCCTCGATCTGACGCTTCCCGGAGATGCCGAGCTGGCGTTCCATCTCGACCTCGACCGGGAGCCCATGGCAGTCCCAGCCGAAGCGGCGCTCGACGTAGTGTCCGCGCATCGTCCAGTAGCGGGGGACGATGTCCTTGATGGTGCCGGCCAGCAGATGCCCGTAGTGCGGCAACCCCGTGGCGAACGGCGGCCCGTCGTAGAAAACGAAAGGCGGCCCCTCGCGGCGCAGCTCGAGGCTCTTCTTGAAGGTGTCGTGGTCGTCCCAGAAGGCGAGGATCTCGGCCTCCATGGCCGGGAAGTCCACCTCGGATTCGACGGCGGCGAAGACGCCGCGGTTGGCATCGGTCATCGACATGGGGTTCTCGATCGCGGTTGTGCCTCAGGGATCACCCGCGTCCACGCGCGAGCGGCTCCGGGCTCCCTTCTACATCGCTGCCACCACCCGCTCGATGAGGCGGGTGAGATGCGGCTCCGTGCGCGCGGCCGCCGCCAGGATCTCCTCGAGGTTGGCCGGACGCAAGGCGTCCGGAAGGCAGATGTCGGTCACCACCGACAAGGCGAGACAGCGCATGCCGGCATGCACCGCCACCAGGTTCTCCGGGATCAACGACATGCCCACCACATCGGCGCCGATCGCGCGCAAGAAGCGGTACTCGGCGCGCGTCTCGAGGTTGGGCCCGGCCACGGCGACGAAGACACCCTTGGCGAGCGGAATCCGCTCATCGCGCGCCACGCGCTCGGTGAGCTCGATCAGCTTGGTATCGTACGGTTGCGACATGTCGGGAAACCGCGGACCGAGGGTGTCATCGTTGGGACCGATGAGGGGATTGGCCCCCATCAGGTTGATGTGATCGACCGTGAGGAAGATGACACCGAGGTCGAGCAGCGGATTCATGCCGCCGACGGCGTTCGACACAATCAACGTGCGCGCCCCCAGGGCGCGCATGACCCGCACCGGGAAGCCCACCTGCTGCATGGTGTAGCCCTCGTAGAAGTGCACTCTCCCGCGCATGGCCACGATGGACTTCCCCGAGAGATGGCCGAACATGAGCTCTCCGGCGTGGCTCTCGACGGTCGACTCCGGGAAGTAGGGGATCTCCCGATAGGGCACGCTGGCCTCGACGGTGATCGAGCGGGCCAGCGCGCCGAGCCCGGTACCGATGATGATCGCGACGTCGGGAACCAGGGCGGTACGTGCGCGCAGGCTCGACACCGCCGCCTCGATCTCCGCGCTGAGCCGGGACGTCGTCCCGCGGGTAGTCGAAGTCGGGGTAGGGCTCATGATCTCCTCTTGAGTGATGCGCTCTGTTTTCTATTGCTCGGGCGCAGGCGAAATCGCTGCCGCCGGTCCGAAGGCGGCGGCGCGTCCCGGATCGGCGCCGATGACTCGAACGATCTTGGCGCGCGCGGCGGCGCCGCGCACGATGGCCACGTCGCTGGCCGGAACCGCCAGGGCCTTGGCCAGGAGCCGGATGAGCTCCGCGTTGGCCTTGCCGCCTTCCGGGGCGGCGCGCAACGCCACCTCGAGGCTGCCATCGGCGCGCCGGCCGAGGATGACCGAGCGACCGGCCCGCGGGCGGACGCGCACGGCGAAGGTCAGCGTGACTCCGGGGGGCACGGCAGATGGGCACCTATAGCCGTGGTCCGGGAGCTTCGACCGGGCGGAAGGCCCCGCCCGCTCCCGGCGTGTGGGAACGCTCCGCCTCCGATCCCGCCGCCGCCCCCGACCCGGGAGCAGGCGACCGCTCCATGGCCTCGTAGCGCGCCTCGCTGGCCTCCACCATGCGCATGTGGGTGTCGATCAAGGCACGCAAGCGAATGAGGTAGTTCTGCCGTTCGCTCTTGAGCTCGGTCAGTTCCCGGCGCAGGTCGGCGAGCCGCATCTCGCTCTGCCGCAGGCGGCCTTCGGCTTCGAGCTCGGCCTTGGCCAGGATGAGTTCGGCCTCACGCTCCGCCTGCCGGCGCGACTCGTCCCGCATCCCCTGGGCGGCGACCACGGCGTCGCGCAGACTGCGCTCGAGCGTCTGGTACTCCTCGATGCGGCTGCGCTGGGCGGTGACCTGCTCGGTCAGTTCCGAATGCTCCTTGAGGAGCCGCTCCATCTCGCCGGCGACCAGCCCCAGGAAGGCCTTGACCTCGTCGGGATCGAAACCGCTCAGCGCCTTCTTGAACTGCTGCTTTCGCACATCGAGAGGGGTGAGACTCATCGCTTCTCCTGGTTGAGCCGGCATCCGCCTCCGACGGCGGTGCCACCTGTAGCCCTTGCGCCCGAATACTCTGCCTGCCCCACCGCGTCAAGTCCAAGGCTTCCTGGACCCTCACGCGGCCCCCCTGCCGGTGGCCGGCCGGGGGCCAAAGAGCGCCGTGCCCAGGCGGATCAGAGTAGCACCCTCCTCGACGGCTTCGGCGAAATCGCTGCTCATCCCCATCGAGAGGTGCGGGAGGGCGACGCCGCCCTCGCTGACGAGCCGATCGCGCAGCGCAGCCAGGGTCCTGAAGGCGGGACGCGCTGGAGCATGAAGCGGAGCCACGGTCATCAGCCCCTGGATATCGAGGCCGGGGAGCGCGGCGATTCTGGGTACGAGCTCATGGGCGTCCGCCGGGGCGATGCCGTGCTTCGAGGCCTCGGGAGCGACCTTCACTTCCACCAGCACCGGCACCCGCCGCCCCTCGGCGGCGGCGCGCCGCGACAGATCCATGGCCAGGGCCAGCGAATCGACCGCATCGAACCAGTCGAAGATCGCAAGTGCCGCCCGGACCTTGTTGCCCTGCAGATGCCCGATGAGCCGCCAGATCGGCGCCGCATGCGCCGGCTCGCGAGCCAGCTGCGCAAGCACGAGGGGCTTCTTGTCGCGGGCCTCCTGGACGCGGTTCTCGCCGATGGCCTCGATGCCGGCCGCCGCCGCCGCAAGACACGCCTCCGGTCCGAAGCCCTTCGTCACCGCGACCACCGAGACCTGGCCCGGATCACGGCCGGCCCGGAGCGCCGAAGCAGCAATCGTCTCCATGACGGAAGCATGTCGGGCGCGCACCTGCGCGACGAGATTCTCGAGATCCGGCTCCAACAGATAGATCTCCAACCGCAACCCTGCGCGCGGAACGCTACTCGAATCGCGTGACCAAGGCCAGCATGGGCACGGGATCAGCCGATGAGCGCGGAAACGAGGATCCGAGGAGAGAAACGAAAGCCGGCAATCTCCCTGATCCAGAGCTTGGATGGAAGGCGAATGCCGGCTCGAGTATTGGTGGAGGCGGCGGGAATCGAACCCGCGTCCGAAGATGCCTCGACGAAGACCTCTACGTGCGTAGCCAGACCTTTTTTTGTCTCGCCTCCCACGGCTCCGATCGGCGGGATCCGTGCTCAGCCAGCCCGGGTATCATCTCGCCCGGAGCCCCCGGACAGGACTCAAGGCCAGTCCGCCTAATCAGTCGTTCATCATCCCCGCGACGGACGGCGGAGCGACGAACGGGTTGCCTTAGTTAGGCAGCCAGAGCCAATTCAGTATTGGCGTTTGGTTTTTTCCCGCGGGATTTACGAGGATCACGGGGTCCTCGGCACGCCATCCTCGCTTCGACCATCCCCGTCGAAGCCAGTCGCCCCCAGACGACCATGGCTAATGATAAGACTACTCGGCCCGGGTGGCGGATGCTGCAAGGAAAATGGGGCTGGCCGCCCCGTGGCGGCATCCCGGCAACCAGGGCCCGCGCCGGGCGCCGTAACATCCTGCGTCAGCAGGAGAAAGCACCGCTCCTCCGCGCGGCCGAGGAGACGGGCGAATGGGAGGCAAAGTGGAGGAGGATGGTGCGCCGCCAGGGAATCGAACCCCGAACCCAGTGATTAAGAGTCACTTGCTCTGCCAATTGAGCTAGCGGCGCACGTTCTCTCCGTCGAAACGGCCAGAGTCCACAGAGGGGCCGAGACGCTACCACCGTGGAGGGTTCAGGGTCAAGACGGTGCCCCCTGGCGCCCGGCAGCACCGTCTTGGCAAACGCGCTGCCCCCTAGAAGGGAACGTCGTCGTCACCGCCCGTCCCTGCTCCGGGATCAGGATAGGCCTCGCTCTCGTAGCTCGGTCCACCGCCGGCCGGGACCGGAGCCCGTTCGCCCGGACGACCCAGCATTTGCATGTTCTGCGCCACGATCTCGGTCGTATAGCGCTTGTTGCCGTCCCGGTCTTCCCACTGGCGGGTCTGGATCCGTCCCTCGATGAAGACCTGGCGACCCTTGGACAGGTACTCGTTGGCGATTTCCGCCAGGCGCCCCCAGCACACGATCCGGTGCCATTCGGTGTACTCGGTACGCTCACCGTTCTTCCCGCCGCGTTGCTCGGTCGTGGCAATGTTGAAGTTCGCGACCGGGGTCCCATTGGGCGTGTGGCGGAGCTCCGGATCGCTCCCCAGGTTGCCAATGAGGATTGCCTTGTTGACACCTGCCATCGAAATATCCTCCTCGCGTTCCCGCGGCGGGCTCCTTCCCGCCGCCTCCATGCTAACGGTTCCCAGAGGGTCCGGGGTTGGTGAAGTTGGCCCCGTCCGCCTCTTCGCCCTGGGTCGGCCGGAGGGGCCCCATCGGCCTGGCGCCGGCCCCCTCTCCGCCGATCTTTGACACCCCTTGAGGGGTACGTTACACTGCGCGCGCCTAACGGGCACCTCGTCGGGGCGTAGCGCAGCCCGGTAGCGCACCTGCTTTGGGAGCAGGGAGCCAGAGGTTCAAGTCCTCTCGCCCCGACCATGCGCCTGTAGCTCAGCTGGATAGAGCAACGGCCTTCTAAGCCGTGGGTCGGGGGTTCGAATCCCTCCAGGCGCGCCAGCTTCCAACAGGCGCCGGGACCACTCCGGACACGGCTCGTCGTTGCATGAAGCGGGCCGGCTCCTGGGCCGCGAGGCATTCCCGCGAGTCATTTGAGGTGGTGGACGTAGCTCAGTTGGTAGAGCACCGGACTGTGGATCCGGTTGTCGCGGGTTCGATCCCCGTCGTCCACCCCATGAACTGCCTCACGCGCCGGCAGCGGCAGGCCTGAGATCGGGCTCAGGCACCTCCCCCACCCTTCGGACCGCCCTCATCCTCTTCGAGCAACGCTCTGAGTTCCGCGGCCAGGGCGCGAAGCGCACCGGCGCGATGACTGACGTCGTTCTTCGCGGCCGCGGCCGCCTCGCCGAACGTGCTGCCGAAGGGAACGTAGAAGAAGAGCGGATCGTACCCGAACCCGCCGTCACCGCGCGGCGCCCCGATGATCCTCCCCTCGACCTTGCCGTGGGTCACGATCTCGCGTCCATCGCGGAGAACGAGGGCGACGGTCGACACGAAGCGGGCCGTCCGGCGAGCCTCCGGCACACCGGCCAGACGGGCCAGGAGCAACCGGTTGTTGGCCTCGTCGCTGGCGCCCGCCCCGGCAAAGCGCGCCGAGCGCACACCGGGCGCACCGCCGAGGGCATCGACCTCCAGCCCCGAATCATCGGCCAGCGCGGCCATGCCCGCCGCCCTCGCCGCCGCCCTCGCCTTGGCGAGTGCGTTCTCGGCGTAGGTCTCCCCATCCTCTTCCACGGCCGGCAAGTGGACGCCGGTGGCCTCGGCTTCATCGCTACCGATGATGACGAATGGCAGATCAGAGAGCAGAGCCCGGATCTCCTCCAGCTTGCCGTGATTTCTTGTCGCAATCAGCAGCTTATCGCCCCGACGCATTTCGGCCCTCGGCTGGTTCCAGCGGGCAATGGCAAGAAGGTGAATGGACCTCGAGTCACGGCAGCTCGGTGAGACGGAGAGCGCGGCGCTCGGCCGTGATCAGTTTCTTGATCCCGCCGCGGGCGAGCTCGATCAGGGCGGCAAGCTCCTCGGCCGAGAACGGGGCGGTATCGGCCGTGCCCTGGACCTCGACGAGGGCACCGCTTCCCGTCATGACCACGTTCATGTCGACGCCGGCGATCGAGTCCTCGGCGTACTCGAGATCGAGGACGAGGGCCCCGCCGACCATGCCGACGCTGACCGCCGCCACATGGTCCTTGAGCACCTGGTCCTTGACGATGCCGGCGGTGCGCAACCGCTGGACGGCACCGGCCAGGGCCACGAACCCGCCGGTGATCGCCGCGACTCGAGTCGACCCATCGGCCTCGATCACGTCGCAGTCGATGATGATCTGATGTTCCTTGAGCGCGGCTAGGTCGGCGACAGCGCGCAGGCTGCGCCCGATCAAACGCTGGATCTCGTGGGTCCGCCCGCCAGCCTTGCCGCGCCAGATGTCGCGGGGAGTCCGCGCCTGGGTCGACCGGGGCAGCATGCCGTACTCCGCCGTGATCCAGCCGCGACCGGTACCCTTCAAGAACGGAGGCACCCGGGCCTCGATCGTCGCCGCACACAGCACCACCGTGGACCCGAGCTCGATCAGGCAGGAACCCTCGGCGAAGCGCAGGTACCCAGGACAGAGCTTGAGCGGGCGAAGTTCCGCGGCCCCGCGAAGGCCGGGCCGCTCGGCCACGACCTTCCTGGCGGCACGGGGTCGCCGCGGCTCCGTGCTCTTGACGGCGGGCTTGCGGCTCGATCCGACTTTCTTGGTCGCCATTTCAATGCCTTTCTCTCAGGGGAGAGGAAGCCCCCCGGGTGAGCTCGGCCGAACGTCAGACTAAGAGCCGTTCGGCGGCCCCCCCAGGCGCTCCGGCACGAGTTCTCGCTCGAACCACGGCAGATCGGTCTGGTCCACGATGGCCACGTCGGCGAGGGGCTGGCCCAGGAACCGCCCGCCCACGTCCCGGAAACGAGCCGGGATATCACTGACGAAGAAGCGGCGGACGGGCGATGAAGTCCCGGCGGCAGCCGGGCTCAGGTGATCCGCCACCTCGCGCGCCACCTCGGCCGCCGAGTCCACGAGCACGACTTCCTCTCCCGCGAAGACGCTCTCGATATCCGAGCGGAGGACTCCGTAGTGAGTGCAGCCGAGCACGAGGGTGTCGACATGAGCGGCACGCAGCGGCGCGAGGTACTCGCCGGCCACCGCCCTGGTCACCGGGTGGTCGAGCCATCCCTCCTCGGCCAGCGGCACGAACAGCGGGCAGGCGACTGCGCTCACCTGCGCATCCGGGATGCGCTCGCGGATCGCCTTCTCATAGCTGCCGCTCGCGATCGTTGCGTAGGTGCCAATGACCCCGATCCGGCCGCTTCTGGTGGCCGCCGCCGCCGCTCGCGCCCCTGGCTCGACCACCCCGAGGACCGGAACGTCGAACTGCCGCTTGAGCATGTCGAGCGCGACCGCCGAGGACGTATTGCAGGCGACCACAACGAGCTTCACCCCCTGATTGAGCAGGAAGTGGGTGTTCTCAACGGAGAACCGCCGCACCGTGGCCGCCGACTTGGTGCCATAGGGCAGGCGGGCCGTGTCGCCGAAGTAGACGATGCTCTCGCCGGGGAAGCGATGGATCAGCTCGCGCACCACGGTGAGGCCGCCGATTCCTGAATCGAAGACGCCGATCGGGCGATGCCCCGCTGCCGCGGCCGTGGACTCCGCCGCGCGCTTCGCTCCGTCCATCATCTAGTCCCCCGCACCATCGTGGACCCAGTCGTCGGCGACGAGCGGGCCCGCAATGGCAAAGTGACCGGCGAGAGTGGGCTCCGGCTGACCTTCGATCAGGATCTGCAGGGTCGTTATCTCGGTGAAGTTGAGACGGACCGTGCGCACGAGCGCAGCGAGCGTCGCGTATTCACGCTCGACATCTCCCGGCTGGTTGCGGACGATCTCGCGTGATAGGTCGAGCGTGATGTTGCTGCCAGGCCCGACGAAGACATGGAGCAGCCTGGTGCCGGGCGGAATGGCGGGTTCCAGATCGCTCATCGATCCGGCGAGCTCTTCGGCCAGCACCGCCTCGACCTGGGCAGCCAGCGTCGCCTTGCCCGCCACTTCGCGCACTTCGCTCTCCAGCCGTCCGCTTGCATCGAGAAAATGAAGGACGACCGAGCGCGTGATCTGCCCGGGACCCGCAGCGACTTCGCCGGGGCGCGAGCGCATATTGAAGTGGCGCACGCCGGCGATGATGAAGCCCAGGGCGAGAACGAATCCGATCCCCGCAATGAGGAGGCGCAGGCTCCGGCCCTGGGGTCTTGCCACGGGCTTTCGCGCCGCCCTCACCGTTCCACTCCGTGGGGCTCGGCATTGGACCGGGAACGAGCGGGCGCCGGCTTGGCCCCCCCGGTGCCGAGCCAGTAGCTGCGGATACCGCCAGCGAGGGCGGCGGCCAGCTCCTCGAGCGCTTCGCCCCGGGTCAGGCTCTCCCCGGAGGCACCGCGGGACGGAGCGATCTCGACGAGCACGGCGGGCATGGTGGCTCCCTCCAGCGTCCACACGGGACGCCGGTGCACGGTCGCCGACTCGCCGGAATGGCGACCTTCGAGCTCTTTCGCAATCATCTGCGCGAATACGTAGGATTCGGACCCGCGCTCGACCCCCGCGGATTCCCATCGCCTGAAGCTGGCGGTCGGTAGAACCTCTGAAGCCGCCACGGCTCCCGCGACGAAGGGTTTGAGATCCTCGTAGACGACGCGGCTGCTGCCCGGCCGCACCGACAGACGGAAGCGGGACGGAGAGGGCTCGACCACCAGGTCCATGTGCAAGCTGACAAGAAGATCCGCGCCCGCGCTGTTGGCGATCTCCACCCGCCGCGGCACTGGAACGCCCTCGTCGCGCTCACGCACGAGCATCACCTTGAACCAGCCGTCGCGTTCGAGGTGGCGGCGCACACGAGTCGCTAGCTCGAGCGTGATGTGCTTCTCGATCAGGCCTCCTGGCGAACGTGTCCCCGCGTCCTCGCCGCCGTGCCCGGGATCGAGGGCGACCAACCCGCGACGCAGTTCGGCGACCGATGGAGACGTTTCCGATCCCGGCTCCGGGGTGAGGGGCGCCGCCCGGAAATCGCCGGAGCGCGGCGCCATCGCCGCCTGTCCGCTACCCAGGACCAGCTCGCGACGTTCCGCATTCCAGGCCCCGGGAACCACGTGTTCAGCGGCCAGGAGGTCGAAGACCGCAATCGGTACCCAAAGCTGCCCGGCCAGGAAACGGGGCGGCGACGGGAGGCGGCGCACCTGGTTGTCGAGGATGACGAACGTGTTGTCCGCGCTCAAGGTCAGGCGATGCTCCTCGACTCGGAACAGGAGCTTCCTGGTTTCGCTACGCCAATAGGAAGTTGCCTGCAGGATCTCGGCCAGGTCCCCGGCGGCCAGAGCCTCGGTGTCGCCATCCAGGGCTCGCACCGCAACCTGTCGCTGGCCACGACCATCGCCGAACAGAACCACGATGGTTCGATCGCTCGGCGCGTCCGCTCGCTGGCGAGGCGCGGCCTGGGTGAGCGTGCCGGACGCGGAGAGGACGAGCAAGAGAAGGGCGATTGTCCGTGCGGGGCTCGCCGCAGGGCAGCGGCGTTCCTCAGTCATCGCTGGCTCCCCTCCGGCCGCCGCGCCGCCCACCCGCTCCGAGCTGGCGGCCGCGGACGGCGCGTTCGACCTCACGGTCAGCATCGCGCTTCGCCACGTCCGAACGCTTGTCATAGAGCCGCTTCCCGCGTCCTATGGCCAGCTCGAGCTTCACCCGACCATTCTTGAAGTACATCCGGGTCGGCACCAGGGTCAGACCCTTCTCGAGGATCTTGCCCTTCAAGCGGAGGATCTCTCGTTTGTGCATGAGCAAGCGCCGCTTGCGGCGCGGTTCATGATTGAAGCGGTTCCCCTGTTCGTAGGGAGCGATATGGCAGTTGCAGAGGAAGATCTCCTCTCCCTCGACCGCACCATAGGCGTCTTGCAGGCTGGCCGCCTTCTGCCGCAAGGACTTGACCTCGGTGCCGACGAGCTCGACACCGGCCTCGTAGCGCTCGAGGAGATGGTACTCATGACTCGCGCGGCGGTTGGTGGCAATGAGCTTGATCCGCGGGGCATCGGGGGGAGCGGTTGCAGTACGGGGCATGGATGGCGCGCTTCCTGGCGAGGACCTTTCGCTCCGACCGCCGGTCCCATCCCGGGACCGGCGCGGTCCGGACCCGGTGGAAGCTAGCACCCGCCCCGCGGGGCGGCAAGGGGCACGCGCCGTTCCTCGCCGGCGGCGCCCCGGCCGGCAGCCCGCTTGCGTGTCGCTCTTTACAGGAAGAACGGCGGCTCCTATACTCCGTGATCCGTCGGTGCGGAAGTGGCGGAATTGGTAGACGCGCTAGGTTCAGGGTCTAGTGGGCGCAAGCTCGTGGGGGTTCAAGTCCCCCCTTCCGCACCAAATTCCCCCTTCTCCCAGCGCCCCGGTCGACGCCTGGATCCCGGATGAATACTGACGGTGACGTGGCCCATGGTACGCGGGCCTTCGCGTTGCGCGGGCTCGCCCCGGGCGATCGCGCCTGGCTCCGTTCGTTCCTGCCTCAGCATTGGGGATCGCCCGTCATGGTCACGCGCGGGCAGGTCCACCGCGCTGATCTCCTGCCCGGCCTCGTAGCGGCGAACGGCGCTGTCCGGCTCGGTATTCTGCTCTACGCATTCCATTGCACGCCACCTCCGCTCTCGCTCGAAATCGTGCTGCTGCACTCCCTCTGCGAACGGCGCGGCATCGGCACCGCCCTGTTGACGGCCGCGGAGAAGCTCGCGCGGGCGCGTGCCTGCCAACGCATCTGGCTGGTCACGACCAACGACAACTTCCCGGCCATGAGGTTCTACGCCGGGAGGGGTTATGTTCGTGTCGCCGTGCATGAGGAGGCGGTCGCTCTGGCACGGCGGCTCAAGCCGGAGATCCCCGTCTTCGGGATCGACGGCGTCCCCATCCGCGACGAGCTCGAGTTCGAGCGACGACTCTTCTGACTCACCGGTGATCATGCCGACCTGCCGCAGCGGCAGGCGGGATCGGGGGTCGGGAGGAGACCCCGCGATCCAGCGCCTGCCGCTCGGCTGCTGGTGACGGTCCGGATCTCAGCACGCGGGGAACGCCGGGATCCCCGCCGCACCTGCTCCACCCGTCATGGTTGCTGGTGGTGCCGCGCCTTGACCCGTCCCCACGTCACATCCTCGACCGCCGTCGCGCAGTGGTTGGAGTTACCGGGCGTCGGGGGGCACCCGTTGCCCTGGGGCACGGCGCCCCCACTGTACGGATTCAGAGCATCGAACAGTTCCCACGTCGCCCCGCCATCCGGCCGCCGCCCCGAGGAGCGGTCGTCATCGGCTTCATGATCGGCGTACGTGTACTGGTCGATGAGAACCGTATCGGTCGCGGTGACCATCCACAGCGCGACGGTATCGCCGGTGTTGGCGAAGCGAAGACCAAAGGCGCCCACGCCATTGGCCTGCTGCCAGCCCTTGGCATCGCTGCCGAAGACGACGATCCGGCCCTCCACCGGCAGCATGCCGGTGAAGCCGTAGGCCCAGGCGCGATCGAGATCGCCGATGCGGAGACCGGTGAGATCCGCCGGTACGTTTCCCACGTTCACGATCTCCACCCATTCGTCCTCGGTCGCATCGACCGTGAGATCCCCGTTCCAGTCGCGAGCCGGGTCGGCCAGCAACTCGTTGAGAACAACCTGTGGATTGGCCAGCGTGACGCCCGTCACCCCAACCAGGATCAGCGATGTGCCGACGAGGAGGATGCCGGTCACAGATCCGGGCCGGCACCGGCGGCATGAATCGGTCTTCATTGGAACCTCGGCCGGGGAGCGGCAAGGTGCCGGGGAGGTTGAATGGCGGGGACACGCCTCGAGGCGCGGGGGAGGAACTGCGGACAGCGGGGAGCTAGGTCCTGATCGCGCCGGCAGCCGGGATGATGCGCGTTCCGTGCCGGCCGGCAAGCGCCTGCCCGAGCACGCGCGGTGATGTCACGATGGCCTCGCGTCCACCTCCATGGATGAAGTCGATCGCCGCTTCGATCTTCGGTCCCATCGAACCGGAGGGGAACTCGCCCGCATCCAGATAGCGTCGGGCATCATCGATGCGAAGCTCATCGAGATCCTTGTGCCGGGGGGTCTGGTAACCGATGGCCACACGGTCGACACCGGTGACGATGACGAGAACATCGGCCCCGACCGTCCGCGCCAGCACGGCGGCCGAACGGTCCTTGTCGATGACTGCCTCGACTCCATGGAGGGAGCCGTCCTCTCGCCGCACGACCGGAATGCCGCCCCCTCCCGCGGCGATGACCACCACCCCGGTCTCGACCAGACTCCGGATCGCCGCCGATTCGACGATCTCGCGCGGTAGCGGCGAGGGCACGACACGCCGGTACCCGCGCCCTGAGTCCTCGATCATGCGCCAGCCACGGGTGGCCCGGAGCCGGTCGGCCGCCTCGCGACGATAGAAGGGACCGATCGGCTTGGTCGGGTGCGCAAAGGCGGGATCCTCCGCGCTGACAAGCACCCGGGTGACAAGGGTGACAACCTCACGCTCCTCGCCTGCGCGCGTGAACGCATTGCGCAGGACCTGCTGGATCATGTAGCCGAGGCCACCCTGCGAATCGGCTCCGCAGATATCGAGGGGCATCGGCGGGATCGTGTCCCGGGCCGCTTCATTGCGCAGCACGATGTTCCCGACCACTGGACCGTTGCCATGCGTCAGGACGAGACGCGTGGCCGGCCCCAGCGCCGTCACGACCTGGGTCATGGTCGTCTCGGTGATCGCGACCTGTTCTTCGATGGTACCTGCTCCCTCGGGCGGAATGATGGCATTGCCGCCAAGGGCCAAAAGCAGGCAACGGGGTCGAATCATCTTGGGATCGGGAAGTCCGCGCGGAATCTCCGCCGTTTCGAGCACGGGAGGCCGGTACCGGCCTCCGCCCTGGCGGCGTCCGAGCCTGTCCTCTTCTCCGCCTATGCCGCCGCTCGGAGCGATCAGGCCCTGATGGCGCTCAGCACCTCGGTGATCTTCTCGAGCGCCTTCTGGATGTTCTCGACCGAATTGGCGTACGAGAACCGCAGGTATCCCTGCCCAGCCGGCCCGAATGCCGTGCCAGGCAGAGTCGCCACGCCCGCCTCGTTAAGCAAGAGATCGGCCAGTTCCTGCGATGTCTTGCCGGTCTTGGTGATGTTGGGGAAGACGTAGAACGCGCCCTCCGGGGTCAGGCAGCTGATACCCGGGATCTGATTCAGGCCCTTGACGATCACGTCACGGCGGCGACGGAATTCGGCGAGCATGGCCCGCGCCCCATCCTGCGCCCCGTTCAGCGCCTCGACGCCGGCGCGCTGAGTGAAGCTGGCCGTGCACGACGTGGCGTTGATCTGGAGCTTGGCAATCTGGGGGGCCAACCAGTCGGGGAAGATGCCATAGCCCAGGCGCCAGCCGGTCATGGCGTAGGTCTTGGAGAACCCGTCGAGGATGATGGTGCGTTCGAACATCCCGGGAAATGAAGCCAGCGAGCAGTGCTCGGCGTCGTAGATGATCTCGGAGTAGATCTCGTCCGAGAGCACCATGGCCTTGCTGCGGCTCACGACCTCGGCGACGGCCTTCATGTCGTCCCTGGTGAGCACACCTCCCGTCGGGTTCTGTGGAGAGTTGAGGATGATGAGGCGTGTCTTGTCGTTGACGAGATCGGCAAGCTCGTTGACATCCAGTCGGAACCCACGCTCTTCACGCAGACGGATCGGACGCCGGACGCCGCCGATGAACGAGACCATGGACTCGTAGATGGGGAATCCTGGATCCGGATAGATGACTTCATCGCCGGGGTCGATGAGCGCGAGGATCGTGAAGAACATGATGGGCTTGGCGCCCGGCGTCACGACCACCCGCGCCGGATCCACCTTGAGACCGTGCGTGCGCTCGATTCTCTTGGCTGCGGCCTCCCGTAGCTCGGGCAACCCGGCGGCCGGCCCGTAATGGGTATACCCCCCCTTGAGGGCCGAGATGGCGGCCTCCGTGATGTTTCCCGGCGTATCGAAGTCCGGTTCGCCGATCTCGAGGTGGATGATCTTCCGTCCCTGGGCTTCCAGGGCGCGGGCGCGGGCCAGGACATCGAAGGCGGTTTCCGTTCCCAGGTTCCGCATGCGTTGTGCGAGCTGCATGCCTAAAGCCTCCTTGAGCGGTCACTCACGAGCCTCGATCGGCGAGCGGCCAGGCCAGATCGACACGTGAGGCGACGCGAACATCCGGGACGTCATCGAGCGACCGTCTGGTCACGAGTCCCAGTCTGACACGAACTTGCGCCAGCTGCCAGTCCAATAGGAAGCCGGCTTCCTGCCCTCGGGCGGCGAACCGGGCCGGCAACCCCTGACCCGGAACATGCGGCAAATCGATGGTCGTTCCGGTCCCGGCAAGGGGACCGCTCCAGGCGGCAGCGCCGGCTTCGATCCCGAGTTCAAACGGCAGCTCCCAGCGATGGCGGAGGTTCATGAGGAGCCCACCCCCGGCCGTCCAGTCCAGCGCCACCCGCGCCGGGACGGTGGCTATGGCGGCATGAAGACGGCTCTGGTCCAGACCCGCGGCACGCCGCAGCTCGGCCTTGAGCGACACCCGGGCGCGGTCAACCCAGTCGGGAATGGCGAGCTCGATCCAGGCTCGTGACGTGGCGGCGGCTGGTGGATCATCGAGGAGCGTGAGTGGAAAGTCCGAGTGCCGCGTATCGGCGAGATCGATCTCGGCGCCGAGAATCGCCGGCAGTCCGGCCAGGGAACGGCGGAGAGCGAATTCAAGATCGGTATCACCACGGCGAGCCGCTGCACCGGGGGCCAGATGGTTCGCGGCGCGAAATCGAAGGTCGATCAGCGCCGCCATGCCCTCCGCGTCGGTCTCCAGCCGGGCGGCCAAGCCACGCTTCTCGCCCCATGGCGCGAGCTCGAGCTCGCAGCGGCTCGAAGGAGACCTGAGGCTCCAGTAGATGGTGCCGATCGTCCGGCCGTCCTCGATCCCGGCCAGAGCACCCATTCCCCACCGTGACCAGGCAACGATCGCCGTCGTCCGCCGTGGCGCGCGATGCGATCGCTGCCCCGCAGCAGCGTCGATCTCGTGCTGCCCCGCAGCGAGAAGGAGCTTTCCCCCGGCGACGCGGCATGTCATCGCCCCACCGCTCATGGCGCTCGGACCCCCGGAGGCCACGACGGCAGCACCGGTGGGAGAACGGCCAAGCGAGGAGGCCCCACCTCCCCAGTGAATGGCAAGTCGGCCGGCGCTCATGGTCTCGACGGCGCCCACGCCCGGCATGGTGAGCCGTATCGCTGACAGTCGCCCGCCGCGCAGAGAACCGAGCAATCGGCCCCGACCCACCCTCCAGTCGAATGAAAGCCGAGGATGCGCGCCGCGGGCGCAGTCGATGGTGGTCCGCCCACGGACGACAGGAGCCGCGGCGTCGACAAGCACGGCGGGGACCAGCCCGGCCATGGCGAACGCGATCAATGCGAAGACCGGGGATCGCATCAGCGAGACCCCTCGACCACACTGGTTTCCCCCACCCCCGGTGAGCCATCCCCCTCGACTCGAGATGGGAGGAGCGACAGGGCAACGACCGGCGTTGGCGGTAGCTCGGTATGGAAGGCGGTGCCCCAGCCGATGGCGACCCATTGCCGCCGGACTTCAATGAACAGGCGCAGCGGCAACTCGGTCGTGGACCATCCCACCCCAACGGCCAGCGGCGGCCATGGCCGCAGAATCACACCCATGCCGGCCCTGCGCCCGCGGGACCCCTCTTCGATCCGGAGCTCGGCATCGAGAGGAGCCAGATGCACGCATGCGCGGAGTTTCCATTCCCGTGGTTCGCCCAGGTGGCGCGCGCCCCGGCTCTCGAGAGCGCCGGAAACGCGCGCGCCCACGTCAAGCGGGGAGAGATGGAGGTCCCAGACCAGATCGAGGGCCGCGCCGCCCTCCGCGCGGCGGACGGCGTCACCCGCCGCCACGTGCAGGAGGTTGACCACGAGACCCAGCCGCTGCCATTCGCCACCATGCGAGATCCCGATCGCGAGGCGCGATTCGCGGTAGGCCGGTGCTTGCAGGAGCGACCAGCTCGATCCGAGGCCGAACGCATCGTGAGCAGTGGCCACGCGAAGACCATTCGCCATGACTCCGGGCCAGTTGAATGGACGGGCTACCAGCGCATCGGCACAGAACCCTGGTCCGGAACCAGCCACCGGCCACCGGACCGCCGAATCCCCGAGGATGAGACTCTGCGGAGTCAGGGGATCCCATTCGAAGGCTGCCGCGACGGGATGGAGATCCGTCCCAGCCATGATCGCCAGGGTGAGACCGAGGATTCCTGCCGTCTCACGCCGGGAACGGACGTCCAGGAATCGGGCCACCACCCTGCTCATCGAGCGGAGCGGTGATCCACCGCGAGCAAGCGCCATCATGGAGCGACCACGAGCGTGGTCCGGATGACTCGACTGCCGGACCCCGTCCCCTGCCCCATGCTGCGGTCGTCCTCGTCGGCAACACCCAGGGACATGGACGCCGCCTCCCCCTCCTCTCCGGCAAATGTCATCAAGTAGAGCCCCGGCGGCAGGAGGTCTCCGGATCCGCCTCGACCGTTCCACACCAGGAGCCGCCGGCCCATGAGCTCCTCCTCCGCGAAACGGCGGACCAACCGCCCGTCGCTTGCATGGACCGTGAGCACACCGCGCCGGAGCGGATGAGCGAATTGCACGACGATCGTTTGTTCAGTCCCAGCCCGCACCAGATCGGGATCGACATTCAAGAATCCACGGACTGGTTTCAATTCCAGCGCCACGGCATTCGGGATGCCGGGCGACGATCCGGCCGCCGATGCACTCCATGCGGCGCGGTCCCCGCTTGGCAGATCGGTTGAAACTCGCTCGACTGAAACGCCGGCTGGAGCCCAGTCGGCACCGTAGGCCACGTCATCGCTGGTGCGGGCCTCAGCATCGAGGAGTCGGATCCGATCGGCGAAGGGCATCCCGGCATCGTTGAGGGCCGGCCATCGCGAGCCGACCACATGGGACGCGACCGGAGCCGGCAGCCGATCGGCAGAGATCACGAGCAAGCCGCCGGGCGGGATCATGGGGGCGCCGGCCAGCTCGACCGGCTGGCTCCGGCTGTCGGCCAGGGCGAAGTCCGCGATGGCGAGGGTGTCGAGGCTACAATTGACGATCTCGATCCACTCGGTCTCCCCGGCCGCCGGACGGTAGAGAAACTCGTTCACGCGGAGCGGACCCGGGCCGGCCCGGGCGACCACACGCAGGGTATCGGGGAGATGCTCCTCGGGGATTCCACCCGGTACGGATTCGATACATACGAGGCAGATCTCCAAGGGACCCGGGCGGAGCGGACCGAGGACCAGCACCCCGCTCGCCTCGCCATCCGTCAGCCGGGCCTGCGCGGCGACGCGCATCTCGGGAATGGAGCAGGGGAAAGCCCGGACTTCGAATGAAGCAACACTCTGCTCTTCATCCGCCGTCACCACCCACTCGACCTCCAGCCGTGGGTTTGCTTCGGCGCTGCTCCTGTGCCCCGGGCTTCCGAGCTTGAGCCGGGGCGGCCTGCGGTTCGGCCTGCCGGGACTGGGCGTCGTGAATGCGTGGAAATCCAGGTCGTTGCGCCCGGTGTCGTGGCCGTCGGGCACCCGCCCGAGACTCGATCCCGCGGCGACATCCGGAGCCGGAGCGCCGGCGAAGAACTCAGCGCCGGTGAGGTCACCCCAACCCAGGACATCCACCACGGTGCCGTCGACAAGCAGGCGACACCCGTCCGGGCCGTTCTGCAGGTTGAGCTGGGCGACGGCGCCAGGTTCCGGTGAGACTCGCTCGCCGCCCACAACGAAGGGAACGCCCGGCGCTAGGCTGTCGCCTGACGTTCCATGCCATACCTCCCGCCAGTCGCCCGGCCGGTTCCCGTTGCCGCGCTCGATGGCGACTCGCCCGAGATCCAGCAGCTCCGGCCCGGTCGAGTAGAGCTCGACGAACTCGAGTCCGTCGTCGACCCCGATCGGGTCATAGAGCACCTCATTGAGGAACAGACCGGCGCTACCTGATCCGGGAGCAGCAAGGGCCGCCACGAGAAGGATGCGACAGAGGATGGGAGGACCGGCGGAAGGCAGAACGGCTGGGCAGGGCCCGGACGACTTCCGGTTGCGGCACATGGCCACCACCTCCGGTCGCCCGAGTTTTCGGTCAGGGGTCGGTTCAGGGGAATACTGGGATCCTCAGGCGAGACCTCGCCGGCGCCGGAGAAACCACTCGAGCGAGGCACAGCACACGAAGGCGATGAACAACCCAGCGTGGTTCCACAGCTTGATCTCGATGGTGTGTTCGGCCATGGCCTGTTCCCTGGCGATCTTCCGCACCGAGTCGACCACGTCATCGGGCAGCACGAAGGCCCCCCCCGTGCGCGCGGCAAGCCGCCGCATGAGATCGGGATTGGCATCCGGTGTTGCCGCCTCGACGCTGGCCTGGTCGACGAGGAACTGCGCTCCCTCCGCCTTCCACTCCGCCGGGCCGCGCTTGGCGTCTCCTTGCAGGCGATAGAGCCCCGGCGGCAGATATCCCGCCGCGCCCGAGTAGCTGCCGAGCGCCTCGGCCGGACCCAGGACCACCCGCCGCTTCTCCGGCAATCCGGGTGGGGATCCGGCGCCGGCTCCGGTCGGCATGCGTTCGAGGGACTCGATCTCGATCGCGACCTCCGCGTCGCCCATGGGCTTCAGCTCGTCATCGGTGAGGCGGGCTCCGAGCGTGACCTCTCGCCCCTGGAGAAAGACGGATTGATCGGCATGAACCTCGAGGTTGCCGCCGCCTTGCCCTCGGGCCACCCAGGTCACAGCCTCACTCCAGAAACGACGGTGGACCAGGTCATCACCCGTGGTCCCGGCCAGGAGGAAACTCCACCGCCAGGCCAGCGCGGCATTGACGATGAGAGCACGACCGCTCGGCGTGCGCCCGGCGATGACCAAGGGCACTGGGTTACCCGCGCCCAGCCCCTCGACCAGCACATCGCCGGCGAGCCCGACCTCGAGCGGCGACGCCATGCGCACCGGAGGTAGCTCCGCCCAGATCTGCTCCGCGCGCGACGGCGACTCGCCGAAGGCGGTGACCGGGTGCACGGATCCCGAAACCGTGAGGCGCGGCGTGACGAGCACCGGTGGGGCCGCGGCGGGGGCGGGACGCACCGGCAGTATGCGCTCCAGCTCGGAGCCTGCGCTCACGCTGCGACCACTCTCCCTGGGGTTCACGATGAGAAGGCCTCCGCCATCACGGGCGAAGCCTGCCAGCGCGGTGCGCGTGTCTGCCGGGAGCTGCGCCATGTCCACATCGACGAGAACGACGGCGCCGAAGGCCGCGATCTCTCGCGCACGAGTGGGCAACGATCCGAGCTTCGCGCCGCTCAAGGGCTGGAAGCCATCCCCTTCGTGGCCTTTCTTGATGAGCGCCGTCACGGCCAGCGTCCGGTCGGCAGCCAGCGCACGGCGGATGAAGGTGAAATCCCACGTCGGCCGATCGGCGATGAGAAGCAGCTGCAGGCGCTCCTCCTCGACTCGGATCGGGAATGACCGGGAGTTGTTCCCCGCGGTCAGCTCGCCCGGGACCGCCTCCACTTCGACCGAGTAGCGATGAGCCCCCAGCCGATCCGGGCGGAAGCGGACCTCGACCGGTACGCGAGCCGGGCCCTCGGGCAAGGTCACTTGCTCGCGGGTCAAGATGCGGTCTTCCTCCCGGAGAACGACACCCACGCGTGTAGCGACCGTGAGATTGCTCGAGAGAGTGACCGAGATCAGAGTCTCCTGTCCCAGATGCGCCGAGCGATTGGCCAGACACTCCGCCACCCAGACGTCATGGACGGTGGAGTCGAGCGAGGTCGGGATGGTGATCATGGGAATGGCCGAGCGCTCGGCGAGCGCCACCGGATCCCTCCCGCTGTTCACTCCACCATCCGAGATGAGCACGACCGCGGCCGGGCGCTGGGTTTCGCCATTGAGAATGGCGCTCAGCGCCGGGGCCAGCGCGGTGGCCGGCGCGCCGGGAACTGCATCCTCGAGCACCGATCTGTCACCGGGTTCGATCCCGGTCACATCCACTCCGAACCCATGGAGCTCGACGTCGAACTCCCCATCGAGATGGGGGAGCAGCCCGGAGACCACGCTGCGCGCGACTTCGAAACGACTGGTGGTATCGGCCTGAGTGCTGACTGCCGGCAAGGCCATGCTGCTCGAGAGATCGACGAGCACGGCCACCAGGGGTCGGTTCCCGGCCTTGGCAGCCACGGTGATCACGGGCTGAAAGAGGGTCAGGATGAGCAGCCCGAGGGACAGGAAGCGAAGCGCCCCCAAGAGGATCCGGCTCGTTCGCGGCAGGGGCGGGACCGGCGCGCGATAGGCCCAGATCGCAAGCGCCAGCGCCGCAGCCAGGCCGAGCCAGAACAGGGCGATCCAGGCACCGCCGACGCCCAGGGATATCGATTTGATGGGCCAGGACATAGGAAGATCACACCGGGTTCGAGTTCAGTCCGCGGACGGGGGCCTCTAGACTGCGCCGGGGGCTGTCCCAGGGCCAACCCGGGGGTTGCCGGGAGCACCGATCCCGGGCCGAGTGCCACCGCGGGTGGGCCCCCGTCCTTCACCCGGCCTGGCCCCGCTGGTTCCCTCCAGGCTGCACACCGCACGTCCGAATAGCATAGCCCGGGCCAGGATAGCCACCCCCATCGCCATCGGGCGCGCTCGCGCCGAAGGCGCCGACGGAGCCCTCAGGGTCCGTTCCACTCGCTCCCTCGTCAGCTGCGAAGGGTCCGGAGATCGGCAACGGAGTGAACGATCATGTCACGGGCGTGGGCATGACACGTGAGAAAACCGGAAATGGCGAACGGGCCCCGGTCGAGGCCCGTTCGAAGGGAAAGCCGCCGGGAACGACGGCATCGGGAGCTGTCCTGGCTGGACGATGGGAGGTCCCGGGATCTCCTACGCCTCGGCGACGCGCCGCGCTCCCCGGCCCGCGAGCTCCGATTCGAGGCGTTCGACCGCCTCGGCAGCCGAGGGATAGGCTTCCAGGATGTTCTGGAACTCGAGGAGCTCGAACACCTCGTAGACATCGGGCGACATGCCAGCGAGCTTCAAGTCGCCATGCTGCTCGCGGATCTCCCGGATCTCACCGATGAAGATCCCCCAGCCGGCGCTGGAGACATAGTCCACCCCGGTCAAGTCGACCACGATGTTGTAGATCCGGCGCTCCAGGATGGAGTTGATCTTCTTCTCCAGCTCATGCGAGGTGGTGGTATCGACGTAGCCGGTAACCCGCACGACGGCGATCTCGCTGTTCGGCCCCGTCTCCTCAACAATGACATCGATTCCTCGCATCGTGTCCTCCGCGCGGGTCGGTTCCCGCTAGCTCCCGGTGAGGTCGAGTTCGTCCTCGTCGGACTCCATTGGATCTCTGGACTTGGGCAATGGCAAGAACCGCACCGACTCGCTCGGCGCCTCCTGCCGGTCCGCATTCTCGCCTTGAACGATCACATCATCCCGTCCGCCAACGCCGTCGATGGCGACCGGCGATGGCGCCATGGGTTCCAGTTCGGAGCCCTCGGCCGTCGTCGGCTCCTCTCCCACGGCCTCCGCTATTACCGGCTCCTCGACCACACCCTCGGTTGCCGACGGCTCCCGTTCCTCCGGCCCGGCCGCAGGGATCGGGTCTACCGTCTTCGCCGCCGCGGGTCGGGGCCGCGCTGCGGAACGTGGTGTGGATGCCGCGACCCCGGCAAACTCCCGGCGGGCCGCCCGTCTGCTGAGCTTGAGGCGGCGCAGGGACGACGTCACGCGACTGGCCTTGATGATCTGACCCGATGCGGTGCTCAGCGCCTCGGCGAGACGATTGGCACCGCGATCGGGATCCTCGCGGATCAGATCCTTGAGGACTTTCTCCTGCTCATTGGAGAGGCGAGCCGGTTCCGGCCGTTTGCGCCGGTCCCGGAGCCCCTCGCGGCCGGCCGTCTCCCGCAGGCGCCGGTACCGGTAGTAGGTCGAGGTGGAGACTCCGGTCTCATCGCACGCTTGCTGAACCGGCACGCGGTCTACCTCCACGCGACTCAGCAGGCGCTCCCGGGCTTCCAGCATGAGCTCGGGGGCGGACATCCGCTCCTTGATCGCCACCAGGGTGATGTCGTCGTTTTGCGGGGTGTCGCCAGTAAATTCGGCCAGCTCCCGCTCCAACTGAAGACAAAAGTCCTGAGGGGAGAGGTGGGCATTGCGCTTGATGGATTGGAGGAGCCGCTCGGTGCCGAACTGCCGCATCTGGGCATCCATGGCCTCGGTGATGCCATCCGTGTAGATGACCAGGAGATCACCCTGCTCGAGCGCCACCCTCTCCACCCCGATCGAGCGGGCAAATAGGCTCGAGTCGGGAAGATCGATGCCCACCGGGAACCCCTTCGGCTTGAGGAAGTAGGTCTCGTCGGTGGCGGCGCGATAGAGGATCATCGGATTGTGCCCGGCAGAGGCGTAGCTGATGAGCCGCTCCTTCGAATCGAGCACGACGTAGAACATCGTCACGAACATGCCCTTCTTCATGTCCGCGGTGACGAAGCGATTGACCCGATCGAGAACCTCGGCCGCCGCGCGCTCGCCCCGGGCCTCGAGTCGGAGGGCCGTCCGGATCATCATCATGACGAGCGAGGCCGGCACCCCCTTGCCCGAGACATCGGCGACGGCGAGACCCCAGGTCTCTTCACCGACATGCACGAAGTCATAGTAGTCGCCACCCACTTCCTTGGCGGCCTGGTACATGGTGCCGATCTCGAAACCCGACATCTCCGGCAGGGCGCGCGGTAGCAGCGAGTGCTGGATCGACTTGGCGACCTCGACTTCCTGCTGCAAGCGCTCGCGCTCGACCAGGCTGGTCTGCGCATCGCGGAACTTCCGGGTCACGTCGTTGAACGCCCGGGCGATGGCATCGAGCTCTTCGAGGCCGGCTTCCTCGAGGCGCTGCTCCTGCCCGGTGCCGATGGCGCGTACCCCCTCGGTCAAGCGCTGGATCGGCTTGACGATCAGGCGCACGAGGAGCGCGACCGCAGCGAGCCCGGCGCCGAAGATCATGAGGGTAACCACCAGGATGTCACGGCGGGCGGCCGCGGCCTGGAGGTCGATCGTGGATTCCAGAACGGCGACATAGAGCACGCCGAGGTCGGGGCCACGCTCCGCCGGCGCACCGGGAGCCGCGATCGGCAGCGCAATCAGGTACCGATCGCCGATCGGCGTCGCGTGATCGGCGAGCGCCTTGGCGTCGGCCTCGGGTGGAACGCGAAGCACGTTGGCTGGAGGCTCGAAGAAGCTGAGCAGCAGATCCTCATCGCTCGCCGCCCAGATCGTGTCCGTGGTATCGGTGACGATGACGCTGGCGATCTGTGTGCGCGACACCGCCGTCTTGGCCGCTGCGTTGAGCTGGGTCTGCTTGGGCCCGAAGGCCTGCGGTCTGAGCAGGAGATCCAGAGCCTGCGCGCGCAGGCTGGTGGCCAGAGCCACCCCGCTCGTGATCACTTCGCGCTTGGCCATCGCCCCGGCGCGTCCCAGCAACACGGCCGCGGCTCCGGAGAGCAGAACCACGAGGAGCACACTGGCCTGGATGAAGAAGCGCAGCCGGAGGCTGCGCGTGCGCAGCCTGGACTGGAGCCAGGCCAGCACCTTGGCTCCCCGGCCCTGCGGACCGGGCTCGAAGCGTTTGACCAGGGTGAGTCGGTTCTCGTCACCGGCGCGCTCATGTCGGACCTCATCCATGGTCTTGTGGATGAGGTAGAGGCCGAAGCCACCCTTCTTCCCGGTCTTGACATAGCGGCTCAAGTCGGGCGTGCCGACCGCATGCGGATCGAAGGCCTTGCCGTTGTCGTTGAGGGTGATGGCCACCTGATGGCCATCGGTGACGATCTCGACACCGATGGTGCCCGCTCGTCCGGCATAGGCATGCTCGATGATGTTGGCGCAGGCCTCATCGACGCCGAGACGCACCTCGCGGCGCGACCGCTCGCCCAGGGGCGTCGCACGCAGCGCATCCTCGATGAAGGTGCGGACCTGCGGCAGATCCTCGGGGCGGGCATCGACGCTCAGCGTCGCCCGCCGCGGACCCTGGGGGCGCCTGAGGAGCGGCATCATGGTCCACGCCTCTGGCGGAGTCGCGCTTCCTCGAGGTTGAGCCGGACGGCTGCGTTCCCCGGATCAAGAGCCAGAAGCTCCTCCCAGTAGCGGATAGCTCCGGCGTAGTCGCCGGCGTTGAACAGCCGCATGCCCTCGATGTAGAGCTGGCGTGCCTCCTCCCGTACCCGAGGATCGTTCAAGGTACTCGAAGGCGCGATGCGCCGGCGCAGATCGAGCGCCGCTTCATCGTGGGGAGCGATGACGAGCAGCGAGTCGAGGGTGGCGAGCGCCCGTTCGTTATCGTCGGCGGAGTGCGCCTCGAGCGCACGCACGAAGAGACGAATGCGCATGAGCTCGGCGTCGCGCTCTCCGAGATTGGCACGCGTGTGAGCCAGGCTGTCGGCGGTGGCGGTGAGCTCGGCCTGCACTCGGGCAAGACTGGCCGTGGCCGCGGGATCGCTCGGAGCGATCATGAGGACCCGCCCCCAGGCCACGGCGGCTCCCGCTGGGTCGCCCGAGGCCTCGTGCTGCCGCGCCTCGGCGCGGAGCCGTTCGATCTCGGCTGCGTGCTGCTGCTCTCGCCTCTCGAGCGAATCACGAACCGCGGCCGCCTCGCGCGCCTCGATCTCGGCGAGCGCCGACATCGCCTCCTCATCGCCCGGATGCTGGGCCAGGAGCGCGAGCCAGCCGGCGCGCACCGCCAGCGGGTCGCCGCTGTCCGCGGTGGCCCTGGCCTGGGACCGCAATTCCGCGGCGGCCTGGGAGCGCGCTTCCTCGGCAGCGCGGGCCGCAGCCGCGTCGCGCTCGGCGGCAATGGCCGACTCCGCGCGCTCGACACGGTCCCTCGCCCCCTCCCCGAAGCGAACGGTGACCGAGGCCAGGTGAACGAGCCCCAGATCATGCGACTCGAGGCCGTAATCGAAGGCGAGGAACCCGGCGGCGAAGCCGACTCCGAAGCGTGGCGTGCCGCCGGCGATACCGGCCCGCCCGCTGAGAGCGCTGGTGATCGGGAACTCGGCGCCCCCGGCCAGGGAGGCCACTCCCCCGCCGAAGCCCGTCTCGGCCGTGAGCAGCAACGGGCGTCCGGCCACGGCGCGGGTGTAGGCGGCCCCGAGGTGCAGGGATCGCGGCAGGTGCTCCGCCTCGCTGCCCACGGTCAGCGACGGGCTCAGTAGATTCCGTGCCCGGAGCCCGAGCTCGAGCGCGGGCCGGGGGCGGGCGGAGAGGCCGAGGTCGATGCCGAAACCGGTGGCGGCCCGGTCGGCGAAGCTCTGCCTCCGGATGCGGAAGGCAACGCCCACATCGAAGGCGGAGCCGGCTTGCGCTTGCATCGAGCCACCCTCAGCGCCCTTCGGCTGAGCGATGCCAAACGGCCAGGCGAAACCGAGGGCATACCCACCGCTGAGCTCGACATCGCCGAAGGAGACGGCTCCGGTGGGAACCCCGGTGACGTCGTAGGTCTCGATATCGCCGACCCCGATGCGCGCCAGACCGCCACCGAGCACACCGGGCCCGAAGGGCCAGGCCACGCCCACGGCGTCGAGGCTGGCCCCCTCCGGCAACGGCGCTAGATGGGCGTGCACCGTGGTGCCCTCGGCGAGGGCGAGTCGCGCTGGATTCCAGAACAAGGCCACGCCGGGCTCGGCGATCACGAGGCCGCTGCCGAGTGCCCGCTCGCGCGCACCGATCCCTTCCGCCAGGAGATCGGACTCGCCTGCGGCGCCGAGCGCCGGGCCCGCCGCGAGGACCGCCAGGATCGAGCTCGCGACCAGCACCGCCGCCAGGGAGCGGTCCAACCGGCGCCTACCCGCATGCCGAGCGGTGCCGGTCCGCACCGGGAAGCCGCGAGGAGGAAGCGATGACTGCCGAGGATGATCCATCGGTTCGAGCCCTTGGGCTCTGCAGATGTTAGCGGATCGCCGCAATTTTCACCGTAGTGTCGATGCCGCCGCCGCGGATCCGACAGTGATAGACTCCGTTGCGAACCGCCTGCCCGCTGTCATTGCGACCGTCCCAGGCCACCTGGTTGATCCCGGCCCGGCCGCCGGCACCGCCGCTCGAGAGCGACTGACTCCAGACGCGATCGCCGTAGAGCGTGAAGATCTCGATATCGACGCCGGCATCGGCGTCGAGGACGTAGGTGATCCGGGTCGCCGCCTTGCCCGGCGCGAAGGGATTGGGAGCCGCCAGTGGTCGCTCGAAGAGGGTGAGCGGGGCGGACTCGACGAGGCCTTCGGCGAGCACGAACGGCACCGCTTCGCCGGAAACCGGGTCGCCGAGCCAGAGCGTCCCGGGGTGGCCCAGCTCGAGACGGTAGGTGCCGGCCGGCGCCCCTGCCGCCACGCTGACGGCGAGCACGTAGGTGCGCGTCTCCTGGCCGGCGAGGGTGTCGGCGAGAGCGAGCACCGGCTCCCCCTCCCCTTCCCAGACCGCGGCAAGGTCCCCGCTCTCGCCATCACGGCGCAGCTCGATGCGGGCCAGAGTTTCCGCGATCGGCATGAGCGCGCTCGGTCCGACGCGGGCGAGCCCGCTCCCGGCCCGCGCGGCCCCGGCATCCTCGACGGTGAGGCGCATCAGGGCCGGTTCGACGCCGGTCAGGACGAGCGGATGCCCGGGTGGAGCCACGTTGGCCACCGTGAAGCGGACGATCGGAACCGGTGTTCCACCGCGGAGGAATGCGGGCGCGGCCGGGGCCAAGGCGGCGCCGGCGAGCTCGGCGGCGATCGCCTGGGTGGCGAGGCTGACCGTGGCCTCCGAGCGAGCTACGAGCGCGGCCGCTCCGGTGTTCTCATCCGGCGGTGCCGCGGCGATACGCGCCGAGATGGCAAAGGGCGGACCGGTCTGCCCGGCGGCAACGACGCGGAAGGAAACCGTCTCGCCCACCGTGAACGGCTGCTCGGCAGCTTCTCCCGGAGCCAACGTGAGCTCGGTGCTGCCGAGCGTGAGCGTCAGGAGCCCGGTCCCGATCACCGCCGCCGTTCCCGTGTTCGTCACCCGGGCCTCAACCGTGACGACCTGATCGGGGAGCGCTGTCCCTGCACGCGCGTTCTCGGGTTCAACGATGGCCAGAGCCACCTCGAGCTCGGCCGCGCTCACGGTCTCGATGGCGACCGCCGTCCTTGGCGCAATGACTTGCGCATCACCGCCGGAGTTCAAGTCGAGCGGAACATCGTGGATCGTGACGACAAAGGAGTCGCGAGCGGCCGCGGAAGGTGGTGCCACGACGGCGAAGGGGACGGGCGAGCCGGCCAGGAAGCTCTGCCGGGTCGGGCCAAGGATGCCGTAACCCGAGGGGACCCGGAGCTCGACCGTGCCCCCGGCGCCGATCGGAGCATCGCCCTGGTTGTCGACGTGGACTTCGAGGTCGAGGAGCGAGCCCGACGAGGCGACGCCATCGGCAGCCCCGGCCGGGCCGCTGATCGCAACCCGGGCCGCCAGTCTCGCCTCGCGTTCGATGGCGAGCCGGAGCGTGTCGTCGAGGGCGGGCAGGAAGGTCGGCGGTCGGCCCGAGATGATCCCGTGACCGCCTGCCAGCGTGGCGCTGGCGAGCGCCGAGCCCGTGCTCCCGGCGGCGATCGCCTCGAGCTCATAGGTCAGCGTGTCCCCGCCCGCGAGCGCACCCAGCGGCAACTGAACCGGCGCCGAGAGGCCGGGTCCGGCGATCGTGGCCGTCGCTCCCGCCACCTCCTCCTCCCCCACGTTGACGACGCGGAGACGGAACGGGAAGCGCTGACTGCGATTGACGCGCGCGCCACGGGGAGCCTCGCTCACGAGTTCGACCACGCGCAGGGCGGATCCGGTCACGACCTCGACCTGATCCGGCGCGAGATCGATGCCGAACGCCAGCGGCTCGCCGTTCCAGTCGCTGCCGTTGAAATCGATCGCCGGCGTTTGCCAACCGGTCGTCAGGACCGTGACCGGCGCCTCGGCGAAGAACAGGGTATCCACGGCCCCTGCGGGAATAGTCGCTGATGTCCGCAACATATCGAGACCGATCGAGAAACCGTCGAATTCGAACACGGTGGCCGCGGCGGGGTGAATCGCTGCGCCGCCGCGGTTCTCGACCACCACCTGGAAGGCCACCGTCTGTCCCGCCACCGCCAGATCGGGGGTCAAAGTCCCCCGCACGTAGCGCAGGTCGGATGGAGCCTCGACGGTCAGTTCCCCCTCCGGGGCGTCGACCACGGCGGTGCCGGCCACGCCGTGCTCGACCGCCAGCAGGTGGAGCGCCGGCCCATAGGCTTGAGCCGCGAGGTCGGCTGGAACCTGGGTCTCGGGAAAGGCGAGGGTCTGGACCTCGCCGCCGGCGAGCACCCGGGTCGGACCGCTGTAGGTGATGCTGAGCTCGTGCACGCCATCGGTGACCAGAAGCCGGCTCCCCGCCAGCAGCGAGAAGGCGGCTTCGCCGTCATTGGTCAGAGCAAGGCTGAAAGCCGCGCTCTGCCCGCGAGTGACCCGATCCGGGGCCAGGGTTCCGCCCACCCAGCGCGGTGCCGCCGGGCGGTCGACCTGGAGTGGCTCCGGCACCGAGGCGATCACCGAACCCTCGAGCCCATTCTCCCGGGTCAGAGCCACGACCGACACGCTCGCAGCTCCGGCGCCGAGCGCGGCGGGGATCTCACCCGGGCCGAAGGTGAGAGCCATGCGGGCACCCGGAGCGATGGAGCGCTCCCCGCCGGTGAGGCCGAGATCCACGGTCGTGCCGCCGCTCAGTCGCAGGAGAGAGCCCTCGCGCACGGTGACGGTGGCGCCGCCATTATTGATCATTTCAAGCGAAAAACTGCGGAGCTGGCCGAGCGACACCGAGTCGGGAGCCATGCTGCCGGCCGCGACCGCGAGGGCGGCGGGGGCGACGATGGTGAGCGAGTCGGGGAGGCTGAGCTGGGTGGCGTAGGGAGCGCCGTTCTCCGTGCCGCGGAGCTCGAGCCGGGCCGGCCATCGGCCTGCGGGATAGCCGCCCGGAACCACGAGGTCCGAGAGACGGAGCGCGGTCTGGCCGTTCCCCGCCACCAGGGCCGGGGCCGGGAGGGCGGCGATGAGCTCGGACCCGGACGGCCCGGCGATGAGGCGGGTGCCTCCTGCATCGAGGACCACGCCCGCCGATCCCTGATTGGCGACCACGACGGCAGCTTCATGCGTCTGCCCGCTGGATGCGAGAGTGGGCGTCAAGCCTCCTGGCAAGGCGCTGAGCAGAGCCGCGGTGTCGACAGTCCAGGTCGCAGGCGTGGCTCCGGCAACCCCGTGCAGCCCGCTGCCGCTCTGGAACACGGCGCTGGCATCGATCTGAACGGGACCCAGGCTCGCCAGTGGATCGACATCCACGGTGATGACGAATGTGTGCTGTGCACGCGGGCCGAGCGTGTAGGGAAGCGTGGGCGCCACCCCGCGCTCTGCATACGCGGGGGCCGAGAAGTTGAGGTCGACACCGCTCACCACGACCTCGCCGAACCCCAGGTTCTGGACCGTGACCCCGACCAGGACGCCGTTCTGACCGCGGGCCACGCGGGCCGGAGCCGTGACCGCGCCCAGGGCGAGGCCGACGAGGTTCAGGCCATCGACATCGCCCGCCACCAGCGTATCGATCGCCGAGCCATGGGCGTCCGTTCCGCGCAGGGCATAGAGCGGCGTGTACTGCCCGGCAGGTAGACCGGGATCGATACGCGCGCCGGTGAACTGGAGCTCGCCCGAACCCGCCGCCGACACCATGACCGGAGCGCTCAGCGCACTCACATAGCTCGCTCCCCCGGGCTCGGCCCAGCGGATGGTCGAACCGGCGCCAAGTGTCGCCGCGCTGGGTCCCAGGTTCTGGACGGCGACGGTGAAGGCAACCGTGTCGCCAGGAACCGCGCTTGACGGCTGGAGCGTGTTGGGGATCAGTGCCCACTGGACTCGGGGCAGGAAGGTGAGCCCAGCAGCTCCCGCCGCGGAGCCCGCGTCGGAGCCCGGTCCGCTGATCACGGATATCTGCGCCTGTCCGGGATTGTCTGCTGCCTGGACCGCAAGACTGAACCGACCTGCGAGATCGGTGCGGCGCTGCATCCCCGGAGCCGGACTCTCGTCAACCGCAACGAGCGTGCCCAGAGATGTGCTCACGGTCACGAAGCGATCGACAACGAGATTCCCGTAGCGATCGGTGACCGGCCCGCCCGAAACCTGGGCCTCGCTCTGACCGTCGGCGGTCAGCAGATCGGGAACGACGGAGAGAGCGATCGAACCGGCGGCCGGTGCCGGGATGATGGTCAGGTCCGAGCGCATGGCCTGGGCCAGGAAGCCCGCCGTATCACGAGCGGTCACTCCGGGCATACCAGCCCTGGTATCACGGAAGCGGATGCGATCGGCGCTGGTTCCGGCGGCGAGGACGAGAGAATCGGCGCTGGTCGCCGACCACGTGGCACCACCGTCCACCGAGAACTGCGCGGTCGGCGAATCGGCGGTGAGGCGGACCAGCGGGGCGGCGGTCGGGTCCACGTTGCCGTAGCTGTCATGCGCCTCGATGGTGAGCGGAATGGCGGCCATGGCCGTATCCGTGATGGCCGTAGCTGGTACAAAGACGAGTCTCGTGGCGCCGGATGCCGTGGTCACGATCTCGATGCCATCCACCTCGCCGGCGCCAATCGTCGCGGTCCAGCCGTCAAGACTATCGATCTCACCGGCGGATCCCGCAGCCAGGTAGCGCACCGTGAGCCGGCCTCCCCCGTCGGTGAGACCGGATTGCACGGTGCCTGAGCCCTGCGTCCCGCCGGGATGAGATGGATCGGGCTCGAGGCGGCCGGCGGCAGCATCGACGACGGCGATGGTGGCCGCTTCTCCCGGCACCGGATTGCCAGCCACATCCTCGACCACGAGCAGGATCGGCTGCTCGCCGCCGGCGGTCACCGGGATGGAGCCCGGGGGCAGGAGAACGGCGATGTGGGGAGAACCGGCGATGACATCGATCCCGGTCTGCTCACCGCGCAGGCCGGCGCCCACGTCGTCGGCGGCGACCAGCTGCGAGCCGGCGCTCATGAGCGTGACCCCAGCGGTGAAGCGATGCCACCCCGAGTCGGCCGGCACGAACGCATAGTCGGCCGGCAGGATGACGCTGGGATGACCATCGCTCGTCGAGAAGGTCACCGTGCCGAGATAGTCGCTGGCTCGGTTGCCATAGGCGTCCCGGGCCTCGACCACGACATCGCCCGGCACGCCGGCGACGCCGGGATCAACGATGCCGGAGACAACGAGCGCTGAAGCCGGACCGGAAGTGACCGTGATCCCTTCCTGCTGGCCCAGCATCTGCGGGTCCGCGCGATCGACCACGGAGAGCGTGTGCTCTCCGACGGTCACCAGCACGACCTCACCGGCGAACACATGAATGCCAGCTTCGGCCTGGTTGAAGGTGTAATCGGCCGGGAGCAGGACCTCGGGACCGGGATCGGTGGTCGCAAACCCGATGGTTCCCCCATATTCCACCGCCCGGTTGCCGAAGGCATCCTGCACCTCGACGACAACACTCACCGGGACACCAGCCTCCACCGGATCCAGGACTCCGGAGACCCGGAATCGTGCGGCGTCCCCTGGCGACGTCGTGACCTGGGCCACCGCCGCGGTCAAGGCCGGCGGCACGCCGTCGCCGTCCGCAGCCCGGATCGAGACCCCCGTGCCCACCGTGGTCTCGACGACGTCGAGTTCCACTCCCGTCGAGTCCGCCGGGATCACGATCTCGGAGGCCGGAGCGCCATCGTTCAGGATGCGGAGCGTCGATGACGCCGCAGTGACGCTGATGAGCTGATCGGCACCCGGCGCCGCCGGGTTGCCGAACGCGTCGCGCAGGGACAGACGCACCGGCGCCGGCACGCCGGCGACGAGCCCGAAGCTCGCCGGTTCCCAGACCAGGTAGAGCGCAGCCGCGGGAACGACCTGGAGCTCCGGGGATCCCGCGCTCAAGGGCTGCGGGGCATCCCGATCGGGGTCACTGGCGACGCTGAAGACGGCGGTCGCCGGAGCCTGGATCGGCACCTGGGCGGCACCCGCGGGCGCGGGCTCGCCATAGCCCACGAGGAGGTGGTCCCCGGCAAGGACACGGTCGCCAGCGTTACTCCCGGCATACACGCGGATGTCCCGCCCGTTGACGACCACCGAATCGATGCTCGAACCGGGGCCGCTCACGACGACGTGGCCGGGGGCGATGAGGGGGCCGGATCCCGGTGGGCTCCAGCCTTCCGGGATGGTGACGATGATCAACCCGCCGCGTGAAGGATGAAACGACTCGGCAGCGACATAGTCGATCGTCCAGGTGCCCGTGCTGCCCGCCGCGACGGGCTCGGAGGGAGCGATGGTCGCAGTGCCGCTGCCCGGGGTGGCATGAGCCGCTCCCGCGGCGAGAATCACGGCGGCGCCCAGCAGAACCGCCGATGCGGATGTGGCCTCGGCGCGGAACCACATCCTGGCGCGGGCGCGCCCAGCGCGGGCAAGTACCCTGACGCCTGCACGCAATCTGCGTCTCATCATGACCACGTAAGCGCTCTGATCGACGGGGTGCCTTGGATTGGGGTCGCGCTCGGTCTCGTCCTTCCATCCAGGTTGCCGAAGGCCATGGCCGAGCTTCACTTGGAGCTATCGGCCGGCCCCGAGGCGATGCCCAGCGGAAGATGGGGAGCGCTGACGGCCGCCATGGAACGATGAGACCGTGAGAACGGGCGCTGTTCCAGAGCGGGACAGCGGCAGGAGCGGGCTCAAGGACAGGGTCGGCAAGGCAGGCCTGGCTGTGGCACCATGACGTCATGGCGCCCAGCCCCAAGCAGGTTGCCCTCGGCTTCGCCGCGGGCCTTGCCCTCCTCGTCGCCCTCGCCCTCTTCCGCTATGGATGGGCCGCAGGCATCTCGTTCATCAACGATGACTTCCTGTTCCTCGAGCGGGCGCGCACGGCGAGTTTCAGCGACAACTGGAACGCAATAGACGCGCTCGGCAACGTCTATCGGCCGCTGACCCGAAATCTCTATTTCTGGGCGGGGCGGAAGCTGTTCGGAAACGAGCCCGGTCCCTATCACCTCGTCAATCTCGGCGTCTATGCCGCCGGCCTCATCCTCATGGCCTTCGCGGCGCGCCGGCTGGTGGCCGGGGCGTTTCGCCTTCCGCCCTCCGGGACCCGGGCCACCGGCGCCGGCCTTCTGGCGGCGGTCTTGTTCGCACTGCATCCGGCGGCCGGCACACCGGCCTCCTGGGTATGCGGCATCCAGGACCTCCTCGCCGTCGATCTGGCGCTCGCCGCCATCCTGGCTCACCTGTCCCGGCGCCGCTGGCTCTACGTCCTCTTCTATCTGGGGGCGCTCCTCTGCAAGGAAACCGCTGCGTTCCTCTTCCCGCTCCTGGCCCTCTGGGACTGGATGATCGAGGAGTCCAGGCTAGGGCCGGCTCTCCGGCGCCAAGCACCGGTCGCTCTGGTCTTTTCGGCCTGGCTCTTCTTGAACCCCTGGCTGCCCTGGAACGAGATGGGCCGGACGATCCACTCTCGCGAGCCGGGGCACGCGAGTCTTCTCGGCCGTCTGGACATCGAGACCCTGCGTGTCACCGTGCGTTCGCTGTTCATGGTCGAGCCTGTCGATCGCTTTCACTGGCCCTACGGCCCGCTGGCGACCACAGGCCAGGTCCTTACCGCCGCAGCGCTGCTTGCGCTCTCCCTCCGCCTCCTCGGCGCCGAGGACAAGCCGCGCCCATCGGGCGTCAGCGCGCGCGCGATCACGCGTGGCGCAGCGTCACTGGTCCTCATGGCTCTCCTGTGGTCGCTGTCGGCAATCCTGCCCCTCATCACGGTGATCAGCCACTTCACCTACTATGCCTACTACCCGGCGCTCGGACTCGCCGCAGGGCTGAGCGCGCTCTTGACGTTCACCCGTCTCCGCATGCCCGGCGCCACCGGGGGCTTGGTCGTGGGCGTGGCGGCGGTGGCCGTGGCCGGCGCGCTCGGCGCGGGGGCGGCCCTCGTCTATCCGCCGGCGCTTTGTGACGCCCACAACATCCGCCGCGCATCGGTTCATCTGTGGAACTTCAGGGACGATCTGCAGCGGACCCATCCCGCGTTTCCCGAGAGCGCGCGCGTGTATTTCTGGAACATCCCGCCCTGGATCGGATTCCAGCTCGCCGACGGCCCCGCCCTCCGCGTGTGGTACGACAATCCATCTCTCACCGGGCAGTTTCTGAGCGCCTATGCTCCCGACCGCCATCGACCGAGCTTCTTCTTCGGACACGATGACACCATGCGCCTGGTCGAGATCGTACGTGGTCTACCTGATCCGCAGCTCGCCGCCCCTCCCCCCATCTATACGGCGGCGCATACCGATCTCGGCTCCACCCTGGCGCAGGCCGGCGAGACCGAGGCGGCCATCGTCGAATGGCGCAAAGTATTGCAGGTTGACGCGGATTTTTCCGATGCGGCCGCCAATCTCGGAATGACCTTGAACCAGCTTGGACGCCACGAAGAGGCAGCCGAGGTCCTCGCCCGCGCGGTGCGGCTGGAACCATCCGCCGCCGATATCCGGCTCGACCTCGGCGAGAGCTACCTGGCTCTCGGCCGCTACCCGGAAGCTCTCGCCGCGCTCGAGGCCTATGTGACGCTCACCCCGCCGGGAGCGGAGCGCGACCAGATCAACGCGGTGATCACGAATCTGAGGGCGGCCACCAGGCCGTAGAGCGCCTGATTGCGGTCGAGGACCACCCGTCCGGGACCCAGGTCCGGAGGGGTGGGACCGGGTGCGGGGAGGTAGGACTAGGTGAGGGGAGGTGGGGAGCCGGCCTCCCTCTCGTCGAGGCGAGCCAGCGCATCCAGGACGAGCGCCTGCGGATCGGCGCCACCGAGACGGCGCTCGCCGGGAAAGAGCAGATCCCGCGCAAAGGCGAACCGACCGGCGGGCAGCAAGAGGAGCGTGGCGAGCGTGTCCCGCTCCTGCTCGGTGAGGGCTTCCTCCAGCGCCTGGGCGGACAGGGCGCCGCAGGTGACCAGGATCTCCCCGATCGGGCGCGGGTCGCCGCCTATCTTGAGCGCCAGCGACTCGTTGAGAGCCGACTCCGCGATCAACCCGCGGACGACGAGCAAGTGACCGATCCGCTCGGCATTGGGGCGGGCCCGCACGCTCACGATGGCACCGTCCTCGACGACGATCACCCCCCGGACACCGGGGGCACGCAGGAAGAGCGTCCCCGTCGCGCGCGACAGGGAGAACAGCTGGCAGAGATCATAAGGCCGGAAGGTGGCGAGGTCTCCCGCCAGCGCCGTCCGCATGGCGTTTCGCCCATCCTTGCTCGTGCTGCCGTTGCCGCTCATGACCGGATCCGCCCCACGACCTTGCCCGCGACGCGCTCGGCGGGCCGTGGCGGGCCGTGGATGTTGAAGAGCCCGAGCACGACAACGTGGATGATCGTGCTCGCGAAGAGGAATCCGAGGACGATCTCGAGCAACGATTCCACTTCCGCCGCCGCTCCCGGCCTGAGTAGCCCGTGGCCGACCACCTGGCGATTGACGAGGATGAGCAGGATCACCCCGGCGGTGAAGAAGCCGGTGAGCTTGCCGAATCGTGTCGGACGGATGTGGACTTCGGTATTGAGGAGATAGAACACCGCCGATCCAGTCAGGAGCAGGCCGTACCGCGCGCCCACGAGCACGAGGATCCACGCCGGCAGGATGCCGGCCAGCACGAAGGCCAAAATCGCGCTCGAGTTCCACACGATGTCGACCAGCGTATCCATCACGACTCCCAGGTGCGACACCGGTCCGTGCCGCCGTGCGACAAAGCCATCGACGACATCGGACAGCGAAGCCAGGAGGTACACGACGGCGGCAAGACCGATCTCCCCTGCGGCCGCGAGCACGATTAGCGGCGGCCCCGCCACTCCGCGGAACAGGGTGAGCGCATTGGGTGCGCCGAACCCGAGTAGCGGCCGGCCACCGAGATCGGTGAGCAGACCGAGATGAAGGAGCGCCCACCCGGAGAGGCAGAGGAGGGCGACACCCCCGGCCAGGAACACGTGGCGGCTGACTCCCGGCTGGTCGAGAAGAGCGAGGGCGAGCGCAGAGACGAGCAGCAGGACGAACAGTCCGGCGGCATGGGCGATCAGCGAACGCACAGGAGCCGGGCGCTGATCGATCACCTGGCGGACCAGGTGGAGGTGGCCTCCGATGTAGTGAACCCAGGCCCGCGGCGAGTAGTCGTGCGCCTTGAGCTCCTCGATTAGCTCGCGCTTGAACATCGCTCACCTTGCGCAACGGATCTCATGCGGGGTGCAGCGGCACCCGGTTGATGCACGCCCGCCACCTTCGCCATGGACCCTCATTGATCATACCTGATCCGGGTCGGCATTGGCGATCCCTGGGGATTGAAGACCATCCGCTACGGGAGATCGGACGCCACCATTGGGTCAATTGGCTCAGCCCATCGACGCGCTGAGGTGGCACACGACGGGAGCAGCAGCGCTCTGTTCAGCCTGTCATCGCCTCACGACCGATCGTCCACAGGATCTTGGTGCCCGCTCCCACGACGCCGCGAACCGTGCCGGAGATCTTCGACTTCCCCACCCGCGGGCGGTAGCTCACCTGAACCTCGCGCGCCCTGAGCCGGCGCTTGAGCGCGCGCACCTGCATCTCGACCGTCCACCCGTAGGAGCGATCCGCCATCTCGAGCTGCGCGAGCGCGTCCCACGTCAGCGCCCGGAAGGGACCGAGATCGGTGTAGAGAAAGCCGAACCGGAGACGGATGAGTGACGTTGCCAGCCAGTTGCCGAAACGAGCCTGGATGGTCAACGCCCCGGGCGCCGCCCGCGCCACTCGCGAGCCGATGACGAGATCCGCCGACCCTGCATAGAGCGGATCGAGAAGAAGCGGAAGCTCGGCGGGATCGTCAGCGCAGTCGGCATCGATGAAGGCGATGGCAAAGGGAGTGGTGGGCCGTTGCGCAGCCGTCGCGATGCCACGCAAACAGGCGGCGCCATAGCCGCGCTCGGGCTCGAGCACCACCGTGGCCCCATGAGCACGCGCCACCTCCGCGGTCCGATCGGTCGAGCCGTTGTCGACGACGATCACCTCGCCGACCCGGGGATCGCGCACCGCGCTCACCACCGTGCCCACGGCCGCCTCCTCATCGAGGGCGGGAATGATGACGGTCGTGGAACGCATGGGATTCGAACGGCCGGGAAGCTTCCCACCGTTCTTGCCACACAACGGGTGGGAAGCCTCCTCGCACACGCGGTCAGGCGGTCGCCGCCGGCTCCAGCGCCTGCTTGCCACGCAGGGCCGCCTGCGCTGCGGCCAGACGCGCCACCGGCACGCGGAACGGCGAGCAGCTCACGTAGTCGAACCCGTTTGCCGCGCAGAAGGTGATCGTCGCCGGGTCGCCGCCGTGCTCGCCGCAGATACCGATCTTCAACCCGGGCCGCGTCTTGCGCCCCTCCTCCGACGACCAGCTGATCAACCGGCCCACGCCATCGACATCGAGCGTCGCGAACGGGTCGGCAGGCAGGATCTTTTCCTCGATGTAGAAGGGCAGGAACTTCCCGGAGTCATCGCGCGAATAGCCGAAGGTCATCTGCGTCAGATCATTCGTGCCATAGGAGAAGAACTCGGCGACGCTGGCGATCTGGGCCGCGGTCAAAGCGGCTCGCGGCACCTCGATCATGGTGCCCACGAGGTACTTCACGCGCACGCCCACCCGGGCGATGGTCTCCTCGGCCACGCGCCGCACGATCTCCGCCTGGCGCTTGAGTTCCTCGACATGACCGACGAGCGGGATCATGACTTCGGGAATGGCATCGATGCCTTCCTGCTTCAGCTCGCAGGCGGCCTCGAAGATGGCTCGCGTCTGCATCTCGGTGAGGTCGGGATAGGTGAGCCCCAGGCGGCAGCCGCGGTGACCGAGCATTGGATTCAGCTCGTGCAGGGACTCGACCCGCTGCAACAGCGCCCGCCGCTTCTCGATCTCCGGACCGCTCTTTCCTTTCGCCTCGGCGACAGCGATCTCCACCTTGAGCTCCTCGCGCGAGGGCAGGAACTCGTGCATCGGGGGATCGAGCGTGCGAATGGTGACCGGGAGGCCGGCCATCGCGGCAAGGATGCCCCGGAAATCCTCCTTCTGGTACGGCATGAGCGCGGCGAGCGCCTGGCGGTAGCGGCGGATCGGCTCCTCGCCCTCCGCTTCGAGGCGCGCGATCTCCGCGCTGATCCGCTTACGCTCCGACTCGAAACGGGCCTCGGCAAGCTGGCCCTGCGCCGCCGCGATCTGGCGCTCGTGGCGCTTGGCTTCGGCGGCGGTGAGCACGACCTCCTGCATCTTGGGTATGCGCTCCTCACCGAAGAACATGTGCTCGGTGCGGCAGAGGCCGATGCCCTCGGCGCCATATTCGCGAGCCCGCGCCGCATCTTCCGGAGTATCGGCGTTGGTGCGGATACCGAGGCCGCGCCGCTCGTCGGCCCAGCCCAGAAGCTCGCCGAATTCACCGCTGATCTCCGGATGGAGGAGAGGCTGGGAGCCGGCGAGCACTTCTCCGGTCGAACCGTCGATGGTGATCAGATCGCCGCGCACGAACCGCCGGCCGCTGATCTTGAAGAAGCCCTCTTCCTCGTCGATGGTCTCGATCGCCGAGCAACCGACAACACAGCTCTTGCCCATGCCCCGTCCCACCACCGCGGCATGCGACGTCTTGCCGCCGGTGGCGGTCAGGATACCCTGGGCGGCCTTCATCCCCAGGATGTCGTCGGGATTGGTCTCGGCCCGGACCAGGATCACCTTCTGGCCGGCATCCGCCGCGGCCACGGCCTCGTCGGCGGTGAACATGACGACCCCGGCGGCGGCGCCCGGCGAGGCGCCGATGCCGACGGCGACGACCTCCCCCTTGGCCTTGGGATCGATGGTCGGATGGAGACACTGGTCGATATCATCCGGGCTCACGCGGAGGAGCGCTTCCTCCTTGCTGATCAATCCCTCGCGCACCATATCGACGGCGATCCTGACGGCTGCGGGTCCGCTCCTCTTGCCGGCGCGGGTCTGCAGCAGGTAGAGCTTGCCTTCCTGGATCGTGAACTCGAAATCCTGAAGGTCGCGGTAGTGGCGCTCGAGCCGCTGCGTGATCTCGTGGAGCTCGCCAGCGACCGCCGGCATCTCTCGCTCGAGCTCGGTCAAGGGCAGCGGGGTACGGATCCCGGCCACCACATCCTCGCCCTGAGCATTGAAGAGGATGTCCCCGTACGCTTCCCTGATGCCGGTCGACGGACTGCGTGTGAAGCCGACGCCGGTTCCCGACGTCCGCCCCAGATTGCCGAAGACCATGGCTTGCACGTTGACCGCGGTGCCGAGATCGTCAGGGATCTTGTTGAGGGCTCGATAGCTGCGCGCCCGCTTGTTGTTCCAGGACTTGAAGACCGCGTCTCGGGCCATCGCCAGTTGCACGCGGGGGTCTTGCGGAAAATCGCTGCCGCTTTCCCGGCGGATGATCTCCTTGTATCGGGTCACGATCTCTGCGAGGTCCTCCGCCTCGAGCTCGACATCCTGGGTCACGCCACGGGCCGCCTTCACCGCCCGGAGCTCGTGCTCGAAGATCTCCTTGTCGATGCCGAGCACGACATTGCCGAACATCTGCAGGAAACGGCGGTAGCTGTCGCGGGCAAAGCGAGGATTCCCCGTGCGCTTGGCCAAGCCCTCCACGGAGCGATCATTGAGACCGAGGTTGAGGATGGTGTCCATCATCCCGGGCATCGAGAACTTGGCTCCGGAGCGCACCGAGACCAGGAGCGGATCCTGGGCATCGCCGAGGGGCTTTCCGACCGCGCGCTCGAGCTGGCTCAGCGCCTCCTCTCCCTGTTCCAACACCTCCGGCGGCAGCTGCCCGTCGCCGGCGACATAGAGCTTGCAGGCCTCCGTGGTCATGGTGAAACCGGGCGGCACGGGGATGCCGGCCCGCGTCATCTCGGCGAGACCCGCCCCCTTGCCGCCGAGCAGATCCTTCATCGCACCGTCCCCGTCCGCCTTGCCGTTGCCGAAGAAATACACGTACTTTGTCATCGTTCGCTTGCACTCCACTGAAGAGTGTCCTGAAGAAGCCGCTGGCTCGAGGACGCGCTGGGGTGCCTTCGCCCCACCCGGGCCGCTAGCGGGATGTCCCTGCTCGCTCGAGCGCGAAGATCGGCTCGAGCTGTCCGACAATGGTGCCGCGCCAGTTCCTGAGCTGCGGCCGATGCATGTGCTCGAGGAATCCGAACTCATCCTCGCGCACGACTCCAAGCTGGAGCAGCACTTCCAGCACCACCGTGCCGATTGCCCGTGATGTTCCGTCCTCGACCCGGACGGCGAAGCCCAGATCCGCCTGGGGCACGGCAACACAGAACAGGCCTTCCGCTCCACCCTTGCCGATCAGACGGCTACCGAGAACCGACATCAGGACCACATTGAAGCTCCCCGGCTCCCCGAGCATGTCCGGCCTCACGGCCATCGCCACCTGGATCCGGGCCGCAGGCCCCGCCTGGTTCGACCGGATCAAGCGCGCCAGTCTCCCGAAGGCGGCGGCGAAGGCGCCGAGCGGCGCATAGAGCGTCGGGGCGCTGCAGCCGTCCGTGCCGAAGCGCACGGCCCGCCGCGAGAGACCGGCCAGCTCGCAGGTCCGATCGAGGATCAAGGACTGAGCCGGGTGCTCCGGATCCAGGTATCCCTCCGGGTCGACGCCGAGGTGAGCGCTCAACGCCAGCATCGCCGCGTGCTTGCCGGAGCAGTTGTTGTAGAGAGGGGAGAACGGGTCATCCGGGCTCCCCGCCGTGGCAACCGCTTTCTCCGCTCCGTCAAAGCCCGCCATGGCATGCCCGTTCCGCTGCATCACCAGACGTAGGCTATCGCGATTGCGTGGTTCCTGATAGCCGCAGCCGAGGCGCTCGGTACCGATGCCCACCCGGCTGAGGATCTCCTGGGCGGCCTCGACATGCTCCGGAGCCCCGGAATGCGATGAAGCCGCCGCGGATAGTTCGCGTTCCTTCAACCCGAAGCGATCGGCAGCTCCGGTCTCGACGGTGGGCAAGAGCTGGATCGGCTTGGCCGAGGAACGGAAGTAGAACGGACGATCGGTCGACCCAACATGGGCGATGAGACGCCCGTCGCCATCGGCCACAGCAATCATGCCGCGATGCACCGACTCCAGTTCGCCGGAGCGCGCGACGGTGACCAGCACCGATGATGTCTCCACCATGCCTCGCCTTAAGTGTCGATCTGGGCCCGCTGCAGCTTGCCCGAGTAGTCGACATAGACCGCCTTCCACTCGCTGAAGATATCGAGCACGGTGTGGCTCGCCTCGCGGTGGCCGTTCCCGGTGTCCTTGACCCCGCCGAAGGGAAGATGCACCTCGGCTCCGATCGTCGGCCCGTTCACGTAGGTGATGCCGGCTTCGATGTCACGGATGGCGCGCATGGCAGCGTTCACGTCGCGCGTGTAGATCGAAGAAGAAAGGCCGTAACGTGTGCCGTTGAGCACCTCGATGGCCTCTTCGAATCCGTCGACGACCAGGATCGAGAGCACCGGGCCGAAGATCTCCTCCTGGGCGATGCGCATGCCAGGCGTGACATCGGCGAACACGGTCGGCTGGTAGAACCAGCCGCGGGCCAGATCACCTTCCGCGGCCACCTGGCCGCCGGTGAGGAGCCGCGCCCCCTCACGCTTCCCGATCTCGACGTACTCGTGGATCCCCTGGCGGGCCTTTTCGTTGATCACCGGCCCCACCTGGACCTGCGGGTCGAGGCCATCCCCGAGACGCAGCTTCCGTGCCCTCTCGACGATCATCTCGGTCACTTGCTTGGCGATCGGCCGGTCGAGGATGAGGCGACTGGTCGCCGTGCAGCGCTGGCCGGTGGTACCGAAGGCTCCCCACAGAGCACCTTCGAGAGCCAGGTCGAGATCGCCGTCCGCCATCACGATCTGAGCGTTCTTCCCGCCCAGCTCGAGCGAACAACGCTTCAAGCGCTCACCGCACTTGCCCCCGATCGCCATCCCGGCCTCCGAGGAGCCGGTGAACGAGATAAGACGCACGCCGGGATGCTCGACGATGGGGCTCCCGACATCGCGGCCCGACCCGTGCACGATGTTGACGACGCCGGGAGGAATGCCGCATTCATCGAGAACGCGTCCCAGCTCGGCCACCGAGGCCGGTGTGTCCGAGGCGGGCTTCATGACCGCCGTGTTGCCGCAGACCAGAGCCGGGAAGAGCTTCCAGGTGGGAATGGCGAGCGGAAAGTTCCAGGGTGTGATGAGACCGCAGACTCCGATCGGCTGCCGCACGGACATCGCGAGCTTGTTGGGTAGCTCGGATGGCGTCGTATCACCGTACAGGCGCCGCCCCTCCCCCGCCATGTAGAAGGCGGTGTCGATACCTTCCTGCACATCACCGCGGGTCTCGAGGAGGACCTTCCCCATCTCGCGGGTCATGATCCGCGCCATCTCGTCCTTGCGCTCGGTCATGCGGAGGCCGACGGCCATGAGCAACTCGGCGCGCTTCGGGGCCGGCACGAGCCGCCAGCTCGCGTAGGCCTTGCTTGCCGCCTCGACGGCCTTGTTGACATCCTCGGGGCCCGATTGGGGAAAGGTGCCAACGATCTCGTCGTGACGGGCTGGATTGCGGTTCTCGAACTTGCGGCCCGAGGTCGCCGGCACCCAGCGCCCTCCGATGAAGTTCTGGTACTCGGTAGCCACCATCGCCTGCGTGCTCATGCTCTGGGTTCTCCGGTGGGACTGTCCGGTGGGATTCCGGGAAACGGGTAACTATAAGTCATTAGCAAAGAAAGGCGCCGATCGCAAGGGCTTTCCCGGTTCGAGCAGGGTGCCTGTGGCGGGACCCGAGGCGCACGCCCTCGGTCTACTGGCCGCCGCCGTGCGCCTGGCCTCCTCCATGTGGCAGGCCGGACTTTTCCCCGGTGCGCCGGCGGCCAAGGCCCCAGATCACCGCAGCCCCGAGCACGGCGACCACCAGCATGAGGGGATGAGTCGGCATGGCGTAGCGCCCGCGAATGGCGAAGTTCATGTAGAAGAGCGACTGCCAGAGGAAGATGACATAGAGAAGCGCAAAGCGATCAGGAGCGCGGAAGGACCTCAAGAGACCGATCAGAAAGAGCGGCAGCACGAGGCTCATCATGATCAGGTTGCCACGTCCCTGTTCCGGGTTGTAGCTGAGAACCGCCGGGCTCCCCCACCAGTAATAGACCAGGCGCTCAGCCATGCGGCGGAGCGTGAGACCTGGCTCCGCGAGGGCATAGGCGAGTCCCTGGCGCAACAGGAGGCGGTCGAAATCAGCTTCGTTCAGGGTCTCGAGCGCGTTCCGATCGATCACCTTCCATCGCAGGTCATCGTAGGCACAGAGGATGTTCGAATAGGGCTTCGCGTATGGGTTCTGCCCGCCCAGGTAGTTGAACCCGATGTTGGTGGCCACCGGAATGAAACGGTGGTGGATGACGGCGTTCCTCACCGTCCATGGGACGAGCACGAGGAGGGCCACGGCGAGGGCGACGAGCGCCAGGAGGATGGCACGCGGCCAGCGCTGGCCCATGGCGCGGAAGCCGGCAGGCACGAGCACGACGCTCCCGAGAAAGGCCGGCAGCGCGTAGGCCAGGAGACCGTAGCCGACTCCCGCTCGTGCGGCGTCGGCGACCCGCCCACTCCGCCCTGCATCGTGGAGGAGGAGGGCGATCCAGGGCACGGCCAGCGCCTCGAAGGTGACCGAGTAGGCGGAAGCCGAGTAGATGACGAGCGGCGGCCAGAGGGCAACCGCATAGCCCGACGCCAGCGCCAGAGTGCCTGCCCCGACGGTGGCCAGCGCGGCCGGGACCACGCCCCGGGCCCGGCTTGCCGCCGGGGTGAAGACCCGGACGGCCAGACGGCGAGTGGCGACCGCGGCTCCGGCGGAGACCAGGGACTGCGAGACCTGCATCGCAGGCACCCAGCCCGCCCCGAAGAGGATCTTGAGGACGGCGATGAATGCCGGGTAGAGCGGCGGGAAGAACGAGGAGCGAGGAACGGTGGACCCGTAGAACTCCCAGACGAATCCTCGCCCTGCGATGAGGTTGTCGGCCAGTGTTCCCAGCTCGAGGCCCGTGGTGGTCACATGACGGTGCGAGTAGAACGCCGTCATGATGAGGCGCACCGCCACCGCGAACAGGAAGAGCCCCCAATCGGAGGCCAGCGCACGGCCGAGCCACGCGCCTCTCATCCTCGCGGCGAATCCGCGTTCAGCGGGTCGGTTCACGGTCCCCTCTGGATACCGGTTCATTCTCGGAATCATAACCCGGGGCGCGGCGCGGATCACCGGCCTGCTCCTTCAGGAGCGCATAGGCCGTGAACCGCCGGTCGGACGCGATCGACTCCCGGACCATGCGGAATCTAGGGTCGAGCTTGAAGTCCTTGAGCTGCATGCCCTGTGGCGGACGAATCGAATAGTGGGAATCCCAGATCACGACCGTTCGGGGAGCAGCCTCCTCGATAGCGTCCTTCTTGACGAGGGGCACCCCGCCTCTGGGGAGCCGGCCGGCCCGCGCCAGCTCGCGCAGGAACCAGGGGTGGCTGGCGATGACCGGAGCATCCGCCCATTCGGACTCGAGGAACCAAGTCCCCAGCGCCATCACCGCTTCCTGCTCGGGGCTCGGGGCCAGCGGCGGCTCGGCGGTCACGGCATAGAGGAAGGCGATTGCCACGAGGACCGCACCAGCCAGAGCGATGCCCGGGCGGCCGCGGACTTGATCTCGCGCTTTCGATCGCTTGGAGTGGTAGCCCCGGCGGCCATCGGGCACCGTCGACGCGCGTTTCCCCCACCCTACCCAGGCGAGGACAACAAGCACCAGCGCCGCGGCCGTGATCCGGGCCAGCTCGAACGGGCCTTCGGCCCGATGATGCATGACGAGCGCCCGCGACAGGAATGCCGCGATCAGGAAGCCACCGGCGAGGACGATCGGGAAAGCTCTCCTGGCGGCATCGCTCCCTCCCAGGGCGGTCTTCACACCGCGCCCGGCGGCGAGGGCGAACAGGGGCGCCGGCGCCACCAGATGCCGCAGGAACCCGGCGGCGTGACCCAGCGAGAGCTTCCAGGAGAAGACGACATAGAGGAGAAGCACTGCGGCCGGCAGGACGGAGAGCCAATCGAGGCGCCGTTTCGCCGCGCTCGTCACCCAGTCGACAAGGAGGAACAGGAAGGCGACGGGACCGATGATGAAGATGAGACCGCGCGGGTAATGCCAGAAGCCGGTCTGTCCGTAGAGATTCGCCTCTCCGGTGAATACCTGCTCGAGGAGCCACAACGGCGATTGGTGGACGAGGGCGCCCAGGGCGGCCCAGACGGCGGCCCCCCACAATGGAAGGAGACCGAGCAGCCGCCTTGAGCCGGAGTTCTTCGCCATCCAGACGAGCCCGCACAGCCCCGCGATCACTCCCAGCTCCAGCCGGGCGAGCGGGACGAGTCCGACCAGGAAGAGCGCAAGCCCCGGGCGGCGGCTGGTCCAGGCCCACAAGGCCAGCGCCACGACCAGGGCGCAGAGGGGTTCGGTGAGGCTCGAATAGGACAGCAGGAGCACGAAGGGCATCGTTCCGAACAGCGCTCCGGTGAGCGGCGCCGACAGGCCCAGCCGGGCGGCCGCGAGCCCGGTCGCCGCCACTGCGAGAGCGGTCACGACCGCTGTCATCAACCGCACCGCAGGGAATCCGGACTGCGCGGGGAGCGCGTAGAGAAGCGTGAACAGCGGTCGTCCCCACACGTTGAGGAGGAGCTCCGGCCGCGCCAGCGCATCGCGGGCCATCAGGTAGTGGCCGATGTCGTCGTCGTTGTAGATACCGCGGGCAACCAGCCCCTCCGCCACGTAGACGGCCAGTAGCGCGAGGACGACCAGGCCGAGGACGGCGAAGTCGCGGCGGGATGGCATCAATCGACGAACCGATACTTGATCAGGGTCCACATGGCTTCGGCCCCGTCGCGCCAGCCGATCTTTTTGCCCTCGGCCCGCGATCGCCCTTCGTAGCGGATCGGAACCTCGTGAATGGCCACGCCTCGCCTCGCGAGCTTGGCGGTGATCTCCGGCTCGATATCGAAACGGTCCGCCTTGAGCTGGATGCTCGCCAGAAGATCCCGCCGTACGAGCTTGTAGCAGGTCTCCATGTCGGTGAGCCGCACGCCATAGAGCCGGCGCGTCATCCAGGATAGGAAGCGATTCGCGAGAACGGTGAGCGGCGCCATCTTGAGGTCGCCGCCGGTGGCCAGGCGAGAACCGTAGACGCAGTCCGCGCCGGCGGCAACCGGAGCCAGCAGGCGGGCGTAGTCCGCCGGATTGTATTCGAAATCCGCATCCTGGATCAGCACGTAGTCCCCCGATGCATGCGCCAGTCCCGTGCGCACCGCCGCTCCCTTGCCGCGGTTCCTGTCATGGTAGACGATGTGACACTCCCTGCCCGCCATCCCGGCCAGGATATCTCGTGTGCCGTCGGTGGAGCCATCGTCGACTACCACGATCTCACGCTCGACACCGGAAAGCGTCGCTGCTCGAATCCGATCGAGTACGGCCTCGATCGTTGTCGCTTCATTGAATACCGGCACGATGATCGACAGCCGGACCGGTGGCATCAGTCCCCCTCGAGAAGCCACCGGATGGCGGGCAGCGCGAGCGCCCGTGCCTGATCGCCAGCGAGGAAATAGAGCGGAAAGCCGGCCACCATGACGCGGCCCTGGGCGGGATCGTCGTAGCGCAGGGCACAGGCCGCCCCGTCGAGGTAGGAGTTGCCCGGCGGGAAGAGCTGCAGCTTGGCGTTCGACTGGTAGAAGTAGAGCGTGTCGAGGCGGCCTCCAGCGAGGCGGAGACGGGGGTTCGAATCGAGCCCGTAAGGCACGACCATGCCCTCACAGCTGGGGACGCCCTTGATCGGGCTGGTGAACGGGGCACGCGCGACGCGCAGATCGGGGAATCCTTCGGCTCGAACCCCCGGTGAGGCCAGCGCGCCCTCGAATCCATTGAGACGCTGGAACGTCACCGTGACCCCTCCATTGCGGAAACAACCGTTCACACAATCGGCGCCCTCATAGACCGACTCGAGCTTGAGGAAGCGATACAGAAAATCGTACGGCCCGAAACCGAAGACCCCCAACCCGACCGAACCTTCATCCCGCCGGGTCCGGGAGAAGGTCCCCGTGCCGCTGATCCAGACATTGCCGCCCGCCTCGATGTAGGCAGCCAGATAATTGTCTTCCCCCTCGCGGTTCATTTGACGCAGCTGGCTCGTCTCTTCCGCGCGGAGATTCCACACCACGAGCTTGTAACGCGCCAGATTGGAGAGCGTGACCAGCCCCTTGTATTCCCAGTAGTCGAAGGACGTGGAGTCGATCTCCGCGTCACGCAAGGTGGCGTTTCCGGTGCGCGGATCGAGGGGTTCGTAGCGGTCCACGATCCAGTCGGCACGGCCCAGTCCGGCCAGCGCCTGGCGGACGGTTCCCATCACGAACTGATCGTGACACTGGTCCTCGGGCCAATCGCTGCTCTGGTTCCAGTTCCCCGCCGGCGGCGTGGGGTCGCAGTCGGCATCGACCTTGCCGGTCCGGTCACCTCCGAAATCGTCCACGTAGAGCACATCACGCTCGAGCGAGAGGGGCACCACGATCAGGTAGATGTCCGCGATCATCTCACTTCCGACATCATCGCGGGCTCTTACATAGAGGATGTGCTCCTCGGCTCGCGCTCCTGGCCGCAGGTCGAAACGCAGGACGATACGCCGCAAGGTCGCGCTCTCCGGGGACCACCCGGGATTGGCGAACTCGAGATCGGTCAGGTCGAGGCCGTAGGAGTAGCCTACGATGCGGCCGCCGTACTGGCCGGCATCGGCGACCCAGGTGAAGGTCACGTTGGTGCTGGCCGGAATCTGGAAGGTCTTCTTGCGCTCGTCCGCCGTCGGGAAATCGGTCGACTTGACCGCGCTCGAGACCGTGAGCGTCGGCCGGCCGCCCTCGACGCGGGCGCGGATGCGCAGGATGTTGGTTGGGCCCGGCGCCGCCGCCGAGCGCATGCGGGGTTCGATGGCCCCCGCCTGATCCAGCGCCCGCACGCCGAACAGGTAATCGACCGGAATCGCCAGGTCGCGCAGGAGCACGCTCGTCCGGGGCTCGAACGGTGACCAGCCGTCACCGGGAGCAGCCGGGTCGAAAAGGATCTCCTCCATTCGTTCCGGCGAGAGGGCCAGCACATCGGCCACCGGGACCAGTCGATGCGAGTACCCGACAGGGTTCTCGGTCCCATCCCGATCGACCCCCTCCCAGCTGACCGTGAAGGTCGGCCCGAGGGTCACGAGCACCGACGCACTGGGGGTGATGATCTCGGTCTCCGGAGCGATGGTCTCCGCCGTGAACGACAGCGCCGCGGGAGCCGATTCGGCCCCATCGTCGTCGACGGCTTTCAAGAAGAACGTGTGCGCGCCGCGGAACCGATAGCGCTCCAGCGCCACTCCGGAAGGCCCAACCACGATCGAGTCGACTCCTGCGGAGTCGACAGCGGAGAACAAGAGCGTGATCTCGTAGGCCGCGGTCTGGAGCCAGGATTCGGAACTCAGTGTGTCGTCGACGGCGAACAGGAAGTGCGTCACCACGCCGTCGGGGTCATGAGCGTTCCAGTTGAATGTCGTGATGAAGACCTCGACCGAATCGCGGATCGGACCGGCCGAGATGGCAACGACCGGAGGCCGGTTGGGAACCGGAACGTCGGTGGGCGCCTTGGAGCAGGTACCGAGCACGATCGCAAGCGCAACAGCACCGGCCGCGGCCGTGAGAGCGGTCCCTGAGCGTGCGCATGAGCCGACCCCGGCGCCCTCCGGTGGAAGGCGGGGCTTGCGCTCAGCGCACGATGACGAGGCGTCCGACGACATCGGCGACGGCGCCGGGTTGCTCGACCTGCCAGATGTAGATCCCGGGTTCAACCAGTCGCCCATCCGCGTTCTTCAGATCCCAGTCGATCGATCCCTGATCCGGCGCGGATCCGGACACCGGATGGTCGAGTTCGCGCACAAGGTCCGCACCGACGGTGAAGATGCGCACCCTCGCCTCTCGAGTGAGATTGACGAACTGGATCTTGCGCTGGCCCGGCTCGTCCCACGGCGCGCTCGCGATATAGGGATTGGGGATCACGGTCACCGCGGAAAGATCGTTCCGCGCGAGAGTGGACGGATAGATGGGGGACTCCAGCTGCGTTGATTCAACAGCGAAGTTGCGCAGCGCAATCTCGGACTCGACCGTTCCCTGATAGACGAAGGTTGTGTCGCCGGTGGGTATGTTCGTGACGGGGTTGATCCGCCGGCATGGTATCCGCTGCACCTCGAGGGTGTCGCCACCTTCGGTGGTGAATCCGAAGTGTTCCTCCCCGCCGCGCATGAAGGTGAAGATCTCGGGCTGGGGTTGCTCAACCCACAGCGTATCGTTGCGCGCGGTCAGGCACTCGGAGAACCATGTCACCGCGTAATGGTAGGGGAAGCCGTTGAAGGGGCTGACGCCCACATAGCTGCGGGCGATCGCCGAGTCGCCCTGCGCGGTAATCTGGATCTTCTCGAGGGCCACGATGGAGTCGGGATCCACGAACTTCCGGCATGACCCGTCGGAGCTCGTGAACGGGGTGCACGGCGAGTTCGAGACCGCTCCGTAGGTCCAAGTCACCGGGTACCGGCGCTGGAAGCGGCGAACCAGCATGAACGCATTCGGATCGGGCGAGATCGATCGCCACACGTTGTAGCCGCCGAAGAGCGAGTCGGAGAGCTCGGCGACCTGGCTCCACTGGATGTCGATCCGGCGGTCCTGTCGCCTGGCTTCAAGACCAAGGCTGTCCGGTAGGCTCTGGGCTTCGGCCCGTTCGACCACCGCCTGGCCCGCGGCTAGGACTGCGAGCACGACCAGCAGCAACCACGCACCGCCGGCCCGCTCCCTGCACCTCCAGCCTGTCTTCACGTTCATCGTCCCCCTTCACCTCACCTATTCTTCGAGGAGCCACCGGATCGACGCCTCCATGAGGCCATCCACCTCGTCCGGCGGGAAGAAGTAGACCGGGAATCCAAACATCATGAGCCGGCCTTGACCCGGGCCCGCGTAGCGCAAGGCAGCCGCGCCGTCATCCATGTACGAGGCATTGGGCGGCGGCAGCTGCAGCGCCGCATTCGACAGGTAGAAGTAGAGCGTGTCCAACTGTCCGCCGAAGAGGCGAAGCCGCGGATTGATGTCGAGACCATAGGGTTCGACCATGGCCTCGCAATCCGGGATCCCCGCGATCGGGTTGGTGTACGGCTCGCGGAAGACCTCGAGATCCGGATATCCCTCTTGTGCAGCCCGGAAGTGGGCGTAGGCCCCGTCGAGACCATGGACACGCTTGAGCGCGGTGGTGCGTCCGGAGACGCGGAAGCAGCCGTTGCGGCAATCCGCTCCCTCGTACACCGACTCCATCTTCAGGAACTTGTAGGGGAAGTCCCGCCCCTCGAAGCCGAACTGCGAGAGTCCGACCCCACCCCCGCCATAACGGGTACGGGAGAACGCTCCGGTTCCCATCAGTAACGTCGGGCCGCCCGATTCGATGTAAACAGCCAGGAAGTTGTCCTCTCCCTCGAGGTTCATCTTGTAGAGCTGGGTTGTGCTCTCCGACTTCGTATTCCAGACGACGAGCTTGTAGCGAGCCATCTGGTCGAGCGTGACCGGCCCCGAGAGCACCCAGTAGCTGAAGCTCGTGGAGTCGATGTCCACGACCGACCGGTTGGTCACGATCCCGCTGCGCGGATCGAGCGGCTCGTAGCGATCGACGACCCACTCGGGATGGCCGAGAGCAATGACGGCACGCTCGATCGCGTCACGGAGGTACTGGTCATGACACTGGTCGTGCGGGAAGTCGGCGTTCGAGCTGATCTCCTCCGGCGGCGGCAGCGGCACGCAGTCCTCAGGCGCCCGCCCGCGGAGGTCCGGCCCGAAGTCGTCGATGTAGAGGACGTCGCGCTCCTTGGTGAGCGGCACCACGATCAGGAAGACGTCGGCAATGATCGTCGTCCCGACGTCATCGCGGGCGCGAATGTAGAGAATGTGCTCCTCGGTGCGCGATCCCTCGGGAAGATCGAAGCGCAGCGTGAGCCGCGTCTGCGTCGCACTCTCCGGCGACCATCCGGGGTCGTCCCCGAACGGATCGAGGAGATCGATCCCGTAGGAGTAGCCGGTGATCCGGCCGCCGTAGCGCGAGGCATCCGCGGTCCAGGTGAACGTGACGTTCGAGTTGGCCGGGATCTGGAATGTCTTCTTGCGCTCGTCGGCAGTGGGATAAGTCGTGGTCTTGACCGAGCTGGAGACCGAAAGGTCGGGAATACCACCCGACTCGCGGGCGCGAATGCGCAGCGTGTTGGTGGCTCCGGGTGACTGCGGCGTTCGCAACCGCGGCTCCACCGCCCCCGCTTGATCGAGAGCCCGCACGCCGAAGATGTAATCCTGAGGTATGGCAAGGTTCTCGAGCCGCACCGAGGTCCTGGCTTCGAAGGGGCTCCAGGGATCCCCCAGAGCATCGGGGTCGTAGAGGGTCGACTCGATCTCCTCCGGTGTCAGGAAGACCACATTGTCGACGGCGACGAGACGGTATGAATAGGCGACTGGATTTTCCGTTCCATCCAGATCCGTTCCAGTCCAGGACACGGTGAAGGTCGGTCCCAGCTCGACGATGACCGAGGTCGAGGGGATATCGATCTGGGTTTCGGGCGCGATGGTCTCCGCGGTGAAGGACAGGGCCGCCGGCGCCGAGTAGGCCCCATCATCGTCGATGGCCTTCAGGAAGAAGGTATGGGCACCACGGTACCGGTAGCGCAGGAAGGGGACGTCGGAGAGCCCGACGAAGATCGAATCCACGCCCGCCGAGTCCGTTGCGGTGAAGAGCAACGTGAGTTCGTAGGAGGTCGTTGTCAGCCAGGCATCCGGGCTCAGGGTGTCGTCGATGGCATAGATGAAGCGATCGACCTGGCCGTCGGTATCCGAGGCGTTCCAGTTGAAGGTCACGACGAAGACGCTGACCGAATCCCGGATCGGCCCCGCCGAGATCGCTACGGACGGCGGGCGATTGGGAATGGGAACGTCCGTCGGAGACTCCGCGCAGGAGCCGATGAGCCACGCGACGAGGACCGCCGCGGCGAGCCCGAGGAGAGTGAGATGGGCGCGCATCTGGAGCTCTTTCCTCTAGGGGATGCCTGGAACCTACTCCGCGACCGTGAACTCCACGGTCACCTCATCGGTTCTGAGTCCCGGGTCGGCAACGGTGTAGACGAGCGTGTGCGGCCCTGCCTCCGGGAACGGGAACTGATAGAACAGCTCGTCCTCGGTATTGACCGGACCGACAACGAGCCCATAGCGACCGTCGAGGACAACCCGATAGGACATGGCGGCCGGCGGGCTTTCCACGTCATCGGCCGAGAAACGGACCACGAGACTGTCATTCACCGCCTGCGAGGAATCGACGACTGCTCCCTGTCCGGGGAACAGGGCTGATGCCCTCAAGCGGGGAGTGAAGTTGACGCGGAACTTGATGCTCGGTGGCGAACCATCCGCTTTGCCCTCCGCGTCCAGACTGCGTACGAACACTTCATAGTCGTTCGACGTGAAGAAGGCCGCGGCGGTATCAGGATTGCTCGGCGGCGCGACCGGCAAGCTGATGAAATCCTCGGGCTGGAACACGGAGTACGGCCCGAAGCGCGAGGAGCAGCGCGTGATGTCGGTGCGCACGATTCGGTAGGAGAATCCCACCACTTCCCCATCGCGATCGTTGCCCTCGAAGAAGAACAGCACCCGGCTCGAGTCGCGAATGGTCGGCACCGCTTCGGGCCACTCGCAGGGCTCCCATGGGCCCTGGCCCGCGTTGACATCAAACTGCTCGCCGTTGACGACCATGCTCGTAAAACGGGTGTCCGGCTCGCTGTTCACGATCCAAGACCACCGCGCCGGGTCGAGCGACTCGGCACCTGCGTTGTCGACCGCCTCGACCAGGAATTCGTAGGCTCCGCTCGGCAGCCCGGAGTAAGAGGCGCTGGTCGAGTCCGCCGGAATCTCGGTGAAAGCGTTCTCGGTGCTGAGCTTGATGCGATAGGCGGTGATCGAGCCGCCGAGGTCGTCGTCGGTAGCAGACCAGCGGATGCGGACGCTCGACCCCGCAGTGGGCAACGTATCATTGAGCGCGAGCGCCCCGGTCTCTCCGTTCACGGTCTTCTCGGCTCCCGTGATGAACGGCACCGGACGACTGACATCGACCGCGTTGAAGTACTTGCGGTCCGGCGTCGGATCGCGTTCGCCCTCGTTGTCAACGGCGAAGACCCAGACAGCGTGGGAGAGCACGACCTCATTATTGGCCACGAACTCGATGATCGAATCCGTGCGCGTCGTCCGGCGGTAGTCGGGGAGCAGAGGCACGATATTGGAATCAGTCACGGCAATGCCGTACTCCACGACCTCGCCATCAGGATCGAAGCCCGACCAGTAGACATGGTAGCGATGAAATGCGTTCGAGCTATCGAGCGGCGCGCCGGAGATATAGGTATCGGGCGCCTGGTTGGGTATGACGCGAGTCTGCTCGGGTTCCGGCGTGCACGCGATGTGCAGGCCAAGGAGAAGGAGCGAGAACAGCACCCATAGCGATAGTGCGCAAGTCGTCCTGCGCCTGGTGAAGCTGGTCACGGGCTCGAATCCCTTCATTCGCGGAGTCCGGCGCGGGCTGCCTTTCAGCGACCTCGACCTCGACCTCGCAATCCACATCCCCGGCCTGGGCGGCTTGGGCCGCGCTTTCGGATCCGAAGACCCGGCGGCGGCTCCTGTGGGAGAGACAGCTTCCAGCAGAAATGCCGCATAAACGGCCGCGGAACGGTATCAAGCTCACCACCGGCTGTCAACGACCGTCGGCGATCTTCCATCCTTTTGTTTAGCTCCCCGCCGGCCGCCGAGGCAAGCCGAACCGCCGGTTGACAACCTTGTTACCAGGATACGGAAGGAACTCGGGTGCTTTCCCGGGCAGAGGACGGGCCGGAGGCCTCTCGGGGCCTCCAGCCGGGTCGCCGCTGGCTCCTGGATCTCATCGACCAGGGTCCGCACCAGACGCCCGCCCACGCCGAATATCCGGAGCCGTACCTCGCCCGGCTGAGAGATCGAGTAGCGGATCATGGCCGCGGGATTCGCCGGGTTGGGCTGGGCCTGGTAGAGCTCGTCCACGAAGCGGGGGGCCGCGGTTGGATCGATCCCGATCGGACTCGAGTTGACCGCCTGTCTCATCTCGCTGTAGACGAAGCCAAAAAGCTGCGGGCCGGGAGTCCACGAAGGACTCCCGGCCCGCTTTTCCGACCTCGGTATCGACCCCGAGTCGGCCCGTGATTCTACTTGAGGATCACGAGCTTCTTCGAGGACGAGAACCCAGGCGCATCGATCTGGTAGAAGAACACGCCCGAACCGACGTGCTGACCACCATCGTTCGTGCCGTCCCAGACGACCTCGAACGGGGTCGCTGCCGGCTCCTGAACCTGATTGACGAGCGTCCGCACCAGACGACCGCTGACGTCGAAGATCTTGAGCGACACATCGCCCTTCTGGGCGATCGTGTAGCGGATCGTCGCCGCCGGGTTCGCCGGGTTCGGCTGAGCCTGGTAGAGCTCGTTCACGAAGCGTGGGGCCTCGACCGGATCCACACCAATCGGGTTGGCGTTGATCGGGCAGCCAGCCCACTGGAACAGGTCGATGACCAGCTCAGCGTTCGCCCCGTTGATCTTGTACTCGTTGAACAGGCACTGATCGGCGCAGTTCAGCGGGTTCATCTCGGAGAAGGCGAAGCTCATGGCCACCGAGTGCTCGCAGGTACGCGCCGGGTTGCGACGCCGGACCACGGACAACCACGCCGGACGGTTCTGATCGTCGGCGCAGTTGACCGGGTCGTCTCCGTCCTCGAGGGATTCGACGAAGTTGGCTACCGCCTCCCCGTTCGAGATCGCCGCGAAAACGTCGATGTTCAAGTTATCCGGGCAGCCCGAACCGAAGATCTCTCCGGTGAAGCCGGCACCCGGACCCTGGCCCACGATGCGGGCGCAACGACGGAGGTCGTTGTTCGCCAGATCCTGGGCGTAGTCATCGGCAAGCACGTCCACGCCACGGTTCGACAGGAACTGCGGACCGTTGGTGGTATTGACGTCGATGAACGAGGCCCAGCCGATCCCGTCGAGGACGAGGAGCCGGTTGTTGCCGGCCGTGCAGCCGGTGACCCAGGTCTCGAGCTTCTGCTGGTCGATGGACGACTGGCCGCCGAAGAGCGACAGCGTGCGCCGGTCAGAGAGCATGACGCCCGAATCGAGCAGACCGCCGGTATACCAGATGCAGTCGTAGTTGTTCAGCATCAGGTCCGTCGCGCCGTTGTACGGCGGACGCGGCTGCTGCGTCGGACGGTCTTCACGCCGACCAATGCCGTCGTAGCTTCCGGTGTAGTTGGTGCCGACCACGTCATAGACGTCGAAGTCGAGGCCGAGGCTCGAGAGCGTCGCCACCATGCGATCGCGCTCGATGGTGCCACGGCCGGGGACCGCGTTCGTCTGATAGTCGCTGATCAGGAGCATGTTGTTGGCATAGGTGCCATCGCACGCCGCGGTCAGCGTCGGCAGGTTGTTGATCTGGAGCCAGAAGTCCTTGTAGGTCGCGGTGGTCTTGAGCGGTGCCTTGCCCCGCGCGGCGGGGAAGGTACCGGTCACTGCGCCGGTCGTGGCGAGCCGCGCCTCGAGGAAGTAGTAGACCGTCGTCCCTGCGGTGAAGAGCCCGTCGGGGAGGATGTCGTCGCACGGCTCGACTGCCGGCGGGACACCCGTCCAGAACGTGCCGTTCCGCGGATCGCTCTCGTGGAAGCAGGTCATGTAGCCGCCGGCGATGAGCTCACCGGTGCCCTGAGCCTGTGCCGAGTCCATCCGCGCCTGGTGCCAGATGAGGCCGGCCGGGAACGTGCCCGGAGCCGACGGCGGGAAGGCCACGAAGAACGGATGGTTCAGGTTCGGCTGGCACGGACCACGCTCCACCGCCCAGCGCAGATACATCGCGGTGTTCGAGGCACCCGTGAGCGCAGCGGCGGTATCAGCCCGCACCCAGCGCAGGGGGTTCTCGATCCCCAGGTTCTGGGAGAAGCTGTGAGCGCCGTCGGTGCGCACCGGAGTGGTCACCACCGACCCGTTCTGGGTCGGGAAGTTGTCCGTGAAGCGGTCGATCGTGTTCGAGGTGATGGAGATACCCGCCGGATCGAACACGCCGAAGCGCATGTTGTCGTAGAAGGGCGCGCCGTTGTCGGCGATGTCGCAGGCGGCGTCGGAGCGGCACTGCGAGAACGCGCCGATGTGCAGGATCACCGAGTCGGCGTCGGCCGGCAGGTTGGCCGATACGTCATCGAGGAAACCGAGGACGCAGTCGGTGCCGGTGCCCATGGAGAAGAAGTCGCAGGTGTTGAATCCGGTCTGGGACCAGTTGAACGTGATCCCGGCGCCGGGCGCGCCTGCGGGCGGGGTGTAGGGGCAGTTGTTCGCATTGAACGGCCAGTACACCCAGCAGATGGTCGGACCGGTCTCGAAGAAGCCGGCGCCGCCATCGAGGTACAGGTCAGCGGTGAACAGACGACCCTCGGCCCCGTCGAGATCGGGCTGAGTCGGACCGCCGATTGCGAACGCACGCGACGTCGCGTACGTATCCTGGAACGAGTCGTTCATGTCGCAATCGTCCTTGTCCGCGAACAGGAGGAGACGATTCTCCAGCCCGCAGGACTCGGGGCAGTCCACGATCGGCGGGCAGGCCAGATTCGAGATGGACTCGATACGGCCGGCCGGCTGAAGCGTGGTCGTCGTCGCGAAGTCATAGCCTTCGAAGGACTTCGGCTGCCAGCCGTTCAGCCCCGCCTCGAAGGTGTCCTGACCCTGCGACACACCGTTCCGCAACAGCTCCACGTTGTCGATCTGCCACGTCCAGAAGAAGTTCCCTCCCTCGTTGTTGTCCGAGAAGAAGGCGTCTGAAGCGAGACGGAAACGAACGTAGAGGTTGCCCGCGTTGTTCGTCGGCCACGTGATGAGGTTCACCACCTCGGTGCCACCGGCCGCCGACGGCTTCGGATTCGCGAAGTCGCCGTCGTTGAAGATGCCGTTCGGCAGGTCGGTGGTACCCACCTGATCCCAGAACTGACCGTCGAGCGAGATCTCCACCCAGTTGGTGTCGAACCCGGCCTCGCACGCATAGCGGTGGAAGAACCTGAGGTCGTAGCTGGCACCCAGGTTCCCGGCCGCGATCGCGTAGGACTTCTGGAAGCCCTGCGACCAGCCGTCACCGTAGCCGGCGATCTGACCCCAGCCGCAGTTCTCGGGGTTCAGGTGGAGGTTGGTCCCGATCCACAGGGACCAGGCGCCCTGGAGCGGATCGGGGCCGTTATCCCGGCCGTTGTTGGCGTGCGTCGTCGCGCGGTGCGCGAAGGAGCCGCCGTCGTTGTTGAAGTTGTACGTACCGTTGACGTCCCAGTGACCGGCGCCCGTGGCCGAGGGGCCGTTGCGGGCGGTGCGATCATCGAACGTCCAGCCGTCCCGGTACTGGTTACCGACCGGATCCCCGTCCACGAAGAACTGGGGCGGCTCACCGGAGCTCGCCTCCCAGTTCCAGGTACCGCCGCGCACCACACTGCCATTCCCGGTGCCGCCGCCGCCGAAGTAGACGGTGTCGGCAAATGCAGACAACGGGCCCTGCATCTGGGGCTCGAGGAAAGACCCGACGTCGTTGATGTCGGAACGACTGGCCGGTACTTCCTTCATGGCGAATGAGGAGGCGACGCAGACGGCAAGCATGGCCGCCGTCAGCACGAATACTTTCCTCATCGTTGGTCCTCCATCGTCGATGAGCTACCTCGGCTTCCACGCTGTGGATTCCACGCTGGTTGCCGAAGCAGGAACGAAGCTGGTGGCCCAGCCTCCCTCCAGGGAAGAGGTCCCGGAGCCGGGCGGGGCCGCTCACGCGACCTGCCGAATGCTCAGTTTGGCGTCAGAGCTTCCTATGCGCCGGTCACGAAAGCGCTCTCGTCGAGCTTTCTCCTCCACGAGGGGCCCGGTCCCAGCATCGCTCACGCGAGTCTCGAACCGAACGCCCGGTCTACCCACTGCGATTCCCGAGAACCTCGGTGCGGGCCACACAACCGTCGGCCGTGCAACCGCGAGCTTCGCAGGATGACCTCCGCACAAGGCCCCGACAAATCCGGGAGCAAACCGGCTCCATCGGGGTTCATTTCTCAAGTACCGAGAAGGCACCGACCGGCGAGCTTGCAGGCCAGATGCACGCTCTTCCTTGAGGCTTGGTTGGGGACCTCCCTTTAGGCGACGCTGCGGGAGCACGTAAGAGACTAGAAGGCAAGTCGACGGGACGTTGGGGCTTACCAGTAGGAGACGACAAAGGTAGCCCGCAGCATGATCGGCGCTTGGCCCTAGTCCTAAACCCGCATGGGCAATATAGCACACCCCCGTTAAGGGTGTCAATGCGCTACCTTTACAGCAGGTTAGCGATCATCTCCCCCCTGCCCGGTGACCTCCGGTAGGCCTCGCCGGGGCAATTCGCCACAGGACAGGCGGGCCCTCTCTGGGTCCAAGTGGACAGAACTGAAACAGTTGCCTGCGGTCGCTGCGGGGGCGGCAACCGGGGGACGCTCACAGGCCGCCCCGAGCTGATGGGGCGGACCCCGGGGGGCACGGGGCGCATCCCGAGCGGCCCCCCCCTCCTACCCCTACCAGTCCATTCAATTGTGAGAAGGGCTCGGGCTTTGGTAGCCTTGGAGCTTCCCACGGCTCTTCCCGGCACCCCTCTTGCCAACCCAGACGCTCAAGGGACTACGAGATGTCCATGAAGTTCAGGTCACGGATCCGGCTCTTGCCTGCCATTTTGGCAGCGCTCATGACCCTGGCCCCGGGAGCCCAATGGCGGCCCGCAACCGCGCAGGCCCAGGCCGCAGAGCAGAATGATGCCGGAGCATCCGCCGAAGGCGAGGAGGCGGACGAAGCCCATCCTTTCGAGGATCCTCGGCTCAGACCGCCCCCCCCGGAGTGGGAGGATCCGACCGCTCTGGCGCGCGTCGGAGATGAGGTCATCACGGCCGGCGACTTCCACTACGCCCTCGACCATGGCAAGGGTCTGGATCGAGCGGCGGGACCGGATTCCCTGAAGGCAACCGTGATCGACGGACTTGTCAACGAGAGGCTCCTCGTCCAGGAAGCCTACCGCCGCGGCTACGACCGGGCAGGACCGCTCGTCGGCCATGTATCCCAGTTGGCAGACCAGATCGCGGGCGAGGAGCTGCGCCGGCGAATCTACGCGGGTCAACTCGAGATCAGCGATGCTGAGCTCAGGGAGCTATACGACAGGTACTTCTACACCCTCCACGTCAAGCATCTGTCGGTGGAGCGCCGCGACCTCGCCGAGGAACTGCGCGGACGAATCCTGGCCGGCGAGGATTTCGCTGACCTGGCCCGCCGTTACTCGGAGGACAAGATGACGGCGATGCAGGGCGGCGACATGGGGGAGGTGCTCGCGGGGCGCATGATCATCCACTACGAGGATGTGGCGTTCAACCTCGAGCCGGGCGAACTGAGCGAAGTCTTGAAGGGAAAGGGCGAGCACTACAAGCTGTTCAGGGTCGAGAGCAAGGCGCGCGATCGGTCACCGTCGCGCAGCTACGAGGACATGCGCCCCGATCTCGCGAAGCGCGTGGGTGCGCGAAAGGCGGCCGATGCGCTGTATACGTGGCAGAAGTCGGTCATGACCAAGTACGACGTGCAGATCAACGAAGAGAACTTCGCGGTCTTTACCCATCGGCTGCGTGACAAGATCTCCTCCTGGGAAGCGATCAACGCCGTGCGGACGGACTCGCTGCCTACCTCATGGATCTTCCTCGACTGGCCGCCCGAGGAGACGGCGCTCGACATCGTGAACTTCACCGGTGGCGGGCTCACAGTGGCGGAGTTCAACAAGATCTCGCGTTCGATGCAGACCTGTCCCACCTGCCTGTGGCGCGACTCGGACGTGCAGATTCGCCAGTTCGTGCTGGGTCATGCCTTCGACAAGCTATATATCTTGGAGAAGAAGGCGATCATCCAGGAGCATGTGCCGGCCCTCGATCTTGAACTCAAGCGGCGTAAGGAGAACCGCATGGCGATGATGGTGGGAGCCACGCTCACTGTGCGGGCCGAGGACATACCGACGGCCGACGCACGCGCCTACTGGGAGGAGCACAAGTTCGAGTACATGACGGGCGAGCGGGCCCGGGCCCGACGCATCGTCGTCGGCACCGAGGAAGAAGCACGCGACCTCGTGGACAGGCTCGAAGGCGGCGCTGATTTCGCCGCCCTGGCCGAGCGCTTCTCGAAGGATGAGACGACCAACTGGCGGGGAGGTGAGACCGATCTCTTCGGTGAAGGCAGCATGTATGGCATGGCCGACGTGGCCCTCGAGCACGAGCCCGGCGAACTGATCCCGCCGTTCAAGAGCGGCCTCGGCTGGGAGATCGTGCAGGTGATCGAGAAAGTGCCGTCGGAACCCCGATCCTTCGCCGAGATGGAGCAATCGATCAAGACCCACCTCGCCGCCGAGGAGACCAGGGCCAGGGTGGACGCGAAGATCGACGAGGTTCGCCGCGCGACCCGCGTCGAGATCGACGAGAGGGCTCTCTCCCGGCTGTCCTTGGCGTCATGAAGGGCCGGTCAGGCTGCTTCGAGTCGCCCTGCGGCGAGCCGGAGATGGCGGTCGCCCAGGGCCAGGATGTCAGGGTCGTGGCTGGAGACGAGAACCGAGCCGCCGGCGGCGGCGAAGGCGCGAACCATGCGGGCGAGGGCTGCCTGGCCTGGTCCGTCGAGGCCGGCGTTGGGTTCGTCCAGAAGCAGGATCGGCCGGCACGAAGCGACACCCGCGGCCAGGGCGAGACGGCGCACCTCACCACCCGACAGCTGGAATGGAGACCGCGGGCCCCTGGCGTCGAGACCGACCATGGCCAGCGCGGCCCGCGACGCCTCCGGCGACAGCGCCCATTCGGCGAGCTCCTCGTCCACCGTCGGCCGGTAGAAGAGGCGTTCGGCGAACTGCACGACACAGGACACGCGCTCCCGGAGCGTTCCCTTCGGTCTCAGCTCCACGCCTCCCGAAAGCGGGGGCAGTAAGCCGGCGAGGGTGAGCAGCAAGGTCGACTTCCCTGCACCGTTGCGGCCAGCCAGACTGACGACCTCGCCGCTCCGGATCTCGAGATTGACCCCGCGGACGATGGGCCGGCCATCGAAGCCGGCATCGAGCCCGCGCGCAAGGAGCGCGCAACCACCAGCACGCGGTGTCAGCTGGGATGGCCAGATCTCCGGCACCGGCAGGGGATCACCACGGGTGCCGGCCAGGTGGCCGGCAAGATCGGGCGGAAGATCCTCTCGCGAATCGTGAGCCACTCGGCCCGAATCGAGCACGATGTGCCTTTCGCCGGGCGTCGCGCCGGCAGCCGCTCTTCCGCGGCCGGCAGTCCGGCGCGGTCGCGGGTCGGCGGTGAGCACGAGCGCCCCGCTCTCGGCCTTGGTGCGCTCGATCCAGAGCTCGATCTCCTCGGCCGACTCGGCATCGAGGTGCGATGTGGGTTCATCGAGGAGAAGATAGCGAGGCTCGGCCGCCACTGCAGCCGCCAGGGCAACCCGTTGCAGCTCCCCCCCTGATAGCTCGTTCGGCGAGCGTGCGAGCAGGGGGGCCAGGCCAAGCTCCCGAGCGACACGGACGACACGATCGCGAATGCGCCCCGTCGACCATCCCAGTTGTTCAAGCCCGAAGGCAAGCTCGTCGGCCACGCGTGTGGTGAGGATCTGGGTCTCTGGATTCTGAAACAGGAGCCCCACACGTCCGGCGACATGACGCCGTTCGGGACGCGATGCAGCCCGCAATCCATCGATCTGCACGTCTCCGGCGGCGGGCGGGATGAGCCCGGCAAGGACCAGGAACAAGCTCGACTTGCCGGATCCCGAGCGGCCGAGAAGTGACACGCGCTCACCGGGAGCCAGTTCAAGAGTCAGATCGGTGACGACGGGCACGGCGGCGCCGCGGCAGATGCTGACCGCGCGAGCCTCGATCACAGCATCTCCTCGACCTAACCGGCCGGTTGATCCCCGGGCGACATCGGATCGCGGATCATCGATTCCCACGCCGTGCGGGCCGCGCGGGCCACCATGGCGAAGGGCACGCCGCGTTCCCGGGCGGCTCGGGCCACGTCATCCGTTTCGGGCGTGGCATCGCGGAAGGCCGATCCTTCCACCTCGCCACCGGGGCGCAGGGTCTCCTTGACGCGAATCGGCCCGTAGGGAGTGTCCACGGACACGAGGCGGCGGACCAGGGTTCGCCGCTCCTCCCGGCGGAGCCGGAGCCCGAGAGTCGTCGTCTCGCGCAGCAGCCTTCTCGCCAGGGACTCCGCCGCTTCCGGGCGGGCGAGCACGGTCAGCAGCGTCCCCGCGCGCCCCTTCTTCATCAGTACTGGCATCAGGTACACATCGAGGGCGCCCGCGGCGCGCAGGTGCTCTGCGGCGAGGGCAAGCGCCGTCGGTGGCTGGTCGTCCACGGCGGCCTCGATCATCACGACGGTCTCGTGCTCGACGAGGCCCCCGCCGATCTCCCGATGGAAGTCGCAGGGATGACCGGCCGGATCGCCGAGCATCACGCGCACGATGTTCGGCCGATCGCGGCGCGGGCGGTGCCCCGCGCCGATCCCGACGCGCTCCGGCCGGAAGGAGAATTCAGGTGGGACGGGGGCACCGAGAGCAACGAGGATGGCCGCCGCGGTGGGCGTGACCCACTCTCCGGGAGGACCGCCGAGCCGGATCGGAATTCCGGACAGGAGTTCGAGCGTGGCCGGAGCCGGCAGCGGCAAGGGACCATGGGCCGACTCGATGATCCCGGACCCGGGGGCGAGCGAACCGAAGGTCAAGGTCCCGACCTCAAGGAGCTCGAGGGCCACCGCGCAGCCGACGATATCGACGACAGCGTCGACCGCCCCTACCTCGTGGAAGTGCACGGCATCCGCCGCGACCGCGTGCACCCGCGCCTCGGCTGCCGCCAGCCGGCGGAACACCGTGGTCGCACGCTCGCGCACCCGAGGCGCGAGCCGCGCTCCGTCGATCAGGGCGAGCACGTCGGCGAGGGTCCGGTGATGGGCTGGATCGGCCTGGACGCTGACCCGGACCCGCCTCGCCTTGAATCCGCCGACGGTCACCTGGTCCACGACCAGATCGAAGCACCCGGTGGGAAGCGGCAGCGAGGCAAGCGCCTCCTTGACGCCATCGAGCGGCGCACCCAGGTCGAGAAGCGCAGCCAGTAGCATGTCCCCTGCAGCGCCACCTACCGGGTCGACATATAGGGCACGCATCGATTCTCCCGGGCTAGGACTTCGGCGTGGATTGCTGCGGGATCGTGTTGTTTTCGGCGGCGGACCGCGCCGTCAGTCCTCCGACCGGACCGCTGCTATCCTGGTCCTTCATCAGCAGCATGAGGGCCGCGGCGTACCCGGCACCGAAGCCGTTGTCAATGTTGACAACCGTGATACCGGAAGCACAGCTGGAGAGCATGGTCAGGAGAGCCGCGATCCCCCCGGCGCTCACGCCATAGCCGATGCTGGTAGGGACACCGATCACAGGGCAATCGCTCAGACCGGCGACCACGCTCGGCAGCGCTCCTTCCATCCCGGCGACGGCGATGATCACGCTCGCCGCCCGGAGCCGACCCGATGCGGCGAGCAAACGATGCAGGCCCGCAACCCCGACGTCGGTGAGCCGCTCGACCGTGCACCCGAGAACGCGCGCCGTCACCTCGGCCTCGGCGGCCACCGGGAGATCGGACGTGCCGGCCGAGATGATGAGTACAAGCCCGGGAAGGCGCCGGGTGTTGCGACCGGGGATCACCACGGTCCGGGCGAGAGGATCGTGTTCCACACCGGGAAAGGCGCTCGCAAGCACATGGACCGTTTCGATGGGCGTGCGCGTGACGAGGACCGCCTGTCCGCGGGAGGCGATAGCTCGGGCGATGGTCAACGTCTGTTCCGGCGTCTTCCCGGCGCCGAAGATCACCTCGGGAAAGCCGCGTCGGAGCGCTCGGTGATGATCGACGGTGGCGTCGGGGAAGACCTCGAAGGGAAGATCCTTGAGCCGGGCCAAGACCTCGCCGACGGGAATCTCGCCCCGATGCAGGCGCTCGAGGAGACGGGTCAGTTCATCCGGATTCATCGCTCTTCCCGGCGCCCAGGGCGCCTGCCTATGGCGCGGTCGATGACTCCCGCCGGGCATCCGCGATCTGGAACAAACCGCTCAGAGTGGAGGCCTCATCGAAGAGCTCCTTCGCCTCCTGGTATTGATGGTCGCCTTCGAGAAGCACGCGCCAGGCGGCTTGATCGCCGTCGAGCCGGCGGGAGATCTCGCGTCGTATCCCGCGTTCGATGTGCTGCTTCGCTTCGGCCATCTCCTCGTCGCGGAACTTGACGCCCTCTTCCTCACGCGTGTGGGCGAAGGCGGTGAACTCAGCCAACTCCTTCTCGCCGGGCCGGTCGCCGGCCTTCCAGTTCGGATGTCGCTTCAGGAAATCGGTAGAGAACTCGTAGAACAGACCCAGTCGCTCGATGTTCTCGACCACCGCCGGCAGGTCGGCGGCCTCGACGACGATGTCCGGGTTGATGCCTCCTCCCCCGTAGACCTCCCGCCCCATCGCCGTTCGATAGATGTCGCGATCGGCCTGGTGGTGCTCCTTGCCCTCGGCGTCGACCGCGGCAGTCACGGTGGGATCGGGGCGCCGGTCCTCCTTGTGGATGCAGCGCCCACTCGGAGTGTAGTACTTGGCCGTGGTGAGCTTGATGGCCGAGCCGTCGCTCAGGTCGATGACCGTCTGCACCGATCCCTTGCCGAAGGTCGTGGTGCCGACGATGAGTCCCAGATCCCAGTCCTGGATGGCGCCGGCGACGATCTCCGAGGCGCTGGCGCTACCGCCATTGACCAGGAGCACCACCGGGATCCCGGAATGCACGGCCCGCGCGCGCGAGTTATAACCGCGATTCTGATTGCGCTGCCGGCCACGGGTCTCGACGATGAGCTTGCCGTTGGAGACAAACTGCTCGGAAACCTCGACTGCCTGCGTCAAGAGGCCGCCGGGATTGGACCGCAGGTCGAGGATGAGCCCCCGCGCGCCCTCGCGCTCCACCTGGGCCAGCGCCCGCTGCAAGTCGTTCGTCGTCTCCTCGGCGAACTGCGAGATGCGAATGTAGCCGACCTTGTTGTCGTCAACGTAGGAATAAGGCACGCTCTTGAGTTCGATCTTGTCACGCACCAGATCGAACTCGATTCGACGGAAGTCCCGGCCACGAGCCACGGTCAGGGTCACCTCGGTATCCTTGGGGCCTCGCATCCGGTCAACCGCATCGTTGAGGCTCATACCCTCGGTCGATTCGCCGTTGATCTCGATGATGCGATCGCCGGCCATGATGCCCATGCGATAGGCCGGCGTGCCTTCCATCGGCGAGATGACGGTAAGAAATCCATCGCGCAACGAGATGACGATCCCCAGGCCGTGGTAGCTGCCGGAGGTACCGATGCGGAGATTGGTGAACTCCGCCTTGTCGAGGAACTGCGAATAGGGATCCAGCTCGCCCAGGAGGCCATTGAGCGCACGGTCAACGAGCACGGAGTCGGGCAACTCCTCGACATACATGCCGCGCACCTTGGAAAGCGCCTCGTCGAGCAGCCTGAGGTGTGCTTCTTCGCCCCGCGACTGGCTCTGGCCGAGCACGAAGCCACCGACGAGAAGGATGGAGATGAGGGCGAGGGACGGGAGAACTCGGCGAGCGCCCATGATGTCGAAAGACCTCCGCTTTGGTTCAAGCCGGCGGCCGGTTGGGGCAACTCACCCCTGAGGCCGCTAGAACCGGCAAGACCTGATTCAAGATGGACAGGTGCACAGTATCGCCATCGGCGGCGGCGTCGATGACCTTGATGCGACCGGGCTCTCTGGCGCCCTGGGCTTGATAGGCCGCACGCACCCGCTCATGAAACGCCATGGCCTCGGCTTCCAGCCGATCCGGAGCACGATCTCGAAGCCGCCTTCTCGCCTCGGCCACCGGCAGATCGAGCAGGAGCGTCAGGTCCGGCCAGAGCCCGCCGGTGGCCGCAGCGATGGCCCGCTCCACGAGATCTGGATCGATCCCCCGTCCCCCCGCCTGATAGGCGGTGGTGGCATCGGCGAAACGATCCGCAATGACCACACGCCCCGCCGCAAGTGCCGGTCGGATCACCTCGGCCACGTGCTGGGCGCGGTCGGCGAGCATGAGAAAGAGCTCGGCCAGCGGGACCGGGGCGAATCCCCCCGAGAGGACGATTTCCCGGATCGCCGCCCCGAGGGCGGTACCTCCGGGTTCGCGGCTCAGGACGACATCATACCCCTCGGCCTCGAGCGCGGCCACGAGCCGCGACGCCTGAGTCGACTTGCCGGCACCCTCGATGCCCTCGAAACTCAAGAACCAGCCGCGCACGTCCCGGTTCCGTGGCAGGAGAAATACCCTCCGCACCCCATGGTGATCTTACCCCGACCCGCGGCCCGCCCGGTCACGCCTTGCGGGCCCGGGTCTTGGTCGTCCGGGTCCGGCGGGGGGCCGGACGGCGCGCCGGCTTCTTACCGTTCATCTCCTCCCCCACTGCCGCCGTGGCGCCGTTCCGGCTGCGACCACGGCGGGTGGGAGACTGGCTCTTGCCGGCGACCATCTCGGCGATGAAGTCCTCGGTCATGCGTCTGGCCTCCTCGTCCGTGAACTGCTGGGGAGGTGACTTCTTGAAGTAGGCCGACGGTCCGATGAGCGCGCCGGAGATCCCGTTGTCGAGCGCGAGCTTGGCGCAGCGCACGGCGTCGATCACGACGCCGGCCGAGTTCGGAGAATCCCACACTTCGAGCTTGAGCTCGACATTCAGGGGCACGTCGCCGAAGGTACGACCTTCCATGCGGATGTAGGCCCACTTGCGGTCATCGAGCCACTCGACGTAATCGGAGGGGCCGATGTGAACGTTGCGTGCACCCAGATCGTAGTCGAGCTGCGAAGTCACGGCACTCGTCTTGGAGATCTTCTTGGACTCGAGACGCGAGCGTTCCAGCATGTTCAGGAAGTCGGTATTGCCGCCGACGTTGAGCTGGCTCGTGCGCTCGAGCCGCACGCCGCGGTCCCGGAAGAGGCGAGTCATCACGCGGTGCACGATCGTTGCGCCGACCTGCGACTTGATGTCATCGCCGATGATCGGAACTCCCGCCTCCCTGAAGCGCCGCTGCCAGTAGGCCTCGCGGGCGATGAAGACCGGGATGCAATTGACGAATGCGCAGGGCACCTGGAGCACCTGCTCGACGTACCACTTGGTCGCCTCCTCGCTACCCACCGGCAAGTAGCTGACCACGACGTCGGTCTTCGTTTTCTTGAGAATATCGACGATGTTGGCGGTCGGACCTGCCGCCTTCTTGATCACCTTGGAGAGATAGTAACCGAGGCCGTCATGGGTCATGCCGCGCACGACCTTGATACCGAGCTTGGGCACATCACTGAACTTGTACGTGTTGTTGGGAAAGGTGAAGATCGCCTCGGACAGGTCCTTCCCCACCTTGCGCGCGTCGATGTCGATGGCCGCCGTGAACTCGATGTCGCGGATATGATAGCCACCCAGGTTCACGTGCATCAGGCCCGGGACGAATTCGTCTTGAGCGGCGTTCTTGTAGTAGTGCACCCCTTGCACGAAGGAAGAAGCGCAGTTGCCGACGCCGATGATGGCCACCCGAACTTTAGGCATGGACCTTACTCTCCTTGGAAATCCTGCTCCCGCGCCCCGGCAGCGGGACCGGGCTTGTTCATCGTCTTTCTGCGCCGCGGCCGGCTCGCCAGCCGGGGCGCGCCCCTAGCCCTATGAACGGCGACCGGCATCGATCTGCCGCTCGACGTGCCGGACCCGGGTCCAGAAAGTCCAGAACGCCAGCACCGTAAGTATGACGAGGAGGATTCGCAGCCCGGACCCGCCCCAGAAGAGCGCCACAATGAGGACGGCGAGGCGCTCAGGCCGCTCGAGGAGGCCAACCTTGCCGTCGAGCCCGAGTCCTTCCGCTCGTGCCCGCGCGTAGCTCACCATGGTGGAGGCAACCAGACCAAGGACGGCGAACGCGACCCAGGTGGCCCCGGCCGGGATCAAGTAGACCGCCAGTCCGGCGAAGACAGCCCCCTCGGCCAATCGGTCGATGCAGGAGTCGAGGAAGGCCCCCACCGGGCTCACGCTTCCCTGCCGGCGAGCAAGTTGCCCATCCATCATGTCGCAAAGCGCGGAGAGAATGAGGCAAAGAGCCCCTGCGCGCAAGCGCCCAGCGGCGATGAGCCACCCGGCCCCGCCGGCCAGGGCGAGCCCGGCCAGGGTGACCGTGATCGGTCTCAGCTGGACCCGATCGAGAGCCGCCACGAGAGGATCGAAGACTCGGCGGGCCTCGTCCTTGAACGTGCTCTGCATGGCGCTAATCGGCTCCTTCCTGGTGCCAATCCTGCCTGTCGGATCGCCTCGCCGCGGCTCTGGACCGGCGAGGCGACTCGAGCTCCTGGGGGTCGCCGGGCTCCTCCCGCCGGGGTCCACGGCGTTCAGCGCCCGCCACCACCACGGTGATCTCCCCCTTCACGGTCGAGCCTGCCTTGGTGGCCAGGTACTCGCTCACGGTCCCTCGCCATACCTCCTCGAATCGCTTGGTGAGCTCGCGCCCGACCGCGATGCGTCGATCGCCGAGAACCGCGCCCAGGTCGGTCAGAAACCCGGGCAGCCGGGGGGCGGCCTCGAAGAATACGAGCGAATGGGGAAGGGAAGCCAGAGAAGCCAGCAACCGCCGCCTTGGACCTGGTTTACGAGGGGGAAAACCCTGGAAGACGAAGCGATCCATGGGAAGACCGGAGGCGACCAGAGCGGTAAGGACCGCGGACGCCCCGGGCACGGCCACAATCGGCGCACCCACCTCGAGCGCGGCCCTGATGAGCCGGTAGGCAGGATCGGAAACCCCGGGGGTCCCGGCATCGGTGACCAGAGCCACCGCTTCACCGCGACGTAGACGATCGGCAAACCGTGGCCCCATGCGCTGCTCATTGTGAGCGTGGTAGGGCTCGATGGCGCGCGGATGGATTCCGTGCCGGAGGAGGAGACGCCGGGTGTGCCGCGTATCTTCCGCTGCGATGCGATCCACCTGCTGGAGCACGGCCAGCGCACGCAGCGTGATATCCGAGAGGTTACCGATCGGGGTGGAAACGACGTAGAGCGTCCCACCCGCCACGACGGACTCGATCGCCGTCGGTTCGGATCCGGCGCCCGCGTTCGTTTCCGGTGACTCGACCGCACCCACAGCTTAGCTTCCCCAGTCGCGGGGATAGCGGAAGTCGAGTCCGATCGTGCGGCTCGACAGCTTGGCAATCAACGGCAGCCGGCGTTTGAACTGGGTGGTTCGGATGCGCTGCGACACGTTGGCGACGAACTCGGGCGCAAAGCCGTGCTCGGCGATTTCCTCCGTGGTCAGACGGCGATCCACGAGCAGGAACAGCACGAGATCGACCTCCTCATACGTGAAGCCCAGCTCGCCTTCGTCGGTCTGACCCGGCCACAGATCGGCGCTGGGAGCCTTTTGGAGGATCGGCCCGGGCAGACCCAGGTGGCGGGAGAGAAGGCGCACCTGGGTCTTGTAGAGGTCGCCGAGAGGATTGAGAGCGCTCGCCAGATCCCCGAACAGCGTGCCATAGCCGAGGAGCAGCTCGGACTTGTTGCTGGTGCCAATGACAAGAGCGCGATCCCGCATCGAGCGATCGAAGAGCACGGCCATACGCATCCGGGCCATGAAATTCCCGCGGCGCAGAGCCGTGGCGTCTTTCTCGCCGGCAAAGTGGGCGTCGACCAGCGGGGCAATGTCGACGGACTCGGTGCGGATGCCGAGATGCTGGGCCACGAGCTCCGCGTCCGCCACGGCGCGCCTCGCTTCCTCCCCGCTGCCGTACGGCATGAGCACACCATGCACGTTCCCGGCGCCCAGGGCTCGCGCCGCCAGGGCGGCCGCCAGGCTCGAATCGATGCCGCCGGAGAGACCGATGACCCCCCGATCGAACCCGGCCTTGCGGATCTCCTCAAGCAGAAATCGCTCGAGGACCCTGATCAACACCTCGGAATCGATGCTCTCGAGCTGGCGCGCCAGGGCCGCCCGCCGGTCCCGCGGGTCTTCTGGCGCCGGGGATTGGCTCTTTGCTCCGCTCATGCTCCATCCTCTGGCCTGCCCGCGCTCCCCTCGGTGGCGGCATCCCGCTCGCGGCGGCGCCGGAGCGCCGAGCGCAGCTCTCGCAGGGTGAGCTCAGGGTCTTCATCCCACACATGATGCGACCGCATCCGCTCGCGTAGCACGTCGCGGCGATCCAACTCGCCGTAGACCAGGGCCTCATCGAAGAATGGCGCTTCGGCGATCACCGCCCCGCTCGGAGCGATGATCCGCGATCCACCCCAGAAGCTGACACCATCTTCGAAGCCGACGCGGTTGACGAAAACGACATGAATCCCATGCAGGACGGCGTGGGCCTTGAGCAAATCGCGCCAGATCGCACCGGAGCGCGAGAACGCCTCGCCCCCCGCTTCGCGGGTGGGACTGGCCGCGATGACGACCATGAGCTCGGCTCCATCGAGTGCCGTGATGTACACCGTTGACGGGTGCCAGATATCCTCGCAGATGAGGAGTCCGAGCCGGCCCAGGGGCGAATCGAAGGCGGCCAATCGTCGCCCCGGCGCCACATAACGCCCCTCATCGAACAGCCCGTAGGTTGGCAGGTAGACCTTGCGGTGCACCCACCGCACGCGCCCGTCATGCCACAGCGCAGCCACGTTGTAGAGGGCGTGATCCGTCCCGTGTTCGATGAAGCCCGCCACGATCGCGATGCGACGACTGGCCGCCGCAAGCGGCGCGAAGTCTGGGGCGTCGGGGTGCCGGGCGACCTCGAAGGCGAGGTCCTTGACGAAATAGCCGGTGAGGGCGAGTTCGGGGAACACGATGAGCTGCGCCCCGCGGTCGGCGGCCTCGACAGCGAGCTGCTGAGCCCGGTTGACGTTCATCGGCACATGACCCAGAACAGGTGAGATCTGGGCCAGTGCGACCGAGATCCGAGGCGCGGGTCCGCGGGGTGGCGTTCGGCTCACGTCGTCCCCCGCGGCGCGCGTTGCTTCATGTCCCCCAGGGCCTCCGCGACGGCCAGGGCGGCCTGCCTCACCGCCGGGAGCTCCACATCAAGATGCGTGACGGCACGAATCAAGGTCGGTCCGAACGACACCATGAGCACGCCACGTTGGGCCAGGGCCTGGATCAGGTCCTCGGCACGAGCCCCGGAAGCCGCGACATCGAAGATCACGATGTTGGTCTCGACATCGGCCGGCGAAATCGCAACTCCCGGTATCTGCGCCAGCTCATGAGCCAGGAATTGCGCATGGGCATGATCCTCGGCGATCCGGGACCAGTGGTGATCGAGAGCGTAGAGCGCAGCCGCGGCCAGGATACCCACCTGGCGCATGCCCCCGCCGAACTTCTTGCGCTCGCGCCGGGCGAGCGCGATGAAATCGCGGGAACCTGCCAGGAGGGACCCGATCGGCGCCCCGAGCCCCTTCGAATAACAGACCGTCACCGAGTCGGCTTGCCGCCCCCAGGCCCCGGGCTGGATCCCGGTCGCGACCGCGGCGTTCCACAGCCTGGCTCCGTCCAGGTGGAGGGCGAGACCGTGCTCAACCGCGAACCGGCGCAGCTCGGTCATCACGTCGAGGGGCAGGATGCGACCACCGGCGCGGTTGTGCGTGTTCTCCAGGCAGATCAGGCTTGTGCGTGGGTGATGGGGGTCGTCCGGCCGTACGAGCGGATCCAGATCGGCGGCGCCAAGGGCTCCATTCCGACCTGGAACGGGCCGCAGCTGGATTCCGGAGAGCGCTGCGGCGGCCCCGCCCTCGTAGTTCCAGATGTGGGCACCCGCCTCGAGCAGCACCTCATCCCCGGGGCGGGTATGGCAGCGGACCGCCAGCTGATTCCCCATCGTCCCGGAGGGAACAAAGAGCCCCGCCTCTTGTCCCAGGAGCTCTGCCGTGCGCTCTTCGAGACGCTTGACCGTGGGGTCATCGCCGAAGACGTCATCACCGACCTCGGCTTCAGCCAGGGCTCGGCGCATGCCCGGGGTGGGCCGGGTAACCGTATCGCTGCGAAGATCGACGACCACGCCCACTCTCCACCAGGCGGCTACGCCAAGCCTCAGCCTGGCTTAGACCTGGGAGACCATCTCCTTGAGCTCTTTCGAGACCTTGAAAACAGGCACCTTGCGCGCCGGAACATTGACCGGATCGCCCGTCCGCGGGTTGCGCGCCACGCGCGACTTGCGGTCCTTGACCTTGAAGGTGCCGAACCCCCGGATCTCGATGTGCTTTCCTGAGCTCAGCGCTTTGCAAACGGCGTGCAGGAACTCGTCGACCGTGTCCGCCACATCCTTTTTGGTGAGGCCGGTTTTCTCGGCGATCGAGTCTACGATATCCGCCTTCGTCATGAGCCGATCCTCCTCGAGGCCGACGGCCACAACCCGTCAGCGCCTGTAACTTACAAGGATTCCATAGGTTTCGTCAACAAGCTGGGCTCTGGGGATTCCCCCTCCTTGGGGCCGCAGGGGGACCAGTACCGGGGGCACGGCGGCGGCACGATCGTGCGGGCGCCTGCAGTGACGGGTCCCATCGTCAAGCCGTTTGAGATGTACCCGGTCGGAGCGGCGTAGATGGCCCGAGCTCACGCCCCATACCTGTCATCTCTTGCCCCCCGGGGAGGTTCCAATCAATGGCGCGACGATCTACCCTCCGTTACATCTGCCGCGACGGGGCATTGACCCTTGGAGAGATCTTTGCTATAGTTCTTGATCGAGAGGAGCGCGAGCTAAGTCCCTGCTGATTTCGTGAACACCCCGCTTCGAGCATAGACAAGTACTTCGAGCATCTGCCCATACGGCAGAGTGGGGTTTACGATTCGAGTGGGGACCCTCTCGCTTTTTTTTGGGCGGGGCCGGTTGTGCCGGGCCCTCAGTCGCGCACCGTGACCATTCCCCCGTCTCCGGTGGGTGCGCCTTCATCCCCGGATGCTCCCGTTTGGCCGGCCGGCTCCGTCGCCCCGGCACCCTCTGTACCTGCCTCGGCCAGCCTCACCCGCACCTGATAGCGAACCTCCAGCGGCTTGATCACGACTCCCGCCAGGGTATCGACCCCGGCCCGGACCACGTGCTCGCCGGGACCCAGGCCGCGCGCGTCCAGGGAGATGCGAAGCCCGCCTGGAGCGAGTGCCTCGACTCGCTCCGGCAACCCCTCGAGGCGGACGGCCGCCGATTCGGGTGTGGCGACAGCGGCCAAGCCCGAATCAGTGACCACCGCCACCGGGACTCCTTCGATCTCACGCGTAGCCGCCCGTTCAGCGGCCACCTCGACCTCGACCTCCGGCGGCTCGGGAACGAGTTCCGGATGCGGCCGGCGAACCGCGAACAGACCTCGGGCCCGGCCCCGGAATCCGCGCAGGTCGATGGGTCCCACCTCCAGGGTATCCGCACCAGGGAGCAGACGCGACGGCCCGCGCAGGATGACCTCGCTTGGCTGCGTGCTGAATCCGCGTAGCACATACCCCGGTGGCAACGACCCAGTGAAGCGGACGCGCGCCGGCAAGGCGCGAACGCTCACGCGGTCGAACTCGAGGACCAGAAGACGGGGCTCGATGATCGCCACTGCGCTCGCATCGCTGGTCGCCGGCATGCGGACATCATCCGTCCCCAGCGAGTGGTAGAAGCGGCCGGCGGTGGCGGCGCCGAGATCGACTTCCACCTCCGGCGAGCGCCACTTGAGCTTGATGAGCTCCTTGCCGCGCCCACGCAGGAGCACGAGCGCCTTCTCTGGTGCGTCGCTCATCACGGCCAGGCTGTCGGGTTGGCGGACATAGTCGACGGGCAGCCAGAACTCCCCGTCATGCACCTGATCGGTATAGACATGGAGATAGATCACGACCCCGAGCAGGACCGATGCCAGTTTGAGCGCGAAGTTGCGGCGGACGATTTCGGGCAGGGTCATCGTGGCAACAGAGCCTCAATTCGTATCAACGGGCCCTGACATCAGAATCTCTGGATCGCAAAAACGGATAGCTGACGACAAGCGCAAATATCCACAATCGAGAGCGCCGGCCACAGAACCGGAGCGCTTGCGGGCACCGAACACTCCCAACTCTAAGGCCCGCGGCGAGGGCCGTCAATCGCCGGTGGGTGCGAGCGTGAGATCCGAGACCATCGGGGAGAGGTGTGGTGCGATCCCCGGGGTGGCACGGACCCGCAGACCCCCATGCGTCGTCTCCACGACCACGACTTCGATCACCGGCCTGGAACGAGCCCAGGCCAGAGCGGAATCTGGCCCGCACACGAAAAGACCTGTCGACAGGCAGTCGGCGGTGAGCGCGTCGGGAGCCAACACGGTCACGCTGCCGAAGTCCCGGCAGGGCCAGCCTGTCCTGGCATCCAGGATGTGGCTCATCCGCTCACCGGCGATGGAGAGACCGCGCTCGCTGTTTCCGGACGTGGCGGCCGACCCCCGGACCAAGGGGAGCTCAAGCACCGGCCGGCGGCGATCTCTGGGATCGGCTACGGCGAAGACAAGCGGCCCGCCATCGCCCACGACCATCACCTGTCCCCCGAGGTCGAGAATCGCGCGGTCGATGCCGAGACCCTCAAGCGCACGCGCGGCGTCATCGAGCGCCGCGCCCTTGCCGAAACCGCCTTCCTCGATGCCGAATCCCGGATGCATCCGGATCGCGGCGCCCGGGATCAACGCGAGATGGTCGAGGCCGCTCGCCTCGCGCGCGGCCTGCCGCTCACCGATACCGGGCATCCGTCCAACCGAGCGCAGCCCCCAGACGGAGACCAGGGCCCCGATTCCGGGATCGAACGCACCTCCGGTCAGGCTCCAGAAGCGGCGCGCCGAGGTGAGATCCCGCTCGAGGGCGGGCGAGAGAGCGAAGGGCTCCCCGACCGGGGACCGGTTGAGCCGGGCCAACTCGGTGTCGTCTCGCCAGGTAGAGAGCCGAACCTCGGCGGCTTCAAGCACAGCCACCGCCCGCTCACTGGCATTCATGGCGACGTCGCGCGAAGGAGCCGAGACGCTGATGCGAAGGATGGTGCCCATCAGGCCGAGTTCGCGCTCGACCACGACGCCAGGCGCTGGCACCGGCATGCTCACGACACCAGCGCCGAGGCCAAGAGCGAGCATGAGCGGGCCGCGCGGCAGCCGGCGGCGGCGCCGGGCCCGGGCGCGGCGCCCGCGCATCTCGCGGCTCAGATCTTCCTGATCATCCAGGTCCCGCGTGAGAAGCATGGAGCGCGGGCGCAGCTCGATCATGGTCGACGGCGGGCCTCCGGCCGCGCGCTCCGCCCGCCGTTGCCGGAGCTGGTGCGCGAGATAGCCCGCGATCCAGATCGCCGCCGTCGCGAGGTGCACGCCGACCCAGATCTGACGCCACGTCTCCTCGGTGGCGACCTGGATCAGGGTTCCCGATACCGCCATGGGCACGAAGCTCGAGGCGACAACGAGGCCGCTCGCCCGCCGCGCCCGGTGCCGGGAACGGATCCCATCCCACACATGCGGGCGCCAGATGAGGCCGGCGGCAAAGACAAGCAAGGGGGCGACCAACACATGGAGGTGCTGCGCTGTTGGTTGCCAGGGGTGGTTCACCATCGCATAGGGATCATCGGGATGCATGAAGTAACGCATCGCCGCGTAGACCAGACCGGTTCCCCCGACCAGGAGTGTCCCGGCATGCATGAACCATGCTTCGAACCGTGTCATCGCGCCCGTGCCTCGCCGATCACCTGATGCAGCGCGAGGGTTCGACGCACCGCAGCGGTCGTGGCCCGCGCGGTCAGGGTGGCGCCAGTGACCCCGTGGATTCCCCGCTCCAGCGCGAGGTCGGCATCGAGACCACGGTCCATGAACTGCTCATACCAGCGATCGCGGACCAGGTAGCTCTCGGGCTCGGAGAAGTCCAGGATCTCGATCCGACGGACGCGATCATCGGTGCCGACGACCACCATGACCGTCTGCGGCAGGGTCCGCACGCGGTGCGTGTCGAAGTAGGCGGTGCCGGCGAGCCCGCTGTCGCTCCGGGCGACGTAGGGATGGATAATCGCGCCCGGCATCTCCATGCCGGCGAGTTCCCGCGCCCGCTCGAGCTGAGCCGCCGTCAGGTACACGGTTTGCCGTTCTATACGACATCCGGTAAAGGCGAGTTCGAGAGCTTCGTCGACACTCAGGAACACCTTGGCCCTGGCCGTTTCGGGAAGCGCGATGGTGACCAGCAGCAAGATCGCCACCGTGAGCACCCGTTCAGAAGATGTAGCCGACCGCCACATTGAACTGGTCGAGTCCCGTGCCGGCTGCGTTGTCGATATCTTGATAGTCGAGCTTGAAGACCACGGGATCGATCGGGCTGAAATTGACTCCAACGGTCAGGATCTCCTGATCCAGCGCCGGATCGGCCGTCGTTCCGCGAGGCATCTTGGCCTGCGTGTCGAGGCGCTCGTAGCGCAGGAATGGGATGAGCGATAGCTCGCCGCGCGGGGCGAGGGTGAACACATCGAAGCCTGCCTCGGCATACCCCCCACCCTGTTCGGCGGCGATGGCGTCGTTGGCAGGGAGTCCGAGAGCGGCATTGAGCTCTCCTGCTTCATCGATCCACGACCAGGCAGCGAGGCCACGCAGCATGAGTCCGCGTCGCTTCCACTCGACATGCCCCTCGGCAAGCGTGGTACCCACCTGGAGGATGCGTCCCCCTGCACCCAGGAGCCCTTGCCCGGACTGACCCGCGTAGACCGAGCCCCCGACGAGGAGCCCGGGAACACCGGTGACATCGAGGCGTCCGACCCAGGCGAAGTCCTCCGCCGCGGCCTTGGCGCCGCTCTGCCTTCCGCCGCGGATACCCGCCGCCGAGAAGCCGCTGGCATCGAGCCCGTTGATGATCACCGTGCGGTAGCTCGCCATGCCCACGTCGCCATGAGCACCAACGCCGTTTTCGCGCCAGGTGGTGGGAATGATGGCCTGCTCGACCAGAGGCCGGCGGGTACCCCGGAAGACGGTCGGCTCGTGAAGCTCGTTGACGAGCCCCATCGGTACCAGCACGAGCCCAGCGCGCACGTTGACCTCGGGGCGCCACATGTAGTCGAGATAAGCGAACTCGACCGAGACTTCACCTCCCTTCCCGGTCGAACCGTGCTCGAACTCGACCTCCGAGTTGAGGAGCCAACGATCACTGAACTTGTAGCCGAAGTAGACAATGGCGCGCAGGAAATCTAGACGATCGGTACGCTGGGAACTCTCGTTGTCATCGCGACGAGCAGCGTAGGTCTCGTAGAGCATTTCGCCGTAGCCTCCGATCGACACGCCGCGATCGGCGCGGTAGACCTTGGAGGCTGCGGGCCCCAACCCGTGCTCGCCGCGGTCGGCCGTGGCCGCTGGTCCGAGGCGTTCGCGTTCGAGCTCGGCCGCGAGCAGGTCGATTCGGCGCTCGAGTTCGGCGATCACCGAATCCTGGCGCGCCGCACTGGAGGCAGGATCCTCGGCATGAACGGCCGAAGGCGTCAGCAGGCACGCCAGCGCCGGCAGCAGGACCATGAGGACCGGGATGGACGTGAGGGAATGGGGCAGGATCAACGTCTTCAACGGGACTCCTCATCGAGGCCGGGGCCCCCGTCCTTCTCCTGGACCGAGGGTCCCGCCTCACTCACTGTCGCTTCACGTAGATGGCGCGAGCCAGGCTGTCATCGATGGCGATCGTGGTCTCCCCGACCTCGACCACATGTGAGGGCCGGCGCTGAACGAGGCGAACGGAAACTCCCGGCACGAGGCCGAGCGTCCCCAGGCGCCCGATGCCGTCGATCCGGCCCTCGACGAACGTGACCACGGCCCGCTCGCCCACGCCGAGGTCGAGGAGACGGATCACCAGCGGCTTAAGCTCGGTCCGATAGGTGCCGCAGCATTCACCGCGTGGAATCGGCCGCCCATGGGGACAAGTCGGGGGATGTCCGAGCAAGGTGCAGATCGAGGTCGTGACCCCCGGCGATAGCACATGCTCGAAGCGGCAGGCATCGGCAGCTATGGTGGCCGGATCGACCTCCAGGACATCCGAGAGCAGGCGCTCGGCAAGTCGGTGGCGGCGTACGATCGACCTCGCCGCTTCTTCTCCAAGCACGGTCAGTGCGAGGCTTGCCGTCCCTGGTACCAGAAGACCTCGCGCCTCGATGTGGCTGATCACTTCCTCGGGGTCCGTCTCTCCGTGCCGACGAGCTGCCGCGAGCAGGGCCGCGCGCTCGTCAACGCCATCCTCGCGTAGGACCCAGACCTGTTCGAGGATCTCTTCAGTCCGCTCCTCTATCGCGCTCTTGTGCATGGCTACCTGCGGAAAAGTCGACGGAGAAGGTCAACGAGTCGGGACCTGGTCACGAACTCGTATCCGCAATTCGGACAACAGGTGACCGCGCACCGCTTGGCCATGGGACAGCGCGCGCAGGACATGGTGTCGGTACCGGCAACGAAGCGATGGCCGCACAGCGCGCACTGGACCGTCTGTGGGGCCGGCTGGGACATGGACCTGGCAGCCGGACCCGGGGCCGGGGGACCGGAGCCGGGGGGCGATGAGGAGGTCAAGCGTACCGGACTTGTCATGGCGCGCCGCCGAAGGTGATCCCCAGTCCTCGCAGCACGAGATTCACTGCGCCGCCGACGAGCAGGGCAAAGGGCAGGATGAACAGCGTCATCCAGAGCGTGGCCCGCAGACCCCGTTCCTTGATCATCATGAACCAGTTGGCAATGCAGGGAATGAACAGAGTCATGGTCACGAGCGCAACGACGACCTGCACTGAATCGAGAATGCCGTCCGCCTGCAACTTGAAGAAGCCGGCGGCACCGTAATCTCGACGCAGGAACCCCATGATGAAAGCCGCCGTTGCCGATTCCGGGAGCCCCAGCAGCCCGACGACCAGCGGAGACGCTGCACGCTCGAGAAGGACCAAGAGCGTCAGCCGATCGAGAGCAAAGAGAACGAGCGTGCCGACGACGAAGAGCGGCATGGCTTCGCGCAAGTACCACTCGATGCGGGCCAGGGTCTTGATGAGAATGTTGCTGAGCTGCGGCCAACGCACCGGCGGTAGTTCGAGTACGAAGCTCGAGCTGTCCCCGGGGACCACGCGCGCAGCAAGAAATCCGACGACGAACAGAACCCCGACCACGATGCCACCCCAGACGAGCGCGGCGGCGGGACCGGCGCGCCCCAGCATGCCGAAGATGACGCCGAGCTGAGCCGAACAGGGCACGCCCAGGGCCAGAAGCAGGGTGACGACCACACGCTCCTTCCTCCGATCCAGGATACGAGTGGTCAACGTGGCCATGGTGTCACAGCCAAGGCCGAGCACCATCGGCAGCACGGCTTTGCCGTTGAGCCCCATCGCCTGGAAGATCCGGTTCACCATGACGGCCAGGCGGGGCAGATATCCGGAATCCTCGAGCAGTGAGAAGGCGAGGAAGAAGGTGAAGACGATCGGCAACACGATGGCGATGCCATAGGTGAGAGCCATCGTCACGAGCCCATAGTCTCCGACCAGGAGATCGCGCACGAAGGGAATCGGCACCACGGTATCGACGATCCGCGTGACGGCCGGATTGATCACCCCGCCAAAGAGCCCCTCCTCGATCCAGCCGACAAGTGTACCGGCACCGAACACGCCGACGAACTCGAAGAGGGCGAAGAGCACGGCGAGAAGCACCAGAACACCCCAGACCGGGTGCATGGCCACAGCGCCGAGACGGACGGCCAGCGGGGGGATGTCGCCCTCGGCCGCAGTGAACACATCGGCAAGAATGATATCGACCTGCGCGAGACGCTGCTGGTTGATCGCGGCCGCAACCCCCTCGGGATAGCGCCGACGGAGTTCGGCGATGATGCCATCCAGCTCCCCGATCGCCGCTCGATCGAGATGGGCGAAGACCCATTCCCGCAATGTCTCGTCGCCCGCGGCGAGCATGAGAGCCATCGCTCGGGCACCGGGCATACCCGGCGGCAACAAGGGCTGGATCCGGATCACGGCAGCCTCGATGGCGGCTTGATATCGCAAGTCGAGGAGCGGGCGTCGCGCTTCCGGCAAGGCACGCTCGAGGGCCTTCAGCCCCCTCCTCCGGGTCGCCACGGTCGGCACGACCGGGATGCCGATGAGGTCGGCCAGCCTCGCGACATCCAGGCGGATACGGCGGGCGCGGAGCTCATCCATCATGTTGAGGGCAAGCACGACCGGAGCGCCCATCTCGGCGAGCTGGAGTGTGATGAGCAAGGAACGGCGCAGGTTCTTGGCGTCTGCAACCTGGAGAACGAGGGGCTTCTGCTCGTTGAGGAGGATCTGGCGAGTGACGCTCTCGTCCTCCGACATCGGGATCAAGGTATTGATGCCGGGGGTATCCACCACCTCGCGCACGCGAAGATCACCGCCAAGAGCTCCGGTGGGCCGCCCGCGTGCCACCTCGACGGTGGTGCCTGGGAAGTTGGATACGGTGACATAGCGCCCGGTGAAATGGCCAAACAGAACGCTCTTCCCCACATTGGGATTGCCAACCAGAAGGAGAGCAGGAAGGCCGCCCGGGGCCTCGACCGCGGTCCCGTCCGCCGCGAGCGAAGGAGCGGGAGTCGACGCTGCGACAGCCGAAGCGACATCGACTTCCATCTCGACGCCCGGTTCAGAAGAAGATGTGGTGTCCGGAGATCCCACGGTTTCAGCCATGGCGCCGGGCCCTGCCATGCGCTGCCTGTTCCTGCTCGGTGCACCGGGCGCAACGCCCGAAGATCGTCAGACGGTGGGTCTCTGGCGTGAATCCGTGCTCCTCGCAGGCCAGATCCTGCTGCCGCTCGATCTCCCCGGAGAAGAACTCGATCACTTGACCACACGAATTGCAGACCATGTGGTCGTGGTGCTCACGGCCGTGAATCGGCTCGTAGCAGAAGGAATCGGTGCCGAACCGCTCCCGATCCACGAGACCGCTCTGCACGAGGAGGTCCAGCGTGCGATAGATCGTCGCCCGTGAGACCTGCGACGCCCGCCGGCGCAGGGCGACATAGAGGGTCTCGACATCGAAGTGATCGCGGGCGGCCAACACGGCGTCGAGGATGGCAACCCTCTCACGCGTCATGCGGAGTCCATGGGTGGCGAGAAAGTCGCGAAAGTGAATGGCCTCTTTCCCTGTCCCGAGGGGCTCAGCTGGGTCGGTGGATGGGGATCCGATCGGGCTTCGATTCATCATCGGAGGATCCTGTCGAGCGCTTATTACGAATGATTCTCAATAGCAGTTTACGGAATCCTCGGTCGTCTTGCCAAGTTTTTTTCACGTCTTCATGAAGTGGAAAGGCTCGGAAGATCTGATGGGTAGCCCCTAATACCTATCACCATATGGATTTAAGTCTTCGGCTCTGCTCTGGCCTGGCTGGAGGCGACGGGCTTCATCTGCCCGACCACCACGGCCCCGGGCTGCCGCCAAGTCGTGCTGGCGGTTGAGGTTGGTCAGAGCCCGGGCCACGTCTCCCGCAGATCCCAGAGCACTCGCCGGGATGACACGGGCACCGGAAACCCCGATAAGGTCGGACATTCGCCCTGAACCTGAGGCCAGAGACCGAAGCGCCAAAGGCAGCGCCCCACGCCCGTAAATCCCTATCAGCGGATCCATTCGCCGTCCCGGAAGCATGGGAATGGCGACCGGCGCCTGGCCCGCGGCGGTCAAGAGACGTTCGAGAATGAATGGCTCCAGGAACGGTAGGTCGCAGGCGACGAGGAGCACGCGGGGCGCGACGCGGAGAGCGGTGATCAGTCCAGCCATGGGGCCTGCGCCAGAGACACCGGCCAGATCAGGAAGCCAGGCGCGACCCAACCGCTCATATCCGCGCCCGGAGCCGCCCACAAGAACGACCTGCGGGCATACCCGGTCGAGGACATCGGCCACATGGAGCGCCAGTGGGCGGCCAAGCCATTCGATGAGCGCCTTGTCCTCGCCCATCCGACGGCTACGACCTCCGACCAGGACGGCGCCCAGGGGGCGATGGCGAACCGGGTTTTCCTTTGACAGGCTTCGAGCACGGCCTGTAGACTGCGCCCTAATAATCATGTAACTCATTATTAAGTAATCATTTATGACTTTGATCGCGGGTGCGGATTAGCGGTCCCTGTTGATAGCAGGTGACGCCTTGGATGCTGAGAGGCTGGTCCAAATCTACGTGCTGGGCTACGCCGCGCTGGCCGCGGTGCTCTTCCTCTATGGCATCCACGCCTACGTGATGACTCTTCTCTTCTCTCGGGTTCGGGACCGGAACCCGGGATCGCCCGCCCTCCCCCACGAACCACCGCATGTCACCGTCCAGCTCCCGATCTTCAACGAACTCTACGTCATCGACCGGCTCATCGGATCCGTTTGTTCCCTGCGCTATCCACGTGACCGATTCGAAGTGCAGGTGCTTGATGACTCCACCGATGAAACCACCGCTCACGTGCGCGAACTCGTGGCGCGCTATCGCGCCCTGGGCATCGACATCGTGCAAGTACGCCGCGAGGATCGCGCCGGCTTCAAGGGTGGTGCCTTGCGCGCGGGCCTCGAGCTGGCCAAGGGCGAGCTGATCGCCGTCTTCGATGCCGACTTCGTGCCGCCGCCTGATTTCCTCGAACGGACCGTCCCTCACTTCGGCGACCCGAAACTCGGACTGGTCCAGGCGCGCTGGGGCCATCTCAATGCCGAGTACTCGACACTGACCCGCGGCCAGGCCGTGGCTCTCGATGGACACTTCGTCATCGAGCAGACGGTGCGCAACCGGGCTGGTGCCTTCATGAACTTCAATGGCACGGCAGGAATCTGGCGCCGGGAGTGCATCGAGGATGCAGGGAACTGGCAGGACGACACGCTGACCGAGGATCTCGACTTGAGCTATCGCGCCCAGCTGGCGGGCTGGCGCTTCCTGTTCCTCCCGGACCTGGTGTGTCCGGCGGAGCTACCCGGTGAGGTCAATGCTTTCAAGGGACAGCAGTTCCGCTGGGCCAAGGGCTCCATGCAAACAGCCCGCAAGGTGCTACCGCGCGTCTTCCGGGCCCGCCTGCCGCTGTTCACCAAGGCGCAAGCCGCCATTCACTTGACCAATCATCTGGTCTACCCGTTGCTGCTTCTCCTTGCCTTGTCGTCGCTCCCCAGCCTCATCGTGATCCACGAGTTTCCAGAGCAGGCGAGAGTGTTCCGCCTGCTCACCTGGCTCGTGATCGCGAGCTTCGGACATCCCATCTTCTATGGCTTTGCCCAGGCCGCGATCACACCCGAGTGGCGAAAGAAGATCATCATCTTGCCGGTCATTGTCGCTGGTGGCATGGGGATCGCCATCAACAACACGCGGGCGATCTTCGAAGCCTGGCGGAAGGATCCAGGGGTCTTCGAACGCACGCCGAAGTACCGCATCGTGGAACGGTTGGGACACTGGCAAGGCAAGAGCTACCGCGCTCCATTCTCCCTGCTCTCGCTTCTTGAGCTTGGCCTCGCCGGATACACGGCCGCGGCCATCGTCTATGCTCTGCACACCAGCTTGTTCGCGATCGTTCCCTTTCTGATGCTCTATCTCTGCGGGTTCCTCTACATCGGTCTTCTTTCCATCCTCCACTCCCGCAAGAGCGGGCAGAGAATCCCTGCCCGGCCGGAACGAGCGGAGCAGACCGCGGAGGGCCATCGCATCGATCACGCGAAGCGACCAGCCTCTTCTCCGGTCGCGAACGCGGCGGCCTAGTTTCTAGCCGGCTTCGCCGACGAGTCGGGTGCCACCCTTCTGGGCCTCGCCACGCATCCCGCGCCAGTGCCAACCAACGGCGACAGCGAGCGGGATCAGGAGCTGGAGGACTCGGGGCCAGGGTTCGACGGTGTAGATCCCGCTCTCATGAAACTGGGTCCAGGCCAGGTAGGCGAGGGCAACGGTACCGGTCCAAGCGATGCCAGCCGGATTCGGGCGCACCGCCAGGAACGGCACGAGCCACGTGACATACCAGGGATGCAGCACCGGCGCCAGCAGCAGTGTCGCCGTCATCATCGCCAGCACCGTCGTCTCGATGGCCGCACCGCGGCGAAGGCAGGCCAGGGCGACCAAAGCGATCACAACCAATGCTGCGGCCTTGGCTGTCGCGGGATGACCGGTGATGTGAAGGAGGCCGGCGAAGAGCACATCGTTTCCCCGCCAGGTCGCGACATAGGTGCGGAGGGAGTACGAGGGATCCACTCCAGGGGCCAGGAAAGGCAGGACACTCAGGACCAGGACCCCACCCAGTACCACCCAGGTCCGGGGCGGCGTTCGGCCCAGAAAGAGCGGGACCAGGATCACGGGGAAGATCTTGCTGAGGATCGATAGGCCGAGCGCGGCGAGAGCAAGCACGCAGCGGTTTCGAGCGAGGGCCGCCAGGGCCGAAACGAGGAACAGGATTCCGACGATATCAACATGTCCCATCCCGGCGAACTCGAGGATGGGAAGCGGGCACCAGGCATAGACGATGAGCCGTCCCGGCCGGAGCTGGAGGGCGGCCAGGAGTGAAGCCAGCGCGGCGACGGTCATGAGATCGGCGATCGCCATGGCGACCTTGATACCCGTTGGATGCGGCCACACAGCGGCCGTAGCGGCGAAGACGAACTGGGCGATGGGGGGATAGATGGTGGGCAGGTTGGAGTTGTTGATCGCCGCATGATACTCGTCGCGGAGCGGAGCGAGCTCCAGCGCCTCGGGAGCATAGCGATAGGGGTTCACCCCCGTCAGGATCACGCGACCGTCCCACAGATAGCGATAGAGATCCGTGGACAGCGAGGGCGGTGCTTGGATGGCGGCCAGCCGAAAGAGAGCAGCGAAGGCGATGGCCATCTTGAGACCATGCCCGCTGGCGAGGCGATCCCCGGCCCGAGAGAGAATGATGAGGGCAACGTAGGCAGCGAAGAGGATACCGTAGAGGAGGAGAAAGACCGGGATCCGAGTCGTCAGATCGCCGGCGTGGGCCAGCCCCACCCAGAACCCCAGGCTCAGGATTCCAAGAACGAAGATCGGACGCCGGCCGATGACCGGCGCCCGATCTCCCGACAAGGCAGGAGCAGGCGAAGGCGTCACGCTCCTGCGCGGCTCTTGAGCACTTCGACGAGCTCACGCACGGCTCCAGCCGATTTCGTGAGGGCCGCCTTCTCATCTTCGAGCAGCTTGACCTCGATGACCTGCTCGACACCGGCGGTACCGAGCTTCACCGGAACGCCGACGAAGAGATCCTTGATGCCGTATTCGCCGCGAAGATAGGCCGCACACGGCAAGATCTTCTTCTTGTCCTTCAGGATGGCGTCGATCATCTCCACCACAGCGGCGGACGGTGCATAGTAGGCGCTTCCGGTCTTGAGCAAGGCCACGATCTCCGCGCCACCCTTCCGCGTCCGATCCACAAGACGCTCGATGGTCTGCTTGTCCATGAGCTCCGTGATCGGGATGCCGGCGACGGTCGAGAAGCGCGGCAGCGGCACCATGGTATCGCCATGACCACCCAGCACGAAGGCGCTCGTGTTCTCAACCGAGACTCCGAGCTCCATAGCGATGAAAGTGCGGAACCGGGCGGAGTCGAGGATGCCCGCCATGCCCATGACCCGTTCCGGCTTGAGCTTCGACTCCTCCAGCGCCACATGACACATGGCATCGAGCGGATTGGTCACGACGATGATGATTGGATTCCGTGAGTGCTGCATCACCTTACGTGTGACATCACGCACGATATCGGCGTTGGCGATCAGCAGGTCGTCGCGGCTCATCCCCGGCTTCCGGGGGAAGCCGGCAGTGATGACTACGATGTCAGAATCAGCAGTGTCCTTGTAGTCGTTGGTCCCCATGCAGCGGGCGTCGGAGGCAACGATCGGCGCCGCCTGCTGCATGTCGAGCCCCTTGCCTTGCGGGACTCCCTCCAAGATGTCGATGATGACGACGTCGGCGAGTTCGAGGTCGGCAATGCGCTGGGACAGCGTCGCTCCAACATGTCCCGACCCGACCACTGTGACCTTGCGATTCATGGCTCCTCCCCTTCCCCGTGCACCGGATCGCTGACGTCCGCCCGCGTCCTGGTGCCACTGGACCACTCTCTACCAGCACCGGCGCTACACCGGGTGGCGACGGGTACGGATGAGATCAAGGAACTCCATCCGCACCTTGGAATCTTTGCGGAAGCTGCCCAGCATGCAGCTGGTCACGGCCATCGAGTTCTGTTTCTCGATCCCCCGCATCATCATGCACATGTGGTACGCCTCGATCACCACTCCCACCCCCTCCGGCTTGAGCACATCTTGAACGCAGTGCCCGATCTCCCGGGTCATGCGCTCCTGAACTTGCAGGCGCCGGGCGTAGATGTCGACGAGTCGCGCCACCTTGGACAGTCCGGCGATCTGCCGGGTCGGTATGTACGCCACGTGACAACGCCCGAAGAACGGCAGGAGATGATGCTCACATAGGCTGAAGATATCGATGTCCTTGACCAGGACCATCTCGTCATAGTGCTCCGTGAACATGGCGTCGCCCAGCACTTCATAGGGATCCTGATCATAGCCACGGGTCAGATAGGCCAGTGCCCTCGCCACTCGCTCAGGCGTCTTGACCAGACCCTCGCGCTCTGGGTCCTCTCCGATCAGCGCCAGCTGCTGATGGACCAGCGACGCCAGCTCCTCGGCGTTCTGAGTCGCCATCCGATTGCCGATCGGAGAGTGGGCGCCCAGGTCCTCCGCCATGTAAGCGCGCCGTTCTCGGACGCCGCCCGTCACGGCCTTCTCGCGCTGCAGCGGCCCCGAGTGGTCGCGACCCGCGGGAGCGACCTGGCCGCTCCCCCTCGCCCCGCGCGCCGGTGTCTTTGTCTTCATCCTCAGTCTCCGCAGTAGTCGGCGTAGTTCTGTTCCGACTCGTAGACACGAACCTTCAGGAGCTCGCCGCTCGGTATGTGGTCGCGAAGCTCGCGCCAGAAGACTCTGGCCAGGTTCTCCGCCGTCGGATTCACTCCATGCAGGAAATCCACATCTTCATTCAGATGCTTGTGATCGACGCGATCGACGATTCTTTCGTTCATGACGCGCTTGAGGCGGGCGAGGTCGATGACGAAGCCGGTTGCCGGATCGATAGGACCGCTCACGGTGACTTCAAGCGTGTAGTTGTGGCCATGTCCTCTCGGGTTGTTGCAATGGCCGAAAGTGTCCCAGTTTTCCTCATCACTGAAGGCGGGGTTGTACAAGCGATGCGCAGCGGAGAAGTGGAGGCGCCGCGTGACCGCTGCCTTGGGGGCGATGACGGAGTTCCGGCTGCTCGATGGGGCAGCCCCCTCCGGATGCGCCGGATCATGATGGGATCCGCTCAATCTCGACCTGACCTTTCCCTATGGCGCAGCAGAGCGCCGCACGGGGGCGGGGGGCGTTCCCAGTGCCAGGATGGCCGCGCGATGGCGCCGGCCGAAACGCCGGGAGGCTCGTTCGGACTGGCCGGCAAAGTATAAGAAGAGGAAGCCGGCACCGCAAGCCAGGGCGATGCCGGCAGAAATGAGGCGAAAGACCCGCGGCAGGCTGGCTAGAAGGCAGCGCCGATCGTCAGCGTCGAGATCGGGCGGCCAATCCTCCGGTCGAGGTCGGTGCGCTGGGCGAGATCCCAGCGCAGGATGAGGAACCCGAGATTGATCCGCGCCCCGAAGCCATAGCTGGCGAAGACATCATCGAAGCGGAAGAAGGAGCCCGAGTCGGCGAACGGCCGCCATTCATCATGCCGGTTGAAGGCGGTGCCGGCATCGAAGAAGAGGACGCCTATGATGCCGCGGAATCCGATCGGTACCGGCCAGCCGAATCGGAACTGCTCGACCAGCGGGAATCGGTACTCGACATTCGTGACTCCGATGTTGGTGCCGCGGAAGGACTCGAATGGCCAGCCGCGCACGGTCCATGGCCCCCCGATGGCAAATGTCTGCGGCGTCTGGCCGAAGGACGATGTGCCCAGGACCCGGAAGGCGAAGGTGTGACGCTGCCGGATGTTGAAATAGCGCCGCAGGTCAAGGCCCACCGTGGTGTAGCTCAGGTCGCCGAAGGAGTGGGAGACCCCGATGCGGTTGCGGGCGCCGGCGATCGGCCCCGTCGATCCGAACAGCACCGTATCCGTGACAAAGGCCAGCTGCGGTTTGAGGAAGAAGATGCGGTCGTTGGTGAGGCCCGCGACTCCCGTGCCGCTCTCGAAATCGGAGCTCACGACATTCCGCTCGACGAAGGCGCCCTGGAGACCCAGCTCGACGCGGCGGAACTTGGAGAAGGGCCGCCACAGGAAGACCTCGGCACCGCGGAAGACCTCGCGATCGGTGCGCAGGACGGCGTTGTCATAGAAGCTCAGATAGTCGTTGCGGTACTGGAAGAGGGTGACGCCCCAGTTGCTGCGGTGCTCCAGGTTGTAATAGGTCAGGAAGAAATCAGACTGCGAGATGTCACCGAAGACGTTCGCCGAGAACAGGATGTTGTGGTTCCCGAGGACGTCGGAGAGGCCGAGGGCAAACTGCCCGGCCACCCCGATGCCGGGAGCAAATCCTCCGGCCCCGGCGATGACATCGGGAGAGAACGAGACCTTGTAGTCCTTCACGCGGAAGGTGGAGCCGTCCGGAGCCGGCGGGCGGTACGTGACCGCAACCTCTTCCTCCTCCTGTTCTTCGTCTGCCTCCACCTGCGCTACGGTGAGCGTATCCGCCGCGGATGACTCAGCACCGGCCGCCAGCATCTCGTCGGATCCGGGATCCACCGCGACTTCGGCGTCGGGCACCGCGGGCACCTCCGGTTCATCCCGCTCGCCATCCCCACCAGACGGGATCGCCGCCTCGGCGGTTGCAGCGTCGTCGGCCGGCGGCACGGCCACCGCCGTTTGGGGATCGAGGTCGCCCGACGTGGAAGGGAGATCGTCGCCGGCAATGGTCACCGCTGTAACCGCTCTGTCATCGGCCCTGGGCGGTTCGAGATCCCCGCCGCCCATTTCCTCGAGGGACCCTCCACCCAGGCGGCGCGGAGCCGGGGGTACGTCCACCTGGGCGATCACTTCGGGTGGAGTCGGCTGGCGATCCTTGAGCAGATCGAGCGGATCCTTGATGGCGTAGATGTTCCAGCCGCCGCGCTCGAAACAGGTGAGGAGGAGACGCTTGCCATTGCTCGACCAGGAGATGGGCGGGCTATTCTCGGTGATGCCGCTCGCGCCCGTGAGCAGGTTGGTGATCTGGAATGCCTCGCCGGTCGCCACATCGACCATATAGATGTTCGAGATGCCCGTGCGGTCGGAGACGAAGGCGATCTTGGTGGCGTCCGGCGACCACTGCGGACTGATGTTCTTCCCCGACTGGCCGGGCAGGACCCGGATCTGATCGGTGTCGAGATCGTAAACGGCGATCTTGAAATCCCCGAACTCGAGCGTGCGGAAGTTGGTGCGCGGGCCACGATCGGTGGTGAAGGCAATGTATCGCCCGTCCGGCGACCAGCTGTGGATCGCGGTCGGCAAATCGATCCTGCGTCAAGCGCTGGACGTTGTTGCCATCGAGATCCGTGATGAAGAGGTCGGAGCGGCCGCCCTCGAGCCCGACGAATGCGATGCGATCTCCATCGGGGGAGAACGTTGGCGAGAGTATGCCGTCGAGTCCGAACGTGAGCCGGCGCACGACGTCCTTCGTCTCGACATCGATCACATAGACGGCATCTTCCCCGCCCACTTTGGCAGCGAGGGCGATGAGCTTGTTGTTGGGTGCCCAGGACAGAGAGGTATACAGGTACCGGAGCGACTCGAAACTCGACGATCGCTCCCCGTTGACCAGCTTCCTGATCTGCTTGCCGTCGATGGCCGAGGCGAGATAGACATCGTTGAAGAGGCCCCGGTCGGAGACATAGACCATGAGGTTGCCGTCGGGGGAGACCGCCGGAGCCAGGTTGATCTGTGACAGGTCGTCGGTGTGATCGGTCAGCTGATATCCGTAGGCTTCGGCCTTCTCGTACTCGGCGATCTGGGGAAGGTAGGTCTTCCGGATTTCCTCGGTCCACTGCTTGGAGAGATCATCCACTGACAAGCCGAGCGAGGACTGCACCGTGCGCGCGAGACCGCCGCGGCGGGCCACGCTCTTGAGCATCTCGCTGATCTTCTGCGTCCCGTAGTGCTCATCGATGTACTGGAAGACTGCCTGCCCGTAGCGGTAGACCCGGATGTCCCCGGTCATCTCGAGCTCGGGGAGAGTCGTCAGGTAGCCCTCGAGAGCCCCGTCACGCAGCCACATCTCGGTGTGGTTGTCGAGCTTGCCGATGGAGAGGTACTCGGCCATGCCCTCCATGAACCACAGCGGCGGGCTGTAACCCATGCGGCCGGAGAGCGGGCTCTTGTCCCCCATCAGGAGATCGACCTGGAAGGCGTGCACCAGCTCGTGGGTGAGCACATGGTCCATCTCACCGTAGGAACCGGTGAAGGGCAGGATGACCCGCCGCTTCAGGAATTCCGTGACCCCGCCCGTACCCTCATCGATGAGACCGGACAGAGCATTGGTCTGCTGGAAGTCCGTGTGTGAGGCATACAGGATGAGCGGGATCGGCTGCTTGACCTCATGATCGAGCACCTTCGAGAGCTTCGCGTAGGCCCTCTCCGCCATGCGCGCGGCATCCTTGGCGGCTTCTTCCTCGGCCGGATAGAAGTAGACGTGGAAGTGCTCGGTCTCGATGATTCGCCAGTCGAACGTGTCGTACTGGACCTTGTTCTTGCCGAAGTACTGCGCCTCGGCCGGACCAGCGCTGGCGAGCGCAAGTGCGAGGAAGAGGAGGGGGATTCCCATCGCGGGCGGAAGCCGCCGCCCCGGGTGCGGTTGTTTATTCATTGCTAGAGATTCCAGGGCGATGCCAGGCGGGCCCCAGGCCGGGCACCGTGCGTGGCCCACCAAACCGCAGCCGACTCAACCCCAGTCTACCAGACCTCATTTTTCGCATGGACGGCGATCCCGGCCCGGCGAGTCAGTGAACTGAAGACGACAAGCCGTGGACCGCCCCCGGGCGCCAGGCCGGCCTTTACCTTCAATCGGTAGAACACGGATCGATCCTTCTTAGTTTGCGTCCCCAAGTTCTTTCCCGGAAATCGGTTCCCCTCCGCCCGTGGTCCGGCGGGACCCGGCCCACTGGGCCTTGATGCGGCCCCAGGTGGACGTCTCCGGCGGTCGGACCAGGATGGCGTAGTACTGACGGCCGTGCCCGGACTGACTGCCGAGGATCAAATCGCGGTCCGGGAGTACCTGCTGACTGGGCAGATCGACCCAACCGAGCGCATCCACATCATACATGGCCAGCTTCAGATCCTCCTCCCGGGCGCCCATGGCCGCCACGCGAGCCGCATCGTAGCGAAGCTCGAGTTCGACGGGCTCGAACAGCACCCCGGTGCAGGGGCAGGTACCTGTGTCGAGATAGGCATGGAAGGCCCGAACAAACGTCGAGCCGCCGCAGAAGGTCGGCGCCGGCAGCTCGCTGCAGGGCCAGGGAAGGAGTTCAGAGTAGACGTAGTTGCCCGGGCCGAACCCACCAAAGGCAAAGGGGGCAAAGCGTTGCAGGCTCTGAGGCTCGTTCTCGACGGAGATCGTGTAGCTCTGCCCGGACCCGATATCCATCCATTGTCCTTGCGCCCGGGCGCGAGGGAACGGGGCCACCAAGGCCAGGACCAAGGCCGGGGCCAGGATCCAGATCGGGCGAGGTGTGGCTCCCCGGCCGCGGCCGAGGGCGATCATGCCCATCGAGATGGCCGCTCGGGACAGCGGATTCGTGAGATGCACGGGACCCCTTTCTGGAGGGCGGGTCTCCCTTTAGACACCCGATCCGGGAGCGAGGTTTCCCACCGCCTCTTCCCGGCCGGCGGGTCGACGACCAGGGGAGCGGTGAGTGGAGTCCGGACCGGACGCGCGCGCCCCCCAGCGGGGGCCGGCGCTCAGCTGGTGGCGGGGAGTGACTCGTCCTCAGGGGGCGATGAACCCCAGCGAGCGCGAGGCGAGGTTCCAGAGCGGGGTCCACCACACGCCCAGGGCGACGGTGGGAACGGCCAGCACGATGAGGAGAGCGAGCGCCGGGACGGGGACCGGCAACGCGCGGGCGTCTTCCGCCCCCTCGAGGAATATGGCCTTGAGGACACGGGCGTAGTAGTAGAGCGAGACCACGGAGTTGAGGACGCCGACCACCGCCAGCCAGTAGTACTTCTCGCTGATGACCGCAGCGAAGAGGTAGAGCTTGCCAATGAAGCCCGCGCTCGGCGGCAACCCGATGAGCGAGAACAGGAAGATGCCCATCGCTACCGCCAGGAATGGGGAGCGCCAGACGAGCCCGCGGTAGTGGGCGATCTCCTCCCCCCGGGCGAGCTTGGCCACGGTGATCACGACGAGGAAGGCGCCCAGGTTCATGAGCAGGTAGACGCCCAGATAGAACATGACGGCAAGCACGCCCTGATTGGAGAGGACCACGAACCCCATCAACATGTATCCGGCGTGCGCGATGGTCGAGTACGCCAAGAGGCGCTTCAGGTTGTTCTGAGGAATGGCAGCCAGGTTACCGAAGGTCATGGTGGCCGCCGCCAGCGCCGCAAGGAGCGCCGGCCAGTCGAGCCCGGCCACCGGCACCCACTTACCACCGGCAGACATCCGGGACAGGCCGGAGTAGAAGAAGCGCACCATCATGGCGAAGCCGGCGGCCTTGGGGCCCACGGACAGGAAAGCCGTCACCGGGGTCGGAGCCCCTTCGTAAACATCGGGCGTCCAGAAATGGAAGGGCACGCTCGATATCTTGTACCCGAGTCCGGCGAGGATGAATCCGATCGCCACCAGAGTGGCCAGTGGATACACCGGCTGCGCTTGCAGCCCCTCGGCCACCCGGAAGATGTTCGTCGCCCCGGTGAGCCCGAACAGGATGGACATTCCGTAGATCATCACGCCGGTGGAGGCGGCGCCGTAGATCACGTACTTGAGCGCCGCCTCGCTCGAGCGCCGGTTCCGTTTCAGGAAGCCGGCCATGATGAAGCAGGGCACGCTCACGAGCTCGAGCGCGATGGCCATCATCAGCATGTCCACGGCCGAAGCCATGAGCGAGAGGCCGATGGTCACTGCGAGGAGAAGGGACGCAAACTCTCCCATCTCGGCCTGGCGCATATCGGGAGAGAAATAGGCGAATAGAAGGACCAGGGCGGTGGATACGTAGAAGATGAGCTTGAAATAGACCGCCAGCGGATCGATGGCGATCATATCGGTGAAGAGGAGCGCGCTGCCAGCACTGTAGAGATCGAGCGCATATCCGGTCGCAACGCCCAGGGATCCCAGGGTCAAGATCGCGGTCAGGACCTTGCCTCGCCCGCGCGCGATGAGATCGGCGACGACGACCAGGAGCAGTGCTCCGGTCAGCACCAGCTCCGGCATGAAGTAGCGCAGGCTCTCGATGTTGCTGATCGACTGCATGGTCAGCTCACTGTCTTGAGGAGTCCACCGCCCCGCCGCCCGGGCGTCGCCGGCACTCTGCCGGCGCGTCCCCGCGGCTTCTTCAGAGAGCTACGGCAAGTAGCTCGTGATCCCGGCCATCGTCACCCGGAAGAGCTCGATCAACCAGGTCGGCCAGATGCCGATCACCACCGTGATCGCTCCCAGCGGCACCAGCGTGAAGAGCTCCCGGCCATTGATCTCCGGCAAGTCCTTGTATTTCTCGTTCAGCGGTCCCAGGAACATGCGCTGCAGCGTCCACAACAGGTAGGCCGCGCCGAGCACGATGCCCAGCGTCGAGGCGATCGTGATGATCTTGTAGACATTGAAGGCGCCGAGGAAGACCAGGGCCTCCCCCCAGAATCCGGCGAGTCCGGGCAACCCGAGCGAGGCGAAGAACGCCAGGGAAGTAATGCCGGCGTAGATGGGCATCCGCACCATGAGGCCCCCGAACCCCTCGATCTCGCGATGATGCGCTCGATCGTAGATCACCCCCACCAGGAGGAAGAGCATTCCGGTGATGATGCCGTGGTTGAACATCTGCATCACCGCGCCGTTGACGCCCTGGGGGGTGAAGCTCGCCATACCCAGGAGGCAGAACCCCATGTGGCTGACCGAGGAGTAGGCGACGAGCTTTTTCAGATCCTTCTGCGCCATGGCGCAGAACGCCCCGTAGATGATGTTGATCATGCCGAGAACGGCCATCCAGTAGGCGGCGTCGGTGGTGGCCTGTGGCAGGATGGCGAAGTTGACGCGGAAGATGCCGTAGACCCCCATCTTGAGCAGCACGCCGGCCAGGATCACCGAGATGGCCGTCGGCGCCTCGACGTGCGCATCGGGAAGCCAGGTGTGGAACGGGAAGATGGGCACCTTGATGGCAAAGGCGACAAAGAAGCCGAGCCAGACCAGGGTCCGGAAGAGATACCCGAACGTACGATCGGCTCCGAACAACTGCATCATGCTGAAGGTGTGCGGCTCGGAGGTGAAGTAGAGGGCGAGAATGGCCAGCAGCATGAACACCGAGCCAAAGAGCGTGTAGAGGAAGAACTTGATCGCGGCATACTCGCGCCGCGGTCCACCCCAGACCCCGATCAGGAAGTACATGGGGAGGAGCATCACCTCCCAGAAGACATAGAAGAGGATGAAATCGAGCGCACAGAAGACCCCGGTCATGCCGGTCTGCAGGAGCAGGAAGAGTGAGAAGTAGCCTTTGACTCCCCGATTGATCCCCCATGAGGCGAAGATGCAGATGAAGGAGAGAAGGCTCGTCAGGAGCACCATGGTGACGCCGAGCCCGTCCACCCCCATGAAGTATTCGATCGAGAACGAAGGGATCCACGCTCCGCGCTCGATGAACTGGAATTCCGCCGTTCCCGGGTTGTAGAGACGGAGGAGCCGGATGGAGAGGGCGAGCGGAATCCCGGCGAAGATGGCGGACGTGACCTTGATCAGGGTATTGCCCCGGAGCAGGAGAACGACCGCCGTCCCCAGGAGGGGAATGAAGGTGATGAGTGTGAGCAGGTGCGAGTCCATGCCTGGCATACCTCGAATGTCCTCCCTGGCCCGACCGCGCCACCGCCCGGTCGGACCTCCGCCACCAGCCGTCTACAAGAACATCTTCGCCAAGACGATGAGGAGAAGGATCCCCATGAATCCGTACACGTAGTTCTGCAGCCGCCCGGTCTGCACGTGACGCGCGGCGCGACCGAAGCCGATCACTGACTGCGCCAGTCCGTTGACCAGGCCGTCGACACCGAAGAGGTCGACCCCGCCGATGAACCAGGCGAGCCGCGCGCAGAGCTTGCCGGCGCCGTTGACCATGGCGTCGATCACGTAGATATCGAAGAGACGCGCCAGGGCCGCGATCAGGAGCACCGTACGTACGATCAAGACCTGGTAGATCTCATCGAAGAACCACTTGTTCTTGAACAACACGTAGAGCGGACGCAAGCGGTCCGCCCACGCCGCGGCCGAGATCACGCCGCGGCTGTAGGTGAGATAGGAAAGCAGGATGCCGAGGCCGGCGATGAGAATCGAGGCAGCCATCGCCGGGTAATGGGCCGCGTGTTCCTGCTCCGCCGTGACGGCCAGGACCCCGTGGCGCCCGCCGCCGTGCCCGCCTGCCGTCCCATGCTCGGCGGCGACACCGTGCCCTCCGGCTGCTTCGTGCTCGCTCACAGCCCCGTGCTCACCGGCGACGGCAACCTCCCCGGCGACATAATCCGCGAGCACCGGCATCTGGACCTGACCCGCGAACCAGTGATCCGTGACGAACGGAATCCCGACCGAGAACACGCTCATCAGCGCCAGCACGATGAGCGGTACCGTCATCACGGGCGGCGATTCATGCGCGTGCTCGAACTTGTGGCGGTCGCGGGGCTTGCCGGTGAATGTGAGAAAGATAAGCCGGAACATGTAGAAGGCGGTGATGCCGGCGGCGACCAGCAAAAGGAGGAAAGGCAGGTAACGAATGCCGCCGTAGGCCAGCCCGAAGGCAAGGCTCCCGGCGAGGATCGCGTCCTTGGAGAAGAAGCCGGAGAAGCCCGGCACGCCGGAGATGGCCAGGGTGGCGATGAGCATGGTGATGAACGTGATGGGCATCTTCTTCTTGAGTCCGCCCATCTCTGGTAATTCCTGGCTATGCACGGCGTGGATCACGCTTCCTGCGCCGAGGAAGAGCAAGGCCTTGAAGAAGGCGTGCGTCCACAGGTGATAGAGTCCGGCGGCGAAGGCGCCGACCCCGAGTCCGGTCATCATGTAGCCGAGCTGGCTGATCGTGGAATAGGCGAGCACCTTCTTGATGTCGGTGGCCGTGATGGCGATGGTCGCCGCGATGATGGCGGTGACGGCCCCGATGACCGCGATCACCCACAGGGCCCCAACATCGAACACCGGATACAGCCGGCCTACCATGTAGACGCCGGCCGCCACCATCGTCGCGGCATGGATCAAGGCCGAGACCGGGGTCGGACCCTCCATGGCGTCGGGCAACCAGACATGGAGCGGTACCTGCGCCGACTTGCCCACCGCCCCCATGAACAGGGCCACGCCGCACAGGGTCAAGAGGGGGCCGGCAATCTCGCCGTTGGCGATTCCGGTGAAGACCCCCTGATAGCTGAAATCCCCGATCTTCCAGCCCACGATCATGATGCCGATGAACATGCCGACATCACCGATGCGCGTGGTCAAGAATGCCTTCTTGCCGGCATCCGAGGCCGAGTGCTTCTCGAACCAGAACCCGATCAAGAGGTATGAGGTGAGACCGACGAGTTCCCAGAAGACATAGAGCGCGATCAGGCTGTTGGCTAGCACCAACCCCAGCATCGAGAACGAGAACAGCGAAAGATAAGCGAAGTAGCGCGTATAACGGGGATCGCCGTGCATATAGCCAGCCGAATAGAGATGCACCATGGAGCTCACCAGGGTGACCACGACGAGCATGCAAACGGTGAGCTGATCGACCCACATCCCCATCCGGATCACGAAGGCGCCGAGGCGGATGTACTCCACGTCCCAGGCAAAGGGCAGGAGCGTGCCACCGTCGCCGAGGATGGTCGTGGCGAAGAGTCGGACCGCAAGGAAGAGCCCGACGAAGATGGCGCCGATCGAGATGAAGTCGCCGTGGCGCGGCAGGCGGCGTCCGACCGCCAGCTGGATCACGAAGGCGGCGAGCGGCAGCAGTAGGATCAGGCCGAGATCGCGCAGCACCGTCCCCCCTCCCTTCTAGTCCCGCAAGGAGTCGATCTCATTGACATCGATCGTCTGGAAGTTGTGGTAGATCGCGAGGATGATCGCGAGCGCGACCGCCGCCTCGGCGGCGGCCAGAATGATGACGAAGATGGCGAACAGCTGCCCGCGCAGATCGTCGGCCGAGAAGCGCGAGAAGGCGACAAAGTTCACGTTGGCGGCATTGAGCACCAGCTCGATGCCCATGAGCACGGAGACGGCATTGCGGCGGCTGACGATGGCATAGGTGCCGAGACAAAACAGCACCGCCGAGATGGTCAGGTATGCGGTGAGACTCGTCGGATCGAAGAGGTTCACTTGCGCACCTCCCGGCGGGCGATGAGAACAGCACCGATGAGCGCAGCCAAGAGGAGGATCGAGACGACCTCGAATGGAAGCAGGAAATCGGTCATGAACAGGCGGCCTATCTCGCGAGTCGTGGGCTCCATCTCCGGCTGCCCGCGGAGCCGCCACTCGGTGTTGAAGATGACCGAGAAGAGAATGAACAGGAGGCCGCCAAAGAGCAGCACCGATCGTCCCACGCGCGCGCTGCCCTGGTAGAGCTCGACGGAGGCGATCTTGCTCGTCAGCATCACTCCGAAGAGGATCAGGACCAGGATGCCGCCCACGTAGACGATGATCTGCGTTGCGGCCAGGAAGTCGGCGGCCAGGTAGACGTAGAGCCCGGCCACGCCGCCGAGGGTGAACAGGAGCGCAAAGGCGGAGCGGACGAGATTGCGCGCTGTGACGACGATGAGCGCCGAGCCGAGAGTCACCGCGACCATGACGACGAAGATGGCTCGATAGAAGAAGTCCGCGTCCACACTCCCCCCCTCGGAGGGCTGCTCCGGCCGCCGACCGGACCAGCACACTCCGCCTCTTGAGTCCCTAGGTCTCCGCCGGCGGCGGCGCCTTGGCGTCCGTGGTCTCCGTCACCGGTGCCGCCTTGGCCTCGGCCGGAGCGGCGGCCGCGGGCTTGGCGGCAGCGGGCTTGGCCGCCGCACCGTGCGGCTTCGCCGACTTGGTCGCTTCCGCCGCGCGATGATTTCGCCAGTCGAACTCGGCCGCACCCGATAGCGGTCGCACCGAACCCACGGGGATGACGAGACTATCGGGATCCGCCTCGCCCGCATAGGACACCGGGTTCGTGATGCGATTCTGCTTCAAACGAGCCTCCTCCATGTCGAAGCCGGGCGGCGGCTCCTCGATGGCGAAGCGCAGCATCCAGCCGTCTCGCTGGTAGCTCGAAACCTCGTACTGCCCGGTCATGAGCAGGCACTCGGTGGGACAGACCTCGGTACAGAAGTTGCACCACATGCACTTCAAGGTGTCGATATCGAACTGGTAGACGTGCAGCTTCTTCGCTTGCCCGTCCCGAGTCGTGCCCAGGTCCTCGTCCTTGCCGGCCTTGAGGGTGACCATCGTGATGCAGTCCACGGGGCAAGCGCGCACGCACTGCCCGCAGCCGATGCAATCCTCGATCCGGTTGTGGAGCAGGCCCCGGAACCGCTCGAACATCACCATCCGCTCCTTGGGGTACTGGAGAGTGATGGCCGGGGACTTGAGGTACTTCATCGTCACGCGCATGCCGATGAAGACCGTCCAGATCCCCTCGTAGATGTTCCTGAAGTAGGAGACCAGTGCGTTCATGATGGCCACTCGCTAGGGGGCACTTTGTCCGGTGTTCGCATCATCGGCCCTTCACGCCCGACCCGTGACCAGCATCAGGACGCCGATGCCGACCAGGTTGAAGAAGGCGATCGGGATCATGTACTTCCAGCACATGGCCATGAGCTGGTCCACGCGGAGCCGTGGCAACGTCCAGCGCAACCACATCATGACGAAGACCAGGATGAGCCCCTTGGCCACGAAGACGATGGGGCCAGGGATGAAGTCCAGCGCGGGGATGCCGATGGACCAGCCGCCCAGGAACGCGACCACGGCGATCGCGCTCACGAGAAACATGTTGGCGTACTCGGCGAGATAGAACATGGCGAACCGCATCCCCGAGTACTCGGTGTGGTATCCGGCGACCAGTTCGGACTCGGCCTCCGGGATGTCGAAAGGCACACGGTTGGTCTCGGCCAGCGCCGAGATGTAGTAGATGAAGATTCCGATCGTGAAGAAGGGGAAGCCGCGGAACACATGCCAGTTCCAGAACCACCCGGATTGACTCTGCACGATGTCCCGCATGTTGAGGCTACCGACCCACATCACGATCCCGACCAGGGTCAGCGCGGCCGGCAGCTCGTAGCTCACGATCTGAGCCACCCCGCGCATGGCCCCGAAGAGCGACCACTTGTTGTTCGAGGCCCAGCCGGCCATGAGCATGCCGACGACGACAAAGGACGTGACGGCGAGCACGTAGAAGAGCCCGATGTTCAGGTCGGCGGCCACCAGCCGTCCCCCCAGGGGATGACGGCGAACGCGGCGAACGAGCTCACGAACACCAGGTAGGGAGCCAGGCGGAACAGGACGTGGTCGGCGGAGGCCGGGATCACGTCCTCCTTCAGGAACAGCTTGATCCCGTCCGCGACGGACTGCGCCCACCCATGCCAGCCGCCCACTTGCATCGGCCCCAGGCGCGACTGCATGTGGCCGGCGACCTTGCGCTCGAGCCAGGCCAGGAACATGACGAGCACGGCGATGAAACCGAGCACTGCAGCAGCAGCCCCGAACATGAACATGATCGTGACGGCGACCGACGGCTCGCCTCCCATCAGGCTCTTGATCCAGTCCTGCACGCTCCTCCCCTCCTCGGCGCCCCAGCGGCGCTCCTCGCCACCCGGCTAGCGGTCGATCTCACCGAGCACGATGTCGAAGCTGCCGACGATCGCGACCAGGTCAGCGAGCATCGCACCGCGCGAGATCTCCTTGAAAACGCTCATCGAGCAGAAGGACGGCGCTCGCACCTTGCAGCGGATCGCCGTGTCCTTCCCCCCGGCCACGATCCAGACACCCATCTCACCGCGCGGATTCTCGACGCGAGTGTAGAGTTCTCCGGCCGGCACCTTGATGGTCTTGCCGACTTCCTCCGCGATCACGGGTCCCTCGGGGATTCCGACCATGGCCTGTCGCAGGATCTTCACGGATTCGCGCATCTCGTGGATGCGCACCATGTATCGATCCCAGCAATCGCCGACGGTCCCCATCGCCCCGCGACCCACCGGGACATCGAAATCGAAGCGATCGTAGATCGAGTAGGGCTCGTCCTTGCGCACATCCCACTTGACGCCGGAGCCGCGCAGATTGGGCCCCGTGACGCCGTAGGCGATGGCCAGATCGGCCGGAAGCACACCGACATTGGCCGTGCGTTTGATGAAGATCTTGTTGTAGGAGAGGAGCTCGTCGTACTCGTCGATCTTGGGGGAGAAGTAATCGAGGAATTGCTCGACCTTGCCGAGCCAGCCCGGGGTGAGATCCGCCATCACCCCACCGATGCGCACGTAGTTGTAGGTGAGGCGAGCCCCGCACAGCTCCTCGAACAGGTCGAGCACCCGCTCTCGCTCCCGGAAGGAGTAGAAGAACGGGGTGAAGGCTCCCATGTCGAGCCCATAGGTTCCCCAGGCAACGAGGTGACTCGCGATCCGGTTCAGCTCGAGGACGAGGATGCGAATGGTCTCGGCGCGCTCCGGGATCTTGAGCCCCATCAGACGCTCGACGGCGTGCACATAGGAGTGATTGCAGTTCATCCCCGCCAGGTAGTCCATGCGGTCGGTGTAGGGAGTGAACTGCTGGTAGTTGACGTTCTCGCCGATCTTCTCGGCGCAGCGATGCAGATAGCCGATGTGCGGCTCGGCCTCAGTCACCACCTCGCCATCGGTAACAAGCTGGAGCCGGAGCACACCGTGGGTCGAAGGGTGCTGCGGCCCCATGTTGAGCACCATTTCCTCGGTGCGGAGTCCGCTCTGCAAGCTGCTCGGGCCCGTCGTCGTCATGCGCCGCCTCAGATGGGGATTTCCCGCCAGGTTCGCGGAAACTGGTAGTCCTTGCGTAACGGATGCCCTTCCCAGTCGTCGGGAAGGAGGATCCGCCGGAGATCGGGGTGGCCTTCGAAGATGATCCCCACGAGGTCGTAGGCCTCGCGCTCATGCCAGTTGGCTGCCGGCCACACCGCGGCGACGCTCGGCAGTCGCGCCGCTCCGGGCTCGTGGGGCAGATCGACCTTCATGCAGAAGCGATGGCGCCGGGTGAACGAGTGCAGGTGATAGGCCACACCCAGACGGTCGCCGTAGTCGACGCCAGAGAGACACATGAGGCTCTTCAAATCGATCTCCGGCGTGTCCCTGAGGAAGAGACCGATCTCGACGACGCGAGACGGGTCGACCATGACGCCGGGATCGGGCACGTCGATCTTGACTTCGCGAATCGCGTCGCCGAATCGTGCCGTCAGGAGTTCTGCGATCTGACCTGGCTCCATCTCCATCCCTCGGCGCACCCAGGCGCTCCTCCCTGCCCCTCTCCCCGACCTTACCTCGCTGGCGTCGAGTTGGTCTTGGCGATCGACTTCTCGCGAATCTTCTGCTGCAAGCAGAGGAGCCCCTCCAGGAGCTGCTCCGGACGCGGCGGGCAGCCGGGGACATAAACATCCACCGGGACCACGAGGTCCACGCCCTTGACCACATGGTAGCCGTACTTGAAATACGGCCCGCCGCCGGAAGCGCAGCTGCCCATGGCAATGACGTACTTCGGTTCGGCCATCTGCTCGTAGAGGCGCTTGATGCGCACGGCCATCTTGTGGGTCACCGTTCCCGCCACGATCATGAGATCGGCCTGGCGGGGGGTGGCGCGAAAGGCTCCCGCCCCGAAGCGGTCGAGGTCGTAGCGGCCGGCACCGGTCGCCATCATCTCGATGGCGCAGCAAGCCAGCCCGAAGAGCATCGGCCACAGCGAAGAGAGTCGTCCCCAGTTCATGAGCCAATCGGCTGAGGTGACGATCACGTTCTCTTCGAATCGATTGTCGATCAGGCTCTTCGGCCCCCCATCGCGACTGATGGCGACGAGCCCCGGGGCCGCGGTCTCATTCGGCATAGCTCATCTCTCGCTCGCGGCCCACGACTGCATCCGGCATGGCCCCCTCGGGCTCAGCCGTCCCCTTGCCCTCGATCCATGGCGGACGCGGCTTGACCCACTCGATGTCCCCCTTGGCCCAGATGTAGGCCAGACCGACGAGCAGGATCGCCACGAAGATCATCATCTCGACGAAGGCAAAGAGACCGAGCTCCTTGAAGACCACCGCCCACGGGAAGAGGAACACGGTCTCGACATCGAAGATGATGAAGCCGAGGGCCACCATGTAGAAACGGATGTTGAACTTGACCCAGGGAGAGCCGACGGGATCTTCACCGCACTCGTAGTTCATGAGCTTCTCGGGAGTGCGGTAGACGGGATGAACCAGGCGGGACACCACGAGCGCGCCAAACACGAAGATCGCGCCGAGTGCGAAGAAGACGAGAACGTTGGCGAAGTCGAAGAGCATCGCGACTCCCCCCCCACGGCCCTGAACCACCCGCCCCCCTGGGGGCCTCAAGCTCGCCTGGGTTCCAGGCACCTCACCCGGCCTGCGACCGGAGCCGGCGCCGGAAACTCACCAACGAGCGCGCGAGTCTACCACGGCCGTGGAAGATGTCACAAGACGATCAGGACCCACTTCCGTGCCCCCCGCGGACCTGATCCCGGATGTCCGGAATGAAGGCGTTGTGCGAGATTTGACAACGATTTGCCCGGCACGAAGGGGTCTCGGTGGTCACGAGCCGAGGAGCACGACGCGCACGGAAGGCTCGCCGAGGGGCGATCTCGTGCGCACGAAATAGACCCCCCGGGCCAGGCGATGACCCTGATCGTCACGCCCGTCCCAGATGAGGCTCGTTCGCCCGGCAGGAAGGGATCCTTGATAGAGGTCGCGCCGCAGGCGACCGGCGACGTCATAGACGCCGATGACCACCTCGCCAGGCTCGGCCAGGGCGATGGGAATCGTGATCGCACTGGGCGCCGGGTTGGGGTGGGGGGCGAGGAAGAGGATCGAGGGAGCGCCGGGCTGCGCTTGAGCCGCCTGCGGCCCCTCGAGCACACGGAGGCGGACCTCGCCATCATCGATGGTATAGGCAAGAAGATACGGCAACGGAGCCGGGGGAACATCCTCGTCCCGGAAGCTGGCAGCGGCCATCAACTCGCCGGGCTGCGTATAGATGCGGTAGGGAGCCAGATCGCTCTCGAGCCCGGACCCGGAGCCTTCGGGGAGACGGTACAGAGCCAGATCATCGATTTCCACGTCCAGAGGAGGAGCCTCCCATCGAATCTCGTTGCCCAGGGGGTGCTGCACCGCCTCCCAGACCAGACCCGCTTCCTGCGCAACCGCGCGCGAGTAGATCGTCGTCACCGGCATCTCGGCGATTCGCTCGGTGACCAGGATCTCGGCCACCGCGTCCCCATCGAGATCGGCCAGGAAGACCCGCCCGCCCTGGGCCCGGGGCGCCGCCCACACGGGAAGAAACCGATCGTCGCGATCGGCATCCAGCAGATAGACGTTCCCCGCCTGAGCAACGACGATCTCCGGCCGGTCGTCACCGTCCGCATCACCGGCCGCGAGCGCGTTGTCGTAGGGCGTGTTCTTGTCGCGGAACTCGTGGCGCGAGACCGGGACGTAGGTATCGTCGCCTGAAGCCTCGAAGACCGCGATGGCCGGTCGTTGCTCGCGGTCGAGGAGGGCGCCGACAGCTGAAATGGCGAACTCGATCCGACCGTCGCCATCGCCGTCGCCGACATGAGTCGCCGTGATGGCATTGGCGACACCACCGAGGAACGGCTCCCGCACCGTCTCCACGTATCGGCCGGAGCGAGCCTCGACGGCCACCAGCTCCCCGGCCAGGCTGCCGAGCACGATCTCGCCCTGGCCATCGCCATCGTAGTCCGCAGCGGCGAATCCGGCGGCCCGCGTGGGCCGCGTGAAGCCGAGATCCAGCGAATCGAACGCGCTCCCATTCCATTCGAACGCAGTCAGGCGAGCGCCCTGCACGGTAGCGAAGATGACCTCGATCGCCTGATCGCCATCGACATCGCTGAGCACCCCGCCTGCGCGCCGGTCTCCGAGCGGGCTTCGCCAGAGAACCTGGGGCCCTCCCGGAGCGATCAGGTCACTCCATAGCGACAGATCATCGTCGGCCACCAGTACCTCCGGGCGGCCGTCGCCGTCCACATCGCGCACCGCGACCGGCAGGCCCGAATCGCCTCGATAGATGACATCGAACTCGGGAGCATCCGGATGAAGTCCGCTGATCGCAAGCACGGTGAGCTGCGCCGCGCCCCCCTGGCCGCGGGCCTCTCCGAGGAGCTCAGGCACGCCGCTCTGATCCAGATCGGCTACGGCGCCGAGTTCGAAACCCGGGATGCGCGCCCAGGGCACGTACCCTTGCTCCGGGATGTCGATGAGCGGGATCACGTCGCGCACGAAGAACGCGCCATCTCCGGCATCGACCCGGGTCGTGAAGCCGGCGTAATCATCGAGATCGATCACATACTCGTAGCCGCCCGGGTACAGATTGGAGAGGAGGGCGACGTGATCCGGGGCGCCATCGAAGGAGGAAATGCTGATGAACTCGCCGTCCGTGCCCGCCTCGCGCAGGTGGACATGGCCCGTGACAGGCTCGTCGGCCACGTAACGGATGAGCTGTTCGAGACTCCTCCCGGCCAGGCGATCGACGTGCTCGTGCTTGAGCAGCGTAGGGGCGGACCGATCGATCCGAATGAGCACGCGGTCTTCGGCTTCGCGCTGCGTGGCATCGCGAACCCGGAGCCGCACGGTCAGTTCCCCTTCCGCCCGCGATGCGAGCGGGATCCGGCCGAGCCATCGGCTGGATCCGCCGCTCCCCTCCGCCACCGTCATGAAGACGAGCGGATCATCGTTGTCGCCGATGTCGAGCCCGTAGCTCGCCACGCCGGCGACGCCGGATCCCGGCAGCGCATCGGCGACCACGTCGAGCCAATCTCCCGCCACGGCGTCCAGAGTGCGCGGAGTGGAAATGGCGGCCACCGGTGCGGAGGGCATGGCGAGGGCGCTCGCGGCATCGAGGCGGCCGGCACCGAAGGCCGGGTCCCAGCCCGGACGACCGAGATCGAGGGCGGCCAGGCGCAGAACGGAGCGGAGTTCCTCCGCCTCCAGTTCGGGATGGCGATAACGGAGATGAGCCAGCACACCGCTCACCAGCGCGGCCGACTGGGATGTTCCGGAGAGCACGGAGTAGCCGCCGCGCTGTGTGCTCAGGATGTCCACGCCTGGGGCCACCAGATCGAGTCGTGGCCCGCGGTTCGAGAAACCGGCCACGGCATCGGTGGCGGTGGTGGCACCGACGGCGATCACCTGATCGAAGGCTGCGGGGAAGTTCTCCGTGATGCGGTCTCCCGAGTTTCCCGCCGACGCGACCAGCACCGCCCCCGCCGCCGAGGCATAGGCCACGGCATCCTCGATCACGCGCGACAACCGGCTCGTCCCCCAGCTCATGTTGATGATGTGAGCGCCGCGATCGGCCGCGTAGGTGATGCCCTGGGCCCCGGCCAGGTTCGTACCGCGCCCGGCATCATCGAACATCCGTACAGGGAGCAGTCCAACCTGCCAGGTCACGCCGACCGTGCCGCGGCCATCGGCGGCGGCGCCGATCAACCCCGCGATGTGGGAACCATGGCCGAACCCATCTTCGACATCGGAGTTCCCGGCAAGGAAGTTCCAGCCGCGGATGTCGTCGACAAAGCCGTTCTCATCATCATCGATACCAGGGAGGCCTTGTGCCTCAAGGGCGTTCTCGGCCAGGTTGGGAGACAGGTCGGGATGGTCAGCCTCGATGCCCGTGTCGACGATGCCGACCAGGATGCCTGGTGTTCCGGTGCCACCAGCCCAGACCTCCGGCATGCCGATCTGGGGCAGAGCCCATTGCTCGGCATAGAGACTGTCCTCGGGAACGACTCCCGCTCCACCTTGCACCTCGGCATCGAGATCACGGCGATCACCCGCAAGGGAGCCGGGACGTGTGACGGCGATGGCAAACAGCGGTTCCACATAGAGCACGTCCGGATCGTGAGCGAGACGATCGGCAGCATCATCGCGCGCCCGCGCATCGGTGAAACGGAGGACGAAGATGTCCGCCAGATCGGCCGCCCGGGCCAGAACCACGGGAGCCGGGAAGGCCCCCCCCCGCGCTCCGGTGCGCCCGGCGTCGAGCGCTGCACGCACGCCGGGGAAGGCCGGGGCCGCACGCGGTGCGAGCTCGGCCATGCGCTCGACGAGGCGGTCGATTCGCGGCTTCGCGCTGGAGGGGCTCCCGGCGTCCCGCTGGGCCGCAGCCCGGAAACGCACGATGAGCCCGGGATCGTCCGCCCCGGACCCGGCGGCTAGAGCCCGCGGCGCGCCGGCGAAAGCGATGGCAAGCAGCCAGAGGTGGAGCCTCACGCGAGGGTATCTCTGCACGCGGCCAGGCCTTGCCCGCGTGCGGGAGGACCGCCGCAGCCGATGACTCTGGGCGGGATCGGAGCGATATGGAGCTTGGGCCATGGCACCCGTGGAGCGCGGATTCGAAGGGCGATGGAGATCGGCAGGGGGGATCCACGACATTCAAGGAAAGACTAGCAATCACATGGGCCAGGTGTCCATGCAGGTTGAGATGAGCGTGCTAGGCTCGGCTGGATGGTCGTCCATTCATCGCCCGTCCAGTCGCGTCCGGACAGCTTTCTCGGCCTCATGGCGAAGTGGCCGGCAGCGGGTCGCGTCAAGACGCGGCTCAGCCCTCCTCTGCGGCCAGCGGAGGCGGCCCAGCTCTACGCTGCCTTCATCGCGGATCTGTGCCGGGAGCTCACCGGCGTTGCCGCCGAGACCGTCCTCCTCTTCGCCGGGGCGCCCCCCGATATCGACCTCGAGGCCACAGACGCTCCCCGGCGTCTCGGAGCGGCTCTCCCCAGGGACTGGCCGAGGTGGCCGGAATGGCCGGTCCGCGCCCAGCGCGGTGCCGACCTGGGCGAGCGGCTGGCCGCCGCCTTCACCGATCTGGGACCTCCAGGGAGCCCCGTGGTCCTCCTCGGCGCCGATCACCCCGATCTCCCCCGGGCGGAGGTCGAGGCGGCCTTCGCCGCTCTCGAACAGGCCGATCTCGTCGTCGGACCCTCTCTCGACGGCGGGTACTACCTGATCGGTCTCTCCCGGCCGGAGCCCGGGCTGTTCACCGGCATGCCGTGGAGCAGCCCCGAGCTCCTCGCCGCAACGCTGAATCGTGCGGCCGAACTCGGGCTTCGGGTGACGGCCACCCGTCCCTGGTACGACATCGACCGGCCGCAAGATCTTGCATTCCTCAGGCAACATCTGCGCCTGATCGACGCCAGCGGCGGGCGCCTGCAAGCAACGGCCGCGGTCCTGGCTCACCTCATCAGCTAGCCACGGGTCCCGATTCCGGATCGCTTCATCAGCGTGAGGACGGTCTGGGCGCAACCAAGCCCCAGGGCGGCGCCAGCGAGCGCATCCAGCGGGTAGTGCACGCCGACGGCGATCCGCGAGAAGGCGATCAGTGCGGCGAGAAGAAAGAGGGGGACCCTGAGCTGCGGCACGAATTTCGCGAAGTAGAGGGCCCCGGCGAATCCGTTCGCCGCATGCGAGGAGGGAAAGGAGAAGGAACGGGTCCGGTCGACGAGCAACACCACGTCCGACGGAGCCAGGGCATTGCAGGGCCGGATGCGCTCGATCCACGGTTTGATGAGGTGGGAGGAGAGCTGGTCGGAGAACGTGATGGTCAGGGCCGCGCCGAGCAGGAGCCAGAGACCCCGCTTGCGATCACGCACCACGAGGGCCGCAGCCAGGAAGAGGAAGAGAAAGCGCCCGAGATTGCCGTCCGACAGGAAGCGCATGACGGCCTCGTACCATGGGGCGACCACGGCACCGTTCAGGGCAAGGAAGAGCGCGGTGTCGAGATCGAGGAGCCACTCCATGGCAGGTCATCGCTCCGCCCCGATCCGGGCGGGGAGTTCCTTTCTAGCTTCCGGCCGGCGCGCGAGCCGCCGTCGGCGTGACGGCGGCCGGCAGGCCACCAGCGCCTCTCGCTGCCGAAGCAGGAGCTTCGGTAGCCGCCGCCCGATCCAGGAACTCGGCGATACCGCTGCTCACGAGACGAGCGAACCGGCGCTGGAAGTCGCTGCTCTTCAGCAGCTTCGATTCTTTCTGATGGGAGATGAAGGCGGCTTCGACCAGGACGGACGGCATCCCTGCCGTCTTGAGGACATCGAACCCCGCCTGCTTGACGCCACGAAGCTCGAGGTTCTTGTCCTCGCGGAGCCTCTCTACGATGGTCGCCGCAAGCTCGCTGGATCGCTCCAGGGCCGACGTCTGGAGCAGATCCACCAGGATGTCCTCGATCTCCTCCTGGGATTCCACCGGCACGCCCTCGATGTGGTCGGCGGCGTTCTCTCTCATAGCCACTTCCCGCGCCGACTCGTCACTCGCTCCCCTGAGCGAGAGGAAGAAGACCTCGGTCCCCCGCGCTTTCTTCGACGGGCTCGAGTTGCAGTGGATCGATACGAAGAGATCGGCCTTCTTCTCGGCGGCGATTCGCGTCCGCTCGCGAAGGTGGAGGAAGACATCCTTGTCGCGCGTCAAATGAACCGTGTAGCCCGGGCGGCGGTTGAGATCGGCGGCCAGTACTTTCGCCAGGGCAAGGCAGATGTCCTTCTCGCGCAACCCCCCGGGCCCCCTCGCCCCCGGATCGTGCCCGCCGTGCCCTGGATCCAGGACGATCACCCAGGGGCGGTCAGGGACGGCCGGCTTCGCCTCGGGAGCGGCGGCGGTCGCGGGCGGAGCCGGCTTCACGTCGGGAGCAGAGACCAAAGGAGGTTGCTTCGCCGGCTTCTCGGTGACCGTGCGAGCCGGTGCCGCCGGGGCCGGCTTCTCATCCTGCCGTTCAGGAGAAGGCTTCGCGCCGTCCCTTGCCGCCGACGTCCCGGCCACGGACCTGGGCAAAGGACCGAGGACATCGATGACCACGCGGTGTGGCTTCCCTCCGCCCGGTGGTAGCGTGAACACCTTGACCGCCCGGCGACCGGCCAGATCGAACACGACCTGGGCGGGCAGCTTGTCGGCGGGGAGCAACCGCACGGCCAGGATACGCGCATCGGCAATGCCGTCCGTTGCGACCTTGGGTCCGAAACGCGTCCCCACGAGCTCGAGAATGAGACAAGGGGGTTCCTCGGTCTCCGACTTGCGGAACGCAGGAGCCCCGCTGATGTCGAGGACAACACGGGTGTGATCCGGACCGCTCCATGACCGGATAGCCTCGACCGTCAGCCCTCCGGCGTGCGCCGGCGGCGGGGCGAGCATGACGACCACGATCAGGACGAGCGCAAGCCGCAAAGACAGGGGATGCTCGAGCGACATGGCGCTCAGGCGGACCGGCTGGACCGTGGGGAGAAGCATGGTCACCGTCTGGTGAGCCGGTGGGGCAGCCCGGCTGAAAGGTGGATCGATCTCTGGTCGGCCGGAGCGCCTTCGCACCCCGGGCCGGCGCCGACCGGCTAGTCGACGACCTCCCCGACTGGAAGAATGTAGGTCCTTGGATTGACCGGGCGGCCGTTCACCCACACCTCGTAGTGCACGTGCGGAGCTGTGGCGCGTCCACTGGTGCCGACGTGCGCAATCTCCTGGCCGCGGGTGACCCGTTGTCCGGTCTTCACCTTGATGTCCAGGACATGAGCGTACACGGTCTCGAGGCCATGACCATGGTCGATGCGCACGGTACGCCCGTATCCGGATCGGCTTCCGGCGAAGACCACGCGGCCGGCGGCCGTGGAATGAATGGGCGTGCCGCGGGGCGCCGAGACATCGAGGCCGCGGTGGAAGGCATCGACCTCGGTGAACGGATCGACGCGCATCCCAAAACCTGAGGTGTAGCCACCGCCCGGCACGGGAGAAACCGACGGCACTCGCGACCAGTAGTCCTTCTTCTGCTCGAGGCTGGCCGCGATCTCGAGGAAACTGTGGCGATGCAGCTCGGCCTGCCGCAGCAGCTCATCGACGCTGCGTGCCGCCCTGCTGGTGACCGCCGCACCTTCGGGATCCACCACCAGGAGCGGGTCGTTCGTCGTGAAATCGGGTCCTCCGACGCCCATCTGCCGCATTTCGGGATCGATCGGCGGGAGATCCGCAAGCACCCGCAGCCGCTCCTCGAGCAGGGCGCTTTCGCCCAGTCGGCGGCGCAAGCGATCGAGGTCGTCGTCGAGAGCCTGGACTCGTTGCTTCAGAAGAGCGTTCTCCTTGGCGAGGCTGACCAGACCGATGCCCCGGACGAGCCCGGAGGGCCAGAGCAGCGTGGCGGACACGAACCCGAAGAGGAAGAGCACCACCACGAGGAGCGCACGGCGCACGATAGACGGTCTTAGCCTGATGCTGCGGATGGGGGTCTGGCCCGAATCCGGCACGATGAGGACGGTGAAGCCTTGCTCCTCCGGTGGCTGCTTGTTCAATACTCAGACCTCCGAAATACCCAGGAACATCCGAGCGTCCATGCCGAGCGAACGTTCCAGCCCGGTCATCCGAGCTGCGGGCGGGGGCGCCCGATACAGCAAACATCGCGCCGAGGCCGACTTAAGCGGGAGTCGATAACCTCTGAACGGTAATCGACTGCCTCGGACCTGTCAACCTGGCGAGCGGCTGGGGCAGAGAGCCCAAACACCCCCCCTGCCGGTTCCAGGTTCCCTTCGGTATGATCGGCACATCCGGAGATGAACCTGGGCCTGACTTGAGTTGGACCATCCGGACCCACTCACCATTCTCTCGATAATTATAAGCCATTGTCAAATAACAATATAAATGCGGAGACGCGACCTGGCGGATCGAGACTGTCAGCCGGATCCGGAACGGAGGCGCGCAGAGCCTACTTCATGTCCGACTGCCACCTCGGACTCGACGGCACCCCGACCGAGCGAAGGCGGGAGGCCCGGGTGGTCCGCTTCCTCGACGGCCTCGACGCGGCCAGTGACAGCCTCGTCATCGTGGGCGACCTCTTCGATTTCTGGTTCGCCTACCGCCGGGCCATTCCCCGAGGCGGATTTGCCGTCCTCTCTGCGCTCCATGCTCTGCGGCGGCAGGGGATGCCGATCACGTTCATCGGGGGAAACCACGACTTCTGGGCGCTGCCCTTCCTCCGCGAGGAGATCGGCCTCGAGGTCGCCGACGGCGCCCTGACCCGGACCGTCCAGGGGCGCCGATTCTACATCGCCCACGGCGACGGCCTGGGATCCGGCGACCGTGGCTACAAGCTACTCAAGCAGGTGCTCAGGAATCCCCTCGCCATCGGCCTCTACCGTCTCATTCATCCCGACCTCGGTATCCGCTTGGCCACCCTCTCCTCACACGCCTCACGGGAAAGCCAGATCACGGACCCTCGTCTGGCTGATCGCATGTTCGAGGAGGTCGCCAGGCCCGCGTTCGCGGCCGGACACGACGTCGTCGTGCTCGGGCATGTCCACCTGCCGACACTTCGCGAGGAGGGGGCCAAGGCCATGGTCATTCTCGGTGACTGGGTGGACAGTCACACTTACTTGCGGGTCGAGTCCGGCCGACTCCATCTCGAGCGTTTCACCCGCTAGGAGCCTAGAAGCGGTAGGCGAGATCGGTCGAGACCAGGATGATCGTGGCATCGTCACTCTCGACGTCGTGCCTCTCGGGTTCGAAGCTCACATAGAAGTTGAAGGTGGTGCGCTCGTCGAACTCGATGGCACCGATCGTGTTGATGCGGAAGAACCGGTAATCGGAATAGAGCCCGTCCAGGGGCGCCGTGGTCAGGGCACGGTAATCTCGATAGCCGAAATCGAGGGCACCCTGGATCCAAGCTCGCCCGAGGCGAAACCACTCTCCGTGCCAGGCCACGGAGAGCTCGTCGTAGTCCTCTCCCGCAGCCGCATCCGCGCGCAGCAGAGCGCCCCGCGGCTCGAGGCCGACCGTCAACTCCGGCGTCGCGGCGATGGCGAGGTCGATGCCGAAGCGGGTCAACAGCCCGCTGTAATAGACATCGCTGGGAATGTCGACACTCGTGGCCTCGATCTCGGCGCGGGGCGCCAGCGTCCAGCGTTCGCCCAGACGGGAGGCAAGCCGACCTCCCGCTCCGAAGAGGTAGTAGCCCGGCCGAGAAGTCTCATCGCGGTAGCTCCGGCGGACAAGCTCGCCGTGGAGCTCGAGATCGTGACGATACCCGAGCCCTTGCCACAAGTCGGCGAGCAGGTCGTGCTCGCCATAATCGATGGCGCTCGAGTCGGGGACGGCTTGCCGGGCGAAGTCATAGGCAATCGCCAGGCGCGACATGGGCTCTGGCTCGATCACGGCCTCGCCTCCGATGCGGTTGCGGTAGGAATCCAGCTCATACGGAGTCTGCGTTCGATAGTCCACCAGGTCGAAGCGGTCGCGAACCGCCATCGTGACGTGATCCGTGAGCCGGGCACGATAGCGCACCTCGGCCTCATCTTCGATGTGATCGGACGGCAGGGCGAGCTCATCATCACGGTCACGAGCAAAGTAGCGGCGCAGGGTCAGCGTGTTGCCCATCGTGAGGCGATCATCCTGACGCCGGGGTAGATCGAGACCAAGCGTGAGTCGGTTGCGGAGCGCCGCCGTCGATGCCGAAAACTCATCGGCAGCGAGGAGGACCCCGGTCCCCTTGATAGGCGCGCGGTAGGAGACTCCAAGCGTCGAGTTGATCTCGTTCGCGTAAGCGAGAGTATCGGCTTCCACGATCGAGTACTTCTCGCTGAACGAATCGAACCCGACAGCCAGCGTGGCGCTGAGTCGATCGGACGCTCGTCCCGTGCCGCCGCCTGCTGCCAGCAGCACGAGCAAGCCGGCAACGATGCAGAGCCTCATCCTGAGAACCCCGAATCCCCGCGTCCTGTCCGCTGCCGCGCCTGGCCGCGGACTAACCACCTAGCTCCCCCTCGAGCTGAACCAGGTCCTCGGCCTCAAGCGCCAGATTGCGAGCGATGCGAGTTTCGGCGAGCGCCATATTGCGCTGTCCTGCGCCCAGGAGCTCGCGGGCACGCCGCTGATGCTCGCGGGCCGCATCGAGGAGGCGAAAGGCCTCGTCCCGGCCACTCTCGCGCACCACGCTGGCGACGCGTTCGATGAGCGCATCGGTCTGACTCAGAGCCCGTTCGACCTGATCGGAATCGACCGGCTCCTCGACGAGGAGCAGCGCTCCGTGCACGGCATCTCGGGCCTCACGGGTGAAGCGAACGGCAGCCGCCGGCCGGCCGGCCACGAAGTGCGCGCGCCCCCGCTGTTGGAGCATGATGGCTCGCTCGAGCTCACGGATCGCGCGCTCGTTCTGGCTTTCCCGGATGCCGGGAGCGGTGCGCTCGAGCAGGCGGTCGGTCCGCTCCAGTTCGATCTGGAGGCGTTCGGGACGGACCCGATCGATGCGACCGAGGCCGGCGACCTCACGCGCCTCGCGCTCGGCCGCACGAGCGAGATTGAGGGCGATCCGGAACTGACGCGCGCGGTGTTGTTCGCGGGCGCGCTCGAGCTTGGTGCGCGCCTCCGCGAGCCGCTGCTCGGCCACCTCATGGCCCTGGCCACCGATGACCACCTGCGCTTCCGTGATCACGCCGGCAGCTCGTTCGATCGCATGCGCCACTTCGACATCGAGCCCGGACTCGCTGCGCGCGATCTGGATGGCGCGGCGGGCTTCACGCCGGGCCCGGGTGGTGGCGCGCGCCGCTCCCTCGCAGGCGGTCAGGTTATCCATCCCGCAGCGCATGAACTGGCGGTGGGCCAGCTCCTGCATCTCGACGGCCCGGGGCAGGATCTCGCGTGCTCGCGAGCTCTCCGATGCTCCGACGATGGCGCGCGCGTCGGCGATGACCTGGTCGGTGGTCTCGATCTCGCGCGCCAGCCGGTCACGAGGATCCATGCCTTGACCTGCGGCGGGGGCGGCCAGGATGAGGGCTCCTGCTAGCAGGCTGCCGGCGGCCAGCCGGGCCCAATCTATGCTTCTACGGCGCATGGGTTCCACTCCTGGGCCCCGAGCCCCCCTACCAGCCCGGATACCGGCCCGCTCATGGACAGAGCAAGCCGAGTGCCGCGGCGTTGAAGGAAGTGGACCGCTCCCCGCAACACGTTACGGCGGCTTCCGATTGGGCAGGAAAGCCGTCTGCCCCCAGGGGGACGCCGGTGTACGCCTTCGTCCACATCTCAGCCAGTCCAAGGAGCCAGCAAGTCACCTCCATCGGGCCGCCCTCGGGGTCTGGCCCCGGCTCGGGGTCAGCCTTCCGATCCCTCCCCCGTGGCCAGTCCGTACTTCTCCATCCGGCAGTAAAGGGCGCGCCGCGTGATGCCGAGCAGGCGGGCGGCCTGGCTCTTGTTGCCGCGTGCCAGGTCAAGTGCCTCCCGGATGAAGCGGGCCTCGAGCGCTTCGAGCGCCACCCCTTCGGCGGGAAGATGGAGGCCGTGAGTCTCGGCCCCTCCCGTGGCCTGGCTCCCGGCCGGCAGCATGATGTGTTCGCCCCTGATCGCCGCGCCGCCCGCCAGGATGGTGGCCCGCTCGATCACGTTGCGCAGCTCGCGCACGTTGCCCGGCCAGTCGTAGCCCTCGAGGAGCCGCACGACTTCCGGCGATAGGATCGCGGTCTCTCCCGGCGCCAGACCGGCGAGGAAATGCTGCGCGAGGGGCGCAATGTCCTCCCTGCGCGCTCGCAGGGGAGGCAGCTCGAGGGGGAACACATTGAGCCGGTAGTAGAGGTCGCGGCGAAAGACCCCATCACCAATGGCGCTCTCCAGATCGACATGCGTGGCCGCGACGACACGGGTGTCGACCCGGATCGCATCGGTCGAACCGATGCGAGTGATCTCCCGTGTTTCGAGCACGCGCAGGAGCTTGGCCTGGACCGCTCCCGAGATCTCACCGATCTCGTCGAGGAAGATGGTGCCCGGCGATGCCGCCTCGAAGAGACCGATCTTTCGGCGCTCAGCGCCGGTGAAGGCTCCCCGCTCGTGGCCAAAGAGCTCGGACTCGAGGAGGGTCTCCGGTAATGCCGCGCAGTTCACCGCCTTGAATGGCCCGCCAGCACGCGAGGAGCGGTCATGGATGGCCCGGGCGACCAGCTCCTTCCCCGTGCCTGATTCGCCGCGGATCAGCACCGTGGCGTCGGTCACGGCCACCTTGGCCACGAGGTCATAGACGCGACGCATGGCGGCCGACTCCCCCACCATGCCGTCAGGTGCCGCCACGGCACCCTCGATCATGGCGCGCAGGGCACGGTTCTCGGCGGCCAGCCCGCGCTTGTCCGCGACGCGCCGGGCGAGCAAGACGAGCTCGTCGAGCTCGAAGGGCTTGAGGAGAAAGTCGTAGGCGCCGAGGCGCATCGCCTCGATCGCAGTCTGCGTGTCGGCATAGGCTGTGACCATGACCACATCGGCATCGAGCCCGAGCTCCCGCACCCGACGCATCAGCGTGAGCCCGTTCACCGGCTCCATCCGTAGATCGGTCAGGATGAGATCGAAGCGGTCCCCGGCGCCGAGAATATCGAGTGCGTGCTGTCCATTCTCGGCATCGACGACGGCGAAGCCCGCATCTTCCAGCTCGCCTCGCATCAGGTCGCGCCACTTGGCCTCGTCATCAACCACCAGGATACGGGTCACGGCGAGCCTCCTTGCCACATCACGCCCCGGCCTCGGCGCGCGGGAAGACCAGGGTGATCGTGGTTCCACGCCCTTCAGCCGAATCGAGGTCGATGGTGCCTCCGTGCTCGACCACGATGCGGCGGACAATGGAGAGCCCGAGTCCCGACCCATCAGAGCGGGAAGTGAAGAAGGGACGCCACACGTCCTCGAGCTGGTTCTTGGGGATGCCGCTCCCATTGTCAGTCACGCAGAGCCGGACGGCACGCCGGTCGGACACGGGATCAATCGAGATCTCGAGCCGCCCGCCCCGGGCCATCGCATTCCTGGCGTTCAGGATCAGGTTCAACAACACCTGCCGCAGCCGTCCCGCGTCACCGCGGATGACGGCCGATTCGAGGGCGAAGTGGGTCTCGACGACGACACCCGAACGCTCGAGTTCGCCTCGATCCAGCTCGAGAGTGTGTCGAACCACCTGGACCAGGTCCAGCGGAACCAGCTCGCCGGGACGTTCCGCCGCGAAGCTCAGATAGCCGGAGAGGATCGCGTTCAGCCGATCCACCTCTTCCGGGATCGAGGCGAAGAGAGGATCGCTCGCATCCTTGGGCCCGTAGCGCCGGGCCAGACGCTCCGCGGTGGCGCGGATGATGCCAAGCGGATTGCGGATCTCGTGGGCGATGCCGGCCGTCATCCGTCCCATGGACGAGAGCGCCTCCGCGCGCAAGAGCTCACGCTCCGCCCGAGCCAGGGATTCCGCGATGCGGACCAGGAGAAACCCCAGCACGACGACCGCGAGAATGCTCGCAGCCGAAACGGCAATCAGGGTGCGCCGCACTTCGCCGAGTACGGCGAACAGAGTGGACGAGCCCTCAACGCCAAGAATGCCGGTGACCCGCCCGTCGTCAGCGAGGATCGGAGCATAGCCGGTCTTCAAGTAAGCGCCGCCCGGTGCGGTGTAGAGAGGCGTGGCCGCGGCGATTCCCTCCGCCGCCAGGGCGAGTGTGGCCCGATCGAGCGCCAGCGCCGGGTTGGCCTCCTCGGTACCCACCTCGTCAGCGGGATCGAGGAGCGGTCGTCCCAGGGGGTCGTGCGGATCGAGCAGGAACAGATCCGATAGCGCCTCCTGGGCTCGCACCGAGGCCAGGTAACTGCGGAGACGATCAGCCTCGTCGGGGTTGATTCCCCAGTCCCGCCAGCGTTGCAGCATGTCGCCATCCACCCCCGCCGCCGCCACCTGGGCGATGGCGACGAGGTGATCCCCGAGCTCGGCGGCGAGTCGCTCGCTCAGTCGCCGGTGCTCCAGCCATTGGCTGCCATTGACGACCAGCGTCAAGAGAGCGAGCACCAGGACCAGCCCGGCGAGACGCCGGCGACGATACGTAGCCTCGGGCTCGCGCGATCCGGACATGAAATGGTCTCCGCGAAGCCGGGGAAAGTCGTGCCGGCGCGCATCATCAAGGCGGCACATGACGAATCCAGAGGGCCATGGTCGCGACCACCTCCCGGATTGTCAAGGTACGGGCACCCGGCCTGCCGCCAGGGCCTCCCCGATCAGTCATTGACAAGCCGTCGTCGCAGCAGATACATTCAAGTCCTCGCCACCGGGGCTGTCATCCGCCCCACGGGATCTTGCCCGCATCCCCGGCCATCCGGCGCGATGCAGCAGACGCCGCGGCACCTGGCCCCTGCCAGACGCGTCCAGTCTGAGAGAAGCACCGAAGGCCCCGGCTTCCAGATCCAGGCGGGAGTGAACGAGCAGGTCAACCCGCCAGTCAACGGATGGCGAGCTAGGAGAACCGGGCCAGCGAGAATCGACTCGCCAGGCTCGAAGACTTTGGCGTAGGATCAGCGGAGAATCCGCGAAGGGATCACTCGTCTCTGAAGAAGGTCCGGGAGCGGACATACCTGCCGGAACCAAGAACCCCGAATGACGCAAGCTAACGGCTCCTGGCTAGCCACCTCCCCCAGATCAGCCGGTTGAGCACCACCGCGTCGTTGCATCGGCAGTGAGAACCGAACCAGTCCGCGCTCCACTTCTTCGACAGGCTCGAAGCGGCACGACACGGAGTCATGGGTCCTGGACTAGCAACTGGCTGGCGCTCGCACCACGGGCCGCCGGCAACGCCCCTGATCAACGTCAGCACCGCAGGCAGGAGATGAGCGGGGAACGCGAGAATCCCCGAGGGCCAAGTCGATATCAGGCATCGCCTGTTTGAATGCGCCGAAATGGCGGCCGCTCGGAGCCGCAGCTCGGCTACCGCGCGAAATCGCGTGTCGTTCCGTCCTGGAAGCAGCACTCGACCAAGTCGGCACCAGGCCGGGCTCAAGGAGGAAATCTCGGAATGACGAAGGCATCGCGTGCCTGGGGGCGCCGCTCCCGTGGCTCAGCACCCCGGGCCGATGATGAAGCGGCCGACCCGCGGCCGCTCAAGAAAGACGCGGCCGAAGCTCGAAATGAAGAGAACGGACTCGGCCCAACTCCGCGCGCCAGCGCCGAGGCGGACATGAGGCCGCGCCAGCGCCGACCGGAGAGGTCAAGAACTCGCCGCAAGACAAGCCGGGACGGCGAGCCCCACCGTCCAGCCGCCGGCCGACATCCGACAGGGACGAGGACGGACGAACGTCCACCCCGCCGTCGCCCATCGAGCCGCGCCCCGCACCACACCGCGGGTGACTCGCGTCGAGGTCCTGATCAGAGCAGCGCGGATCGACGACCTGGACGACGCCCGGGAAGACGGCAACGGCCCGACAACCGCGGACTCTCCGGCAACACCGCGCCCCGGTTCGGCAACAACCGACGGAACGAAGGCGATCGCCCTTGGAACGAACCCCGGGGAACGCAGAACCGGGGCCGCCCCCGCCGCCACCCGCAGGGCGCGAGCGGCGATCCCGGGACCCGGTCCGCGCCGGGACACCTGCGCCGCCACGCGAACTCCGCGCCGGGACGAGGGCAACATGGCCCCGACCGGTTCCCTGATGACTATGGCAACAAGCTATGGGGACCCGGGCCGAGACGCGGTGGTCCTGAGTCCTCCGTTCGTGATGGCCGGCGGCGTGACGCCAGGGGCGATCGTTCATCGCCACGGCCGAAAGGCAGGTCTTCGCAAGCACCACGAGATCGCGCTCCGAGCCGCATTCCCAGCTCAGGCCCGCGCATTCCCCGCGAGATAACCGGAGAGGCAGAGGGAGTGCTCGAGCTGTCTGATCGGGGATTCGGCTTCCTGCGCCTGACACGGCGGATGTATCACCCGACCCCGGATGATGTGTTCGTACCGCCCGCCCTCATTCGCGACGCAAAGCTGCGTGAGGGGCTGCGGCTGTCAGGTGGCGTCAGCCCGACGCGCAACGGCGGGCTCGAGCTGACACGCATCGATGCGATCAATGGCCATCCGATCGATGTCTACGAGCGTCTCACTCCACTCGAGGATCTGACACCGACAGATCCCGACGAGCGCCTGCGCTTCGCCACCGGCCAGGAGCCGATGACCACACGCGTCGTCGATCTGGTGACACCGATCGGAAAGGGCCAGCGCGCCCTAATCGTGGCTCCGCCTCGCACCGGAAAGACCGTGCTCCTGCAGCACATGGCACATGGCATCTCGGAGAATCATCCCGAGGTCGTGCTCAAGGTGCTGCTCATCGACGAGCGTCCGGAAGAAGTGACCGACATGAAACGTACCGTCCGCGGCGAGGTGGTGGCATCCTCCAGCGACATGAATTCGGATGCCCACGTCCGCGTCGCCGAGTTGGTCCTCGAGCAATCCCGCCGCGAGGTCGAGTTCGGTCACGACGTGGTCATCTTCCTCGATTCGCTCACCCGCCTGGGACGCGCCTACAATCGCGAGACGGGGAATTCGGGTCGCACCCTGTCCGGCGGCATCGACTCGCGGGCCCTGGAACGCCCCAAGCGCATCTTCGGTGCAGCTCGCAATATCGAACATGGCGGAAGTCTCACCATTATCGCGACGGCGCTCATCGACACCGGATCACGCATGGACGAGGTGATCTTCCAGGAGTTCAAGGGCACCGGGAACATGGAGATGGTCCTCGACCGGACGATCGCCGACATGCGCATCTGGCCGGCGGTGGATGTACGTTTGTCCGGGACCCGAAAGGAAGAGAAACTCTATACCGCGGATGAGTTGCCGCGCATCCGCGAACTCAGGAGACTAGTTTCTCCTCTGGACCCCCTGGCCGCCATCCAGGAGATCTTGAAGAACATCGACTTCTGGGAGGGGAGCGAAGCCAGGCGACCGGCCCGTCGCATGTCGTCGGTCCTTTGAGCTCGTGTCTCACGGCGAGGCACGCGGCGCTCCCGATCTGAACCGCAGAGGCGACTGCCGGCGAGGGACCATCCAAACCGGCCGGAGCCGGCATGGTGTTACGCGACGCGGAACCGGTCCGCAATCTTCTCGATCTTTCGCCGGTCGACCAGTCTCTTGAGGGTTGTCGTGAGGTGGCTGCGGTTGATCTCCCCGCCCGTTGCCTCCTCGAGCTTGCCGAGAATCTGCTTGAACTGCATGCCGTGTGGACCGGCTGCCGAGATCAGAGTCATGACACGGGTCGGCAACGTCGGCCCGCGTGACTTGCGACTGGCAACGACACGTGGGCCGACCGAGGAAAGTCCCATCAGGCTTGCCAAGATGTCGTCGTCGGTGTCGGCGCCCTCCCCCATGATCTTGGCAACTTCCTGCAATTTCGATAGTTGAGCTCGTTTCTTGGCGATGACATCGGGCAACCTGCCATACAACCTCTCGAGCTCCTCGATTTCACTCGAGAGACCGGTGGCCAGCTGTTCGATCTGGGTCGCAGTCGACATCCATATCTCCTTGGTAGGTGCCTGTCACTGGGCGACATGAGGCTTGTGTGGTGGCTACAGTCGAAGGCTAAGTACGGCGCCTGACGCTGTCAAGAAGTAAACGCCCCACGACAAAGCTGCTCGACAGCGCCGCAGTGACCAACAACTTGTCTCCCATCACGGACGCGGCGCGCGACCGGGCTGAGGTCGACGCCTGCGGATGCCACCGGATGGCCTGATAGCGAGTGAGGCGGGGTCGCGGTCCAGGATGAGCGGTCGCTGCACCGCGTTTGGACCCATGCCAAGTTCTCAGCCCACGCCATTGGAGAGGAGTATACTCGCGCCGCCAGAAGCCGATAACTAGCAAGTAAGAGGGAGCTTGGGCCGATCGGGGGCGAGCCTCAAGCCGTGGATTCCCCCGGCGGGCGTCCGTGCCAGAATCTCAGCCTTGGGGGTTGCGGCGCATGCGGCGCCAGTGCTTCCTCCGATGCCGAACTGGGGACGGAGAGAGAGAGAGAGCTCGGACGGCCGTCAGGCTGCTCAAGCAGCGTCGAGCCTGATCGTCGCACCCGACTGGAAACCGATGAAGTCCTGGCGCACAGCCCACGAAGAAGCCGCCCCGGCACCGCGCCCGCGGCCTGCGGGATCCGTTCCCGAAAGGAGCACGGCCGCCCGGCGGTGGGCACGCGCCCTGCGTCTCGGCTCCGCGCTCTTGATTCCCATCTTCCTCATCGTCCTGCTCGCCGTCGGCATCGCCTATGAAGCCAGTACTTCGCGGCTCCAGGCGCTGCTCTTCTCCAGACTCGCCGGTCGACTCAGCTATGTCGTGGCTGAAGGCCCCAGTTTCTCTCTCATCTTGCCCCACGGGCCGGCGGACCAGCGCCAGGGCTACACGCAGCTCGACACCTACAGCAAGAACCTGACCGCCAAGGGGTTTCGTATCACCCGCCAGGCGCGTTTCTCTCCGACCCTCCTCACCTTCGCCGGGCTCGGCCTCAACCCACCCTACGAGGAAAAGCATGTCGTCGGCCTCCGCCTCGTCGACCGCAATGGATTGATCACATTCGACGGGACCAATCGCCGCCATCAGTTCACCACGATCGAAGACATCCCGGATCCAATCGTGGCCATGCTCCTGTTCGTCGAGAACCGGGAGCTCTTCATCGACGACTTTCCCTACCGCAACCCCGCCGTGGAGTGGGATCGTCTGGCCCATGTCATGTTCATGTACCTGGGCAAGGAAGTGGGAGTGGCATCCTCGGTGCAAGGCGGGAGCACCCTGGCCACGCAGATCGAAAAGTACCGGCACTCGGCGGCGGGATTGACCAGCTCGCCGACGGAGAAGCTGAAGCAAATCACATCGGCCAGCGTTCGCGCCTATCGTAATGGCATGGACACGCGCGCGGAGCGCCGGCGCATCGTTCTCAACTATCTGAACACGATGCCGCTGGCGGCCGTCCCCGGCTACGGGGAAGTCAACGGTCTCGGCGAAGCCATGTGGGGCTGGTTCGGGAAGGACATCGCCCAGATCAAGGCCGATCTGGCCGAGCCCATGGCCGGTCCGGGGGGCGAGCGGCACGCCCGGACGCTGCGCGAGATCGTCGCTCTACTCATCGCCAACCGCGCACCATCAGACTATCTCCTGCGGGATCGCGATGAGCTCGAGCGGCTGGTCGATGTTCATCTCGGCCTGATGGCCACGGCCGGCGTGATCTCCCCCGGTACGCGCGACGCGGCGCGTGCCGTACGGCTCGATTTCAATGCACAGGCTCCACCGCTCCCGACTCCGCCGTTTGCCGAACGTAAAGCGGCCAACGCCGTGCGGTCTCAACTACTGGCTCTCCTCGATGAGAGCAGCTTCTACAAGCTGGATCGGCTCGACCTGAGTGCGAGTACGACCATCGATGGCGACACCCAACGCAAGGTGACTGCGGAACTCGCTCGACTCACCGATCCCGACGTCGTGGCGCGCGAAGGCCTGCGGGCCCCGCGCCTGCTCGAATCCGGCGATCCATCACGCGTCATCTACAGCTTCACTCTTTATGAGTGCCTGCCGGAAGCCAATGTGGTTCGCGTCCAGGCCGACAATCTCGGTCAGCCGTTCGATGTCAACGATGGGATGAAGCTCGATCTTGGTTCGACAGCGAAGCTGCGAACCCTCACCCACTACCTGATGGTCATTGCCGAGATCTATGCCCGCGAGCAGGGCGGGCCGCCGGTCGTCGGGCTGGGAGCGGAGACCGGACTCGATTCCCTCGGCACGACCCCCGTGGTCGGTGCCGGGCACGACACCGAGCAGGCCAGCACGGATCTGGACACCATCCGAGCCGGCGCGAGCACGGACCCGGCCCCGGAGGAGGAAGCGGCCAATGAGGCGACCGCCGACGCGATGAGCGAGGATGAGACCACACGCGAGGCCCTATCTCCGTACAGCGCGGTACCGGACCTCCCGGAAGGGACCGCGCCGGCCCGGGAGTCGGTGCCGGCGACCGAGCCCGCGGCTGGCGTCACGATGAGCGCCGAGTTCGCCGAGCGGGCGGCCCAAGCGAAGGATCCCCTGACCCGCTGGGTCAATGGCTTCCTGGCCGAACACCCGGCGGCCACCCTGGAAGAGGTGATCGCAGCGAGCCTCGACCGTCGTTTCTCGGCGAGCCCACACGAGAGCTTCTTCACCGGTGGCGGACTCCACACGTTCGTCAACTTCAACCGGGACGACAACGACCGCATCATGACCTTGCGCGTGGGCCTGCGTAACTCCGTGAACCTGGTCTTCATTCGACTCATGCGGGAGATCGTCAAGTACCACCAGGCGAAACTCGGGTACGACGAGGAGGCGATCTTCCGTGACCGCAACGACCCCGTGCGCAAGGCCTTGCTCGATGAGTTCGTGGCCCATGAGAGCCACAAGCTCCTGTGGCGGTACTACCATCGCTACCGCGGCAAGTCTGAAGCCGAAGCGGCGGCGAGTCTCTTTGGCCGCCGCCTCTCGGCCCGCAACCTTGCCATCTTCCACTACTACCTGAACGGCCCCGATTCGCCACCCGCGGCGCTGGCCACGGTGGCCAGGGCCGCGCTCGGAGAGGCGGCTCCCGATTCCCTCGCTGTTCTCCGCCTTGCGCAGCGATATGGGCGATCGCAGCTGAACCTCCAGGACGCGGCCTATCTCGCCCAGGTCCATGCGCTCGAGATATGGACGGCCGCCACCATGATCCAGGAGCCGGAGGTCGAGTGGCCGGAATTCGCCGAGGCCAGCGCACCACCCGCAGAGGAGAGCTATGCCTGGCTCTACTCGCGCCGAGCCAAGCGAGCACAGGATGTGCGGATTCGCATCCTGCTCGAGGCCAAGTCCTTCGAGCAGATCCATGAAGTCTGGCAGCGGCTCGGTTATCCGTTCGGCTCCCTCGTCCCCTCGCTGGCCACCGCGATCGGAAGCTCCGCCGACCGCCCAACGGCACTCGCCGAGTTGATCGGCATCATCTTGCGGGATGGCGAACGGGTGCCGATGCAGCGAATGAAGAGCCTCGAGTTCGCGGTCGGAACTCCCTATGAAACGCACTTCACGCGCGACTTGACGCCTGGAGAGCAGGTGATGCCGCCCGCGGTGGCAGCAGCGCTCCGGCCTTGTCTCCTCGACGTGGTCGAGAACGGAACCGCCCGCCGCGCCCACGGAGCGATCAAGACCGCTGACGGGGAGATCGTCCCGATCGGAGGCAAGACCGGATCAGGCGACAACCGCGTGAAGAGCTTTGCGCGCGGCGGCCGTCTCATCGACTCCCGGGTCGTGAGCCGGACGGCGAGCTTCGCCTTCTTCATCGGCAACCGCTTCTTCGGGGTCGTGACCGCCTACGTGTCCGGGGCGGAGGCCGCCGATTACGGCTTCACGAGCTCCTTGCCCACCCAGATCGTGAGGATTCTCGGCCCCGCCCTGACGCCTCTCATCCTCGATGGGAGCCCGGCCCCACCGGCCGATGACTCGCCAACACCCCTGGCCGACCTGCCCCCGGCGCTCCAGGCGGCCGGAGCGAGATAGAACCCGCCGAACGCGCACCACAGAGTGACGAGGATCAGGTGCCGCCGCGCTGCGCCGCCCCGCTCAGGCGCGGCGGCCCTCGGAGTAGATGCGGATGCAGGCAAGGAAGAGCGAGAGCGCGATCGGCCCGAGCAGGATACCGAGGAATCCAAAGGCCTTGAGGCCACCGAGGATGGTCAGGAAAAGCCAGAGCACGGGCAGCTTGGTCTCGTGACCGATCACGAGGGGACGCAGGAAATTGTCGACCATGCTCACGACCAGCCCCCCCCACAGCAAGAGCCCGACGCCGGCCGCGAGCCGCCCCGAGGCGAGGATCGCGATCCCAACCGGCAGCCACACGGCGACGGGGCCGACGAGGGGAATCAGCGCTGCGATGAAGGTGATACCGGCGAGCACGACGGCCGCCGGGGCTCCGGCCAACCAGAACCCGATGCCGGCGAGAAACGCCTGCACGGCCGCGGTCAGGATCACGCCGCGAAAGACCGCGTTGATGGTGACAGCCGTGATATGGAAGAGGTTATCGGCATGCTCGCGCTCGAGCGGCATGGCCTCCTTGACCTGCTTCACCCAGCCGGGCCCATTGCAGAGAAGGAAGTAGTAGGTGATCACGGTCATGATCCAGGACACGGCCTCGGCCGGGGCGGTGCGCCCCAGGGTCTCGAGCTGGTCGATGGCGAAAGCAGAGAAGCTGGAGAGGAGGGCGCGGAGCGCTGCCTCGATGGTCTCGGCGCCGACATAGGGCTGATCCGGGAAGAACCAGGGGATCACTGGCCGCAGCGGTGACCCGTCGAGGAAGATGGCGAGGCGCTCGAAGGTTTCGGGGCCGAGGTGGGTGCGCACGGCAGGCCACAGGTTCTTGAGCTCGGCGAGAAAGCTCGAGATGAAGGCAAGGGCTGGGACGAGGAAGATGGCGATGGAGAGAACGGTCGAGATGACTGCGGCCAGGATCGTTCGCCCGCCGGTCAGCTTGAGCACGCGCTGGTGCAGCGGATAGAACAGCGTCGCCAGGGCGATCGCCCACAGGATCGGGCGGGCCACTGGCCTGAGGATCAACAGCAGGAGAACCAGGAGGAGCAGCGAGATGATGCCGAATCCGAAGGCGAAGGCGCGCTGGCGAAAGAAGGCCACGCCCGAGATCGCCGACTCGGTCGGCGCGCTCCCCCTGCGCTCGTCGGCGGCGCTGGGTGAGGCACTACCAGGAGATGGCGCCTCAGAGTCAGCCGCCTGGCCGGCTGCTCTCTCTTCCGGGCTTGGGTTCAGGGACATCGGCGGCGGCAGTATACGCCCCGGCCCCTGCCAGCGCTACTCGTCGCGGAGCGCCAGGATGGGATCCAGCCGCGCCGCCCGCACGGCGGGATAGATGCCGAAGAACAGCCCCACGAGGGAACAGAAGACGAGCCCCAGCACCACGGACCACACCGGGACCGCGGCCTCGAGGGAAGGCACGATGCGGGCCGCCAGCGCGGCCAGGCCGATCCCGGCGGCCACCCCGATCACGCCCCCCACCTCGGAGAGCACGACGGCCTCGGTCACGAATTGCAGCAGGATATCGCGGCGCCGGGCGCCGATCGCCTTGCGCACGCCGATCTCGCGAGTCCGTTCGCGGACGGTCACCAGCATGATGTTCATGATGCCGATCCCGGCGACGAGGAGGCTCATCGCGCAGATGGCGATTGCTGCCACTTTGATATTGCGGGTGTTGTTGTTGAAGAAATCGATCGACATCTGAGTTGAATAGAACTCGAAGTCGTTCTCGTCATTCGGGCGCAGGCCGCGCTCGCGGCGCATGACCTCGGTGACCTGGTCCATGGCGAGCGATACCAGCTCCGGGGACCGGGCCTGGATCGTGATGTTGACTGAGCGGTGGCCGCCGTACAGCTCCTCGAAGGTGGACAGGGGAATCGCGACTCGATTGTCCTCGTTACGCCCCATGAACTTGGGGCCGACCTCCTCGATCACGCCGATCACCCGGTAGCGATGCGAGATCGCGCGCGGCGGCTCGGCGGCTGCAAGCTCAGTGAAGTCCCCGTCGTCGCCGAAGGCTGACGGCTGGAACCGCAACACGATCTCCTGCCCGATGGGATCGATATGCGGGAAGACCTCCTCGGCCACCTGCGCGCCGATGACGGCAACCCGGCTGTTGGCCCTGACATCGGCATAGGAAACGGCACGCCCCTCGTTGATGTAGTAGCCGTTGTTGGGAAAGAACTCGGGAGTGGAGCCGGCGAGGACGAAGCTGGACTCGGTGGTGCGGCCGTTGGCCGCGATCGAGATGCCGAACTCCCAGACCTCGGGGCCGACCAGGGTCACCGCCGAGCAGCGCTCGCGAATCGCCTCGGCATACTCCGGCAGGATGTCGCGGCGCGGCCGCTGCTCCTCACCATGCCCGCCCTCGGTGCGAATCATGGGCCACTTCTGCACCTGGAAGACGCTCGACTGGAGAATCGTCATCTCACGCTCGGTCTTCTGCTGCACACCCTGGATGATCGCCATCATGCCGATCACCGCCGCCACGCCGATGATGATGCCGAGCAGGGTGAGAAAGGCCCGAAACTTGTGCCCGCGCAGGGAGTCGAGCGCCAGGAGCACGTTGGCGATGGCGACTGGACTGGGAGTTCGGAGCGCCATGACCGTCCCTTTCGCCTAGGTGATGCTCATTCGTAGCGCAGCGCTTCGATGGGATCCACCCGGGCGGCGCGCCATGCCGGGAGAAAACCGAACAGGAGTCCAACGCAGCTCGCGAACCCGAGCGCGAAGACGACGACCCACACCGGCATGCTCATGGGTAACGGGGTCAAACGATCGATGAGCCGCGATGCACCGAAGGCCAGCGAAACACCAATGATGCCCCCGACCAGACACAGGATGACGGCCTCGGTGATGAACTGGCTGAGAATGGTCCGCCTCGTGGCCCCGATCGCCTTGCGCACGCCGATCTCCCGCGTCCGCTCGACCACCGACACCATCATGATGTTCATGATGCCGATGCCACCAACCAGGAGCGAGATGGCCGCAACGCCGATGCCGGCGGCGTAAATGCCGGAGGTGACCTGACGGTACATGTCGGTGATCGCCGACTGCTCGTTGATGGCGAAATTGTCGGGTTCGCCGGGCCGTAGCCCACGCGCTCGTCGCATGGCCCCGATGATCTCGTAGCGCGCCTCCTCGATCTCATTCCCTCCCCGACCACCGCCCCCCTCGCTGGCGCTCGCCACGCGGACCCCGATGTCGATCGAGCGATGGCGACCGAAGCACCGGAAGAGAGCTCCCAGGGGCACGAAGATCTGATTGTCCATGCTCTCGCCGAAGATCTGCCCGCGTTCCGCCAGAACACCCACCACGCGAAACGGATAGCCACCGATCGAGAGCCGCATGCCGAGGGGTGAGCGATCGGGGAACAGACGCTCTGCCACTTCGGAGCCCAGCACGCAGTGGAGGCGGCGGTTGCGCACGTCCTCCGGGGTCAGGAAGCGTCCCTGCGCGGGTTCGAGATCGGCGATGCGCGGATGATCCTCGGTGGTACCGACGAGGATCACGCGCGGTGCCCGGCGGTCCCCGTACTTGACCGAGCGCGCCGTGTAGACATGGGGGACGACCGCTTCCACTCCCGGCACCAAGCGCAGGGCCTGCGCCTCGCGCACGTTCAGGTTGGGGCGATTGCGATAGCGGAAGAAGTCGCCGCGCATCATCCACGGGAACTTCTGCACGTAGAGGGTATGGGATCCGATACCGGCAATCTCGTGCTCGAAGGCGCGATTGAGGCCCTGGATGAGGGTGATCATCAAGACCACGGTGACGATGCCGATGACGATACCCAGCGTCGTCAGGACGGCTCTGAGACGGTTGGCAACGAGCGCGTCGGTGGCGATCACGAGGCCCTCGCGGGCGATGCTCAGACGGCGCCGGATCGCATCCCGAGCCCACCTAACCATGGTCGCGGCTCCCTCCGCCACGATTCGCAGCGCGACTCTCGCGATCATCCCGCGGACCGCCGCGGCGGATCGAGGCGTTGTCGATCTTGACGGCGTCGCCATCCTCGAGCTCGCGGCTGAGGATACGGTAGCTGCCCGAGACGATCTCGTCGCCTTCCTGGATCTCGCCGGCCAGGATCTCGATATGGGTGGCGCTCGAGATGCCGGTCTCGACCGGGAGCTCGCGCGCGACGCCGTCACGCACGACATAGATGACTTCGCGCAGGTTGGAGGCGAGCCCGGTCCCGTGGCTCCGCCCCTCCGGCGGGCTCTCCGGGCGCGGTCCGGCCTGGGCCTCAGCCACCTCGCCCGGTCGGCGACCGCCGCCGGGCCCGGCATCGCCTTCGCCCGCGGCCGGCCGGCCGCGGAGCGTGACGCACTGGATGGGCACATGCAGCACGGCTTCGCGGCGGTCGGTGAGAACATCGACGCTGGCGCTCATCCCCGGCCGGAGCCGGGACACATCGCCGAGGATGGCGACCTTGACCTCGAAGTTCGTGGCCTCTTCGGCGGTCCCGCGGCCGCGGGTCGTGCCTGAGTTGGCGATCTCGGATACGATGCCCTTGAGGACCTCCCCGCTCAGAGCGTCGACCTCGATCGATGCCGAGTCTCCAAGAGCGACCTTGACGACCTCGCTTTCGTCGACGTCCGACAGGATCTCCATTCGACTCAGATCGGCCAGGGTCATGATCGTGGTACCGATGTTCTGCGCGGTGCCGAGCACCATTTCACCCACCTCGACGTTGAGACGGGTCACGACTCCGGCGATCGGCGAGAGGATGGTGGTCTTGGCGCGATCGTCGCGAGCCTGGACGAGCAGAGCCTCGGCCCGATGCACGGCCTCGCGGGCAGCGTCCAGACGGGCATGGGACACCTTGCGGGCGGTCTCCGCGCTCTCCATCTCGCCGGCGGAGGTCAGCCCCTCGCCGTGCATCCTCAGGATGCGCTGATACTCCCGGTCGGCCTGCTCGAGATTCGCGGCGGCCAGGCGCTCATCGGCCCGTGCCGAGCGCAAGCTCGCCTCTACCTCGAGAACGAGTGCCGCATAGCGCGTCGGATCGATTTCGACGAGCAGCTGACCCGGCACCACCGAGTCGCTCTCGGCCACGCCCAGACTGACGATGCGACCGCTGACATTGGCGCTGATCTTGACCTCGGATTGCGGCTGCACGCGCCCCGTGGCCGCGACCGATTCGACCACCTCGCCGCGCTCAACCTCCTCGGTCTGCACGACCATCGCTTCCGGTTGCCGTGACTTGAGGGTGAGCCCCCCCCCGGCCAGCACGGCGACCAGGAGGAGAAGCAGGACGATCCGAATCCGGCGGGATCGAGGAAGGCGCAACACGGGAACCTCCGCGATCAGGGCTGAAACCCTTGAGAGGGTGGACGGCTAGACCCGCCGCTGGGGCGGACCCCTTACTCAAGTGGCTTTACGCACCTGGTAAATGGAAAGTTGCCTCCGGCCGTAAGAGGCGCGCGCCGGGGCGGGAGGCCGGGGGAGAGGCCGAAGGAGGGTGGAAGGCCCGTCCCGGCCGGGCGGGTGGGGGCGGCCAGGGATCGATCCTGAAACGAAATGGAAAGCGGGCGGGGGTGTGATCCCCCGCCCGCAAGGAAGCCGTCCGTGGGGTCGCTTCTAGGCCGCTTCGCCGCCAGCGCGACGGGTTCGGCGATTCCCTTCACCGGGAGGCGCCTTGTCGAGCCTCGAGACCTCGCGATCCGAATCGTCCTGATCCCCCTCGGGGTGGCTCTCTCCCGCCCCATTGGGACTGGGCTTCCGCTCGCTCAGGCGACCGGGACGGTGAGCCCGCGGGCCCCCTGGTTGCCGGTAGCGGCGGACCACGGGCTCGGCCAGATCATCGCCATCATGATCATGTGCCGGCCGCGATCCAAGCGGCCGCCCCCGGTCGCGAGTGATCGCGCCCGAGTTGCCGCCATCGTGCCCCACTCCCCGCCCGGGCTCGCGCCGCCCGTCGAGGTGGTCGCGAGAGGTCGGCCCGGAGGCGAGATCCCGCTGGGATCGTTCGCTCCGCTGCGACCGCGAGGCACGCAGTTCCCGCGGAGAACTCGCGGGGGATGGCTCCTCGTACGCGGACCGCATCCGCCCCGACCTGGCGCGCAGCTCGCCGCGCCCCGCCGAGAGCGGTCTTTCGGTCGGCTCTTGCCGGCGGGTCCGGGCGACGACGGCCTGGCGCGGGACCGGTGGCAGCGGCAGGTCGGCGATGGGCGGCAACCCCGCCTCGGCACGCTGGCGCTCGAGCACTTCTTCCCGGTTCACGCGCACATCGAGCGGCGCCTGAATGCCGAGCTTCACCTGGCTGCCGCGGACTTCGAGAACGGTGATGCGGACCGACTCCTCGATCATCACGCTCTCGCCCGGCTTGCGGGTCAGGATGAGCATGCGAAGATCTCCTCTGCGATTGGCGCCGGGCGAGAGGCCCGGGGGCTCGCCCCCGGACGCCGGGTTCATCCCGGCGTCTCTTGGCCGACTGCCGTGTCGAGACGACTGCCGTGTCATGCAGAGATCGCTGGCGGCCATCCTCTTGCCCGCCGCCGGCGAGCTCACTCCCGGTATCGGCCTCCGTCCTCCCGGAGATGAGCCGCGGGCAGCATGAACAGGAGCCAGGAGCGCCAATCGCGGAAGGGATGGGCCCGTGATAGGATCGGTCCGAGTCGTTCTCGGCGCGCGGCGGGGTCCCGGACCAGGCCGCGCATTCCGCGTCCGACCGGCTCGGAGCGGCGGCCACGGACCGGCCCCAGCCTCATATCGAGACCAGAGCCAGCACCGGGCAGCCCGCCGTGGCGGGCTAAGTCATTTTCGACCAAAGGCTAAGGCCCTGGAGCCAACCGCCGATACCTCCCTCGGGCTCCCTGGTCGGGCCGGTATCCACGCGGGCCCTGGTGAAGAGGGGGAGCGGCATGACGATGAAGGAGTGCGGATGAAAGTCCTCGTGACCGGCGGCACCGGTTTCACCGGGAGCCACCTCGTGCGGCGGCTCCTCGATCGGGGTCATGAGGTGCGCGTTCTCGACAACGCACCGGGGCTCTTCCATGACGAGCTCCAGGAGGCAGGGGCCGAGATCCACCTCGGGAGCGTGGCCGACCGCGATCTCGTCCGCCGCACGGTTGCCGGTTGCGAGGTCGTCCACCACCTGGCCGCCGCCTTCCGCAAGATCAACCTGCCGAAGAGCGAGTACTGGCAGGTGAACGTCGAGGGCACGCGTCATATCGCCGAAGCCTGTATCGATCATGGCGTGAGGAAGCTCGTCTACTGCTCGACCCAGGGCGTGCACGGCGACGTCAAGCAGAGCCCGGGCGACGAGGAATCCCCGATCGCACCGGAGGACTACTATCAGTACACGAAGTACGAGGGCGAGCGGGTGCTTGTCGATTACTTCGCCAAGGGTCTCGATGCCACGGTGATCCGCCCCACGGCTATCTATGGCCCCGGTGATCCCGGACGGTTCTTGATCCTCTTCCGGGAAGCAGCCAAGGGCCGCTTCTACATGTTCGGGAACGGCCAGACGCACTATCACCCGGTTTACATCGACAACCTGGTCGACTCCTTCGAGCTTGCCGCCGAGACTCCACGCGCACGCGGCCGCACCTATCTCATTGCCGACGAGAAGTACTACACGCTCGAAGACCTGGTGCGGGCCGTCGGCGTCGCCATCGATGTGCCGGTGAAGATCATCAAGCTCCCGTTCCGGCCGCTGTGGCTCGCTGCGCTGGCCTGCGAGGGCGTTTGCCTGCCCTTCGGCGTCGAACCGCCCCTGTTCCGCCGGCGCGTCGACTGGTTCCGCCAGAACCGCGCCTTCTCCATCGCGCGCGCCCGCGCCGAACTCGGCTACGAGCCGCGAGTCGACCTGGCGACCGGCCTTGCCGCCACCGGGCGCTGGTACCGCGACAACAAGTACCTGGATCGCTGAGCGCTCGATCATGTGTGGAATCGCCGGTTTCAACTGGGAAGATCGTGGCCTGTGCGCGCGGATGACCGATGCCATCGCTCATCGCGGCCCGGACCAGGATGGGATCTGGGTCGGCAGCGGTGTCTCCCTGGGTCACCGCCGACTCTCCATCCTCGACCTGTCGGTTGCCGGAATCCAGCCGATGGTCAACGACTCGGGAACCCTCCGCATCATCTACAACGGCGAGGTCTATAACTTCCAGGAGGTGCGCGCCGACCTCGAGGCTCGCGGCCACACCTTCCGCTCGCGCACCGACACCGAGGTCATTCTCAAGGCCTACGAGGAGTGGGGGAAGGACTGCCTGGCCCGCCTGAACGGCATGTTCGCCTTCGCCATCCACGACTCGCGCACGGGTGAGATCTTCATCGCTCGGGACCGCCTGGGCATCAAGCCGCTCTACTACTGGTGGAAAGGTGGCCGATTCCTGTTCGCTTCCGAGATCAAGGCCATCCTCTGCGCGCCGGAGGTGCCGCGGACCCCCGATCCCCAGGCGGTATTCGACTACCTGGGCTACGAGTTCGTGCCGGCGCCGCGCACGATGTTCGAGGGTATCCACAAGCTGCCGCAAAGCCACTACCTCATCCTCAAGCCGGGTGCCGCTCCGGAGATCGTCCGCTACTGGGATGTCGAGTTCGAGGGCGACGGCCACGACGAGGCCTACTACCGCGACGGGCTTGCCGCCCACCTGGATGCTGCGGTCAAGCGGCGGCTGATCGCCGACGTGCCCCTCGGCGTCTTTCTCTCCGGCGGCACCGACTCGAGCGCCATCGTCGCCTTCATGCGCCCGTACATCGCCGGGGAGCTCAAGGCGTTCTCGCTGGGCTATGCCGACCCGACCTTCTCCGAGCTACCCTTCGCCCGGCAGGTGGCTCGCCAGTTCAACCTGACGCACCGCGAGCTCATGATCGATCCGATCTCGATCCCGCTGATCGAGACCGCCGCCTATTTCCTCGATGAGCCGATGACCGACCTCTCGACCATCCCCTTCCTGCTCATCAGCCGGCGGGCCCGGGAGGAGGTCACGGTCTGCCTTTCCGGAGAGGGCGGCGACGAGTCCTTCGTCGGCTACGATCGCTTCCGGGCGGCACGCTTCAACGAGCAGGTCTACTCGCGGGTGCCGGCGGCGCTCCGCCGCTATCTGATCTCGCCGCTGGTGCACGCGCTCCCCGACCAGCGGCAGAAGAAGGGCCCGATCAACATCGTCAAGCGCTTCGTGCAAGGAGCGGAGATGCCGGCGGCCGGCGGCCACATGCGCTGGCAGTACTTCCTCGAGCCCGGGCTCGCCAGGAAGCTCTTCCAGCCGCACGTGCTCGACGTCATCGACGAGAGCCCGTTCGAGCCGGTCGCCCGCTGCTTGACCCACGTCGGCGGGCGGGATCGGCTCGACCGCGAGATCTACGTCGACCTCCGCCTCACCATGGCCGACTCGATCCTCATGAAGGTGGACAAGATGTCGATGTCGGTCGCGCTCGAGGTGCGCGTGCCGCTCCTCGACTTCGAGCTGGTGCAGTTCGCGGCCTCGATTCCCGGACGCTACAAGCTGAAGGGCCTCACCACCAAGGCGATCCTGCGCGAAGCGCTCAAGGGCCGATTGCCGGAGAACATCGTGAATCGGAAGAAGCAGGGCTACAGCTTCCCGATCAAGAACTGGCTGCGCGAGGAGCTTCGCGACTACATGCGCGACCTCCTCAATGGATCACCGGTCATCCGCAACCACCTGAACGTCGAGGTGGTGAACCGCCTGATCAGCCAGCATCTGGCTCGCACCCACAACCACAACCACATCCTGTGGTCGCTGGTGAACCTGGCGGTCTGGTACAAGATCTTCGTCCTCGAAGAGTTCGAAGCCGGGCGCGAGCGCACGCTGGCCCGGGCCACCGCCTAGCGCGTCGCGATCGGCGCCGGTATCGCATTCCCGCCGCCTTGACATCCCGCTTGGCCTCCGTAACATGCCTGTCGACCCGGGCCGCGCCAAGGATTCGGGGACCGGTCTGGCACAGAGGAGACCCATGCTCAAGCTCGTCGAGTGCGTTCCCAACTTCTCCGAAGGTCGCGATCGCGGCATCATCGATGCCATCACGCGGGCCATAACCCAGGCTCAGGGGGTCAAGCTCCTGGACGTGGATCCCGGCGCCGATACCAACCGCACCGTGGTCACGCTGGTCGGCGCACCGGATGCCGTGCTCGAGGCAGCCTTTCGCGGCATCGCCGCCGCCGCCGAGCTCATCGACATGACAAAGCATCGCGGCGCCCACCCCCGCATGGGAGCGACCGATGTCTGCCCCTTCGTGCCGGTTTCCGGAGTGACGATGGAGGAGTGCGCCGAGCTGGCGCGCCGCCTCGGAAAGCGGGTCGGCGAAGAGCTCGGAATCCCGGTCTATCTCTACGAGCACGCCGCGTCGCGTCCCGGGCGGCAGAACCTGGCCGTCGTTCGCGAGGGTGAGTACGAGGGGCTGGCCGCCAAGCTCGAGCGCCCGGAGTGGAAGCCCGACTTCGGGCCGGCACGCCTGAACGCGCGGAGCGGCGCCACCGTGATCGGTGCCCGGCAGTTTCTGATCGCCTACAACGTCAACCTGAACACCATGGATCGTGCCCTCGCCCATGACATCGCGCTCACCATCCGCGAGACCGGACGGGTGAAGCGCAACGAGAAGGGCGAGATTCTCCGCGACGTCAACGGCGCGGCGCTCCGCGTCCCCGGCGCCCTGCGCGCCGTCAAGGCGGTGGGCTGGGTGATCGCCGAGAAGAAGCTGGCCCAGGTCTCGATCAATCTCATCGACTTCAAGACCACGCCGCCGCACATCGCCTTCGAGGAGGTGCGCAAGGAGGCGCGCCGGCGTGGGCTTCGCGTCACCGGATCGGAGCTGGTCGGGCTGATCCCGAAGGAGGCCATGCTCATGGCCGGACGCTTCTACCTCGAGGCGCAGGGCAAGTCGCCGGGGGTGCCGGAGGCCGAACTCGTGCGGGTCGCGGTCCAGTCACTCGGCCTCGATGACCTCGGCCCGTTCGATGCAACGAAGAAGATCATCGAGTACCAGGTCGCGGCCGGTGAACGCGGCCGGCTCGTGACCATGGCCGTGGGCGACTTCGTCGATGAGCTCTCGACCGACGCCCCGGCCCCGGGCGGCGGCAGTGTCGCCGCGCTCATGGGCGGCCTCGCCGCGGCGCTCGCCGCCATGGTGGCCAACCTGACGGTCGGCAAGAAGGGGCACGAGGACGTGTCGGAGGAGATGAAAGCACTCGCCGTCGCCGGCCAGGAGCACAAGGATTTCTTCCTGGCTGCCGTCGATCGCGACACCGATGCGTTCAACGCCGTGATGGCGGCCTTCCGCCTGCCGGGAGCCAGCGCCGAGGACAAGGCCGCCCGGGAGAGCGCCGTCCAGGAGGCAACGAAGGATGCCACGCGAGTGCCCCTCTCCGTCCTCGAGCGCACGATCCCCGTGCTCGCACTCGCCCGCCGCGCCGCCGAGCACGGCAACCCCAACGCGCGGAGCGACGCCGGGGTGGCGGCCCTGGCCGCACGCGCCGCGGCGCGCGGCGCCTACTACAACGTCCTCATCAATCTGAAGTCGATTCGCGACGCGGGCTGGACACAGGAAACACTGGCCCAGGCCAACGAGGCTCTGGCTCGCGCCGAGCACGCGGCCGCTGAGATCGAGACGCGGGTCGGCGAGGAGCTCGAGGGAGCGCTCGAGGAGACGGCGCCGGCCTGACCGATCGCAAGCGAGCGCCAACAGCAAGAGCGCGGCGGGGTCACCCCCGCCGCGCTCTGCATTTCGCCCGGAGCTCTCGCTCCGTGCTCTCAGGCGACTACCTGTTGTAGTCGTGCTTGATCTTGCCCCAGGTCGAAGGCTCGACCGCCGTCGCCCCGCACTCGCCGGGGAACGGAGGCAGCGCGATGATGTGGAAGTCCTGCGGCTGATCGATCGTTCCGCACCCCACGGCGAGGTTCAGATCCGAGTACAGCACGTAGGCACCGAAAGCAGGATCCTCGGAGAGCGAGATCCCCCACGGGCGGTTCGAACCAGCGCCGGCACCCGTGCAGGGCGTGTTCACGACGCTGCAGAAGCCAAGGAGCGTGGGCGCCGCAATGCCAACGTCCTGGAAGTTGGTGAGCTCGGTCACACCGAGGTTGTTCGAATCCTGGCGCAGGGCGACGATCGTGCAGTCCTCCTGGCGGTACTCGAGACCGGCCGAGCTCACCGCGCTCGGGCCGCCGTTCCATGGCGTATCCCACGGGCCGCCGAGCACGACGGGCTGGGTGCCATCGGGAACGTTGGTATCGAACACCATGAAGCGCGAGACCGTTCCGGCCGGGTTGTTGCGGAGGATGGCCCACAGGTACCCGGTCGAATAGTCCATGGCCAGGCCCGAGGGCTGGATGTTGAGCCCGGTGCCCGGATCCGGGATCGGATAGAAAGCGATCTCGTTGCCGAGGGCGTCCATGTGCATGAGACCGACCGTCGTGGCGCCAACCCAGCTGCCGACCCAGAACTTGCCGCTCGCAGCATCCTTGTCCCAGGCGAAGCCGCGGGGGACGCTGAGATCGAAGTTCGGGCCCGAGCAGGGGATCTCGACCAGAGGCTGGCAGATCGCGTCGACGATGACGAGGATGCCGCCGGTCGTCATGAAGCCGCTCGAGTTGGAGGCCGGGTTCCACTCGCCGTCGGCGACGTAGCCGCCAGCCTGCTCCGTGTAGCTCGAGCAGAAGACATCGTCGGTGCAGGGAACCAGGGCATCCGGAATCATGGTGCCAGGATTGGCATCGCCGGGATTCTGGACATCGAAGACTGCGAAGGCCGAGGTGCTCATGACCAAGCCCAGGGCAACCGCAAACAAAGCGCGCATTGCTGTCTCCTTAGATGCTGGTGACTTCGGACTGGATGCTACGGCCGGGATCGACGAAGGCAAGGCCAGGATCGACATCGACTGAGCCGCAGGTGCGGAGTGGCCGGGGCCCCACGCTCGGGGAAAGCTCCTCCGCTCGGTCGATAATTTACCATAGGGGCGCCCCGCCGTCAACCCTAACCGGCCGGGTTCCAAAGACTTGGGGGCCAGTGGGATCCCGGAGGGCCACCGAGCCCCGGGACCGCCTCACCCCCCCACGCCCATCTCGAGCAGCGAGATCCGGGCCGAGGCCGGGTCGGCGAGGCCGACCAGGAACCAGTGGACCGCTACCGCCAGGTTGGCGCTCTGGTCAACCGCTTCGATCATTGCCTCACAGAGCTGAACGCGCTGCCGGATGAGCGGGAGATCGAGATCGGCCGCCTCGAGGGCCAGCCGCCGCGCGAGGTCGGAGTTGGTCAGCCGATCCGGAGGCAAGCCTGCACGCACCCGCAAGAGGTCCCCATGCCAGAGGGCGAGCACGGTGGCGAGTAGCCGGAGCCGCCCGCGGTCCTTCCCCTGGGCCAGTTCCTGGGCGAGCGCGCCCACTCGGGGTCCGCCCTTGAGAGCAACTGCCAGGAGCTCGAGCGCGGCCTCCCTCACCTGCTCGACCTCCTCCCCTGCCAGGAGCAGGGCGCGGCCCAGGCTCCCTGCGGCCATCCCCGCCGCCACCAGGGCTCGCGCCGGACCCAACCCTCGTTCCCGACCGAGGACCGCGGCGATCGTCGCGGTCGCAAGCGGCGCGAAGGCCACGCCCTGACAGCGGGAGACAATGGTCGAAAGAAGAGCTTGCGGGCGCGAGGTGGTGAGGACGAGGTGGGTATCCGGTGGCGGTTCCTCGAGCAGCTTGAGGAGCGCATTCTGCTGCACGGCGAGCATGCGATCGGCCTCTCGCACGACGAAGATCTTGTGGCGGCCCTCCGCCAGGCTGAACCCGGCGAGTCGCTTGAGCTCACGCACCTTGTCGATCGTGATCGAGGCGAAGCGATCGGCGGGCGGCAGATAGAAGGGATCGCTCGACCACCCGCGGAGGGCCTCGGTCTCCTCGCTCTCGATCTCCTCCGGCTTGCCGGAAGCGGGCCAGGGGAAGACGAAGCGGAAGTCGCGGTGACTGAACTTGGCCGCCTTCCGACAGGAGGGGCAGGCCTCGCAGGCGTCCCCGGTCTCGGTTTCGCAGTTGAGGGCACGCGCGAAGACCAGGGCCGTTCGCGTCTTGCCCACGCCCCACGGACCGTGGAAGAGGAGCGCCCCGGGAACCTGGCCGGATCGGAGGGCGGCTTGGAGCTGGCGCTTGGCGCCATCCTGCTCGAGGATATCGGAGAATCCCACGCGACATTCTAGGCCGGGAGCGAACCACGGGACAAGCCCGCGTTCCGCTCAGTGGGCGATGGCCAGCTTCCCGGTGCGTGTGCCGCCGGATCCCTCCACGCGATAGACGTAGACGCCGCTGGCCAGGGCCGAGTTCCCGCGCACGGAGAGAAACGCCGTTCCGTCGTTGGCTGCGTCCACTCGCAATATTTCCCGACCCAGGACATCGAGCAGGATGACCCGATCGCCGGCACCGAGGCCGACGAAGGTCACCCCACCAGCGGCCGCGCGTGCGCTCGAATAGGGGTTCGGATAGGCCACGATCTCGCCGCCGATCACGAGCTCGACCTGGTCTCCCTGGCCGGGCACCACGACCTCACCACCCACCCCCCTGAGCGCCGGGTCGAGGCCGACGGCGAAGATCCCCGGGTGGAGCACCGTGGCCGGATCCAGCTCCAGGCGCACCGCGCTGCCGTCGACGGCGGCGGCGGTCACGCGGAGATCGCCGCCCACGCGGTAGCTTGCCGGATCGGTGCCCAGGAGCGGATCTGGCGGCGCCGAGAGCGCCAGACGGATGACCCCGGTCCCGGCCACGCCGGTGGCCGAGATCACATGCAGCGGAGTCAGACGCCGGACCTCGCGGGGCACCGTGAACTCGATCTCCGTGTTCCCGGCCAGCGGCACGCCGGATGCCGAACGCAACGCCCCCAGGCGGACCGCGTAGGCTTCCTCCGGCTCCAGGTCGCGCGCGGTGACGAGGAGACGCGCCCGGCCCCCCATCGCCGCGAGCACCGACGACAGCGGGACCGACTCGCCACCGCCATCGGCAAGGGAATAGCTCTCGAGCCGGTCGGCCGTCCCATCCATCGGCTCGGAGAAGACCAGCCTGAGGAGGCGCGCCTGCTCGGGAACGACCTCGAGCAGACGCGGTGCCGCGCTCCGCACCACGGTGAGCGGGGGAGAACATGGGCCCTCGGCGTCGGCGGCGAGAGCGCTCACGCGGTAGGTCACCTCGGGCACGGCAGTGACCGCGGTGTCGCGGAAAGCGGGTCCTGGCACCTCCGCAATAAACGGCGTTTCAGCGCAATCGACTGTGGGCCCGGCACGACGGTAGACACGGAAGCGCTCGGCGCTGGCATTCCAGGCCAGCTCGACGGCGCCGTCGGCGGCGATTCGGGCGCGCAGGCCGGAGGGCGGCACGGGCCCCGGGACCGACGCATCCCGGGCCGAGAGAACGATGGTCTCTTCTCCCGACCGCACCACGACCTCGACGCGGCCATCGTTGTTTCCGTCCCCCAGCGCGAGGCTCGTGCTGCGTACACCGCCCTGGTAGTAGACGGGATACCACTCCTCTCCCGCGTCGAAGACGTACAGGTCGGGAGCGGCGACGAGGAGGATCTCCGCCTCGGGGTCCTCATCGATCGAGGCCATGCGCAGCGCATTGCCGCCGGCTTCGGCGCCGGCGATCCCGATCGATTCGACGACGGTGAAGCCGGAGATCGGCTCGGCAGCCAGCACCAGGAGCAGGTGCCGCCGCCGCTCGAGCAGCGCCTCCGAGGAGATCTCGAGATCGAGCCCCTGATCGACCGCGATCTCCGGGCGCCCGTCACCGGTCACATCGCCCCCCGCCAGACGCGGGTTGGCCCGCGCGGGCAAGGCGAATGAGTAGGCCGGAATGAGACCGCTCGGCGTGTCGGCCCCTGCTCGATAGGCGAGCACATTGCCGCCGGCGTCGCCGATGACGAGCTCGACCACCCCATCCCCGTCCACGTCTCCGGCGAAGAACGTCGGCGCAAGACTCCATGGCTGACCGCTGAAATTGCCGACTGCGGTACGCCGCCAGGAACCGGAGTCCCCCGTCGGTCGGTGGACGAGCAGGGAATCGCCGCGAATGGCGAGGAGCGCCGGCCCCGCCGGATCGCCGAGCGCGGCGAACCCGATGGCGAACCCGGCGCTCGCGGTCGTATCCGCCCACACCACCCGATCGGGATAGCCGCCGGGGTGCGAGCTCTCGAGGAGCCAGGAGGTGCCCGCCGCACTGGCCAGGATCTCCATGCGGCCGTCACCATCCGCGTCGCCGACTGCGCGCGGCAGGAGATCGTAGGGCAGCACCAGGCGCTCGACCCAGGCAGCACCCTCTTCCTGCTCGAAGATCGCGAGCGGCCCGAAGATCGAGCCCGGGTCGGCGGGTGGCAGCATCATGACGAGATCGCCGGCGCCATCGGCGTCGAGATCGGCGATCGCCGGGGCCGTCTCGCCCGGCGGGAGTCGGGCCCCGGTGTCGGTGAGAGCGTGGGTCCGCGCACGCTCGGCTCCCAGATAGAACGCGAGCTCGGGTCCGGTGCTCCTGAGGCCGGCGGCGTTCGCCGCCCCGACGGTGGCCGTCAGCGCCCCCGGGCTCACATCCTCGGGAACGCGCAGGACATGGTCCTGCGTGAAGAAGGCCTCGTCGATCCGCCGCTCCGCCCCGCCCGCTCGTACGAGATCCACGACCCCGCGGGCCAGATCATCCGTGGTGAAGAAGATGAAAGGCTGGACTCGATCCTCGACCCACAGCGGCACCGCACCCGCATGCAGGATGGACGGCGCCGTGTGATCCACGGTCACGAGCGCGCGCGTCTCACGCCAGCCTTCGACCGCATCGAGGGCACGGAGCCTGAGCTGGTACTCGCCGGCCGGAAGCCCCGTGGCATCCCAGATCGCGACCGTGTCAGCCACAACCTGGCGGCCGCTCGCCCGGACCACCTCCTCGAAGCTCGCGGGCTCGCGCCCCTCCCCCACCTCGACCACGAACTCGCGGAGCCTGAGACCCTCCGCGGTGACGACGAGCGGAACGGTGCGGTCGATCCCGCTGCCGGCAGCCGGGGAGTGAATGGCGACCGAGGCCGAGCGCGATAGCGTGAGCGCCCGCCCCGCATCGAGCCGCCCGTGCCCGGTGTCGAGATCGAAGCCCGGGGCTCCCAGATCGGCCGTGCTGCCGGTGAGACTGGCGACGACATCCTCGGCGGTGAGTTCGGGAGCATGAGAGAGCAAGAGGGCTGCGGCGGCGGCCGCGAGCGGCGCCGCAAATGACGTGCCGGAAAGTCGCACATAGTCATCGCCGCCACCGATTCGCGCGGTGGTGAGGATTCCCTCTCCCGGCGCCAGGAGATCGAGGGTGGCGCCATGGCTCGAGAAGGCCGCGCGCCGCTCGGTGAAATCGCTGGCCCCGACCGCGAGCACTCCCGCGAGCCCGGAGGGATAGTGCATACCCATGGTGCCGGAGTTCCCGGCCGAGGCCACGAGCACGGCGCCCAGCGACTGCGCGTAGGCAATGGCGTCGGCGAGGATCGGCGAGCTGAGCGTGTCGCCGAAGCTCATGTTGATGACGCGGGCACCGTTCTCTGCGGCATAGACGATGGCGGCCGCTGCGTCGTCCTCCTCGAGGACCCCGGCAAAGGCGCCGAGGCCGGGGTTGAAGCCGGCCCGCACCGGCATCAGCGTGCATCCGGGGGCGAGGCCGGCGATGCCGATGCCGTTGTCCGCCACCGCTCCGATGACTCCGGCCACGGCCGTCCCATGGCCCGAATCGTCGCTGGGATCGGTATCCCGGTCGACCGCATCCCCGGGCCCGCCGATTCGCGGGGCATCGACGAAATCATAGCCGCGTTCGTCATCGACATAACCGTTGTCGTCGTCGTCATCCTTCTCCCAGTCCTCGACGATCCCGCTTCCATCCTGGTCGAATCCATCGTCGAGGGGACTGGCATTGCCTGGCGCGTCATCGTTCCGCCACAGGTTGGCGGCAAGGTCGCCATGCGGATCGATGCCGGTATCGATGACCGCGACCAGGACCGAAGCATCGCCGCGGGTCACGGCCCATGCCTCCGCCACCCCGACGCGATCCAGGTACCACTGCTCGTTACGGCGAGGGTCGGAATCCGCGGCTGCCTGGCGCGCATCATCCACCGGGATCGCACGGTTGGGGATCGCGATCTCGATGGCCGCCAGACCGGCGATCGCGGCGGCCACTGGTTCTGGATCCGTCCCTGCCTCAAGGCGCAGGACGAAGGTGCGAGCCAGCGGTTCACGAGCGTTCTCGGCCGCTGCCGAAAACCCTTCTGGCACCCGGCGGGCGGCGAGCAGAGGCTCCGCGCCGACGAGCGTGGCCGCGACGGCATCCGGAAGCTCGGCGCTGATTTCGGCGATGAGACGTGAAGATTCGAGGAGGGGAACGAGGCGGCCTCCCTCCTTGGCTGCACCCTCGGGGCGAGCCGGCGGCCGGAGCCGGATCAGGAGCTCGCCTGGACCGGCGTGGGCCGCGGATGGGACCAGGGCGCTGCCGAGGAGGAGAGCGACAAGCCCTATCGCGCATCCGGCGCGGCCTGGCCGCGAGCGGCGCGCAGGGGCTCCGCCCATCTTCGGGCTCCTAGAGGTGGAAGCCGAGGGCGATGCGATGCGTGGAGCCGAGGTCCGAATCGAAGGGCACGATGGCGTAGCCGACCCGCCAGCCGGAGACGTTGGCGCCGAGACCGAAGCTCACACCCGCGTTATCATAACCCGTGCCGTACCCGATCTGCGCCTGAGCCACGCCGGCATAGTCGTACTCACCGCCGAAGAGGACATGCGTGTCGTCACCGCGCGCCTTGCGTACATCGAGTGCGGTGAGGATCGACCCGTTGCCGAGTCGCCAGGGCAAGACATAGGAGCCGCCGACCTGGACCGCGGTCGGCAGATCGTCCTGTTCGCTGACGAACGTGAGCCCGCTTCCCAGATTGGTCACGGCGCCGCCCACGTGCAGGTCGGGGTAGATCTCGTACTGGGCTCCGATATCGCCGGCAAAGGCGAAGCGGGAGAGGTTGTCGATGTTGGCGACGATGTACTTGAGCGAACCCCCGAGCGAAGCGCGATCGGTCAGCGCGTAGGCATAGGACCCGGTGACCACCACATCGTAGGCGCCGAAGGTGACGGTCGGCTGCCCGAACTCGTCGCGGCCATCGATGTCGTTGATGTAGAAGCCGGAGAAGCTCCCGCCGACCGCATGCTTGCCGAAACGCGTGCCGCCCCCCACGTACTCCTGGCGGAAGTCGGAGATCCACTCGTTGTGCTGGAAGAGGATGGCGAAGTGCTTCTCGGCCACGTCGAGGCGCGAGAGCCCCGCCGGATTCCAGTGCATGGCCGTCGGATCGTCCACCACCGAGACGTAGGCGCTGCCCATTCCGGCGGCGCGCGGGCCGATCGGGAGCTCGAGCGAGACGATCCCCGGCCGCTCGGCAGCCGTTGCCGCCGGGACCAGGCCGGCCGCGACGAGTGCGGCGGCGAGGATGATCGTGGCCGATGAGCGGCAGAGAGCGTGGCAGGTGGTCAGCATCCTCAGGTCTCCTAGCGGGTGACGGCAAACGGCTTCAATTGCACCACCTCGGCGCCATCGCCCTTCACGCTCAGGCGCGCGAGGTAGACGCCGCTGGCCGCATCGCGGACGTCCCATCTTACCTCATGATCGGTACGGCCGGGCAAGGCCTCGCCGGCCGCCGGCCGCGCGACGACGCGGCCGGTCGCATCCAGGATCTCCACGTCCACGGTGGCCGGATCTCCGAGCGAGAAGTGGATCGTGGCCCGACCTCCGGCGACAGGGTTGGGATAGACATAGAACTCACGCAAGAACTCCTGCGGCATCGAGGGCGGGGCCGGGACAGTCAGGATCCCGCTGTTCGTGGGGCCACCCCGGTATCCGGTCCAGGCTCCGGCCAGGGTGCCCGGACCCAGATCATAGGCCACGAGGCTGGTCGACGCCCCGATCTCGCTCGGCACCACCCAGTCGAGGCGCCCGTCACCCTCGAGATCGGCGAGGATGGCGAGCGCCCCCTTGCCCGCCGGTCCCGGCAGCGGCCAGCCATCGAGCACGCGCCCGTCGGCACCGACGGCGAAGGCGCGGCCGTCGCCCGCCATGAAGAGGATCTCGGGGCGCTCGTCCCCTTCGAGATCCACCGCCAGCGGCGAGGGCACCAGACGGGGGATCGATCGATCCGGGCTTCCGGTCGGGTGCGGGAACGAAAGCTGCGGCGTACCGTTGAAATTGACGGCATAGAGACGACCGTCGAAGGCGGAGACCAGCACCTCGACACGGCCATCATGATCCATATCGGCAAGCGCGAGATCGTGCGCCACCCCGAGGCCGAGCTGGAGCGGCCAGCCTGGAAGCGCGGACAGCGTGGTGAGCTCGCCGCCCCCGGCGAGCGGGACGTCCGTCGAGTAGAGCTCGATTTGCCCGTGGTCATCGGAGGCCGCGACATCGAGCCGGCCATTGCCGTCCAGATCGCCGGCGACCACGGAGCGCACCGCGTACTGGAGCTCGGCGCGCTCGCGCGGAAGCTCGGTCGATGACGCCGGGCCGCCGAGCGGATCGGGCCGGACGGCGAAGAACCGGGTCCGGCCGGCGGCGACCGCCGGCACGAGAATCGTGGGTTCGGTGGTCGCGAAGACGAGAGCCGGCGCGGTGGCGTCTCCAGGCACCTCGGCCCGCCCCAGGCGCACCGGATGCGCCGGGTCGTCGCCCACAAGCTCGGCCCACACCACTTCTCCCATCCCGTCCGCATCGGCCGGCGTACCGGCGATCACCGCATCGACCGGCCCTCCGAGCCGGGCCAGCACGGGGACCGCGTCCTTGAGCGAGCGGCCGACGCGGGCAAAGACCCCGGTGGTCGCCGGATCCATGTCCCCGTCCACCACTTCGGTCCCGTCCCCATGCCAGGCGTAGATGGTGCCGTCCGCGGCGACCACGACGAGATCAGCCGCCCCGTCGCCGTCCACGTCACCGATGGCGGGCGTGGTATCGGCGTCGGGACCGATCCGGGCAAACGGAGCCCCGTGAGGCATCGTGCCGTCCGCAGCGATGATCCAGACACCCCCGGTGGTGTCGACGACCACGGTTTCGAGGCCTTCGATCTCGGGGTCGAGATCGACGGCCACCGGATGGTTCCCGCCCAACGGCCCCGTGATCACGGCCGGCCAGCTTCCACCCTTGCGCCGATCGAAGGCCACCGTGAAGGACATCACGGGACCGGCAGCGCTCACGGAGTCGATGGTGACGAAGGTCGGTACGCCGAAGCTCGATACCGTGGAAGGCACGGTATCGGGCGCGAAGCGAACGCGGTTGCCCGCGCGGAAGGCATCATTGGGGCTGCCGAAGCTCTCGATCGAGCGCGGGTAGCCGTCCAGGTCCTCGATGCCGTCGGCCTCTTCCAGATCGACGCCCTTGTGCTTGGGGTCTCCCACTACCGTGTTGGCGACGAAGTTGGCCGCGATCACCGAGGGATCGACATGGAAGATGAGGAGTCCCGAGCCCGCGCCGTCCCCGGGCAGGAAGAAATCGAACTCCGCACCCTCGTAGTCATCGATGTAGTAATCGAACAGCGAGTCCCCGTTGACGTCGTTCCAGTCGAAGAGCCCGTTCTCGTTCGGATCCTGCACTCGGTTCTCGACCAGGAAATACTCGTCGCCGCCGAGGGGAATGGCCGCCAGTCTAGGCAAACCGGCCGGCGCGCCGGCGTCGCCCGCCACCGCCCCCAGCTCGACCCGCTGCGAGCGCGTCACCACTTCGGCATCGAGGTAACCGAGATCGTAGAGACACCACGCGGATGGCCGTGCCGGCACGAAACCGTTGGCGTTCCAGGTGCCGGCCGCCATGATGTCGAAGGCCCCAAGACCTTGCGAATCCGGAAAATCGGCCGGGGTCGTGTCATAGAGATCGGGCAGGCCCACCACGTGTCCGAACTCGTGGGCATAGACCCCGGTCATGCCGAACACGAAGGGCTGCCCCGATGGGGTTTCGTCCTGGGACTCGACCTCGGGCAGCACCAGCGCGAACTTGACGTAGTACGGATCCCCCTCCGGCGTCCGATCATTGGTGAGGATGCCGTTGACGCCTGTCGAGTCGGGCAGATAGGCCGACAGCACTTCGAAGGGCGCGAACACGGACCACAGCTGCTCGGGGCTGTTGCCCAGCACGTCCGACTCCTGCCCGGCACCGGCATGGACGCAGATGTGCGCATCGAAGGCAGACATGTCGATGTCATCGTCCGCGGCGAGAATGGCATCACGGATGAAGAGTGTCTGCCGTTCCTCGAACAGGGGATCGTAGCCGTAGTAAGCCATGGTCTCCGGCAAGCGGTAGACCGAATCGCTCACGGTCGTGTGGACGACCAGCTGGCCGACGCTCACCTGTTCCCAGTACTGCTCCATGAACAGGAAGGCGCGCTCGAAATAGACCAGGGTCGAATCCATGGGCTGGTCTTCGAAATCGGTGCGGATGGCCAGGACCTCGAGCGTGTCGGGCACCGCGCTCCGGGCCGCCGGCTCCCCCGCCAGGCGCAGCGGACGCTCGGAGCGCGCCGGAGCATATCGACTCGCGGCCCGGAAGCCGGCCTTCATGGGTACCGGCGGCACGGCACAGAAGCCGGTCTCGGCGGAGAGTCCATCCTCTCGATCCGGGTGCCGGGGCGGGGCCGAGTGCTCGGCAGGCCGGCCCAGGACCAGGAGAAGAACGAGCAATGACGCGGCCGCCAGGAAGGCGGACAGCCGGCGAGGCGACGAATGGGATCGAATCATGGGCTCGATAGGGCTCGGCTTGGAATGGATAGCGAGTGGCAACTTGCGGCATGCACCGTGAGCCGCCAGGATCGACTGGTCGCAGCAGGCTCCATGCTGAGGCACGCAATCAATTGCAAAGTCGAAGGTTGAAGCTTAGGGAAGAGCCCTCGTCGGGTCAATCGACTTGTCCCGCGGAGGATCGAGGAGTGGCTTGGCGGCGCCTTCCCGGCGGGAGGCTCAATCCCCCTAAGAACCTCCAACCGTTCAGGCGCCGCCAAGCCTTATGATGCGCCGGATTGCGGATGACCCGACCGGGGATCTTCACCCCCACGCCAGGAGTCCGCTGTCCATTAAACCGCCGGCGTGGGCTCAGGTTCCCCCGGAATCGTCCAGACGCCGCCATTCACCCGGCCCGCGGGACGGACCTCCAGGCATCCCCCGGCGGGATGGACTCGAGGGTCAAGAGAGGATCCAGGAGGATCACCACCATGCGCCAGACGTCCGGAGCCATCATTTGCCCCGGCTGCCGCAAGCTGATCTCGATTTCGGAGCCGCGCTGCCCCTACTGCGGCCGGATCCAGCCCGGGCTCTGGGGCTTCGGCCCGGGACTCTCGCGCCTCCTTGGCGGCATCGACCCGACGAGCCTGATCGCTGCAGCGTGCATCGTGCTGTATGTCCTCTCGCTCGCCATCGATCTGCGCGGGGCCTTCGCGTCACGTGGGATCATGAGCTTCCTCTCGCCGAGTTCGCGCGCTCTCTATACTCTCGGCATGACGGGGGGGATCGTCTGGGCTCAGGGACACTTCTGGACCATCCTCTCCGCCACCTTCCTGCACGGCGGTCTCCTCCACATCTTCTTCAACGTGATGTGGATCCGGAACCTGGGCCCCGCCGTCGAGGAGCTCTACGGCCCGGCCCGGGCCTTCATCATCTTCATCGTCGCCGGCGCGGTGGGGTTCCTGGTGTCGAACCTCATGGGGAACGCTCCGACGATCGGCGCCTCGGGCGCGATCTTCGGCCTCCTGGCCGCCCTCATCGTCCACGGGCGGCGGGCCGGGCGCTCGCACATGACCGCCCAGGTCTGGACCTGGGCAGTTATCCTGTTCCTCTTCGGATTCATGATGCCCGGCATCAACAACTTCGCCCACGGCGGCGGTTTCGCGGGGGGCTACGCCGCGGCGATGGTGCTCGGCGGAGGGGTCAAGGGAGCCGAAGGTCCCGGCGCGCAGATCTTCGCCGTCGTCCTGGCCGTGGCCTCGCTCGGCGCAGTCGTGCTCTCGGTGGTGACGATCGGCCCCATCGCCTTCGGGCCGCGCTGACGGAACCGGCATGACATCCGAACCAGGCACACGGGCCTACGTCGGCATCGATCTCGGCGGGACCAAGACCGAGGTCGTCGTCGTTCGAGCTCATGACCTCGCTGGCGACGAACTGCCTTCGCCCATCTTCCGCAAACGCGCCGCCACTCCGGCCGGGGATTACCGAGGCACCGTGACGCTCGTTGCCTCCCTGGCGCGCGAGGCCATGGCGGCCCTGCCGGGAGCCGACGTGCTCGCGATCGGCCTCGGGACACCAGGGGCACGCTCGCGGGCGACGGGTTGCATGAAGAACTGCAATTCGACGGTGCTCAACGGCATGCCGCTCTACGAGGACGTCGCGGGCGAGCTGGGACGGCCCCTGGCAATGGCCAATGACGCCAACTGCTTCGCACTGGCCGAGGCGCGCTTCGGCGCCGGACGCGGGGCGTCGGTCGTGGCCGGGATCATCCTCGGCACCGGCATGGGCGGTGGGATCGTGATCGATGGACGCGTCCATGAGGGGCCGCAGGGCATCGCGGGCGAGTGGGGTCACGTCGTCCTCGATCCCCAGGGACCGCCCTGCTACTGCGGGCGGCGCGGGTGTCTCGAGACCTTCCTCTCCGGCCCGGGCATGGCCCGCCGCTTCGCCGCCCGGAGCGGGCACGAGCTCGACGCCATCGGGATCTGGTCGATTGCGGAGGATGCCGGGCACCCGCTCCAGCGGGCGGCTGCCGCGGCCTGCAACGACTACCTGGAGTGGTTCGGCCGCGGGATCGCCGCGATCATGAACATGCTCGATCCCGACAGCGTCGTCGTCGGGGGTGGGCTCTCCCGGATCGAGCGCCTGTACCGCGAGGGACCCGCATGCGTGGCGGCGCATCTCTTTTCCGATGAGCTCACGACCCCGATTCTCCGCCCGGCCCTGGGCGACGCCGCCGGAGTGTTCGGGGCGGCGCTCATCGCCGCCGCCCCGGACGCCGTGCGCGCCAGGTGAGGGCCGCCGGGAACGAGCGGCCCGTTCTCGCTCAGGCGAGACATCAGCGCTTCTTGTCCGAATATCCGCCCGTCTTCTTCTGCTGCTGCGCCGACGTGTCGACCGCTCTCTTCTTGGCACCGGACTTCTGCGACTTGGCGGCCGCCTTGTCTCCACCGGATGACTTGGTCGAACCGGATCCCCTGACCTTCTTGGTCGCCGCGGGGGGCGACTTGCCACCTGATTCGCGGATCATGGTCCCGTTCTCGATCGGATGCTCGACCCGCACCTTCCCCTTCCACAGGAGACCGGTCCGCTCGGAGCCCCCCTTTTCCGGCCAGGTAGCCGGCATTCCCTTGGTCGTGGGCGGCTTCGGCACGGCCTTCCAGGTCGGGGTGCCGGCGAACTCCTTCTTCAGCTTGTAGCGATCGTGCGATGGCCAGGCTCGCTTCAGGTGCTTGTAGCGAGGCGGGACCACGGGATGCCGCACGTAGACGTAGCGCGGCTCGATGACGTGCACATCGCGCACGACGACGTGGTGTGGCGTGTACACCCAGCCGACGTTCACCCGCACTGAGAACACCGAGCACCGGTCCCCGTAGGGATCGAACCCATGGACGGGCCCATGGCAGTCATTGCAGGCGTAGCGGGGGTAGTGCACCCGGCGCCCGACGTAGAAGGTCAGGACCGCCGTATCGTAATCGCGCGCCGGGCAGGGAGCTGGAAGCAACCGCCGGTTCACGCGACGAATGGCCACGAACGGATCACCGGACACCGTGATGCCCGTCGGGCGCGGCGGCGCGATGGGGCGGGCATCGAGCCGAGTACTGCGCCCGCCGACCCCCTCGCCCCAGCCTTCCCCGTCATCCCAGTCCTCCTCCCACTCCTCGAGCTCAGGATCGCAGTCATCGCATTCAGGGTCCTCGCTGTGCCGGCCGTTCTCCCAGTCGCGCTCGTCCCAATCTTCGGTCTCCCACTCCCAACCCCAGCCCTCATCCCAGGGCGCAAGACGGGCCCGGCTGGCAATCGCCTCGATGGTCTCGATGCCTGGCGGTCCGGAGACGACGTACTCGAAATCGCTGTCGATGCGTGGCAGTTCCACGACCTCGTGGGCACGGACGAATCCCGGATCCCCGGGCGGCGGGAAGAGGACCTGCACGCTGCCCCCCGTATCGATGTTGTAGATGCAGACATGGGCATCGTGATTGACCGTGAAGGTCACCCACACCGGATCACCCGGGTAGTAGACCGCCTCGGCACCGCGATCGACCCACAGCTTGACCCTGAGCGGAGGACCCTGGATGGACCCGGCGGGGACCGCCGTCAGCGCCTCCGGTCCGAGGGGACCGGCGGCAGCGGCACCGGCCGCGGCTGCGAACATCGTCGTGATGGCGAGGACACGAGTGGCGGCCGCGAGCTGAGAAAGTCGCGCGCGCATGGCAATCACCTACCTCTCACGAGCTCGGGGTTCGACTTGTCGATCTGGTAAGCCCAGTCGATGACCACCCGCTCGAGATTCAGATCGGTGACACGGAACTTGGCGTAGTGGTCGTCGCGGGTCCAGACGTAGTAGCAGTGGCCTTCGATGAGGGTCACGCGGTCTTCGCCCGTCCAGCCCGCGGGGGGTGCCCAGTCGAGATCATCGAGCTGGGCATAGCCGGCATCCTGCAGATCGGTAGCAGGATCCGAGGCCACCATGGCCGGACGCCCGCTCTCCAGGTTGAAGTACATGTCGGCGTCGACCGAGCTCCACGGACGCCGCACGTAACTGCTGAAGTCGTAGCCGGAGAGCTCCCAGCTCGGGCCGGACGCGCGCCAGAGGACGAGATCGGTCCCCGCAGGGCGAGGGGTGTCATGAATCAGCTCCAGCGAAAGCTCGCTCTCATTCCCTGCGACATCGACGGCCGTCACCGCGTAGAAGTAAGTCACGCCGTTGTCGACATCGCGATCGACGAAGCGGGGGATGTCGGTCTCGGCCATGAACTCGTAGGGACCTGCCGGCGCCGGACTCCAGTAGATGCGGTAGCAGGCGAGATCCTCTTCGACATTGGGGTTCCACACGAGCTGCACCTGGCTGTCACCGGTGACGGAACGGACTCCGGTCGGGATCGCCGGCGGCGTCACGTCGCGGGGACCGACGACCGGGTCATCGTCGAGGTCGAGCCCACAACCCGAACTCAGAAGGAGGAGGACGGCGACGAGAGGCGCCGCGAGCACGAGCCGGGCGCGGCCGCGAGCGGTGTCGCCGATCTTCTCAGGTTCCTGGCGGATCGCCATCGGGGTCACCTCCCTTCGCGGACGGGCCTGAACGGGCCGCCCGCAGGCGATGCTTGCCCTTCCCCGCGCGGCACCTTGCCGGTGCGGTCGGGTGGCCCTGCGGCCACCCGCACCGATCCCCCAACGCATTTCGAATGCCAGCCTCCCGAAGGGCCGATGGACAGACTCAACTCATTATCGGGACAATGGATACGGGAAGGACATGGAACCTGGAGAGACAGGCAGGCGAGGAATCAGCGCGGCAGCGAGGTCACGCCACGTAGCGCGCTCGCCACACGAAACCACTGGGGTGGGCAGAGCAGGAGGATTGGAGAATCCAGAAGAAAACGGCCTCGGGTCGACGAACCCGAGGCCGCGTCACACCCCCCGATGCCAAGACGCTTGTTGAACCGCCGGAGCCTTGGCCATGCGGGGAGTGGCGAATTCAGAGGTGATCGGATGAGCAGGCGGTTCAGCTCATCCACACCAAGATGATGAATTCGGACCCCCGAGGTATTCGGGTTCGAGATACTCCGGACAGCCCAGGCTGCAGTTGAGGAAGAGATCTGTCCGGAGGCCTCGAGACTCCGAATACCCCAGGGAGTCCTAGGAGGTCCCCACTCCACGCATTGTCCTCAGCCAGAAGCATGCCAATCCGATTGGGGATTGCGTCCTGAGCCTCAACTCTATCCTTTGTAACGAGTTGAGCATGTGGGGCGGCTGCTGCGGGTGGACCTTGTCTTCAAGTACCGGCCGCAAACTATCAACTTAATTTCCATCGAAACGAAACGACAGCCACAACCAGTTGTGTTCAAAGAAACTGGGAATGGCAATCCGAGTTATATCTGACTGTTAACGCTCTTGCGTCGGGAGGGAGCGCTGCCGCCGTTTCGGCGACGATCGAGATCATACTCGCGGATCTTCTTGAGCAGAGCGGGATAGGACAGCTTGAGCGCGCGCGCCGTGCGCAGCTTGTTCCATCCGTTCTCGCGGAGCGACTGGCCGATCATCCGGGCTTCGAGTCGACGGATCTCCTCGCGCAACGTCGTGCCCGCCTTGAGCGATGAGGACGGGCTGACAAGACCCTCGGGCAGGAGGTCGAGCCCGAGCGGGGCATCGTCCATCGCAAGTACGACCATACGCTCGACGGTCTTCTCGAGCTCGCGCACGTTACCCGGCCATTCGTAGCTCACGAGCAGGCGCTCGACCTCCGGATCCATGCCGCGCGGATGACGCCCCATCCGAACCGCTGATTTCTCGATGAAGTGCCGCGCCAGGAGCAGAACATCATCCGGGCGATCGCGAAGCGGGGGCACCAGCACCGAGAACTCATTCAGCCGGTAGTAGAGATCCTCCAGGAATTCGCCCTTGCGAATGAGCTCGCGGAGGTCGACGTTGGCAGCGCTCACCACTCGACAGTGGATCTGGCGCCACTTGGTGTCGCCGACGAGCCGCACTTCCTGGCGGTCGAGAACGTGCAAGAGCTTCGCCTGCATGGAAGGCGTCATCTTGTCGATTTCATCGAGGAAGATGGTACCGGCCCCTGCTTCCGCGAACAGCCCGAGCTTCTCCCGGATGGCGCCGGTGAACGCTCCCTGCACGTGCCCGAAGAGCTCGCTCTCGAGGAGCGGCTCCGGCAACGCCGCGCAGTTGATCTGCAGAAACGGCTCCTGCGCCCGTGGGCTCAAGTGATGCAATGCGCTGGCGAGAAGCCCCTTGCCGGTTCCGGTCTCGCCCAGCAAGAGGACTCTCGCCGGCGTCGATGCGACACGCTCGAGCAGGTTCAGGATGCGCAGCATCTCCGAGTTGCCGGTGATGATGCTTGCCAGGGCCGGCGGACGGTCGGCGGCCGCTACCCCCTCGGTGAGCCGGCGCGCGCGTTCTGCCTCGACGGCGGCGATGGCTACGACGTTCGTGAGCATCGAGAGCAGAGCGATATCGGCGGCGCGATAGGGGCCGGCATGATTGCCCGGTGAGCGCTCCACATAGACGATGCCCTGTACCTGATCCGGGATCTGGAAGGGCATGACGGCTATGGAGAGAGCGGAGCTGCCATCGCGATGGCCGATGAATTGGAGTCGGGGATCATCCTCGGGATCGGTGGCAATGAGCGGACGATCATCGGCGATGAGCTCGGCCACGAGCCCGCGCCCGAGCCCGTTCAGGATCCGTGTGGCCTCGCTCCGCCGGAAACCGGTGGTCGCGCAGACCGCTGGCGGCGCTTCCTTGGGAGCCCAGGCGCAGAAGGCCCGGTCGGACCCCGACCGCTCCTCGATCAGACGAATCAGGTTCTCGAGCACAGCATCGACATCGGCGCGACCCGAATAGAGCTTCGTGACTTCCTGGAAGGCCTCGCGCTCGGCCGCCTTCGGCCCGTAGCCGGCCGCCATGGCGTCCTCGACCTCGCCCCGGAGGCGAACGAGCTCCTCACGGATCGCCGGCTCTCCTTCCCCGGCCTGGTGCAGCGCGCTCCCGATGCGTACAAGCGCCTGGTCGAGCCGCCCCTGCTCGCGCTCGAGCTCGGCGAGTCGGAGCGAGGCGAGCGCCGCCTCCCCGCGCAGCTCGAGGCCGAGCGCCAGGGTCTCGGCCCGCTGATAGGAAACCTGCGCTTCCTCGAGCCATGACTCGGCAAGGGCGGAGCGCTGGGCCATCCAGACATCGCCGAGGGCCAGGAAGGTGCGCGCTTGCTCGCGCCTCTCCCCCATATGCGAGAGACGACCGATGATCTGAGCCGCATGCTCGCGGAACAGCTTGATCTCTCCCCGGAGACCGTGGATCCGCGCGAAGAGGCGATGACAGAGTGCCTCCTCGTAGAGATCACCGACCTTGCGCGCGATATGGATGGCTTCCTCAACGAGGGCCAGCGCTTCGTCGGGACGATCCGTGGAAGCGCACACTTCCCCCAGACGCCGCCCGAGCTCCCCGATGAGCTCGTTGTCCGCGCCCAGCGGGCGGGCAAGCTCGAGGCCGGCGCGCAGATGCTCCTCGGCACGTGCGAAGTCGCCGCGATCGGCGGCAAGATCGCCCAGGGATTCGAGGGCCAAGCCCTCGGCCCGCACGAGGCCGAGGGGGTGCGCGATCTCGAGCGCCTGCTCGAGCCAGCGCTCGGCATCCCGCCACTGACGAAGGCGGAGCGCCAGATTGGCCCGGGCGATGTACGCGTTGGCAAGGCCACGGCGGTTGCCGATGCGCGCATTGCAGGCGATGGCCCGGTCGAGGCGTTCCTCAGCCCGCTGCCACTGGCCGATCTTCATGTGCACGACACCGAGGTTGATGCACAGGGCGCCGATCTGAGCCTCGTCAGCGAGGATCTCGTTCAGAACGAGGCCCTTCTCCATGACCCGGACCGCCTCCATCCACTCGCAGGCGAGCTTGTGGATGAGGCCGAGGTTATTGAGCGTGCCGGCGATGCCGCGCTGGTCGCCGATGCGACGGAAGGTGGCGAGCGCACTCTCGAAGTAGGTCCGGGCCTCCTGTGGCCGTCCCATGCGCAGGTACAGCTTGCCGAGGCGGCGCTCGAGGGCGCCGAAGGCGTGATGGTCGGGCGAGCTCTTGAGGAGCTCATATGCCCGCTTCAGAAGGCGTTGAGCCTGGGAGAACCGGCCGAGGTCGATCGCGATCGAGCCCCGGATGGCGAGAACTTGTCCCAGCTCATGGTCGTCAGGATGCTCCTCGAGCCGGCGCTCGGCCTCGGCGAGGACATGGCGGGCAGCCTCGAAGTCGCCGCGCAGCTGATGGACCTCGCCCATCCGGCGGCACAGGAAGACGGCCTCTCCGGCCATCCCCGGGAGGTCTCCGGGGTCGGAAGTTGCTGCCCGGTCCGCCGCTAACAGGAGTTCCCAGGCCTGGGCATAGAAGGCAAGCGCCTCCTTGCGGTTATCACACTCGAACTGCCCATTGCCGAGCTGGAGAAGCTTCTCGAACTCGGCCCGGGAGCCGGGGGCGCAGGCTGCGACCTCTGGGGCGGCGGGTTTCCCCTTCCTCACCTTGATCTCCGACATTCGGTGCCCATGCACCTCTGGGAGCTAGCCACGGGGTCGTGGAACAGCGACGAGATCAATACGCGGCCGAGAATGCGAGCCTCATCACGTTGAGCATCATGAAGATCCAGTCTCCGGTTCCGCGCATACCGCTGTCTCCGGGGAGCGTCGGCCCTCCGGAGCCCCCCTCATCGTCGTAGCCCCCGTCCGGTAGCTCGTCCGGGTCTCCCTGGAACCCGTGCGCGGGTGGTGACGAGGGTGGAATCTGGAAGGGTGGAAGCGGCGGAAACGGTTCGGTCTTTTCGATGACCTCGTCTGGATCACCATTGCCCAAGGCCGGCTGAGGGGGCACCACGGCCGTGAGAAGGAGGAGGCACGCAGGGATTAGCAAGTACCTCGTTCGGCGACACATGGGGTAAGTCAACTCCTTCGCCCGCAGCGAACTGCGGCTTTCGCTCGACGGCACCACCGGGAACAACCTCGAGAGGATGTGGGGACCTCGCGGAGGAGTCACTCGCCGTCAGTGAGCGAACTTCTCCCTCAGCACCAGCATAGCCCAGGAACGGAGGGGGTCAACGGGGTTCGCAAGCTTTTTTATACCTGCCTGTAACAGGACCTTCCTGGCCCTGGGCAAAGAGGCGGGTCCCTTCCAAGGCGATCAGGCCGGCCGGCGGAACCGGCCAGCTTTGACAAGGTGTGATATCCTTTGGCGTTGCGAGTGAGGTGGTCCTTTCCGCATCCATCATCCATCATCGCGCCCGTGCTCCCCATTCGGGCGCCGACCTCGAACCAGACGTTCACGTGATCCATCGCCCGCCACTGCCGGCATCAGACTCGCCTGCGGTATCGATCGAGCCGCTGGCCGCGGCTGGTTCTCAGACACGACCCAGCCTGCTCGGGGCGCTGCCTGATGACCTCGTGCGCGCCATCGCCCCGCTTCCCGCCGGCGACCGCCCTTTCCGCGCCCGCCAGCTCTTCGGCTGGCTGCATGCCCGGCGCGCCCGCGACTTCGCTTCGATGACGAATCTACCCGCGCTCCTCCGCGAGCGCCTCGCCAGCGAGTTCTCGATCCCGGCGCTCACCGTGGTCGAAGAGCAACGATCGCAGGAGACCGAGACCCGCAAGTTCGTCCTGGTCGCGGCGGACGGGGCCCGCATCGAGACGGTTCGGATCGCAACGCCAGGCCGACTCACGCTCTGTCTCTCGTCCCAGGTCGGGTGTGGATTTGGCTGCCGGTTCTGTCGCACCGCACAGATGGGATTCGTGCGCAACCTGAGCCCCGCCGAGATCGTGGACCAGGTCTATGGCCTGGACGCGATCGCGCCCCTCCCCGAGCGGTTCAACATCGTGTTCATGGGCATGGGCGAGCCCATGGCCAATCTCGATGCGGTGATCCGGGCCATCGACATTCTCACGCACAAGGAAGGTCTGGCCTTGAGCGCAAGGCGCATCACCTTGTCGACGGTTGGTGTCGTCCCCGGGATCAGACGCCTGGCCCGCGAGCGGCCGAAGGTCCGACTGGCCGTGTCCCTGGGAGCAACGACCGATCCCCAGCGCAACGAGCTCATGCCGGTGAACCGTCGCTACGCGATGGAAGCGCTCGCCACGGCGATGCGCGAGCATGCCGAACGCAGCGGTGAACGGTCCACGATCGAGTACGTGCTCCTCGCCGGAGTCAACGACTCGGCCGACGACGCCCGGCGGCTCGCTCGCTTCGCCAACCGTACTGCGAGCAAGATCAATCTGATCCCCTACAATCCCACCGGGCTTCCTGACTTCGAGCGAGCGAGCACCGAGAGCATGGAGCACTTCGCCCACCTTCTCGAGCCGCGAGTGGTGGCGGTCACCTTGCGGCGTAGTCAGGGCAAGGATATCTTCGCGGCGTGCGGCCAGCTCGCGCAGTCCGTTCCCCGCAGGCCACGACGCAGCCGGCGAGCCCAGGCGAAGCAGGCGGAGACCTAGACGATGTCCGGACAGCGACCGGCACGTCACAGGCGGAGGTGGTTGCCACCCATCTCCTTGCGCACACGGCTCCTTGCCGCCTTCATTGCCCTGGCCGTCATCCCCTGCCTCACGCTCACCCTCGTCATCTCGCAGCGACTCTCGCGCTCGATCGAGTTCTGGGGCAATCCAGGCGTCGAGCGCACGGTGGACAGCTCGATGGGAGCGGCGCGCGTTGCGCTCCGCGCACTCAAGGAACACCTGCTGGAAGCCGTCGAGGGCATGGCCGAGGGCCAGGCCGCACCCGGGGGTCTCGATATCCTCCGGGTCTACGAGCGCGAGGACGGTCGCTATGCGCTGCGCCAGGCCGAGGCTTCGGCCACGGGCCTCCTGTTGACCTCGGAAGAGATCGCGGCCGCTCTCGATGCCAGCCGCTTGATCGAGAAGCCGGAGGGCTTCCTCATCGCCATCGCCGCTGCTGACTCGGCGGCACTGCGCGTCATCGTCGGCGGTTACGCCATTCCTCCCGAGTTCTTCGCGCAGATTGCCGAGGCGCGCCGTGGCGCAAGCCTCTTCGACCGGCTCAAGCTATACCTGGCCGTGTCGAAAGGATGGGTATGGATCTCGACCGGGTTCGTGGCCCTCATGGTGCTGGTCACCGCCATCGTTCTCGCCCGCTTCATGGCGCGCGGCCTGACACGTCCGATCGAGGATCTGGTCCTGGCCATGGAGCGACTGGGGCGCGGCGAACAGACGCCCGCCCTCGCGCCTTCCGGCGATCAAGAGATGGCGTACCTCGTCAACTCCTTCAACCGCATGGCCGCTGAGCTCGAGCGCTCGCGGCGCGATCTGAGACGCGCCGAGCGCCTCGCGGCGTGGCAGGACGTGGCACGAAGAGTTGCGCACGAAATAAAGAACCCGCTAACGCCGATCCAGTTTGCCATCCATCGCCTGAAGCAGGAGCTGGGATCGACCCCGGTCCCTGACGCGGACGTCGGTCGTGAGGGGCAGACCCGCCTTCATGAGTCGCTCGATGCGATCCTCGGCGAAGTGGAGAGCTTGCGCCACATGGCGGATGAGTTCTCTCGACTGGCCAAGCTGCCGGCTCCCGAGCTCGGTCCTGTCCAGCTGGCACCGCTCCTCGGCGAGGCGATCGAGCTGTACTGCAATGCCAGCATCCGCTGCCGGCTCGAACTGGCGCCCGATCTGCCTCCGGTCGAAGGCGATGCCCGCCTCCTGCGCCAGGTGTTCAACAACCTGTTCAAGAATGCGGTCGAAGCGATGCCGGACGGCGGCGAGCTCCTCGTTCGCGGTGAGGTCGCTCCTCGCGGTGAAGGGGAACGCGCCGTGGTGGTCGAGATCGCCGACACCGGTCCTGGACTGCCTCCCGAGATCCTGGACCATGTGGGCGAACCGTACGTGTCCACGAAGAAGGGTGGCAGCGGACTCGGGGTCGCCGTGGTCACGAAGATCGTGCATGACCACCATGGCCAGTTCGAGCTCAGGAACCGGCCCCAGGGCGGAGCTCTGGCGCGCCTCGTGCTGCCGGTCGGCTCGGATCCGCGGTCCCAGCCGGATCCGGCTCGTACCAGCCACCAACCCGCATCCCGATCGGCCGCCAGACGGACCACTCCGAGCATCCTCTTCTGGCTCGTCACGGCATGCTGCGCGTCGATGCTGCTGGTGCGTCATCCCGCCGGGGCCGATGAGAGGGTACCGACAGCGGCAACCGGTGCCGACCCCATCGCCACCACCCTCGCCGCCGTGATGCCTCCGGGATGGACGATCGCGGCGCAGAGCGCCGCTCGCGCACCGAGCCGATGGGAGGGCGCTCAAGTTGCTCTCTACTTCCGCCTCGAGAATGCGGCAGTGAATATCCATCACCCCGATGGATATCTCTACCACCCCTTCATCAAGCTCTTCTTCTGCCCCTCCGACTGGTCTGGAGTCATGGATGAGTCGGACTACTACGGGGAGCCTCCACCCTCTTTCTTGCTCGGACGCAGTCCGCGCTACACCGTCTTCTACCAGGCCAGCGAGCATCCGACCTGGGACGATCCCTGGACGCCGCTGATCAAGACCTTGGCTCTGGCTCCCCCTCGCGTTGGACGCGAGCTTCGGCTCGAAGTCGACGCCCAGCTCCAGACTCGACTGGCACAGCGACTGACTGCGGTCAACAACGGGCTCCGCGCCGATGCCCTCGATCGAGTCGTCGGGCTGGTGCGTCAGGGCGATTTCATCTATATCGAGTACCTGGCCAACGTCCGCTCACCGGGAGCGGGGCCCGGAGCACCGGCGCTTCCAGAACATGTCCGCAAGGCCATCGATCAGGAGACCGAGCTCCTGGTCGGCGAGATCTTCCGCCAGTTTCCCGAGCTGGAAGCCGCCTACCTGCGCCGACTCTGCGACAACCGGATCTTCGATCAGTACATCGCGCGGCCGCTCGGGGGCAGCGCCGCCCAGATGAGGGGTGGCGGGCCCCGCGGGCTGGGCGGCAGCTAGGCGATCGGCGACCCTGAGGGGGGGGCAGGGAACTCTCGCCCCGGAGGTGAAAACCATGTCCACCAAGGGCCAGATCGTGCTTGTGGCTGGAGGGACAGGGGCCCTCGGCAGAGCGGTCAGCCTTGCCTTCCTCGCGCGCGGGGCGCGCGTCACCGTCACGACACGCCGGATGGAGGATGTTGCCGCATTGCGTGAAGCGGCGGGACCAGACGCCGCATGCCTCACCGCAGCCAACGTGGACCTGACCGATGCCGATGCGGTCCGTTCGCTGGTCCGCGACCTCGTGGCCCGCGAGGGCCGTCTCGATGCCCTGGTCAATGCAGCCGGCGGCTACGCGGGAGGGGAGAACCTCTGGGCGGCGGATTCGCGGGTCCTCGATCGCATGCTGGCGCTCAACCTGACTCCCGGTTTCCTCCTCGCTCGCGCCACGGTACCCGTCATGCTTGAAGCGGGGCGCGGATCGATCGTCCAGGTCGCCGCGCGGGCGGGCCATGCTCGCGCGCCCGGAGCCGCCGCGTATGCGGCCTCCAAGGCGGCAGCGCTTGCGCTCTTCGATTCACTCGCCGAGGAAGTCAAGGGGAGCGGGATCAACGTCAACTCGGTGGTGCCGAGCATCTTCGATACTGCCGCAAACCGCGCCGCGATGCCGGAGGCCGATCATACGCGCTGGCCGCGACCGGAGGAGATCGCGAGCGTCATCGTCTTCCTGTGCTCTGATGCAGCGCGCGTGATCCACGGAGCCGCGATCCCCGTCTACGGCAACGCCTGATCGGCTACGGTTGCCGAGGCGGTCATGATGGTGGGCATGAGTGCTGGGCTCCAGAGTGCCTCCGGCCGGTCACTCGCCGCTCTCCCCGGTCAGAGTGCGATGGACCTCACGGAGGGCTCGGGCCATGGGCTTCTCGAGCAGCTTTCTCGCCTCGTCGTAGTTCGCCCAGCGTCGCTGGCGCCAGTTCTCGAGCCAGTCCTCGGCCAAGATCTCGCAGCTCAAGCTGAACACGTGGACCTCCCACTGGCGTCCCCACTTGTGCCGCTCGAAAGAGGCCAGCGGTCGAGGAGAGAGCTCGCCGCGCACACCGGCCTCCTCGAAGGCCTCCTGCAAGGCGGCCTCGGCCGGCGTGAATCCAGGATCCACGATACCCTTGGGAAAGATCCAGTGGTCTCCACTCGAGGTCGTGACCAGGAGATACTGTATGGTGCCGGCTTCGATACGATACGGAATGGCGCAGGCCTGCAGGTTCCGGTGCTGGCGCTCACCGCCGTCCTGCTGCGAGTGCGTCTCGGCTGGGGTCATCGCTTGAGCCTACGTGGACCCGGCCGCCAGGGGCAAGGGTGGGATTGGCGACTGGCAATCTCACGGCAAGACGCGCGGCGACCCATTCCATCTGAGAGGAAAGATCATGATTGAGGAGCGGCCGTGAAGCCACAGCGCGGGAAGCTCACGCTGGGCATCGACCTCGGGGGCACCAAGATCCTCGCCCTCGTCACCGACCGCCGGGGCCGGCTGCTCGGCCGCGCCCGCGCGCGAACCGGCGGTGATGAGGGTGTGGAGCGGGTGGTCGCGCGCATCGCCCACACGGCCCGCCTGGCGATACGCCGGGCGCGCGTTCCACGCCGCCGGATCGGAGCCGCGGGCATCGCCGCTCCCGGCGTGATCGACCCGGAATCCGGCATCGTCCGGACCGCCCCGAACCTGCGCGGTTTCGATGAGGTGCCGCTACCCGAGCTGCTCGGCAAGGAACTCGACATTCCCTTCGCGCTCGAGAACGACGCCAATGCCGGAGCCTTCGCCGAACATCGCCTGGGGGCGGGACGGGGCAGAGGCGATCTCATCGGCATCTTCGTCGGCACCGGAATCGGCGGCGGAATCGTCCTCGGCGGCCGGATCCATGAAGGGATGCGCCAGGCTGCCGGGGAGATCGGCCACATGGCGATCGTGGCGGATGATCGTCTGTGCGGCTGCGGGCGCCGCGGTTGCATCGAGGCGATCGCCAGCCGGAGCGGGGTCGTCCGCGCCATTCACGCCGCGGTCGAGGCCGGACGCGAGACTCAGCTTTCACCGTTCTTCATGGCTGGTGATGATACCCGCCAGATCCTACGCTCGAGCGCTATTGCTGACGCCTACCGGGCGCGTGACGCCCTCACCATGGAGGTGCTGACCCGCGCCCAGAAGGCCCTCGGCGTACTCGCCGGGAACCTCGTCAACCTGCTCGACCCGGGTGTCGTCGTCTTCGGCGGTGGGCTCATCGAAGCGCTGGGCCCGCGTTTCGTGGTCGGCATCCGCCGGAGCGCCCGGGAGAGATTCCTTCTTCCCGACCGGGAGCGCCGGGTGCGCATCACCTTGGCGCGCCTCGGCGATGACGCCGTGGCGCTGGGAGCCGGGCTCATCGCCCGCGAGCGGATCGGTTCGGGCTCCCGGAAGTAGCCCCCTGCGCAACGGGATTCCCGCCCCCGCGGCCCGTGCGCTAGACTTCCGTCATGGACGCCCGACCACGTGGCCTGGACACCGCCCGCCTGCTCCTTGTTCTCATCGTCGCGCTGCCGATTCTCTGGTCCTTCCTGGAGGCCGGCCTGGCCGCACGCGGCAACCGCGATCCCGGGTGGCAAGAGCGGGTCCTTCGCTACTTCACGAGCGAGGACATCGAGACCGGCCGCCAGTACCGGCAGTCGTTCATCCCGGGCGGGGTGGCGCGCGACTGCATCTTCTTCGGGGTCCTGGCCCTCTGTCTCCTGGCGGGCGGCGGGCGCTGGCTGGCGGACAGGAGCCTCGCCCTCTCCGGCGGCCAACCGCTTCTCGCGGCGATCCTGGTCGCGCTCATCCTGGGTGCAGGGCTCCGCCTTCTGCAGTTGCCCATCGACTACTACCACGGCTACGTGCTGGAGGGACGATTCGGCTTCCGCCGGCTTGCCTTCGGTCCCTGGCTGCTGCGCCTCGCCAAGGGGCATGCCGTTTCCCTCCTCATCGAGCTCTTCCTGTTCGCGGTATTTTTCGCGGTCCTGCGCCGATTCCCGCGTTCATGGCCCGCGGTCATCACACCGGTCGCTGCTGTGGCCACCTTCGTGTTCGCGATCGCGTGGCATACGCTCATCCTGCCCCTCTTCTACACCGTGTCCCCCCTCGAACCTGGACCGCTTCGCGACGGCGTGACCGAGCTCGCCGCGCGTGCCGGAGTCCCCGTCAAGGAGATCCGCGTCATCGATCAGAGCCGCATCTCGGCGCACACCAACGCCTTCTTCACGGGCATCGGGGACCGCCGCGAGATCTACCTCTACGACACGTTGAGCGAGCAGCACGACGTGCGGCAGGTTCTGGCGGTGGTCGCCCACGAGATCGGGCACTGGCAACGCCAGCACGTGCTCAAGGGATGGGCGCTGAGTGTTGCCGGTATGGCGATCGGATTCATGCTCCTGTGGCGGCTCCTGGCAAGCCCCTCCCTGCTCGCCGCAGCCCGCCTCACCGGACCGGCCGATCCGGCTCTCGTGCCCGTGCTCCTGGCGCTGGTCTCGGCCGCCACGATCGCCGTGGCTCCGATCGGCAACGCCGTGAGCCGGCACTTCGAGCGGCAGTCGGACCGCGTTTCGCTCGAGCTCACCGGCGACCCCGCCACCTTCATCGCCATGAAGGTGGAGATGGCGCGGAGCAACCGCTCGAATCTGCTGCCGCACCCCTTCCTCGTATTCTGGAATGCGACGCACCCGCCCGTGATCGAGCGCATCGAGATGGCCAAGGCGGCGGAACGGGCGGCAATGGGCCCGGGAACCGGCACGACCGCAACTCCCCCTTGATTCGCGGGCGGCTCTTCTGTTGAATTGTGCTTCCGATCCAGGCGAACCTGCAGGAGGAGCGATGGACTTCCACCAGCTGCACAAGACCAGGGTGATCGAACTGCGCGAGATGGCGGCCAAGCACGGGCTGGAGGGCGTGTCAGCCCTGAAGAAGGAACAGCTCGTCGACTTCCTCGTTGCCAAGCTCGGGATCGATCGCCATGCCCATGGCGCGCTCGGCATCAACAAGGCCACCATCAAGAAGCAACTCACCGAGCTGAAGAAGGAACGGGATCAGGCGCTTGCGGCCCACGACCACAAGGTACTCAAGACAACCCGGAAGCGGCGGCACCGCCTGAAGCGGGAGATCCGGCGGGCGATCCAGCGCTCGCACGCCTAGCCCCGCCGGGTCGAGAGTTCCAGCTCGAGGCGCGCCCGCTCAGCCGCCGAGACGGGCGCGCACCAGGGCCTGGACCTCCTTGCCGTCGACGATCGATCCGTGCTCGCCCATGACGAGCTTCATCACCGCGCCCATGTCTTTGGGGCCGGTGGCGCCGGCGCGGCTCACGGCTTCGTCGACGACGCGGGCCAGGTCGCTCCCGGTCAGCTGCTGCGGCAAGTAGGCACGCAGGATCTCGGCCTCGCGCTCCTCCCTGGCGGCGAGTTCCTCGCGCCCGCCGTGGCGGAACTGCTCGGTGGAGTCGCTGCGCATCTTGATGCCGCGCTTGAGCACCTGGATCTCATCATCCGCGGTGAGATCGACGCCCTTCTGGATGCGCGCGTTCTTGAGGTCGGCGAGCACCATCCGGATGACGCCGACCCGCTCGCTCTCCCGCGCCTTCATGGCCACCTTCAGGTCCTCGCTCAGGCGATCGGTCAACATGTTCGGTTCTCCCTCGGGGCCGGCCCGCAGCTCTCGCTTCGGGGCCGGCGCCGACTATAGGGATGAGGCCCCGCCAGGGCAAATCGAGCGGTATAATCACGGGGCGATGGCCGCCGCGCATCGCCGCGAACGGGGCCGCTCGTTCGGCTCGTTGCCAGCCTTCTCCACCAAGACCGGAGGCCCGACCATGCGCCGTCCAGTGAGCGTCGCTCGCCAGAAGACCGTCGCCGCGCTCGTAGTCCTGTGCCTGCTCGTCCTGGCCAGCGCACCCGCCAGCGGCGCCATCCACCTCCTGGCTCGAAGCATCGAACCCGAACGGCGGCCCGCGGCTGTGGCCAGGGAGATCAGCATCCCCGCCGCGCGACATCTCGTCATCGTCATCGAACGGAACGGACGCGACACGCACCGGCGGGCGCTCGAGGCGCTCGGCGTCGTCTTCCATCACTACCTCCCGGACGATGCGTTCGCCGTGACGCTGCCCCCCGACCTCTCACCCGCTGCGGCCGAGCACCTCGCCGGGATAGCGATCCTCTCGCCGACGGACAAGGTGCATCCGTCGCTCATCGCCAGCGGCATCGACGACTGGGCTCGAGCTCCCGACGGTCGTGCCCTCCTGAACGTCCGCTTCTACCCGGACATCCCGGCGATCGAAGCGGAGTCCCGGCTCGCAGCCCTGAACACGGAGATCGTCGAGGTGCTCCTCCCCCACCATCGCTACACGGTCCTCGCCGATCCCGGTCAGCTGCTTCTCATCGCGGCAGAGGATGGGGTGGCCTTCGTCGACGAGATCGGCCCGCCCATCGAGCTCGAGAACGACGGGTCCCGGGCGCTCATCGGCGCGGGCGCGGTCCAGAACCCGCCTTACGGCTTGAGCGGTGCCGACATCGACGTCGCCGTCATCGATGGCGGGCGGATCGATCCCGCTCACCCTGACTTCGCCGGCCGCCTGACCGTGGTCGACAACGCGTCGAACAGCCAGCACTCGACCCACGTGGCCGGCACCCTCGGTGGCACCGGGATCAACTCGGCCGCCAACGGCGGCACGGCAGAGCAATGGCGCGGCATGGCGCCCGGCGCCCGCATCTACTCCTACACCTACTCCAGTCACCTCGCCAAGTACGCCGGCATCGTCAACACCTACGGCGTCGAGATCACGACCAACTCCTGGGGCACCGGGGTCAGTAGTTCGAACTGCTCGATCTATGGCGACTACCGCTTCGATGCCCCGCCGCTCGACGAGATCATCACTGGACTCCACGGGCGGCGGATCAACATCACGTTCTCCGCCGGCAACGAGCGCAACGACTGCGACTGCGGCATGAGCTGCACGCCGCCCTACGTGAATTTCGGGAACATCAACCCGCCGAAGCCAGCCAAGAACCTGATCTGTGTCGGCGCCCTCAACTCCGATGACGGCTCGATGAGCGATTTCTCGAGCTGGGGACCGGTCGACGATGGTCGCATCAAGCCCGAGGTGGTAGCCGCCGGCGACGAGCGTCAGGGCGACGGCGGGATCAAGTCGGCCAATCCGGGCGGCGGCTACGCGGTGCTCACCGGAACTTCGATGGCGGCTCCCGCCGGCACCGGCTCGGCGGCACTCGTCATGGAACGCTTCCGCCTCGTCACCGGCCACCAGCCGTGGCCGTCCACCGTGCGCGGCTTGCTCATGCATTCGGCCACCGATCGCTTCAATCCGGGGCCCGACTACCGGAGCGGGTACGGCCAGATCGATCTCGTCGCCGCCGTGGCCGTCATCGACAGCCTGGAGATCCGCGAGGAGATGGTGGCCCAGGATGACATCCTCGAGTTCCCCCTCGCCGTGGACGGCAGCGATCCGGTCAAGGTCACGATCACCTGGGATGATCCGGCGGGCGCCGAGGGTGCCGCCATCGCGCTCGTCAACGATCTCGACCTCGAGCTCGTGGACCCGCTGGCCGCCACGTATCTGCCGTGGGTACTCGACCCCGCCGTCCCTGACGCGCCCGCGGCGACCGGTATCGACCGGCGCAACAACGTGGAGCAGGTGTTCGTGGGTGATCCACTGCCGGGCGAGTGGATCGTGAGGGTTCGCGGCGCCAACATTCCGCAGGGCCCGCAGCCGGTGTCCATCTTCGGCCTGCGCGAGCCCCAGAGCGAGGCGGTGGCCACCCACCAGGCGGGCCGTGCATCCGCGCCCCGGCTCAATCTCGCCAGCACGCCGAACCCGGTCGCCGGCTCGACCACGTTGCGCTTCGAACTGGCGGCAACTGCGCAGATGCGCGTGCGCATCCTCGACATGTCGGGGCGCGTGGTGCGCGAGCTGGTTCCCGCCTCGACCCGCCCGGCCGGCGTCCACGCGGTCGTCTGGGACGGCCGGGATGCTGGCGGCATGCGGACGGCGCCCGGGGTCTATATCGCCGAGGTCGAGGGGGGAGGCCAGCGCGAATCGCTGAAACTCGTGGTCACACCATGAGCTAGGGCCTGGCCCCAACGCCCGGCAAGATCGGGACCTTTTGTGCCGATGACCGGGTAGTCGTGCTAGATTCTCGAGGTGGGTCCGCCCCCCCCGGCAGCGACCCGAACGGTGTCATGAACCCGAACGACTGAATCATCGAATGCGCTCTGTCCCGACACTTCTCGTCCTGCTCGGCCTCGCGCTGAGCCTCCTGCCTCCCGTGACCTGCCTTGGGTTCGGGCGGGAGTGCGGCTGCTGCCTGCCCGGCGACGCTGAGGCGGGGGCTCCCGCGGGAACCCCCGCGATGGCCAAGGGCTGCCCATGCCAGGGCCCCGAGGTGCGACGTTGTGGCGAGGACGGAATCCCGCGCACCCAGGCGCTCGAGCGCGTGGAACTGGTGATCTCCGAGTTCTCGGTCCCGCTCCCCGTCTCCGCACCGGCGCCGGAACGCGCCCTCCAGGGCACCCCGAGCGCCTGCCCTCATCTCGCGCTCGCGGTACCGCTCCGCACCCTCCACTGCATTCTGCTCATCTGATCCCCGCCTGATCATGCTCATCGCCGCAGCGCCTGGGCTCCGTGCGGCAGTCCATCGTTGCTGCTATAGATAGGCATACCCGGCGTTCGCGCAAGCCTGGCCGAGCCGACTTTCGACCTCCTGGCCGGTGCGCGGCGCGTCGCGCCCGTAGTTGATTGCGCTGACACGCAGATCATCAATCAGGGCCGGAGGATCGGATGCACACGCTCGCTGTTGCCTTGCTGATCGCCATCGTCGCGTCGGCCCCGGCCGGCGCGGAACCGCCACCAACCGCCCAGGAGTCTCCGGCGCCGGCCGTCGAGGGCCTGGTCTGGATCGCGCTTCGCGACAATCCGGATCTCGCGGCAGCGCGGGCCGGGGCGGAGGCGGCCAGAGCTCGCCCCGGACTCGCGCGCACCCTTCCCGATCCGGTTTTCACCTATGGCTGGATGGGAGAACACATCGTCACGGCGCGCGGCCCCCAATCGTCGAATTTCAAGGTCACCCAGGAGTTCCCGTTCTTCGGCAAGCGCGGCCTGGCCGGTGAGACCGCTGAGCACGCGGCGCGCATGAGCGAGGAGCAGGTGCGGGCGCTCGAGCTCGAGGTGGCGGCGGACGTGCGGCGGACGGCCGCCGAGCTCATCTATCTGGATGAGGCCATCGGCATCACCCGAACCGATGGCAACCTGCTGAAGGAGATCCGCGACATCGCGCGCGTTCGCTACGAAACCGGTGTTGGCCGCCTCGAGGACGTCGCCCGCGCCGAGGTGGAACGCGCCGAGAGCGAACGACGGATTCTCGATCTCGAACGAGAACGGGAGGTCACGCGCGCCGAGATGAATCGCCTCCTGGGACGGCCGGCGGCCAGCGCTCTGCCGCCGTTCGCAGCCGATCTCGATCCCGAGCGCATCCCGCATCCGACCCGGTCCACCGCCGACCGGATGGACCAGGACCCCGCGATGGCCGACTCGCTCGCCGCCATCCGTCCCGAGGTGCTTGCCGCCGAGGAATCGATCCGTGCCAGCGAGTCCATGCGGGATCTCGCCGGACGCGCCTACTGGCCCGACTTCATGCTCGGCTTCCAGTACTTCGTGATCGACAAGGGAGACTCGCCGAGCCCGGAAGCGGGCACGGATGCCTGGATGGTGGAAGTCGGCGTCAGCGTTCCCCTCTGGCTGGGTGCGCGGCGGTCCGGGGTCAGCGAAGCAGAAGCGGTGCGCCAGGAGGGCCTCGCTGCCCGTTCCGCCGCCCTGAACCGCGCCCAGTACGAGATCACCGCTGCCGCGGCCCGCGTCCGCCGCACAGGCGACATCGCCGATCTCTACGACTCCACCATCATCCCGCAGGCCGATCTGGCGCTGGCATCGGCACGGGACAGCTACCAGGCCGGCCGGGCCAACTTCATCGACCTCCTCGACGCCGAGCGCGCCCTCACGAGCGCCCGCCTGGCGGAAGCACGCGCCCGCGCCGACCTGATGCAGGGAATCGCCGACCTCGCACGCGCCACAGCAGCGCCGCTGCCCGATGCAGCAGGAGAAACGCCATGAAGCTCAAGACCGCCCGCTACCCGCTCATCCTGGCGCTCAGCGCCGCCGTCTTGCTGGCGGCGCTGGTCGCCCTGCCTGGCTGCGGCCAGAAGGAGGAGGCAAGCGCGACCCGATATCACTGCCCGATGCATCCCACCTACACGAGTGACAGGCCGGGTGACTGCCCGATCTGCAACATGCGGCTCGTGCCGATCGAATCCGATCCCCTGCCGGCCGGACATGACCACGATGCCCAACCGACGGGCCACACCGCCGCCGGCGAAACCGCTCCCTCCTCGGCTGGCATGCCGATGCGAGTTCCGGTCACCCTCACGCCGGAGATGGAGCAGCGGATCGGGGTCCGCCTGGCGCACGTCGAGCGCGGTCCGGCCCAGCAGCAGATCCGGGCCGTGGGCACCGTCGAGTACAACGAGTCCGGGCTCCATCACGTGCACACCAAGGTCGAGGGCTGGATCGGCAAGGCCTACGTGGCCAATACCGGACAACAGGTCCGGCAGGGGGAGCCGCTCTTCAGCCTCTACAGCCCAGAGCTGCTGGCGACCCAGGAGGAGCTGATCCGGGCCCTGGCGATGGGCGGGGACTCCGGAGCGACGCTCGCCCAGGCGGCGCGGCGGCGTCTCGAGCTGTGGGACATCCGGCCGAGCGACATCGATGCCATCGCCACCAGCGGCCAGGCGCGCACCACGATCGACATCGTGTCCCACTCGAGCGGCATCGTGGTCGAGAAGAAGGCGCTCGACGGCATGCGCGTGATGCCGGGGGAAGAGATGTATCTCATCGCCGACCTGAGCCGGGTGTGGATCAACGCCGCCGTCTACGAGTACGAGCTCCCGCTCGTCCGCGTCGGCCAGGAGGCCAAGGTCGCCCTCTCCTACTATCCGGGCGAGACCTTCCGCGGCCGCATCGACTACATCTACCCGTATCTTGATGAACGCACGCGCACGGCCCAGGTCCGATTCGTCTTCGATAACCGAGAGATGAAGCTCAAGCCGGGCATGTTCGCCAATGTCGAGCTGGAAGTCCCACTGGGGGACGCGCTTCAGGTGCCGGCGAACGCGGTCCTCGACTCGGGTGAGGAGCAGATCGTGCTCGTCGCCGCCGGCGGCGGTCGCTACGAACCCCGCTCGGTACGGCTCGGCCAGCGGCTGGGCGAGAACGTCATCGTCCTCGCAGGCGTCGAGGCCGGCGAGGAGGTCGTGGTCGGCGCCCACTTCCTCATCGACTCGGAGAGCCAGCTCAAGGCGGCGCTCGCCGGCATGGGCGCAGGATCCGAAGAACATTCCGGCGCCCACCAGCACGGCGGACCCTAGCGGCGGCGCAAGGAGCAGCAAGCCATGATCGAGCGAATCATCGACTATTGCGCCCGCAACCGCTTCGTCGTCCTTCTCTTTCTGGCCAGCGGGCTGGTCCTCGGCGTGTGGGCGATCAGGAACATTCCTCTCGACGCCATTCCCGACCTCTCCGACACTCAGGTCATCATCTACTCGCGGTGGGATCGCAGCCCGGACATCATCGAGGACCAGGTCACCTATCCGATCGTCGCCGCCCTGCTCGGAGCTCCACGGGTCAAGGATATCCGCGGCTTCTCCGACTTCGGCTACTCCTACGTCTACGTCATCTTCGAGGACGGGACCGATATCTACTGGGCACGCGCCCGCACTCTCGAGTACCTGTCGAAGATCACACCCTCTCTCCCCGAGGGTGTGCGCACCGAGATCGGGCCCGACGCCACCGGTGTCGGCTGGGTGTTCCAGTACGCGCTCGTGGATACGAGCGGTCAACAAACGCTGGCCGACCTCCGCTCTTATCAGGACTGGACCCTGCGCTACTACCTGGAGAGCGTGCCGGGAGTGGCCGAAGTGGCTCCGATCGGCGGCTTCGTGCGCCAGTACCAGGTCAACATCGATCCCAATGCGCTTCTGGCCTACAACCTCCCGATCACGCGCGTTGTCGACGCCGTCCGCAAGGGCAACGCCGACGTCGGCGGGCGTCTGGTCGAGTTCACGGGGCGGGAGTACATGGTGCGCGGGCGCGGCTACGCGCGCTCAACCGAGGACATCGGCGCCATCGTCGTCGACGTCGACGCCGCAACCGGCACTCCGGTGCTGGTGCGGAACCTGGGCACGGTGACCCTGGGCCCGGACATCCGGCGCGGCATCGGCGAGCTCGACGGCATCGGCGAGACGGCGGGCGGCATCGTCGTCATGCGCCACGGGGAGAACGCGCTCAAGGTCATCGAGCGCGTCAAGGAGAAGATCGCGGAGATCGAGCCGTCTCTACCGGAAGGGGTGAGCATCGTCACCACCTACGACCGTTCGGAGCTCATCGACCGCTCGATCGACACGCTCAAAGACACCCTGCGCGAGGAGATGATCATCGTCGCACTGATCATCCTCCTCTTCCTGTGGCACATCCCGAGCGCCTTGATTCCCATCGTCACCCTACCGGCGGCGGTCATCCTCTCCTTCATCCCCATGAAGCTGATGGGCATCTCCGCCAACATCATGTCCCTGGCCGGCATCGCGGTGGCGATCGGGGCCATGGTGGACGCGGCGATCGTCGTCGTCGAGCAGACCCACAAGCGCCTCGAGCAGTGGGATGCCGGTGGGCGCCGCGGTGATTACCGGGAGGTGATCATCGCCGGGATCAAGGAGGTGGGCCGGCCGTCCTTCTTCTCCCTGCTCGTGATCGCCGTCGCCTTCATACCGGTGTTCACCCTGGAGGCGCAGGAGGGACGGCTCTTCAAGCCGCTCGCGTTCACCAAGAACTTCGCGATGGCGCTGGCCGCGGTGCTCGCCATCACGCTCGACCCGGCGCTCAGGCTCCTCTTCACCCATGTCAAGGAGTTCACCTTCCGGCCGCGGTTCCTGGCGCGCGCACTCAACACCGTCTTCGTCGGCCGCATTCACCGCGAGGAGGACCACCCGGTGAGCCGGCGCCTCCACCGCATGTACATGCCGGCGGCCCGCTTCGTCCTACGCAGGCCGTGGTTCGTGATCGCCGCCGCCGTGGTGCTCATGCTCGCCACCGTCCCCATCGCCATGCAGCTCGGCTCCGAGTTCATGCCTCCACTCAACGAGGGGGCGATCCTCTACATGCCGACGACCTTGCCCGGCATCTCGGTCACCGAGGCGACGCGACTGCTACAGACGCAGGACCGCATCCTGCGTTCCTTTCCGGAGGTCGAGCGCGTTCACGGCAAGGCGGGCCGCGCCGAAACCTCGACCGATCCCGCCCCCTTCTCGATGATGGAGACCGTGGTCACGCTCAAGCCGGAGAGCGAGTGGAGGGCGAAACCGCGCTGGTACTCCTCCTGGGCGCCGGACTGGATCAAGTCCGTGTTGCGGCGATTCTGGCCCGACCATATCTCGTGGGACGAGCTCATCTACGGCCCCGGCGGCTTCGATGAGGCGATGCGCTTCCCGGGCGTGACCAACGCCTGGACCATGCCGATCAAAGCTCGCATCGACATGCTCACGACCGGAGTACGAACCCCGGTCGGAATCAAGATCTTCGGCTCCGACCTGGCCGAGATCGAGCGCATCGGCGAGCGACTCGAGGGCATCCTCCGCGCCGTGCCGGGAACCCAGAGCATCTTCGCCGAGCGCACCGCCGGGGGCTACTTCGTCGATTTCGACCTCCGGCGGGACGAGCTCGCTCGCTACGGCCTCACCGTCGAGGACGCCGAGATGACGGTGATGGCGGCGGTCGGCGGCGACAACGTGACGACGACCATCGAGGGCCGCGAGCGCTACCCGGTGAACGTGCGCTACCAGGCCGACTACCGCAGCGACCTGGAGAAGCTCAAGCGCGTGCTGGTCGCCACCCCATCGGGGGCCCAGGTGCCGATGGCGCAGATCGCCGACATCCGGCTCCGCACCGGGCCGGCAATGATCCGCAACGAGAACGGGCTCCTGGCCGGCTATGTCTACGTGGATGTGGCCGGGCGCGACCTCGGCGGCTATGTCGCGGAGGCCAAGCGCACGGTGCGCGACCAGCTCGAGCTGCCGCCTGGATACTCTCTCGGCTGGAGCGGGCAGTACGAGTACATGCAGCGGGTCGAGGCGCGTCTGATGCTTGTCGTGCCGCTCACGCTCTTCCTCATCTTCGTCCTGCTCTTCTTGAACACGCGCTCGGTCACCAAGACCTTCATCGTCCTCCTTGCCGTGCCGTTCTCGGCGATCGGCGCGGTGTGGCTCCTCTACCTGCTCGGCTACAACATGTCGATCGGGGTCTGGGTCGGGCTGATCGCTCTCCTCGGCGTCGATGCCGAGACCGGAGTCTTCATGCTCCTCTACCTCGATCTGGCCTACGACGAGATGAAGGCGCAGGGCCGGATGCGGAGCCGCGCGGATCTGAACGAGGCCATTCTCCATGGGGCGGTCCTCCGCGTGCGGCCCAAGTTCATGACCGTGGCCACCACGTTCGCCGGCCTCTTGCCTATCATGTGGGCCGTGGGCACGGGAGCCGACGTCATGAAGCGGATCGCGGCCCCGATGGTGGGTGGGCTGGCCACTTCGTTCCTGATGGAGCTCCTCGTCTATCCCGCCATCTACCTCCTGTGGCGCTGGCACAGCGAGGTCAGGGCAGAAGCCGATCGTTCTCGGCTATGATGAGCCCCAACCAGGAGGAAAAGCGCATGGACTCACGGCACAGCATCCCCATCGCCGGCCCCGGCGGCCCGGGCGGCGGGTCGAGCAGCACGGCGGTCGATCCGGTGTGCGGCATGACCGTCGACCCCGGGAAGACGCCCCACCGGCACGAGCACGCCGGCCATACCTACTCCTTCTGCTGCGCCGGATGCGCCACCAAGTTTGCCGCCGAGCCTGAGCGCTACCTGACCCCTGGCGCCGAGCGCAAGATGGCGGATGGGACGGCCCCACCACCCGGCGGAAAGGTGGTCTGGATCTGCCCCATGGATCCCGAGGTGGTGAGCGATCGGCCCGGCCCCTGCCCGATCTGCGGCATGGCGCTCGAGCCGAGTTCGGTCACGGCCAGCGAGGAGCCGAACCCGGAGCTCGCCGACATGAAGCGGCGCTTCTGGATCGGCGTCCTCTTCACCGCACCGGTGTTCCTGCTCGCCATGGCGGAGATGATCCCCGGGAACCCGCTGAGCCGAGTCGTCCCGCCACGGGTCGCCACCTGGATCCAGCTCGTTCTCGCCACCCCCGTCGTTCTCTACTGTGGTGCGCCGTTTTTTGCGCGAGGCTGGATCTCGATCAAGAGCCGACGCCCGAACATGTTCACCCTGATCGCCGCCGGGACCGGTGTCGCCTACCTCTACAGCCTGGCGGCCACGCTGGCCCCCGGCCTGTTCCCGCCGGCGGCCCAGGGGCACGGCGGCGAGGTCGCCGTCTACTTCGAAGCGGCGGCGGTGATCACGGTGCTCGTCCTCGTGGGTCAGGTGCTCGAGCTCCGGGCGCGCGAACGCACGCGGGGCGCCATCCGGGCCCTTCTCGACCTCGCCCCCCGCACCGCGCGCCGGATCCGCGCGGACGGGGGTGAAGAGGATGTTCCCCTCGAAGCGGTGCAGCCAGGGGACCGGCTCCGTGTCCGCCCCGGAGAGAAGGTGCCGGTGGACGGCGTCGTCCTCGAGGGCCGGAGCGCAGTCGATGAATCGATGATGACCGGGGAATCGATCCCGGTCGAGAAGACCGCGGGCGAACCCGTGATCGGGGCCACGGTCAACTCGACCGGGAGCCTCGTCATGCGCGCCGAGCGCGTGGGAGCCGAGACCCTTCTCGCCCAGATCGTCAACCTGGTTTCCGCAGCACAGAGATCGCGCGCGCCGATCCAGCATCTCGCGGACCGGGTCGCCGCCTACTTCGTTCCCGCGGTCGTTCTCGTCGCCGCAGCGACCGCGCTCATCTGGGGCCTCTTCGGCCCCGAGCCGCGACTCGCGCACGCGGTGGTGAACGCGGTCGCCGTCCTCATCATCGCCTGCCCGTGCGCCCTGGGACTGGCCACCCCGATGTCGATCATGGTCGGCACCGGACGCGGTGCCCAGGCCGGGGTGCTCATCAAGAACGCCGAGGCCCTCGAACGACTCGAGAAGGTGGACACGCTCATAGTCGACAAGACGGGAACCCTCACTCGGGGCAGACCCGAACTGGTCGCAGTGAGGACGCTCGCGCCCCATGGCGAGGACGACGTGCTCGCCATGGCCGCCGCCATCGAGCGCGCGAGCGAGCATCCGCTGGCCGCCACCCTGGTGCGAGCCGCCGCGGACCGCGGGCTCCAGGTGCCGGCAAGCACCGACTTCCACTCGGTGACCGGGAAGGGTGTCCGCGGCACGGTGGACGGCCGCGAGGTCATCCTCGGCAACGACCCCTTGATGCAGGAATCCACGATCGATGTGGAAAAGCTGCGTCCGGATGCGGATGCCCTCCGTCACGACGGTCACACGGTGGTCTTCCTGGCGGTCGACGGCCGCGTCGCCGGGCTCCTGGCCGTGGCGGACCCGATCAAGGAGACGACCCCGGAGGCGATCCGCATTCTCCACGATGAGGGGATGCGGATCCTCATGCTGACCGGGGATAGCCGGGGCGCGGCCGAGGCGGTGGCCAGGCGCCTGGGCATCGACGACGTGCGCGCCGAGGTGTTGCCGGCCGGAAAGAGCGAGGTTGTGGGAGAGCTCCAGGGTCAGGGTCGAGTGGTGGCCATGGCGGGAGATGGAGTCAATGACGCCCCGGCCCTGGCCGCAGCCGAGGTGGGTATCGCCATGGGGACGGGGACGGACGTTGCCATGGAGAGCGCCGGCATCACTCTCGTCAAGGGGGACCTCCGGGGGATCGCCCGGGCCCGGCGGCTGTCCCGGGCCACGATGCGGAACATCCGTCAAAACCTCTTCCTGGCCTTCGTTTACAACTCGATCGGGGTGCCTATCGCCGCCGGCGTCCTCTACCCGGCCTTCGGCCTCCTCCTCTCCCCGATGGTAGCGAGTGCGGCCATGAGCCTGTCCTCGGTGTCGGTGATCTCGAACGCGCTCCGGCTGCGCCGGGCCAAGCTCTAGGCCAGGCAGCCGGGACAACCAACCCATTTCCAGCTTGCTGTCCTCGACTGTCATTCGGGTGTTCATTTGATTTCATGACAACATCGTGATATAGTCATCATAGTTAGTTGCAGCCGCTTCAGCGCTGGCGGCTGTGCGTGCATCAAGGCTTGGTGCCAGCTTGAGGAGGACAACATGAGGGCTTTGCTAGCGTATGCCGTAGCTTTGGGCGTGTTGCTCGCCGCCCCGGCGATGGCACAGTGGGTCGAGCAGGGCGACGCGGGCGATCTGCCCGGGAGCGCCCAGGTTCCGGTCGGCGGGGGTCCGCTGGCCACGATCGCGGGTACTCTCGACGCGAACGATGTCGACATGTACTGCATCCGCATCGACGACCCGGCCGGCTTCCTTGCCGGGACATGCAACGGCGCTTCCTACGACACGCAGATCTTCCTCTTCCGCGAGGACGGCCTCGGCATCGGAATGAACGATGATGCCTGCGGCCTGCAGTCGCAGATCGGCGCCGCCACGACCGCCTGCCCGAACTTCGCCGGCCCGGGCCAGTACCTGCTGGCGGTGAGCCGGTACAACCGGGACCCGGTCGACGCCGCGGGCGCCACGCTGTGGCTCTCCGGGACAGCCGAACACTGCGTTGATGGTACCGGAGCAGCGAACCCGGTTGCCGGCTGGATCAACAACACCTCAGCGGGTGGCGCCTACACGATCGCCCTGGCTGGCGTTTCTTACTGCGGCGCGACCGCGGTCGAGCCGTCGACCTGGGGCAGCATCAAGAGCATCTACCGCTAGGATCGAACCGGCCTCGATCTCACGGCCCGGGCCCCCGAGGGGGTCCCGGGCCGTTCGTTCACCCGGCGGGATGGCGTGAGCACTCCTTGATTTCATGACCTCATCATGATATAGTCCTTACAGTTCATCACAGCCGCTCAAGCGCTGGCGGCTGTCTGTTCACCAAGGCTTGGTACCAGCTTGAGGAGGACAACATGAGGGCTCTGCTAGCGTACACCGTGGCTCTGGGGGTGCTGCTCGCCGCCCCGGCGATGGGACAGTGGGTCGAGCAGGGCGACGCCGGGGATCTGCCGGCGACGGCCCAGATTCCGATCGGTGGCGGCCCGCTCGCCACGATCCAGGGCACAATGCCCGCAATGGATGTCGACATGTACTGCATCCGGGTTGACGATCCCGGGACCTTCAGCGCCCAGACGTGTGGGACGACCACCTGGGACACCCAGTTGTTCCTCTTCCGCGAGGATGGCGTCCCCGTGACCTGGGATGACGACACCTGTGATCCGGGGCTCCAGTCGTTGATCGGCAGCTTCAGCAATTGCACGATCAACACGCCCGGGCAGTACCTGATCGCCATCAGCAAGTACAACCGGGATCCCCGCGGCCCGGCAAACGAAACCCTGTTCCCGACTTCGAGTGGGTGCGCGACGGCCACGGCGCCGGTTGCCGTTGGGTCAACACCACCACAGACGGTGGCGACTACGTGATCACCTTCACCAGCGTCTCCTACTGCGGCGCGACCGCGGTCGAGCCGTCGACCTGGGGCAGCATCAAGAGCATCTACCGCTAGAACTGAAGCGGCCCGGAAAGCACCGGCCCGGGGACCCGGCAAGGGCTCCCGGGCCGGTTTGTTTCCCGTGACCCGGGCAGTTGCCGGCAGCGCCTCGCGGGCCGCCTCCCGACCCTCGTATTTATCATCCCGGGGTGCGCACCACCACGGGGCTCAACGCGCGCAAGATATTGCTTGATTATGGAATACGGATCAGTGTAGTCTTTTTCGAAGGTCAGCCCAAGCTCGGCCAACGCAAGGGGGACCGTGTAATCCAAGCGTCAGCTATAGGAGGGCATCATGAAGGCTTTGGTAGCGTACGTAGTCGCTCTCGGGGTGCTGCTTGCGGCCCCGGCGATGGCACAGTGGGTGGAGCAGGGTGACGCGGGCGAATTGCCGGCGACGGCCCAGGTCCCGATCGGTGGCGGCCCCCTGGCGACCATCTCGGGGACGTTCCTGGCGGACGATACGGATATGTTCTGCATCCGCATCGATGCTCCGACGTCGTTCACGGCCACCACATGCGGCGGCACGCAAGATGACACGCAGCTCTTCCTCTTCCGTGAGGACGGCACCGGCGTGACCCACGACGACGACGATCCCGGCGGCTGCGGCCTGCAGTCGACGATCACCGGCGTTTTCGTCTCCAGCCCCGGCCAGTACCTGATCGCGGTCAGCAAGTACAATCGCGATCCGCAGGGCGCGGGCGCCTGCACCATCTGGGCGAACTCGCCGTTCAACGTCGAGCGCGCTCCCGATGGCACGTGCCCGGGGAACCCGGTTATTGGATGGACGGGCACCACGAGCGCCGGCAGCTACCGGATCAGCATGACCAGCGTCTCGTACTGCGGTGCCACCGCGGTCGAGCCGGCCACCTGGGGTGGCATCAAGAGCATCTACCGCTAGTCGAACAGTCCCGACAAACGGTATCGAAGCCCGGGGATCCGCAACGGATCCCCGGGCTTCCGCTTTCGGCCAGCCAAGCGCCACGGACTTGCCGGCGATTGGTCGTTGACCGCTTGGCGTCCGATCTCCATGATCGCCTCGACGCTGCCGGCCGCATCGCCCCGTACCGGGGGCGCATCTCCTTCTGTCCCGCCAGGGCGGAGAATCCATGGGTTACCAGTACATCTACACGATGAAGGGCCTGGGCAAGGTGCATCCACCCAACAAGGTGGTCTTGAAGGACATCTGGCTCAGCTTCTTCCCCGGCGCCAAGATCGGCCTCCTCGGCATCAACGGTTCCGGAAAGAGCTCCCTCCTTCGCATCATGGCCGGCCTCGATACGGAGTACCTGGGCGAGGCGACGCCAGCCCCCGGCACCAAGATCGGATACCTGCCGCAGGAGCCCCGGCTCGACGCGGGGAAGGATGTCCTGGGGAATGTCATGGAAGGAGTCGCCGAGGTGCGGTCCCTTCTCGACCGCTTCGAGCAGATCAACAACCGCCTCGGCGAGGACGTCTCTCCCGACGAGATGGAGAAGCTCCTGGAAGAGCAAGCCAGCGTGCAGGACGCGATCGAGGCCGCCAAGGGCTGGGATCTCGATCGCACCCTCGAGATCGCCATGGAGGCGCTCCGCTGTCCGCCGCCCGATGCCGAAGTGAAGACACTCTCCGGCGGGGAGATCCGCCGTGTCGCCCTCTGCCGCCTCCTGCTCCAGCAGCCCGACATCCTCCTTCTCGATGAACCGACGAACCATCTCGACGCCGAATCGGTCGCCTGGCTCGAGCATCACCTCGAGCAGTACCCGGGCACCGTCGTCGCCGCCACGCATGATCGCTACTTCCTCGACAACGTCGCCGGCTGGATCCTCGAGCTCGATCGCAGCGAGGGCATCCCCTGGCAGGGCAACTACTCCTCCTGGCTCGAGCAGAAGGAGAAACGGCTCGAACTCGAGGAGAAACAGGAGTCGGCGCGGAGGCGCACCCTTTCCCACGAGCTCGACTGGATTCGCATGTCGCCGCGGGCCCGGCAGGCCAAGGGAAAGGCGCGCCTGAACGCCTACGAGGATCTGCTGGCACGAGAGACCAAGGAACGGGAGGTGACGGGCGAGATCGTGATCCCGCCCGGCCCGCGTCTCGGGGAAACGGTGATCGTCGCCGAGCACCTGCGCAAGGGCTACGGCGACCGCATCCTGATCGACGACCTGAGCTTTCGGCTGCCGCGCGGCGCCATCGTCGGCGTCATCGGCCCCAACGGCGCCGGGAAGACCACGCTGGCGCGCCTGATCTCCGGCCGCGAACAGCCTGATGCGGGGACGCTCACGATCGGCGACACGGTTGCGCTCGCCTACGTGGACCAGACCCGGGACGCCCTGGACGGCGGGAAGACCGTGTGGGAGGAGATATCCGGCGGCCAGGACACGATCGAGCTCGGCAATCGCACGCTCGCCTCACGCGCCTATGTCTCGATGTTCAATTTCCGGGGCCCCGATCACCAGAAGCGGGTGAAGGATCTCTCCGGCGGCGAGCGGAACCGGGTTCACCTCGCCAAGCTCCTCAAGAGCAGCGGCAACCTGATCATCCTCGATGAACCGACCAATGACCTGGACGTCGATACCCTGCGCGCGCTCGAGGATGCCATCGTGAGCTTCGCGGGCTGCGCTCTGGTCATCAGCCACGATCGCTGGTTCCTCGACCGCATCGCGACCCATATCCTCGCCTTCGAGGATGAGGGGGAAGTCATCTGGTTCGAGGGCAACTACCAGGACTACGAGGCCAGTCGGCGGAAGCGGCTCGGCGCCGCCGCCGATCAGCCGCATCGACTCCGTTACAAGAAGCTCGTCCACAGCTAGGCGCGGAGGGCACTCTCAACAACTCAGGGAGGGATCCATGAAGATCGTGCTCGGATTGATCTTGCTTCTCGGGTTGTCCTCGTCGATGGCGACAGCCCAGGTCTGGAACGAGGACGGGGACGCCGGCGATCTGCCGGGCACGGTGCAGACCCCGATGGGTCAAGGAGCGCTGACCCAGATCAACGGCAACCTGGACGCGAACGATGCCGACATGTACTGCATCAGCGTCATGGGCACCCCTCCCTTCCTGATCGCCACCACGTGCGGCGGCACGGCGCTCGACACCCAGCTCTGGCTGTTCGCCACCGACGGCCAGGGGCTCAGCTGCAACGACGACGATCCGGGAGATTGCGGCTTGCAGTCGACCGTCACGGCGCAATGCATCCCGGCAGCGGGCCAGTACCTGCTCGCCGTGAGCAAGTTCGATCGCGATCCGGTCGACTCGAACGGCGAACAGCTGTTCCTGGACTCGCCGTTCGGCATCGAGCACTGTCCACCCGACGGTCCTGGCGCCGCCAATCCGATCGCCGCATGGCTCGGTGTCACGAACGAGACCGGGGCGTATACGATCGCCCTCGAGGGCGCCTCCTTCTGCACCATGGCCCCGGTCGAACCGGCGACGTGGGGCCAGATCAAGGCGATCTACCACTGACCGTCCCTGCGGGACTGAACCATGAGGCCCGGGAGCCAGGAGCTCTCGGGCCTCATGCTAGGCTCGACTCATGCCCACTCCGCGCGTCCTCCTCCTCATTCCCACCACAACCTACCGTGCCGACGCCTTTCTCGCGGCTGCGCATCGCCTGGGAGCGGAGGTGCTCATCGCCTCGAATCGCTGCCACACGCTCGCCGAGCTCTGGCCGCGGGAGAACTCGATCACCGTGCGGTTCGAGGACAGCGCCGAATCGCTTCGCGAGATCGTCGAGTTCGCGCGCCAACGCCCGATCGAGGCGATCATCGCCGTCGACGATACCGGCACGGAGCTGGCTGCCGGCGTGGCCGCCGCTCTCGGCCTGCCGCACAACTCCCCCACCGCGGCGCGCACCGCTCGCGACAAGCGGGCCATGCGCGAGGCCCTGGCCCATGGCGGGGTGCCGGCTCCCCGCCACCTGGTGTTGCCTCGCCGCCTGGAGCCCGAGGCGGCAGCGAGCACGGTGGCGAGGACGATCGGCTTCCCCTGCGTTGCGAAACCGCTCGTCCTCTCCGGGAGCCGCGGCGTGATCCGAGCGGACGATCCGGGCAGCCTGGCCGCGGCATGGCAACGGCTCCAGAGCATCCTCAAGGCGCCCGATCTCAGCCGGAACCGCGATCCCGGTCTTGGCACGATCCTGATCGAGGAGTTCGTGCCCGGACGCGAGGTGGCGCTCGAGGGACTGCTCTCTCGCGGCGAGCTCACGACGCTCGCCATCTTCGACAAGCCCGATCCGCTCGACGGCCCGTTCTTCGAGGAGACCATCTACGTCACGCCGTCACGGCTTCCTGTGGACACACAGGCCGCGATCGCCGACACCACCGCGCGCGCCGCGGCAGCGATCGGTCTTGTCGCTGGCGCCGTGCATGCCGAGCTCCGGGTCAACGACCGGGGACCGTGGGTGATCGAGGTCGCCGGGCGCTCGATCGGGGGACTCTGCTCGCGCGCCCTCCGCTTCGGGCTCGGCGACGTCTCCCTCGAGGAACTGATCCTCAGGCAGGCCATCGGCCTTCCGCTCGAGATCCACAAGTCGCGCCTGCCGGAAGCTTCCGGCGTGATGATGATCCCCATCCCCCGCGCCGGAATCCTGCGCGGTGTCGCGGGCGTCGAGGCCGCCGCCGCCGTCCAGGGCGTGACCGAGGTCGCGATCACGGCACGTCCGGGCGACAGGGTGATCCCGCTTCCCGAGGGATCGCGCTACCTCGGCTTCATCTTCGCCCGGGGCGGCGATCCGGCCGCGGTGGAAGCCGCTCTCCGGGCGGCGGTGACCCGGCTCGACTTCGCCATCACGCCGGCGCAATCGATTGCGGCCAGCTAGTCGCTGGCGGCAGCCGAGCGGAGCCCCGAGTCCCAGCCCGAAGTGGCGAGGATCAACTGATCCTCCATCGGCTCCGCTCAGCAGAACCAGTCCTCGGTGAGCCGGGGTGGACGCGGGCGCGCGGGCGATCGAGGGAACTCCGGCACCGGAGCGTCACACCCCTCGAGAATGCGAGTGGCGAGCGCACGCACGGCGGCAAACGTGTCCATCGCTTCGCCGTGTCGCCGCGCTGCACGCTGGACGAGGTCGGCAACAGCCGTCTCGAGCTCCACCATCCGCGGATCGGGGTGGATCCAGCGATAAGTGAACGCGGCGGGATCGAGAGCACCGAGGTGCGGCCTGAGCTCAGGCGAATCTAGGAGGAGCGAGCCCGGGGGGACGAGGAGGCGAAGCCCCACCTGAACCGGATCCACGTGCTGGCACAGGTCCTCCGCCACGATGAAGTCAAGGAGCTCCAGATAGTCCTCGGCCGTGGTCCATGGGGTGAAGGCAACGAAGGTCGGGCGGAGCGGGATCCCGGCGGCATGAAGGATTCCGAGCGCGCGGTCGATGTCCGCTCGCGTGTGCCCCTTGTCGAGAACCGCGAGGACTCGATCGGAGAGCGACTCGACCGCCGAGACGACGAAGACGCATCCCAGCTCGGCCAGCTCGGCGAACAGCACCCGGTGCTTGACGATGTTGGAGACCTTGGTCGTCACGTCGAAGGTGAGATCCGGAAACTCCCGGTTCATGGCGCGCACGAGACGCATGACATGACGCGGCCCGTTCAGGAAATCGGCATCCCCGAAGGTCACATGGCGCGCCCCGGCGGCGACCTGCTGCGCCACATCGGCCAGCACCGCCGTTTCGGGCACGACGAAGAATCGACCACCGTAAACCGGGGGAATGGGGCAGTGGCGGCAATGATGGAGGCAACCGCGGCTCGCCTCGACGTAGCCGGCAGGCATCTGTTCCCCGTCCCGCTCGAGATGGGCGTACCGGCGCAGGTCGGGTAGCCCGGTACGGAGCGGCATCGGGAAGTCGAGTCGCTTCAAGTGCTCCGGCCCTGCTGATCGCGAGGCGCCGCGACCACGGGTGCCGGGCTTCGAGCCGGCGACGAGATCGGCCAGGGCGGCTTCGTACTCGCCACCGAGCACGGCATCGGCGGCCCCCTCGCTCAGCAGATAGTCGGCGTTGAGCCCCGCGTAGAGCCCGAAGAAGACGATGCGGGCCTGGGGATTCAGCTCCCGCACACGCCGGCCGACCGCCACCCCGATGCGGAGCGCGGTATGCATCGGCACCGAGATCCCGACCCACGAGGCACGGGCGACGCGCGCCCCGTCGAGGGGCTCGAGGGATAGGTCCTGCACATCGGCATCGAGCCCGGCGCGGGCCAGGAAGGCGGCCGGCCAGGCCAGCCCGAGCGGCTGATGCCCGAGCTCGTAGGTCGAGATGAGGAGAATCCGGCCGGGTCCGGGCACGGCGACGTTACACCGTGCTACTTGGAGGAGGGAGGAGTGTAGTCGGGTGGAAGGGCCGCGCCCTCGCCGAAGAAGAACTGCTCCATCTGCTGCATGAGGATCTGTTGCGACTCGGGACTCGCCATGCTCAGCCGGAACTCGTTGACGACCATGGTCATGTGTTGCGTCCAGAGCTTCCAGGCCTCCTTGGATACGTTGTCATAGATGCGCTGCCCCAGGTCGCCGGGAAACGGCGGCTTGTCCAGCCCTTCCGCTTCTCGCCCCAGCTTCACACATTGGACCATTCGAGCCATGGATCGAACCTCCTCGCTCCTCGTCGCACGCGCTGTCAGTCGAGAGCAAGTGAGGCTACCGCGATCGGCGACTCGCGGCAAGCGCTGCCGGACCAGGCCGAGAGCTGCGGCCAGCCCCGCGCCCTCGCCAGCAGGTGGGCTCGCAAGCCGGGCTGTGCTACGGTCCCCGCTTCGATTGGCTCAACCGGGCGACCAGGAGCGGCCCGCCCCGGAGGCACCCCATGGAACGGCTGACCAGCGCGTTCGGCGTCGTCGTCATGCTGGCGATCGCTTACCTGATCTGCCCCCGAGACCGGCGGCGGCATGTGAACCTACGCACCATCGGATTCGGGCTCCTGCTCCTTCTCGGCTTCGCCTTCATCGTCCTGCGCACTCCCGCCAATCGCGGCTTTCTCTTCGCCAACAATGCGGTCGAAGGCCTGCTGGGTTTCAGCCAGCAGGGCGCCGAGTTCGTCTTTGGCAGCCTGGTCTCGAACACCGACTCGTTCGGCTATGTGTTCGCCTTCCAGGTCCTGCCCACGATCATCTTCTTCGCCGCGCTGATGTCGATCCTCTACTACGTGCGACTCATGCCGCTCGTCATCCGGTGGATGGCCCGCTTCATGTCGCGCTTCCTCGGCGTCAGCGGGGCCGAGAGCTTCTCGACGGTCTCCGATATCTTCGTCGGCCAGACCGAGGCCCCGCTCGTCATCCGGCCCTACCTCCCCACGCTCACCATGTCGGAGCTCCTGGCCTGCATGACGGCCGGCTTCGCCACCACGGCCGGCGGTGTGCTCGCCGCCTACGTGGCCATGCTCGGCCCCTTCGTGCCGCAGATCGCGGGGCACTTGATCGCCTGCAGCGTCATGTGTGCTCCGGCAGCGATCGTGATCGCCAAGCTCATGATGCCGGAGGTCGAACAGCCGCACACGCTGGGTCAGGTGGATATCGAGATCCCGAAGACGAGCGCCAACCTGCTCGACGCCATCGCCACCGGCACCACCGATGGACTCCGCCTGGCAGTCAACGTCGGGGCCATGCTCATCGCCTTCCTTGCGCTCACCGCCATGCTCGACGCCATGCTCGGCTGGATGGGTAGCCGCTTCTTCGGCGCGAGTCTGGATCTCGCCACCCTCACCGGTTGGATCTTCTCGCCGCTGGCCTGGGCCATGGGCGTACCAGCGGACGATGTCATGAAGGTCGGGAGTCTGCTCGGCGAGAAGACCGTGCTCAACGAGTTCGTCGCCTACACGCACATGAGCCAGCGCCTGGCCGAGGATCCGACTTGGCTCACTGAACGCGGGCGCCTGATCGCCTCCTACGCCCTCTGTGGTTTCGCCAACTTCGGCTCGATCGGCATTCAGATCGGCGGCTACTCGGGTCTCGCCCCCAACCGCCGCGCCGACCTGTCTCGACTGGCGTTCCGGGCCATGATCGGCGGGCTGCTCACCACCTGCATGGTGGCGTGCGTGGCCGGCGTCCTGTTGTAGACGGCCCTTCCGGCACCGGGAATCGGGATGCGGTACGATGGGCGGGAGACCGCGACCTCACCCGCCGCGGCCAGCCGTCCATCCCGCCACCGCAGGGAGGACTTGACGATGCGCGCCGGTTCACGCCACGTATGGCCGTCCCATGTCATTCCGGCCGCCACTCTCATCCTCCGCCTCATCATCGCATCCGTCATGATCCAGCCGGATGCCGCCGCATCCACCCCGCACGCCGCTTCTGGAACCTACTTCTTGCGCTTCACTCGGGAGATCGGACCGGATGCCAGCGCCGATGGGCGGCCCGCCTTGCTGCGTCGCCAGCAGGAGCGGTAAGGAGGAACCAGGAAATGCACCTCCCCATTGACAACGACATGCGCGCAGTGATCGAGAGTGCTCATCTCTGCTTCGCGGCCACCGTCACGGCCGATGGGCGCCCGAACCTCTCCCCGAAGGGAACGATCCGGGTCTGGGACGCGCATCTCCTCTTCTTCCTCGACATCGCGTCACCCCGGACCCGATGCAACCTCGCTCACAACCCGTGGATCGAGCTCAACGTCGTGGATCAGACCTCGCGGCGAGGGTATCGCTTCTTCGGCCGGGCCATGGTGCACCAGGGCGATGCCCTCTCCCGCGCGGCGGTGGCGCGAGTCCTTGCCGAAGAGGGCGTGGAGTATCCGGTCGATTCCGTCATCTTCATCGCGGTCGAGCGCGCTGAGCCGCTGGTCTCGCCAGGGTATGCCCATGTCGCCGATGAGTGGGCCATGCGCCGGCAATGGCGGGAACGGCGCACCGTGCTGGATACCGCGTTCGAGGAGCACGTGCGCGGCCGCGGCGCCTGGCGGTCGGACCTGGAGCGGCCGGCCCGACACAAGGTCCGGGAGGAGTGAGAACTCCTGACATCGTCGCCTGGCGCGTGATGCTGGTGAGGGGAAGCGCTGGAAGGAGGGAATTCGAATGCCACGGATGCTCGTGCCCACGCTGATCATGGCCGTGCTCGCCGCCGCCCTTGTGCTGCTCGGGATGGTCCGAGGACACCACGAGCACCTCGTGGGCTTGAAGGCCGGCGCCAGCATGACCATCCAGATCCTGCCGCTCTTGCTATGCGCCTTCATCGTCGCCGGCATGGTCCAGGCATTCCTGCCGAGCCAGGTCGTGGCCCGCTGGATCGGGGCCGAGGCCGGCATGCGCGGCATCTGGATCGGAACCGTGGCCGGCGGGTTGACGCCGGGCGGGCCCTACATCAGCCTCCCGGTTGTCGCCGGCCTGATGCGCACGGGCGCCGGAGTGGGAACCCTGGTCGCCTTCCTGACCGCCTGGTCGCTGTGGTCGGTGGCTCGACTGCCGATGGAAATCGGGCTCCTCGGATGGAGATTCACCGCGATTCGCCTGACCTGCACCTTCTTCTTTCCACCGATCGCCGGCTGGCTGGCCACCATCCTCTTCAAGAGCGTTGCTCTGAACCCTGGCACACCGCTCCCGTGATCTCGATCACGTCGTGCATATCACGCAGGAGGAAACAAGATTGGACTGGAAGCTGTTCGCCTCGACCTTCGCCGCCATCTTCCTCGCCGAACTCGGCGACAAGACGCAGCTGGCCACCCTCTCGCTGGCTGCCGGCGGTTCTTCGCGTCTGATCGTGTTTGGCGGAGCCGCGCTGGCCCTGGTCGCCACATCGGCGATTGCCGTTCTCGCCGGTGAAGCGCTGAGTCGAGCGGTCCCGCCGGTCTGGATCCGGCGCGGGGCCGGAGTCCTCTTCCTGATCCTCGGTGCGGTGTTCCTCTTCGGTCGGGGCGAATAGGAGTCCAGATGCGCCATCGCCGACATCCACCGCCGGGGGGGCACCGGCGCGTGGCGAGCCGCCCGCTGAATCCTTTGCAGCTCAGCTGGCTCCCACCGAGTGCCATGCCAAACCAATTCCCAGCCATAGGTTCCGCGGCCCGGGCGCCAGCGCTGTCCCTGAAAACGGTTGCGCTGGCCCTCTTATCGAGCGCGCTCCTCCTCGCCGCCACCCTCCAGGGTGAAGCCCGGGCCGAGCCCTGGAACCTCGACCGCGTCCTCGACCAGGTCCGGGCCGAGGATCCCGGGGTCAAGGCCGCAGAGGCCCAGGGGCGCGCCGGTCGCGCCGAGGGCGGGACCGCCTGGTCGGCTCTCCTCCCCCGGCTCCGCTTCGATGCCGGGCTCCTGCGCACCGATGATCCGGCCATCCTCTTCTCCGAGAAGCTCTGGCAGGGGCGGTTCAGCCAGGAGGACTTCGCGCTCGACGCCCTCAACTACCCCGATCCCGAGACCGCCATCCAGTATGGCTTCGTCCTCGAGCAGCCGATCTGGAACCGGGGCGCCGAATGGACCTCCCCCGCCCTCGCCGGCCACCTGGGCGCCGCCGCCAGCGCCCAGGAAGACGCCCTCAAGGCCGATCATCTCCTCGGTGCGGTCGAGACCTATGTCGGTGCGGCGCGCGCCCGCGAAGCGCTCGAAGCCGACTCGCTCGCCCTCGCTGCGGCACGCGAAAACTGGCGATCAGCCGTAGGACTTCACACCACAGGGCAGGTCGCCGAGCTCGACACGCTGCTGGCCGCCGCTCACGCCGGAGAGGTGGAGCTCGGCTGGCTCGACTCGCGCAAGAACTACGCGGTATCTCTCGATCGGCTGTCCAGGCTCGTGGGCGCACCCATCGCCGCCAGCGAAGTCGCGGGGCTCGAGCCCTCGTCTCTACCCACCCTCCCGGACACGACGCTGGCATCGACCTATGCGGATCAGCACGGGAATCTGCGCGCGGCCGAGGAGCGGGCGGAAGTCCTCGGCATCGAGTCGCGGCGTTCGGCCTACGCGTTCGCACCATCCCTCAATTCCCGCTTCGCCTACACCTGGTACCGGCCGTGGGACGATGGCGGGAGTGAGGACCGCTGGAGCGCGGGTCTCGGGCTCTCGTGGCCGTTGTTCGACGGCGGGCGCATCGTCCGCGAACGGCAGATGGCCACCGCCAGGGCCGAGGTGGCTCGGGCCGAAGCCGCCATCCTCCGCCGCAACCTGACGACTGCGGCGACCCAGGCGCGCGAGGAGTACGCCATTGCGGACGAGCGGCTCCAGGTGACGAGGACCGCACGCACCGCAGCCGAGGAGGCGCTCCGTCTCGCCTCTGCGCGCTATGCCGCTGGACTCTTGCCCCAGAGCGAGCTCCTCGCCGCCGAGGCCGGCGCCGCTCGGGCCCGCCAGAACGAGGTGGATGCGGCCGCCGGGCTCATCCTGTCCCATTACCGCTACCTGCACTCAATCGGAGCACTGCGATGAGGCACGCATTCGGTGCGATGAAGCTCGCACTCTGGCCCGCGCTCGCCGCCGCTTTCCTCATGACCGGATGCGGCCGCGAGCACCCTGAACCGGCCGCAGAAGCCGGACCGGCAGTCCGAACAGCCACCTTTGCCGTCGGCGCCGGCGGCGAGAGCGGAGCGATCGTGCTCCCGGCGCGTATCGAGGCCCGCGAGGAGGTGACGATCACCGCCCGCATCCCTGCGCGCCTCACCCGCACTCTCGTCCGCGAGGGTGAGCCGTTCGCCGAGGGCGACGTGCTGGCTGAATTCGCCGCTCCGGAGACGCGCGAGGCGCTGGCCGCGGCGCGCGCCCGGCGCGAAGCGGCTCAGGTCCACCGCGATCTGGCGGCTCGCCAGGAAGCGCGACTCGACTCGCTTTACGCGATCCGGGTGGTGGCCCTGCACGAGCGCGAGATGGCCGCTGCCGAGCGGCAGGCCGCCGAGGCCGAGCTCGCCGCCGCCGGATCGGGGCTGGCCGAGCTCGCCGCCGCCACCGCGGTCACCGCTCCCTTCGCCGGCGTGGTCGTGCGCCGCCATGTCGACCCCGGCGCGAGCGTGGGCCCCGGGACTCCGCTCCTCGATATCCGGTCGCGCGAGGCGGGCCTTATCGTGGTTCCCCTCCCCGAGTCGGCAGTCCCGCTCCTCGACCAGGCGCAGCTCAGCTTCCAGGTCGGCGATGGCCCCTTCCATCCGGCGACGCTCGTCCGCCTCGACGGTATGGTCGATTTCACCTCCCGCTCCCGGACGGCACGCCTACGCCCGTCGGACTCGGGGCTCAAGCTCGAGCCTGGCGCGTTCGCCCGGGTGCGGATCAAAGCACCGGGAATCAGCGCCACGGCGGATGCGGCCATTCGCATCCCCGAACGGGCCCTGATCCGCCGCGGCGGACTCACCGGCGTCTTCGTGGTCCGCGATGGCAAGGCGGTCCTGCGCTGGATCCGCCCTGGAGCAAGGGACGGCGATGAGATCGAAGTCCTTGCCGGACTCGAGTCCGGCGAGACGATCGCCCTCGAACCTGATCTCCTCGCCGACGGCCGCCCGGTCGAGGCCGCGCCATGAATCCAGGCGGCGTGCGCACGGTCGGACTCGCGGGCGTCATCGCTCGTACCTTCCTCCATTCGCAGCTCACTCCGCTTGCGGTCCTGGTCTCGGTGCTGCTCGGAGGAATGGCGCTCCTCACCCTGCCGCGCGAGGAGGAGCCGCAGATCCAGGTCCCGATGGTCGACATCCAGCTGGCATGGCCCGGAGCCCCCGCAGCCCAGGTCGAGCGCCAGCTGACCACCCCGGTCGAGCGCCGGCTGTGGGAGATCCCCGGCCTCGAGTACCTCTATTCGACCTCACGTGACGACGGGGCGCTCCTGATCGCCCGCTTCAAGGTCGGCTCATCCACGGATCAAGCGCTGACGCGGGTGCGCACGCGGCTCGATGAAGCGCGCGCCACCCTGCCCCACGGCGCCATGATCGCCTCCACGTCGCCGCGCTCGATCGATGATGTTCCGATCCTGGGACTCACGATCTGGGATCCCGTCCACCCGGACACCGACCAGAACGACCTCCGGCGTCTCGCCGCGGAGCTCGCCACCGAGCTCCGCAAGACTCCGGGCGTGTCGCGGATCCGGCTCCTGGGGGGCGAGCCGCGCGAGATCACGGTGATCCCCGATCCCGGGCGCATGGCAACCGCCGGCATCACCGTCGACCGCCTGGCGCAGACGCTCGGGGCGGCCGGGATGTCCTTCCCTGCGACCGGCGTCGAGCAAGCCGGCACGCTCAGGCTGATCCGCGCCGAATCCCCCTTCCGCTCCGCCGACGAGGTTCGCGCGCTCACGCTCCCGGCCCGCAGCGGCCGCCCGGTGCGACTCTCCGAGGTGGCCGAGGTCGTCGATGGCCCGCGCGAGCGTACGCAGTACGTGTTCTTCGGCGAGAAGTCGGGAAAGCGCCATCCGGCGGTCACGATCGAGATCGCGAAGCTTCCCGGGGTCAACGCCACCAACCTCGCGCATGAACTCCTCTCCCGCGTCGATGAACTGCGACCGCGCCTCCTGGGCAGCGAGATCCAGACCACGGTCACGCGCAACTACGGCGAGACGGCCAAGCACAAGTCGGACGACCTCATCTTCCACCTGTTCCTCGCCACCATCTCGGTCGTGGTGCTGATCGCGATCGCCCTCGGCCGGCGCGAGGCTCTGGTCGTCGCCGTCGCCATTCCGGTCACCCTGGCCCTCACTCTCTTCCTCTATCGGTTCCTCGGTTACACGTTGAACCGGGTCACGCTCTTCGCCCTCATCTTCTCGATTGGGATCCTGGTCGATGACGCCATCGTCGTCGTCGAGAACATCGCCCGGCACTACCGCATGCGTGACAGCCGCGACACCGACCGGCGCGTGGTCGAGGCCGTGGACGAAGTCGGGAATCCGACCGTGCTCGCGACGGTGGCCGTCATCGCCGCCATCCTGCCGCTCGCCTTCGTCGGCGGCCTCATGGGTCCTTACATGAAGCCGATCCCGACCGGCGCGTCGCTGGCCATGGTGTTCTCACTCGCCGTCGCCTTCGTGATCACCCCGTGGGCGGCGCGGCGCGTCGTCAAGACCGACGCGGCGCACGGCGGTCACGGCGGCAGCGAAGGCGCGCTCGACCGCCTCTACCGGAGCCTGATGGGGCGGCTCCTGAACAGCCAGAGCGCGCGGTTCGTCTTCTTCGGCGGCATGGTGTTGCTCCTCCTCGCCGCCTCGAGCCTCGTCGTCTTCAAGGCGGTGACCGTGAAGATGCTGCCGTTCGACAACAAGAGCGAGTTCGAGGTGCTGCTCGACCTGCCGCCGGGCACGCCGCTCGAGGGGACGCTGGCAGCCGCCGATGAGATCGTGACCTCGCTCGTCCATCGACCCGAGGTCGAGAACTTCCAGATCTATGCCGGACTCGGTGCGCCCGTCACGTTCAACGGTCTGGTCCGTCACTACGATTTCCGCCGCGATCCTCGCTTCGCCGAGATCCAGGTCAACCTGGTCGAGGCCAAGCACCGGAAGCTCCAGAGTCACGCCATCGCCCGCGAGGTGCGGCCGATCGTCGAGGAGATCGCGGCCCGCCACGGGGCGCGCGCCAAGGTGGTCGAGGTGCCCCCGGGCCCGCCCGTGCTATCGACGCTCGTCGCGGAAGTCTATGGTCCCGATCCGGCCGGACGGGAAGCGCTCGCCCATGACGTGTGGAACGTCTTCCAGACGACGCCTGGTGTCGTCGACACCGATCTGCTCTTGACCGAGGGTCAGCCGCGCACGCGACTGGTCGTCGATCGCGATCGGGCCGCGCTCGCCGGTACGGCGCCGGCCGAGGTCTCCGGGGCGATCACAACCCTCTATGGCGGACAGCCGGTGGGCGTTCTCGAAGCTCCGGCCGAGACCGATGCCGTGCCGGTCGTGGTGCGGCTCCGGCCCGCTGACCGCGCCGATCTCTCGGCGCTCTCCGCCTTCCGCGTCGGACCGGGAACTGGAACGCCGCTCTCGGAACTCACGCGGGCAGTCACGGATTCGGCGCCACCCGAGATCTATCACAAGAACCTGCATCCTGTGGTCTACGTGCTCGGCGACGTCGCCGGGCGGGCCGAGAGCCCCGTGTATGCCATCGCCAACTTGCGGCCGCGCATCGATTCGCTCACCGCGCCCGACGGCAAGCCGGTGCATCAGATGAGCACTCGCCTTCCCGACTCGGATGAGAGCTATTCGCTCAAGTGGGATGGCGAGTGGCACATCACCTATGAGGTATTCCGGGACATGGGCGCCGCTTTCGCCGTGGTGCTCGTTCTGATCTATGTGCTGACCGTCGGCTGGTTCAAGTCTTTCACGACACCGTTCGTGATCATGCTTCCGATCCCCCTGACCCTGGTCGGCATCCTGCCGGCTCACGCCCTCATCGGCGCCTTCTTCACCGCAACCTCGATGATCGGCTTCATCGTCGGCGCTGGCATCACGGTACGTAACTCGATCATCCTGGTCGACTTCATCGAACTGCAGGCTGGCCCAGGGGCTGCCGCTCCGCGAGGCGGTGGTGGACGCCGGCGCGGTGCGTTTCCGGCCGATGGTGCTGACCGCCGCCGCGGTCGTCGTGGGCGGCGCGGTCATTCTCTTCGATCCGATCTTCCAGGGCCTCGCGGTATCGCTCATCGGGGGCGAGGTGGCCGCCACCATCTTGTCGCGAAGCGCAGTCCCCGTGCTCTACTACATGATCCATGCCCGCCGTCACCCGGCCACGGCCACCACACCGAAGGAGGCACTAGCCACATGAAGATGGTCATGATGATGGCCGATGCGGCCCGGCTCGACACCATCCGCGCCGATCTCCATGAGATCGGTGTGGCGGGCTACACCGCGTGCCCGGTGCTCGAGGGAGCGGGAGAGACCGGTGTCCACGCCGGAGATCGCGTCCATCCGGGTGGGCTCGTCATGCTCCTCGTCGTCGAGGAGGACGCGCAGGCGGCGCGGCTGTTCACCGAGCTGGCTCGCCGGCGCGACGCCGCCGGGGATCGGGTGTCCAAGCTCTTCGTCGTCCCCGTCGAGCGCATGGCCTGAGACATGCCCCTCGGGTTGAATCATCTGCAAGGAGGAATCGATACAATGACCATCAACGAAGCACTGCGCGCCATCGCCGGCATCTTCGTGCTCATCTCGGTCGCGCTTGGAGTCTGGGTGAATCCCTGGTTCTTCGCCTTTACCGCCTTCGTCGGCGCCAACCTGTTCCAGTCGGCCATCTCTCACTGGTGCCCGATGATGTCGATCTTGAAGTGGGCCGGGCTTCGGGCCGACTAGCACGTGTTCAGGCGCCACCGGCAACACCGACTTTCGCAGCCGCCTCTCCGAATCCGCGCGATGGCGAGAACATCATGTATTCATGACAAGAGCATGATACCGCTGTGCCGCTTGCGCGGACCGGCGTGAGTGGGCTAGCCTCGCATCTTCAAGTTCCGGCCGCACCACCCCCGTGGTTGCGGACCTCGTTTCGAGCTCTCAACGAGGGATGACGAAGCTTCGCTTCGCGGAGGATTGGATCATGCGTGGTCCCGAACCCATTGCTCTGATTGTCGCCCTTGCCATGGCACCGACATTGATGCTCTCCACTGCGGGCCAGGCCGCGGAGGAGATTCCAGCGGTCCGCTTCACCGTGGCCAAGGAGATCAACGCACCGCCCGCCAAGGTGTGGCAGCACATGACCTCGGGCCAGAGCCTGGCGGTCTGGTGCCCCGCCTGGAAGAGCGAGGGAAACAAGGCGATATCGCTTGCCAAGGTCGGCGACTCGGTCGAATTCAAGGACGATTACGGGAATGGCGGGCGCTCGATCGTCACCTACATGGCCAAGGAGAAGGAACTCCGCGTGGCCCACGAGCCGACCAACGGCTCCTACCTGTGTCAGGCCAAGATCCTGCTCCAGCCCACCGCCGCCGGGACCAAGGTGACCCTCATCGAGCAATATACCGATGAGAGCAAGCCCGAAGATCGCAAGGCGACCGTCGCCAAGTCCGAGGCGGAGATGCAATCCGCTCTCGAGGCCCTGGCGAAGATCACCGAGTCATCCGGTTAGTCACGAAGTCCTCATCATCTGAACCGGTTGCCGGCTCGGCGCGATCCCAACGACACGGGTCCCCCGACCATGGCCGGCAGGCTCCCGGAGCCTCGCCTGGTGCCGGCTCTTCGCATCGCCATCTCGGAGGCAATCATGAACAGCAGGATTCAGCGCATCCTGGTATTGACCGCCGTCGTCGCCATCGGCTTTGCCGGCACCGCCCAGGCCAGCAACTGGGTCGCCAACCTGAACGGCACGAACGAGGTCCCACCGAATCCCTCACCGGGGACGGGCACCTTCACGGCGGTTCTCAACGATGTCACCCTCATCATGACCTTCCAGATCGACTACCAGGATCTCCTCGGCACGACGACGGCATCGCATATCCACCGCGCGCCCGCCGGGATCAACGGCGCGGTCGTCTACCCGCTCTCGGCAGGTCCCTTCCCGAGCGGCTTCCAGGGGCAGATCATGTTCGCTGCCGCGGACTTGCCTGATCTACAGAACGGCAACCTCTACGTGAACGTCCACACGACCCAGTTCCCGGGCGGTGAGATCCGTGCCCAGATTCAGGGCGGAGCCACCGCCGTGGAGTCCGGCACCTGGGGTGAGATCAAGCAGATGTTCCGCTAGGACGCTCAAGCCTGATCCCATTATCGCGATGCCAAGGCCCCGCAGGTCGACGCCTGCGGGGCCTTCTGCTCGTCCCGGCCGGCCGGAACCGCTGCTGCGGCCGCGGCGGCGTTGATGTACACTGCGGCATTCATGATGGAAGACCCGAGCCCGCCACCGCGCATCTACAATCTCTTTCCTCGCCTCGCCGGCGATATGACCCGCTGGCTCGACCATGCCCGTCGTGCGCGCGACATGGGCTTCGACTGGCTCTATCTGAACCCGTTCCATTACCCTGGATTCTCCGGGAGCATGTACGCGGTCAAGGATCACTTCCGCGTCGACCCGCTTCTGCTTCCCGCCGGCCATCCCGACGCCCACTACGAGGAGCGACCTCGGGCCGACGGGGGTCTTGGCCTCCTCCGCGAGACGATCGGCGCGATCCGCTCCCTCGGGCTCCGGCCGGTGATGGATCTGGTCATCAACCACACCGCGCGCGATGCCATGCTTGTGGGCGAGCACCGCGAGTGGTACCGGCGTGACGCCGCGGGAGAGGTCGAGAGTCCGCGGGCCATCGACCCTGCCGATGCCCGGCGCGTGACGGTGTGGGGGGATCTCGCCGAGGTCGACAACGATCACTCGCCCGATCGCGATCGACTCTGGCGGCACTGGGAGGATCTCGTCGAGTTCTACGCCGAGCTGGGCTTCGAGGGGTTTCGCGCCGATGCCGCCTACAAGGTCCCTGCCGATCTGTGGTCCAGGCTCATCGCCCGCGCCCGGACCGTGCGTCCCGGGGCCACCTTCTTCGCTGAAACGCTCGGTGCCCGCCTCGAGGAGATCACGGCGCTTCGGCCCGCTGGCCTGGACTTTCTCTTCTCCAGCGCGAAGTGGTGGGATTTCAGCGCCCCGTGGTGCCTGGAGCAGCAACAGGCCCACTCGGCGATCGCCCCCTCCGTCAGCTTCCCTGAATCGCACGACACCCCGCGCCTGATGGCCGAGACCGGCAGCTCGATCGCCGCCCAGCGCCAGCGCTACGCCTTCGCCGCTGCCTTCTCGAGCGCGGTCATGATGCCGATCGGCTACGAGTTCGGAGCCCGCCGGAAGCTCGACGTGGTCACGACCAGGGCGACCGACTGGGAGAAACCGGCTTGCGACCTCCGTGCGTTCATCATGCAGGTGAACGCCGCCAAGGCGATCCATCCGGCACTGGCCGGCGAGACCGTTACCGCAATCAGCGATCTCGACCAGCCGACGCTCCTCCTCGAGAAACAGGCCGGGAGCGCGCGGGCGTGGCTAGCCGTCAACAAAGACAGGCATTCATCCCAGGATGTCTCCCTCGATCACCTGCCGCGCACGCTGGCGCTGCGCGTGTGCGTCGATGGAGCCCCAGCGGAAGATGGCTGGCCGCGCCTCCGGCTCGCACCCGCCGAGGTCGTCTACCTTCTTCCCGAGGGCGATGTCGGCGAGGCCAGTGTCGACCAGGGCTGAGCCCGCTCGCGATCAGTGGCGGGGCCTGGTCCAAGCCAGCGCTCGAGCCAGGCGTGAATCGTCGCGTACCAGGTCGCTGCGTTCTGCGGCTTCTCGATCCAGTGCCCCTCATCCGGAAAATAGAGGAGCTCGGCCGGCACGCCCCGGGTCCTGAGTGCGGTGAACATGGCGATCCCGCCGACGACAGGGCAGCGGAAGTCCTGCTCGCCGTGGATGACGAGGGTCGGGGTCCGGAAGTTCTCGACGAAGCGGTCGGGTGACCAGCGAGCATAGGCCTCGGGCTTCTCGGCGGGGCTCCCTGCGAACTCCCAGTGCGGGAACCACAGCTCCTCGGTGGCATAGTACATGCTCTCGAGGTTGAAGATGCCGGCGTGGCACACGAGGGCCCGAAAACGATCGGTGTGTCCTGCAATCCAGTTCACCATGTAGCCCCCGAACGAAGCTCCTGCGGCCGCCACGCGATCGCGATCGATGAAGCTGCAGGTGTCGAGCAGGTAGTCGACACCTCGCATGAGATCCGTGTAGCAACGCCCACCCCAGTCATTGCGAATCTGGTCGGAGAATGCCTGGCCGTAACCGCTCGACCCGCGCGGGTTCAACATGGCGACGACGTAGCCGGGAGCGGCCAGGAGCTGCGGGTTCCACCGGTAGTGGAACTGATCGCAGAACGCCGAGTGGGGTCCGCCATGGATCAAGACGACCAGCGGATAACGGCGCTCCGGAGCGAAATCCGGCGGGAAGACCATAAATCCATGGACGACCGCCCCATCCTCCGCCGTGAACTCGAAGTCCTCGGCCGGAGCGAGGGCGATCCCCTCGAGGCGACCGTCATTGAGCCCGGTGAGGCGGGTCACGGCCCCGCCCTCCAGGTCAAGGCGATGGAGCTCCGCGGGCCGGGTCGCGTCCTGACGGGTGAAGACGATGGTGCGGCTGTCGTGACCCAGGGCCTTGAGCTCGTCGTAGGCGCCGCTCGTGAGTCGCTCCGGCTCGCCACCAGCAACCGACACCCGCCAGATCGATTTTCGCCCTCGTTCCTCGGAATGGAAGAAGAGTGTCCGGGAGTCCTGCGCCCAGGCGAAGTCGCCTATCGATCGATCGAGGTCCGCGGTCAGCGAACGGGCCGCACCCCCGGAGCGCTCGATCACCGTGAGCTCGCGCCGATCGGACTCGTAACCGGCGCGAGACATGGCGAGAAAGGCGACCCAGCGGCCGTCGGGCGAGTAGCGGGGGTTGGCCTCGCAACCGCGGTTCGCGGTCAAGCGGCGCTCAGCACCCTGCCCGTCCAGAGCCGCGATCACGATGCCATTCGATGTGCTGAGCGCGACCTCAGGATCGTCGTTGCGCGCAAAGGCGATCTCGTCCCCGCCCGGAGCGATGTCATAGTCGCAGGCGCCGCCGAGGGCAACCGGCGGCACGTCGCGGTCCCCGGGCGTCAGATCGCGCACGTGAGCGCTGGCGAGGCCTACGGCCAGCAGGTGGTTCCGCCTTCCGTCGCGCCAGGAATCCCAGTGGCGGAAGAGCAGCCCACGCTCGAGCCGCGGGCGTGGCCCCGTGGGCTCGCCGTCCGGCCGGGTCAACCGATCGGGCGCGGCCGTCCAGTGGTGCTCCTGGATCCACGGTGGCGGCCACGACCAGCGTCTTGCCATCCGGCGTGAAGCGCGGGCCACCCACCTTGAACGGTAGATCGGTGAGCTGGACCGCCTCGCCGCCGGCCATGGGCAGGAGCCAGATCTGGGGTGATCCCGAGCGATCGGAGACAAAGGCCAGCACGCTCGCGTCCGGAGAGAGGCGTGGCGAGCCGTTGCTTTGCGGCCCGCGAACCAGCGGTCGCGCCCCCCCGGCGCCGCTCGCCGGCACCATCCACAGTTCCTTCACGACCTGGTTACGGTCCAGTCGATGGCGGGCCACTTCAAAGATGAGGCGATCGCTTCCAGGGACTGTGACGACATCACCAATGCGCGCGAGGCCGATCAGATCGGTGAATGTGAACGCACGGCCGGCACCGACCTCCGTGCCTGCTGCGTTCCTGTTCGGTGTGTCGAGCATTCTCGGCTCTCTCTCCCCTGCGAAAGGGTGGAACTCCGTCCCTTGCTCGTCTTCAGCCAATGAGCGACAATCATACTAGGTGTTGTCGTCCGCCGCCGCATCGACGAGCCTTTGAGGCAGGAATCCCCAGCATGCAGACCCGCGATCAGCACATCCGTCCCCTTCTCCCCACCACCGCCCTGGCCCTGCTCATGCTCCTCCCCGCCAGTGCCTCCGCCCTCACCGAGTTCGATTTCGAGCAGCGCTATTTCATGGAGCCCGGGCTCATCGCCGCCGACCATGCCATCCTCGTCACCGACGGCGACTACCACCTGATCTATACCGTCGGTATCCAGGGCCAGGGATGGGGACAGCCCGGAAACATGATCGATTTCGGCCATGCTTCCTCCTCCGACCTCGTGCACTGGACCGTCCATCCGCGGCTGCTTTCGACCGCGGCGCCCGGCTGGAAAGAACGCAATGTGTGGGCCCCTCACATCATGAGCAGCTTCACGGGCGATCATCTCATCTTCTTCACCGGGGTCGACTCTTCCATCGTGCAACAGATCGGCATCTCTGTTTCGCCGGATCTCTTCACCTGGGAGGACTACCCGGACAACCCGATCTACCACCCGGACACCACCTGGGCGCTGTGGCAGCCTGGGCAATGGTCGAACTGCCGGGATCCCTTCGTCGCCCGCCTCACCCAGGGCTTCCAGTTTGCGATGCTGACCACCGCCTCGACCAAGCCCGGGTACCTGGGCATGCCGGACAGTCGGGGGGCCGTCTCGCTGGCCTTTGCCCCGGGCTTCAACCCGAGCGCATGGCAAGACGCCGGACAGCCGCTCTTCATCAACGATTCCTATCGCGTTCTGGAGTCGACGTACATGACCGAGCGGAACGGCATCCACTACCTCTTCTACAACGAGCAGGGCATCCCCGGCGTGCACTACATGACATCGAGCCAGCAGTTCTCCAACTGGGACAAGTCGACGGCCCAGCTCCTAGAATACGAAGGATTCGCCGCCGAGGTCTTCATGCGCAACAACCAGTGGCTGTTCGCGCGCGTACGCGATGGTGTGTGGAATGGACTCCCCATCCTCGGGATCAAGGTCGATCCGCTGCTCTGGCAAGGCGCAACCCCGATCATCGGCCCTGAGAACCGGATGTTCGAGGACTGGACGATCGTCTGGGGTGACGCCTTCGACATGCAGCCCACCTTCGGCGACCGGCCCGCAGAGCGCGGTGGTCCCCCTTCAGGCATCGAAGGTTTCTTCTGGATCGCAACCGCGGAGGATCATGCGGGCCCTATCGGCTACGGCTGTCCCGAGTGCCCGCCCGACGAGTCCAGGACCGGAGTTCTCCGCTCGCGCCCGTTCATCGTGGAAGCCGACTACCTCGCGTTCCAGATCGGGGGCGGGAGCAACGCGGATAGTCTCTACATGCGCCTCGTGCGGACCGATGGTCTGGAGCTAAGGCGAGCCACCGGGTACAGCGGGGACATCTTGCGGCAAGCGGTCTGGGATCTGCGCGGACTCCGCGGAGCCGCGGTCCTGCTCGAGATCGCCGATCTGGCCACCACGGGACACGTGAACGTCGACTGGATCCGCGAGACCGATGACCCACCCGTGGCCAGCCTTCCCGCCGGCTCATCGGCGCCGTCCGCCGGGATCCAGGTCGTGCCCCTGGCCTCCCCCGGCCCCGCCCCCCTGCACCTCGCGCTCACCCTGGATCACGAGGCTCCGCTGCGATTGACGATCGTGGATGCCAGCGGACGCGTCGTCCGCCGTCTGGACCTGGGGCCCCAGCGTGCCGGTACTCATGCGGTGATCTGGGACGGACGCGGGACGAGCGGGGGGCGGGTGCCGGCCGGGGTCTACTTCTACCGCCTCGTCACCCCCGAGGCCGAGGCGCATGGTCGGATCGTGCTGACACCCTGACCCGAGACCAGCCGGGCGCACGAGAGAAGGGGCCTCGCAGCTCATGCTGCGAGGCCCCTTCCGGTTCTGACCGCTCGCGCGGTCGATCAAGGAATGACCGCCGTGCCGCTAGCGGGCGATGACGCGGATGTCGTCCACCTCGACGTAGGGGGCACCCTCGATGTTGTCGAGATTGCCGAACCCGAGGACGCGGATCCCGCCGGTCGGGCCCACGACGTTGAACTCACCGCCGAAGGTCCCCTTGTGATCGCCGTCGATCCACAGCTCGAGCCGACCCGAGTTGTCCCCGGGACGCGGGTTGATGTGCACGCGGCAGCGAAGGCGATGCCAGCGACCCGGCGTGAAGTAATTGCCGCGATCGAACCACATGGCGAACTCGCCCGGCCGTCCTCCACCCACGGTGTTGCGGTAGGCCGTGATGTTCCAGTCGCCGAAGTCGCTCGCCGCCCCGAAGTCGAGGCGCGTCCGGCCGTCGGCCTCCACCGTCTCGCCGAGATAGCGATTGATGGAAGTCAGCTGCCAGAAGTGCTTGCCGCCACCGATGATCTGACCGTTCTGATCCCGCTTGTAGCGGAAGCCGACCGGGAGCCGGACCGAGTACTCGACCTCGAGATCCATCACGCCCTGGCGGCGCGGCAGGAACGAGACCAGCCAGTCCGAGTGCGGGTCATAGACCAGCCGTCCGATCTTGTTCCCGCCTTGATCGATGACCCGGAGGTTGGAGCGCACGTTGCGCCCCACCCAGCCGCGGAACGGTTCGCTGCCCTCGAAGTTCTCCTGGTAGAGCACCGTCCCCGCCGGCGGCGGCGGTGGTGGCGGCGGCAACGGATCGGGATCGGGATCCGGGGGCGGCGGCTGAGGATCGGGATCCGGGTCGGGAGGCGGCGGCTGAGGATCGGGATCTGGATCCGGAGGCGGCGGCTGAGGATCGGGATCCGGATCGGGATCGGGGCCCGGGTCGGGATTCTCGCCGTCGACGCGGATGTCATCGAAGTCGATCACACCCGAGATTGGATCCATGTTGCCGAGACTCAGATAGACCCCGGGAGCCTCGGACCCACGAAGCAGATCGAAGGTCTCCGACTGCCCGTTCACCGTCACCGCGAGCCGTGCGCCCTCCATCCGCCAGCTGACCGCGAGGTCCGCCCACTCCTCGCTGGCGAAGGGGACATCGACCCGCCGATTGGGCCACCGGCCATCGTTGATGCGCACCCCGTCGACGATGTTGATGAGCATCAAGCGGACACTGCCGGGCCGAGGATCATCGAACGTGATCTTGGTCAGGTTTTCGAGGCCGTACTCCGACGGCGTGAAACCCAGCGGTCGCGACGTGATCGACGCCAGCTGGCGCGAGTGGTCGGTCGAGTTCAGCTGCGATCCGTGGAACCGGACACGCATCGAGGCCGAACCCTCGGTCTCGACGCCGGGGCCCATCCAGATCACACCACGGGTGTGGTCCCGCATGGCGCCGTAGCCGTCTCGATCGTAGAAGCGGACACAGGGGGATGACCCGCAGTTGTCGGAGTGCCGGCGCACCATCCAGCCATCCCAGAATCCGCCAGACACGCGGTAGCCGCCGCTGGCGTAGTCGACGCCGGTCGGAGGATCCGACATGGCCTTGCTGCTCTGGGAGATATCGAACACTTCCAGGTTGCGCACGGCGACCAGCTGGTCGCCTGCTCCCGGCTCCCAGCGACCGAGATGGAAGTAGCGGAACGGGTTCTGATCCGCCGTCAGGTCCACTCCCTTCCACAGGAAGCGCTTGGAACCGATTCGCAGCTGGAGGTCATCGTTGGCCCCGCCGTCGCGCACGCGCGCCACGAGCTCGATCTGGTTCCAGCCGCTCGTGAACGCCCACGGGATCTCGAAGGTGCGTCCGGAGACGACTTCCCCTCCGGACCGGCTGCGCCAGCGCGGCACGATGTGCCAGCGGGCCTGACTCAGCTCGACCTCGAGAGCCGAGAAGGGATCCTCCGGGTGAAGGACCTCGTTGCTCGATGAGAGGCCGAATAGCTGGCGGGGGGTGATGAAGCTCTGATGCCCGAAGACGGGGAAGTTCTCCGGTAGGAAGAGGGAGAAACGAACCCGGACCTCGCGCGAGCCGTGCTCGAAGGCCGGGGAGAAGGCCTCGTTGACCCCGGCGCCGAAATCGATCCACTTGCCCTTGCCGGGTTCGATCCAGGTCTGCTCGGGAACGGAGATGCTCCAGTCGTTCCAGGACTCGGTCTGGTCCTCGTAGACGACGGAGCCTTCGGCCGTCAAGAACTCGTCATAGCTGTCGCCATCGGAGCCGTGGGCTCCTTCCATGAGGCGCCCGTTTTCGGGGGCGGACACCTCCTCGGGTGGTGGGGTGCGATCTTCGGCGCACCCGACAACGACGAGGAGAGCGAAGAGGAGAGCGAAAAACGTGGTGGAGACCTTGGAGGTAGTGCGGAATATGCGATGGGGACTGAGTCGGGCCGGGGAAGGGGGAGAGATCTGCATCATGTAGCAAGTCCTCCGGAATGGTCCAGAGCGAGTAGGCTAGAGAAGCGATCGAAAGATGGCCAGGAGCTGCCGTCACCCGACCGGCCTTCGAACCGCCGTCCGCATCCATGCTGCGCATTCCATGCGGTGACACCGGGCATCGCGGTCCCCGGTGCGGACAGCGGTCAGAGCCGCTTCATGCCAGTTGAGGAAGGCGTCGGGCGACTTGCACCCGCGCCGCTTCTTCCCTGAAATCCGACGAGCCCTGAAGGCTCGCCTCAGCGGGGGATTCGGACCGACCGCGGTCAGATGACCTGGCCGGCGGGAGCAACAACGGAGCCTTCGGCTCCGTTCAGCTCACGCAGTGAGCTGCCTCGAGGATAGTTGTATTTGTCCGGGCCCGGTCCGACTTCGGCCCGGCACCGTCCCTCAAGAAACCTAAACCGAGCTGGATGGCCCGAGATGACCATAGGGGACATAAAACCAGGTCGCTGGGTATCCAGGGTTGCCAAGAGGGCGAGAAACCGCCCTAAGGCGGGCGCAGGTTAACACGGCCCCGAAGGGGGCTTCAAGAGAAATTGACCGGCCGGTCCCAGCTGGATTTCGGGGCACCGGAGCGAGGGACCAGCGGTGCGAGGGCAGGGCTGAACGGCAAGCACCGGAGGAACTTGGCCCCTACCGCAGGCGATCCAGGCGGCGCGTGGCCGTCATCCCATCAACAACCAGCCGCGCGAAGTAGACTCCCGTGCCAACCGGACGCCCGCGATCATCGCGCCCATCCCAGCGCACGACCTGTCTCCCGCCGGAAGCCGGCCCATCGAGGAGGATGCGCACGCAGCGCCCGTTCAGGTCATGGACGGTGAGCCGGACCGACACAGGGCTCACCACCTGGGTGCCGAGGACGAAGGGGATCGCCACCGAGCTGCGGAAGGGATTGGGATAGCTGGCCTCCAGGCTCGGCGCAGGCGAGACCGCGGGGGCCTCGACCACGTCGGTCCCGTGCAGCGGTGAGAGGCGGATCGTCAGTGGCGGCTGTGGACCCGGTGACAGGTCGACCTCGAGGATGAGCGGCCGGTAGCCGGGCGCCCGGATCTCGAGCCGGTGAGAACCCTCTGCTGTCGCCACCTGGAAGCGGCCAGCGCCATCGCTCACGGTCATGCGACCGGCAGAAAGAAGGCGGATGATGGCTCCGGGAACCGGAAGCCCGCCCGCTGCCGAGATGATGCTGCCCGCGAGATCGGCCTGCCGAGCGCCGTCGAAACGCAGCTGGAACAGACCACGATCGCGATCGCTGGCATAGATGAGAGGCTCCGCCTCGGAGCCGAGATCGATACCCCAGCAACCTCCGAACAGCGCCCGCGGCTCTCCTGGATAGGTATCGAAGAAGCCAACTTCGACCGGATGCTCGGGATCGGCAATATCGAGAACGCGCACCCCGGCCTGATAGTGGCTGATGAAGGCATGCTGGCCATGCACGACCACATTGTGGATCGCCGTGAGCGGCGAGCCCTGGGCCACGTCCGGCCGCCACGTGGCGACGAGCTCGAGGCGCTCTCCCCCGTCCCAGCGAAAGACGCGCATGCCCCCGGCGACGATGCCGCCCGGCCACCAGCTCTCGATCTCGTTCATGACGAGGACGTGGCGGCGATCCGCACTGGGCCACACGCTGTGGGCGTGGTAATGGGGCCGCTGCCCCTCGTTGGTATCGGCGGCTGCCAGGTGCACGGGGTGCGCCGGATCGCGCACATCCCAGAGATGCAGCCCGCCCCACCCCCCTCCTTCATAGAGAACCCCGTCGAGGACCGTGATGTCGTGCGCTCCGGGCGTTGTCAGCTCGGCGAGGAGCACGGGCACCAGGGGGTCGCGCACGTTGAAGATGCGCGTTCGCCAGCCCCGCACCCCCTCGTGCCCGACCACGTAGAGCACATCGCCGTCGATGAACAGATTGTGGGCGATGTTGAGCACAGGGGCGATGATGGCTCCGATCACGGCCGGCGCCGCCGGCACCCGCACATCCAGGATGTAGACCGCGACTCCGTTGTGTCCTTCGTTGGTCAGGTAGGCCCGCCCGCCGGCGACGGCGACATCGTTGACGACGAGCTGGCCGGCGAGGTTGAAATCGGCGACCCGTTGGATGGCGCCCGGCGTGGAGACGTCGATGATCGAGAGTCCTTCGGGCCCGCGCCCCACATAGGCGAACCCGGCTTCGATGTCGACGTCGGTCACGGTCTCCGGAGGGCCGAGCGCGAGGTGATCGAGCCGGGTCAGGTGGAAAGCCTCGCTTGCGGTGGCGGAGCGGCCGGAAATGACCAGGGCGAGAAGCGCGAGGCCCAGAGCGAAGGCCACGCGGACCATGACGCCAGCGCCATCGCGGCAGGGGCCGCCCAGGGATCGAAGCAGGGCACGCATGGATCGGGCTCCGTGGATAGCTGGGTTCGGGCTGCGCGCTGGGAGAAACCGGAGGGGATCGGGGGGCCGGTCTAGCGGCGCCGGATGATGAGAGCATAGCCCACGAAGGGGACGCGGGCCACCTCTCTGTGGGACGCGGCCGTTTGCCTCCCCGGCCACCACGCGTCTAGAATGCGCCCATCATGTCCGAACTCGTTCGCGTTCGCTTCGCACCCTCCCCCACGGGCCATTTTCACATCGGGGGCGCGCGCACCGCGCTCTACAACTTCCTGTTCGCCAGGCAGACCGGCGGCCGCTTCATCCTCCGTATCGAGGACACGGACCAGAGACGCTCGAACCCCGAGCATGAAGCCGAGATCATGGCCGCGCTCTCGTGGCTCGGGATCGAGTGGGACGAGGGTCCGGACCGGGGCGGCCCGGGGGAGCCATACCGGCAGAGCGAGCGCCGGGCCATCTATGCGGAGCACGCGTCTCGGCTCATCGCATCGGGACATGCGTTTCGCTGCTTCTGCACTCGGGAGCGCCTGGACGCGGTTCGCAAGAGCCAGGCTGCGGCCAAGCGGAACACGCGCTATGACGGCACCTGCCGGGGGCTGACTGCGGCGGAGTCCGAGGAGCGCGCCCGAGCGGGTGAACCGCACACGATCCGCTTTCGCGCCCCGGACTCCGGGATCACCACGGTCCGGGACCGTCTCCGCGGCGAGATCACCATCGACAACTCGACGCTCGATGATTCGATCCTCGTCAAATCGGACGGCCTCCCTGTCTACCACCTGGCCGCCATGGTCGATGATCACCTGATGGGAATCACCCACGTCCTGCGCGGTGCGGAGTGGCTGGGCACCTTCCCGCTGCACGCACTCGTCATCCGCGCCTTCGGCTGGGAGGAACCGACCTGGTGCCATCTTTCGGTGTTCCTGAAACCATCCGGCAAGGGCAAGATGAGCAAGCGGGATGTGACCAGCGAGCAATCGATCTTCGTGCTGGGCTGGAAGGAGAGCGGGGATCATCCGGCCACGGTCGGATTGCGTGAGCTCGGTTACGTGCCGGAGGCGATCTTGAACTGGATCGCGCTCATGGGTGCGAGCTTCGGCGACGACGAGGACGTGCTCACGGTCGCCGAGATGAGCGAGCGATTCCGCCTCGAGCGCCTGAACCCAGCCCCGGCGCGTGTCAGCTACGAGAAGCTGGACCATTTCAATGGCCTCTACCTGAGACGACTCGCGCCTGCCGATCTGGCGATACGGGTGCAGCCGTTCTTTGCCGCGGCCGGTATCGCCACCGATCAGGAGATGCTGATCCGCATTGCCCCGCTCATCCAGCCGCGGATCATCACCCTCGACGATGCCGTCGAGATGGCCGGGTTCTTCTTCCGTGCCGATGTGCAACCCGATGCGGCCGATCTCGTTGCCAGGGGACTGACCGCAGCCGATTCGCTTCGCGCCCTGGAGCGAGCACGCGTCACGCTCTCCAAGGTCCCCGACTTCGATCACGAGACCACCGAGCCCGTGCTCCGAGCGCTGGCGGATGAGCTCGGGCTCAAGCCGGGCCAGCTCTTCGGCATCTTGCGGGTCGCGATCACCGGGCAGTCGGTGAGCCCCCCGCTCTTCGAGAGCATGGCGATCATCGGTAAGGAGATCTGCCTCCCCCGCCTCGACCAGGCCGCAACCCTCCTCGCGCCGCTCGCCGCGGCGGAGGCGAAGGACTGACCAGGATCAACCCAAGGAAGGTCGCAAACTGATGATGGCCCCCGAGATAACGCCGCGCGACTTCGAGGAGAGCGCCCGCCGCGCTCTGATGGCGGTCGAGGAAGCGATCGATCGCCTCAACGCCGACGAGATCGAAACCGATCTCGAGGAGAACGTGCTGACGTTGAGCTTCGAGAGCGGGGATCACTTCCTCCTGAACCTGAACGGGCCGGCGCAGGAGATATGGCTTTCCGCCAACCGGCGCGCCTGGCACTTCGCGCCGCGCGGCGGCCGCTTCGTATCGACAGCTCAGGAGGGCGAGGAGCTCCTTGCCTGCCTCGGGAGGTTGATCAGCGAGAAGCTCGGGCGCGCAGTCGAGCTCGACTCCGTCTAGGCGATCTTCAGAGGCTCGGAGAGATCAGATCGCGAGTGACTTCCGGCGTAGGGCCCGCTCCGCCTCTTCACGGAAGGGATCCTCGGGAAAGTGCTCCACGGCCTCCTCGAGGACCGTCTCGGCCTGGGCCCCGTGTCCCATCCCGGCCAGCGCGATCGTGAGCAGGTAGAGATCGGTCCCCTCGTTGCCCGGTTCGTGGAGATGGATGGCCTTGAGCAGGTTCTCCGCCGCGGCCTGGTGGCGCCACAGGCGAAGCTGCGCCGTGCCGAGCGTGCCCAGATAGAAGGGGTTCTCGGGCTCGGCGGCGACCGCACGCTCCGCCAGGGGCAAGGCCGCCGCTGGGCGGATGAAGGTCGAGTCCGCGGCGGTGAGGTACATCCAGGCCAGATTGTTCGCCGCTTCCGGCGAGTTCGAGGTGGCCAGCACGCGCCGGTAGAGCCGCTCCGCATCGGCATAGCGCTTCCATTCCATGAATTGATCGGCCGCGCCACCGGCCCACGGGTGCCGGGCGTGGGCGAAGGCCGCTCCGTTCGCCGCTTCCTCGACCATGGCGGCCGCCTGCGTGCCGGCCCCGATCGCCTCGAGGGCCCGGACGTGCTCGAGCTGGATCAATAGCAGCCAGGGCTCCCGTCCCCGCGCCGACGCCGCCGCTTCCTCGAGCGTGGCCAGGGCTCCCACCGGGTCCTCGGCGGCGAGCTCCTGCGATGCGATCACCCAGGCAGCGAGGGTCGGATAGGACACCGTGAGCCGGTTCCAGATCCCGAGACCCATGGCGAGGAGCGCGAAGCCGGCCGCGGTGACCGCGGCAGCGCGCAAGAAGACGTGTGGCCCCGGCCGGGCAAAGGCGGCATCGCCCAGAATGAGCGCGATCAAGGTGCCGGCGGCCAGACCGCCCAGATGCCCCCAGTTGTCGATGACCGGAATGATCGCGCCGAGGGCGAGATTGACGACAAGCCAGAACATGAGCGACCCGCGCAGCCTCCTGCCCATGAGCGCAGGAATTCGCGATCGGTGACGGAACCCGAAGACGAGCGCCGCCCCGAGCAAGCCGAAGATGGCCCCCGAGGCTCCGACCGCATTCTGGGGCGTGAGGTAGTTGCTCGCGAGCGAGCCGCCAAGAGCAGCCCCGACGTAGATGAGGAGGAAACGGGCACGCCCATACATGACCTCGCAGAAGCTCCCGAGTATCCACAGGGCGTAGCCGTTGATGGCGAGATGCAGCACGCCCTGGTGGAGGAAAGCGGCGGTCAACAGGCGCCACCAATCTCCGGAGGCAATGAGCAGGTGATCCTTGGCCCCGAACTCGATCAGGCTCGCTGGATTGCCGTTGAGCCTGCCATCGAGGAGCGCCAGGGTGCTGTAGGCGAGGGTGAAGACGAGAAGCACCCAGGTCAGTCTGGCGCGCTGGCGGAAACGGGCAATGAAGGTCGCTTCAGGCGGCAAGTGCGCGTCCAGGTTCGATGTCATCTTGTCGATTGGCCGTTAACGGGATGGGTCGTCAAGGAAAGCGGACGGCTGCGCGCACTCTGCTCGCGCCTCGAGCTGGGGCGCGGCGAGTCTAGCATCGATCGGAACGAAGGGGCTTCCCTACGACCCACCGCCCTCGGGTCCCGGCGGCGGTTCCTCATGGCCCTCCGGACCGGGCCCATGCGGGCCTGGACCGTGCGGGCCCGGCCCCCGCGGGCCGTGGCCCCGCCGGCCATCGGGGCCCCATCCTCCGGGGCCGCCGCCATCGGGCCCGTGGCGGCCGGAGCGCCCGGCCGGTCCGAATCGCCGGATCTGCTCGAGGTTCTGATCGAAGCGCTGAGCCTGTTCGGGAGTGAGCTCCGCCCTGAGATCCGCCTCGGTGCGGTGGCGGATGCCCTCGATCTCCGGGCCCACCTTCTCGCGCAGGGCGTGTAGCTCGATACGGCGCTCGGCGAGGATCGAGTCCACCCTTGCTCGCTGCTCCGGTGAGAGGTCGAGCCCGTGAAGGATGCGGCCCATGCGCCACGGCGACATGAACTCCCCTGGGGGCAGCGAGCCGCGCCGGGCCAGGAAAGAGCGATCGAGAACGATGCCGAGCAGGATGCCGCTCGCGAGCACCAGCAAGAGCATCAACGTAGCTTTCAGCGCCGGGCCGCGGTTCACTGCGTCACCTCCCCCGGTGTGATCTCGCCGGCGGGCGTGTTCCCGATCAGCGACAGGACCGGATCGGCGATCACGGCATCGAGAGGATCGCCGCTCAGGATGACCTGCACCGCCGCGCCGCCCTCGCCGGAACCTGGAATGGTGAGCCCGCCACCGGAGGTGAGCACGATGAGAAGAGCGATCGCCGCGGCAGCTGCTGGAAGGAGGGGCGCCGGCCAGCGGGCAAGAAGCTGCCAGAACGACGGGCCCGAAGCACGGCGATCGAGCTCGGCAGAGGCTCGCGCCGCCACCTGGGCCGCGAACTGCCGCTCCCATCCCGGCGCCGGCGTCTCGTCAGACGGCCGGAGGTCGCCGAGAACATGGGCCATTCTTCGCTCGAAGTCGTCTCTGTCTTCTCTCATGGCTCTTCTTCTCTCACCGGCGCAAAGGCCTGGAGCTCCTCGCGCAGCCTCTTCCGAGCGTGGTGCAGGTGGGAGCGCACCGTCCCCGGAGGAATGCCCATGATCCGGCCCGCCTCGGTCGCGTTCAAGCCCTCCACGAGGCAGAGCACCACCGCCACTCTCCGCTCCTCGGGCAGCCGGCCCAGCGCCCGTCCGAAGGCCTCCCGCAGTTCCTCCGCGGCAGCGATGGCCGCCGGATCGGGGTCGTGAAGCGGCAAGGTGTCATCGATCTCCTCCTCGCGGCGCCGGCCGCGAGCCCGGCGCGCATTGAGGCTCACCGTCGTCACGAGCCGTAATAACCATGGTGCGAAGGACTCCGGGCGGCGCAGCCCGTCGAGTCGCTCGAGGGCTCGGATGAAGGCATCTTGAGCGGCATCCTCGGCCTCGGCTCGATTGCCGAGGATGGCCTCCGCCACCCGCACCGCCCGCGCCGCATGGCGGGCCACGAGCTGGCTGAACGCCGCGCGGTCACCGCGTCGCGAGGCCTGTACGAGCTCGGCGTCGGTCGTCGCGTGCGGCTCGGTCAAGATGCCCCCATCGTCCTCCAGGCGGCTTCCACCGCTACTTGCTTCGACACCGGCGGCAGGCCTGCCGTTGAGGCGACGGCCCGGCCCCGTGTCACACAAAGCCGCTCCCCACCCCGTTCCCGGCCGCGAGCAAGAGGGCTCAACACCTGGCCCGATCCGGGGTGTCTTGCCGGTAGAAGTCCCCCTGGACCGCCCATTGGATCTACGGGAGGATGGGCAGGCCACTCACCTCCCTCCTAGGAGGCCACTATGCCACGCCAACGACATGCCCGGCCAGCCGGCCGGAGCCTCGCTCTCGATCTGCGGCTGGGAATTCTGACCCTGGCCCTCGCGGGACTCGCCGTTGCCCTTGCCGGGTGCGGGGGCGATGAGAACGACCTGACCGGAGACCTGGCCGGGCCGGAGGGCATGCCCTCCGCAGCAACGGACGACGCAACCCGACCCCGCTTCTACGATCGTGACCCGATCGAGCACCTGACCACGGTCCTCGATGCCGCCCAGATCCCGGCCGCCGAGCGCGAGCAGGTGGACCGGCTGATTGCGGACTTCACCGCGGAGAACGCCGACCAGCTCGGGCGTCTCGAGCGAGCACGAGAGAACGCCCGGACCGAGGCCAACCAGGGGAACCCGCCGGATCGCGAGCGCTGGCACACGCTCCTTGCCGAGGAAGGACTCACGCCAGGAGCGCTGCGGGAAGAGATGCGGGGACTCCACGACGCCATCGCGGAAGCGCTCACTCCCGAGCAGCGCGAGCGCCTGCAGGAGCAGTGGCGCCAGGGGCGCCGTGGGCGGCACGCCTGGCGAGAGCGCGTCGTCCGTGATCTGGAGCTCACTGCGGAGCAGGAAGGTGAAATTCAGCGCCTGATCACGGAATTTCGCGGGAGTCACGAAGGTGAGATCGCCGCGCTCACGGGAGTGATCGCCCAGCTCGGCGACAGCTGGCCCGGCGGACGTGGCGGCGGCCGCGGTGGGCGTGGCGGCGGGCGCGGGCAGGGCTTCGGCCCGGGCCCGGGAGCCGGTCCGGGGCCTGGGAACGGGGAGTGCCCTGGACCCGGCATGGGCCCAGGCGCCGGCATGGGACCAGGCGCCGGCATGGGACCAGGCGCCGGCATGGGACCAGGCCCTCGCGGCGGACGTGGTCCGTGTGCCGGGGATTCGACAGGTTCAGGGCTGGGACTCGGCCCTCATCTGCGCGACGACTTCACGGCGGCGCTGACCCAGGCTGGATACGATCCGGAGGCGTTCCGCGCCGATCTCGTCCGTCTTCATGATCAGGTGATCGCGCTCCTGACCCCGGAGCAGCTCGAGCGGGCGCGCCCCGGCCTCCATCTCCTGCGCCGGATCCTCAAGCCCTAGCCGGCCTGATCAGCCCGCCGCGCTCTGCTATGCTCCGGCGCATGGATTCGACGCGGGGCCGCGCCGGGCGCGAGCGAAAGGGCGAGAAGCCGCCGGAAGGTCGGCAGGCGGAAGCGGAAGAGGGTCGCGGCGAGGGCTTGACGGGATTGCCCGCCCTCGACGCGGCCCTCTTCCTCGCTCGCCAGCGCGGCGCCCAGGAGGTCCTCGTTCTCGCGGACGGCCGCCTGCCCGTCGATGCGCTGTCCCACGCTCCGGAAGATATTCAGCTCATCTTCGGCGTCACCGACGAGAAGATGATCCCCCACTACACCGAAGCCGGCATGCTCGCGATCCTCTCGCCGGGATCCTTCGCCTCGAGCACGGCACGGGTGCAGTACGCCATCTTCCGCGCACGCGCGGCCTCGTTGCTCCCGGCCGATGGTCACGTCATCTGTGTCAGCGCGCCATCGGGCTCGAACCAGCTCAACTCGGTGCTCGACGTCGATCTCGCCCGCGAGTTCGATGAGGCCAGCCACGTCGAGCGCTACCTGATCGAGCAGGGCGGGCGCATCGACATCCTGACCACGCTCCTCGACGTGGCGGTCGAGATCGGCCGCTTCGGATTCGAGGGCAAGCCGGTCGGGACCATCATGGTCTACGGAGCGGACCGGCAGGTGCTCCGGCGCTCGCGCCAGCTCACCTTCAATCCCTATCATGGCTATTCCGAGCGCAGCCGGAACGTACAGCTACCCGAGGTGCGGGAGAGCCTGAAGATCTTCGCGCTGATGGACGGCGCCATCATCATCGAAGCCGATGGCAGCGTGATGGCGGCGGGACGCTATCTGCTCGTGCCGCCGGGCGAGACCCATATCGTGAAGGGGCTCGGTACGCGCCATCAGGCGGCCGCCTTCATCAGCCGGGAGACCGGCGCCATGGCCATCGTGGTCTCGGAGACGGCCGGGCGCGTCACGCTGTTCAGTGAGGGCAAGGCCGTCTTCCAGATCGCGCCGCGCTCGATGCGTTGAGGAGCACGCAGCCAGCATGAACCCGATTCCCCCTTCGTATCTGGCCCGCGACTCCCGCGTGGACCAGGTGGCGCTCGAGGAGCGGGCGGCCACGCTCGGCCGCCGCAGCATCAAGGCCGAGTCGAAGCAGCAGGGCTTGCGGCTGGCCCTGAGCATGGTCGACCTGACGACCCTCGAGGGCCGCGACACCCCGGGCAAGGTCGAAGCCCTGTGCCGGAAGGCCGTCCGCCCGCTGGAGAGCGACGCGACGATCCCCTCGGTCGCTGCCGTGTGCGTCTATTCCACGCTGGTGCCGGTAGCCCGCCGCGCGCTCGAAGGGTCGAAGGTCAGGGTGGCCTCGGTGGCGGCCGCCTTCCCCAGTGGACAGAGTCCGCTCGCGATCCGGCTCGCCGAGGTCCGGCGCGCTGCCGAGCTCGGAGCGGACGAGATCGATGTCGTTCTCAACCGCAACGCCTTTCTCGCCGGCGAAGTGACACGCGTTCATGACGAGGTCGCAGCCATGAAGGAGGCCGGCGGCGCCGCCGTGCTCAAGGTCATCCTCGAGACCGGCGAGCTCGAGACGTACGATCGCGTGCGGCAGTCGAGCGAGATCGTGATGGCGGCCGGAGCCGATTTCGTCAAGACCTCGACCGGCAAGACGAGCCCGGCGGCCACCCCGGCAGTCGTCCTCTGCATGCTCGAGGCGGTCCGCGACTTCTATATCGCCACCGGACGCCGCGTCGGGGTCAAGGCCGCAGGTGGCATTCGCACGGCGAAGCAGGCGCTGCACTATCTCGTGCTCGTCAAGGAGACCCTGGGCGACGCCTGGCTCACGCCGGAACGGTTCCGAATCGGGGCCAGCACGCTGGCCAATGACCTGCTCATGCAGCTGGTCAAGCAGGCGAGCGGTCGCTACCAGAGCGAGGACTACTTTACCCGCGACTAGCTGCGTTATGACGCAGTAGTTGGCGAGAGGGCGACAACGGCATGGGACAAGCGGAAGGAACCCGCCGGACGGGGACGCCAGAAGCCCGCGCTCGGGCCGCGTCGAAACGCCGGAGCCCGGCGCCGGGAAGCGCAGCCACCGCGCCGGCCCTGGCCGCCGTCAACGCGCGCCGGCTCGACTTCGGCACGGCCTGGGACTACTCGCCGGCGCCCGAGGCGCGCGACCAGGTGGAGATCAAGCCGCGCTACGATCTCTACATCGGCGGGGAGTTCGTCAAGGCGCGCTCGGGGCGCACCTTCCCGACCGTGAACCCGGCGACCGAGGAGGTGCTCGCCGAGGTGGCCGAGGCCGGCCCCGAGGACATCGATCGCGCGGTCGGCGCCGCCCGCCGCGCGCAGGAATCGGTCTGGGCCAGAACCAGGCCGGAGGAGCGCGCGAAGTTCCTGTACCGCATCGCCCGGCTCGTGCAGGACCGCGCGCGCGAGCTCGCGGTGCTCGAGACCCTCGACGGCGGGAAGCCGATCCGCGAGTCGAGAGACATCGATCTGCCGCTCGTCGCCGCCCACTTCTTCTATCACGCCGGCTGGGCCGACAAGCTCGAGTACGCCTTCCCGGGGCGGCGCGCCCGTCCGCTCGGTGTGGCCGGACAGATCATCCCCTGGAACTTCCCGCTCCTCATGCTTGCCTGGAAGGTGGCGCCGGCCCTCGCCTGCGGCAACACGGTGGTGCTCAAGCCGGCAGAGACGACCCCGCTCACCGCCCTCCACTTCGCCGAAATCTGCGCCGAGGCGGGATTGCCCGCGGGGGTGGTCAACATCGTGACCGGCGGCGGCGCCACCGGGGCGGCGCTCGTCCGCCATCCCGACGTCGACAAGATCGCCTTCACCGGGTCGACGGCCGTCGGCAAGGAGATCCAGCGCGCGGTCGCCGGCACGCGCAAGCGGCTCACCCTCGAGCTCGGCGGCAAGTCGGCCAACATCCTCTTCGCCGATGCCCCCCTCGACCAGGCCGTCGAGGGCATCATCCAGGGGATCTACTTCAACCAGGGACATGTCTGCTGTGCGGGATCCCGGCTCTTGGTCGAGGAGTCGGTCCTCCCGGTCGTCGTGCGGAAGCTCGAGGATCGCATCCAGACCCTCCGCCTGGGCGACCCGCTCGACAAGAACACCGATATCGGGGCCATCAACTCGCGCCCCCAGCTCGAGAAGATCCGCCGCCTCGTCAAGATCGGCGCCGCGGAGGGTGCCACCATGCACCAGTCGCGTTGCCGGCTGCCCGCCCGCGGGTTCTGGTTCCCGCCCACGTTCTTCACCGGGGTCGCGCAGTCGCATCGCATAGCACGGGAGGAGATCTTCGGTCCGGTGCTCTCGGTGCTCAGTTTCCGCACCCCGGAGGAGGCGCTGGAGCGGGCCAACAACACGCCCTATGGGCTCGCCGCCGGAGTATGGACCGACAAGGGTGCCAAGATCTTCGCCGTCGCCCGCCGGCTCCGCGCCGGCGTCGTGTGGGCGAACACCTACAACAAGTTCGATCCGTCGTCGCCGTTCGGCGGCTACAAGGAATCCGGTTTCGGGCGGGAAGGCGGCCGGCAGGGGCTCGCCGCCTACGTGGAGCTCGTGTGATGGCGGCGGCGAAGCGCAGCCCGGCGCGCGCCGGCAGGCTCGATGTGCGGAAGACCTACAAGCTCTTCATCGGCGGCGCCTTTCCCCGCACCGAGGGCGGGCGGACGATGGCCATCAAGGACGCGCGCGGCGAGATCGTGGCGCGCGCCTCGCGTGCGTCGCGGAAGGACCTCCGGGACGCGGTCAAGGCGGCGCGGAGCGCCTTCCCCGGATGGAGCGGCCGTACGGCGTTCAACCGCGGCCAGATCCTCTACCGGCTGGCCGAGATGATGGAGCTGCGCCGGTCGGAGATCGCCGCCGAGATCACCCGGGCGCTGGGTGTGGCGGAGAAGAAAGCCGGGGGCGAAGTGGCGGCCGCCGTCGATCGCACGGTCTGGTATGCCGGCTGGTGCGACAAGTACGTGCAGCTCTTCAGCAGCGTGAATCCGGTCGCCGGCTCCTACTTCGACTTCTCGGTGCCGGAGCCGACGGGGGTGGTCGCGGTCGTGGCCCCACCCCTGCCGTCGCTCCTCGGTCTGGTGTCGACCGTGCTGCCGGCGCTCGCGAGCGGGAACACCGTGGTCGCCCTGGCTTCCGAGCGGGATCCGCTCTCGGCGGTGGCCTTCGCCGAGTGCGCGGCGACGAGCGATCTGCCCGCCGGCGCCTTCAATCTCCTGACCGGCCGGCCCGCCGATCTCCTCCCCCACTTCGCCCGGCACATGGATGTGAACGCGCTCGAGGTGTACGACATCGAGGGCGAGGCCGCGCGCGAGCTGGCGGCCGAGGGGGCCGAGAACGTGAAGCGCGTCCACCTGCATCCGCCGGTGGCGCCGGCCTGGTGGTCGAGCCGGGAGGCCCAGAGCCCGTACTGGATCGAGCGGCTGACCGAGACCAAGACGGCGTGGCACCCGATGGGCTGGTGATGGCGGGGCGCCGTCCGATCGCAGCCGTTGCTCGAGCCGAGGTCGCCGCGCTTGCCCTCGGCCTCGTCCTCGCCGCCGGCTGCGCCCCGAAGTTCGCCACCCGCCAGTTCGACCCCATCGAGGCGGTGTCGCCGGCCGGCGGCGAGTGGGTCTACGACATCGACGAGGACGGCCGGGACGACTTCTGGGAGATCGACCGGGATGGGGATGGGACCGTCGATCTGTACCAGTTCGACACCAACGATGACGGCGCCCCGGACTACGTGACCAGCCGCGAGGGCATGAGCGTCGAGAACGACCGCACCTTCATCTTCTTCGTCGACGGCATCCCCGACCGGCAGCTCAAGGCGATGTGGGAAGAGGGCTACTTTCGCGAGTTCTTCCCGCCGAGCGCCATGGTGAGCCCCTTCCCGTCCATGACGTATCTCAGCTTCTCGCAGATGCTCGGCACCCCGGTGCCGCCCGGCTACGAGGAGCTCTACTACGACCGCGCGAAGAACGAGCTCAAGGGCGGCCTCGGGGCCCACCTCGGCTTCGACGAGGAGTACAACGTCAAGAAGAACGAGTCGTTCCTCAAGGTCTTCGGCTACAAGCAGCCCTCGCTCTACTCGGGGCTCATCTACTTCACGACCCATACGACGGCGCGCCAGGATCTCAAGAACGCCATGCACCACTTCGACTCCAACGGGGCCAACCTGGCCATCGCCTACATGGGAACCACCGACGGTGTGGCGCACAAGCTGGGCGAAGCCGGGATCCGCGATATCCTCGTCGAGATCGACCGTCTGCTCCGCGAGTTCATCTTTGCGCACCGCGGGCACCTGAGGATCGTGTTCGGTTCGGATCACGGCAACAACTACACGCCGAACCATCGCATCGATCTCGAACAAGAGCTCGCGGCCCGCGGATTCAAGCTCGCCGATCGCGTCATCGATTCGACGTCGGTGGTGATCCCGGCCTACGGGCTCGTCGGCTTCGCCGCCGCCTACCTCGATTCGACCCGGGCCGCCGCCTTCGCCGAATCGGCGCTCTCGATCCCGGGCGTCGATCTCGCGGTCTACGCCGAGGAGGGGGCGGCGCGGGTGCTGGCTTCAGGCGGCCGCGGGCGGGCGCGCATCACCTTGGACCCGGCGGCGAACCGCTATCGCTACGCGGCCGAGGAGGGCGATCCGCTCGGGCTCGCCGCGATCGCTCGCAACCTGGCGGCGGAGGGGCTCGTCGATGAGCGCGGCATGGTGGCCGACGCCGACTGGTTCGAGCACACGACGAGCCACTACTACCCCGATGCGGTGCGCCGCGTGTTCGAGGGCGCCACGAACCATGTCGACAACACCGCCACGGTGCTCCTGAGCTTCGACGAGACGCACTTCTACGGCAGCAAGTTCTTCGACTTCGTGGTCGATCTCGCCGGGACGCACGGCAATCTGGCGGCGCCCTCGACCCTCGGCTTCGTCATGTGCAACTACGATCGGCCGCCCGCCTACATCCGGGCCCCCGACGTGAGATCTTGCCTCGAGCTCCCGGCGCCACAGCCCGTGGCCGAACCGGCGACCGTACCCTAGGGCGACTCCAGGGCTTGCGTTGACCCGTTCAGACAGGCGAGCGTCCTTGCCAGGCAGGTAGCGGCTTGAGTAGACTTTGCATCCATCGAGCCCATTCGCCAGACAAGGACGGGACCAGTGAACCGATCGGAATCCTCGCCTCCAGCCGCCGCTCCGCCGGGCGACGCCGCACGCCCGGTCGATTTCATCCGCGCCATCATCAACGACGATCTCGCGAAGGGGAAGCACACGCGCGTCGTCACCCGCTTCCCGCCGGAGCCGAACGGCTACCTCCACATCGGGCACGCCAAGTCGATCTGCCTGAACTTCGGGATCGCCGAGGAGTACAAGGGCGCCGTGCAACCTCCGCTTCGACGACACCAACCCGACCAAGGAGGAGGTCGAGTACGTCGAGTCGATCATCGGAGGACGTCCACTGGCTCGGCTTCGACTGGGACGACCGCCTCTACTACGCCTCGGACTACTTCGAGCAGCTCTACGACTACGCGGTCGAGCTCATCAAGCGCGGCAAGGCGTACGTCTGACAGCCTGACCCCGGAGGAGATCCGGGAGTACCGCGGCACGCTGACCGAGCCCGGGCGGGAGAGCCCCTACCGGAACCGCTCGGTCGAGGAGAACCTCGATCTCTTCGGGCGCATGCGCGCCGGGGAGTTCGAGGATGGCTCGCACGTGCTGCGGGCCAAGATCGACATGGCCTCCCCCAACATCAACATGCGCGACCCGGTCATCTACCGGATCCGGCGCGCGCACCATCACCGAACGGGCGACGAATGGTGCATCTATCCGATGTACGACTACACGCATTGCCTCTCGGACTCGATCGAGGGCATCACCCACTCGATCTGCACGCTCGAGTTCGAGGATCACCGCCCGCTCTACGACTGGGTGCTCGACGACCTGCCGGTGCTCTGCCACCCGCAGCAGATCGAGTTCGCGCGGCTCAACCTCACGCTACACGGTGATGAGCAAGCGGAAGCTGCTTGAGCTGGTGAAGGAAGGGCACGTCAGCGGCTGGGACGATCCGCGGATGCCGACCCTGGCCGGGCTCCGCCGGCGCGGCTATCACGCCGGAGGCGATCCGCGTCTTCTGCGACGCGGATCGGCGTCGCCAAGCGCGACAGCATGGTCGACATCGCGCTGCTCGAGCACGGCGTCCGCGAGGACCTGAACAAGACGCGCGCCGCGGGTGATGGCGGTCTTGGATCCGCTGAAGGTGGTGATCGAGAACTATCCGGAGGGCCAGGTCGAGGAGCTCGAGGCGGTCAACAATCCGGAGGATGCCGGGGCGGGAACGCGGAGGGTGCCCTTCTCGCGGGTGCTCTACATCGAGCGCGAGGATTTCCGGGAGGATCCGCCGAAGAAGTTCTACCGGCTCGCGCCGGGGCGGGAGGTGCGGCTGCGCTACGCCTATCTCGTCACCTGCACCGAGGTGATCAAGGACGACGCGGCGAGGTGGTGGAGCTCCGCTGTACGCTACGACGCGGAGAGCCGCGGCGGCTCACCCGCGGACGGCCGGCGGGTGAAGGCGACGCTCCACTGGGTGTCGGCGGCGCACGCCGTGCCGGCGGAGGTGCGGCTCTACGACCACCTGTTCTCGGAGCCGTTCCCCGAGGAGGACGGGCGCGACTTCCTCGAGGCGCTGAATCCGGAGTCGCTCGAGGTGCGTGCGCGGCTGCCATGCTGGAGCCGAGCCTTGCGGGGGCGCGCGCGCGGCGAGCGCGTCCAGTTCGAGCGGCAGGGGTACTTCTGCGTCGATCCCGACTCGGGGCCGGGGGCGCTGGTGTTCAACCGCACGGTGACGTTGCGGGATACGTGGGCCAAGATCGAGCAGGCGGGACGCGCGGATGCCTAGGCAGGACACGAAGGCGAGCCCCCGGTTTGGCCCGCGGTCATTTTGTCCACCGAACGGATCGAGCCTCTGTATCGATCTGGTCCCATTCGAGCAAGTGGCGCGGGCGCCGAGCCGTACTCCGAGCTCTTGATGATGGCGGGACCGACACATGGCGAGGCGCCCGGCTGCCGATCGAGTTGACTCGACCGGGCACACGCCGGTATTGCCCGGCGGCACGACATGTGCAAAACTTATGAACGTCCGGGCGGATCGTGGAATGGGTTGAATCCCCCGCGGCCCGACCGTCATCGTGAACCGGACCCGGTCCGGAACGCTTTCGTTGCCGGACAGCCTACAAGTGGGCATCGGGGCTACGAAGCGGCGGAACCGGGGGGGCTTGATAATGGAAGGCCCGGACGAGACTCGCTCGGCGTTGCCGCGGGTGTGCATCACGGCAACCGCCGGACCGGCAGGGGGCGAAGAACGCCACACTGTCGGACTTACCGCCGGCGGCCTGGAACGGATGCGCGATCCCAACGTGAGCGGCCAGCGAGTGGGCCGGTAACCCGCTCGCACCACGCTGCCGCGAAACGCTGAGCTCGAGAGCGGAAAGGAGGGTGCGAACCAATCGACTCCTCTGGACCCACACCACATAGCCCCTCATGTCCCGCGAGCGGGAGCTCGAACGTTCACCCGGAGCCTTAGCAGGCACTGAGTGCTTCGCGCACTCGATCGGGACCGAGAACCCGAGAGCCAGTCCGCGGGACGGCGGGGATAAGGACACGAGACGCCGGTGGCCTCTTGAGGCTTCCGGCGTCCCGCTTTCCGGCCGGGGCACGTCCGGACCATTCCCCGCCCTGTGCTACGCTCCCGGCGTAGCCTGAGCCACGAGGAGAGATCGCGGCCCATTCAACGCCCGCTCCCCGGGCGGTGTCTTCATGGTCAGCCGGTTGAGCCGGCCCCCCAGGTGCTCTTGCCCCTTTCCGAGGTGATCCGTGTTCGATTCCTGTCTCCAGGGCGCCCGTCGCCAGGCCCCGGCGAGGCCTCTGTCACCGTGCCGGAGTTTTGCCTGGCCGTCGCTCACCCTCTTCATGGCCTCGCTCCTCGGCGTGGCGGTACTCACCACTGCCGGCTGCGGCGGGAGGAAGAACGGGGAACCCTCCGGCGGAGCCGCCCGCGCCTATCAAGTTGGCTCGGTGGCGCGCAAGGATCTCATCGTCTCCGCGGCGGCGACCGGCGTGCTCGAACCGGTGCGCATCGTCGAGGTCAAATCGAAGGCCTCGGGTGAGATCTTGAGGCTGCCCGTGGAATCCGGCGACCGCGTCGAGAAGGGAGCGCTCCTCGCCCAGATCGATCCCAAGGATCCGAAGAACGGGGTGGCCCGCGCCGAGGCGGAGCTCGAAGTCGCCCAGGCCGGGTTCAGGATCGTCGGGGGCCGGCTCGAGCGCTCGAAGCAGCTCCTGGCACGCGAGGTGGTGTCGAGCGAGGAACACGAGCAGGTCGTCCTCGATCACGCCAACGCCCGCGCCGCCCTGGTCAAGGCGGAGATCGATCTCGACCTGGCCAGGGAGCGACTCATCGAGGCCACCGTGCGCGCCCCCTCGGCCGGCGTCATCATCGAGAAGAGCGTCGAGGAGGGACAGATCATCAGCTCGGCGACGTCGCAGGTGACCGGGGGCACCACGCTCATGCGCATGGCCGATCTCGATGAGGTCCAGGTGCGCACGCTCGTCGACGAGACCGACATCGGCCGCATCCACGAGGGTCAGGAGGCCGGCATCGTCGTCGATGCCTATCCCAACGTGCACTTCACGGGCACCGTGCTCAAGGTGGAGCCCGCGGCCGTGGTCGAGCAGAACGTGACCACCTTCCCGGTGCTGGTGCGCATCCCGAACGATCGCGGCTTGCTCTTGCCCGGGATGAACTGCGAGGTGGAGATCGAGATCCACCGCCGCGACGCCGCCCTCACGGTGCCCAACGAGGCGGTGCGGACGCCGGTCGAGGCCCGCCAGACCGCGGCCGCCCTCGGCATCCAGGTGGCAGGCCTGGAATCGGAAGGCGATGCCGGCGGGGAACGAGGCGATGCCGGCGGGAGACGAACCGATGGCGCCGGGGGACGAGGCAATCATGAGGGCGGGCGACCGGGCACGGCCGAGGCGGCGCCCGCCGGCCAGGGCGGCGGTGGGCGGCGCGAAGCGGGGCGGACCGGCCGCGAAGCGTTCGTCTTCGTGGTCGACGGCGACCATCTCGTGGCGCACCCGGTCACGATCGGGGTTCGTAACTGGGATGATACCGAGATCCTCTCCGGGCTCGACGAGGGCGAGAAGGTGGCCCTGTTGCCGAGCACCCAGACCCTCCAGGACCAGGCCCGTTTCCGCCAGCGGATCCAGAACGTGACGGGCGTCCCTGGACTGCAACGACAGCAGCAGCAAGGTCAGGGCCAGGGAGGCCGGTAGCCATGGCGCATCCTCCCGCCCTCGCCGCCCCGGCGGCGCCACGCATCCCCGAGCACGCGGGCCGGCGGATCCGGCGCCCGCCCATCGGCGCGCTCCTGCCCGAGATCCTCGGCGTCGCCATGGCCGCCATCGGCGCCAACAAGCTCCGCTCGCTCCTCACCATGCTCGGCGTCATCATCGGCGTCGGCGCCGTGATCACGATGATCGCCCTCGGCCAGGGCGCCCGCCGCGCCGTCGAGGAGCGCATTGCCGCCCTCGGCACCGATGTCCTGAGCGTCATGGGCGGACATCACATGAGGAGGGGGGTGTCGCGAGCCGACGTGGATCTCACGATCGATGACGCCTACGCCATCCTCGAGCGGAGCCCGAGTGTCGTCGATATCGCTCCCGAGCTCTCGCGCTCGGTGCAGGTCGAGTACCTGAACAAGAACGCCGAGACCATGGTGGTCGGCACCACCCCGAGCTATCTCGCGGTCAACCGCTTCGAGCTGGATCGCGGGCACTTCTTCGACGCCAAGGATGTCGAGGCCCGGCGCCGAGTCGCCGTCGTCGGACCCGATGTTCTCGAGGCACTGAACATGAAGCCCGCCGACATCCTGGGTCGGACCATCCGCATCCGGGGCCTGAGCTTCGAGGTGCTCGGCATTCTCAAGCGCAAGGGGCAGCAGGGCTGGATGAACCCCGACGATCAGATCGTGATTCCCATCTCGACGGCGCAGTATCGCGTGGCCGGTGACGACAGGTTGCGCGTGATCAACGTCAAGCTGGCGCCCGACGCCAGCCCCGAGCAGGGGATGCTCGAGATCGAGAAGGTGATCCGCCGCGAGCACCACCTGCGCCCGGACCAGCCCTCGGACTTCCGGATCCGGAACCGGGCCGAGCTCTTGACCACCGCTCAGGACACGACCCGCACTCTCTCCTTCCTCCTCGCCGCGGTGGCCGGCGTGAGCCTCCTCGTCGGCGGCATCGGCATCATGAACATCATGCTGGTCTCGGTGACCGAGCGCACGCGCGAGATCGGGATCCGGATGGCGATCGGCGCCACCCGCTCGACGATCCTCCTCCAGTTCCTGATCGAGGCGCTCACGATCTGCCTCCTCGGCGGCGTCCTCGGCATCGCCGGCGGCGCCACCGCCTCGATGCTGCTCAGCCGCCTCGCCGGATGGAACACCTCGCTGTCGCCCGCGGCCATCGGTCTCGCTTTCCTCTTCAGCGTGGCGGTGGGTCTCTTCTTCGGCATCGTGCCGGCGCGCCGCGCCGCCCGCCTCGACCCGATCGCCGCGCTACGGTACGAGTAGCGCTTCGGTCGTCTCGCCCGCAACAGCTCGCGGCGGCGCGCCCGCGGTCTCCCGCGCCAGGACCGCATAGACCGCCGGGACCACGAACAGCGTGAGACCGGTCGCGAAGACCATTCCCCCGACGACGGCGATCCCCATGCTGACCCGGCTCTCGGAACCGGCGCCGAGCCCGAGCGCCACGGGCAGGATCCCGAGGATGGTCGAGAAGCTCGTCATGAGAATGGGCCGGAAACGCGCCACGGCCGCGCTCCGGATGGCCTCGGCCCGGGGCATGCCGGCGATCTTCCGCTGGTTCGCGAACTCGACGATCAGGATGCCGTTCTTGGTCACCAGCCCGATCAGCATGATGATCCCGATCTGGCTGAAGATATTGATGGTCTGATTGAAATACCAGAGCGAGAGCAACGCTCCGGCCACCGCCAGCGGCACCGTGAGCATGGTGATGAAGGGGTCCCGGAAGCTCTCGAACTGGGCTGCCAGCACCAGGTACGTGAGCACGAGCGCGAGGATGAAGACGAAGACCAGGCTCGAGGAGCTCTCCGAGAAATCGCGGGCGGCGCCGGCGAGGGACGTCCGGTAGGACTCATCGAGCACCCGGGCTGCGATCTCGTCCATCGCGGCGATGCCGTCGCCCAGCGTGTAGCCGGGCGCCAGGCCGGCCGACACGGTCGCCGAGACATAGCGATCGAAGCGATAGAGCTCGGGGGGATTCGAGTGCTCGCTCATCCGGATCACGTTGTCCAGCGGGACGAGATGGCCATCCCCACTCCGCACGAAGATCGATGCCAGGTCCTGCGGGTCGTTGCGATTGACGCGCCTGAGCTGTCCGATGACCTGGTACTGCTTCCCCTCCATGTTGAAGTAGCCGTAGCGCTGGCCGCTGAGCGCGAGCTGCAGCGTCTGGGCCACGTCCCGCACCGACACGCCGAGGGCCCGGGCGCGGTCGCGGTCGATCTCGATCAGGAGCTCGGGCTTGTTGAACTTGAGGTTCAGATCCACGGCGTCGAACTCGGGGCGGGCTCCGGCCTCGTCCATGAACCGGGGCAGGATCTGCTCGAGCTTCTCGATCGTCGGCGCCTGGACCACGTACTGCACCGGAAGCCCGAAGCGCGCCCTCCCACCGCCCACGCTGATCGACTGTTCCTGGGTGATGAAGGTGCGGGCATCGGTCAGCCGGCGCAGGGATCCGGAGAGGGCGGCGGCGATCTCCTGCTGCGAGCGCTCGCGATCCTCCGGCTCGACCAGGGTCACCGTGCAGTTGCCGGCGTTGGCCCCGCCGGCGTAGCCGGATGTGTTGGCCAGGACCACATCGGCCTCCGGCACCTCCCTCCGGACCAGATCCACCACCGAGTCCATGTAGCGATCCATGCGCTCGAAGGACGTGCCCTCGGGTGCGGTCGCCGTGATGCGGAGCCGGCTCCGGTCCTCGAGTGGCGCCAGCTCCCGCGGCAACCGCGCCAGGAAGAACCAGGACAGCCCGGCGGCGACGACGATGATCGCGGCCGCCACCCAGCGCCGGCGGAGGAAGCCGGCGAGGAGCCGGCCGTACCCGGCGTTCATCTGCTCGAAGAAGGGTTCGGTGCGGCGGTATAGCCAGGAGTGGCGGGCGTGGGGCTTGAGGAGACGCGAGCTCAGCATCGGCGTCAAGGTCAGCGCCACGAAGGATGAAACCACGACCGCGCCGCCGATCACGACCCCGAACTCCCGGAACAGCCGGCCGGTCAACCCCTGCAGGAACACGAGCGGCATGAACACGGCCACGAGTGCGATGGTCGTCGCGATGATGGCGAAGAAGACCTCGCGCGACCCGGCGAGCGCCGCCGCAATGGGCGCCATCCCGGCCTCGACCTTGGCATAGATGTTCTCGAGCATGACGATCGCATCATCGACAACGAGGCCGATGGCGAGCACGAGCCCGAGGAGCGTCAAGACGTTGATCGAGAACCCGGCGAAGTACATGACGGCGAAGGCCCCGATGAGCGAGATGGGGATCGCCAGGGCCGGAATCAAGGTCGTCCGCCAGTCGCGCAGGAAGGCGAAGATGATGAGCACGACGAGGATGAAGGCGGTAACGAGCGTCTCCCCCACCTCGTGGATCGACTTGCGGATGTAGCGCGTGGTGTCCCAGGCCACGCCGAGGACGATGTCGTCGGGCGCCTCTTGCTCGAGGAGCTCTAGCCGGCGGTTGAACTCGTCGGCGATCGCGATGTGGTTCGAGCCCGGCTGCGGGATGAGGGCCACCGCGACCCGGGGACCGGCCAGCCCCTTCGATACCTGGCGCTCGTTCTCGGGACCGAGCTCCGCGGTGCCGACATCGCGGAAACGGAGAATGCGCCCGTCGTCCTCGCGCACGATGAGGTCGTTGAACTGCTCGGAGGTCGTGAGCCGGCTCAGGGTCCGGATCGGGAGCTCGACGTCATTGCCCTCGATCCGCCCCGAGGGCAGCTCGACGTTCTCGGCCGTCAGCGCCGCCCGCACATCACCCACGGTCACGCCGTGGGCGGCGAGTTTCTCCGGATCCATCCACAGCCGCATCGCATAGCGCTTCTCGCCGAAGATGCGGACCTCGCTCACTCCGGGGATCGTCTGCAGGCGCTCCTTGAACAGCTTGGTGGCGAGATCGCTGAGCTGGAGGAGGTCGCGCTCGGCGCTCGATATGTTGAGGACCACGATCGGGAAGGCATCGGCGTCGGCCTTGGCCACCCGCGGCGGATCGACATCCGGCGGGAGCGAGCCGACCCCGCCGGCGACCTTGTCGCGGACGTCGTTGGCGGCGGTGTCGAGATCCACGCCCAGCTCGAACTCGAGCGTGATCCGGCTCCGCCCCTCACGGCTCTCCGAGCTCATGGCCCGGATCCCCGGCACGCTCGACAGATCCTCCTCGAGCGGCTGCGTGATCTGGGAATCGATGATGTCGGCGTTCGTCCCCGTGTAGTCGGTGGTGACCGTGATCACCGCGGGATCGACGTTGGGATACTCCCGCACGCCCAGGAAGGTGAACCCGATGACGCCGAAGATGACGATGACGATCGAGAAGACAAGAGTGAGCACCGGGCGCTGGATCGAGGTGGCGGAGAGGCTCACGGCGGCTCCTTGTCACCGGTCGGAGGAGATCAGGACCGGCAAGCCGTCCCGGAGCTGCGGGATGGCTGACGTGATGACCGTATCGCCCGCCGCGAGTCCACTCACGATCTCGACTCGATCGTCGGTTCGGGTGCCGATGTCGACGCTCCGGCCCACGGCCTTGCCATCGTGGACCACGAACACGCGATGTCCCCCGAGCTCGGGCACGACGGCGAACGCCGGGACCTGGACCGCATCACGCTCGTCGAACACCACCCCGACGTTGGCGAACGCACCCGGGATGAGGGCGCCGTCGGTATTGGGGCTCGTGGCCCGCAGGCGCAGGGTGCGGGTCACCGGATCGATGGCGGATTCGCGTGCATAGATCGTCCCCGTGAACTCCTGTGTGTGCCCGGCCACCGAGAACGTGATGCGATCGCCGACGGCGATCCGGCCCGCATAGCGCTCGGGCACGGTGAAGTCGATCTTGACCGGGGTGTCGTCCTGGATCGATGCCACCAGGGTCGCGGGCGTGAGATAGCTGCCCTCGCTCACCGACCGGAGCCCGATCACCCCGGCGAAGGGGGCCCGGATCTCGGTCTTCCTGAGCTGGGCGCGAATGAGGTCCACCTCAGCCCGGGCCACGTCGGCCTCGTTCACCGCCACCGAATGCTCGCGATCGCTGGTCAGGCCCCTCTCGAAGAGCTGCCGCTGGCGCTCGGCCTCGGACTCGGCGATCGCCTGCCGCGCCCGGGCGCGGGCCAGCTGAGCCTGGAGCTCGGCGTCGTTGACCTTGAGGAGGAGATCCCCCCGGGCCACCCGCGAGCCCTCGCGGAACTCGACCCGCTCGATGCGACCGGGGACCTCGCTCCGGATCTGGACCTCTTCATTGGCCTGGATGGTGCCGATCGCATCGACGCGATCCGTCACCGGCTTGGACTGCACCACCCACGTGGAGACCGGAATCGGCTCCCCACCGCCACCGCGTCCAGGCGAGCGAGTCGCCGGTCCGGTCGGGCCACTGCTGAGGACCGTGACACGAATGACGGCGAGCGCCCCGATCAGGAGCAGGGCACCGGCGAGGATCCAACCCCGGCGCGACATCATCCGATCTCCGGAGCCGCCTCATGGCAGCTCGTTCCAAGAGCGGTCACACCACGTACGATCATGTTTCTCCGCTTGAATCGGCGGCCAGGGCAGGGGGGGAGGATGAGGATCGCCTGGGCGTACGAACCAAAGCCTAGCACAGACTCGGACCCCGGCCGGGGAGCCCGCGTCGCGGGGGCGAGCGCCAGGCGGTGTCCGGAGAGGCGACAGGGGCCCGGCGGATCCACTCCGCCGGGCCCCGCGCTGACCACTGGCCGATCTCGTAGATTCTAGCGAACGAGCGCTATCTTCTGCGTCTCCCGGTTTCCGTTCGACTCGAGACGGAGGAAGTAGGTCCCGCTGGCGAGGTCACGCCCACCGGCATCCCGTCCGTCGAAGAGCGCCGTGTACACGCCCGGATCGACGATGCCGTCGACGAGCGTGCGCACCAGACGTCCCTTCACGTCATAGATGCGCAACCCGACATGATCCCGGGTGGCGATCTCGTAGGTGACGAAGGTCGCCGGGTTGAACGGGTTCGGCTTGGCCGCCGCCAGCCGGAACTGGCCGGTGGGAGCGTCCACCGGGCTCACCGCCGTCGAGCCGAGATCGATGCGCCCGATGAACACGTCATCGATCAACGCCTCGGTCAGCGATCCACCGCCCTGGTCGCAGGCGATGAAGCGGAGCTGCATCTGGCTCGTCAGGTCGACCAGGCAGCGCAGCTGCTTCTCGAACTCGCGCCATGGATGCGCGCTCCCCGGGCCGACGCGCTCGAGCGGCTGCCAGGTGGCGCCGCCATCCGAGGAGATGTCGACCTGGAAGATGTCATCGAGCGTGGTCTCGTTGGTGTAGTAGCGCCAGTAGCGGACGATCGCCTCGTGGGCGCCTGAGACATCGAAGATGGGCGAAACGAGGGTCGTGCAACCGCCGTCCACGTCCTGATCTCCCGGGGCTCCACCCGGTACGCCGTTCCCGGTCACGAAGCAGATGACTCCGGGAGCGGGCGTGTGATCGTCCTCCGGCTGGTAGATGAGCTGCGGGTTGGTCGAGCTCACCGTCTGCACCGGATCCTCGCGCACCCAGCGCCCGGTGGTGGCGGTGTCGGTGGGGAGGCCGAGCGTCCAGCCCAGGTTCAGCTCCGCATCGTCGGCGAAGACCTGGTTGGCATTGGCCACGACGAAGCTGTAGGTCGTGTTCGGCGCGCCCGGCGGATCCGTACCCGGATTGAGCGCCGCATCCCGGGCCTCGACGTAGTAGTCGACCGTGGTCCCGAGCGGCTGGCCGGGGATCGCCGCCCGGTAGAGGTTGGGACCGACGAGCGGCATCGGCACCTCGATCCAGGTCTGCGCCGTGCGGTAGAAAAGGCTCACCCCGGCGATGAAGCCGAGATTGTCGGTGACCGTGGCCTCGATCGGGTAAGGCCCGACGACATCATCCGTGGCGTAGAAGCAGGTGGTGCCGCTGACATCGGGCGGCACGCCATCGGGAGCCGCGGTGAGTGCGAAGTCGACCGTGGTCGGCGTCCCGACCACGAGCTCGACACCGGCCTGGGTGCCGGTCACGAAGGCCGGATGACTCGCCGTGATGTCGTAGGTGCCGGCCGGAGCGAACCCGCGGTACTCCCCGCTGGCATTCGTCGTGTAGGTGCGGTTGGCACCGACGACGGTGACCGTGGCGCCGGCGATGGGCATGCCAAGGGTGGCATGGGTCACGACCCCCGAGATCTCGCCCACGCCCTGGAGCACGGTGCTCACCGCCGCGTAGGCGTCGGGGATGCCCCAGCCGTAGGTGTTGTCCTCGCCGGCGGTGCCCAGATCCCGCGCCGTGTCCATGATGAGCTGCTTCATCGTGGTCACGTCGAGGTTGGGGTTGGCCTCACGGAGGAGAGCGAAGATGCCCGAGACATGGGGGCCGGCCATCGAGGTGCCGCTCCAGCCCGAGGACTGGTAGCCGCCGTTGTTCGTGGTCGAGTAGACCTCGACGCCTGGCGCTGACACCTCGGGCTTGATCTTCTCCTGGGCCGTGCCCGGGCATCCCGAGGGGCCGCGGCTCGAGAAGCTGGCGATCGTGAACGGGAAGGGCTGCCCGGCCTGCGCGCTCACCGCGCCGATCGCATAGGCATTGGTCGGGGTCGTGATGCGGTCAGGCGGTGAACCGATCGTACCCGCGCTCGGTCCCTCGTTCCCGGCCGAGAAGACGACGGCACAGCCGGCCGCCTCGCAGCCGTCCATGACCGCCCACCAGCGCGGATCGCAATCCTGATAGCCGCCGGGGAAGCTCTCGTTGATGCGCCACGAGTTCTGCACCACGTCCGGCACATCATCCACCGTCTGCGGGTCGCCATCCGGATCGGCGATCCACTGGAAGGCGGTGATGACGTCGTTGTCGAACTCGGAGCTCACGCCCTGATTGATCGCGTTGCAGGCGATCCACTCGGCGCCGAAGGCCACGCCGACCGTATCCCCGGTGGCGACACCGAGGCCCGTCATGGTGCCCATGGTGTGCGTGCCGTGGCCGTGGGTATCGGTCGGGAACTGGGTGCTGGTACCGATGACATCGAGCCAGGCGTGCTGCCACGGCACATGGGTCCCGCGCCAGCGCGAGCCCAGCGCCACGTGGCTCCCCATGACCCCGGTGTCGAGGCCGCAGATGAGCCGGCCGGCGCCGGTGATCCCGAGCTCGTACCAGACCCGGTGCGCATTGATGGCCTGCAGGCCGGGGGTGGCCGCGTTCACGAGCTGCTGGGGCTCCTCGCCAAGAGGCGGCGCCACCGGCGTCCCGCCCACCGGCTCGATCAAGGACACGGTGAAGTTGGCGTAGATCGTACCCACCTCGGGCCGCGCCGCCACCTCGCGCACGGCCTCGACGGTCATCTGGGCCACGACCAGGTTGGCGATCCAGTAGGGCGTGAAGCCCACGACCTTGCCCGTCGCTTGCCGCGCCGCGAGATCGGCGAGGAGTCCGGGCTGGGTCTGGGCAGCCACATCCTGAAGCGTGGTCACGACGAGCTCGTGGCGTGCGACGAGGGTCGCCTGATCGGCACGGAGCTGAGCATCGATGGCGGCGAGGGGCGCCTGGTCGGCGAGGTAGATGATGACCGAGACCATGGCCTGGTCATCCAGCGTCGACAGGTAGCGCTCGTAATCCGGGTCGATCTGACCGGCAAGGGCAGTGCCCGTCAAGTTGAGGACGAGGCATGCGGCCAGGGAGAGGAGCAGAGCAAGGCGGTGGAGCAGCGCGGGCTTTCCAGCGCCCGCGCGAGGGGCTGGCGCAGTGACGAGCATCGTTGGCCTCCTCGGGTCAATGGCAGGCGGGCGATCCCCGCCAGGGCCAGGCCACCGGAGGCCGGATCGCCGCACTATCTCACATGAGTTTATCACCTTTCGACCTGGCCTGGTCGGCTCACTTCGGAACCCGTCCGGGCTGCCCCGAACCGGCCCGTCCCCCGGTTGCCCGCCGCGAGCTATGGCTCTATCCTCAATGGAGGGATCATCTATCGCGTCGAGGCAGGAGCGACCTTCGCCCCGGTCGCGGTACTGCCCGCGCGGACCGATATGACGACACTCTTCACCCCGCCTCATCTGAACCCGCTGATCCGAGCCCTGACCGAGATCCGGGACGAGTGCCTCGCCGTCGAGCGTTCATTCACCGCCGAGGTCGACCAGGTCGCCCCCGATTATCGTCCGAGTGCACGCAATCTCCTCCACTACCTCGGCTTGCGCCAGAACGAGCTCCGGGATCTGCAGCGTGATCTCGTCTCCCTGGGCCTCTCATCGCTGGGACGGACCGAGGCTCATACCCTCGCCGGCCTCGATTCGGTGCTGGAAGCCCTCCACCGCCTGGCGGGGCTCGAGATGACGCGACCGCCGGGGGACATCCCGCCGGTCGATTTCACCACCGGGCCGGCGCTCCTCGCCGATCATGCCGCGCGCTTGCTGGGTCCCCCACCCAAGGGACGCGACGTGCGCATCATGGTCACCATGCCAAGCGAGGCTGCCGACCGCTACGAGATCGTGCGCGGGCTTCTCGCCGCCGGCATGGACGTCATGCGCATCAACTGCGCCCACGACGACGCCCCGGACTGGATGCGCATGATCGCCCATCTGCGCCGCGCCGAGCAGGAAGAGGGACGGAGTTGCCGTGTGCTCATGGATCTCGCCGGCCCAAGGCTCCGTACCGGCACCATCGCCGGGGGGCGACATGTGGTCCGCATCAAGCCCCGGCGCAACGTAGGCGGCGGGATGGCGGCCCCGGCACGGGTCTGGCTCGACTCGAGCGGTGAGTCCCCGGCCACCCCTCCCGAGGCAGACGCCGCGATTCCCATCGACGCCGAGCTGGTAGCCAGGGCACGCCCAGGCGATTTCGTGGCTTTCATCGACTGCCGGGGCAAGGAGCGCGGCTTCACCATCACCGGGACGAGCGACAGCCAGGCCATCCCTGGTCTCTGGGGGGAGGCGGAGCACGGTGCCTACGTGCTCGAGGGCACCGCACTCGAGCTGCAGCGTGAGGGGACGACCGTGGCATGGGGCCGGGTCGGCAACCTCCCCTTCGTCGAGGAACCGATCCGGATCTGCCCCGGGGATACCGTCATCCTCACCAGCGCCGATGAGCCGGCCCGCCCGGCGCTCGCGCAGGCGGACGGCACGACCATCCCGGCCCGCATCCCCTGCACGCTGGCCGAGGTCTTTCCCGACTTGAAGACCGGGGAGCGCATCTTCTTCGACGACGGCCGGATCAGCGGAGTCATCCGCAGCGCGGGCGCGAAGGAAGTGAGAGTCGAGATCCAGCAGGCACGCCGCAAGGGATCACAGCTGCGCTCCGACCGCGGCATCAATCTGCCGGACTCCCGGCTCCGCCTCCCGCCGCTCACGAGCCGTGACCTTGCCAACCTCGATGTGGCCGTCAAGCATGCGGATATGGTGGGTCTGTCCTTCGTCCGCACGCCGGAGGATCTCGTGCTTCTTCAGGACGAGCTGGCACGGCGGGGCGGAGCTCACCTCGGCGTCATGCTCAAGATCGAGAACCGGAGCGCGTTCGAGCTCCTGCCGCGTCTGTTGCTGGTGGGGCTCAAGTCGCCACCCATCGGAGTCATGGTGGCACGCGGGGATCTTGCGGTCGAGGTGGGCTTCGACCGCCTGGCCGAGGTCCAGGAGGAAATCCTCTGGCTGTGCGAGGCGGCGCACGTCCCGGTCATCTGGGCGACCCAGGTGCTCGAGAACCTGGCACAGAAGGGCACGCCTTCACGCGCCGAGGTGACCGACGCCGCCATGAGCGGACGGGCCGAGTGCGTGATGCTCAACAAGGGCCAGCATGTCGTCGAGGCTGCTCGCTTCCTCAACAACGTGCTGCATCGCATGCAACTCCATCAGCAGAAGAAGCGCTCGATGCTGCGCAAGCTCTCGGTTTCGGAGCTCAAGTCGACTCGCTCCGGCGCGCCGGCCCCGGATGCGGCGCAGGTCGCGGCGACCTCGCCGGTGAAGGGCAACGGCTAGTCGTCCCCCGAGCCCCGGCGCCGTTCCCGTCTCTCCTCCCGCCGCCGTCCACCTTCCATCTCCTCGCCGGCCAGACGATCGAAGAGCGGGGCCTTGAAGGCGAAGCGCGTCGTCAGGCGATCCGAGCCGCGGTCGAGGCGGTAGGCGAGATCGAAGCGGAGGGTGGCGCCGAAGAACACGTTGCGCTGGAAGCCGATGCCGGCATCGCTCCGCCAGTCAGATGATCTCGGCTCCGAGAACAGACCGCGCCCGTCGTCATCGAACCAGGCGGCTCCGATCTCCGCGAAGGGCACGAACTGGATCTGGATCCGGCGGAGACCGAGACGCGCCATCGGATCGGTGCCGACCAGGTAATCGAGCGAGGCATGGAGCAAGCGGTCTCCGGAGAATTCATTCACGCCATAGGCGCGGAGCGCCGCCGGACCACCCAGATAGAAGCGCGACTGCACGGGCAGTCCGTTGCGCGCGCCGCCGGCCAGAAGCCGCAGCCGGGCGTCGTCCCGGGCCAGCGCATGGAAGTCGGTCTCGATCTCGAGCTGGTAGCGGTCATAGTCGAAGTCACCGCCGAGCCCATAGCCGGCGATCTCGACGCCGAGGTCGAGATCGATGGCGGCCCCGCGGAGGCTGGGCACCTCGTGGGCCGAGCGAGCCGTGATCATGATCCGGCGCGCCGTCCCCTCGTCGATGGCAGGATTCGGACGCGGCCCGCGATCGCGGGAGAACAGATTCCAGTCCGTGCGGGCGGGTTCGCTCGATTCGTCGTGAACTGCGAACTCCGCCTCCAGGGAGCGCCGCTGCGCGCCCACGCGCCACCCGAAACCGAATCCCTCCCGCCTCAGGTAGTCCATGTCGTCGGCACCGGCAAAGAACGCGTAGACGCTGTTCGCCGCCTCGGGCAACCGCAGACCGTAGGGCTCGACGAGATCGCGATAGTGGGCGAAGAAGCTCCCGGCACTTTCTGTATTGAAGCGCCATTCTTCGCGGTGGCGCCACCTCTCCGCGGAGAAGGCGTAGCCCGCAGCGCCCGTGAGCGAGAACCGATCCCCCTTGAGTTCGAGGCGGGCACCGAGACGAAAGCCCTCGACGCGGTTGTAGGTGATGAGACTGGGCCCGCCGTCGAACTGGAACCGCTTGGGCGGCGGGAACTGAGAGAGCGAATCGGCAACGGCGGGCCCACGCTCGATCACGAGAGCGGCCAGACTATCGGCGGCCGGCCATTCCTCACGCACGCCTTGCCGTGACACGGTCGCGTCCCGCGTCTGCAGGCTGTCGAGAAAGCTCTCGAAGGATTGCTCGGCGGGGATGGGGGCCTCGACCTCATCTCCCAGATCGGCGCGGACCCGGTGGAGTGGCACCAGCCCGGCGATGGCGCCGATCATGAGGACGACCGCGATGCGGCGTCTCACCGCGCGCTCCCTCGACCTTCGAAGAGGGAGTCCTCGAGACCCTGATCGAAGGCGAAATCGCTGAACAGGGCCTCCACCTCCACCTTCTTGAAGCCGAAGACGAGCGCCGAGAGCACCTCCGCCTTCACCTGGAGCCGCGTGACCACCCAGTGATCATCGACGAGACGCCGCTCGCGCACGATCTCATCGATCGACTTGAGGATCAGCGGCAGCGGGTTGCGGGCAAAAGCCATTTCCTCGTGCACGATGACGAAGTCCGCGGTGTCGATCCAGAACGTACCCTCAGGCAAGGGATCGAAATCCGAGCGCGGAGTGAATGTCACCGCGTAGAGCACGCGATCGGGGAACAGCTTTCGATCGTGGATCTCGTAGCGATACGAGTCGATGTCCTCGAGATAGAACGGACCCTGAGCGAAGTCCAGAGCGTCATCGACACTGATCGAGACCTGGGCCTTGACTTTCAGGTCTTCGCGCTCGTCTTGATCGCCGTACTCGCGTTCAGCGAGCTCGACCCGAAGCGATCGGTCGGGAGGCTTGAAGTAGGTGCGACTCCGCTCTTCGAAGATGCGCCGCCTGTCCTTATCGGTGCGACTCCCGGCGAGAACGACACGCACCTGCTCCGTGTAGCTCACGTCCTCGATCGCCTCGCGGCGGCGGCGCTCGCCCTCGCGTGCTCGCTCGAGGATATCCCTGAGTGTGAGCCGCTTGCCCTGGACCTCCACGGTGCGGAGCGCGTACCGGACCCGCACCCCGAAGGTGTCCTCGACGGCAAGGGCCGGCACGCGCCAGATCTCGAGCGGTCGGCCCAGGCTGTCGACCGGCCCGGGAGCGAGAAGGAGGGAGTCGGCCGGGACCTGGGCGGCGGCCGGGATCTGAAGCCACAGGCTGGCCAGGACGAGCCCCGGAAGAGCCCAGGCCAGACGCTGCCGATTCCGGCGGGGATGACGGAAGCTCTTGGACACGCTCATCGTGCGGAGCATAGCGAAGCTCACCTGGTGGTGCGAGTGCAACCCGATTTCACCGTTGCCCCGGGAGGCCATCGCCGGTGCTACAATGGATGCGGGTTACGTCCCGAACGTTCGCCGGTCCCTCTTGCCGGCATTCCCTGAATGAGCGCGTCGAGCGCTCATTGAGGTTTGTGAAATTGGGTCTCCCCTCCGGACCCCGGCACCGCTGTTCGGCCGCCTTCCTCTGCTCCGGCATCATCGGGATCTCGCTGCTCGGTCTCACGACGGGCAACGCCGGCGCCGATCCCGAACCGGGTGACAACTCCCGCGTTCTCCTCGTCACCGGCCTCGAGTACACCACCGACTGGGTGCACCTGGGCGTGGCTGGAGTCAGAGCGCCGCTCGCGACCTACGCCTGGCAGGGTCAACCGATCCCGCCCTACCAGCAGCGGGCCGCTGACATCATGAACCTGGATCGTCAAGGGAGCGATCCGCTGTGGTGGTTCGCCCATCCCAACTGGCGCGATCCAGTGTACCCCCCTGAACGCCAGATCACGGATCTCCTCGGCATCATCCACGCCACTCAGGACACCTGGTATCCCGATGCCATCGCCCTCCTCAACGTGGGCGTCTCCCCCACTTACAACGGGGACTCGAACTGGCGGCGTCAGCTGTCGATCCAGATGGGGCAGGTCTACAGCACGACCGTCGCCACCGAGCAGATCCCGGCGTTCCTTCTCGAGGTCGACTTCCACCTCTCCCCCACTGTCTTCTACTTCGGCTGCGGCGCTCCGTGCACCGTGGTCTTCGTGCGCCCGGACTGGCACGAGCTGCCAGCCACGGAAGCCATGGCGGAAGTCTTCGCTGCCGTGCGCGCACGGCGCACCCTGGGCACGGTGGGCTATTCACGCTTCGTGAGTGCCGAGTTCGATTCGATCGCCGCCTCGCTGACGCTCACCAGTCCCACCCGGCACGTGCAACTCTGGGCAGGAACTCCAGGAGGTCCCTTGGGCGAGATCACGCCGATTGCGACCTGGGAGAACACCGCCGTTGCCTCCTTCCCGCTGTCGGCGCTGCCGGGAGGCGAGCGCTTCCTTTTCTGGTTCGCCTACGGCGACTCGCTCATCGGCGACTGGAACACGTGGTCCTGCCGCTCGAAGCAGGTCTTCTTCACCTCTCCCATCCTGCCGACCGGACCGGGCACCTTTGCCAACCAGTACGCAGCAGACGTCCTCGGCGATCTGATCCCGATCCGGGTCTTCTTCCACCAGCACACGCCACTGTCCCCGGATGCACCCCAGGCTCCCGACTTCGATCAGCTCATGGCGGATTGCCGGACGCTCGGCATCGACTGCGTGATCACGACGGACCACACTCCCGGTCTGGTGGGCCCATTCCCCGACCTGGTGGCGGTCTGGGATGCCATGCCGGACCCGGCGGACGTGGTTCTCGATCCCCTGGCCGGCGACGGCCGCGGGAATGGAATGATGGCCGTGCTCCACAACCCGATCAAGCGGGGAGAGGCGGTCGTGATCCGCTACCGGATCACGAGGCCCGGATCTGCGACCGCGCGCCTGACCAATGCGCGTGGGCAGGTGGTGCGGACGAGCGGACCCCTGTCCGGGGCCGCCGGGGTCCACTTCAGCCGGATCGATACCAGCGGTCTGAGCGCCGGCGTCTACTATGTCGATCTCGACGGTGGCGAGGGGCATTCCCGCCGCTCGGTCGCCATCGTCCCCTGAACTGGCTCCATCCCTCCATGGGCCGCCGCCGCGCCCGGCGCCGCGCCGAGCAGGAACCCGGGCTCGGCGGCCTGGGTTTCCCTTGACCCCCGGCCGCCCTCCTTCTGGTACACTATTGGGCGCCTGCCACGCGGTCGAACGCCCGCCCGCCCATCTGCTGGCGGGCGTTCCTGGGTCGCCCATACCCAGAATCTTGCCCCCGAGCGTCCCACCGGCACAGCGTCTAGCTGTGATAACGCCGCGGACGAGTTGACATTAGGTGACAACCAGCTTCCCCTACCCCGGAGGATTCCCGATGAGTTGTGCTTCCGGTGCCCTGTTCGCACCTGGACTTCGCACTCGCCCCAATCTTCTTCTCACCACTCTCCTCATCGCCCTTGCCGCAACCAGCATGGGGTCGATCGACGCCCGTGAGGCGAGCGGCGCTCCTCATTCCACCGTGGTCCGCGAGGAGGTGCGCTTCGAGGCAGGCGATCTCCGGCTGGAGGAACAGGCGGACGGCACGGTGGTGGTGCGCTACCCGGGAGCGGCGGCGTCTCCGACCGGGTCGCCGGATCTACCGCTCGTGCCGGTGTGGATCGAGGTGCCATCGGGGATGCGGGTGGTGGGGGTCAAGAGCCGGGCCCAGGGGGTGGCGGAGCTGGGAGTGGTGCGGGTGCGACCGGTGGCGCCGGACGTGCGCGTGAGCGACGAAGAGAAGGCGGCGGTGGCGGACGCGGAGGTGTACGGGAGCGCGGGGCCGGTGCCTGGGGAGTGGGCCCGGCTCGGGAGCGAGGGGACGCTCCGCGGTCACCAGCTGGCGGGAGTGCTGGTGTCGCCGGTCAGGTGGTCGCCGGGGACGGGTCAGCTCGAGCGGGCGAGCGTGGTCGAGGTCGAGCTCGTCCTCGAGCCGGGGCGGCCGGCAGGGATGCCGGAGGCGGTCGAGCGGCGGCGGGTGTCGGCGGCGATCGAGTCGAAGTTCGAGGCGGACGCATCGAAGTGGATCCGCGGGTTCACCCCGGCGGCGGCGACCGAGGGTGGGGGCGATGCGGGGAGCGGTCCGGCGGGTCCGGGGCCGTACCAGCCGACGTTCCGGCCGACGACGGACGGCAGCGCGGTGGAGTACGTGGTGGTGACGTCGGCGGCGCTCGCGGGGGAGTTCCAGCGGCTGGCGGGCTGGAAGACGCTGAAGGGGGTGCAGGCGGCGGTCAGGACGGTCGAGTGGATCGACCAGACGTACCCGAACGGGGTGGACCGGGCGGAGCGGGTCCGGTTCTTCATCCGTGATGCGTATCAGAACTGGGGGACGCGCTACGTGCTCCTCGGTGGCGACACCGACATCGTGCCGCCCCGCTACGGTTACACCATCTTCTATGGTGGGGAGTTCATCCCCTCGGACATCTACTACGGCTGTCTCGACGGCAACTGGAACGCCGATGGAGACGCCTTGTTCGGCGAGGGGGTCGAACCGGGCGGTTCGAGCGACGAGGTGGACTTCTACAACGAGGTGAATATCGGCCGGGCTCCCGTGTCCACCGTGAGCCAGGCAGCCACGTTTGTCGACAAGACGCTTCTGTACGAGCAGAACGCACCCATGCTCGCGCGCTATCCCGCGTCGATCCTGACTCTCGCCGAGCGGCTCTTCCCCACCACCCATGGTGCCGACATCGCCCAGGAAGCGCTGGCGCTGGTGCCGTCCTGGATCCGTAAGGTGCGTCTCTACGAGGAGTCGGCGAGCTACCCCGGATCCATCGAGCTCACGAAAGAGGCCGCCATCGACTCGATCAACGCCGGGTTCGGCATCGTGCACCACGTCGGCCACGGCTATCGCAACACCATGTCGGTGGGTTCCGGAACGCTCAATAATGCCGACTCCGATGGGCTCATCAACGCACCGAAGAACTCGGTGGTGTTCGCCATCAACTGCAGCTCCGCCTCGATCGATTTCAATTCGATCGGCGAGCGCTGGGTGAAGAACGCGAACGGGGGGTCGATCGCCTACATCGGGACCTCCCGCCTGGCTTTCGTCACCGCCTCTCGCACCTACCAGACCGCCTGGTTCGAGACCGTGTGGCAGGATTCCGCCCGTTCACTGGGCCCCGCCACCGACATGGCGCGCGCCTCTCTCATCCCGGGATCGGATTTCGACGGCCCCAACCGCTGGAACCTGATGGCGACGACGCTGCTCGGAGATCCGGAGGTGGATCTCTACACCAATGCGGTGGTCCCCATGCAGGTAGCGCACGCGTCGTCGGTCGCCATCGGCGGATCGCCGCTGGCGGTCACGGTGACGGCCCAGGGCAGTCCGGTGGCCGGGGCGACGGTGACCTTGCTCAAGGGAACCGAGACCTATGTCCGGGGCGTGACGGCAGCCAGCGGCCTGGCGCAGCTCCCCATCGAGGCCCAGACTCAGGGGTTCATGGAGCTCACGGTTCACAAGAGCTACTACAAGGCCTACAGCGGCCAGATCGGCGTGGCGGCGGGCAGCGGACCCTACGTGCACGTGGCGTCCTTTGTGGTCGATGATGACAACATCGGCCAGAGCATCGGCGACGGTGACGGCCAGGCCGATGCCGGCGAGACCATCGAGCTCAGGGTGACGCTGCGCAATTCGGGCGGCGCCCAGGTGACGGGATTGGTGGGCACGCTGGCCGACAACGATCCAGAGAACGCCATCACCATCCTGCAACCCACGGTCAACTACGGAACGATCTCTCCGGGAGGCAGCTCCCAGGGTACAGCGGCCTTCCTGGTTTCGATCGCGGTCAATGCCCCGGTGGCCTATCAGCCGGTGTTCACCCTGGCGGCGAGCGGGGGCCAGGGCACATGGACCGACGCTCTCGTACTGCCGATCCGCCGCCCATACCTCGAGCACTACAAGCACGTCGCGGACGACGCCGCGCCGCGCGGCAACGGCAACGGAGTCATCGAGGCCGGAGAAGAGATCTACTACCGCGTGACACTCAGGAACACGGGTCAGGACCGTGCCGTGGGTGTGACCGGTACGCTCCGGGCGCTGCGCGTCTCGGACCGTCAACCGCACCCCGAGGTCACGGTGACGGACGGGACATCGAGCTTCGGGACGCTGGGCGCAGGCCAGGAGACAGAGGGAGATCGGTTCGCGTTCACGCTGAGCGGACAGGCCGATCCAACCACCGTGCTTCTCGAACTGCGACTCGCGGACGCCCTGGGCCAGGCCCCGCTCCAGTACCTCGATGTACTCGCCCCGGCCGCCGCCGATAGCTTCAATGCCTTTGGCTCGCCCTCGGCGATCCGCCTCACCTGGAAGCGTTCGCCGGCGACGGACGTGAGGGGCTATGACATCTATCGAGCCGATGCCGCGGGCGGCCCATTCAACCGCATCAACAACTTCACCGTGGATGGAACGTCGGCATTCGAGGACCTGAACCTGCCCGGCCTCACTCGCTTCTACTACAAGATCGTGGCCCGGGACTCCTCGTACAACGAGTCGGTGCCCTCCCCTGTCTTCTCCGGCACGACCAACCCTGCCATCGCGAGCGGCTGGCCCCAGGAAGTCACTCAGCAGACTTCATCCTCGATCACTGTTGCCGACATCGATCAGGGCCAGCATATCGAGATGTTGGTGGGGTCCGACATGCAGTACGCCTGGCACGGGGACGGCACCGAGGTCACCGACGGTGATGAGGATCCGCGCACCAACGGGCCCTTCTCGCTCCTCGGCAAACGGAGCATCACCGCGGGCTTCGCGGCTGCGCCAGCCGTGGGAGACGTGAACGGCAACGGCTTCCAGGAAGTCGCCAACGTCGGCTTCACGGCGGACAGCCTCTTCCTGTGGGACTTCCGCGGCGTACCGCTTCCTGGCTGGCCGAAGTGGGTCATGGACGATCTCAACTGGGGATCGCCCTTGATGGCGGACCTCGACGGCGACGGCGATCTCGAGATCGTGGTCTGGGCCGCCGGTGGGGGTCGGCTCTTCGCCTGGCACCACACCGGGCAGGAAGTCGCCAACGGGGACAACAATCCGGCGACCAACGGCGTCCTCGCCCAGGTCACCGGGATCTCCTTCTGCTATGGCAGCGCCGCCGTCGCCCAGCTCGATCAGGATCCCCAGCTCGAGATCCTCTGTTCCGCCAACTACTCGACGGGGAACACAGGAGCCGTCTATGCCTTCAACATCGACGGCACCGGAGTCCTCGGCTGGCCCTTCCTGAGCGGCAGCGCTCAGAATCCATCGCAGGTCAGTTCGTCGATCGCGGTGGCGGACATCGATCGCAACGGCACGGACGAGGTGATCTTCTCCGCCGAGCGCGACGGCGGGAGAGTCTACGTCCTGAGCCGCGACGGATCGGTGCGCGCGGGCTGGCCGCAGTTCGCCCCGGCGTACACGCCCGACGCCCGCCTCCCATCCCCGGTCGTCGCTGATATCGACGCCGACACCTATCTCGACGTGGTCTTCGCGGACACCGACGGCATGCTCCGCGCCTGGAATCGCTCGGGCTCGCCGCTTCCCGGCTTCCCCGTGGCCTACACGCCGGATCAGGCGTCACAGACCACGCAGTCGACTCCATCCGTGGGCGACATCGACGGCGACGGTCGCCTGGAGATCCTCTTCGGTGACGAGAAGGGGAAACTCCACGGCTACAATCATGACGGGACGCTGACCAACGGCTTCCCCATCCAGATCAACGGCGAGGTCCGCGGCACGCCGGCCCTCTGGGATGTCGACCGCGACGGGCTGCTCGAGGTGGCGGTCGCGGGCTACGATGCCACGGTCTATGTCTGGGAGGTGCCGGGGGCGTTCAACCCGAGTCTTCTGCCGTGGCCGTTCTTCCGCCACGACACCCGCAATACGGGTCGTTTCACCACCCCCACTCAGCAGATCGGGATCGAGGAGCCGGCGGCGGCGCCTCTGGTCGCCACAGCCGCGTTCCATCCGGCGCGTCCGAATCCATTCAACCCGGCGACGACGCTTGCCTTCGACGTCCCCGGCGAGGCGGGAGGAGCGCGACAGGTCACGCTCGACATCTATGATGTCAACGGCCGGCTCCTGCGCCGGCTGGTGGACGGATTGGTGGAAACCGGGCAGCAGACCGTGGCCTGGGACGGTCGCGGCGGGAGCGGGGCGGTGCAGGCCTCGGGCGTCTACTTCGCCCGCATCCAGATCGGGGACTTCACCGCGACGCAGAAATTGACGATGCTACGTTGATTCGAGCGTCGGCACGCGATCGCTGTCACGACGCACGCAAGAGACAAGAGCCCCCGGCGCGTTCGCGGTGGGGGCTCTTCTGCTGCGCCTCGCTCTGGTCGCGGTGGCGCTCCTCGGCGGCCCGAGCGGAACCCGATCCCGGGTTCCGCGGAGCATCGAGCCCTGAAGTCTAGCGGTCCGCGGCGTCTCCGACGCGCTCGGCGATCGGCACCCAGGACCGGCCGTGCTCGCCGACATAGATCTGACCGGGACGGTAGATGCGGTTGTTCTTCAGCATCTCGAGCCAGTGGGCGAGCCAGCCGGAGACACGGCCGATGGCGAAGATCGGTGTGAAGAGATCCTGGGGGATCCCCATCTTCGCGTAGACGGCACCCGAGTAGAAATCGACGTTGGGGAAGATCCCGCGCGGCCCGAGCCGGTCCGCAGCCACTCGCTCCACTTCCACCGCCAGATCATAGAGCGGCTCCCTTCCGGTGCGGGTGAAGAGCCCCTCGGCGAGCTTCTGCAGCATCACCGCGCGCGGATCCTTGACGTGGTAGATGCGGTGGCCGAGCCCCATGATCTTCTCCTTGCGCGCCAGCGCGGCGTCGATGGTGGGAGCCACGCGGTCGGGGGTGGCGATCTCACGCAGGAAGTCGAGGACTCGCTCGTTGGCACCGCCGTGCAAGGGACCCGTCAAGGAGCCGATCGCCGACGAGACGACACTGAAGGGATCGGCCAGGGTCGACCCCACGACGCGAGCGGAGAAGGTCGACGCATTCATCGTGTGATCGGCATGCAGGATCAGGGCGACATCCATGATCCGCGCCATATGCGGCTCAGGCTCCTGGCCCGACAGCATGAAGAGGAAATTGGCGGCATGCGGAATGTCTCGCCGCGCCGGGATGGGATCGTCACCGTGGCGAATGCGATGGAATGCCGCCACGATGGTCGGCAGCTTGGCGATGAGGCGTACGGCCGACATGTAGGCCACTTCGGGATCGCTCACGTTCTTGGCTGGATAGAACATGCCGAGGGCTGCGACCGCCGCCTGCAACGCATCCATGGGGTGACCGGTTTCGGGGAGGCACTTGAGAAGATCGACGATACGGAACTTGATCCGCCGGTGGTAGACGAGGTCGTGGGTGAACTTCTCGAGCTCGGCGGATGTCGGTAGCTTCCCAAAGAGGAGGAGATAGGTCGTCTCCTCGAAGGTCGAGTTCTCGGCCAGCTCCTGGATCGGGATCCCACGGTACTCGAGAATCCCGTGCTCGCCGTCGATGAAGCTGATCGCCGACTCGGCGCAAGGAACGCCGGCGAGGCCGGGCACCAGGGAAGGCGGTATGGGCGAGTGCGAATTGGCTTCGCTGGTCATGACAGCCTCGAAGCCCACAAACGGGGCGGAGTGAAGGTTGAGGTCGGGAACGGATCCGGGAACGAGACGCCGGGGAGACCGGCGTTCCAGGGCGGCGCCGTCCTTGCGTCCTGGACGCGGCCGCCAATGAGGCTAGCATGCGGTCCGCCCCGTCGCGACCCCGAACTCCCTCGGCCCGTGATACCATGCGATCTCAGTCAGCTTGGATCCACCTGAGTCCCGCCGAGGAGCCGCCGCCAGGCGCCCTTGATCGACCGGAGGTAAATGAGATGCACGCTATGTTCCGGTATGGTTTGCTTGCCGCGCTCACCCTGGGCGCCATCGGATCGTGGCCTCCCGCCAGCGAGGCCCAGACGGAACACGTCGGATACGGCGGCCTCACCGGCTCGGTCTCCGAGGAGGAGTTCAAGGCATTGCACAGCCTCACGACCGAGAAGGCGCCGGCAGCCAAGGGTGAGATGATCGATCTCGCCGGCGGTCACGCCTACCTGAGCCTCCCGCCGCAGGCCAAGGCTCCGCTTCCCGGCATCATCGTCATCCACGAGTGGTGGGGACTCAACGACCACATCAAGCACTGGACCGATCGCCTGGCCGCCGAAGGCTACGCAGCGCTGGCCGTGGATCTCTACGGCGGCAAGGTGGCCGCCACCGCCGACTCGGCGATGGCCTATATGCGCGCGGTGGATGACAAGCAGGCCCTCGACATCATGCTGGGCGCGCTCTACTTCCTGACCACCGATCCGCGCGTCCAGGCCGAGCGCATGGCATCCATCGGCTGGTGCTTCGGTGGCGGCATGTCCCTGCAACTGGCGCTCCATGCGTCACAGCTGGATGCCGCCGTGATCTACTATGGGCGCCTGGTGACCGAGGCCGATCAGGTCAAGCTGATCAAGGCGGATGTTCTGGGCATCTTCGGCAATCGCGACGAGAGCATTCCCGCGGCCACGGTCAACGATTTCGACGCCGCCCTCACCTTGGCTGGAGTTTCGCATCAGATCCTGCGCTACGACGCCGATCACGCCTTCGCCAACCCGTCGAGCGGCAACTACGACCAGAAGAACGCCGGCGCGGCCTGGAAGGAAGTGCAGGCGTTCCTGGCCGCCCAACTCAAGGAGCCGTAGTCCGATTGAACTCGCGGCGCGCCCCGTCTCTCACTGGGTGAGGACGCGCCGGGCCAGGTCGTTCGCTGGATCGAGCTCCTGGAGCCGCCCGGCATAGCGCCGGGCGGTTTCCTGTGGTCCGTGAGCCAGGGCGAGCTCGACCAGGACGGTGTGCGCCTCCACGCTGTCCGGATCGAGGAGGCACAGCACCTCGTAGGTGCGTACGGCGAGCGCGGCGTCCCCCGTCTCGCGATAGAGGTTCGCGAGCCGGCTCACCGTATCCCGATCGAACGGGCGCACGGCGAGGTTCTGCTCGAGTGCCGCCGCTTCCTCGTCCCGGAGCCCCTGCTCCCGGCAGAGCGCAGCCAGGGCCGCGAGGTCATCGCTCGGAGCCTCCTCCACCGCCGCCAGCTCGGCCAGGACATGTACCGCCTTCTTGAACTCCCCGGCCCGCTCATGGACGGCGGCGAGCTTCCGATAGGGCTCGGGATCCACGGGATAGGCGCGGATCGCTTCCGTGAGGTATGCGATCGCGGCCTCATCCTCGCCCAGCTCGGCATAGATGATGCCGAGGTCGCGAACGACGAGGTAGTTCACCGGGTGGCGATCGAGTAGACGCCCGAGATGCTGGGCAGCGCCGGCAAAATCGCCCTCGAGCATGAGGGCATGACCGAGGAGGAGCCGGGCCTCGGTCTGGGTCGAGTCGGCTTCGAGCACGGCAAGCGCCTCGCTGACCGCGGTCTCGAGCTCCCCCGACTGGAACCACTCCTCGGCCATGCGCGTGCGAGCGTCGAGATCCCCTGGTCTGGCTTCCGCCTCGTGCACGCGCTCGGTGAGTCGTTCACCGGATCCGAGCGCCCACACCGGTAGCGTCATGACATGGGCTCGGATCGCCTGGTCGACATCAGCCGCCCATTCGGCCTCGGTGATGTGGAAGCGGTTGGCGATGGCCTCGGCGTTGGTGCTCCCGGCGGCATACTCATCGAGGAGACCGAGTACGGCATCGAAGCCGTAGCGGTCGATGAGGCGCCGCACCGCGAACGACGACTGATAGTAGGCGAGCGTGCGATGCAGCGGGGTCTTCGGCCTGGTGAAGCCGTGATTGAGCTCGGTGAAGGGAATGAGCTCATCCTCGAGCAGGGCCCAGCGAGCGACACGGTCGCCGGCGATCGAGGGCGGGTAACCTTCGAGCACAACGGAGAGCCCCTCCGTGAACCAGAAAGGGACCTGCTTCTCGGTTTCGGTGAGCGCGAGCACGTGGCCGAACTCGTGGCGCGCCACGGTTCGCCAGTTGATCTTCCCGTTCCACAATCGCGGCGAGTCCATGGCGATGACCGGTCCGAAGCAAGCGCCGGGAATGCCCTCGATACCCGGCAGGCCGATCAGGCGCGCGGACAGGAGATCGGGTTCGGAGAAGATCTCGATCGTCGTCTTGCGCTCGGGCTGGAAACCGAAGCGGGCGCAGAGGTCGGCATGGACTTCCTCCATGTACGAGCCGAGGAGCGGCGCCAGCGCGAGGTCCTGCTCATCGAGCTTCAGGATGAAATGCGGGGTTTCGAACCGGTGATAGGTTTCGAGCTTCTTCAGCAGGAGCCGCATGTTGTAGGTGCGGATGTTGAATGAATCGAGGGCGAATCCGCGATCGAGCCACCTGGCCGCGTCCTCCTCGCGACCATCACGCATCGCCGACAGACCGAGCGCATTGGCGGCAGCAGCATGCTCGGGATCGATGACCAGCGCTCGTTCGTAGAACTCCGCCGCCTCGCGGTAGCGTCGCAACCGATCGAGACAACCGCCGACGATGTAGTAGGCATCGGCATAGCTCGGTGCCGCGGCCAGGATGGTCTCGATCTCACGCTCGCCACGGGCCCGTTCTCCGCTCTGGACACGAAGCCCGGCCCGGAGCGCGAGCATGGAGCGCCTCTCGGGAACCACGGCCAGGGCGGCGCTGATGCGCTCCTCGGCGGCATCCAGGTCCCCATCAGCCAGGTCGAGCATGGCCAGGAGCTCGAGCGCTCCCGGGTGATGGGCGTCGATGGCGAGCACCTTCTGGCTGGTAGCCTCGACTTCTCGATAGCGCCCATCGGCAAGATGCGTGCGCGCGAGCAAGAGGCCGGCATCGGCGTTCCGGGGGTTGGCCCCAAGAGTCGAGCGCAAGGCCGTGCGCGCCAGCTGCGTCTCGTGCTTCTCCAGAAGAAGGGCGGCCAGCACCAGAGGTGCCTCTTCATGGCCCGGATCGATCTCTCGCGCTCGCTCGAAGAGATTCTTGGCCTCCTGAAACTCGCCGCGCCCCCGGGCAGCACGACCGGCGAGCACGATCGCATCGGCCCTTTGTGCGGCATCGAGATCCAGCTTGGGGCCGGGTGCTGCGGAATCGGCGGGCGCCAGAACCCGGGCCGCGCCGAGCGGCGAAGAGAACGTGTCCGGCAGGGAGTCGGGAGCGCCGGCAGGCGCCAGGGCGTACGCGGCTCGGGCCCGGGCGCGCTCACCGCGACCTTCGGCGATGTAACCGCGGGCGACGTGGAGCGGAACCTGATACGGGGGACTGGCTTCCTTGTGAATGGCCAGGGCCTGTTCCAGCAGCGACTCGGCCATTGCATCATCACCCAGGTCTGCCAGCGACTCGGCGGCCCTCCCCACGAGCCGCGGATCCGCATCGGGCGGAACCGACGCCGCGAGGGCCCGGAGCTCATTCCACTGACCGGCCTGGCGCATGGCCCAGAGGGCCGCACCGCCCGCCTCGCCACCGACCACGGGATCACCGAAGAGCGGAGCAAGGAGACGAAGCGCGGCGCTCTCCCGACCGTGGCGGATCTCCATCCGGGCCTCGGCGATCGCCGTGCGACCGGTCGCCTGATCGCTCCCGGCGGGGGCGGCGGGCAGCAGGATCCCGGCGGTCAAGAGAACCGGCATGACGAGAATGCGGGCGGAACTGAACGCTCGAATCATGATGGATGGCCGTGGTTACGTGGAGCTCGGGGGGGCGTCGGCTCGTATCCTACCACGCATCAAGGCCCCCGATGTCATGAGGACTCTCAGCTCATGCCCGGCATCTTTCCGGTTCTCAGGGCGCCGAGAACCCGCTACCTTGCTCTTGCTCGAGCACATTTGACCAGAGAAGCGGACCAGGGGCCAGGCCTCGCGGGGGAGGCCGAGGAGCGGCCGATGGTGGTGACGTACAGCCCAGAGGGCAAGGACCTCTACATCTACTTCACGACGGTCAATCCGGGCGTGGCCGAGCGCTCGCTGCCCGAAGTACCGATGCGCATGCTTTTCGATGTAGAGCATCAATGGATCGGCTTCGAGATCATCGAGCCGATGCCCGATGGAACGGTCATCGATCTGGTACCGGCTCTCACCCACGTGCGCAAGAACGCTCCCGAGATCACGACGGAGCACGATGAACGGCGCAACGTGTTGACCTTCCGCTGGGCACTCGAGGAACCGGCGAGCGTGTTGCCCTGGGATGCCATCCTCGACTTCGACGGTGCCGGCCACCTGATCGGCATCGAGTTCCTGTTCGGCGGTGCGCTCGAGATCGAGAACCGATTGGGGCGTCTTGATCACCAGAGGATCTGAGATGGCGGTGAAAGAATCGACAGGCGGCAAGGTGCAGGCGGAAGAGGTGCTCCTCGAGACGCGCGACGGTGAGATCGTCTGGCTCACGCTGAATCGGCCCCGGGCGCTCAATGCACTCGATGAAGCGCTTCTCACCACTCTCGACCAGGCCATTGCGCGGCTGGAGCCGGAAGCCCGGGTGGAGCGCGTGAAGACGCTCGTCATCGCCGGTGCGGGTCGGGCCTTCTGCTTCGGTGCCGATCTCGGCACCCTCGATGCGGGAGATGCCCAATCCCGGAGGCTCCGCTTCCTCACCCTGCTCCCGCTCTTCCAGCGAGTGATTCGCCGGCTGAGCGACTTTGCAGCACCGACGCTCGCTGTCATGAACGGATTCGCCACCGGAGCCGGTCTCGATCTGGCCCTGGCTTGCGATCTCCGCGTGGCCACGAACCGGGTGAAGATCGCCTCGGCCTTCGTCAACATGGGCCTCGTCCCCGACGGGGGCGGGACCTACCACCTGCCACGCCTCATCGGCACCGGGCGCGCCCTGGAGATGATCCTCCTCGGGGAAGCGCTCGACGCCCAATCGGCGTTCGATGCCGGGCTCCTCAATCGCGTTGTCGCTCCCGAGGATCTCGTCGCCACCGCACGGGAACTGGCCGGCCGCCTGGCCGCCACACCGCGGCCTGCGGCTCGCCTGGCCCGGCACCTGGTGCGGGAGAGCGGATTCCGGAGCCTGGCCGAGGCACTGGGAGCCGAGGCCGACGCCCAGCTCGAGTGCGCGACCTCCAGTGCCTTCGCGGCCGCCCTGGCCGCCCGCCGTCACTAGGAGCATCCAGCACACCGCGGGCGGCCCACGCCCCGGCAGGCGGGCAAGCGAGCTGGAATCCCGCGGCTCCGGTCAACGGGCTCGGGTCTTCAGATGCCGCAGGAAGCTGATCAGATCCTCGCGGCTCAGCATGCCCACCATGCGGCCGCGAGTCATCACCGGAAGCTGGTTCACACCTGACCGATCCATGAGCTCGAGGGCCTCATCCAGCCCCGATTCCGGCTCCACCGACTTGACCTCGGCGATGGGAATCATGACGGCGCCTACGGTTGTCCCGGGCCATGCCTCGCGCGCCACGCGCTGCATGTGGTGCAGGGTCAGCAACCCGACGATGTCATCGCCGCGCTTGACGATGAAGGCGCGGCGTCCACCCAGGATGTGGTTGTCGATGAGTTCCTGGAGAACCAGATCATCCGGGACGTAGACATAGTCTCGACTCAGAGCATCGGCGACACGATGCCCGGCCAGAAGCCCGCGAACCAGGACATGGTGCACCTGCATGACGGCAGCCGAGTCGAGAAACCAGCCGATGAAGGCGATCCACAAGCCGCCGCCCAGGTTCCCGCTGAACATGAGGAACACGCCGCCAAGAATGAAGAGAAAGGCAATGAAACGGCCGACACCGGCCGCGACCAGCGTTGCTTGCTGAAAATCCTTCCGCACCGCCCAGACGATGGCGCGAAAGACGCGACCGCCGTCGAGCGGGAATCCCGGAATCAGGTTGAAGACGGCGAGCGAGCCGTTGATCAGGGCGAGGTACTTCGCCGCGGCGAAGAGGGCTGGAACCGGGGCCAGGTTGCGCTCGGCGGCAAGGAACACGAGGGCCAGGGCGAAGCTCACGATCGGTCCGGCGATCGCAATCCAGAACTCTGCGTGCGCGCTCGGTGGTTCACCTTCGAGCTGAGCCACACCCCCGAACACGAAGAGGTTGATGCTCCTGACCCGGGTGCGGAAATGCATCGCCACGACGGAATGCCCCAGCTCGTGAAGAACAACACAGACATAGAGGAGAAGAGCGGTCACCGCCGCCACCACCCAGTACTGCGCCGCCGGCCATCCCGGAAACTCCTCGGGGAAGTAGCTCCCCGCAAGCATCCAGGTGAAGAGCACGAAGACGAGGAACCACGAGATGTCGAGTGTGATCGGGATGCCGAGGATGCGGCCGACGGGAATGGTATGCCGATTCATGGCCCGCCTCCCGGTCCCGGCGCGCGCGCTGCCCGGGAAGCCGCGTGCGAGGAGCCTCTCCCTCTGCGACAATGGCGCCCGTCATGACGATCCCGCTGCCGCGTTTCCATGGGGCCTGGGGCCTCCTCGGCGCCGCCCTGGGGCCCGGGTTCGCGCTCGCTCCGGCCACGCCCACCCGCCTGCCGCTCGCCGGCGCGATCCTCTTCGCCTTCCTGGCGCTGGGTTGCCTCGAACCGGGAAGCGTGACCCGGCAGGTGCGCCGGACGCTCCCCTTCTGGATCGCCGGTTATGGCCTGGCCGGTTTCGCGCTCCTGGCCCTCTCTCTTGGACACCTGGCACTCCCCGATCTCGTCTTCCCCGTCGCCGCCGGCGGCGTTCTCGCGCTGGCCCGCCTGCTCCCGCCGTTCAAGCTGCTCGGCCGTCCAGCGTCGCGCGAGGTGCTCGGGATGGGCCTTCTCGGCCTCTCCCTGCCCACGCTTCTCCTCGCCGGCGGCGTGGCCGAGCGCCCGGCTGTGGCCCTCTATCTACTCTACATCGGCTTCTTCGGTGTCCGGCTCGCTCTGGTACGGACCCATATCGCCGGGCGGGCCGCACGCGCCGTCTCCCCTGCCTTGCCGCTCGCAGCCACCGCGTTCGCGTTCGGGCTGTGGGGAATCGCGATCGTCGCCCTGGGCCTCGATCCCCGGCTGGTGGCGGCCCTCCTTCCCATCCTGGCTATCGGCTTCCTGCGACTGGTCCGCGATCACCGGGCGGAGCGGGCGCTGAGGACCATCGGTCTCGAGGAGCTGGCGAGCGTGATCGCCTTCGCGGTGGTGGTGATCCTCCTCGGCGGACGCACCCTCGCCGGCTGATCCTTTCCAGTCCTTGACAACAATCTGCGTCTATACACAGCTATCGGCGGCGCTCGACCTTGGTCACCTCCCCCGCTCCGAACAGCCCCTTCCCCAACCACCACCCGCCGTCGACGGTGAGGCAGGATCCGGTGACATACTCTGCAGCGGGCGAGAGCAGATAGAGCGCCGCGTCCGCCACTTCCCGGGCCTCGCCGAAGCGTCCGGCGGGGATCTGCGCCCGGACCCGCTCCTCCATCTCGGCGCTCGGCCACAGCCGACTCTCGGCGCCCTGGCTACCGAAGGGACCCGGGGCCACCGCGTTGACCCGGATCCCGAGCGGCGCCCACTCCACGGCCAGCGTGTACGTGAGGGCGAGAACGCCGGCCTTGGCGGCCGCCGAGTGCACGACCCCCGGACACCCGCTCCACGCATACGGCGCGACCACGTTGAGGATCGCCCCACCGCGCCCCCCCGCACCCATGACCCGAGCGGCAGCCTGGGAGCAGTAGAAGACCCCGGAGAGAGCGATATCGATCACGGACTGCCAGGCCCGCGGCGGCAAGCGCAGCGCGGGCCGCACGAAATTGCCGGCGGCATTGTTGATCAGGAGATCGAGCCCGTTCCAATCCGCCGCGATCGCCTCCACGACCCGGCGCACCTGGCGGGCATCGCGGACATCGAGCACGTCGGCGCGGGCGGTCCAGCCGGCGGCGGCCGCCGCCGCCAGAAACGGCTCATGATGCGCGGGATCTCGACTCGCGATCGCCACCCGCGCCCCGAGCGATGCCAGCGCCCGGGAGATCTCGAGCCCCAGTCCGGTTCCACCACCCGTGACCAGCGCGCTCTGGCCGTTGAACAGATCGGGACGAAGATAGGTTCCGGCCGGCGGCCGCGGCGCCGACGTCATTTTCTGCGCATCTGGATCGAAAACAGTGTCGCGCTCGCTCATGCGGAATATCCCTCTCTCGGCGCCGGTCGATGTCACGGGCCGCGGCACGATCAGCGAACGGTCCGGGCCCGCGCTGCGATGCGGATTCTACATGAGCCGGCCCGGATCCGCGCCCGATCCGGAGCGATGGCACCGAAAGCGGCGCCCTGCTATGCTGCTCCACTCACCGGGCCGATCCAGCGAGGGGCACCCGTGTCCATCAACTCCGCACTCCAGATCCTCACCTGCTTCGATTGCGGCGTCGAGCACGATCCGCACCGGCTCAACACGGTCTGCAACGAGTGCGGACTCCCGCTGCGAGCCGACTACCGGCTCGACTCCACGGGCTTCGCGCCGTCCGATCTCGCCGGACGGCCGCCCTCCCTCTGGCGCTACCACGAGGTGCTGCCCATCGCCCCCGCCGCCGCCGTGAGCCTGGTCGAGGGATTCACGCCGCTCGTCCAGATCGACGACACGATCTGGATCAAGGATGAGTCGCGGAATCCGACCGGCTCGTTCAAGGCCCGTGGCATGAGCGTTGCCGTATCGATGGCCAGGGCTCTCGGCGCCCGGAGCCTCAAGGCACCCTCCGCCGGCAACGCCGCCGGGGCACTCGCGGCCTATGGGGCGGCAGCCGGGCTGCCGGTCGCGGTCGCCATGCCCGCCGATACCCCGCGGATCTTCATCGATGAGTCCCGGTTCTATGGAGCGGACGTGCACCTGATCCCGGGAACGATCGCCGACTGCGGGCGCTTCCTGCGTGATCGCGGGCCGGAGGATGCGTTCGATGTCTCCACGCTCAAGGAGCCCTATCGCGTCGAAGGCAAGAAGACGATGGCCTACGAGCTCTTCGAGCAGATGGATGGGACGCTGCCCGACGTCATCGTCTATCCGACCGGCGGCGGCACCGGGCTCGTCGGCATGTGGAAGGCATGCGGCGAGATGACCGCACTCGGCTGGATCGGGCGGCCCTGGCCGCGGCTGGTCTCAGCACAGACCGCCGGCTGCGCGCCCATCGTCCGCGCCTTCCTCGCCGGCGCCGAGCGCACCGAGCCATGGCCCACCCCCGAGACCCTGGTCTACGGCCTGCGCGTGCCCTCGCCCATCGCGGGATTCATCTGTCTCAGAGCGCTCCGCGACACGAACGGCACCGCAGTGGCCATCGCCGAGAACGATATCCCCGCCGCCACGCGCGCGCTGGCCGCGGCCACGGGTCTCGACATCTGCCCCGAAGCGGGCGCGGCCTGGGCCGCCTTCCAGAACCTGCGCCGCGACGGATGGATCGGCTCCGGCACGCGCACGGTCATCTTCAACACCGGCACCGGACTCAAGTACCGCTAGCACGAAATGGGACCGCGGCCGCACCCGGCGTCGGATCGAGCGCAGGGTGCGACCGCGGTTGCTGGACTCCGCCGCGCCTAGCGGGCGAGCGTCATCTTGCCCGATTTCACCAGGTCTCCGCTCCGGAGCTCGTAGATGTAGACGCCGCTCGCCACGGGTGAACCGCCGGCGTCGCGACCATCCCATACCAGCGCATGCCGCCCCGCTTCGAACTCACGGTCGGCGAGCTTGCGCACGACACGCCCGGCGGTGTCGTAGACCGTCACCTCGGCCCGTCCCCGCCGGGGGACCAGGAAACCGATCTCGGTATGCGGATTGAATGGATTGGGACGGTTCGCCTCGAGCGCCACCACCGGCGGCTGCGTACCAGCCGGCGTATCGTCCACCGCGGTCTGCAGTTCACTCGGCATCGCACCCACGTAGTACGGCCGCATCATCTCGTGATCCTCGTGCGAGAGGATGTGGCAGTGCCAGACGTAGAGGCCCTCGCGATCGAACTTGGCGATGACCCGCGTCACCTCACCGGGGAGCATCTGGGCGGTGTCCTTCCATCCGCGCTCGTTCGCAGCCGGCGGCTTCTCGTTTCCGCGCAGGCGGATGTCTGAGAGCACGCCTCCCACCGTGCCCTGCATGTTCTGCTTTGCGGCAATGGTGCCCGTGTACTTCTGCCGGCCCAGGATCTGGAAGGCGACCAGATGAAGGTGAATGGGATGCGCATCCATGGTGGCGTTGTAGACTTCCCAGATCTCGATGTCGTCGACCATCGGGTTCTCGGTGATCTCCTCGTCCCAGAGAAGCGTGCCGTCCAGATCGGGGCGGTCGGGATCGACGATCCCGAGGAGAGGCTGCAAGCGTCCGTACGCGTCCGTGCCCTCGAAGAGAAGGAGCTTCCGCGTGCGTACCGCTGGACCCAGCGGCTCGATCGGCTCCTCGCGCAGGATCGCCGGCAGCGAGCTCGGATCCTCGACCGGGGTCGGGCTCACACGGAACTGCATGAGCTGGCCGGCAGTGCGCGGATCGACCGTTTCTCCACCCGGATAGGGAGACTTGGCGTTGTTGCGGAGAGTGAACGTGCGGCCAGCCCAGTTGGAGAAGTCGACGACGACGTCCGCCCGCTCGCCCGGTCCGAGGGTGAGCTTGTCGACGGGCACCGGCTGATACAGGAGCCCGTTGTCGGTGCCGATCTGCGTCAGCATCGGCCCGCCAGCGATCCACATGGAGTAGAAACGGGAATCGGACCCGTTCAGGAAGCGAAGGCGGTACTTCCGCGGCTCGACGTCCAGGTACGGCCACGCCATGCCGTTGACAAGGACCACGTCGCCGAAGAACTCAGGCAGCACGCTCGGATCGGGGGCTCCGGGCTCCTCGGGCGTCGAGGGGTAGTAGAGTTCGCCGTCAGCCGTGAACATGCGATCCTGGATCACGATCGGCACCTCGTAGGCGCCGCTCGGGAGGTTCAGCGAGAGCTCCCAGTCGTCCCGGATCAGGTAGAAGCCGGCGAGGCCCGCGTACACGTTCAGGCGCGTGATGCCGAGCGCGTGATCGTGATACCAGATGGTCGCCGCTTCCTGATCGTTGTCGTAGTGATAGGTCTCCTTGACCCAGCCCGAGCCGCGCTGATCGAAACCCGGCGTGAACCAGGCATCGGGTAGGCCGTCGCTCGCCGACTCGGTGTGGCCGCCGTGGAGATGCGTGACCGTGGGCACGCCGCTGGCGGGCCAGCCGCTGGGATGCGCCCAGTGCAGGCTCGTGTCCACGGGCAGGAGGTGCGGCCGCGGTGCCCCGTTGCCGTCAACGAGCCCGTTGACCCACCGCACGTCGACAGGAACATCAGAGCGAACCTCGAAAGTGGGTCCCGGGTAGCTCCCATCGTATCCCCACACCGTCGTCATCATGGAGGCGCCGGTCACCGGATCGACGAGACCGAGCCACTGCTCGAACTGCGACATCGTGACCTCGAACGTCCCGCCCTGCGTGGCGTCGATCACCCCGGGGGCCGGGAGTGGGTTCACGAACTTGGGCTGGGTGAGGGGATCGAGAAGGAGCTGGGCCGTGGCCCCGGTGCTCCCCAGGGTGAGATGGGCCAGGATCGCCGCGGCCAGGACAGCCAGGGCGCACGAATGCTTGCGGGTCATGGGATCCTCCTAAGAACCGCGGCCAGGAGGGAGATCGGCCAGCGGGAGTTCAATCGCGGGGATGCTGTTTATAAGGGACCACCGGCTTCCGCGCCATGCCCGATGTCATCCTGCTACTTGATCTATATCAAGATCCAGTCCAAGCCTGGCCGCACCCGACCCCGATGGGCCCGCCCCGGGGAAGCGGCGAAGGGATGACTCGACGAATCCGCAGGAGAGCGTTCTAGTGCTTCCTGCTCAAGCGCCGGTGGTAGTCGGGGCCGGCCGCCGCGACCAGGCCGGAAACGCTTCGCACGACGAGCTGATTCCCTTGGACCGAGATGACGCCCTTTTCCGCGAGCGACCGCAACGCGCGAGACAACGTCTCCGGCGTCGTACTCAGTACCTGCGCCATCTCGATCCGGGAGATCGGGAGCTTCAACGAGACCGTGCCGCCGGCCTTTCGGGGATGCAGCGCGCTGCCGAGGAGAGAGAGGAGAAAGCGCGCGGTACGGCGGCGGACCGGAAGCTGTGTACACGCGACCAGATTCTCCTCTGACACGCGCAGATCGCGAGCCAGCAAACGCAGGAAGCAGGACGCCACGCCGGGTGATTTTCGAATCACGGCATGCACGTGCTCAGCCTTGATCGTGACTACTTTGACCTCGGTGATCGCCTGAGCGGTGGCCGCATAGGGCTCGCCTGCGAGCAGGGCGCGATAGCCCAGGAGATCACCTGGACCCCGCAAGCGGAGGATCTGGACGACACCATTGATCGCCGTCGTGAAGATCTTGACCTGTCCCTCACACAGGCAGTAGAGGGCCAGCGGCGGCGTTGCGGCATGGAAGATCACCTGTCCGGGCCCATAGCTCTGAACGCGGCCCTCGGACTCGAGCCGGATGAGTCGGGGAGCCTGGATACAGCACAGGAGTTCGGAACCAGGTCGGCCACAGATCAAGCAGGGGATGCGATCGGGGTGGGTGCCCTTGTGCGTGGTCGGACTCGAGATCATGCGGTGCTCGTTGGTTGGGAGTTCAGGAGTCTGCCGCGAGGGTGGTTTTGGTCGCGAGGGACCATTATGCCGCAACTCCGGCGGGTGCGGGGCCGGGGCTGAACTGGCGAAGGTAGCGGCCCGGATCCTGACCTCCAGATCGGTGGAGACTCCCCAGATCACCGCACTGCCACTCGGAACCGCATCCGGCCGCAGGAGGGACAGACTGTCAGCGTGATCGACACCCTCGCTGGTCTAACCCCATATCTGGCACCCGGACTGCTCGCCGCGCCTGCGGCATGCATCTTGCAGAATTACATGGAGATAGCTGTTGAAATTATCCTCAACAACGGTCCCGGGGCGCCTGGATGCTGGGAGGAGGTGGACCGTGTCGGAGCACCTCGATTGGCGATCGGTGCTCGAGGAGCACCGGGAGCTTCTGCGAAGCATCGAGCGGGTCGAGAAACTGATCGGCGCCGCGGAGGCTCGGTCCACGCCAAGAACCGAGATCGCGACCCTGCGGGGCGAGATCTACCGTCTGCACGGTGCCCTGGAGCACCACTACGAGGCCGAGGAAAATAGCTTCCTGCGGATCCTCGCCGCCGATCGCCGCGAGCTGATTCCAGCCCTCGCCATCTTCCGCCGCGAGCACCTGGAGATCCTGGCCGAAATGCGTGCTATCCTTGATCGTGCGCTGAGCCAGCGTGAGGAGAATCTGGTCGAGGACGTGCGCGATAGCCTGATCGCTCTCCTGGCCCGGTTGCGCGACCACGAGCATCGCGAGACCGTGCTCGTGCAGGAGACGGTGGCTCGCGAGCTCGGCGTGGCCTTCTCCTAGGCAAGCGTCCGGATCTTCTGGATCTCGCCAACGCCGGCAGGCCGGCTGGTTGCCACTCGAGGGCATCCATCATGAAGCAGAGCCTCCCCGGAAGGGCCCCCCCCCGCCTCGCGCTCCCGGCGAGCCTGGCCGCCATCCTCTGCGCCGGCCTCGTCGCGCTGGCGACAGCTCATCCGGCCCCGGATGGCGAGCCCACCTATCTCATCTTCGCCGAGCCCGGGGAACTGGCTCCCCTGCCCTCGGGCGTGCGCATCGTCACCGTGACCCCCGGCGCCGTCATCGTCGCCGGATCGAGATCCGCGGAGTCGCTTGCCGCTCGCGGCTTCGACCTCGTCCGGCTCGAGGACGGCGCCCGTGAGCCACCCCACCCGGCGATGGTCTCTCGCACCGCTCCGGCACCGGTCCTGGCTGCTCCGCCCCCGGAGCACACAGCGGATCCGCTGGTGGCCGGCCTCGTCGCCGCCATGTCGGCAGCCGAGATGGAGGCCACCATCCAGCGCCTCCAGGACTTCGTGACGCGCCATGCCCAGAGCGACAGCGCTCTGGCCGCCGCCGAGTATCTTGCCGGCCGCTTTGCCGAGCTCGGACTCCCCGTCGAGCTGGATCCCTTCCCGGCCGGGGATGGCACCAGCTTCAACGTCATTGCGGAGAAGCGTGGGACGACGCGGCCGGATGAGATCTACATCCTCTGCGGGCACTACGATTCCATCTCCGGACAACCGCTGGCCAATGCACCGGGAGCCGATGACAACGCCAGCGGCACCGCGGCGGTCCTCGAATGCGCCCGTGTCCTCGCGCCTTATTCTTGCCAGGCGACCATCCGCTTCATCGCTTTCGGGGCCGAGGAACTGGGGCTCGTCGGCAGCAAGTTCTATGTTGAGCAGCGAGTCATGCCGCACAACGAGGATTTGCGCGGAGTTGTCAATCTCGACATGATCGCCTTCGTCCATCCCAGCTATCCGGAATGGGATGCTAATTGGTATACGGACGCGACCGTTTCCCAGCCGCTCGCCCAGCACGTGGGCGATTGCGTACAGACCTATACCAGCTGCGTCCTCCACCTGATCGTGCAGTCCGATCCGCTGTATGCCAGCGACCACTACTGGTTCGCCGTGCATGGCTATCCAGCGGTCTTCGACATCGATGCCCAGATGCGCCAGGCGCCGGACTGGAACTACAACTACCACACGATCGCCGACCTTCTCGTGACGCTCGATGTCGACTATGCGACCGAGATGGCCCGGGGCGCGCTGGCGGCGGTCGCCGAGCTGGCCCAGCTGGAGCCGCCGGTGGCCGTGGCGACCCCCGAGCCGGCCCCCGTGCACCTCGACGTCGGCCCCAATCCGTTCGCGGGAAGCGTGGCCTTCGCGATCGGGCCGGGGCCGGGAGCGGTCCGGATCATGGACGCCGCCGGACGCGTCGTGGCGCGTCTGGACGGCCGTGGTGAAATCGTCTGGGATGGCCGCGCCACCGGCGGTGGGCCGGCCGCCCCCGGAGTGTACTTCTACGCGATCGAACTCGGCCGTGCTGGAGGGCGCCACGAGCCGCCGATCAGGGGCAAGCTCGTGCGGCTCGATTGAGCGCTGCGCCGGCACGGCAGGGAGACCAAGCCATGCGCATGACGTTGCTTGTCCTTCTCATCGTCGTGGCCACGCCCGTGCGAGGCGAGGATCTCGCCGCGGTCTGGGCCAGCGAGGCCGGGCCGGGCAGCGGCTACGACCGCATCCTCCACCTGGACAGCCTCGCCGTCTACACGGGCGGCCTCTACCTGACCACGGGGACGAACGCGATCCGCGGCCACGGCGCCATCCTCGACCTCGCCGGCGAGGCGATCCGAGTACTCGATTTCCGCACTCGGCTCGACATCGATGGCTGCGTGCTGATGAATGGACCGCCGCTCCGGTCGACCGCCGCGCTGGTCTATGCCGCGGGCAGCGAGGGCCACGTGAGGAACTGCGTCTTCTACGGCAACCTCTGGGGCCTCTACATGGACGAGATCAACCGCAACGCGACGGATATCATCAACTGCATCTTCATGAATAACAGCGAGTGGGGCGCCGTCCTCCATGATGTCTACACACCGCTCATGCATCACGGCGCCGCATTCCAGAACGGCTTGGGACTGCCGCCGGGTGAGGGGGGCCACTATGCGCTGTGGTGCGGTTGCTCCACCCCACCCCTGGAATACGAGCCGCTCCCGGAGCATCACTGCATGATCGCCGATCCGCGCTTCGTCGACCCACGAACCACGTCCGAGACCTGCGACTTTCATCTCGCTCCCGGTAGTCCATGCCTCACCGCCGGCGATCCGCCGGGAACCCATATCGGCGCCTATCAGGAGACCCCGGCCCCGGTGGAACCGACCACCTGGGGTGCCGTCAAGGAGCGCTTCCGCTAGCGCCCGACCGCGAATCGGGCGCGTCCCGGACCGAGGCCGCAGCGGTGTCGATCCGCGCTCAGAATCGGGCGCGGGCTCCGAGCGCAACGACTGTGGCCGTGCTCGTGTCGGCCGCTGCGCGCGGCTCTTCCTCGTGGATCCACTGCTGGCTGAAGTAGAGGTCCAGGACATCCATCATGTAGTGGATCTCGGCCAGCACGATGCGTCGGTCACCATCCCGGTAATCGCCCTCCCATCCGGCGAGAACATCGAGTTCACGTCTCTCCACCTGGATCCCGGCGATGGCGCGCCAGCGCTCGCGCCAGATGAAGGATCCTTGGCCGCTCAACAGCCGTTCGCTATGGAGGCGAGCGCGGTTGGCCACCACCCATTCCGGAGCCACGGGACGCGTGAGGCGTACGAACGCTTCGAGATCGACCGCCGTCAGCGTCGCGGTCAGGCGGTGACGCTGACCGGTCCGGTTGGGACGATAGGTGAGCGCGCTGTATGGGGAGTCGAAACGCTCGCCAAGCCAGAGATAGGCCGAGTTGAGACGGAGCCGCTCGGGCAGGATCACGAGCTCCCCGGTCAAGCGGAAGCCGTTCTCCCAGGCTACCGGGAGCGAATCGCCGCGTGCATCCTCGCGTGCGGCGGTGCGCAACCACTCGCCTTCGGCGAGCAGGCGCCGGCCGAGGGGCAGGCGAATGTCGACACCGAAGGCGGACTGCTCGTGAGCGAAACAGGTCGGGCTCTCGGGCAGGGTCGGGCAGGGCGGATTCGCCGGATCATCGCGAACGTGATAGACAGCGAGCCCCAAGCGACGGAAACCGAGCGTGGGCGCATGAAGACGGGAGAAGATCAGGCGACCCGTGATGAGGTCCTGGTGATAGCGGAACGTCTCCTCGTCGAAGACGCCGATCCCTGGCACCTCGTCGAGCGTAGCCGCCTGGGGCCGGGCGTAGAGGACCATCCAGTCGAGATCGAAGCGATCGACGGTTCCCCCCACCCGCGCGCCCTCGAAGGTCAGATCGTCGTCGATTTCCTCGAGGCTCTCGAGGAGCACGCCGGCCGAAGCGCCTCCGCACACGCTGCAGCCCCGTTGCGATCCACCGAGGCCCAGGTCCTCCCGGTCCCAGCGCATCAATCCAAGCGGGGTCGTATGCACCGGATAGTAGCCGCCTCGGGCCTCGAAGGCCGGCCATTGCGCGGCGATGAACGCGCTGCCGAAGGAAGATGAGAAGTAATCGGGACCGAGGGCCAGCACGCGATCGGGCTCGTTGCTGATCCTAATGAGGCCACCCGCCATCAGCCGGTCGGTGAGTCGACCTTCCACCGCGAGGGTGAAGCGGTGAAGGAAGGAGGTTTGCTGGCGAAGAGGCTCCCCGTAGAGCCCCGTGATGACACCGCCATCCACGTCCGATTGTAGCCAGCGCAGACGGACATCACCCGTGAGCTCGACCCGGCCTTCGAGCAGGCTGGCACCGTGCCCGACATCAGGCATGAGGCTTCCGGCAAGCAGGATCGTCGCAAGGATCCCGGCTCCGGGAAGGCAGGGACGTCGAGGTCCATCGGCGTCATGGCTCGAGCTCATCACTCCCTCCCCCGTCTGGCTCATGGGCCAGAGCGCACATCCGAGAGAAGAACTCAGCGCGGTCGGGAGGATGACCGACCTGACCGAGGAGGATACGGCGGTCGGCCGCGATGAGGTAGGCGCTGAAACTCTCCTCGCCGATGCCGTAGGCACGACCGACGGCGCCCGTCGCATCCCAGAGGTTCAGGAAGCGGAGGTCGGTGTCACGCATGAAGCGGCGTGCATCGCCCACTCGCTCTTCTCCGCTCACGATCCCGATGATGGCCAGCGAATCGCACGCGGCCAGCCGCTCGGCGGCGGCCAGGACATCGGCAAGGCAATCGGAACAGGCCGTGTTCCACAGGATGAGACAGGTGGGACGCCCCGCCGCCAGGAGTGAATCCGAGCCCAGGACATGACCGCTGGTGAGAGCCGGCAACCGGAAGGGCGGTGCCGGGTCGCCGCCAGCGGGGGCCGCAGCGAGCGGCGCGGTGAAACCGGCGATCAGCACCGTCAGGAGAGCCGCAGTTGCTCTCAGGAAGCGGCTGCTTGTGGTCAATCGCACCTCCGGTCGGACGGCGCGAGCCCGAGGAGCGCCGTCAGCGTTGGTTGGTCACCGTATCGCGCGGAATCAGGATGCGGAGCGCAGCCGTCTTGGTCGTTGCCGCATCCAGCTCGATCGTGATCGTATGCCGGCCCTTGGGTACCTCGAAACTCAGATCGCGCCCGACTCCCGGAGTGACCAGCGGAAGTTCGGGGTAGGTCGCGGTGTGGCTGGCCGTGGCCTTCAAGGAAAACGTCTTCAGCGGCTTCGAATCGAGGTTCACCTTGATGGCGTAGGCCTGGGAGTAGCCTCGCGCCTGACCGAAGTCGATGCGCGTGATCACCCGCAGCGTGGTCGGACCGGCGATGGTGAGGCCGACGGGCTGATCCTGGCTGAAACGATAGTAGGTCACCTCCGAATCCTGGCCCTGGAGCCGCACGGCTTTCACGTAGCTCTCGGGCGCGAACGGAGTCCATTTGACCTTCGGCTTGCCGGATCCAAGGAAGACACGAATCGCCACCTGACTGCTGCCATCAGCGGGAACGATGCGCACGGTGTGCGACCCGCCGGGAATCTGGATCTCCTTGCGCTGAAGCGTTCCCACCGCCCTGCCGTCCGCCGTCCGCGCACTCTGGCTCACTCCGGCCTTGGCCGACAGGGTGCGCAGAACGACCTCGCCGGCTTCGATCCGCAGCTTGTACGTGGTCTTGGCCGCCCGCGGCGGAGGGGGCAGGATCAGCCGACTGACCACCCGGATCTTGGCCGGGCCCGTCACCTTGACCTCGAACGGCCGCTCGGCGGTGGCCAGATCGTAGCTCGCCTGCTTGCCGTCGAGGCGAATGCTGATCTTCCCGGCCGAGCTCGTGGCTCTGAGGCGGCTCGATGCCGCATCGGCACCCGGGGCCATCGCCAGGAAGAGGATGAGCATCGAGAGCGCAACACGGGCCCGCGCCGAGGCGGTCTTCTGCTCCCCTGGCTCCGCCTCGCCGGCGACTGGAACCCCGGGCGGCAAGGTGGCGAGCGCAGCCTGTCGTGCGGCGTGATGGCGGGTGTAGAGAACACCCAGACACAGAACGAGGAAGGTGAGGAAGGCCGGCACCACGATGCGGAGATCATAGACCTCCTCGTGGTAGATCTTGCCCTCACCCACCGCCGGCACCAGCTCTGGAGCCACCGGAAAGCCATTGGCATGGGCGATCTGCTCGACGCCCAGGACATGAACGATCGGGACTCCGCGCCGCGCAAACTCGTGCAATACCCCGCGACGCGTCCAGTTGTACCGCTTGAGCCGGTGATTCACTCCAGCCCGGATGAGAGTCCCATTCAGCTGGTTGCCGATCGAGGCCGAGCCACCACCGATGTTGATGTAGGCCTTGACGCCGGCCGTGCCCGCCGCGCTGTCGAACACCGCCACGCGCCGCTCGACCGATTCCTCGAGGGTCGGCTCGGAGATGACCGCCACCCCATTACGCATGATCGCGTCGTGGAGCAGCGTGCGTCCCATCGGGCTCAAGCCGCGACCGCGGTCGTTGGAACCGCCCAGCGAGGCGGCGATCGAGCGCGTATGGATCAGCCCGCGCTCGATCAGGAGGCTCTCCATGTCGAGCCAGGTGAAGGAGGGATCGTTGGCTCCCCACATGCTCGCGCCCACCGAGGTGATGGGCAGCGGACGCAGACCAAGCTCTTCGGCTGCGACCAGAGCCGCGATGTTCAATGCCGGGAAGGATCCGGTCATGGCGATGGCCACCGGGTCGCCGGGCTTGAGATCCAGTTCCTGCAGGTAGCGGACGAACAAGGCGGCGAAGTTCGGATTCACTGATGTCAGCTTCGCCTCGAGCACGCCTCGATCGGTGGTGATGAGCGTGAACTCCTGACCGATGAGACCGCTTCCTTCGGGATCGTTTTCGCGGTCGAAGCTGGCGTTACCACCCAGGCGGTACTGGCGGATGGCCTCGAAACAGCGCACGGTGCTGGTCGCTGCTGCCATCTTCCGCGCCAGATCGGGCTTGGCCTCGAGTCGCTGCGTGACCTCGCTCACGTTGGTGAGCACGAGCCCCAGCACGGCGAGCAGGACGAGCAGCAGGTCGGCCCGCTTCGCCCACGGCAAGTGGCTAGAGAACAGGCGTTTCAAGGACAGCACCCCCGTGCAGGAGGATCAGGGCGAAGCGCACGAGCACCGCCGCGACCACCATCGAGGCCAGCGTGCGCACCACGCCCTGCCGGATCATCCAGTAGGCGATGAGGCCCGGAATGATGTACCCGATGGCCGCGAGCGTTCCGCTCTCGAAGGTGAAGTCGAGGCGCGGCAGTCGCTCGATGAGTGCGCCGAAGACGAAGCCGATGAGCACGGCCAGCACCAGACTACGCCGCCCGTAGATGATGAGATAGCGTCCGGCCAGCCGCGCCGTGAGATAGGTGGCTCCGGCGGCCACCACGGTGCCGAGCAACATGAGCGGCCGGTCGAGATAGAGCGCGATGTAGCCGGGCACCACGAACCCGCCAGCGGCGAAACCCACGGCCTCCGTGAACAGCAAGCTCACGACGAGCCCGAGCCCGATGGCCTCGGCGATCAGCATGAGAGCCCTCTCCTCATGAACTCCCCCTCTCGCCGCCGTTCCCGGCGGCGACGAAGGACAGGATGTCGTGACCCAGTCCGCCGATGTTGCCGATCCCACCGACCCGCACTCCGGGCCCCCCGACCTCGGCAATGCGGTCGAAGATCGCCCCAGGGTGGGCTCGTCCGAGCGGGATCAGACGGTCGGCCGGCACTTGCTCCTCGAAACGCCGCCGGACGCGGTCCGGAAAATCCCCCACCAGGAGATAGTAATCGGCACGCAGGTGGGTCTCCACCGCCGCGGCGAATTCCAGCGACCGAGCCAGGCGATCGCCGCGCAGATTCAAGAGGGCGACGGTCGTTTCCGGGCTCCGCTGGTCGAAGCCGAGCCGCTTCCACACCGCAATCGTCGACTCGAGGTCGTTGGCCGCGAAGATATTGGCGAACTCGATGGCGAGCCCGCGATGCTCGAGGTGGGACAGCGTACAGGCTCCCGGATCGGGGGCCACGTGATGCATGCCTCGGATCGCTACCTCGTCCGCCACGCCGAGGATCCGGGTCACGGCCAGCGCGGTGGCCACGTTTTCCGCATGCTCGACATGGGAGAAGCCGGCCATGACATCGGCCGGTACGTCCGCCGCCTTGGCAACAATGAACTCCGACTCGCGCCGCCGGGCCTCATCGGCGAACACGTCCATGCAAAGCGTCTCCCCGACCACGACACGGCCGCGTCGGGGCATGGTCGAGGCCAGAGCATGGGCGGCATCAGCGACCGTGGGTCCCATGACGTCGAGGTGGTCCGCACGGGCGTTGGTGATGACACCGATCGTCGAGTGCATGATCGATTTCTCGCTGATGCGCTGGAGGTCGGGCCGGACGGCCATGCATTCCATGACCAGGACCTGGGCGCTCTCCCGGCGAGCCCGCTGGATGATGCCGGCCTGCTCGCCGATATTGGGCGTCCCGAGCCGCACCACCGGTTCCTCGCTCCCGTCGGGCAGGATGAGCCGGGCTCGGCTGCCGGTGGTCTTGGCCAGGACTCGCAGCCCAGCTTCGCGGAGCCCGGCGGCGATCAGCCGCGTCACCGACGACTTGCCGCGACTGCCGTTGACGTGGATACGGATGGGAACCGCCCTGAGCCCGCGCCGCAGGCGAACGGCCTCCACCGACCACAGGAGGAGGACGACGGCAATGAGCGCTAGGGCGACGAACATATCCCTACTCCGCGGCGATGAGCTAGAATGGCATCCGCGTCGACCCCGAACGGGGGCCGACCGGGAGCGCACCAGGGAGGAGACCACGATGCGGAGCGCCCGGCGCGCGCCAGCCACCCTCTATCTCGCCATCTTGACTCTAGCACTTGCATCGGGCTGCTCCAGCCGATCCGAGGTGCCCGTCGTGGAGCCCGACTCGACCCTCAGCTACCCGGCCAAGAAGCCGGATGGCATCACGGCCTCGATCACGCTCTGCCGTGACGTGAGCAAGAAGACCGGAAAGCGCCTCGGCACCGGCCGGGTCTTCACGCTCGCCAAGGGCGCCAGGGTCCACGCCTTCGTCGATCTCGAGAACCCCTACGCTCTCGGCCAGCGCTTGCTCAAGTTCCATCTCGTCTGGTCCACTGCTGACGGCAACGTCTTCTATCAGAAGCAAATCGCCTTCGATCCGAGCGATGAAGACACCATGCTGAAAAGCTCGATCTCCATCCGGCCGAGCCGTCGCGACCCAGGTGACTATACCTTCCGCGTCTATCTCTTCCGCGAACTCATCGCCGAGAAGAACTTCCGCCTGCGCACCGAGGCGGAGGCCGAGATGGAGAAGGCCGCAAGGAAGGCGGCGCGCCGGGCCGATCGGTCCGCGGCGAGCAGTGAAGACCAGCACGAGGCTAGATCATCTGAATGATGGGGTTCTTGCTCCTCCTCTTCACCCCCCCGAACCAGCGCGCCAGCGGCATCATCACGACCAGCATGATCCCGAACCCGATCAAGGTCTCGGTCACCCCGCCTTCACGATAGTAGATCCCGAGCCGCTTCGAGAAGATGCCCAGGATCCCGATGTGCACGCAGTAGTAGAAGAGCGGCACGCGACCGACAACGCCGAGCCATGCCGTTGCGCGCGGCACCTGATGACCGAGCCACTGGATCACCGCCATCCACCCGCACACCGCGCCGAAGAACCAGAGCTGATGATACAGGCTCGGCGGATACTTCTGATCGAGCAGGAACGAGAAGTGCGTGAGCGACTGGAAATCGTTCAAGGTGCCGTAGCCGCGGCCCAGACGCACCAGCGTGGCGAGGCCGAGGGCCGCGACAGCGATCAAGAGGCTCGCCGTGACCCGCGCCCGCGTCGTCCGCCAGATCTCGATCCAGCCGGTGGCCATCACCGATCCCATGACCGCCAGCCCGAACCAGGGGATGACAGGGTACTTGTTGAACTCGCCGGAGTCGATGAAGGTCTGCATCAAGACCGTGGCCCAGGTATGGCTCGTGTCGTAGGGGATCCGCAGCAGCAGCGGATGGATGGCGAAGACAGCGAGCGCCACGGCCAGACGCACCTTCAGGCTCCAGTCGACGATCAGGGTCAGGAAGCACATGGCGAGCCCGATGGCCGCGATGATACCGAGGTGCCAGAGGTGCCAGCCCGCAAACCCTCCCCACGAGGAGTTCACCCAGGTCATCTGCACCAGCACGAGGAACAGCCCGCGCTGGAGCAGATGCCACTTCGTGGACCACTCGCTCTCCCCCCCTGCGCGGCGGCGGGTGTACGAGTACCAGACCATGGCCCCGTTCATCATGAGAAACCCGGGGGCGCACAGATAGCCCACATAGCGCAGGATGAACTGGGGCATGCTCCCGAACACGGGGTCCAGCGGATCGAGGCCACGCCAGATCGCATTGAAGTAGTACGAGCTGTGACCGAGCAGCATGAGCACGCCGACCAGGCCGCGGAACTGGTCGATGTAATCGAGGCGCTGCTTGCCGCCGGGGCGCCTCGGCGTCTCGGGCCTGGGCGAATCGCTCACGACCACCCTCTCGCTCACGCTTACTGCCATGGACGCCCTCCCCGCCCGGCCGCTCCCGGGGCACCGTTTCGCGCGACGCGGAACCCGATCGTGTCATCCGCTGAGTTGGGCCAGTAGGGAGCGCGAGCCGCGGAGCGACAATCGCGAGCGAAGTAGTACCAGGAACCGCCCCGGATCACGCGCGCCAGCCCCGAGGTCGGCCCCGTGGGATCAACCTGGATGGCGCCGCCGAGATCTTCGGTGTAGCGATCCCAGCACCACTCCCAGACATTGCCGTGCATGTCGTAGAGACCCCAGGCGTTGGGTTGCCTGGTCTTGACCGCGTGCGGCCCCGCGCCGGCGTTGGCGCAGTACCAGCCCATGGCATCGAGCCCGCTGTCGAGCCCGCATGCCTCCTCGCCGAGCGGTCCATTGGCGAGCGCAGCCCCCGATCCGGCCCGGCAGTAGCCCTCCCACTCGGCCTCGGTCGGCAAGCGGTATCCGTCGGCCTCCTGGTTCCAGGTCACATTCTCGCCGGCGATGACATAGGCGGGGGTCAGCCCTTCATCGATCGAGCGCTGGTTGCAGTACAGAACGGCATCGGCCCAGGTCACGTTGTGCACGGGCAGGTCGGCGCCGACGATGCGCGAGGGATTGGCGCCCATGATTCCCTCGTACTCGGCCTGCGTGACCTCATGATCGGAGAGGGTCACCGAACGCAAGAGTGCGACCGGGTGCGCCGTTTCGTCCACGTCGCGGCCGGGCTCCTCGGGCGGGCTACCCATCGTGAAGGCGACATAGGCGACATAGGGTCCCGGCGCCGCCGGAGTCTCGACCGTCGGATTCACCCCATCCGAGAACGAGAAGTAGTGCTCCTGCTCACCTGATGGCAGGGATCCCGCGTACCGGAAGCGAGCCCCGGTATCATAGGCGCCGCTCGCGAGGGCCATGGCATGGGGCGTCCCGCTGACGACGACGAGCGCCTCGGTGGGCGCATCCCCATCGCCATCCTGATAGGTCACCTCGAAGACAAAGGTCGAATCCGTCGTTCCGGTCACGGGCGTGACCACGCTGCAGCACAAGGTCGGCGGCACATTGCCGAGCGGAGTCCGGACCGACGCGGTGTTGGAGAGATCGGACCAGTTTCCAGCCACGTCCGCGGTCCGAATGCAGAAGAAGACCTCGGCCCCGGGGGTGAGTCCGTTCACGACCAGATCCTCGGTGATCCCGCGGGGACCCGGTGCCGGCACCCCCTCGAGCGGGGTCGCCTGATCCCAGACCGACATGGTGTCGATGGGCACCGTGGCCAGGCGGACGTCATAGCGGCTGGCCTGCCCGGAAAGCCCGTCGTCGCCGGGCGCCCGCCAGCTCAGGCTGGCGCTCGTAGCGCTCGCCGCCTGGGCCGAGAGGTCGCCGACCGCAGCCGGTGGGGTCCTGTCGGAAAGCGCCGGCCCCCCGGTCAGAACGAGAAGCCCCTCATCGCGATCGCTCACCGCGACCGTTCCCGACTTGCTGACCGCAACGCCGGTGGCGTAGCTCGAGATCACGGTGCCGATGAGCCGGGGCGCGGACGGTGTTGTGACATCGACGAAATGCACCCCACCGTCCTGGGCGGCCACGAACGCGGTGCCGTCGTGGACCTGGACCGACCGGCACCGGCCCGGGAGCGCGATGTGCCCCACCGGGCTGGGCACCGGTACCGGGGGATCTCCTTCGAGATGCACCTCCATGATCACGAGGCCGTTGTCTCCGTCGGCGACCACGACGTGATCCCCCTCCATGTCCACTCCCAGGGCGTTCCCGGGGGTATCCGCAGCAGAGACGATCACGACGGACCCCAGGATGCGCGTGCGGACATCGAGGACGGCGAGCCCCAGTTCGTCATCGGCGACGTAGGCGAAGCCGTCCTTCACGGTCACTGCCTTGGCGAAGCCGCGCGTGTCGGCGAAGACACCGTTGTAGCGCAGGAGTCCCGGGGTCGTCGGATCGGACTCGAAGATGCGGAGTCCCTTCCAGTTCTCGGCGAGATAGACGACATAGGGCTCCCCGGGCTCATCAGGCAGTTCGACGAAGAGCCCGTTGCCGTCGACGGCGGTCGTCCCCTGCTGGAAGGAGAAGGCGGTGACCGGCTCGGTCACGTCGTAAGTGGTGATACCCTCCGTGCCCTCGACCACGAAGGCGATGTCGGTCACGCCGTCGGCAGCCGGCGTGCTCGCCACCTTGATTGACTCCGCGTACTTGACCGTGTCGAGTATCCTGAGCGTGGTGGGAGTGGACGGACTGGATATGTCCACGATCACGAGGCCGGTCTGCCCGGTGGCGAGATAGGCATAGTCGCCGAGCACGCTCACGTCCTCGACGCGGCTGGGCAGACTGAGACGCCCGGCGATCATGTAGGGCGCCGTCGGCGGCTCGTAGAGATCCTGGGCACCGCAGCCGGCAAGAACAGCCAGGCAAAGCGCCACCTTGGGGAGCATAGCTCCCGCCTCCCATCCGCCGACAAGATGCCCGATCCCCACCTCGCGCCTGCCCGATCTCATACTCGAATTCCTCATGCTTCTCTCCCGCTCTTCCTGGCCATTCAGAAGGGCAGGGGGTAAGTCGCCCCGAAGTAGGAGCGGTTGTCGGTGTAGTCCTTCTCCTCGCCGATATCATCACCCACCACCACACCGGACGGACTCGTGGAGGTTCGTTGGCTGTAGAGATAGCCCGCGTAGAAGGCGACCTTGCCGATGAGCGGATCCGTATCCGCCTCGATCCCGAGGCGATAGACCTGGTCCTTTCGCCCCACGTGCGTCGGATCCTCGTCGACCGTCTTCTGGCTCGTGAAGTAGTACGCCTGGTACTGCCCGCTCAGCGTGATCCCGTCCAGCTTGTAGCGGTTCCGTCGCGGGCGATACTCGAACGAGAGTCGATAGGAATCACGGTCATAGGAGGGATCACCATCATCGGAGAGCTCGCGCGTCTCACCCACCTCGTCCGCTCCGCGCGCCACGACATGGCTGTAGTCGTACTCACCGCGAATGCGGTAGATACTCGTCAGGCGGTAGAGGACATTGGTGCCGATGTTCCACTCCCAGTTGTCGTTCTCCATGAATGCCTGGTTGTAATAGCGAATCGAACGCCGGAGGTCGACGGCGGCATCGATCGATCGCGTCCACCGCCGGAAGTAGCCGATCGTGAACGAGTTCGACGTATACGAGAAATCGGTGTACTCAGTCGGCTGCGAAGCAGGTGCGTAGGGGGGCCGATCGCGGAAGTTGCGGATATAGGACAGCGGGGAGTAGTAGATCGTGAACTCGAAGCTGTCCTTGCTGTCGAACCCGGGGTGATTGAACCGCAACTGGAGCGACTGGTTGTTCTTGACGTCGTTCGTAGTGTAGTACCAATAGGAATACCGGAACCGGGTGGAGAGCGGCTTCCCTGTGAGACGGAATGTCGTCATCACGATGTCGAGACGCGGCCTCAGGATCCAGTCGTCGGCCGAGGTGATCGAGAATTTGCCCTCGTTGGGCTGCGTGGCGAACTCCTCCAGATCCTCGTCCGAATAGTGGATGACGTTGTCGTCGTAGATGAACTCGAAGGCGAAGGCGCCGCTGAAATCCACTGGAGGCGGAGCCTTCTTCTTGGAACTCTTCTTCTTGGAGCTCTTCTTCTTGGTGCTCTTGCTTCTTCTCGTCGTTTGCTGCGCCGCCTTCGATCCGGGAGCATCCTCCGCACCCGCCGGTGCGGGCAGGAGATGGGCCGCCGCGAATAGGATCAGGACCAGGACCGAACCGAGTCGGACCATCTCAAGCCTTCGGCCCGGTCCTCGCCTGCTCGTTTGACTCACTGCGCTCCGCACCAGTCTTGCTTCTTTCCTGCCGTACGACGCTGCCGTCAGCGAATGAGCACGAGCTTGGCCTCGCGCTCTTCCAGGCCTGCCTCGAGTCGGGCGACATAGACGCCGCTCGGGAGCTCGCGACCAGACTCATCTCGACCATTCCATTCGAGAGTCCAGATTCCCGCCTCGAGGAACCCGGCGTCCAGCGTGCGCACCAGGCGACCCGTGACCGAGTAAATGCGGACGCTCGCCTGCTCACGCCCAGGCAAGGCCAGGGTGAGACGGGCCATCGCAGCAAATGGGTTCTGTCCGGAAACGGCGAACTCGAGAGCTCGGGGTGCCGCTCCCCGGCCGGGGTAGGCGAAGGGCCCGAGCAGACTTTCATGGCCGACAGGATCGAGCGACCCGATCCAGTAGGTGGCTGCCGAATCCGGATCGGCGGTCGAGTCCAAGAACCCGCGCGCATCGCCCCCGAGCACCGCATCCGGGAGGAGCCTCCGGGCCCCCTCGTCTCCGGACCGGTAGACGCGATAGCCGGATCGGGGCCGTTCGTCCACGGGCTGCCAGGAGAGCGCGACACCACCGCCCGCTGCTTGGGCGCTGAACGCGGCGAGGCGGAACGGCGAGTAGAGCGGCGCTGCGGTCGTGAAGTCGATCGCCAGTCCGGCCGACAGCGGGGCTGCGGTATCCGGGTAGAGGTTGGTGTAGGAGTACTCGAGCCCCACATCCTCGTCCTCGTTCTCGATGCCCACCGTCGAGTACATGCGCGTGTCATCGTTGTTGAAGACCTGCTTGTACTGGAACCGGATGAGACCATCGCCGGTCGGTGTCGGATAGGCCGCGGGATCGAAGAGGATCAACTCGAAGGTCTGCAGGTCGTCGTAGTCCTCGTGATTGGGATGCTGCGAGAAGAAGTTGCCGAGCCGGCTCCACTCGATCACATAACGGTGCCTCGCCGTATCGTGGAAGACATAGATCCCGTCTCCCACTCGAACGCCGTCGTGAGCCTTCTCGGGATCGAGGTTGTCCCAGAAGGGTGCGATCATGGCGCCGTTGTTGTAGGGATTGGGCATGCTCCAGTTGTAATAGTCGTAGGTCGCCGTGGTGTCGAACGCCGCCCAGCCGTTGTCGGAGACGAGGAGACGTCGATAGGTCCGACCATAGAAGGTGAAATCGAAGGGCAACCCGACGACAACCGAGGTGTTGTCGCCGAGATCGAGTCTGGTTCCGGACCCGCCGTAAACCGGCGAGCAGGGTACCCACTCGTAGACCGGCGTCACGTTCGGATAATCGGTATCCGTATTGTCGACCGCATGGTAACCGTAGGCATCGGGTCCGAGCGGGGCACGATGATCGACCGGGCCGAGGCGCACCCCGAAAGTCGTCCGGCTCGTGTAACCCTCAGCGGTCCTGAGCTCGAGGACGAAGCTGGCCGTCTGGCCCCTGGGCGCATCGGACGCGGGGATGATGGAGAACGGCACGAGCGACTCGCCCGCGGCCCCGGAAGCCAGCGCGGGGAAAGAGGCCGTTGAATCCTCGACCGTGGCGACGGCCGGATCGAGCGCGCGCAGGGTCCCCGTGGACACGGAAGCGGCAAGCGCTCCGTCGTTCTGAACGGTGACGAGAACTGCGACCGTGTCCCCCGGCGAAGCCACCCCGTCACCGCCGATCGTGTGGCCGGTATGACGCAGGGCCGGCGCCTTGATCACCAGCGAGAGACCGGACACCGAGGAATCGGCTCCGGAGAACGCGTTGAGCCGGAAGCCAGGACTGAGTCCGTCCTCGGCATCGGCGGCGACGGTGACGATGAATGGCGCGGTCGCGACACTCGCGCCGCTCGCGATCGCCGGGAAGCTCGCTGTACCGGTCGTGACCTCCGCCCCCGCCAAGACAGTCAGGGTGGCGGTGCCCGCTGGCGCTGCCGTCGCTCCGCGATTCTCGAGCGTGGCTTCGAGCGCGATCGTCTCTCCCGGGTTCACTTCGCCGTCGGCGTTGCCCTGGCTGCCGCCCGTACCGTCGTCGCGAATGGCGATGCCCGCAAGCGCGAGGTACGGGCCCCCCTCGACCACCGGAACGCTGGCCGTGACCGGCAAGAGCCCGGCACCGCTGACCGTGACCGTGACCGGCACGTCGGCGCGCTCGAAGACGGCGGAGACTCTGGCCACACCACTCTCGTCGCTCCGGGCCGATCCGAGGAGGATCCCGTCCTGGACGAGACCCACACGCGCGCCAGCCACCGGCGTGCCGTCCGCGGCACGCTCCACACTCACCTCGAAGAGGTTCGCACCGCGCGGGATCGCCGTCGCATGCGTGACGACGGCCGAATCGGGCTCCGTGCTCCAGATCTCGAGCGAGGGGTCACCGAGCAGACTGTAGATATGGAAGTAGAACTCGACCGACTCCTCACCGTACTCCTCGAACTCGAGGATGTCCGGAAACTGGGTCATGATACCGAACTTGGCCGCATTCAGCAGGTTACCGAGGGCGCGCTCGCCGTCACCGAAGGCGGTGAAAACGCCGATCGCCGCGGCATCGTTGAAGCGCGTGTGCGACCAGTGCTCGCTGTTGCCGATGAATCCCACCGCCCCCTTGGGCGCGTCGACGGTTCCCGAGCGAATCCAGGCCTCACCGAAGCACTCGGGCTCGGTGAAATCACCGTTCAGACAGACGAAGCTCATCACGACGGGCAGCCGCCAGCCATTGGCCAGCGCGGGGATGTGTTCCACGGTGAACTTGGGCGGTTCCCAGCCCTGCCAGCCGTATGCCCAGCCCCGATAGGCGACCAGCGAGACGCCGCGGTCGATGATCGGACGGATCAGGGTCGGTCCGGTCGCCCAGTGCGGCGGGTAGTAGACCGTATCGACCTGCGCGTAGCTCTGGGCCATGAGCTCGTCGCGACACCAGCGCATGACCGGAACCGGCGTCGAGGAGCTGTAGTTACCGGCAACGAGAAGGGCGCGTGAGAACCACTCCGGATCACTTCGGTCCGGTGTCTTCTCGTAGTTCACGATCTTGGCAACGATGGTGGCCAGGTCCTGGGTGCCGAGAGCCGAGAGGCGACCGACCTGAATGTCAGGCAGGAAGTCATCGCCGTCGATGAGGCTGTAGGAGTGATCGGAAACGCTCTGGTGATAGTCGAACCCCGGTAGGCGGTCGACATCCCCTACCAGAAGCAAGTACTGGGGAGGAACCGCTGCACCTGCGTAGTAGTTGCGAATCCAATCGCGGATCTGGTCGTTACGGGTCCCGGTCTCGAGCGTGGTGACGACCGTGACCGCGAATCCCGCATCCCGCTTCCAGGCGATGAGGGGGTCGAGGGTGGCCTGAAACTCGGGGGCCGTGATGATGAGGTAGCCGCCCTCGCTCGTGCTCTGGAGCGCCGCACGCTGTGTTGCCGGGAGCAGATCGAGGAAGGGCGAGAAGAACCCGGCGCTGTACTCCAGCGCCCGCGATGGCGCGGCGGCGCTCGCCGCTGAGTAGCGGACCTCGAGGTCCAGCGAATGCGGGGCCTCCGCCTTGCCGGCCGAGGCTGCCTGTTCCTCGACGAGAAGCGGCAGCACGCGGAGCCCGCGGAGCACCATCGGCCTCCCGGCTCGGACCGTGAGTCCCGCGGCGTCTCCTCCGATCGAGAGCTCGGCCTCAGCCGAGCCCGCGGGTAGCGCGACGAGCTTGAGGGCGGGCATGGTCGCCCCCGCCTCAACGTCCAGGTGAAGCGACAAACGCCCAGCGGTCGCCTCGCTCCCCACCAGGATCCGCACCGACGCGGGGCCGGACTCATCGGCGGCGGCGGCTGGCGGCCCGACCGTGATGCCCGCAACCAGCGCCAGTCCGGCCCCGACGAGAGTGAACGCGACCCCGCTCCATCTGTTGCGCATGTTACCCCTCCGCGCTCGAAAGCGATTCTCGTCGCGGCCTTCCCGGCGGGTCGGAGACCCGCTAGCGCGTAAGAACCATCCGGCCTGTCTGTCCTCTCAAGCCCTCGCCTCCAAGCCGGTAGTAATAGACCCCGCTCGCCGCCGCTCGCCCGCTGCCGTCCCGGCCGTCCCACCGGAGTGCATGCCCCCCGGCAACGAACGTGTCATCGGCGAGCAGCCGCACCAACCGCCCGTCGACATCGAAGATGGCGATCGAAAGGCGCTCGGACCGCGTCAGCTCGAAAGTGATCGCCGTCGCCGTACTGAACGGATTGGGAACGGCATGATGGCGAAGGAGGAACCCACGCGGTGCTGCTTCCTCGTCGGCGATGCCGATGCCGTCGCAGGTTCCAAGCGCTCGCGCCCCTATCTGACCGCACGGCGCTCCGCTCGGATGCTGGTTGTCGAGGCAGGGCGAATCGACATGAAGGGCGAAGTCGTTCTGAGCCAGGTTGCAGAAGCGTGGGTCGAGCGAGAAGTTATTACCAGCATCCGTGCCGCAGATCTGATTCCCGCCCTGATTGCCGAACAGATCCGAGCACGACACGACGGGCGTGCTGGAGCCGTCCGTGCAGTACATTGCCTTACCCGGATTGTTGAAGGCGATGATCGAGCTCTGGATGGTCGGCGACGAGGTGATGCAGGTGATTCCGCCACCAAGAGCCTGGGCACTGGTGCCGTTGGCCGCGATCGTGCACTCATTGATCATGACGTCCACGGCGAAGAAGGCGATGATCCCCCCGCCGTCGGAGTCCGCCCCCGGGGCCGTGTTACGGACGATGAGGCACCGATCGAGCGTCATGCTAGCGAACTCGCAGTAGATACCGCCCCCGGGGCCGTAATCATCGGTCGTGTCGTTGCCCATGATGTCGCACCGGGTGGCATTGAGCGTTGCGTTGTCGATGACGGCGAACCCCCCACCAGGTCCGGTCGCCGTGTTGTTCTCGATCTGCGAGTCGGAGATGGTCAGACTGGCCGAGACGATGCCCACCCCGCCCCCGGCGCCGTTCACGGTGCTGAGTGTGTTGTCCTTGATGAGGCAGCGCGTCAGCGTCGGCGCCGAGGCGGCCCGCACGAAGAGGCCGCCGCCCGCGGGGGCGGAATTGCGCAGGATCGAGCAATCGATCACCTGCGGTGAGGAGCTATCCTCGATGGCTAGCCCGCCGCCTTGCTTGGAGATGTTGTCGGTGATGAAGCACCCTTCGATGGTAGGACTCGAGTTGAGGCAGATGATCCCACCATCCTCGCAGAGCGTGACCTCAACATCGCGGATGACGGGTGAGGACGATTGCTCGCAGAAGATGCCTGCCCCGTGGATCTGGCCAAAGGCACGCTTGATGGTGAGCCGTTCGATCCGGGCGTTGACCACGTTCCGACAGAAGATGCCGCGAGCAAGCAACTGCGGATCGATGATGGTCTGGCCGCGACCCGATCCCCGGAGCGTGACGCCCGACTTCATGAAGACGGCGCAAGAGTCGGCGCCAGGTGGCTGGCGCACGTGGGTGAACGTTCCGGGAGCGACAAGCACCGTGTCCCCGGCCTGGGCGGCGTTGACGGCATCCTGGATGATCGGATACTGAGCAGGCACATGGAGCGTCGTTGCCCCGGCGGGGACGACGACCATGGCGGCAACGACGGCGGCGAGGACGAGGGTCCAGAGGCCCGGAGCGGTTCTCATCGCACAACCCCCTGCGGATGGCACTCTCAAATGTTGCTGGGCTCGGTTCAAAATACATGCCGGATCCAGCACCGAGGTCAGGGTCTCGAGTCGAGTCGGATCCAAAGCCCAGCCACAGCTCGAGATCGGCCTCACCGCAGCGCCGGCTTCCGGCCCGGGCCCCACGGCCCACATTTCATTCTATATGCATGCCAGCCTCAGCGACGAGCGAAAGCGCGAAATCTTCCACCTCGATTGCAGGCAGAGTCGGGCTCTTGAGATTGCACTTGAGAACCAGTCTCAAAAAGAATGTCCATTCCAGACCACTTTCGCCACGCGTGGCACCGCCGGTTGCGCCATAATAGTCTTGGCCTTCAACGGCCGTTTCACGTTTCGCGCCGCCAACGAGCCGACCCCCACCTCGCCGGAGGAAGTCCATGCGTGGCATCGCATCCGCCGGGTTCGCCCTGAGCCTGCTCGCCGCCCTGCTCGTCACCCACCCCGTCCAGGCCGCAAACCATGAGCCCAAAGCCGTTTCCCCCGTGCTCGAGGTTCAGAGGGCCGACGACCGCGGCGTGATCCTCACCGTCGGGCTGCCCGACTTCGCAGTCGAGAGCGTCATGGTGGATGGTCGCGAATTCCACGTTGCCCAGTTCGAGGGCGGCGGACTGAAGGGGGAGGTCGGCGCGCCGGCCGTTCCCACCTTCACCCGACTCGTCGCGGTGCCCGATGGCATGGATGTGGTGGCCCACGCCGTCTCCAAGGAGCGGGAGCAATGGACCGGGATCCGTCTCGCCCCCCTTCAGGATGGTGACGGCAGCGCCTTCGCCTACGATCCAGCAGCCTATGCGCGCGACGGTTACGAGACCGCGGCGGATGTCCTCGTCAGCGAGCCCATGATCCTGCGCGATCTGCGCGTGGTCGCCGTCACCTTCCAGCCGGTCCACTATGACCCGGCGGCGGCAACGCTCGCCGTGACCCGCGAGATGGACGTCACGATCGAGTTCACTGGCGACAATGCAACCAATTCGCGCCCGGTCCGGCATAGCACCATTCCTCCGAGCTTCGATCGTCTCTACCGGAGCCTCGTGATCAACTATCCGGGAGCCGAGGCTCTCGGGGCCACGGTCGCTCCGGGCACGTGGCTCGTGATCTGCCCCAGCGACACCGCGGTCACCAATCGCCTCTCGCACCTGGTCGCCTGGCGGCAGCGCAAGGGGAGCCCGGCCGTTGTTGCCACGACGGCCGAAACCGGAACGCAGAACACGCAGATCAAGGCCTACATCCAGAACGCCTTCAACAACTGGCCGGTGCCTCCCGAGTACGTGGTCCTCGCCGGGGACGCCCAGGCCCCCTACTCGATACCGACCTGGTACGAGAACCTGAGCGGCTACAACGGCGAGGGCGATCACCCCTACACGACGCTCGCCGGCAACGACATCCTCGGCGATGCCCACATCGGCCGGCTCTCCTTCAGCTCGCTCACCGAGCTGCTACTCATCGTCAACAAGACCGTCAACTACGAGAGCCAGCCCTACATCCAGGACCCGACCTGGTTCACCCGCGCCTGCGGGGTGGGTGACCCCGCGAGCTCGGGCCCGAGCACCATCGAGTGCATGCAGTGGTTGAAGACCGGGCTCATGGAAATCGGGTTCACTGCGGTCGATACCGTGTTCACATCGCCCTACGTGAGCCAGATGACGACCGCGTTCAACCGCGGCGATGCCATCATCGGCTACCGCGGGTGGGTCGGCATGAGCGGCTGGTCGAACGCCAACACCTACCAGCTCACCAACGGCTGGAAGATGCCGTTCGCCGCCATCATAACCTGTGGCACCGGTTCCTTCGCCAGCTCGACCGCGCGCTCCGAGGGCTTCCTGCGAGCGGGGGTCGGGGTCGATCAGCCCAAGGGCGCCATCGGCGCCATCGGCCTCGCCACCCTCGGCACTCATACCCGCTACAACAACTGCCTCTTCTTCGGGACGATGCATGGGCTCATCGAGGATCGTCTCAACACCATGGGCGCCGCGCTCACCCGCGGCAAGATGGAGAACTTCCTCAACTACTACACGGTGCTGCCGAACTGGGCGGAGATCTACGCCTACTGGCCTAATCTGATGGGCGATCCGGCGGTGGACGTGTGGACCGCCTTCCCCGAGCCGCTGGCCGTGACGCATCCGGCGACGATCGCCATCGGCGCCAATGCCGCGGCTATCGAAGTGGCATCAGGAGGTTCTCCCGTCGAGGGGGCGCAGGTGTGCCTGGCCAAGGGCACGGAGACCTATGCCGTCGGCTACACCGACGCGCAAGGACGCGTCGAGCTGCCGATCAACACGGCAACAAACGGCAGCATGCAGTTGACCGTGACCAAGCACGATGTGCAGCCATACATGGCGACGATCTCCGTCGGTGCTTCGAACGTCCATGTCGGCTATCTCTCATCACTCATCAATGACGCAACGGGCTCCGGCGATGGCGTCGTGAATCCCGGCGAGGCCATCGGGCTCAAGACCCAGGTGCACAACTGGGGCTCCGCACCGGCCACTGCGATCAGCGCGACGCTCACCTCGAGCGATCCGTACGTCACGATCACCGACGGCAACGAGACCTTTCCCAATATCCTCGCTGGCAACTCGGCCTGGACGGTCGATGACTTCGACTTCGAGGTCGCTCCCGGCTGTCCCGATGGTCACGTGATCCGGTTCGGGCTCGACGTGACCGCAACCGAGGGCCAGTTCCACTCGCTCATCGACCTCACGGTGGTCTCGGCCGATCTCACGGCAGGATTGATCACCCTCTACAACTCGGGCAACGGGCGGCTCGATCCGGGTGAGACCGTGGAGATGAGCCTCGTCCTCAACAATGACGGCGGCATGGCGGCTGACGCGGTGACCGGCACCCTGGTGCCGTTCTCCCGCTTCATCACGGTCACGGACCCGAATGGAAGCTTCGGCGCCATCCCGGCCGGCGGCAACGGCAACAACGCCGGGGATCGCTTCACGCTCACCGCGGCCTCGAACACCTACGGCGGCCATCTCGCCAACTTCATGTTGATCATCCAGTTCTCGGGTGGGGTCACCGACACCACGATGCTGGCACTCACGGTCGGTGCGCGGGCCACCACCGATCCGGTCGGTCCCGACTCCTACGGCTACTACGCCTTCGACAACACCGACACCAGCTATCCGGAGGCCCCCACCTATAGCTGGGTCGAGCTGGATCCGGCCTATGGTGGCGACGGCACGGAGGTCGTGCTCGGCGACTACGGCGACACGCAGGACAGGTCGCGGATCGTCGATATGCCGTTCACCTTCCAGTACTACGGCCAGGACTACACCAGGGCGACGATCTGCTCCAACGGCTGGCTCTCGATGGGCGAGACCTATCTGACGAGCTACCGCAACTGGACGATTCCCGGCGCCGGCGGACCGGCGGCGATGCTGGCCGTCTTCTGGGACGAGCTTTACCAGCTCTCCGGCACCTCCAAGTGCTTCCAGAAGTACGACGCGGTCAATCATCGCTGGATCGTCGAGTGGAGCCGCTTCAGGAACCTCGTCGGCGGTCACATCGAGACCTTCGAGGCAATCCTGTATGACCCGGCCTACCACCCGACCGATACCGGTGACGGGATCATCATCTTCCAGTACAACCAGGCGGTGAGCACGGACGGCACGGATGGGTACGCCACGGTCGGGATCGAGAACGAGACCAACACCGAAGGCCTCCTCTACACCTACTTCAACCGCTATCCGCTGGGCGCCGCCACGGTGACCACCGGTCGCGCCATCAAGTTCCTGCCGGTCAATCAGGACAACACGCCATTGGCTCTCGATTCCCCGGAGGTGCTGCGCCAGAGCGGCCTGGAGCCATGCCGGCCGAATCCGTTCAACCCACGAACGACGATCAGCTTCCGGATTGCCGAGAACGGACCGGCCTCGCTCCGCATCTACGACGTTTCGGGGCGGCTGGTGCGCACGCTCGTGGACGGAGTGGTCGAAGCCGGCACGCACGAGATGGCCTGGGATGGCCGCACAGTGGATGGAAGGGCCGCCGCCTCGGGCATCTACTTCATGCGGCTCGAGACCGGCGACTTCATGCAGGTGCGTCAGATGACGCTCGTGCGCTAGTCCAGACACACCAGACGTGTTTCCCGGCGGGGCGGCCTCTTGGCCGCCCCGCTTCGCTTTGCCGCCACCCACCGCGCCTGTGCTAGCGTTCCCGCCCTGAGAGCATCCTGCTCGAGCAGGGCGCGGTCAGCGCATCCACCCGATCGACGAGGTCCATGCATGCGATTCCCCGGCAGCCGGGCCTGGCCCGGCGCTCTCGGCCTCCTCGCCCTCGCGGTTCTCCTGGCCTCGATTCCCGGACAGAGCGCCGATTCCCCCGATGGCGCCGGCCGGCCCAACCAGTTCGGCGTCGAATTCACGCTGCCGACCGGAGCGGTGAACGAGGTGCCGACGGTCGATGTGCTCTTCAGCCACGCCATGCGGCCGCTGGGCCAGGAGATGCGCGGCGACGAGGCCGGCCTCGTCCAGATCGAGCCGCCGGTTCCCGGGCGCTTCATGTGGGTGGGCACCCGCGCTCTCCGCTTCGTTCCCGAACGCCCCTTGCCGCGGGCAACCACCTTTCGCGGCGTGGTACCGGCCGGAGTCACCGATGCCGAAGGCAAAGCGCTCGGCCGAGCGAGCGAATGGACCTTCTCGACCCCTCCCCCGGCGGTCATCGCCATCCACCCTCCTCCAGGATCGCACCTGCTTGGCCCCGAGGGCCCCATCGCACTCGCGTTCAATCAGCCAGTCGACCTCGGCCGCGTGTGTCAAGCGGTCACCGTGACCGCGGGCGGCCAGTGGATCGCGGCCACCTGCGTCCATCCCGACTCCACGGATCTGGCCGGAATGCCACCGCTCCCCGTGACGGACCTGGACGAGATCGTCCTCTTGCGCCCGCGGAAGCCGCTTCCCGCCGGGACCGAGATCGAGGTCCAGATCGCCACGGCACCGCTTGCCGACGAGGGTCCGCTGCCGCTCGCGAAACCCTACACCGCCCAGTTCGCCACCTACGGCCCGCTCGGCCTGGTCAAGGGGGAAGCCGATGAGTTCGGGCTCACTCTCGAGATGACGACACCGGTCGAGCCGGAGTCCCTCGCCGCCCATCTCCGCCTCTCCGGGCCGGCCGTCATCCCCGACAGCCCGATCGAGGCCTATGGACGGGCCCCCCGGACCCGGGTCCATCTCGGCACGCGACTCGCACCCGGGCAATCACTCCGTGTCGAAGTTCGTGCCGGGCTCATCGATCAGTTCGGCCAGACACTGCCCATGACCTCCGCCCTCACCTTGACCACGCAAGATATCGCGCCCATGTTTGAAATATTGCCGGAGAACGCGGTGCTCGAAACCAGGACGGAGCGGCGGAGCGCGATCATCCGGACCGTCAACGTCCAGCACGTGACCGTGCGCACGGCGACGCTGACCCCGGAGCAGGCGGCCGCCATCGCTCGCCGGCCCTGGGCCATGACGGCGGGCGAGTTCGATCCCTTCGCCGGCACCCGCCCCGTTCAGCGTACGGTTCGTCTCGAGACTGCACGCAACGAGCGCGGGCGCATCCCGATCGACCTCGGTGAGCTCGTGCCGCGCGACGCAGGCGGCTTCGTCCTCGTCCGCGCCTCGAGCCCCGACCGCCTCGCCCATCCGGCGACGGGTGTCCCCGACACCCTTCCGGCACGCTATTCGCTGATCCAGATCACCGATCTCGGGCTCGTCGCCAAGGTCTCGGCGAGCGACATCGTGGTATGGGCCACTTCGCTCCACACCGGCGAGCCGCTGGCCGGCGTCGACCTTGAGATCTTCACCACGGAAGGGGCCACGGTCTGGCGCGGGAGAACGGACCGGGAAGGTCTCGCACGCGGCGCCACCCCCGCCCCATGGCGGCGGGCCGAGGGCTGGACCCTCCTCGCGCGCCGCGGGCCCGACATGACGATTCTCGGCATCGATACCGACTGGGAGCTTTCCCCGTGGTCATTCAATCTGCCCGGCGACTACGCCAGCGCACCCCGGCGCGCGGAGAGCTTCCTGTTCACGGATCGGGAGCTCTACCGCCCGGGGGAGACCGTGCGCGTGAAAGGCATCGTGCGCGGGCGCGATCGCGGCGGCCTCGGCCGCGCCCCGCTGGACTCGCTCATGCTCAAGGTCATGAATCCCTATGGTGACACCGTTCTCGATCAACGCATCGGACTCTCCCCTTTCGGCAGCTTCTCGACGGCCATCGCGCTCTCCGGCGCAGCGGCCCTCGGCTACTACTGGGCCAACATCGAGCCGGTCGGAGTCGCCGCTGGCGACGTGGAGCTTCGCGGCTCGCTCGGATTCCGCGTCGAGGCCTTCCGCCCGGCCGCGTTCAAGGTGGATGTCGCCCTCTCCGGCCCGCGGGGGCCGAGTCCAGCCGGAAAGCCCCTCACCCTCGTGCGCGGCGACTCGCTCACGGCCCGCGTGATCGCCCGCACGTTCTTCGACTCGCCGCTCTCCGACTCGCCGGTCTCCCTCGCCATTCGTCGCGAGCAGAGCTTCGCTCTTCCGGCGGCAACCGGCGACACTCTCGCCGGATACGCCTTCACCGATCCGGGTCTGGAGGAGACCTCCTGGCAGCTCCTCACCACCGCGAGCGCCAAGCTCGATTCCCGCGGTGAGGCGCAGCTTGCCGCGGAGCTGGCAATTCCCGAGGTGACAACCCCGCAATCGATCGAGGTCGAGGCGCAGGCGCTCGATCCCGGCGGGCGGGCGATCGCGGCGCATGCCACCGCCAACTGGTACCCGGCCGACCTCCTGCTCGGTGTCCGCGGCACGCCGTCCCTCGCCCGCGCCGGGCAGCCGGTTGATGTGGCCGTGGTGGCCATGTCGCTCGCCGGTTCCGCTGTGGCGGGGACCGAGGTCCGTGTCGAGTGGGTGAGTCGGAGCTGGCACACCGTCATGCGACAGATGGTCGGGGGTCGGCTCGGCTATGACTCGGAGCTGGTGGAAACGATCATCGACTCGGCCGTGGTGACGACGACGCCGACCCTCGCCGCGCCGGCCACGGCTCGCTTCGTGCCCGATCACGCCGGCTCCTATGTGGCGCGCGCCTGGGCCGAGGACCACGCCGGGCGGAAGACCCGGAGCGCCGATTTCATCTACGTGGCCGGCCAAGGATTCGTCCCGTGGTCGCGCGAAACCGGGAACCGCCTGACCCTCGTTGCTGACCGTGCGGCCTACAGCCCGGGCGACACGGCAACCATCCTCGTCCAGTCGCCCTTCCCCAGCGCGCGCGGGCTCCTCACCGTGGAGCGCGAGGGCATCGAGACGGTGACCTCGTTCACCGCGCAATCCACCACGCCGACCCTCAAGATTCCACTGGGCGAGAGCGCGGTCCCCAACGTGTTCGCGTCGGTCATCCTCGTGCGCGGCAGCACGCCCCCACCCGGCGCCGCGCCGGATGACACCTTGTGGTCGAAGACCCCCGAGCTCAGGATCGGCTATGCCCTGCTGCCGGTCCATCCCGACCGGCGCCGCCTGGCGGTCCATGTCGCGACACCGGACCGGGCCGGGCCCGGCGACTCGGTGTCCGTCGAGATCGCCGTCACACGGGCCAATGGAATGCCGGCCGACGCCGAGGTCGCCCTGATGCTCGTCGATGAGGCCGTGCTCCGCCTTCTCGGGACGCAGACACCCGATCCCTTCGCCTTCTTCTATCGCACGCAGGGGCTCGGCGTCATGAACGCGGCCAAAGCGCTCCAGGTGGTGGAAACACCGGGCGAGACCGAGAAGGGCGAATCCCCGGGCGGCGGCGGCGGCGATCTCGGGCGCTACCGGCGCCTGTTCGCCTCGACCGCGGTCTACATGCCGGACCTCCTGACCGGCCCCGACGGCCAGGTCTCAGCCCGTTTCCGCCTGCCCGACAACCTGACCACGTTCCGCGCCATGGCGGTCGCCTGTGACAGGAAGGACCAGGTCGGGAACGGCCAGGCCGCGCTCACCGTGACCCGCCCGCTGGTCCTGGATCCCCTCCTGCCTCGGCTCGCCCGCGCCGGTGACACCTTCACCGCCGGCGCCGTCATCACCAACCGCACCAGCAGTAAATTGAGAGTGAAGGCAGATTTCAGCGTCGCGGGAACGGCCCTCGCGTCATCGGGCAAGACGGACCAGACCGTCACGATCGAGGCCGGGAAGAACCGCCGGGTGGGCTTTTCGGTGCGCGCCGTCGCAGCAGGTGAGGCGATGGTGCGGCTCAGCGCCAGGGCGGTGAAGGGCGGCAAGAAGGGTGACGAGTTGCCTGAGGACGCGGTCGCCTTCCCGTTCCGGGTCGAGGAACCGCTCACCATGGTCACCGACGCCCACTACGGAGTCATTGCCGGTGATGACTCCATGGCCGCGGTGCCGATCGTGGTCCCCGCCGACACCGATCCACTCGTCTCGTCGCTCGCCATTCAGGGAGCCACGACTCTCGTCGGCGGCATGGAAACGGCGCTCACCTATCTCATGGCCTATCCCCATGGCTGCCTCGAACAGCATGCATCCCGACTCATCGCCCTCGCCGTGGCCAGCGAGCTCGCGCCGCGCCTCATCCTCCCGGACTGGGATGCTGAGCGGCGTGACGCCGTCGCGACCCGCACGCTGGCCCAGATCGCCGCGCTCTCGCACTATGATGGCGGCTACCGGGTATGGCCCGAAGCCCTTCGCTCCGATCCTCATCTCTCGGCCTACACGCTCCTCGCCCTCATCGAGGCGCGTGACGCCGGCATGGCGGTCGACCGGGATCGGCTGCAGGAACTCGGCCGCTATCTGAAGGAGATCTTCGACGCCAAGCGCCCGGCCCCACCCGCGCCCGTGCCGCCGCAATCGAAGAAGAGCCGCCGAGGAAAGGCGGTCCCGGTACCCACGCCGCCGCCGATGCGCGCCACCGACGGCGGCCCTCCCTTCGCGACGGGTGATGCCCTGACCGCCGTGCTCCTCGCCCGCGAAGCGCGCGTACCCGGCTCGCCGCTCGGCGGTCTCCTGCGCCCCTCGGATCTCGAACGGCTCTATGCCAACCGCCGCGACCTGGACCAGGAGGGCCTGCTCCTCAGTGCCGCCGCGCTCAATCTCACCTCTCGCTTCGACGCGCGCGTGGGGCAGATCCTGAACGAGGTCCTGAACGACGTGAGCATGACCGGCGGCCGTGCTTTCCTGACCGGCGCAGGTCCGTTCGCGAGCGACGAGTCGGCGACCGCGCTGGCTGTTCGCGTCCTGGTCTCGGCCTGGCCCGACCATCCGCTGGTTGAACCCTTCACGCGCTGGCTCGCGACCGAGCGGCGGAGCGGGCACTGGCGATCGACGCACGCCACTGCTCATGCCGTGCTGGCGCTCCGTGACCTGGCGCGCCTCGAGGAGGAGCCCGGTCCGGCACCGATCCGCGCCGCCGGCCGGCTCGGAACCCGGCCGCTCTTCGAGCGCGAGCTCGGCGGCACGGGAACGCAGGCCGCATTTCGCCTGACGTGGCCGCTGGCCGGGATGGAAGGCCTCGCCCCGGGCGCGAGCTCTCCGCTCGAGCTCGCACGCATCATTCCATCCGGTCGCGAAGGCACGGGGCCGTCCCTCTATCTCATGGTCCTCCTCGAGTCGGCACGGCCGGCTCTGGGCCTCGATGCCGCCGAGGCCGGACTCATCGTTCGCCGCGCTGCCTTCCCCTTCGATTCCATGGCGCCCACAGCCGCGGTGGAACCGATCGCACAGGCGGTGACGGGAGACCTCGTGCGCATCGAAGTCACGCTGGTCGTGCCGCGCGCCGCGACCGACCTCGCGCTCGAGGACCCGCTCCCGGCCGGACTCGAACCGATGATCCTCGATCTCGAAACCGTCGCCCGCTCGCTGGGACGCGGGCTCGCTGCCCGGCAGTGGGGTGAGGGAGACGAGGGGGAAGACGTCGAGTCCCCGATCGCCACCGCGGGCGCCTTGCCCGTACTTCATGTCGAACAGCGGGACGATCGGGTCGTGGCCTTTGCGCCGGTGGTGCCGGCGGGGATCTACCGCTTCGAGTATCTGGCGCGGGCCGCGACTCCCGGCGAGTTCGCCGCGCCGCCGGCCGAAGCCGAGCTCATGTATGACCCCGAGGTGCGCGGGCGGAGCGCTCCGCTCCGCATCGAGGTCGTGGCCGCCAAGGAGGATGAGCCATGACACGCCGCCCACGCCGGGCCGTCGTGGTCCCGGCCGTCCTCGTCGCCGCGGCACTGCTGCTCGCGGTCGCTCCGCACCTGATACCGCCGCTGGTGGCGATCGATCACGATCCTCCCACGCGCTCGGCCATCGTTGATCGCGAGGGCCGGCTCCTCCGCCTGGCCGCACCGCCTGGCGCAGGAGATTGCGCTCGGGCGCCGCTTCTTACCGACAAGGATCTGCCACCGCTCGTCGTTCACGCCACCCTGGCGGCCGAGGATCGGCGCTTCTTCATCCACCCCGGCTTCGACCCTGTCGGCATCGCTCGCGCCGCCATCGCCAACTGGAGGGCCGGCCGCATCGTGGCCGGAGGTTCGACCATCACGCAGCAGCTGGCCGGCATCCTCGAGCCCGGGCCGCGCACCTGGCGGGGCAAGCTCCGCGAGCTCGAGCTCGCCCTGCGCCTCGAGCTCACCGCTGGCAAGCGGGCGATCCTCGCCGCCTATCTGAACCGCGTGCCCTACGGCAACGGCTGTCTCGGCATCACGGCCGCCGCCGACCACTACTTCGATCGCACGCCGGCGCAGCTCAGCGCCGCCGAGGCCGCGCTCCTCGCCGCCTTGCCGCGTGCCCCGTCGCACCTCGATCCGCGTCGTGCGCCCACGCGGGCCCGGGCGCGCGCCCAGCATGTGCTCCGGCGCATGCGCGCCTCGGGCTGGCTCGATGATCACGAGCTCGCACGATCGCTCGCCGATCCGCTGCGCCTGGCAGCGCGTCCCGGCGCCTTTGCCGCGCCGCACGCCGTCGACTGGGTGGCCCCGTCGTTGCCGGCCGCGGCCGGAGTGGCGCGCCTCACCATCGACCGGGACCTGACGGCGCGCCTGACCGCGGTCCTCGCCGAGAACCTGGCACCCCACCGCCTCGCCACCCCACCGCACGGCGCCATCGCCGTCCTCGATCACCGGAGCGGCGCAGTGCTCGCGCTCATCGGTTCGCCCGATTACCGGAGCCCGGAGGGGGGACAGTGGAACTCGGCGCTCGCCCGCCGCCAGCCCGGATCGGCGCTCAAACCGTTCACCTACGCTCTCGCCTTCGCCGACGGACACACCCCGGCCGATCTCGTCGCCGACATTCCCACCGCCTTTCTCGCCCTCGACGGCGATTACATGCCCCGCAACTTCAGCCAGACCTTTCACGGGCCGGCGCGCCTGCGCGAGGCGCTCGCCTCCTCCTACAACGTATCGGCGGTGCGCATGCTCGATGCGGTGGGAAGCCCGCGCCTCCTCGATCTGCTGCATGACGCCGGGATCACCACCCTCGGTGCGCCGCCCGCGACGTACGGCCTCGGGCTCACGCTCGGGGTCGGCGAGGTGACCCTCCTCGATCTCTGCCGCGCCTATGCCGTCTTCCCGCGCCATGGCCGGGCGCTACCGATGGCGATCATCGCCGACGTGCGGGATCGACGAGGCCGTCCGATCCCCGCGCCGGGACTGCCGGCAGACGCGCGCGCCGCGCGCGCCGACCGGGGCGAGGCGATCCTTCCCGAGCGCGCCGCGTTCTGGGTCACCGACATCCTCTCCGACCCCGATGCGCGCATGCCGGCCTTCGGCGCCCACGGCCCGCTCGAGCTCCCGTTCCGGGTGGCAGCCAAGACCGGGACCTCGTCGGACTTCCGCGATGCCTGGACCGTGGGCTTCGACGAGCGCTACGTGGTCGGGGTCTGGGTGGGGAACCTCGACGGCGAGCCGCTACCCCGGCTCTCGGCGGCCCATGCCGCGGCCCCGCTGTTCCGGGCCGCCTGGTATGGGATCCGGGACTGGGAGCAGGAACGCAGTATTCCATCGTCTGGCGCGGCAAGCGACGTGATCGCGAGGGAACTCGACCCGGCGTCGGTGGCGTCGGTATTCTCCCCGCCTTCCGATCTCGCGCGGCGCCGGATCTGCGCTCTCTCCGGGGCGGCCCCCGGACCAGGCTGCAGCGAGATCCTGAGCGAGTGGTTGCCGGCCGATCACGTGCTTGCGCCCTGCACGCTGCATCGGCGCCAGGGTCGCGAGGTCCAGGTGTCGCTGCCGCCCGAGTACGGGCCCTGGCTCCGGCGGGCGGCCCTCGGCACCGCGGCCGTCGCGGCCAGCGCCGGCGGCCCGCTTCGCATCGAGTCCCCGCGTGATGGCCAGCAGTTCTTCCTCGCACCCGACCTGCCGCGATCGGTACAGACGATCGCGCTCCGCGCCGGAGGCGGAGACCCGCACGCTACGCCCATCTGGGAAATCGACGGGATGGTCATCGGCAGCGGGCGCGAGCTACGCTGGCCGCTGGCGCCGGGACGTCACCGGGTCGCGCTCCGCAGCGGAGCGGAACGTACCGCGCCGGTCGTGATCGAGGTCGCTCCGGGAGACCGCCGGTAGCGCCTCAGGCCGCCTGGCGCCCGCCGGCGAGCACGGCCTGGTGGTGGCGCGTCTTGATGAAGGTGGCCGCACAATGCTCGGCGAAGGACTCGAGCATCCGCACGTGCATCTCGGTGAAATCCTCGCCGCCGTTGCGACTGACATTGACCACGCCGATCGTCATGTCACGGAAGCGCATCGGCACACTGAGGCTCGACGAGATGCTCCGACCTGGCTTCTGGTCGTTGGGGAACCGGCGCTTCATCACCGCGGGCGTCAGGAGGAGCGCTTCCCCCGAGGTGAAGACCTTGCCCGCGATGCCCTCACCGGGCCTGGCGGTCGAGCCGGCAACCAGGCTCGAGTCGACCCCGGAGACCGCCTTCACCTCCAGAAACCCCGATTCTTCGTTGTGAATCATGATCGAGGACTGGTGCGCTTCGAAGCAGGACAGCAGCCGCTGGCATGCCAGGTCGAACATGCTCTGCATGTCGAGCCGGAGCTGGAGCTGCGTGCTCGTATCGAAGAGAAAGGACAGCTCGCTCAACCGGGCGCGCAGCGAGGCCTCACGCACCGCCATCTGCTGCCAGCGCGCCTGCATGCGGCAGAGCTCCCGGTGCTTCTTGGTGGCGTAGAGCACGAACAGGAGGACGAGGCCCGAGAGCCCGACCAGGGCCGGCCAGCGCCGCTCGAGCATCTCGGTGCGCAGCGCCTGGTCCGCTGTCGTCCAGCTCATGACGACGAGCGCGGCACACAGCGCACCCACGAGCACGAGACCGAGATTCCACAAGGAGCCGCGCTGGCGTTCGATCGATTCCACTTGCGGTCCAGCCATGAGTCGTGTCCCTCGCGCACCAGAACCCACGAAGCCACCGGCGAGGAGCCGAAGGCCACACTCGCGGTTATCGGCAACCGGGAAGTCTGGGACCAGGAGTCTGGGGCGCGAGGGGCCGGGTGAGCCGTGCTGCGGAACATCCGACTCTGCCGGCTCGCGGACCGTGCGTCACATCGATCCACTTGCCCTGTTTCGAGCCGACGTCAATCCCCGAAGCAAACGCCGAGATCGCGCGCCGTGACCATGGTGTCGCAGTCGAGGGGGACGACCTTCATGCGCCTGGTCGCCTTCTCGAGGGGCACGGTGCGCACCCGCGGGGGATCGAGCGCCACCATCACCCCGGACTCCCCGGCGGCCAGGCAGCGCACGGCGGCGGCGCCGAAACGGAGCGAGATCAGTCGATCGAGGGAGGTTGGCGATCCGCCGCGAAGGAGATGGCCGAGGACAACGTGTCTCGTGTCCTTGCCGGTCAAGGCGGCGAGATCGCGGGCCACGCACTCGCCGGCACCACCCAGCCGCTCCGCCGACCCCACTCGCTTCTCGATGATGGAACGCTTCCCGCCCCTGGGCACCGCCCCCTCGGCAACCACCACGATCGAGAACAGTGCCCCCGAGGCATCTCGTTCTCGCACCTTCTCGGCCACGGCCTGGATGTCGTAGGGAATCTCCGGGATGAGGATGATGTCGGCGGTTCCCGCAACACCCGCATGGAGCGCGATCCAGCCGGCGTAGCGGCCCATGACCTCGACCACGATCACGCGGCGGTGGGAGGCCGCGGTTGTGTGCAGGCGATCGAGGCACTCGGTGGCAAAGGCCACCGCCGTGTCGAAGCCGAAGGTGAGGACCGTCCCGTCGAGGTCGTTGTCGATGGTCTTCGGTACTCCGACCACCCGCAGCCCCTTCTGGGAGAGCACGTTGGCGATCGAGAGCGACCCATCGCCGCCGATGGCGATCACGGCGTCGATACGGTTCCTGGCAATGGCCTGGAGCAGTTCATCAGACCGATCGATTTCCTTGATCCGACCATCCGGGCCCTCGACCGGGAACTTGAGCGGGTTGCCGATATTGGTCGTGCCGAGAATGGTGCCGCCCAGGTGGGTGATGCCGCGCACCGACGCGCTGGAGAGCGGAACGAGACCGCCCTCCGGATAACGTTCTGGCTCCAGCAAACCCGAGTAGCCATCGCGAATGCCGAGGCACTCCCAGCCCCGGTCGAGAGCGCTGAGGGCGACCGCGCGAATCACCGCATTCAGCCCCGGAGCGTCTCCACCCCCCGTGCTGATGGCGACGCGCCGGATAGCGTCATTCCGCCGAGTTGCCTTCTTGCGCCGCTGAGTCATCGCAGGAGGATGAAGCAGAGCCCGAGGATGATGGTCGGCACCAGCGCGCCCAGGAGGAGCCCCCCGGCGCCGATGCCATCTTCGAAGTGCTTCTTGAGGATCGACTGCCCGGCCGGATTGGGCGCATTGGCGATCACGGTCAGCCCTCCACCGGTCACCGCCCCAGCCACGACAGCGTACTTCATGCCTTCCGTGAGGGTCGGAACCAGGGTGGCGAGGTAGGTGATCGCGGCATTGTCGTTGAAGGCGGTGAGCCCCGCGGCCCCGATCAGGAGCGGGATCTCGTCGAGCCGGCCCAGCACGGGCGCGATCCACCACTGCTGCAGTCCACCATGGATGACCAGTCCGGCGAGAAAGAAGCCGACGAGAACGGGCGGACGCAGGGTGAAGTCCCGCTGGTAATCCTCGGTCACCTCCACGACCGCAAGAAAGAAGAGACAACCCATGATGAGGTGAATGGGATGGTGGGCATTCAGCACCGCGAACAGGAGAAAGGCGACATGGACGAGCGTGACCCAGAGCGGGATCGGGGGCGCCACCGGACCGGAATCGGTGACCGGGGCGCCGCCACCCAGCCGCCTCAGATCCTTGTAGAAGAAGAGGAGGTAGCCGGTCGCGGCGATGAAGATGCCGATCGCCGCCTTCCAGCCGAAGTGCGCCAGCATGAAGGGCGTGTCCCAGTCCCAGGCCGCCACCACCATCAACACCGGAGGCGCAGCGAAGTGGGTGAGCGTGCCTCCCACCGAGATCGACACGAAGAGGAGTCCGAGGGTGCCGTAGGCGAGCTTCTTGCCCGGCTCGAGGCTGTAGAACTTGCGCGACAGGAGCGAGGCGCAGATCGTCATTGCCGCCGGCTCGGTGATGAAGGATCCGAGGAGCGGGCCGATCGTGACGAGAACCAGCCACCAGGCGACCGGCCGCTCACCGCCCAATCGAGCCAGGAGGCGCAGGAGGCGCTCGGCCAGCTCGAGGATCGGCCGCGTCGACGAGATGGCCATGATCACCACCACGAACACAGCCTCGGTGAAATTGACCCGCTCGTTCAGGTAGCCGAGAGCGGCTCCCTCGCTGACAGAGAGCCACATCACGATGAACAGCGGAATCACCCAGATACCGAACACCGCTTCCACTTCTCCCAGGAAATGGAAGATGCGCGCGCCCGTCGAGAACCGCGGCGTGGCGGCGTCATGCGGATCTTCGATCAATCGGAGCCGTTCTCGTTGCCGGTCCTCGAGCACGTGCGCGATCTGCTGGAAGCGATGTGTGAGGAAGGTATGAATGATGGCGGCAAGGAAGATCAGCGTGGCCCAGAGGTTGAAGGGTTCCCTCTCCACCCGGTTCTCGAGGATGGCCCAGAGGCTCGTGAGATGGTCGTCGCCATAGCTGTCCAGGGACGGCGGGAAAGGCGCCTCCAGGGTCGCGCCCCCGCCGCCGGCGCCGGCAGCACTGGGAGAGCAGGCCGCGAGCATGAGAACGACGAACCCCCCGAGGATGACCCCCTGGCCCGCCAGCTGGATGGATGGGCTACGCATGGCCGCGATTGTCCACACCTGGGCCCTGCGGTTCAAGGCCTCTTGCCACCCTCCGATCTTCCCTTCGAGTTCGATGCCGCGTTATGATCGCAGCTCGTTATCCCACCCTGTTTGTTGGCCCCCTCGGCCCGGCTCCCCCCGCCGGGTCGCAACGTTCGGAGAATCCCGTGAAGCACCCCCCTGCACTTCTCGTGCTCGGTCTTCTCGCGCTCGGTGTCCCGGCCTTCACCGCCCGGGCCGAAACGCCAGCCCCTCCGGTGACGCATCCCGCGGCCGGCATCCTATCGATCGAGGAACTCACCTCCGCTGCCGAGCCGGCGGGCTACCCCGCCACCGCTGCCGTCACGCCTCCGCACCAGGCGCCGCCGATGCCCACAGCAGTCATGTCCGATGAAGAGGTCGCGCGCCTGACCTCGGCCGCCGAACCGGCGGGCTACCCCGGAGCCGCGGCGGAGCCTCCGAACGGATCCCCGATCCCGTCCCCCGTGGTCCTGTCGGAGGAGGAGATCGCGCGCCTGACCTCGGCCGTGGAGCCACCGGAGATCGCAGCGGCGCGCGCGGCGTCCGCTCGGTCGTTCCCTGCTCCGCCCGCGATCCTCGACCCGGCGGAGGCCGTCTCCTCGGCCACGCAGCCGAGCGGGCTCGACGCCGAGGAGGCATGGGAGCCCACAGCGACCCCGACCGGCTGTGCCGACTGCTTCCCCGAGGATCAGGTCGAGGGCGAGCCCGACTGTGGTCCGGACTACGTCGACACCACCAACGGCGGCTGCAACTTCTCCCCCAACGTCTTCCAGCCCGTCGAGTGCGGCACCATCTGCGGCAAGACCGGCACCTACCTCAACAACGGCCAGAACTTCCGCGACACCGACTGGTACTCGATCACCGTCGGTGCCGGTACCTACACCTTCTCCGGCATTGCCGACGGGTTCCGGTTGCGACTCTTCGTCATGAACCCCGTGTGCCCCGCCCAGTCCATCGGCACAACGACCGCCGCGAGCTGCACCCAGTCGAGCGCTCTTACCTTCACCGGACCCGGCACCTTCTACCTCTTCGCCTCACCCGACGTCTTCTCCGGCGTCCCCTGCGGCTCCAGGTATCGGCTCACCATCACCGGTCCGGGGATCCCGGTCTGTTGCGCCATTCCATGCCCATCCACCTCGCAGGTCGAAGGCGAGCCCGAGTGCGGCCCGAACTACGTCGACACCACCAACGGCGGCTGCAACTTCTCCCCCAACGTCTTCCAGCCCGTCGAGTGCGGCACCATCTGCGGCGAGACCGGCACCTACCTCAACAACGGCCAGAACTTCCGCGACACCGACTGGTACTCGATCACCGTCGGCGCCGGCACCTACACCTTCTCCGGCATCTCGAGCGGCTTCCGGCTCCGGCTCTTTGTCATGAACCCCGTGTGCCCCGCCCAGTCCATCGGCACAACGACCGCCGCGAGCTGCACCCAGTCGAGCGCTCTTACCTTCACCGGACCCGGCACCTTCTACCTCTTCGCCTCACCCGATGTCTTCTCCGGCGTCCCCTGCGGCTCCAGGTATCGGCTCACCATCACCGGTCCGGAAGTCCCGACCTGCTGCGTGCAGCAGTGTCCACCCAACGCCCAGGTCGAGGGCGAGCCCGAGTGTGGTCCGAACTACGTCGACACCACCAACGGCGGCTGCAACTTCTCCCCCAACGTCTTCCAGCCCGTCGAGTGCGGCACCATCTGCGGCGAGACCGGCACCTACCTCAACAACGGCCAGAACTTCCGCGACACCGACTGGTACTCGATCACCGTCGGCGCCGGTACCTACACCTTCTCCGGCATCTCGAGCGGCTTCCGGCTCCGACTGTTCGTCATGAACCCGGTGTGCCCCGCCCAGTCCATCGGCACAACGGCCGCCGAGAGCTGCACCCAGTCGAGCGCTCTTACCTTCACCGGGCCCGGCACCTTCTACCTCTTCGCCTCACCCGATGTCTTCTCCGGCGTCCCCTGCGGCTCCAGGTATCAGCTCACCATCACCGGTCCGGAGGTCCCGACCTGCTGCGTGCAGCAGTGTCCACCCAACGCCCAGGTCGAGGGCGAGCCCGAGTGCGGTCCGAACTACGTCGACACCACCAACGGCGGCTGCAACTTCTCCCCCAACGTCTTCCAGCCCGTCGAGTGCGGCACCATCTGCGGCGAGACCGGCACCTACCTCAACAACGGCCAGAACTTCCGCGACACCGACTGGTACTCGATCACCGTCGGCGCCGGCACCTACACCTTCTCCGGCATCTCGAGCGGCTTCCGGCTCCGGCTCTTCGTCATGAACCCCGTGTGCCCCGCCCAGTCCATCGGCACAACGGCCGCCGAGAGCTGCACCCAGTCGAGCGCTCTTACCTTCACCGGGCCCGGCACCTTCTACCTCTTCGCCTCACCCGACGTCTTCTCCGGCGTCCCCTGCGGCTCCAGGTATCAGCTCACCATCACCGGTCCCAATGTCCCGAGCTGCGGTGTGGTCGCCGTGGAGGATGAAGCGAACGGCGCACCGCCGCTCATGGCGGCGGTCGCGGTCCGCCCGAACCCGTTCAATCCATCGACCACGTTCGAGTACACGATCCCGAGACGGGGCCAGGTGGCGCTCGAGCTCCACGATGCATCGGGCCGCCTCGTACGCACGCTCGTCGACGAAGCGCTCCCAGCCGGTGGGCATGCGGTCGTCTGGAGCGGGCGCGACGAGAACGGCCAGGCCGCACCGGCGGGGATCTATCTCTATTCGCTGCGCCTCGATGGTCGGACGCTGACGACCGGAAAGGCAGTGCTCCTCAAGTAGCAGCGAGTCGTCGCACCGATCCTTCACTTCCGGCGGCGCAGCCGAGCCATCAGGCAGTGACACCGACGCCCTGGCGGAGTCCATCCACCAGGGCGTCGGTGCTTCCTTGCCATCGATGCAAGATCAAGCGCTATGGAATGATGATCTCGTCGTCGCGATAGGTCGACTTGATCCGCCCCCACGTGCTGGACTCGACGGGCACCGGCTCATCCTTCAACGAGGGAACGAACAGGTACTCCACGGGAGCCCCGAGCACCAGGTTCTGGAAGATCCCGAACTGGTCCTCGGTGAACACGGTCGCCGTGAAAGGCGGTGTCAGGACCTGGTAGACAGCGAGATGGACGTCAGGGTCAACGATGGGGTAGATGCGACCATCGTGGTTCTTGCGGCAGGGATTGCAGAAGAACTCCGGCTCTCCCACCACGGCCGTGATCTGACGGAACTGGTCCTCCAGCCGCACGGTGACATCGGGCCGGGGACCTGACGCCCGGTAGCACAGGAAGTGGTTGATGTTTTCCGGTGGCGGCCCCGGCTGGTTCTTGCGCGACGGCGCGAGGAGGAACTCCAGGTGGTGGACGTCCCATTCGAACTGCCCGAACTTGTTGGTCACAGCGATGTGACGACCCACTGGAACCGGAGGCTCGACGCGCCACCAGTCGAGGTGCGCCGTGGGATCGATCATGGGCACGTTGTCCTGCATGACCGGGTTCAGGAGACGCTCGTAGACCATGACTCCCACCTGAAGCTCGGGAATGAACTGGTCGCCGACCAGGACCGGCACTCCGAGCGTGCGTGGCTCGACGGAGTAGCTGAGGTAATGGTCGCTGACCTGAGCCGTGGCCGGCGTGGTCTGGCCGAGGATGCAGAATGTCGCGATGCAGAGAAGACACAAGCGTAACATCGCCCACCTCCTCCGACTCGAAGACGGCCAGTGCATGAACCGCGCTTCGATTTCGGGGTGAAGATGCCGGGACCTGGCGAGCGGGCGCCCGCCTTCGAGATCATCGTGACTCTCGACAGCACAAGTGTTGCGCAAGAACCACGAAAGCAGCAAGTGGAGATTGCAGTCTCTTGTGCAATTCTCGTGTTGTCCTTGTCAGCTGCATGTGCGAAATAGGTCGATTCCCTATCGCTGGATGTTGCGCTCGAGACGCGCCCGGGCATCGAGGGCAGCGCGGTTTCCCGGGTCGAGCGCGAGCGCCTGCTCGAGATAGCGCCGGGCCGTCATCGTGTCACCCATCACCAGCGCCGCCGTTCCGGCCCCCGCCGCCGCGGGCGCGCTCCCCGGATCGAGGGCGAACGCGCGGGCATAGACATCGAACGCCCGGTCATACCAGCCCTGCGCCATCGCCAGGCGTCCCAGATCGCGCTGCGCCTGCGTCACCACCTCGCGAAAGAGCACCGGATCGCCCCGAGTGGCGAGCCTGAGCTCCGCCTCCGCGGTCGCGAGATCGCCGCGTTCGAGCGCGATCCGACCCAGCCAGGCATGCGGCGTCGGGAGGCCCGGATCGAGCTCGGAGGCCTGCCGCAGGTTCACCTCGGCTTCGGTGAACTTTCCCTCCTTCAGGTAGAAAGCTCCGAGATCGAGATAGCTGAGCGCCTGCGATCCGTGAACTGCCGGTCCGATGCGGTACGGATCGGCATTGAGGACGATGATCGTCCCGGCGAGGGCCACGAGCATCAGCACCGGCCGGCGCCCGCCGCTGATGAGTCCGGGCAACGCCAGCGCGAAATAGGCGGCGAAGAGAAGCAGCACGGGGATTGCCGGCAGGCGGAAACGGGCGCAGACGAAGAAGAGGATGACCGACATCATGTAGAGCAGGGCATAGGCCAGAAGCGGCAGCACGCGGGCGCGGAGCCGGACCCAGCCGAGCACCATCCCGAAGAGCGCGAGCGGAGCCACGAGGCCGAACGGGAAATAGAGGCCGGCGTGCCACAGCGAGATCCGCATCGGCAGCGAGTAGCGGCGCAGGAAGTAGATGTGCTCGTTGTTCGAGATCTCGGCGCCCCACCAGTACAGATAGAGCTTGCGCGCGTAGAGGCGGAGCGCGTCAACGGGCTCGGCCCGCAGGTAGTGGAGCCCCTCTCCGGTCCAGTAGCGGGACACCTCCGAAGCACGAAGAGCGCGCCCGCGGGCGCGCTCGGCGAGGGCCACCGCGTCGTCGTGCCCGCCCCACCAGGTCGGGCGCGTGCCGGGAACGATGGCGGTGAAGCCGTCGGCCACGGGGTTGTTGCCGATGAAGAAGTTGACCCCGCCCTGGCTGGCGATGGGGACGAAGTCGTGGCCGACGATCGCGTTGTGGAGCGCGACGGGGAGAATCGGCAGGAGAAGACCGGCGCCCAGGAGTGCGGCCTCCCCCACCGCCCGGCGGAACGGAACGCCCGCCCGCTCGACGCGGCGCGTGACCGCCGTCACCACCGGCACCATGAGCGCATAGAGGAGGATGTTGGGGCGCGTGACGGCCGCGAGCCCGAAGAGGAGACCGGTCGTGAACCAGCGCCCGCGGGTGGGACGCTCGAGCGCCCGCAGGTACGCGAGGAGGGCTCCCATCGCGAACAGGATGAAGAGTCCCTCGACCAGGAGATCGCCTTCGTAGCGGAGCGCGATCGGATAGATGCCGTAGGCGGCGCCGGCGACCAGCCCCGCTCGCTCCCCCACGGTCCGCCGCCCGATGCGCATGATCAGGAACACCGTGACGAGCCCGAGAGCGAGCTGGATACCGCGCGCGAGCGCGATCGACCCCGCGGAGAGCGCATAGATCGCGCCGAGGAAGTAGGCATAGAGCGGCGCGCGGAAGAACGGCCCGTCGAAGGTGAGATCGCCGCCGGCGATCGCACGGGCCCAGGTGTCGTGATAGCCGGGGTCCATCCGGGGCGCCAGAGCCAGCGGATCGCCAAGGATGCCGGCGAGATGGATGGTGCGGACGAGGAGGACCAGGGCGAGCACGATGAGCTCGCTCCGGCTCGCGGACCACGGCTTCCTGGCCGCCCGCCGTTCGCGCTGGCGTTCCTTCACCGGTCCTCCGTCGCCGAGATCTCGGATGGCTCGCGCTTCACGAGGACCCGCTCCATCCATTTGCGGCTGACATAGCGCCGGCGCAGAACCAGGGCGAGCCCCCCGAGCCAGATCACGGCGGCGAACCAGCCCCCGGCCGCCCCGTGGCCCAGCCGCACCGCGAACAACCACACCAGGGGCACGAACACGAACCACGACATCACGGTCGTCGCCACCATCGGGTAGCGCGTGTCGCCGGCGCCGCGCAGCACTCCCGAGAGCACCATGTTCGTGGCATCACCGATCTGGAACAGAGCGGCGAGGGCCAGCAGCACCCCTCCGAGCTGGATCACCGCGGGATCCGGATTGAAGATCCCGATCAGCGTGTGGCGCCAGACGAGGAAGACCACGCCCATCGCGCCCATGAAGGTGAGCACGAGACGGAGGGCGCTTCGCGCGGTGTTGAGCGCCGACTGCCGGTCGCCGGCCCCCAGGTACTGCCCGACGAGCGTGGTCGCCGCCACCGAGACTCCGTATCCAGGCATGAACGAGAAGTGAAGGAGCGTCGTGGCCACCTGGTGCGCCGCGGCCTGAACCGCATCGATCCGCGCGATGAGAACCGTGAACACGGTCCAGGATCCCATGTCGAGCAACCACTGAACCCCGATCGGCAGCCCGACCCGCACCATGGGCAAGAGCCGGGCGCGCAGGAGCGGTGCGACCGGGCTTTCGAGATGTCCTTTGCGCAGCGCTCGGCGTTCGAAGCAGAGGAAGAGCGTGATCCCTTGCACGAATCCCGCCGCCACCGTCGCCCACGCCGCGCCCGCGAGACCGAGGACCGGCATGCCGAAGTTCCCGAAGATGAGAGCATAGTCGAGGAAGATGTTGAGAACGTTGGCGATGATCGTGACGACCATCGGCGTCCGGGTGTCGCCAATGCCTCGCAGGTAACCTTCGCTCGCGCTCGACAGGAAGATGCCGGCGGCGCCGAGGAGGCGGATCCTGAGGTAGATGGCGGCATGGGGCGCGATCGCCGCATCAATGCCGAAGACGGCGACGAGATCGCGCGCCGCGAGCGAGAGCAGCGCGATGGGCACCGCCGCGGCGAGGCCGACATAGATGCCCTGCCAGGTGACCTCGCCGGCGCCGCGCGGGGAGCGCGCCCCGACATGCTGGGCGACAAAGACCTGGACCGCGTTGAGAAGGCCGACCACGAAGGTGAAGATGGTCCAGGTGAGAACGCCGGCGAACCCCACCGCTCCCTGCTCGGCGCTCCCGAGGCGGCCGACGAAGAAGGTGTCGACCGTCCACATCATGGTGACCGAGAGCATGCTGACGACGGCGGGGCCGGCGAGGGCCGCCACCTCGCGCACCGAGCCCCCGGCCCCTGGCGGGCCCGCTCGAGGCGGGGCCGAACCCGGATGGGCGATCGGGCCCGGGTGTTCGGGAGGCGGCGGCAGCGCCACCGCTTCAGCTGTCGGCAAGGAAACGCCGGGGTCTGGGTTCATCGTGTTCGAGGTTCGATACGCGCCGTGGGACTGGGCGCCATTCTATCGCGCCCTCGGTTCCGGTGGGAGCATGACTCAGGGGCTCGCCGGGCACCTTGCTGCTAGTATCCCCGGGTTGGCTGTTTCCCTTTCCGTCTCATGGCCACCGAGTCGCACCGCAGGCCGTGAGGTGATGCTGATTCCAACGGACATTGGGGACCCAAGAATGACCACAAGAAGATCCGCCAAGACACCGGCCGACAGGACCATGGCCGGCCCGCAGAAGAAGCTCGGGAACAAGCCCGGCGAAGAGCCCGGATATGTGCCGCAGACCGAAATGCCGTTCCCGATGAAGGAGAAGGTCACCGCAGGTTCGCTCGCTCTACCCGGGCGTAAGCTCGACTACCGGGCGATCACGGGCTGGATCAGCCTGCGGAAGATCCACAAGCCGGTGGCCCACATCTTCCACACCGCGTACCTGGCCAAGGGAGGCAAGAGTGACCGGCCACTCACCTTCGTCTTCAACGGCGGACCAGGCGCCGCCTCGGCCTACCTCCACATGGGCGCCCTCGGCCCCAAGCGGGTCGTCTTCGGCGAATCGGGGTCGCTGCCCCAGCCCCCGACCACGGTCGTCGACAACAAGGAGACGTGGCTCGCCTTCACCGATCTCGTCTTCATCGATCCGGTCGGCACCGGCTTCAGCCGCGCCTTGAAGCCGGAGAAGAAGGGAGCAGCCAGGGAGCCCGCGGGCGACGAACCGGGCGCGAAACCCGAGGCCGACGATCCGAAGGAGAACCCCGAGTTCTGGGATGTCGAGAAGGACCTCCAGTCGCTCGGCGAGTTCATCAGCCGCTTCCTGTCCGTGCACCACCGCTGGACGGCGCCGATCTTCATCGCCGGGGAGAGCTACGGGGGCTTCAGGGTGGCGAAGATGGCGCGGAAGCTCCAGGAGAGCCACGGCGTCGGGCTGTGCGGATCGATCCTGATCTCGCCGGCGATCGAGCTCGAGTCCCTGTCGGGCACCGATTACGACCTGACCTACTGGGTGGAGCTCTTCCCCTCGCTGGCCGCCGCCGCCTGGTGTCATCGCCGGGCGCTCGGCATCCCCGCTGGCACAACGCTCGACCGCGTCCTCGCCGAGGCGGAGTCGTTTGCCAAGAACGAGCTGCCGAAGCTACTGGTGCAGGGGGACGCCCTTGCAGCAAATGAGCGCGCCAAGCTCATCGCGCGCATGGGGAGCCTCTGCGGCCTGCCGGCGGAGCTGCTCGACCGGGCGAGCGGTCGGGTCACCTCGACGCTCTTCTGCCGGAAGCTCCTCAGGGCGCAACGCCGTCTCTGCGGTCATTACGATGCATCGATCACCACGACCGATCCCTTCCCCGATCGCGACAACTACGAGGGCCCCGACCCCACCCTGTTCTCCATCGATCGGTTGTTCACGGCCGCGATCAACCATCAGCTGCGCAGCAACCTCGGAGTCGAGACCGACCTCGAGTATCGCTTGCTGAGCATGGACGTCAACGAATCCTGGAAGGACTCGAGCTCGAAGCATGTCTTCCAGAAGCTCACGGGCGCCATGGACGACCTCCGCTACGGGATGAGCCTCAACGAGCACATGCAGGTCTTCATCGCCCACGGCTACTTCGATCTGGTGACCCCCTACTTCTCGAGCCGCCGCCTGATCGATCACATGAAGCTCACGCCCGCCCAGCGCGAGCATCTGGTCACCGCCAACTACAAGGGCGGGCACATGTTCTATAGCTGGGACGAGTCGCGAGCGCGCTTCGCCGCGGATGGAGATCGCTTCTACGCCGCGGCGACCGGGAGGCGCTAGGAACTTGCCTTCGCCGGCATGAAGCCCGTGATCCCCCCGGCGGATTGCGGCATCTCACCCAATTCTGGAGCGCTGAGGCCCCGTGGGTCCGAAGCCGAGGCGATCTTCCGCGTCTCCAAGACTTGCCAAATCCCCGCAAGTGCTGTAGGATACCCATGAAAGACGTCGCCCTGGGTTGGGGAGGCTCTTGGACTTGACTTCGGATCATCACTGGGGCTGCTATGAGCTGGCCACTTCACGGGGCACATCCCGCCTGATTGTCAGCCTTCTGGGCTGGCCCGGTCGATCATCCAGGAAACACACAACTAAGGAGAACCTGCAATGAGGTCACTCGCTATCATCGTTTTCGGCCTGTGCCTGGCCATCCCCGCCATCGGCGGGGACTTCACCCATAGCTCGCTGGATCCGGGCGTGCCGACCAACACCGGTTACGACTTCAATCGTGACCAGGTGACCCAGAACGCGGACCCCGTCACGATTACGACGGGCAACTCGGTGTCCTGCAACGCTGGCGGCCTGCACACCGACAACAGCTACATGCGCCGCTTCGATCTGAACGGCGATCACGGCATCACCGATCCATGGACGCTGCAGAGCATCGACTTCGGTATCGAGCAGGCAGTCGGCGCCGGCGGCAGCCAGCCGATCGACGTCAACATCTACGTGATGGATCCTAACGCGCCGCTGCTCTTCGCCAACCTCTTCCTGTTCGGCGGAGCAACGAACGTGACGGTTCCCGATCAGTCATTGACCATCTTCAACGTCGACTTCCCGGATCTGCTGCTCGACCCCGTGGGCCTTGACGTGGTCGTCGAGGTCTTCACGCCCAATGGCCAGACCGCGGGCAACAGCTTCTTCGTCGGCTCCAACGCCAATGGCCAGATCCGCCCGACCTACCTGGCGGCTGTGGACTGCGGTGTCAGCGAGCCCACGGACACGGCTGTGCTCGGCTTCCCCGGCATGCACTGGGTCCTGATTCTCAACGGTACCGGCGTGACTCCGGTCGAGGAAGGCACCTGGGGCACGGTCAAGGCGCTGTACCGCTAGCCGAAGGTCCTCACCGGCAGATCTTCTGATCCGCCGGCGAGACCAGAGGAAAACATGGGCCCTCCCGCGCTCTGGCGCGGGAGGGCCTTCTTCTATCCTCATCCCCACCCTCCGTCCCGACCTGGACGGTGTTGAATGCGTTCGTCCCCTATCAGCGCAGGATCGTCATCTTGCGCGTATCCACCGTCTTCCGTCCGGCATCGAGCCGGTAAAGGTAGACGCCCGATCCCACGGGGTCCCCGGCCTCGTTCCGCCCGTCCCACGTGAGCGTGGTGCGCCCGCTACGGCACACCCCGTCGATCAGCGTCCGCACCGCGCGCCCGTTCACGTCGTAGATGCGAAGCGTCACATGGCCCGGCTCCGGCAGATCGAATCCGATCCAGGTGAGCGGGTTGAACGGGTTCGGAGCATTCTGGTAGAGAACGGGAACGGTCGCCAGGTCGCCCGCGCCCTGATCGCCGAGACCCGTCGGGCTGGAACCGGGCAGGAGCCAGACCCGCGCCCGATCGGCATTCGCCTCGAGATCGGCGAGATCATCCCCGCCCAGGATCGCGAACGTCACCGCCACGTTGCCGCCGGAGGGCACATTGTAGGGGCCCGCGGAGACGAGCAGGCTCCAGTCCGACACCTCGGTCGCGGTCGGTACCGAATGCGCCGGATCGGCTGCGCGCAGGAAGAGCGACTTCTCGGCATCCGGCACGTAGTGCAACGGCCAGACGTAGGTCGGGTTGTGAATGAGCGTGAGGTTGGCCGTGGCGTGCCGGTCGAGGAGACTCACGCCCACGTAGGGCGTACCCTGGTCCTGGTACATGTAGGCCAGCGCCAGGTCGGCGTTGGTGCCGCCCCGGTCCTCCAGTGATGAGGCACTGACATCGAAGTCGGCGAATTGCCCCACCCACAGATCCTCGAACGCCGCGTCGCCATCGTTGTGGAGGTTGTAGGTCACGATGACGAAATCGTCGTCGGGATCGCTGGCCTGGGTCACCGCTCCCTGCTCGATGCGTAGCCCGCGCGGGCTCACCGCCGCGGAATCGGTGTAGGCGGCGTACGTGAGATGCGCGCCGAGACACTCATCGCGCACGATACCGCCGGGAATCGTGCTGCTGACCGCCCAGTCGGCATCGGGATCCGCCGCATAGTCGCGGTTGGCCACGAACTCCTCGTTGCCGACCCAGAGGCCGCCCAGGTAGAGGAGATTGGTGCTGCCGGCGGGATAGCAGAACCCATCGCCCTGCGTGTGGGCATCGTCGGTGAACCCGAGCATGCCCTCGGCGGTGAACGATGCATCGATGTTGCCGCTACGATGCGTGCGCACCATACCCGCCACCTCGGCATGCCACTCGATTCCCGAGCGGTCGTCGACGTGACCCAGGTTGTCCGCGAACACGTAGTTCATGACCGTCGCAGCGGGCGGCACGGGCACGGGCTCGCTCTGCCACATGCCGCTCTCCTCATCGATGACCATCGGATGGTCGACATACCCGCCCTGCCAGCCGTCGAATCCCAGGCGCACAGAGACCTGTCCTCCCGGCGGCAGCGTGCCTCGCACCGGATTGTAGAAGAACATCACCGGCTCGCCGGCGCGCGGGATCTCGGGATCGATCCGGCACTGGCGCGCCGTGAAGGTGCGGTTCGCCATCTCGTGCACGTTGTCGACCATGGCCAGAACACTGGGGATCCAGTCTGGATTCTCCGGATCGTTGAGGACGATGTTCTCGACCTCATCCCGCGCCAGCGTGGCGAGGCTGAGGAAGCTGTCGAGCTCATCTGGCGGTGGCTCCAGAGAAGTGGCCCAGACGATCTCGCCATTCAGGAGATCCAGGAGTGACTGATAGAAGTCGTTGAGCAGGTGGACGACCGGAGAGTTGATGTTCACGGTCAGCCCGTCGAGGATCGGGCCGGCCAGGTTGACACTGCCGGGCCAACCGGCGATCGACACGTCCCAGTTGTTGGTGTAGTCGTCCCAGGAACCCCCGATCAGGATCTCACGGACGGGCGAGGTGTTGTCGCCCGGTGGCTCGTTGACGTAGTAGCAGAGGACCAGCAGACCATCCCTTCGCTGCTGAACCCCATGCGTGAACGTGTAGTTCGCCGCCCAGCCGCCGACCTTGTAGCGGTTCTTCGACTGGATCACCGGCGCGATATGGAAGTGGTACTCGTGCTTCTTCCCCTGGTAGACCTTGTGCGACCGGCCCTCGGAGGAGCCGAAGGAAGCCTGCACGCTGCTGCCCCCCAGCTCGCTCTTGGCGAAGAGATTACAGCGGAACGACTGGGAATCCGTCTGATATGTACCTTTCTCGATGGAGATGGCCCAGTCGGTCGCCACGGTCCCGATGGTCTGCTGCTGTTCGGCGAGAACGCTCTTGCTCCAGCTGGTGACCGTATCGAGATGATAGGCGCTGCTCTCGATCGTGGTCGAGTTGTTCACGTAGGTATTGATCTTTCCGATCTGGTGGTGGCCGTCGAGATCGACGGCCTGCGGGTCCTTGAGATCGGGATAAACAGCCAGCAGCTCGGCCGTGAGCTCGGGATTGGGATCGACATCGGAAACCTGCGGGACCCCGATCCACATCTTATGGCCCCAGTAGGATCCGCTCGTGATCACGACGTATTCCATGACGTCATATCGAGTCTGCGAGAGGACGACGGTGTGATCGCCAGATGGAATATAGGTATTGGAAGTGGCAGCCGAGAAGCTCTCGGAATAAGTCTGCGTGATCGTGCGCCCAAGGGCGGTGGCCATCGCCGCTTCGAGCTCGACCCCGACAGAGGCGCCGAAGCCCTCGATTGCGAAGCCAGCCTCCACCGCAAGCGCAGCCGACACCCCCGCCGAGTGTTCGTCCTCCGTGTAGTAGATGTTCGATTGCTGGAGCTCGGTCTCCATGGTGCCGTCGTGCTGGGCCTGCCACCAGTTGAATGGCGGGATGAGCAACAGAGCCCAGGGAAAGAACCCCGTACGCTCCACCTTGACCATCCCCGTTGCCCTGAGCGTGAGATCTTCCGGTTCGCTGATCGTGATCTCCTCCGGGAACGGTTCCTGCAGGCTGGCAAGCGACCAGTTGCTCGGGAAGGTCCATGTCAGCTTGTTGTTGAGTTCGTTGAGCTCCTGAAACAGGTTGCCGGGATCCACGGCCACTTCAATCGCATCGTTGGCCTGGATCGTCACCGCTGAGTGAGTGAAGGACCCGACAATGGGATCGGGAAGAGTGAACGTGCGCAGGAGCGTGCTGTTCTTCTTGAGCGTCAGGAGGGCGCCGGCAATCGGCAAGGTCCCCTGGCGCTCGACCTCGATCGTGATGTCGAGCTTGGTCGTGTCCGCGGAATTCTTGGCGTAGGCGATGGAACGGACCCACAGGTCCCTGTTGGCAGCAGTGACTCCAGCCGGAAGCGCGACTGTAAGGGCAAGTGCGATGATCGTCGCGATTTCCGTGACCGCCCGGGGGCTCACGCGCCTCCGGATGGACCATGAGCCACCGAGGCCGCTACCGATGACGTGTCGCATCTCCGCAACCTCCGTGTCGAGGATTCATGGTCGGCATCCCATGCCAGTCTCCTCGCCTGCGGAGGCGGGCGTCAATGCGGCAGATCTGCAATTCTCATTGCAGGGTAACTGCGAGGGTCGATGCGGCGAGGTCAACGACTCGGCCTGGCCAATCGTTGTGAAGGGTGGCAGAGACAATCTCGTCTTTGACCGCGAGGGAGCCGCATATGAATACCCATCGCCCAGTTGGCCTGACGGGGGCTACCCTGGCACTCCTTGGGCTCCTGGTCACCTGGCCCGGGAGCGCCGTTGCCAGCTCGCCGTCCTGGACCGCCGACATGCCGCCCGAGATCCTGTCGTGGCGGGTGACCATCCTCGAGAAGGCGAGCTACGAGAAGCTCGCGAACGAATGGCGAGACTACCTGAAGCGGCACCCGGAGTCGGCCATGGCCGACGTCCAGCTCGCGCGAGCGCTCCGCTACGCCGGAGCGCCCATCGAGGAACAGCAGGAACTGATCCGGAGAGCCTTCGAGACCGACCCCAATTGCCCGGAAGCGCTCGACGCGATCTGCCAGACGGCTCTCTTCAGCAGCAAGCCCATGACCGCATCCCTGGAGGAAGGGCGCGAACGCGGCTTGCGCGCCGTGGCTCTCGCTCCGGACTGGCCGGAGCCTCATTTCACGCTCTGGTCGATATGCACGATCCTCGGCCGTCACGACGAGGCCAAGGAGCACCTCCGGTCTCTCATCGCCAAGGGCGGCATTCCCTCCCCGCTCCTCGACTATGGCTACAACACGCTGTCGAGCGCCGAACCCGGAGCCGTCATCTTCACCAATGGCGACAACGACACCTACCCACCCTTGGCGCTGCAGGCCGTTCAAGGCATGCGCCCCGACGTCGCGATCGTCAATCTATCCTTGCTGCAGAAGATCGAGTACGGCCTCGACGTCTGGGACGACGCATTGGGCGCGAAGGGGCCCTTCACCAAGGCGGAGATCAGGGATCTTCATGAACGCTGGCAGCGGGACATGAAGGCGTCCCGGGAGCCCTTCACACCCTTCTCGACCGTGGTGATGAAAGCTCTGCTCGAGAAGGTGCGGGATGGGCGCTGGACCAAACCGGTCTACCTGGCGATCACCGTCGCCCCCCAGCACCTCGAGGCGTGTGATCGCCACCTGGAGATCGAGGGCATCCTGTTCCGGGTCGAGAAGGAGCCCAAGCGTGGAGACGATGAGGAGCCGGGTATCGATGCCGCGCGGACCTCCGAGCTCTTCCGAGAGGGATTCCGGCTCGAAAGCGCGACGGATCTCGCCTATCCGTGGTCGCCGGACTCGGCCGTGCGGCATATCATGAAGAACTACCCGGCCGTCCTGCGCGTCCTGGCGACCGATGCCGGCGAGCGTGGCGACCGCGCCCAGGTCGCCTTTGCTCTCCGGTCGGCGATCGAGATCCTCGACTTTCACGACGATCAAGGGACGGTCAAGCAGCTGGCGCGGTACTGGAAGGAGCTCGACCCCGAGAGCCGGGAGATGGATCCGTGGCTCTAGAAGACGATGACCTTCTCGCCGCAAGGAGTCGCCACGGAGACCCCCGGGCGCTGGCGATCCTCTATCAGCGCTTCGCTCCGGGTCTCCTCGGCTACCTGAGCCGCGTCCTCGGTGAGCGATCCGATGCCGAGGACGTCCTGCACGAAGTCTTCTTGCGGATCTTCGCGGGTCAGGGGCACTACGAGGGACAGGGACGGTTCCGCGCCTGGCTCTACACGGTCGCCACCCATCTCGCTCTGGATCGTCTGAAGCAAAGGAAACGGCGCGGGGAACTGGCGGCCGTGGTGGCCGAAGCGCTCGCCGCACGACACCGCATCGATCCGGTCGAGGAACTGGCCCGGCAGGAGATCGTGGCGCTCATCGACTCGGCGCTCACCGACCTGCCACCGTCCTACGCCATGGCATTCCACCTGCGAGTAAGCGAGGGCTTCTCTTACAGGGAGATGGCCGTGATCTGCGACGAACCCGAGGGCACCCTGCGCTCGCGGGTTCACCACAGCCTGAAACGCATCCGCCAGGCGCTCACCCGCGCTGGTTTCGGGGCCCCGCCGTCGAGGTCGGAAGGAACGAATCCACCGGGAGGCGTCAGACCTCCGGGAAAGGTCGAACCGAGATGAACGATCGACATCCAGCCGACGATCTCCTGATCGCCCGCGCACTCGATGAGATGGAAGGACTCGAAGGGGAAGAGCGCGTCGAGATCGAGGAGCACCTCGAAGCGTGTCCCCGCTGCGCGGAAGTGGTGAGGACCCTCGCCCGCGCGATACGCCAGTTCCGCGAGAGCCGGAGCTCCGAGGCGCCGGCGCGCATCCTCGTCGATCTCATGGCTGAGCAGGCGGCGCTCCACGCGGCGAGGCAACCGGCGATCGCCTCGCATCACGAAGTGGCGCATGCTGACGACCGCCGCCCATCAGGGGCTGTGGGTTCCCGCTTCCGGCGCTTCGGCGCGAGCCTCGTCCCCGCTCTGGCGGCCACCGCGCTGCTTCTGGTTCTCTTCCTGACCGGCTTCTGGGCCGGCCGGCAAACAGTACAGATCCCGGTCGCCCCCTCGGCTCCGGCGGACGCGGCCAGCGCTCCGGCCTCGCTGGTCGTCGAGGCCCGGACCCCGGCCGTCCCCCATCCCCTGCCCGACCCGCCCCGCATTCCCTTCCAGACCGTCGTGAGCGAGATCCGGTAGTCCGTCTCCGACATCCCCCCAGCCGGCCCCCGGGTTGATTCCCCCCCGCGGATGAGATATTGTCGCAACCGCGTCTCCCCAGGGGATCGGCATGGATCGGAACGCGAGACAGGATCGACTCGAGCGGTTCGCCCACGGCTGCCGCGAGATGGGTCTTCCCATGACGATCCAGCGCCGCCTGATTCTCGAGACGGTCCTCGATCGCGACGACCATCCCACCTCCGACCAGGTCTTCGCCGATGTCGCCCGGCGCCTGCCGGGCATCTCGCGGGCCACCGTCTATCGCACCCTCGAGATCCTCGTCCGCCTTGGCCTCATCACCAAGGCCAGCCATCCCGGCCGCGGCGTGCGTTACGACGGCCGCACCGAGATCCACCACCATCTCGTCTGTCTGCGCTGCGACCGCATTCGCGACTTTCATGACGACCGGCTGAACGCCCTGTCCATCCCCGACACCTCAACCTGGGGCTTTCGGACCGTCGATTTCAGCGTTCAACTCCGCGGCATCTGCCACGACTGCCGCGAGGAGGAAAGGAGACCATGAAGATCTATCTCGCCCTGGCTCTGGTGACCCTCTCGGCGCTTGGCGTCGCCGCCACTGGCGGCGGCGAGGAGGCGGCAGAGGTTCCGCTCGGGCTGCCGCCGCTCCCGGTGCCGGCGGATAACCCGCAGACCCCCGAGAAGATCGCGCTCGGGGAAAAGCTCTTCCACGACGCTCGCTTCAGCACCACCGGCGAGGTGAGCTGCTCGACATGTCACGCCATCGAGAAGGCGTTCACCGACAGCCCCCTCCAGGTTTCGGAGGGAATCAAGAAGCTCACCGGCACGCGCAATGCACCGACGGTACTGAACGCGGCCTACATGGAGTCGCAGTTCTGGGATGGGCGATCGCCGAGCCTCGAGGACCAGGCGCTCCACCCCTTCCTCAATCCCGTCGAGATGGGTCTCGAGACCCACGACCCGATCCTCGAGATCGTGCGCACCGATCCCGAGTACCAGAAGGCCTTCCAGCAGGTCTTCGGGAAGAGCGGTGACGCCATCACCATGGACGAGATCACGAAGGCCATCGCCGCCTTCGAGCGCAAGCAGATCTCGGGCGGATCCCCCTTCGATCGCTGGTATTTCGGCGGCGAGGAGAACGCCATGACGGACGCCCAGAAGCGCGGCTTCGAGGTCTTCGTCGGCGATGGCCGTTGCGTCTCCTGTCACGCCATCGAGCAGACGCAGGCGATCTTCACCGACAGTCGCTTCCACAACATCGGGGTCGGCATCAACCGCATCCAGAACGAGGTGCCCGAGCTCGCCGGGGAGTTCCTCGAGGCCAAGGCCACGGCCAGCGAGGTCGACAAGAAGGTGCTCACCGACAAGCGCACCTCGGAGCTCGGCCGCTTCGCCATCAGCCGCGGTTTCGATGACGTCGGCGCCTTCAAGACCCCGACCCTGCGCAATGTCGCCGTCACGGCTCCCTACATGCACGATGGCAGCCTGAAGACGCTCGAGGAAGTGATGGAGCACTACAACAACGGTGGGGTGACCAATCCCACCGACCCGGTCAACGACTTCCTGAGCGGAGGGATTCGCCCCCTCGATCTCGATCCGGATCAGATCAAAGATCTGGTGGCGTTCATGGAAGCGTTGACGAGCCCGGAGTTCAGCCGCTAGCGGCGGCCGCACGCGCCAACGAGAGGAGAAATGAAGATGCGCGATACCGGAAGCAAACTGAGCCGGCGCGATTTCATGAAGACCGCGGGCGCTCTGGCCGCCGTATCGGCCCTTCCCGTGAGCCTGGTCGAGCTCGCCTTTGCCGACAAGAGCCAGAACTTCACGTTCGCCTACATCTCCGACGCCCATATCCAGGAGATCGGTGGCGGGCGGTTCGTCCGCAACTGGGACCGCGGCCTGATCCGGGCGGTGGCAGAGACCAATCTGCTCACGCCCAAGCCCGACTTCGTGATGTTCGGTGGCGACCTGGGGCAGCTCGGCAAGAAGTCCGAGCTGGACCATGGAGCGGAGATGCTGTCCAAGCTCAACTACAAGCTCCACTGCGTGATGGGCGAGCATGACTACTACCTCGACCTCGGTGAGCACTGGTCGAAGCTGTTCGGCCCGCATTACTACAGCTTCGATCACAAGGGCGTGCACTTCGTGGTCCTCAACTCGGTCATTACGTACGACGACTGGACCTTCAATCGCTGGCCCACTCCCGAGCAGCGCATGCTGGAGATGGCGGGTCTCGACAACCCGAACGGCTCCCCGTTCATGGTTGGGGAGAAGCAGCGGCAGTGGCTCGCGGACGACCTCGCCAAGGTCGACAAGTCGACGCCCGTCGTCGTGTTCTCGCATTCGCCGATCCAGAAGATCTACAAGGGATGGAATTTCTGGACCGAGGATGCCGACGAGGTGCAGGCCCTGCTCAAGCCCTTCAACAAGGTGAACGTGATCTACGGACACGTGCATCAGATCCAGTACAACCAGATCGGGAACTTGAGCTTCAACTCGGTGATGGCCACGGCCTGGCCCTGGCCGTACCCGCAGAGCTACGCCCAGGCCGAGACCCACCTGCCGAAGCTGACCGTGCCCATGAACCGCGCCGATCCCTTCTTCGAGCGCGATGCGACCGGCTGGCAGTTCATCAATGTCGCGACCGGGCGCGTGGCCATGGAGTACAACCTCTACAACAACACCAATCGCATCGTGGCCTTCGATCCCAACAAGGGAACACCCGTCGATCAATCTTTCCAGGATCCGAAGGCGCAGATTCCGCCGCAGATCCACTACTAGTCACGAGGAGGAGGTAGAGCGATGTGGAGGAAGACGGCAAAGGCTGGAATCGTGGCCGGGATCCTGGCCGTGGGATTGGCGGGGGTCGCGGCCCAGGGGGATGAGTTCACCGAGGAGGACCTGAAACGCTGGGAGGGGGAGTTCATGAGCGTGGTCGAGCAGGGGCGCGCCCTGTGGACCAGCGCCGAGCTCGGGACCAACGGGGTCGCCTGCGCCCAGTGCCACCCCAACGCCACCAACACCCACCCGGAGACCTACCCCAAGTTCCAGCAGCAGCTGGGCAAGGTGGCCACGCTCCGGGAGATGATCAACTGGTGCCTCAGGAATCCGCTCGAGGGCAAGGAGCTCGCCCTGGATGACCCGAAGATGATCGCCATCGAGGCCTACGTGACCTACGAACGGCGGGGGGTGGAGCTCGCCCCCGGCAAGCACTAGACAGGAAGCAGCGGGGGCCGGAGTCCAACCCGGACCCTGCCACTAAGTCCGGCCTGACGGCGAAGCAATCCGGACAGGATGTCAGACCATCCCCGATTCCTGACGGGGAATGGCTGGCGGCTTGCCACGCCGTCAATGTAATTCATTATTTAAGTAGTGACTTACATCCAACGCCCGGGAGCCAGGTACGCCCCGGGCGTTGGCCCATTTCTGGCCACTACGAGGCGAGGGACAACCACCGGCAGGCCCCCGGATGCCCGCTGGCCCCGGGAACCGGCCTCCCATGGCGGGAGCCGGGCACCTTTGCTAGATTTCACAAGCGGTTACCGAGCCTCCGCCCCCCGGCGAGAACCATCGCGGCGAGGCCCCCTGACACGATGCAAGCCCTACTCGATCTCCTACGTACCGTCCTCCCGATCGCCTACGCGATCGTCTTCATGAACTACCTCGGGTTGTTCATCCGCGAGGACCCGCTGGCCCACAAGCTCGCCACGCGCGGGCTCATGGTCGCTGTCGCGCTCCACGCCCTGAGCTTGATCCTGCGTGGGCTCGTCATGCACCGCCACCCCATCGCCAACCCGCTCGAATCGATGACCATGATCGCGTTCGCCGTGGCGGTCGTTCATCTCGTGATCGAGGTCACCCACAAGAACCAGGGTGCCGGGGTATTCGTCGTCGGGCTCGTCTTCGTGTTCCAGCTCATCTCCTCGGCCTTCATGCGGCCCGTTGAGAGCACGAACCCGCTCCTCTCCTCGCCGCTGTTCGGCCTCCACACCGGTACGGCCATCCTCGGTTACTCCGGTTTCGCCGTCTCCGCCACCTACGGCATCCTCTTCCTGCTCCTCTACCGCGAGCTCAAGGCGAGTCGCTTCGGCCGGCTCTACGAGCGCTTGCCCTCGCTGGATCTCCTCGCGGTCATGAGCATCCGCGCCGCCGCCTTCGGGCTCGTGTTTCTCACCATGGCCATCGCCGTCGGGCTCGTCTGGTCCTCGCGGCTCGGGCTCGACGTCTGGCGCGATCCCAAGTTCATCTTCACCATCTTGCTGTGGGCCGTCTACAGCCTCTGCCTCGGCGCCTATTACCTGCTCGGCTGGAGCGGGCGGCGGGTCGTCTACTTCTCGCTCGTCGGCTTCGCCATCATGATCTTCTCCATGGCCGTGGCCCACATCCTGTTCAGCTCCTTCCACAACTTCGCCCTCCTCGTTCCCGAGGTCCTCGGCTGATGGCGCGCATCGACGATCTCACCCTGCATCAGAACCGGGCGCAGGCCCCGGCCAGCCTCACGCTCGTCGGCATCAATCACCGTTCCGCGAGCATGCACGAGCTCGAGGAAGCGGCCCTCGATGACGCCGGCGTGCGTCGCGCGCTCAAGGCCATCGCCGCCCACCCGCGCATCGCGGAGGCGGCCGTCATCGCCACCTGTAATCGCACCGAGGCCTATCTCGTCGCCGAGGAAAGCGAGGGGGCGGCGGGCACCGGCCGCGAGCTGTTGCGGAGCCTGGGCGAGGTCAACGAGGACGCCATCTTCATCAAGTTCGGCCGCGATGCCGTGGCTCACCTGTGCCGGGTGGCGGCCGGCATCGACTCGCTCATGGTCGGCGAGGTCCAGATCCTCGGCCAGGTGAAGACCGCGTTCACGCTCGCGGCCGAGGAGGGAGCGGCCGGCCCCCTGCTCGGGAAGCTCTTCGGCGCCGCCTTCCGCGCCGGCAAGCGTGCCCGGACCGAGACCCAGATCGGGCAGGGGGCGGTGTCGGTGAGCTACGCCGCGCTCGGCCTGGCGCAGAAGATCTATCTCGGACTTGAAGGATCGGACGCTGCTCCTCGTCGGTGCCGGAGAAACGGCGGCCCTCGCCGGGCGCCACTTCGCGGAAGCAGGGATCGGCTCGATCATCGTCGCCAACCGCTCGCTCGAGCGCGGTGAACGGCTTGCCGCCGAGCTCGGCGGCCGGGCCATCGCGCTGGGCGAGGTGGTCCAGGCCCTGGCCGACGCCGATATCGTCGTCACCGCAACCTCGGCCCAGCATCCGGTCATCACCCGTGATCAGGTCGCCGCGGCGAAGCATGGACGCGCCAAACGCCCGCTCGTCTTCATCGACATCGCCATGCCGCGCGATGTCGATCCCAATGTGAACGAGCTCGAAGGCGTCTTCGTGCATGACATGAGCGCTCTCGAGTCGATCGTGCAGAAGAACCTCGAGCGGAGGCACCGCGAGATTCCGCGCGTCGAGGCCATCGTCGCCGAGGAAGTCGAGCGCCACGTCGGCTGGGAGAAATCGCTCGAGGCCGGCTCGACCATTCGCCAGCTACGCGAGCACTTCGAGCAGCTGCGGGCTGAGGAGCTCGCCGCCTGGAAGGGCAAGCTCGAGCCCGACGAGTATGAGAAGCTCGAGCGCTTGAGTCGCGGCTTCCTCAACAAGCTCCTCCACGCACCGATGACGCGCCTCCGGCGGCCACGCCCCGAGGCCGGCAATCCGGTCGCCTTGCTTGCCGCCACGCGCGAGCTGTTCGCGCTCGATGGCCTCGATGACGAGGAGGGCGGGCGCTCACGTCGCCCCAGGACCGATGCGGACGAGTGCGGGCCGGGGCCCGGGGACTCCTGGAATGGGCAGTAATCCGCTGCGGATCCGCATCGCCACCCGCAAGAGCCGACTTGCGCGCTGGCAGACCGACCATGTCGCCGGCCGGCTCGAGGCGGCGCACCCCGGGCTCGAGATCGAGATCATCGAGGTCTCGACCAAGGGCGATGAGGTGCGCGACCGCGCCCTCTCAGCCATCGGCGAGCGCGGGCTCTTCACCCGCGAGCTGGAACGGGTCCTCCTCGAGGATGGCGCCGACATCGCGGTGCACAGCCTGAAGGACATGGAGACGACGCTCCCGGCCGGGCTCGATCTCCTCGCCATCCCCGAGCGTGCCGACCCGCGCGATGCCTTCCTGAGCCGTGACGGATCGGATTTCGCCGCCCTGCCGCACGGGGCACTGGTCGGAACTTCGAGCATTCGCCGAAGGGCGCAACTTCTCGCGGTGCGGGGTGACTTGGCCTTCGATAACCTGAGAGGAAACGTGCCCACTCGCCTCGAGAAGCTCACGCGGGGAGAAGGCGGCATCACGGCCATCGTGCTCGCGCGGGCCGGACTCGAGCGGCTCGGCTTCGCGGATCGGGTGACCGAGGTGCTCGGGTCCAAGGTCATCGTCCCCGCGGTCGGCCAGGGCGCCCTCGCCATCGAGGGTCGCTCCGGCGATGACGCGCTGGGCGCTCTCCTCGCACCGCTCGAGCACGAACCCACGCGCCTCGCCGTGCGCGCCGAGCGCGCCTTCCTGCGCCGCCTGCGCGGGGGCTGCCAGGTGCCGGCCGGGGCACTGGGTCGCCTCGATGGCACGACGCTCCACCTGGACGCGGTCGTATGCGCGCTCGACGGCACGCGGGTCTTCCGCGATCGAGCCGCTGGGCCCGCGTCCGATCCCGAAGCGGTGGGAGTCGGGCTCGCCGAGACCCTGCTCGGGCGCGGGGCCGACCTGGTCCTCAAGGAGGTCGAGGCCGCCTTCCGATCCGGCGCCCGGTCGCCCGCGTCCTAGCGGAACGGGGCGCCCCGGTGCGGCGCCGGCCAGCGGAGCAGGGGTGATAAGATAGGGTGCTTGCCTGGCCTCACCCCCCAACGAGGAGACATCACCATGATCCAGTCCCGAACCCCCAAGCTCTTGATACGGAAGAACCTGCTGGCAGGGATCGCCGCCGGCGCCCTGGCCCTTGCTTTCTCCAGCGCTGCCCTCGCCGGGCCGACGCTCGGTTTCACCGAGGAGTTCCCCGCGATCGGCGGCACCGCCGGGTTCGCCGGCGGCGCCCTGCTCTCGAACCCTGGAACCGGCGGCCGCGATGGCGACGGAGACGGCTACCTCCGGGTCGCGCGCGAGCCACTGGCCGGCCCCCTGGCCTGCTACAACGCAGGCCCGGATTACGGCGGCGACTACCTTGCCGCCGGCGTCACGCGCGTCGTGTTCTGGCTCAGCGACGTCGACACCGATGAGAACCTGGAGATCCACCTGGTCATCGGCAACGCCGGGAACTTCTGGCTCTACAACCAGGGATTCGCCCCTCCCGAGGGCAGCTGGGCGGCGTTCGAGGTCGATCTGACCGATTCGACCAACTTCACCCAGATCAGGAGCTTCCCCGGCGGGCCGTACACGCTGGCGCTCTCCGCCGCCGATCGCCTGCACTGGCGGCACGACACGACCCCGTACTCCCAGCTCGCCGATCCGATCGTGGGCCAGTTCGGACTCGACGGCATCTTCCTCAGCAACAACGCCAACGCCGTCGTCGACCTGCCGGCTCCGCCGGTGGAGACGATCCGACTGGCCGCGTTCCCCAACCCAGCGGCCGGCATGACATCGATTGCAGCCGAGCTGGCTCGCCCGTCGGATGTCCGACTGCGCGTGGTATCGGCAACGGGAAGGATCGTGCGCGAGATCTATGCCGGCCATGTCCCCGCCGGTCCGGTCACGTTTCCCTGGGATGGGCGGGACGCCTCGGGAACCCGCGTGAGCGCCGGTGCCTATTTCCTCAAGCTCACCACCGGCGAGCAGTCGGTGGTCGGGCGCATCGTGATCGCGCCCTGATCGAGACAGCCATTGAGAGCGAGAGTGGAGCCAACACCACAGCATGCAGACAGGGCGAGCCCATCCGGCCTCCGCGGGAGACGTATCGCCGTTTCCCGTTCCCCTGCTGAAGCCGAGCCGCTGGCCATGCTCCTCGCTCCACTCGGCGTGCGGGTGACGGCGATCCCGTTGATCCGGATCGAACCGCCTGGCGATCCGGCTCCGCTCGCGGCGGCGGCGGCCGAAATCGAACGCTACTCGTGGGTGGTGGTAACCAGCGCTCATGCCGCGGAGGCGCTGGCCCTAGCGCGCGGTGCCGCGCCATGGCCGGCGGCCGTCGCCGTGGCAGCGGTCGGCGGCGCCACGGCACGGGCGCTGGCCGAACGCTCGATTCCCGTCGCCTTCGTGCCGCAGCGGGAGGATGGCGCGGGTCTCGCCGCCGAGCTCGCCGCCCGTGAAGGTACGCGGCTCCATGGCGCCCGCGTGCTCTTCCCGCGATCGAACCTGGCCCGGCGTGCGGTGCCCGATGGGCTCACCACCGCAGGCGCCCGGGTCGATGAGGTCGAAGCCTACTCGACCCGATCCGATGCGAGCTCAGCCCGAGCGCTCCTCCGCGCCATCGAGCGCGGCGAGCTCGACGCCATCGTACTCACGAGCCCGTCCAGTGCGGATGCCCTCGCGTCCGCCGCAGGCGAGCTCTTCGCCCGGCTCACCCGGGACGTCCGGCTCGTGGCGATCGGACCGGTAACATCGGCCCGGCTCGCCGAGCTCGGCCGCCCCGCCGACTCGACGGCGGAATATCCCGATCCGGCCGGAATCCTCGCCGCGCTCCGGACCGCGCTCGTGGCCGGCGAAAACTCCAATCCCCGGACAGGTGTGTCATGACGACGAAGATGGTAGCGACTCATCAACCACCCGCTCCGGCGGACGTACCCACCACGGCGACGAGCTTCCCCACCGTGCGCCCGCGCCGCCTCCGCCGCACACCCCAGCTCCGTGCCATGGTGCGGGAGACGGCGATCCGCCGCGAAGGGCTCGTGTACCCGCTCTTCGTCTGTCCGGGGAACGATGTCGAGAAGCCGATCGCCGCCATGCCCGGCTGCTCCCAGCTCTCGATCGACCGCCTGGTCGACGAGGCGCGCGCCGCTCACGATGACGGCGTACCCGCCGTCATCCTGTTCGGCATCCCGGAACACAAGGACGCGCGGGGCACCGAGGGCTACGCACCGAACGGCATCGTCCCGCGCGCCATCGAGGCGCTCAAGGAGGCGCTGCCCGACCTCCTCGTCTGGGCCGACGTCTGCCTCTGCGAGTACACCGATCACGGTCACTGCGGCGTGCTCGCCGGGGATACGGTGGACAACGACGCCACCCTGCCGCTGCTCGCCGCCGCCGCTCTCGCCTACGCCCAGGCCGGCGCCGACGTCGTGGCCCCGAGCGACATGATGGACGGACGCGTCGGAGCGATCCGCCAGCGCTCGACGCGGCCGACCTCCCGGACACGGTCATCGTCTCCTACGCCGCCAAGTACGCCTCGGCGTTCTACGGGCCGTTCCGCGAGGCGGCGGAATCGGCGCCGCGCTTCGGCGACCGGCGCGCCTACCAGATGGATCCGGCCAACGCCGACGAGGCGCTGCGCGAGGTCGCCCTCGACCTCGACGAGGGCGCCGACATCGTCATGGTCAAGCCGGCCCTCCCCTACCTCGACGTCATCCGCCGGGTGAAGACGACCTTCGGCGTGCCGGTCGCCGCCTACCAGGTCTCGGGCGAGTACGCCATGATCCAGGCCGCCGCCGCCAGCGGCTGGATCGACGGCGAGGCCATCGAGCGCGAGAGCGTGCTCGCCATCCGCCGGGCCGGCGCCGACATCGTCCTCACCTACTTCGCCCGCAGGATCGCGCGCGCGCTCGCCCAGGGCGAAGCGAAGGCGCGCTGAAGGAGTGAAGGAGTGAAGGCAACGACGAACACGGCAGCGCCGGCCGGGCGACCGCTGCCCCGAAGCGAAGATCTGATGACGCGCGCCAAGCGCGTGATCCCCGGCGGCGTCAACTCGCCGGTGCGCGCCTTCGGCGCGGTGGGCGGCACGCCGCCCTTCATCGCGCGCGCCCGGGGCGCGCGCTCGTGGGACGTCGACGGCAACGAGTACATCGACTACGTCGGCTCCTGGGGCCCGATGATCCTCGGTCACGCCCACCCCGCGGTGGTCGAGGCCGTGCGCGAGGCGGCCGGCGACGGCACGAGCTTCGGCGCGCCCACCGAGCGCGAGGTCGAGCTGGCCGAGCTGATCTGCGAGCTGCGTGCCGTCGGTCGAGATGGTGCGGCTCGTCAACTCCGGCACCGAGGCCACGATGACCGCCGTGCGCCTGGCGCGGGCCGCCACCGGCCGCGCCAAGATCGTCAAGTTCGAGGGCTGCTACCACGGCCACGGCGACGCGTTCCTGATCAAGGCCGGCTCGGGCGCGGCCACCTTCGGCGCGCCGACGAGCCCCGGGCGTGCCGGCGGGCACGGCCGCCGACACGCTGACCGCGCGCTACAACGACCTGCGATCGGTCGAGGCGCTCTTCGCCGCCAATCCCGGACGAGATCGCGGCGGTCATCGTCGAGCCGGTGGCCGGCAACATGGGCGTGGTCGCCGCCGGCGCCGGGCTTCCTCGAGGGCTGCGCGAGCTGACGGCGCGCGACGGGCGCGCTGCTCATCTTCGACGAGGTGATGACCGGCTTCCGCCTGGCGCGCGGCGGCGCGCAGGAGCTCTACGGCGTCCGACCCGATCTCACGACCCTCGGCAAGATCATCGGCGGCGGCCTGCCGGTCGGCGCCTACGGCGGCCGGCGCGACCTCATGGAGCAGGTCGCGCCCGGAGGGCCCGTCTACCAGGCCGGCACGCTGTCGGGGAACCCGCTCGCGATGGCCGCCGGGCTCGCGCAGCTGCGCCTGCTCGACGCGACCCGGCCTCTACGACCGGCTCGAGGCGCTCGGCGCCGCTCGCGCCGGGCATGCGGGAGGCCCTCGCCGCGGCGCGGGGTCGCCGGCACGGTGCAGCGCGTCGGCTCGCTGTTCTGCCTCTACTTCACCGCGGGCCGGGTCGCCGACTGGGACGCGGCGGCGAGTGCGACCGCGAGCGCTTCGCGCCGCTTCTTCCACGCGATGCTCGAGCGCGGGGATCTACCTCGCGCCCTCGCCGTTCGAGGCGGCGCTTCCTGTCGCGCCGCGCACACCGACGGAGGACGTCGACCGGACGAGCGCGGCGCGCGCCGGCGAGGCGCTGGAGGGGGCGCTGACAGCGCGCATGCGGTCCACGCACCTCGTGACACGGGCGCGACGCTTCCTGCGCGCGGCGCGGGCGAGCCGGTCGACCGCACGCCGATCTGGATCATGCGCCAGGCCGGGCGCTACCTGCCGGAGTACCGCGCGGTCCGCGCGCGAGCACGACTTCCGCGACGCTGTGCCGCACCCCCGAGCTGGCCGCCGAGGTCACGCTGCAGCCGATCGCGCCGCTTCGCGCTCGACGCGGCGATCCTCTTCTCCGACATCCTGATGCCGCTCGACGGCCATGGGCATCGAGGCTGACGTTCGACCCCGGGCCCGGTGCTCGACCGAGCCGGTCCGCGACGCGCGCCGACATCGAGCGCGCTCGCGCGTGCCGGACGCGCGACGCGCGACCTCGAGCACTCGCTCGAGGCGATCCGGCGCATCGCGCGCGCGCTGGGCGGCCGAGCGCCGCTATCGGCTTCGCCGGCGCGCCCGTTCACCCTGGCCTGCCTACCTGGTCGAGGGCGGCGGCAGCGCAAGGACTTCACCGCACCTGCGGGCGCTGCTCGTACGCCGACCCGGCGGCTCGCGCACCGCCTGCTCGAGCGGCTGGCCGAGGCGGTCGGCGGACTAGCTCGACGCGCAGGTCGAGGCCGGCGCCGCAGGCGGTGCAGCTCTTCGACTCCTGGGCCGGGCTCCTCGACCCCGCGGACTATCGAGCGCTTCGGCCGCCGCGCGCTGCGCGCCGATCGTCGAGCGTCGCCGGCGCTCCGGGACGCTGCCGCTCATCTACTTCGCCGACGACTGGGCGCCGCACTGCTCGAGGCGATCGGCGAGCTCGGCGCGACGTCGTGCGGGCTCGACTGGCGCGTCCCGCTCGACCGCGCGCGCGCCGCCGGCCCCGGGCGGCGCGGTGCAGGGCAACCTCGACCCGGCGCTGCTGCTCGGCGCCGCCCGAGGTCGATCGCCGAGCGCGCCCGCGCCGTGCTCGCCGAGCGGCGGCGGCCGACCGGGGCCACGTCTTCAACCTCGGGCCACGGCATCCTGCCCGACGACCCCGGCGGAGAACGTCGAGCGCCTGGTCGAGGCCGTGCACCGCTCACCCGCCCGGGAACCGGAGCCTCCGCGACGATCCTCGCAGGCCTCGAGTCGCCCCGGTCACGCGCCGAGCTGCTCGCAGAAGTACGACCGGCCGGGGCCGCGCTACACCTCCTACCCGACCGCGGTCGAGTTCCACGAGCGGTTCGCCGCGGCGGACTACCGCCGGCGCCTCGGCGCCGGCCGAACTGCGCGCCGGACGAGCCGCTCTCGCTCTACGTCCACCTGCCGTTCTGCGAGCGAGCGCTGCACCTTCTGCGGCTGCAACGTGGTCATCACGCAGAAGCGCGAGGTCGCGCGGCGAGCTACCTCGACTACCTCGCACGCGAGATCGACCTGCTGGCCGCGGCACCTGCCGCGACCGGCGGCAGCGTCGTCCAGTACCACTGGGGCGGCGGCACGCCGACCTACCTCGACCCGACGCAGATGCGCGACGCTGCAGCGCCGGGTCACGCGCGCACTTCGACATCGGCCGCGACGCCGAGGTCGCCATCGAGGTCGACCCGCGCGTGACCACGCGCGAGCAGCTCGACGCTGCTGCGCGAGCTCGGCTTCAACCGCCTCTCGCATGGGCGTGCAGGACTTCGACCCCGAGGTGCAGGAGGCGATCGACCGCAACCAGACGCTGAGAGCGAGACGCGGCGCCTGTTCGACGTACGGCCGCGCGGCTCGGCTTCGACTCGATCAACATCGACCTGATCTACGGCCTGCCGCTGCCAGACCCCGGAGACCTTCCGCGCGCACGCCTCGAGTCGGTCATCGAGCTGCGGCCCGACCGCGTCGCGGTCTACTCCTTCGCCTACGTGCCGTGGATCCGAAGGCAACCAGAAGCGCGATCGACGACGACGACGCTGCCCGGCCCGGAGACCAAGCTCGCGCTGCTTCGCGTCGCGCGATCGACGGCTTCCTGGCGCGCGGGCTACGTGCAGATCGGCATGGACCACTTCGCCCTGCCCGACGACGAGCTGGCGCTGGCGATCGCCAAGCGGACCGGCTGCACCGCAACTTCATGGGCTACACCGTGAAGCCGGCGCACCGACATGGTCGGCCTCGGCGTCTCCGCGATCGGCGACGTGCGCGGAGCCTTCGCCCAGAACGAGAAGAAGCTCTCGACCTACTACGCGGCGCTCGACGCGGGCCGCTTCCCGGTCGAGCGCGGCTACCTGCTGAACCAGGACGACCTGATCCGCCGCGACGTGATCACGCGCCTGATGTGCAACTTCTACCTCGATCGCGGCCGAGATCGAGAGGCGATTCGAGATCGACTTCGCGGCTTACTTCGCGACCGAGCTGGCCGAGCTGGCCGAGGACGGCGGACCGGTCAGTCACGGCTTCCTGGACGATGGATGCCGACCACCTGGAGGTCGTCGGCGACGGACGGCTGTTCATCCGCAACATCTGCATGGTCTTCGACGGTACCTGCGCAGCACGCGGCGAGCGGCCGGTCTTCTCGCGCACGGTGTAGGTTCGGCGAGCGTCGCTACCTGACGCGCAGGACCTTCAGCTCGGCGATTCCGGAACGCGCTCGTGGCCCGCACGATGTAGGTCCCCGACGGCACCGGGCGTCCGTCGTCGTTACGACCGCCCAGGCGATACGAAGTCGCACAGCCGCGAGCAGCCAGTCATGAAGAGTTCAGCGTCGAATCGACCGAACACATCGTAGACATCGAGCGCGCCTGGCTTGCCGTAGGGGAGCGCAACGCGGATCAATGTGGCCAGATTGAAGATTGGGGAAGGCCGGACCGAGGCACAACGTCGCTGGCGGCGCTCCAGCGTCGGCGACCACATTGGCCACCAGTGCAGCGTCACCGACGTGAGATGCCGGCACCGGTAACCGCCACGTAGAACACACCTCGTCGCCG